>NZ_JBEPNS010000001.1:2120000-3750000 GCF_040546365.1 Sphingomonas sp. PvP055
AGGGGGTAGAGCACTGGATGGTTGCGGGGGTCGCGAGACCTACCAACACTAACCAAACTCCGAATACCTAGGAGTGATATCCGGGAGACAGACGGCGGGTGCTAAGGTCCGTCGTCAAAAGGGAAACAGCCCTGACCTACAGCTAAGGTCCCCAAGTCGTGTCTAAGTGGGAAAGCATGTGGAACTTCCAAAACAACCAGGAGGTTGGCTTAGAAGCAGCCATCCTTTAAAGAAAGCGTAACAGCTCACTGGTCTAATCAAGAGGTTCTGCGGCGAAGATGTAACGGGGCTCAAGACACGCACCGAAGCTTAGGGTGTGCCATTTATATGGTACGCGGTAGCGGAGCGTTCCGTAAGCCTGTGAAGCGATCTGGTAATGGGTCGTGGAGGTATCGGAAGTGCGAATGCAGACATGAGTAGCGATAAAAAGGGTGAGATGCCCTTTCGCCGAAAGACCAAGGGTTCCTGCGCAAGGCTAATCCGCGCAGGGTGAGCCGGCCCCTAAGACGAGCCCGAAGGGGGTAGTCGATGGGAACCACGTTAATATTCGTGGGCCTGGTGGTGTGTGACGGATCTCGTGTGTTGTCGTCCCTTATCGGATTGGGACGGCCTCGAAGAGGTCCCGGGAAATAGCCCCACCGTATAGACCGTACCCGAAACCGACACAGGTGGTCAGGTAGAGTATACCAAGGCGCTTGAGAGAAGTGTCCTGAAGGAACTCGGCAAATTGCCTCCGTACCTTCGGAAGAAGGAGGCCCAACATAGGCGCAAGCTCTTGTTGGGGGCACAGGCCAGGGGGTAGCGACTGTTTAGCAAAAACACAGGGCTCTGCTAAGTCGGCTTCAAGACGACGTATAGGGCCTGACGCCTGCCCGGTGCCTGAAGGTTAAGTGGAGGGGTGCAAGCTCTGAAATGAAGCCCAGGTAAACGGCGGCCGTAACTATAACGGTCCTAAGGTAGCGAAATTCCTTGTCGGGTAAGTTCCGACCTGCACGAATGGCGTAACGACTTCCCCACTGTCTCCAGGACATGCTCAGCGAAATTGAATTCCCCGTGAAGATGCGGGGTTCCCGCGGTTAGACGGAAAGACCCCGTGCACCTTTACTGCAGCTTCAGAGTGGCATTAGGAAGAAACTGTGTAGCATAGGTGGGAGGCTTTGAAGCGTTGGCGCCAGCTGACGTGGAGCCATAGGTGAAATACCACCCTGTTTGTTTCTGATGTCTAACCTCGATCCATGAAACTGGATCAGGGACCCTCTGTGGCGGGTAGTTTGACTGGGGCGGTCGCCTCCTAAAGAGTAACGGAGGCGCGCAATGGTGGGCTCAGGACGGTTGGAAACCGTCTGTTAGAGTGCAATGGCATAAGCCCGCCTGACTGCGAGACTGACAAGTCGAGCAGAGACGAAAGTCGGTCATAGTGATCCGGTGGTCCCTCGTGGAAGGGCCATCGCTCAACGGATAAAAGGTACGCCGGGGATAACAGGCTGATAACCCCCAAGAGCTCATATCGACGGGGTTGTTTGGCACCTCGATGTCGGCTCATCACATCCTGGGGCTGGAGCAGGTCCCAAGGGTTTGGCTGTTCGCCAATTAAAGTGGTACGTGAGCTGGGTTCAGAACGTCGCGAGACAGTTTGGTCCCTATCTGCCGTGGGCGTCGAAATTTGAGAGGAGTTGACCCTAGTACGAGAGGACCGGGTTGAACATACCTCTGGTGTACCTGTCGTTCTGCCAAGAGCGCAGCAGGGTAGCTATGTATGGACGGGATAACCGCTGAAAGCATCTAAGCGGGAAGCCTCCCTCGAGATAAGATTTCATAGAGCCGTCAGAGACCATGACGTTGATAGATCGGATGTAGAAGTGGAGTAATCCATGGAGCTAACCGATACTAATTGCTCTATTCGCGCTTGAGAGTCCCACCATCAATGACAATCCTGGGAAACCAGATGTCGCTGTATGGCGGATGATCAAATGCAACGCCTGATTGAACAAAACTACATCTCACAGACGTAAAGCGTGCACCGATTTTAAGATACGAACCCAACTTCGCTGTTCACCGGCTCCATTGCTTGGTGGCTATAGCGTCAGTGCCCCACCCGATCCCATCCCGAACTCGGCCGTGAAACCTGACTGCGCCCATGGTACTATCACTTAAGTGATGGAAGAGTAGGTCGTCGCCAGGCATTGAAGCCGGTGAGCAGCAAGTTCGTCTCGTATCTGAAGAACCCATTCACATGTCATCTACCCTCGTTCCTTCACAGGAACCGTCGCGGGGTGGAGCAGCCCGGTAGCTCGTCAGGCTCATAACCTGAAGGTCACAGGTTCAAATCCTGTCCCCGCAACCAACCACAACACACAGCCTCGAACGCATCCGCGTCCGGGGCCTTTTTGCGTTTGCTGTCGAAATGCGTCCGTTCGTGGTGAAATCGCCGCCAGTCTCAGGCCGTTTGCTGCAGATCGGCGTCACTTCGTCGCCCGAAAACCGCAGTTTCGGGCGCATCGAACGACGCAGCATCGATTGCTCGAAGCGCTCGAGCATACACGCTCCGGACTCCGCAACACGAATGCTCATCCTATAAGCAAAACCGAGCTGTAGGACATCATATTTGCAGCACAGAGCGCCTCCGCAGCCTGAACTTCGAACCGCACGATCATGATCGGAACAAGGATGCGTCGGCACCGTGGTGGCATCAGCGGGCGCGCGCTATCCACAGACGTTTTCGTCCAGCTGCTGGACGCCTTACGCCATTATGACGATATATAACTCATGCCCCCGATGCGCTATTAATCGGTACGCCTGCTTAGCATACAAACCCGCACAGCTATGGTGGGCGTGTCAGCAGCAATAAACCATGGGGGCACCATGAAAAACGTTGCGATGCTTCAAAACGAAGGCGATTTGCCGTGTGCAATCGTGGCGAGTGGAGCGGAAATATTCCGGTTCGCAATATCCGACCTGATGCGTCGGAGGATATTGATAGACAAGGTTTATGAAGCGTCGAACTGGAGTAATGCGCAATACTGTCTTGCGCACTCCAGCGCGGCGAGCCTGATTATCGTCAACTCGGATGTTATCAAAGGGCAGTGCCATACCACGTTGCGCAGCCTGAGGCTCGCCTATCCGCAGTTGCGGATCGTCGTGATAGGCCAAAGCCAGGAGCGGATGAAGATCCTGGCCTTGGTCAGCGCCGGCGCGCACGCCTACGTCTTGGAAACGACGCCGATGGACGAGATCGCCAGGGCAATTCATATGGTCGTATCAGGTCATATCTATCTGCCGGACAGTGTTGCGAACCTGTCCGTCCCCGAGCAATCGGAAGATCGGTCCAAAGGCCTGCTGACGCGGCGTCAGGAACAAGTCCTCGAGCTTCTGGTAGACGGGGCTTCTACTAAGGAAATCGCGTACCGGCTGAAGCTGTCGGAGGGGACGATAAAGGTTCATTTATGCGGACTTTACAAAGCGTTGGGCGTGCATAGCCGGGCTGGTGCCGTGGCATCGGTGCATGCCCGGGCCTATTAGGGCGCAACCCGTTTGGTGCTGCGGTCGTGCGCCCGACAGCGAGGTGCACGAAGACGAATGCGGGCCTAGTTATCTAACCGGGAGACTAGCCCGGTTGGCCTAATTGATCGGGCAGGGGCGTGCGGCGCATCACGGAGGGGGTGGATGACGGGTCGATCATTCATCGTCTCTTCCGCACGCCGCGAGGGCCAACGATGGATCGCAGGGATTTCATAAAGATCGGCGCTGGAGCCACGACGGTAACGCTCGCGGCAGCGGCGCAGCAATTCATCACGCCACAGGCGACGCCCTTGGCGGTCGTGACGCCGCCGCCGTCGCCGATGTCCCTGTCGACCTTCTCCGCCACGGTCGCCGAGCGCCAGCTGGTGATCGAACCCGTCGAGAAGGAGATGATCGACGGGAAGATGGTCTACATGGTGTTCTATTTCCTGACCACGGGTCAGGCGCAGCCGCCGCTTCGGTATCGCGAAGGCGATCTCGTCTCGATCAGTATCACCAACAACGACATCGTGCCGCATGGCTTTGCGATCACCGGGATTCCGCAGGCGACGATTGCGGCAATCCCACCGGGGGAGACCCGCCTGGTCCCCAGCTTTGCCGCGCCGGTTGGCGGCTCCTATCTGTATCATGACCCGTACGATGCGCCGCTCAACCGTATCCTGGGATTGCATGGCGCTTTCATCGTCGATCCCGCGCTCGGTACGACGGTCGCGGGGTCGCCCACACCGTTCAGTCGGGCCATGCATACGCCGCAGATTGCCGCGGTGTTCGACGCCTTCGGTCGGCATCCGCGCTTTCCGGGCGATAGCTGGAAGCCGCAGGATCCAGCACGTGACAAGCTGTGGCTGTTCTCCCAGACGGATTCGACGATCAACGCGCGTGCAGCATCGGGGGTTCGCATTTCCGGACAGGCGCTGATCGACGCCTTCCTGCCGGACTATTTCCATATCAACGGTTTGAGTGGCTTCGATACGGCGGTCCATACCAGCACCGCCAGTGCCGACTTGGCGGCCGCAGAGGCCATCGAGCCGGTTGGGCGACAGGGCCAGCCGACGCTGTTGCGGGTGATGAACGCCGGGCTCTGCACCCATTCGGCGCATATTCACGGCAACCACCTGTTCGAATGCACCGAGCCGGATGCGAGCGGCGTGCCGTATTGCGAGACCAATGTTTACGAACGCGACGTGTGGATCATGCGGCCGATGGATCGCAAGGACATGCTGCTGCCGTTCGAGCGCCCGCCGGACATCCCGGTCTGGCCGCCGAAGCAGGAGCCGTTTCCGCTGCGCTACGTCATGCATTGCCATACCGAAATGTCGCAAACCGCGGGGGGCGGAAACTACCCGCAGGGACTTGTGACGCATTGGAAAATGACCGGCCCAATCTACACTTTCTGACAGCGGGAACAGAGCATGTGCGCGGATACCGTGAGTTCATCGGGGATCGACTGGACCAAGACCGGTGTGAAGGGGGACACCAATTTCCAGACGTTCGGGTGCAACGTCTTTCAGGAAAGCCCGCCGACGCCCGATCGATTGACGCCCGACATCAGCTTCGTTCGCCAGGTTGTCAGCAGCGGACAGTTGACGGCGCCGAACGGGGCGAGATTGCGCTACTGGGCGTTCGAAGACCCGGCGAACCCGGTGAAGACGCCCTATCCCTCGCCACTGATCCGGGTGCGCGAAGGACAGGTCGTCCACGTCAAGCTGCTGACGGCGAAGAACCAGCACACGATCCATCACCACGGCATCGAGCCGTCGACGATGAACGATGGCGTCGGTCACGTCTCGTTCGAGGTCAAGAACGAATATACCTATCAATGGAAGCCGTCGAACCCCGGCACCTATTTCTATCATTGCCATCGCAACACGCCGCTGCATTTCGAAATGGGCATGTTCGGCGGCCTAATCGTCGACCCGCCGGAGGGGCCGGGTTACCTATACTCGTCGCCCGTGCCGAATGCCCCGAACCAGCGCTATCAAGTCGAGCGGCTGTGGGTGTGCGACGACATGGACATTCGCTGGCACAATGTGATCGGCCAGAACCACGATGCCGGGCAATGCGGTGAAAATGTCGGGATGAACCGCTTCGAGCCGCAATATTTTCTGATCAACGGCGTGTTCAACAACTATACTTTGACCGATCAGAAAGTGGCAGCGAGGGCCAGAATCGGCGAAACCGTCCTGCTCAGAATATTGAACGCCAGTTACAGCATCTTGCGCGTGACGTTCCAGACAACCGTTACCTGCGTGAGTTGCGACGGGCACCGCCTCGGCAAAGAAGCGTGGAACGCGCCGATCGTTTTTCCCGCGAACACCCCGATCGAACTTACCAGCGCCGCGCGGCTGGACTTCCTGTTCAAAGCTACGCGGCCCGGGGTGATCGGCGTGAAGATCGAATTTTTGCACTGGATTACCCGCCGTGTGCAGGATTACGGCCGCGGCGTGGCCAAGACGCAGATTGTCGTGTCATGATAGGCCCTTCGAACAAGCCGGCGCGCGAGGTTTCGGGCGGGCATGATCACGCCGTGATGCCAAGCGTTGCGAAGATGGGCGGGGCATTCGAATTCTCAGATGTTGCCGGGAACCGCATAGCGCAAAGCGATTTCAGGGGACGCTGGACGCTGCTGTTTTTCGGGTACAGCCGATGCCGCGCCAGTTGCCCCGTCGCCATTCCCAAAATGGTGCGAACGGCGGAAAAACTGCGGCAATCGGGCATTGCCGCGCGTGCCGTGTTCATTGACATCGACGTGCCGCCGTTGGGCGTGATGCGCTTTCGTCGGCCGGGTGCCGCCGCGGCGATGGAGGGCCATTCGGGGCATCATCATGGCCACGGAGACCTCGACCGGATCGCAGCGATGCGGGCGCTGGCCAAAGCCTTTGACGGGCGGCTCGTCGTCGCGACCGGGACGCGCGCGCAATTAAATGCGGCAACGCAGGCGTTTGTCGTGGCGCGCGAGCATATTCCGCCACGGCGCGGCGAAGTTGGCCACAGCATCAATCATTCGTCGCTGATCTACTTCCTGGCACCCGACACGCGCGTGGCGGGGTATGCGATGCATGATTGGTCGGTGACGGACCTGGAACAGGCGATACGGCGACTTGCGCATCTAGCCTGACGATCGCGGGGCGGATGGCGGCACCGCAAACGCCTCCAACGGGCTTGCGACGCTGCAATACTGCGTCGAAACCACGCGATCGAGCAGCCATTAGCGTCGGCTCGACCCCGTCTCGGCGCTCACCAATATCGTTATGGTCACGGCAATGGCCGGATTGCCGCAAAACGGCAGCCGACGTTCCGAAAGGATGGGCCACGCGGCTTGCCGCCACAAAACATCCCGCGAAATCCTTCGTCCGGGCGTCCGGCCTCCGCCGCCAGACTAATACGTTCTGCCTAAGAGGCGGCTTAGACCGCGGGTAAACAGCGTATGTCCATCTGCACAATTAACATTCGTTCACCACGATAGGATCATCCGGGCAAGACCACGGTGTCTTGCAATATTGGCCCCGGGAGCGACTCGATCAAGGCCAGTACGGCAAGCGCACCATTTTAGAAGAGGTGCTGCTATGTCCGGTGATTTTACTGTTGATCTTGGCGATCTCAATTTCATTCTGGCGCAAATCAAAATTGCCGAGCGGCATGCCGCCGGTGAATCCCTGCTGAGCATCATGGGTCCGCAAGGGCAACTCATTCCATACGGGCTGCGGACGGTCGATGGCAGCTTCAACAGCCTGCTGCCGGGCAACGCTCTGCTTGGCGCGGCCGATCAGATCTTGCCGCGGTTGACCACCCCGGTGTTCCGTAATTTGAACGACGGGGGTACGTTCACGCCCGGCGCGGGTGCACCGACGCTGACCAATACGAATTATGGCGCACCGGGCAGCGTGGTCGATGCCGATCCACGGCTGATCAGCAACCTGATCGTCGATATGACCAACACCAATCCCGCCGCGATCGCGGCGTGGTACGTCAACGCCCATGCACAGTCCGCCTACGCGGATGCGCATGACGGCAATCCGCCGCCGAACGGCTATATTCCGACCAACGAAGAGCTGTCGCTGATCCCCAATCTATCGCCCGACATCGGTCTCTCGCCTTCGTTCAACGCGTGGATGACCATGTTCGGCCAGTTCTTCGATCACGGGCTCGATCTGATCACCAAGGGCGGCAACGGCACGGTCTTCATTCCGCTCCAGCCCGACGATCCGTCGTACGTTCCCGGCGGGCCCAACTTCATGCCGTTGACGCGATCGACCCAGTATGACGCGAACGGCAATCCCGTCCGGGGCGGTACGGAGACGGTGAACACCACCACACCGTTCATCGACCAGAACCAGACCTATACGTCGCATGCATCGCATCAGGTCTTCCTTCGCGAGTACACGTTTTCGGTCGACAGCGACGGGGACGGGATCAAGGACTCGCATGCCATCGCGACGGGACGCCTGCTCGACGGGGCGATTGGCGGGATCGCGACCTGGGCCGACACGAAGGCACAGGCGCTGTCGATGCTGGGGATCAAGCTCGACGATTACGACGTCCTCAACGTGCCGTTGCTCCTGACCGATCCGTACGGGAAGTTCATTCCCGGGCCCAATGGCTATGCGCAGATCATGCTGAAGGACGGCACGCTGCTCGAAGGCACCCGCGAAGGGGTATCGATCCCGGCCAATGCCTATTCTGCGGGCGCCGCCTTCCTCAACGACATCGCGCATCATGCCGAGCCCGTCCTCGTCGACATGGATCACAATCCGGGCACGCCGGCGGTGCGCCAGACGGCGGATACGGATCTGCTGGACTATAACGGCGACGGCGTTTCGGATGAGGCCGATCTGGCGGCGTGTGCCGCATTGATCGGCGATGCCAATCACGACGGCTGGATTACCGTCGACGATCTCGCCGACGTCAACCTCGACGGCGTCATCGACGCCAGGGACCTCGTCGCGGACGACAACAATCCGCTGACGTACGACAATGAAATGCTCGATGCGCATTACATCACCGGCGATGGGCGCGGCAACGAGAACATCGGGCTTACCGCAGTCCACTCCGTCTTCCACTCCGAGCATAATCGGGTGGTCGAGGCCGACAAGGACACGATCATTGCCTCCGGCGACGTGGCGGTGGTCAACGAGTGGCTGTTGCCCACGGGGACCACGCGCAACGCGATCACACAGGCTGAACTCGACGCGATCAACGCGCTGAGCGGCAGTGCCAAGGCAGCCGCGATCGATGCGCTGAACTGGGATGGCGAAAGGCTATTCCAGGCGGGGCGTTTCAGCACCGAGATGCAATATCAACATATGGTTTTCGAAGAGTTCGCGCGCAAGATTCAGCCGAACGTCGATCCGTTCATCTTCAGCAATACGGCCGATGTCGATCCCGCCATCACGGCCGAGTTCGCGCACGCGGTGTACCGTTTCGGTCACTCGATGCTGACGGATACGATCGAGATTTCGGATCCGTCCGCTGACCACCGAGTCGCTTTCCCTGGTCGAGGCGTTCCTCAATCCCCAGGCGTTCATATCGGCCAGCCTCGATCCGACGACCGGCGTCTATGACGCGGCGACCGCGGCGGGGGACATCATTCGCGGGATGACGCGCGTCGAAGGAAATGAGATCGACGAATTCGTCGTCGATTCCCTGCGGAATTTCCTCGTCGGTCTGCCGCTCGATCTGGCCGCGCTCAATATCGCGCGCGGTCGCGATGCCGGTGTCGCGGCGTTCAACGTGGTGCGCGCGCAACTCTATGCGGCGACGAACGATTCCCAACTGAAGCCTTATACCAGCTGGCTGGATTTCGCGCAGAACATCAAGACCCCGCTTTCCATCGTCAATTTCATCGCGGCCTATGGCACGCATCCGCTGATCATTGGCGAGTTGACGCTCGAAGGGAAGCGTGCTGCGGCGACGCTGCTGGTGATGGGCGGTCCCGACATCCTGGTTCATGCCAACGCCGCGATGGGCGTCGAGGAGCACATGATCCACGTACCGGCGGACCGGCTCGACTTCCTGCAGAGCAAGGGCAGCTGGGCGCCGAACAGCGTCAACGGCGTCAACACGCATGAAACCGGGCTGAACCTGGTCGACCTGTGGATCGGCGGTCTGGCCGAGGAGAAGATGGAATTCGGCGGTATGCTGGGTTCGACCTTCAACTACGTGTTCGAGCATCAGATGGAGGATCTGCAGAACGGCGACCGGATGTACTATCTCAGCCGGACGCAAGGGATGAACCTGCTCAACGAGCTGGAAAAGAACACCTTTTCCGACATGGTCATGCGCAACACCAACCTTGGCGATGTGCATTCGACGCACGTTCCCGGACATTTGTTCGATACCGCGGACTATACGCTCGAACTCGATCCGCTGACGCGGCAGGTCACCCATATCGGTGAGGACGGCGATTTCCTGGCCGGGGGCACTTACGACCCGCAATGGTCCGATGGCTTCCAGCAGTCGATCGATCCGAAGGTCGTGCGCATTGCGCCCGGCGCAGACGTCAACGGCGACGGCTTCGGCGATGGCGGGATGCTCAAGTACAGCGGCGGCGAGCATGTCACGCTTGGCGGCACCGAAGGGAACGACTCGCTATATGGCGACAAGGGGATCGACACGCTGTGGGGCGACGGTGGCGACGATTACCTCAACCCCGGATCGGAATCGGACGAAGTCTTCGGCGGTGATGGCGACGACGTCATCGAGGATCCGTTCGGCGACGACTTCCTGCGGGGTGGCGAGGGTAACGACGTCGTCAGCGCCGGCCCCGGCCTCGACATCATGTTCGGTGGCGGCGGTAGCGACTTCATGGTCGGCAGTACCGACACGAAGGAGATGTTCGCCGGGCGCGGCAACGACTTCCTGCTTGGCGGGAGCGGCAGCGACAATCTGATGGGGAATGAGGGCGATGACTGGCTCGAGGGCGGCGATGGTTTCGACAGCCTGACGGGCGAGAATTCGAACCTGTTCTTCAACAGTCCGATCATCGGCCACGACATCATGGACGGGCAAGGCAACGATACCGACTATGACGGCGAGACCGGCGACGACATCATGCTCCAGGGCGCCGGGATCCAGCGGAACAACGGCATGGCGGGCTTCGACTGGTCGATCCATCAGGGCGATGCCAGCAACGCCAATTCGGACCTCGGTTTGAGCGCAGCGGTCAACCAGCAGGCGTTCACGCTGCGCGACCGGAACGATCTGGTCGAGGCGCTGTCCGGCTGGAAGCATGACGACATCCTGACCGGAAAGCAGACCCCGCTTGGGCTGGTCGGTACGGGCGCGAACTTCTCCGATCTGCTTGGCGACGCCAACCCGCGCATCCTCGGCAATGATCTGTACGAGGACGGGGTCCGCCGGATCGAGGGCTTGCGCGAACTGCTCGACTTCAAGACCTGGGACGCAAGCAACCCCGACGCGCTGGTGATCGACGGCGACACCATCGATGACCTGCTGATCGGTGGTGGTGGTGCCGACGTCATCAAAGGGCAGGCGGGCAACGATATCATCGACGGCGATGCCTATATGCACGTCTATATCAGCGTGCGCGCCAACAAGGATGGCACCGGCGAAGAGTTGTTCCGTGTGGACTCCTTGCGGGAAATCCAGGCGCGTCTGATCGATCGAACGATCAATCCCGGCCAGCTCGTGGCGTCGCGCGAGATCGTCTATCGCGAGACCGTCAATGGATATGCAACGGGTGCGGCAACGATCGGCGAGGGACTGGACACTGCCGTCTATATCGGAAACCGGTCCGACTTCACGATTACGCTTCGCCCCGACGGGCGCGTCAACGTGGTCGACAATGTCGGCGACGAAGGTGACGACATGTTGCGCAACATCGAGCGCATCCAGTTCGCCGACAGCACGGCAGAGATCAATCGTCACCACGTCGGCACGTTCGCGATCGACAACACGACGCCGAAGGTCAACCAGCTCCTGACGGTGACGACCGGATCGTTCATCGATTACGACGGTACGTCGACCTTCTCCCGCCAATGGCAGCATCTCGTCGACGGGGTATGGACCGACATTCCCGGTGCCACGGGGGACAGCTATCAGGTCACGGTCGACTATGTCGGCGAAGCGCTGCGGGTCGCAACGAGCTACACCGACAATCGCGGGTTCAGCTCGACAGGGGTGAACCAGCCAGAGGGAGTCGTCTATTCCGATCCGACGGTCCCCGTTGCGATCCCCGATGACGCGATCGTCGGCGATGGTGGCGCGAATACGCTGACCGGCACGAACGGCGCTGATTTCATGCTCGGTCTGGGCGGGGACGACGTGCTGTCGGGACTAGGGGGGAACGACCGGCTGATTGGTGGCGCGGGGAACGACCTGCTCGATGGCGGCGCGGGTGCAGACACCATGTCGGGCGGCGCAGGCGACGATAGCTATATCGTCGACGATACCGGTGACAGCGTCACGGAGAAAGTCGGTGAAGGAGCCGACACCGTGCGCAGCAGCATCGGTTACACGCTCGGGTCGGACATGGAAAACCTGACGCTCACGGGTGCTTCGGCGATCAACGCGACGGGCAACAGCGCAGACAACGTCCTGACCGGGAACGATGCCGCCAACACGATCAGCGGATTGGCGGGTGCGGACCAATTGTTCGGGCTGGATGGTGCCGACACGCTGAACGGCGATGCAGGTGCCGATTTGCTCGACGGCGGCATGGGTGCCGACAGCATGTCCGGCGGCCTGGGGGATGACACCTATGTGGTCGACAACCTCGGTGACGTGGTGAACGAAACGGGCGGCGATGGCGTGGATACCGTTCGCAGCAGCATCACCTTTACCTTGGCCGCCGCGTTCGAAAGCCTTGCGCTGACCGGTGCTGCCGCGATCAACGGTACCGGCAATGCCGGAGCGAACGTGCTGACCGGCAATGACGAGGCAAACACGCTTTCCGGTCTGAATGGCAATGATACCCTGGTCGGCGGTGCTGGGAACGACGTGCTGAACGGCGGGAACGGTGCGGACGCGATGTCCGGCGGGCTGGGGAACGACAGCTATGTCGTCGACAACGTCGGCGACGTGGTCGATGAAACCGGCGGGGATGGCGTCGACGTCGTCACCAGCAACGTGACCTTCACGCTTGCAGCGGGCGTCGAAAACCTCACCCTGACCAGCGCGGCAGCCATCAACGGCACCGGCAATGCCGAGCGCAACACGCTGACCGGCAATGCGGGCGTAAACGTCCTGTCGGGTCTCGCCGGCGACGACATCCTGTCGGGACTTGGCGGCAACGACCAGCTGATCGGTGGCGACGGCGCGGACAGCCTCGACGGCGGCGCGGGGGGCGACGTCATGCTCGGCGGCCTGGGCGACGACACCTATTCGGTCGACAACGTTGGCGACGTCGTGGACGAAACGGGCGGCGACGGCACCGATCTCGTCCGGAGCAGCGTGACCTTCACGCTCGGCGCGGGCCTCGAGAATCTGACGCTGCTCACTGGCGGCGCACTCAGCGGGACGGGTAATGCCACTGCGAACGTGCTTACTGGCAATGCGGGCGCTAATACGCTCACCGGGCTGGCGGGGAACGATACGCTGATCGGCCTCGGCGGCATCGACCGCCTGATCGGTGGCGAGGGTGCCGATCTGCTCGATGGCGGCAATGGTGCCGATATCATGTCGGGTGGGCTGGGCGACGATACGTATGTCGTGGAGAGCGCTGCCGACCTGCTCGACGAGATCGGCGGCGACGGCATCGATACCGTCAACAGCAGCGTGAATTTCACGCTCGGGGTTGATTTCGAACGTCTTACGCTGACGGGTGCCGCGGCGATCACCGGGCGCGGCAATGCCTCCGCCAACATCCTTAGGGGTAATGCGGCGGCCAACAGCCTGTTCGGCCTGGACGGCGACGATCAACTGATCGCCGGGGCCGGTGCCGATACGCTCGATGGTGGCGCGGGCGTGGACATGATGTCTGGCGGCCTCGGCAACGACACGTATGTCGTCGATACTGTCGGCGACGTCGTGGACGAGACCGGTGGCGACGGGGTCGATACCGTCAACAGCAGCGTCACCTTCACGCTGGCGACGGGGGTCGAGCGGCTTACGCTGACCGGCGTGGCGGCGGTCGATGCCACCGGGAATGCGGATGCCAATATCCTCATCGGCAACACCGGAGCCAACACCCTGACCGGTCTGGACGGGGCCGATACACTGCAGGGCGGCGGCGGTGCCGACCGGCTATTGGGCGGCGGCGGCGCCGACACGCTCGATGGCGGTGCCGGCGCGGACGTGATGGCGGGCGGGCTGGGGAACGATGTCTACAGCGTCGACAATGCTGCCGACGTCGTTGATGAGGCCGGAGGAGACGGTGTCGATATCGTCAACAGCAGCGTCACCTTTACGCTCGGAACGGATGTCGAGAACCTGACCCTGACCGGGGGGCTTGCGATCAACGGATCCGGCAACGGCGGCAACAACATCCTGTCCGGCACCGCGGCGATCAATATCCTGTCGGGCTTCGATGGCGACGACTTGTTGCAGGGTCTTGGCGGCAACGACCAACTGCTGGGTGGTGGCGGCCAGGACCGGCTGATCGGGGGTGCCGGCAACGATCGTCTGACCGGCGGATCGGGGAGCGATGTCTTCCTGTTCGGCACGGGCCAAGGCAATGACACCGTGCTCGATTTCGATTTCGACGCGGTCGGGGGGCAAGACCTGCTCGATATCTCGGGCTTCGGGGTCAATGCCGGAAACTTCGGCGCGCAAGTGCTCATCTCGCAGGTCGGTGCCAACACCGTCATTGCGATCGGCGCGCAGACGATCACGCTGACCGGGGTCAGCGCCGGCACGATCGACCACACCGATTTCGGTCTCTGAGCAGCGGGCGGGGAGGGCGAGGCAATGGGCAATCTCGGTGACCGGCTGCCAGCGGCGGCGCGCGCGGCACTGGCGGGGTGTCGTGGGCATTTCCTCTCCGCGCTGATGTTCAGCGCGCTGGTCAACATCCTGTACCTCGCCCCCACGCTGTACATGATGCAGGTGTATGACCGCGTCGTCCCGACGGGCGGGGTGACCACCTTGCTGGCGCTGACGCTGGTGCTGGCGGCGGCGATCGGCACGATCGCGATGCTCGAGGCGGTGCGGTCGCGCTTGATGGTGAAGGCGTCGATGCGGCTCGACGACGGGCTGGCGCGGGCGATCCTCGCGCGGTTGATCGCCAAGGGGCAGGGCGGGCGTGGTGACCCCTCCTCCGCGCAGGCGATGCGCGAGTTCGATACGGTGCGGCTGGTCATCACCGCGCCGACGCTGATCGGGGTGTTCGACGCCCCCTGGACGCCGATCTATGTGCTGGCCGCGGTGCTGATCCATCCGCTGCTTGGGCTCTTCGTCGTCTGCGCGGGCGCGATCCTCGTTCTGCTGACCGTCTATTCCGATCGGGCCACACGCAGGCTCACGCGAACCGCGCACGGCGCCGCGACCAGATCGGTGATTGTCCAGGAAGACATTGCCCAACATGCCGAACTCATTCGCGCGCTTGGCATGGGGCGCGCGATGGTCGATCGCCAGATCGCCGAGCGGGCGGAGGGCCAGGCGGCAGGCGCCGCTGCGCAAATGGCCACGGTCCGCTACGCCGCGATCGCCAAGTTCATGCGGTTGCTCCTGCAGTCGCTGGCGCTCGGCGTGGCAGCGATGCTCGCGATCGAGCGGCAGATTTCTGTCGGCGCGATCATTGCCGCATCGGTGCTGCTGAGCCGTGCGCTGCAGCCGATCGAAATGCTGATCGGCGGCTGGTCCAACCTGCAAAACGCCAACGAAGCGATCAAATCGTTGAAGAAGCTGCTGGACGACAGCAGCGTCGAGCCCGTCACAACCGCGCTGCCAGCGCCCCAGGGCCGCGTATCGGCGCAGAAGGTCGTGGTGCGCAGTCCAGATGGGGCGAGCGTTCTCCTGAAGGGCGTCAGTCTCGATCTGGAGCATGGACAGATGCTGGGGATCGTCGGCGCTTCGGGTTCGGGCAAGAGCACGCTGATGCGGGTTCTGGCGGGCGGGATCACGCCCGAAGCGGGCAAGGTCATGATCGACGGCGCCGAGACGGGCATGTGGGACGCCGAACGGCTCGCGCGGTACCGCGGGTATGTTCCGCAGGAGCCGGCGTTTCTCACGGGGACGATCGCGCAAAACATCGCGCGTTTCACGACGATCGACCCACGGTACGCCGAGGATCTTGATCACCGCGTGATCACCGCGGCGCAGGTGGCGGGGTGTCATGGACTGATCCTTTCGCTGCCGGGCGGGTATGATTGCCTGATCGGGCGCGGCGGCATCGCGTTGTCGGCAGGACAGCGCCAGCGCGTGGCGCTCGCGCGCGCGCTGTTCGACGATCCGGCGATCCTGCTGCTCGACGAACCCAATGCCGCGCTCGATGCCGAGGGAGAGGCCGCGCTGCTCCGCGCGCTCGACACGACCCGACGGCGCGGCGCCACGATCATCGTGGCAGCGCACCGTACCGGCGTGCTCGCCGCCGCCGATCGCCTGCTGGTGCTCAGCAACGGGGCGGTCGACTGTCAGGGACCCGCCGATGACGTGCTGGCGGTGCTGGCCAAACGTGCGGGCGAAACCGCCGGCAACGTCGTCGGACTGAAAGGGGCCACGGCATGACCGCCATCGATCACACGCCACGCAACGAGATCCGACTTGGGCTGCGGGTCGCCGGGTTGTTCTTCATCGGGTTGTTGGGGGGCGCCGCGATGGTGCCGCTCGACTCGGGGGTCTATGCGCACGGCACGGTCATGGTCTCGGGCAAGCGCCAGGCGGTCCAGAACCGCGACGGCGGCGTGGTAACCGCCTTGCACGTTCGCGAGGGCGCAAAGGTCGTACGCGGGCAGGTGGTGCTCGAGATCTCGTCCGCCGACCTGCATGCCCTGGAACGCGGGATGACCTCGGAGGTGTTGATGCTCTACGCGCAGCGGGAGCGGCTCTACGCCGAGCGCGAGGGGCGCGAGCGCATCGCGGAACCGGTCGAGTTCCGCGATCTGCCGGCCGCCGACCGAACGCTTGCCGATGATGCGCTGCGCGGGCAGCGGCTGCTCCTGACGGCGCGTTTGCGCACGTTGCAGACCGAAAAGGCCGTCTGGATGCGGCGGGCCCATGCCAATGCAGAGCAGATTGGCGGTTTCACGCAGCAGATCGTATCGAACCGCCGGCAGCATGTTTTGCTGACGGACGAGCTGGCCGGGATGCGGGTCATTGCGCTCAAGGGCTACGCATCGGCCAATCGGATCCGCGCGCTGGAGCGGACGCAGGCCGCGCTGGACGGCGAGCGTGGTGCGCTCGACGCGCAAGTGCTGCAGACCCGCGATGCGATCAGCGAGGCGCAATTGTCCGCGGCAGGTGTCGATCGCCGGCAGCGCGAGGAGGTTGAAGGCAGCCTTCGCGACTTGCTCGTCCGCCTGAACGAACTGCGCCCCAAGCTCCTGGCGGCGCGCGAACAGCTCGCCCGTTCGCTGGTCCGCGCGCCGGTGACGGGGACGATCGTGGGGCTGTCCGTATTCACGGTGGGGGGCGTAGTGTCGCCCGGGCAAATGCTGATGGAGATCGTTCCTGAACAGCGCAAGCTTGTGGTGGAGGTGCAGGTCGCACCGGACGACGCCGACGATCTGCGCACGGGGCAGACGACGCAGGTGCGCTTCTCCGGGTTTCATGATCGCGCGATGCCCGTTCTCGACGCCCGCATCGAGTCCTTGTCGGCGGATAGTTTCACCGAGGAACGCACCGGCAACCGCTATTATCGCGCGGAGGCATCGCTGCTCGCGCACAGCGATAGACGGCTGACGGCGCTCAAAGGAGAAGGGGCACTCAAGCCGGGTATGCCCGCGGAAATCCTCATCCCCCTGAAAAAGCGATCCGCGCTCGACTATCTGCTGAGCCCGGTGGCCGAGGGGCTATGGCACGTGGGGACGGAGAGTTAGACGGGATCCACTTGCTGACTATTTTGAAAACGGAGTTCTTGGGGGGCTGTAAAAACTGGCAGAACTCGTTTCTCGCGGTCGATCCCGATGTCGTCTTACCGATCGATCAGAGGGTAGAGTTCATGTTCCTCGCAGCGGATCCGTTGCGCGAGGCCGGCGAGCAGGGCGCGGGTTTCCTGGACGAACTTGGGCCATTCGGAAATGACACGATTGCTCGACCACTGCGCGATGTAATGCCGGAACCGCTGGTCCAGGTCGCCCATCTCGTGCTCGTATCGCGACGCGAGCCGCGCGATCGCGGGATCGACGTGCGCTTTCAACGCTGGATAGACGTGCCGGTCCTCGTGCGCCAAGTGTAGAGCGAGACGATAGCCGAACTGCCACTTGGCCCGTGCCAGCGCTTCCAGATCGGGCACCTCGGTCGCGACGGCCCGTTGCAGTTGAGCGGCGCTTTCTTCCAGGGCGATGTGCTGCTCGCTCAGGGCTTTTCGATCGATCGACATTATCATCATCCTGCTCGCGTCACGCAGGCCGTGACGGCGCATCCCTTGCAACAGCGGGTGCGACAAGGTCTTGCCAACCGCTTGGTAGAAGACACAAAGTATTGTGATCCGCCAGAAAGAGTCGCTCGCATGAATCAACGACGCCCGGTTCCTTCGACCCAAGCTTACCGAGCTGCCGTCAAGGCAATCGTATCGGCGGTTCAGCGGCACCACGCCCTGAACGACGTCGAGTTGGCGGATCGCCTTGGCTGTTCCGCGAGCACGGTTCGGAACGCGAAGAGCGAGCACACCAATCTGGATGCCGTCACGCTGGCGAACATGGAACATCGGTTCGGCCCGGGCACGCTGGACCCGTTCCTCGCGCTCGGTGGGTCGCGCGCTGCGCCGCTGCCCAGCGCCTTGCCTGAGATCGATCCGGTGCTCGACATCGTGACGGCACTCCACCGGCTTATCGCAGCACAGCATGCGAGCAGCGAGCACGGCTACTTCATCACCTCGCAAGAGCTGCTCGCCATTCTGCACGAGCTGCGGGATGCCCGCATCGCGTTCGACACGTTGATCGCGCTTGCCGAGCCGACGATGGCGCACGCGCCGCCGGAGACGCAAAAGTGGTTCAGGGACACTTTCGCGCCCGTATCTGGAACGCCTTCGCTGCATGATGGCGCTGCCGCGCCTATGACTGATGCGGGCGACCGGCCACCGCCCGGTTTCGAGGACGCCGCGCTCGAGCTGACCATCGACCGGCTGGCGGCGCATTATGGCGTTTCGTCCCAACAGATCGAGCAATGGATACGCGTGACCGACGAGCAGATTGCCGCGGGCCTCGCGCGGGACGCGCGATCCGGCTGACAATCCGGACACCTCATGCCGTCGAACCAGCACCACGCGGGGAGAGGAAATGGGGAATGCCCTCGCGCTATAGCGTTTCAACCGTCACGCGACGATCCGTTCTGACCGCTACGGCAGCTTCGCTCGAGCTTCTGCGTGTCGGAAACCGGCGCTGTGTCGAGGGTACCCCTAAACGCTGCGACTTTCCGCGTGAGCGCGTTGCCCTGCAATCGAGGCAGAACCCATTCGCCGCCGTTCTCCGTTGTGCGGACTCGCGGATCGCTCCTGAATCCGCATTCGATAGTCAGCGTGGCGATCTGTTTGACTGACCGCAGAGAAAATCGCGCGTTCCAGCCAGATCATTGCGGAGCGTATCGAGCAGGGCAGGGTCGTGATCCGTGGCGGACAGTATCGGTTGGGAACCGGACAGGTCGATTTCCTCTCAGCCACGTACGAAACGGCGTGTGGCTTGCGTGGGGTCGGTTGCAGCGGATCGATCAGTCGGAGATGCCTTGCCGCGATACGCTGTCGCGGGATCAGGCGACACGACAGACTGTATTGTATTCAGATGTTCGTATGATATGTTGTTGTTTCGATTGGGAGAAGCATGATGGGCTTGCTTACCAAAATTACCGGCCTGGCTATCGCCGGCGCGCTGGTTCTGCCGTTTCCCGCATCAAGTCGTGATCGGGACGACTGGCACCGGGATCGCAACGACTGGCATCGGGATCACCGTCATCACGACGACGATAGTGCGGCGGTTGGCGTCGCGCTTGGCATCGGGCTGATCGGCATTGCTGCCGCGGTGGCGGCGAAGAACAAGCGGCGTGCGGACGACGAGCGCAACGCGTACCAATATGGCTACGGTGGCAGCTATGGCGGTAACGCCTTCTCGCCCGCGCCGGACGTCAATTGCTACAGTAGGGAACGGCGGTGTTACGTTCGTGGCCAGTTCTCCTACGCCTGGACGGACCGCCAGTTTTCCTACGATCCTTACCGCCGGGGATATTGACGATGCGGACCCTGTGCCTCGCGCTGGCATGCGCAGCGACGCTTTCGTTTCCCCTGTCCGCCCAAACCGCGCGCAAGCGGACGGCGCCTCCCGCCACGGTCAACATGGACCTGGCGGTTACCGATGCGGTGCGTACGGTTCTGGCCGGGCAATTCGACGAAGGCCATATCGCAATGCTCCAGGCGCTTGGTCATCAGCAAGCGGTCGCCGCGACGTGCCCTGGTTTTGCAATCGATCCGCGCGCATTCGCGAACGCGTTCGACCTGATCTATGACGGTGCCGACGGGAAACCGCGCTCGCTCAGCGGAGCGCAACGCACCGAGATCGAACGCAAGGCGACGCTGGGTCTTGGCATGACGTTCGGCGGGCAGATTGCGATTTCGGCGAACGATCATACGGCGTTCTGTCGTGCCGCGACGCAGGAGCGTGCCGGCGGCAAGGCGGCGCATCTGGTCTGGGCGAAGTAGCTCACCGGCAACGCGACGGTGGCATCAGGGAACCCGCGATGAGGATACCGCCAAACTGGCCGATCGCCCTGTGCGTCTTCGCGTTCTACAACGCCATCATCTACGCGGTCTGGGCTGTCGTCGGCGCGCGTTATACCGACATGGTGTCTGCGCAGACGGCAGTGACGAGCCTCGATCTCCCGCTCGGCCTCGGCACGCTATTCTGTGTCGCCGTGGTGAGCTGGCTTGGCTGGTGGCGCCCGGTCACGCGCGAGAACACGCGCGGCGGTCCCCGCTGGGCGGCCGTGCTCGTGCTGATCGGGATGCTCGGCATGGCGATCGTAAACGGTGCGGGCACGCAGTGGTCGAGCTTGTCGGTCGCGCACCTCGCGATGCTTGCCATCGCCGGGATCATGGTCGGGTTCAACGAGGAACTCATGGCGCGGGGCGTGCTCCTGACCGGCATCCGCGGCGCGGTGTCGCGCGAGGGGTGGGCGTGGTTCTGGTCGTCGGCGGCGTTCGGGGCGATGCACATCCCCAATGCGCTGTTCGGCATTCCCTGGTACGTCGGGCTGATCCAGGGTGTCGCCGCGGCGATCATGGGCAGCGCGCTCTACGTCCTGCGGCGGGTGAGCGGCGTCATCTGGTTGCCGATGGTGATGCACGGCCTCTGGGACTTCACCTCCTTCAGCGCGCAGGCAACCCATGGCGCTCTGCCGATCGGGGTGCTGTTCCAGTTCGCCACATATCTGTTCGCGATCGTCGCTGTCGTTGCCGTCTTGCGCCACGACGCGAAGACGGGTGTGCGCCACCAGTCTGCGCTATCTTGAACTGACGAGGAGAGACAGACAGTGAAATGCGTTTCGATCTTGGGCATTGCCCTGATGGCCCTCGCGACGCCGGCGGCGGCGCAGGATCCGGTAAAGACGGTTCCGGTGCATTTTGCCAAGGGTACGAGTGCGAAGGCCTATAAGGACAGCATTCGCGGCTATGCCACGGTGAACTATACCATTGCCGCGCGCGCCGGGCAGACGATGACCGTCGCGCTGACGACCAGCAACGGATCGAGCTACTTCAACGTCACTGCGCCCGGTGCCGATGCGGCGTTGTTCATCGGGTCGACGACGGGCAACCGGTTCTCAGGCAAGATTCCGTCCAGCGGGGTCTATACGGTGCAGGTTTACCTGATGCGCAACGCCGCGCGGAGGGGTGAAACCGCCAATTACAGCCTTAACATCGCGGTGAAATAGGGCCGCAGATTGCCGCCGTTGTGCGCGCGAAGGCGATCATGACAGCGTGAACAGCATGGCAAACCCGAGCGCAAACAGGACGCTTTCGACGGTGCAGATCATCGTGTCGAGGAACGCGCGTAGATAGGACTGTTTGAGTTCCCGATGGAACCAGCGCGTCTCGACGATACCGTAATAGAGCGCAGCAAGGCACATCGCCGCGACGCCCACTCCGCGCAAAACGAGATTGGGCTGCACCGCGAGCGTGAGGCCGATCGAGATCGCCAGCGCGAAGGGCGCGATCGCGAAACACTGGGCGTAGAAAGGGGCTTGGAGGCTGTCGCGATCGAGCGGCACGCCACTGCGACGGACCTTGTGCGTTGCCAGCGCCAGCGGGAAAATGCCGAACAGTATTAGCCGCAGCGACAACAGCGTGGTGTTGTCGTTGACCAGTCCGGCCAGCCCCTGCTTGCTCGCGACGATCGGATTGACGTCGTGCAGGCTGAGGTCGATCGCCTGACTAAGCACCAGCGTCAGGACCAGCGTGATCGGTGGATTGACCGTGCCGCGGAACTGGCGATCCGGGGGAAGCTTCAGCTGATCCTCGGCGTAGGACATCGTCGTCAGCGGCGCGCGGACGATCCGCCAGAGCGTGACCGGAAAGAACACCAGCCAGCTCATCAGTTCGTAGAGGAGCTTGTCGAGCGAGTTGAGCCATTGAACGAAGTTCATGCAGGCTTGTCCTCCAGGATATCCAGGACGTGCCGGGCGATTACGCGCTCTTCATCGGTAGCGATGACCTGCAGCCGGATCGCGCTGCCCGGCCGCGATATCACCGGAGCGTTTGCCGCATTCAGCGCGTCGTCGACATCGGCACCTACCCAGGCGAGGTACCGCGCGATCCCCGCGCGGACCGGCGCGGCGTGCTCGCCGATGCCCCCGGTGAACACCAGCCGATCGCAGCCCCCCAGCGACGTTGCCATCGCCATGATCCCTTTCGCGACGGACAGGCAGAAACACGCGATCGCCTCGCGCGCTTCAGCGGTGTCCGAGGTGGTCAGCGCCGTCATGTCGGACGACCCGCCGGACACGCCGAGCAGGCCGCATTCGTGATACAGCCACTGCTCCAGCCGCGCCGCATCGAACTGCGCGTGCTGCAACAGATAGAGCAGGATGCCCGGATCGAGGCTGCCCGGTCGCGTCCCCATCATGATCCCGTCGAGCGCGCTGAACCCCATGCTGGTGTCGACGCTGCGCAGGCCCTCCAGCGCGCACAGGCTGGCCCCGCTTCCCAGATGCGCGATGACGATCTTCTGGCGCTCTGCCCCATCGTCGGCCGTGGCGAGCCGAGCGACGATCGCCTCATAGGACAGGCCATGGAAACCGTAACGCCGCACCCCCTCGTCGTGCCACGCGCGCGGAATGGCGTACCGGTTCGCGGGCGACCCGATCGTGCGGTGGAACGCGGTATCAAAACACGCGACCTGCGGAAGATCTTGGCGCGTGGCGAGCAACCGGCGAATCGGCGCCAGCCCTGCCGGCTGGTGGAGCGGCGCGAGCGGTGTGAGCCCCTCCAGCCGTTCCAGGATGGCCGCATCGACGCGGACGGGGGCCTGAAACACGGTGCCCCCATGCACGACGCGGTGGCCGACCGCAGCGATCGCCTGGTCACCGTGGTGCGTGTCGATCCAGTCGAGCAGCTCGGTCTCGGGCGTGCCGTCGTCGGACCACTCCGCCGTGTGCGCCGTGCCTGAACCGTCGGTCGCGGACAGCGTGATCGTGCCGTCCGCCGTTCGCGTCTGCCCGCGCAGGACGCAGGCAAGCTCGTCCTGCCGCGGCGCGAACACCGCGAACTTGACGCTGGACGAACCGGCATTGAGCGCCAGGATGGCGGTCACGCGGTCACCCTGGTTGCACGTCGTCGGCGACCGCTTTGGGTGTCCATGCCCAGTCCCGCACTTCGGGCATGTCCTCGCCATATGTCGTGACATAGGCATGATGGTCGATCAGCCGGTCCCGCAGATGTTGCGCCACGCTCGCCGTCCGGGTGGCCAGCCCCGGCACGCGGTGCAGGACGTCCAGCGCAAGGTGATACCGGTCGAGATCGTTGCGCACGACCATGTCGAACGGTGTCGTGGTGGTGCCTTCCTCCTTGAAGCCACGGGCGTGGAGATTGGCATGATTGGTCCGGCGGTAGGTCAGGCGATGGATCAGATACGGATAGCCGTGGAACGCGAAGATGATCGGGCGATCGCGCGTGAAGATGGCATCGAAATCGGCGTCGCTGATCCCGTGCGGATGTTCCGCTTCGGGTTGCAGCGTCATCAGGTCGACGATGTTGACGACCCGGATACGCAGCCCCGGCACATGCGTCCGCAAGAGATCGACCGCGGCAAGCGTTTCCAGCGTCGGGACGTCGCCGGCACAGGCCATCACGACGTCTGGCTCGGTGCCCACCGCCTCGGTTCCGGCCCAGGTCCAGATGCCGAGCCCGGCCGCGCAATGCCGCTCGGCGTCGTCCGCCGACAGCCATTGTGGCGACGGCTGCTTGCCCGCGACGATCACGTTGATCCGGTCGTAGGTGCCCAGGCAGTGATCCACCGTGCGCAGCAGCGTGTTCGCGTCTGGCGGCAGGTACACGCGAACCACGTCCGCCTTCTTGTTGACCACATGGTCGATGAAGCCCGGATCCTGGTGGCTGAAGCCGTTATGGTCCTGCCGCCAGACGTGGCTCGACAGGAGATAGTTGAACGACGCGATCGGCCTGCGCCAGCCAAGGCCGCGGCTGACCTTCAGCCATTTGGCGTGCTGATTGAACATCGAATCCACGATGTGGACGAACGCTTCGTAGCAGTTGAACAGGCCGTGCCGCCCGGTGAGGAGATAGCCTTCAAGCCAACCCTGGCAGAGATGCTCGCTCAGCACTTCCATCACCCGACCATCGGGGGCGAGATGGTCGTCGAACGGCTCGATCCGTTCCATCCACACACGGTCGGTTTGCTCGAACACCGCGCCGAGCCGGTTGGAGTTGGTCTCGTCGGGGCCCATCAGCCGGAAGTTGCGGGATTCGGCGTTCAGCGCCATCACTTCGGCGAGATAGCGTCCTGCCGCCCGGGTTGCCTCGCCGATCGTGGCGCCGGGTTCCGCCAGTTCGATCGCGAAAGTGCGCCAGTCGGGCCGATGCAATACGGTGCGGTTTCGTCCGCCGTTGGCGTAGGGCGTCGACCCCATCCGCTTGTCGCCCTCGGGCGCCAACGCGCGCAGTTCCGGGACCAGACGACCGTGTTCGTCGAACAGGGTTTCGGGATGGTAGCTGCGCATCCAGTCCTCGAGCAGCTGGCGGTGTGCGTCATTCTCCCTGGCCGCTGCGATCGGGACCTGATGTGCGCGCCAGAAGCCCTCGACCTTCAGTCCGTCGACTTCCTTCGGCCCGGTCCAGCCCTTGGGGCTGCGCAGCACGATCAGCGGCCAGCGCGGCGTTCCGACATCCTCGCCGCTGCGCGCGGCGGTCTGGATTGCCGTGATCCGGTCGAGCGCGGTGTCGAGCACGCGCGCCATCCGACGATGCATCGCCGGACGCTCGCTGCCTTCGACGAACAGCGGCTCATAACCAAGTCCGACAAAGAAGGAGCGGAGTTGGTCGTCGGGCATCCGTGCGAGGATCGTCGGGTTGGCGATCTTGTAGCCGTTGAGGTGCAGGATCGGCAGCACCGCGCCATCGTGCTGCGGATTGAGGAAGCAGTTCGAATGCCACGACGCGGCGAGCGGCCCGGTTTCGGCCTCGCCGTCGCCGACCACGCAGGCGACGACCAGATCGGGATTGTCGAACGCCGCACCGAACGCATGGACCAGCGCGTAGCCGAGTTCGCCGCCTTCATGGATCGAACCGGGCGTCTCGGGGGCGACATGGCTCGGAATGCCGCCCGGGAAGGAGAACTGCCGGAACAGCCGGCCCAACCCGGCGGCATCCTCGCTGATCGCGGGATAGATCTCCGAATAGGTGCCTTCGAGATAGGTGTTGGCGACCATGCCGGGGCCGCCATGGCCGGGACCGCACACGTAGAGCACGTCCGTACCGCGCTGCCGGATCGCGCGATTGAGGTGCGCATAGATGAAGTTCAGACCCGGCGTGGTGCCCCAATGACCAAGCAACCGCGGCTTGATGTGTTCGGCTGCAAGCGGTTCGCGCAGCAACGGGTTGCTGAGCAGGTAGATTTGCCCGACCGAAAGGTAGTTCGCCGCGGAGAAGTAGCGATCGATCAGATCGACTTCATCGTCGCCGAGATCGGTGGCTTGTTCAACGATCACGCTCATGGCTATCTCCGATTGTACCGCGCAGGCGTATTGTCGATTCGTTGGCGCCACGCACATCTACCTTATTCATTGGAATAGAGGTAACTAACGTGCGGCAGACGGTTGGTTATCGAAGCTCGTGTTTGGGATTTGCCCCGTTGGGCGAATGCGATCGCCATCGGTCACCCCCCCATGAACGAAGGACCACTTCCGAAGATTGCGCAGAGGCAGCTTCACACCTTCTATCATGGGCACGATCGGTTTCAGCGTTCGGGCACATCTCTATAGAACCGGCAAATACCCGACGCTGGAGCTGTTTTGCGGGACGGACCGTTTAATCGATATTCCATTCGATGATCGCCGTTTTCTGCGCGTGCAGCCGCAAGTACCGTGCCTTGACGGCATGCTGGAGGACGATCGGCGATCCCGCTTGTGGTTTTGACGGAACGATCGTCACCCAATTCCGTCCGTCAGAGGACGCGGAAACGCCGAGATCAGCCGTGCGTCCGGGAAAGAGCGGTCGCACGCTGCTCCCGTGGATCTGTCGCACTCGACCGAGGTCCGCCTGCAACCATGGGGTGGAATCCCCTTCGCGCGCAACCCATGCGGTCGCGTAATTGTCGTCACCGGCCCGCTGTGGGCTGTGTCCTGCGTCGGCGGCACTCGAGGCGCTTCCCCGCCACGGCAGGCCGCTTGTCCGATGCGCGGCCTGGCCCGGGAGATCGGCGCCGTCGTGCGTTGGGGTCACGCGCGCAATTCGATCACCATCGATCCTCAGTGCGTCGACCGCAACCTGTCGCAATACGGTTCCGTCTACGGGGGGATAGGGCAGGCCGTTGCGGTGGTAGAGAATGTAGGGCCGACCCTCATAGCGGAAAACGGCATGGTGCCCGGGGCTGATGATCTGCCGGTCGGCATGGGTTTCGAGGATTGGGCTGTTCGCCGCTTCGGTGAACGGTCCCATCGGTGACTTTCCGACCGCGTAGCGCACCTGGTAGGTGTCGCGCGTCGTGTTGCCCCAACTGTAGGTCAGCAGATACGATCCGCCCGATTTGACGAGGAAGGGCGCCTCGAAATAATGCGCGGGCGTGCAATCCTTCGGCGCACCGTCAAGCTTGGTCATCGTGTCGTCGAGGCGCGCGACGAAACACCGTCCGTTGACCCAGTTCAGCCCCGATCCCCAGAACAGGTAAGCCTGGCCGTCGTCGTCGATGAACGCCTCGGCGTCGATCATGTGGTAACCCGGGCGGAAGTCACCGGGGATCAGCGGTTTGCCGTCGTTTGCGTCCGCCCATGGACCCGCCGGGGAGGGCGCGCTGCCGACCCAGATCTCGCTCCCGACCGAGACGTACATGTACCAGCGCCCATTCGCCGCCTTGACGACCGATGGTGCCCAGACCTTTGAATCCCCCGACGTCTTGCTGGTCGCGGCTGCCTTGGTCGGCCATGCGGGGGTCGAGAAGGTCCAGTTGCGGAAATCGTCCGATGTCCACATTCCAAGCCGGTCGTCGCCCCACGGATCGATCGTTGCAAAGATGTACCAACGCCCCTTGTCGCGGACGATCGACGGGTCGGCGAAATAACCGGGCAGTAACGGATTGCGCGCACCCGGCGCATCCCAGCGGGACGGTGCCGGGGGTGTGGCCGCCGAAGCCGACACCAAGGTGGTGAGTGAGAGCGGAACCATCCATGATACGGCCGGTACTTTACGCATCGGTCCGTCCGTCGCTAGGCAATTGCGCGTTGGGCAGCGTCGGTGCTGGCCCGGTTGCATCGGTATCGTTCGCGAACAGGGCGCATCTCCTTGGTATCATTATGCCTTCAGAACTTGGCGCGGGTTACTCATCCCCTAGCCGCCCCCGCAACGCAACATGCTTGATGCGAACGCGTACGGCCGCGGTCCAAAGCCAGCGGAGCGATCCATCGAACGACGTTGCTCCCGGCCTCTTCGTACCCGCCCTGGTCTTCCCCCCTAAATATCAGAGGATTGCGAGGACAAAGGGTCCGGAGACCAGCGAAATCGCCAGTCGAGCGGCTTAACTCAGAGGTAGAAGAGCGCAAGATACTCGGGATTGCTCACTGACATGCCGAGGGCGACTTGCGTCGTGCATGCGCGTGGACCTGCAACACGGAACCCTGCATAACGACGCGGCCTTTGCTGGAGCCATTTGATGACCTTTTCGCTTTACGATGCCGTCGTTCCGTCCAACCTTCAAATCCTCGCAGCGATCGACGCTTTGCTCGACAAGGCAGCGGCATTCTGCCTGAAGCAGGGCATAGCGGAAGCTGATTTGATCGACGCACGCTTGGCGCCGGACATGCTGCCATTCGGGTATCAGGTGAAGTCGTGCGCAATCCATTCGATCGGCGGGATCGAGGGCGTGCGGGCAGGCACCTTCTCCCCCGATCGGTCGGCTTGGCCGACCAGTCTCGCGGAGCTGCATACCGTGCTGCAGGGCGCGATTGCGAGCCTTAACGCGATCGACCGCGAGACGTTCGACGCTTTGGCGGACAGTGACACGCAGTTCGCATTCGGTGAGACGAAAATGCCCTTCACCGGCGCGAATTTCCTACTCTCCTTTTCGCAGCCGAACTTCTATTTCCACGCAACCACCGCCTATGGGATCCTGCGCGCGCAAGGCGTCGAGCTCGGCAAGCGCGACTTCCTCGGCATGCCGCGCCGCAAGCGGTGAGACGGATCGACGCATCGTTTCAGCGCACGCGACCGGCACGGTTCTCCAGCACGAGCTTCGATACCGTGGCGGTCTCGGCCACGCCGGGCAGGTGCGAGGTGAAGCCGATGCCGACATAGAACGGAGCGGTCAATTTGAGCGTGATGGGCGCCCCGAACTGATGCAGCGGTTCGCCTTGCTCGCTCACCCACAGCGTGAACTGGTCGCCTTTCTTCTCGATGCCGATGCGCTTCGCGTTGAGCGTGACCAGGCTGTCGGGCGACTTGCCGCCGGGCAGGCCGCCGCGACTGCCGATGCGATATTCCCGGTCGCTGATCCGTCGTCCCGGGGCGGGGCGCTGCGCCAAATGGATCATGCCGTCGCCGTGGAGCGCGACCAGCGCTTCCTTGGCATCGTCATCAAGCGATTGGCGGATCACCAGCAGCGCCTTATGGTCGCCGAAGCCGCCGTCGGGATAAGCCAGGTCGGCCGCGAGCGAGATGTCGCCGCTCATGCGTTTGAACAGGAAGCGGAACTCGTCGCGGGTGTACCAGACGTTATAGCCCGCCGAATGGATCGTGTACGTGCCGCCGTTCAACGACGCCTTGCCGGGTAAGAGCGCACCCCCGACGTCGGCTTGTCCGTCGAAAACACCGATCGGGGTGTTCTCCACGCGGGTATCGCGGTGGAAGCCGGCTGGCGGCCCCACCTGATCATGCTGCGTCGAGTGCGGATAGGCCCAGTCCGGCGCGAGCGGTGCGCCGGGCGGGCTGTTCCTGGCAGAGGTTCCGGGAACTTCCGGCGATAGCTGTGCGCACAGCGCCGAAGACAGGATCGTCATCGTCGCGGCGGCCACCCACACGGTGGATTTCTGTATGATCCTTCCTCTGCTCATCGCTGTGGATCTGGCGCGCGGAAGGGGGAGCAGCAGGGCTTGCCGATCGCGTGCAACTCCATCAGTTCGGCGCGCGTCCCGTCGGGATCGAGCAGGTTGAGCTGCCACTTGGCATCGCGTCCGATCTTGGGAGTCTGGTCCTGGCCCTGCAGGCGGTCACCGTTCCACAGCAATGTGTAGGCCGCGCGCGCATCGGGTATGCCGAGCGCGAAGTGATTGAGCACCCCCAGGTTGGCCGCCGACATCGTGTGCGGGATGCCTTTAGTGTCGGGCGTCCCGACGACCATATATTCGATCCAGTCGCGCCCGTCGGGCAACTGCAGCGAGATCCAGGTGGGATGATCGTCCTGCATCCCGCCCTCCCAATAGGGCCGCAGCCCGAGGATAGCCTTGTAGAAGCGATCTTCTTTGACGCGATCATGCACGATGAACCCGAAGTGCATGACATGGCTGGAGAGCGGGTTGACCGGTATGGCCGGCAGCCGGGCGGGCGGTTGCAGGAATTGCACGACCGTTCCCTCCGGGTCGGTCACCGAAAACCAGCGGCTGCCGTCCGCGGCCATACTGACTTTCGCGGGCACGGCGACGCCCTGCGCTGCCAGATATGTTCGCATCGCTTCGGCATTGGCGGTGTTGAATGCAACGTGCGCAAGACGGTTGATCGAAGCTTCGCCGGGGGGCAGCGGCAGCACTTCGACGAACTGGGACGGCGCGAAATAATAGCGCGCGCCGGATGGATGTTCGGGGTCGGGAAGCTTCACTGCACCCAGATCGTGGACGTAGAAACGTTCACTTTTGGCCGGATCCTGCGCATAGACCGCGATGTGCGACACGCTGGCCAGCGGCGGGCGGGCAGGGCCCTTCGCCGCGACTGGTGCCGTCAGCAGGAACGCCGCCAGCACGGCGCACCCGCGAATATTGGTCGGCCTTTTCATGCGCTTTACCCCTCTCCGTGCGCTGTTTGCGCTATCATCGAACGGTGTAGATCGGTCCCGAGCGTTTGGCGAGGATCATGAGTTTGCTCCGGTGCCGCCGGTGCGCTGCTCGCCAATGCGCTTGGCGTCCGAACGCCGTTACGGCAAGCCAATGGCCCGGCACTCGCTGGATGAAGGGGAACCCCAATGCGGATAACGGCCCTGCCTCTGTCAGTCCTTCTCGTCGCAACTGCGAGCGCGCCAGATACCGTTCGCATCGCGCCGCCTTATATCGACGCCCCCGAAATGGCGGCGCGGCGCGCCACGCCGCACGGGACGGTGCACAGCTTCATCATGCACTCGCGCGACAGCCGCATCTTCCCCGGTATTCGGCAACTCGACAACGCCGTCACCCAGCGGCGCGACGCTTATGGCAACCGCATCGCGGCGCCGGCGGACGAGGAGTCCGAAGCCGCACCCTATCGCCGGGAGGTCCTTGTCTACATTCCGGCGGGTTATCGCCACGGCACCGAGGCACCCCTGCTGGTGGTGCAGGACGGGCGTGATTACGCCGTGCGCGTCGCGGCTGCGCTCGACAGCCTGATCGCGGCGCGCCGCGTGCCGCCGATCGTCGCCGTGATGATGCAATCAGGCGGCGGCGACGCGCAGGGGTCCGAGCGCGGTCTGGAATACGACACGGTCTCGGGCCGCTATGCGGAGTTCGTCGAGCGTGAAGTGCTGCCGCAGGTGACTGCACTGTATGCCGTGCGCTTCACCCGCAATCCGGCGTTGCGTGCGGCGATGGGTGGCAGTTCCGGTGCGTCGGCGGCCTTCGCCATGGCCTGGTTTCACCCCGAATGGTACGGCAAGGTGCTGTCCTATTCGGGCACCTTCGTGAACCAGGCTTCGCCGGTCGATCCATCGACGCCGCGCGGCGCATGGGACTTTCACGCCCGCCTCATTCCCGACAGCCCGCGCAAACCGATCCGAATGTGGATGGAGGTGGGCAGCAAGGACCTGCACTGGCAAGATCCTGAATCGACTTATCACAACTGGCCCATGGCAAACGATCGCATGGCGGCGGCGTTAAAGGCCAAAGGGTATGACTATCGCTATGTGGTTGCGGAGAATGCCGCGCACGTTGATGGGAATGTCATTGCCCAGACTCTGCCGGGCGCGCTCGAATGGCTATGGCGCTATGACACGACGGGTTCGACGCGGTGAAGGGGGCGTCCGTTTCCGGATCGAAGGAAGGCTCCGTTTAAAAGCGACGCCTTCTTATTACGGGGTATGCCGCTGATCGGTAATATCCGGCATCAATGGTATCGGCGCACACTTGGCGTAGCCGTCACCGACATCGCCAGCCGGGGTTTCGATCCCGGACTTGGCATGCCACCCGCGCAGACCAGAAAGGCTAAGCGCCTTCATTCGCCGCATCTTCTACAAGCCGGTTACGAACTCGGGGCAGGCGTCGATTGGTGCGTCACGCGTCCTTACGGCATAGCGTTGGTCATGTCGTTTCCCAAAACTACGATTCGTCACCTCAGCTATTTCGTCGCGCTAGCTGAAACCGGCAGCTTTACGCGAGCGGCGGAGCGAATGGGGGTCTCCCAACCGTCGCTCTCGCAACAGATTCGCGCGCTGGAAACGATTGTCGGGGCAGCCTTGTTCGAGCGGGGCGGGCCGGCGATCCTTACTCCGCTGGGGCGCGACCTGCTCGACAGGGCACGGCGTATTCTGCTCGATGTCGTGGATCTCGAGGATTTCCGGGCGACATCGGCCGATCCGTTGATCGGCACGATCCGGCTGGGCGTATCACCGACCCTCGGCGCCTATCTTCTGCCGGCCCTCGTTGCGCGACTGCACCGTGAGCACCCCACGCTCCGAGTGCATGTCCGCGAAGGCCTGCCGACCGCGCTCGCGGCCGGGCTTGCCACCGGCGTCCATGATCTGATCCTGGCACAACTCCCCGTGACGGGCGGTGCGTTTCATAGCGAGCGCCTCTTTCGCGAACCGTTGTATGTCGCGATGGCGTCCGATCACCCGTTGCGAGCCAAGACGATCATCGCCCCCGCCGATCTGCGCGGAACCAGCTTGCTGACGCTGCTGCCCGAATATCGATTGGCCGAACAGGTGGCAGCGATTGCGGTCGATGTCGGGGCAACGGTGCTGCGTGACTATGAGGGGACCAGCTTGGACGCGATCCGCCAGATGGCGGGCATGGGCATGGGTCTCGCCCTGCTGCCGGACCTTTATGTCCGGCAGGAAATTCGCGAGGGTGACGACGTCGTGGTGCGGAAGATCAAGGGTAGCCGGTATTACCGCGACATCGGCCTGCTGTGGCGACAGGGTGCCGGCCGCGCACCGGCCTATGGCGTTATTGCGGACTTGCTGCGCGCGGTTTCCGCATAGGTTATTCCTATTGAAAGCATAAGGCGGGCTGGATTGCTCCAATGCCTCAGATCAGGGATACTTGGCCCGGATCAGACGCGAGGGGCACATGGCAAGCGAACACATCGGATGGCGCTCAGCGGCCGGGTGGCTGGCAGAGAGCGTTGGGCCGGACATGCCCTACGTCCGGCTCACGATGGTCTACGGCGTGGCGATCAGCCTGTTGTCGCTCGCTACGCCGATCTCGGTACAACTGCTGATCAACAGCGTCGCCAATACGGCGATGCCTGCACCTTTATGGACGCTGGCGGGGCTACTGCTCGGGCTGTTGCTGGTGGTCGCCGGACTGAGCGCGATGCGGTTCTGGATGATGGCGCTCTTCGAGCGGCGGCTGTTCGCGCGGATCGTCGCCGAGATCACGGTCCGCGCGGTTCATGCCCAGAACCCCTTCTTCGCGGACCAGAACCGCGGCGACCTGTTCAACCGCTATTTCGATCTGGTGGTGGTGCAGAAGGCGGTGCCGAGCCTGGTCATCGGCGCGTTCACGATCATCCTGCAATCCGCAGTGGGGCTGATCGTCACCAGCTTCTACCACCCCTTCTTCCTCGCCTTCAACGCGATCCTGCTGCTCGTTATCCTTGCGATCTGGCTGATCTGGTCGCGCGGTTCGATCCGGTCGGCGGTCGCGCTCAGCCATGCCAAGCACGACGCTGCGCGCTGGCTCGAAAGCGTCGGCGGATCGAACGGCTTCTATAAATCGAGCCGTCATTTCGATTTCGCGATGGACCGATCGGAAGCCGTTACGGCCACCTATGTCGATCGCCACCGCCGCTATTTCCGGTATAGTTTCACCCAGACGGTCGCCTTCCTGCTCGTTTACGCCTTTGCCAGCGCGGCGCTGCTGGCGCTGGGCGGCAACCTGATCTTGAGCGGAGAGTTGTCGATCGGACAGCTCGTTGCGGCCGAGTTGATCCTCAGCGGCGTCTTCTACGGTGTGTCGCAACTCGGCTGGTATCTCGATTCCCTCTACGATCTCGTCGCCAGCGCAGAGGAATTGTCGTTGCTCTACGCAATTCCGCAGGAGAGCGCGGTCGTCGGCGTGGGCCAGTCGCCCGGCGACGGCGCGGTGCGGCTCGACCGCGTCGTGACCGAGGGTGGGCGTTTTGATTTCGACCTTGCGGCGGGCGAACAGCTCGTCACCCGGGCGGACGGCGGTGCCGAGCGGCTGCTGGCGATGGTCCTCAAGCGCCATGTGGTGCCCGAGCGCGGGCTGGTCCTGGTTGGGGGCGCCGATATGGCGACGTTCGACATGTATCTGTTGCGGTCCGAGGTGATGGTGCTCGACCGGCCCAGTATCGTCGAGGTCACGATCCGCGAGTATCTGACGCTCGCCGCCGCCGCGTCGACCTCCGCAGTCATGCTCGACGCGCTCGAGACGGTCGGCCTGCGCGACCGCGTTGCAGGCTTGCCGCACGGCCTCGACACACCGCTGGCGGCATCCGGCTATCCGCTGTCGATCGGAGAAGTCATGGCCCTGAAGCTGGCCAATGCCCTGCTGGTGCGACCGCACGTGCTGATGCTGTCGCAGCTCTATGATCTGATTCCGACGAGCCGCCTCGCCGAGGTCCTGCGCCATCTCAAGGCGGCGGGTACGACGGTCCTGCTGTGCACCGGGCGCCCCGAGGATATCACGCTCGACGGCTGGTTTCATCTCGAACCCGATCGCCAGCGTCGCTTCGACAGTTGCGCGGCGCTGGTCGCCGCGACCCAGCAGGGAGCCGGCAATGTCGTATAAGCCCGATCGCCTCGCGCATTTCCAGACGCTGGCCGCGATGCGCGCGCCGCGGGTCGCGTCGGCCGTGGCGTGGATGCTGGTCCTGGGCATCGCGATCGCCGTGGGGATCATGGCGCTGGTCCCCTGGGTGCAAACCGCCAACGGGACGGGGCAGGTCGTTGCGCTCGATCCCGGCGACCGGCAGCAACAGGTAACCGCGCTGGTGCCAGGCAAGGTCGAGCGCTGGTACGTCCAGGACGGTCAGCACGTCGCGCGCGGCGATCCGATCGCGCGCGTCGTCGATCTCGATCCAGACTTGCTTGCACGGCTTGGTGCCGAACGCGCGCAGGTCCAGGCGGAGATCGCCGCAATCCAGCAGAGCCGCGCGGTCGCCGGGATCGACGTCGCGCGCACCGGGCAGTTGCTCGCCGAGGGTCTTGCCGCCCGCCGCGACTATGAGCAGACGCAGATCAAGGTCGCCGACGCCGGCGCCAAGCTTGCCGAAGCGCGCGCGAAGCTCAACCGGATTGATATTCAGCTGAGACGGCAGTCGGCGCAGCTTGTCCGCGCTCCCCGTGACGGTCGGGTCCAGCAGCTTAACGCGGCGAGCGGCAGCGCGCTGGTATCGCCCGGCACCGTTCTGGCGGTGATCGCGCCCGAGCGTGTCGAGCGCGCGGTCGAGCTGTATGTCGATGGCCGTGACATGCCGCTGATCCGCCCGGGGCGCCCGGTCCGGCTCGAGTTCGAAGGCTGGCCGGCGATCCAGTTCAGCGGCTGGCCATCGGTCGCGCAGGGAATGTTCGACGGGCGCGTCCGGATGATCGATCCCAATGCCGCCCCCGATGGGGCCTTCCGCATCCTGGTCGAACCACGCCCCGGCAAGCCGGCCTGGCCGACCAGCACCTTCGTCCGCCCGGGTGGCAAGGTGCGCGGCTGGGTACAGGGCGAAACCGTCCTTGTCGGTTACGAGGTGTGGCGACAGCTGAACGACTTCCCGCTCGAGTTCGGCCAGCGGACCGCGGCAGCCAGCAAGGGACAACCCAAGCCGCCCGCCAAGCCTGTCGCAGACGATGGCGGCAAGGAAGGGGATGCAAAGAAATGATACGGGTCGTTGCGTTTCTGCTCTTCACGCTCGGGCCTTCGGTCGCAGCGGCGCAGGGCGTGCCGCTGACGCTGGACGAGGTGCTGCGCTCGTCTGCGCGCTCCGCGCCGCAGATCGTTGAGGCGCTTGCGCGCGTGCGGCAGGCGGATGGGCGCGCCCTCTCCGCAGAGGGCGCGTTCGACACCGTGTTTGATGTCGAGTCGAAGGCACGCGTTGCGGGCTATTATGACGGCACCGTCGTGGAGGGACGCGCGACGCGACCGCTCACGGGCAATGGTGGCTATGTCTATGGCGGCTATCGCGCGTCGCGCGGCCGTTTCCCGATCTATGAGGACCAGTCCTATACCAATCGCCTGGGCGAAGCGAAGGTCGGCGCGCTGTTCGCGCTGCTGCGCGACCGGGTAATCGACGAACGCCGCACGCGGCGGACCATCGCCGGTACCGAGATCGACGTCGCGCGGTTCGAGGCGGACATGGTCGCGATCGGCGTGCAGCGTCGCGCGGTCGATGCCTATCAGGCCTGGGTCGCGGCCGGCCTGCGCATGCGCGCCTATCGCGACCTGTTGCAACTCGCGGAGCGGCGGCGCAGCGCCATAGGCCGGCTGGTGACACTCGGCGCGCGGCCCGAGATCCTGCTCGTCGAGAACGACCAGAATCTGGTGCGGCGTCGCGCGCTGGTGGTGCGTGCCGAGCAGGATGTCGCCGGTGCAGCCAATGCGCTGTCGCTTTACCTGCGCGACGAGGCGGGAACACCCGTGACGGTGTCGGACGACCGCTTGCCGGCGGACGCGGGGGCATTGGCCGCGTTGCCCGTCTCGGCGACCCGGGCGGGCCCGGTCGAGCGCCCTGATTATCGCGCCGTACTCGCGCGGATCGATCAGGCGACGTCGCGGCTGATCCTGGCGGAGAATGACCTGTCGCCTCGGCTCGACCTGCGCGGTGAGGTCGGCAAGGATGTCGGGCCGGTTGGTTTGGGTGGCCCCAACCGGACGCCGCTCGAGGCTGCGATCGGTTTCCGCTTCAGCGTCCCGCTGCAAAACCGCGCAGCCAAGGGCCGGGTCGCAGAGGCGCAAGCCGAGATCGACGCGCTCGGCCAGCGCAGTCGCTTTTTGCGCGACCAGATTACCGTCGAAGTGCAGGGCATCGTCATCGCCGTCGGCGCCGCGGAGCGGCTGGCCGGAATTGCCGACGAGGAGCGTCAACTCGCTGACCGCCTGGCCGCAGCCGAGCGCCGCCGGTTCGAGTTGGGCTCCGCTGATTTCTTCCTGGTCAACCAACGCGAGGAGACTGCCACCGACGCGAGGGTGCGTCTGGTAGAGGCGCAGGCGAGAATTGCGTCTGCGCGTGCCGAATTGGCCGCTGCTACCGCCGATCGAGCGGCATTGCAGCTTATTCGCTGACGACAGTTCCCCGGGATGGCGGTCGGCGCTTTCCTACGGGACCGGCGGCGTTCGGAGAGGGGCCGACAAAAATCCTCGCTTCACCGCGCTGTTGCGGATCGAAGTGTTCGCGACGTTACCGGCGTTACCATCATGGGGCTTCAACGGAAGCGATCCAGTTCGTCAGGAGACGGTCGGGCAGCGGATCAGGCGACGCCGACCGCGACCAGCGCGGCCCAGACGATAAGGAAGGCGAGTACGAGCCACGTCAGGACCGCTCCGCCAGCACGCGGTAGGTTGGATCGTCGCAAGTCCATCCCGATCGGATGCGCGATGCGGGCGATCACGAAGGTCAGCGCCGTCACGGCGAGGACCGCACCTGAGCCGCGTGCGACCTCGATGAGCGCCAGCAGCACGAGCACAAACGGCGCATATTCGACCAGGTTGGCGTGCGCGCGCATCCGTCCGGCCAGCAGATCATCGCCGCCGTCGCCGATCAGCACCGCGTCCCGCAGGCGCATGCGAACGATGCGGAGCGCGAGCCACAGGTTGATCGCGCCCAATGCCGCCGCTGTTAGCAAAGTGATGGGGAGCGTTACGCCTGTCATGATCAATCTCCTTGATAGATCGAATAGCCATAGGGCCTGACGACGACGGGTACATCACGATCGCCATCCGTCGGTAGTCAGAACGGCGCCCGTTAACGTTAGCGTAGCTCGCCTACCGAAAGGGCCGAACACGTCTTATGTTTCTGCCAGAGGAATCTTGCTTGCATAAATGAAAACCTTTCGCCACATCGTGCCTACGAAGATTGGAATTGCGTGATTGTCTCGGCCTGCGAACAGGTGTCGATCCCGCAGACCGCGTTAACGATAACGTTACCAGCCAAACGCTGGACGGCATGGAGATGATGACGATGGCGATACAGTCGAGAACGTCGCACGGTTACAAGCACGCTGGAGCAACCAGCGTCATCGCGATGGCCGCATGCATCCTGGCAATGCCTGCCGGAGCGCAAGCACAGGACGTTCCCACCGCATCCTCGCCGGTCGTTGCGGACTCGATCGCAGTCGCGGCACCTCAGCAAACGACCCCTGTTGGGCCGGAACAAGTTACCGCTGAACCAGCAGCGTCGACGGATATCGTCGTCACCGGATCGCGCATCACCACCGGCGGTTTCACAGCCCCGACCCCGACGACCGTGATCGACGCAAACGCGATTGCCGCTAACGCGCAACCCAACGTCTTCACGACCATCGCCCAACTGCCATCGTTGCAGGGATCGACTGGTACGAGCACCGGTACGTTCAGCACATCGAGCGGTGCGCAGGGGCTCAGCTCCTTCTCGTTGCGCGGCGTCGGTGCGATCCGCACGCTGACGCTGATCGATGGCCAGCGCGTCGTTGGCGCCAACGTCACCGGTGTGCCCGACGTAAGCCTGTTTCCGCAACTTCTCATCAAGCGGGTCGATGTGGTGAATGGGGGTGCCTCGGCCTCCTACGGATCGGATGCGGTCGGCGGGGTAGTCAACTTCATCACCGACACCCGGTTCAAGGGCATAAAGGGCAACGTCCAAGGTGGCGTCACCACCTACGGCGACAACCGTGAGGTCCTCCTCCAGATTGCCGCCGGAACGAGTTTGCTGGGCGATCGGCTCCACCTCGTCGGAAGCACCGAATATGCGCACGAGGATGGCATCGAGGGCGGGGGCTTGGGAATCAACCTGGCGAGTGGACGAGATTGGTTCCGGCAAACGACGTTGATCAATCGCAACGTGTTCAACGACGGATCGCCGCAATATCTCGTCCGCAACTACTCGCAGCAATATAGTTATACGAAGTTCGGGCTGATTACCGCGGGCCCGCTGCAGGGCACGGCCTTCGATCAGGCCGGCAATCCCTTTCAGTTCCAATATGGCTCGAATGGCGTGCCATCGCGGACCGCCTCTGGTGCGGTCATCGGGTGTTTCCCTGGAAGCTGCCTTGGTGGCGACCTGTCCGGAAATGTCGATGTGGGGCGGTCGCTGCAGTCGCGGCTGCAGCGGTTCAGCAATTTCGGTCGGATTGGCTTTGACTGGGCGTCCGACAACGAGATCTACGTCACGGCGAATATCGCTCAGGTGAAAACCAGCAACCAGCCGATCGGCGGCCAGAACCGTCCGAACCTGACGATCCAGTGCGCCAATCCGTTCGTGCCCGTCTCGGTCCAGGCGGCCTGTGCCTCGGCGGGGATCTCCAGCTTCCAATACGGCACGAGCAACGCCGCTTTGGGGAGCACCAGAGTCTTCACCGATCGCCGCCAGTATCGCTTCGTGGCGGGGGCCAAGGGGCGCCAGTCGGTCGCCGGGTCCGACTGGACCTACGACATGTATTACGAGCACGGCACCAACTATTCCAACATCGATGTCAACAACGTCCTGCTGTCGAACCGCTTCAACCAGGCGATCAACGCGACGATCGTCAACGGCGCGACCGTCTGCGCCAATCCCGTCGCCCGGGCGAATGGGTGTCAGCCGCTCAACATCTTCGGCGGCAACCCGTCGCAGGGGGCTTTGAACTACATCATGCCCGAAGATGGCCCGTACCAGCGGACCCGACAGACTCAGGACGTCGTCAGCATCAACTTCTCGGGCGCGCCGTTCAGTCTTTGGGCAGGGCCGGTGTCCTTCGCCTTCGGCGGCGAGTTCCGGCACGAATTCTACACGGTCCGCGCCGATCCCTATGGCGCGGGGAACGCGGCCACACCGAACACGCCGGACTATCCCGCCGATCCCACGCTGCTGACCGGGGGCAACAACTGGTATGCGGGCAATTACAAGAACGGCAGCGGGGCCTACAGCGTCAAGGAGGGGTTCGTCGAAACCGACGTGCCGATCCTCAATTCCGAGGGGGCTGGACGCGCGGCGTTGAACGGTGCGATCCGCGTCACCGACTACAGCACGTCGGGCACCGTTTGGGCGTGGAAGATCGGTGGAACATGGGACCTCCCGATCGACGGCCTGCGGTTGCGCGGGGTGACCTCGCGCGACGTCCGGGCACCGAACCTGTCCGAACTGTTCGCCGCACCGACGACCACGACGCTACCGGGGTTCTTCGATCCGTTCCGCAACGTCAACGTGCTCGCGATACAGAATACGATCGGCAATACGGCACTGACGCCCGAGATTGCGCGGAACACCACCGCCGGGATAGCATTTTCGGGATCGTCGCGGCTGCCCGGCCTCAGTCTGTCGGTCGACTATTATCACATCAAGATCAAGGACGTAATCTCCAGCTTAGGCACGGGGGACATCGTCAATCTGTGTTTCCAGAACATCCTTCCGGAAACGTGCAGTGCGTTCAATCTGAACAACGCAGCAGGACCCAACTTCATCAATGTTCAGGCGTTCAACCTCGCCTCGATCGACACGGATGGCTTCGATATCGAGGCGAGTTATCGTTGGCGACGTCCGCTTGGCTTGCCGGGCAACTTTACGCTGCGCGCGCTGGCCACCAATATCCGCAAGTTCGTGACCGATACGGGTTTGCCCGGGACGATCCCGATCGATAGTGCTGGGGTCAACGTCGGAAACACACCCGATTGGAAATGGCTGGCAACGCAGACCTATGCCAATGATAGCTTCTCGCTGCTGTTGCAGGAGCGCTGGTTCAGCGATGGTGTGTTCGGTAGCCAATATGTAGAATGCTCTGCGGGGAATTGTCCGGTATCAACGAACAACAGGCCGACGATTGACAATAACTTCTTTCCGGGTGCCTTCTTGATGGACGTGGGGGGCACGTTCAACTTCACCAAGCAGGTGACGGGCTATTTCAAGATCGACAACCTGTTCAACAAGGAGCCGCCCGCATCGCCGAATTTTGTCAATCCGTCGTTGTATGACGTTAACGGTCGGACGTTCCGGGTCGGACTTCGTTTCAGCATGTGATGCTGGGCTGATCCACGTCCGCCAAGGCAGCAGCGTCTCGCATATCGTAAAGACGACAAAACCCATCCGGCACGCCACGCTCGATTTCTAGAAACGGTATCGCCGGGGAACGCCTTGGCAATGGAAGGCAGATCATGCAGCGGATCTTGAAAGCACTCGCATTGGCAATCGTGGCGGCGCCGGAAGCGGCGCAGGCGCAGATGCCCGATACCATCCTGTACGGCGTCGCTTATTATGACGAGTACACGCCGGTCGACCGCGTCGATGAGGACGCGCGGATGATGAAGGCGGCGGGGATCAGCGTGGTCCGCATCGCGGAGTCGACCTGGGGTACGCTCGAACCGCAGCCCGGGGTGTTCGATTTCAGCCATGTCGATCGCATGCTTGCCGCGATGCACAAGCAGGGCATCAAGGTGATCGTGGGAACGCCAACCTATGCGATCCCGACCTGGCTCGCGCGCCAGCATCCCAACGTGCTCGTCGTCGGCCGCGACGGTGTGCGCGCGCAATATGGCACCCGGCAGAACATGGACATCACCGATCCCGATTACCGCGCGGCGGCCGAGCGCGTGATCGTCGCGCTGGTCGACCATGTGAAGGATCATCCCGCGGTGATCGGCTATCAGCTCGACAACGAGACCAAGCCCTATGGCACCAGCGGCCCGGCGGTGCAGGCGGCATTCGTCCAGTCGCTCAAGGCGAAATGGCCGAGCCTCGATGCGCTGAACCAGGCGTGGGGGCTGAATTACTGGTCGAACCGGATCAACCGGTGGGAGGATTTTCCGTCGACCAACGGCTCGATCAACGCCAGCATGTCGAACGCCTTCGCCGCCTACCAGCGCAGTCTCGTCACCGATTTCCTCGGCTGGCAGGCCAAGCTCGTGCGCGCACATGCCCGGCCCGGCCAGTTCATGACGCAGAATTTCGATCTCGGCTGGCGCGAGGGTTCCTACGGCATCCAACCCGAGGTCGATCATTGGAAGGCGGCGCGGTCGCTCGATATCGCCGGCATCGACATCTATCATCCGACGCAGGACAAACTGACCGGCGCGGAGATCGCCTTTGGCGGCGACGAGGCGCGCTCGATCCGCAACGGACAGAATTATCTGGTGCTGGAAACCGAGGCGCAGGGTTTCCCGCAATGGACTCCTTATCCCGGCCAGCTTCGTCTTCAAGCGTTCAGCCATCTCGCCTCGGGCGCGCAGATGGTCGAATATTGGCATTGGGCGACGACGGCCAACGCGGTCGAGACCTATTGGCGCGGCCTGCTGTCGCAGGACTATAAGCCCAATGCCGAATATGCGGCGGCAAAGGTCATCGGCGCCGAGATCGCGCGCCTTGGCCCGAAGCTGGCAGGCATGACGAAACACAACCAGGTCGCCGTCTATGTCAGCAACGCCGCGCAGACCGCGTTCAATTCGTTCAAGCCGGCGGGCATCGAATATAATCAGGTGCTGCGCCCGTTCTACGACGCGCTCTATCGCATGAACGTCGAGGCCGACATCGTGTCGCCCGACAGCACGCAGAAGCTCGATCAGTACAAGCTCATCGTCGTGCCCGCTCTGTACGCGGCGAGCGACGCCGAGATCGCGCGGCTCAACGATTACGCCAAGCGCGGTGGGCATGTGCTCTACACCTTCAAGAGCGGCTTTTCGGACGAGAACACCAAGGTCCGCTATGCCGCACAGCCGGGCGCGATCGCTGATGCGGCGGGCGTCACCTATCAGGAGTTCACGATTCCCGTCGGGGTCACGCTCGCGGGCAATCCGTTCGGGGTCTCGGACGCCGACAACGCGCCGCGTTGGTGGATGGAGATGTTGAAGCCCACCACCGCCGAGGTCGTGGCGCGCTATCAGCACCCGTCCTGGCCGGCCGGCGCCGCGATGACGCGCAACCATTGGGGCAAAGGCGAAGTCAGCTATGTCGGCTTCATGCCGAGCGACGCGCTCGCCGAGAAGATCGTCGCCGCCGAAGTCACGCGGGCAGGGGTCTTGCCATCGGTCGCGGGGGTGCAGTTCCCGGTGATCGTGCGCGGCGGCACGCTCAAGAACGGTCATACCGTCCGGTACGTGCTCAACTATTCGGCTGCGCCACAGCATTTGGCGGCTCCGGCCGCGGGCACCGAACTGTTGCATGGGCGCAAGGTTCAGCGCGGCGGATCGATCGACCTCGCCCCGTGGGACGTCGCGATCATCGAGGAAGACGGGCGGCCCGGCTGATGGCCGCGCCGTGCAGAAACGAAACGAAGGGGAGGGTACGTGAGCGAGACGAAAACGCCGCGTAGCGCGGCCATCACCCGGCGCGCGCTGCTTGGAAGCGGTGCGGGCGTGGCGATCGTGTCGAGCGGCCTGGTGCGAGCCGCGACAAGGATCGCCGCGCCGGATTTCGTGATCCGCACCGGCGACCTGTCGATTGCCGTCACGGCACTCAGCGACCGTGCATTTCGCGTCCGCGTCGCGCCTGTTGGAGCACCTCCCGCAACGCCGAGCGAAATGCTCGCGCCCATCGCGAAGCCGCCTATCCCGAAGCGAACGCAGGAAGGTAGTCGAACGGTGCTGACGCTGCCGCACGCGCGATGCATGTGGGACGAAGCGACGGGGTGCCTGTCGTTCCAGGACGGCGCGGGCAAATTGCTCCTCAGCGAAGCGCCCGGAACGCGCCAGGTTGCGCCATCGACGATCGGAAACGAGCCTACCCTCGCCGTAACGCAAGGGTTCGCCAGCCCGGCCGACGAACGCCTCTACGGCACGGGCTGTTTTCAGGACGGCCATCTCGATATCCGGGGTCTTCCCCGTCGCCTGACGCAAGTGAATACGCAGATCAGCCAGCCGTTCGTGCTGTCGAGCAAGGGCTATGGTCTGCTGTGGCACAATCCCGGCATGGCCGAATTGAACCGGCCGGACCGGGCGATTGCGTTGACCCGGCAGGCGGCGGCTGGCGCGGCGCGCATGGCGGATGTCACCACCTCCACCGGCAATGCCCGCGTCGAGCGCCGCGATGCGGAGTTCACCGGCACGTTCAGCGTCCCGCAGAGTGGGCGCTATGCGTTCCTGCTCGATCTCGGGCGCAAGATGTCCTCGCGCCATTATCTGGCGATCGACGGCACGCCCCTGACGGATCACACCAATGCCTGGTTGCCGCCGACCGCCAGCGTCATCGGTGCGCTTGCCGCGGGGGAGCACAGCGTGCTGGTGCGGGCAAGCGACGAGGACGTTCCGGTCCTCGCCTTCGCACCCGTTGAAGATCGCACGACCTGGTCGTCGCCGGTCTCCGAGGGGATCGATTATGTCGTGATCGCCGGGCCGACGTCGGCGCAGATCATGGCGGGGTATCATGCCTTGCTCGGGCCGCAGCCGATGATGCCGCTATGGGCGCTCGGCTACATTCATTGCCGCGAGCGGTTCCACTCGTCGGACGAGATCCTCGCGACCGCTCGCGAATTCCGCGCGCGCAAGCTGCCCTGCGACATGATGGTGCAGGACTGGCAATATTGGGGAAAGTATGGCTGGAACGCCATGCGTTTCGATGAGGATCATTATCCCGATCCCGCTGGCCTCGTTCGCGATCTGCATGCGATCGACATGCGCTTCATGCTGTCGGTCTGGTCCAAGGTCGGCAAGGAAACCGAACTCGGCAAGGAGGTTGCCGCCAAGCGCTTCTACATTCCCGGGACCGAGTGGATCGATTTTTTCAATCCCGTCGCCGCCCGCTTCTATGCCCAACAGCAGACCCAGAAGCTCGGCGCGCTTGGCATCGACGCCTGGTGGCAGGACGCGACCGAACCCGAGAATGACGATCTGGCCGGGCGGCCGATCTATGCGGCACCGGGCCGGACCCAGCCGGGCGAGAAACGCCGCAACCTATACCCGCTCCAAGTCAGCCGAACGGTCTATGAGGCGCAGCGGCGCGCCTATCCCGACAAGCGTGTGATGATCCTCACCCGATCCGCGGCACCAGGCCAGCAGCGTTACGGCGCAGCGACATGGTCGGGCGACATCGGTCACGACTGGGAGACGCTGAAACGCCAGATCCCGGCTGGGCTCAACATGGCAGCGGCAGGTCAGTCCTGGTGGACCGTCGACGCCGGCGGCTTCTTCCGCCCGGGCAAGGGGCAATATACCGACCCTGCCTATCAGGAACGCTTCCTGCGCTGGTTCCAGTTCGCGACCTTCCTGCCGATGACGCGCGTCCACGGCTACATGACCGACACCGAGTTCTGGCGCTATGGCGAAACGGTGGAGCGCGTCGCGCGCTTCTACCTCGAACTCCGCTATCGGTTGCTGCCCTACACCTATGCGCTGGCAGCCGAGGCCTCTGCTTCCGGGATGCCGCTGATCCGACCGTTGGTGTTCGACTTTCCGGACGATCCGAAGGCGCTGGATCAGGTTCACGCCTATATGTTCGGCAGCGCCATCCACGTCGCGCCGGTACTGGCGGCCGACGTGACGACCTGGGACGTCTACTTGCCGGTTTCGGAGGGCGGCTGGTACGATTTCTGGACGAATGAGCACCGTGCGGGTGGGCGGACGCACACCGTCCCGGTGACGCTCGACCGTATTCCGCTGCACGTGCGGGCGGGAAGTATCCTGCCGCTGGGGCCTGTCGGCCAATCGACCGCGCGGCTTCTGGGCGGGCCGCTTGATCTCATGGTCTATCCCGGGCGGGATGGCACTGCTTCGCTGTACGAGGATGACGGGCTCAGCTATCGCTATGAGCAGGGTGCGGCGGCGCGCATGTCGCTCACTTGGGAACAGTCGGCAGGGGTGCTCGCGTTCGGCACGCGGCAGGGCGCGTATCCCGGCATGACGAAGCGCAGGGAGATCCGCGTTCATGTGATGCGCCCAGGAACCGCCGCACTTTTGGCAAGCGCAGGTCTGTCGGTAGATTATGACGGGCGTGCCAAGCGGATGACGGTTTTGGCATAGCCGTCGCGAGGGGCTGGCATGCGCAGAGCGGTCTGCCCGCGCTGTTCGGATATCGTCAACCGGTTTCGATGATCTATCTGCCGGGCCGACGTAACGGCTTCACGGCCGGGAGCGCGACACCCCGAAGTGGTGAACCAATTGCAGCCGGCGCGACGTGGCGGCGCAAGTGAGGGCGATTCGAAACGCGCTTTGCAATCCGAATAAATCGTTGGGCACCGACCCTGAACGCCGCCACGCCATGCGGTCTAATTTCGGCTTGCCGCAATTGTTGATGGCGTGGCTCGCGGGAAACCGCACGCTGGCCGAAGGGGAATTTGTCGGGGCGTTGCGAGCGTAAATCCCCAGGTTGGACACCCGAATAGCGAAGCACGGAAAGCGCGATCGCATGGTCCCGCTTTGCAAACGGGTCGCGATGTAATCCTTTACATTAAAAATAGATGAACATACTCAACGCGTAAGTTTGGCGCTCAGACGTCGCAGAGGGAGAGGCTGGCGTGGTCACAACGAAGGCTGCCGTCACCATAGCGCGCTATGGTTCGACACGTCGCTCGAGCGCGCCAAAACGCAAAATAAGGGCCGCAGCCCGCCGTGGGTGGTGCGCGACTAAAGCTTCCCGCAAGATGATGAGCATTCCTCGTCACGCCCCCGCACCGATCGATTCAGGGCTTCGCTGATGGCGTCTCGGTACGCCTCCGATCCGTACAACCCGGCACTTGTTCCGATGGCATTATGCAAAGCGGACCGTTCAGCGTCTCGTCGAATGACCGAGACACTGGGTCGCCTAGCCGCTCATTCCGCCAGGATAAGAAGTAAGACGACGTTGCCGGAGGCAACAGTACGTCGACCGTTCTTATCGGCCGCACTCAAATCACCGGAGGTTGTAATGCTCAGAATGCCTCCGTGAGAAAGGACATTGATCGGCAAGATGTCGATGAAGTGAATATATCAACAACATCACCTGGAATGTCTGTGCCTTTCTATTGCTGAACATATGCAATGGCGCGGGAGTCTGTCCTGCCACGGTGCCAGACTAGTTCCAGGATCGCAGATCATCGGGCGGCAACAAGCTCGAGATAACTACAAACTGAATGGGCTCAGGATTGCCCGATACCGGGAGAGGGATTATGAAGTTTCGTTCCGCACGAGTTTGCCTGCTGATCGGCAGCGCTCTCGTCACCACGCCGGCGTTCGCGCAGGATGTAACCGCGCCCACACCAGGATCGGTGCAGGACAGCGCCACCGCGCAACCGCTGGAACCGACCCCGACAGCCGCTGAGCCGGGTCAGGATACGCCCGCACCCGGCGAGGACATCGTCGTCACCGGAATTCGCAGCAGTCTCGCCAATTCGGCACGCGTGAAGCGCGACGCACAGCAAATCGTCGACAGCATCAGCGCGGAAGATGTCGGCAAATTCCCCGATTCCAACATCGCTGAATCGCTCCAACGCATTACCGGCGTCGCGATCGACCGATCGGGCGGCGAAGGCCAGTTCATCACCGTTCGCGGCCTTGGGCCGGAATTCAATACCGTGCTGGTCAACGGTCGCGTCATGGCGACCGACAATCCCGGACGCGAATTCTCGTTCGACGTTCTCTCGTCCAACATGATCCAGCGTACCGACGTGTTCAAATCGAACGTGCCCGAACTGCAGGAAGGCGGCATCGGGGCCACGGTCAATATCATTACCGCACGTCCGCTGTCTGGGCGCAGCGGGTTCCACTTCGCGGCGTCGGCGGGCGCGATATACGATACGTTGCGCAAGAAGGCCGGGCCGGATGGATCGGCTACCGCGTCGTGGACCAATCCCGACAAGACCTTCGGCGTCGTGCTGTCGGGGTCGTACACGAAGCGCAAGAACCAGGACGATTCCATCGCGATCGACGGGTGGATCAACGGCCGGCCCGATATCATCTCGGTGATCGGCGGCGCGCCGACATTGATCACCGGCGCAGACCCGCGATACCCGGTCTCGGGCAACGTCAACGTTCCCCAGAGCCTCTATTACCAGCGCACGCAGGAACAGCGTGAGCGGATCAACTTGGCGGGTGCCGTCCAGTTCAAGCCGACCGACACGCTCGAATTGACCGTCGACGGCGTCTACTCGAAGTTCAACGTGTCGGGGGAAGTCCGCCGGCTCGATAACTTCCTGGCCGCGCCATATTATCAGCCGACGTTCGACGGGAATAGGACCGCGACCAGTCTAAGCATGATCGGCGGCGACTTCATCGCCCAGAACCCGCAGTTCCTGGCGGACAACCGCGACCGGCTGACCAACAACGGCCTCAATTCGAAGGTCGACCACGTCTACAACCTGACGAACCGCCAGTCCGAGAGCTATCAGATCGGCGGCAACGTCAAATGGAACCCGTCGAGCAACGTCGAAGTCCGGCTCGACGCGTCGGTCACGGGCGCAAACCGCGTTTCGCCGAACCAGTACCTCGTGATCGGCGCGTTGCTGCCCTACAGCTATCAGTTCAATCTCAACCCCGGCCAGTTGCCGACCGCGTCGTTCGACAATTCCATCATCAACGATCCCAACCGGATGCGCCTGCATTACATGGGGATCGACACCAATCGCTCGCGCGATCGGGGTTCGGAATTCCACCTAGATACCAAGTATCAGGTGGACAATTCGATCCTCAAGTCGGTGTTGATCGGCGGATCGTACACCGAACGGCGCAAGATCAACCGGTCGTTCAACAACAGCGATTCGAGCTGCACCTATTGCGGGTATCAGGTCCCGATCGCTCAAGGCCTTCTGGAATCGTACGATTGGCAGAACTTCCAGGGTGGCGGTCGGAACATTCCACCTTCGCTGTTCCAGTTCGATCCGCAGGCGTTCCTGGCCTATCTGAATGACCCAGCCACGCTGTCGATCCCGACCAACGGTCGGACACCCGCGCAACAGGCCGCATTCGCGCAACAGGCGCTCGCGCTGCCGGGCGGACCGTTCGGGGTGCGCGAGCAGCTTCGCGGAACGGTCAACGTCCAGGAGCGGCTGACCGCAGGGTACATCAGCATGCAGTTCGGCGGCCCGCGCTGGTCGGGCAACGTCGGCGTCCGCGTCGTCAGGACGCAAGTCCTGTCCGCTGGCTTCGACACGCCCGTCACGAGCATCGCTAACACGCCGGGCGATGACACGCTGCAATACACCTATGGTCCGCCAACGGCGGTGTCGGTGAGCAACAGCTACGTCAACGCACTGCCGTCGGCGAACATCCGGTACAACGTCACCGACAAGCTGCTCGCGCGGGCTGCGTTCTCGCAGACGGTGACCCGCCCGACGCTGACCGATCTTGGCGTGAACAACGATTTCGGTGGCCGAATTTCGGTGCCGCAGTCTAGCGGCGGCAACCCGAACCTGCTGCCCTTCCGTTCGACCAACTACGATGTCTCGCTCGAATGGTATGTCACCCCCGTCAGCTATTTCAGCGTGGGTGCATTCCACAAGGACCTCAGCGATTTCCTTGAACTCCAGACGCTGCCGGTCAACCGGTTCGGTCGCGTGTTCCAGGATACCCGCACGCGCAACGGACAAACCGGCTACATCCGCGGCGTCGAGGTGGGGGCGCAATATGCATTCGACTGGCTGCCGGGCTTTGCGTCGGGCTTCGGCGTCACCGGCAACTATACGTACGTGAACAGCAAGGTGGAGCGCGATCAAACTCTCACGGACTATGACTGCGGGTACAACGGCCTGTCGCCGCATTCGGCCAACGGCAGCGTCTTTTACGAAAAGTACGGCATTTCGGCACGGACGTCGTACAACTGGCGTTCGGATTACCTGCGGCAGTGCCGGTCGAGCCAGGGACGACCGCGCAACCGCTCGTCTTATGGGCAGCTCGACTTCAATGTTGCCTATGACCTGACCCGCAACTTCCAGGTCTATGTTCAGGGCGTCAACGTCACGAACACGCGGGTGAGCGAATGGTCGGCGATCGAAGACCGGTTCCTGCTGCTCCAGGAAACGGGTGCACGGTACAACTTCGGGGTACGGGTCAAGTTCTGATCCGGTCTCGCCACCGAGCGACCTGATGGGGGATCCCGATAGTCGGGTTCGTGAAGCGCGTATCCTTGGGGATGCGGGCGGCATCACGAACCTGCTATCGGGAACCTCTGATAGCCGGTTCAAGTCTCGCGGTTGTAACTTGTCCGTGGCACGACCACATCCACGGCGACCAGCGGAGTGCAAAAGCACCGGCGCGGAGGGGATATCCCATCAAGGACTTCCCGCATGACGAGCGCCCAGGATGCGATCGCCGCTAATCCCGTCACCGTGACGCCAAAGACCGCGTATTTGGCAGAAATTGCGCTCGCTCTTGGCGGCTTTGCGCTCGGAACGGGTGAGTTTGCGTCCATGGGACTGCTACCCAACGTCGCAAATGACGTCCACGTCAGCGTTCCCATCGCCGGTCACATGATCAGCGCCTATGCGCTCGGCGTTGTCGTGGGAGCGCCCCTGCTGACGGTGCTGTTTGCACGGGTCGGGCGACGGGCGATGCTGATCGGCCTCATGATCTTTTTCGCGGTCGCCAATCTGCTGTGTGCGGTCGCCTCCAGCTATGCCCTCATCGTCGCCGCGCGCTTTCTCGCGGGTCTGCCGCATGGTGCGTATTTCGGGATTGCCGCGCTGGTCGCCGCGTCCCTAGTGCCGGTCGAGAAACGGGCGCAGGCCGTCGCACGGGTGATGCTTGGGTTGAGTTTTGCCAACATCGTTGGCGTCCCGTTTGCCACTTGGGTCGGTCAGGCCGCGGGCTGGCGTGCGGCGTTTGGCGTCGTTGCGGTGATCGGGTTGGCGACGGCGACCCTGTGCCGGGTTGCACTCAACCCCACACCTGCGCCCGACAATGCGAGCCCGCTGACCGAACTCGGCGCGCTCAAGCGTGGCCAGATCTGGCTGACGCTCGGCATCGCCGCAATCGGGTTCGGCGGGGTGTTCGCGGTCTACAGCTATATCACCCCGCTGCTGACGGAGGTCTCCGGCATGACCGAAGCGCGCGTGCCTTTGGTTCTGTCGGTCATCGGGATGGGAATGGTCGCCGGGAGCCTGTTCGGCGGCTGGCTGGCCGATCGGGGCGTGATGCGCGCGATCTTCGTGACGCTGGCGCTCAACGTCGTTGCGCTTGGCCTGATCCCGGTCTCCGCGCCCTCTGTCGTCGCAGTGACGGTCAATATGTTCTTCGTCGGTTTCGCGGCGTTGTCGATGGGGGCTCCATTGCAGACCCGCCTGATGGATATCGCCGCCGATGCCCAGGCGCTTGCCGCCGCGCTCAACCACAGCGCGTTCAACATCGCCAACGCGCTTGGCGCATGGCTCGGCGGGGTCGCTATTGCGGCGGGGCTGGGTTGGACCTCGACTGGCGCGATCGGCGTTCTGCTGGCGCTCGGTGGCGTCGCGATTGCGGTCGCGGCGTGGAGGACGAGCGAGCGTTGATCGAGCGCTCGGACATACCGAGCGATCGGCGCTCAGGGAGAATAGGGCTAGCCCAACAATAAATCTTACCGTGCTGCATTGCAGCATCGCGAAATCATATTACTTAGCACGCTAATGATTCCTCCGCGATCCACCCTCGAGTCGTCCTACGCGCGCACCCTCCTGCCGCTTGCGCGAATGTGGCGGAAGGCCGCGGATCGTGCGCTCAGCGGTATGGGGCTGTCCGCCTCGATCGGCTGGGCACTGATCCAGGTCGGTCGACTGGGGGACGACGTTCGCCAGACCGATCTGGCGAACGAGCTTGACGTCACGCAGGCGTCGCTGGTCCGGTCGGTCGACCAGATGGTCGACGGGGGATGGGTCGAGCGCCACCGCGATCCCGACGACGCGCGGGTCAGCCGGATCCGGCTGACGGCGCAAGGCCGTGCGCTGGTCACGACGATCGAAGCGACACTCGAAAGCCTGCGACGGACGATGCTCGACGGCGTCAGCGACGAAGACCTTGCGACCGCGCTCCGCGTCGCCGAGCGGGTCGGCGCGCGCTTCCAGCAAGGCCGCGCCCGATGATCGGGGCACGGTTCGGCAGCCGGGAAGCGCTGTTCGCAGTGAAATGCTTCGTTGCGGCGATCCTCGCTTATTACATTGCGCTGCGGATCGGTCTGACGCGTCCGTACTGGGCGGTGACGACGTCCTATATCGTCGCGCAGCCGCTTGCCGGCGCCGTGCTGTCCAAGGCGGTGTTCCGGGTCGCGGGCACGGTGCTCGGCGCGATCGCGGCGGTGGTGCTGGTGCCCAATCTGGTCAACGCGCCCGAACTGCTGTCGCTTGGGCTGGCGCTGTGGCTGGGGCTTTGCCTCTACATCTCGCTGCTCGACCGGACCCCGCGCGCCTATCTGTTCCTGCTGGCAGGGTATACCGCGAGCATCATCGGCTTTCCTTCCGTCGATGCGCCCGGTGCGATCTTCACGACGGCTGCGTTGCGCGTCCAGGAGATTACGATCGGCATCCTGTGCGGGAGTTTGATCCACGGCCTGGTCTTCCCGCAGACCGTGACCGCGACCTTGCTGGCGCGGATCGACACGATCCTTGGCGACGCGGAACGCTGGTCGCGGGATTCGCTGGCGGGCGAGGCGGATGCCGCGCTCGACCGGGACCGCCGTCGCCTCGCGCTCGATATCAATGAGTTGCACCAGCTTTCCATCCATCTTCCGTTCGATACGGCACGGTTGCTGCCGCGCGTACGCACGTTGCGGGCCCTCCAGGCCGAACTGTCGATGCTGCTGCCGCTCGCCAGCGCGGTCGACGACCGCATTGAGGAGTTGCTGCGCAGCGCCGATGCGCCGCGGCCCGAGGCGCTCGCGCTGATCGAGGACGTTCGCGACTGGCTGCGTGATCCGCCTTCCACCGCGGACCGCAGCGCGACCGCTGACGCCTTGATCGCGCGTGCCCGCGCGCTCGAACCGGCCCCCGCGCCGTCGATGATCTGGCGTGATGCGCTCCGGCTCAGCTTGCTCGCGCGGCTCGCCGAACTGATCGACGCGCATCGCAACGCGCGCGACCTGCGCGACCAGATGCGCTCGCCGTCGCGCGCGCCTGTAACGCCGGGGGTCGCCGCGTTGCTCAAGCGCACTGCTCGGCGTCCGTTTCACCGCGACCGTGGCATCGCCTTGCGCGCGGCTGGCGGGACGGTCGCGACGATTTTGCTCGGCTGCGCCTTCTGGATCGGAACGGGCTGGTCGGACGGAGCGGGCGCCGTGCTGATCGCGGGGGTCTGCTGCGCATTGTTCGGCAATAGCGACGATCCCGCACCCGCGATCATGGCGTTCTTCTACGGAACGATCCTCGGGCTTGCCGTGGCCGCCGTCTATGCGTTCGCGATCCTGCCGCGCGTGACCGACTTCGTTACGCTCGCTGCGGTCCTCGCGCCGCCGATGCTGATCGGCGGAATGTTCCTCGCGCGACCGTCGACCATGCTGATCACGCTCGGCGCGTTGCTTGGCGGGCTCAACACGGTCGGGCTCAACGATCGCTTCGGGGGGAGCTTCGATGCCTTTCTCAACGGCGGGATTTCGCAGCTGGTGGGGACGTTCTTCGCGGTCGTCACCGTCGGCCTGTTCCAGACGATCGGGGCGGATACCAGCGCGCGCCGACTGATCCGCGCGGGTTGGCGCGAGCTCGCGGCGCGCAGCGATTTGCGCGGGCAACCCGATGCGGCCGGATGGGTCGCGCGGATGCTCGACCGGATCGGGCTGCTCGCGCCCCGCCTCGCGCTGCAGGGCGAGGATCCGGGGAAGCCGCTGCTCGATGCGCTCGCCGATCTGCGCGTCGGCGTCGCGGTCGGCGAGTTGCGGCAGCTACGGCTCGATGGATCGGAGACCGAGGACGCGCTGATCACGCCGGTGCTGCGCGGCGTGGGGACGCATTACCGCGCGTTGCGGCCGAACGAGCCCGCGCCCCCGGAACCAGAGCTGCTCGCGGGGATCGATCGCGCGCTGACCGGTTTCGGGGCGAGCCTGCCGGAGCGGCATCGCAGTGGCGTGCTCGCGCTGACGTCGCTGCGCCGCAACCTGTTCCCGCAGGCGCTTGCCTATCAACCGGGCGTGGAGGTGACGGCATGATCGGTGAAGTCTCGATCGGTGGCGTGTTCCTGCCGACCATCCTCGTGCTTGGCGTCGCAGCCTTGCTGTTGACCGCTGCGGTGTCGCGCCTGCTCGGTTTTGCCGGGGTGTACCGCTTGGTCGCCTATCGACCGCTCGTCGACGTCGCCTTGTTCATCCTCCTCCTCGGGCTGCTCGCCCTGCTGACCGGACCTTCCGCATGACCTCCGCCCGCCTGAAATCGCTGATCGCCCCGCTTGGCCGGTCCGCCGTCACCCTGATCATCGTCGCGCTCGCGGTGCTGGTCGCGATCTGGCTGTGGCGGCGGTACGAGACCGATCCGTGGACGCGCGACGGCCGCATCCGCGCGGACATCGTCCGCGTCACGCCCGACGTCGCGGGGCTGGTGACGCAAGTCGCGGTCCATGACAATCAGGCGGTCAAGCCCGGCGACGTGCTGTTCGTGGTCGACCGCCCCCGCTTCGAACTGACGCTCGCGCAGTCGGATGCGGCGATCGCGAGTGCCCGTGCGACGCTGCTACAGGCGCGGCGCGAGGCGCAACGCGATCTGGCGCTGGGCGATCTCGTCGCGAAGGAAACGCACGAACAGAATGTCGCGCGCGTCGCAACCGCATCGGCGGCACTCGCGCAGGCGCAGAGCGCGCGCTCGACCGCCGCGCTCAATCTCGCGCGGACGACGGTGCGTGCGACGGTGCACGGGATCGTCACCAACCTCGATCTCCACCCCGGCGACTATATCGCGGCGGGCGCGCAGGCGATGGCGCTGGTCGACACCGACTCGCTTCGCGTCGAGGGGTATTTCGAGGAGACCAAGCTCGGCGGGATCCACCTCGGTGATCCGGTCATCGTCCATCTGATGGGCGAGCCACGCGCTTTGCACGGGCGCGTCGACAGCATCGCCGCCGGGATCAACGACAGCGAGCGGACCAACACGTCCAACCTGCTGCCCAACGTTAACCCGACCTTTAGCTGGGTCCGGCTGGCGCAGCGCATTCCGGTGCGGGTCAAGTTGGGGCAAGTCCCGGCGGGCATCCCACTGATCGTCGGGCGGACCGCGACGGTGACGGTCGAGCAGAAGGCCGGCCAGCCGGTGGTGGCGGCATGATGCGCCTCCGGACCGCACCGCGCAGGACGTTGCCCGCGCTGATCGCACTGGCGCTGGCGGGGTGCACCACCGCAGGGCCGAACTATGCGCTTCCGGAGGCGGCAGTGGTCAATCGCCCGTCCGCGCAGAACAGCTTAGACAGCGGGCACGAAAAGGTGTTCGCCGACGTGCCGCTGCCCGATCACTGGTGGCAGCTTTACGGCGACGCGCGGCTCGACGGCTTCGTGACCGAGGCGCTGGCCGCGAACACGGATCTGCGCGCGGCGGATGCGAACCTGCGCCGCGCGGACGCGGTGGTCGCGGAGGTCGCGGCGGGGCGGACGCTGTCGACGCTGCTGGGTGGCGGAACCTCGGTCGATCGCCTGACGACGACCGGCGGGTCGCTGCCGGGTACGCTCGATTATAACCTCGGCATTTCGCTGGCCTATCCGCTCGATCTGTCAGGGCGGATCCGGCGCGGGATCGAGGCGGCGCAGGGCGATGCCGAAGCGGTCGCCGCCGCGCGCGACAACGTTCGCGTGACCGTCGCGGCCGAGACCGCGCGCAGCTACGCCGCCGTCTGCACCGCCAACATGGTGCTTGCCGCCAACAACCGGATCCTCGCGCTGCAACGCCGGACGCTCGACGTGACACAGCGGTTGCAGCGCGGCGGTCGCGGCACCGCGTTCGACGTTACCCGCGCGCGCTCGGCAGTCGAGCAGAGCGCGGCGCTGATCCCGACGCAGGTCGCCACCCGCACCGCCGCGCTATACCGGCTCGCGACGCTGATGGGGCGCACGCCCGCGGATTACCCGCGTGACGTCGCCACCTGCGCGCGACCGCCCGCGCTTACCCGTCCGCTGCCGATCGGTGACGGCGCGGCTTTGATCCGCCGCCGCCCCGATATCCGCGGCGCCGAACGCACGCTCGCCGCCGCGACCGCGCGGATCGGCGTAGCGACGGCGAACCTGTATCCGCAGGTGAGCCTGAGCGGCTCGGCGGGGTTCACCGGCCCGGTATCGGCTTTGGGGTCGGGCAACGCCTTCCACCTCGGGCTGGGGCCGCTGATCAGCTGGAGCTTCCCCAACCGTCCGGTCGTCCGTGCGCAGATCGCGCAGGCGGGCGCGTCCGCCGACCAGGCGCTGGCGCAGTTCGATTCGACGACGCTCGAGGCGCTGCGCCAGACCGAGACGGCGTTGTCCGCTTATGCGCGCGAGGCCGACCGTAACGCGGCGCTATCGCGCGCGCAGGCGAGCGCGGCGACTGCGGCGGATCAAGCGGGGCGGCTCTATCGCTTCGGGCGGACCGATTTCCTGTCGCTGCTGACCGCGCAGGCCGCGCTCACCACCGCGCAGGCTAATCTCGCAGCGTCCGACGCCTTGTTGGTCGATCGCCAGGTCGACGTGTTCAAGGCGCTCGGCGGGGGGTGGCAGGCATGAGGCTCCGGCGCCGCGGGCTGGCCGCGATCAACAGTGAAATCCGCGACGGCATCCTGCCTGCCGCTGGCACGATCGCGCAGGTCGCGAAGGAACCGGGCACCGTCCCACACACGCCGCGCAACTACCGCGTCACCGCACTGATCATCGCTTGCGCGTTGTTCATGGAGCAAATGGACGCGACCGTGCTCGCCACGGCTTTGCCGACGATGGCGCGCGATTTCGGCGTTCCCGCGACGAGCATGGGGTCCGCGCTCACCTCCTACCTGCTCGCGCTGGCGATCTTCATCCCGGCGAGCGGGCGGCTGGCGGACCGGTTCGGGTCGCGCACCGTGTTCCGCGCGGCGATCCTGATCTTCGTCGGCGGATCGATGCTGTGCGGGTTCGCCACCAGCCTGCCGTTCATGATGGCGGCGCGCTTCCTGCAAGGGCTGGGCGGCGCGATGATGATCCCGATCGGACGGCTCGTCCTGCTGCGCAGCGTCGCCAAGGAGGATATGGTCCAGGCGATGTCGTGGCTGATCATGCCCGCGCTGATCGGCCCGATCCTCGGGCCACCAGTGGGCGGTGCGATCGTCACCTATCTCGACTGGCGCTGGATCTTCTATCTCAACGTGCCGATCGGGTTGCTCGGCGTAGTCCTGGTGACGCGCTACATCGGGAACGTGCGGGAGGATCGCCCTGCGAAATTCGACGTTCCCGGGTTCCTGCTGTCGGGCGTGTCGCTCGGCTGCCTGTTGTTCGGGTTCGAAATGACGAGCCGGACTGGGGAATTGGCGCAGGCGCTGATCCTGATCGGGATCGGGTTGGTCTCCGGCATCTTGTATATTCGCCACGCCAAGCGTCGCGCCGACCCGATCCTCGACCTGTCGCTGATGCGGATCCCGTCGTTCCGCCTGTCGGTGATCGGCGGGTCGCTGACGCGCATCACGCAGGGCGCGCAGCCCTTCCTGCTCCCGATGATGCTGCAACTCGGCTTCGGGATGACCGCAGCGGCGAGTGGGGCGATCACCGTGGCGGGGGCGATCGGCTCGCTGTGCATGAAGGGGCTGGCTCCACGGCTGCTGCGGCGGTTCGGCTTTCGCAACAGCCTGATCGTCGGGGGGATCGGTGCGAGCGCGGGCTATGCGGTGTGCGGGCTGTTCCGGCCCGACTGGCCGATCCCGGCGATCTTCGGCGTGCTGATGCTGTCGGGCTTCTTCATGTCGTTCCAGTTCTCGGCCTATAACACGATCGCCTATGACGAAATTCCGTCGACCCGGATGAGCAGCGCGACCAGTTTCTATGCGACGTTCCAGCAGTTGATGCTGTCGCTCGGCATCTGCGTCGGCGCGGCGTCGCTCCATGTCGGGATGCTGGGGTCGGGACGGGGGACGCCGGTGCTCAGCGACTTTTCGCTGGCATTCTTCGTGGTCACCGCGGTCTCCGCCTCCGCGACGATATGGAACCGACGCTTCGCGCGCGATGCGGGGTCAGAACTCAGCGGGCATCACGCGTAAGGTCGGTGGTTCGACCCAAGTTGCCGACACTCCGCGCGTCCGGCCCGCTCACCAGCTTCGGACGTTCGTTCCGGTGCGCACTACAGCCGCTGAAGATCGGGGGCGCTCGTTCATCGGCAGGTGTCTGTCGGCCCCGCCGCCCCGGCTTTGGAGCACAATAGAATCGGCGTCGCCTCGATCAACTTCAACGACTTTATCATCCGTTCGGTCAGCGTTTTATACTTCAAGAAATGCGGCGATCTGATGTGCGCCTCATAGGCGGCCTGATCCGCGTAGACCTCTAGCAGGCGGATTTGGGTCGGCTCGGTAGCGATCGCGGCGGAGTGCAGCATGAGTACGCCGGGCTCGAGCCGCACCGACGCTTCCTGCTCCTCGGCCAGAAGGGTCTTGTAGGCGGCGAGTTGGCCGGGATCGATCTCGATCTCGGCGATCCGAACCTTCAGTGCAGCGTTGGCGGCGTTCGCGTCGGTGGCTGAAAGGGGCAGGATCGTAGCGGCGATGGCCATCAGGATTTTCCTCATCGCAAAGTTTCCCGTCCACTCTGACACGCGTCGATGTCCTTGCGTAGGCACACCATTGAGCCGCTACGATGCCATCGGACACGGCATTGCGCCAGCCTCGCTCGCTACCTCCGCCCGCCGCGCGACATGAACAAGGTTCCGACGACTGGCGCCCGGCGCCCAGGAGTCGCCGGGCCGGGTCCCGCCGCGTTGCAACAATCCTATGCTCTCGACGCGATCGCTCACCCCCAAGCGCAACGGCAGCATTCGGGCGGCTCGGGTCGCGGTGGCGGCGTCTGTCCCGGTGGGATGCGCCGCCACGATGACGGCTGTCCTCAATAAGCGGCAGACACCGTCAGGAACCACTGGCGCGGCGCGATCGGATAGGCTGACCAGCTGTTGGTGGCGGATCCGACCGACAGCGTCGACACACCTTTCTTGTCCAGCAAATTGGTGACGTTCAGCGAGACTTCCAGCTTGCGCAGCGGAAGCCGTCCGTCCGGCACCTTCGCCGCAAGGCGCAGCGACGTCAGGAAGTAGGACGATACGCTCGCGTCGTTGGTGAAGGTGGCGAACCGCTGGCCGACGAAATCGCCGATGACCTGCGCTTCGAACGGACCCTGCGCGAGTGTGGCAACGGTCTTGTTCATCCACTTCGGGGTGCCCGGAAGCTGCTTGCCACACGTCGGCACGACGCCGGCGGTCACGAGGTAGCCACCGATGCACGTACCCGTCGCGGCGCCGATTCCCGATGCCGTCGAGGTATAGTCGCTCTGATACTTCGACAGATTGTACGATGCCGCATTGTAGAGCGTGAAGGTGCGCCCGAAGTGCAGCGTGAACGCCGCGTCGACGCCGTCGGTATGCACCGCACCGACGTTGACCAGGATCGAGGTGCCGCCGGTGATCCCGCCGCCCGCGATGCCGCCCGGATTGGTCGAGATCGCCAGCAGGCGGTTGTTGAACACGACGTGATAGTAATTCACCTGCGCCTCCAACCCGCTGAGCAGGCCGTCGAAGCTGCGGTGGCTCCGGACGCCGCCTTCATAGGTCCAGCTGCTCTCGGGCTTGCCCTCCTGCGCGAACGCGTCGAACGCCGCCTGGCTGCCGGTGAACCAGGGTCCGCCACCGCCCGCGAGATAGGCCTGATATTGCCGCAAGTTCTTCTGCACGTTGAAATAGAGCTGTTCGTTGCGCGTCAGATCATAAGTCGCGCCCGCCGAGGGCAGGAACCAGCGCAGCGTATCGATCCGCCCCTGCGGCAGCCCGCCGGTGAGCCCCGACAGCGAGCCCAGCACCGGCTGCACCGGGAAACGGCCGTCAGCCCATTGCGCGCTGGTCTTGAACCCCGCCTGGAGCAGCAGCCGATCGGTCGCTTGCCAGGTATCCTGCAGATGAAGCTGCAACTGGTTGATCCGCGCCTCACCCTGATATTGCGTGAAGAGCGGCTGTGCGACCTCGAGCGGGCGAATGTAGGGCGTGCTTGCATTGGGGTTGGTGACGTCGACCCCGTACCAGCGGCGCCACTGCGTCGTGCTGTTATGTTCGAACCAACCGCCGAATTCGATCGTATGCGCACCGAACGTGGCATTGATCGCCGAGATCACGCCGCCGCGGTCGATGCGATATTCGGTAGTGCGCGTCACGAGCCCGGACCCACCGGTCGCGGCGAGCAGGGCAGCACCGGCTGCGCGCTGCTGCGCGGCCGTACGCGCGGTGCAGGCAGCGGGCGCGACGCCGTTGCTGTTCGCGCCGAAGCGGCAGTTGGCCGGCAAGCTTGCATAGCCCGGATCGAGATAAGGCTGGATCGTGGTGATCGACTGGCCGAGCGGCCCGGCGACGACGCCGACACCGTCATTGTGATGGTAATAGCCCGTCGTCGACCATGTCACGTTCGACGAGAGATGCGCGTCGTAGCGTAGATAGCCGAGGAAGTCGGTGCGCTGCGCGTCCGAATAATAGTTGCGGTAATTGCTGCCGACAGCCGTCGGCGAATTGCCCTGCGCGCTGAGGTACGACGTCCGATACGTGGTGAAATCGGGATAGAAGAACGGCTTGGTATACGGCGTGTAGAGTTGCACTGCGGTGGCGGTGCCGCCTGCTGACGGCTTGAAGAAGACGGTCGCGTCCTCGTTCGGCTGCGTCATGTCGTTATAGTCGAAATAGGCCGTCAGCTTACCGATGCGGTCGTCATGGACGAATTTGGCGTTGACCTGATAGCCGCCCTGCTTGCCGTTGAAATCCCAGGCGCGCGCGTCCTGGCGTGCGGCCGAGACATAGGCCGTATTCCCGTTGCCGAACGTCCCACTGTCGATCCGCACGAAGCTGCGCGAGGTCGAATAGCTGCCTACCGTTTGCGCCGCCTGCACGCCGAACGTCTTCAGCGGATCGGACGAATAGGTTTCGACCGTTCCGCCGAGGTTGCTGTTGGAGGCGGTGGCAAGGTCACCCGCGCCGGTCGACACGACGACCCGGCCGACATTCTCAGAGATGACCGCGCGTTGCGGAGCGAGGCCGTTGTAATTGCCATAGCTCTGGTCGCCGAGCGGCAGCCCGTCCATCGTATAGCCGAGCTGTTGCGCGTTGAAGCCGTGGATGAAGATCTGCGCGTTCTGCTCGTTATACCCCCAGGGATCAGCGGTGATGTACAGCACGCCGGGCAGGGTAGCGATTGCCTTGAGCGGCGAGATACCTGGCAGAATTTTCTGCATTTCGGTGCCGGGCAGCGCGGTTGCCGAGCGGGTTGCCTTGCCGGTGACGACGATCGTCTGCCCCGCGTCATCGTCGACAGGGGACGCGTCGGGGGCGGCGGGCGCTGGTTCCGCGACCGGTGCGGCAGGCACGGTCTCGGCATGCGCAGGCGTGAACTGAACGCCAGCCATCAGGCTTGCGGCGAGTGCGAGTTTCGACACAGATGATTTCGTCATGGAGGCCCCCGTTTTGTGCTGCTGCACTTGATCGCGGCCGTAGGGGGCTTCCGTTACAGTTGGAGGGCAGTTTTCCGGAGATATCATGACGATACGGCGACAAATCCGTGACACGTCGCTTGACGCTCTACCGTGCGTGATCGAACTGCAGCATCAAATGGCACGACGCATGCTCGACCATCGCGATCATCTCGGCGCAGCAGTGGAAGGCCGTGTTCGGCGTCGAGGGTCATCCCCTGCTCTGCGAGCGTGATCGCCTGAACGCGGTTTTGCGTCTCGACCTTCCGGCGTCAGCAGGTATATATCGTATACGAAACGCGATTTGGGCATGTAACAGGAGAATCCCTTGCGATCGATTGGCATCATCGGCGGCGGGATCGTCGGACTGACTGCGGCCGTTGCGTTGCTCGACCGGGGGTTGGCGGTGACGCTGTTCGACCCGGACGTCTCCAAGGGTGCTGCGTCCTGGGGGAATGCCGGGCATATCGCGGTCGAACAGGTCGCGCCGCTCGCGGCGCCGGGGGCGGTGCGGTCGGTGCCGGGGCGGTTGTTCGCATCGGGCGGGGCGCTCGCCTTGCCGCTGTCGATGGCGGCGAGCTGGGTGCCGTTCGGTCTGAAGCTCGCGGCGGCATCGACGCCACAGCGCTTTTCGGCGGGGGTCGCCGCGCTGACGCCATTGCTGGCGGCGGCGATGCCGACCTGGCGCGCGCTGGTCGACGGTCTCGATGCGCCGGATCTGTTGCGGCAGGACGGGCATATCGTGACGTGGGAATCCGACGCGACGGCGCGGCGGGGGCGGTTGAAATGGCGTCGCTCGGCGATCGGCACCGCGACGATCGGCGAAGTCGATTCGCCGACGTTCAGCCGTTTGCGTGGCTTGACCAAGGGGATCATCGACGGCGTGCGGTTCTCCGGAAGCGGGCAGGTGAGCGACCTTGCGCGGCTGGCGGACGTATTGGAGGCGGCGGTCGTCGCCCGCGGCGGGGTGATCGTGCGCGACGTGGCGCGGCTGGTCGAGACCGGCGATGGCGTCGCGATCGCGGGGCATCCCAGTGATCTGGTGCTCGTCAGCGCGGGTGTTCGGTCGCGCGGGCTGCTCGAACCGCTGGGGTACCGCGTGCCGATGATCGCCGAGCGTGGCTATCACATCCGCGCCGATGCGGCGGGCTGGCCGGCGGACCTGCCGCCAATCGTGTTCGAGGACCGGTCGATGATCGTCACGCGCTATGCCGATTGCGTCCAGGCGGCGAGCTTCGTCGAACTGGGCAACCCCGACGCCCCCGCCGATCCGCGCAAATGGGCGCGGCTGGAGCGGCATGTCGCGCAGCTCGGGCTGCCGATCACCGGGCCGTTTCGACGCTGGATGGGCGCGCGCCCGACCTTGCCCGACTATCTCCCCGCGATCGGGCGGTCGGCGCGGCATCCCAATTTGCTTTATGCCTTCGGGCACCAGCATCTCGGCTTGACGCTTGCGCCGGTGACCGCGCAGCTTGTCGGCGCGCTTGCGGTGGCGGATGAGCCGTCGGTCGCGATCGCGCGCTTTTCGCTCGACCGTTTTTCCAAACAAGGACCCCGTGCATGACCATCGGTGGATCGACTGTAGCCGCTGAACTGGCGTCACTGCTGCCGTGGCGGGACACGGCACCGCGCATCACCGCCGACGAACGCGCGGCCCGGCTCGACCGCGCGCGGCGGCTGACGGCGGAAGCGGGGGCGGATGCGCTGCTGATCGGCGCGGGCGCGAGCTTGCGCTATTTCGCGGGCGTGCCGTGGGGGGCGAGCGAGCGGCTCGTCGCGCTGGTGCTGCCGGTCGAGGGCGATCCGGTGATCGTCTGCCCGCGGTTCGAGGAAGGATCGCTGCTCGCGGCGCTCGAGATCCCCGCCGATGTGCGGTTGTGGGAAGAGGATGAGAGCCCGTCCGCGCTGGTGGCCGCCGGATTGCGCGGTGGCGCGACGCTGCTGGTCGACCCGCAATTGCCGTTCGGGATGGCGACCGCGCTTGGCGCGTGCGGGCTGGTGTTGCGCGATGCGTCGGGAGTCGTGGATGCGTGCCGGATGCTCAAGAGCCCGGCGGAGCTGGCGCTGCTGTCGCAGGCCAAGGCGATGACGCTGGAGGTGCAGCGGCGCGCGGCGGCGATCCTCGAACCCGGTATCGCGGCAAGCGCGGTGATCCGCTTCATCGATTCCGCGCATCGGGCTTTGGGGTCGGCGGGATCGTATTTCTGCGCGGTGCAGTTCGGGCGCGCCACGGCGTTTCCGCATGGCTTGCCGGGGGATCAACTGCTCGAGGAGGACCAGCTGGTGCTGATCGACACGGGATGCCAGGTCGAGGGCTATCATTCGGATATCACGCGGACCTATGCGTTCGGGACGGTCGACGCCGAGGTCCATGCAATCTTCGAAACCGAGCAGGCGGCGCAGCGCGCAGCGTTCGAGGCGGTGCGGCCGGGGGTTTCGTGCGAGAGCGTGGATGCGGCGGCGCGCGTAGTGCTGGAGCGCGCCGGGCTGGGGCCGGACTATCGGTTGCCGGGGCTGCCGCATCGGACCGGGCACGGCATCGGGCTGTCGATCCATGAGCCCGCCTATCTGGTGCGCGGCGACCGGACTCCGCTTGCGCCGGGGATGTGTTTCTCGAACGAACCGATGATCGTCGTGCCCGATCGTTTTGGGGTGCGACTGGAGGATCATTTCCACGTCACCGAAACGGGCGCGGCGTGGTTCACCGAGCCGCAGCCGTCGATCGACCGGCCGTTCGGGTAGCGGGGGGCGGGGGCGGCTTTTCAATCACAGGGGGAAACATGATGCGCCATTCCACACGCTTCGCACTGCTGCTCGCGCTGCTGACGACGACGACCGCAGTGCCGCTTCAGGCACAGGAACCGCCCGCCCGGACGACCGCGACGACGGGGCGGCCTGCGCTGGTCGCGCTCTTTACGGAATGGCGGCGGTTCGCGGACGCGCCGCTGGTCGACGGCGTGCCCGATTATTCCCCCGCGGCGATGGCGCGCCAAGCTGCCGGGCTCGCGACGTTCCGCCAGCGGCTGGCGGCGCTCGACCGGACCGGCTGGAGCAAGGCGGACGGGATCGATGCGCAACTGATCGAGGCCGAGATGAACGGGCTCGACTTCGACCTGCGCGTGCTGCGGCCATGGGCGCGCGATCCCGGCTTCTACCAGACGGTATGGGGCGAGCAGAGCGACGTTCCTTCGCACGAAGGCCCCAACGCCCCGAAGATCGACCTGTTTGCGTTCGAATATCCGCTGTCGGCGAAGGATGCGCGACAGCTGACCGCGATGCTCAAGACCGTGCCAGCGTTGCTGACGCAGGCGCGCGGCACGCTCGGCGAGAGCAAGGCGCGCGACCTGTGGTTGTATGGCGCGCGGGCGTTCCGCGAACAGTCGGCGGTGTTGGCGAAGCTCGAGGCGGGGACGTTGACGATGCGCACGCTGGAGGGCGCGAAGCACGCCGATCTGTCGGGTGCGGGACGGTCGGTGTTACCCGCGGTGCGCGCGGCGCGCGCGGCGACCGATGCGTTCGCGACGTGGATCGCGGCGGAAGCACCCAAGAAGACCGGGCCATCGGGGGTGGGCAAGGCGGACTATGACTGGGCGATGCGCAACGTCCACCTGCTGCCGTACGGCTATGACGAACAGGTCGCGTTGCTCCAGCGCGAGCTCGACCGGTCGCGCGCGTCGTTGCGGCTGGAGGAAGTGCGCAACCGCGCGTTGCCGCCGCTCGATCCGATCGAGGATCCGGTCGCTTACAACAAACTCGCCGCCGAGAAGGCGCGGCGGTTTGCGGATTTCCTGATCACCACGGGGATGGTGCCGGACAAGCCGTACTACCGTGCCGCGATCGCCGCGCAGCAAGTGCCGTTCACCCCGCGCGCCGAGCGCAACTTCTTCTCGCACGTCACCGCGCGCGACCCGTTGCCGCTGTACAGCCACGATTATCACTGGATCGATCTTGCTCGCCTGAAGCACGAGCCGCAGGTCAACCCGATCCGGCAGGGGCCGCTGCTCTACAACATCTGGGAAGAGCGCTCCGAGGGGTTCGCGACCGCGATGGAGGAGATCGCGCTGCACACCGGGCTGTACGACGACCTGCCCCGCGGGCGCGAGCTGGTGTGGATCATGCTGGCGAACCGCGCGGCACGGGGGCTGGCGTCGCTCAAGGTACAGGCGAACGAGATGACCTTGGCGGAGGCGGGGCAATTCCACGCCCGCTGGACCCCGCGCGGGTTTTCGGATGCCAAGAGCGATCTCGTCGGGTTCGAGCAACTGCTGTACCTGCGCCAGCCTGGGTACGGGACGAGCTACGTCACCGGGAAGCTGCAATATGACCGACTGCTGTCGGATCTGTCCGACCGTGCCGAGCGCGACGGCAAGCCGTTCGATGCGGCGCGCGCGTTGCAGGCGATGTGGGCGCCGGGGATTATCCCGGTGGCGCTGATCGAGGCGGAAATGGCCGAGGGCGCACGTTGAGGTTCACTTCGTTCGTCATTCGCGCGGAGGCATGGCCTCTGCGCAACCATCGCTGTTCTCCCGCGAAGGCGGGAGTCCAGGAGTCGCGAGATCTGTAAGCCGTTGTTTTGCGTGGCTCTGGATTCCCGCCTTCGCGGGAAAACGGCAAAGGACGGTTCGGTAGGACGGGCGGCGCCAGCCAGTATCAATTACGGCGCAGACGAGCGTTTTAAACCGTCCGTCATCCTGAACTTGTTTCAGGATCCAGCCCTCCGCGAGTCCGGACTATGCCTGTCGCGCAGTGGATGCTGAAACAAGTTCAGCATGACGGCAGCTTTGGGGCGCGGCGTGACGAACAAGCCTCCGATTGCTGTTATGCACAGGTCTCGCCTGCGCGGGGATGACTTAGTGTCAGGCACCCGCTCGCCTCACTCCTCGTTGGGATACGGCCCCTTGCCACCCGCGGCGATCAGCTGGTCGGTGCGTTGCTCGATCACCGGGACCGGGACCGACCCCATCTCGAGCATCGCATCGTGGAACGCGCGGATGTTGAACTTCGCGCCCAGTGCCTTCTGTGCCTTGTCGCGCGCGGCGAGGAAGGCGAGCTCGCCCATGTAATAGGACACCGCTTGCCCGGGCCAGGCGATGTAGCGGTCGACTTCGGTCTCGATCTCGTGATCCGACAAGGCCGTATTGTCATGGAGATACGCCTGCGCCTGCGCCCGGGTCCAGCCCTTGGCGTGGATGCCGGTATCGACCACCAGCCGCGCCGCGCGCCACGCCTGATAGCTCAGGAAGCCGAAGGTGTCGTACGGTGTCTCGTACATCCCCATGTCCTCCCCGAGCGCCTCGCAATAAAGCGCCCAGCCCTCGCCATAGACCGACAGATAGGTATCGCGGCGGAACGCCGGCAGCGCGGTGTTCTCGCCCGCGAGCGGCATCTGGAACGCGTGGCCGGGTGCGCTTTCGTGGAGCGTCAGCGCAACTTGCGAATAGAAGGGGCGCGACTTCAGGTCGTAGGTGTTGACGAGGTAGATCCCCGGCCCGCCGCGCCCGCCGGTGTAGAAAGGCGCGATGTCGGCGGGGACCGGCTTAATCGCGAAGCGGCTGCGCGGGAGGTGGCCGAAGTATTGCGACGCCTTGCCGTCGAACGTCTTGGCGATCCACGCGGCGCGGTACAGCAGTTCGTTGGGGGTCTTGGGGTAGAATTGCGGATCGGTGCGCAGGTGGTTGAAGAACGCCTGCAAATCGCCCTTGAACGCGACCTGCTGCATCACCGTGTCCATCCGCGCGCGGATCTTGGCGATTTCGGCGAGGCCGACCGCATGGACTTGATCGGGGGTCAGATCCTGGGTCGTATATTCGCGGATCTTGCTTTGATAATAGGCTTTTCCGTCGGGGAGATCGTACGCCGCGAGCGCGACGCGGGCGTGCGGGATATAATCGGTGCGCAGGAAGGCGAGCAGTTTCGCGTGGGCTGGCACCACCGCCTGCGTGATCGCGGCGCTGCCTTCGGCGCGGAGCGCGGCTTGTTCGGCGGCGGGGATCGTCTTGGGGAAGGTTTCGAACGGGGCGTAGAAGGGCGACGCGGTTATGCTTTTTGCCTCAACGACTTGCGCGACGCCGGCGTCGCGGCCCTGAAGCGTGATCTGCGGCGGGGTGAAGCCACGCGCAAGGCCGGCGCGCATGTTGGCGATCTGCTGGTCGTAATAGCGCGGGATGTCGCGCAGCATCGCGATATAGTTGCGATAGTCCTGCGGGGTGCGGAAGCTGCCGCGCGCGGAGCCCGCGATATTGCCCCAGAAGCTCGAATCGGCGTTGAGCGGCTTTTCATATTCGCGGTAGCGTTGCTCGGCGAGAAGCGCGTCGATCTGCTGCTTGTAGACCACGTAATTGACGCGGTTCGCGGGCGAAAGACTGACGGGATTGATCGCTTTCAGCGCGCTTTCGGTCGCATTCCAGCGGGCGAGACGCTCTGCTTGTGCCGCCGGGCCGACATCGGGGAGTTTCGCGCTCTTGCCCTTGGGGGTGTCCTCGTCCTGTTCCATCTGGCGTTGCCGCCAGGCGTATTCGGAGGTGTAGATTGCCTCGAACAGCGCGTCGGCGGATTGCGCAGCGGCCTTGCCGGGGACGGGCGGGGCGGCCTGGACGGCGACGCTGCCGAGGATCGAGGCGCCGAGCGCCAGCAGAAGCTTCGTGGTGCGCATCGTCATTCTCCCGAGGGCAGTGCCATGATGTCGTCGTACAGCGCCGCGGGGAGGACCACCCCGTCGGCCAGGCTGCGCTGCCGCGCGGCGTAGCGGCGTTGCGAGGGCAGCCGCGCGCCCTGGCGTTCGATCGCGGCGAACATCGCCTCGGCGCGTTTCAGATGCTCGGCGACCGCATCGCCGAGAAAACCTGCGGGGTCGATCGCGAGGATCAGCTCGCCGCCGATCGGCGAGCCGCCGCGGCCGGCGTCGGCAACGAGCGATTCACGGCTGGTCATCTCGCCGATCAACGGCCCCGCGAGCAGTTCGACCATCGCCGCGAGTGCCGAGCCCTTGTGCCCGCCGAACGTCCGCATCGCACCCGCGAGCACGGCCTCGGCGTCGGTCGTGCTGTTGCCGGCGGCGTCATAGCCCCAATCGTCGGGGACGGGTTTGCCCGCGCGGCGGTGGAGCTCGATCTCACCACGCGCGACTGCGCTGGTCGCGAAATCGAACACGAACGGATTGCCCCCGGGGCGCGGCCAGCCGAATGCGATCGGGTTGGTACCGAACACCGGGCGCGTGCCGCCCGCTGGCGCGACCCAGGCGTGGCTCGGCGTGACCGCAAGCGCGACCAGACCCTCGGATGCGAGCGCCTCGACCTCGGGCCACAAGGCCGCGAAATGCACGACGTTGGTGATCGCGAGCGCGGCGATGCCGCCTGCGCGTGCCTTTTCGATCAGGCGCGGTTTGCCGCTTTCGAACGCAAGCTGCGCAAACCCGCCGCCGCCATCGACGCGGACCAGCGCGGTGGCGGGTTCGCTGACGCGCGGCTCGGCATCGACGACCACCACGCCGCGCGCGATGCTGTTGGCGGCGACGAGCAGGCGGTAGATGCCGTGGCTCGCGCAGCCGTCGCGCTCGCCCGCGACCATCGTCTCGGCGACCGCCTCGGCATGCGGGCGCGACAGGCCCGCCCCGAGCAGCCGGCCGCGCGCCAGATCGCGCAACGCGTCGAGCGACAGGCGGACGTCGGGGCGGGCGTCGGGTGTGCTCACGCGGTCAGCCCCGGGTTGGCGGCGGGTGCGGCGGTCATCAGGCGGGCACCGAACACCGGCCCGGCGGACGACTTGTCGTGTGGCAGGAAGCGGATCTTGACGCTGGCCTTGCCCTTGGTGAGCGCGGGTGGGATCGGATAATCGACGTCGAAGAACTTGCCGGGCTGGTCGGCTTCGAGATGCTGCGTCGCGATCCGAACGTTGTCGACGAGGATGTCGAAGTCGCGCGCGCGTTCGTCGCCCCAATAGCTTGCCTGTAACACCAGCGGACCGGGCCGGGTCTTCATCGCGAATTCGAAATAGCCGCCCGAGCGCGCATCGCGCCCGTTGCGACCACGATAGCTGACCGGGTAGGAAATCTCGGAGGTCAGCCCGTGATCGCGCTCGGGCTGCATTTCGCCCAGATGCATCGTGTCGACCGACCGCGCCGCAAGATCGCGCGCGCGCGCCTGTTCGGTGAGGAAGGCGGCTTCCTCGCGCTTCCATGCGGCATCGGTGAAGCGCTTGAAATAGACCGCGCTGCGGCGTTCATACTGGCTGTAGAAGGGGACGAAGGTCAGGTCGCCGGGGCGGACGATCCCGCGCGTGGCATAGCTGCCCGCGCTTCCCGCGACCGGGGTGAAGGCGGCGAGCAGGTCGGTGCCGACCAGCGCGGGGTCGGCCTTGTCCCATTTGTCCGCCACGGGGCCGAGATCGGCAGCGAGCACCATCGGCCCGCGCAGCACCGCGACGGTGTCGGCATCGCCCGGCGCGCTTTCGATCCGCAGGTCGAGCGGGATCGCGATCGAAACCATGTCGCCCTTCTTCCAGCGGCGTTCGACCAGCGCATAACCGTTGGCGATCACCGGTTCGACCGCCGCGCCATTGACCTGAACGGTTGCCTTGCCCGCGGCCCAGCCCGGCACGCGCAGCGCGATCGCGAAGCGGCCGGGTTTGGCGAGCGTCGTCAGCGTCAGGCGGGATTCGGGTTCATAGGGGTAGCGTGTGTCGAGCCGTAGCGTCGCGCCGCGCGTGCGCCACTGTGCTTCCGCCGGGATGTAGAGGTTGACGAGCAGCGTGTTGCCGCCTTCCCAGAAGATCGATTCGCCGTGCTTGGCGTGGCTTTCCATCCCGCTGCCGACGCAGCACCAGAAGACGTCGTCGGCGGGGGTCGAATAGTCGCGCGCTACGCCCGACATCAGCGGGGTCATGTAGCTGAAGCCCGCATTGCGCGGGTTCTGCGCCGCCATGACGTGGTTGAGATGCGCGCGCTCGTAATAATCGAACAGCGCGCCGTCGGGCTGCCAGCCATAGAGCTGCCGTGTCAGCTTGAGCATGTTGTAGCTGTTGCAATGCTCGCACGTCTGTTCGGTGATGTGCGTCGCGATCGTGTCGGGCGCGGTGAAATATTCGCGGTCGGCATTGCCGCCGATGACATAGCTGTGATGGCCGGTGACGGCCTGCCAGAAGAATTTCGCGGCATTGGCAGGCTCGGGCTTGCCGTTGAGCTCGTGGATGCGCGCTAGGCCGACGAGCTTTGGCACCTGCGTATTGGCGTGGAAATTGGCGAGCTTGTCCTCGCCTGCGACGAGCGGGTCGAGCACGCGGCGGTCGTACAGCCGTTCCGCGACGGCAAGCCAGCGTGGGTTCCCGGTGCGTGCGGAGAGCTCGGCATAGCTTTCGTTGAGCCCGCCATATTCGCAACCGAGCAACGTCTGCATCTGCGCATCGTCGAGTGCGGCGAAGACTTTCGCGAAGTATTCGGCGAGCCCGGTCGCGACCTGCAACGCCTGGGTGTTACCCCAGCCGGCATGGACGTCGAGCAGCCCGGCGAACACCTTGTGGACCGTATAGAGCGGCGACCATGACCCGTTGAGATCGAACCCGCCCGAGCGGATGTCGCCCCTCATGACTTCGGGGAAGATTTCCTCCCCGTCGACGATCTTCCCGTCCTTCCGCTTGCGCCCGAGCGCGCCGACATAACCGGTCCCGCGCTTGGCCTGTGCGCGGGCGAGTTCGGCGACGACATAATCCGCGCGGGTGCGGCACGCGGCGTCGCCGGTCTGCTGATGCATCAGCACGAGCGCGGTGAGATAATGGCCGAGCGTGTGGCCCGCGATCGTGTCGCTTTCCCAGCCGCCGTAGATCGGCGCCTTGGGGGGAAGCCCGGCATAGGCCATGAAATTGTGGAGCAGGCGGTCCGCGCTGAGCCGCAGCAGATACGTCCGGTTCGCCTCGACCGCAGTGGCATAGGCGGAGGGGAGCAGCCGGACCGACGACAGCGGCAGCGGCTTGGCCTTGGCCGGAAGCGCAGTCGTCGCGACCGCCGCCATCCCGCGCGCAGGCGCACTTGCCAGCGTGACCGCGGCCATGCCCCACATCCATTCCCGCCGGTTCGCGCGCATCTCATTCTCCCATCCGACTATCGGCATGACGGGTCTGCCGTGTACCGCCGGATATTTCCACAAAATAATATACGGTATAATATACATTGACGCATCGGACGTGGCGTTTCACGTTCCACCCGCCCTGATCGATTGTGAGCCATCCTATGTTGCCGTTGCGGACCGTCCTTCTTGCTTCCGTGATCGGCGGTACGCTGTTCACGTCGACGATCAGTCGTGCGGAAGATGGCAAACCCGTCGCAATCAAAGTCTCCTATCCGCCGGTGGTCGTGACAAGCCTGAAGACGCGCGCGTTTCGTGTGGCGCTGCGCAGCGATACCCAGACCCTCGCGCGCCTGTCGCCAAATACGCTGCCGGGGTTCGATTTCGTCCCCGGTAGCCGCGAAACCGAGCGCGCGGGTGACGGGTATGTCCATGTCGGCGACATTCACCTGCGAGTCCGGGCACCCGGCGGGGCGTGGACCGACTTCGCGTCCGCGCAGCATCGCCAGCCGATCCGTCTCTTGCGGAGCGGCGGCGGGGTGCTTGCCGCGGCCGACATCACCGCGTCGCTGGGGGCGGGAAGCCCGCTTCGGGTCGAGCGGCGCTGGGTCGACGATCACGGCGTGCTCGCGCTGCGCTTCACGCTGATCAACGCCAGCCGCGCGCCGGTCGAAGTGGGCGGGCTCGGGTTGCCGATGGTGTTCGACAACATCATCACCGATCGCAGCCTCGAACAGGCGCATGCGCAGGCGAGTTTCGTAGATCCCTATATCGGGCGCGATGCGGGGTATCTGCAGGTCACGCGGCTGAACGGGGAGGGGCCGGCGCTGCTCGTCCTGCCCGAGCGCGGCACACCGCTGGAGGCGTATCGCCCGATCCTCGAAGCGGGCAAGGCCCCCGTGGGCGACATCTTCACGGATCGCAGCAAGCGCGGGCAGACCTCCGAAGGCTTCTACGACTGGACGGTCGCGAGCAAGGGGTTCGCCGACAAGGAATGGGCCAAGGCCGACGCGCAGTGGAATGCGCCCACCAGCTTCACGCTTGCGCCTGGCGCGCGGCGCGAGATTGGCGTGCGCTTCGTCACTGCGCCTGCGATCGGCGCGATCGAGGATACTTTGGTCGCGAACCGTCGCCCGGTTGCGGTCGGGATCCCCGGCTATGTCGTCCCGACTGATCAGGATGCGACGCTGTTCCTCAAATCGCCGCAGCGGGTGGTGCGCGTGGAAAGCCTCCCCGCGGGGGCGCTGACCGCGACCCCGGTCGCAGGCGCGAAGGGCTGGGCGCGCTATGCGGTGCGCGCGAGCGGGTGGGGGCGGGCGAGCCTGCTGGTGCATTATGCTGACGGCAGCGTGCAGACGGTCAGCTATTTCATGACCAAGCCGCTCGACCGGGTGATGGCCGACCTCGGGCATTTTGCAACGACGCGGCAATGGTATGAGGACAAGACCGATCCGTTCGGCCGCAACCCCGCAATCCTGACCTTCGACCGGGAAGCGGACAAGGTCGTCACGCAGGACCCGCGCGTATGGATCTCGGGGATGAGCGACGAGGGGGGCGCGGGAAGCTGGGTCGCGGCGATGGTCAAGCAGCTCGATTCTCCCGAGGCGGGCGAGATCGCCAAGCTCGAACGGTTGATCGACGAGACGATCGAGGGGCGGTTGCAGGTTCCCGATGGCGCGCAGGCGGGCGCGGTGCGCAAGAGCATCTTCTATTACGATCCCAAGCTCCACCCCGGCTATTATGACCCGGCAACCAACTGGACGACCTGGACGTCGTGGTCGAAGAAGGACGCGGGCGACCTCGGGCGTGCGTATAATTATCCGCATGTCGCGATCGCGCATTGGGTGTTGTACCGCGTCGCGCGAAACCATCCGGGGGTGGTGTTGCGGCATCCGTGGCGCTGGTATCTCGACCATGCCTATCGGACGACCGTCGCGATGATGCGCGATGCGCCTTATTATACGCAGTTCGGGCTGATGGAGGGCGACGTGTTCGTCGACATTCTCAAGGACCTGAATCGTGAGGGGCTGACCGCCGAGGCGACCGAATTCGAGCGGCTGATGAAGGGCCGCGCGGACCATTGGCGCACGCTCACCTTCCCGTTCGGAAGCGAGATGGCGTGGGATTCGACCGGCCAGCCCGAAGTCTATGCGTGGATGCGCTATTTCGGATACCAGCCGCAGGCGGATGCGACCCGCCGCGTGATCCTCGGCTATGATCCGACGATCCCGTCGTGGGGGTATAACGGCAATGCGCGGCGCTATTGGGACTTCCTGTACGGCGGCAAATATCCTCGGATCGAACGGCAAATCCATCATTATGGCTCGACGCTCAATGCGGTGCCGTTGTTCGATGCGTATCGCGCGGATCCGACCGACTTGCGGCTGCTGCGCGTGGCCTATGGCGGGATGATGGGCGGGATCACCAATATCGATCGTGACGGCTTCTCCTCCGCCGCCTTCCACTCCGCGCCCGACATGATGAAGTGGGACCCGTATAGCGGGGATTACGGCATGGGGCTGTACGGCCATGCGGTCGCGGCGGCGAGCTATCTGGTGCGTGATCCGACGTTCGGGTGGCTCGGGTTCGGCGGGAATGTGACCGAGCGGCGCGGGTCGGTTGCGATCGTCCCGCGGGATGGGGCGCGGAGCCGGGTGTTCGTGGCACCAGCGGGGGTGTGGATCACGCTGGAGGCGGGGAAGATCGCGCGGGCTTCGTTCGCGCCTGCGACGGGGGCGGTGACGCTGACGCTCGATCCGGCGGTGGCGGGGACGCCGGTGGCGCGGGTGTTCGTCGAGACGACGGTTGCGGGCGCGCGGGGGTATGCGCCGGTTGGCGGGGTGGCGGAGCGGGGCGGTTATACGGTTCCGCTTGGTGCTGCGCCGGTGGAGGTGACGCTGACGCCGCGGTGAGCCTGTTTCTGTATAGCGCATCCTCCGTTCGCCCTGAGCGCAGTCGAAGGGCTCGCGTTGCGCGGAGGGCTTCGACTTCGCTCAGCCCGAACGGGGGTCGGGGGCTGTTAGCGCGCTGAGCCTGTCTCGTTTAGCGCATCCTCCGTTCGCCCTGAGCGCAGTCGAAGGGCTCGCGTTGCGCAGGGGGCTTCGACTTCGCTCAGCCCGAACGGGGGGTGGGGCTGTCACCGCGCTGAGCTTGTCTGTGTATAGCGCATCCTCCGTTTGCCCTGAGCGAAGTCGAAGGGGCTCGCATTGCGCGGGGGGCTTCGACTTCGCTCAGCCCGAACGGGGGTTGGGGGCTGTCACCGCGATGACGATGGCGCAGCATTCCACGCCGGCGTCGCTTCCCCCGCCAGGTTGCGCACGAAGAAATCGAACTGCCGCCGCGCGACATAATCGATCGGGCCGGTCGAGCGCCCGACGCTATGCTCGCCGCCGGGCACCACCAGCAGTTCGAAATCCTTGTCCGCCTTGATCAGCGCGTTCGCGACCTGCATCGTCGAGGCGGGGTCGACGTTGCTGTCCTGCTCGCCGACGATCATCAGCAGTTTGCCGGTCAATTGCGCGGCATGGTCGACCCCCGACGCGGCGGCATAGCTCGCGTCGACCGGCCAGCCGAGCCACTGTTCGTTCCAGCTGATCTTGTCCATGCGGTTGTCGTAACAGCCCGCATAGGCGACCCCGGCCTTGTAGAAATCGCCGTGGAAGAGGAGCGCGTTGAGCGTGCTTTGCCCGCCCGCCGACGCTCCGTAGATGCCGACGCGGCTGATGTCATAGGCGGGGTCGACCTTCGCCAGCGCCTTATGCCACAAAATGCGGTCGGGGAAGCCGCTGTCCGCGAGGTTCTTCCACGCGACGTCCTGAAACGCCTTGGAGCGGTTGGCGGTGCCCATCCCGTCGATCTGGACGACGATGAAGCCGAGGTCGGCCTGCTCCTGCATCCCGATCACCTTGTCGCCGCCCGAATGGAAGCCGAACGGCCAATAGCCCTTGGGCACGAAACTGTCATGCGGGCCGGCGTAGATGTTCTCGATCACCGGATATTTCTTGGCAGGATCGTAGTCGCGCGGGCGCACGACCACGCCCCAGATGTCGGTGACGCCGTCGCGGCCTTTGGCGACGAACACTTGCGGAGGGCGGAAACCGGCGGCGCGCAGTTGGGCGTCGTCGCCGCGCGTGATCGTCGCGACGACCGCGCCGTCGCTCGCGCGGTTGAGCGTGCTGATGTTGGGGAGATCGACGCGCGACCCGGTGTCGACATAGTGCGTCATGTCGGGGGAGAAGCGGACGTCGTGGTCGGCTTTCGCGGGAGTGAGGGCGGTCAGGTGTTTGCCGTCGAAGTCGATTCGGTAGGCGTGGCGGAAATAGGGGTCTTCGCCCGGCGTCATGCCGCTGGCGACGAACCATATCTGGCGTCTGGCGTCGTCGACCTTGAGCACGTCGCGCACCACCCACGCGCCGGTGGTGATGCGGTTGCGCACGCGTCCGGTGCGGCCGTCGATGAGATAGAGGTGGTTCCAGCCGTCGCGCTCGGACGCCCAGACGATCTCGTCGCCCTTGCCGCCGACTTCATAAGCGAAGCGGCGGTCGGCATAGACGAAGGTCTTCGCGTCCTCGGTGACGGCGGCGTGCGGCGTGCCCGTTTCTGCATCGACCGCGATGATCCGCGCCTGGCCGAAGCCGCGGCGGACGTAGTCGAACGCGACGCTCTTGCCGTCGCTGCGCCAGCGCGGGGGGGAGAGTTGATAGGGGTTGGGGAAGAGGGTGGGGTCGATCACGGTTTGCTTGCCGGTCGTTACGTCGAACAGGACGGGTTGCTCCTGGTCGATCGCGTCGCCGGGCTTGGGGTAGAGCTGGGTGCGGAGCGCGGGTTGGAGCTGGTTGGCGGGGGACGATTCTACGCGGAGGACGTGGCGTTGGTAGCCGGGGCGGACGCGGTAGATCAGGATGTGGCGGCTGTCTGGGGACCAGCGGAGGGTTTCGGGGTCGTAGAAGTTGCCGGGAGAGCCGTCGGTGCTCAGTTTCATAAGCCCCTCCCCTTCAGGGGAGGGGTTGGGGGTGGGGCGTGTCTCACCGAGAGGTTGGTCTGCTGGACTCCCCCACCCCAACCCCTCCCCTGAAGGGGAGGGGCTAAGAGTTGCAAGTTTGCGCAGCACCAGATTGTCGCCTTCGACGAACGCGCTGAACCGTCCGTCGGGCGAGACCTGCGGGCTGTTCTCCGCCGGAACCGTCATGTCGCGCACCACGCCGAACCCGCGCGGCCGCAAGCCGGAGGGGGCGTCGGCGGCGCAGCGGTACACGACCACGTCGCACTGCCACCGCCCATCGTCGAGCGCGAAGCGGATCGTCCCCGCCTCCGCGCCATGGTCGAACTCCGCAAACGGCAAGTGCAGCGGATCGAGCGTTTCCTCCCGCGCAGCCCCGAGCGCAGCGGCGAGGCGCACCGCATCAAACGACGGCCGCTTCGCCAAGGTCCGCGCATCGACCGTTTCAAACGCAAACCCGTCCGCGACCGTCTTGCGGTACGAGAACGCCCGGCTGTCCGCCGTCCAGTGCGCCGGCCCCGCGACCTCGCGCGTCAGATCCTGCCACGCGCGGCGGAGACCGATCGAGCGCCGGAACGCAGCCTCGTCCGGTCCCGCCAGCGCCGTACCCGGCACCGCGACCAGCAGCAGCGCGAGAACCGCGCGCGACGCGATCACGCCCGCGCCCCGATCAGCGGCAGCATCGCGGGCGCGAGCCCGTCACCGCGCGCCTCCAGCCGGATCGGTCCGCCGCGCGGCCCCGCCTGGATCAGCGCCATGCACAGGCCGTTGAACGCCGACCGCCGGGTCGCATGATCGGGTTCGAGACTGCGCGGGTCGCCATTGCCGACACCGAGCAGCCGCGCATCCCCCGACAGCGCGAAGGTGATCGCATTCGACGCGATCGCCACCTCGCGCCGCTGCGCATCGAGCACGGCGGCCCGCACCACTGCGACCTCGCCCGGCGCGAGGCGGCGGCGGTCGCTGCTCAGGCCGATCCGTGCCGCCGCGCCGGTGGTCGCGCGCTCGGCGGTGAGGATCTGGCGACCGTCGCGGAAACCCCGCGCGGTGATCTTGCCGGGCGCATAGGGGACTTCCCATTCGAGGTGGCGGTTGCGCACCACGGGTTTGCGCCCGAGGCTCCGCCCGTTGAGCAACAGCTCGACCTCGGCGCAATTGCTGTGAACCCACACCGACACCGGCTTGCCCTCGCGCCCCGGCCAGTTCCAGTGTGGGAACAGGTGGAGCACCGGCGCGCTGCCCCACCACGCCCGGTAATAGTGATAATTGTCCTTGGGGAAGCCGCATAGGTCCATCTGGCCGAAGTTGGAGACGTTCTCGGGCCAGCGTTCGAACGGAGTCGGCTCGCCGCGATAGTCGAACCCGGTCCAGACGAACCCGCCGCTCAGGAAGGCGCGCGCGTCATAGAAGCTCCACCATTTCTCCGCGGTGGTCGCCCAGCGCGGGTATTCCTTGTCGTACGCGGGGACGAAGCCTTCCGCGTCGTTGCGGGCATATTCGCCGCGCGTCATCACGGTACTGCCGGTCTCGGTGCCGATCATCGGGACGGTCGGGTGGCTGGCATGATAGCCGTCGATCGCGTCGAGATAGTAATTGCACCCCATCACGTCGAGCACGCGCGACGCGCCCTCGCCGAACTTGCCGTTGAACGCCTCGGTCACCAGCCGCGTCCCGTCGAGCTGGTAGATCCGCCGCTTCATCGTCTCGGCGATGCGCGCGCCGGTTTCGGTGCCGCGGTGGATTTCCTCGTTGCCGATGCTCCACAGGACAATGCTCGGATGGTTGCGCCCGCGCCGCACCATCCGGTCGAGCTGGCTCATAGCCTCGGCGTTGCTCGACATCTGGCGGGTTTCCTCGAGCACGAGGATTCCCATCCGGTCACACGCGGCGAGGATCGCGGGGGCGGCGGGGTGATGCGTCGAGCGATAGGCGTTGGCGCCCATCGCCTTCAATTGCTCGAGCCGCCAGACGTGGAGGCTGTCGGGGACCGCGAAGCCGACCCCGGCGTGATCCTGGTGGTTGCATGTGCCCTTGATCTTGACCGGCCGGCCGTTGAGGAAAAAGCCCTTGTCCGCGTCGAAGCGGAGCGTGCGGATGCCGAAGTGCGTCTGATCGTTGTCGACTACCACGCCGCCGACGAGGATCTCGGTCGTGAGCGTGTAGAGGTGCGGGGTTTCGAGCGACCACAGGGCGGGATGCGCGATCAGCGTCTGCTGGGTCGTCGTCAGCGTCGCCCATTCGGGAAGCGTGACGGGGTCCGACAGCAGCGTCGCGACCACGCGCCCGGTGGTGTCCGACACGATCGATCGGACTTGCGCGGGCACGGCGGGTCCGTCGTTGACGATCTCGGTGAGGATCTGCGTGGTCGCGCCTTGCGCGCCTACGGTGCTGCGCACGGTCGCGCCATATTGGCGGACGTGGACGGGGGCGGTCCTGACCAGCCGGACCGCGCGGTAGAGGCCTGCGCCTTCATACGACCACGCCTCGCCGAGGCTGACGTCGCAGCGCACGACCAGCACATTGTCCTCGCCGGGACGCGAGAAATCGGTGATGTCGAGTTCGAACGGCGCGTAGCCGCTTTCGTTCGCGCCGACGAAGAAGCCGTTGAGGATGACGCGGCAATCGCGCGAGACGCCGTCGAACTGGAGCAGCAACCGCCGCCCGGCATCGCCCTTGGGCAGCGGGAGGACGATGCGATACCAGCCGACGCTGCTTGCGGGCCACATCCGGCCGAGCGGCTTGAACCCCTGGAACGATCCGGTCTTGTCGGCGTCGCTCCCGGCGGGGCCGAAGCGTTCGAACGGCAGGTCGACCGCCCAGTCGTGCGGGAGCGAGACCGTTTCCCAGCCCGATGCATCGAACTTGGCCTCGGCCACCGGCGTGCCCGCGTCCCCCGACTTGGCGAACGTGTCGTGCGAGCGGCCGAAACCAAAATCTTTCGCGGGGTTGGAGGCGTGGCCGAGGTGGAAGCGCCACCCGGCATCGAGCGGGACGATCTCGCGCGGACCGGTCGGCTGGACAGCCACGGTCGCGGCTCCGGCGCTATGGGGAAGCATCGTCGCGAGCGCGGTCGCCCCGCTGGTCTTCAACAGATCGCGGCGACCGAGCATGGAGTGATCCTTTATTCCGGCGCTAACCCGGATGATGGCGCACCGCCGCCGGACAGCAGGGTGCGCTTGAACGGAAGACGGCTTCCCCGGCCTTCGCCGAGAAGCCGTCTTCGACAACCTTAGAACGTCACCGTCGCACCAACGAACAGATAGCGCCCGAGCGTATCGTACACGCCCGGATAGGTGTTGCCATTGCCGAACGCCGCGAGTGCGCCCGCCGCGATTGCGGGGGGATCCTTGTCGAGCAGGTTGTTGACGCCTGCGCGCAGCTGGAACGCCTTGTCGACCACGACCGTCACCGCAAGATCGAGATAGTCATACGCCGGGATGCGCGCGTTGATGACGCTCGGGGTGCCGACAAGGAAAGGGTCGGTCGACAGCGAGGACAGCTTGGTCCCCGCGTAATGCCGCCACGATGCCGACACTGTCGATCCCTGGCGGGTGATCAGCGTCGTGCGCATCACGTGCCGCCAGACCGGGTTGGGCTGATTGCAGGTGTATCCGTACAGGCCCTTGCAATTGTACGATCCGAGGCCCGGCAGCGGTTCGAGCGACTGGTCGAGCAAGCGCGTGCCGACGAAGTTGAGGTTGACCTTGCCAAGCCCCCCAGCCTGGACGGTGTAATCCGCCGTGACGTCGATCCCCGAGGTCTTGAGCGAACCGGTGTTATAGGTCGTCGCGACGATATAGCCGTTGGTGCCGAACAGCGCACCCGAACGCGGATCGCGCCGGAACAGCCCGCAATAATAGGGGTCGCCGGTCGCGACGCACTGGCTGATCACCAGAGACGGGCTGACCGAGCTGATGTAATCCTTCACCTTGATGTTGAAATAATCGACCGACAGCGTGAAGTTGTTGATCATCCGCGGGGTCAGCACGATCCCGGCGGTATAGGTGTCCGCAGTCTCGGGCTTGACCGCGCTGTTGCCGCCATATTGCGACGAGCAGGTGTCGGACGGGCAGGCGATGATGCTGCCATATTGCGCGGCGGAGACCCCGGTCAGCTGACACGCCGAGAGCGGTGCGCTGGGCGATGCGCCCGAGCACGGGTCCTGCGCAGCGACGTTGCCGACGCTCTGCGCCCCGAACAGTTCCGCCACGTTGGGCGCGCGGATCGCGCGGTTGTAGCTCAGGCGCAACCGTGCATCGCGGACCGGCGCCCAGCTCGCTTCGCCCTTGTAGGTCCAGACGTTGTACTTGGACTTGATCCCGGTCGATGCCTGATCGTTGACATAGGCCGAATAGCGCAGGCCGCCGTTGAGCGTCAGGGCATGCGCGAACGGCACGTTTTGGAGGATCGGGATCTCGATCTCGCCATAGCCTTCGTTGACCGAGATCTTGCCGTCCGAATTCATCGTGCCGCCCTGCTGCGCGATTGCGTCGGCAGTGAAGTTGAGCGTTTCGACGCGGTGCTCGAACCCGAGCGCGATGTTGACGCCACGCGTCGCCCACGGGCTCGTGATGCCAAAGGTGCCAAGGTCGCCCGACACGTTCGCGGAGATGACCGACAGCATGTTGCGCGAGCCGGTGTTGCTCTCGGAGAAGAGCGATTGCGCCTGCGTCGCGGTGATGCTGTTGGGGCTGAACACGTTGACCGGCACGCACGTCGGGTCGCTGCCGTTGACGACCGAACGGCACGTCGGGACGCCGTTGACGCTGACCACGTCGAGCCCGCGCTGCGCCTTCACGTTGTCGATGTTGTTCATGTACGTTTCGTCGTAGCGGACCAACGAGCGCAGATAGTTGACGTCGTAGTTGAAGCCGTGGCCGAGATCGCCGCGCACGCCCGCGGTGTAGCGGAAATCCTCGTGCCGCAGATTATCGCGCCGCGATTGCTCGTCGCCCAGGCGATAGCCGATCAGCGTGTCCTGCGTTGCCGCCGTGCCCGCCGCCGCACCGCACAGCGATTGCTGCTGCGCCGCGCTCATCAGCGGATTGTTGCAGGGAACGGTGAATGGGGTGCCGAGGAACAGCGCCGAGGGCGCCGCCTGCGAGAACGTCCGGTCGTTCATGTACATGAAGCTGCCATAGACTTCGGCGATCGGCGCGAACTTGAACTTGGCGAAGGCACCCGCGGTGTAGCGCTCGTCCGACCGCTGGATGTAGTTGGTCGGCGTGTAGTTATACGCGTAGCTGTTGTCGTACGGCACCCAGGTGCGCGAGCCGTTGCGATTGTTGGTCAGCGTCTTGCCCTGGTTGGGGCCGCCGAGCGGCGCGAACGTCCCGAAGGTCGTGTTGCTCGAGCCCCCGCAAGTGAGGCCGGTTCCCGCCGCATCCGCTTGGTTGAGCGCGCAGGCCGAGACGTCGCGGCTCGACTGGACGATCGGGTCGGCGTGACGATATCCGCCATAGACCGTGATGTTGCCGCGCCCGTCGGCGAAGTTCTTGCCGAACGCCGCGTTGAGATCCTGCTTGCCGCCGTCCGCGACGTTGCGGTTGGCGTTGGTGTACCCCTGTTTGGACAGGAGCCCGCGGACGTAGCTATTGCCGTTGGTATGCTGCGCAAGGCTGCTCTGCACGTCGAGCCGAAGCCCGTCGAAATGATCCTTGAGCACGAAGTTGACGACACCCGAGACCGCGTCCGACCCGTAGACCGCCGAGGCACCGCCGGTCATTACATCGACCCGGTCGACCAGCGTGGAGGGGATCGCGTTGAGATCGACCGCCTGTTGCGGCATCAGCCGCTGGCCGTTGACCAGCACCAGCACGCGGTTCGACCCGAGGTTGCGCAGGTTGATGTTGGACGTGCCGTCCGACCCGTTCGAGACGCTGTCGTTCGTGTCCGCGGTGAATTGCGGCAAGCGGTTGAGCACGCTCTCGACGTTGACCGCCCCCTGGTACTTCAGCTCCTGGCTGCCGACCGAGGTGATCGGGCTGTTGCTCTCGAGATCGGGGCGCTTGATGCGGGTGCCGGTGACGACGATCGCTTCCGACGTCTCCTGGCTCGGGGTGGTCGTCGGGTCGCTGCCGCCGATGACCGGAGCTGGCGCAACCTGCGCATATGCCGACGTCGACATCAGCATCACACCAAAGGCGCTCACACCCAAACGCCGCGCAAAAGTTCCCATGTTGTCCATCGTGCTGCCCACATCCCTGCCGTGATCGTGGGCGCAATCCATCACTTATCAGATCGTATGTCAAATATCTTATACGATTCTTAGGCAGGATTCCGCTTTGGCGTTCTTTTCGTTCCGGTAATGGAGCCGTGACGATCGCCTGGAAGCACGACACACAAAGCTGCCCGTCCCCGGGAGTGCCCAGAACGGATCTGCACGGAACACCGGAACGCAGCGTACCCCGGCAGCGCTCACCCGAGACTGGGCAGGGACACGATCACCGTAAGCCCGGGCGCATTGTCCCCGAGCGTGAGCGTCCCGCCATGCACGCGCGCGGCGGCCACCGCGATGCTCAAGCCCAGCCCGCTGCCCTCGGCATGACGGCTCGGATCTAGCCGCACGAAACGCGCGAGGGCGTGGTCGCGCTGGTCTGCGGCGATGCCGGGGCCGGTGTCGGCAACGGTCAGCGAAAGGCCGGTCCGGTCGCGCTCGAGCGTGACCGTCACCCGGCCACCGGACGGCGTATATTTGATCGCATTGTCGAGCAGGTTGGTGACGAGTTGCCCAAGGAGCGAGCGGACGCCGCGCGTAACCGCCGGCACCGTCTCGATCGTGAGCGCCACGCCGCAGTCGTCCGCGACCGGCTCGAATAATTCCCCCGCTTCTCGCACGATCGCCGCCAGGTCGACCGGCGCGAATTCGCTCGCCATCGTCGTCTCGGCGCGCGCAAGCCGGAGCGTATCGTCGATCGTCCGGAGCAGCGCATCGAGATCGGACCGGCTGTCGAGCGCGACGCTGCGCGGGTCGTCGCTCAGCGCCGCAAGATCGATCCGCGACCGGATTCGCGTCAGCGGGGTCTTGAGGTCATGCGCGAGCGCATCCGTCGCGGTCCGCAAGGAATCCACCAGGCGTTCGATTTCGGTGAAACTGGTGTTCAACGTTACCGCCAACCGGTCATATTCGTCGCCGCGGCCCGTAACGGGAAGACGTTCGTCGAGATGGCCGGCCTGGAAGCGATCGCCCGCGGCGCTGGCGGCCGTGAGGAACGCAAGGCCGCGCCGACTGTACCAGAAGCCGAACAGCAGCCCGATCGCTCCGGTAGCGACGAGCGACCACGCCAGTGCCGCGACATAGCGATCGTGCAACACGCGGCGATCGTCCGACAGGCTGCCGACCAGCAGACGATAGTCGCCGCCGAGCAGCACCGTCCGCGCGGCCACCTGCCGGTCGATGACGTTACCTCGTGCGGTCGTGATCTGGGTATCGAAGGTGCGATAGCCGGTCCGATCGATCGCGTCGGGCCACCGCGCAAGATTGCCCGCAATCGGGTCGCCGTTCGCGTCGGCCATAAGATAGATGAAGTCCGTGACGCGTGGCCGTCCGACCGCGCGCGACACCGCCTGCACGACCGCGAACGGGCCTTCCGCCCGGTAGCGTTCGATCAGCCCGGCGGTCTCGTCATCGACGGCCGCCTGGGCGCGCGTATCGAGCAGCCGGATCGTCTGGACATATTGCACGGTCAGCGCAGTGCCCGTCGCGATCAGCGCGATCACCGTGATCCACAGCGCGCCGCGCAGCGCCGCGGTCGATGGCCAGCGCATCGTCAGACCGCATCCAGCCGGTACCCCGCACCACGGATCGTCCGGATCATCGGGGGATCCTCGGCGGCGTCGATCTTCGCGCGCAGGCGGCTGACATGAACGTCGACGACATTGGTGCCCGGGTCGAAATTATAGTCCCAGATCGCTTCCATCAGCATCGTCCGGGTGACCACCTGGCCCGCATGCCGGGTGAGATAGTCGAGCAACTGAAACTCCTTGTTGAGCAGCTCGATGCGCCTTCCGTTTCGGGTGGCCGTCCGCGCCAGCAGATCGAGCGTCAGCGAACCGGTCTGTCGGACCCCTGTGGCAACGTCCTCGTCGCCATGGCGCCGCGCGATCGCTTCGACCCGCGCGACGAGTTCGCCGAAGGAGAAGGGCTTGGGCAGATAGTCGTCGCCGCCCGCGCGCAAGCCCGCAATTCGGTCGTCGACCTGTCCCAACGCCGACAGGACCAGCACCGGGGTCCTGTCGCCCTGTGCGCGCAGTGATTTCAGGACGGACAAGCCATCCAGCGTCGGCAGGTTTCGATCCAGGATGATCGCGTCGTAACGCCCGACGATCGCCGCGGTCAGACCGTCGATCCCGGTCGCGGCGTGATCGGTGGTGTGTCCATGCTCGCCCAGTCCGCGACGGATGAAGTCCGCGGTCTGGGCGTCGTCTTCGATCAGCAGCAGCTTCAAGATCCAGATGCTCCGTTCGAGGCCTCGGGGAGCGGACGCGCGGATCGCGCGCCGGTTCCCCCACCTAGGATTGCGCCGTGCCTTCGTTCGCGATGCGCAGGTCGAGCGATACCGTGCGACCGTCGCGCAGCACTTGCGTCGGGACGCTCGAGCCGATCCGTGCCGACGCGACGGCGCGCGCCAGATCGCGACCGTTGTCGATCGGGGTCGATCCGAAGCGACGGACGATGTCCCCGCGCTGGATGCCGGAGCGTGCGGCGGGACCGCTGTCGTCGACCTCCGCGATCAACGCGCCTTTCTGCACGGTCGTGCCGATCGCGCTGGCGATTTCCGGGGTCATGTCCTGCAACGACACGCCGATCCGCCCGCGCGACACGTGTCCGGTCTGGGCAATCTGCAGCGCGACCTGCCGGGCCATCTTGGCCGGAATGGCGAAGCCGATCCCGACGTTTCCGCCGCTCGGCGAGAAGATCGCGGTGTTGACGCCAACGACACGCCCCGCGCTGTCGAACAGCGGCCCCCCCGAATTGCCGCTGTTGATCGCCGCGTCGACCTGGAGGAAGTCGTCATACGGCCCGGCACCGATCTCGCGTCCGCGCGCGGACAGGATCCCCGACGTCACGGTATTGCCAAGCCCGAACGGACTGCCGACCGCGAACACGCTGTCGCCGACGCGGATATGATCGCTGTCGCCCCAGGTGATCGGCGTGAACCTGCCCTTGCCCTCGATCCGCACGACCGCGACGTCGATCTTCGGGTCCCGGCCCAGCACGCGGCCCGCGAATTCGCGGCCATCGGACATCTGGACGGTGACTCGGTCGGCCCCATCGACGACGTGGTTGTTGGTGATGACGAGGCCGGACGCATCGACAATGAAGCCCGATCCCAAGGCGCCGCGTTGCGGGCCCTGCGGTTGGCTCGGCCGCGCCTGCTGACCGCCGCCGCCGCGGGGATCGAAACCGAACAACTGCCCCAGCCGCTCCGCCAGTTCGTCGTCGTCCGATCCGTATGGCATCGGCGCCGATGATTGTTGCAGCATGGCCGCGGGCTTGACCTGGATCTGGACGACGCTCGGGCCGACCGCTTGAACCATGTCGGACAGCGAGGCGTGAACACCCGACGCCGCGACCGCCGCCGGTCCGGGCGCAACGAAGCGGTCGCTCAGCCCATCGTGGCGCTGGTCCGCAGTGATCGCGCCGCCGGCCACCCCGGCAAGCGCGGTCGTCCCCAGCGCAACGGCAGCGACGAGCGGGCGTACGGTCAGACGACGATGCAAAGCCATGATCTTGGTCCTTGGAGAGAAACGATGCTCCTCCTTTGAACCGCTACGATGGGGTCAGCGTGGTGCCGACGTTACATCGATGTAATGTTGGGAATGTAACGTTGGGCGGGAAGGTTGCCGCTGCCGGCCGTCCCGGCAGGTTCAGGCGGCGTCCTTCCGCGACGATAGGGTGCCGGCCTCGTTCTGGTCGGCCGCGACCGCACCCCGCAGACCTTCCGGCCGAGGCGCCCCCGTCGTGGTGTCGAGCGCCGTCTGCAGCTCCAGCTCGACATTCAGGCGCGCGCCCAACAGCATCGCAACGGCCGACAGAAACATCCACACCTGGAGGATGACGACCGCCGCCAGCGACCCATAAGTGGCATCGTATCGCGCAAAATCAGCGACATAGATCCCGAAGCCATAGGTTGCCGCAAGCCACAGGAGCGTGGCGCCCAAGGCGCCCGGCCAAACACCACGACCACCGCGCATCCGCGCGCGCCGGAGCGTAGCGATACAGCAGCAGGAAGCCCGTTCCGGTCGCGATGGCCATCACGGTCCAGAAGCTGATCCGAACCGCATTCCACAGGAGCGGCGTTCCATCGGGAAGCAGCTGTTCGACATACCCAAGCACCGCGATCCCGCACAGCGCCATCAGCAGGAACAGTCCACCCGACATCGCGATCACCGCTGCGACGCTCCATCGCTTGAAGAAGCTCGCCCGGCGCGGCTGATGATAGACCAGGTTCATCGCGGCCATCACCGACCGCGCGAACAGCGCCGCCGTGTACAGCGTCAACAACACCGTCGATGCCGCGCCGATCACATTGCCGTGGCGTGAGCCCAAACCATGTGCGAGCGACCTGGACAGAAGCGGTTGCCCCCCGTTCGGCACGATGTCGATCAGCGCGGCCATGTCATGCGCGACCTGCGCCGGCGTGGCGATCATGCCGTAGATCAGCGCGATGGAGAGGATCGTCGGGACGACCGTCAGAAACGCATGATACGCGATCCCCGAGGCGAGCAGCGTGAGATGTTCCTCGAAGGTCTTGCGGCGGGTCCGGGCGAGGACGTCCAGCCACCCGGCAAGCGGGATTTCCCACGGATGCCGCGCCGCCGTCCCCCGAACGGGGGCATCACGCAGCGCGACCCAGCGCTGGTACACGCTGCGGACCAGGCGCATCACCACGCGCAACGGACAGACTTGCTCGAAACGGTGACGATTGCGCTCATGGCGTCAAGACATCTGGCCTTTCCGTCTGTTCCCACCCGAACCCGACAAAGAGTGCGCGGCGCCATTCGGGGCGTTCGTCCAAGTCAAGTCGATGCGGGCCATAGCCGCGCATAAGCGCTTTCGAATACCGCAAGATCGTCCGCATCGTCCATGGTTTCGCGGGCGCGCTTTGCATGCCGCACCGCCCAGCTTTCGATTTGCGTGCGGTTCGTGGGCAAGTTCGCATGCATCGCGGCCAAGGTCGCCGTCAGCCGAAGCGACACTTCGATTTCCCTGCCGCCTTCGCGCAGGATCGGGCCGAAGGCGTCGGTCAGCATATCCTCGATCGACGGGCGCCCGAGATACACTCGGTGCCCGTGCTTGTCCTTCTCCCCGTTCTCCGAAGGTTGCGTCCCGAGCGTCAGGAATACGCGGAGGAGGGCATTGAGCACTTCGATCCCGGTCCCCGGATCGTTCGTTGCGGGGGCGAGCGCGCGACTGGCGATCTCGGACAGCGCGATCAGCCCGAGCCGCGGGTCCTGATCGAAGCTTCGATGCCGTTCGATCGTGAACGCCTTGACCAGCCCGCCGCGGGTCGCGTCGTCGACAACCCCTTCCACCTGCACCAGATCCCGCGCCGGATGAACCAGCATTCCCGGAAGGACGCCGACGTGAACGGACAGGTCTTCGCGTTCGGCGATCGCCTTGAGCGCGGCGATATCGATATGGGTGACATATCCCGTTTTCGATCCCGCGATCGCCACGGCATTCGGCGGAACCACGGTCGCGGCGTTTCCGCCTAAATAGGGTGCCGCGGCAAACTCCGCCATCGCCTGCGTCGCGGCTTCCTCGACCCGATCGATCACGTCGGCCATGCGTCCGAACGCGGTAATGTGGCCGATCCAGCGTAACAGCGTGCCGACCACCAGCAGGATGATGAGCACGGTCGCGGCGAACAGGATGATACGACCGTCATGACCATAGGCGCTCGTGTTGAGCCCGACGATCCCGACCATCGAGAAGACGAACGCGCCGAGGAACGTCGACAGGGCGTTTTGCGAGGTCGGGTCGCTGACCATCAGCTGCGTCGCGCGCGGTGTGGCGAGTTGTGTTGCCGACGAATAGGCGCTGACCATCGCGGTCAGCGAGAAGGTCGTCACCGCCAGCATGCTCGACGCCATGATCTGGAGAATGGTGCCGACCGAACGCTGACCGATGTCGACGTCGAAGGCGTAGGGGAGGTAGGGCGTGATGACGCCCGCGAGGATCGCCAGCGCGACACTGAGCAAGCTGATGATACCGGCCCGGAACCAGATTTGGCGGATGATCCGATGGATAATCCACGTCCATCGTTTCATGTCATGGTTCCTTCTTGCTGGCCCCGTGCTTCGACACGGTCGCACGTGTTTGGCAAGCCGTAACGAGACGATCGCCTTCCTGGGGAACACTATATTCGCTGTGCCGCCGATTTGACGGGGGCGTTTCACATCGTTGGCGCGGCATGGCGGGCAGCCTGGAGAGAGCCGAAGTGTATGACGAACTGCACGGGCAGTCCGTTGCGACGTTCGTGTCCGTCCTCGGGCCGTTCAGCGACCGGGAGCGGCGCTTTCCGCGGCTATTGTGCGCGAAACCGTCGCTGAAACCGACGCGATCGCGACATTTTCGGACATGATCCGCGGCATATTGCGGTAAACCGACCAGCTTTTGGCATCGCAATCGGGCCGCACGCTCTATGTCGGGTCCGTGAACCGGGCCCAACGTAGATCGTGCTGCCTTCTGGAAATTTCAAGACGGCGATAGGGCCGCGTTCACGCCCCGGTTCCCCGTAAGTCCATGTTCTCCAAAGCAACACCGTTCGTTTCCGGCATCACTTTCCAGACCCACACGAACTGCAGCAGCATCATCGCGCCGAAGAATGCGAAGACCCAGCCACCCACCGCGTCGGCCACCACTGGAAACAGCCAGGTGATGATCGCCGCCATCACCCAGTGGGTCGTCGAGCCCAGCCCTTGCCCCTTGCCGCGGACCGAACTCGGAAAGACTTCGGAAATAAACACCCAGATTACAGCGCCTTGACTGACGGCGAAGGCGGCAATGAAGACAAGCAGGCCGGCAAGGATCAGGGTCCCGTCCGGCGCGGCGCGCTCGAGCTGCCAACCGACCAGCAGCAATGCCGCAGCACAAACGATCGATCCCACGAACAACAGCGGCTTGCGGCCAAACCGGTCGATCAGCAACAGCGCCAACGCCGTGAAAAGCAGGTTGATTCCGCCGACTGCGACCGATTGCAGCAACGCGCTATCCGCACCGGCCCCCGCGAGCTCGAAGATCCGCGGCGCGTAATACAGCAGGGCATTGATGCCAGAGAGTTGATTGAACATGGCAATTGCGATGGCGCAAGCCACCGGCAACCGATGCGCCGCCTGGAACAGGCGGGGCGCGCCCTTGCTCGCCTCCCGCATGTCCGCGGCTTCGATCCGCACCAGTTCTGCGGCGGGATCGCTAAACCCGAGACGCGTCATGGCTGCAACGGCCCGATCGCGGTGCCCGCGGACTGCAAGCCATCGTGGGCTTTCCGGCAACAGCAGCGTAACTATCAGAAATACAACGGAAGGTACCGCGACGATGCCGAACATCCAGCGCCATGCGGTCTCGGGCGGCAGGATTTGCGCGATGACATAGTTGGACAAGAAGGCGAGGAGGATGCCGAGCACGATGTTGAGCTGGTTCATCGCCACCAGTCGGCCGCGAAACCGCGCGGGTGACACTTCCGCGATGTAGATCGGGGTGACCACCGACGCCGCGCCGATGGCGATCCCGCCGAGGAAGCGAAATGCGATCAGAACAGACCAGTCCTGCGCCAATCCGGTCCCAAGCGACGAAATTACGTAAGCAATTGCGACGGCTAGCATGATCGCCTTGCGGCCATATCGATCGGCCGGCACGCCCGCGACGAGGGAACCCACCACGGTTCCGATCAGCGCAGACGCCACGGTGAACCCCAGCGATCCCGCCGTCAGCGCGAACTCGCTCTGCAGGGCGTTCGTCGCGCCGGATATGACGGCGGTATCGAAACCGAAGAGAAGACCGCCAAGCGCAGCACCCGCTGCGCTCATGACGATCGCAGCCGTCACTCGCGCGTCATCCAAGGTACCTGCGTCAGCAGGGCTCGCATCAGTGTGCATGGGTCGTTTCCGCTTCGATGGAGGGGGATTCTGGAGTAGCCTGATCCGAAGGTGACATGTCAACGTGCCAGAAATTCCAAGCGCTTACCACGCTAGGGGCAGGCCACGGGAAACGCGACACCTCAAGACGCGCGCGGGACGTTACTGCAGTCGATTGCCGGAAAGCGCGCACTACCAGTCAGGTTATTCGGAGGTTGTTCGGTCAAGGTCGAGCGTGGAGCACTTCGGCTGAAGCTGCCCATCGAGATCATCAGCATCCGCGAATTCACCGTCGTTGTCGCGCATGAGCGTGGTCGACGCAACGGACTGTATTCGCCACGATCCTCTCGTTTAAGGGGCGATGGCGGAGGTCTGATAAAGGTCAGCAGCTCCACGGGGGGGCAATTGTCGACGAGTTCGATCGAGGAAAAGTGCCGCCGCGGGAGCGTACCACGGTGCGGAACATCGAACGGCATAAAACAGCCGCACGAGCAAAAGCGCGCGGACGGTTGACCATGGGGTTTCGGTAGGCAGCGGCTTTTGGCTCAAGCGGTGCCTGAACGCAAAGCCCTCCTAATACACGTACGCTAACGCACTGAGACGTTAGGCGTTGTTGATACAAACCCGACGACCGACGGGCCGGTCATCGGGTTTATCCGTCAGAAGAAATTGCTCAGGTTCGGAGATTGCAGAACGGTGCTCTCGATAAAGATCGCGCGCTGCCGGATCTTGAGGGCGCCATCGACGCGGCGCAGTCGGTCCTGGCGGTGGCCGACCCACGTATCCTCTTCTTTCTCCAGCCGAACGCGGTGTGTGTAGAAGTTCGAGTATACTTCTATTTCGTCTTCGGTGGCCGCGGTAATCCGAATGTTCGTGACGAGCCGGCGCACGCGGGAGGGGGGATCCTCAGCCCAGGCGTAACCGGTCTTGAGCCGCCGGACCCGCATCGCCAGCATGGCGTGGTCGTCGTCGATAAACGCCATCTGACCAGGTCGGGTAAATTGTCGTGCCGTGTCTTTGGTGGTCATCGTACGGCGGATCGGCATCCAGTAGCGTACGTCTTCGGCAAATAATGCGAGCCAGTCCTGAAACTTGCCCTGATCCAGCAGCGCCGCTTCCTCGATCAGGAACTGCTCGACCTCGAAATGCCGAAGCATATGCTCGAGCGTAGGCTCGGTAACCACGGCAGGAAGCGGTGGCAAAAGTTGATCGTTATTCTCAAACATGATTGTCATCCTTCGCGCATCACGCGGATTTGAACACGTCCTGCGGCGTTGCGTGGTTTTGCTTCAGCTCCTCCCAACTCTCCGCACTCATCCAGTCCGCCCAAGCACGGTAAGTCCAAAGCTGGGCGTGCTCGTTGACGAGGGTGTCGATGTAGGGAGCACCGACTTCGGGGACCGTGAGATTGGTCGTCTCGGCATCCATCTGATAGTTCAGCGGATATTCGCGTGCGATGAGTCCGCGCGTGCCCGATGTGCTCATCTCCCAGTTCTCGCCGTCATCCTGCTCCAGCATCCCGGCAGGACCAAAGACCCTGGTCGCGAGGGAAATCGCTCCGGCCTTGACCTCGTCGGGCCAGTCCTTGTTGACGAAGGTGAACCACCACAACTCCGTTTCGTTTGGCCCCTTTGGCAGGCGGAGTGCGACCTGATTGGTGATGGTCGATACGAACAGGTTCGGGAAAATGTGCGGATGTCCCAACGACCGCGTCCCAATCTCGCCCAATTCTTCACCGGCGCGCGGGTCGAGCCGCCAGAGAAGTGAATTCATCACGGGCGAAGGCACGATCGATTCATCGCGAGCCGCGATCCGTTGCAGCCCATCCCACACTGCGTCGGTCAGACGCGGTCCACTGATGGCATGTCCGTAATCGCCGAAAAGAACACGCTGCTGCTTCGACCCGAAGGGATGTAACAGTTCGTTTGCGGTATCATCCGGGAGTGACCGCGGGAACGCACCCGACATGAACGCGGACGCGTGGCTGATCTGCGCATGATACCAGTCGAACGTGTTATCGACGACGATCTTCCAGTTGCATTCCAAACGGTTCTTCTGAACGCCTTCAACGACGACCATGTCACCCTGGCTCGCGATGAAGTTCAGGCCAGTCCGCCCGACGTCGCCGAGATATTCTTCGAGATCGGGCGCTTCGGGATCCATCGTCGCGAACACGAACCCGCGATAGCTCTGGACCTTACCTGCGGGAATGAGGCCCCATTCGTCGCGGTTGATCTTCTCCTGATACAGTTCGCGGAAACCGGGGACTCCGGTCAGCTTGCCGTCAAGGCCGTAAGTCCAGCCGTGGTAGGTACACAGGAACGCGCGCGCGTTGCCCATCTCTGCACGGCAGACGGCATTACCGCGATGGCGGCAGCTGTTGAGAAATACCTGAAGCTTGCCCGTCCGATCGCGCGTTGCGATCACACTCTCCTCACCGATGTAGTTGAGGAAGAAGTCGCCGGGCTTGGGGATCTGGGATTCATGGCACATGAAGTTCCAGCCGCGCGCGAAGATCTTTTTCTGCTCTGTCTTGTAAAGCTCCTCGCCAGAGAAAATAACACGGTCGACAGTATGATCGTCGATGTTCAGATAATCAACGAAGCGGTCTTTTGCTTTCGGTTCCATCGGCTGTCCTTCGGAGGGGGCTGCGTTCCGCATGCCAAATTCAGTCGTTCGAAGTGCAGGCACTTCGACGTTCGTCAATAATAGGGGAAGTCCGGCTTTCCGACCGCGTCGACGGCCGCCAGAAGGTCGGCCGGCATCGGGTTTGCCGCAGCAGAACAAGCAGCGACGAGTTCGTCCTCGCTTTCGGTACCCACGATCGCTGAAGCGATTGACGGTTGCGAGATCAGCCAGCCGAGCGCCAGTTGCGGTTCGGTCAAATGCGATTGTTTCGCGATCTGCTGAATCTGCTTTGCCAGGACCAGTTGCGGCTCGCTGAAACCGGGACCGCCCCACCGTTTGTGACCAACGAATTCCCGACCAGCTACATTGCCGCTGAACAGCCCACCAGCCAGCGGGCTGAACGCCATCAACGACATGCCATTCCGTTCACATGCAGGGATCAGATCTCGCTCATGCTCTCGGTTGGCAAGATTGTAAGGCACCTGGATCGCGATCGGTGCGCAGGTCCCGAGACGATCGGCACGCCAAAGCGCTTCGACCATTTGCGAAGGCTGAAAGGTGGACAGGGCACAATAGCGGATTTTTCCCTGTTTTTGCAGGTCGTCGAATGCCCGCAAGGTTTCGTCGATCGGCGTCGTAGGATCGGCGTGATGCGCATAATAGATATCGATATGGTCAGTCTTGAGTCGCCGAAGGCTCTGCTCGATCTGGTTGAAGATGTGCAGTCGCGAGAGTCCCCAATCATTGGGGCCATCACCGACCTGCTCCATCACCTTGGAACAGATCAGAGCCTGATCGCGGCGACCGGTCAGCGCCTTACCCAAAATTTCCTCTGCCGAAGCCCGCTGCGCCGCCGGTGGTGCATTCGGGCGATCGAAGCGCGGCTGATTGCCGTAACTGTTTGCAGTGTCGAAGACGTTGATGCCGAGATCGAGCGCCCTCGCGACGACGCGGGACGCTGTCGCTTCCTGCGGGGCGACACCGAATGTCGCGGTGCCGAGAGCGATCGCGGACACGCGAACACCGGTGCGACCGAGTTGCTTATACTGCATCATCAGACTTGCATGTTACCGTTGGCAATCGTGTCGACCGGCAGGTCGGCGTCGAGCCAGGCGTCGATCCCACCAGCCAGAATGGCGACATCGCCATATCCCGCCGCAAGTGCCTGCGTGGCGATCGGCAGGCATTGTTCGCCATCGTCGCAAACCAGGACGATCGACGAGTCCTTGGGGATGGAATTGCAGTTTTCGAACATCAGTTCGCCGGGATAATTTATCGATCCAGGAACACGACCACCAAAGTAATCAAACGGCATCCGAATATCTACGATCGCTAGCTTGGACTGATCATCCAAGGCGACGAGGTCTGCCGGGCTTATCAATTTAAACGCTGACATTGTTCTGCCTTTGTCGCTTCGACCGTAACGGCGTATTCACTCCCATTCACTCTCGGGCGCCTGCCGAAGCTGACGAAAACCGGGAGAGAGCACGACCGATATTCCGACGGTCCAGATCATCCTCTTTGCAACTCTGGCCCAACGACGAACCATATCGTCAGGCAAGGTCCACACCCGACCGTCACATTACCGCGACGGAACAGTCCTAAGTCTTGCGCGGCTCATACCGTTTGGCGTGAGGCCCGCGCACTGTATGCGATACCCATTTGTCACCAAACGGGTTCGATTCATGATCCTCAAAACCTAGTCCTTTGCTTCCGAAGCCACAATGGGGTCTCCTATGAGGAAGAATGCCCCTTCTCGTATGGTGGGAAAACGGAGAAATCGACCGCTTGGGCAAGCGTGCCGAGGTGATTCAGGGGCTTCGAGGTATGATCGGCACCAATTTTCGGGTGGCGTTGAATCATCCCGTACGTCAGGAGATGCCGCGGGGCAGGGCGTGGTTCCACTTTACCAAATAGGTCACTTTGTTACGGAGGCGCCTAGGCTGACACTCGGTCCCTTGCGACATCGCGGTGTAGGGTAGTTCTTAACCCGGACTTTTCCGGGCGTTGTCCCACTCCATTTGCGAAAACCGCGATTGAAGGCGGCTTCGGAGCTGTAGCCTAGCTGTTCGGCGATCTGAACGATGCTGCAATTGGTCGATGTCAGCATGATTTGCGCAGCACTCATTCGCGTATGGGTCACGAAACGGCCGGGCGACATGCCCAAAGCGGTACGAAAACGCCAAGACATGGCCGAGCGTGAGAGACCGGTTGCGCGTGAAAGCGCATCGAGCGTCCAATCGTGACCCGGATCCCGTAGGATCATGCCAATGAGTTTGGCCACGAGGGGATCGGACAGACCCTCATAAAAAGGCGAGAAATTGTCGCGCAGCGCGGCTTCCTTGAGGGCCAGCGCAAAAAGCGCTTCGCCCAGCCGAATGAAGACAGGTTGAGTGAGGAAGTTGCTTTCGCGTTGCGTATCGGCCTCTTCGAAGATCGCCGAAAGGAGCGCCGAGTGCTGACGTCCAAACCCCTTCAATAGTACTGGTCGGTAAAGTCCGTCGAGCAAGGGGCCTGGAACCCGGTCGTCCACCCAGGCGAGGACCATGCGCATTACGAACGGCGTGCCGCCGCCGCCGAAGGCGATGTGCATGCCAAACGCGCGGGTCAGCGAGACCATGTCGTTCTCGTCGGTCATCTCGCCATCGACAAGAGAGGCGAGCACGTCACGAAGATCGAGAGGATTGGTGTCGGACTCGATGCAAAATCGGTGACGCAGGTTGCGGGGGACTATTAGAACGTCGCCATGCTCGAAGGTCATGGGTTCCGTCATCCCGTCGAAACGGACTTCACAGTGCCCCTCGACCGCTTCGTAGAAAGCGAGCGAATCCGCTTCATACGCGACGCTGACGCAGACCGGCGCGGACATGTGCGAATGGCAAAGTACCGCGCCTGATAGACGGATCGAACGCAATAGATCGTCTAGCGGAGCAGGCGGGCGGAATTTCGCCGGATTGACCAGGGAAGGGCCGGCAGGGGATGGTGTTGGCGGCATACCTCTCCCTGCGCAATCAGTGCTTTCTCCAATAGCATAGAACGGGCCATTCGGAGCGTCATCGCTTTTTAGCCGCGCTGCGATGCCATCGCCTGACCACGTAACATCAAACGGACGCCACGGGGGCTTTGTGATCCCGTGGCGCCCGCAACGCCCCCTCAGTTGTCTTCGGCGGAGCACGTGAACAACGGTAAGACCTTATAGGACGTGAGCAAATGCCACCTGACGGTCGGACGGCTCCACGACCGTTGCGGTGTCAATGCGTTCTTTGTGATCATGACCCAGGACGGTGCGCATCACCTCCGTCAGCTGCGATGCGGCGCTCACATCCCGAGCGCGCCAAGCGACATGTCCGTCAGGCCGTACGAGAACCGCGCCATCGGCGTCGACTTGGCGTTGTCGCGACCAGTGATTGAGGGGATCGCGCACGAAGCCGTATCGCGTACCGACTGGTATCACTACAACGTCGACGCCGGTCTCACGACGGCTGTTCGCAGCGGCTTGGACCCAAGCATCTCCACCGGGTCCGGTCAGCAATGTGAAACGGCCGCGTCCGACGAGGTCAAGCGTCGAGATCTTGCGAAGGCCACGCTCGATCCAAGCATGCGGCAATCGGGCGCCCGGTCGGGTGGTCGCGACATACCCGACATCGGGCGGGCCCTCGATACCCGCTTCCTGTCCTGCTTCGGCGATCAACGCACCGCCCTCGTAGCGATAGCCGACTTCGATACCGAGAGCATTGAACGCGGTCTCCAGCTCATTCGTGCGAAACCGTTCGAAGCCGGCACGAAGCGCGATGCCGGAGGGGCCGTCGTCGCGCAGAGCTTCGATGCGGGATGCAATCTCCTCAGGCGAAGCTTCGCCCTTCATTCCCAACACGTCCCGGAACATGGTCCCGAACTGTGCGACCAGCGAACTGAAGGCGCGATCCACCACGCGCGCACCGATCGGTTGGCGTTCCGTGTCGTACGTATCGAGAAGGGCTGGTGCGGCATGGCCATCCAGCAGAAGCTTGAGCTTCCAGGCGATGTTGTACCCGTCCGCGATCGACGTATTCGAGCCCAGCCCGTTCATCGGCGGATGACGGTGGACGGCATCCCCCGCGCACCAGACACGCCCCTGTCCATAGCGAAGCGCCCACATCCGGTTCGGGCTCCATCGCGAGATTGCCTTGATTTCGATTGCAACATTGGGGTCGCCGATGCCGCGGGCAATGCGGGCGCGTAGCGCTTCCGGGTCGAGCTCACTGTTGACCTGCGCAGGTGGAACATTGAACCCGGTGACCCACTCTGTCCACGGTTTCACCATCACAAACGTGGCGCCGTCGTGCGGGTCTAGTCCCCAGTACATCGTTCCGGGACGGTGCGCGCAATATCGGGTCAGATCCGCCTTGATCCAGATGTAGACGACTTCGCCGATATCGCTGTCCCTGCCGTCGGCGGTATGCCCGTCAAACGGCAGGTCGAGTTTGGTAGCGACAATGCTTCGTGCCCCGTCCGTGCCGATCATGTAGTCGGCACGGATCGTGTAGTGGGCGCCGCCGTGCATCTCGCGAACGGTGGCGGTTACGCCCGTTTCGTCCTGCACGAAATCCTGGAGGTCGTGGCCGTATCGCAATTCCCCGACGCCAGCATCTTCGATTGCGCGCGCCATGATCGGTTCGAGGTGATGCTGCGAAATGTTGACGGATTGGCATGGGCTTGCGCGACGATAACGATCAATATGGTCTTCGCCTGCTCCCCACGCATCTGATCGGAGGATCTCGGGTCCGGCCATCGTGGTGATGTAGGCATTGCTCCACATCATTGCGTTTGGTGTCGCTTCGGCCATCACGTCGTCCTCGATGCCGAGGTCGCGGAAGATCTCCATCGTTCGCTGATTGGTGATGTGCGCGCGCGGCGTATTTGCCACATCGCAGAAACGTTCTAGAACGATGTGGGGAACGCCATAACGGCTGAGCGCCAGCGAAGCGGCTAGCCCCGCGGGGCCCGCTCCAGCGATTAGGACAGGAGTGCGGATGCTGTAAGACTCTGAAGACATAGATCTTCCTCTCCAAGGATCGACCGGCGTGTTTGAACCCGCTCGGTGTTTGGCAAATTTCGAAGTTCAGACGTCCGAGAGGAAATGCTTCCCGTCCGGTCGGACGACCATTGGCAATCAGAATGGTCCGAGGAGGATCACCAAACCAAAATAGCTTGGAGACCCCTCAATACCGTCATCTCGTCCGGGGCCTCGGCTTCAAGGCGCAGCGACCTTGCCCTCTAAGAGTATGCAAATCCGGGGGACATGTCTTTGCCCTAGCGTCTCGAAAAATTGACATGTCGTGTTGGGCCGCTCCGCGGGGTGCGGAACGAGACTTTTCAGCGACCGCTGATGTGCGTGGGACCAAGCACCGGTCTGCCAACCTCGACTGACCTAGGAACCGTTTCAGTCCGTCCCGCCGGTGCCGAGTCTCCGCTCAATCGTCGCGACGCAGCGGCGCAACGCTGCCGGCGGCTCTACCCATTTGGCGGCGGCGCCGGTTACGGACAGCGAAACCGCGGCGATCACGGTGCCACCCGCATCTCTCACCGGCAGGGCGATACAAAAAAGATCCTGTGCAATTTCTTGCTGATCCAGCGCAAATCCGAGTCGCGCGACCTCATCCAGTTCGGCTTGGATATCAGCGGGGTCGATCTTGGTACGATCGGTCAGTGCTATGAACGGTCCGGCTGAAAGGTAGGCGTCGCGCTTGGCTGGATCGATATGAGCGAGCAGAACTTTTCCAATCGCCGAACAATAGGCCTCCAACTGGCCACCCTCAGAGGTGAAGAGCGTTGCGCCCCGCCCCGCCTGTTTGACGAGGTAGGTAACCATTTCGCCATCCCAAATACCGAGATGAGTTGTGGCCCCGCTTTCCGACGCGAGGGCGCGCAGCGTAGGTCGGGAAACGGCTTCCAGGGTGTCTTGCGGATTGCTGCGAGCGACGAGGTTCGCGAGCCGCATGCCGCTGACATAATGGCCCCGTTGGGCCGGGGCGATAAAGCCGCGGCGTACCAAGGCCGCAGCCATTCGGTGGGCGGTCGAAGACGGCAGCCCCAGCGTTTCCGCGGCTGCGCGAAGGGAACCATTCTGGTTACCGCCGAGCAGGGTCTCGAGGAGGTCCAGCATCTTGTCACTTGCTGCGGTGCCACTGTTCATAACAAGTGTCCTACCACAGTGTGAGAGAAGATAGCACCATAAAATTGCTGATTATCACCGCCTGCCATACGTATTGACTGCGCCTGGAGGACAAAAATTGCACGATTACACCCATTCCGCCGCCGCTTTACGCGCGGCTTATCAAACTGGCGCCATAGCCCCGCTACGGGGTGTTCTGGATCCGGCGGATGCGAGCGGCGCCTACGCCGTGCAAGCGATCAACACGCGGTTCTGGTCAAATGCGGGTCGCCGCATCGTCGGTCGCAAGGTCGGCCTGACGGCGAGGGCGGTTCAAATTCAGCTCGGCGTCGATCAGCCGGATTTCGGTGTGCTGTTCGACGATATGATCGTCGCGAACGGAGGTCGGCTGGATCCGTCCCGTACGCTTCAGCCCAAGGCCGAGGCTGAAATCGCAATCGTGCTCGCGACCGATCTCGACGACGTAAATGCAACCCCTGAAACGGTCGCCGCCGCCGTCAAACACGCGGTTGCCGCGATCGAGATCGTCGACAGTCGCATTGCCGACTGGAAGATTACCTTTGCGGATACGGTCGCCGACAACGGTTCGTCCGGTTTCTACGTCTTGGGAGACACACCAAAGCCCCTCGACGGACTGGATCTCTACACGTGCGGGATGGTGATGGAGATCAACGGGGCGATCGTCTCGCTGGGCGCTGGCGCGGCCTGCCTGGGTCATCCTCTCGAAGCGGCCGCTTGGCTCGTTCGCACATTATCGGCGGCAGGCGATCCGTTGCGCGCCGGTGATGTCGTGTTGACCGGGGCGCTCGGAACCGATGGTTGCGCTGACACCCGGTGATCGGGTCGAGGCGAAGATCGGCGGACTGGGAAGTGCTTCGTTCCACTTCGAAAAGGATGTCGCATGACCGCGAAGATCAAGGTCGCGATCATCGGTCCCGGTAATATCGGTTCCGACTTGCTTATCAAGATCATCCGGCGGTCCGAAGTGCTCGAAGTCGCTGCGCTTGTCGGCGTCGATCCCGAGTCCGACGGTCTGAAACGGGCGGAACGGATGGGGATCGCCACCACCGCGGGCGGGATCGACGGTCTGGTCGCCATGCCCGTCTGGCCGGAAATCGGCATCGTGTTCGACGCGACGTCCGCGGGCGCACACGTACGGCATAGCGACATCGTGACGAAGGCGGGCAAGGTCATGGTCGACCTAACCCCAGCCGCGATCGGGCCCTATGTCATCCCGGTGGTCAACGGGGATGCGCATCTCGATGCGCCCAACGTCAATATGGTGACCTGCGGCGGGCAGGCGACGATTCCGATCGTCGCGGCGGTATCCTCGGTCGCAACGGTCCACTACGCCGAAATCGTCGCGTCGATCGCCTCGAAGTCGGCCGGCCCCGGCACCCGCGCAAACATCGATGAATTCACCGAGACCACGTCGCGTGGCATCGAGGAGGTCGGCGGCGCGGCGAAGGGCAAGGCGATCATCATCCTCAACCCGGCCGAACCGCCGATGCTGATGCGCGACACGGTGTTCACCCTGTCCAGCGGCGCCGACGAGGCGACCATCGATCAAGCGGTCGAAGCGATGGTCGCTAAGGTTGCGGCCTATGTTCCTGGCTACCGCCTGAAGCAGCGCGTCCAGCACGAACGGTTCGGCGCCAACAACCCGATCAGCATTCCCGGCCTTGGTACCTACGAAGGGATCAAGACCACCGTTTTCCTGGAGGTAGAAGGGGCTGCGCATTACCTGCCCGCTTACGCCGGAAACCTCGACATCATGACGTCGGCCGGACTCGCGACCGCCGAGAAGATCGCCGCCCGGCGATTGCAGCGGAAGGAGACGGTCTGATGGCGTTCGATCCGATACGGGACAAGCTTTACATCCAGGACGTCACGCTGCGCGACGGGATGCACGCGATCCGCCATCAATATGGCATCGATCACGTCCGCACCATTGCACGCGCACTCGATCAGGCTGGCGTGGATGCGATTGAGGTTGCGCATGGAGACGGCTTGAACGGATCCTCGTTCAATTACGGGTTCGGGCGCTGCACCGACTGGGAATGGATCGAAGCGGTGGCTGAAGTGCTCGAGCACGCCGTGTTGACGACGCTGCTGATCCCGGGGATCGGCACGATCGAGGAGCTCCAACACGCGCATGCTCTCGGGGTGCGCTCGGTGCGGGTCGCAACGCATTGTACCGAGGCCGACATTTCCCGGCAGCATATCATGGCCGCGCGCGACCTCGGCATGGATGTGTCTGGTTTCCTGATGATGGGCCATATGAGCGACCCGGATGCCTTGGCGCAACAGGCCAAGCTGATGGAAAGCTACGGCGCGCATTGTGTCTATGTCACTGACTCCGGTGGCGCGATGAACATGGACGACTATCGGCTCCGGGTGGAAGCCTATGACCGCGTCCTCAAGCCCGAGACGCAGCGCGGTATCCACGCGCACCACAATTTATCGTTGGGCGTCGCCAATTCCATCGTCGGCGCGCAAGGCGGGGCAGTGCGAATCGACGCAAGCCTGGCCGGGATGGGGGCGGGGGCTGGCAATGCGCCGCTGGAGGTGTTCATCGCGGCGGCCGACCGGATGGGTTGGCGTCATGGGTGCGATCTGTACCAACTGATGGATGCAGCCGAGGATCTGGTTCGCCCGCTGCAGGATCGACCGGTCCGCGTCGACCGGGAAACGCTCAGTCTCGGATATGCCGGCGTGTACTCGTCGTTTTTGCGACATGCCGAAAAGGCCGCGATCGACCACGGGGTCGATACGCGCGAAATTCTGGTCGAACTCGGTCGGCGGCGGATGGTCGGTGGGCAGGAAGACATGATCGTCGACGTCGCGCTCGACATCCTTCGATCCAAGTCCGCGATACCGGCCGACGCATAGCATCAACCCGTATCGAGAGTTCGCCTTCGGTCGGGCCCGAAGAAATTCACCATACGGCACACAATACGCTTCGCTCTCAAGGAGACCAGAAATGGCTGACATCGAAACCTCTGCCGTCGCCGGAACAGGGGAACCCACCTTCGAGCAAACCAGTCGCTTCGTGGATACTCCGCGGGGGCGGCTGCACTATAACGAAGTCGGCAATGGACAACCGGTGATCCTGCTGCACGGTTCCGGCCCCGGTGCCACCAGCTGGACCAATTTCCTTCCGAACATCGGCCCGCTGTCGAAGATGTTCCGCGTGATTGCACTGGACGTGCCGGGGTGGGGGCTGTCGGCCCCCAACGACCCGACGGTCACGCCGATGGTCCCATCAGGAACGTTGGCGGTCCTCGCGCTGATGGATGCGCTGAAGATCGACAAGGCGGCGCTGGTTGGCAATTCGATGGGCGGCATGATCGCGCTGCATTTTGCGGAAACACAGAACGATCGCCTGACGCACCTGGTGACGATGGGATCGGGGCTGATCACGATCCCGTCGATCTTTTCCCCCGCCGGCTTGTCGGAAGGGATGAAGGTGCTCGTGCAAGCCTATCGCGACCCAAGTCCCGAGAGCTTCCGCAATCTCATCAAGGTCATGGTCTTCGATTCCTCGCTTGCGACCGACGCGCTGTTTGAAGCACGATCGAAGGCGGCCCTGGCCAATCCCGGCCATCTTACCAACTTCCTCAAGATGTTCGCACACCCCGGCGGCGTTCCCGTAACCGGCGAGGCGGTCGCCGCGCTGTCGAAAATCAAGACGCCGGCGTTGTTCATCCACGGTCGCGACGACCGCGTGTTGAGCATCGAGCATAGTTTGCGGCTTCTGAGCATCGTCCCCAATTCGCGGCTCCACGTGTTCAACCGCTGTGGGCACTGGGCGCAGATCGAGCATGCCAACGAGTTCAACGTGCTCGTCGCCAACTTCCTCGCAAGCAACTGACGAGCTCCCGTTGTGCGCGATCTGATCGGCGAACTGGCGACGTTTCGCAACAGCGTCCGGGTGCCCGTCCGCTTCACGCGCGTCACCTTCGATCTGGGGCGCGCGCGGGACTGGAAAGCCGTCGACATGCTGCTCCAGCGGGAGAACGGCGACACCCAGCGGTGTTCCACGGCAACGTTCAGTGCGCTGTCTGCCGCGGGCGATCCGTTTGCCGTGTGGCTACGAGCGGCGGATGGCAGTGAGACCGGGCCGTTCATAGCGGAAGCGATCGTCACCGGTATCCCGGTCTCGGCGGATTGCTTCGCTTTTTCACGACGGGAAGACCGCTTTTTGGGAGGGCGTAACGATCACATTTCGCGGCGGAAGCGCCGCGGTTGTTCCTTACGCCTGCGACGCCTCGTGATGAGCGGCGATTACCACCGAGTTCAGCACCATCGTCTTTTTCTATAACGGAGAATTGAACATGAGCAGCAGCGCAACAGCCGTACAGCCGGCTCGGGTCAGTCAGATCGGATATCTCGGGCTCGGCGTCTCGAACCTCGAAAAGTGGCGGGAGTTCGCGCAGGAAGTTCTGGGGCTGCAGGACAATGGCGAGTCCGCAAACGGGGATCTCTTTCTGCGCATGGACGATTACCACCACCGGTTCATCCTCAGCCGCAACGATGCCGACGATCTGCTTTACGTCGGGTATGAAGTCCAAGACGAGGATGCGCTCAACGCGGTAGCGGCGCAGTTGCGTGCCTATGGTATCGACGTTCGAGCCGGAAGCCCGGAACAGACGGCGGCCAGGCTCGTCAGTCGGATGATCTGCTTCGATGATCCCGATGGCATGGCGACCGAGATCTATTACGGTCCGCTGTTCGATCATGCGCCGTTCGTTTCGCCACGCGGCATCCCTCGGTTCGTCGCGGCTGAACTTGGGTTCGGCCACATCGTCATCGGCGTGCAGGACAAGGCCTCTTATGTTGACTATCTGACCAAGGGCCTTGGGGGGCGGGTCAGCGATCACATTTCGCTCGCGATTGGGCCGATGACGATCGATCTGACGTTCGTCCACGTCAATCCGCGGCATCACTCCGTCGCCGTGATGGTCCTGCCGGAAATGCCCGGCGCGCCGCCGCCGAAGCGTCTGCAGCACTTCATGCTCGAAGTTGAAGACGTCGATGTCGTCGGTGCGGCGCTGGATCTGTTCAAGCAGCGTGGCATGGCGACCGGCGCGTTGGGGCGTCATGTCAACGACCGGATGCTCTCCTTCTACGCCGATACGCCATCGGGCTTCCACGTCGAATACGGGTATGGCGCTTTGCGGATCGACAATGAAGACGAATGGACCGTCAAAAACTGGCAGGCATCAAGCTTCTGGGGGCACGGCATGCCGCCGCGGTCTCATCCAAAGCCAGGCGAGCAATAAGCCAGGAACGACCAGTCTCGTCGCACCACCCGGACCCTAGCTGGATCTGGAAACGGGCCGGAAGCGGACGTAGCGCATAAACTGTTGTGCCGGGTTGCGGTGCGTTAAGACGTCATCTGACGTTTGACGTGATTGCGACCCGGTTAATTGTTGGGCCGCGTACAACATTTCCGACGAGCCCTAGCGGTGCCGGCAGGAACCACGGCACGCGCGTTGAGCGCGCGTCCGCCTCATCGTTTCAAGCAGGATTTGGTGAGCACCTCGCCCATGCGGTCCTCACCGCGTTGACGGACCGGAAGCGACCGGTCTCCCCCCCCCCACGCAGTTATCCCACATTCTGATAAATCTTTTTGATCGGACGTGTCGCCAACGCACGCATGTCCCAATCCGGAAAGCTGGCGTCCCCGAACATAAAGTCTTTGCGTGAGACCTGACGTAGCATCGGGGCAACCAAAAACGTTAAAACAAATGGGGGGATACATGAAGTCGAGACTACTCGCCACATGTGCGGTCTGTGCTTACGCGCTGGTGTCGCATGGCGCCATCGCTCAAACCACACAGCAGAGCACGCCGGTAACGCCCGCGACGCCCGAAGCCCCGGCCGCTCAGGCCCAGGCGATGGCCCCGAACCCTCTCGCCGCTCCCGAAGCCGGGCTGGCCGATATCATCGTCACTGCGCAGCGCCGATCGGAAAACCTGCAGAAGGCCGCGGTCGCGATCAGTGCCGTCTCCGGAGACGCGCTCGTTTCCGCCGGCGTCGTCAAGCCCGCCGATCTGACATCGATCGTGCCCGCGTTGCAGATCGCGCCATCGGCCGGTTCGTACAGCGTCTTCTATCTGCGCGGTGTCGGCACGCTCGGCGGGACCGCCTTCACCGACGCGGCGGTTTCTTTCAACTTTAATGGCGTCTTTATCGGCCGGGCATCAGGCACCAACGGTTTTTTCTATGACGTCGAACGCGTCGAGGTGCTGAAGGGGCCGCAGGGCACTCTGTATGGCCGCAACGCAACCGGCGGTGCGATCAACGTCCTCGCAAAGCGACCACAGCTGGGCACCTTGGGCGGCAGCGCAACGCTGGAATATGGCAATTACGATGCCCTGCGTCTCGAAGGCGTGCTCAACGTGCCGCTCGGCGACAAGGTCGCCGTACGCGCGGCCGTCAACCGGACGCGGCATGATGGGTATATGAACGGCGGAACCGACGATCAGAACGATCTTGGGGGACGTATCTCCGTACGAGCCGAACCAACCGACACGCTGTCGATCAATATCGTGGCGGATGCCTTCCGCCAGCGTGGCGTGGGCCCGGGCGGGATTGCGATCGAAAGCGGTGTCGAAGATCGCAACGGATATCAGTCGGCGGAGGGGACGGCCTTCGTCACCAAACAGCCCAATCTCCTGCTTGGCCGGACGTTCGCGCCGTATTCGATCCAGTCGTTCCTGCGGAACAGTTTCTGGGGTATTTCGGGCACCGTCGATTGGAAAACCCCGGTCGGCACGGTCACGATCGTCCCGGGTTATCGCGAGTCCAAGCTTCGTAGCCTCAGCAGCGCCGTCGGTTTCTACATCGGACCCCGCGAACAGGATCGCCAGACCAGTCTTGAAGTTCGGTTGGCGTCGGACGACAATCGCCCGATCCGATATTTACTGGGTGGGTTCTTCTACCGTGAAACCAACGACGTGCCGCAATTCTACGTCAACCAGCAGTCCAACGTCGTCAACCAGGTCTACCGCCTGACCAACAAGAACGGCGCCGCGTTCGGTCGATTGACCTGGGCCATCACCCCGGAATTGCGGGTGGGGGTCGGCGGTCGCTACACATCGGAGCACAAGACCCTCGATGGGACGCAGCAAAGTCTGCTCAAGGTTTGCGTGCGCCCAACCACCTATTTCCCCACGTACGTTCCCGGATGCCCCACAGCATCGGTTTTTCCTGTGAACTTCGCCGTGCCGACCCCGAATTTCGATCCCACCATCGACGGCACGATCACGGTACCGAACTTCATTAACAAGACCGGCGCGAACGCGCAGGGACGAACCTTCAACAAGTTCACCTACCGCGTTGGCGCGGACTGGGACATCACGCCTCGGAACTTGCTCTACGCGAGCTACGAGACTGGCTTCAAATCCGGCGGGTTCTACCTGACGGCCGATTCCGGGATCTATCAGCCGGAGAATATCGCCTCTTATACGATCGGCTCCAAGAACCGGTTCTTCGACAACAAGCTCCAGTTCAATCTCGAGCTGTTCTACTGGAAGTACAAGGACCAGCAGATCTCGCACTTCATCCAGGACAGTTCCGGTTCGACGCAGCTCGGGACCGAAAACGTCGGCCAAGCCGATTATAAGGGGATCGAGATCGAGGCACGCTTTCTGCTGACGCGTACGACCGAATTCAACGCCGACGTCCAATATCTCGATGCCAAGTATAAATCCTTCGTCTACCGTGTTCCGAACCAGAATGGCGGCCAGGGTAATGGGACGGCGTGTGCGAGTACGTCGATATCGGCGCTGAGCTACACCGTCGATTGCTCGGGCAAGCGCCCGCCTTATGCGCCCACCTGGACGCTCAATCTGGGGGTGCAACAGACGGTCGATATGTCCAATGGTGGTCAAATCGTTGGCGGCGTTCGATCGCATTTCCAGACGCGAACACTGACCGGCCTCGAATTTACCGAAGTGCAGGTCCAGGGCGCCTATTGGCAGGCAGATGCGCAGGTTGGGTATACCTTCCCGAACAAGCGCATCACGGTCACCGCCTATGCGAACAACATCTTCGACAAGACGGTATTCACGAGCGCATTCCCGGCACCGTTCGGACTGTTCAACAGTGCGCTCCTGCGTCCGCCCCAGACGTATGGCGTGCGCTTGGCGGCGAAGTTCTGAGCTGGTTCGACGATCGAGACATCAGCCATAACCATCTGATCCGGCGGCGAAATGGGGAAGTATGAATCCGAACTTCAAAGTGTCGATCGTTGCCATAGCCACAGCCTTTCTTGCCTCGGCTGGCCAGGCGCAAATCTCTCCACCACAGCAAACGGCCAAGGAGCAACCGGCCGCGAGCAAGGACGGTTCGCTCGCGCGGCTGGTCCTGCTCGGCACAGGCGGGGGGCCGATCGTCCGCGTGAAACGCTCGCAGCCGTCCAACCTCTTGGTGATCAACGGAACGGTCTATTTGATCGACGTCGGGGTCGGGACATTGGGCCGATTGGCGGCGGCTGGCTATCAGCCCGCTGAGGTCGATCAGGTTTTCATTACCCACCATCATCTGGACCATGATGGTGGTCTTGCCGACCTCATGGCTTTCAGTTGCGTCACTGGTCGGAACAACCGTGTAACCGTGACCGGTCCTTACGGAACGGACGACATGGTAAAGGCTGCGAGGGCCTATCTGAAGGTTCCCTTGCGGACCTTCACCGAACAGAGGATTTCGCCTGGCTGCGATCCCGAAACTGCCTTCGCCTCGACGACCGTATCCGCGCCGGGCAAGGTGTTCTCGGATTCGAACGTGACCGTCTATGCTGCGGAGAACACGCATTATTCACAATTCCCGGCGGGTTCGAACACGGCTGATAAGTCGTACAGCTACCGCTTCGACACTGTAGCGGGATCGATCGTTTTTTCGGGTGACACCGGGCCGAGTTCGGCGGTCGCGGCGCTGGCGAAGGGCGCAGACGTTCTCGTGATCGAAGTGATCGACGAAGATGCGACGATGACCGCGCTATTGAACAAAAACAAGATGCTTAGCAGCAACCCAGCGCAGGCTGCCGCCCTCCGCGAGCATATGGCGAAGGAGCATCTCGCACCCGAGGAGATCGGCAAAATGGCCGCGGCGGCTGGGGTGAAGACGGTGGTGCTGACGCATGCCGTTCCCGGTCTCGATGACGAGGTCACGGCGGCGGCCTATGTCAAAGGCATCGACACATACTTTCATGGGTCGATCTATGCCGGACGCGATCTGGACGAATTTTTCTTGCCGCAGTTCCAGGGACAGGCGCGCTGAACGTAGCTGGCGGGCGGAACTGGTATCGATATCGAGGGCGTGAGGAAGGGGGCTAGATGCTCGGACCGTCCCCACCCCTTTTCGCGCACTTCACTCCCGATCGATTAATGCCTTCAGCTTTCGGCGCGCATGCAGTTGGGGCGTATCGGCCTGAAGTTTGATCTCGGGATACTCGATCCCGCGGGAATCTCATCTGAGGGACTTGCTGATCGCGCGGAGGATCACCTTGTCTCCGGTGAAAGCGGTTTCGATCCCGGCCTGCATTGCCGCAATCGCCTCGCTCGGCAGTTTCACGTCCCAACCGAAGAGGTAGTGATATCGATACTTGTCCATGCTGATCGGCGTGGTCGCGTGAACGATGCGGAGGGCGTATTTCGATCGTCCCGCCGGCGTCGGCGCGTCATATTCGATCGTCTCGATAGCGTCGTGAACGGCAGGCGACACGAACTCCCCCTCGGTTACGAACAAATTGGCAGGACGATCGAGTTCCGGTCCCGTGATCGCGCAATGCGCGGGTTGGAGAAGCCGATCGACAAATTCGCTGCGGAATTTGGCAGAGGTCGTGGTGGTCGACACCTTGGGTGGCTTGATCCTGTCGGTGATGCCGAGCGAACCGATGTGGATGAGTGCGTGAGATCGAGGACATTGTCATGCAGCTGCATGTAAATGCCATCCATTTCCAGGGTGCCTGACGCGACGCTCCACGCATCCGAGAGCGCCCAGGCGGTATCGAGCGGCGCGACATACTCGGGGATCCGGGCAGGGTTTCCCATTTACACCCAAACGAACGGCCCTTCCTCGCGGACGGGATCAGCGTGGACGGCGCAGCCCGACACGATCGTCTTCTGCGACGGGATTTTCATGCATTCGCCATTCGGGGCGCACCTGATGCCGTGATACGGGCATTGAATGGTATCGTCGATGACACGACCCAGCGAGAGTGGCGCCCAGCGATGCGGGCACCGGTCGTCGAGCCAACGATGTCGCCATTCCGTCTGCGGTAAAGGACGACGGGTCGGTCCAGCATCCATCGCGAGATCTGCGCGTGCGTGATCTCCGACCCGAACGCGGCGACCCACCACGTATTGCGCGGGTAGTTTACAGCGCCGTCGGCGCGATGATGGTTCACTGGCCAGTTCAACCATATTCTCCCCTGACTTCGTGGCGTGATCGGGATTGGGCTCCGTGGGAATGGGTGGCTTGGCCAAAGCGGCCAACCGCATCTTCGAGCGGTAGCGGCCAGACATACCCTCGCGCTCCGACCGTCGGGCCGATACCGTAACCTTTCGCAGGAGTCGTCGAGGGGGCGACCGGTATTGCCACATCATGGGAGCGAGAAAGTAACGGGCCAACGTCAGCCTGATGCGTGCTGGAAAGCGCGCCGGGTCCGTCATAGTGTTCTCGCCAGCTTCGATCTGAGGAGGATAGCATGGTAGGAATTTCGCGTGACGGGGTCGCTCCGCATTCCGGCCCGGTGATGGCGCAGGCATGACCGCATTGCAGTATGACGTGCTGATCGTCGGAGCTGGACACGGGGGCGCGCAGGCTGCTGTGTCGCTTCGTCTCGCCAAATTCGAAGGCAGCATCGCCGTGCTCGGCGATGAACCGGAGCTTCCGTATGAGCGACCGCCGTTGTCCAAGGAATATCTATCGGGCGACAAGAGCTTCGAGCGGATCTTGATCCGGCAGCCCAAATTCTGGGAAGAGCGTCACGTGGTGATGCTGCTTGGCCAGCGGGTGGTCCGCGTCGATGCGGAGGCGCATAGCGTCGCGCTGACCGATGGTTCGACCATATCCTATGGCAAGTTGATCTGGGCCACCGGCGGCGCGCCGCGACGGCTGAGTTGCGCTGGTCACGACCTGGTCGGGGTCCACGGCGTGCGGACTCGCGCCGACGTCGATCGCATGCTGGGCGAGCTTGAGGCGACCCGCGACGTCGTCGTGATCGGTGGCGGCTATATCGGCCTCGAAGCCGCGGCGGTGCTGTCCAAGACGTTCGACAAACGCGTTACCGTGCTCGAAGCGCTCGATCGCGTGCTGGCGCGTGTCGCCGGTGAGCCGCTCTCGCGTTTTTACGAGGCGGAGCATCGTGCGCATGGCGTAGAGGTTCGGCTCAACGCCAAGGTCGATTGTATCCTTGGCGACGGTCGTGTGACCGGCGTCAGAATGGCCGACGGCGAGATCCTTCCCGCCGACATGGTGATCGTCGGGATCGGCATCATTCCTGCGGTCGAACCGTTGCTCGCAGCGGGGGCAGAGGGGGGCAATGGCGTCGAGGTAGATGCGTATTGCCGGACGAGCCTTCCCGACATCTACGCGATCGGCGACTGTGCGCTTCATGCCAATGCCTTTGCCGAACACGCGAAGATTCGGCTGGAATCGGTTCAGAACGCCAACGATCAGGCGAATGTCGCGGTCAGGGATATTCTAGGTGGCGGCGAACCCTATCACGCGGTGCCGTGGTTCTGGTCAAACCAATATGATCTGCGGCTTCAGACCGTCGGCTTATCGATCGGGTTCGACGAGGCAATCGTGCGGGGGGATCCGGCCACTCGCAGTTTTTCGATTATCTACTTGAAGGACGGACATGTCCTCGCGCTCGACTGTGTCAACGCCACCAAGGACTATGTCCAAGGTAAGGCGCTTGTCATAGGGCGCCTTGCGCCGGACAAGATCAGACTCGCCGATGTCGAGACACCGCTCAAAACCATCGCCCTCGAACTGGCGTAAGCAGTAACGGTGAAGCGGGTCGATAGAGCTACCTGACTGTTTCTAGTATATCGGTGGCGTCTTCCTAGCGTGTGACTTTGGGAATTGGGACTCCGTCTTGCGGATATGGGACAAGCCGGTCCACATCCCGCCTTTCGGATTGATCGAAAGGTGTCCGCTCCATAGGATCGTCAGGTGGCTATGGCCCGATCGCAGCGATGTCATGAGCATGCGGATAGGATCGACCGATCGGTCTGCAGTTTGCGGAAGGGCGCACGTCGAACTCTCGTCACGTACCCTAAGACTATTTCCGGAGTTGCCATGTATTCGCTATACGACGCGATCGTCCCGACCTACGTCCAGATGTTGGGTTCGCTTCTTCACTTGCTCGACAAAGCCGAGGCGCATTGCACGGAGCATGCAGTGCCGCCAGCCGAGCTCATCGGCGCAAAGCTGGCCGACGACATGTACCCTTTTGCATATCAGGTGAAGTCCGCCGTTCTGCACTCGATTGGCGCCATCGAGGGCGTGCGACGCGGCAGCTTCTCGCCCGACCGTAGCGCGTTGCCCGAAACGTTCGAGGAATTGAGAACCCGCGTCGAGGCTGCGCGCGAGGCGCTGCTTGGCGTTGAGCGAGATAAAATGGAGTCATTCATCGGTCAGGACATGGCGTTCGTGGTCGGGGAAAAGCGGATCCCTTATACGGCCGAGAACTTCCTACTCAGCTTCTCGCAACCCGATTTCTATTTCCATCTGACGATTGCCTACGCGATCCTCCGCAACAAGGGCGTGCAGATCGGCAAGCTCGATTTCATGGGAAAAACCCGAACGAGGCGGGCTGTCACAGCCGTAGAGGTGAACGATACTGTCAGGTTGGCGTGACCACCGTGGGACTGCACGGTGGTTTTCGCGGAATGTCCATGATACCGGGTCAGCATTCCACATACCGCGCAATGCCGCCCATGGCGAAATGACAAGAGCAGGATTTGGTTGATGAGCGCGACGAAGGCGAAGACCGATCTGCCATCGAAGTCCCGGAAGACCGCAACGGCCGCCGACCCCCATTACGCCAGCGTGAGCAACACGCCGCCCGAACATCTTTCGAAGCTTCCCGTTGAACTCACGTTGTCGGAGCTCGAATGGACGGTTCTGCGGGTGAGCGAGAGCTTCGCGCGGTGGGAGCAGAGCGTGATGAGCGCCGTCTCGGATATCGGGCTTGGATATCAGGACCATATGGTTCTCCACATGGTCGGTATTCAGAAACAGCCGCGCAGTTTCGTGCAGATCGCGCAGACGATGAACCGGCTGGATCTCCATAATATCAAGTACAGTCTCGGGAAGCTCGAGAAAAAGGGCATGGTGGAGCGGTCGAGAGAGAAGGGCGACAGGGCTTTCGCCTATTCGGCAACCGATGCAGGCGCAAAGGTCGTGCAAGCCTATGCCGAAGTCCGACGGCATCTGCTCATTCCGCAAGTGGAGTTCATCGGAAATTACGCTGAAACCATGGCGTCGGCGACACGCCTGTTGTCGTTGATGACCGCTATCTACGAGGAGCAGACCCGCGCGGCCGGCACGCTCGAGTGGGATGCGACGAACTCTGAATAGGGCAATCTGAAAACTTCGTAAGCAGGCGCAATGCGGCCGCGGGACACGACGTTCCGCGGTCTTTTTTTATGTCTGCTAGCGTGCCCGAAATTCCAGAAATCCCGCATGTTGAGAACATGCCCCTCAAGGGCGAGTTGACACCATGGCACCGGAAGAGGAACATCTTGTTCACAAACTGTGTATCTCACGAAGGCGCTTCGTAGAGGGACAGACTGAAGTTTCGGGAGGCGAAGGATGCAGGCGCAGGCCAGGATTGCTGCGGGAGAAGCGCAGCAGACGACTGCCCGACGGGTGCGGTCAAGTGCCCCTCTTTTTTGTGAAGTACAGGACTGGCTGTTCGACGAAGCCGATCTGCTCGACTCGATGCGCGACCGCGAATGGTGCGACACCATGCTGAGCAAGGACATCGTGTACCGAATGCCCGTCCGCGAAGTCGTCGGTCGCGGGATCAGTGCGGGGTTTATCGAGGGGGTGTACCACCTCAACGAGACTCATGGAACCATCAACATGAAGGTTGCCCGCAACGAGACCGGCTTCGCCTGGGCCGAGGACCCCGCCACCCGTACGCGCCATTTCGTGAGCAATCTCCGGGTGTACGAGCATGAAGATGGCACGCTTGAAGCGAAAAGCGCGCTGCTGCTCGTGCAGACCCGGCGCAGCGATACGCATGCCAATATCATCGCATCAGAACGCCACGATAGGCTGCGGCGCGAAGGCGAAACGCTGCGGCTGTTCAAACGCGACGTCTATGTCGATCTGACCGCGCTCGAGGTCCACAACCTCGCCGTCTTCTTCTGATCGCGCCCCGGAATTTGAGAGGAAGTCCCATGAATGCTCCCATCCAACACGAGCGTAGCGACACTTACGTTCGCGATATCATGCGGGAAGTGGACGACGGTGTGGGCGCCGGTTGGGTTCCTGCCCGGATCTTCGGCAACGAGCGCGTTTACAAGGAAGAGCTGCGCCGAATTTTCGGTCGCTGCTGGCTGTATCTCGGTCACGTTTCCGAGATCCCCAACCCCGGCGATTTCATGCTCCGCAAGATGGGGGAGGACGATTACATCGTCACCCGCGACAAGGACGGTAAGATCCATGCGATGCTCAACGCATGTCGCCACCGCGGCGTGCACGTGTGCCGCGTCGATCGCGGCAACGCGGAGCAGTTCCGCTGCCTGTATCACGGCTGGACGTTCGCCAATAATGGTGACCTGGTCGGCGGCCCGCTCTGGAAGAACGCTTATGGCGACATGTCGAAGAGCGAGAATGGGCTGCTCCATGTGGCGCAGCTCGATACGCACCAGGGTCTGATTTTCGCGACGCTCGATGCCAAGGCGCCGTCGCTCAAGGAATATCTGGGCGGGATGGCGTGGTATCTCGACCTGATCTTCGGCCTGAACGAGCATGGCGTTGAGTTCATGGGGCCGCCGCAGCGGTGCGTCATCCCTGGCGACTGGAAATCCGCCGCGGACAATTCGTGCGGCGATGATTACCATCTCCCGACCTTGCATAAGTCGATTGCCGAAGTGAACGCCTTCCCGGTGTCCTTCGTCGAGAACATGAAGGGGTATCACATCCAGGCAGCGCCAGGGCACAGCCTGAGCTTTTCGTCGGCGATGACCGAAGACGATCCGGGTCCGCGTTTCTTCGGGTCGCCGCAGAATCTGGTCGACAGTTTCAATACGTCGCAGATCAGTGCGGATCAGCTGCATGCCGCGCGCATGTCGCGCGTGATCGTCGGAAACGTGTTTCCGAACTTCACTTTCATCATCGTGCCGACGACCGACGATCCCAGCCAGCCCCCGGTTGCGGGCATCTCGCTCAAGGTATGGCAGCCCAAGGGTCCGGACCGGATGGAGATCTGGAACCAGTTCCCCGTCTACAAGAACATGACGCAGGAGCAGAAGGAGCGCCAGTACGCGGTTACGCTCGCCAGTTTCTCGGTTGGGGGGCTGTTCGAGATGGATGACAGCGAGCCGTGGAGCATGATCCATCAGACCGGTGGCTCGGTGAGCGCGGAGGTGCTCGATCTCAAGTTGAACTACCGCATGGGCCTGCCGGACACCGGCATTGCGCAGCGCCTCACCGATTTCCCGGGGCCCGGCGTTGTCTATGCACCGCGGTACGAGGAGGGGGTGCAGCGCAACCTCTATAAATTCTACGCGGACATGATGAGCGCGCCGCTCGACCAGTGGCCCGAGACATCCTTTCCCAGCGATGAGCTCTGAGAACCTTCCGATGGACGGAAAAGCGATGCGTTAATCGGCTTCTGGTCTGCCTTTCCGGGTTCGGTAACTCCCGAACCTTGAGGTCAGAACGGACAGCCAATTGGAGAATGTAAGATGCTCCAGGAACTCACTATTCGCGCGAGGCTTCTTCGGGGGTTTGATCGGATGGCGACCGATGTCGGGCTCGATGTAACCAGTTTGCTCGATTCCGTGGCGATCGATCGACGCTACCTTCGTGAACCCGAGTTCCGCCTGTCGGCCTTGTCCGTGAGCAGGTTGCTGGAACGCGCATCAGAGGCCGCAAAGGTCGGCGATTTCGGGCTCCAGGTCGCGATGCAACAAGGATCCCCGGACTTCGGTCCACTGGCGCTGCTCATGCGCGAAGAGGCCAACGTCCGTGCTGCGCTACGGACCCTGTCGGCAAACCTTGCGATCAATACCGATGCGTTTTCGATCACGCTGAACGAGGACGACGAGGATCCGATCCTGATGCAGAACTTCAGCCTCGATCGCGTGACGTCCGGCCGCCAGCTTGTCGAACTGACCTGTGCTCGACTGGTCCAGATCATCCGGCAACTGATTGATCCAACATGGAAGCCGCAATTGGTCTGCTTCGCGCATCCAGTGTCGCCATATCGCCACCGCGCCTACACGCTGTTCCGCTGTCCGGTGGAATATGGCCATGATTTTACCGGCATCGTCATGCGCCAATCGGATCTCGATACCCCCCTCAACGGGGCGAGCATGGATCTGCGGCGGCATGCCGAAGCCTATTTGAAGACGCTTCGTATTGGATCGGCAGTGCGGTTCGACCAGCGGACGATCAACATCATCTTGAGCCTTCTCGCGCGTGGCGAGACGTCTGCCGATCTTACGGCGGCGCAACTCGGCATCACCCGGCGGACGCTCAATCGCAAGCTTGGGCAATTGGGCCATAGTTACTCGACACTTCTGCAATCGATCCGCACCGAAATCGCGCAGACGTTGCTCGAAGAGAATGTGAAAACGTTGTCTGAGATCAGTTACGAACTCGGCTTTCGGAGCTTGAGCGCCTTTTCGAGTTGGTTCCGGAAAAGCTTCGCATGCGCCCCGATCGAGTGGCGGCGCCACCGCGTTCGAGAGAATGAGGCCGTTCATCATACCGGCCGCTTTAGTGAGACGTACCTCATCCAGGCATGACCGTGATCAGGGCGGTCAGGTCCGTCGGTTGGCGATGACAATTTGAAGCTGCAGCATCCACCAATTCACAAGGCAAGGGTTTCGATGACCGATCAGGATCCGACCGAAATAGAGGCGGAGATTATAGCGTCGAGGCTGCCCGTCGCTTCGCCCCGGTCACTGAAAACGCGTCGAAAGCAAGGCCGCTGGAAGATCCCATAATGTCCCATTTTATCAAGCAAATGTCCCGTCCCGAACACCTGGCTCAGTTAGTGCCATGATATCGTAGCGGTAGAATTTAGGATTGCCGTTTGGATAGACGTTGCATCGAAGTTGCGCGGCAACAAACATAACGGCCGGTTTGTGAATTGCCATAATACTGCAGGAGATGATCGATGAGTTACGACGTTCTGGATGTTCGGCCGTTGACCAAGCGGATCGGAGCCGAGATTTTCAATGTCGATCTTACGAAGACCTTGAAGAACAAGGAGCTTGAAGAGATCCACACCGCGTTGATGGAACATCAGGTCATCTTCTTCAGAGACCAGAACATCGATCATGAGAGCCATAAGCGGCTCGGTCGTGCCTTCGGGGAGCTCGTCCAGCATTCCGGCGTGGCGGGCCTGCCCGATGAACCCGATATCGTCCGTATCCATGGTGACCACAATTCGGTGGCGGTCGCCGGAGAGGATTGGCACTCGGACATGAGTTTCGATGAAAAGCCCCCAATGGGGAGCATCCTCCACATCCACACGCTTCCGGAAAGCGGCGGGGATACGCTCTTCGCGAGCGCCTATGCCGCGTATGACGGCCTTTCCGAACCGATGAAGGCGTTCCTGGCGCCGTTGACGGCGGTGCACGATGGGAACCACGTGTTCGGCATCATCGCGGACGAGGACACGACCTATCAGCGCAAGGCCAACCGGTTCGCGACCACGCGTCATCCGATCATCCGGACGCATCCGGTGACGAAGCGCAAGCTGCTGTTCGTCAACCAGCTCTACACCACCAAGATCCCGGAGCTGTCGGACAAGGAGAGCGCGGGCGTTCTCAAGGTGTTGTTCGACCATATCAACGATCCGAACTTCCACGTCCGTTTCCGCTGGCGCCCGAACTCGATCGCCTTTTGGGACAACCGGTGCACGCAGCATTTTGCCGTTTGGGACTATTTCCCGGAAACACGGTCGGGCTTCCGGGTCACGATCGCGGGCGACAAGGTGTACTGAGCACAGACGATCCATTGGGAGCATCGTACCATCGACCAGAGCGCGAAAACGCGCCTGGTCGCGACGGGCCATGGGGCGGTTCCATACGCTGTCACATTAGCGGAAGTTTACGTCCCATCTCGTCAATCTGGAGGGCGCGCACGAATGGTAGTGCCCCTCACAGTCGGGCCTTTGCCTGCGTTTCTCACGAGCCGTGGCAGTACGGCGTTCGTACCCTCAATCAAGGAGAAGTGTCGTGGCCGCGAGGCAAGAGAGCGGGTCTGCAGAGAATGAGGGCGACCGGCGGATTGCTCTGCAGGACCTCTATGCCAAACGCGGCATCGGCAACCGGATCGAACCCGGCCAACGGTGTGCGGTCCTGGTGGTCGACTTCATCAACGGTTTCACCGATCCAACGTATGCGTGCGGCACCGATTGCGACGCGGCCGTAGCGGCGACGGCGACACTCCTCGCAGCCGCGCGGATCGCGGAGACGCCCGTTATTTTCTCGACGATCGTCTTCGATTCTGCGCGGGCTTCGTCATCGGTTTGGCTGGCTAAAATGCCGGCGATGAAATGCCTGACACCAGGTAGCAAGGCAGTTCAGGTGGACCGCCGCCTCACCTTGCGGGACACGGACATCCTGCTTACCAAGACCGCAACGTCGTGTTTTACGGGCACCGATCTGTCGACGGTACTCGTTCAGACGGGAGTCGACACGCTCGTTATCGCAGGGGCAACCACCTCGGGGTGCGTGCGCGCAAGCGCGGTGGACGGTTGCATGAGCGGTCTGCGTGTTTTCGTGCCGCGCGATTGCGTGGCGGATCGCGCCAGCGGTCCCCATGAGGCGAGCCTCTTCGATATTCAGGCCAAATACGGCGAGGTCATCGACCTGGATTCCGCCATTGCCATCGCTGCGGCGGGCGGACAGTGAGCCAAGTCTCGCCCATCCCGAAGGCATATGCCGACCCGACGATCGAGCCTCGACTGGTCGTGGGGGATGGCCCGCTGAGTCTGGAGCAGGAACGCGCGCTCGGGACCTATTCGGCGGTCGACATGACCGTCCTGATCGATGAGCTTGAAGCCGCTGGGTTGCGAGGGCGCGGTGGCGCAGGGTTCCCCGCGCACGTGAAATGGCGAACCGTGGCGGCGGCGTCGGGCCCGAAGGTCATCGTCGGTAACGGTGAGGAAGGGGAGCCTTCCTCGTTCAAGGACCGCTGGCTGTTGGTCAACCGTCCGCATGCCGTTCTGGACGGCTTGCTGATTGCGGCGGATGCGGTCGGTGCGGAACGGATCGTGCTCTACGTCTCGCATGGCGAGGCGATCGCTTCCGCGCGGCGCGCGGTCGCGGAACTGGTCGCGGCGGACTGCCATGCGCGCGCAGGGGCGATCACGATCTTCGAAGTCGCACCGACCTATGTCGCAGGCGAAGAGTCCGCAGCTTGCCGCGCGATCAGCGGCGGTCCGGCGCTTCCGCTCGCAAAGCCGCCCCGCGTGTTCGAGGCCGGGGTCGATGGACTCCCGACGCTGGTGGCGAACGTCGAGACGCTGGCGATGGCGGCGTGGATCGCCCGAAAGGGTGCGATTGCCTATCGCAAATATGGCACCGATACCTCGCCCGGCACCGCGCTCATCACGTTGAACGGCGATTGCTCCAAACCCGGGGTGTTCGAAGTGGCCTATGGCACCGCGCTGTCCGACGCCTACGCTCGGCTAGCCGGCGGGTTGGCCGGGCCGATCGTCGCGATCCTTGCGGGCGGCTGGTTCGGGGGCGTCCTGCCGGGAAGCCTGATCGACATCCCGCTGAGTTTCGAGCATCTTCGCGACCAGAAAAGCGGCTTCGGCTGCGGGTCGTTCACGGCACTCACCGCAGCCTCGCGCCCGATCAAGATCGTTGCCGAAATTGCGGCCTGGTATGCCCGGGAGACGGCGGGGCAGTGCGGGGTCTGCGTGAAGGGCACGCAGGCGATATCGGGCGCGCTCGCCGAGGTAGAGGCCGGGACGTCGACCGACGCCACACTGACGAATCTACGGCGCTGGGGATCGTCCCTCGGCGGTCGCGGCGCCTGTTCGTTCCTCGACGGCGCCGCGTCCCTCGCGCGCACCGCCGTCGAAGCGCTCGCTGAAAGCTCCATGGAGGTAGCACGATGAAGGTCAATTTCGACGGGACCAAGTGCACGGGGTACGGCATTTGCGCCGAACTGTGTCCGTCCATGTTTTCGCTCGACGAGTTTGGCTTTCCCGAACTGATCACGAACGGCGCGGTACCGGGCGGCGATGAGGACAAGGCGATGGATGCCATCGCGCAATGCCCCGAAAAAGCTCTTGCGGTGGCAAGCTGATGGCGCTGGACCTTGGCTTGGAAGGCAAAGTCGCGCTCGTGCTCGCCGCGTCCAGTGGCATCGGTCGGGCGACCGCGCTTCGGCTTTCCGCGGAGGGCGCTACCGTCGTCATCGTCGGTCGGAACGAAGCGAAGTTGCAAGAAGTCGCTTCGCACGGTGCCAACATCCATCCGGTCGTGCTAGATCTCGCTTCCGACGCGGTCGCGGATCTCGTGCCGCAAGTTTTGGCGGCGCACGGCACGCTCGACATCGTGATCCTGAATACCGGCGGACCGACTATCCAGCCGTTCGTCGATGCGACGATCGACCAATGGGACGGCGCTTATCGCATGCTCTTCCGCCCGGTTGTCACGGTCGCGCGCGCGGCGGCGGTCCACATGGCGGCACGCAAGACCGGGTCGCTGTTGTTCATCACCTCGACCTGGACGAAGCAACCGGCCCCCAACAGCTGTCTTACGGCGACCTTCCGGGCCGGGCTGAGCGCGCTCGTGAAGTTGCTCTCGCTCGAGCTCGGGCCGGATCAGGTTCGGGTCAACCAGTTGATGCCGGGCACCACCGCGACCGATCGGATGGAGACGCAAATCTCCGGGCGCGCCGAGCGGAACGGCACCTCGATCGAGGCGGAGTTCGAAAAGTCCGTGGCCGCGATCCCGCTTGGCCGCTGGGCCAGGCCCGAGGAGACCGCGGATGCGATCGCCTTCCTGGTGTCCGACCGCGCGCAATACATCACCGGCCAGACGATCGCCGTCGACGGCGGGTCGATCAAGACTGTCTTCTGAGGAGATTCGAAGTGCCGGCAACGCTCAGCGAGCTATTCGCGACTCAATTTCAGCTCTGCAATATCGGTAGCGGCCAGCTCGTCGGTGTCATCGCCGAACATGGCCAGAAACTGGACTATGTCGATGCGGCCGTTGCGGGCGCCCGGAGCGTCGGCGCCAGCGCGGTCGTCCTGACGGCATCCAGCCTGTCCAACCCCACGCTGCCCGGGCTCGAGCACAAGGCAGGGCCGGACGTGCCCGCCTTGCTGGCGGCCGCGGGCGAATGCGACATGGTCATCGACGTGACCGTTGGCGGATTGATCCATTCCGACGTTCGCACGCGGATCACGGGGGCTGGGCGGCGGATGTTGTTCGTGGCGGAGCCTTCCGACGTGCTCGAACGCCTCATCGGGACTGCCGAGATCCGCCGTCGCGTCGAAGCCGGTCGCGATCTTTTGAAAGCGGGGAAGCAGCTCCGCGTGACCAGCGCGGGCGGCACCGATTTCGTCGCCGACATCTCCAGCGATGATTTGCCGATCACCTGCCAATGGGGCTTCGTCGACGAGCCGGGCCGGTGGGACCATTGGCCAAGCGGTTTTATCGCGTGCTTCCCGAAGGATGGCAGCGTCAACGGCACGATCGTGCTCCAGCCCGGAGACGCGCTCATTCCGTGGCAGCGTTACGTCCAGCAACCCGTGGAATTGACCATTGAGAAGGGCTTCATCCGCAAGATCGAAGGCGATGGGATCGATGCGGCGAACCTCCGCGATTACCTCAGCACCTGGGACGACGAAGCGGTGTACGCGACGTCGCACATGGGGTGGGGCGTCCATCCGACCGCATCGTGGTCCGCGTTCGAGGTCTATAACCCCCGCACGCTCTACGGGCAGGAGCTGCGGTCGGTCGAGGGCAACTTCATGTGGTCGACCGGCTCGAACCGCTTCGCCAATCGCGAAACGCCCGCACACCTCGACATCCCGATGCGCGGCTGCACGATCGCTGTGGATGACACGGTCGTGGTGCGTGACGGCGCGCTTACCCTCTGAGGAGTAGACACATGGACCGCAAGACAATCGAGAAGGCGATCCTCTCGCTCGGCGAGAATAAGGACCTCCTCGCGCGCTTCAAGGCTGACCCCGTTGGGGTAGGGACCGAGCTCGGGATCGATGCCGGATGGAGCGAGGTGATTGCCAATGGCGATCGCGACCGTCTTCGTTCGGAAGGCCTCGCCGATGGGATCACCATTCTGGTGACCCGCTGGTTCAAGGACGATGTGACCGACAGTACGAGCACGGGGAAGTTCGTGTTCGACGGACGAGTCAGCTCGGAAACGCCCAAGCCGCCTGCCAATCTCTACTTCGCCGGCGGTTGCAGCCATGTCCCCGACCTCATCGCGCGTCCCGAGATTGATCCGGCCGATGCGGTGCAGCGGTTGCTGGACGGCTATGCGCGGTTGAAGGCGGATATCGCCGCGGCCAAGCTCGATGTCCTGCTGATCAGCGCCGATTGCCATTTTCAGAGCTTCGAGACTGCGGCGACCGTAATCGGCGTTGGCGAAACGCATGCCGGATCCATGGCGTTCTTCAAGCGTCCCGATCTGGACGCGTCGGTCCCTGGCGATTCCGCGTTTGCGCTCGAACTCGTCGAAGCGGTGCGGGCGGCGGGCCTCGAAGTGGAAGCGTCGTCCAAAGTCGAGCTCGATCACGGCCTCGTGGTCCCGCTTCGTGTGATGCTGGAGGACGGCACCATTCCGGTCGTCCCGATCATCACCCAGCCGGCGCGCGGTTTCTCGCCCTTCGGGGCCAAGGCCTTCGGCGAGGCGTTGCGCGGCGCGATCGAGCGCTCCGGGAAGCGCGTCGGCTTCCTTGCCACGGGAGGGCTGTCGCATTGGCTCGAACCCGGCAAGTACGGGAAGGTGGACGTGGCCTTCGATGGGTTCCTGCTCGATCTCCTGAAGGCGGGCCGTGGCCTCGATATCAGCAATTTCGAACCGTATCCGCTGCTGGACCACGGGCAGTATGAGATCCTCAATTGGGTGATCATGCTCGCCGTCGTCGGCGCCGGCACCAAAGGCGAGGTCTACGCCTATGAACCGATGGAGAACTCTGGCGGCGGTTGGACCGTCGCCAATATGAAGTTCGAGCCGAAGGTGGTGGCGCGTGCCTGACGCTCAGCGCTTCCGGATCGGGATCACCCAGTGGCGCGCAACCCGGGACCGCGCCGCCAACCTCGACATCGCTTGCGATTTGGTTCGGCGATGCGCCGCCGACGGCGCCGATCTCGTCCTTCTCCCCGAAAACGGCCTGCATCTGGGCACGAACGTGGAAATGCGCGAAGCGGCGCTGCGCACCGACAGCGCTGAACTGCAGCGGCTCGCGGGTATTGCGCGCGAGACGAAGACGCCCGTGCTCCTGGGGGGCTTCAAGCATCTCGGAGACGATGGCGTCATTCGCAACTCGGCGGTGCTGTACGACGGAGAGGGTGCCCTCGTCGCGCAATATGACAAAATTCATTTGTTCGATGCGCGGATCAACGGGCAGTCGTTCGAGGCATCATCCGTCGAACAGGGCGGCACGTGTCCGCTCATCGTCGAGATCGCCGGTGTGAAGATCGGCGTCACGATCTGCTACGACGTCCGCTTCCCGGAACTCTACCGGCAACTGGCGTTGGCGGGCGCGGAGATCATCCTCGTCCCCGCGGCCTTCACCCAGACGACCGGCGAAGCGCATTGGGAAGCCCTGCTGCGCGCCCGCGCGATCGAGAATGAATGCTACATTGTCTCCTCCACCACGGTTCGCGGTGACGATGGCACGGACGCCTTCGAAACCTACGGCCACGGTCTCGTGGTCGAACCGTGGGGGAAGGTGATCGTCGACCTCGGCATCGCAAGCCCGACCTGCCAGGTCGTGGAGCTGGACCTCGGTCTGGTCGCCAGTGCCCGCGACAAGCTTCCGGTGCTCCACCATGTGCGGCCCGACGCATATGGGACGCCCGCCGTCGTAACCCTCGCCCCGTACCGCATGGAAGAAGCCACGCTATGAGCGATTTTCGTATCGGGCTGATCGTCCCGAGTTCTAACACCACGATGGAAACCGAGATTCCTGCGATGCTGTTGCGTCGGCAGCAGATTCTGCCCGAGGATCGCTTCACCTTCCACTCGTCGCGGATGCGCATGAAGCATGTGACGCCGGACGAATTGAAGGCAATGGACGTGGAATCATTACGTTGTGCGGTTGAACTGGCGGATGCGCGGGTCGATGCGCTGGCCTATGCTTGCCTGGTCGCGATCATGGCTCAAGGGCCGGGCTACCATCGACACAGCCAACAGGCGATTGGGCGGCTGGCGATGGAAACCGCCGGAAACCCCATTCCCGTGATTACCTCGGCGGGCGCGCTCGTCGAAGGGCTGAAGCATATCGGCGCCCGCAAGGTGTCTATCATCACTCCGTACATGAAGCCGCTGACCAAGCTGGTCGCCGACTATATTGAGGCGGAGGGGATCGAGGTGCAGGACTCGCTGAGCCTCGAGGTGTCGGACAATCTGGCCGTGGGGCGTCTGCCGCAGGATCGCTTGCCGGAATATGCGAAGAAGGTCGACAGCTTCGGGGTTGATGCGCTCGTGCTCTCGGCATGCGTCCAGATGCCATCGCTGAACGCCATCCCCGTCGTCCAGCGCCAGTTCGATATCCCGGTCCTCAGCGCAGCGGTCGCGACCGTCTGGAAAATCCTGAACGAACTCAAACTCGAACCCGTCGTGCCCGAAGCCGGTCGACTCCTCGAAGTGACGAAACACTAGCGATAGTCGTTCTAGGCCACGCTTTGTCGGCGGTGCGCGACATCGCATGGAGCAAAGATGACCTGCCGACCTACGATACAGCACACCGGCGGTTCACGTCCGTCTCATGCGGCAAGGAAGCGAATATGGGCATGAGGCTCGACGGGAAAGTGGCTATCGTCACCGGGGCTGGCGGCGGTATCGAGCGCGGGATCGTTGAGCGCTTCATGCGCGAGGGGCGCGCGGGTGCGTCTTCGATGTCGATACGGATCGGCTCGCACCCCTCGCGGATCTGCACAGTGACGCCGTGTGTAGAGTCGCTGCGGATGTTTAGAGTAGGGGTGGCAACAAGTCCGCAATCGAGAGCGCGCTCAACGCATTCGGACGGCTCGACACATTCGTCGCATATCACTGGAAGCATGTTCGCAGCTATCACTGGAAGAATGTTCGCAGCGGATAGTGGACTGGCGAGCAAAGGTCTCGGCTAAAAGTCCATCCAGGACGTCTCGGTATGGTTCGACAACTCATGCCGAGCCTTGATCATACAGAATTATGACTGGCATTTTGCCTCTACAGACGTTTGGATTAGCCAACCATTTTAAGCGACTTGTCCAGCATCGTGAGCTCGAGCGGCGTGAGGCCTGCGCGCGGATCGTCATTGAGCCGTCGAGCGGGCTGAACGGCCTTTTTAGACCAGGCCGATCCTTGCGTTCTCCGTACCATGTTTCGCTACCTTAAGAGATATTTAACCAGTTCCGCACGCCAACGCCACACCGCAGCGTCCGTTCCCAAACCGGACAGAGATCGCCGTTAAATTCATGTGCCAAATCGGTACGGGTACGGGATTTGCTCGCACCGCAAGACGGTCGCATTCCCCCTCTGAACAAGTATCGAGCGGATCTTCACCTATTGCTGGGTGAGCCAGCTCAACCGATCCAGAGTGTCGAACCGACCTACCAATTGGCTTCGGGCACACCGACTTTGCTTGTCTTTCCATCACGGTCGGGGCAATCCGCTGGGATGCAGGCCGAGGAGAATTTGGAAGCGATACTGCTGGGGGCGGTCCTCGCCGATCGCGCATGTGGGGATTGCACTGCATGCTGCACCGTCCTGACGGTGGACACACCCGAATTTCGCAAGCCCGGCGGAACGCCATGCGACTATCTCGTGGCACAGGGGTGCAGCATTCATGCGTCCCGGCCGCATATCTGCCGGACATGGTTCTGCGGTTGGAGGCGGACGGCCGCGATGCCGGACCAAGCTCGCCCGGATCGGTCCGGCCTTCTGGTGTCGCTCAATTTCGAGCGCGCGCCGCGCAACTGCTTCGAAGGCGTCTCGATCATTGTCCGCACGACCGATCCGGGTGCCGCCATCGACAAGAGCATGGCCGCAGCCGTTCTCGACAGCCTTTGCGATCGGCTGGTGTCCGTGTGGTTCAGCGACGGGGCAAAGAAGATGTTGATGCACCCCAGCGACGACGTCGCCACCCTCGTCCTCTCCGGGGATACGGCACCCGTGCATCTCCAGGCGGAAGTCGCGGCGTGGCGCGAGCAATACGGGGTCTTCGGGGCGACTGCCTAGCGTTTCCCCAAGCCGGGAACGTCAAGCGACCGAAACGCATCTCGACCGTTGTGCGGTCTTGAGGAGTGCTGTTTCATGTCGCGCATTATGTCGGTCACAACCGCTCAGACCGATCCCACGGGACCATCCCCCGTGACGGTAAGGAGCAACGTGCGTGAGGCCTGAACCCGAAACGCCTGCCGCCGGTCAGGAGAGCGTCTGGCTCTATCCACGACCGGCAATCGCAGAGCCAAGTCATCGGCGGATCCAAATCGTCCATGCGGGGATCGTTGTCGCCGACACGTCGTCAGCAGTGCGTACGCTTGAGACGAGCCATCCCCCGAGCTGGTATATCCCGCCGGACTCGATCACTTCGGGCTTGTTGCGTTCCTCGGATCGCCGATCGTTCTGCGAATGGAAGGGCGAGGCACGCTACTGGCATTTGGACATCGGCGGACGGATGCTGCGCGACGTGGGGTGGAGCTACGCGAACCCAACGTGCGCCTTTTCAATATTGCGCGACCACATTGCCTTCTACGCTGCGCCGTTCGACCGCTGTACGATCGACGGCGAACGTGTGCGACCGCAACCCGGTGGGTTTTACGGGGGGTGGATCACATCCGATTTGGCCGGTCCCTTCAAGGGCGTTCCGGGTAGCATGGGATGGTAACCGCGGCGTTACCCGCCGGGCTGTCCGACTGGCGCGAAGTGCCACGCGTTCGGAAGTTGAACGCGGTGCCGCTCGTGGCCGAAGCACGCTACGTGCTGTGCTGGCTCCAGCAGGCACTGCGGGCCACCGACAATCCGGTGATCGACGCAGCCGTCCGCCTCGGCAATGCGCTGCGCTTGCCGGTGCTGGTTTACCACGGCGTGCGAGAAGACTATCCTTACGCCTCGGATCGGCTGCATTATTTTATCCTGGGTGCCAGCCGCGACGCTGCGTCGGGGTGTCGGGCACGCGGCCTTGCTTGCGTCCAGCACGTCGATCGTGAAGAGCATCGCGAGAAAGGGCTGGTGTATCGGCTGGGTGCAAACGCGGCCGCGCTGATTGTCGAGGACCAGCCAACGTTTGTCGCGCGCTGGCAGACGGAGCGGGTTGCCGCTCGAATTCCAATCCCCGTCTATGCGGTCAACGCGGCCTGCCTTGTGCCGCCCGCCGTGGTGGGAGACGGGATCAGCGGCCGCTCCGGCTTTCTGCGCCGCCACGAACCCGAACGCGCGACATGGGCAGACGCAGACGACGAACCGACCGATATCGCACCGTACGAGGGCCCGTTGCCGTTCGTACCAGATACCCTCGATGGTGATCTCGACGTGCTCGTCGCATCGCTTGCAATCGATCACAGCGTGCCCGTGAGCGCGGCGTTTCCCGCCGGCCGGGCTGCGGCAGAGACGCGGCTGACCCGCCTGATCGACGACGTGCTTCCCGATTACGCCGCCACCCGCAACGATGCGACGCGGCGTGACGGTGCGAGCGGTCTGTCGCCCTATCTGCATTTCGGTGTGCTGGGTCCGCGCGAAGTCATGCGCACGGTGACGGCAGCCTCGGTCGGGGCGCGGCACCGCATCAAGTTCGCGGACGAGCTGCTCGGGTGGCGCGAGTGGTTTCACTACCAGGCCCGTGCGATGTCTGCGCCCGAAAGCTATGGCCGCATCGCCGGTTGGGCCCGCGCCACCTTGGCAGATCATTCCGGCGACTCTCGGCCTCAGCAGGAGAGCCTGACGGCAATGTTGCGCGGCGAGACGCGTGACGAGAGCTGGAATGCCTGCCAGCGCCAGTTCCTGCGGTTCGGCTGGATGCACAACAATCTCCGGATGTATTGGGCGAAGCGGATCCTTGCGATGACGCCCGATCCCGAAACTGCCTGGGCGACGGCCTGTTACCTCAACGACCGGCTCAGCCTCGACGGCCGGGATCCTGCAACCTACGGCAATATCGCCGCAATGTTCGGCGGCGCGCCCGGCGAAACCGATCGTCCGGTCTATGGTCGGGTCGTCCCTCGGGGCGACGGGTCCACCCGCGGACGCGACGGCGGTGCCGCATGGATTGCCAAGACGGCGTCGCAACCCGTCCCCGCAGTGAGTATCCCCGGCGACGTGCCGCGAGAGCGCTATGGTTGCGGTTGCACGAACACCGCCGATGATCAGCCCGGAAAGGCTAAGCGTTCATGACGGCTGTGCACGGAAAAGCCGAGCGAACCCTCGTCGTGGTGTTCGGCGCTGCAGTTCGTCCCGATGGCAGCGCCAGTCCGGCCCTCGCGCGCCGCATCGGCTATGCGGCAGCGGTTGCGGAAGCAGATCCGAGCGTGGACCTGTTCCTGTCGGGCGGGGTGGGGACGTATCGTCCATCGGAAGCGCGCGTGATGGCGACCATGGTCGAAGGGGTTGTCTCAGCGGAACGGCTCATCCTGGACGAAATCAGCCGCGATACGTTGCAGACGGTGCAAGCGGCGGTCGCTTATTGCCGCGCGCACGGCTATTCTAGGGTCCAGCCTTGCACGGACGCGTACCACCAGCCGCGCGCGATCATGCTGTTTCGCATGCTGGGTTTCGCGACCCGCCCGCTGCCGATCGTCGCGCGCGGCCCGAAGCGACTGCGCGCCAAGATGTGGGCCCGCGAGCTCGCCGCGATACCCTATGACGCAGTGGCCGGTCTGAACGCGCTTTGGCGCGGTCGACGCAAATAGAAGCGAGCGATGCGGGGAAACGTGACCGGCGATCCCGCCTTCAAAGGTCCCGCAGCGCTGCGGCGGGCCGCGCACGGAGGGCGGGGATGCTGCCTGCGATCCCCATCCCGAGCGTGATCGCGACGGCGATCGCAAGCGTCGCGGCGACTGTGTCCCAACGCGGCGCCCAGGCAATTGAGAACACATGTGTCACAACGTACCAGCCGGCGCCCGCTCCGATCGCTAGGGCAACCAAAACGAGGATTGTCGCCAGCATTGCATACTCCAGCGCTTGCGCGCCCAACACTTGGCGGCGGCAACCGCCTAGCAGCTTCAAAATGATGGCATCGTACCGCCGTGCGCGCGCCGATGCGGCGACGGCACCGATCAGCACCGCAATCCCCGCCGCAACCGTCACCGCCGCCGCCGCACGGACCGCAAGCGCGATCTGGCCAAGGACCGCGCCAAGTTGACCGATTACGTCCCCGACGCGGATCAGCGTGACCGAGGGTAACGCCGTTTCCGACGCTGCGCATGATCGCACCGTCGCGTGTGGGTTCGGCATAGACGCTGGCGAGAAGGCCGTGTGGTGCCTCCTCGATATAGCCGGGGGAAAAGACGATCGCGAAGTTGAGTCCAAGCCCGCCCCAGTCGATGGTACGCAACGCGGCGATCCGTGCCGGCACGTCGACGCCGAGGACCGACACCGTGATCGTATCGCCGATTCTAAGACCCAGCGAAGCGGCCGCCTTATCCTCCAGTGAGACAAGCGGTGGCCCCCGATAGTTGGAAGGCCACCATTTGCCCGCGACGACCACGTTGCGCGGCGGTAGCGTCGCCGACCAAGTGATCGTTCGGTCGCCCCGCAGGATCCAGGCACCTTCCGGTAGTGTCTTCATCTCGGCCACGCGCTGCCCGCGCAAGGCAACGATCGACCCGCGCAGCGACGGCAGCGTTTCGATCTTGGCGGCGGGGGCAGCAACGTTCACCGCGTTCGCGAAAACGGCATTGTCTTCCGGTTGCAGGTCGATTGCGAAGAAGCGGGGCGCCTTGTCGGGCGCAGCGTTGCGTAGTTCGGAGGCCAAGCTTGCGTCTATGACAGCGAGCGCCACGAACAGCGAGAAACCGAGGCCCAGGGCAACCACGAGCCGGTCGGTTTGCGCGCCCGGTCTGTGCAGGTTCGCGATGGCCAGTCGCACTAGCGGCCTTCGAGAACGTGGGAGACTGGCGGCGACAAATCGGATCGCGAGGCCAAGAAGCCAGAGCAGCACGATCAGCGCCGTTACTGCCCCGACGAAGCCCAACGCGAGAAGGCGATTGGATGCTGTGAGGACGGCAAGCCCGACCAGCGCGGCAACGAGGAGCACCATTATGCCGAGCACTCGCGCTGACGGACGCCGACGCGTTGCAAGGGCGTCGCGCAACAGGGTCGCTGCCGGTACGTCGCGCGCCCGCGCCAGTGCGGGCAGGGCGAAGAGCAACGCTACAAGCAGCGCGAGCACCGCCGAGGTGGCCAGCGGCACGGGATAAATCGCAAGACGTGGCGGCACCGGAAGCGCCGCGCCGACGACCCCCGAAATGAGCCACGGCACCGCCGCACCGACCAGCAGGCCGCCACCGATCCCGGCGGCCGCCACCATTCCCAGTTGCGCCAGGAAGACGATTGCGATCGTCCGCGAGGTCGCCCCCAGAACCTTTAGCGTTGCGATGATCCGTGTCTTCCCCGCCAGATAGGCGGCAACGCCGCTCCCCACGCCGACCCCCGCAATGGCGAGCGCAGCAAGCCCGACCAGCATCAGAAACTGGCCGAACTGATCGATACCACGCCGCAAGCCGCCGGCCGCGCTGTCGCTCGTCCGTGCGGACCATCCGGCACTGGGGAAACGTCCGAGCAGCTGATCCCGTACCCGAGTAGCCTCGGCAGGATTGTTGAGCACGACGCGATACCGGCTTTCATAAAGGCTACCGGGCTGAACCAGCGCTGTCGCATCCAATCCCGTAAGGTCGACCAGTGCTGGCGGCCCGAGCGTAAACCCCGCGCCAAGCCGATCGGGTTCTTCCGCGATGATTCCGATAACCCGCAGAGGTGTCGTCCCCACCCGAACGCTGTCCCCCGTTTTCACGCCCAGCCGATCCGCCGCCGCCGCGGCAATGGCGATCTCGCGGTCGTGCGGGCGAGGGGCCAGTGCCCCCGCCGCCAACCGGAACCGCCCGACGAGTGGCCACGCTGTGTCCGTCCCGCGCAAATCGACCAGCATTGCGGGGGTGTTTTTACCCGAGCTCAGCATTGCGCGCATCGACACCGTTTCGGACACCCGGCCAGCCTTGGCAAACGCCGCAAGCTCCGCCACCGTGGCGCGGCGCTGGGAGACGGTGAACTCGATGTCGCCGCCGAGGATCTGTCGGCCGTTCGCATCGAGCGCCGAAATCATGCTCGCGGCAAGGCTTCCGATCCCCGCCAAAGCCGCCGTCCCGAGGAACAGGCACGCCATGAGCAGCACCAGACCGCGCCCACCGCGGCGAAGATCCCGCAGGGCCAGCCGCCACGCGATGCTCAAGTGCGCCGCCGATCGGTGGCGATCCGCCCGTCGGCCAGGGTAACGACTCTGGCGCATCGTGCTGCAAGAGCGGGATCATGCGTGATGACGAACAGCGTCGTCGCGCTCTCGGCGTGGCGTTCGAACAGCAAATCCATGATCGTAGCGCCGGTTGTAGTATCCAGGTTGCCGGTCGGTTCGTCCGCAAAGATCAATACAGGAGCCGCGACCAACGCGCGCGCGATGGCGACCCGTTGTTGCTCGCCGCCGGAGAGTTGTGCGGGATAATGTCCGATCCTGCGACTCAGTCCCACCGCGCCGAGCTCCGCCTCCGCGCGGGCAAACGCATCCCGCACGCCCGCCAACTCCAGCGGAACGGCAACGTTCTCCAGCGCGGTCATCGTCGGCAGCAAGTGGAACGCCTGGAGCACGATACCAATGCGACCGCGTCGGGCGATGGCCAGCGCGTCCTCGTCGAGTGTGGCGAAATCCAGCCCGGCGACCGTCACCGTGCCGGTACTCGGTCGTTCCAGTCCGGCAAGCACCGCCATCAGCGACGATTTACCCGATCCGGACGGTCCAAGCAGCGCAATGCTTTCTCCTTTGGACACGCTCAAGTCGATGCCGCGGAGGATCTCCACGCGAGCGGGTGCGGGCCCCAACGACAGCGAGACGTTGCGCGCTTCGATCAGCGCGCTATCGGGGGGAAATGATATGGTCACGGTTGAAGCGATATGGACGGTGGCGGGGGATTGTCCATCTCGCATTGCTGTCGCTGGCGGGATTTACGCAGGCCGCCGAGGCTGCGCCGCGAGCACCGGTGATCTGGGCCTTCGGCGACAGTCTGAGCGCAGGCTACGGCCTTCCGCCCGCTTTGGGGTTCACAGCCAGGCTGCAAATCGCGTTGCGGCGCGCAAAGGTTGCAGCGACGGTACGCAACGGCGGCGTCGCGGGTGACACCGCTGCACAGGCGCGGGCACGATTGCGCTGGGGCTTGCGCGGGCTCGGTGCTGCACCGGATCTCGTAATCGTGGAGCTTGGCGCAAACGACATGCTGCGGGGTCTTCCGGTGGCGCAAACGAGATACAATCTGGATGTGATCCTGAAGGAATTGCACGCCAGGCGGATCCCGGTGCTCCTGGCCGGAATGCGCGCCGCCCCGAACTTGGGAACGGACTATGTAACGGCGTTCGAAGCCATGTACCCGGCACTCGCTAAGCAACACAAGGTCCCGCGCTATCCGTTCTTCCTCGATGGCGTCGCCGGCAATCGCGCGTTGCTTCAGCCAGACGGATTACATCCGAATGCGCGGGGAGTGGAAATCATCGTGAAACGGATGCTCCCCAGCGTCCGCCAAGCCCTAAAATGAACAGTGAAGGGAAAGGTGAATGGACCTCGACGACCAGTTCCGCCGGTATTTCGGCACCAGCGATCTGGCCAACCTAAAAGCATCTTCGCTTGATGCTGGGATAGAGCACATGCGTGTCGATCTTGGGCTGGAAAAGGACCGCGACCGGCGCTTCGGATTGTGGACGCTCTTGCATATGCTCGGTGCCGCGCCCGATCTTGATGTAGCGTTCGTTTCTGAAGCCGACCGCGCTGCGGCGCGGCGTTTCATGGACGTGGCGGGAAGCCTTGGTGAAAGTTAACTCTTGAGGGCGCATTTCCTCAGATCCGTCAACATCACCTTTCTGCAACATCAAGAATATCAATCCAATTTACGCGACCCTGTCGATCTTGCGCGTCGTTGGTTGACGGGAGGGGCAAACGCGACCTAGCGTATGGTAACGATAACAAGGCGTCCGTTCATCGAGTCGCTCGTGGGTTGAGGAAGTAACGATGCTGGGGTCTGAGCAGACGATACGAAATCAAGGTTCCCGCCTTCGCCCCCGCATTGCGACCACCGCAGAATACGCCGGAATGGCGCTCGCCGCCGCAATGCTCGCGTTGTCGGTTCCAGCCGCAGCATCCGCTCAGACCGCAGGCAACGTAGTTGAAGCGCTTCCACCGCCAACCGGACTGTCGCCTTTTTTCACGCCAGCCACCGCGACGCCTTCCAGCCCGGATGCGGATGGATTTCTCCGTCGATGGCTGCTGCTGGAGCCGATCTCGAAACCCAACCGGACGAACGCCGGGTTCACGTCCGCCTATGTCCGCGAGGCGCTGTCATCCGCGCATTATCCAGGCCGTTTTGACGCCTTGCCGCGGGATGGTGAGGCGACCACCGCACCCGGCACGCCGCGCTGGCACGCGCTCGATACGAATCTATTCGACGTGAAGCTATTCAGCCTCGCGCAAGGACTCGGGAAGCCGACCTACGGCGTTATCTTCTGGGCTGTTACGGTCGTCGACAGTCCGCGCGAGATCCGTGACGTCCGCCTTGCGGTCGGTTCCAATTCCGCGTCGGTCTGGTGGCTCAACGGCAAGGAAACCGTCGGCCTGTTCGGGGATCGGCGTATGGTCATGGACGACGTCCTGTCGCGACCCGTGACTCTTCGCAAAGGACGGAACGTCCTGCGCGGCGCGGTCATCAACGGCCCCGGTCTGAGCGACTTCTGTATCCGCTTGCTTGATGACAGCGGCCATCCGATCCGGGACATCAAGGTCGACGTGAAGTGAGATCGATCATGCAACGCTCCTCCGCCCTGACCATTGCGGCCATGCTGCTTGCAATTCCTGGTGCTGCCTTGGCCCAACTTGCGGGCGAGCCGTTCATCCACGATCCGTCGACGGTGACCTTGTCGGACGGCAAATGGTGGACCTTTGGGACACGTGGGGGCGGCCTTGTTTCGGAGGACGGCTGGACTTGGCACAGCGGTGGCGAGCGACCCGGCGGCGGTGTCGCGCCGGACGTGATCAAGATCGGCGACCGCTATTATGTCGCCTATGCCGTCGGGGGCGGCGGGATGAACGGCGGCCACGCCAGTAACGTCAAGATCATGTGGACTCACTCGCTCGACCCGAAGTCGCCCGCGTTTGGCTATCACGACGTCGGCATCGTCGCATCGACCAACGGGATCGAAGTGGCCGATGCGATCGACCCCGCGTTTCTGTACGCGGAGGGACATCTCTGGCTGAGCTATGGGACGTATTTCGGTTCGATCCGAATGATCGAGCTCGATCCGAAGACGGGCGGGCGGTTGCCGGGTAATCAGCCTGTGGACGTCGCGATCGACATGGAGGCGACGGCGCTACTGCACCGTGACGGTTGGTACTATCTGCTCGGTACGCACGGGACCTGCTGCGATGGGCCAAATTCGTCTTACAACATCAGGGTCGGTCGATCCCGCGCACCGCTTGGGCCCTATGTCGACAATATGGGCGTACCCCTGCTCAAAGGCGGCGGTAAATTGGTCGTTGCAGGAAGAGGTCGTCAATACGGCCCCGGACATTTCGGCCTGATTGATCTGGGCAATGGCGTCGAGAAATATTCGATGCATTACGAAGCCGATCTTGATCGTAGCGGTCGCAGCGTTCTTGGGATCCAGCCACTGCTCTGGAAGGACGGTTGGCCGTTGGGTGGTGCGAATATCACGCCAGGCACCTATGAAATTCAATCGGAGCGCAGCGGCGGTGCCTTGCAACTGGCGGTCGACTTCGTGCGCATGCCCTTTGACGTGCGGCGAAGCTTCATGGCCAAGAGCACTGAGCCCGTCGCGCCAATTCCGAACCAGACCCTATCCGAAGACCGCACGACTTGGCCCGCAGGAAACGTCGAGGTCGACCTTGGCGATTACATGATCCGCGCGCACCAGCAGTGGACGATCTCCCCGGTAGCCGGAGCGGGCGGCGCGTTCGGCGCGCCTTATTACAAGATCGTCATTGCCGGGACCGAACGCGCGTTGTCGGTCGGTCCGGAAGGTACCGTCCGCGCCGCGCCGACTTTCGACGGTTCCTTGGGGCAGCTTTGGCGGATCGACCAACTCACCGACGGGTCCTACCGGATCATGCCCAAAGCTGCCGTCGACGGGAAGGGAGTTGTCGCGTTGGTGGCTCTTGGGCGCAGTACGCCGACGTTGGCTCCATTCCCGTCTACCGGGGATACAGGCCGGTGGAGTTTCAAGTTGCCGTAACAACGACTTTCAACGCGCTATGCGACGAGGGCGGTACGGTCGGTTTCGGAACCGGCCGTACCGCTATCTTTCAGCATCCGTTGCGGTAGTTCTGCGACCGGTCGTGGTTCTGGTCGAGGTTCTTTCCCAGCAAACCGCCGCCGACCGCACCGAGGATCGTGCCGAGCGTGCCGCCGCCAAGGACCGAACCAAGGACTGCACCACCTGCGCCACCGGCGATCAGGCCTGTCGTCCCGCTGGAGCGACGGCAATCCTGATAGTTGCGGCGCTGGTAGCCGCGATAATGACGACCATCGTTGTCACCACGGTAATATCCGCGCTGATACTGTCCGCGATCATAGTCGTCGTTCCGCTCGTACTGCGCGCGATCGTTGTAGCCGTAGCGCTGCGCTTGAGCAGGAGTAGCGACGGTCAGCGGCAGAATCGCGGCGGCGGCGAGGGCGGCTGCGGCGAACTTTTGCTTCAACATCGTACGTCTCCTTGCGAGTGATGAAGACGGTTTAAAGGTTCGTGGCCGAACCGGTTCTGAACTAGATTGGCAACATTCGTTCAGCTTGCTGGTAGGCATTTGCACGGCTGGGCTGATCGGCACCCCTACGGATCGCAGACCCGAGCAAGCGCATTTAGCGGTTCAGGGCGAAACGCCGACAATGCTCGAGATAGCCGATTTCATGCGCACCCGCCATCGCGACGATGGCTCGAAAAAGCCACGAAGGTGCCTCGAGGTTTCCGTCTTGCGATGTCAGCGTCTCGCGCCACGCCAGCCTTTCGCGGTCGCCGAGCTGTCGGGCATGCGCCTGACCCACGACGAATGCCAGATACGAAGCGGCGACGATGGCTTCCTTCCGACTGAATTGCTCGACCTCTATCTTCAGATCCTGCGGTGCCAGTTCCCGCAGGAAAACGGGTTTCCCCATGAGCTGAGCCGCGATCATCCGGTGCCCCAAATTGGGTGACAATGCCTTGGCCCCCATCAGTACGCGTTCTGCTGGGTCTGCCGGCATCGCAGCTTTTGAACTGGGCGCGACGACCGAGGTGACAGCTTCCTTGATATCAACCAGTGCAAGGCGTTCGTCCTTAGCCTTGCCGCTGGAAATGCCGACGAGTACCGCAAACCGAAGATTTCCGAGCGAGCTGCAACCCTTCCGCCAATATGCGGCGTCGACGACCCGAACGCTTCCGTCCCCCTCAACACCGGCGAGCTCCCTGCACCGTTCGCGGATCGGCTCTTGCGCGAACAGAGTGACGATCGCGTCCGCTTCGGCATGTGAAAGCTTCCAGAAGCGATTGTTGTGCGGGATGTTCGGTGTGACGTCTTCGAGACGATCCTTCGCGAGATGACGCCACCGTCGTCCGATTGCCTTCCGTCGGACCGAACGTACGACGTCGGGCTCCCGCGGATCATCCTTGAGCGTCGGCGTCAACGCGCGGCGATATCCATCGATCATTGCCTCGATCATTTTCGCCGTGGTGACACCCGGTAAATCCGAACTGCGTGCGGCGGTCTCGAGCGATAGGCCAAGGCGAATCAGGTCATACGCGGGATTGGCAAGCACGGTCTGGTCGAGATCACGGATCTGGATGTCCACCCGGTGCTCCGCATCGGCGACTGGACCGAGATTGCCGAGGTGACAGTCCCCGCAAATCCACAACGTCGGGCCTTCAGGAATGCTCGCTGCGATGGAGGACGCTTCCAGCCACTCATAAAATTGCGCGGTATTGCCGCGGACATACGCGTGAACCGACCGCGCCATCTTTAGCGCGCGCGTTCGTGCGAGCACGACCGAGCGTTCGTCGGGAGCCACGGCCATGGTTGGACTTTCAAGCTGGGAGACAACGGATCGCACCAGCGGAACCTTGAAGCATACAAGGCTAGAACCGATGCTAGACGCCGCTAAACAGACGAGATGACGCGTTAGTTGCGATCCGACGGCAAAAGTCTACCGCCAATTCTCCACCTAAATGCAACGGGCTATTTTGCCGGAACGCCGCGCGAGTCACCGACCTCGAGCCAATAGCCGTCAGGATCCTGAACGTAAATCTGGCGGACGCCATCGAACCGGACCTGCATCGTTCGCACCGTGCCCGCAAGATCCGTCCAGATGAGATGGTGTTGGTCCAACCAGGCGGTGACCGTAGCCAGATCGTTTACGTGCAGGGCAAGATGTTCGTTGCGGTTTGATGGCTTGGGCGTGGTGCGACCGTCGAGAATGTGGAGTGCCAATCCGTTTCCAAGGTCGAGCCAACGGCGGTTCTTGAGCGGTGTCGAAATGATTCTCAACCCGAACGCCTCGTGGTAGAAAGTTGCACTCCGGTCGATGTCCGCGGATTGAATTGCCACGTGCTCCGCCTGCGCTGGCACATTGACCGGCGCTTGTGCGGCAGCGGCAGCGATGAACAGGGCTGGGGAGAGGATCATGGACGCTTTGCTCCGGGTTTGCAGATCTGAGAATTAGGTCATTTGCGGTCGACAGAGCATTCGTTCAGTTTTCCAACCCTTACCGGTCAGCGCTTCAGGATCAGTGGCGGTGAATAATCCGCCAGCGTCATGAACACGGAGTCTACCTTAGTAACCAATTTGCCCCCCGCCTCGGACGCCGCCGCGACGGAACGCCATTCAGGATCCTCCGTGAATGCCTTCCAACTTACGTCGCGCGCCGCGCGGCTGGGATAGGCCAACACATACACCACGCGCCCTTCCGGCGCCGCTTCGGTCGGCATTTCATTCCAATAGGCGACGTTGCGCATACCGTGCTTGGCAAACAGGCCTAGCGTATGCTCGCGGAACCGCGTGTTCAGGGCAGCCAGCTTCCCCGGCGCGGGGTAATAGACGCGCAATTCATAAACCAGGGTCTGCGCGTTCACCGCAGTTTCCTGGGCAGATACCGGAAGGGCGGGAACGGACAGCGCGAGACAGGCAAGGGCAAAGCGCATAACGAGTTCCTCGAACCAGAAAGCCTTGGCGTACCGCCTCCACGGCGTGATCGCAACGTCCGGATATTTGAGGGCAAACTTGCCGGACAGGTGCCATGCCAAGGCCCGTCGATGCTTTCGCTCCGGGGAACGCTGTCGTGGGAAAGGGACGGCCAATCTTGGGCATTCTCGACATGGGTCGCAGCTGCAATGCGTTTCGCTTGCAAGAAATGTCACGGCTTCGCGTCGCACGCCAGAACAGGGCGTTTACGCCCGCGGGCACGCCTTAGTTGAAACTTGAGATCCGCTTCCCAACCGAACCGTTCGTCTTCAGATGCACCCGACGCAGTCGAATATTCTAGGTGCGACCACCTTTGCGTTTCCGCTCGTTAGCCTCGGCTAGGCGCGTGCGGCGGTTCGATCTCGGGCGCCTCTGCAACGTCCAGCGGTCCCTCCCACTTCGCGACGACAGCCGTAGCGACGGCGTTGCCGACGACGTTGGTGCCCGATCGGCCCATGTCGAGAAACTGATCAACCGGCAGAATGAGCAACAGGCCCGCCTCAGGAATACCGAACTGTCCCATCACCGCCGCGATGACGACCAGCGATGCGCGTGGCACGCCGGCGATCCCCTTGGACGTGATCATCAGCACCAGCAGCATCACGATCTGCTGCCCGATCGACAGATCGACCCCGTAGACCCGCGCGAGGAACAGCGTCGCGAAGGTCATGTACATCATCGACCCGTCGAGATTGAACGAGTAGCCGAGCGGCAGCACAAAGCTCGCGATCTTGCGAGGAACGCCGAAGCGCGCCAGCGCCTCGAGCGTCCGCGGGTAAGCAGCTTCGGAGGATGCGGTGGAGAAGGCGAGGAGGATCGGCTCGCCGATGTAGCGCGCCAAGGTGAGCGCGCGAGGACCAATGATCGCGAAGGCTGCGGCAAACAGCAGCATCCACAAGACCGCCAGCCCGACGTAGAAGCTGCCGACGAACAGCCCAAGCGTCCAGAGAATGCCAAGCCCATTGACCGCGATCGTCGCGGTGATCGCCGCGAACACCGCGAACGGCGCGACACGCATCACGTAATCGGTGATCTGCAGCATCATCGCCGCGAGTGCCTCGGCACCGCGGACGATCGGCGCGCCCTTTTCCCCGATCGCGGTGAGCGCGACGCCGGCGAAGATCGAGAAGATCACGATCTGAATGATCTCGTTGGTCGCCATCGCCTCTACCACCGACGACGGCACGATGTGCGTCACGAAGTTAGTGAGGCTGAACGATTTCTCGTCGAGCCCGACGGTCGCATCGGGGGGCGGCAGCTTGAGCCCGAACCCGCTGCCGGGCGAGACGAAGTCGATCACGAACTCGATCCCGTGGAACAACACGAGCCCGAGCGTCAGGGACACCAGCGAGGCCGAGATGAACCACGCCATCGTCCGCCCGCCGATCCGCCCAAGCGCCTTGATGTCGCCCATGTGCGCGATCCCTACGACCAACGTCGAAAACACCAGCGGCGCGATGATCATCTTGATCAGGCGCAGGAAGATCGTCGTAATGATCGAGAAGTAGCTCGCGATCTCCTTCGCTCGCGCGGTGCCCTCGACGCTCCCGTCGACGATCTGCTGGTTGATTACCCAGCCGACGATCAGCCCCAGCACCAAGCCGATCAGAATATACAGTGTCAGCCGCTTCGCCACGCTTCGTCCTCGATTGGTTCGCGCCCGCATCAACGGGAGAAAGCGCAATCGGTCAAGCGAGACGCGCGTTGCGGGGGGCGGCGCGCGCTGCCAGACTGTTGCCATGATCCTCAGCCGACGCGCCTTCGCCTCCGCCGCCATCGCGGCCCCCTTAGTCTCCGCCAGCGGCGTACTGCGCGCCGCCGAGCCCGATCTGAGCGGTCTGCGCGACATAACGGGTGGCACCGCACCGATTGGCGCAGAGGAACGCCGTGGCAGGCTCGCGCGCGCGCAGGCGCTGATGTGCGAGAACGGGATTGGCGCGGTGCTGATCGAATCGGGGTCGAGCCTGACCTATTTCACCGGCATCCGCTGGGGCCGAAGCGAACGGTTGACCGCGGCGATCCTGCCGGTCGAGGGCGAGCCGTGCATCGTCACGCCGTTCTTCGAGGAACCCTCGGTCCGCCAGACGCTCGGCATCCCCGCAGAGGTGCGGGTGTGGCAGGAGGACGAAAGCCCGCATGCGCTTGTCGCGGGGTTCCTCAAGGACCGAAAGCTCGCCACCCGTCCGATCGGCATCGAGGAAACCGTCCGTTACTTCGCAGTGGACGGCCTTGCCCACGCCTTACCGGGCGCGCGAATCGTCTCCGCCAATCCGGTCGTCCGCGCGGTTCGGATGCGCAAGACCGCGCCCGAGATCGCGCTGATGCAGACCGCGACCGATGTGACGATCGCAGCCTATCGCTGGACCTGGCCCCGCGTCGAGAAGGGCATGAAACCCGCCGACATCGCCGCGCTGATGAACGCAGCGACCAAGCAACTCGGGGGCAGCCCCGAGTTCTCGCTGGTGCTGATCGGCCCAGCCGCCGCCTTTCCCCACGGCAGCAAGGACCCGCAAGTCGTCGCCGACGGGCAGATCGTGCTGATGGACTGCGGCTGCACCGTGCAGGGCTATCAGTCGGACGTGTCGCGCACCTTCGTCTATGGCAGCGCGGACAAGGACATGCGCAAGGTCTGGCAGGACGTCCGCAACGGGCAGGCGCTTGCCTTCAAGACCGCGCAGCCCGGGGTCGCTGCCGGGGCGGTGGATGATGCGGTGCGGCGCTATTATGAGACGCTCGGCTACGGCCCGCGGTATCGCTTGCCCGGCCTGTCGCATCGTACGGGACACGGGATCGGGCTCGACGGGCACGAGCCGGTAAATCTCGTCCACGGCGAAACCACGCAACTGGCGGAGGGCATGTGCTTCTCGGACGAACCCGGCCTGTATCTGCCGGGCAAGTTCGGCGTTCGGCTGGAGGATTGCTTCCACATGACCGCAAGCGGGCCGAAGTGGTTCAGCGTTCCTCCAACCTCGATCGATCAGCCGTTGGGGTAAACGATCCGCATTCGGGACGCGCGGCATACTTGAGAACGCCGTGCGGCTCGCCTAAGCCACCGCGCATGACCCAGTCCCCGACGTCGACCAACGACATCCGCCGTAGCTTCCTCGACTATTTTGCGGCCAACGGGCACGCCAAGGTCGCGTCCGCGCCGCTCGTGCCGCAGAACGACCCGACGCTGATGTTCGTCAACGCCGGCATGGTGCCGTTCAAGAACGTCTTCACCGGGCTCGAATCGCGGCCCTATGTGACCGCGACGTCTTCGCAGAAGTGCGTACGAGCAGGGGGCAAGCACAACGATCTCGACAATGTCGGCTATACTGCGCGGCATCACACCTTCTTCGAGATGCTCGGCAATTTCTCGTTCGGCGACTATTTCAAGGAACGCGCGATCACGCTCGCGTGGAACCTGCTGACGCGCGAATGGGGGATCGACCCCGACCGACTGACTGTCACCGTCTATCATACCGATGACGAGGCGTTCGACCTATGGCGCAAGATCGCGAACCTGCCCGAGGAGCGGATCATCCGCATCGCGACCAACGACAATTTCTGGTCGATGGGCGACACCGGGCCGTGCGGTCCTTGCTCAGAGATCTTCTACGACCACGGCGACCACATTTTCGGTGGCCCGCCGGGATCGCCAGACGAGGACGGTGACCGTTTCGTCGAAATCTGGAACCTCGTGTTCATGCAGTTCGAACAGACCGCCGACGGCGCGCGCACCGCGCTGCCGCGGCCGTCGATCGACACGGGCATGGGGCTCGAGCGGATCGCCGCGGTGCTGCAGGGCGTCCACGACAATTACGATACCGACACGTTCAAGGCGCTGATCGCCGCATCCTCGGCGATGACAGGCACGCCCGCCACCGGCGACACGCAGGCGAGCCACCGGATCATCGCGGATCACCTGCGCTCGGCGGGCTTCCTGGTGGCGGATGGTGTGCTGCCGTCCAACGAAGGGCGCGGTTATGTGCTGCGCCGGATCATGCGGCGCGCGATGCGCCATGCGCACCTCCTCGGCGCGAAGGAGCCCTTGATGCATCGGCTCGTCCCCGCGCTGGTGGCAGAAATGGGCGCGGCTTATCCCGAACTGGTGCGGGCGCAGGCGGCGATCGAATCGACCCTGTTGCAGGAGGAAACGCAATTCCGTCGCACGCTGGTCAACGGGTTGCGGCTGCTCGACGAGGCGACCGCGGCGATGGAGCCGGGCGCGACGCTGCCGGGCGAGACGGCCTTCAAACTCTACGACACGTTCGGCTTTCCCTACGATCTGACCGAGGACGCGCTCCGCGCCCAGGGCTTCGGGATCGATCGTCCCGGGTTCGACGCCGCGATGGCCGAACAGAAGCGGGCGGCGCGGGCCGCGTGGAAGGGATCGGGCCAACGCGCCTCCGACGACGTGTGGTTCGACATCGCCGAGGCCAACGGCGGCACCGAGTTCATCGGCTATAGCGCGGTCGAGGGCGAAGGCGTCGTCGTCGCGATCGTCCGCGACGGCAAGCAGGTCGACCGGGCTGATATAGGCGAAACGGTCGAGATCGTCGTCAACCAGACGCCATTCTACGCCGAGAGCGGCGGTCAGGTCGGCGATACCGGCACGCTCACCGCACCGGGCATGCACGGCGTGGTCGAGGATACGCGCAAGTATCTCGGTCGCGTGTTCGCGCATGTCACGCGCGTCGGCGCGGGCGGTATCGCGGTCGGCGATGCGCTGCACCTGACCGTCGATGCCACCCGCCGCGACCAGATCCGCGCCAATCACTCAGCGACGCATTTGCTCCATGAGGCGTTGCGCCAGCGTCTCGGCGCGCATGTCGCGCAGAAGGGCAGCCTTGTTGCGCCCGAGCGGCTCCGGTTCGATTTCTCGCAGCCGACTGCAATCGATCCCGCGCGGATCGCCGAGGTCGAGACGGACGTCAACGCGCAGATCCGCGGCAACGGGCTGGTCGATACGCGGCTGATGACCCCGGACGAAGCGATCGCCGAGGGCGCGATGGCGCTGTTCGGGGAGAAATACGGCGACGAGGTCCGCGTCGTGTCGATGGGCAGCGAGCGCGGCAAGACCTATTCGCTCGAGCTGTGCGGGGGGACGCATGTCCGCGCATTGGGTGATATCGGACTGTTCACGGTAATCGGTGAGGGCGCGGTGTCCTCCGGCGTTCGCCGCGTCGAGGCGCTGACCGGCGAGGCAGCGCGCGACTATCTCACCGCACGCGACGCCAAGTTGCGCGAAGCGGCGGCGGCACTGAAATCGTCGCCAGACGAAGTGCCTGCGCGCGTGGCGGCATTGGTCGAAGACCGGCGGCGATTGGAACGCGAACTGGCCGATGCCAAGAAGGCGCTTGCACTTGGCGGCGGTTCGGGCGGCGCGGCGGCCGGTCCGGAAGAGGTCGGCGGTGTCGCATTCCTCGGCCAGGTGGTCGAGGGTCTCGACCCCAAGGGCCTGCGCGGCACGGTCGACGAGATGAAGCAGCGGGTCGGTTCGGGAATCGCGATGATCGTCGCGGTCAACGAAGGCCGCGCATCGGTTGCGGTCGGGCTGACGGCGGATCTGGTTGGATCACATAGCGCGGTTGACCTGCTGCGCGTTGCGGTTGCGACGCTGGGCGGGCAGGGCGGCGGTGGGCGCCCCGACATGGCACAGGGCGGCGGTCCGGATGGTGCCAAGGCGGCAGATGCCGTGGCTGCGGTTCGGGCTCATCTCGCGGGGTGAGGCTGGGCTCGTAGGCGTGGAAGGCTAGCTCCCCCTCTTCTGCGCTTCCCCGGCGAAGGCCGGGGCCCAGTAGCGAAGGTCGAGGTAACGAAGCGCCATCGCCAGCAATCTACTCTTCCGCTCATGGGCCCCGGCCTTCGCCGGGGAAGCGCAGACGGTGGGGAACGCGGCGGCGGAAACAGATGCCCCCCCCGCAGCGCGCGCCTCAAACCGCAGGCTTGCTGTCCATCCCCCGCGGCGCACGAACCCGCTTCAACCGCGGGGTGGTCGTCATCTCCGCCGCAGCCTTGATCTCCTGCCGCAGTTCGTCGCGCTTTTCGTGGATCGACGCGATCACCGGCCCGACAGCAACACCGAGATCGGTCAACACCGCTTCCGCCAGTTGCAGCGAACTCTCGAGCGTCTCGGGCACCGCGTCGGTCGCACCCGCGCGATAAAGTTCGGCGGCATGTTGCGTGTCGCGGGCGCGCACGACGATCGCGAGGTCCGGAACCCAGTTGCGCGCACGCCGCGTCAACGCGACGCTCAGCACCGGGTCGTCCATCGTCAGGATCAGCGCTTTGGCGCGACCGAGATTGAGCCGGTCGACCAGTTCGGGGCGAATGACGTCGCCGAAGATCACCGGATAGCCCTCCGCATGCGCCGCGGTAACGACATCGATATCGGCCTCGACCGCGACATAGCGTTGCTCGTGGACCGTCAGCATGTCGCACACCATCCGGCCGACCCGCCCGAACCCGATAACGACCGTGCCGGGGCCTTCCTCGGGGATTTCCAATTCGGGTTCGTTTCCAACGCTCTGCTCGATGCGCCGTGCCCAGCGCCGCCCAAGCATCGCCAGCAGCGGCGTGATCGTTAGCCCGATTGCAGTGACGGTCTGCCAGAAGTTGGCGGTGGGTGCGGCAATCAGCTGGGCCTGCGCAGCAGCGCCGAGCACGATCAGCGTAGTTTCAGACGGGCTCCCCATCAGCACGCCGGTTTCCACTGCGACGCCGCCGCGGATCCCGCTCCCGCGCAGCAGTCCGTACGTCACCACCGCCTTGACCGCAACGACGGCAGCAATTGCCGCGAGGTATCCGGCCCAATTGGCTGCAATCGCCGCGAGATCGACGCTCATCCCGATCGTGATCAGGAACACGCCCAGCGCGAGGCCCTTGAACGGTGCCGTCATCACTTCGACTTCGCTATGATAATCAGTTTCTGCGATCAGGAGACCAGCCAGCAGTGCGCCGACGATCGGAGACAAGCCCGCTGCGGTCGTTGCCAGGCTGGCAACGATGACGACCAGGAGCGAGGCAGCAAGGAACAATTCGGGACTTTTGGTTCTCGCGGCTTGCGCGAACAGTTTGGGAAGGATCATCCGTCCGCCGATGAACAGGATCCCGACCGTCGTGAACGCCGCGATCCCGACGCGCGCAAGCCCGCTCCAGCCACTGTCGCCCGCCATTGGGCCAAGCGCGGCGAGCACAAAGATGATCGGAACGAGCGCAAGATCCTCGAACAGAAGCATCGCGAACGCCGTTCGGCCAACTGGGCTGGTGGTTCCCGCGATCGGCAACACGAGCGCCGTTGAGGAAAGCGACAGCGCGATGCCCAGCGCCATCGCCCCGGTCCACGGCAAGGCGGTCAGCAGGTGCAGCCCTAAACCCAGGATCGCGCCTGCGACGAGCAATTGCGCAGCACCCGTTCCAAACACGAGCTGTCGCATCGACCAAAGGCGTTTGAGCGAAAGTTCTAGCCCGATCGAGAACAGAAGTAGAATGATCCCGAATTCGGCAAAGGGCTCGATCGAATGCGGGTCAGAAATCGTGAAGTAGTAAAGCCACGGAAATTGGCTGACCAAAGCGCCTAGACCGAATGGTCCAACAAGCAACCCAACGAGGATAAAGCCGATGACGGGGCTGATCTTGGCACGGGCGAAGGCAGGTATGACGAGGCCGGCCGCCCCGAGAATTACGAGGGCATCACTGAAACCGGCATTTGCAAGGGCTGATGGCATAGTGCCATCTAAGCAACAACCAGCCGCCTTGTCAGCTTATGTCGCAAAATAAGTGAAAAAAGGTTCACTTCGGCTATTCCTGCTGCACCCGCAACGGCCCGTTGCCCGGATTGAGTTCCGGGCAACGGGAATGCAGTTTAGGCGGAAGTGCCCATTGCCTGTTCGAGGTTGAGACGGACCTGCTCGAAGAACTGCTCGGTCGTCATCCACGGCTGCTGCGGGCCGATGAGCAAAGCGAGATCCTTGGTCATGTGACCGTCCTCGACCGTCTTGACGCAAACGCGCTCGAGCGTCTCGGCGAACTGCGTCACCTCAGGCGTACCGTCGAACTTGCCGCGATACTTGAGGCCGCCGGTCCAGGCGAAGATCGACGCGATCGGGTTGGTCGACGTCGCCTTGCCCTGCTCGTGCTGGCGGAAGTGGCGCGTGACGGTGCCGTGTGCGGCTTCCGCCTCGACCGTCTTGCCGTCCGGGGTGAGCAGCACCGAGGTCATCAGGCCGAGCGAGCCGAAGCCCTGGGCGACCTGGTCCGACTGGACGTCGCCGTCATAGTTCTTGCACGCCCAGACGAATTCACCGTGCCACTTGAGCGCCGATGCGACCATGTCGTCGATCAGGCGATGCTCGTAGACGATGCCCGCTTCCTTGAACTTGTCCTTGAATTCGCTCTCGAAAACCTCGGCGAAGAGGTCCTTGAAGCGGCCGTCATAGGCCTTCAGGATGGCTGTTCTTGGTCGACAGATACACCGGCCACTTGAGGTTCAGGCCATAGTGCATCGAAGCGCGCGCGAAATCGCGGATCGAATCGTCGAGGTTGTACATCGCGAGCGCGACGCCCGAGGTCGGGAACTGGAACACTTCCTGGTCAATGACCGTGCCATCCTCGCCGTCGAACACGAGACGCAGTTTGCCGGGGCCGGGGACGAGGAAATCGGTCGCCTTATACTGGTCGCCAAAGGCATGACGCCCGACGACGATCGGGTGCGTCCAGCCCGGGATCAAGCGGGGGACGTTCTTGATCACGATCGGCTCGCGGAAGATCGTGCCGCCAAGGATGTTGCGGATCGTGCCGTTGGGCGACTTCCACATCTTCTTGAGGCCGAATTCCTCGACGCGCTGCTCGTCCGGGGTGATCGTCGCGCACTTCACGCCGACGCCATATTTCTGAATCGCCTTGGCGCTTTCGACGGTGATCTTGTCGTCGGTGCCGTCCCGGCTCATCATGCCGAGGTCGTAATATTCCAGATCGATATCGAGATACGGCAGGATCAGCCGCTCGCGAATCCACTGCCAGATGATCCGGGTCATCTCATCGCCGTCGATCTCGACAACGGGCGTCTTTACCTTGATCTTCGCCATCTCGCACTTTCCTGTGGGGGTTTTGCAGCTGCGTCTAGGAGCATGGACCGCATCGATCAACCCGCGGCTTTCGCATCGTGAGAGAGGTGGCGTCTATCCGGGGAGCCGGCGTGTAGGCGCGCCAGTCGGGTCACACGGGCATTGACGATTGTGGCAACCCGGTCGCTCGGTTAGGGTCGAGGCATGATACCACCACCCTATTCGTCCTCTGCCCCCGAGACCGCCAAATGGCGCGTGCCCGATCTCCACCCGGAAGGCCGCAAGTATGTCGTGATTGCTTCGGTGGTCGCGCTTGTCGCACTGATCTGGCTGGGATGGTTCGTCGCCTGGCCGTTGATCGGTGTGACTTTATGGGTCGCGTTGTTCTTCCGCGATCCGGTACGTGTTACGCCATCCGGCGACGGATTGATCATATCGCCTGCTGATGGGCTGGTTTCGATGATCCAGCGCATGCCGGTGCCGCGCGAGCTGGCTGGGCCGAACGGGCTTGGCGAAGCGCCGCTGGTGCGGGTGTCGGTGTTCATGTCGGTGTTCGACGTTCACATCAACCGCACGCCGATCGCTGGCACGATCAAGCAGGTCGTCTATATCTCGGGGAAGTTCCTGAATGCCGAGCTCGACAAGGCGAGTGAGGACAATGAGCGACAGCATCTTGTCGTCGAAGGCCGCGACGGTCGTCGGGTTGGTTTCACGCAGATCGCCGGTTTGCTCGCGCGTCGGATCGTGCCGTTCGTGAAGCCGGGCGATATGGTCGCGGCGGGGCAGCGGATTGGACTGATCCGGTTCGGCAGCCGCGTGGACGTATATCTGCCCGAAGATTGCGCGTGTCAGGTCGTCCTCGGGCAGCGCAGCGTTGCGGGCGAGACTATCCTCGGACGGACGGGCGCAACCGTAGCCAGCGGTATCGCGCAATGAAGGGGCGGGAGGGATGGGCATGAACCGCCCGGTGCGTCGGTCTCCGACGCGTGGATTGCCGCTTCGTGCGGTTGCCCCCAACGCCGTCACCGCTTTGGCGCTGTGTTCCGGGCTGACCGGGATCCGATTCGCCATTTCGGGTCAGTGGGAAACGGCGGTGCTGATGGTGATGATCGCCAGCGTGCTGGACGGAATCGACGGACGTATTGCGCGGATGGTGCGGGGCGAAAGTCGCTTCGGCGCGGAGCTCGATTCGTTGTCGGATGCGATTTCGTTCGGCGTTTCGCCCGCGTTGATCTTGTATCTGTGGTCACTCAAGGATTTGCCGAGGCTCGGTTGGCTCTGCTCCCTGATCTTCGCGGTGTTCTGTGCGCTCCGGCTCGCGCGGTTCAACGCAGCGATTGACGTTGCGGAGCAGCCTCACAAATCCGCCGGTTTCCTTACCGGCGCACCCTCACCGGTTGGGGCAGGCCTCGCGATGTTGCCACTCTATCTTTGGTTCTGGACGGGGATGGACTTCTGGCGCTCCCCCTTGCTGGTAGCGCCGTGGGTCGCGCTGATGGCACTATTGATGGTTTCAAGCATCGCAACGTTCAGCTGGTCGTCCTTGCGTCTGCGCACTCATATCAGGTTTGAGGCGATTGCCTTCGTCGTTCTGCTGGGCGCAGCACTGATATCTGCGCCCTGGCATACCTTGACGTTCTTGTGTGTCGCTTATTTGGCGACATTGCCGTTCAGTGTCGCTGCCTACAATCGGGTCAAGCGGCTGCGCGGACTGCCTGGCGCGACGGTTCCAGAACAAACTGTGCCCGCACCCGCGACCGAACCCGGGGCTCTCGAACCTTGAGTGCTGGAAGGTTTTCAATCACCGGGTCTACGCCGTCGCGCAGCAGGGAAACGATGCGCGGCATCGCTGGCACAAGCGTCTGCCAAAAAACCGATGCACTAGCGGCGAATGCGCTCGCGAAGACCAGAATGCCCGTCACCATAATCATCGCTCGAATTCCTCTGTCTCAGAGCAGGATTAAGCTTTTCAACCCGTAGCCGCGGTCAACGTTCCGTGTTCCCGCCATGAACATGGTATGTTCCATATCCGTTCTTCGGGCAAGGTCTTTCCTGGTCTTGCACTGGCGATCGAAATTGGCTAATGGGCGCGCCTTCACACCGCATGGGAAGCACACATCACCGGTGTCGTGCAGGGGTTTTACCCCGAACCGATTACTCGCTTCCCAGAGGACCAACCGGAAAGGAATTATCTATGGCGGCACCAGTCGTTTCCATGCAGCAGCTGCTCGAGACGGGCGCACACTTCGGCCACCAGACGCATCGCTGGAACCCGAAGATGAAGCCTTACATTTTCGGCGACCGTAACGGCGTCCACATCCTCGATCTTTCGCAGACCGTTCCGCTGTTCGCCCGCGCGCTCGAGTTCGTCTCGGCGTCGACCGCGGCGGGCGGCAAGGTTCTGTTCGTCGGCACCAAGCGCCAGGCGCAGGAGCCCGTTGCGGACGCAGCGCGTCGTTCGGGCCAGCACTTCGTCAACCATCGCTGGTTGGGCGGCATGCTCACCAACTGGAAGACCATTTCCAACTCGATCAAGCGCATGAAGACGCTCGAAGAGCAGCTGTCGGGCGACACGGTCGGCTTGACCAAGAAGGAAGTGCTCCAGCTGACCCGCGAGAAGGACAAGCTTGAGCTGTCGCTCGGCGGCATCCGCGACATGGGCGGCATTCCGGACGTGATGTTCGTGATCGACGCGAACAAGGAAGAGCTGGCGATCAAGGAAGCCAACACGCTGGGTATTCCGGTCGTCGCGATCCTCGATTCGAACGTCTCTCCGGACGGCATCGCTTTCCCGGTTCCCGCGAACGACGACGCAAGCCGCGCGATCCGTCTTTATTGCGAAGCGATTGCAATCGCCGCGACCCGCGGTGGTAACGAGCAGCTTGCGCGCCGTCAGGACATCGGTTCGATGGAAGCGCCGCCCGCCGAGGAAGCGCTGCTCGAGTCCGCACCTGCTGAAGCCAGCGCTGAGCCGACCGCTGCCAGCGACGCTGCCCTGCAGGCCGAAATGGTCGCGGAAGCCGAGCGCCAGATCGACGCATAAGCGTCGCACAACTGACATAGGGACGGGGTAGGGCATGGCTCTGCCCCGTCCAAAACCGCATCTGACACACAAGAGGATAAGTGACATGGCCGACATTACTGCCGCTGCGGTGAAGGATCTGCGCGAGAAGAGCGGCGCGGGCATGATGGATTGCAAGAAGGCGCTGACTGAAGCTGCCGGCGACATGACCGCTGCGATGGACTGGCTGCGCGCCAAGGGCCTCGCTGCTGCCGCCAAGAAGTCCAGCCGCACCGCGGCCGAGGGCCTGATCGGCGTTGAAGTCGACGGAACCATCGGTGCAGCGGTCGAAGTCAATTCCGAGACCGATTTCGTTGCCAAGAACGAGCAGTTTCAGACCTTCGTTCGCGACGTGACCGCTGTCGCGCTCCGATTGGGAGACGACATCGACGTCATCAAGGCCGCGTCGCTCGGTGAGAAGACTGTCGAGGAAACGCTCACCAACAACATCGCGACGATCGGCGAGAACCAGAATCTGCGTCGCGCGAAGCGCCTCGAAGTCACGCAGGGCGCGGTGATCCCGTACATCCACAACCAGGCAGCACAGGGCCTCGGCAAGATCGGCGTGCTCGTTGCGCTCGAGAGCGATGCCGGTGCCGACGTGCTCGAGCCGCTCGGCAAGCAGATCGCGATGCACATCGCGGCCGCTTTCCCGCTGGCGCTCAACGAGGACGGCCTCGACCCCGAGATCGTCGCGCGCGAGCGTGCGATCGCGACCGAGAAGGCAGCCGAGAGCGGCAAGCCCGCCGACATCGTCGCCAAGATGGTCGATGGTGCGATTGCCAAGTACCGCAAGGAAAACGCGCTCGTCAGCCAGCTGCTGGTGATGGACGGCAAGACCAAGATCTCGGACGTCGTTGCCAATGCCGCCAAGGCAGCGGGCAAGTCGATCGAGCTCAAGGACTATGTCCGCTTCCAGCTTGGTGAGGGCATCGAGAAGGAAACTACCGATTTCGCAGCAGAAGTTGCCGCGGCTTCAGGCGTTCCCCAGCAGACCGCCTGATCTTGAGGCTGTTTCGGCGTGGCGTTGCTTTCGGGCAACGCCACGCCAGATCCCCGGCGCATCGTCGCCGCACATTCTAGAGATGCGGACCAATCCGTGGCGGATTTGCGCTGAGGCGACCGGCCGCGACGCCATCCGTACGGTTTCGACGCTTCCAATCGCTTCGCGCGACCGATAAGGTCCGCGCCGACCGCCCCTTTGCCATTCGGATTGCCGTGCCAAACCCAAACTTCAAACGTATTCTCCTGAAATTGTCGGGGGAGGTCCTGATGGGGCCCAACGGCCTCGCAATCGACCCGTCGGTCACGGCGCGCGTCGCGGGCGAGATCGCCGACGCGCGGTCGAAGGGGTTTGAAGTTTGCGTCGTGGTCGGCGGGGGCAATATTTTTCGGGGCCTAGCCGCTGCCGCCAAGGGTTTTGAGCGCGCGACCGCGGACTACATGGGCATGCTCGCAACCGTGATGAACGCGCTCGCAGTGCAGAATGCGCTGGAGCAGATCGGCGTCGATACCCGCGTCCAGTCCGCCATCCCGATGGCGAGCGTGTGCGAACCGTTCATCCGCCGCCGCGCCGAACGCCATCTTGAGAAGGGCCGCGTCGTGATCTTCGCGGCAGGCGTCGGCAGCCCGTATTTCACCACTGACAGTGGCGCCGCATTGCGTGCTGCCGAGATGAAGTGCGATGCGCTGTTCAAGGGTACATCGGTCGACGGCGTCTATGATGCCGACCCGAAGCTCGTGCCGACGGCCAAGCGCTACGACACGATCAGCTATGGCACGGTCCTCGCAAATGATCTCAAGGTCATGGACGCGAGCGCTATTGCTTTGTGTCGCGACAACAATATTCCGATCGTCGTCTTCAATATCCGCGAGCCGGGCAATCTTGCCGCGGTTTTGCGCGGTGAAGGCGTATCGACGATCGTCCAGGCAGAGACAGGAGCATAATCATGGCTGCATATGACAAGGCCGATCTCGAGCGCCGCATGTCGGGTAGTGTCGAATCGTTGAAGAGCGATCTGACCGGTTTGCGCACAGGCCGCGCGTCGACATCGCTGCTCGATCCGGTGACGGTCGAGGTCTATGGCGCGCAGATGCCTCTGAATCAGGTCGCGACCGTCTCCGTTCCCGAGCCGCGGATGTTGTCGGTTCAGGTGTGGGACAAGGTCAACGTTGGTCCCTGCGACAAGGCGATCCGTTCGGCCGGGCTTGGGCTCAACCCGATCGTCGATGGCACGACCCTGCGTCTTCCCATTCCGGATTTGACCGAGGAACGCCGCAAGGAACTGGCGAAACTCGCTGGTAAGTACGCCGAAGACGCGCGCATTGCGGCGCGGAACGTGCGTCGGGATGGCATGGATAGCCTCAAAACCGACGAGAAAAAGGGCGTCTACAGCGAGGACGAGCGCAAGAAGCTCGAGACCGAAGTGCAGAAGCTCACTGATAAGACGATCGGCGAAATCGATGCCGCCGCGACCGCCAAGGAAAAGGAAATCCTGGGGAAGTGAGGCCGTTCGCCGCCCCGGCTGCCGATCGGGCGACGGCGCCGGCTTCGGGCGACGTCGTCCTGCCGCGTCACGTTGCGATCATCATGGATGGCAACGGCCGGTGGGCGAAGAAGCGTTTACTCCCGCGCGTTGCCGGGCATCGCCAAGGCGTCGAGGCGGTGCGGCGCGTCGCGCGCGCCGCGCGGACGCTCGGGATCGAAGTGCTTACGCTCTATGCGTTTTCCAGCGAGAACTGGCGGCGACCGGAGGAGGAAGTCAGCGACCTCATGGGCCTGTTGCGGCTGTTCATCCGCAGCGATCTCGACGAACTCATCCGCGATAATGTCCGGCTACGGATCATCGGTGATTATCAGCGGTTTAGCCCCGATCTGGTAAAACTGATCGATGATGCCGTGGGGCGTACGGCCGTGAATACCGGCCCGATCCTCGTGATCGCGCTCAATTATGGTGCGCAGGCAGAAATCCTGTCGGTGTCGCGCCGCCTCGCCGAGAAGGCGCGGGACGGACTGCTCGACCCGACGACGATCGACGAGGCAATGTTCGAACGCGAGCTCGAGACGGGTGATCTTCCGCCGCTCGATTTGCTGATCCGTACCTCGGGCGAAGTCCGGCTGTCGAATTTCCTTTTGTGGCAGGCGGCTTATGCAGAGTTGCTGTTCGTCGATACGTTATGGCCGGAATTCGATGCCGATACGTTTGCGCAGGCCATCGCCACGTTCGGGCAACGGCAGCGGCGGTTCGGGGGCCTGTGAAGCCTAGCCTTTCGCAGAGAATGTCATCGAACCTTGCGCTGCGCAGCATCGTCGGTGTCGCGATGGTCGCGGTGGCATTGACGAGCGTACTGCTTGGCGATCTGGCGTTCTGGCTGCTGTGCGTCGTGCTTGGCCTGTTCATGATGGCCGAATGGGCAGATCTCCACAAAACACCGCCGAAAATGAAGCGGTTAGCGCAATATGCGGTGTCGGTTCCGTTGGCGATCATGGCCCCGCATCTGGGGGCCGGTCCGGACTTTTTTGCGTTGGGGCTTATTGCTGCAGCCGCGTTCTTCATAGTGATTGTCACGCGGCGTCAGGGGCTTGCCTTTGGGGCGGTCTATGTCTGCCTGCCGATTCTCGCGTTGCTGCTGATCCGGGGGCAGGGGGATGGTATTCTTCTCACGGTGTGGGCGCTGGCGCTCGTATGGGCTTGTGATATCGGCGCTTATTTTGCGGGGCGCACGATCGGCGGGCCCAAGCTGGCCCCTAAGGTGAGCCCCAACAAAACCTGGGCCGGGCTTGCCGGGGGCGTCGTTTTGGCAACGATCTTTGCCGGAATCCTGCAGGCGCGCTACGGTTTGCCGCTACGGCTGACCGTTGCGACGCCGTTTCTGGCGGTTCTCGCGCAGGGTGGCGATCTGTACGAAAGCTGGCTGAAGCGCCGCGCCGGCGTCAAGGACAGCGGTACGTTGCTGCCTGGACATGGCGGCGTGCTGGACCGTCTCGACGGCCTCGTCCCGGTTGCGCCGATTGCGGCCCTCCTTATCGTATTACCGAAAGTGTATTCGTGGTGAAAACGATCACAATATTGGGCGCAACGGGGTCGATCGGCACCTCGACGCTCGACCTGATTGAGCGAGAACCGGAACGTTTTGAGGTCCTTGCGCTGACCGCCAATTGCGATGTCGCACGGTTGGCTGCGGCTGCGATCCGCACGCGGGCCAAGCGCGCCGTCGTTGCGGACGAGGGATGTCTTGCGGATCTTCGGTCGGCGCTCGCGGGCACTGATATCAAGTGCGCTGGCGGGCGGGCCGCGGTGATCGAGGCCGCGACGATGGGCGCGGACATCACGATGGGCGCGATCGTCGGGTGCATCGGTCTCGAGCCAGTTATGGCTGCGATTCAAGGCGGTAAGACCGTAATCCTCGCCAACAAGGAACCACTCGTTTCGGCCGGCGACGTCGTACTCGCCGCTGCCGCCAAATATGGCGCGACGTTGCTCCCGGCGGATTCGGAGCACAACGCCATCTTCCAGTGCTTCGATGCGGCGCGTCCGGAGCGCGTGCGCCGGATCATTCTGACCTGCAGCGGCGGGCCGTTCCGCACCTGGTCGACTGCAGAAATGCGCAGCGTGACGCCGGAACAGGCCGTCGCGCATCCCAATTGGTCCATGGGAGCAAAGATTTCGGTCGATTCGGCAACGCTTTTCAACAAGGGACTCGAGCTGATCGAGGCCGCGCGGCTGTTCCCGGTGCCGCATGATTCGATCGAGATCGTGATCCACCCGCAATCGGTGATCCATTCGCTGGTCGATTATGTCGATGGCTCGGTTCTGGCGCAGATGGGGCCGCCCGACATGCGTACGCCGATCGCGCATTGCCTGGCCTGGCCCGACCGGATGGCGACGCCGATGGCACCGCTTGATCTCGTCGCGATCGGTCGGCTCGATTTCGAAGCGCCAGACCCGGAACGCTTTCCAGCGCTCCGCCTGACGCGGGAGGCGCTGAACATGGGCGGCGCGCGTCCGGCGATCCTCAATGCCGCCAACGAGATTGCGGTCGCCGCGTTTCTGGCGCGTGAAATCGGCTTCCTCGAAATTGCCGCAATCGTGGACGATACACTGTCCGTCTATCATCCGGCCGCACCGGGAACGTTGGGCGACGTTCTCGCGGTCGATGCCGAAGCACGCAGCATAGCGCGCCGGCAGGTGGGATACCGCAACGGGGCGTTGATGAAGGATAGCGTCGTTTGAGCCAATCGCCCGGATTCCTGCTGACCATCCTGGCGTTCGCGCTGGTGATCGGTCCGCTCGTTTTTCTGCATGAGATGGGACATTACCTCGCTGGACGCGTGTTCGGTGTGAAGATCGACGCATTTTCGATCGGGTTCGGCAACGAACTGTTCGGCTGGACCGATCGCCGCGGGACACGCTGGAAGTTCAGCGCCCTGCCGCTCGGCGGCTACGTGAAGTTCGCTGGCGACATGAACGCGGCCAGCGTGCCCGATCCGGCTTGGCTCGAATTGCCCGCGGAAGAGCGCGCACAAACGTTGCAGGCGCGCCCGGTGTGGCAGCGCGCGATCGTTGTCGCAGCGGGCCCGGTCACCAATTTCGTCATCGCAATTCTGATCCTGGCGGGCTTCGCCATGAGCTACGGGGTGGATCGTACTCCTTCGATCGTCGGGATGGTCAGCCCGGGAAGTGCTGCACAGAAGGCAGGATTGCAGACCGGCGACCGCATCACCGCGCTGAACGGGCGGTCGATCGAGACGTTCAAGGACGTATTCCAATACGCAGTGCTTCGCCCCGGCGAGCCCGTGCGGATCGACTATCTCCATAACGGGTCGCAACAGACAAGCCAGACCGTGCTTGGTGTCGCGACCGAGCGGGACCGGTTCGGGAACGAGTTCAAGAAAGGCCTGCTCGGAATTGGGCCATCGACGCCTGTCGCGGCGAAGGTCGGATTGCTCGAAGCTCCGCTGGTCGGCATCGAGATGACGGGGACGATCCTGCGGACTACGGTCGAAGGGCTTGGGCAGATCCTGTCCGGCCGCCGTTCGGTCGACGAGCTGGGGGGACCATTGCGGATCGCCAAGACGTCCGGCGAGCAATTGTCGCTCGGCTGGCCGGTGTTGATCTTCTTCATTGCCGGTGTGTCGATTAATCTGGGATTCATCAACTTGTTGCCAATCCCGATGCTGGATGGCGGGCATCTGCTTTTCTATGCAATCGAGGCGGTACAACGCAGGCCTGTCGCGCCAGCGGTTCAGGAGTGGGCATTTCGGGGGGGATTGGCCGCGGTTCTTGCGTTGATGGTGATGGTGACGTTCAACGATCTCGGCGCATTTGGCCTGTGGAAGACCCTCTCCGGCTTGATCGGGTGACGCAGGTAAGGCAGGGCGGGCCAGCGGTTTTTGGCCACGCGAGTATTTTCTCCGATTTGGGGTGGGATGTGACAGCGATCAAGGTTTCAACTTTCGGGGCACGGGCCACCGCCGTGCTGCTGGCAGGCACGATGTTCTCGTGCGTGTCGGCCGAAGCCCAGACCGCGCCGACGGCCGCCAGGCAAGCGCCACGCGTCGCCGCGCCGCGCACGACTGGACCAGCCCAAGCGACACCCGCCGCCACGCCCGCGCCGGTCCCAGTCGCCACGCGAACGATCAAGTCGATCCGTGTCGAGGGATCGCAGCGTCTCGAACCAGAAACGGTCCTGTCCTACACAAAGTTGCGTACCGGCCAGGCTTTTACCAATGAATCGCTCGATCAGGCGATCAAGGACCTGTACGCGAGCGACCTGTTCGCGGACGTCTCCATCGCTGGCGCCGAGAGTGGCGACATCGTGTTGCGGATTCGTGAAAATCCGGTGATCAACCGTGTCATCTTCGAGGGCAACAAGCGCCTGAAGGAAGACAAGATCCGCAAGGAGGTGAAACTCGCCCCGCGCCAGATCTTCACGCGTACCGCAATCCGTCAGGACGTTGCGCGCATCATCGAACTGTATCGTCGCCAGGGCCGGTTCGCCGCCGTGGTCGAACCGAAGATGGTCAACCTCGACCAGAACCGCGTCGACGTGATCTTCGAAGTGACCGAGGGCCCGAAGTCCAAAGTCCGCCAGATCAACATCCTCGGCAACGAGGAATTCTCCGACAGCAAGCTGCGCGAGCAGATGGCGACCAAGCAGGCGCGCCTCACGACGCTACTCAGCTCGAACACCAGCTACGATCAGGATCGTCTGGCGTACGACCAGCAGAAGCTGCGGCAGTTCTACCTGACCGAAGGCTATGCCGACTTCAAGGTGACCTCCGCGGTCGCCGAGCTGACGCCGGACAAGAAGGACTTCATCATCACGTACGTGGTGGAGGAGGGGAAGCGCTACAAGTTCGGCGACGTGACCGTCGACAGCGACATCCGCGACTTCGACAACAAGAAGCTCGCCGCCAGCCTCGGGATCAACAAGGGCGACTGGTATAACGCCAAGAAGGTCGAGACCGCGGTCGACTCGCTGAGCGAGGCCGCCGGTGCGTTCGGCTATGCCTTCACCGAGGTGAACCCGGACTTCCAGCGTGACAAGGACACGCTGACGATGGGGATCAATTTCCACATCGCCGAAGCCAAGCGGTCGTATGTCGAGCGGATCGACATCAACGGCAACACGCAGACGCAGGACAAGATCATCCGTCGCGAGATCCGTCTCGCGGAGGGCGATGCGTTCAGCAGCTTCCAGGTCAAGCGCTCGCAGGATCGCATCAACTCGCTCGGCTTCTTCCAGGACAAGTTCGAGATCAAGCAGACGCAGGGCTCGTCGCCCGACCGCGTCGTGCTGACCGCGAACGTCGAGGAAAAGTCGACCGGCGAATTGTCGCTGTCCGCGGGTTTCTCGAGCCTCGAACGCTTCATCATCCAGGCGTCGATCCGTCAGCGCAACTTCCGCGGCAAGGGCCAGGAGCTGCGCGCGAGCGTCAATTATTCGACCTATTCCAAGTCGATCGAACTCGGGTTCACCGAACCGTATCTGTTCAACAAGAACATCGCGATCGGTGGGGACATTTTCCGGCGCGATTACAACGCGTTCAATTTCGGAACGAACAATCAGCGCAACACCACCTACACGCAGGTGTCGACCGGCTTCCAGCTTCGCGCCGGCATCCCGCTGACCGAATTCTGGCAGCTCGCCGGGCGGTACGGCCTTTCCTACGATCAGGTCGGGCTCGACCAGTCGACCTATTACACCAACGGCCAGTGCGACCGTCTGAAGGCAGGCCGGTATCTGTGCGACGCGATCGGCAATCGCTGGACGTCGTCGGTCGGCTATTCGTTGCTGTTCGACAGCCTCAACAGCCGGCTCCGTCCGACCGCCGGCCAGCGGTTCATCTTCAGCCAGGATTTTGCCGGGCTCGGCGGGGACGTGAAGTACATCCGCACCAAGGTCGAGGGTGCCAAGTTCGTTAACGTCGGCAGCGGGTTCATTGCCTCGCTCAACGTCGAGGGCGGCTATATCAAGTCGCTCGAGAAGAGTCGTGGCGCGGGTGTCGACCGGGTCCGGATCAACGATCGCTTCTATCTCGGCGAGCCTGATTTCCGCGGGTTCGACATTCGTGGCGTGGGCCCGCGCATTCAGCGCATTCCGTACACGACCGATGCGGCGGGCAACCAGACGCTCGTTACCGATCGCAACCAGTTCGTCGACGATGCGCTGGGTGGCCGCGCCTATTATCTGGGCAAGCTCGAACTCGAGATCCCGTTGGGCGCCGGCGCGCGCGAACTCGGCTTGCGCCCGTCTATCTACGTGCAGGCGGGTGCGCTGTTCGGGATCACGCGTCCGGAGCCGTCTGCGACCTTCCAGACGACGACCGATCCGGTCACCGGGCGGACGATCGTCCTGCCGCTGTCGCAGCCTGCGCTTGCGGCGAATGGCCAGCCGCTGTTCACCGTGCCGTCGACCGATGGCACCAACCCGTCCGCGTTGACGACCTGTTCGGTCGGCTATGCCGCCGCAGCGGGCGGGGCGTGCGTCGGGACGTCGGTCAACACCGCGGCGACGCAAGTCGTTTCGGCGCCCTTCCTCGAGCGTTTCCTTGGCGATTCGCCGCGTCCGCGTGTCTCGGTGGGCGCCGGGGTGAACTGGAACTCGCCGTTCGGGCCGCTCCGGATCGATCTCGCTTACGCCCTGCTCAAGAGCAAGGGCGACGACAACAAGCTCGTAACTTTCAACGTAGGGACACAGTTCTGATGAAGACCACCTATACCACTCTGCTCGGCTGCGTCGGCCTTGCGATCGCCGGTTCGGCACAGGCCCAGGTCAGCGGGATCGCGATTGCGGATCCTGAGACCGTCATCCTGACCGCAAAGGCGCTCGACGCGGCGAACACCTCGATCGCGACGACCTACAAGGCGCAGCTCGACCAGGCGACGGCGCGCGCACAGGCACTCCAGGCGCAGCTGAACACGCTGTACGCACCGCTCGACCTGAACAAGGACAAGCAATTGTCCGACGACGAGGTCCAGAAGGCGCAGGCCGCGAAGAACCCTGCGCTGACGCAGATCGAAACCGCGCAGCGCACCGGTCAGGCGGACGTTGCACGGCTGCGTGGCCCGGCGACGCTGGCGCAGGCCTATGCGATCGAGCAGATTTCGCAGAAGTATGCGGCTGCGATGCAGGCCGTCGTCGCATCGAAGAAGCTGAGCCTGTTGCTGTCGTCCGGCACGGTTCAGTTCAGCACGCCTGCCGTCGACGTGACCGACGACATTAAGGCCGAGCTCGATCGTGCGAACCCGACGGTTCCGTTCACGCCGCCGGCCGGCTGGCAGCCGAGCCAGCAGACCCAGCAGCTGCTGCAGCAGTATCAGCAGCTTGCCTATATGTCGGCAATGCAGCGTCAGCGCGCCGCTGGTGCGCCTGGTGCCGCCGCAGCACCGGCTGCTCCGGCTGCAGGCACCAAGGCACCGCAGGGTCGCTGAGGGTCTGATGGCTGACGGTGTAGAACAAGGCCGCGGCGCGATGGGCCCGCTCGATATCGGGCGGGTCATGGCGGCGCTGCCGCATCGTTACCCGATGCTGCTGGTCGACCGGGTCGAGGATCTCATCCTCGACCGGTCGATCACGGCGATCAAGGCGGTGACGATGAACGAGCAGTTCTTCCAGGGACATTTCCCGGGACGTCCGATCATGCCGGGCGTGCTGATCGTCGAGGCGATGGCGCAAGCCGCTGGGATCCTCGCGGTGGAATCGCTGGGGCTCGCCGGGTCGGGCAAGCTCGTCTATTTCATGGCGATCGACGGGGCGAAGTTCCGGAAGCCAGTGGAACCGGGGGTGCTGCTCAAGCTCGAGGTCGAGTTCGTCCAGAAGCGCTCGAGCGTGTGCAAGTTCGCCGGGCGCGCGACGATCGACGGGCAATTGGCAGCGGAAGCCAACTTTACGGCGATGATCGCGGATCCGCCCAAGGGTTGACGGGACGCGTTGGTTGCACATCGGGTGGGGCTCTGATAAGGGCCGCGCCTTCGCTGCTGGTCGGAAACCAGCGGCTTTTCGGAGAATTACGTCGTGAAGAAGAACATCCATCCCGATTATCACACCATCACGGTGCAGATGACCGACGGCACGCAGTTCCAGACCCGCACCACGTGGGGCAAGGAAGGCGATCTTATGACGCTCGACATCGATCCGCTCGCGCATCCGGCCTGGACCGGTGGGCGCGGCACGATGCTCGACGCTGGCGGCCAGGTCGCCCGCTTCAACAAGCGCTTCGGTGCGATGTCTTCGTTCGGCAAGAAGTAAGGTCTTCTGCCGGTGCCGCTTGGAAAAATCGCGGCGACAGAATGACACGGATTATCCCTCTCCGCGCCTTCGCGGGGAGGGTTTTCTGTCTTTACGGTCAGATGTCCAAGAATCTTGAGGTGGCATTGGCCACTACCGGAGCTGACTGTCCTTACTCCCGCGCCGGTTCATACTTGAGAGAACGGGTTTCTTGTCGCGCTCGCTTTGGCAGGCAACGCAAGTACGCACACCAGGAAGCGCCCGGCGTCGTCCCTCGGGAATCTGGACGCCGCACTCGTCGCAATCCTGCGCGCTGTCTCCGCTCGGCATCCGCGCACGCGCGCTGTTTACCGCGTCCTTGATCGTATCGTCGATCTGATCCTGTACCGCGCCATCGGGCGCCCATCCATTTGCCATCTCGTCACCTGTCGAAAATTTCCCCCTGATGCCGATATGGGGTGGCGCGAGATCGTACCAAGAGGATGCGTTTTGCGAGCGGACACGGTATGTTCCATGGAATGCGTTCAGTGATTCCCCAGTGTCCCGTTGTTTCAGCGGAGTCCTCTAGCGATGACATCGCTGAATTCGTCGTCATCGACGTCGAGACCGCATGTTCAAGCGTTAGCAGTATCTGTCAGATTGGCATCGTTGGCTTCAAAGATGGACGGGAGGTTTTCGAATATGAATCGCTGATCGACCCGCTCGACCGGTTTTCGTCGTTCAACACCCGAATTCATGGACTTACGTGTGATCATGTCGCCGGAGCGCCGACGTTTGCCACGGTCCACGCTACGATTGCTGCGCATCTCTCGGGACGGATCACCGTCGCCCATTCCTTTTTCGACAAGGGCGCTCTGGCGGCGGCATGTCGCGTTCATGACCGGACGCCGATCGAGACGACGTGGTTGGACAGCGTACGTGTGGCGAAACGGGCGTGGCCTGACCTGCCAAGCCACCGGCTGAATGTGCTGACCAAGTTCCTCGGGGTGCGGCATAAACATCACGATGCGCTCAGCGACGCCCGTGCCGCGGGCTATGTCATCGTCCGCGCGATCGAGCATACGGGGATTGGTCTCGCCGGATGGTTGTTACCGGCCCATACACGTGGTCGCCAAAGCCCAAAGTCCGCGGCCGTTGGACCGCTGAAAGGGGAGCGCATCGCAATCCTCGGCGCGGCGCGGGACGGAATGCTTGCGAACCGGCTTGCAGCAGCGGGGGCTCGGATCGTGGCGTCGGTGGGTCTGACCACAACCAAACTGGTCATTAGTAACGAACAGCCCTTTGGTCGCTACGTCAGCGCCCACGCCGACCACAAACGTGCCGACACGCTAAGGCGCGATGGCAAAGCCATCGAGATCGTTTCCGAAGACGAAATCATCGCCAGTCTTTTGCGGACCGGCTAAAATCCGACACGGTTCGTTTCGCGCTTCCGCGGGTCGATCGGCCTCAAAGATCGAGGCTGGCTTTTCACATCGCGCCCCGCTAATTCCGGCCTCCCGGGGACGGGTGGCCGAGTGGTTTAAGGCAGCGGTCTTGAAAACCGCCGTAGGTTTACGCTTACCGTGGGTTCGAATCCCACCCCGTCCGGGCTTCAAACGGCTCTGCATCTCGCTTCACCCCCGCTCTGCCAGCGTCTGGCGATTAGTTCGGGACGGAGGGCGTTTCGGGGCTTCATGCCGCTATCGTGCTGTGCCAAGGTCGCCTCATGCGGGGTAACAATAGAATTAGGCGACGGATCGCGCGTAGTATTGCGGCGATTTCCTTCAGCTTGGGCATCAGCGGGTCTGCCTATGCGCAGGACGATGCGGGGTTCCAGACCTATCTCGGAACGTTGCGCAGCCAGGCGGAGGCGAAGGGCGTCCGGCGGGCGACGCTCGACGCGGTCCTGCCGACGCTGACGCTCAACCAGCGCGTGATCGAACTCGATCGCCAGCAGCCCGGCGGACCATCGATATCCGCGATTCCCCCGTTCGCGCCGTACAAGGCACAGCACCTCAGCAGCGCACTGATCGCGCGGGGACAGTCTGCCTATGCGAGCGAGCGGAGCAGGCTCCAGCGGATCGAGCAGGAGACGGGGGTTCCCGAATCGATCATGGTCGCGATCTGGGGACATGAGACGAGCTATGGCCGGGTGACGGGCAGCTTCGATCTGCCACGCGCGCTCGCCACGCTAGCCTACGAAGGGCGACGGCGTGATCTGTTCGCGGACGAATTCATCGCGACGTTGCAGATGATGGACCGCGGCGTGCCGCGGTCGCAGCTGGTCGGTAGCTGGGCCGGGGCAACCGGTGGGCCGCAATTCCTGCCATCGGTGTATCTGCGCCTGGCGCGCGACGGGGATGGCGACGGGCGCGCCGATATCTGGAGCAGTAGCGCGGACACGCTCGCGTCGATCGGCAACTATTTCTCGAATGCGGGCTGGCGGTCGGGGCAGCCGTGGGGAATCGCGGTTTCGGTGCCGGGGAGCTTCGATCGCGGGCAGATCGCCAACCGGCTGGTTTCGCCGCGGTGTCCGCGGGTCTTTCAGCGGCATAGCGGCTGGAAGACGATGGCCGAGTGGCGTGCGCTGGGGCTGGTGCCGCAGACGCGCAGCTGGCCGGGGGATACGGTTCTCGCCACCCTGATCGAGCCCGACGGGGAAGGGCAGACCGCTTATCTGTTGACCGGCAATTACCGGGTCATCCTCGATTACAATTGCTCCAACTTCTACGCGCTGTCGGTGGGTCTCCTCGCCGATGCGGTCGAGCGGTAAGATGTACGGCAGTGCGGGGCTGATGCTTCTCCTGCTGGCGACGATGCCGCTGGCTGGGCAGGAAAGTCCCGGCCCGGCCGCGGCCGGGCCGAAGGGGACATCGGGGGAGGTGTCGTCGGACGCGGTGGGTTTCGCGACGATGATGGCGCCGCCGCCGGAGGGACCGTTCCGGGACGTCATGATCGCCGTTGCGTATCCAAGGCTTCCCGTCGGCAGCTTCGTCGAACTGACCGCGCTCGACAGTGGGCGGACGATCGTCGCGCAGGTGGTCAGCGGCGCGGCCGATGGCGCGGTCGTCGCGCTGTCCCCGGGGGCAGCCCGGCAATTGGGGGTAGGCGACCGCGCGCCATTCCGGGTGCGCGGGGTCCTTCCTCCCATTGCCGAGCGGGAACGCCTTCTAGCCGGTAAAAGCGTTGCGCCGAGGCTGGATGCCCCGCCGGTGTTGCTCGCAGCGCTGCGGCGGATGCTTCCGGGGAGCGCTGTCGCCGAGCAAGCGACAGGTGCGCCGATCGCTGAGACCCCAACCCCGATCGCGCCTTTGCCCGTTACGCCCCCAGGGCCCGCAAGGCCCGCAGTCTTAGGAAGGGCGTCTCCCGCCCGAGGGTCGTGGACGGTTCAGGTTGCCGCACTGTCCTCAGCGACGCCCGCCTCGGCGCTGGCGCGCAAATTGGGTGGGAAGGTTTTCACGGGGGGTGGGCTGTACCGCGTCCGGCTTGGGCCCTATGCCGATTTCGTATCTGCCCAACGCGCGCGTGACGGCATCGCCCGGGCTGGCTATGGCGACGCCCGCATTCTCCATTCAAACTAGAAGATCGAGAGCCAACATCATGTCATCCCGCCGGAACTGGATTGCCGCCACCGCCATCGTCGCCATTGCGGTCACGACGCCCGCGATCGCCAAGCCCGATTTCCAGACGCCGGCGCCGGTCGCCTATCTGCAGGACCTGTCGTCGGGCGCGGTGCTCTATTCCAAGGATGCGGACCGCCGCATGCCGCCGGCGTCGATGGCGAAGATGATGACGGTCTATGTCGCGTTCGACATGATCAAGTCGGGCGAGCTCAAGCTCAACCAGACCTTCCATGTCCAGCCCGAGACGTGGCGCAAGTGGCATAGCCAGGGGTCGACGATGTTCCTCTCGGCGAACGAGGACGTCAGCGTCGAGAATTTGCTCAAGGGCATCGTCACCCTGTCCGGCAACGACGCCTGCGTCGTGCTCGCCGAGGGCATCTCCGGGACGGAGGAAACCTTCACCGAACGGATGAACAGCTCGGCGGCGAAGCTTGGGCTGACCAACAGCCATTTCGGAACGTCGAACGGCTGGCCCGATGGCGGTGTGACCTATGTGACCGCGCGCGACCTTGCGAAGCTCGCGTCGGCGACGATCCTGGACCATCCGACGCTGTACAAGCGGTTCTATTCGTTGCCGAACTTCACCTGGGGCAAGACGCTAGGCGGTGCCAATCCGATCGCGCAGGCCAATCGTGATCCGTTGCTCGGCCGCGTGCAGGGTGCCGACGGTCTCAAGACCGGGCATACCGAGGAAGCGGGTTATGGCTTCACCGGATCGGCGCAGCAGAACGGTCGCCGCCTTGTGATGGTGATGGCCGGGCTCGGCAGTTCGGGGCAGCGCGCGGATGAGTCGGTCAAGTTCATCAACTGGGGCTTCCGCGCGTGGCAGGCCAAGCCGATCGCCGCGAAGGGGAAGCAGATCGAGACCGCCGAAGTCCAGCTCGGCAGCGCCCGGACCGTCGGTCTGGTCGCGCCGACCGACTTGACCGCAACTCTGCCTGCGGGCGTCGCGGCGGACATGAAGCTCAAGGTCGTCTATGATGGCCCGATCAAGGCACCGATCAAGGCGGGCCAGCATATTGCCGACCTGATCGTCTCCACGCCCGACATGCCACAGCAACGCCTGCCGCTGGTCGCCGCGACCGACGTCGCCGAGGCCGGGTTCTTCGGTCGCGCGTGGGCGGGGTTGATGAGCTTCTTCGGGGGATGATTGCGTGTCGGTAACCGGACGGTTCCTGTCGCTCGAGGGCGGGGAGGGGGCGGGCAAGTCGACGCAGGCCCGCTTGCTCGCCGCCGCGCTTGCCGACCGTGGGATCGACGCGCTCGTCACCCGCGAACCCGGCGGCAGCGAGGGGGCGGAGGCGATTCGCACCCTGCTGATGGAAGGCGCGGTGACGCGGTGGAGCGCGCATAGCGAGGCGTTGCTGTTTGCCGCGGCACGTGCCGACCATGTCGAGAAGACGATCCGTCCGGCGATCGGCGCGGGGCGCTGGGTGATTTGTGACCGGTTTCTCGACAGCAGTCGTGCGTATCAGGGACTGGCGGGCGGGATCGACGATGCCGCGATCCTTGCGCTGCACGGTTTTGGGTCGCGCGGGCTGCTTCCCGATCGCACCTTCGTCCTCGAACTCACGCCGGACGCAGGCCGCGCGCGGGCCGAAGCGCGGGATGGCGCAGCGGCCGACCGGTTCGCGGCGCGGGGGGAGGCGTTCCATACCGACGTCGCACGCGCGTTCCGACGCTTTGCCACGAGCGAATCGGATCGGTTTCGCATCATCGACGCATCGGCCGACGTTCATGCGGTCTCGGATGCGATCCTGGCGCAGCTCGCGGATTACCTCCCGTGACGATGCCCATCGGCAATGACGCTGCGCACGGTGCCTTCGCGGCCGCGATGCGGAGCGGGGCGCTGCATCATGCCTGGTTATTCGCGGGGCCCGAGGGCATAGGCAAGGCAAGCTTTGCCCGCGCCGCGGCGTTGCGCTTGCTGGCGGAGGGCGCCGGCGCGGACTTGCCGCCCGGGTTCGACGTTCCCGAGACCGACCGAACGCGGTCGCTGATCGCTGCCGGGTCGCACCCGGATTATCGGGAACTGACTCGCCAGCCCAAGGAAGGCGACAAGACCGGGCTCGATCTGGCGCGCAGTATCCCGATCGCGCAGGTCCGGGCGCTGGGGCCGATGTTCGCGACACGCCCGTCGATGTCCGATCGCCGGGTGGTCGTGATCGACGCGGTCGACGATCTGGAGCGGCCCGGCGCGTCCAACGCCTTGCTCAAGAACCTCGAGGAGCCGCCACAGGGAACGATTTTCCTGCTTGTGAGCCATGCCCCCGGACGCTTGCTGCCGACGATCCGGTCGCGGTGCCGGACGTTGCGGTTCGACCCGCTGAACGACGCTGCGATGGCGACGGTCCTGCGCGAGGCGCTGCCGCGTGCCGACGACGCCGAGATCGCCGCGCTGATCCGTGGCGCGCAAGGATCGCCGGGGCGTGCGATGGGGTTTGCGGGACTGGACCTTGCCGCGCTCGATCAAGCGCTTTCCGCGATTGCGCAGGACGGCGACCCGACCAACGCACGCCGGGGGAAGCTCGCTAAAGCGCTCGCGCTCAAGGCTGCACAGCCACGCTATGAGGCGTTCCTCGATCGTGTGCCGGCCTTCATTGCGGCGGAAGCACCGGCGCGACGGGGCGAGCGCCTGCGGACCGCGCTCGAAAGCTATGACGCGGCACGCGCGCTGTCCGCCACGGCACGCGCGCTCACGCTCGATTCGCAGGCGACTGTGTATGAAATGGCGGGGATCGTCGCTCGGCTCGCTGCCTGAGGCCTTCATTTCGCGATCGGCTTGCAGTAGGAGGCGCCGATGGCAGACCCGTTTTATATTACCACCGCAATCAGCTACCCCAATGGCCGCCCGCATATCGGGCATGCCTATGAAGCGATCGCGACCGATGCGATCGCGCGCTATCAGCGCCAGCTGGGGCGCGAGGTGCGGTTTCAGACCGGCACCGACGAGCATGGCCTCAAGATGGTGCAGGAAGCGCGCAAGCGCGACCTCACCCCACGTGCGCTGGCCGATGAAATGAGCGGCTATTTCAAGCAGATGGCCGACAGTCTCGATATCTCGTACGATCGTTTCATCCGGACCAGCGACGAGGATCATTACCGCGCGAGCCAGGCGATCTGGCGGGCGATGGAAGCGGCGGGCGATCTCTATCTCGATCGCTACGAAGGCTGGTATTCGGTCCGCGACGAGGCGTTCTATGACGAGAAGGAACTGGTCGAGGGGGAGGGCGGCGCCAAGCTTTCGCCGCAAGGAACCCCGGTCGAGTGGACGGCCGAAGAGACGTGGTTCTTCCGACTGTCCAAATATCAGCAACCTTTGCTCGATTTCTTCGAAGCCAATCCCGAGTTCATCCGCCCAGAAGCCCGGCGCAACGAAATCCTGCGGTTCGTCGAAGGGGGTTTGTCGGACCTGTCCGTATCGCGCACGAGCTTCGACTGGGGTGTTCCGGTTCCGGGAAGTCCCGGCCATGTGATGTACGTCTGGGTCGATGCGTTGACCAATTATCTGACGGGCGTGGGCTATCCGGACGACGTGGAGCTGTATGAGACGTTCTGGCCGGCGAATATCCATATCATCGGCAAGGATATCGTGCGTTTTCATGCCGTTTACTGGCCGGCGTTCCTGATGAGTGCGAACATTCCGCTGCCGCGTGGCGTGTTCGGGCACGGGTTCCTGCTCAGCCGCGGCGAGAAGATGTCCAAGTCGCTCGGCAACGTCACCGACCCGATGGCATTGGTCGAGCATTTTGGGGTGGATGCGCTGCGCTACTTCCTGCTGCGCGAGGTCAGCTTCGGGCAGGACGGCAGCTATTCGGAAGAGGCGATCGTCACGCGCTGCAACGCGGACCTCGCCAACAACCTCGGCAATCTGGCGCAACGGTGTCTGTCGATCATCGCCAAGGCGTGCGGTGGAATCGTGCCGGAGGCGGGTGCGGTCACCGATGCGGAGGCGGCGCTCGCGGACAGCGTCGCGGCAGCCGAGCGCGGTTTGCATGAGGCGATGAAGGACCTGTCGCTGCATAATGCGCTGGAGGCCGTCTGGTCCGCGGCGCGCGATGCGAACCAGTATTTCGCGGATCAGGCGCCGTGGAGCGTCCGCAAGACCGATCCAGCCCGCGCCGACACGATCCTGTACCATGCTGCGGACGCGATCCGGCGGATCGCGATTCTGGCGCGCTGGGCGATCCCGGGCGGCGCGGACAAGCTGCTGGATCTTCTCGCGCAATCGGCGGATGCGCGCCGGTTCGAAGCACTGGCGCATCCTTTGGCTTCTGGGACGGTTCTTCCGGCACCGAGCGGCGTGTTTCCCCGGCTCGAAGCCCCGACGGAGACGTAAATGTTCGCCGACAGCCATTGCCACCTCAACTATAAGGGCCTCGGCGAACAGCAGGCGGAGGTGCTGGCGCGCGCGCGCGCGCGCGGGGTGGAAGCGATGCTCAACATCGCGACCCGGGAGAGCGAATGGGATGCGGTGGTAGGGACCGCGGAGCGCGAGCCCGACGTGTGGGCCACCGTTGGCATTCACCCCAACGAAGCCGACCAGCATCCCGACGTCGGGACTGCGCGCCTGATCGAACGAGCCGCGCATCCTCGGGTCGTCGGGATCGGGGAGAGCGGGCTCGACTATTTCTACGACCATAGCGATCAGGCACGGCAGCAAGCGAGCTTTCGCGTGCATCTCGCAGCGTGTCGTGCAACCCAGTTGCCGATCGTGGTGCACACGCGGGACGCGGAGGCGGACACTGCGCAGATCCTTCGCGAAGAGATGGAGCAGGGGGCCTTCCCGGGGGTCATCCACTGTTTCACTGCGAGCGGAGCATTCGCGGACATCGCGCTGGAACTCGGTTTCTATATCTCGATTTCGGGGATTGTGACGTTCAAGAATGCGAAGGACCTTCAGAAAACGGCCGCGCGGCTTCCGCTCGATCGTCTGTTGATCGAGACCGACGCGCCGTTTCTTGCCCCGGTCCCGCATCGCGGAAAGACCGGCGAGCCCGCTTTCGTCGCCGACACTGCCGCGTTTTTAGCCGACCTGCGCGGGGAATCGATCGAGACGCTGGCCGCCGCGACGCGGGACAATTTTCACGCCTTGTTCGCCAAGACGATCGCGTGAAGATCCGCATTCTCGGTTCGGGAACGTCATCCGGCGTGCCACGGATCGGTAACGATTGGGGCGCGTGCGATCCAAAGGAGCCACGCAACCGGCGTACGCGGGCCTCGGTGCTGATCGAGACCGAGAAGACCAGGATCCTGGTCGACACCGGACCGGACATGCGCGAACAGCTTCTGGCGGCGGACGTCTCGACCCTGGACGCGGTGATCTGGACGCATGATCATGCCGATCACACGCATGGGATCGACGATCTCCGGCAGGTTTACCACGCGCTCGGGCATCCGGTGCGGGGGTTGGCAAGACCGTCGCTAGTCACCCGCCTGACGGATCGATTTTCGTATATTTTCAGCGGTAAGGGCGGTTATCCTAAGGTCGTTTCGATAGAGCCGCTGGGGGATACCGTGACGATCGGCGACATTAGCGTCGGGGTCGTCGACCAGCCGCATGGGGGAATTCAGTCCGCCGGATTGCGGTTCGAGGCCGATGGAGGCGCCATTGGGTATGCGACCGATCTGAGTGGCATGACGGATGCGATGCGCAGGTTGTACGCGGGGCTCGACATCTGGGTGGTGGACGCGTTGCGGCGTCGACCGCATCCGTCGCATCCCGACTTGCCGACTGTATTGACGTGGATCGAAGAGTTACGCCCCAAACGCACAGCGCTGACGCATATGGACCAGACGATGGACTATGCCGAGCTGGTCCGCACATTGCCGGACGGTGTGGAACCGGGGTTCGATGGGCTGGAGTTGTCGGCGTGAGCGTGTTTTTTACCGCGCTGTTGCTGATCCTGCCGATCAGTGCGCTTGCAGCCCGACGTTTGCCGCTGAGCACGACGATCAAAATGGCGTTGGTCTGGGTTGCGATCTTCGCAGTTTTCTTTCTGGTCGTGATGGTTTGGCAAAGAGGCACCGGAGTGACGTGACGCCACGCTCAAACGTCACCTAATTTAACATAATGTGTATTATCGGACTTTGATATATTGACGGGGAGGCCGGTTTGAACCGGTCCTCCCGTATTCCATCAGGGCTTTGCACTCTCCAGACCATGTTTGCGCAACAGCGGCGCCACTTCCGGGTCGTGACCCGTCATGGTGCGGAACATGACGCCATAGTCCTGCGTGTGCCCGCGAGACAGCACCAGGTCGCGGAACCGCTGACCGTTCGCCCGGGTCATCCCGCCATGCTGCTGGAACCAGTCATAGACGTTCTGCTGGATCATGTCGGTCCACAGATAGGCGTAATAGCCCGCTGCATACCCCGAGCCCCAGATATGCGCGAAGTAGCTTGTCCGATACCGCGGCGGTACGAGCCCGACCTTGAGGCCGGTTTCGCCTAACGCCTTGGTTTCGAACGCATCGACGTCTCGCGGAACGCCGTTTGCCGGAACCGAATGCCACGCCATGTCGAGTTGTGCCGCCGTCAGCGTCTCGCCGAAACTATACCCCTGGTTGAACGTCTCGGAGCGCTTGATCTTGTCGATCAATGCCTGCGGCATCGCGGCCCCGGTCTGATAGTGCCGCGCATAATGCGCGAGGACGCGCGGTTCCAGCGCCCAATGTTCGTTGAACTGGGACGGAAACTCGACGAAGTCGCGCGCGACCGCGGTGCCCGACAGCGTCGGATAGGTCTGGTCGGCGAACAAGCCATGCAGGCCGTGGCCGAACTCATGAAACATCGTTCGTACTTCGCCAAAGGTGACCAGCCCGGGTTGCCCGGCGGCGGGCTTGGTGAAATTGGCGGTGTTCGAGATGACGGGTTTGGTCCCGAAGATCTTGGCCTGGCGGACGAAGCTGTTCATCCACGCGCCACCCGACTTGTTGTCGCGTTTCCAGTAATCGAAATAGGTCAGGCCGAGCGGCTTGCCGCTTGCCTCGAACACTTCATAGACGCGGATGTCCGGGTGGTAGGTCGGGATGTCGGTCCGGCGTTTGAAGCTCAGGCCGTAGAGTTCGTGCGCGGCAAAGAAAATACCGTTTTCCAGCACGTTCCAGATTTCGAGATAGGGTTTGGTATCGTTGAGGTCGAGATCGTATTTCGCCTTGCGGACCTTTTCGGCATAACGCGCCCAATCCCACGGCGCGAGCTTGAAGCCCCCCTGCTCCGCGTCGATCGCCTTCTGGAGCTCGCCGGCTTCGCGGCCCTGCGCAGCTGCCGTCGGGGCATCGAGCGCGTTGAGAAAGTCTCGCGCCACGTCCGCGGACTTGGCCATCTGTTCGGCAAGCGAATAATCCGCCCAGGTCTTGTAGCCCAGCAGATTGGCCTTGCGCGTGCGCAGGTCGATCAGTCGAAGAATCGATGCGCGCGTGTCGTTTGCATCCCCCTGCTCCGCGCGCGTCCAGCTCTTGGTGAACAGCGTTTCCCGCGTCGCGCGGTCCGACAGTGCCTCGAGCGCGGGCTGCGCGGTCGTGTTCTGGAGCGGCAGGATGTATTTCCCGGGCATCCCGCGGTCGGTCGCGTCGCGCGCGGCGGACTGGATTGCGCCCGGTGTCATGCCGGCAAGCTTGGCGGGGTCGTCCACAACCATCGCGCCAGCCTTGGTTGCGGCGAGCAATTTCTGGCGGAACGCGATGCCGACGGTCGAAATCTGCGTGTTCAGCGCGCGCAAGCTGGTCTGGTCCGCAGGCGACAGCTGCGCGCCGGCGCGAACGAACGTCTTGTAATATTCGTCGAGCAGGATCGCTTGCTCGGGGTTGAGGTTTAGCGAAGTCTTGGTGTCGAACAGCGTCTTGACCCGCGCGAACAGCTTGGGATCGAGGTAGATCGTGTCGGTATAGGCGGCCAGCTTGGGCGCCAGAGCCGATTGCGCAGCCTGAAGCGCCGGGTTTGTGTTGGCTTGCGCCACCTGTCCGAAGGCGGCTTGCGCGCGTGCGAGCATTTGCCCCTGGCGTTCCATCGCGACGATCGTGTTCTCGAAGGTCGGCTTGGCGCGATTGTCCGCGATCTTGCGGACTTCGGCGAGGCTTTCCGCCATCCCCTGCTCAATCGCCGGCTGGTAGTCGGCGTCGGTGATCCGGTCGAACGGCGGAGCTTCGTACGGCAACGTGCTGCGTGCCGCGAAAGGATTGTCGGCCATTGCTGGCCCGGCTAAAAGCGTCGCACTAACAGTAGCTAATAGAATGCTGCGGAGCATGAAGGATCCTTCCCGGGTAGCCCCTTCGCTAGCGAAACCGACCCCGCCTTGTCGACCCGCTTCCGTTACATCACGGCCCGCTCCCTCCCCTGCCTCAGGGCTTGGCGTAGCCATCGATGAAGGGTTGCAGCCAGGCGCGATACGGCTCGGCCACCCCAAGTCCGTCGCGATTGATCGGGCGACGGACTTGTAGCGCGCTGGCGGTGACGACACGCCGCGGGTTGAGATGTGGTTCGTACACCGCCGGTTCGTCCGCCAGCCCGCAATGCGCCAGCAGGCGCGCCGTCCACGTGGACGGATCCTCGACCAATTCGCCATAAGGTATGACGAGCAGCCGATCGCCCAACCGCTGTTTCCAGAACGCCATCAACGCGTCCTCCAGGCGAAAATGATTGGCGATGTCAGCGAGCTCGAAGCTCCACCCGACACCGTGAATGAAGAACGTCCGGAAACATGACCACGCGGTATCCAGCGGGTCCCGTCGCATCCACACCAATGGCGCATCGGGTAACACCGTCGCGATCAGCCCCAGGAAACGACTGGCATCGATCGTCTTGTCGACGATGCGCCCGCTTGGCCCGAACCTTTCCTGCAGCAGATGCAGGTAGAGCTCCGCGAGGCCGTTGAGCGTACCACCGCGCGCCAGATGCTGTTCGATCGCCGTCCCTGAGACGCCCCCGGCCGCGACGGCCACGTGCTGGATCATGTTGAGTTCGCCGCCGTCCTGCACCGCGCTATGGCTCGCGAGGATCTGTTCCACCAGCGTCGTCCCTGACCTCGGCAAGCCCGTCACGAAAATGGGACGACCAGTGGCGATCGAACCAGAATCGGCCTTCTGGTCGAGGCGCGCGCCGTCAAATCCTTCCATCGCGGCCGTCGCGTTGGCTGCGTCGGCATGGCAGTTATAGGAAACCTCCGCCTTGAGCAGCGCTGCACCGCGCACGAACGCAGCGAACGCTGCGCCATGTTCGCCCCGATCCGCATGAAGCTTGCCTAACGCATAGCAATAGCGCGCAAAATCACCCGCCCCCTGCCGCTCTGCCGCCGCTCCTTCCGCGAGCAGACGGTCGCCAATCGGCCCGTCGGCAAGGTTGGTTGCCGCGGCCAGTGTCAGCCACGCGGGTCCCCACCCTGGCCGGTGCGTCAGCGCATCGAGCAAATGCGCACGGGCAGCGTCGACGTTCCCCAGGGTCATCGCGGTATTCCCGAGCACATAGGCGTGGCCGGCGGCGTCGGGCACGGTAGCCGGTAAGTGCGCGAGCAAGTCGTGCGCCTCGCGGACACGATGCGCCTGCGTCAGCAGCACGACCTTCGAATAGACCGCCATCGGATTGTTGCCGGTAGCCGCGACGAACGCGTCGATCGCGCGCAACGCCAGCGTCAGCTCGCCGCTGGTTTGCATCAGCTGCGCGATCGCCCGCCAGTGCTCGCCGAGCGGCGCGCGGTGATCGAGCATTTCCGCGACGACGCGCCGTGTTTCGGCACGGTCCTTAGAGGCTAGCGCCCCTTTCAAACGCGCCATCAATTCCGGCAGAATGGTCTTTCCCGTCGCGGGCATGAGAGATCGGCAAACCCATTTTTCGAGCAGGTGTGCCCGGTTCGAATCCCGTATGCCCAATGTGTTGCCCGCGTACAACAGCATCGCGCTTTAACGGTTTGGTCGGGTTGACAGTCCGGCGATCGACCAACATTCCTTTAGTTAACGGGGCGTTAACCAGGACTTGAGTCGAAAAGTCGCGTGACCGGGTAATCGAGGGGGACCTATGCGTATCAAGAGTTTCATGGCCTGCGGTGCGGCGATCATCGCGCTGACGGCAGCGCCGGTGATGGCCACGACGATCAATCTGATCGACCTCGGTGGCGTTAAGGGTTCGCAAGCCGAACGTGGTTTCAAGATCGCTGCCGCCTATTGGAGCTCGATGTTCACCAACAGCGCGGTGATCGACCTGGGCGTGAAATTTTCGCCGCTCGATCCCGGCATCATCGGTTCGACGGGCAGCAATCGCGTCGATTTCGCGACCGCGAGCTGGGAGCGACAGCTCAATCTGACCAAGAGCGGATCGACCATCGATCAGGGGATCGTCCTGCCGCGTCTGACCGACGGTGGCGCAAGCTTCATCACGAACGGCACGACCACGACCGCGGCCACCGCGACCGCACCTGCCGAAATCAACGACGACCTCAGCAAGCTCGCGTTCAATCCCGGCGCCACCACCAGCAGCCAGACGCTGTATCTCAACTCTTCGCTGGTCAAGGCAATCGGCGGATCGACCGGCCAGCAGCCCGGCGTCCGTGACGGCAACGTGACGTTCAGCAGCAACTTCGCGTTCGACTTCGATCCGACCGACGGGATCAGCGACGATACGTTCGACTTCATCGGTGTCGCAATCCATGAGATCGGCCATGCGCTGGGGTTCGTGTCGGGCGTCGACCTGCTGGACGTCTATGGCATTGGCAAGGGTCCCGGATCGGGCACCTTGGGCTATAGCCTGAACGACACGTCGATCTACAGCGCGCTCGACATGTTCCGCTACAGCAAGGATCCGACGAATGTCGTGCTCGGCACGGCGCCGGTGCTGGATCTCTCGGTCGGCGGGGACAAGTATTTCTCGATCGACGGCGGGAAGACCGCGCTGTTCGGCAACCGCTTCTCGACCGGCCGTTACAACGGTGACGGCCAGCAGGCGTCGCACTGGAAGGATGCACCCGGTTGCGCGATCGGCAACGGGATCATGGATCCGACGTTCTGCTATGAGCAGACCGGCTATGTCACCGGGCTCGATCTCGCCGCATACGACGCGATGGGGTGGAACCTCAGCACCGACGCGCTGACCTACAAGACGACCTCGACCGCGCAGATCTACAGCCAGTTCGCCTCGTCCGTGCCCGAGCCCACGACGTGGGGGATGATGCTGATGGGCTTCGGCCTGGTGGGTGCGACGATGCGCCGCCGCGTGACCAAGGTCAGCTACGCGGCCTGATCGCATAATCCGATAAGCGCGCGCGCCGGATCATCCAGGATGATCCGGCGCGCGCCTTACGCTGCGGGCAAGGACCCGAGCGTTTCGCTGATCCGCGCGCGCAAATCGGGTTCGCGGGTTATCTCCAGCATCGCGCTCAAGCTCTTGCGGGCGGCCGGGATGTCGCCGTCCACCAGTTGCAGCCGCGCTAGCTCCCACCACGCATGCGGGTAGGCCGGCGCCATGACGGTCATGCGTTCGAACAGCGTCAGCGCGCGCCGCCCCTGCCCCGCCGCCTCCGCGCGCTTTGCCTGATTGAGCAACAGCCGCACCAGAACCGCCCGGTTGGGCATTGCGGCGACATGCCGGACGGCAGGCCCCTCGCCCGGGTGCATGGCCTTGAGAAGCGTGACGAGTTGCTCTTGGCTGACCCGTTCGCCCCCGCGAAACGGATCGATCATGATCGGTGCCGCTTCGTCGCCGATCAGCACCAGCACGTGCCCGGGAACGTCGAGCGCATTCGCCATCCACCCCATCCGACGGGCCGCAGAAACGTAAAGGATCGACAGGCTGACCGGCAGGCCCCGCCTGCGGTCGAGCACCCTGATCAAATCGGCGTTGGCGGAATCGTCATACGTGTCGCGGTCGCCGAGAAAACCGAACGCCCCGCCGATCACCTGTGCGAGCAGCTCGGCCTGCTCCTCTGAATCGGGCTCTGCGGCGGAAGCGGTGGCTGCGGCTTCTTCCAGCGCCTCGGTAATCGCCTGGAACAAGTCGAGATACGGCGCATCGTCGGTTTCGGGGTGGTCGAGCAGCGCGAGTGCCAGCGCCGCTTCATCCAGAATGATCTCGTCGTCATCGACAAGTCCAAGGCGAACAAGGTCATCGTCTTCCATGCCTCCCACATGGGTGGCCGTGCCTGATCTGCAACGCATTCAACAGGAAAGATCACCAGAAGTGCTAATGCGATTGATAATCGTTCGCATCTAAGTCATAGGCCGCGGCGTAGCAGTTGAGGACCCACGATGAACCGTTCGCTCGTTTCCGCCCTGATGTTGACGTCGGTTGCGTATGCAATGCCCGCGTTTGCCGAAACCGACGAGGACCAGGACGCCCCGTCGATCGTCGTGACGGGCGAACGTCCGCGCAACGAGGCGGCTGCGGGAACCAAGGGATCGGCTCCGATCGCGGAAACCCCTCAGTCGATCAGCGTGATCAGCGCATCGGATATCGCCAATCTCGGGCTTTCCAACCTCAACCAGTCGCTGCGGTTCGTTGCCGGGGTCACTACCGAACAGCGCGGCTCGAGCGCGGAAGTCTACGACCAGTTCAAGCTGCGTGGCTTTGATGCACCGCAGTTCCTCGATGGATTGAAGCTGATCGGCGGGGCCAGCTACTTGAGCCCCCAGATCGATGTGTCGCGGCTCGACCGGATCGAAGTGGTCAAGGGCCCCGCCTCCGTATTGTACGGCCAGTCCGGCCCCGGCGGGCTCGTTGCGCTGTCGAGCAAGTTGCCGGTCGACAAGGCGCTTTATGGCGCAGTCTCGGGCACCTACGGCACCTATGATCTCTACCGCGTCGATGGCGACATCGGGGGAAAGCTCGGCGAATCGGTGCTGTGGCGCCTCAACGGCAGCGTCAACGGCGCACACACCCAGCAGACCTTTAGCGCGCGCGAACGTCAGACCGTGTCCGGCGCAGTGACGATCAATCTCGACCATGCGACCAAGCTGACGCTGCTCGGCGCCTATTCGCGGGATCCGCAAAACGGGTCGTACGGCGTCTTCCCGGCCTCGGGCACCTATCTGTCCAATCCCAATGGCCAGATCCCGACCAGCCGCGATTTCGGCGAACCCGGCAACTTCTTCGAGCGCGAACAGATCGCAGGGACCTATATCCTGACGCACGATCTCAATCCGGACTGGAGCCTCAAAGCGTCAGGCCGCTACCAGCATGCCACGTCGAAGCTGGGGATCGTCTACGCCGGCGGAACGCTCGCCGCGGCGAACAACGCCAGTTTGCAAATCTATGATCGCTATTCCTATTCCACCCGCGAGCGTGCCGGTTCCTGGGTGTTCGACAATCAGCTGCGCGGGCGTTTCGCGACGGGCGATCTCTCGCATGAGGTGTTGTTCGGGGTGGATTACCAGACCGGCAACGCACGGTCGGTCAACGCCTTCGGTTCGGCGACCCCGCTCAACGGCTATGCGCCCGTCTATGGCACGATGGTCGTACCGCAGACGCCCGAGCAAGTGCCGAACAATTTCGGTGTCGCTGACAACAAGCCGCGGTCGAACCAGGCTGGCGTCTATGCACAGGATCAGATCTCGTACGGAGCGTTGCGCGTCCTTTTGAGCGGCCGCCAGGATTGGGCGGCGGTGCGCGCCGCACCCGGCACTGCGTCGGAGGATTCGCAGAAGTTCACGTATCGCGCCGGTGCGCTGTACACGCTGCCGTTCGGGCTCGCGCCGTACGTCAGCTATTCGACGTCGTTCGAACCCAACGGCACGATCCGCACGACCGTTGGCGGTCCGCTTGTCGTTGCCAAGCCGAGTGAGGGCAAGCAGATCGAGGCAGGCGCGAAATATACCGTGCCCGGCACCCAGATCCTGCTGACCGGTGCGTGGTTCCAGATCGACCAGACCAATCTCATCACGACCGCGCCGCTTTCCAACGTCTCGACCCAAAGCGGCAAAGTCCGTTCGAGCGGTGTCGAGGTCGAGGCGATCGCACCGCTGCCGTTCGGCTTCAACGCGAGGCTCGCCTATAGCCGCCAGAAAGTCCGGACGATTGCCGACGCCAACCCGGCCAACATCGGGAACGGCATTCTTGGGGTCGGGCGGGGCGGCGTTTCCGCCAATCTCGAATGGGCACCGACAGAGGGTGCGTTGCAAGGGTTCGCGATCGGCGGCGCGGTCCGTCATGTCGACAGCATCTACGCCGGCACGCTCTTTTCGGCGGACGGCGTCGCTGGTCCGCGGCAGAGCACCCCAGGGTTCACCCTGGTCGACGCGCTGATCCGCTACGATCTCGGCAAGCTCGCGCCGCGCCTGGAGGGGCTTTCGCTCGCGGTCAATGCGCAGAACCTGTTCGACAAGAAATACGTCACGACCTGCTATCTCGATTATGCCTGGTGCTGGTACGGCAACCGCCGCACGGTGCAGGGAACGATTGCGTTCCGCTGGTAACCGCGCCCTCCCCCGGCCGACGGCGCTTCCGCCGCCGTCGGCCAGGGGGCCATGTGCGGGTAGGCGATTGAAACGCGCCGCCCGCCGTCATACGCACGCACCTTCACGAACCGTCGCGGCTGACCGCGACCGAGAAGGATGGGCATGATGATCGAACGGCTCGTGGAGATCATGGTGCGGCTGCGCGATCCCGAGACGGGCTGCAGTTGGGACGTCGCGCAGGACTTCGCGACGATCGCGCCCTACACGATCGAAGAAGCGTATGAAGTCGCCGACGCGATCGCGCGGAACGACATGCCTGACCTGAAGGACGAGCTCGGCGACCTGTTGCTCCAGGTCGTGTTCCACGCGCGGATCGCCGAAGAGGCGGGCCATTTCGCTCTGCCCGATGTCGTCGCCGCGATCAGCGACAAGATGGAACGCCGCCACCCGCATATCTTCGGCGACGGAGCCGAGGGCGGCCACCCTCCATGGGAGCAGATCAAGGCGAACGAACGCGCGGACAAGGGCGCGGGCGGCGCGCTGGACGGCGTTGCGGTCGGTTTGCCCGCGTTGCTGCGGGCCGGAAAATTACAGAAACGCGCTGCCCGGACCGGCTTCGACTGGCCCGATCCGGAGGGCGCGCGCGCCAAGGTTTTCGAAGAAATCGACGAAGTGGAGACGGCCACGAGCGTCGATCACCAAGAGGAGGAAATCGGCGACCTTTTGTTCTCGGTGGTCAATTGGGCGCGCAAGCTCGGGATCGAGCCGGAAGCGGCGCTGCGTCGCGCGAACGATAAATTCGAACGCCGTTTCAAAGCGATGGAGGCCGATGCTGGTCCGGCCTTCGAAAGTCTCGACTTGGCGGCGATGGAAGTCCTGTGGCAGCGTGCGAAGGTTTCGAACGAGCAGCGTTAAGCTACTCGTTCATCGGCGCGGGCGGAAAGGTTCATCATTCGCCGCGCTGGCAGAACCGTTCGTAATCCCGCTCGGCCATCCGCACTTCATAGATCGCGGTATCGCCGTCGATCGTCTGTTCGAACACCTCCCCATGCGCATGGAGCCAGGCCGCCGCCGCGCCGTCCGCAGCGTCCAACGTGATGACATAACGGCGGTGGCTGACGGTCAGCAGTGCCGCGACGGTATCGAGCAGACCTGCGACCCCGTCCCCAGTCAGCGCGGACAAGGCGACGACGTCGGTGCGCCGCGCAGCTTCGCCGAGCATCTCGGTCCGTTCGTCCTCGTCGAGCAGGTCAAGCTTGTTCCATGCCTCGATCCGCGGGACCGACGCCTCGACACCGATGTCGCGCAACACCGCCTCGACGTCGTCCTTCTGCGCAATGCTGTCCGGGTGCGCGATATCGCGGACGTGAATGAGCAGGTCGGCCGAAACCACTTCCTCGAGCGTCGCCTTGAACGCCGCGACGAGTTGGGTCGGCAATTCCGAAACGAACCCGACCGTGTCCGACAGGATCGCCTTGTCGATCCCGGGCAGCGCGATCTGACGCAGCGTCGGGTCGAGTGTTGCGAACAACAGATCCTCGGCCATGACATCCGCGCCCGTCATCCGGTTGAACAGCGTCGACTTGCCGGCGTTGGTATAGCCGACCAGCGCAATCACCGGCCACGGCGCCCGCTGCCGCCGATCGCGGTGAAGCCCACGCGTCCGCGAGACTTGCTCGAGTTCCTTCTTGAGCCGCGCCATGCGATCGCGAATCAAGCGGCGATCCGCCTCAATCTGCGTCTCACCCGGACCACCAAGGAAGCCGAAGCCGCCGCGCTGGCGTTCCAAGTGAGTCCAGCTCCGTACGAGCCGCCCCGCCTGATAATCGAGATGCGCGAGTTCGACCTGCAACCGGCCCTCGGCGGTCGCCGCGCGCTCGCCGAAAATTTCGAGGATCAAACCGGTCCGGTCGATCACCTTGGCCGACAACGCTTTTTCGAGATTGCGTTGTTGTACGGGGGTCAGGCTCGCGTCGAACACGACGAGCTCCGCTTCCGCCATCTGAACGGTCGCGGCCAGCGCTTCGAGTTGCCCCTTGCCGATCAGCGTGGAGGGCTGCAGCGCGCGGACCTTGACCGCGACCCGGTCGACGACCTCGACGTGGATCGCCATCGCCAGTCCCGCCGTCTCCGCGAGCCGAGCTTCGGCGTCGCGGGAGGATACTCCGGTATCGGGATACACGACGACGGCCTTGGCACCACGCGCGACGTCGTCCCGGTCGCGTTCAAATCCTGTAGTCAAAAACGGTCCTCAATCTTCGTCGGAACCCGCTGTTTCATCAGCAAGGTTCAAGGGGTGCGCAGGCTGGATCGTGGATACGGCATGCTTGTAGACAAGCTGTGCCATCCCATCGCGCTGGAGCATCATGCAGAACAGGTCGAACGCCGCGATCTGCCCTTGCAGCATCACGCCGTTCACCAGGAACATCGTGACATTGTCCTCGGACTTGCGCACGGCGTTCAGGAAAATCTCCTGCAACAACGGTTGCTTGCGCTGCGCTTCGCCGATCGCGTTGACGATGGCGTCGACGTCGATGGTGTTCGCGGGCATGATCGTGGAGATCGCATGCTTGTATATCAGCTGCGATTGCCCGTCCCGGCGTAGCAACACCGAGAAATTGTCGAACCAGGTAACGATGCCTTGCAGCTTGACGCCCTTGACCAGGAACATCGTGATCGGTGTCTTGGTGCGGCGGAGCGCGTTGAGGAACAGGTCTTGCAGCGAAGTGTGTTTGTCGGCCATCGGTCGATCCTTTGTTATTGGCGGGTTTTCCCGCGGCGCGCCGGTGCCCGGCGTCGGGTAGTCGTACTGCGCTAATCTAGGGACGCGGTGTCGCTTCGTCCACTGGAGCGAAGCGACTTTATCGGTTGGACGAGCGGATGTCGCGCCCGCGCGCCGGGTTACTCTTCGCGAACTTCCGTAATTCCCAACAGCTTGAGCTTCCGGTGCAGCGCCGATCGCTCCATTCCGATAAAATTGGCGGTGCGGGAGATGTTGCCCGAGAAACGCCGGATCTGAACCCGCAGATACTCGCGTTCGAAACTTTCGCGCGCCTCGCGCAAGGGCGCCCCCATAATCGCGGTCGCGCCGCTGCCCATCTCGCCCGGGTCGCCGAGAATGTCCGGCGGCAGCATGTCGACGTCGATCCGCGCGAGCCGGTCGCCCGGCGCCATGATGATCGTGCGCTCGACGATGTTGCGCAACTGCCGGACGTTGCCCGGCCATTCGTAGGATTGCAGCGCGACCATCGCATCGGGCGCGACCTGCGGAGTCGCCACGCGCCGCTCCGACGCATAATGCGCCATGAAATGGTCAATTAGCACCGGAATGTCCTCGCGCCGCTCCGACAGCCCGGGAATCGCGACGGGAACGACGTTGAGCCGATAATAGAGGTCCTCGCGGAAACGCCCTTGCTCGATTTCGTGCGGCAGATCGCGCGCAGTCGCGGACACGACCCGGACGTCGACCTTGACGACGCGCTGCCCGCCGACGCGGTTGAACGCCTGCTCGGTCAGGACGCGCAGGATCCGGCCCTGCGTCGTCAGCGGCATGTCGGCAATCTCGTCGAGGAACAACGTGCCGCCATGCGCCTGTTCGAGCAGCCCGGACCGCACCAGCTGTCCGCTCTCCTCAACGCCGAACAACTCTTCCTCGACGCGTTCGGGCGTCATCCGCGCCGCGCTCACGACGACGAACGGCGCGGTGGCGCGCTGGCTCCAGCCGTGGAGCAACCGCGCCGCGACTTCCTTGCCGACCCCCGCGCCGCCCATGATGAGGACGCGGCTACCCGTAGACGCAACACGTTTCAGGGTCGCGCGCACGCCGTTGATCGCCGTCGAGCTCCCGGTCAGGTCATTGTCCCGCCCGACGCTCGCGCGCAGGCTCGCGACTTCTGCGCGCAGCCGCTCGGTCTCGGTCGCGCGCGCGACCATCAGCAGCAAGCGTTCCGCTTCGAACGGCTTCTCGATGAAATCCGCCGCACCGCGCCGGATCGCGGCGACTGCGGTATCCAGATTGCCGTGCCCCGAAATCATCAGCACCGGGATCGAGGGATCGCGGCGCTTGATTTCGTCGAGCAATTCCAGCCCGTCGAGCCGCGACCCGTGCAGCCACACATCGAGCAGCACCAGCGACGGTCGCCGCACAGAGATCGCTTCGAGCGCGGCGTCACTGTCGCCCGCAACGCGCGCGTCATAGCCTTCGTCCTCGAGGACACCGGCTACCAGATCACGAATGTCGCGTTCGTCGTCGACGACTAGGATATCGAGGGGCATGGTTCAGGTCCGGTTCTGTACGAGGACTGGCGCGTTTGGGGACGCGCCCGCGGCGGGATCTTCCCCGCCATCGAGCTTGGCGAGCTGTTCGGTATCGAAGCACAGCGATACGATCGTCCCGCCGCCCGGTCGGTCGGCAAAGCTGATCGTGCCGCAATGTTCTTCGACGATCTTCTTGACGATCGCGAGCCCCAGCCCGGTCCCGCGCGCCCGCGTGGTGACATAGGGCTCCACGATACGGTCGCGCGCAGCCGGCAGGCCGACCCCGGTGTCCGCGACCGACAGCACGATCTTCCCGTCGCCGGGTTCGATCGTCATCGCGATCCGCGTTTCGTGCGCGCCGGGATTGGCCTCGACCGCTTCCACCGCATTCTTGACGATGTTGGTCAGCGCCTGACTGATCTGGCGCCGGTCGCATACGAGCGAAGGGGTCGGTTCGGGCGCGTCGAGGCTGAAGCTGATCCCCGGATGCGCGACTTCGTGCAGGAACAGCGTCTGCCGCGCGAGCTCGACCAGCGATTCCTCGCGGAAGACCGGCTTGGGCATCCGCGCGAACGACGAGAATTCGTCGACCATCCGCCGCAAATCGCCGACCTGACGCACGATCGTGTCGGTCAGCCGCGCGAAAGTCGTGTCCTCGGGATCGATTTGCTTGCCGTAGCGCCGTTGGAGCCGTTCCGCGGCAAGCTGGATCGGGGTGAGCGGGTTCTTGATCTCATGCGCGATCCGGCGCGCGACATCGGACCAGGCCGCACGGCGCTGGTCGAGCAACTGCCCGGTGATATCATCGAACGTCAGGATCGGCCCCTCGGCGGCGCGGGTGATCTTGACCGCGAGCGTCCGCGCGTCATTGCCCTGCCCCAGTTCGACGATCGCATCGCGCTCGTCGCGCTCGATCAGCGCGGCAAGCTCGGGCGAAACGCGGCTCAGCGGTTTGCCGACCGGGGTATCGTCCGTACTGTCGAGCAGGGAGATCGCAGACCGGTTGATGAGCCGAATGACGCCGTCGGGGGAAATCGAGATCACCCCCGCCGTTACGCCCGACATCACCGCCTCGATCAGCGCACGGCGGCTTTCCAGCGCGCCGGTCTGCGCCTGCAACCGTTCGGTCATCTGGTTGAACGCGGACCCGAGCGTGCCAAGTTCGTCCTGCACCTTGGTATCGGGAACGCGCGCGGTCAGGTCGCCCGTCGCGACCTTGTGCGCAGCAGCGACCAGCTCGCCAACCGGACGGACGAGGCGGTCCGCCACCGCAAGCGCGATCCACACCGCGATTGCGATGATGAACAGCGACATCGCCAGCAACGCCGCGTTGAACTTGAGCTGTAACGAACGCGATTTGGCAATGAGGTCGCGGTAGCTCGACAACACCGCGATGCTGCGCTTGGATTGTACCTCCATCACGTGCAGGTCGGAGATCGCGACGGTCAGCAGAAAAACGTTGGTGGTCCCCGGCACAAGGGTCACCGTCTCGATCCGGTCGCCCTTCACGGTGGTGATGCTCGGTGTCCCGGTGCGCAAACGGCTGAGTTCCGCTTGCGAAACCTCCTTGCGGTAATCGAGGTTGTCCGGGTTCACCTGAACGATTTCACGCGACTCGCCCTTCGGTTCGGCGATGAAGAGAAAGCCGTCGGAAAGCCCGCGCAGATAGATCTGGTTGAAAAAGTATTTGGGAAACTCAGGCGATCGTAGCTTGATCTGGAGATCGTCCGAGATGTCGGCAGCCGCGATCACCGCCTGATCCTGCCAGCGTCGCAGCATCTGGTCGTACGACGTGCGGGCGACTCCCGTGGCGTTCTCGATCATGCTGCGGGCCTGGTCGGAATACCAGAACTGCACGCCATATTGAAACAGCAGCGATGCGAACACGACCACGAATAGCGTCGGCACCGCTGCAATCACCGAGAACAGCGCGACGAGCTGGACGTGCAATCGCGCGCGCCCGCCGATCGGAAGCCGTGCGGCGCGGCGCATCGCGCTCCGCCGTCCAAGCAGGACGAGCAGCGCGCCGGCCGGGATCAGGTTCGCGACCAGCAGAAACGCAATCAATGGCGGGCTGAGCAGCGCATGCGACGATGCGCCGTCGGTGATGATGAAGTAGGTCGCGATCGCGATCGCAACCGCAGCGCTCAGGACGAAAAACTCGATCGCGGGAAGAAGGCGAAACAGCGAGCGTCCAAGCGGCCTGAGCTGGTCGGGACCCGAACGCGTCAAAGGGGGCGTACTGCCTTCCATCGTGACATTGCTACAACGCTATTGTGGCGGAGAAAACACACAATCTGTTTCCGTCCATCCGATTGTCGGCTCCTCCGCCCGCACCTCATGGTTCAATTCCCAGGACATCCAGTCGCTTGCGGAGCGTATTGCGGTTGATTCCGAGCGCTTTGGCGGCGCGGAGCTGATTGTTGCCATGCCGCGCAAGCAACGCCGCGATCAGCGGGCGCTCGACCTCCGCAATGATCCGGTCGTACAAGGTGCCGTCGTCGAGCGCCGCCGGTTCCTCGACCGCAAGTCGCGCGATCCGGGCGTGGATCGCCGCATCAATCCCGGTGTCGCCGACCGGCCGTGGCGGCGCGACGTGCCCCAGCATTCCGCGCACTTCGATGCCGTCGATGCGTTCGTCGCGCGCCAGCACCGACATGCGGCGCATCATATTCTCGAGCTCGCGGACGTTGCCGGGCCAGTCATACGCTTCCAGCACCGCCACAGCATCGGTCGTCAACTGCTTGCGCGGCAAGCCATCTTCGACTGCGCGATCGAGGAAATGGCGTGCCAGCAGAGCAATATCCTGACGGCGCGCACGGAGCGCGGGCAAGGTGACCGGAACGACGTTGAGCCGGTAGAACAAATCCTCGCGAAACTGTCCCGTGGCGACCAGCTGCGCGAGCTCGCGGTTGGTCGCGGCAACGATCCGGACATCGGCGCGGATCGTCCGGGCGCCGCCTACGGTCGTGAATTCGCCGGATTGCAACACGCGTAGCAACCGGGTTTGCGCCTCCATCGGCATGTCGCCGATTTCGTCGAGGAACAGCGTGCCCCCCGCCGCCTGTTCGAACCGCCCGGCGGATCGCGCCTGCGCGCCGGTGAAGGCGCCGCGCTCATGCCCGAACAATTCCGCCTCGATCAGTTCGCGCGGGATCGCCGCCATGTTGAGCGCGAGAAACGGCGACCGTCGGCGCGGCCCCAGATCATGGATTGCACGCGCGACCAGTTCCTTCCCGGTCCCCGACTCGCCCGAGACAAGGACGGTCAGATCGTTCGAGACCACCCGCGCGATGATGCGATAGACGTCCTGCATCGCCGGGGACCGCCCGATCAGCGGGAGCGTATGGTCCTCGGCGTCGCTCGGTTCGAGCACCCCGCCCGACCCACGCGCCAGCGCGCTCTGGACGCTTTGCGACAGGGCATCGAGGTCGAACGGCTTGGGCAGATAGTCGAAGGCGCCGACTTCGTTCGAGCGGACCGCGGTGGACAGCGTGTTCTGCGCCGACAGGACGATCACCGGCAGGCCCGGATGCGCGGCGACGACACGCTCGACCAGATCGAGCCCATTCCCGTCTGGCAGGATGACGTCGGTCACGAGGACGTCTGGCAGCCCTGCGGCAAGCTGGACTTCGGCTTCGGCGATCGTCGCCACCGTCGTCGTGCGGTGGCCGTCGCGCTTGAGCGCTTGCCCGACGACCGTGCGAATCGCCGCATCGTCATCGACGACCAGAATCCGGCCGGTTCGGTTTCCCATCCCCGTCATTACAGCGCACGCGGCAGCATGATGCGAAACACGGTCATTGGGGGCGTTCCTTCCCGCGCATATTGGACGATCCCGCCCATGTCGCGAACGAGCTTGTCGACCAGCGCCAGACCGAGCCCCTGCCCCTCGGGCTTCCCCGAGATGAACGGGTCGAACAGATGGTCGGCGATGTCGGGCGGCGCGCCCGGACCATTGTCGATCACGCTGATCTCGATCGGCAGAGGTTGGCGTGGGCGCCCCGCCGCTGGGGCAATCGCCATGCCGTGGCGGTATGCGGTCGCAAGCGTGATCCGCGCATCCACCTGCCCACGCATCGCTTCGCTGGCGTTCTTCAAAAGGTTGAGCACGACCTGCAGGATCGAGTCCCGGTCGAGCAATGCGGGGGGCAGTGAGGGATCGAAGCGTTCCTCGATCTTTACATGCTGTGCGAACCCCGCCAGCGCGACGCGGCGGGCATGGTCGAGCAGCGGGTAGACGTTCTCGGGAACGAGATTGAGCGGTCGTGTGTCGGTGAAATCCTGCATCCGGTCGATCAGCGCCGCGACGCGGTCGACTTCGGTCGTGATCAGCGTGGTCAATTCGGCCGCATCCTTGCCCTTGGACAACAATTGCGCGGCCCCGCGAATACCTGACAACGGGTTCTTGATTTCGTGTGCGAGCATTGCCGCCGCGCCGATCGCAGCGCGCGCCGCCGCCGCACGATCCGCACTGTGCCCGAGCCGACGCGAAGCTGCCGCGTGGTGCAGCGTGATCGTGCGCCAGCCGGGATGGTCGACAACCAGCGTCTCGACATAATCGACCCGCACGCTGCCGCCGCGGGTCAACATGATCTCGGCGTCGTAGGCTGACAGTCCGTGATTGTCGCGCGGGTTGAGTGCGTGCGGATCCTGCATAACCGACGCCAGGGGCTGGCCCAGCATCGCGCGCTCGGACAGGTTGAGCAGCGCCTCGCACTCGGCGTTGGCATGCGCGATCCGCGACTCCGGGTCTACCACCAGCACAGCCACCGGCAGCGCGGCGAACAGGTCCGCGAACCCCGGGCCGCCGTCGCCCGCCGCGCGTGTTTTGGTCACGCAGCCGCGCGGCTGCGCCACGGCGCGTAGAATTCGGCGAGCATTGCCTGCACCACCTTCGGGTCGGGGATCTGGTTGACCTTGTTGCGGAATTCCGCCGATCCGTGAAGCCCGCGCGTATACCAGCCGATGTGCTTGCGCGCCATATTGACGCCGGTCTCGCTGCCATAGTGCGTCAGCATTGCATCGTAATGCTCTGCGATAACGTTGTATTGTTCCTCGATCGAGGGATCGTCACGACGTCGTCCGTGGGCGAACCATTCCACCACCTGACCCAGCAGCCACGGGCGTCCGTATGCGCCCCGCCCGATCATCACGCCATCCGCCCCCGACTGGTCGAGCGCCGTCTCAGCGTCCTCGATCGAGCAGATGTCGCCATTGACGATCACGGGAATGGCGACCGCGTCTTTGACCGAGCGGATGAACGCCCAATCGGCGCTACCCTTGTACATCTGGTTGCGGGTGCGGCCGTGGACCGTCACCATCTTGCACCCCAGGTCCTGGGCGATCTTGGCAAGATCGGGCGCGTTCAGGCTGGAATGGTCCCAGCCCATCCGCATCTTGAGCGTGACCGGCACCGTCACCGCATCGACCACGCCCTTGATGATCGCGGCGGCATTGTCGAGATCGCGCATCAGCGCCGACCCGGCGTCGCCGTTGGTCACCTTGCGGACCGGGCAACCCATGTTGATGTCGACGATCGCCGCGCCGCGATCCTCGCTCAGCTTCGCGGCTTCGCCCATCTCATAGGGCGTACAGCCGACCAGCTGCATCGAGACGGGATCCTCGATCGGATGCCACGCCGCCTTCTGGATCGACTGGCGCGTCTCGCGGATCGCGGCCTGGCTCGCGACCATTTCGGTGACGTTGAGCCCCGACCCATAGCGCCGCACCAGCGTGCGGAACGGCATGTCGGTCACTCCCGTCATCGGCGCGAGGATGACCGGGGACGCGATCGTCACCGGTCCGATCTGCAGGGGGGGAAGCGTACGCGGGGTCACGGGAGCCTGTTCTGTTGCGCACGGGTGCGTGCCTGAAAAACAGGCAGCCTATAGCCGGGACAGCCGGTAGCGGCAAGGCTGGCGGGACGGCGCGGCATCGGCTAGGCGCGCGGCATGTCATCGACCACAACCGCCGCCATCATTGTCGCCGCCGGGACCGGCGCGCGCTCCGGGAGCGCGGTCCCCAAACAATATGCACCGCTCGGCGGACGCGCGATCCTTGCGCACAGCTACGAGGCCTTGCAGCGCCATCCCGCAATCGGACGGATCGTCGTCGTGATCGGTGCCGGCCAGGAAGCGGCGTTGCAGGCGGCAGTGGGCGATGTGCCCGCCGTGATCGGTGGCGCGACCCGTCGCCTGTCGGTCCTCGCCGGTCTCGAAGCACTCGGCGGCGAGGTCGACCGCGTCCTGATTCATGACGCCGCCCGGCCCTTCCTCAGCGCAACCGTGATCGACGCGCTGCTGGTCGCGCTCGATACGCGCGACGGTGCGGTCCCGGCCCTCCCCGTCGCCGATACGCTCGCGCGCGATACCGCGCTCAGCGGGACGCTCCTTGGCGGAACCGTCGCGCGCGATGGCCTGCACCGCATCCAGACCCCCCAGGCATTCCGTTTCCCCGCGATCCTCGCCGCTCACCGGGGCTGGCGGGGTGACGAACCCACCGATGATGCCCAGATGGTCCGCGCCGCCGGCGGGGCCGTCGCGTTGGTCCCAGGAGATCCCATGCTCGAGAAGATTACCCACCCCGCCGATTTCGCCGCCGCCGAGGCGCGGCTCGAAACCACGCTACGGACGCGGATGGCGACCGGCTTTGACGTCCACCGGCTCGAAGTCGGCGAGGAGCTGTGGCTCGGCGGCGTGCTGATCCCGCACGACAAGGGCCTGTCCGGGCATAGCGACGCCGACGTCGCGCTCCACGCGATCACCGATGCGCTGCTCGGCACGATCGCGGCGGGCGACATCGGCACGCATTTCCCGCCGAGCGACCCGCAATGGCGCGGCGCCGACTCGGCGCAGTTCCTGCAACATGCCGCCAGCCTCATCACCGGGCGCGGCGGCATCATCGATTTCATCGACCTGACGTTGATTTGCGAGGAACCCAAGGTCGGCCCGCACCGCGCCGCCATGCGCGACCGGATCGCAGAGCTGTTGCGGTTGAAGCCCGGTCAGGTCAGTATCAAAGCGACGACGACAGAACGGCTTGGCTTCACCGGACGCGGCGAAGGCATTGCCGCGCAGGCGGCGGCAACCGTACGCGTCCCGGAGGATCAGGCGTCATGATGAAGCGCGCGCTCGCGGCGACCTGGCTGGCGCTCACCGCCACCGCGGGGATGGCCGCCCAGCCGCAGATCAGCCCGTGCCTCAGCGCGTCCGAGGTGTCCGATCTAGCACAGGTCATCCTGCCCGAAGCGATTGGCGCGGCGGGGGTTGCATGTGGTTCGGTCCTTCCCGCCAGCGCGGCGATCCGCCAGACCAGCAGCGCGATGCTGTCGCGCTATCGCAGCGAGGCGGACCGGGTGTGGCCCCAGGCGAAGCGCGTCATCGGCAAGATCGGCGGAGTCGAGGATGTCGGCATGCTCGATTCCGAACTCGTCCGCCCGATCCTCACCACCATGCTGGTCGCGCAGGTGACCAAGACGATCAACGTTCGCGACTGCGCCTCGATCGAGCGGATCGTCAGCGCGCTCGCGCCACTGCCCCCGCGCAACACCGCCGACGTGGCGGCGCAAATCCTGATGCTCACGATCCAGGCCAAGACGCGCAGGGGCGAAAAGATCGACCTGCCCGTCTGTTTCGAAACGGCGAAATGACGATGGACACCATCCTTCCCCCCGAACTGGTCGAAGCTGCCCGCAAGGTGGTCGAAGCCAATCTCGCCGTCGGTCGCCGTGTCGCGCTGGCGGAGAGTTGCACCGGCGGACTGGTCGCGGCGGCGCTCACCGAAATTCCGGGATCGTCCGAGATGTTCGAATGTGGTTTCGTGACCTATTCGAACGACGCCAAGACGACGATGCTTCGCGTCAGCGCGGACGTGATCGAAACCTTCGGCGCGGTCTCGGTCGCGACCGCGTGGAGCATGGCGCAGGGCGCGCTCGAGCGCAGCGGCGCGGACATCGCGGTGGCGATCACCGGAGTGGCGGGCCCTGGCGGCGGTTCGGAGAAGAAGCCGGTCGGCACCGTCGTGTTCGCGCGCGCCGAGCGCGGTGCGGATCCGGGCAACGTCGTCGCCGATCGCAAGGATTTCGGCGATCTCGGTCGCGGTGGCGTCAGGCTTCAGGCGGCGCTGTGCGCGCTCGAACTGCTGCTGCCGCCGACCGAACCGGACGGCGACGAGGCGCCATAAAGCACCTTCGCCCGGTCCTCGAACGCGCCGATCATCTTGCGCAGCGCGGTGCCGAACACCTGCCCCGCGAGCATCTCGAACACACGGTTCTTGAACGCAAAATCGACCGTGAAGTCGACCGCGCACCCTTGTGGCTCCGCGCGGAAGACCCAGTCGTTGCGCAGATATTTGAGCGGCCCGTCGAGATAATCGACGTGGATGTGGCCGGGCCGCTCCATCTCCACCTTCGACGTGAAGGTTTCGCGCAGGCCCTTGAACCCGACGATCATGTCCGCGACGAGCTGCGTCTCGCTGCGCGAGCGCACGCGGATCTGCGAAACCCAAGGCAGGAACTCTGCATAGCGCCCGACGTCCGCCACCATGTCGAACATCTGCTCTGGCGTGTACGGCAAATGCCGTGTTTCGGAATGGCGCGGCATGTCAGGCGCGGGCCAGCTTCAACTCCCGCGCCGCGCGCAGGCGGGCGAAGTCATCCCCGGCGTGGTAGCTCGACCGCGTCAGCGGCGAACTCGCGACGAGCAGGAAGCCCTTCGCCCGCGCGATCGCGGCGAAGGCGTCGAAGGTCTGCGGCTTGACGAAGTCCATCACCTTGGTGTGGCGCGGCGTCGGCTGCAGATACTGCCCCATCGTCAGGAAATCGATGTCGGCCGAGCGCATGTCGTCCATCACCTGATGGACCTCCAGCCGCTCCTCGCCCAGCCCCAGCATCACGCCGGACTTGGTGAAGATCGACGGGTCGTGCCGCTTCACGCTCTCCAGCAGCCGCAGCGACGCGTAATAGCGCGCGCCGGGGCGGATCGTCGGGTACAGCCGCGGGACAGTCTCGAGATTGTGGTTGTACACGTCGGGCCGCGCCGCAACGATCGACTCGACCGCCGCCTGCGTCTTGTTGCGGAAGTCGGGGGTAAGGATCTCGATCGTGGTATTGGGCGTCGTGCGGCGCAGCGCCTCGATCACCTTGACGAATTGCGAGGCACCACCGTCCGGCAGATCGTCGCGATCGACCGAGGTGATCACGATATGCTCAAGCCCCAGCTCGGCCGCGGCGTCGGCGGTATGCTGCGGCTCTAACGCATCGACCGCGCGCGGCATTCCCGTCTTCACGTTGCAGAACGCGCAGGCGCGGGTGCAGGTGTCGCCAAGGATCATCACCGTTGCGTGCTTCTTGGTCCAGCATTCGCCGATGTTCGGGCACGCCGCTTCCTCGCACACGGTGGCAAGGTTGAGGCGGCGCATCAGCGCCTTCGTCTCGGCAAACGCGGCGCCGCCGGGTGCCTTGACGCGGATCCAGTCCGGTTTGCGTTCCCGCGCCGGACGCGTGGGGGAATCGGTGCCGGATTGCGCTGCAAGCGGGGTGATCTCGTTCATGGGTGCCAGATAGCGATTGCTGCGCGTGCTTGCCACCCCTTGCATGTTTCGGATATTCAGCCGCCATGACCGATTTTTCTGATCTTATCGGCGGGTATCACCGCTTCCGCGAAACCGACTGGGCACGCCAGCGTGACCGATGGTCCGAACTGTCCCGCGGGCAAAGCCCGAAGGTGATGGTGATCGCCTGTTCGGACAGCCGAGTCGATCCCGCGCAGGTGTTCGACACGTCCCCGGGCGAAATCTTCGTCGTCCGCAACGTCGCCAACCTCGTCCCCCCGTTCGAACGCGATGGCTCGCGCCACGGCGTTTCGGCAGCGCTCGAATTCGCGGTGACGCAGCTCAAGGTGTCCGAAATCGTCGTGATGGGCCACGGCTCGTGCGGTGGCGTCCATGCCGCGCTGACCGACGCGTTCGCGGGCAAGCAGCCCGGTGAAGGCGGCTTCATCGCGCACTGGGTCGACATGCTGGACGAGGCGCGCGACCGGATCGTCGCCGAGCATGGGGCTGGCCCGGAGGCCATTCACGCGATGGAGCTGGAAACCGTTCGAGTCAGCCTCGCAAACCTGCGGACCTTCCCATTCGTGCAGGAAGCCGAAGCGGCGGGGACGCTCAAGCTGCGCGGTGCCTATTTCGCGATTGCCGATGGCGTGCTGCACGTGATGGGCGACGGTGGAGCGTTCGGCGCAGCGTAGGTCGTTACGGGGCAAGACCGTGGTGGTTCCGCGGTCTCGTTCGTTTCGGGTGCAATCGCGACCCAGAATTTTTGGATTTCTGTGCTGTCTTGATGCGCACGGGATGCGAAGCGTCGGGAAAATCGTTTCCGTTGCGTGTGCGCTATTCCCCGCCTAGCCTTGCGCGATGAGACCCAACACCCTGCGCGCCTTGCGGCGTTACCACACCTATCTCGGGCTGTTCTTCGCGCCGATGATCCTGCTGTTCTCGGTCAGCGGCGCGTTGCAGACCTTCCGGTTGCAGGAGGCGAAGGGGTATGGCGGTCCGCCGCCGAACTGGATCGTCTGGCTTGCGAGCGTCCACAAGGATCAGGGGCCGCCGCGCGAAGCGAGAACCGTGCGCCCCAAGCCGGCGGGTGCGGCTGTCGCAACGGCAAAGCCTGAAGGCGGGCCACGCAAGGACGCGAAGCGGCCATCCCCGCTGCCGCTCAAGATCTTCGTCGTGCTGCTGTCGATCGCCCTCGCCGCATCGACGGTGCTCGGCATCATGATTGCGCTCTCGAACAAAGGGTCGCGGCGCACGTCGCTGATACTGCTGGCACTTGGGGCGGTGGTGCCGATCGCGCTGCTATGGATCTAGACCGGTGACCCGTACGGTGCGCGCTATCGCGCACCGCCGTCCCCGCCGCTAAATTCCCAAAGCCTTGCGGGCGACCTTCTCGATCTCCGGGTCCAGTTCGGGCGGCTTCATGTCGACCTGCGCTTCCAGCGCTTCGGCGATCGCGGTCAGCGCGGCGATTCGCCCGGCCTTCTTGTCGTTCCCGTCGATGATCGTCCACGGTGCCGCCTTGGTATCTGTACGCTTGAACATGTCGTGCATCGCATCGAGATACTGGTCGCGCTTGTCGCGATTGCGATAATCATCGATCCCGGTTTTCCAGCGCTTCCACGGCGACTCCAGCCGGTCTTCCAGCCGCTTGTCTTGTTCCGCCTGCGTCACATGGACGAACAGCTTGACGATCGTCGTCCCCGAATCGACCTGCTGCGCCTCGAACGCGTTGATCTCGTCGTAGCCGCGCTTCCACTCGTCCTTGCTGGCATAGCCTTCGACGCGCTCGACCAGGACACGACCGTACCAGCTGCGGTCGAACACTGCGATGTCGCCGCATGCAGGAAGCTTCTGCCAGAAACGCCACAGGAAATGATGGTCGAGCTCGTCCTGCGTCGGCGCTTTGATCGGCCAGACCTCGAAATTGCGCGGGTCCCATTCGGCGCAGAGCCGCTTGATGATCCCGCCCTTCCCCGCGGCATCCCAGCCTTCGAACACGACGATCGCGCGCTTGTTGCGGACGATATGCGCGACTTGAACATGCGCCAGACGCTCCTGCAGCGCGTCCAGATCATCACCATACTCGCCGTGATATTTTTTCCCGGCTTCGTAATCGGCGAGGTGCAGCGTCATCGGGATCGGCCCTTTATCGTGGAACGGCGGCGGGGTGCCGCTCTGTTATACGCAACGCCCCGCCATTCGATCCGGGCAGCCCCGACGATCAGGTTCAGCTCGCCGCTTCGCCCGCCGCCTCGACCGCCTTGGCGCCATCGCCGGTCACGCGCAGGTTGAGTTCCTTCAACTGCTTGGGCGTCGCGAAGTTGGGCGCGCCCATCATCAGGTCCTCCGCCTTCTGCGTCATCGGGAAGGTGATGACCTCGCGGATGTTGGGCTCGTCCGCCAGCAGCATCACGATCCGGTCGACACCCGGCGCGGACCCGCCGTGCGGCGGGGCGCCGCACTTGAACGCGTTGATCATGCCCGCGAAGTTCAAGTCGACGTCGGCCTGGGTATAGCCAGCGATCTCGAACGCCTTGTACATGATCTCGGGCTTGTGGTTCCGGATCGCGCCCGACGACAGCTCGATCCCGTTGCAGACGATGTCGTACTGGAACGCGAGGATGTCGAGCGGGTCCATCGTCTCCAATGCTTCCATCTCGCCCTGCGGCATCGAGAACGGATTGTGGCTGAAATCGACCTTCTTGGCGTCCTCGTCATATTCGAACATCGGGAAATCGACGATCCAGCAGAATTCGAAGCGCTTGTCGTCGATCAGCCCGAGCTGCTCGGCAACCCGCGTGCGCGCGAGGCCCGCGAGCTTCGCGGCCGACGCTTCCTTGCCCGCCGAGAAGAAGATGCCATCGTTCGGCCCAAGCCCGAGCGCCTCTGCGATCGCTTTCATGCCGTCCTGGCCGTGGTTGTTGGCGATCGGCCCGCCGAACACGCCGTCCTTCTGGGTCGCATAGCCAAGCCCCGGGAAGCCCTCGCTTTGCGCCCAGCTGTTCATCTCGTCGAAGAACTTGCGGCTCTTCTCATGCGTGTTGGGTGCCGCCAATGCGCGGACGACATCGCCGCCTTCGACCATCGACGCGAAGCGCCCGAAACCCGAGCCGCGGAAATGCTCGGATACGTCGGTAATCTCGATCGGATTGCGCAGATCGGGCTTGTCGTTGCCGTATTTCAGCATCGATTCGCGGTACGGAATGCGCTTGAACGGCAGCGGCGAGACGGTGCGCCCCTTGCCCTGCCAGTCGGCGAACTGCTCGAACACGCCGTGCAGCACCGGCTCGATCGCCGCGAACACGTCGTCCTGCGTCACGAAGCTCATCTCGAAATCGAGCTGGTAGAATTCGCCCGGGCTACGATCGGCGCGCGCATCCTCGTCGCGGAAGCACGGCGCGATCTGGAAATAGCGGTCGAAGCCGGCGACCATCAGCAGCTGCTTGAACATCTGCGGCGCCTGCGGCAGCGCGTAGAATTTGCCCGGATGCACCCGGCTCGGCACCAGATAATCGCGCGCGCCCTCAGGGCTCGACGCGGTCAGGATCGGCGTCTGGAACTCGGTGAACCCCTGGTCGACCATCCGCGTCCGCAACGACGCGATCACGTTCGAGCGTAGCAGGATGTTCGCGTGCAACCGCTCACGCCGCAGATCAAGGAAGCGGTAGCGCAGGCGGATATCCTCGGGATATTCGTTCTCGCCGAACACCGGCATCGGCAGCTCGTGCGCCGACGACTGGACCGTAACCTCCCGTGCGCGCAGTTCGATCTCGCCCGACGGTAGATTCGCGTTCACCGTCTCACCCGAACGTGCGACGACGTCGCCCACGACGGTCACGACCGACTCGGGCCGCGCCTTGTCGAGCAACGCATGCGTCGGGCTGTCGCTGTCGGTGACGATCTGGGTGATGCCGTAATGGTCGCGCAGATCGACGAACAGCAGATTGCCGTGGTCGCGCTTGCGGTGAACCCAGCCCGACAGCTTGACCGAGGAGCCAACGTCGGCGGCGCGCAGCTGGGCGCAGGTGTGCGTGCGATAAGCGTGCATCGTTCTTCTTCTCATGTGCGCCACCCCGGCACAGGCCGGGGCCGCTGCGGACCGGGCGCAACGCCCGCTCCACAAGGGTGAAATGGATGGCCTGCGCTTCCCTCCCCCACCCACCTTTGTCAAGGCGCACCACCGTCGCTATGGGGGGGTGATGCACATCCATCCGCTCATCACCGACACCGCCACGCTCTCCAATCTCTGCACGCGACTGGCCGAAGCCGACTTCGTCTGCATCGATACAGAATTCATGCGCGAGAACACCTTCTGGCCGGAGCTCTGCCTGATCCAGATCGCCGACAGCAACGAGGCCGCCGCGATCGATCCGATGGCGCCGGGGCTTGATCTCGCTCCACTGCTCCAGCTGATGGTCAACAACGATGAGGTGCTCAAGGTCTTCCACGCCGGCGGGCAGGACCTCGAGATCATCTATAACCTCACCGGCAAGACCCCCTATCCGCTGTTCGATACGCAGGTCGCGGCGATGGCGCTCGGCCAGGGCGAGCAGATCGGCTATTCTAACCTCGTCGACGCGTGGCTTGGCCTGACGATCGACAAGGGCGCGCGCTTTACCGACTGGAGCCGCCGTCCGCTCGACGCGCGGCAGATCGAATATGCGATCGGCGACGTGACGCATCTGGCGGACATCTTCCCCAAGATGCTCGCCCGCCTGCGCAAGACCGGGCGCGGGGCGTGGCTCGACCAGGAAATGGAGCGGATCGGCGACCCCAAGAATTACGCCAACGACCCCGAGGAAGCGTGGAAGCGCATCCGCATCCCCAGCCGCAAGCCCGACGTGCTCGGTCGGCTCAAGGCGCTCGCGCGGTGGCGCGAAATCGAAGCCCGCGCGAAGGATCTGCCGCGCGGCCGGATCGTCAAGGACGAGACGATCGCCGATCTGGCGGGCCACGCCCCGCGCAAGCAGGCGGATCTGGCGAAGGTCCGCGGCCTCTCCGCGACCTGGGCGCAGAACGACATCGGCGCCCGCTTGATGGCCGCGATCGAGCATGCCGAACCGATGGCGGCGGAAGACCTCCCCGCGCGCGACGATCGCAAACCCGGGCTCGGCAAGGACGGCGCGTTGGTCGCCGACCTGCTCAAGCTGCTGCTCAAGATCCGTTCCAAGGAAATCGACGTTGCCGCGCGGCTGCTCGCGCGGACCGACGATCTGGACGCGCTCGCCGCCGGGCAGCGCGAAGGCTTGTCGATCCTCGAGGGTTGGCGCTTCGATCAGTTCGGCCGCGACGCGCTCGATCTGGTCGAGGGGCGCCTCGCCTTCGCGGTCGTCGGTGGCAAGCTCAAGATGACGCGCACCGAGGACGTTACCTGACCGGCCTCAGCGGTCGCGCGGTGCCGCACAGGACGGGTTGAGCACCCTGCCCTCGACACAGGCGCTTCGCTCGAGCCGCGACACCAGCGGCGGACCGAACGGCCCGACGAAGAAGTCGAGGTTCTCCCCGTCGTCGGGCAACAGCCCGGCGGCTTGCAAATCGCTCAAGGGTTGCTCTGCAAACCGTTGGATCAGATAGAGATTCGACGTTTTGGGCAGGTCGAGCCGATCTTTGCCGACGGTCGGGATCGTGGGCGCATAGCCCTTTGCCCAGGCGTTGTTGGTCTGTCCCGACAATGTGATGATCGGCACCCGGCAGGTGTCGCGCCGGTCCGCGAGCTTGCAGGCCTCGTCCGCGATCACCGCGCCGCCCTCCCCGCTGACGACGATGACGCCGCGCGGGTCCTTCAGCACTTGCGCGACCGCCCCTTGCCAGTCCTCCAACTCGAACCCCGACTGCGTCGCCCACAGGTTGGCCGCGGTCAGCCCCGTCAGTACGCCGGCGGCGAGCAGGAATGTCCGCAGGCTCCGAAGCGTGCTGAGCCACGCACAGGCGAGCGTGACCGGGAAGATCGCGATCCAGACCAATGTCCGTTCGACAATCACGGGTTGTTTCAGGCTGAACAGGATGAACAGCGTGAGCATCCCGACCCAGCACACCGCCGCGAGTTGCGTCGCCTTGCGGTGGATCGTTCGCGTGATCCCAAACAGCGCCGCGCCGAACACGACGGTCGCTGCAATGCTCTGGATTCCCCACGGGTCCCGCATCAGCAGCGTGCTTGCCCAGAAGAGCTCGAGCGAGATCGGCACGCCCGGGAAGTGCAGCCACGACAGATTGGGGTTGGGCACCCGCGTCTGACAGTAGATGATATAGAGCGCCCACCCCGACCCGATCACGATCACCAGATCCGCAAGCGCCAGCCGCAGCCAGTCACGCCCGACGAAGGGAACGAACCGCCGGTCCACCGCCATCAGCGCCAGCGTCGCGACCGGCACCCACAGCACCGCAGTGCCATGAAGATAGACCGCCGCGATCGCACCCCCGACATACCCCAGCCACGACGTCACGCGCTGCCGCGTATTGCTTTCGTTGGCCGCGACGATCCGCATCAGGCTGAAGAACGAGATCGTCAGCGCCACCGCCAGCATGCTGTAACCGCGCACCTGATGCGCATAGGCGATCTGCTGCGCGGACACCGCCAGCAGCAACGCGCCGGCTGTCGCAGCGCGTTCGCCATAGTGCCGGGCCAGCGCGAAATAGCTCACCGCAATCAGCAGCAGGCTCGCCATGATCGTCGGAACGCGCAGCGTGATCCGGTCCATCGGCCCAACCAGGAGCAGCCATCCCCGCAGGATCGAGTAGAACAATGGCGGATTGGTTTCCCGGATCATCCACGCGCTCCACAGCCGTGCGAACGGCTGATGCGCGAAGAACAGCGACGCATATTCGTCGAACCACAAGGCGTAGTCCGACAGCGCGAACCGCAGGACCGCGGCGAACAGCAGAATGACCGCGAACGCCGCCAGCCCGTGGCGCGAGCGCGCTTGCTTCGTTCGTGCTCCCGCTGCTCGCTCCGTCGACGCGCCGCTCATCGACGCTTCCGCCACGTGAAGAGCGACGACATCGAGTAATTCCACACCGTCGTCACCGCGACCCCGGCCAGCGCGGACAGCACCAGGTAATTGTGCCGTTGGTACAACCAGCGCGCGATCCCGACATTGGCGAACAACCCGATCCCGCAGACGATGTTGAACGTCAGCCACCCCCACCACAGGCGCTGCCCTTTCAGGCGCTGGTCGTTGTACGTCAGGATGTTGTTGAGGAAGAAGTTGCTCGACGTCGCGACCAGCGTCGCCACGCCCTGTGCGATCGCGAACCAGCGGTCTTCGTCCGCCGCGCCGAACAGCGCCAGCAGCGTCTGCAAGACGACCGTCAGCACCAGGAAATGCACGACCACGCCCGACCCGCCCACCAGCGCGAAGCTGACGAACCGGATCGGCACGACATGGCCGATCATCTTGTCGAGCAGGAGCTGAAGATATTCCCACAGCACCAGGCCATCGAGCTTGCTTTCGCCATGTTGGCGGGTGCGGAAGGTGAAGGGCACTTCGGCGACCCGCAACGGGGTCGGCGACGAGGCCGCGATGTCGAGCAGGATCTTGAACCCGACCGACGACAGACCGGGCAAAGAGCCCATGAAGGCCTCGCGCGTGAGCATGAAGAACCCGCTCATCGGATCGCCGATCGCGGTCTTGGTCAGCGTGTTGGCGAGGGTCGTCGCGAACCGGCTCATCGCGATTCGCTGCCGGGTCCAGTCCCCCATCCCGCCGCCCTCGACGTAGCGGCTGCCGACCACCAGATCGACGTCGCCACGGCGGAGGCGCGCGAGCATGTCGCGCAGGATGGTCTCGTCATGCTGCATGTCGCCGTCCATCACCGCGACATACGGCGCCGACGTCGCCAGGATCCCCTCGACACACGCAGAGGCAAGGCCCCGCCGGTCGAACCGATGCACGACGCGGACTCGGTAATCTTCCAGCGCAAGCGCGCGGGCCCGGTGTGCCGTGCCATCCGGCGAATTGTCGTCGACGAAAACGACTTCCCAACGGATGTCGCCCAAGGCGGTGCGCAACGCCTCGACCAGCAGCGGCACGTTTCGCGATTCGTTGAAGGTCGGGACCACGATCGCCAGTTCCGCGGGCAATCTGGAAGCCGTCTTCTCCCGATCGGCGGGCGCCTCCGCCGCTTTGGTCAGCCGGTCCGCGAACGGTTCCATCACATTCCCCCAAACCGTCAGCCACGGCTTCGAACCGGGGTTTATGCTAACCCTCTTTTCAATTGGTAACCATTCGTCCGCTCACCAGCGACGGAAACGGCGCGATCTCGCGCTAAATCACGCTGGAACCGTGTCGATCCGTCAGTTCGGCGGTGTCGAAGCGAGCGCGATCTTGCGCCCCAACGACGTTGCCAGCGCCGAATGCCGACGCTCGACGGTTTCGCTGTACAAGGGGCAGTCGGCTTCGGCGACCCGCAGCGTCAGCATCGTTCCGTCGTCGTGCAGCGACGTCCGCAACAACGGCCCCGCAAGTCCGCCGCTCATCCGTTGCCCCAATCGCATCGCAAGCCCCCATTGCACCGCACGTTTCAGGTCCGCGGGGGGGGCCAGCATCGCAAGCGGGGCTGGCGTGTCCAGGCCGCCCCCCAGGCTGGTGAACAAGGCCTGCGCCATCACCGCGCGCCCGCGCGCGTCGACCGCGACCCAATTGCCATGAAGCGCAATCTCGACCCCGCGTTCGGCCCGGAACTCCGGGTTGGCGCGCCAGCCGACGTCCGCCAGCAGGCATGCAGCCAACCGCAGCCGCACCATGTCCGGCGTGTCGCGCTGGAACGGTCGCGCGATCCAGCTGTCGAGCAGATCGCCATGTTCCGGAAAGCGTCCGTGCCGCTGCCCCTCGTCGCGCGCCGCGACGATCAGCGGGTCCTGCGCGCGGATGGCGGGATCAAGCGCGTCGAATATCAGGCCTTCGCGGAGGCCGAAGGCCGATACGACCGTCGTCTCGGTGCCGAGATGCTTCATCAACACGCCGAGCAAACCCCCGGCATCGCCGAGCGTTGCGGCCCGACTTGCCGACAGGCCGGGAACTGCGCGCAGCCAAGCCTTGTTGACGTGGCTGATCGTCCGACCGAGCCGATCGATCGCGGCGCGCGTCATCGCATATTGGTGGATCACCGGCAGCGGATAGCTGTTGATGTGCATGTCGAGCCGCGCGAGCGCGCGCCACGATCCCCCGACGAGATACAGTGGAAGCCCGGCCCCCTTGCCCGACCAGCCCGACTCGCGCAGCGCCTGCTCGACCACGCGCTGCAGCGCGCCCGGCCCCTTGTTGCGGATCGCGCCGATCCGCAGAACGCCAAGCGGGAAGGAAATCCGGTCGCGCACTTCTCCGCCGGAAACGCGGATTAGCTCAAGGCTTCCGCCGCCCAGATCGCCAACGATCCCATCGGCATCCGGGATCGCGGAGAGCACGCCATAGCCCGCGCCGGACGCCTCCTGTTCGCCCGACAGCAATTCCACGTCCAACCCGAGCGCGCGCGCGGTGGCGAGCAATTCAGCGCCGTTGCTGGCATCGCGCACCGCGGCGGTTGCGACGGTACGGAGGCGAGTCACCTCCATTTCGCGGGCAACGGCGGCAAATCGCGCCAAAGCGACGGAGCCTGTTGCCAAAGCGTCGCGTGCGATCGCGCCGGTCTCCGCCAACCCGCGACCGAGGCCCGCCATCACCTTTTCGTTGAACAGCGTCGCCGGCAAGCGTTCGGGGCCCTGATACACCACGAGGCGGATCGAATTCGATCCGATGTCGATGATGCCCATGCGGTCCTCGCTGGCGGCAGGCGCGGCGGGAGGGCTCGCCGGCTTGGGCGTGCGGAAAAGGGTCGTCGCCATGATGTGCCTAACGCCTGCGCCGAAGCGACAATTTGGGGACGGACCCGCTCGCCGCGAGTGCCGCACCGCGGCCCGAGAGCGACGGGTTGGTCATGAAATAGCGGTGAAGATTGAACGGTCGCTCGCCGGGAACGACGCGGACATAACTGCCATCCGCCTGTAATTCCCAGCTTTGTTCGTCGTCGATGAGGTTCGCCACCATCACCTGGCCAAGGATCTGGTCATGGACCGTGCGGTTTTCGATCGGCAGCATATATTCGATCCTGCGATCGAAATTGCGCTGCATCCAGTCGGCCGATGTGATGAACAGGCACGCATCGGGGTTGGGCAGATCCTTGCCGTTGCCGAACGCCCAAATCCGGCTGTGCTCGAGGAACCGCCCGATCACCGACTTGACACGGATGTTCTCGGACAGGCCAGAAACCCCCGGCCGCAAGCAGCAGATACCGCGAATAATCAGGTCGATCTGGACCCCGGCGGCACTCGCTTCGTAGAGTTTGTCGATCGTCTCGGGGTCGACAACGGAATTCATCTTCGCCCAGATTGCGGCCGGCTTCCCTGCGCGGGCATTGGCAATCTCGGTGTCGATCAAGTCCATCAGCCGCGGCCGCATGTCGCGCGGGGACAGGCTGATCAGCGCCATATTCTCGGGTTCGACATAGCCCGTGACGTAATTGAACATCTGCGCAGCATCCCGCCCCAAGCGAGGATCCGCCGTGAAGAAGCTGAGATCAGTATATATTTTCGCGGTTATCGGATGATAGTTGCCGGTCCCGAAATGGCAGTATGTGCGATATTGACCATTTTCGCGCCGCACCACCATCGAGACTTTGGCGTGTGTCTTCCAGTCGATGAAGCCATAAACCACCTGCACCCCGGCCCGCTCCAGCGCCGACGCCCACAGCAGATTCTGCTCCTCATCGAAGCGCGCCTTCAGTTCGACCACGGCCGTCACCGACTTGCCCGCCTCAGCCGCAGCGATCAGCGCGTTGATCACCGCCGACTGCTTGCCCGCGCGGTATAACGTCTGCTTGATCGCAACCACATCCGGGTCCGCCGCAGCCTGTTTGAGGAACGCCAGAACCACGTCGAACGTCTCGTACGGGTGGTGAACGACGATGTCCTTGGCGCTGATCGCCGCAAAGCAATCGCCGCCATATTCGCGGATTCGCTCCGGAAACCGGGGGGAGAAGGGCGGGAACTTGAGGTCCGGCCGATCCTCGTCGACGATCGCCTCAAGGTCGCCCACGCCGAGGAAGGCGCCGCTTTCGGTGACGAAGCAATCCGGCCCGCCGAGTTCATCGCGCAACACCGCGCCGAGCCGCTCGGGCATCCCGCTCTCAAGTTCGAGACGGATCACGCGCCCACGCCGCCGTCGTTTGATCGCGTTGGCGAAGTAGCGAACCAGATCCTCGGCTTCTTCCTCGATCTCGATATCGCTGTCCCGAAGCACGCGAAACTCGGCCGCGCCAAGCACGCGGTACCCCGGAAAGATCAACGGCGCGAACCGCTTCACCAGCGATTCGACCGCGACATATCGCGCGGAGGTGCCGGGCAGTCGCAGGAAGCGCGGCATCGGCGCCGGAAGCATGACGAGTTCGCGGATCGGCTGGTCGTCCGAAATGCGAACCAGATCGAACATCACCGCAAGGCCCTTGTTCGATATGAACGGGAACGGATGCGCGGGGTCCAGCGCTTGCGGCGTGAGGATCGGGAAGATCTGTTCGCGAAACTGCGTTTCCAGCCAGGACAACTCGTCCGCGGTCAAAGCCTCGTCGATCGTGCGCGAGCTCAGCACGCCGATCCCGGTTTCCGCAAGCAACCGCCGGAGTTCGCGCCAGACGATACGCTGACTTTCGATCAACGCGTCCGCCTCCGCAACGATCGCCGATAGCTGCTGGCCCGAAGTAAGGCCATCGCTCGAACGACGTCCCACGTCCTGGATCTGCTGGCCCTTCAGACCGGCGACCCGTACCATGAAGAACTCATCAAGATTAGACCCTGAAATCGACAGGAACCGCAACCGTTCAAGCAGCGGGTGCGCGGTATTGGTCGCCTCCTCCAGCACCCGGCGATTGAACGCCAGCCACGACAATTCCCGATTGAAATACCGGTCACTACCGTCGGTCCCGACGAATGGGTCGTCGTCGCGATCAAGGCTCGCGATATGGGCGGGTCTCGTCATGGATGCTCTGCCGGGTCTGGAGCGTGGCCGCCGATCAGCCCCGCCTCTTGCAATGTTGCCCGCGCGAGCGGGATCGACAAGCGCTTGCGCCGCTCTAGCACGACCTGATCCAGCAGGTCGACTGCGCGCAGCAACGCGACGTGGGTACGTTCGACGCGCGCAACCAGCCATTGAATGAGGTCCGGGCGTGCATCCAGCCCGCGGCGCAGGAACTGTCGTTCGAACAGCGCTGCCATCAGCACCTCATCCGGATCTCCGATCCGCAGCATGGGGCTGGCGACGAGCCGCGACCGCAAATCCGGTAGCTTGATTTCCCATTCAGGTGGCGGCGCGTCCGCGACGACCACGACGGGACGTCGTTCTTCCTGCGCTCTGTTCCACGCATGGAAGATCACGGCTTCATTCTGCCGTTCCGCATCGTCGATCAGCCCGCCGCCGGTCTTGGCGGCAAAGATCCGTGCGATCAGGCTCCGTCCCGATTTACGCGGCCCGGTAACCACCACCGCCATTACGGGCCATGTGCTCCAATGCTCGAGCTGCTGGACAGCCCGAGCGTTCGAGGGTCCAATCAGGAATTCATCATCACGCGGATCGGCCGGCCAGTCTAATGGCAGCGCCATCTGCGCAGAAAGGGTCATGAGCGTCGGGTCGGACATCGCGGCATCAGCCGGTCGTGTCGTCTGTGGAAGCAGCCTGCGCTGCCGGCGTTGCAGGCGTGTTGCGACGGATGCGGAGGGTCGTTCCGCTTCCGACGACGGTCCAGCCCCGCGCTTCAAGCGCCGTATGAAGTACGGCGGGATCCGAATCGAATTGAACCCGCATCACTGAAACACCACCGAGAGCAAGGCTCGTTGTGATAGCGGAACGAACTCCTGGAACGCCCTGCAACTGCGATTCGGTCGCTGTAACCGACGCCGCGGTGGGCGTGTCCACCTGTACAGTGATCACCGATCCGGTCGCACCAGCCATCCCGTCGGCTCCGGGCAGCGGAAGTTCGGTCGGCGTTGCAAGCGGCGTCGGTGTCGCGACTGGCGCCACGTAGGAGAGCCCGGAATCCCCCATCAGAGCACCGTTCCGCAGCGCGGCCTGATACGCATCGTCGATCCGCTTCACGCCGGCATCAAGCAGCACTGGCAACGCATCGCCGTTGTCGACCCTCAGCGTGAATTGCGCAATTAAATGATTGTCTGGGCCGTGCCGCGCCTGGAACGTACCGATGATCGGCCCCCCGGGCCATTCGCGGCGGATCTGGACGGTAGGAACAAGAACATCCGTCGCGCCATATTGGTCAAGCACGACGCGCCACCAACCACGCCCACGCCGCTCGGTCTGGCCAAAAGTGAGCAACAGAGGATCAGTCCCGGTGCCCGTCGGCCGGATATAATCGATCAGGCTATTGCCCGTCCGATAGCGAAGCCAAGCGTCCTGCCACGCCGTCTTCTGCTCGAAGCCGACGGTTGCGCCGCCGCTCATTTCGATCGGAATAGTCAGCATCGGCTGCGAATGCGTGGCTTCAGCCGCAACACCAAGAATCGATCCCGCCCGTGCGCGACTGAATAATACCCCCAGCTTGGCGACGTATCGATTGGGACCGATCTGCTCGTTTTCGACGACGATCCCGGACACCATGCTATCAAGAGCTCCGTCAGACAGCATGGCGCCGCCCCCGCCGAGGCGCCTGGACAGGATCTGCCAACCTTTACGCTGTGCAAGCCGCCACCCGGCGAAGCGGGCTTGATCCGCAGACTTGCCTGTAACGTCGACTGCGACTCCACTGACCTCGTAGCTTCCAGAAGCATCCGCCGACGCGAGGCCTTGAGTCGGATTGTCGCCCTGTGCGAGCCCCAACCCACCCGTCACCGCAATGCCGAGTACGGCTGCGAGCCCCAAGGGCCGGAAAAAGCGGTGGATCGACATGTCGGCGCCCTTTTGGCGAAGGAGGCGTGGAAATCCAAGCGGGATATGGCTAGGCGGGCATCATGAGCGAAAACGAACCGGACAAGGCGTCCTACACTTATGCCCAGGCGGGCGTCTCGATTGCGGCCGGCAATGCGCTGGTCCGCGCCATAGGTCCGATGGCAAAGGCCACGCGACGTGCTGGTGCGGATGCCGATCTCGGCGGCTTTGGCGGATTTTTTGATCTCAAGGCGGCCGGATTTGTCGACCCACTTCTGGTCGCGGCAAACGACGGCGTCGGCACCAAGCTCAAGCTCGCGATTGACCAGAACGCGCATGACGGCGTGGGGATCGATCTGGTTGCGATGTGCGCCAACGACCTGATCGTTCAGGGCGCGGAACCGCTATTCTTTCTGGATTATTACGCGACCGCAAAAATTGATCCCGTGGTGGCCGAACGAGTCATCGCCTCGATCGCCGAAGGATGTCTGCAGGCGGGTTGCGCGCTGATCGGCGGAGAGACCGCCGAGATGCCGGGCATGTACGCGCCGGGCGACTACGATCTCGCGGGCTTCTGTGTCGGTGCGGTCGAGCGGGACAGAGTATTGACCGGCCACGATATCGCGGCAGGCGATGTGATCCTCGGGCTTGCCTCATCGGGCGTGCATTCCAATGGCTTCTCGCTGGTTCGGAGGCTGGCTGCGGACAAGGGATGGAAGCTCGATCGCCCTGCCCTGTTCGACAATGAAGTCCGGCTGATCGACGCCCTGATGGCACCCACTCGGATCTATGTGAAATCCTTGCTCCCGTTGCTCGCAGATCGACAGATCAAGGGCCTTGCACATATTACCGGGGGCGGCTTGTTAGAGAACATCCCGCGCGTTTTGCCAGACGGCGTCCACGCACAGGTCGACGCCAACGCTTGGCCGCAGCCCAGGCTGATGGCGTTCCTTCAAGCCCAGGGAAATATTGAACCCGAAGAGATGGCCCGGACGTTCAATTGTGGTGTCGGCATGGCGGTCATTGTCGCGGCGGAGAACGTTGGAGCCGTCACTGCGGCGTTGCAGGCGGCCGGTGAGACGGTATTTTCGATCGGCTTACTCGTCCCGGGGGCGCGAGGATGCACCGTTTCAGGCTCGACCGAAACCTGGGGCGGCAAAGCTGATTGGACTGCCACACACAACCATGGATAAGCCCGCATTTTCGATCGATTCGGCATTCCACCCCTGGAACGGGTCCGTCCGTTCTGGAGCAGGATCGCCTGGTCGAGGCCTTCGAGCCTTGATCAGCTCGATGGCCGGAACTGGGAAAGCTTGAATGTCCGGTCAAAAAATCAGGGTCGGCATTCTCATCTCCGGTCGCGGATCGAACATGATTTCCCTGGTCGACGCGGCGCGGGATGATGCGTGCCCATACGAAGTCGTTCTGGTGGCGTCGGACAAACCGGATGCCGCTGGCATCGCTTGGGCCAAGGATCACGACATAGCGACCTGGACGCTGTCCCCGAAAGGGATCGGCAAGCCTGCGTATGAAAGCGCGCTCCAGAATGCCCTGCGCGAGGCAGGCGTCGAAACGATCGCCCTCGCCGGTTACATGCGGCTGGTGTCAGACACGTTCGTCGAAGCGTGGCGGGGAAGGATCGTCAACATTCATCCCTCTCTTCTTCCAAAGTATAAAGGTCTCGACACACATGCTCGCGCTCTCGCGGCCGGCGACGCAGTGGCAGGGTGTTCGGTCCACGTCGTCACCGAAGAACTCGATGGTGGCGAAGTACTAGGACAAACCGAGGTCGTGATCGAGCCGGGCGAGACGTCCGACACGCTTGCGGGGCGCGTTCTGGCAGCGGAACATCGCCTCTATCCTCGTATCCTGGCGGAGTTTGTAACTCGATGATCGTCGATCCGACCCCCCTGATTGAACGCATCCGGACGCTGTGCTTGGCGCTCCCGGAGGCCCTCGAGCGCGAGTCTCACGGAGCGCCAGGCTTCGTTGTCGCTGACGGAAAGTTCTTTGCCTATTTTTGGCACAATCATCATGACGATGGCGAGACGGCATTGATCGTGCGGACGACCGGCGGAGATGAACAAGCGCAACTGATCGAGTTCGATCCGAAAACGTATTACAAACCGGCTTATCTTGGAGCGTCCGGCTGGATCGCCGTACGGCTGAATGGTGATACGGTAAACTGGGATCGTGTCGACGACCGGATTGCGATCAGTTGGGAACTTGCGGCACCGCAGCAGGTGCTGGAGGCAGGCGGTCGATGAGCGAGTCTCCTGAGCCGAACCTCCCTGTCACCAAAGCCGAGAAAGCGGAAGCGGCGGCCATCCGTCGCCGATGGGTGTCACTGGCGGAGATCGTAAGCGTGGCAGGTGTCGCGATCGCGGCTCTGGGGTTATGGTTGACCTGGTCGGACAGGCGGAGCGAACAAGCCGAGAAGCAAACACAGTCGGTCACGCAAAGCCGTGAGGCTGCGCGCTATGCCATCAAGGCGACAGTCGCGCGCAACGGCGACCTTGTCCTTGTAACAGACGAGCGGCATCCGTTGGGCGACGTGACCGCAGTCTTTCCCAACGCGTTAGGAGTCGCGCCGCAGACGTCTGCTACGCAGACGATCAGCCGGGATGCATATGAGCGCGCCTTGCTGAAGGTTACCGATGGTCGTGAAGATCGCGCGACCGGCAAACTGCCCGTGCTCCTCACCGTTCAATATTGGAACGACGACAAACTCCAAACGACAAACGGAATTTACGACATCGTGTGGCGCACCAAGAGCCGCCCGTTGCTTGGTCGAGACCTCAAGATCGAAGCACTCCGCTTGCGTACCCCCTCTGCAACAGAAACCGCTCTGGAAGCGGCATGGGCGGCGGAAAAGCCAAAGGGGTAAAGCCGTCAGAAATACTGTGCGGTTTCCCCGTACGCGGCCAGCACATGATTGCGATACGTCGCCCGCAGCGCAGTCTTCAATAGCTTGCCCGTCGCGGTATGCGGAAGTGAATCGACGAACAGGATCTCGTCCGGCAACCACCACTTTGCGACATGCGCCGCCAGATGCGCAGTGATCTCCTCGGCAGTGACGATACTATCCGATTTTCGGACGACGAGCAGCAGCGGACGCTCGTCCCACTTTGGATGATAGACGCCGATCGCCGCCGCTTCCGCAACCCCGCCACACCCGACCGCGGCGTTCTCCAGGTCTACCGAAGAAATCCACTCCCCCCCGGATTTGATGACGTCCTTCGCCCGATCGGTAATCTGCATCGTCCCGTCGGAATGAAGCACAGCCACATCGCCGGTATCGAACCACTGTTCGGCGTCTACAGCGTCTGATTTGGCCTTAAAATAGCGTTTGACCACCCAGGGACCGCGCACCTGCAGACGCCCTGAACTGGCCCCGTCGCGCGGCAATACCGTATCGGCATCGTCGACCACACGAAGCTCGATCCCGAACGGAATCTGCCCCTGCTTGCAGGCGTGGTCCAGCTTGGCGTCGCGGCTCATCGTCTCCCAATGCGGTGGGTAGCACCCCGCCGTCCCGATCGGCGACGTCTCGGTCATTCCCCACAGATGCTTTACGGTCGCACCCATCCCCATGATCCGGTCGATCATCGCGCGTGGTGCGGCCGACCCACCGATCGTGACTTGGCGTAGGTGCTGCGGGGCCTCTCCACCGGAATCGATATACTGGAACAGCGCGAGCCACACCGTCGGAACACCCGCGGAATGCGTTACCTGCTCGTCGTTCATCAGGCGGCATAACACCGCAGGATCGTTTGCCGCGGAATAGACCACCTTTGCTCCGGCCATCGCGGCCGCGAACGGCAAGCCCCAGGATGCGGCGTGAAACATCGGCACGACGGGCAAGACTACCGAGTTCGAGGATAGGTCGAACACCCACGGGGCGACTTCGGCCATTGCGTGAAGGACGGTCGAGCGATGTTCGTACAGGACCCCCTTCGGGTTTCCGGTCGTCCCGCTGGTGTAACACAGCATGCACGGATCCCGTTCGGGACCCTCTACCCAGTCGTACGCGCCATCCTCCGCCCCGATCAGTGCTTCGAACGCGCCGTCGTCAAAGCAGACGTAGTGCTCGATCGAGGGCCATTGCGCCTTCAACCGGTCGACGATCGGCTGAAATTGCCGATCGTAGAACAGCACGCGGTCCTCTGCGTGGTTGGCGATGAACGCGAGTTGCTCGTCGAACAGCCGCGGATTGATCGTGTGGATCACACCGCCCATTCCGATCACACCGTACCATGCGACCAGATGATGCGCGTGGTTCATCGCCAGCGTCGCAACGCGATCTCCCGGTTTGATCGATAGGCGTTCAAGCGCTTGCGCCAGTTTGCGGGCATCGCGCGCAATTCCGGACCAATTGGTTCGGGTCTCGATCCCGGATGCCCAATACGTGACGATCTCGCGGTCGCCGTGCTCGCGCGCAGCGTGATCGACCAGGCGCGGCACACGCAATTCGAAATCCTGCATTCCGCCGAGCATCGTCTCTCTCCAGACCGTCGGTGGGGTGCTGGCTCACCCCACCAGAGCCAGCCGCGCTTCGGCGGTTCTCAGCTCTACCTGGCTGACATCCTGCAAGCCTTCGATGCGCTCGGCAAGCTCTCCGTCGAGCAAAAAGTCGCGTCCGAGCAAGACACGCGCCTCGCCGCCATCGGCGACGGGGACGGTCGCCCAGACTTCGCCGCGCGCCCCGCGCACGTCGCTGAGGACGCTTGCGAGGGCCGCGATGCCGATCGGGCTGTGGATGCGGACTTCCAGCGCGAACCGCGCGCTGTTGGCGAGCTGTTCGAACGGCTGGATCCGTTTGATCGAGACGCGCGGCGTTTCCTCGCCGGGCCGGCGGTCGAGCTCTACCGTCAGCAAGCCGCAGCCGTTGTTGCGCGCGGCTTCCTCGAGGTCCGCCGCGACCGCGTCGTCGAAGCAGGTCGCGATGAATTGTCCCGAGGGATCTGAACAGGTTGCCATCAGGTAGCGCTTGCCGCGCGCCGAGGTGCGCCAGCGCGCGTCCTCGACTAAAGCGGCCATCGTTGCACCTGCGCGCGTCCCGTCGTCGGGGATAGAGAGCTCGCCCAAAGCGGCGAAGCTGCGGGCGCCGTGCATTTTGGCGAGGTGGCCGTGGCGGTCGACGGGGTGCGCCGAGAGGTAGAAGCCGAACGCGTCCTTCTCCTGGTCCATCCGCTGCGCGACCGACCAGTGCGCCGAGCGGGGGAGTTTGATCGGGGGTTCGGCGGCGTCGGCGGTGCCGAAGAGGCCGCCCTGCCCGCTGACCTTCTGGTCGTGGATGCGGGCGGCAGTCGCAAGAATCGTTTCGGCACAGGCGTGTAGCCCGGCGCGGTTCTCGTCGAGGCAGTCGAACGCGCCGGCCGAGGCGAGCGTCTCGACCTGGCGCTTGTTCATCAGGCGGGGGTCGACGCGGCGGGCGAGATCGTCGATCGACTCGAACTTGCCGTTCGCCTCTCGTTCCTGGACGAGCTTTTCCATCGCGCCCTCGCCGACCGATTTCAGCGCGGCCAAGGCATAGCGGACGCCGAGACCGTCGCCGGTGTCCTCGACCGTGAACTCGGCTTCGCTGCGGTTGATGTCGGGGGGCAGCAACGCGACTTCCAGTCGGCGCATGTCATCGACGAAAATGCTCAGTTTGTCCGTGAGCGTCATGTCGAAACACATTGATGCGGCATAGAATTCGTGCGGATGATGCGCCTTCAGCCAGGCCGTCTGGTACGACAGCAACGCATAGGCCGCGGCGTGCGATTTGTTGAAACCGTAGCCGGCGAACTTGTCGATCAAGTCGAACAGTTCGTTCGCCTTGGCCTTGTCGATCCCGTTGATCGTCTTGCAGCCCTCGACGAAGCCGGCGCGCTGCGCGTCCATCTCGGCCTTGACCTTCTTGCCCATCGCGCGGCGCAGCAGATCCGCTTGCCCCAGCGAATAGCCCGCGAGGATCTGCGCGGCCTGCATAACCTGTTCCTGATACACGAAAATCCCGTAGGTCTCCGACAGGATCCCCTCGAGCAGCGCGTGCGGATAGACGATCGGCTCGAGCCCGTTCTTGCGCTTGCCGAACATCGGGATGTTGTCCATCGGGCCCGGGCGATACAGCGACACGAGCGCGATGATATCGCCGAAATTCGACGGCCGAACCGCGGACAAAGTGCGCCGCATTCCCTCCGATTCGAGCTGAAAGACGCCGACCGTGTCGCCTTTCTGCAGCAATTTGTAGACGCCCTCATCGTCCCATTCGAGCGCGTCGAGATCGAGCACGACCCCGCGCACCGCCAACAGGTCGATCGCCTTCTTCAAGACCGACAGCGTCTTCAACCCGAGGAAGTCGAACTTCACCAGCCCCGCGCCCTCGACATATTTCATGTCGAACTGCGTGACCGGCATGTCCGAGCGCGGATCGCGGTACAGCGGCACCAGCTCGGCGAGCGGACGATCGCCGATCACCACGCCAGCGGCGTGGGTCGAGCTGTGGCGCGGGAGCCCCTCGAGCTTCATCGCGAGATCGAGCAGATGGCGGACGTTGCCGTCCTGCTTATACTCGCTGTGGAGTTCGGACACGCCGTCGATCGCGCGCTTCAGCGTCCACGGGTCTGCGGGGAGATTGGGGACGAGCTTCGCCAGCCGGTCGATCTGGCCATAGCCCATCTGGAGCACGCGGCCGGTGTCCTTCAACACCGCGCGCGCCTTCAGCTTCCCGAAGGTGATGATCTGCGCGACCTGATCGCGGCCGTATTTCTGCTGGACGTAGCGGATCACCTCGCCGCGACGGGTTTCGCAGAAATCGATGTCGAAGTCGGGCATCGACACGCGTTCCGGGTTGAGGAAGCGTTCGAACAGCAACCCCAGCTTCATCGGATCGAGATCGGTGATCGTCAGCGCCCAGGCGACGACCGAGCCTGCGCCCGAGCCACGGCCCGGCCCCACCGGAATGTCGTGGTCCTTCGCCCATTTGATGAAGTCCGCGACGATCAGGAAGTAGCCCGGGAACCCCATCTGGATGATGACGTCGAGCTCGAATTCGATTCGCTCACGATACGGCGTGCGCCAGTCGCCGGTCTGTTCGGCACTCTGCCCCCCGGCGGACAACAGTCCGAGCTCGGCGATCCGGTCGAGCCGCCGCTCCAGCCCCGCGCGCGCATCGACGCGCAGCTTCTCGGCTTCCGCCTCGCGGTCGCCCGCAAGGCTCGGCAGGATCGGCTTGCGCTTGGGCGCGGCCACGCCGCAGCGCTGCGCGACGATCATGGTGTTGTCGATCGCCTCGGGAAGATCGGCGAACAGCGCCTTCATTTCCTTGGCGGGCTTCATCCACGCATCGGGCGAGCTGCGCGGGCGGTCGTCGCTCGCGATATAGGTCGAGTTGGCGATGCACAGCAAAGCGTCATGCGCCTCGCTGAAATCCTCGTTCGCGAAGCAGCACGGGTTGGTCGCGACCAGCGGCAGGTTCCGGTCATACGCCAGGTCGAGCAGATGCGGTTCGGCCTTGCCCTCGATCTCGCACGAGCGGCGGGTGAGCTCGATATACAGCCGGTCGGGGAACAGCGCCTGCAACCGGTCGGCATAAGCGAGCGCCCGGCTCGGCTGATCCTCCGCGAACAGCCGCGCGAGCCCGCCCTCGCGCCCGGCGGTGAGCGCGATCAGCCCGTCCGAACACGCCGCCAGCGCCTCAAAATCGACATGCGCGGCGAGTTCTAGCGGACGATCGAGATGCGCGCGCGAGACGAGCTTACACAGATTGTCATAGCCGGTCTTGTCCTGCGCATAGAGCGCGATCCAGTCGAGCACCGGAGCCGCGGTCTCGGGCATGTCGGGGCGACAGACGCCCAGCATCGTCCCGATCACCGGCTGGACGCCAGCGGCCATCGCGGCGTCGGAGAAGGCCATCGCGGCGTAGAGCCCGTTGCGATCGGTCAGCGCAGCGGCGGGAAAACCGAGCTGCTGCGCGTGCTTAGCGATCGCCTTGGGCTCGATCGCGCCGTCGAGCATGGTGTAGGACGAGAAGATACGGAGGGGCACGAAGCCAGCATGAGACATGGGGGGCTTATGCGCCGTGGGGGCGATTCTGGGAACCGGGGGGATGGGGATTTTTGGAGCGGGGGGAGGAGATGAGCCTTTTAGTTTTAAGGCCGTCGGTGGCAACCGACAGTGCTCAACTCTACTTCCCGCTCAAATAGAGTCCATTTCACCCCTTCTATATATCATAGAATATGCCCTCCCAACTAACGTCAAAACCTACTGAGACAATTCAGATGAGCAAAATGGAAATACATCAAAATACGTCATTGCCACTTTGATTACGATATCAAAGCTTACCATTAATAGAAGCTACTTGTTCTATATCAAATTCACCTTTATCACAAACAACGTGGAACCCTGCCTTAAGTTCCTTTGCGCATTTTTGCTTTGCCTTTGCCACAAACGTATCAAATCTAGGAAGTTTACGGCAAATTACTAAGAAACCAATTCTCTTTTCCATCAGGTCTCTCACATTATCTCTCTTAACGGTGGCCAGCAATTGGTCACAGGCGTGCGCTACGTCCTTTCCCTTCAACTCGATTAGTACTGAAATTTTGCCAACCTCGCTTACCATGAAGTCTGATCGGATTCCTTCTTTTACCAAACATCCGTCAATAGTAGTAACATCGTAATCTACATTATTTGGGTTTCTAAAAACGGCCTTTCGCTTATTTTCTTCAACCTTAACCTTCGAATGAGATACCCGTTTAGTACAACTATTGCTCATGACCTAAATCTCCGACTCGATTTGAAGCAAATCGGAGAACTCTCGTGAGATTTGTTCAGATATTCCGTCTAGGTAAGTCCCATCAATGAGGCCATCGTCGTCGATGAGATTCTTAAGCTTCCCGTCTTCAATTGCAAAAGCCGAAAGCTGGTTCTCGTTCAGCCAACATTCTCTACTTACAATATCGTTTATGTCTTGATTTCGTTTTTTGCGCCGCGCTAGCTGCCCTGCTTTCAGAAACACATTAAGCTTTGACATTATGTAAGGGCTATGCGTCGTAATGATTAGACTTCTCCGCCGCTCGGATACGACTGATCCAATCAGGAATTCCATAAGCAAGCTCTGCGCAGACGGAAAAAGGTGCGCTTCCGGTTCCTCAATATAGACGAGTTCGCGCGAACGCCGGACAGACTTTGATGACGCAGCAATTCGCGACGCATCAATTCCATTAAAATAGTCCATGATAGACCACATTGGCAGCAACTCTTGCTGTCCGCTCGACAACGACGAAAAAGGGATTTTACGCCCGTCTGTCGACTCTACGTATTCGCTATCGCCCTCGTAGCGGATCTCTCCGCCAAACAATTCATTCATGAATGACATTCGTTTTTCGACGAACTCGGTGGTCATTTTTCGACTAGAATATCTACTAAATTGTCTATCTCGAAGGTTTGCAAATAGCTTTGCAAACTTAAGAGTTACTGGATCTAGATTTCCCGCCTGTTCGAATCCCGCAACTAACCTTCCAATACTAGTAAAAAATGCACGGCCCGCTGGAATAAACGTCTGCTGAGACAAATATTCTGTACCAATTTCGACTTGCATTCTTCGTGTGGCTATATCTCTAACACGGTAAGCCCGATCAAATGCGTCATCTATTCCAACACTGTCTCCAAGATCGAGATCGCTACTAGAGCGGTTCTTTTCAAATAGTTCACTAGTTTGAATATAGAACTCAGTAAACCACTCAGAGAATGTCACGGAAACTTCATCAGAAAGTTTACCCCCTCTCTTCCGCCTCAAAATACGAGCAGAGAATGGGTTCGCCACGTATGATATATTGAACCTTCCGGAACCCCATGCTGATGGGGGAAACCATATACTGAATTGTTTCGCTACGATCTTGCGATAGTCTTCTATGGAGTCCTGCTTTTCTGCATATTGCAGGAAGTTTGATAGAATATCGGCGAAGAAATAGAGAAGCTTAGTTGTTACGCTTTTGCCGCTACCTTGCGGTCCAATGATAACATTTACCGGTGCAAGTTCGAATACCGCTTCACGTAAGCAGGAAAATTCATTCACTGTGAGTGTTGGCATACTGATCCCCTAAGCTCAGTTAGCCTACGGTTTTGAGTACCGGTTGTCACCTTGCCAACGCATGCGAGCGCTAACGGCTCAGATCTGGTTAAATCCCCTCAGCGTCGGCGCGAGATTCAGAGTATTTTGGAGTACTACAGCAGCTTGGCGATATCCCCCTCAATCGCCTCAGGCTTGGTCGTCGGCGCATAGCGCTCCACCACCTTGCCGCTGCGATCCACCAGGAACTTGGTGAAGTTCCACTTGATCGCCTGCGTGCCGAGGAACCCCGGGGCCTGCGCCTTAAGCTCGGTGAACAACGGGTCGGAATCCGCGCCGTTGACGTCGACCTTGGCGAACAGCGGGAAGCTGACGTCATAGGTCAGCGAACAGAAATTCTTGATCTCCTCGGCATTGCCGGGCTCCTGCGCGCCGAACTGGTTGCACGGGAAGCCGAGCACCGCGAACCCCTTGTCCGCGAACTTGCGGTGGAGTGCCTCCAGCCCGGCATATTGCGGGGTGAAGCCGCACTTGGACGCGGTGTTGACGATCAGCAGCACGCGCCCGGCATAGGTCTTGAGGTCGACCAGTTTGCCGTCGGCGGCGTGGACGGTCAGCTCGGTGATCTTGGTCATGCCGGTGTTCCTTGGTTGCGCGCGAGCAGGAAGCGCAGGTTGCGTTCGACCCCGCGCCATTCGCTCGCGATGATCGAATAGACGACGAGGTCGCGGATGCGGCCGTCCATCAGCTGGTGGTTGCGGAGCACGCCGTCGCGCTTCGCGCCGAGCCGCTCGATCGCCTTTTGCGAGGCCTTGTTGAACCAGTCGGTGCGGATCTGGACCGCGTTGCAGTCCATTTGCTCGAACGCGTGTTTGAGCAGGAGCAGCTTGGCCTCGGTATTGACCCCGCTGCGCTGGACCGACTGTGCGTAGAAGGTGCCGCCGATCTCGAGCCGGCGGTGCGCGGCGTTCATCCGCATGTAGCGCGTGAGGCCGACGACCTGCCCGTCCGGCTTGCACACCGTGAACGGCATCGCGCGCCCGTAATCGCGCTCCTTGAACAGCGCCGCCATGAACGAGTCCGGGTCGGTCAGCGTCGAGACGTTGGTGAAGAACAGTTCGCTGATCTTGCCGTCCGCCGCCGCCGTGACGATGCCGTCGCGATCGTCGAGCACCGTCGGGCGGAGCGTGACATGCTGACCGACCAGCGTCGGTGGGTCGGTCCAGGCTGTCATGCAAGCCGTCCTTCGTGGAGCCGGACGACGCGGTCCATCTTGGCGGCGATCCGTTCGTTGTGCGTGGCGACCAGCGCCGCAGAGCCTTCCCCGCGCACCAGCCGGAGGAACTCGGCGAGCACCACGTCCGCGGTGCCCTCGTCGAGGTTGCCGGTCGGTTCGTCCGCCAGCACCAGCGCGGGCCGGTTGGCGAGCGCGCGGGCGACCGCGACACGCTGTTGCTCGCCGCCCGACAACTGGCTCGGGCGATGCGTCAGGCGGTGGCCGAGGCCGAGCGCGGTGAGGAGCGCGGCGGCGCGGGCGTCGGCTTCGTCGCGCGGGCGATCCTGGATCATCTGGGGCAAGACGACATTCTCGGTCGCGTTGAAATCGGGGAGGAGGTGGTGGAACTGATAGACGAAGCCGAGCTTGTCGCGCCGCACCCGCGTCCGCCCGTCGGCGTTGAGCCGTGCGGCTTCCTCGCCGTCGATCCGGATCGATCCGCCGAACCCGCCCTCGAGCAGGCCGACCGCCTGGAGCATCGTCGACTTGCCCGACCCCGAGGGGCCGAGCAAAGCGACGATCTCGCCCGCGCCGACGGTGAGATCGACTCCGCGCAGGACTTCGATCGTCTCGCCGCCCTGCGCGAAGCTGCGCGACAGGCCGGTGACGGAGAGAACCGGTTCATTCATAGCGAAGCACCTGGACGGGATCGGTGCTCGCCGCCTTGAGCGCGGGGTAGAGCGTGGCGAGGAAGCTGAACACCAGCGCCATCAGCGCGATGACGGTGACTTCGACCGGATCGGTCTTGGACGGGAGTTCGCTCAGGAACCGGACCGAGGGGTCCCAGAGATTCTGCCCGGTCGCCCATTGCACGACGTTGACGACATCCTGCCGGAACTGGAGGAAGATGAAGCCGAGGATCAGCCCCGCGATCACGCCGAGCCCGCCGATCGTGGTGCCGACGGTCATGAAGATGCGGATCATCGCCCCCCTGCTCGCCCCCATCGTCCTGAGGATCGCGATGTCGCGGGTCTTGGCGCGGACCAGCATGATCAGCGACGACAGGATGTTGAACACCGCGACCAGGATGATGATCGACAGCACCGTGAACATCGCGACCCGCTCGACGCCCAATGCCTCGAACAGTTGCGCGTTCATCTGGCGCCAGTCCTGCACCACCCCGCTCCGCCCGATCTTGTCGACCAGCGGCGCGAGGATCGGGCCGATCTGGTCCGGATTGGTGGTCTGCAGCTCGACGATATTGACCGAGTCGCCGAACATGAGGAGCGTCTGCGCATCCTCCAGCGGCATTATGACATAGGCCTTGTCGAAATCGTACACGCCGATCGTGAACACCGCGCCGACGGTGTAGTTGACGATCCGCGGCACCGTGCCGAACGGGGTCGATTGTCCCTGCGGGCTGATCAGCGCGATCTGGCTGCCGACGACCGCGCCGAGCGAGTCCGCCAGCCCCGACCCGATCGCGATCTTGCCGCTGCCCGGCGTCAGGTTGCTGAGCGAGCCCATCACGATCTTGCTGCCGATCGTCTTGTTCGAGCGGATGTCCGCAACGCGCATCCCGCGGAGCAATATGCCTTCGACCCGGCCGTTGTAGGTGGTCATCAGCGGCTGTTCGATCAGCGGCGTCGCGCTGGTGACGCCCGGCGTGGCTTCGGCGAGGCCGACGACGCGGCGCCAGTCGGGCATCTGGCCGCCATAGCCCTGCACCACCGCATGGCCGTTGAGGCCGACGATCTTGTCGAACAGTTCGGCGCGGAAGCCGTTCATCACGCTCATCACGATCACGAGCGCCGCGACGCCGAGCATGACCGCGACGAGACTGATCCCGGCGACGAGGAAGATGAACGCTTCGCCCTTGCCCGGCAGCAAGTAGCGCCGGGCGATCATGCGTTCGTATCGGGATAGGATCATATGGTTCGGTCTGTCCGCCCCGGTGGTGCTCAAGCGGTCGCTCTAGGCGCGAGGTCGCGGGCTGGCAACTGTTGCTACGTGTTGCGCAATCGCCACAGGAGCGCCGCAATCGGTTCGCGTCGGCCACATTCCCGGTGACAAGCCCCCGGAACGAACCTAACGCTTTTGTCACTGACACACAGGCAACGGCCGTGGTTCGGGGATGCCTTCAGCGCCGCCTAAAAGGGCTGGCTGCGAAGGCGAATTGGGGGCTGACGAGCGATCGTCACGCAGGCGCCCGGGTCGGAAACGGCCCGGGCGTTTGCTTGTGTGCAGCATTTCCTCTGGCGGCGGCTTTGCTGGTCGGCGCTTCTTCCTTATTTGTGGTTTGCTCTCTGGTGGGGGGTGTTCTGCTGGGCTTCCCCACCCCAACCCCTCCCCTGAAGGGGAGGGGCTAGAAAGAAGCGATCGCCAAAAAGCCCCTCCCCTTCAGGGGAGGGGTTGGGGTGGGGCCGAGCCTTGCAGAGCGCAACGCCTCCCAAATCTTAAAACGACTTGCTTAGCGTAAGGCCGTACGTCCGCGGATCCCCCGGTTGCCCGACGACCAACCCCGTGCTTCCCGACTGCGTCGCTAGCACCTCGTAGTAATTCTGGTCGAACGCATTGCGGACCCAGCCGAACACGTTGAAATCGTCGCGCGCCTTGAACCCCAGCCGGAAATTGCTGAGCGCATACCCCTTAATGTCAGTATAGGCGGATCGCGACGGGTTCGAAGAAAACGTCGAACGATAGCTGCCGTCGTATCCAACATAGACCTGCCCCTCGAGCGCACCGATCCGCGCGGGCACGTCATATTCCGCCCCGTACGAAAACGCCCATTTCGAAACACCCGGGAGCCACTGCCCTGACACGTCGCAACTTGCAGGACTGAGCCCCGAAACACCCGCAGCCGCCGGGGTCTGCCCAGCCGCCACGGTCGTCCCCCCCGAAAGCTCGGGTGGGCATGGCGCGTCGACGAACTTCACGTAGCGCGCATCGGTGAACGCGCCGTTGGCATAGACGTTGAGCCGCGACGTCGGGCGGAACGCCGAGTCCACTTCGATCCCGCGCGTCCGCACCTTGCCGGCATTGGCGAGATACCCGCGCAACACCCCCAATTGGCCATTGGTGACGGTCGCCTGATAATCATCGATCTCGGTCCAGAAGCCCGCGATGTTGACGGTCGCGCGACGGTCGAGGAATTGCGTCTTCAGACCGAGTTCGAAGTGATTGACCTTCTCGGGTTTGACCGTCGCCGCCGACAGGATCGGATTGTTCGCGCCATCGAGCGGCAAGCCCGACAGGTTGATCCCGCCCGACTTGTAGCTCCGCGCATAGGTCGCATAAGCGTGGATATCGCGCGTGACGGTATACGCGCCGGTAATGTCGCCGGACACGTTCCACTTGTCGAAGCGTGGCGTGTACGTCTGCGGGGCGAGCACGCCACGCTGGTCCGCATTCAAGGTCGTGCTGCCCGTTCCGGTCGTAACGACAGACACATAAGAGCCATTCTTCTTGTCGTAGTTCACCCGCAACCCGGGTGCGATCGAGAAGGCATCGCTCACGTGCCACGTCGCCTTGCCGAATGCCGCGACGCTCGTGTTGGTAAAGCCGATGGTGTTGCGCGCCGTCAGCCCGTTGAGGATTGCCGGATTGCACGCGTTCGTCGTCGGGGTCGCGCACCCGGCAGCACCCGGTCGGACGCTCGCACCCGGATTGAGCAGGAACCGGCTCGCGGCCGGCCCTTGCACCTGCAACCCCTGGGTATCGATCGTCTGGTAGAAATAGAAGGCGCCGAGGACATAGTCGATCTTGCGGGTCCCGTTTGATCCGATCCGCACTTCCTGGCTGAATTGTTCCTGCTGCGACGGATTGTTCGACGCGCTGGTGATTGGCAGACCGATGAAATCGCGGTCGTTCGAGGGATCCCAGTCCCAGAAGCGCCATGCCGACACCGAGGTCAGCGTCGCGCCCCCAAGATCCAGGTTGGCGACGAGCGATGCGCCGCCGAGCGACTGTTTCGCGCGGAGCGGCGTATCGACGTCGGTGACACGATCGAACGCGTTGGTCGACGGCACAGCATAGCCCTGCGCAGCAGCAAGCGCGGCATATTGCCGATTGAGCGGTCGCTGCGTTGCGCCGGTGCGGACATAATATTGGACGCAGCATTGCGGGTTCTGCCGCGCATAATCGCCGTACAGGGTCAGATCGAGCGTATCGGTCGGCTTCCACAGCAACTGCCCGCGAAAGCCGGTATTGTCCTGACTGTTGAGATATGTGTCGGTGCGGCTGTTGTAGATCGTGCCGCGCCGCGTGGTGATCGAGGTCGACAGGCGGATCGCCAGTTTGTCGTCGATCAGCGGGCCCGAAACCGACGCCTTGCCCTGGAAGAAATCGTAATTGCCGCCAGACACTTCGACCCGCGCTTCGGGGGAGAAGCTCGGTTTGCGGGTGGTGATGTTGATCGCGCCCGCCGTGGTGTTCTTGCCGTAGAGCGTGCCCTGCGGCCCGCGCAGCACTTCGATCCGCTCGGTATCGGTGAAGTCGAACGTCGCCGACGCAATCCGGCTGTAATAGACCTGGTCGACATAGATACCGACCCCCTGCTCGATCCCGTCGTTGGTGAGCCCGAACGGCGCGCCCAGGCCGCGGATGTTCGCGGCGGAGTTGCGGGGGTTGGTCGAGTAGAATTGCAGGCTCGGCTGAAGCTGCGTCAACCGGTTGACGTTGTACGTCCCCGTTTCCGCCAGCGCGGTGCCGCCAATGACGGACATGGCGATCGGGACCGACTGGATCGTCTCGGAGCGTCGCCGTGCGGTGACGACGATGTCGCCGCCGCCCTGTTGCGCCGTTCCCAATCGCCCCTCGGTCTGATCGGCGGGTTGCGGTGGTGCGACCGGCGGCGCCTGCGTTTCGACCGCGGTCTGAGCAAGCAGGATGAGCGGCAAGTGCGCGAACATGGAAATCCCCTTTTTCGCTCGGTCGTGCCGAGTCGATCCACAATGCCTACCAATCGGGGGGATTATCACGCCGCTTGTTCTTTGGACGTCGATAGCGGGGCTTTAGGCGGACACGATTCTCGCCGTTGCGCTCTTGAACTGCCGACAGAGCGCCCCAAATCTACGCCGTGCGGTGCCGATTGCGGGCCGCATCAGGCCAGGTCGCACAGCAGTGGACCGGGCTTGCATACCAACGATGACCCTCGCTTTTAAAGGAGCCCATCATGCGTCAATTCGACCTTACCCCCTTCCGCCGCTCGACCGTCGGTTTCGACCGTTTGTTCGACATGCTCGAGGCCAATGCCCGCCAGGCGAGCGCGGACAATTATCCGCCGTTCAACCTCGAACGGATCGATACCGATCGCTACCGCATCACGATCGCGGTCGCTGGCTTCGGTCGTGACGATATCGAGATCACCGCTCAGCAGAACCTGTTGCAGGTGCGTGGGCGCAAGGATGACAAGGATGCCGCCAGCGCGTCGTTCCTTCATCTCGGCATCGCCAACCGCAGCTTCGAGCGTCGTTTCGAACTCGCCGATTTCGTGCGGGTCGAGGATGCCCGGCTCAACGACGGCCTCCTTGTTGTCGATCTTATCCGCGAAGTGCCCGAGGCGATGAAGCCCAAGACCATCGCGATCAAGACCGGTGCACCGCTGGTAGCGGTCGAGGACAACAAGGATTCGGCCCAGGCTGCCTGAACCTGTCGTCTAAACTGTAAGCCAGAGGAAGGGCGCCCGGATCAAGGTCCGGGCGCCCTTCCCGCGTTCAGACGAGACGCGACTGCCGGACTGCCGCCGCGATGAAGCTGGCGAACAGCGGATGCGGATCGAACGGCTTGCTCTTGAGCTCGGGATGGAACTGGACACCGACGAACCAGGGATGGTCCGGCCGTTCGACGATTTCGGGAAGCATCCCGTCGGGCGACATGCCGCTGAACACCAGTCCGCCCTGTTCGAGACGTTCGCGATAGGCGGTGTTCACCTCGTAGCGATGGCGATGGCGTTCGGAGATGTCGCTTCCGCCGTAGATGGTGGAGACGACCGAATTGCCGTCGAGCTTGGCGGGATAGGCCCCGAGCCGCATCGTACCGCCGAGGTCACCACCGGCTTCGCGCTTTTCGAGCCCGCCGGTGCTCATCCATTCGGTGATCATGCCGACGACCGGTTCGTCGGTCGGGCCGAACTCGGTCGAGCTTGCGTCCGCGATCCCGGCGAGATCGCGCGCGCCTTCGACGCACGCCATCTGCATGCCGAAGCAGATGCCGAAATAGGGAATGTCGCGTTCGCGCGCGAAGCGGACGCTGGCGATCTTGCCTTCCGCCCCGCGTTCGCCGAATGCGCCGGGGACGAGGATCGCGTCCATTGGTTCCAGTCGCGCCGCAATGTCCGCGTCGTTCGCCTCGAACAGTTCCGCGTCGATCCACTCGACGTTGACCTTGACCTTGTTCGCGATGCCGCCGTGGACGAGCGCTTCGTTGAGCGACTTATACGCATCCTGCAGACCGACATATTTGCCGACCACGCCGATCGTGACTTCACCCTCCGGGTTGGTCAGCCGGTCCATGATGTTGGTCCAGCGCGAAAGATCGGGGGCACCGCCAGGCAGGATCCCGAACGCGTTGAGGACCGCGTCGTCGAGCCCTTCGTTGTGATACTGCACCGGCACCGCATAGATGCTTTTCGCATCGAGCGCGGGGATGACGGCCGACTTGGGGACGTTGCAGAACAACGCGATCTTCGCGCGGTCGCTTTCGGGAAGCGGTTGTTCGCAGCGGCAGACGAGCACGTCCGGCTGGACGCCCAAAGCCGCCAGTTCGCGCACCGAATGCTGCGTCGGCTTGGTCTTCAGCTCGCCCGCGGCGGCGATATAGGGCACCAACGTGACGTGGATGCTGACCGAGTTGCCGCGCCCGAGATCGTTGCGGAGCTGGCGGATCGCCTCGATGAACGGCAGCGATTCGATATCGCCGACTGTTCCGCCGATTTCGCACAGGACGAAATCGAGGTCGTCGATCTCGGCTTGCGCGAAGTCCTTGATCGCGTCGGTGACGTGCGGGATGACCTGCACGGTCGCCCCGAGATAATCGCCGCGGCGTTCGCGCGCGATGATCTGCTGATAGATCCGGCCCGAGGTGACGTTGTCGCTCTGGCGCGACGGAACGCCGGTGAAGCGTTCATAGTGGCCAAGGTCGAGATCGGTCTCGGCGCCGTCGTCGGTCACATAGACTTCGCCGTGCTGATAGGGCGACATCGTGCCCGGATCGACGTTGAGATAGGGATCGAACTTGCGGATCCGCACGCGATAGCCACGGGCCTGGAGCAGCGCCGCGAGGCTTGCTGCCATGAGTCCCTTGCCAAGCGAGGAGACCACGCCGCCGGTGATGAAAATGAACCGCGCCATGGGTACAAAGGCCTAGCGTCATCCGGGGTGGCACGACAAGCGCGCGACTCCGGGAAAGTTTCAGGGAGATGCGACGTCGGCAACGGCGATGCACCGGCCGACACGCGGCTTATGGGGCGGTCGGGGCCGCACCGTTGGCAGGCGCCGCGACGTTACCGGTCGGCTCGATCGCGCTGCGGGCGCCGCTGGCGAACGGATTGTTGGGATCGGTCTGGACGGGAGGCGCGACCGGCGCGGGGGCAGTTGCTGCACCCGTAGCAAGCGTCGGATCGACCTTGGCAACGCGGTTCTGCGCGGCAAGGACCGCGAGCACGATGCTGAGCGCGATGAACACCGCACCGAGCGTCGACGTCGCCCGCGTCAGGAAGTCCGCTGCGCCGCGTGCCGACATCAGGCCCGACGGCGATCCGCCCATGCCCAGGCCGCCACCTTCGGACTTCTGCACGAGAATGACCGACACCAGCGCCGCAGCGACGCAGAAATGGACGACGAGGAGGAACTGGAACAGAAACATGTTGCGGGTTGATCCTTGAGCGCCACTGGTCGGCTGCGTTGAGGGGCACATAGGCGAGGTCGCCGATCCGATCAACCACGGCGGTCCGGTTGCGATCAGAACGCGCCGGCCCGGCGCATTTCGCGCTTCGCTATGACTTTTTGCTCGGAAGCCCGGCGTCGGCGAGACTTTACAGCAGATTGGTGACGGATCCGCGACATTTCGCGAACGAACTGAAACCTAGCGCCATGCAAGGCGTTTGGTGTGCAGGAATGTCCCCGGCTGTCGGGGGTTGCCGAGTAATTTGCGGGTGTTGGCCGTGGCAGTTCAAAGCGATAGCTCTTTAGGCGAGTGGATGCAGGCCCTTGTCGATTATGTCCGTTCGGGAGAACCCGACCTGACCAATCGGCAGATGGCATTATTGTTGGTCGTATACCTCAAACCGGGGCCGCATACGGTGCGCGGATTGGCGTCGATGCTCAACGTATCCAAACCGGTGGTGACACGTGCCTTGAACAGGCTTGGCACCCTGGGCTATCTGCGCCGTCAACGCGACGATAACGACAAGCGTAATATCTTCGTCGCACGTACCTCCGAAGGGGCAGGGTTTCTTGAAGATTTCGGCCAGTTCATCGGCGGCGGAGCACCGCAACCCGTCGCCCGTCACGCTACCGCGTAAAAGTTTTGCTCTTCTAGGCCAATCGGTTGCGCTGGATCCGCTGCGCTATGCGGTGCGTCGCGACCTTGCCGACATCCGCCTCGCGGATCGGGTTTTCGCGCCGCATTACGCAGCCGCGGTTTCGCGCATCGTGATTTCGCCGATCGGTCTTCGGCAGGCGCCGGAGGCCGATTCGCCGGTCGTTGCGGAACTGCCGATCGGGACCGCGTTCGAAGTCCTTGAGTTCATCGCGGGGCGGGCGTGGGGCCGCGCGCCGGCGTTCGATCTCGTTGGCTATGTCGATACGCGCGCGCTATCGTGGCCAACGACATGAGCGTCAGTGTATTCATCGATGGCGCCGCGGGAACGACGGGCCTGGAAATTCGCGATCGGCTTGCGGGTCGCGATGACGTTCAACTCGTCACAATCGATCCTGCCCTCCGCAAGGACCCGGAGGCGCGGCGCGCGGCGCTGAACGATAGCGATTTCGTGATCCTGTGCTTGCCCGACGACGCGGCACGCGAAGCCGTCGCGCTGATCGACAACGATCGTACCCGTGTGATCGACGCGTCCACCGCACATCGTACCGCGGATGGATGGAGCTACGGCTTCCCAGAACTCGAGCGTAGCCAGGCCGCATTGATCGCCGAATCGAAGCGTGTGACCAACCCGGGGTGTTATCCGACGGGCTTTCTCGCGCTCGTCCGCCCCTTGGTGCGGGCAGGCTTGTTGCCGGTCGACTGGCCTGTGACGGTCAACGCCGCGTCCGGATATTCCGGCGGCGGAAAGGCAATGATCGCCGAGTATGAGGGGCCGAACCCACCCCCGGCGGCGCGCGCCTATGCGCTTGGCCTCGCGCACAAGCATGTGCCAGAAATGCAGAAGCACGCGCGGCTGGAACATCCGCCGATCTTCATGCCGTCGGTGGTCAATACCTACCGCGGGATGATCGTCGAGGTCCCGCTGCCGCTGGCAATGTTCAAGCGGCGTCCCTCGCTCCAGGCGTGCGAGGCGGCGTTGCGCGAGGCATACGGCAGCGACAGCCTGATCCGCGTGGCGGAAGGCGATGCGTCGGTCGTCCAGATCGAGGACGATGCCGGTACCGACCGGCTGACTCTCAGAGTCTGTGGCAACGCGGACGCGGGTCAGGTTCGGCTGATCGCAACGCTCGACAATCTCGGCAAGGGCGCCGCGGGCGCTGCGGTGCAGAATCTGAACGTCATGGCAGGGTTCGATCCGCTTGCCGGATTGATCCGCTGATCCGCGCAGTCCCCGAATTGTTTTCCGGTTTCACCTTGGCGGGACGATCTTCGCGGCTTAGGTGACCCCTTCCCCCCCAGGAGGTATAAGTCGCATGCCCCGCAAGCCCGTCGGTAAACTCCTCTTGTTTGGCGCCACCGGCGACCTTGCACAGCGCATGTTGCTCCCGTCGCTGTACGGTCTTCATGCCGATGGCCTGTTGCCGGACGGTCTGACCATCACCGGCACCGCAAGGTCGGAGAATGACGACGCGAGCTATCGCGCCTTCGCCAAGACCGCGCTGGAGAAGTTCGTCCCCAAGGATCGGATGGACGAAAAAGCCGTGGAGAGTTTCCTCGAGCGGGTCGGCTACCAGCCGCTCGATGCGACGGATATCGACCATTACAAACAGCTGTCCGACAAGGTCGGTGACGTATCGGGCGGTCTTGCGATCTTCCTGTCGACCGCACCTTCGCTGTTCGAGGCCGTCATCCGCGGTCTCGAAGGTGCTGGCCTTGCCGGGGAAACGGTACGGATCGGGCTCGAAAAGCCGCTCGGCTACGATCTCGCGTCCAGCCGCGAAATCAACGACACCGTCGCGACCGCCTTCCCCGAGGAGCGGACGTTCCGGATCGACCATTATCTCGGCAAGGAAACCGTCCAGAACATTCTGGCCCTGCGCTTCGGAAATTCGTTCTTCGAGCCGGTGTGGAACGCGCGCGGGATCGACAACGTCCAGATCACCATTTCCGAGACGGTCGGCCTCGAAGAACGCGCGGCCTATTACGACGGCGCAGGTGCCCTGCGCGACATGGTCGCCAACCACATGCTGCAGCTGCTCGCGCTGGTGGCGATGGAGCCCCCTGCCCGCTTCGACGGAAATGCGATCCGCGACGAAAAGGCCAAGGTCTTCCGCTCGCTCCGCCAGATCAAGTCGGAGGATGCCGCGCGCGATACCGTGACCGGCCAATATGGGCCGGGTGCGAGCGGCGGTGAGATCGTCAGGAGCTATACCGACGAGCTCGAAAAGGCATCGACGACCGAGACGTTCGTCGCGATCAAGGCGCATGTCGACAATTGGCGCTGGCAGGGCGTGCCCTTCTACCTGCGCACCGGCAAGCGGATGCCGACTCGCCGAAGCGAAATCGCGATCCAGTTCAAGCCGGTCCCGCATTCAATGTTCTCGAACCGCGGCGGCCTGCTCCAGCCGAACGTGCTGATCATCCGGTTGCAGCCGGAGGAATATGTCCAGCTGCTGGTGATGGCGAAGGAGCCCGGGCTGGACCGCGAGGGTATCCGCCTGCGCGAAGTGCCGCTCAACCTCAGCCTGGATGCCGAATTCGCGGGATCGCGCCGCCGGATCGCCTATGAACGCCTTTTGCTCGACCTGATCGAGGGCGACCAGACCTTGTTCGTCCGGCGCGACGAAGTCGAAGCGCAGTGGACCTGGATCGATGCGATCCGCGAAGGCTGGGTTGCCAACGACATGAAGCCCAAAAGCTATCCCTCGGGAAGCTGGGGCCCGAGCGCCGCGGTCGCGCTGACCGAGCGCGACGGTGTGACGTGGCAGGACGATTGAGCTAGTTTCGTGTTCCCGCCGATGCGGGGATCCGGGGGTCGGCCGATGCCATCCCCGTCATTTGGGCCCTGACGATGCAGGAGCACCCAACGGAGAATGACTGATGAGCGAAGAAATCGAATGGTGGGATTATGAGGATGCCGACGAGATGGCGGACGCCGTCGCGGGCGACATCGGCTTCATCATCGATGCCGCAATCGACGCACGCGGCGCGGCGGTCATTGCGCTGTCGGGCGGCAAGACGCCGATCCCGATCTACGAACGTCTCGCCAAGGCCAAGATCGACTGGAAGCGCGTGACGATCGTGCCGACCGACGAACGGATCGTGCCGCTGGGCGATGCGCTGTCGAACGTCACGATGATCGCCAAGACGTTCCTGCCCAAGGGCGCGCGCGTGATGCCGATCGTTCCCAATGCCACGGCAGACTATAAGGCGGCCGGGCGTTCCGCGGATGCGCTGATGCAGGATCTGCACTGGCCGCTCGACCTGTGCCTGCTGGGCGTGGGCGCAGACGGGCACACCGCCTCGATCTTCCCCGGCCCCGATTTCGACGAGGCACTGTCCGGCCCGAACGAGCGGCGCGCGGTCGGCGTGATGCCGGATCCCTTGCCCAAGGAAGCGCCGGTTGCACGTGTCACGCTCAGCCGCGCGGCGATCGTCTCGGCGCGTGCGCTGATCATCGCGGTGACGGGCGACGCCAAGAAAAAGGTGATCGAGCAGGCAATCAAGCAGGGACCGTCTTCGCCTTACCCGATCGGTCGTGTATTGGCGGATGCGGAATTGCCGGTCGACATTCACTGGTCGGCGGAATGATCGCCAGCCCGCCGTTCCCCCGGGCGCGTCCCGGGAGCGACGGCGGCGCACGGTACGCGGACGGCGGAGACGCGGCGCGGTGGATGCCGGGACACACCCGGCATGACGGAGGACTATAATGACGCTGCACCCCGAAATCGCCGCGGTCACCGACCGGGTCATCACGCGGTCGAAGGCGACGCGTGAGGCGTATCTCGGCCTGATCGGGCGCGCGCGCGACACCCATATCGAACGACCGGCGATGGGCTGCGCGAATGCCGCGCACGCTTATGCCGGAACCGAGGAAGATCGCTCGGCGCTGACCAGCGGCAAGGCGATGAACATCGGGATCGTCACGTCGTACAACGACATGCTCTCCGCGCATGCACCTTACTATCGCTACCCCGAACAGATGAAGGTGTGGGCGCGCGAGGCGGGTGCGACAGCACAGGTCGCGGGCGGCGTTCCCGCGATGTGCGACGGCGTTACACAGGGCTATCCCGGCATGGAACTGTCGCTGTTCAGCCGCGACACGATCGCCTTGTCGACCGCGATCGCGCTGAGCCACGGTGTCTTTGAAGGCGCGGCGCTGCTCGGCATTTGCGACAAGATCGTGCCGGGCTTGCTGATGGGCGCTTTGCGCTTCGGGCATTTGCCAATGGTCCTGATCCCGGCCGGGCCAATGCCGTCGGGGTTGCCCAACAAGGAAAAGGCCGCTGTCCGCGAGGCGTTTGCCGAGGGCAAGGTCGGGCGCGACGCGCTGCTCGAAGCCGAGATCGGCGCGTATCATTCCAAGGGCACCTGCACTTTCTACGGCACCGCCAATTCGAACCAGATGATGATGGAGGTAATGGGCCTCCACATGCCCGGCGCGGCCTTCGTCAATCCCGGCACGAAGTTGCGCCAGGAATTGACGCGCGGGGCGGTCCACCGGCTCGCCGCGAACGGCTGGCACGGCGACAATTATCGTCCGCTCGGCGCGTGCGTCGATGAGAAGGCGATCGTCAACGCGGCGATCGGTCTGCTCGCAACGGGCGGATCGACCAATCACTTGCTGCATTTGCCCGCGATCGCGGCGTGTGCCGGGATCGTGCTCGACTGGGAGGATTTCGATCGCCTGTCGAAGGCGGTTCCACTCATCACGCGAGTCTATCCCAACGGCTCGGCCGATGTGAACGGGTTCGAGGCTGCGGGCGGCATGCCGTTCGTGATCCGGGAACTGATCGGTGCTGGGCTGCTCCACGGTGATTTGATGACGGTCGCGGGGGACAGTCTCGAGGCCTACGGGCGCAAGCCCGTGCTCGAGGCGGATCATCTGAACTGGGTCGATCCCGGTGCCAGTGGCGACGAGACGATCCTGCGCACGCCCGCTGCACCGTTCGCTCCCGAAGGCGGCTTTCGCATCCTTACCGGCAACCTCGGGCGGGCGTGCATCAAGGTGTCCGCGGTCGAGCGCGACCGGTGGACGATCGAGGCGCCGGCGCGCGTCTTCCACGATCAGGCGTCCGTCCAGGCGGCGTTCCAGGCGGGGGAACTCGACCGCGACGTCGTCGTGGTCGTGCGGTTCCAGGGGCCGCGCGCGAACGGGATGCCCGAGTTGCACAAGCTCACGCCGCCGCTCGGGGTGCTCCAGAACCGCGGATTCCGGGTGGCGCTCGTCACCGATGGCCGCATGTCGGGGGCAAGCGGCAAAGTGCCGTGCGCGATCCATTGTTCGCCCGAGGCGCTTGGCGAGGGTCCGCTCTCGCGGGTGCGCGACGGCGACGTGATCCGAGTCGATGCGGAGACCGGCGAGCTGTTCGCGCGTGTCGATCCGGCGGAATGGGCGGCGCGCGTGCCGGTCACGATGCCGAACGAGATCGATGGGATGGGTCGCGAACTGTTCGGCCTGTTCCGTTCGAACGCTAACGAGGCGGAACGCGGTGCATCGCCGCTGCTGACGGGCATGGGCTGGTAATAGCAATTCCGTGCTCCGGCGCAGGAGCACCGGGAGCGCGTCAAGGGGAAGAGAATGCAGGTCGTAGCAGTTGATATCGGCGGCACGCACGCCCGTTTCGCGCTGGCGGAGGTGGCAGGCGGTCGAGTCGTGTCGCTCGGCGAGCCGGTCACGCTCAAGACCGCCGAATATGGCGGGTTCCAGACCGCATGGGAGGCGTTCGGCGCGAAAGTCGGCCAACCGCTGCCGCGCGCCGCGGCGATCGCGGTTGCCTCGCCGATCAGCGGTGACGTGATCAAGCTGACCAACAACCCCTGGGTAATCCGCCCGCCGCTGATCAAGGAACGCCTTAACGTCGACGAGTTCGTCCTGATCAACGATTTCGGCGCGGTCGGCCAGGCGGTTGCGCAGGTCGACCACGGCGACTTCCTCCATCTGTGCGGACCGGACGTGCCGTTTGCGAAAACCGGCGTCCTGACGGTCTGCGGACCGGGCACCGGGCTCGGCGTGGCGCAGGTCTTGCGGACGCAGGATCGGTACCACGTCATCGAGACCGAAGGCGGTCATATTGATTTCGCCCCGCTCGATGCGTTGGAAGACGCGATGGTAAAGCGTCTGCGCAAGGCCTATACGCGCGTTTCCGCCGAGCGGATCGTCTCCGGACCCGGGATCGTCGCGATGTACGAAACGCTGGCGGATATCGAGCATCGCTCGATCACGCGGCTGGACGACAAGGCGATCTGGACTGCAGCGCTCGAAGGCAAGGACAGTCTTGCCGTCACCGCCGCCGACCGGTTCTGCATGAGCCTCGGCTCGGTTGCCGGCGACCTCGCGCTCGCCCACGGCGCGAACGGGGTTGTGATCGCCGGGGGGCTCGGATTGCGGCTGAAGGACCATTTCACCCGGTCCGGCTTTGCCGAACGTTTTTCCGCGAAGGGCCGGTTCCAGAACCGCATGGCGGCCATTCCTGTCAAACTTATTACCCATCCGCAGCCGGGCCTGTTCGGCGCGGCGGCAGCCTATGCGCAGGAGCACACGCAATGACCGCAACGATCGTCGACATCATGCAGACCAGTGCGGTCATCCCCGTTCTCGTGATCGAGGACGCGGCGACGGCGCGCCCGCTGGCCGAGGCGCTCGTCGCGGGTGGCTTGCGCGTGCTGGAAGTGACGATGCGGACCCCCGCCGCAATCGACGCGATCCGCGAGATGAAGAAGGTGCCTGGCGCGATCGTCGGGGCCGGGACGGTGGTGAATGCCGATCAGTTCACGCGCGTGATGGACGCGGGCGCTGAGTTCATCGTTTCCCCGGGTTTGACCGAACGCCTTGCGCGGCCGATCATCGACAGCGGCGTGCCGTTCCTGCCGGGTATCGCCAACGCGGCCGACATCATGACCGGGCTTGAACTGGGGCTGACGCACTTCAAATTCTTCCCGGCGGAGACGAATGGCGGGCTCAAGGCCCTCAAGGCGCTTGCTGCACCGTTCTACCAGTGCAGCTTCTGCCCGACCGGCGGCATTACCGAGCAAAGCGCGCCCGAATGGCTCGCGTTCAAGCCAGTATTGTGTGTCGGCGGAAGCTGGGTGACGCCGAAAGGCGCGTCGATGGCGGAAATTGAGGGCCTTGCCCGCGCAGCAAACGCGTTGCGCGGATAATCCTGGGGGCGTCATTCCGCGCTTTGCCGGGGTGACGCCCCAAGACGATAACGTGAACATGTGCTGCGTCGCAGCAATAAAAACTAACGCGCTGGTTAAACAAGGGCTTCCTTGCCCACTTATCTAGGTGGTCCCCACTTAAGGAGACTGCCGATGTCCGGACCGAACGACAAAGACCGCCCAGGCCCGCATGACACGCTGCGCGGGTCGCTGCTGTTCCTGATGTTCGGGATCAGCATGCTGGCGTTTTTGGTGGCCATCGATCGGCCCGAGTGGTTCGTCCTGAAGCCGGCGACCGGGACGGCGGTTGCAATGTCCGCTGCCCCGAAGATCACCCCAGGTGCGGCTGACACGGCACGTCGAAGTGCCTTCGAAGTCCAGAAATAACCTCCGCGGCCAATCTGGCGGATCTGCGGCCCTGAGGGTTGGGGGAGCACAGCGAATGTGCTTCCCCGCACTCAGCGTTTAGGCTGGTACCTTCAGATTCCGTGCTGAAGCCGGTACGCCCGCCATTTGACGACATTGGCGTTATGCTGTTGCAGCGTATCGGCAAAGACGTGGCCGCCAGTGCCGTCCGCAACGAAATACAGCGCCTTCGACGCTGCGGGATCGAGGACGGCATCGATGCTGGCCCGCCCCGGATTGCAGATCGGTCCTGCCGGCAAGCCGGTCATCGCATAGGTATTGTACGCGTTGACCGCGCGGACTTCGGACAACAGGATCTTGCGACCGAGCGGTTTGCCCTTTGTGATCGGGTAGATGATCGTCGGGTCCGCCTGCAGCATCATTCCCTGCCGTAGCCGATTGGCATAGACCGCCGCGACGAGCCGTCGTTCGGCCGGTTTGCCCGTTTCCTTCTCCACGATCGACGCAAGTATCAGCGCCTCGCGCGGCGTCTTCACGACCAGGCCGGGCTTCCGTTTGGCCCACGCCTGCGCGAGGTACCGCGTCATCGGTTCCTGCATCCGCGCGACCATCTGCGCGCGCGTTTCGCCACGCTGATAGGCGTAGCTGTCGGGCAGGATGCTCCCTTCCGCTGGCGCCTCGATGGCGCCCGTCAGTTCGGCGGTGCGGTCTAGCACCTGCTTGACCATGACCGACGGATAGCCCTCCGGCACCACGACGTAGCGCTGGACGGTCTTGGTGCCTTGCAAGACCTTGAGAATGTCCCCCTGGCTGAGGCGGGGCGGGATGCGATATTCGCCCGCCTTGACCGGCGCGTTCGATCCGAAGACGCGCGCAAGCAATCGGAACCGCTCAGCCGAAGCGATCGCTCCAGCTTTCTCAAGCTGGAGCGACACCGTGGCAAGGCTCGATCCCGGCGCGATCTGAAGCGAGATCGCGCGGTTGAGCGGTCCGCGCCCGCCCCACATGTGGACCACGCCAAAGATGGCCAGCACCGCCAGCACGAGCGCGCCAATCGCAAGGCAGCCGGGCCGACGCATACGCCTGTCAGACCGCCGTCATGATCAGCGATGCGTTCGTCCCGCCGAAGCCGAACGAATTGTTGAGCACCGCCTTCACCGACCGCTGCTTGGCGACGTGGGGTACGAGATCGACGCCCTCGCAGCTTTCGCTGGGGTTATCGAGGTTGAGCGTCGGCGGCACGATCTGGTCGCGTAGCGCGAGAATGCAGAAAATGCTCTCCACCGCACCCGCGCCGCCGAGCAGATGCCCGATCGCCGATTTGGTCGAGCTCATCGACAAGGTGTCGATGTTGTTCCCGAACAGACGCCGGACGGCCCCCAACTCGAGCTCGTCGCCAAGGGGGGTCGAGGTACCGTGCGCGTTGATATAGTCGATGTCGGACAGTTGCAGCCCGGACCGCTTCATCGCCATTTCCATCGAGCGGAACGCGCCCGAGCCTTCGGGATGCGGCGCGGTGACGTGATACGCGTCGCCGGACATGCCGTAGCCGATCACTTCGGCGTAGATCTTGGCGCCGCGCGCCTTGGCATGCTCATATTCCTCGAGACAGACCACACCCGCGCCTTCGCCCATGACGAAGCCGTCGCGCGCGATGTCGTAGGGGCGGCTGCCCTTCTCGGGCTGGTCGTTGAACGCGGTCGACAGCGCGCGCGCCTGCGCGAAGCCGGCGATCCCGAGCGGGCAGATCGCCCCTTCGGCGCCGCCAGCGAGCATCACGTCGGCATCATCCATCGCGATCATCCGCGCGGCGTCGCCGATCGAATGCGCGCCGGTCGAACAGGCGGTGACGACGGCGTGGTTCGGGCCCATCAGGCCGTATTTAATCTGAACCTGTCCGGTGATCAGATTGATCAACCGACCATGGACGAAATGTGGCGAGACCCGGCTGGGTCCCTTGTTCTCGCAGACGAGGGACTCGCTTGCGATTCCCGGCAATCCGCCGATGCCCGACCCGATCGAGCAACCCGCGCGATACCGTTCGGCTTCGCTCATGTTGGTGAGGCCTGCATCCTCGAGCGCCTGACCGGCGGCGTCGATGCCGTAGATGATGAACGGGTCGACCTGGCGCTGCACCTTGTGATCGACGCGCAGATTGGGGTCAAAGCCATAGGCGTGGCCGACTGGCTTCACTTCGCAAGCGATCCGGCATTTCTGGTCCGACGCGTCGAACCGCGTGATCGGCCCGGCACCGGACTTAGAGGCGAGCAAGTTCGCCCAGACCGTCTCGACCTCCGCGCCGAGCGGCGTCACGAGCCCCAAACCGGTTACGACAACACGGCGCATGGCCATCTCCCGTTGAATTTCTTGTCTTGCAAAAGAGAAACGGCTCCCCGCCCCCGGTCAATTGCCCTGGGACGGGGAGCCGATCCTGTCGTCAGCGTTGCTGCCGCGCCGATGGCGTGGCGCTCAGCCCTTGTGCTCGTCGATAAACGTGATCGCGTCCTTGACGGTCGTGATCTTCTCGGCGGCATCATCCGGAATTTCGACTTCGAATTCTTCTTCGAATGCCATCACCAGCTCGACGATGTCGAGGCTGTCCGCGCCCAGATCATCGATGAAGCTCGCATCTTCGGTCACCTTGTCGGCTTCAACGCCGAGATGCTCGACGACGATCTTCTTAACGCGGTCTGCGGTCTCGCTCATATTCCGTCCCTCTGTAGCTGGGGGTTCTTGATTCCTGAACGCACCTAGAACGGGGTCGGGCCCCTTGCAAGGGGAACCGGCACCCGAACCGGTACGGTAACGCCGCGAACCGTGCGGCGTCTGCGCTTAGATCATTGCCATGCCACCGTTGACGTGGATTGTCTGCCCCGTGACATAGCCCGCTTCGCGGCTGGCCAGATAGACGACGGCTGCGCCAATATCCATGCCCTCGCCCATTTTTCCCATCGGAATCCGTGCGTTCAACGCGTCTTTCTGCGCGTCGGGCAGACCGTCGGTCATCGGCGACGCGATGAAACCGGGGGCAACGCAGTTTACCGTGATCCCGCGACTGGCGAGTTCCTGCGCGAGCGCCTTGGACATCGCCGTCAGCGCGCCCTTGGATGCCGCATAATTTGCCTGGCCCGGGTTGCCCGTCGTGCCGACCACGGAGGTGATCGACACGATCCGGCCGAAGCGTGCCTTCATCATCGGGCGGGCCGCGGCGCGGGCAAGACGAAACGCGGCTTCGAGATTGACGCGGATCACCGCGTCCCATTCCTCGTCCTTCATCCGCATCACGAGATTGTCGCGCGTGATACCACCATTGTTGACCAGAATGTCGAGCTTGCCCCCCAGCGCCTCGACCGCTTGCGGAACAAGTGCATCGACAGCTGCACCGTTGGAAAGGTCGCACGGCAAAGCGACATGATCGCCCTCCAACTGGTCGCGAAACGCCTCCAGCTTGGTCACGTTGGAGCCCGACACGGCCAGCCGCGCGCCTTGCGCGGCAAGGCCGCGCGCGATGGCGGAGCCGATGCCGCCCGATGCGCCCGTGACGAGCGCGGTCATTCCCGTAAGATCGAACATTGTCATTTCTCCGTCAGAGCGCTTTGGCGAGCGCTTCGATATCGTCCATCGTCACCACGCTGGTCGCTTCGACCTCGGGCGCGATCCGCTTGATCATCGGGGTGAGCACCTTGCCGCCGAACTCGACGAACCGCTCGACCCCGGTCTCGGCCATCGCCAGCACCGACTCGCGCCAGCGGACCATGCCCGTAACCTGCTCGACCAGCAGCCGCCGGATCGTGTCCGCGTCCGCCACCGCGGCGGCGGTGACGTTGGCGAAGACGGGGACCAGCGGTGCCTCGATCCGGGCGTCGGCGAGGGCGCGTTCCATCGCGTCTGCGGCGGGCTGCATCAGCGCGCAATGGAACGGCGCGGAGACGGGGAGCAGAACGGCGCGTTTGGCGCCCATCTCCTTGGCGAGCCCGACCGCGCGTTCGATGGCACCGCGATGTCCCGAGATCACGACCTGCGAAGGATCGTTGTCGTTGGCGACCGTGCACACTTCGCCTTCCGCAGCCGCATCGGCGATCGCGCGCGCCTTGTCGACATCGGCGCCGAGCAGCGCGGCCATCGCACCCAGACCGACGGGGACCGCCGCCTGCATCGCTTGCCCGCGCAGTTTGAGCAGGCGCGCCGTCGTGGCGAGGTCGACCGCGCCCGCTGCGCAAAGGGCGCTATATTCGCCGAGCGAATGACCCGCGACATAATCGGCCTTGTCGGCAAGCCGGATCCCGCCGTCCGCCTCGAGCACCCGCAGCGTCGCGATCGCGTTCGCCATGATCGCCGGCTGGGCGTTTTCGGTCAGTTGCAACTGATCTTCCGGACCGTCGGTCATCAGTCGGAACAGATGCTGCCCCAGCGCATCGTCGACCTCCTGAAAGACCGAACGGGCGACGGCACTGGCCTCGGCCAGCGCGCGGCCCATGCCGACGACCTGACTGCCCTGCCCCGGAAATACAAACGCTCGCATAGCACCACTCCTTTGTCCGGGCGGTTAGGCTCTCGACCCAAAGCCACGTCAACCTGAACGGGCGCGAACCGGCCGCGACATTTTGCGACCCTTTGACGCGCCTGACGGCACCGATGCGCGACAAACGCCTTCCACATAGGAGCCGACGCCGGGAGCAAGGCGCCGTCGAAACACAGGAGTTCTTCATGAGAAAGATGATCATCGCGATCCTCGCCACGGCCGCCGCCGCAAGTCCGATCGCCGCAACCAGCGCCGAAGCGCAGCAGCAGCGCCAGACGACCACGGTTGTCCGCGAGCGCCCAAACGGGACGGTCGTCACCAAGCGCACGACGGTCAATCGCCGCAACGTCGCGCAGAACCACCGTCGCTGGGCCAGGGGCCAACGGTTCGATCGACGCTACGCATCGAATTACCGCGAAATCAACGATTGGCGGGCGTATCGCGGACGTCGCCTTTACGCCCCACCGCGCGGCTACCGTTGGGTCCGTTCCGGGAACGATGCCGTCCTGATCGCGGTGTCCGGCGGGATCATCGGTGCCGTCCTCGCCGGAGCGTTCAACTGATCCGGCGGCTAGCGATCGAATGATGTTGGCACTTTACGAATACGCGGGTGAGCCGATTAGTGGCTCACCCGCACAGTCGCGCGTCGTGCGATGGTCCGGTCGAGCGGTCCGGTTGCGGGGAACGACGGGGCCGGTGCGTCCGTCGCCCACGGGTCGTGGAGCGCTGCGGTCGCCAGCAACGTTGCGACAAGTTCGACCTGGCGGCTTGTCCCCGTCTTGGCGAAGATCGCAGACAATTGCTTCCGCACGGTCGCGACGACCGATCCGCGAAGCTTTGCGTGCATCGTCAGCGACCGGCCAACCACCAGACTCTGCGCCAGCGATGTCTCACTTGCGGTGAGCAGATAGACGCGGGACGGAACGAGAATCTCGGCTTCCGCCCACGCCAAAAGATCTCGCACGACCACCCGGGTCCGGGTCGAGGTGCGGAACGTGCCGATCCCGGTTTCACGGGCGACGAGGATCGCATGTCGCGCCCCCGCTCGTGTCCATCACGGAAACAAGAAGGACGTCCCCCGCCCGTTCGGTCAGCGCGGCGTTCATCTTCTCGGCCAAGTCGCCTGATGCCCAGGTTATCGCGTGATGGAGCGAACCAAGCAGCACATTCCCACGATCGAGCATGTGCTGCCCAACCGCATTGCATCCAAGCAAGACGCCGTCCGCATCCAGATCGAACGTGGCCAGATACCGGTCCGACACGGGGGCGTGGATGTTACACGCTTGGTAAAGCTGCAAGGTATCCGATCGCATTGCGACTCTTGCCGTCATTGTCCCGAAGTCCTTTCTCGACCAGCGAACGACAAAACCGGCTCGTTCGACCGCATATGCTGCGGTTCTACGCCATGTTTACCGCTGCCCAGCGCAGTGTTGCGCTCCATCCTGTCCCGCACGAAGTTTGTACTCCAGAAACAGCCAACGACAAATCCCACCGAGAAAAGTGTCGTAGCGGCGAAGAGCTTAATTAGTAGGATCATTAAAGGAACCCTCCTGCTTTCATCTCTTACATTCTCGATGGTTAAACAAAAATACGGCAGATCGTGTATTGCTCATACTAAGGATGGAGGAGAGGTTCTGTAATCGGCTCCGATTATGATGTATTCGCACGGACATAGGGTTTGGCGGGTTTCACCGACCGACGATCTCTCGATCGTCATGGCGCTTGCGTTTCAATCGATGATCGGGCAATGGGCTCGCCCGTGCTGCGGCCAGTGATGGTCGTCGTATGTAATCCCTGAGACGACAGCCGGAGGGGCGTTCGCATGGTGCGACGTCAGCGATCGGCCAAAACAGAGAGACGAGACACATGGCTCTATACGAGCACGTGTTCCTTGCGCGCCAGGATCTGGCACAAGCGCAGGTGGACGCCCTGGCGGAAATCGCCACCAAGATCGTAAATGATAACGAAGGCCGGGTCGTCAAGACCGAGAGCTGGGGTCTGCGTAGCCTGGCGTACAAGATCGCCAAGAACCGCAAGGCGCATTATGTGATGCTCGAAATCGACGCCCCTGCCGGTGTCGTCGCCGAGCTCGAGCGCCAGACGCAGATCAACGAAGACATCATCCGCTACATGACCGTCAAGGTCGACGCGCTCGAAGAGGGCCCGACCGTGATGATGCGCAAGTCCGAGCGCGACCGCGAGCGTCGTGGCGACCGTGAGGGTGGCCGTGAAGGCCGCGGTGATCGTCCTGACCGCGGCGACCGCCCGCGTCGTGACTTCGACGGCGAATAAGGAGCTATAGACCATGGCACGCCCATTTTTCCGCCGCCGCAAGAGCTGCCCGTTCTCCGCAAAAGACGCTCCCCGGATCGATTACAAAGACGTCCGGTTGCTCCAGGGCTTCGTGTCCGAGCGTGGCAAGATCGTCCCGTCGCGTATCACTTCGGTGAGCGCAAAGAAGCAGCGCGAGCTCGCCCAGGCGATCAAGCGTTCGCGTCATCTGGGCCTTCTGCCCTACATCGTTAAGTAAGGAGCGGCTGAGATGGATGTCATCCTGCTGGAACGCGTCGACAAGCTCGGCAACATCGGCGACGTCGTCAAGGTGAAGGACGGGTTCGCCCGTAACTTCCTCCTGCCGAACAAGAAGGCGCTTCGCTCCAACGAAGCCAACCGCAAGGTCTTCGAGAAGAACCGCGAGAACATCGTTGCCGAGAACGCAGCGCGTCGTTCGGAAGCGGAAGTCGAAGCCAAGACGATCGACGGCACGACCGTGACGTTGATCCGTCAGGCGTCGAACACCGGCCAGCTGTACGGCTCGGTTGCGGTTCGCGATCTGATCGAGATCCTCGAGGCCGAGGGCCACAAGGTGTCGAAGTCGGCGATCGTGCTCAACAAGCCGATCAAGGCGATTGGCCTCTATGAGGTCAAGGTTTCGCTGCACCCGGAAGTGTCGGTGACGATCAAGGTCAACATTGCACGCTCGCCCGAAGAGGCGAAAATGCAGGCCGAGGGCGTCAACGTCATGGAAGCCATGTTCGAAAAGGACGAGGCTGGCTTCGTTGAGGATTACGATCCCAACGCAGAGCCCGGCGCGACCGCTGAGGTCTCTTCGAACCAGGACGACGCCGAGGCACCTGCCGCGGCCTAACGTCTTCGTTAGCGATACAAAAAGGGCCGTCCGGAGTGATCCGGGCGGCCCTTTTTGGTTTGGCGACGATGCGGAAGGTTAGGCTAAGGTCAGGCGGAAACGCAATGCGATCACCGCCGGCATGGGTCGATCGACAGGGCTGCCGATGCTGTCAAAGAGCCAGGCGACAAGATGCCGTCATCCGCGCGTGTAGAACAGCGACGGTGTTCAGCCGGTGACGGCGCATGCACCTACCAACGCGGCGAGCGGGATGAGCGCGAAGACGACGGGGAGAACTTTGGTCATGGGGCGGTCCGATACGACGATGGAGGCTGTTGTCGTGTCAATGCGCAGAGCTGGGTTTGTTTCCGCACGATGAACGAAACGCTGGGTTTCATCTTTCCGCTTCCCGTTCGTGGTGAGGGAGTCGAGAACGGGTGGGCTCGGTGTTCGCCGCTAAACGAACGGGCGGTAGATTGCCTTGCTACTTCCGCCCGAAGAGGCGTTCGATATCGCCATGCGCCAGCTTCACCCAGGTTGGGCGGCCGTGATTGCACTGGCCCGAATGCGGCGTCACTTCCATCTCGCGGAGCAGCGCGTTCATCTCGGCGACCGACAGGATTCGCCCTGCCCGCACCGATCCGTGGCACGCCATCGTCGCGGCGACATGATCCAGACGCTCACGCAAGGATAGCGCCTCGTCAAATGCGGCGAGTTCGTCGGCGAGGTCCGTGACCAGGCCGGTGACGTCGCTTTGGCCGAGCATCGCGGGCACGCCGCGCACCAGCATCGCGCGCGGGCCGAAGCGATCGAGGTCGAGGCCGAACTCACTCAGTTCGGCGGCGCGTGCTTCGAGCCGGTCGCAGGCGGTTTCGTCGAGCTCGATCACTTCGGGGAGGAGCAGCGCTTGGCTGGCGACTCCGCCGTCGGCCATCGCCTTGCGCATCCGTTCGAGCACGAGCCGTTCATGCGCGGCGTGTTGGTCGACGAGGATGAGGCCGTCCTGTGCTTCGGCGACGATGTAGGTCTTGGCGACCTGGCCGCGGGCGACGCCGAGGGGGTAATCGACGGTTTCCGGGGGCGGGGCGTAGGCGGGTTCGGCGCGGGCTAGTGGGGGTGGGGTGAAGAAGGTGCGGCGGTCGTTGAGTGAATAGGAGCGTTGGTCGATACTAAGCCCCTCCCCTTTAGGAGTTTCGGGTGAATAGCCCCCCGGGCTATTCAGGTCAGGCTGGGAGCCTGACCGACCTGAAACTGGGTTGGGGGTGGGGCGTGTCTCACCGAGAGCCAGTTCTGCTGGACTGCCCCACCCCAACCCCTCCCCCGAGGGGGAGGGGCTATTTTCGGTTGTCCACGCGGCGAGCGCGCTTTCGGTCGGGCGCTGGCTGCGGTGCCCCGCCTCGTCCAGCGCCCTCCGCAACCCGCTGACGATCAACCCGCGCACCAGCGCCGGGTCGCGAAACCGGACTTCGGTCTTGGCGGGGTGGACGTTGACGTCGACCGCATCGGGCGGGACGTCGAGGAACAGCGCCACCACCGCATGCCGATCGCGTGGCATCATCTCGGCATAGGCCCCGCGGATCGCGCCGATCAGCAGGCGGTCCTTCACCGGGCGCCCGTTGACGAACAGATATTGATGGTCGGCGATCCCGCGGTTGAAGGTCGGCAATCCGGCGATGCCGCCGAGGCCGATCCCCTCGCGCACGAAGTCGACCCCTACCCCATTGGCGATGAGCCCGCGGTCGGTCAGCGCGGCGACTCGATCGGGGAGCGTTTCGTCCGCGCTGACCGACAGCGACCGCCGCCCATCATGCTCGACCGAAAAACCGATGTCGGGCCGCGCCATCGCCAGCCGACGGACGACATCCATGCACGCCGCGAATTCGGCGCGGGGCGAGCGGAGGAACTTGCGCCGCGCCGGGACGCGCTCGAACAGCGCCTCGACCCGGACGCGAGTCCCGGGTGGGATCGCGGCGGGGCCTTCCGCGACAAGCACGCCGTTGTCGACGATCCTGGACCAACCCTCCGCGCCAGGAACGCGACTCTCGAGCGTCATCCGCGCGACGCTCGCGATCGAGGGCAACGCCTCGCCGCGAAATCCGAGCGTGCTGACCGCCTCGATCGCCTCGTCGGGCAGCTTCGACGTCGCATGCCGTTCGAGCGCCAGCGCCATGTCGTCGGGCGCCATCCCGCAGCCGTCGTCGGTCACCTCGACCAGATCGGTCCCACCGCCACCCAACCGCACCGCGATCCGCGTCGCGCCTGCGTCGATCGCATTCTCGACCAGCTCCTTCAACGCGCTGGCTGGCCGTTCCACCACTTCACCGGCAGCGATACGATTGACGAGATGTTCGGGGAGGCGGCGTATTGACATGCCTTAAGCTCTAGCCCAAGCGACGCCATCCCGCGAGCCGTAACCGTGACTTAACCAGAGCGTGCGTGTCGTTCTGCAAGCCACGATTATAAGCACGTCGCGGGGGCGAATTGCGACCTGCCGGAAGCCACCGCACCCGGCGTGAAACGGAACGATCCATGGGCTTTTTCTCGAATCTCTTTCGCTTTTCCTCGCACGACATGGCGATCGATTTGGGGACCGCCAACACGGTCGTCTATCTGCGCGGGCGCGGGATCGTGCTCAATGAACCCTCGGTCGTCGCGGTCGAGACGCTCAACGGCGTCAAGCGCGTCAAGGCCGTCGGTGACGACGCCAAGCTGATGATGGGCAAGACCCCCGACAGCATCCAGGCGATCCGCCCGTTGCGCGACGGCGTGATCGCCGACATCGACGTCGCCGAACAGATGATCGCGCACTTCATCCGTAAGGTCCACGGCGGGCAGCGGCGCTTCATGCGCTGGCCGCAGATCGTCATTTGCGTTCCCTCGGGCTCGACCTCGGTCGAGCGCCGCGCGATCCGCGATGCGGCGTCGAACGCGGGCGCGTCGCAGGTTTGGCTGATCGAGGAGCCGATGGCTGCCGCGATCGGTGCGGACATGCCGGTCACCGAGCCGATCGGCTCGATGGTCGTCGATATCGGTGGCGGCACGACCGAAGTCGCGGTGCTGTCGCTGCGTGGGCTCGCCTACACCACCTCGGTCCGCGTCGGTGGTGACAAGATGGACGAGGCGATCGTCTCCTATGTCCGTCGCAATCACAACCTCCTGATCGGCGATGCGACCGCGGAGCGGATCAAGCAGGAAGTCGGCGTCGCCAAGCCGCCGCTCGACGGGATCGGTCTGACGATCCACGTCAAGGGCCGCGATCTCGTCAACGGCGTCCCCAAGGAAATCCAGATCAACCAGGGCCAGATCGCCGAGGCGCTCAGCGAGCCGGTCGGCCAGATCGTCGAGGGCGTCCGCATCGCGCTCGAGAATACCGCGCCCGAGCTGGCGGCGGATATCGTCGACCAGGGCATCGTGCTCACCGGTGGCGGGGCGTTGCTCAAGGGCATCGACGAGGTTCTGCGCGACGAGACCGGTCTGCCGGTGACGATCGCGGACGACCCCCTCACCTGCGTCGCGCTCGGCACGGGGCGTGCGCTCGAGGATCCGATTTACCGGGGTGTGCTCCACAGCGCGTGAGCGGTGCGGAGGCAACACACGGACGATCAAGGCTGTCGGGCAGGATGGGTACGCGAACCCCTACTCAGCGCGGACGGCCCTCGCTACACGTCGTAGCATCAGGCGGCCCTTGGGCCTTGGGATGGGGGTATCATGGCGCCGCCTCGTAATCGGCGCCCGGGTTTTTCGCGACGGGCGCAATATGGTCTGTTCCTTGGATATGTGATCGCGGCCGCAGGCTCGCTGGTCGCTGCGGTGCTGCTTGCCTTGTCGGCGATCGATCCGCCTGCGTTCGCCGTCCTGCGCGCGACCGTTGCGGAAGTGACCACGCCCGTCTCGTCGGGGCTCTCCACGGTCGGCCAATGGTTCGGTGCGATTCCCGGGTCCGTCGGCAGCTATTTCGGCGTGCACGACGAGAACAAGCGCTTGCGCAAGCAACTCTCCGACCAACACGCACTGTTCATGCGCGCGCGATCGCTTGGCTATGAGAACCGTCGTCTCGCGGCGCTGCTGCGGCTGCGCGAACGGGTCGCCGAACCCGTCGTGACCGCGCGTCTGGTGAGCTCCTCCGTAACCAGCACGCGCCGCTTCGCGGTGCTCAATGCGGGATCCTGGCAAGGGGTTGCATCGGGGCAGCCCGTCATCGGTCCGGACGGCCTCGTCGGGCGAATCCTCGAAACCGGCCCGAACAGCGCCCGCGTCCTGTTGCTGGTCGATCCGGAAAGCGTCGTCCCGGTCCGCCGGACTCGTGACGGGATGCCAGCGCTCGCCGCCGGGCGTGGCGACGGACTGGTCGACATCCGGTCGGTCGCGACCGCCACCGCCGCATTCGGCCCGGGCGATGTGTTCGTCAGCTCCGGGATCGGCGGGATCTACCCGCCCGGCATTCCGGTGGCGCACGTGATCCGCCGCGGTCCCGAGGCCGGGCTCGCGCGGACCTATGCGCAACCCGACACGCTCGATTACGCGATGGTCCAACGCGCCTTCATGCCGACGCCACCACCGCTCACGGTGCCGCAGCCCGCGCCCAAACCGACCCCCAAACCCAAGCCCAAGGCCACGCCGACCGCGTCCAAACCGGTCGCGCGATGAGCCAGATCCGCGGTCCCTTCGACGAGCCACCTGACACGAGTTTCGGGCGCTTCGTGCCCGCCGTGTCGGTCCTGGTCGCGTCGACCTTCGCGGTATGGCCGGTGATTGCGCACGTCCCACTATTCCCGCCGCTCGGGTTGCTGATGCTACTCGGCTGGCGGTTGTCACGCCCGCTGAGCCTCCCGGTATGGGCGTCGCTTCCGCTTGGCCTGTACGACGATCTCCTCAGTGGCCAGCCGCTCGGCAATTCGATGCTGTTCTGGACGCTGTGCTTCTTCATGATCGATCTGATCGACCAGCGGATCGTGTTTCGCGATTTCTGGCAGGACTGGCTGATCGCGGGCGGATCGATCTGTTTCTGCCTGATTCTGGGCCGTTTGGTCGTTTCGCCGCTCGCCGCGCACGTCGACACGCTTTTGATGCTCCAGATTGCGGTAACCACCTTGTTGTTTCCCCTCGCGACGCGCATCTGCTCGATGCTCACGCGCGAGGAGGAAACGGTGTGAACGGGCCGACCTTCGGCAATTCGAACAAGATGATGACCGAAGCCGCACAAAGTTTCAGCTTTTCGCGGCGGGCGGTGCTGTTGGGTGTCGGCCAGGGCGCGGTCGGGGTTGCGCTCGCCGGGCGGATGGCGTGGCTCGCGGTTGCCGAGAACGAGCATTACACCAATCTGTCGGAGAGCAACCGCGTCAACATGACGCTGGTGCCACCGCGGCGGGGCTGGATCGTCGATCGCCACGGCGCGCCGATCGCCAACAACCGCACCGATTTCCGCGTCGACATCATTCCCGACCGGTTGGAAGACAAGGACCGCGTGCTCGCGCTGTTGCGCGACATTCTGCGATTGCCGCCGGAGGAAATGGAACGGCTCAATGCCGATCTCGGCCACGCCGCCGGGTTCCAGCCAGTCCAGGTCGCCGAAAACCTCGACTGGGAGCGGTTCGCCGCGGTGAGCGTGCGGCTGCCGGAGTTGCCCGGCGTCGCCCCTACTCGCGGCTTCTCGCGAAGCTATCCGGCTGCTGCCGCCGTTGCCCATCTGACGGGCTATGTCGGTGCCGCCTCGGCGGACCAGTACAAGCAGACGCACGATCAGCTGATGGTCACACCGGGTTTCAAGCTCGGTAAGGATGGCCTTGAAAAGACGTTGGAAAAGACTCTCCGTGGTGTCGCCGGGCAGAAACGCGTAGAAGTGACCGCGCGCGGCAAGCTCGTCGCCGAACTCGCGACAAAGCCCGATCAGCCGGGCCAGAACGCGCGCCTGACGATCGATGCCGGTTTGCAGGAATATGCCGCGCGGCGGCTGGGGACCAACTCGGGCTCGGTCGTGGTCATCGACTGCCTGACCGGCGAGATGCTCGCGATGGTCTCGATGCCGGCGTACGATCCGAATGCCTTCTCCGATGGGATCAGCCATCTCGAATGGAAGATGCTGTCGGAGAACGACCATGTTCCGTTGATGAACAAGGTGCTGCAGGGCCTGTATCCGCCCGGATCGACCGTAAAGCCGATGAACGCGCTCGCTTTGCTGGAAGCCGGGGTCGACCCGAACCAGCGAATCAACTGCACCGGCGCGATGCGGCTCGGCACCGGCGTGTTCCACTGCCACAAGAAGCGCGGGCACGGGCCGCTCGATATGAAGAACGCGGTGATGCAGAGCTGCGACATCTACTTTTACGAGATGGTCCGTCGGCTCGGTTACGACCGCATCGCACCGATCGCGCGAACCGTCGGGCTCGGCCAGAAGTTCGACTTGCCCTTTGGGTCGCAGCGGTACGGCACGATGCCAGATCCTGCCTGGAAGCTACGGAAATACAAGACGGATTGGACCGTTGCGGATTCGTTGAACGCATCGATCGGCCAGGGCTATGTGCTGTCCAATCCGCTGCAATTGGCCGTGATGGCGGCGCGGCTCGCTTCGGGGAAACACCTCGAACCGAGTATTCTCGCGAGCCAGATCCATCATGGTGCAGCCCCCCTGCCCTATTCTCCCGACCACCTCGCCCTGGTGCGCGACGCGATGTACGGCGTGGTCAACCAAGGTGGTACCGGGGGCGCGGCGCGGATGCTGATCCCGGGCGTGTCGATTGCGGCCAAGACGGGCACCGCGCAGGTTCGGCGAATCTCGATGGCGGAGCGTGGATCCGGCGTGCTCAAGAACGCGTCGCTGCCCTTCAAGCTGCGCGATCACGCGTTGTTCGTCTGTTTCGCCCCCGCCGACAACCCGCGGTACGCCGCCAGCGTCGTGCTCGAACACGGCGGCCACACCGTGCGCAACCTCGATTCCCCGTTGATCGGGCGCGACATCATGACGTGGCTGTTCGACCGAGATCGCGCAATCGCATCGCTCGCCGAAGCCGAACCGACATGGGGTGGCGATATCCGCACGCGCATGGCGGCCGAGGGCGCCGCCTACCGCGCCGCGAACGCCCCCAAGCCGACCACCGGCGTCCAGACCGAGATGGGCGTCCCCGCCGCTACCGACGCGCCCGCCGTGCGCGCTGCAGCGGCGGCCGATGCGGCCTCGGCCGAAGCCCTCGCGAACTCCGCTGCCCTGGGTAACACCGTGGCCGAGTCAGGCAGTACGGAGCACGACCTGGAATGAGCAGTCGCAGCATCGTTCCCGCGCCGCTGATCCAGTTGCCGTGGAAGATCATTCTGCTGGTGCTGGCGATCGGGTGTTTCGATCTCCTGATCCTCTATTCCGCCGCGGGCGGCAGTATCCAGCCGTGGGCGATGTCGCAGGGGATCCGCTTCTTCATGTTGCTGGGCGGCGCGCTAGCCCTGGCGCGCGTCCCGGAACGCTGGTGGCAGACCGGTGCGCTGCCTGCCTATGTCCTGCTGTGCGTCATGCTGGTGCTGGTCGAACTGGTCGGGGCGGTGCGCGGCGGCGGCCAGCGCTGGCTCGACGTCGGGTTCATGCGCTTGCAACCGTCCGAGCTGATGAAGCCGTGCATCGTGCTCGCCTGCGCCAAATTTTATGACATGCTGCCGCCCAATGAAACTCGGCGGTTCAACGCGATCTGGCCCGCGGCGATCCTGATCCTGCTCCCCGCCGCGCTGGTGATGAAACAGCCCGACCTCGGCACTGCGTTGATGATCACGATTGGCGGGATCACGGTGATGTTCCTTGCGGGTGTCCCGCTGCGCCTGTTCATTGGGGGCGCGCTCGCGCTCGGAGCGGCGGTGCCGATCGCGTTCAATTTCGTGCTGCACGAATATCAGCGCAACCGCATCCTCGTCTTCCTCGATCCCGAAAGCGATCCGCTTGGAATCGGCTATCACATCAGCCAGTCGAAGATCGCGATCGGATCGGGCGGTATTCTGGGCAAGGGGTTCCTCAACGGCACCCAGAGCCATCTGGATTACTTGCCGGAGGGCCATACCGATTTCGCTTTGGCAACGATGATGGAGGAGTGGGGATTGGTCGGCGGCGTATTGCTGATCATCGCCTTCGTCCTGATCGTGCAATGGGGGGTATCGACCGCGCTCCAGTCCCAATCCCGCTTCGCCAAGCTGACCGCCGCGGGGCTCGCCGCGACGATCTTCTATTACGTGGCGATCAATATGGCGATGGTGATGGGCATGGCGCCGGTCGTGGGCGTGCCGCTGCCGCTCATCAGCAACGGCGGATCGAGCCAGATGACGTTCATGCTGTGCCTGGGAATCCTGATGTCGATCGACCGATCGAACCGCAAAATCGAGGCGCGGTGGTAACTTTTTTGCGGTGCAGTGTAAAAAAGGGTTTGCAACCTGCGCGCGCACTGCTAACCGACCGCCTCCCGGCAACGACAGCGCTTCGGCACTGTCCCTACCAAGCGGGAATGGACGCATAGCTCAGTTGGTAGAGCAGCTGACTCTTAATCAGCGGGTCCTTGGTTCGAGCCCAAGTGCGTCCACCATTCTCCACATTGGAATCCTTAGGTTTTCTGCCGAAGCGCGCGAGCGCTCCGACATGTTCTCCGACACGCTTTCCGACAAACTCATTTCGTTCTCGCTTCGTCCAGAGCGCCGATCGCGGCGATATGGCGGCGTCTTGCGCCAGCGATTCGACGCGCCTTTTCGGCGTTCGCCTTGTTGTAGATCCGGGTGACAGCGAGCGTCTTGTGACCGGAAACAGGCCGCACGTCGTCTTCGCCTGCGTCGCCAATCTCGGTGATGCCGCCATGCCGAAAGCCGGTGAAGGTCATGTCCTTGGGCAACCCGGCAGCGTCGCAGATCCTGCGATGGACGTTCGACATGCGCCGCTCGACGTAGCGGTTGCCGCTGCGCTCTTCGACAACGATCGGGCCGGTCGCGGACCTCGTCGCTTCGCGCGACCGCGCGAGCTCTTCCTCGAGTTCAGGATAGAGCGGCACGCGCTCGACGCCTCCGCCCTCGCCCGGAACCTCTTCGAATAGCGGCAGCGTCACGGGGTTGCCGGTCTTGGACTGAACGAGCGTGATCTCGACCCCGGGCTGGTAGCCTTCCCAAACGATGGCGGCGCGGTCCGGCGCGTCCGGATCGACATAGCCAAAGGCATCGGACACCCGCTGGCATCCCTCGAAGCACAGCGCGGCGGCGGTTGCCATCGACTGGAAGCCCATCTCGACGGCCTTCGCACGGTAGGCTGTGTATTCGGCGCGCGACGTCGCCCGGTTGCCCTTGGCGGCAGTGCTCGTGAGCCCCATTCCCATGAACGGGTTCTCCTTGACCCCCGTCACCTTGTAATGTCGCGTCGCCCACGACCAAACCAGGCGGCAGACCTGCATGGCATAGCTCGCCTGGCGCGGCCCGGTATCCGCGCGCAGCATTTCGTACAGCCGGTCGGCAGCGGCGGCATCAACGTCGGCGGCCCGGCGCTTGCCGAACGGCGGCGCGCCCTTCTTCGTCTCGCGCGCGGCAAGCATATCCATCAGCTTGCCGTAATCCGCACGGGTCTTCGCCTTCTTTGACGTGAAGCGCGCCTGCTTGCGGTACCATTGGAACAGCCACTCAACGCTTCCCGGGACCATCGAAGCCCCTTCCGCGCCCTTGCGCCAGTCGGTCAGCGCTGCGTTCAGCAACTGCGCTTTGCGATGCACCTCGGCCAGATCCGAGCCGAGCTTTTCCGAGGCAAGGAGCATCGGCTTGCCGTTGCGCATTGCGGGCACCATTGCCCCGGTCTTCTCGTCCTTCACCGGGCGCGCCCATGCGGGCAGTTCCCAGTAATAGACGGGCTCACCGGCCGCATTGCGGAGCTTGCGGACGTAGGCCGGAAGACGATCGAGTGCCATTAGTCGAACCATCCGTCCGTGCCGGTGGCCGAGCCGCTCTCGAACATCGCCGCCATTGCCGCGTCTAGGTCGGAGCGTCGCGCTATCGCCGCGCCATTGCGTCCGCGCGGTACGAAACGCACCGTGCCGCGGTCGCGCCACTCCTTGATCTGAGCGACGCTGACGCGGGTGTATTCGAGCGCCTCAGATTCGGTCAGCGCGGCGGGCCAATCAGGCAGCGCGGCAAGAGCGCGGGTCATTCTGCATTCCAAGGTTCAGGGATGATATCGTGCCCCACGTAAAGCGGGTGCTTCGGCGTTCCGTCCGCGTTGATCTGGAAGGCTGTGACGCGGGCGCCGGTGGCGGTAAGCAACGTTAGCACGGCGCGCTCGCGATCGAGGTGTCGCCCATGCGCGCCCCATGCCGCGACGAGCGCTACTTTCCGCTCGACCGAGGTCAGCGCCGCAAGCCGGATCGCTTCGTCGTTCTCCGGTCCAATTGGCTCGGGATGCAGCTTCATCACGCGCGGATCGGTGGCGCGGAGCGCGAAGAGGTTGACCACGACGACGCCGCCATACGCCCAGGCGCGTGCCCGCTTAACGAGGCCAGCGATCGTCGGATCGAGCTCTTCGTGCGTTGCGGTCGACGGGTTCAGCATGCAGACGACGAGCGGCGGCAGCGCCCGGTCCCAGATCCACGAGAGGCTATAGCGGTGAGCCTCATCGTCAGAGAAGGTGGCGGTGCACTCCATGCCGGAGAGATCGCTGCGCGAGAGCGTTTTCATCGTTCCCCTGCCCCCTTCATCACGGACCTGCTCGACCGAGGCTCGCTCTCCCACAATCCAGGCGGATCGAACCGGCTAAAGACATGCATGACCTGCTCGGTGAGGGCGTCGTTCATGCGACGGCACCCAGAGCGGCGGTTGCACGGCGGCGGCGCAGCACTGCCCCGATGAGCATCACCCCTGCGATCATGAAGAGCCACGACTTGGGCTCAGGCAAAGCGGACACCGGCGCTTCGTCGGTCGGCGTCGCGCCTGGGGTCCCGGCGGCGGGCGGAACGGTACCGACCCCGCCTGCCCCGCCCGGCCGGACGAATCCGATCGCAGATGCTTGGACAGCACCACCCCACGGCGATCGCGCGGCGCTCTGCATCGTCGAGCCGGACAGGACCGCGTCCTCAAAGTCGCTGTCCATCGCAACCAGTGGGCGCGACAGGTCAGGGAGAGAGCCGAGAGTGGCGATCCCCGCTGGCGGGCAGACCGGAACGGCGGTGGCCTTGCGGTGCGTATTCGGCTCCGTCGCGGACCGGCGATGTTCGGCGGGCTTCACGAACCGCGCTTTGGCTGCGTTATACGCAGGCGGCACCACTTCGACGGCTGTGCAGGTCAGGCCGACAGCAGCCGCATGGCTCAAGATCAAGGCTTTGGTGATCACTTCGCGTCTCCACGATGAGGGACGGCGGTGCGCGGGGCATGCCGGAAATAGACGGGGGTCTCGGGCGCGCCGACGATGCGGCGGACCTCCGCGGGGTGGTGGAGCTTGCCGTCGGCACCCAACCAGGTCAGGCAACCGTAGTGGATCCAGTCCTCAGGCAGTTCGGACGCGCCGAACCTGAGCAGCGGCTCGATGTCCTCCGGATGTTCGGCAAGGTAGGAGACGAAGCTTCCGGCCGTTTCCATGGCGCCGACACCGGCGGCCTGCCCCAAAGCTTCGGCGACCTTAGCGAAGCGCTTGATGATCGGTGCTGCGGCGGCGAAATCGATGGTCGAAAGGTCGGTCACTTCGTCGACCCCCTCAGTGCAGGGATCGCCGGCAGCCTCCCACTAATTGAGGAGCGAACGAGACTGGATGATCCCTTGAACCCAAGAGTAGCGGCGCGCACTATCCCTGCAGGGCGACGGGGAGGAACTGAGCCATGATGGGATACACGGTCGACGCCAGCCGACCGAAGGCGCGAATGGCAGGCGTTGAGTTCGACGTTTTCAGTTCGACACAACGTCTTCGCGCGCACGTCAGTTACGAGACCCTCGGAGGGGGCCGGGAGAGCCGAACGGCAACCGAGTGGGAAACCCTGGTGCGAGAGATGCCCGGCAAACTGCAAGCGCTTGTCGACGAGGGACAGCGCAACGGTCGGTGCGGGACGGAAGAATGTCTGATGTAAGTCCATCCCGCTGCCCCGCCGGGGCAGAAGCGAGAATTCAGTAGCGTTGCGCACGTATGGGCTAGCACCGACTTCGGCGTCTCGCGGCAGAAACGTCGTTAAGCTTAGAGTTAGCGGTTTCCTGATAGCGAGGTTGGCGACAGCAAATTTTGCGGAACAGGGCGACAGGCCATGACGGTTTCGGGTTATTGGGAGCTCAGAGACAGTGTGATGGAGTGGGTCCGATGCCGCTCTGATGCGGAGAAGCGCAGTCTCGCACCCGAACTGCTCCTTCGCATGATCGACTTTTTCAGCACCGCCGACCGCCAGGAATTGGCCAAAGATCAGATTTCTAAAGCCATACGAGCGCTGAAACGTGGCGACATCACCAGCGCCGAACTTCATCTTGAGGGCGCATTTATTCTTATATCGCGGGCGCCAACGAACCTCGAATGGAAGGACCTCAAAGTAGAGGTCGAAAACCTCCGGACGACGCTTGGAAACTGTTGGTAAGATCACGGTGTCAAGCATGCCGCACCGCCCCGCGCGCGGCGCGCAGCTGGTCGAGACGCTTGCGTACCCAGAGCGGATCAATGCGGTCCAAGCGATCGCGCTCGTCGAGCACGCGGGCGACGTGCTGGCGGTCATTGCGCACGAAGCGCTGACCAGCCGGCGACATGTAGCGGCCGCTCACAGCGCACCCCGCATACGGACCGGGCCCAAGTCGGGCGTATGCGGCGTGGCGGCGTCCCAGAGATCCTGCTCGATCTCGAACGGAGGGCGATGACGGTTGCGGTGGCGGCATAGCACCTTGCCGTTGCGCGGCGGCACGGTCGTGAGGCGGCGAAGGGGCAGGAAGTGGCCAGTCGCCACCTCCACTTTGCGATAAGCGCTCATATCTTGGCGTCCGTCCATTTGATCTCGCCCGAGGGCGTGATGATTTTGACACGCCGGCCATCGCGAGATTTCACGATCAGCGGGCAACGGAGGTAGATGGTGCGGTAGGGCGCCCACGGGTCATCGGCGCGGGGCATCAGCAGCGGCACTTCGTACGACCACACCCGCTTCTCGCTGCTGCCTGGCTTGCGCTTCTCGAGCGTGGCGATCTGTTCCAAGGTCCAGGGGGAACCCTCAACCTTCCGGCCTTGCCAGACGTCGTGATACGACGGGCGGACCTTGGGCCAAGACTGCAGGGCAATCTTGACCTCCAGCCCGGTCAGCGCCGGTGGCTCTGGGGTGTCGGCCATCAGTTGGAATATCCCGTGTAGGCGCGGCACGCTTCGCGCGCGGCGGCGTCGAGGCGGACGGCCTCGCGATGATCGGCGTCGGCGCGGGCGAGCGCGGCCATGGTTACGCGGACATGCTCCGCGCACCCCTTGCGTTGCGCTTCGAGTGCGACCGTCATCTGGCGGGCGGACGGCTTGCGGTTGATCCGCGACCGCTTGATCTCGGCTGCGTCGGTCGCAAGGATCGCGATGAAAGCGTCGTAATCGAGCCCGATCCGGTCGGCGCGGAGCCCGATCTCTGATGCGAGCTCGCGAACGTACGACGACACTGCCGCCTGCGTGTTTAGGTTGTTGCGAACCTTCTCGTGACGAAGCTTCGCTCGCTCAGCCCGCATCTTGGCGAAGACTGGACGCAGCTCGGCGATTGCCAGATCGAGATCCGGATCGCGCATCACCGCGGCGCGCCCTCGACATGCGCCCAGCGCGCGCGGTGCGGCGATGCCTTACCGTACGCCCTGCCCGCCTCGAAATGATCGACGGCATACTTGGCCTGCCAGGTGCGCAGACCGATGCTGTCCTTCTCGCGGTGCGCACCCGAGCAGAGCGGCACAGCATGATAGTCGGGCGACTTGAGCGAAACGCCTTTCATGCCGTCGGCGTCGGAGTGCGAGGCCTCCATCACGCCTTCGCAGACGTGTCCCGCGCGACCGGCGAGCAAGCACGGACGCTTGCGCAACCAGGCGAGGTGCGTTGGGAAGCGGCGGTCGGCGTCAGCCTTGTAGCTGTTGCGCTGGCGCGGGCGGATATCGACGCGCATCAGCCGAGCCACGCTCGCGCGACGACCAACGCGACAAACACGATCCCGACACCGAGCGTCAGCGTAGCCGAAAGCCACAATGGCTCAGGACGATTGGCAACGGCGCGAGTGGCCTCGACCGTCTGTTCGAGTTCAACGACGGTGGGCAGTCGACGAGTGAACTGGGCGGAGTGCTGTGGCGCGTTCATGCCGCGTCACCTGAGACGATCACATAGTGCGTGATCCCGCACTCATCACCGTGATCGCGGTTCCAGCGACGCGCCTTGTCCCAGGCCGAGGCCTTCCGCGCAGGCTGGCTGTGATCAAACTCGGTTTCGAAGACGCACTGGACTTGAACCAGCGTGTTCGCCGGGACCGGGCAATTGCCCCCTGCCCACGCGATCGGCTCCGCGGTCTCTTCGGTAATTTCGGGTGGTAGCGATGCCACGTCGATCTCCATCGCCGCGTCAGTGCGGCTGATGGAATATACTTAGTCGGATTTCTCCTACTAGTCAACGCAAAAGTCGGATATTTCTTACGTTAATCCTCTGGGTAGATATCGTCAGGGTAGAAGTCAGGAATGCCTCCGAAGGGTATGCGCGCAGCTGGCAAGGCTGGCGCTTGGCCATCAAACGCCACGCGCGCGATCGCTCCCCAATGCGTTGCTTCTTGGAACACTGCAACCACGCCACCATCCCGTATCCGCTTACCAATGAGCGAGGCACGCTCAGCGCTGATATACCCGAGCTGTACGTCGCGTTCGCTGAACACGGCGATTGCTCTCGGATCGTGCGGATTCGAAGGCTCGGGGCGAAGTTCTAGGGGGTCGCCTGGGCGACAGAGGGCCAGATCGAAGCGCCGAGATGGGCCGCGCTTATTGGGGTGCTGAACGCCTACAATTGCTAACGATATCTGCTGCATACACCGGCAAAACGCCCAGATCCAACGCCAGTTTCACAAGCGCTTCCGTGCTATCGTAACGTCAATTACAGAGACGAAGGGGACGTAGTCGAAGTGGGCTTTTGCGCTGGCAGACGTTTCAATATCTCGTCCAGCTTAGCATCCTGAGCGGAGTCACGACGACGCTGGTCTGCGGTCACCGCTTCAACGGTTGAGCGGATAGTCATACCCGCATCGAAGCGATTACCGGCCAAGGCCGCTACCGCTAGCATTATACCTAACGCCGTGCCTACCGCTGTCCAGACCGTTCCCTTAGTCGCAAAACTCTTGAGGTCGCCCCGAAGCTCAGCGAACTTGGTGTCGGTGCGCGCTTCGGATGCGGAAATCTTGGCGTCCATCAGGTCCATACCGCCAGATGTGCCACCTCCGCCCCCGCCATACAAGGGTAGCTCAGGTTCCGACGGCAGGTTGCGGCTTTGCAGTTTGCGGTATGCATCCATCTGAGAGACGTTGTCGGTCATCACCGTATTCTTCCGGATATTGAATCGAGCGTCCCAGTAAATTCGTCATTCTCTTTCTCGAACGCAGCGAAAGCTTTTCTAAATTCCTCTATATCGCCTGATTTCTGCGCCACAATAATTCCGTAAAGGCTTCGGACTAAAGATCTTGTCCAAATCATAGACCTGATCACATCGCCTTTTGTTGCTGGCAAATTCCAATTGGGGAATGGGTCGTCATCCTCTGTCACTAGAGCTCCCTCGCGAACCAGATTACCCGCCCTTCAATCCGCAGCTCGTCCGCGCCGACCTCGTAATTTTCAACGGCGGGGTTGTCTGAGATGATCATCACACGCCCCTGACCGGCCGGGCGAAGGCGTTTGATCCCGTGCGAACCGCAATAGTCGATCCAATAAATGCCATTGATCCGCGTAAGCTGGCGATCGTTGATGTCGACCATGATGCGGTCGTGCGATCGCAGCGTCGGCTCCATGCTGTCGCCGACTCCTTTTACAAGGCGAAGCCGGTCAGACGGCGTACGGGTGATCGCCTGAACGAAGCCCAAGTCCATCTTGACCGGTTCATCCTCAACGAACTCTTCGATGACCGTGCCCGGTCCCATCGATAGCGTAAGGTCAAGCGAGATGATGTCGACGGTGCTATCGTCGATCGTCCCAGCGTCGCATGTTACTAGTTGGCTGACCCTCCCCCCTGCTTTGGGCGCAACCGGCGGATTTTGAGCCAGGTCCGCTTCCGATTTGCCGATGTGCGCGAGCAACTTGCCTATGGTGTCGCGCCGCGGATTCTTAGACTTCGTCTTTAGATTGCCAAAGAATCCGCGATTCACGCCAGCTGCGGCGGCCCATTCGGTTTCCGCTAGCTCCGGCGGCTTAAGCGCGATCAGCGCGTCATAGAGCCGAGGCCCTTCAAGATTTGTGGCACTCGTCATGTCGGACGTTTCCCACAAGGGCGGCAGTGCGGAAAGACTGAAGTTTCCTACTTCACAAGTCGGAAACATCCGACTATATCCGCTGCATGCTAACGACGCTGGCGAGCGACGCGGATGTCCTGGCAAAAATTGAGGCGTTCTGCGAGGCCAATGGTCTCAAGCCGACGACGTTCGGCAGGCTCGCGCTGGGCGATGGAAATCTTGTCTCCAATCTGAAGGCTGAGCGCTCGCTGACGCTTAAGACTGCCGCCCGCGTGCTCGACTTCATAGCGACGTACCAGCCGGCCAATTCGGTGCAGGAGGCAGCATGAAGTGCAGCGCTCTCATATTCGCACGCGGTGCCCTGTGTGGCCTGCTGTTCGCTCTTCCCGCCCTCATCACTGTGTGGAGCCGCTGAAATGGCTATTGCATCGTGCCCTTCGGCTGAGCTTCCACGACCGCAGCCATTCGGAGTAGATCCTGCGCGAGCTCGCGGGCTTGCGGTATCGTCAGAGCAATCTGGACGTTGTCGAAATCCTCTTTTTGGAGTCGCTCCGCGCTGTTTGTTGTTTTCAGACGCAAGAGTAAGGTCAGCGGGGCCGCTGCCGTTTGCCATCCGCACAGCGGCACCACAGCCACGTCGCCATTCGGACGAAGATCCCAATCGTTCATGTCCGGCACGTGATTCCTCTTCGTCGGTGTGTGGAAGCACGACGATAGCCGACCGTGGAGGGGCCGCAAGCCTCTCCACGGAAGGGGGGGCCGCATGAGCGCCGTCATTGAAGGTCTGGCTTTCTGGTCGGTAGCATCGGTCGGCTTGGGCGTGATCGTAGGCCACGGCTTGAAGGCTGCGGGACGCCACGGCTGCGGACCGGTCCGCCACAATCGCCGCGCTGGAGACCGGTAAGCCATGACACACGCGAACGACGCCGCTCAGGCGGATCCCGCAATTACGGACTTGGTCGAGAAGCTCGACGCCGTTTGCTCGGTCTGCCGCAAGACCGACTGCGGTCATTTCGACGCGCACTTCAGCGGGCTGGTCCCGTTCGATGGTGATGATCAACTTCATGCAGAGAGCAGTAAGGCATGACCACGCCGCAATTCCACGGTCGCTATCGGACCATTCCCGCGTCTTTGATGCTCGATACGCTCGGTGAGAGCCTGAAGGCGATCAAGGAGCGCGATGGCGCAACGGACAGCGACCTCGGCGCCGTGCTCGGCAAGAGCGAGGATCGTGCCGCGGCGTACCGTGCTGGCGCGGCGGATATGGGCGTCGTCTCTTTCCTACGCGGTTGCAAGGAGTGGGACGGGTGCTTCGCGAACGGCGTGCTTGGCTTGGTCGGCATGAAGCTCGTTCCGATCGAGGCGGAAAGCGTCGACGATCAGGCCAGCGTCACCACGCTTTTGTCGTTTGCCATGGCCCTCTCGGGCGAGCTCGAAAAGGACGGCAAGGTCGATGACGAAGACCTTGAGCGCCATCAGTTCGTGATCGAGCGGCTCGGCAAAATCATCGACGGATACCGGGAACGGATTCGCTCACGTCTTCGAACAGCCTGAGGATCAAAGCCGGCGCGACCGGCAGGGAGTAACGACAATGCCGAACACCACCCGCGCGGTGGCGACAATGGTCGCTTCCGCGAACGATAAACTGCGCTCCGATGAAGCCACCTCGTTTCGGCTCCTGCCGGTGGCGAACAAGGCGGTCGACGGCTGGAACGCTCGCGTCCAGTCCTGGATGGGAACGGCGGCATGACCATGGTGTCATTCGAGGGCGCCAAGGTCGCTGATCTCGCCAAGGAGCTTGGCGTCTCGCTGTACGTGACCAAGGATCGCCTGAACAAGGCGGGTTACGGCGTCAGCGAAGGCGTCGTCTATCGCAAACAAACCGCCCAAGAAGTGCAGGACGAGATCCGCGATCGCGTTGCATCGCGCCCGCCCTCCTCCCCTTGCCCCCGCTGCGACGCGGCGCGGGGATGCTCACACCGCGTCCTCGCTTGGGGGGTGGCAGCATAATGGCCGATCAGATGGATATGTCCGCTGAGATCAGCGACTTCTACCTCCAGCGCAGCATCCGCGCAGCCCGCCAGCCCGTGCCGGAAGGCGTCGAGGGCGAATGCCAGGAATGCGGCGACGACAGCCCTCGCCTCATCGGCGGACGCTGCGCACCTTGCCGTGATCGCGCACAGAAGCGCAGCCGCTGATGCCCGCCGGGAACGTCGCCCAGAACCACCGGTCGACCGCTTTCGAGCGTGCCGCGCAGGACTGGTACGTCGAGCCTCGCTTCTGCGTCGAGCAGCTGGCGGACGCCGTATCGTTCGAGGGTCATACGATTTGGGACCCGTGCTGCGGCGGCGGCAACATCATCGATACGTTCGCTGACCGCGACCAGATGGTGATCGGCACCGACATCGTTGACCGCGGCGCGCGTCATTTCGGCGGTGTATGGGATGCGACCAGCGACGGCATGCCACGCAGCGTTGCGCCATTCGGTCGCCTATCGGTGGTGATGAACCCGCCCTTCAACCGAGCGGAAGAGATCACGCGGAACATGCTCAAGCGCGCCGACTATCGCGTCGCGGTTCTCCAGCAGCTGTCGTTCCTCGCCAGCGCAGGCCGGTGGGCGCTGTTCGACGAGTTCCCGCCCAGCGACGTCCTCATCCTCAGCAAGCGCCCGAGCATGCCGCCCGGCCACATGATCGCCGAGCTTGGCGACAAGGCCTTTCGCGGCGGCGTGACCGACTTCTGCTGGATCGTCTGGAGCCGCCCGCACGACCGCGAAACGCGTGTCCGGTGGCTGCCACCGAAACCCATTACCAAGGGAGAACTGCTGTGAACATCCAAGTGAAGTCTGCCGACTTCCGGCGCGCGATCGTGCTCGCCGGCAAGGTCATTGAGAGGCGTAACTCAATTCCGATCCTGAGCATGGTTCGCTGCCACGCGAACGGATCGTTCCAGGCCACCGGCACTGACCTCGATATGTCGCTGACCGCGACCGTGGCGCGCATCCCCGGCCCCGGCGGCGACTTCGTCATGCAATCGCCGAAGAACGTGGTCTCGGCTCTTTCGGCGGCGGGCGGCGATACAGTCTCGGCGGCGCCCACGGGCGGCAAAGTCGCACTGGCGTCCGGGCCGCTGACCATTTCCGTCGAAACGCTGCCGTCCGACGATTTCCCCTCGGATATGGAGCGGAGCATCACGCCAGCCTTCGCGGCTACGCTGTCGCGCGATCACATGGACATGCTGGCCCGAGTTGCCGATGCCATGTCGAGCGAGGAAACCCGCTACTATCTCAACGGCCTCCACCTACGATCGATGGGCGAGACCACCGTCCGCGCCGAAGCAACCGACGGCCACCGGATGTATTTCGCCGACATCGAACTGCCGGACGCAACTGGCTCCTTGCCTGCCAACTGCATCATTCCTCGCAAGGCGGTGGCCCTGCTGTTCGACCTGGCAAAGTCGGCGAGCGATGGCGTGCGACTGGCAGTCGGCCCAGCGCTGGCGAGCAACCATATCGAGGGCACTGCCCCGGAGGCCAAAGGCGCACACCGGTTGAGCGTCAGCATCCGCGAGCGCGCCGCCGAGGTCACCTTCCAGTCGAAGCTTATCGACGGGACGTTCCCCGACGTGTCTCGGATCATACCGGCGTCAGGCAAGACGCAGTTCCTTTTCCAGCTTCCCGACCTGCGTCGCGCAATCGCTGCAATATCGGGCCACTCGTCGACGCTGCGGGCTACTCGGATCGCGCTGGCAGAAGGCGGCACGGCGAAGATTTCGGCGGCCTACATCGACATCGGGCTCTCCGCAGAGGTCATCGTGCCGTGCCAGCACACCTCGCCCGGTTTCGAGATTGGTTACAACGGCCGGTACCTGTCCTCGGTGATCGGATCGTGCCGCGGAAGCGAGATTCTCTTCGACGTCGAAAACCCGTCGACCCCAGGTCTTGTGCGCGACCCCGCTGACACTGCCTGGACCGCTGTCCTGATGCCGTTGCGCCTGTGACGGCACCGGACCTCAACTGACACTACCCAAGGGAGACGACCATGACGACCAAACTAAACCTCGGCGACAAGGCCCGCCACGCGATCACCGGACTGGAGGGCATTGTTACCGCCCGCGTCGAATACCTTACCGGTTGCGCGCAGGTGTCGTTGCAGCCGCAGGGACTGACCGAGCAGGGCAAGCCCTTCGAGTCCTTCTACTTCGACGAGCCGTACGTCGACCTCGTCGAGCGCCAGACGGTGGCTAACCGGACGCCCGGCCGCACCGACGGCGCAACCGCCGCGCCGGGCCGCAACGGCAACACGCCGGCGCCGCGCTGAAGCAGTTCACAGGGAGAACGACCATGAGCGATACCATTGCAGCAGACCAGTTGCGCCTGATCATCGAGAGGGTGGAACGGCTTGAGGAAGAGAAAAAGGGTATCTCCGACGATATCGCCGACGTCTACGGCGAAGCCAAGTCCACCGGCTTCGACGTAAAGACGATCAAGACGATCGTGCGCCTCCGCAAGATGGAGAAGCACCACCGCGACGAGGCCGAGGCGCTGCTCGAAACCTACAAGCAGGCGCTGGGGCTGGCCTAATGGGTCTGCTGGCCTCCCTCTTCCTGTCGGAGCAGGAACGCAACGCGCGTGCGCGGCGGCGGGCGCTGGAGGCCGAACTCGACGCTCGCCTCCAGCACCGGAAGGCCAGCCGCGCCATCCTCAACGAACGCGCGCGCATCGGCGCGGCAACCAAGGTGCAAGAGCAGGTCGTACGCGATCCGTTGCTGCGCGAGCAGGTGCCTTTCTGATGAGCCGCGCAGACCGCGTCTTAGTGGGCAGACCATGAGCATACGCGTCATGTCAGCCGTTTGGGACCTTGACCTCCCAGACAGCGAGAAGCTGATCGCGCTCGCACTCGCGGACTGGTGTTCCGACGAGGGTATCTGCTGGCCTTCGATTGCCCAGATCGCGAAGAAGTCGAGCAAGAGCGAACGGACCGTTCAAGGTGCGCTGATCAGCCTTGAAAAGCGCGGGTATCTGACCCGGGATCAGAAGCCGGGGAAAGGGTGTCTCTACACGCTCACCCCCGCAGCGGCTGCACCCCGCAGCGATAACACCCCCGCAGATACTGCGCCCCCGCAGCCTCTGCGTAAAACCCCCGCAGCCGCTGCACCCAATACGTCAGGAACCACCAATACCCCAAAGAGAGCTTCGCCCTCTTTGGGGGCCCGCCCGCCGAAGCGCGCCACCAGCATTCCCGAAAGCTTCATTCCGACGATGAGCGGGAAGACGGCGGATTGCGTCAACGGCTGGCCGCCTGGCCGCTTCGACGACGAGCTGGAGCATTTCGCCGATTACCATCGAGCGAACGGCACCACGAGCCACGACTGGCAAGCGTCGTGGAGGACTTGGGTCAAGAACTCGAAAAAGTGGGAACCGAAGAATGGCAAACGACCTCACCACGACCGACCGAGCGGACCAATCGAGAGCCGTCGGCGCTTTCGCGAACAGCACGATGTGGAACCTGACCTCGGCTATGGCCAAGGCTGAAGGCGTGGATATCGGCAAGGTTATTGCGGCTTACGAACGTGGGTTGGTGCCGCTCGCCGAGGCGGAGCCGAAGGGGAAATCGCGCCGCAACCCGGAAGCCGCTGGTGCGCTGACGACTCTGCTCGGCGATGATCTGGCGATGATCGCCACGAAGATCGCGCCCACGCTGTCGCCCGAGCAGTCGGACGCATGGATCAAAGTGATGTGCGTCGCCCTGGCCGACCTGCCCGGTCGCGTCGCGCGCGAAGCCGCCACGTCTGCGCTGCATCGGCCGATGAAGTTCCTAAACGAGGTCGAGACGGTCATTCGCGACGAGGCCGCGGCCATTACGATCCGGCATTCGGTGGCGCTCCGCCGTCTCCGCCAGTTGGCAGACGCGATCGCCTGGGCGGCCAAGCCATCCACCATGCTGCCCGAGGACGATGTCAGCACCGGGCCGATACCACCAGAGCGGATCCGCGCGCTGAGCCGCCTCGGTGGTTGGCCCGAGTTCAAGAAGATGGGCTTTGCGACCGGCAGCTTCACCCAGGAGGAAGTCGACGCGGCACTGTCCGAGCCCGCCGAGCAGGCGCAAGCCGCATGATGCCGCTGGTCGTAACCGCGCTGATCGAGGCGGCTTCCTCCATCCGGATCGAGGTCATGTCCCCGGCCTTCCGCACGATCCACCTCGGCGATGGGCGCGCTCTGCATCACTTCACGGAGGGCGACAACGGCGACGAATACCATTCGCACCCGTGGTCGTTCACCTCCGAGGTTCTGCACGGGGGCTATGCCGAAGACATCGTGCTCACCCTCGATCCGTTCAGCGTGCTGGAGCAGCGCCGCGTGCCCGGCACGACGCATCAGGTCGAGACTAGCCACATTCATCGCATCACGCGATTGCTCGGTGAGGATTGCTGGACGCTGGTGACGGCTGGACCGGTCGAGCGCGAGACGCGGTTCTACCGGCACCGCGACGGACATGTGCAGTCCCGACGTTGGGACGAGGCTTGGCCATAACGGCACCGCGCATCTTCAGTTCAGGATCAAGGTTCAAGGGGTGGGATATGAGTAGGAAGGCAGCACGGCGCAGGGAAGATACGGATTGGTGCATCCTTCGCACCTCGGGCGGCCGGACGCTCAACTTAGCCCGCTCGCTCGCCGAGGCGGGCTTTGACGTTTGGACGCCTCAAGAGACGTTGTCGCGCCGCGTGCCTCGGAAGAAGACGGTGGTGGATCGCGAGGTGGCAATCCTTCCGACATTCGTGTTCGCTCGCGCTGTACATATCCCGGAGCTCGCCGCGGCGCTGGCTCTCCCGGTCAATCCGCATCCCTCGTTCTCGATATTCCGGTATTTGGGCGACATTCCGCTGCTGGCGGACCGCGAGATAAAGAACTTGCGCGACGTCGAGGACGCAGCCCGGCTCCGAGAGTTGAAAAAGACCCGCAATGTGGTGCCGGTGGGAACAACTGTGACGATGACCGAAGGCGCGTTTGCGGGGCTGTCCGGCGTCGTGAAGAAAAGCGATGGGAAGTTTGCGCTGGTCGCTTTCGGCGGCGCGTTCGAAGTGAATATTGCCTCTTTCCTAATCCGAACAGACGGAGTACAGCAGGCGTAGCCCAGAAGTGGGACCGCCGCACTAGCGGCTTAGGCGAGTTAATCGGTCTGGCGCCCCTGAGGTGGCCGCCCTCGCCGCCCAAGCAGGAGCAAGCGCTTCTGTGGTTGTCCTACGGCGTGGCAATAACCCAACTCATAGCTCGGTTGGCTGACTGTTCCCCTCCCTGGCGGTCAGCACGCCCCCTCACCGTCGCGTACCTCGAGAGTTGTGGTGAGGAAAGTTAGCAGCGCTGGCCCAAGAGCGCTGACCGTAGGCAAGTTCACCCGCGCTTCGATGACAACCGGCGGCGCGGGTGAACCTCTCCCCAGAGATGCCGCGCCCACTGCGTTAGACGGACGCGACGCCAAGAGCTAACGACGGATATTGATATAACGCAATCGGTGTTTGTTAGAATGGTGACGCTGTTTAGAGCCCGGCGTTAGCAATGCGTAAAAAAGCCCGCAGCGATTGCTCACTGCGGGCCGAGTAGTGCTCCCGAGATAGGAACGTCCCATCATGAGGGCCGGCGCTGAGCCTGTACAGCACAAAAATGCCCGCAACGACGGATCGCTGCGGGCAGTTTGGAGTAGGCGTCGCCTTGGAGGGGGCGACGGCGCAGGAATAACAGCCAAAAGTCGGAGTTAAAGCTCTAACTCACTCTACCGGCCTGCTTTTTGATGAATAATTTGTCACGATACTAAGATCAGCCCAGTTGACCGTTTCCTCTCCTCTACGGCCAGCCCGCCGCCTCACCGACGCGCGCGACGCGAGACATAGGCGATCGGGCATGCCCTTGATCGGCCGACTGATGGTGAGGAAAGATAGCAAGATGGTAGGCGCAGAATCTCGAATCAGAACGCACCCGCGGTTGGCGACTGCCGTTAGAAGCGCGTGACAAACTCCAGATCGCCTGCGTGTACCCAGACTGTTGTGAGTTGTCCTCGCTTTACGACCTCACATTCTACTTGATTAGGGCTTCCATTTTCGTCGAGTAAGACAGCTCTCACCAGCATGATACTACCGTCACTTCTGTGGCGAACGACGTCATCAGCAGCCACCGTGTTGCGCATTGCATCCCCCGCATCGCAGAGAGCCGAAAAATGGCCCGCAACGACTGATCGTTGCGGGCCAGGGAGCGTTTCCAATTTAGAGGGGGGAAACACAGTCGGTGAGAACTCCGACGCCTCGAAGATAACAAAACAATTTTGCTTTAATAGTCCACGATTGTTGACCTATTGCAAAAAATGGTGCGGAAACGGTCCGGTGATGCGCGTTCCGTCATCGTCATAATCCGCTGCCTCGTTCAGACGTACGATGGTGGGGGAAGACAATGGCCGACAAGCGTAAGCCCTGGCAGCGGGCCGAGCCGGACAACCGGCTCCGTGGCCGCGCCGGGCAGAAGCAACGTCAGCGACGCATGGATCGCACAGACGGCCTATGCGAGATGTGCGACGACGAAGGGCTCGTCACCTTGGCCACCGTGGTCAACCACAAGGTGCCACTCGCGCACGGCGGCGAGGACATCGACAGCAACACCGAGAACCTTTGCGCTCGGCATGACGCGATCGTCACAGCGAAGCAGTTCGGCAAGTCGGTGCCGGTCAAGGGCAAGGGTGTCGGACGTGACGGTCGACCTACCAGCGCGGACCACCCATGGAATTGCAAATCGCTTTAGGGCGTTGAGTCCCTCATGTGGTCTGCATTCTCTTCGTCAGCTGCGGCTTGCTCCCGCCGTTTCCGCGCGTCAGCGTTTGGGCTAGTATTGTAAGACACTCTGAAGCTCGCCTTGCATATGTCGCAAGCGTATTGGTTATCTAACCCACGCTGCGCTGTGGTTTGATTACCAGCTCCGTTGCCTTTGAATTGCATGAAGGACTTTTGGCATTGACCAAAGCACCTTACGCAAAGCCAATGCGGTGGCTCGCCGTCCAGCATTCCAAGCTTTGGAACATAGGCCATGGCTCCGCGCCCTATGTCGTGAAGCTGATAGCGCTGCTTCTCTGCGGACCAGTCTTTGAGTGCCACAATCTCCTGTTCAAGATCGCTTATGCGTCTGGCGCTCGAAGATTGCGCCTCTTGTGCCGCAAACAAGCTTTGCTGGGCTTCGAGGATATGCCCTTGCAGTGTGAGCTTGACGTCGTTGATACTTGCCGCGGTCTGCATACCGTTCATGGCTTGAACCATGTCCTTGGCTGCCTTCAGGCTGCTAAAGCCCGCACTGATCTCAGCAATCATCGTACTGATCCCCCGATTCGTTGACCTATAGCTTACGGAACCTGTGAAGTTCTGAAACCCACCCCCCAGGGCAAAAGTTTGGGGCGGTTGAAGCCGGACACCGAACGGCTCCTCCGTACGCACTGCGAGCAGTTTTTAGGGGGGGAGGGTTTCCGCCGCTTCCGCCGAAGGGGACCGGATGGTCGAGATCGTCGAAATTGCCGGCGGCGACGGCGTTCCGCCCGAGCCGAACTGGCGCAGTATCTTTGGTCGCGTGGCGGACCGCGAGGCCGCAGCCGGCTATTGGCGCGACGTCATCAGCGAGCTTCGTTCGGCGGACAAGCTCGCGGTGGCAAACGCTCATTCGATCAAGCGTCTCGTGGTCTCCTACGTCACCTACGACATCAGCGCACGCGAGGTGCTGAAATCGGGCCCGGTGATCAAGGCGAAGAAAACCGGGGTACCGATGTACAACCCATGGTTCGCCGCGATGTCCGGCGCGGACAGCCAAGCCGCGACGTTGGAAAAGGCGCTCTGTATCACGCCGCGCGAGCGCGGCGCTGGCGCGAAGGTGGAGCGGAAGGCAACGCGCAGCACCGGCGGTGGATACCTCAAGAGCCGTGGCTAATCGCTTCCTCGCCGAAGAGGACCCAACCACAGCCTGGGCGAAAGCCGCGGTCGACGGCAAGCTCTTCACCTGCGGTGACTTGGTCCGGCACGCTGCCGAGCGTCACTTGCGCGATATTCGCGACGGTGAGCGGCGCGGCATATACTGGCGTCCCGACGCCGCCGCGCACTTCCTCAACTTCCTGCCGTCAGTTTTCCAGGTCACCGACGGTCCGGCTGCCGGTCAGCCTTTCTACCCGCTCGAGTACCATACGTTCTGTGGAGGCAACCTGTTCGGCTGGCGAACAGCAACCAACCGCTGGCGGTACCGAACGGGCTGGCTCGAAACCGGCAAGGGACAGGCGAAGTCGCCACTTATGGGCGCGATCGGCATCTACATCATGGGCTGGTGCGATATCCCTCGCGCTCAGTGCTATGCGATCGGTGAAGACAAGGCGACCGCGAACGTTCTGTTCAGAGATGCCGTTGCCATGTGTCGCGCGGACATTCCCGGCGGTGACGAAGGGGAGAGTCTCGAGGGTCTCGGCGAAGTCATTATCCGCGGCGAGTTGGAAAACGCCTGGAAGATTGAGCATCCCGACAGCGGTTCGTTCTTCATGCCGATTGCGAGCGGTGAATCGCAATCTGGACCGCGCCCTTCGCTCGTTGCGGCCGATAAGATCCACGAATTGAAATCGGAAGCGGCGCTGCTGACCTGGAAAGCAGCGATCGACAAGGTCGCGGGCAACGCTCTGATGCTGCTGGGCACCAACACGCCAGCGCGCTCGTCGCAGCACGTCGGCACTTCATACTCTGACACCTACCAGTCGATCGTGAAGGGCGAAGCGAAAGACGATACCGCCTTCGCGTTCATCGCTCGCATCGACAAGCGCGACCGCGATACGATCTTCGAGAACGAAGGCGCCTGGCAGAAGTCATTGCCCGCCCTTGGCGAGACGTTCCCGATCGAGAATATCCGCGAGACGGTCAATTCCGCCAAACTGCGGCCGTCGACGAAGTCGAGCGTCAAACGCCTCTATTTCGGCATCGACAGCGCGGCGGCGGACTTCTGGATCAGCGAGGACAAATGGTCCGCCGTCCAGGGGGTGGTAGACGCCCGTGCGATGCGAGGCCGCAAGTCGTGGTTGTCGCTCGATCTGTCGCAGAAGAACGATCTTACCGCGTTGTCGCAGGCGTGGGAGCTCCCCGAGGATCTCGTAGCGGTGAAGACCTGGTATTGGACCACCAAGGAGGGGCTCGAGGAGCGTGCGGACGCCGACAAAGCTCCGTACCTCGACTGGGTCGAGGACAAATACCTGACCGCCACTCCGGGCGCGACGATCGACTATACCTTCGTTGCGGCGCAGGTTCAGCAGCAACAGGCGGAGCATGAGATCGAAGCGCTGGTCGTTGACCCTGCCTTCCTCACGTCGTTCACCGACGCCTGCGATCAAGTCGGGCTGGTCTGGTGGCTTTGGGACGGTCCCGGCAAGCCTGAAGGTCGCGGCCTGAAGATCGTCAAGCACGCTCAGGGCCAACGGATCATGTTCGAGGACCGGCAGCTGTGCATGCCGCACTCGATCACCCGCACTGAGGATCTCATCCTCAACAACAAGCTGCTGATCGACGATTCCCCAGTAACCTATAGCTGCGCTGCGAATGCGGTGATCGAGCCGGATGGGCTCGGCAACCGCATGTTCAACAAGAAGAAGTCCCGCGGGCGGATCGACGGCATGGTTACGATCGCCATGGCCGTTGGCGCCGCGACCGCCGCTGCAAAGCCGAAGAAGAAGTCGGTCTACGCTTCGCGCGGCGTCATCCGGGTATGAAAGGAGAATAGATGGCTTCTCCTGAAGACTATGTCGCCCGGGCTGGCGGACGAAGGTCCCTATCGCCATCACGCGCGATCGCCGCAGCCCGAGCAGCGGAAGGCAATCGTCCTGGCGGACCAATCATGGCCTACAACGCTTATGATCTGTCCGACCCCACACTTCACGATATGATGCGTGGCGACGGCGGACGGACGGGTGTGGCAGGGATCGCGGTCAACGAACGCGCCGCGCTCCGAAACAGCACGTTTTTCCGGGCGATGTCATTGATCTCCGGATCCATGGGCATGCTTCCATTGCACCTCATGCGCCGTACGGCCGACGGGTCGATCGAGAAAGCCCGCGACCACCCCTTGTTCAAGGTGCTGCATCGCAAGCCCAACGACTTCCAGTCTGCGACCCAGTTCAAGAGCTACATGCAGCTGTGCGCGCTGCTTGATGGTAACGCGTACGCGCTGATCATCCGCTCGCGCGGCGCCGTGCGTCAGATCGTCCCCCTTCCCCGGCGGTCGGTTAAGCCGCAACTCTCCGCGACATTCGAACTCACCTTCCGGTACCAGCCCAAGTCGGGCAGTGCCGTAACGCTCAAGAGGGAAGACGTTTTCCACTTCCGCGGCCCGATCTCCTTGGATGGGCTCAACGGCGTTTCCCTACTGGACGTGGCGGCCGACACGCTCGGCCTGTCGCAGCGCGCACTCCAAGCCGCAGGTCGCTTGCTCGACAAGGGGACGATGGCGCGCGGTGCCCTGGAGACCGCGGAGACGCTTGGCGACGAGGCGATCGGCCACCTGCGCGATAGCCTTCGTGAGAACTTCTCGGGCGCAGATGCCGATGAGGATTGGCTGATCCTCGAGGAAGGCCTGACCGCCAAGGTGCTGTCCGGCACGGCAAAAGACAACGAATTGGTCGCGCTGCGGCGCCAGGAGGCGGAGGAAGTCTCCCGATTCACGGGTACCCCTCGCCCGCTGCTGATGTTCGATGAGACCAGCTGGGGCAGCGGCATCGAGCAGCTCGGTTTGTTCTTCGTGACCTACTGCCTCCTCCAGTGGTTCGTGATCTGGGAAGAGGCCGTCTGGTTCTGCTTGCTCACTTCGGATGAGCAGGACTCGATGTACGCCAAGTACAACGACGGGGCGCTTCTGCGCGGCTCGCTCAAGGATCAGGCCGAATTCTTCAAGGCAGCACTCGGTCCGAACGCAGCCTTCCTGACGCCGAATGAGGCTCGCGACAACTTCGACCGCAACCCGATCAAGGGGGGCGACGATCTCCCGCGCAACGGCACGACTGCCGCCGCAACTCTCGCAGACGCTTAGGAGCAACTATGACCGACGAGCCCAAGGCGGCGGGCAAGCCGCGCGCGGTAAAGACCCTCAACGGCCGGCCCCTTCCGGGCAAGCCGGTCCTTGCCACCCCCGATACGCGGATGCCCCGCGCGATCTCGAATGTGAACGGCAAGGATCGGCCCGGCGCCCTGCCCATGCCCGCAGATCGCTCCGTATCGGCCTTGGCGCGACCCAACATCCTCGAGAAGTGGTCGGCCGACGCCGCAGGCATCCGCGCGGTCGAGAGCGGTGACACCGTCATCACGATGTTCGGAGCGATCGGCGAAGACTATTGGTCGGGCGGCGGCATCACCGCGAAGACGGTGACGGCTCAGCTGCGTGCGATCGGCGACCGCCCTGTCGAGGTCCAGATCAACTCGCCCGGCGGCGACATGTTCGAAGGGATCGCGATCTACAACGTCCTGCGCGAGCATGCACAGCCGGTGACGATCAAGATCATGGGAATGGCTGCATCGGCAGCGTCGGTCATCGCGATGGCGGGCGACACGGTCGAGATCGGCGCGGCGTCTTTCCTCATGATCCACAATTGCTGGGTCGTGGCGGTCGGTAACCGGCACGACATGGCCGAGACGGCCACGTACCTCGGGCCGTTCGACCAGGCGATGGCGGACGTTTATGCTCAACGCAGCGGCCGGACCGCGGCGGAGTGCGCGAAGTGGATGGACGACGAGACGTACATGTCCGGGTCTATCGCCATTGAGCGCGGCTTCGCTGACACCCTACTCACCGCCGATCAGACGACGCGGGACGAGCAGGCCAAGGCTTCCGACCGGGAGCGCACCGCGATCACCGCGCTGGAGTTGAAGCTTGTCGCCGGCGGCGACACGCGCACGCAGGCGCGCGACCACATCACCAAGATCAAGGGCACGCCAGGCGCTGCCCCTGTAGCCGACACGCCAGGCGCTGGCGGCGAGACCGAGTTGACCGGCCTGCTGGCGGGTCTGCTCTCCACCATCAAGAGCTAGGAGCTCCCCCATGAAGAAGTTGAACATGGCCGCCCTTGTGGCGGTGGCGACGGTGCTCGCCAATCCGTTTCGCGCGCTTGCGGCGGTCGCTGCCAGCAAGCCGGCACCCGAACTGACCCTCTCGGCTCCTACCCTGCCCGCAATGCCTCGTGCTATCGCCGGCACCGTCCGTGCGGACGCCGCTGATCCCGCAACGCTCATTCGGTCGCTGAACGGGGCGTTCGAGGAATTCAAGACGACCCATGCTCGTGAGATCGAGGAGATCAAGGCGGGCAAGACGGACGTTCTGACCAAGGACAAGCTCGACGCGATCAACGCCACCCTGACCGAACTGCAGACCGCGGTCGACGATCAGGCGCGGATCAACGCGGCGGCCAAGCTGGGCGACGGTGCCGTGATCGGCGACATCAAGTCCGATCCGGAATACACCAAGGCGTTCAAGGCGCACATGCGTCGTGGCGACAATGCTTCGGCGGAAGTCCGCGCGGCGATGCAGAAGGGTACCGACACCGACGGCGGCTATCTTGCCCCGATCGAGTGGGATCGGACCATCGGCGAGAAGCTGAAGAAGATCAGCCCGATGCGCGCCGAGAGCCGGGTCATCACCATCAGCGTCGCCGGGTTCAAGAAGTATTTCTCGGACCGCAACGTCGGGTCGGGCTGGGTCGGTGAAACCGCCAGCCGTCCGGCGACCACGACGCCGCAGATCGGGGTGCTCGACTTCGTGCCGGGCGAACTCTACGCGAACCCGGCGATCTCCCAGCAGCTGCTGGACGATGCCGCGATCGACCTCGAGGAATGGCTCGGCCAGGAAGTCGATACCGAGTTCTCGCGTCAGGAAGGCATCGGTTTCCTGTCTGGCGACGGTGCGAACAAGCCCTACGGCATCCTGACCTACGTCACGGGCGCCGCGAACGCGGCACGCCACCCCTACGGCGCGATCAAGGCGGTCAACACCGGCGATGCTGCAAAGCTCACCGGCGACGGCTTCGTTGACCTGATGTACGACCTGCCGAGCGAATTTGCTGGCAACGCGAAGCTGTTCATCAACCGGCAGAGTCTCGGTGCCGCGCGCAAGCTGAAGGACGGCCAAGGCAATTTCCTGTGGCAGCCGTCCTACGCACTCGGTCAGCCGCAGACGCTGAACGGCGCGCCGATTGTGGAAATGCCCGACATGCCGACGGCGGCGGCCGGCAACGTCGCGGCGCTCTACGGCGATATGGAAGCGACCTACCTGGTTGTCGATCGGATCGGGATCCGCGTGTTGCGCGATCCGTATTCGAACAAGCCGTTCGTGCACTTCTACACGACCAAGCGCGTGGGCGGCGGGGTGCATAACCCCGAGCCGATGCGCGCACTCAAGATCGCCGTGAACGCGTAACTCTCCGCCGGGCCGGCTTCGAGCTGGCCCGGTTCTTCGAAGCCGCGCGGCAAGGCCCACGGTTTCGGCGAACCAGGAGAAGACCTATGGACACCAAGACCGTCAAGAAGCCGGATAACGGCATCGCTCCGGCAACCGATATCGACACCGCCGGCGCACCGCAGCAGATCGTTCCCGACGTCGACATGAACCACCCCGCCGTCGACGCCGATCCGCGCGCCAATACCAGTGCCGAGCAGAACCGCATCGACTTCAACGACCCGACGCTTTCGGGTGCGGAAGCCGTCGAGCAGAACCTCAACGCTCAGAAGTAACCAGTCAGTGCCAGCCGTTCGCGGCTGGCACTTGCGATCCAGCATGGGAGGCGCACGATGACGTTGCAAACCATCGCTTCCATGCGGGAATTCCTGTCGCTCGGGCCCGACGTGTTCGAAGCGAGCGTGCTTGAGCAGTATGGTGCATATCTTGATGGCGCGACGGTCACCCCGATCGTGTCGCTGCGCGAAGCGAAGGCTCAGCTGCAACGCGAACAGGACAATACGAACGACGACGCAGAGACTACCGACTTCATCGCCGACGCGTCCGCATGGGTAGAGGGATATACCGGCCACCTCCTCTCCGCCCGCGACGTCACGGAGCAGTTCCGCGGCTTTGGTGCAGTCGAGATCCGCGCCTGGCCAATCGCTGCGGCAGCCGTGCCGGGTGTGGCCTATCAGGACGCGAGCGGGCAGCCCATCGCGATCACCGGTGCCCGGTTGGACCTCAGCAATCGCCCAGCGCGCGTCTTGCCGCCAAGCGGCCCGTTCTACCCTTTCACCGACAGCAAACAGCTTTTTACCGTCACCATTCGCGCCGGGTATGAATCGCCGAACGATGTGCCGCGCGAAATACGCCGCGCCATGCTCGTGCTGATCTCCGGATACGACAACGATCGCGAGGGCGGCGAAATCTTCGCCAAGGCCGAGGCCAGTGCGCGCAGGATCTGCGGTCGCTTGCGATTGCGTCGCCTGTGACCGCCGGGGATGGCCTATCAAGTCGCCTGCGCGAGCGGGTGACGCTTCAGCAGTCGAACGCCGTCGACAACGGTCGCGGCGGGCGCAAGGTGCCGGAGGGGCAGCCCGCCTGGCGCGACGTTGCGACCAAGATCCCGGCGGAGATCGTTCCCCTTCGTGGCGGCGAGGCGCTGAGCATCGCGGTGCAGCGCGCAACACAGTTCTACCGCGTCACCATCCGCAAGCGCGCCGGCGTTACCACGGCGCATCGCCTGCTGTGGAACGGCGTTGCGCTCGATATCCGGACCGCTCCGCCTTCGACTGACCGGGCGACGCAGGTGATGACGTGCGAAACCGGAGCGCTCGGCTGATGGCGCGCACGAAGATCCGCGGCATCGGCAAGTTTCGCCGCCTGCTTCGGCGCATGCCGGACGCCGTACGCGGCGAATTGGTGGTCGAACTGAGCGTTACCGGTCGGCAGATCGAGCAAGCGATGAAGGCGAAGACGCCGCAGAAGACCGGTGCCGTGCGCCAGGGTATCACGAGCAAGGTCTTGCCCAAGTCACTCCGGCTGCAAGTCGGCTTGCTCGGGACGCGCGGCGGGCAGTCGAAGCTGTTCTATGGTCGGATTCAGGATCTCGGGCGGCGTGCCCAAACCGTGCTGGTGCAGCGTCGGCGTCGCGTGGCGCAGACCTTTCGCGACGGACGCACCGTCAACATGCTTCGGACCGGTTCTGGCGGCCGCAAGCGGACCGAGGACATTGTCGCGACCTACAAGATGCGCGTCAGGGGCATGGCTCCGAAGCGGTTTATCACGGGCCGGATGCCTGACCTGCGCCGCACGTTGAACGACAATCTGCGTGGGATCTTCGCCCGATCGCTGAGCCGAATTGCAGGGGGTGGCGATGAGTAGAGCCAAAGCACTGGTCGAGGCGGTAACGTTCGACGCCCTGAGCTCTGCCATCTCCGGCGCGACGGTCTATCAGGATGCGCCCGTGAACGCGCCGGGTGACTTGGTCATTCTCGGCGAGATGAAGAGCTTCCGCTTGTCGACCAAGAAAGCGGAAGGCGATCGTCGCGTCACGATTGCAATCGTCACGATCGTGGAGGCCGAAGAACGCGCGCCGCTGCTCGCGCTTCAGGAGCAGATCGAGACCGCGCTCGATGGCCAGCGGTTCGAGAAGGACGGCTGGACGATCGCTTTCGAGTTCGAGGACGACGACGCTGTGCTCACCGAGGACGGAGCGACCTACGGCGGCATCACCAGCTTCAACGTTCTCGCGTTCGCCCCTTCCGACCACCAGTAACCTACCCGCCGCGCCCCGCCCGCGCGCATTTACAGGAGAACCACCATGAAGAAATTGGGCTCAGACTATCGCCTGTTCCTCCAGGCGACCACCGTGGGAACGTTCAACCAGCCCGCCGGTCAGGGCAATCTCAGCATCGATCGCGGCAAGGGGTTCTCGTCGAATGCGACGAAGGATCAGGAAGGCGTCGACACGCAGTCGCCGGGTCTGCGGACGATCACGGTCAAGCAAGACCTGACTCCCGATCTGCCCGACGCGAACGGCTACACCCGGATCGAGACGCTCGACAAGACGAACGCGGCCGAGGTCTACCAGATCCGGAAGAAGCCGTTCGGCACCACCGACGTAGTGTTCGAGTGCTTGATGTACACCGCCCTCGATAGCTCCGGCTTCGACCAGGGCGCGAGCGTCAAGACGCCGCTGACGCTGCAGCCGGCCGCGCAGCCGACCGTCGATGCGCTCGCGTAAGCGACCGCGCCCGCCCCTACCATAAGGATCACCCAGATGATCACTATCAACGGCAAAGAATTTCGAACCAACAAACCGACGGATCTGAACGAGCAATTGATCGCCTCCACCGGACATGGCGTGCGCGAGCTTCAGTCGCTGCTCAGTGCGGGGCCCTCGCTCGCCGCGCGTACGCTGGCGCCGTATCTCGGCAAGCACGACGACAGTCCCGCGCCAGACCTCAATGAGTTGGCTTGCGACATCGCAGCGGATCCGAACGCCGTCGGCGAGATTGCCAAGCTCTATGCGCTGCCGGCGGATACGGTCGAAGAGATCGTCGCACAGTGAGCGATCTCGACACCGCCGCGCCGGCGATCGAAGATCGGGGCGAACTGGCCCTGACGCTCGATGGCACGAGGATGGTCCTGCGACCGACCTTCGAAGCCGTCTCGGAAATCGAGGAAACGCTTGATCGCGGACTCGTCGACCTTGCCCGCGCAGCCGTCGCGGGCAAGCTCAAGATGTCGGAGACTGCCCAGATCGTCGGAGCATGCGTGCGCGCTTGGGGCCGTGAAACCGACAATAAGGGCGTCGCCGGCGCGAACGATAAGCGGATCGCCCGCTTGATCATGGACAGCGACGACGGCGTTCACGAGGCGATGCGAACCATCGGCGGCATGCTGTCTATGGCGGTAACCGGCGGATACACCACCGCGGGGGAACTGAAGCCGTCGATGATCACGAAGACGACGGAGAAAGCCCTCGTCGACGGCTGATGGGCACGGCCGTCGTCCTGCTGGGATGGCGGCCTGCCGACTTCTGGCGCTGCACACCGGTCGAGTTCTGGACCGCTATGAAGGCGTTCGAGCGCGCCAATCCCCCAAGCCCGTCATAGCAGGAGGCGTCCATGGCTGATCAGACCGAACGCCTCCTGTTGCAGGTGGACGCGGCAACCGAGTTGCTGCGCCGGAACTTGGCTGAAGGTGAAAAGCCGCTAGACCGATTTGAGAAGCGTGCCGCCAAGATGGCGGAGAACGTCGAAGGCTCGATCGGCAGCATGGGCAAGCGCTTCGGCGCGTTCGCGGATCTGGCACAGGATGCCGCGACGAAGGCCGAGCGGTCGTTCGAGGCGAGCTTCAGCAACGTCCAGAAGCTGGCGGCAAAGGCGATCATCGCGCCAACCGTCACCGGCGGCCTCAACATCGGTGCCGCGGACGCGCGCGCGGCGGCTGCCGCTGCTCAGCAGCAGGCAATTGCCACGCGCCTGATCGCCGACGCCTCGGAACGTGCCGCGCAGGGCGAGGGTGTTCTGACGGAGCAGACCCGCCTCTACGTCCAGGCGGCGCGCGCGGCGGCGCTGGAAGCTGAGAACCACGCCAACGAACTGACGCGCGAAGCCGGTGCGCTTGAGCGGGTCGAGATCGAGCTTCAGCAGGCAGGCGCGGCATCGCGGTTGTTCGGCGATCGCCAGCAAGGCGTCACCGCTCAGTCTGGCGCACAGCGTGCCGCGATGCAGGGCCTGTCCTATCAAATCCAGGACACCTTCACCCAGTTGAGCATGGGCGCGAACGCGTTCCAGGTGATCGCGATTCAGGGCGGACAAGCGGCCGGGCAGTTCGTCAACGTCGAAGGAAAAGCCGGATCGTTCGCTCGCTTTATGACCGGTCCGTATGGGTTGGCGATCACCGGCGCGTTGCTCGTCCTCGGTCCTTTGACCAAGGGCATGTTCGAATTCAGTGACGCAACCAATGATGCGGTCGAAAAGCTGAAGAAGGACGCCATCGAAAGCGACGTCGCGGCTCGTGCGAAGGCTCGGTTTGCCGGGACGGTTGAGGGCCTAACGTTAGCCCTGCGAGATCAGGACAAGGCGCTTCGTCAGACAGCCGATAGCGAACGATCGTCTGCCGACCGTGCCAACATCGCTGCAAAGGCAAAGCGCGACGAGGCTTTAGCTATCCGGCAGGCAACTGTAGCCCGCCTAGCTGAAGCCGAAGCCCGTCTCGACGACTTCTCGCTGACCGGCGGCACCACCGGTGCAGCGGCGCTTCAGAATCAAGCGCGCAGCGATCAAGTCAACAAGCTCAGGGCCGAGCGCACCAAGGCGGAAGCTGCGGTTACTGCAGCCGAGCGGCAGTTGAACGTTACTCGCGTCGACATCGCGGCCGAACGTGCTGCGATCTCGATCGACCCGGTTCGCTCGGCGACCAAGACTATCGACGACAAGATCGCGACCCTCAAAAACGAGCTTCGAACGCAAGCTCGACTTGGCCAAGTTGTCGGGGCGGAATCGCTAAAGCGTCTGCGTGAACTGGAAGCGCAGAAGAAGGCAGCATCGGACCTCGCGCAAGAGAAGCAGCGCGCGGCCAACGTGAAGCCGAACAATAACCAGATTGGCCGCGACGTCAGCGTTGCCGAGGCGACCAGCATCGTTGCCGGTATCGGCGGGCGGGTCACCAGCGGGCTGCGCTCGACCGAGCGGCAAGCTCAGCTATATGCGGACAAGCTCGCCGGGCGGCATGCGGGTCCGGTCGCGAAGCCCGGCACCAGCGACCACGAGCGCGGCCAGGCGGTCGACGTCGCCTATGGCCCCGGCATCAGTGTGTCGTCGATCCGTCAGGCGTTCGCCAAGGAAGGCGTCGCGATCCGTCAGCTGATCGACGAGCGCGACCAGAAGGTGTTCCACGTCGCCTTTGGCAAGAAGGGCCCGAGCCAGCAGTCGGTCGACGATCGCGCCGAGCGCGCGCGCCAGAAGGTGCTGAGCGACGATATCGCATACAGCCAGGAGGAACAGTCGGCTCGGCAACGGCTCGCCGCGGCAACGCGCAAGTCGGCCCAGACCGAGGATCAGCGCGACGCCGAACTGGTCGCGAGCATCAATGCCGACGCCGACAGCCGCAAGCAGAAGATCGACCTGCAGCAGGAGAAGGGGCTTTCGAAGGCGCGCGCCGACAACCTGCGCTCGTTGAACGAACAGACCCGGGTGCAGGATCTGCAGAACGCCGCAGCCGACCGCGCCATGCGCGTGATCGAGCAGCGGTACGACGTCGACCGGCAGAGCCTTGAATCGCGCATCGCCCTGCTCCGCATCAGCGAAGACATGGCGCCGACCGAGCGCGAGCGCGCGCGCATCGCCGAGCAGATCCTCGAGGCCGAGCAGACGCTTCGCCGGCAGGCGCTCGAGCGTGTTCGCGACACCTCCAAGGATCCGGACGCCGTCATGTCGGCGCAGCGTTCGCTCAGCGCGTTGCCGGCGTTGGAAGGCGCGGAGCGCGGGCAGCTTGCCCGGCAGAACGCCTCGCCGCTTGATGCGTACCGCGAGCGCCTAAAGGCCGCGACGGGCGATACGAACGCAGCTTTGCAGAGCGTCGCGGTAAATGGGCTCGGCTCGCTTGAAAGCAGCGCAGCGTCTGCCATCGGCAAGGTGCTGAAGCTGAAAGGCGCGTTCGGTGAAATGGCCTCGAGCGTGATCGCCGACCTGGCCCGCGTCGCGATCCAAAAGGCGATCGTTGGCGCGCTCGGTGGCGGGAGCTTCTTCGGTTTGGCCGATGGCGGTTCGCTCAGCGATATCCCGGGACGGGCAGACGGCGGATCGCTCGGAGGCTTGATCAGCGGACCGGGTCATGGCCGGTCCGACAGCATCCTTGCGCTGCTTAAGGGGCCCGGCGGCGGCGCGGTGCGGCTCTCGAACCGCGAGTTCATCATGAACGAGGCCGCGGTCAATCACTACGGCGCGGGCGCAATGGCAGCGATCAACGCACGCCGGCTCCCGCGGTTCGCCGACGGCGGCTCGCTCGGCGGTTCGCCGTCCCTCCCCAGCCTCCGCGCGCCCCGCTTGCCGGCGGCGGCGTACGGCGGTGGCGCGAACAGGCGGATGCAGTTGGACGCCAACGTCACGGTCAATGCCGGGCCGGAGTTCGAGGCCAAGATGGAACGCGTATCGCTGCGCACCGTCGGAGCAACCGCCGAGCCGATCATGGCAGGCGCAAGCGCGCGGACCATGCGGCAGCTTAATCGCGGCCAGTTGCCGGGAGCGTTCGACTGATGTTGATCAACATCCCCTCAGATCCCGTCGCGTCCGATATCGAGTGGACGATCGACCAGCCCGGCCAGGTCAACCGCGGCGAGTTCACCGGCAAGCGACGGGTCACCATTCTGGCGGCTGCGCCTCGCTGGTTCGCCAAGGTCACCCTGCCCCCGATCACCGGTGAAGGCCGCGTGCTTGACTGGCGTGCGTTCGTGGTCGACTGCGACGGCGTCGCCAACAGCTTTCGGGTCATCGCCTGCGAGAAGGACCAGATCGCGGGATCGCTCGACGTCCGCGTGAAGGGCGCCAACCAGGGCGGGCATTCGCTGATGACGTCTGGGTGGGGCGCGGCAGGGCTCAAGCTCAAGCGCGGCCAGTTCATCACGCTCGGCGACCAGCTGCTGATGGTGAACGCGCCGGTGGTGGCCGACTCCGACGGGAACGCCACCATTTCGGTAAAGCCCTATGTTCGGGTCGTGCCGGCGGACAAGGCAACGATCGAGGTCAAGCGGCCCTATGCCGTCATGGCGATGTCAGATCCGAAGAACGGCTGGAAGGTCGGCATCGGGCAGAAATACGGCGTCTCGTTCGACTGCGAAGAGGCGTTCTGATGGACAGCCGTCCCGACACCGATGCGAACGCCGCGCTATCTGCCGACGTCCGCAAGCCAGTCACGTTCTGCTTTCTCGACCTCGCCGATGGCCCGATCCGCGTTACCAATGCGCCCTACAGCTATTCCTTCAGCGGCACCGGCGACGAGGATCTCGACGGTTTCACTTTCACCGCGGTTGACCCCCGCGTTGTGTCGGTCGGCGCCGTCAAGGCGCGCGAGGGCGGTACCGACACGCTGTCGCTGCAGCTGTCCGGCCTCGCCGGCGTCGACGACGAGTTGATGACCCAGATCGGCAACCGCGCGAACTATGTTGGCCGCGACTGCCGTCTGTGGCGGGCAATGCTTGATCCGCGGCAGCTGACGCGCATCGGCGCGCTGTGGTCATTCTACACCGGATACATGTCGGTGCCGAAGATCGTCGGCGACCAGACCAGCCAGACGATCAACCTTGATGTCGAGTCCTACCTTGGCTTCTTCGGCCAGGCCTCGAACCGAACCTATCTCGATCAGCAGAGCTACGACCCGGACGACCGGTCAGCTGAGCTCGCGATTGCGATCGCCAACGGCGCCAGCCGCAAATCTTGAACGGGAGTCGATTATGAACCGTCTACCCGATTGGGAGGCGCGCCTCGCCGCGTACCTCGAACCCCTGCGTACGCTTCCCTTCGCATGGGGCCGGCACGACTGCTGCACATTCACGGCTGGCGCGGTCAAAGCTATGACCGGCGTCGACCCGATGCCCGAGTTTCGGGGACGCTACACCACCGCGCGTGGTTCGGTGCGCGCGCTGCGCCGCATTGGCGCTGGTACGCTGGCGTCGACACTCAGCGGCAAATTCGAGACGGTCGATCCGTCACTCGCACACCGTGGCGACATCATCATGTCCGACGGGCTGCTCGGGATCTGCCTGGGACCGTTCCTCGTGGCAGTAGGCTCCGAGGGCGACCGCGAGGGGCTGATCAGGATCGATCGCGCACGCTGGTGCGAGCCTCGCGCCTGGCACGTCCGGTTCGGGGTCTGACGGTTGGCCAAAGCACTCAAATTCGCCGCGCTGGCCGTTGGCGCTGTCGCGCTGATCGCGACCGGCGTCGGTGCGGTCGCGCTCGGCGGGCTTGCCGGATCGCTGACCGTCGCTGGCGTCTCGACCGGCACGCTGTTTCTTGCCTCGGGCGGCCTGACGCTCGCGGCGAGCCTGCTACAGAAGGGCCCCAAGGTCACCGCGTCACAGACGGACCGGCTGACCGCGAGCATCGACCCCCGCACGTTTCGCAAGACCGTGCTCGGCCAGACCGCGATGCCGGTCGACGTCCGCTACGAGGAATGGTCGGGCAACGACCAGGAGATCTGCGACTGGATCGTTGCGTTCGCCAGCCATGCGATCGACGGACTCGACGAGATATGGTTCGACACCGAAATGGCGTGGTCGGCCGCGACAGGCGTGGCCGCCAAATACAACGGCTATTTCTCGATCCCCAACCTGATCCTTGAGGGGACTCAGGCAAACGCCTTTACCTTTGCAAGCCGGAAATGGAATCGCGAGAGCGCGCGCCTGACCGGCTGCGCCTATGCCCGCTTCCGCTTCAAGGTCACCGGGAACGGCAAGAAGACCGAGAGCCCGTTCTCGAGCGGCATTCCAAGCCGGATCACCGTGATCGGACGTGGCGCCAAGCTGTACGACCCGCGCCGCGATAGCACGGTGCCAGGCGGGTCCGGTCCGATGCGGTCGAACGATCAGTCGACGTGGCGTTACACGGCTGATGACGGCGTCGTGATCGGTGAGAACCTCCCGCTGCAGATCCTGCGCGTCATCCTGGGCTGGCGGATCCAGAACCCCGCGACCGGCGTAATGAAGCTGGCGACCGGCGCGGGGGTGCCCGGGCGGCGCATCAGCTTCCCGTCATTTCAGGTCGCAGCGAACCTTGCCGACGAGCTCGTCAACCGCGCAGCGGGCGGCAACGAGCCGCGCTACCATGGCGCGGGCGTGGTTTCCGAGGGAGATGATCAGAAGACCGTCCTCGACATGCTGTGCTCTGCCTGCTGCGGCCGTTTCCGCGACACCGGCGGCAAGCTGGCGCTGGCGATCTCGCACAACGATCTGGCAGCCGTGGCGGTCGATGATGGCCTGAACGACGACGACGTTGTCGGCGCGTTCACCTGGGATCCTGACCCATCGCTTGAATCGACGCCGAATGTGGTGCGCGGCCGGTACGTCGACGCGACATCAGCATCGCTGTACCAGCTGATCGACTATCCCGAAGTGCGACTGCCAAGCCCCGACGGGCAGGATCGGTTCCTTTCGCTCGACCTCGGCGTCGTCGAAAGCCCGAGCCATGCGCAGCGGATCGCCAAGCAGGTTCTGCAGCGCCGGCAATACTCGCGACAATTCGCAGCACCGTTCGATATCCGCGCTTGGAAATACACGGTCGGCGACGTTCTGCCGTTCACCTTCGCGCCGCTCGGCTTCAAGCGCGGCGTGTTCCGGGTGAAGGAGCAGGAACTCGGTCAGGGCGGCACCTGCAACATGGTGCTGACCTACGAGACGCCCCTGTTCTATCAATGGGACGCCGATGACTCCCTGCCAGTGCAGGGCGCCGAACCGATCGTCTACGACAGCCGAAACAATCCGCTGATCCTCGCAATCGATGAGGCCGCTACCACCGCTTTCTGGGATGGTGTCACGGGCCCCAACAAGCCCGACGACAACGCCACGAACAGCGCAGACCCGAACAGCCCGTTCGGATCTGGCACGGTTAGCGAGTTCGAACTGGCTGTTGCCGCTGCGCGGGCGCAACTGGCGTACATCGATGGCACTACGATCCCGACGATCAACGACGCAGTCCAGGGCGCGAACACGAAGATCGCGACCGCCCGGCAGGACGCAGCTGACGCGCTGGCGCAGGCGGTCGCGCGGCTCGACGACAAGGACGCGTTTATCAACCGTCGAATCGACAGCGTGTCGGCAAGCGGTGGATATAACGATACGAACGTCTATGCTGAGGTCCGCCGCGTCGATGAGGCCGCGATCAGCCGGGATGGCACGATCGGGCGCCGCATTGATAGCGTCATCACTAGTTTCCAGAATGGCGACACCGACGCGAACGCTCGCATCGATCAAGTCGAGATTACGGCATCGAGCGCGAAACAAGCAGTTGCGGAGCTGTCCACCAGCGTTGAAACGCAGTTCGTGGGCGTCAATACGACCCTCACGGCTTACAATGAGCGCATCACAGGATTGTCGGACGCGCAGCGAAGCTATGCGGGCCGAACAGAAACTCTCGAAAGCCGCGCTGGCAATACCAGCAACTACGCGACCTCAAACGCCAATTTTGCGGCTTGGCCTGACAGATCGCTGTTGCCGAGCCAGTGGACATATTGGGCAAACAACGGAACCTTCACTCGAGAGGGCGGGAACCTCCAAGCCGGCGCTTACATGCTCGGGCATGTCGTTTCGAACAGCAATGACGCGGGCATCGCGACCACCTTCTTCGTCACCGCCGGATATTGGGTGATCGAAGCATCGGTTTGGTTCGAGAATGGCAGCACCCAAGGAGCGGGGGTGTTGATCGACAACCTGCCAGCTTTGAACTTTTCGACTGTGGAAGACATCGCCGAATATACGGGTTCGCAGGGTGGCGTCCGCCACTGGTCGTTCTTCGTTAAGTCGGAGTTCGCTGGACCCGTCAATCTATACGCTATGACGAATTGGTCGGGGTTTGGAGTAACCTCGGCAAAGGCGGTGCACTGGCTGAAGTGTGGCGCGCGCCCCGCCAACGACGGCGAGATCAAGGCGCAGAAGGCTGACGCGGCGCTGCCACTGATCGCGGCCCGCGTGAAGAAGGCCGAAGACACGCTTGTGGATATGCCGAACCGTTACGCCGCGGCGTCGGCGCAGGAGACGATTGAAGCACAGCTCAACGGTACGGCGGACAGCAATTTGCTGGCCCGCGCTAATGGTCAGACGGCTGCGATCGTAGACGCGAAAGTGGGCGCGATCACGCGGGACGTGTCCACGCTTCGCAGCGAATACAACGGCACGGTCGCGGAGTTCGAACAGCAGGCGGGCACGTTGGCCGGAATTGACGGTCGCAGCAGCGTCTATTGGCGGATCGCGGGCACGACCCCGGACGGTGGAACCTTTGTCCAGCTGTCGAAGGCGGATGGCTCCCCCGGCCTGTTTTACGTCAACTCCAACATGGTGATCGACGGTAACCTCACGCTCAACGGTACGTTCACGCCCCAGAAATTTAACCGGGCCAGCATGTCGCGAGAAGGCGCCTCAGTCTGGCAGGGCAGCATTACGCCGTCGGCTGGCCAAACGATCACCGTCCCGTGGAACCTGTCGCTCTCGCAGATCCCGGCGCTCGGGCGGTTTATCTACGAGTTCACCGCAGCGGTCACCACCAACGCCGGCCAGATGGTGGTCGGCACGATGCTCGGCAAGCCATCGTATCTGACCTACGTCGAAGACACCGGCGGCCTGACGATCGTGGCGCGAGACAATCAGAACAACGCTTACGTGCCGCGCGCAAATGCATCGTCGACGGTCCTAGCGACCACGGACTTTGTGCCGTCGTGGACCGCGACCGTCCGGGTGGGCTCGTACGACACCGGCTGGATCAACAACGGCGATTCCTACGAGCGCCAGGTCGCCGCCTCATACACCGTAAGCCGGATCGATCTGAAGGTGACGTGGGTCGCAATTTAACGCTTTCCGGAGGGCAGCATGGAATATTGGATCGTCTACTCGCTCGACACCTTCCAGGAGGTGTACCGCGGATCCGGCAACGTCGGCAGCAGCGTCTATCAGCAGTTGCCAGAAGGGACCGGGCTGGTCGTGGTGCCTTACGCCGTGATCGCGAAAGGGCCACTCGACCTCGAAGCTTTGCGCGGTGCGATGAACCTGTTCGTGGACACGTCGGCGGAGGCGTTCCGGTTGCTCTTCCTTACCGCTGGCATGGGTCAGGCAATGACGTACCAGCGCAAGGAAGCGGAGGCCCGCGCGTGGCTGGCGGACAACACGACCCGCACCCCGTTCCTCGAGGCGGAAGCGTCCGCCTGCGACATCACGGTTGAGGAGCTGGTGCCGGTCGTGATCGCGCGGGCCGATCAGTGGGAGCTCGTTGGCTCACTGATAGAGGGCGAGCGCATGGGTGCAAAAGCCAAGATCACGCAAGGCGCGACGTTTGCCGATATCGTCAAAGTGGCCCGGATCGATTGGCAGGCGCTGCTTGCGTCACCCGCGCCTGCCGTCTGACCATGCCGCCCCGCGAGCCCGCGCTGACGCGGTTGAGCAAGTGGATCATCCAGTTCCTGATCGCGATCGACCAGTTCGTCTATGTCCTGCTCGCGGCGCCCTACTACCTGATCTTCGGCGGCACCTGCCCTTCGGCTGACGAGACGATCAGTTCGCGCGTCGGCCGCGCGGCGATGGCGGGCGCATGGTGGGGCAAGCCCTGCGCCTGGGCGATCGATCACCTGTTCATGCTGCTCGGTTCCGCGCCGGGGCACTGCGCCCGCGCGATCGAAGCCGCCTTCCTGGGCATGGCCCCCAAATAACAGGAGCTACTGTGATGTTGCTTGCTGATGCGCTTCGCGGCGCAGCCCTTTGCGCGTGGCTGTTCTGCCTGGCTTGCCTGTCGCCAGCCGTCTGGCGGATCCTACGGAGACGCGGACGCTACCTCGACCCGATCTGGGGTCTGGTCTTCATGCTGGCGGTCAACCGGGTCACGTTCATTGCCCGCGTGTCGTTCGAGACAAGCCACATCACCGCCATTCTGCTGGCGATCGCGATGGGCGCGGTCACCCTTTCCTTCCAACGTCATGATCGGTGATCGGATGCCCAACTATCTGGCGGGACTCCCGTTCGGCTGGGGTGCGATCTTCGCCCTCATCAATCTCGCTCTCGGAAGCGGAGTGCTCGCGGCGTGGGTCCGGAATAGGCCGAAGATGCGGGAGATCGAACGGTCCGCAGAAGAGAAGCTCCGCGACGACCTGATCGCGCGTGTTGAGAAGCTTGAGACCCGGCTCGAAGATACCCGCTCGCACTACGAGGCGAAGCTCGAGAAGCTGGCGGCCGACTACGACGTCGCGCAGCGCACGGCGCGGCACGAGTTGAACAACGTCAAGATGCGGTTCCGCGCGCTCGTTATGTTGCTCAAGCGCCTGCCGAACCCGCCCGAAATGCTGGTCGCGATCCTCGCCGATATCGAGACGATGGAAGCTGAACAGATGCACGCCGAAGCCCTCGAAAAGGGTGCGGTGTCAGCCGCCAAGATCGCCGCGACGAACCCCACCTTTTGAAAGGACCGAGATCATGACGATCAACGGCAACATCACCGTACGCGTCGCCTGCGAGGTCGCCGGCGCCGAGGGCCTCGTGCTCGAGTGGTACCTCGACAGTGCGACGCCGCCTGTGGGCACCTGGGGCATTGGCGTCACCAACGCATCGGGCCACCTCGTTGATCGGTACAAGGACAAGCCCGCGACGATCGAGCGCGTCATGCAGATCTTCATCTGGCTCGTTCAGACCAAGTACGGGCCCGAGGTGCTTGCAGCGTTTAAGGGACGGACGCTGACCGAGGCGCAGTTCGCCGCAGCTCTGTCGTTCCATTACAATACCGGTGCGATCGGCGGCACGGAATGGGTGCGGCTGTACCTCGCCGGAAAGGTGGCCGAGGCCCGCAAGTTCCTCGAAACGCATTACCTCAACGGCGGCGACCTCAAGGAGCGCCGGATGGACGAGGCCGCCCTGTTCTTCGACGGGAAGTGGAAGCACCTCGACGGGCTGGTCAACGTCTACCCGGTTCGCAAGCCCAGCTACCTGCCCGGCAAGCCGAAGCGGGTCGACATTCGCGCCGACGTCGCGCGCGCGCTGGCCGCCCAATGAGCGTGTTCTCGAACCGCCGCGTGTCGTGGACGTCGATCGCAATCATCGTCGGGCTGCCGGTGCTGCTCGGCTTCCTCGCCTGGCTGATCTGGATCCTGTCCGATCCGGTGAAGTGGTGCAGCGTCCGAGTGGCCGACACGAAGCTCGCGACCAGTTCGATCAACGATTGCACGTCGATCGAGATGGAACTGATCAAGTGGCTCGGTTGGACGGCGGTCGGGCTGCTGGCGGTCGTCGCGATCGCGTTCCTCGTCATCGTCACCCGCGACCTGAAAGCGGGCATCGACGCGCAAGGCTGGGGCTTCAAGATCAGGACCGGCAACGATGCCGCGCAAGCAGCCGACGAGGTCGCCGGCGCGGCCGCGGACGCAGCTGCTGACATCAAGGGGGGCGTCGCATGACGGGGATCCGCTCCTGGCTCGGCCGCAGCGCCGCGACGCTCGTGTTCGCGATCGGGCTCATCGCCTTGATCGCGACCGTCGTCTCAATCCGGTCCTGCGGCACGGCCAGGACCGCCGAGACCGAAACCACCCTCGCGATCGGCCAAGCCGGGGCGGCGGCAGAGAGCGGCGCCGACGCCGTCAATACGGTTGGCAATCGTGCCCAGGCAGAGGAACAGTCAGATGCTATCTCGCGAGAAAACGACGCCGCCATCCGCAACGCCGAGGGCGCGACCGTTGTCGTCCCGGCGGCTGTTTCAGGTGCTGGCATTAGCGCACTATGTCGCCGCGCGGCCTACCAAGGTGATCCTCGCTGCGCTCAGCCTCAGTAGCTGCGCCGCCAGCGTCATCGTCGCCAGTCCAACCGATTGCGCCGGACTTCTCCCGGACAGCTGGCGCAAGCCCGTCGCCGGCGCGCCCCTCCCCCCATACGCCGCGGAAATGGCCGACTGGGTCGGGTTCGGGGATCTCCAAACGGCTCAGCTGGATAAGGCGAACGGCCGGACTGTTGACACCATCGACATCGTTTCGCGCTGTGAATCGCGCGCAGCGGCGGCGCAGCACAAAGCCCGCCCCAAGGTGCTCGGCATCTTCTGATCTGCCTCCAACTCAGGAAGGATGCCCGTGGCCAATCCACTCGATATCAAGACATTCCCCCGGCGCATCGATCCGAACATGCCGCGCCGTGGGTTCTACCCGACGCTGACCCGCGGCGACGCGGTGCGCGACATCCTGCAGCCAGGCGAGGAAGTGACCTCGTTCACCGTCACGCCCAACGCCGACGCAACGGCGGCCGGTTTGGTGGTGCTGACCGACGGCGACTTCACTCCTCGCTACGCCGGACTGACGTTCGCCTTCTGGGTCGAGATCGCGACCGCCATGAGGGGCAGCTCGATCTTCAACGGCACCGGCATCGTCCTGGGCGTGGAGATCAGCTTCACCACCAATTTTCAGCAACAGGACCAGATCACGGTCGGCATTCGGGTGGCAAACAAATGACCGAAGAAGCCACAGAAGCCGTTCTCGGCGGTGCCGTTCATAACGGCAAACGCGTCCGAGGGACGTTCACCTTCTACCAAGGCGAGGTCGGCGTCCGCGATCGCGGGGAAGTGCAGGAGGTGTCGTTCTTTGCCTCGGCAAAGCCCTACCCCCCGTTGAACGTCCAAGGCCTCGTCGACGGCAAGCTCGTCTCGGTCCTCGCGATCACCGAGCGCCACCTCGACGCCAACAGTGCCGCACCCCGGGTCGGCGAAATGCGCGTCGTGACGCTGACCGTCGCGCCCGTCCGGCCCAACTAGGAGAACGCTGTGGCTCTCGCTCCGCTATCGCAGACGCTCGTCCTCACTGCGGACGGCTCCAACTTCCCTCTCACGGACGCTGTCGTCATCCCGATCGGCGCGATCGCGCCGCCACCAACCTTCACTGTTGCCCCTTCGATCTCTCCATCAAGCGGCACGACTGCGACAACGTTCATCGCAGACGACGGAATTGTCGACGACGGCATCGTCACCGGGCGACGGTGGCTTCTCTCCGGCAACCTCATGGGGACCGGCCCCACGGTCAAAGCCTCGACGAGCGGCGCGCTTATCCTCGAGGTCTCGGCGCTGGGCACTGGCGGGGTCACCACGGTAAGGTCGGCAGCAGTCACTGTCGCAGCGCTCCCGGCGCCTGCGTTCTCAGGCAACCCCTCTGTCTCGCCGACAAGCGGCACGACGGCCTCAACCTTCACCGCAACCGATCCGACGGTCAACAACGGCACCATCATACTTCGCCAGTGGCTGCTTGGAACCACGGTCCTCGGTATCGGGACGACGATCGTTCCTGGCGCTGGCAATACCGGAAGCCTCACCCGCAAGATCACCGCCCAGGGGGCCGACGGATCGACGATCACGATTTCCTCGACGGCCGTCACGGTGTCTGCGGTTCCAGCCCCAACGTTCTCCGGCAAGCCGACGATTTCCCCGAACAGCGGCGATACTTCGGCAACGTTCACCGCGACCGACCCGACCATCGTGAACGGCACAATCACGGCGCGTGCCTGGCTGCTTGGAACAGCGGTCATCGGGACCGGAACGACCATTGTGCCTGGGGCTGGCAATTCGGGATCTCTGACACGCAGGCTCACCGGACAAGGCGCGGACGGATCGACGATCTCGATCACGTCCGACCCGATCACGGTGGCCGTGCCCGCCCCTACGCCGAGCAACACCTACGCAAACTCGACGCAGGTTTACGCCAACAACTCAAGCTTCTCGCCCGATCTGCTCGACGTCGAGCAGCGGCTCTTAGCGCTGGGATTCCGCTTCACGCAGTACCGGGTCGACTACGGCTCCGGTGCGAACACCGCGACGGGAGACACCGTCTACGCGGCGCTGATGAAGCTCCAGAACTGGATCTCGGCGATCGAGGGAGATCTCGCCCGGCCGTTCTTCAGCGCCCCCTTCTTCAGCACGGGCATGTTCGCCCGAGGATAAAATCCCCAACCGAAAGGTGTTCAAATGACAATTCTTAGCTCGTTCAATTCCTCGACTGACCCGGTTGACGCGATCGAAACGCTCAACGACGCGTTGGCGTCAATCACAGCGCTGAAGGCCAAGGTTGCGGCCATTCCTCCGCTTGCATCCTTCGGCGTCGCTACGCTGTCCCAGAACGAAGGCAATAGCGGCACCACTTCATTCGTGTATCCCGTCAATCTCGACAAGCCGTGGTCGAGCGACATTTCCTATGAGGTCGTCGTAGCCCCGACTGGCTCAAATCCGGCGGATGCGACCGATTTTGTTGGCGGCGCCTTCCCTCGCTTTCTCGTCACTATTCCTGCGGGTAGCACCACGGTGAACGCAAGCGTCGCGGTCGCCAGCGACGCGACGATCGAGCCGAACGAGAACTTCGCCGTTCGACTCTACCGTGTCGCTGCTTCGTCACTTGGCACCATCCTGAACGACGACGCCTTGAAGGCGCTCACCGTGTCGGTCACCTCGGGCAAGGTTGGTACGTCACTCAGTTCGATTATCAGTGGTCTAAGCCCGAACACCATCGTCACGCTCGCTGGCGCTGGCGCGGCCGCCATGTCGGTCAATGGCGCGGTCATCAACGGCACACCCACGACGCCTGGTCTTATCGATATCGTCGAGACCCCTACCGGAGGCGGGGCGTCGCGGACGACGAGCGGAGCAATCACGATCGCGGCAAATACAACGATCGTTGCCCCCGCCCGGTATATGGCGTTTTCCGACGACTTCGAGGGCTCGAACGCTTTGCTCTCGACGCGCCCCAATTGGAACGAGAACGGCACGGCGGCCGGGAGCCTCACCAAGTGGAGCGTGGCGGACGGTTTCGTCTACATGAACACCAACTTCTCTGGTGCGACGTCGGCGATCCTCGGAACGCAGATGACCGACTTCATCCTGAACCTCGGGTACGACTTCTCGGGCACATACCCGTCGAGTTTCAATGGATCCGACACGACCGTGTGGTCTTCCTCGCTCCAGCAATACCGCTTCTGGCAGACGGACGAAAGCAACTACGGATGGATCGCGTTCGACCCGGCGACCGCCGGTGGACGTATCACCATTGGTGCAAAGATCGGGGGCACCGAGCAGTCCCAGAGCTACTGGAACGGCGTGACATTCAACGCCAGCAAGAAGGGCGACCTCCAGGTCGAGATGCGGAACGGCATTGCGCGCCTAAAGGTCGACGGCAAGTGGTTGGTCAAGGGGCCGCGCAATGCGTACCCATACGAAATCGCAGACCTCACGGGTGTAATCCCGGCAGGCAACCGCTCGGGCTACACCGGAATCAACGCGCAGACCCGGCGGTGGGCGCAGGCGGGGTATTTCGGTGTCACCCCGCTCGACATCGCTTGCACCTTCTCGCTCGACGCCTTCGGCACCGACGTCTCGATGGGATCGGTCGGCACCGGCGACATCAAGGGGGTCTATACCGGAACGCCCGTCCGCTGGATTTACAAGGTCCGCGACTATTTCACGGGTGCGCTCGTGCAAGACTGGCGTGACATGACGCCGAACACAGCTGGGGGCGCGGCGGGGCTCCCCACTGTCGCTGGCGTCGCTGCGCCGTTCGCCAGCACGGTGTCGGTGCCCAAGGGCGGACCATACTCGGTCGAGCACGGCTACATCGGCTCCGACGGTCTCCTGCACACCACGCAGTCCATGGCGATGCGCTGCGGCCGACGCGGCCTTGGGCACGGGCAGAGCAACAGTACCGGCCAAACCGAACAGACCTATACACCCACGGTCTTTGTCAACGCGGCTGCGGCACGGACGCCCATGATAAACGGCATCCCAGACGGCCAGTTCGCTTCCACAACCCGACCCTACAACTACCCGGGCACCTACGGTTTTGCCTCGCAGCTATCCACTATCCTCGGAGAGCCTGTAGTTTTCGACACGCGCGGCGTGGGCGCAACGGACCTTGCCTATCTTTCTCCGGGTGGTGCAGGCTGGCAGACGTTCCTCGATGGTGTGGCGGCAACGCGGGGCATCGTGGAGTTCGCGACCTGGGACCAGGGAGAGGCTAACGCAGACGGGGCCTCCTACCCGACCAATTACAGCGATTATTTCCGCACCGTGCTGCTTCCCGGCATGCGCGACGCCACGGGCAACCCAAACCTCAAGGTGTTTATCCGCCCGGTCGGACGCTTCGCGAGTTCGAGCGCCCCGAACGGGTACGCGGCCGCGACCATCGACGCCCAGCGAGACATGCTGCACGCGCAGTACCGGGACATCATCGCCAAGGAGCCGAACGTCTTCTGGGCGAGCTCCAAGACTGGGTGCCCGCACGGCGGCGACGCCTACCACTACTCTGGCGCCACCTATGCGAAAATGGGCGGACGTGACGCATGGTCGGTGGCAAAGAACGCCTTCGGCGCGAACGTCCACGATGGCATGGGGCCGAAGGTTCAGCGGATCGAGTGGAATGCAACCTACGTCGACGTGGTGTACGACCTTAACGGTGCGACGGGCCTGACCGGACCGATCACACTGGCCACTGGCACGGTGCCGACGCCGCCCCTGGGCAACGCCAAGTGCGGCTGGCAGTTCTCGATCGACAACTTCACCAGCACTCTTCCGATGACTGGCACCCCCCAGATTATCGGGAACAAGGTGCGGTACACGCTGGCGTCCAACCCCGGCACCTTCCCGAAGGGCCGCCAGGATTACGGGTGGTCGTTCGACGACACGGACACGATTCAGGGCACTTATTCGGACTTCGAGAACATCACTGTCTGGCCGCAAAAGGCCCAGCTGCTGGCCGTGGCTCCGCAATAATTCACGGTGCACCGCGTATCCATGCTCCTGCGCGTTCGCCATTCGGGCGCGCAGGACATGGCAGCCGTCAACGCCTGCGGGACTTGACCAATAGTTAGACTGAGACGTTGACAGGTTTGGAGTATCGTCATGGCAGATATCGTTTTTGGATCCGGGCCGAACACGGCCACTGGCGACCTGTTTTCCGCTGGCATCCTAAAGTTAAAGGCGCGGATAAGCGGTCTGGAACAGGCCTCAGCTGGGACGCCTGCGCCCACGTCAGGGCAGAGTCTTCGGGCAAATCCGCTCCCGCCATCGACTGCCTATACCGTCACAAACGCTGCAGCGTTCAACAACGTCGACACCGGCTCGGTCGATCAGTACATCGATCTTACGTACAGCACCAAGGGCGCCCTGGTGCTCTACATCGCGTGCGACGCCGCCCGGCAGAACGGGTTCAAGGTCAAGATCACCAGCAACACCAACTACAACGTGTTTGCGATCGTTGATGGCGTCGATCAGTACATGGATTATCGCAGCTCGCCCGCGGAATACGCCACCAATGGCCGCATTCGCCTCGAGTACACCAAAAAGCTCGGACTGCGGCTGCTGTTCGGCAATCAGGTCGACGGCGTTCTGATCGAGAACTGGACGCTCAACAGCGGCCGGGTGCTGACGACGCCGACCGGCACATATGTGTCTGCGACCAATACCACGGCGATGAATGGCGTTGCGGACGGCCTCTCGGAGGCAAGCACGCCGCTGGTCGTAAGTAGCGTTCTGGTCGACCGCGACACCCGCGTGGTGAAGGCCGACATCAAATACTTTGTGCCCACGACGGACACCCTGCTGGCGCAGGTCGAAGACGATAGCGGCAACGTGCTGCTTCCGTTCGCCCCATGCTCTGTAATCGAGAACGCATCGGCTGGCGTGGCCAAGGTTACGACGACGAGCGTCGTGCCGACGTCGATGCTCGAAACCGACTTCAAGGTGCGCTTCAAGTTTCAGGCAAAGCCCGATGTGGCAGCGCTGGCCGACGCCTATTATCCGGCTCGGACGCAGTGGGGCGGGAACCTGGCAGGCCCGGTGCCCTATGCCATATACCGCGCCATGTATCAAAACCTCGCTGTCGGCGGGTATTGGCAGGACAAGCAGGACTCCTACGCGGAGGCGAAGCTCGGCTCCGGATCGACCAAGATTGACGCTTTCGGCAACCCGATGAAGGCCGGCCTTACGCTTCGTATGTCGACCCCTGACATGCCGCCGCAGGGCTCGGCGACGGTAGAGTTCACCTGGACCGGCGGGCCGGTGTCGGTGTCGCTGGAAAACTTCGGCGCAGGCGTCGTCATCGGGCCGCAGCAGAAGATCGACTCTAATACCATTCGGTGGACGATCTCACGCGATTTCGAGGACACCACTTCGGGGTTTGCGGCGATCTCGCTGACGTTTGACGCGATCACGGTTGGCAACGAGCCGAAAAACATATTCTTCTGCAAGATGGGGGCCGACAAGACCAAGCGCATCGCGCCGGAATATGTCGAGTTCCTCAAGGAGTTCAACGGCCCGATCCGCCTGATGGACGTGCTGCCTGCGCTCGATCCGACTGGATACGACGCTGTTCCCGGTTGGAGTAACCGCACGCCGTTCAACGCTATCTCCAAGGGTCGCCGCGGCATGGCGTACGAGGACTTTGTGCTCCTGTCGCAACTGACCGGCCGCCCGCTGTGGGTGTGCTGCTCGCTTGCAATGGGCAACAGTCCCGAAGGGCTCGATGACCTGTATCGCATGGCACGGCTGCTCGACACCGGCGAAGGCGGCGTTGGCATCTCCGGCGGCGCTGTCGGCACGATCATCTTCGAGTTCGGCAACGAGAACTGGGCGCCTGGCAACCAGAACTGGGATTACGCCGCGCGGATCGGTCGCCCGTACAAGTCGTACATCGACGATGGACAGGACGGCGCCAACAAGCACGGTGCCTCGTGCATTGGTCGCAACCTGATGCAGGCGGCAATGGGCGCGAAAATCCGTGAAGCCATCCCGACGTGGCGCACCCGCACGGAGCTGACGGTCAACTTGCAGACCGGAACTGGCGACGCTGGGAACCTCAAGAACGACGCAACCTCGTTCGCCGCCGCCAAGCCGTACATCGACTCTTGTGCGACCGCCCCGTACATCCCGTTCGACAGCACGGCAGGTTCGGGCACGAAGCCGCCGGCCGATCACAGCGCCCTCAGCATCTACAACTGGATGTCGCTCAGCCTTGCTGCGCTTCCTGCGTCGCTGACGGGCATGCGCAAGCGAAACCTCGCTGCGGGGTTCGGCAAGATGCGAATTTACGAGTTCAATATCGCGCGACCGACCGTCCCGACCCGCACCTTCGAGGAGGATTTCCTGTGGCTCTCGAGCAAGTATTTCTTCGACCTGATGTTCAACTACCTCAAGCTGCTCGACGACCTGGGTGGGACGTTCGCGTTCTACAACGACACGGGCCGCGTCGGTATCGGGCAGCAGTGGTGTGTCGATACAGGACCAGGCGCTCGCACGAACGCGATGATGGATGCGTATCGCGCCTTCATCGGAAAGCCCACGTCGCGCAATTACGTCTACGACCCGACACCAGCGACGACCAATCCGGTAATCTCGGGCGCGTCCAGCGCCACGAGCTTCACCGTCACGCCGGCAGTCTGGCCTTCGGGTACGAAGGTCTATTCGCGGGTGGTGGTTATCACTGGCACAGATGGTGCGCTGCGTTCGCTCAATCTGACCGGGAACACGATCGCTCGCGGAAACATGAAGGCGGGCGAAACCTTTGAGCTTGTCGAACGTGGCGACCTTGGAGACAGCACCGCCTTCAGCCATTCGAACAAGATCGTATTGACCTAACAAGGTCTTCGTTTGCCGGAACTTTGCGACTGATTGACACCAATTCCTTAACGAGTAGATTTTCCGGCGCCGCACGAATCGTGCAGCGTCAGGGAATAATACTGTATGCGTAACCTTTATCTGGTGCTTTGCGCCTCTACGACGCTGTGCGCTGTGCCAGCCACAGCTGCTACGATCGTGCAAACGGTAACCGGAGGCCCGGCTTATGCGGCGAAATTCAACGCCAATGCGGGGAAGCTCAACAGCGTCTCGGTTTCAGCATCATACGATTTTACAGCGTATTTCAGCTATCCGTTCGAGCTTGGAACGCCGCTAGTTTCGGCCGTCGGAACTTATGGGGGATCCTCGCTGGCCTCGTTCGATTTCACGGGCTCGTACAGGTCTTTCACCGAAAACCCATTGGTGCTCGGGATCATCGTTGTTGGCACGGCAATGGGCTCCACGACAGAGAACCTCGACATGTACATCGGCGATGGAACGGTTCCCCTTGCGGCTGAAATTGCGACTACCGCGACGTTTTCGGCCAATGCAGTCCCGCTGATGCGACCCCAATCCCTGTTCCCGGCGATATCTCGCGATCGCTACACAATCACGTACGATTTCACGCCAACGGCACTTCCTGAACCCGGTTCGTGGGCTTTTATGCTGGCCGGTTTTGGCATGATCGGGTGTTTCCTGAGGCGTCGAACAGTTCCGCTTGTGACCCCGATTCCAGGTTGAAAGAGACTATGGGGCTGACCTTTGGTCGCCACCCCCCTGCCCCGACAGCCGCAACTGGCGCACTATACCGTTGAACACCACGGTCACGCCCTGCGCTCGACCTTTGTCGTGATCGCAAGGGCCTCGCCAACATGACAAAATTAAGCCCCACGGTTCGTTCAGATCTCCGCAGCCGCAAGACGCGCCTGCTCTTCTGGGCGTATCTCGTGGGGTGTCGCTGTCCCCGCTGGAGCTGCTGCGCGACGTGAGATAAACTTTTTCAACCGCAGAGCAGGCTTCTCGATTAGATGCCAAGAAACAATAGCGAAACCTAAAGTAAGTAAGAGCGAAAGCGGGAACATGATCCACCACTCGCGTGCATCTGGAAGGACCAACGCAATTGTCTGCTGGATCACAAAGCCGTAAAGATATAAGCCGTAAGAGTAATCGCCCTTTTTGAAAAAACGCGATTGCAGTTTTGGCTGCATACCTACCCAAATCATTATATATATTAGCGGCAATATTGCGACAACGCTCAGGTCTTTCACGAAATATAGAGCCAGATAGAGGCCTACCATTGCGACCGCTAGAACGGGCGATAGGATAATTTTATCGCGCCATACGAAGGCCACAACCCCTGTGCAAAAGGCATAAATCCACAAGCTATGCGGATACAATGCACGCCCGACGAACCAACCGTTAGTAAAGGTTAACGTTGTCATCACCGCGGTCGCAATCAACCAAAACGCGAAGAGCGCGCGGCGTTGCCGAAGAATGCCCAAAAGCATTGCTGCAGCCATGATGCCGTAACACACCAACTCCGCGTGAAGTGTCCAGAGATTCCCGTTTACGGTCAGCGGCAGCGGATTATTTTCAAACACCCCCGGCAAGTGATAGCGCACTCGCCCTATGATATTACCCCAATAGGCCCAAAAGTCGTGATGCGTGAAATACTGCAGTAAGGGAATTGTGGTAAGCGCTGGTCCAAGGATAATGGCTGCGAGGGTGACCTCGACGGACAGCGCAGGCATCAAACGGATCGCACGAAAACCCAAGAACGTCGAAAGCTTTTCGGTACGAATAGCACTGCCGGCAACGAGAAAGCCGCTCAAACCAAAGAAAATTGGCAAAATTGCCCCATTCGCTGGGTCTAGAAAGGTTATTTTGCCCCCCCCAATGGCCGTTCCGTAACAGACGTGGAATGTGTGGAGAAAAATGATGCTGGCAGAAAGAGAAAACCTCCAAAAATCGAACCCGGGTCCGGCACCTCGATACTTCTCTAACTGATCACTGACCGACGGCATTTTCGCAAAGTATGCCCTCGCGCGCTCTTGGTATGTCATGCCCCCGCCCCCCCGGTAACGTCGATTCACTTTGTAAGCCGTTCAATATCATCGAAATGAGGCTGCGCCAGTTTATAATTAGCGGCCGTTAGTCATACGTAGATGAGGCTGCCGGGCCACTCGCGAACCACGATTGGCCGCGTATCCGCCAATTCCCGCAGCTATACCGCGCCCTGCCAAAATCGTTTCCGCCGAACAACATGTGTCAGAACAGTACCAAAACTTATGGGCGACCTGAGCAATGAATTTTGCTGCAATGTCCAGACAGGCCGATCTGACGATGCTCTATTACGACGTCGGGCAGATCAGCAAGTTCGGGGCGTGGGGCCCGCGAGAGTATGGCGGGCAGACTAACGCGCCGAAGCAGGTGGCCGTGAATGCGTTTCTGAACCAGCGAAGATCAGGCAGGAGCTCGCTTACCCGTTGCCCCTGTTTTGCTCCCAAGGCTATTTAGATACCGTCGCAAAGGGTTCTCCACGTACCGGTAGCTCAACGTCGCAATCAATATTGCGCAGGCTACCCTGACGATAGCCGGCGCTTCAACCACCGAGACAAACGGCTGTTGCCACAAATACAGAGAGAACGAGATCAGTCCGAACAGACGTAGCGGTCTCACCGAAAGGGCATTTCGAACCAGTTCCGGCGCACTTCCCAAGCTCGCCAAAGCTATCGAAAGAAATATCGGCCCGACCGAGTATTTTATGGGATCCGGGACATGGTTTGTGTTCAGTGCAAATGCGACTGCCGCTGCTGCGAGCGGCGCATATGGGTGAATGCTAAGTCGGTGGCGGTGGAACAATAGGCATATCACAACGGAGTCCAGCAACGTGGCCGCGCGCACATCTGTCCGCCAGTAAACATGATAGTAATCGAGCCCCTGCCACGATAAAATCACACCGTTCAGCGTCGCGAGGGCGGCGATGATTCCAAGCCAGAGGATAGGGTCCAACTTCAGGCGTTGCGATACGATCGCGATTAACGCCAAGAAGACATAGCTCCACTCTTCGATTGAGAGGGACCATATGTGGTTCAGCACTTCCGGCTGGTCAGGATAGAGCGTGAGGTAGTTAATTGTGAAGGTGAACGCGCCCAGGAGAGTGCGCCAAGACACATATTGGTTTCCGTGAAACACGGTCGCAACTACGACCACAAATAGAAGAAACGCAGGCCAGATCCGCGAGGCTCGACGTCGGAAAAACTCGCCGATCGGCTGCCGTTCAATGAAGAGCACCTGCGCCATCAAACTTCCGCTCAACACAAAGAACATTTCAACGCCGAACCGGCCAAAATTCATGATGGGCAGTTGGGCGAAATGGCCTGCAAGAACGGCGAGGATCGATAGGCCTCGCCAACCGTCCAAGTACCCAATGCGGGGCTTTGGGTGAGAGTGCGGCAGATCTGGATCTAAGGCACTATAACCTGCTTCTGCGGCGACTGCCGGCCTGCGACGCAACTGGTCATCGGTAAGAATGTTGTCTGTCAAAGTACGCCCCACCCGGCTTCTGATCGATGCCACTATCCGGTTTCTAAAGAACCGTTCGCAACAGTTTGTAGCGCGTGCGAAACATTTTGGAAAGGTGCCACGTTAAGCGTCGCGCCACACCCCCGACAGCCGCAACTGTCGCATGATCCCGTTGAGCGCGGCGTTGGTGCTTTGGAAGCGACCGATCTCGTTATCGCCGGAAGCGCTGTCCCAGAACGCCGTCAACGGCCAACGCTCAGGGCAATGCGGCATCAGCACACGCAGTGCGAGCCGGACCGCGATCGTGTCGACCCGTTGCTCCGGACTCGCTGCCACAGCGGCGCGGAGGATCTGCACCGATAAATCGATCTTGATTCGCTGGCGGCTATGCATCCTGCTATGGAACGGAACAGGAACACGATAGCAAGGGATTCGCGATGGCGCGCTGCCGCCTATGCACCAGCAACGACGAAGACGCCGTGGTCGACCACCTGGCGGAGAAGATGTGGGATAGCCGGCAGGTTCACTTTGAGGTGCGCACGCCTTGGTGCGAGGCCGGCGGGACGTGGCAGTCCGCCTTTCGGGAACTGGCTGTGGCGGCTCGGCAGGCTTTAGTCGGCGAGTAGCCAACGAGGCGGGCCGCAGCTGGGGGGTACAAAACTGCGGCCCTAGCCAGCCCACGCATCGGGAGGGAGACGGGCCGGTTAGTTTTAGCATAAGCGCCTGAAAACAAACGTCGTTGTCATGGATCAAGTGCAAACCGATAGCTGTGATCACATCCACAGCGCCTGTCCCTCAGCTTTGCGGCGGGCGTGCAAGCGCGGTGGTGATCATCGCAGCATAATATCTGATGGGGTCGTGGTTAGGTCCGAGGTCACGAGCAGCTTCAGCCATTGCTTCAGTCGGATTCTGCATAACCTCAACCGCAACCCGCGCCGTGTCGGAGTAGCTGACCCACATCGGCTTGCCTTCGAACCTTGAGTTTTCCGGATGACCGTCCGCCTTGCAAAGGGCGCGCGCTACTCGTTCGATGATTTCCATCGTCGTCCCCTATCCAATTTTAAGCACACGCGCGGCTCGAGACCAGTTTGGGCAAAGAGCAGAAAAGCGGGTCGCAGTTCGGAGACAACCGGAGCTACGACCCTGGCCGCCTGCGTCGCTTGGGGGGACTTGAGCGGTTGCCGCTACGATACACCACAGCGCCACATCGCACCATGGTTCAAGCGTCACAGCCTCAGCAGCAGCCGGACCCATCGGATCAGGGCTCCCAGTCCTCTCGCGCTCCGAACAGGCGCGGATCGACCCGAAAGAATTCTGCGAGAAAATCCTGCTCGTTGGCTTTCAGGCCGTTGCCTCTTTCTCCGCGCACAAATCTCGACAGGTAATCGGATGGTCGACCGACCATTCGTGACAATGGTGCGAGCGGAACCCTGGTTTCTTTGGCAAGCGATCGCAACGTTTCGCGCACCTGATCGGGTGTGGCGGCGACGACAGGCTTCATTCGGGCTCTCCCGGTTCGTCATCGCGTAAGTGCTTACAAAACCGACGACAAACTTTCTACTGCTCCATCTAATTGGCCACCAGGCCACATTGTTCCTTCGCTGTAAGAAAAAGTTACAATGAGCTGTCTAGAAAAAACCATTGAGCGCACGTTTTAGCCAGTGGCACAGTTATTGCCAAGCCTTAAGCCGCACGTCGGTGCAACCTACCGCGATGCGGGGGCTAGTTTTGAGGGGATGTTACATGAAAAAGCTTATTGTTGCTGCGCTAATGCTGACCACCTCGGCCATCGCCGCCCCTGCCATGGCGGCGCCGGTGATCTACACGTTCACGGGGTCTTTCAGCGGCGTAAATGGTGGCGAGTTCACCGACGTCGCCGCAACATTTACTGGGATCGGTGACACCTCCACGATTACAAACAACGGCTTTTCTTACCTGACGCCATTGACGTCGCTTTCCGCGTTCGGTTCCACGGTTGGAACGTTCAACATCCTTTCGCCCGTGTCCTTCTACGTCAACCGTAATGGCTACGCGGGCCTGTATTTCAGTGCGACCAACAGCTACTTTTCTGGTCAGAATAATGCCCTGCTGAACTACAAGGGCGATACCAACTTCGAGACGGTTCCGATCTCATTCAATGAGAACCCCTATGCCGCGACGTTCGACACAGATCGCGGCTCGGTAACGATCACGAATGCGGCCAACGGAACGTTCGCCGCATCTGTCACCGGCGCAGTGCCAGAGCCAGCCACTTGGGCAATGATGCTCGCTGGATTCGGCATGATGGGCGCTGGCCTCCGCTATCGCCGCCGGTCGACGACGGCTGTCTACGCCTAACAGCCCAATGCTATTTTAAAGATAAGCCGCTGCCCGGAAGGGTGGCGGCTTTTTGCTGCGTGCCGCCTGAGCGAGGACCGTCCGCTAGACAAGAGGTCACTACGTTCATGCGCAGACAAAGCTTCTCCCGTTCCTAAAAGTCGACCAGCAGCCTTTCAGGCGGTGAAGCGGAATGTCTGGAAACGCCTACGTCCCCGCCATTCACGCTACTCTAATTTGATCCCGGAAGGGGACTTTAGCACGCCAAGCAGTATAGCGAGCGCATGGTAGTTCGATCGACGCCCGGGTACGGTTCGGATAAGATTATTCCAAAAGGTACTAAGGACAAATGAGAATGTCGTTGTCTTTTGTTCCTGTTCTGGCCGGCGCAACCCTGCGGGACCGCCTTATCGCATGTGTGGGCGGGCTGGTTGGCGTAATGCTGACGAGTATGGTGTCAGCAGCGGCTCTGCATGGACTGGCGCCGCTACCTTTTCTAATAGCGCCCATCGGTGCTTCGGCCGTGCTCGTTTTTGCCGTTCCGACTAGCCCATTGGCGCAGCCTTGGTCGGTGGTGGGGGGCAATGTCGTATCGGCGCTCGTTGGTGTAACAGCAGCCCGGTTCGTCCCTATACCGTCTCTTGCGGTCGGGGTTGCAGTCGTCGGGGCAATATTGGCGATGTCGCTGCTTCGTTGCTTGCATCCTCCCGGCGGAGCGGCTGCGTTGACCGCGGTCATCGGAGGCCCTGCGGTGCTGAGCGCCGGCTATGCCTTTCCGTTCGTGCCAGTTGGGATCAATTCGGTCATTCTAATCCTTGCGGGGTTCGCGTTCCACAAGGCATCAGGGCATTCATATCCACACCGTGCCATACCGATAGCGGGCCACGAGCTTGCTGCGTCCGAACTGGGCGTACCGAACCCCGCAGACATCGATTTGGCACTCGCTGACCTTGGCGAAACATTCGATGTGAGCAGAGAAGACCTTGACCTGCTGTTTCGCCGCGTCGAGTTCCACGCGGCAGAACGAAAACGAAACTAAGGCGTCGCGCGTCCGGCCGTGTCTTCTAACCTTCAATCCCAGCCATTCCGCTTTCGCCCAGTTGTCGCCATCGGGCGCTGTCGTCGCAGTGCCTATAAGCTGCCGTTCCGTCAGCCGGGTGGGGTCAACGGGTCATTGTAAACGACAGCGCCGGATGGAAGGTTAGCAAGATGGCCGCCCTATCGCTTCGCTTACTGATGTCGCTGGCCGTTGCCCTTTCAGCAGCTTCTTGTGACTGGCCATGGATGGAGCAGAAGGTCCGTTTGCAGGATGGAACCGTAATCACGCTTCAGCATCGCGCCACCGGAGTGTTTCGGACGATCGTGGCTAATCAACACGGCAACGCGTCAGTAGATTACAACGGAGCGGCGGATTCTCGACACGTCAGCTTGTACACATCGCCTTCCGGACGGATAATAATAGCAGATTACGGCACCGTGCCGATGATGGTCGAGGTTAGCGAAGGACAGAGGCCCGTTGAAATAAGACCGCAAAACAGAGAGGCTGAGTACCGCCTTTCGCCGAAGTGGCAATATCTCGGCTCAGTGCGGCGAACGAATGATAGCAGACTTCGATACTTTCCTGACGATCCCGAATGTCAAAGTTTTGGAGAATACGGCGCTGACGTTCAGCGCAAAGTGACGCCCTGCCGGGATTCGAACTACGTGGGCATGTAGGATCATCACCTGCTTCCATCCGCAGGCTTCATGAAAGCCGAATGACTGCAAATTGCCAACGTCGACATCCAGGCGATCTGTCCCGCAAATAAACGAAGGTCCGGTTACCCTAATCGGCGCCCGAAAGCGGACGGTCCGCTGTCCACCACTTTCAGACATTCCCGCTCGTAGTGAACCGGAAAAATCAGGGTTTGACTCCTATAACGCGCTGGTAGGCGAGTGATAACCGCAGCCGACGATCCGCGGAAGACGTTCGAGGTGGCAGCGGACAAAAGCGGACGGACGGCTGACGCGGGTCAAGTGGTGCCGCCGTCGAACGGCAAACCGGACTGAGATAGGCCGGTCAACTCCGAGCGGGAGGACTTTCCGAAGCCAAGATAGGCCGTCCGCCATTCGGGACTCTGGCTACCAACCGTATGCCGCACCACAACTCGCAATCGGTTGTCTCACCGCGCAATTTGAACAAAATCAAAGCCTCTATATCGTCCCGAGCCTCATACTGGTCTGTCTCAACGACTTCACTGCCGCTTAGACAATCGACTCGATAGGTCTCCATAGCGCCCTCCCGCTGAAGTCACCGATCGTTCAACATACCATATTTGGACCGTATCCGTAACGTTCGAATTGCGGCGGACTCATGGTCACAACGCCACGCTGCGAACAAACGGTAAGGAGTTCAATGTCTGACACTCCGAACCGGGCAGACGGCCTGCAACCTATAGCATCGGAGATGCTATTTGAGTTCGCTCGCAAGATGTCAGGCGTGTTTTCTGAAGAGGCCTTTATCCGTCTGTGACTTAACGGATTTGTGATTTTATAGCGGATATGCGGGCGGCATAGATGTCCGCCATTGCTAGGTGCGCACGCTGCACTGCAATATCTCCCGGTACTAATGCCAACTCGCGAGATTGTCGCTCGCGCACAACAAGAAATGCCATCTCGTTGGTTTCGGCCATCTTGGTGCTCCACGTGCAAGCGGGAGCCAGTCTTTGCCCTCTGTCGCCATCCTGCTCGCGGCATGATCGGTGGCGATGTCTTTCCTGTACCACGGAAAAGGCTGGCTGGTTAGGTCGCATCCCTATTTCGTTTCATGAAGGCGAACGGCTGCTTGACGCGACTGCCAGCCATTCCCCTACGAAGCAAAACGCCGAAATATCAGGGTTTGGCTCCTACAACGCGCTGGTAAGGGAGTGATAGCCGCAGCCGACGATCTGGAAAAAACGTGAATGGCCGGTATCCACCGAGGCTGTGTGAAAACGCGCTGACATGCTATGATCAGGGTCTGATTTGGGAGGCCGGTGATGGGGCGTTTCATAGCGGGGTGCGATCGGCGGCAGCAGCTTTTCCTGCCTGATTGCGTGGACGATTACGTAGCCGAGGACAGCCCGGTGCGGATCGTCGATGTGTTCGTCGACGAACTGGATCTGGCGGCGCTGGGTTTCGCGGATGCAGCGGCGACCGGGCGGCCTGGCTACCATCCGGCGATGCTGCTCAAGCTCTACATCTACGGCTATCTAAACCAGGTGCAGTCGAGCCGGCGGCTGGAGCGCGAAGCGGGCCGCAACGTCGAGCTGATGTGGCTGACCGGCAAGCTCGCGCCCGACTTCAAGACCATCGCCGACTTCCGCCGCGATCATGGCGCAGCGATCCAGTCGGCGTGTCGCCGGTTCGTCCTGCTCTGTCGCAACCTCGGGCTCATTGCGGGCGGCACAGTGGCGGTGGACGGCAGCCGCATGCGGGCGGTCAACGCCCGCGACAAAAACTTCACAGCCGTGACGATCCGGCGCCGAATGGAGCAGGTGGATGCCAGCATCCAGCGCTATCTCGGCATGCTCGACACCGCCGACCGGCAGGACGGTGAAGCCGCCGAACCACGCACGACGCGGCTGACGACACGGCTCGGCGAGCTGCGGCGGCAGATGCGGGAACTCGAAGCCATGGAACAGGCGGTCGCCGCATCGCCTGATCGGCAGATCTCGCTCACCGACCCGGACGCGCGCGCGATGGCGTCGGCGGGCACGGGCACTGGGCAGGTCGGCTACAACCTCCAGGCGGCGGTCGATACCGACAGCCACATCATTGTCGCGCACGAGGTCATCAACCTTGGCCACGACCGTACGTCTTTGGCGAATATGGGCGAGCAAGCCCGTGCGGCGACGGGCACGGATGTGCTCACCGTGCTCGCCGATCGCGGCTACTTCTCGGGCCCTGAGATCCTGGCGTGCGAAGCGGCCGGCATCACGCCGATCTGCCCCAAGCCGCTCACCTCCGGCGCCAAGGCCGATGGCCGCTGGGGCAAGCAGGACTTCGTCTATGTGCCCGAGAACGACACCTACCGATGCCCGGACGGCGAAACGATGACGCGGCGCTTCTCCACTATCGAGCATGGCATGACGCTACACGCCTATGCCACGCCGGCCTGTCGCTATCGCTGCGGCGTGAAGGCGAACTGCACCACCGGCATCGAACGCCGCATCAAGCGGTGGGAGCATGAAGAGGTGATCGAAGCGATGCAGGCGCGGCTCGACCGGATGCCGAGTGCAATGCGCGTCAGACGACGCACGGTCGAGCACGTCTTCGGCACTCTCAAGGACTGGATGGGGCGAAGCCACTTCAAGACGCGAACGCTGAGGAACGTCAGAACCGAGATGAGCCTCCACATCCTCGCCTACAACATCAAGCGCGCCATCGCTCTGGTCGGTGTGCCGGGGCTGATAGCAGCGATGCAGGCCTGAACCCTGCGTTCGCGCGCATCTCAATCAGCGAAGCTCCGTCACCGTTCTCACACAGCCTCCACCAATCTCAGACATTCCGTCTGTTTTCGCCCGAGGTCTCTCTTCCCTTAAAGCGGTGGTGAAAGTGCTTTCCTACAACGGCCGCCTTGTGGTGCAGGCTCGTGGATGCGCCACCAACCTGCCAATCCGCCAGCGACAGAACCGCCGTCGAATCCGATCCGGCCAGTCTCACCCCCTGCCCCGTACATCGGCGGCAAGCGCAACCTATCGCGCCGTCTCTGCGCCCTGATCGATTCGACACCGCACGACACCTATGTCGAGCCGTTCGTCGGCATGGGCGGCGTGTTCCTCAAGCGCACGCGCCAGCCCCGGGCCGAGGTGGTCAACGATATCTCTGCGGACGTCACCACCCTCTTCCGGATCCTGCAACGGCACTATCCTCAATTCATGGACGTGCTGAAATGGCAGATCACCAGCCGGGCGGAGTTTGATCGGCTGCGCGCCGCGGCGCCAGAGACGCTGACCGATCTCGAGCGGGCCGCGCGCTTCCTCTACCTCCAGCGGCTTTCGTTCGGGGGCAAGGTCGATGGTCGGAACTTCGGAGTGGATCGACGGACGCCGGCGCGGTTCGACGTGACCAAGCTCGCGCCTGTGCTCGATGAGCTCCACCAGCGCCTGACAGGCGTCGTGATCGAGCGACTGCCGTATGCCGACCTGATCCGGCGATACGACGGGCCCGGGACGCTATTCTTCCTCGATCCGCCATATTGGGGCTGCGAGGGCGACTATGGTCCGGGTGTGTTCGAGCGTGCGGACTTTGAACGCCTGGCCGAGCAGCTGGCGGGGATCGCGGGGCGTTTCATTTTGACGATCAACGCGACCGACGGAGCGCGCGAAGTATTCGGACGGTTTAACGTCGTTGAGATCGATACGACCTATACAATCGCGACTGCGGCAACCGGCAGCGGCAAGCGGGTGAAAGAACTGATCGTCAGGGGTTAAGTGAATCCCGTGATTGCTTAACAAAGCGGTTGCCTTACCCGCGTATGCAATGCCCCGGCGACGTTACCGGTGACGGGGCATTGCATTCAGTTACATCGTGGCAAGCATGTCGATGTGATGCTGCACGACTGGGACGATCTTAGCAGCCGCCGCCTTGAGCGGCGCTGCAGTCCCGGTCGATGACTCGCCTTGATGCAGTGCGAGTGCTTCCTGATGCGCTGCCTTCTGTTGCGTAATGTAGAGCGTGTCGCGTGAGGTGCCCTTCGCTGCACGCAACGCGGCGAGATCACTCATTTGCTTCGCCGTCAGCTTCGGGGGGGCCGGATGCAGCCCAGCCTTCATCGCGGCTGCCTTAACCGCCGCAGTGCTGTTCGTGTGGTCGGTGATCATCTCCTTGGCGAACGTCTTGAGGGCGGGGTTGGCAGTCGACTGCATGAGAAGCGTGCTTGACTGCTTCTCATAAAGATCTCCCGCTCCTGCCTTCATGAAATAGGTCGCCGACGTCATCGCCGAAGCAGCGACCGCCAGTGCCGGGACCGTACCGAGCGCCAGTATTGCGATAGTTTTGCCAAACCGCATGTTTTATCTCCTGCTGGATAAGCGTCTATGCTTTGTCCTGATCGGGGAACGCCCGGAACGTTTGAATGCTTCGTATCATTAAAATCATATCTGCTTGATCAATATCAGGTTTCGCAAACCGGGCTGGGTTCGCATCAGTCCGCGGCGTGTTCGCTTCGGCTCTTCGAACGCCGTTCCGCCAATACGCCAGACATCACTGGGCGTTACATTCTGACGATCGACGCGACCACTGGCGCGAGCGAAATGTTCGAACGGTTCGACCTTGCCGAGGCAAAGAAGACATACATGACCGCAGCCGCGACGACCGGGGGCAGCAAGCGGGTTAAGGAACTGATCGGGCGCGGGTAAATCCTGCGGTGTATAGGCCCGCCCGCGGTGAAACCCCTATGCAGAGCGATGCTGGACCGACCCCAAACCAGAGGGCAGGATCGCGTTCAGCATCACTCAACGATATCCTGCCCGTTAAACTTGCACGGCTCGTCATGCTCCGTGCCCTTGGCAAAAATTACCGTGTCGGTGGGGTCGATGTCGCGGACCGCGCGCCGATCCCAAACGCGGTGGACGAAGTTCGGCTTTCCCCAGATGCGGACAGCGCTGACGTACTCATCGCCGCGGAACCCGACGAAGTGCGTCGCTGGTATTACGTCCACGGCGAACTTCTTTCAGATTTGCGCCGGCGGCACGGCAGCACGGTCGGGATACAAGCGCACGATCACATCCGGCCAAGCATCCTGAATGGCGTTCGTGGCGATAAAAAACTTGTTGTCGGGATCGTGCTGACCCGCCTCGCGAATTGACTCGACAAAGCGATTGCACGCCTCCTGAAATACCTGCGCAACTGCCTCGTCAAACCTACTCAGCCCGGTTTCCTGCCGTTGCGGCTGGCGATGTTCGAGGTTCATGTGCTCGTCGTAAACGCCCCACGGCGTTGTCTTTCCGCAATCGGGGCAGTTCGCTATCCGTCCGTCTTCCATAATCTCGCTCCCGCTCAATTGACGATACCCCCTCGCGTCGGCGGGGTGGGGGAGATCAGGGGACGAGAACTTGTGCGCCGTCGCGGGGCTTCCAGGCGATGGCGACCCAGCCGCGTTCAGGGAGATGCGTCATGCCAAAGTTGTCGGTCACGCGGTGGGTCGGGCCCTTCCCATCTTGAATGACGTGCAACGCGAGCGGGCTATTAATTCGATACTCTGAGTTGTTCGGATAGGTGTAGATGCGGTATTCCTCGTTCGAAATGTCGACCGGATTCGTCATGCTGCGTTCCTTTGGAAACGTAGATTGGGTTCTATAGGGTGCTTATCATTGCGAGGCCGGGAAGGAACTGACTAAGAGCAATCTGCTGGGCGGCGCTCAAGCACTACTCGCGCCGCCCGCGCCGGCGGCGCAGCCCCACCTGACACCCATCTCGATCAACGTACCGCCGCTCCGAATAGTCCTCGTCGAACCCCTCGGGCTCGTCAAAGTTCAGGATCAGTCCCCGATCGTCAATCGTGTACGTCCCGACCGGCGGCTGGTCGAAGATCGCAGCGCGGAGGTACGCGCCGGCGCCGAACGCCTCGGACCGCTTTCCCTGCCGCTGCCACAGCATCACGCAGCGCCAGAAGGGCGATCCCTCGGGCGGGTACGGCTTAGCCCTTATCTCCCCCTTCCCGTTCGTCAGGCTGGGACCGAACCGATCGCTCCAATCGAAATGCCAGATCCGTACGCCATCGGTGATCCGGTAATCGTGGGCGTCGCTGAAGGCGGATATGATAGCACCGCCGCGCGCGAGGCAGCTGCTCCCGATATGGATGCAGGTCATGCCGCCCTCCACAGAGGCTGCGCAGCTGACCTTTTCGCTTTCCGACAAACTTCCGCTAGCGCTGAGCGTTCGTTCCGGTACAGATGCAGATAATCGCGGAAGGAGCGTTGAAAAGACAGGGAAATCAGCTGACTCTTAATCAGCGGGTCCTTGGTTCGAGCCCAAGTGCGTCCACCATTTTCTTCTCCAGACGCTAGTTATCCCTGTAGATCCCGGCCACTAGCCTAGGCCGGGATGAGCTCCGCTCGGAACGTTTTCGTGACCTTGACCGGGCTTTTCTGTCTCGGGTCCAGCGTAACCTGATCTGCCCTGAAAATCAGCTGGTCTGCGTAACGCTGCAAGTGGTTCACCGACCCGTGTGCGTAGCGGCGCACGAGCGTACGGTGGAATAAAGGCTAGTGCGTCTTGCCCGAGCGCCCACGACATACGACACGGTAGCTACTTCCTTCGGCACGCTTGCTGTATTACGTCCATAGCACGGTTATAGTCTACGGGACGAGATATGGCGCAGTTGTGGAAGTTGGCAGCGATGATCGCTGCAGTTGCAGGCGCGTCGATCGCAACGGCGCAAGACTACCGTCCGTTTGATACAAGCCGGCTGAAGGGGCCGCATTCCGGAACACGCAACCAGTTGCTCGTGCTCGGCAGCACGCATCTATCGGGTATGCCGGCGGCGTTCCAGCCCGAGCAACTCGACCCGCTCCTCGACAAGCTGGAAGTATGGCGCCCTCAAGCGATTGCCATCGAGGCGGTGTCCGGGGCGCAGTGCGATTTCATGCGGCACTACCCCGATCACTATAAGGACAGCGTCGAAAGCTACTGTTGGGACCCCGCCCCCGCTGCCAAGGCGACGGGGCTCGATGTGCCGTCGGCGACGGCTGCTTGGAGCCGCCTGCTCGCGACCTGGCCCGCGACGCCGTCGGCTGCCGACCGAAGGCGCCTTGCCGCATTGTTCCTCGCCGGCGGCGAGGGCGCTAGCGCGCTGGTCCAATGGCTGCGCCTCCCGGAGAACGAACGCCATGTCGGCGAGGGTCTCGACACCACTTTGGTCGCGCGGCTCGAGCGGCTACGCACCCGGAACGACGAAAGCCTGTTGATCGCAGCCGCATTGGCCGCCCGGCTCGGTCTCGAACGCGTTCATGCGATGGACGACCACACCGCCGATTCGCCCGTTACCGATGAAAATGGCTACGAAGCCGCGATCTCCAAGGCCTGGGATAATCCCGCCACATCCAAGCGCAAGGCAACGGATGCAGCACTGGCCGCCAGGGTGGGGCAACCGGGTACCATGCTTGCAATGTATCGTGCCTTGAATCGCGCCGACCAGGGGAAACTGATCTTCGCCAGCGACTTCGGTGCCGCGCTGGAAGAGCCTTCGACGGAACGCTTCGGCCGGGGCTATGTCGGCTATTGGGAGACCCGCAACTTGCGGATGGCGTCGAACATCCGCGATATGTTCGCCATGCGACCGGGCATCCGCGGTCTTGTGGTCGTCGGCGCCTCGCACAAGCCGTACATCGAAAACTACCTCAACCAAATGCACGACATGACGGTAGTAGATGCGGAGACCGTGCTTCGCTGATCACGAACGCTTTAGCACAATAGATGAAAGCTGAACCCGATATCTCAAACGCTGGAAGCGACCTTTAACGTCACGGAAGAGAAACAGTGTCAAACGTTCGCGCGCCTCTGCATCTGTTCCAACTTCAGACATTCGTTATATCCGTGCTGACGGGCCGGAACAGACGATCGCGCAACCGTCACGGTAACGCTTCCGTTTTCTGATTTAACAGGCTCAGCACCGATACCGCTTCCAGGAACCGATCATATCTACTCATCAGATCGCGCACGCAGCGTAAGTCTGCAGCTGACCAGTCTTCAGTTGTCAAAGACGAACTGACGGGCCGAGGACAACACCGAACGCTACGACGCAAACGATTGCCGTGCCGCGTAAAATCCAGCTGGGTGGGACGTCCGAGGAGCACTGCCTCGGCGACGGAGTCATGAAACGCGCGATACTCAACAGGCCAGCGTTACCACCCAACGCAACCCCGATGGACGCGCCTAGGGTAGACTGCCAAGCGGCGTCTGCGGACAGCCCCGCGAGTAGGGAGACCCCACCCGTCGTCACCCAAATCGTTATCGCCAACCGGCGCGCGTGCGCCGCCATACTGGGACCATTCAGCATTTGCGACAGCATCCGGGCAGCCGCCCAGATGATGGCAACGTATCCAGCAACGCCGACGACAGCGAGAACGCCTCGTGCGAACCACGGATCTAAGACGCCCGCCATCACACCCGCCGCGTTCCAGTCTCCGATACCGAAAGTGGCAGAGAAGATCAGGTATCCGAACGACGTCAGGCCATTGACGACGAATGCGATCCAGGCCGCAAGCTTGACGGTCGCAGCTGTACTGAAGCGCCAGCAGAGCCCGCCCAAGCCTATGAGGGCAAGATTGACCACAGTTCCAGCACCAGCAACGATACGTCTGCCCCAGACGGACATCGCCCGGTGGTTGCATTCGAAGTGGAAAGTACTCCACGCAATCGGCTCCCCGCCCATAGCCTTGCAGGCCAGACCATGACCCAAGCCTTCGTGCAACGTTGCCGCTGCAACCCAGGTGACTGCCGCCATGGCGATAATGTCGGCGACAGCAGCGGGCGATTTGTGTCCGTGGTCAATCATGACAGCACCCCTGCTTCGCTTAGTCGAGCGCTGACGCGCCATGGACCGCATAGGAACAGAGCGAGGTTCAGCGGCAAGTGGCAGATCGACAAAGCCGTAAAGTTGATGAGCAGGATCACCACGGCATAGATGCGCCCGACGAACCGATGCCCGACCCTGCCCTTCGACAGTACAAGCCCTGCGGCGCCGCTTGCCAGCGCAATGCTTTCTACCGCGACATGCGCCATCGCGGTCACCGCTCTGCTACTCAACATTGATCCCCCTACGCCGATCTCGCCTTTGTGATCACCAAGGCGGACTGGCGTGAGAAGACGGTATTGCGCCGTATCAGCGTGCTTTTTCGTGAAGTCGGATTGGCGTTACGCCAGTCCGTCAGTGGATTCTTAGCCAACCACGTGCCCGGCAAAGGGCTACACTGGTTTCACTGACCGGCACGATGGTACCGTCTGCCAGCTTAAGTGACCAACGCCGACCGTCGCGTTGGGCCCCAACCACGCCGCTGTTCGCAACCCAGGCGCTACGATGAACCTGCACGCCGTGGCGATCGCCAAGATCCATGACCGCATCCTTGAAGCGGTAATGGATGAGCACAGACTCCATGTTGCGAAGCACCAGGCGGCAATAGTTGTCCTCTGCGCGGACCGCGAGAAGATCCTCGACATCGCGGATACCGGCACGCGCAAGGATCCCAGGCGTAACAGGATGCAGTGGCTGAACAGCATCGACCGGTATGGGGCTGCTTTGAGGTTGCAGGATCGTTCGCCGGGCTTTTGCGACCCGCACAAGGTAGGCAACGAACGCCGTAACGAGCAGCCCATACACGAATGGGCGCCAGCCGATCACAGCGTTCGTCCGACCCATAAGCCGATAAAGCAGCGGCACCTCGATGGCGAGGAGACCGTTGAACAGCGCGGCTCCCACGACCAGCTGACGGCCAGTCAACTCGTCCCCGGGCGTCAATCTGCGCCATGCGAACCAACACGCGATATTGACAGCAACGAGTCCACCCCAGAATGACGATGCTGCCGCAGGACCGAACGTCGTCGAAACGCCGAAGGCATTCACGATTGTTAGAAAGGCTGTGACGCCCAGCCATATTGTTATGGGCGTCCGTAATTGGGAAGCGATCGAGAGAGCCCGCATACGTATCAAGGGTGTCCAATTTCTCTGGATTAAGAAGGTGTTCGGCCCTTCGTAGAAGCCTCGATCAACCGCGTCGATCACCTCGTCTCCCTTGCCTAGCTCCCCTGCTCAAAGTCGCCACCCAATTGGCTCTGGCGGACCTTATCCGATGGGCGACAGCGACCAAAACATCTCGGTAGCCGTGATCTTAATCCGGTAAATAAAAGCTTCCGGCTCATAGCCCAGACGTGGATCCCCGGTTCATTTGCATCCGGTGTCGCCCTTGCTGAAGACTCTGACCGCCGCGACCGACGCGAGGTCCACAACGAGCAGGTTCGCAACGCCGTCGTTGGCACCTCAGTGCCAACCCAAACGCAGCCCGCCGTCGCTCTCCATACCCCAGCCCAAACCTCGGTTGGCGGAATGGGAACCGTCGTACCTCGGCTGGGGCCCCACGAACGTACGTTTGCTTTTCGCCGTGCTGGCGGTGATTGCTCTGCCCCATTTGATGATCACGTCGTGGTTTGAACATTCCGTCACCACGAATGTCCCCCGCTCAGTAACGTCCAGACGGTAAATACTTGCTGTGGGGCGTCGCCATCCGGAACCGACCGGCTTTTGCAACGTCCGGTAGCCAGATGCATTTGCGGGGCTTCATGACCGGACCGACGTTGATATTTCTCCATGCTCTCGGCGCCAGCGCCAGCGAATGGAACCACGTTTTCGAACATCTGCCGGAACACGATTGCGTGGCACTGGACCTGCCTGGTTTCGGCACCGCGGCGGATGAAGGATACGCCAATCTCGGCGAGATGGCGAACTGGCTGGCGGACGAAATACGCGCTCGCGCGCCCACATCGTGCGTTCTCGTCGGTCACAGCATGGGCGGCAAGATCGTCAGCCTTGTTGCGGCCCGCGCGGTAGCAGGCGAGATCGGACTGTCAGGAGTCGTCGGTGTCATATTGGTCACCGCCTCGCCGCCATCGCCGGAGCCTATGGACGAAGACCGTCGCACTGACATGATCGGCTGGTTCGCCCATGGACAAGCCTCGCCGACCGATGCCGCGACCTTCATCGATGCCAATACGGCGAAGCCGCTCGCAACCCCATTGCGGAATGCGGCGATTGACGATGTACAGCGCTCCAGCCGGGAAGCGTGGCTTGGCTGGCTCGAACGCGGCAGTCGCGAGGATTGGAGTGCTGCTGTTGGACGTATTGCGATCCCGGCGCTGATTATTGCCGGTGCCGAAGACGGGGATCTTGGCGAGGACGCGCAGCGTCGGCTCAACTTGCCGCATTACGCCGACGCCGACCTACGCGTCGTCCAGGGGGCGGCGCATCTCATCCCGTACGAACAGCCGCAGGCGCTTGCCGGACTGATCGAAAGTCGCCTGGCAACGATAGCGTCGGCCGAACTTCCCGACGATTTCGGGAAACTGCTCGCCTCCGATCGCGTCAGCCGCAGGACTCGCACGGTGCTGCTAAAGCGGTTGCAGCCCGTGGAGCAAGCTGAGTTCTGGACCGCGGAAGAGCGTGCCACGGCTGCGGGACTGGTCGTGCAAATCCTGCCCGACTCCGGTGGGGATAGTGCTCTGGTGGACCGTGTCCTGGCGGGGATCGCCGATGGAACGGGTGACGGCTGGCGTTTCGCCGCCCTGCCGTGCGATCGGGAAGCATGGCAGCGCGGCTTCGCAACATTGGAGAACGTGTCCGGCGGTTTCACCGCTCTCGAACGCGACGAGCAGACCAGAGTGCTGGAGCGCGTCGCCGACGGCGAAATCGGCAGCGATGACGCGGCACAGCTTTCCCCGGAGCAAATGGCCTTGTGGTTCGAGGACGTCCGTGCAGAAGTCGTGCGCGTCTGGATGTCGCTCCCGTCGACGATGGCGTCGATAGGCTATGATGGATTTGCGGTCGGTGGCGATGGTCACCGCAAACAGGGTTATACCCGTACCGGCGCGGACGACCTGGAATCATGGCAGTCGTCACCGGACCGCCGGTCGTGAAGGCGAAACGTTACGCGCCGAGCGACGTCGTCGACGCGGTAGTGATCGGCACAGGCGCCGGCGGCGCGCCGCTTACCGCGCGCCTCGCGCAGGCGGGCCTGTCGGTCGTCGCGCTGGACGCAGGGCGCGCTTTCCTGCCCGCCGAGCATGTTGCCGACGAAGTTGCCGCCGACATCTACTGGATGGAGGAGCGACTGAGCGGCGGGGCGACGCCAACGGCGTTCGGTTCCAATAACTCCGGCATGGGGGTCGGCGGATCGACGCTGCATTGGGGGGCCTTCTGCCCGCGTCCCGACCCACGGGATCTGCAACTGAAGACGCTGACCGGCGAAGGTACCGACTGGCCGATCAACCACGCCGAACTAATCCGCTACATTGCAGAGGTCGAAGATTTCACCGGCGTGTCCGGTCCAGCGCAGTATCCCTGGGATGCTGGCCGCCGCTACGCCTATTCGCCCGTAAAGCGGAACGCCGCCGCCGATGCCATGGCGCGCGGCTGTGCAGCGCTGGGCGTTACCGCAACGGACGCACCCGCCGCTTTGGTGTCACGCGATCGCGATCAGCCGCATTGGGGACAGCGGCAAGCGTGCATCAATTGCGGCACTTGCCATCAAGGCTGCCGCACGGCGGCCAAGACCAGCATGGACACGACCTACCTGCCCCTCGCCACCGCGCATGGCGCCGAAATCCGTGCCGAAGCCCGCGTCCTGTCGTTCAAATTTGACGGTATGGGCCGGATCAGCGCGGTGATCTATCGGAAGGATGGCGAAGAATATCGCCAGCGCTGTTCCTCCGTCTTCTTATGTGCTGGCGGGATCGAGACACCGCGCCTGCTCCTCAATCTCGGCATCGCCAATTCGAGCGGTCAGGTCGGGCGGAATTTCATGGCGCATGTGGCGACTCAGGTATGGGGTCGGTTCGACGCCGAAATGCGAATGAACCGCGGCTATCCCTCATCTCTGATCAGCGAGGACATGATGCGGCCCGGCGAAGCGGGCTGCGCCGGCGGGTATCTGATCCAGAGCCTTGGCGTATTGCCCGTCACTCTTGCGACCGGCCTGGCGCGCGGTGCCGGCATGTGGGGCGAGCGGCTCCAGACGATCCTTCGCGGGTATAACCGGATGGCCGGGATCGGGATCAACGGAGAATGCCTGCCCCATGCGGACAATCGCCTGACGCTTTCCGACGAAGTCGATGCGTTTGGACATCGCAAGGCCCGGATCGACTTCAGCTATCACGCCAACGAACAGGCGATCGACCGCCACGCGCGACGCACGCTGACCGAAATATGGCAAGCGGCGGGGGCGCACGATATCTTTGCCATTGACCGCTCTGCCCATACGATCGGCACCTGCCGTATGGGGCGTAATGGCGACACGGCGGTGGTCGATCCGGACGGTCGCAGCTTCGACGTGCCGAACCTGCTAATCTGCGACAATTCCATCTTTCCGAGCGCGCTCGCGGCCAACCCCGCGTTGACGATCATGGCGCTGTCGCTTCGCACCGCCGACCGCTTTCTTGCTTCCGACCGTTGAGGAGTTCATCATGGATCTGGGTATCAAAGACCGTATCGCGCTGATCAGCGGCGCAGACTCGGGAATGGGCAAGGAGACGGCACGCCTGCTGCTGGAAGCGGGCGTTCGCATCGCGATCACCGACCAGCCAGGCGGCACGCTGGACGAGGCGCTCGCCGAACTGTCGCCGCTCGGCAGAGTCATTGCCGTCACCGGCGACGTGACCAAACCCGACGACGTCCGCACCTTGTGGGCACAGGTTCGTGACGAACTCGGCGAGCCCGACATTTACGTCAATGCGGCGGGCGTCACTGGTGCGACTGGCGACTTCCTCGACGTCGACGACGCAGGTTGGCAGCAGACGCTCGACATCAATCTGATGGGTGCCGTGCGCATGTGCCGGGAGGCGATCCCGGCGATGCGTCAAAAGGGCTGGGGCCGCATCGTGCTGTTCGCATCCGAGGACGCGGTCCAGCCTTATGTCGATGAGCTCGCCTATTGCGCCTCCAAAGCAGGCATCCTCAGTCTCGCAAAGGGTTTGTCGAAGGCCTACGGTTGCGACAACGTGCTGGTGAACACTGTTTCGCCCGCCTTCATCGCTACGCCCATGACGGACAAGATGATGCGCAAACGCGCCGAAGAGCGCGGCGAGAGCTTCGACGCGGCGATCGACAGCTTCCTTGAGGAGGAACGTCCCGGAATGGTGTTGAAGCGTCGCGGTCGCGCCGAAGAAGTCGCCGCCGCCGTCGCGTTTCTGTGCTCCGAACGTGCCAGCTTTATCAACGGCGCGGGCATCCGTGTGGATTCCGGTTCGGTTTTCACCATCGCCGGATAAAGGACACGCCGCGGTACCTTCCGGTGCCGCGGCGTTGCCACACAACTCTGAGGATCAGGGGTTAGCTAAGAACGGTCTTGAGTGTTCGGGTGCTCGGGACGTGACGACAGTAGACGCCGGTCAGCATGCATCCTGGTGAGACAGGACATCGAGCGCCATGACATGGGCAAGATGCGACAGACCCTGCGGCAAGTTTCCGAGGAACACGCCGGTCGTTGGGTCCGCCATCTCGGTCATGATGCCGACGCCGCGATCGAGCGCAGCGGTAATCGACATGAATGCCTTTTCCGCTTGATCGCGTTGACCGAGCAACACGCGCGCCTCGACCATCCAGAACGTGCAGGCGAGGAAACAGCCCTCCTCCGCGTCGACGCCGCTATACCGGTAATGGTAAGGCCCTGCACCGAGCTCGGCGTCGATCGCGTCGAGTGTTTTCCTAAGTTTCTCATGCCCGTCGAACCCGAAGCGAACCGCGAGCGCCAGCGAGGCGTCGAGCTTGTCGCTGCCGGGATAGAAGACGAATGCCTGCTTCGTTTCGGACCAGCAATGCTGTTCGATCCACGCCGCGATCCGGTCGCGTTCGCGGGCCCAGCGGTCACGGCACGTCGTGGGCAATTGACCATCGTCCGCCAGCTCGACAGCACGCGCAAGCGCCTGCCAGCAACTGACCTTGGACATCGTGTAATGCTGCGGATCCTCCAGCTCCCAGATCCCGGCGTCTTTCTTGCGCCAGGCGTCCGCGCATTGATCGGCAAGGTGCGAGAGCAGTTCGGCACTGGATGGATCGAGGATGTTGCCGCACCCGACAAAACACGAAGCCGTCTCGAAAATGTCTCCATAGATACCGTGCTGATGCTGGTCCGTCGCGGCATTGCCGATCTGCACCGGCGCCGACCGGCGATAGCCCGGCACGTCGATCTCGGTAAGGTCCGGCACCAGTTCGCCACCTAGCGTATAGCAGACGCGCGCGTCATGTTCAGCGAGCCGCTTCAGCAGCCAGGTAAAGGCCGCCTTTGCCTCGGCCTGCGCGCCGGCGGCCAGGAATGCCTTAATCGTATAGCCCGCGTCACGAATCCATGCGTAGCGATAGTCGTAATTCTTCACCCCGCCGATTCCTTCGGGAAGCGACGTCGTCGCCGCGGCGGCAATCGCGCCCGATGGCGAGAACAACAACAGCTTCAGCGCCAGCACGCTGCGGATGAAGGCGGCGCGATGCTCGCCGTCGTAAATCACACGCGATGCCCAGGCGCGCCATTCCTCATCGGAAAGATCGATACGGTCGTCGATGTCCGCGATCGTGGGAACCACCAGGGGTTCGTCTTCCCCGGCAACGATCGCAAGCACTTCGCATTGCCCCTGCGTAACGGTGAGCGTGCCTCTGACGGCGTCATCGGCGCGTTCGGACACGAAGCCTTCGCTATGCCGGAAGAGACCCAGCACCGATCCAACATGGAAGACCGAATGGCGGCCAATCTTCGATTGATACGGGCTAGCCCCGTTTGCCCGGCGACCGGGCCGCATTTCCACCGCGAACGCGACGGTGCCCTCAAGCCCTTCTACCCGCCGCGCCAGTTCCGCCCAGGGCAAGCGGCCAGCCGTGCCGCTGTTCATCGACTCCGTGACCTTGGCCTGCCCTTCGGCGGTCTTGAAGATAGTCTCGAGAACGTTGCTGTCTGGCCGATACTGCCGCTCGACCTCGAAGGGTTCGGTTGGCGTCACGCTGAAGCGACCGCCTTCTTCCGGATCGAGCAGACGATCGAACAGCGGTGGGGAATCGAGATTCGGAACGCACCACCAATCGATCGAACCATCGGCACCCGACAAGGCAACCGAGCGACCGTCGCCCAGCGCGCCATAATCCTCCAACGCGAGATAGCCGTCGGTTCTGGTTCCACTTGCAGCGGGCTGAGTGGCGCGCGAGAGCAAGCCTGCGAGAAGGCCCGTCACGCCTGTGACCCCGACAGGAGGCTCGACGCCGCGGCAGCGTGATCATCCGGTTCCGCTTCGCTGCTACGCGGAGCCGCGACGACCGCCGGGTCTTGGGCAACGCCCCGCGCGACGATCTCGCCCTTCCAAACGGCGTTTGCAAAATGCTGTTCGGTAGCAGACCCGATGCCGGCGCTATCACCAGAGAAAACGATCGTTTCGGGCATGCTCACTCCGGGCGGATGATGGCTAGACGCAGGGCCGGTCGGCCTGCACGAACAACAAAGTAGGGAAGATCCCAACGCAAGAGGATCAAACCCTATCCGTTCTGCAAGGGGAGAAAGATGCTCCGACGCCTGACGCCACCGCCCCCGACCAACGGCGACCCATAGGTCAAACCGAGCGGTACCCTCGTAGAGCGCCAGCCATGCGTCTGATCATGCGATCTCGCCAACACTCCGCGCGTCTTGCGGCATTCATTCCCCCTTCCCCTTTAACCTTCGACGCCCATTCATTTTTGCCCGTCGACGGCCTGATGCGCGCTCGTGATCAGTGTCCCCGGGCACGTTATTCCTCGTGGGTCGTTTGCTGCATACCCCATCAGCAGGAGCCGATATGATTGAAGATCCCCGCACCAGCCAGCCGACGAGTTTTCCCGACGAGCCGCAACAGCCGAGCCCCGGTCTGACGACTGAGATGCGTACCAAACCGGACCATGGCGAGGATAGCTATGTCGGTAAGGGACTGCTTGAAGGCCAGGTGGCACTCATAACCGGCGGTGATTCCGGTATCGGTCGCGCAGTGGCGATTGCGTATGCGCGTGAAGGTGCAAACGTCGCCATTTCCTACCTTTCCGAAGAGCAAGCCGATGCCAAAGAGACGCAAACGTGGGTCGAGAAGGCAGGCCAGCGGTGCATTCTGTTGCCGGGCGACATCCGCGACAGAGATCACTGCGTAAAGCTTGTCGAACGGACGGTCGCGGAACTCGGCGGCCTCAACATCCTGGTCAACAATGCCGCCGCGCAAACCATGAACGAGGGGCTGGATAGCATCGACGACGACGAGATGCAGGCCGCTTTCTCCGCCAACGTCTTTGCCATGATCCGTCTGGCCAAGGCGGCCGCACCGCACTTGAAGCCGGGTTCGGCGATCATCAACACGACCAGCGAACAGGCCAAGGTCGCGGGTAAGAACATGATCGTTTATGCGGCGACCAAGGGCGCCATCTCGAGCCTGACGGTAGGCCTGTCCAACCTGCTATCTGGGGACGGCATTCGCGTGAACGCGGTTGCGCCCGGCCCGATCTGGACGCCTATCCAGCCGATCGCGAAGTCCTCGGAGGAATTGGAGACACTCGGCCAGAACACGCCGCTTGGACGCGCCGGACAACCGGGCGAACTCGCGCCCGCTTACGTGATGCTAGCATCGACGGAAGGGAGTTACATGTCCGGCAATGTCGTAGCGGTCACCGGTGGCGTTCCCATTTCCTAGTTCTGAAAACCCGACCTCAGCCGACTGCCGTCTGCGGTCAGCTGAGGTTGAACGCCCCGCGGATCTTGAGACTACTTCAGAGCGGTTAGCTCCCGCACATCGTCGAGAGTTCAGGCTGTAAGCTGAGCGGCTGAACGGAACCACTGGCCAAAGCATCAGCCGTCAGCTGGGCAATATTGCGCAAGAAAGTCACAATGACGCGGTAGCGTGCGTACCGTCCTTGATATTCCTCTGGAAAGGTCTGCAAACGATGTTTCCAGATCTGACCCCTTTATCATACTGGCAATGCGATGATGTGCACGCGGTACGATGCCTTGTCCGAGCATGACCGAAACCCAGGAATCGATTCTGAACAGATCGTCCTGTCCCTGCCAAGCGCCGGCCGTCGCGGCAAAAAGAGAAAGGCGTTCAGCAAGGCTATCAGGAATTGGCATGCTCGCGCAGTCACGCCAGAACGGGGAGTCGGTACGTTCCGTGACGTGGTAATGGAGAATGATGAAGTCGCGTACATGCTCCCACTCGTGCCTGGATTGAGTGTTGAAGCGTGAGGCCAGTGCAACGTGATCGTCCCCCCGAAATGGGAACAACTGAATCAGACGGATCACCGCATTCATGATCAGATGGATGCTGGTCGACTCGAGCGGCTCGATGAACCCTGCCGCAAGACCCAGCGCGATACAGTTCCGGTTCCAGGCCTGCCGTCGCATGCCTGAACGAAACCGCAGTTGTCGCGGCTCGAACAGCGGGCGGCTATTCAGAGAACCGATCAACGTAACGTGCGCCTCATCGTCACTCATGTGCCGGCTAGAATAGACAAGGCCGTTACCAGTCCGCGTCTGAAGCGGAATTTGCCAGCGCCAACCGGCGGCATGCGCGATCGCGCGGGTGTACGGTACCGGCGGACTGACTGCCTCCGTCTGCACAGCAAGCGCCCGGTCGGTTGTGAGCCATTCTGACCAATCCTCGAACCCGGTCTCAAGCGTGGCTTCGCTCAGAAGCGCGCGGAAGCCGGTGCAGTCGATGAATAAATCACCCGCGATCTGTTCACCCGATGCCAGGACAAGCGCTACGATATCTCCGCCTTGACCATCGCGCTGGACCTGCTCGATGCGTCCCTCAACGCGCCGCACGCCCCAAGGCTCTGCCAACGTCCGAAGGAACCGCGCGTAGGCGGTCGCATCCAGGTGATATGCGTAGGCCAGCGAATGGTGTTCATCGTGTCCGAAAAGGCCGGCGCCGGCCGCCTGCTGTTCGAGCGAGTAGTCGCCGTATGCGCCACCGAACCCACGTTCACGTGCCGCGAGCCAGAAATGCTGAAAGTCGGCGATCGCCACCGACCGACCGACGCTTCCGAATGGATGAAAATAGCTGTCACCGATCTTGCGCCAGTTCTCGAACGCGATGCCGAGTTTGAAGGTCGCCTGCGTGGCACGCATGAACGCGGCTTCGTCGATGCCGAGGAAAGCATGGAAACTGCGCGCGGTCGGAATGGTGGACTCGCCGACGCCGACGGTGCCAATCTCGTCCGATTCGACAACCGTGACGTCGACCAGCGGCCCGAGCTGGCGGACGATCGCCGCAGCAGCGATCCAGCCGGCGGTACCACCACCAGCGACGACGACGCGGGTACGCGGTGCTTCCATGGGTGCCGTCATCGGTTAAGCCGGTTTAGCAGATAGGCGCGCAACTGACGTGCGCCAGCCTCATCGAGCGGTGCGAGCGGTCCGCGCGCGGGCACGGGCAAATGCGCTGCGACTGCCTCAGCGTCACCGAATACATAATAGTCGAACATCGCCCGCCATGCGCGTTTCTCTTGCGCGGGCCGGTCACGCAGGCTGAGGAATGCATGCAGCACCGTATCCATAGGCGTATCCATGAATGTGGGTACCGGATTCCACCAATAGTTCACCAGCACATTGAAGTCGTTCAACGCCTCGACATGATGCCACCACAACGCCGGGTAAACGATGACGTCCCCAGCCTCGAGTTCTGCCACCGATCCGGCGGCAAGTGCGGCGGCGAAGCGGGGATAGGCTGTTAGATCAGGTGCGGTGAAATCAATCATGCTGACCACCTGCCCGCCGGGCGTGGGGGCAAGCGGACCGGGATACAGGTTCGCGACTTGATCCGGCGGGAACAGCGTAAATCGCCGCCGTCCAACCGCACAGACCGCAGCATTGTTCGACATGTCGTGATGCGCAGACGCGATCGTGCGGTTTCCGATCCAGATGCTGGCGAGCGGCGGGTGGTGATTGAAGACCGGGCCGTGTGGCAGCAGATCGTTCTCAGCGCGAAAACCGGGAAGATAGTCGTCGAGATCGGTGGAGCCGAGATAATAGGCCGGCCCCGCGACGTCGCCCAGTTGGCCAAGCAGAAGATTAAGAAAGTCGCCCAGCGAGATCCGCTTCGCGGCGAAATTCAAGGACGTCGCGGTCTCGTCATAATGGAAGCGCCCCTTGATCGCAGGATCGCCGACATATCCTGTAACTGGGCGGCCCGTGTCGAACCGACGAAGATAGGCGGCGGCTTCTTGAGGCGACGCACGTCCGGCCTGAACTAGCGGCCAATCGGCGGCAAGCCCGCGCAGGATCACAGGTTCGTCGAGTGCTAATAACGATTCTAAATCGAGGACGCCGGTGCCCTCGATCTCCCGCACCCGTCGCGATACCCGCAGGCGCTCAGCCATGGGCCTCCTTTCGAAGCTTCCGATCGATCAGGTGGCGGAGGTTGCCGAGCGACGAGGCGATCCAAAGCGCAGGACGCAAGAAGTCGTCCCGGTGAAGCCGTGCCAAAGTTTCGCCGTCAAGCGCAGCCAATCGCCCTGCATCGACGGTGAAGCGATCGGGAATGTCATAGCGGCGCCCATCAGCAAGATCGAGTTGCAGTGTGGCGGGTTCAAGCAAGTCAGCGGCAGCGAACGCTTCGAACATCCGTTTTTCGGTTTCCAGACCGACATAGATCCTTTGTAACATCGCCGAGACGTAATCGAGCAACGGGCCGTTCCCGCCGAGGTCACGGAAAACCCGCTCTCCAGTAGTGCCGACGCGGGGATGGTCCAGATCGACGTGGATCATGGGTTCGCCATCGGACGACACGCCAATCGAAAAGGGTCCACGCGCCCGAGCCGCGGGCACGTACCGCGCATCCCACCGTTCACCGTCGAGAAACAGGTTCTCATCAGGATCGAGGCCCAACAGGACTGTGGCGAAAAGAGAACCGTCGTCATCTCTCCGTATCAGGATCGCATAGTCGCGCTGCAGTTCCTCAAACTCAGCCGGAAAGACCCGCGTCTGGTTGATCGCGTCGCCGTAGCGCGCGTGATGTCCGACTGCGACACGCAGGTCCCGGTGGTCGACGTTGTTGAGCAAGACCGGAGACGTCATGAAATCATCCTAGACGAGAAGGCCGCTGGGGTCAGCGGCCTTCCCGATGGTTCGTTAAAAGCGGTATCGGGCCCCAACTAGGTATCTCGCGGACCCTTCCGCCAGGTACCAGATGTTGCTCTCGTCACGACCGTACGACCGCACTCCCTCCTCGGTAAGATTGATCGCCTCGAACCCAAGTGCCAGACGCGGCGTGAGATCAAAGTTCACCGACAGATCGAGCTGCCCATAAGGCGCGGTGAACACCGGATTGCGATCGCCGCCGCGGTTGATACCGCTCAGGAACTTGTCGCGCCAGTTGTACGACAGCCGCGCCGAGATGCCACGCTTGTCGTAGATCAGGGTCGCATTGGCAGTATCTGAGAGGCCTACCAACGCAAAGGTGTTGACGCTCGGATCTGCGGCAACGTCGATACCGATATTCCCGCGAACCAGCGTGTAGCTGGCTGCCACGCCGAAGCCAGTGTTTCCAAGGAAATACTGCCCGGCAAGTTCGAAGCCATAGATATGCGCATCCTGATTGTTGATCGGCGTATTCACCGCGAAATTGAACAGTGGATCCTGTCCGTTGGCGGTGACATCGTACTGACCCAAGACCTGATCTACGAACCCCTGGTTCAACGCACGACTCTGCGTGTTGTAATTGGCCGCAAACTGAGCGTTCGTCGTCGCCACGTTGCCCGCATTCTGCTGCAGCAATGCGGTGTAGGTAAACAGATTTACGTCAGTAATGTCAGCATTGAACGTGCCCGCCAACTGCTGGCGCGCAGTACCGGACCGCGTTCCGGCGGTACCGGAGGTGGGATCGCGCAGGCCAAACAGGTTACGGTTGACGACCGTCTGGCCGATGAAGTTATGGACCTGCTTGTTGAAGAAGCCAGCAGACAGGAAAACGTCTTTTCTCGGATACCATTCGAACGAGATGTCAATGTTGTCCGATGACAGTGGGTCGAGATCGGTATTATGCGCGGTGCCTGTCGCTATGCCACCGATCGCCGTCGGACGGCCCGGACTGCCAACGTTGGTCGAGGCAAATAAGTCGCCATAACCAGCCCGTGAGATCGTCTTGCTGTACGAAGCCCGTGCGAAGAGGTTACGGATGACCTCGAACTTGGCATCCACCGACGGAAGCCAGTTGCTGTAGCCGCCACGCGAAGACAATGTCTGGCGATCGGACGTGTTTGCCACGAAAAAGTCGTTGTCCGCAGTCCACACGATTGCAGTGGGTACCGGCTGAAGCGAAACCGCCCGCACTTTGGTATTCTCGTACCGTACGCCGGCGACCAATTGCGCGTTATGATCGAAAAGCTTGCCGTTCCACGCCCCTTGGACATAGCCCGACCAGACATTCTCGCGGACGCGGTTGTCGTCATTCGCGTCGATGTTGTTGGCGTGGTTCACGCCGTCGTTCGTCACGCCAAGATAATAGTCGTACAGCGTATTGTAGAGCTTTGTGGCATCCTGTGTGCGGAACGCGACCAACGTGTTGGCGTCCGGTTTTCCATCGTTGTGTTCGAACTTGCATACGTTGCAGAACTGAAACACCTGACCGGGGGCGAGCCGTGCAACGTCGGGCGGCAGCGAATTGCCCCAGTCACCCAGGACCTGGCGAGTATTGTATTGCGTCTGCCGCGTGTCCGTGGTGCGGTAATCGACGCCGGCATCGACGCGGAGTTGATCGTTCAACACCCAACCCGCATCTGCGCGCAGTTCTTTAACCCGCTGCGTCTGATTGGACGCGAACTGACGTTGCACCGCGCTCGACAGATCCCCAAGATCGATCACGCCGTTGCCGTTGCCCTTGATAAAAGCCTGGCCGGTCGGCGTCGTGCTGGTCGAGCCGTCGTTGATGGCGATCGTCTGTTGCGGGAAACCATCCTTTCCGAGCGTTAGCGAATGCGCGGCAACGACCGGCGCATTGAACGCGACAGTGGTCGACGTCTGACCATTGGGGTTGTCGGGAGAACTATCCGCCCGACCGATGTGGCCATCGATCGCCAGAGTGAAGCGTTCAGTCGGCTTCCACTCGATGTTGCCCCCAAAATCGTACAGCTTGTTCTTCTGTGCGCGATACGCTTGCTCAAACGCTTCGTCCTTCACGCCGTTGATGGTTTCCGAAAGAAAGCTCGTCGTCGCAATGCCGTTGCTGGCGTCGTCGAACGTGACCACGCCGAACGGGCGATTGAACCAGTTGGACTGGGTCGATCGACGTTCGGATTGACGCAGCTGAGCGTAGAGGCCGTCTGCCGTAAGGGTCAGCGTGTCGGTCGGGCGGAATTGCAGAACGCCAGATCCGTTGATGCGCTCGCGGCTCGCCTCAGAAAAGTGATAGCGGGAGTCATTGGGCACCGAGACCAGAACGTTGCCGTTGGTCGGACGGTTGTTGATTACTGTCTGACCGTTGACGAACCCGTTGCCAGGATTCAGGAAGTCGGTGAGCGACCGGATGTTCCAGTTGTCGGGCGCGACGCTGGAGAAGCTGAAGTTGCGCTTCTGGTAGCTTCCGAACAGCGAAACGCCGAAGCGCTGATTAGGATCGCTCCAGCTCGCAGTACCGGAAACCTCGGGCGTTACTCGCGCGCCGCAGTCGAAACAGTCTGACGAGCTGTTGTCGTATGCGCCCTTGACGCCTAGCGAGCCGAGCAGGCCCGTGTCCCTGGAGTCGAGCGGACGACGGCTGACGACGTTCACGGCCGCTCCGATGCCACCCGAGGGGATCGCGGCGCGGCCGGTCTTGTAGACCTCCAACGTCTTGACGCCTTCGGAAGCGAGGTTGGAAAAGTCAAACGACCGACCGAAGCCACCAGCACCATCGCCGCCTTGGTCTCCGCCCACTGCAACGATGTTCGACGTCGCAAGCTGACGGCCGTTGAGCGTAACAAGATTGTACTGAGCGCCAAAGCCGCGGACCGTAACGGTTGAACCTTCGCCGTTACGACGATCGATCGACACGCCCGTGATGCGTTGCAGCGATTCCGCCAGATTGGTGTTGGCGAACTTGCCGATGTCCTCCGCGCTGATCGCGTCAACGACACCGAACGAATCGCGCTTGATCGCGATCGACCGCTCGAGCGATGCGCGAACGCCAGTCACGACGATATCGTCGCTTGGAGTCTGGTCCGGCATCGCGTTGGTGGCGGTCGCGCCGGTCTCGATCTGCGGAGCGCCTGGCGACGTATCGGCTTGTGGGGTACCCTGTTGTGCCTGAACCAGCGGTGTCGGACTTGGCGCTGCCTGCGCATTCGCGACGGCTGGCATCGTCAACCCAGCAACCAGCGCGAATAGTGACGTCGAGCGCGCGAACGCCGACGAAATAGATCCCCTCATACTCATCCTCCCTGACCGGCATGTCCCTGCCGGTGTATGAACCTGGCGGTGTAACCCCGCGTAATTCCACCGTGCTTTCGCCCGACATCGATGTCAATCAGTCCGCAACATCGCCGTCCGTGTCGTGCGTATTTGTTTCAAGGTGTGTCAAAAGCAGCACGGACCGACGCCAGGCGTTGTTCAGTCAGCCTGACCGTGCCTACTACGATCGCCGTCTGGGCATCCGTCGCGAGCTTGACGGCATAGGTGCCGCCTTGAGACGCCAGCCAGCGGCTTCCCATTGTGGCAATGCGCGTCGAGCGGCAGTGATCGTCAACGTCGGTATGCCCAGACGAGGGACGCCGGGCTCGTAACCAACGGGCGGAAACATATCAGGCGTTAGGTTCTTCGCTATCGGGGAAATATGCCGTGAACGTATTTCAGCCTTTCGGTCTTGGTCATCGCCTTTACGAGAGCATCGACCCGGTCCGCCGCGGTAATTGTGGTGTCGCGCCAGGTCTCAAACCTCCGCGCATCCGTTCCGCCCGCTCTCTCTGATGCCGACGGCTGTGCAGGCCCCTCCCCCGGCAGCGTTTGCGCCAAGAGCGCCATCGGCGCGACGCTCAACAGCGGGCAGGCGATCCGCAAGGATCGCGTACTCCTCGTAGAAGTCTTCCCATGCCGCATCTTCCCGAGCGGCTTGGCGGCGTGATCACTCCCTCCGACATCGATATCAATGTGTCGTGCGATGCCATTGTCGTACGTTGCGCGGCATCGGCGCCTTGATAGGATGAGGCGTGACCAACAGCACAACCCTTGCGCCCGAGACCAGCGAACACCGCGCGACACTGCTGTTTCGGCTTTGTATCGGCGTGTATTTTCTGGGAGGCTTCCTCAACTCGCTGGTCGGACTGCTTGTACCCCGGTTACGGATGATCGAAGGACTGAATCATACGCGTGCACTGCTGGTGCAGTTCGCGTTCCATTCTAGCTATCTCCTCTTCGCCGTACCGATCACCGCGCTGGTGGTTAAGTTTGGCTACATGCGAAGCATCGCGGCGGGGCTGGTTGTCATCGCGCTCGGTTGCGGCCTGCTGGCCGCCTCGCTTGGGTCGTTCGGATACATGGTGGTCCTACTCGCACTCCTCGCGCTCGCCAGCGGAGTCACCTTCCTGCAGATCGCCGCCAACATCGTCGTCCCGGTGGTCGAACCGACACGCCGCGCCGTTTCGCGACTGACCTTCCTGCAAGGCTTCAACTCGCTCGGCACCGTGCTTGCGTCGTTGGCAGGATCCACACTGCTGCTCGGGACTGGTCGGCCACGAACCGGTGACCTGACAAATCATGTACGGGTCGTTTTCCCGTTCCTTGCCGTTGCGCTGGTCGCATCTGCGCTTGCATCAGCCTTCATCTACCGACGCGATTTGCTGCTCCCGTCATCGACGCCGCGCCAGGTGCCGCTCTCGGGCATTGTCGGCGTGCTGTTGAACCGGCGGCTGCTGGCGGGTGCAGGCGCGATGTTCGCCTATGTCGGCGCCGAAGTCACGATCGGCACACTCCTCGTAGAGTATTTGGCGATGCCCGAAACTCTGGGCATCTCTCCGGTGGCGGCAGGGCAACTCGTAGGTCTGTACTGGGCTGGTGCGCTGGCCGGGCGACTGGTAGGCGCCCGCTACCTCGCTCGGTATAGCGCACCGACGATGCTGCTCGGCTGCGCGATCACCGCCATTGCGCTCGTGGGGATGGCAATCGGGTTGCAAGGTCCGGTGGCGGCTTCGGCATTGCTTGCGGTCGGGCTGTGCAATGCGATCATGTATCCGACGATCTTCGCGCTTGCGCTGCCTGACGATCATTCCACCGCGACCTATGCCTCAATGTTGTTGTGCATGGTTGTCGTGGGCGGCGCCATCATCCCGTTGCTGACCGGCGTTGTTGCGGACATGGTCGGGTTGAAGATTGCGTTCGGTCTTCCAGGCGCCTGCTACATCGTCATCGCAGGGTTCGCATGGTGGCGGCATCGAACATGGACTTTATAGCGGGATGATGCCGCCGGTAACCATCAAGGATGTCGCTCGCGCCGCAGGTGTGTCGCCAAAGACCGTTTCGCGGGTAATGAATGCAGAGGCGCATGTCAGGCCAGCGGTACGAAATCACGTCCTACGGGTCGTCGCCGAACTGGACTACCGCCCGAACGCCTACGCCCGCAGCCTGTCGAGTTCTCGATCCTACCTCATTGGGTTGTTTTTTGACGATCCGGCATCGGGATACGCCGCAGACGTCCAGCTTGGAGCGATGGTCCGCTGCCGTCATCACGGATACCATCTTGTTGTCGAACGAGTTGACCGCGGCGCATCCGGGGCGCTCGACCAGGTGTCGAAAACGGTGCAGGCCTTGCAGCTCGCAGGGGTTATTCTCACCCCGCCAATCTGCGATTGGCCCGATCTCGCCGACCTGCTTGATCACCGCGGCATCCCGGTCGTGAAATTGAATTCGTCGCCAAACGATTCATCTGCCGCGGTGATTTACATCGACGACTATCAAGCCGCCCGCGATATGACTGATCATCTTATCGCGTTGGGACACCGCGACATTGCTTTCGTTCAAGGGATTGTTTCGCACGATGCGGCCGGCAAGAGGCTGGCTGGGTTCAGCGACGCGATGCGTTGCGCAGGGATTGGCATCCGAGATGCCTGGATTCGGGGCGGTGACTTCAGCTTCCGATCCGGCATGGCGGCAGGAGACGCAATTCTGTCGACAGACGACCGTCCCAGCGCTGTGTTTGCCGCCAACGACGAGATGGCTTTGGGAGTTTTGGTCAGCGCCGCAAGCAGGAATATTGCCGTACCTGGGGCCCTGTCCGTCGTCGGCTTCGACGATGCACCCATATCTCGCATGGCGTGGCCTCAGCTGACGACCATTCACCAACCCAATGGCGTTCTCGCCAGTGTCGCCATCGATATCCTGGCCGATCCGTCGTACCAACAGGCTTGCGACCGACCCGCGCGATCGGTTCAGGTGCCGTATACTTTTATCGAACGTTCAAGTTCGGGGCCGGCTTGACGTGCAAATGCCGTTATCTCACCGCCCGATAACGGGCGGCATGGAGCGGGCGACGGCGAGGAAACGAAGAGCGGCTGTTCAAGCATTCGTACCGCACCCCGTAACGACGACGCCGCCTCGCTTTGTAACCGTTCGGCGATGCTGCTTGCCGCATCGCGTTCCAAGCTTTCGCGGCTCGTGTCATGCAGATCAGAGCGAGTTTGTTGGCCTACTGATTGGTCGAGTAATTCCGTTCAATCATCGCTCAATTGCGGCACGCACCTCCGTGCGTGCCGCAATCAATGATGGAGAGAGGGTATGAACGCTCTGAGAGCTATATCAGAACCGCACAGTCGCACCGACCGACAAGTTGCGGCCCAATGAGTCATACCGCTGCGGAATGGTGTTGGTTCGCGCAAGGGCGACGTTGTACGAGTCCGGAACGATCGGCGCGCTCCGATCCAGCAGATTGTTCGCAATCAACCGCAGCGAGAACGCCTTGTTGACCGCAAAATTGAGCGCCAGATCGAAATAGTTCTGAGGGGCGACCCGGAAATACCCCGTCCGCGCGCGCTCCGGCGTGCCGCCGATCGCGGGATCGCCCGAATTGTCGGCATTGGTCAGCGAACCGACATAACGCCAGTTAGCCGAGGCGCTGAACACCTTGCTCATCGTGGTGTAGGTTGCGCGCAGGCCGTGCGACCACTTCGGGATCAACTGGCCGCAACCATTCCCATAATAGCCCGCACAATTGCGCGACGGCTGCACCGGTGAATCCTGGCCACCCGCGAAGGTCGTCAGCGAGCCGTTGAAGTTCCAGTCGATCTTGCCGAGCTTGTCGAGGTTGAGCGTGTATTGCGTCTGGAAATCATAGCCGCGCGCGATCGACGTGTAGAAGTTGGTCGTTCCCTGGCGAATGAAGCCCGTGGTCGGGTTGCTCGCTGCCGACGAATAGAGCGTACCCGTGCCCGGGTTGCGCACGATACCCTGACAGAAGAACGCATCGCCGTTCGAACGCTGGCATCCATCGGTGTAATAGCTGTAGTCGTTATAGCCGAGCGAGTTGTTGATCTTGATCCGATAGCGATCGACCGAGATGAACAGCCCCGGCACGAAGCGCGGCTTGATGATCAGGCCGTAGGTCTGGGTGTAGGCGGTCTCGGGATCGGCGGTGAACCCGCCCGAGCGCACGGTGCACCCGGTTGCGCCGGTCGACGCATCCCCCGGACAGAGCAGCGTCGGGCTGCCGTACAGCGCGTCCGACAGGCCCGTCGCGCGGCAGACGTCGCGCGATGCGATCGGCGACCCGTACGTCACGCCGCCATTGGGGTTGCTGGTGACGGTCGGTGCGCAGAAATCGTTGAACGTGCCCGATCCGCCGCGCGCGAACTCGACATTAGTCGCCTGGCGGATTTCGACCACCGTCGGTGCGCGCTGTGCCTTGTTGAACGAGGCGCGGAACGTCAGGTCGCGAACCGGGGCGTAGATGCCCTCGACCTTCCAGGTGTTGAAGGTGCTGGGATTGCTGCTGTACTTCGACAGGCGATAGCCGCCGTTGACCTGCAGTTGCTCGACGAACGGCTTGTGCTGAACCAGCGGTGCCTGGACTTCGATATTGCCTTCCCAGACATCCTGGCTGAGGAAACTGTCGGTCCCGCCGAGGCGGGCGCGATACGCGCTGTCCGCCCGCGATTTGAGCGTATCCTTGCGATATTCCGCGCCCAATGCGACCGCCACACCCTGTTCGGCGAACGGCGACGTGATGCCGTACTTCCCGAGGTCGCCGGTCACGTTGGCCTGAACGTCGTACAGCGTGCCGACGGTTACCGACGTGCCCTGATTATAAAGATAGTCGATCAGCGCCGGATCGCTGTTGCCCGCGCTGAAGGCGTCGAAGGGAACGCACGCCGCGTCGGCCGTCGCCGCGCAGGTCGGTGCAGCGCGGGTTCCGCCGACGTTGATCGCATTCTGCAACCGCGTCGGGTCGACGAAGCTCGGCGAGTAATCCTGATGGTTGCGGGCGTAGACGCCGCCGACGTCATACGTCCACGCATCGCCGACTTTGCCGCGCACGCCGCCGGTGAGGCGGAGGCCGGTGTTCAGATACGCGTCGGGCTGGTCATTGCCTTCGCCCAGGCGGTAGCGAAGATCGATCGGTGCAGTCGCCGCGGTTCCGGCGGCAGCACCGCAGATCGCGGTGGACTGGCTGGCCGACAGGAACGGGTTGTTGCAATTCACTTGGACGTTGCCGCCAGCGATTGCCGGGTAATTGTTGTAAGACTTGTCGCGGAACCAGATGCCCGATGCGTAGAGTTCGGCGTTGGGCGAGATGTCGAGGCTGGCGAAACCACCAGCGTTCACGCGCTCGGAGGGGCGCTGGTAGGCATAGTTGCTGAAATAGTTCGACGCGTTCCCCGCTCCCGGCCCGAACGGAACGAAGGTCCGCGAGCCGTTGGGGTTGTTCACATATTGGGCGTTGGCGTTGGCGCCGCTAAGCGGCGTGATCAGGCCGCTGGTCGAGCTGCTTGGCGTCAGCCCGCACGACAAGGGCGCGTTCAGGCTCGTTTGTGTCAGATAACAACCCGAGTTCGAACGATCCGACAGCAGAATCGCGTCGGTGTGCTTGTAATTGACGAAGCCGTTGAGCCGCAGCGCGCCGTCGAAGAACTTCTTGCCCGCGGTGAGCGTCACGTCGGCACGGCCACCGTCGTTGCTCAGGCCCTGCTTGCTGCTGAAACCGGCGCCGCGCGCCAGCGACGACACCACCGTGTCCTTGTTGTTGTGGTTGTAGAAATTGTAATTGCCGTCGAGCTGGATCCCTTCAAAATCCTTCTTGAGGACGAAGTTGACGACACCCGCGACTGCATCGGAACCGTAAACCGACGAGGCACCACCGGTCAGCACGTCGACTCGCTCAAGCAGCGACGGCGGGATGATCCCGACGTCTTGGCCGTTCTGGGTACCGATGCGCTTGCCGTCGATCAGCACCAGCGTGCGTTCGAACCCGAGGCTGCGCAGCTTAATCCGCTGGCGACCATCCGAATCGTTATAGGTCTGCTGGCTGTCCGGCGCGACTTGCGGCAGCCGGTTGAGCACGTCCTCGACGTTGATCGCCGCCTGCGCCTTGATGTCCTGCGCGGTCACCGACGTGATAGGCGCGGCGGAGGTCGTGTTCGGGCGCTGAATGCGCGATCCCGTCACCACGATCGCTGCATCCGCTTGCGGATCGGGTTCTGCTGCTACGACCGCCGTTGTGGCGTCTGCCTCAGTCTTTGCCTGTTCGGGCGTTTCTTGAGCGACCACAGGTGCTGCATGCAGGAGAAAAACAGCGGCCAATACGGCCTGCGACGCAACGTTTCGTACAATCATAGCAACCTCATCCAGACGGCGTGCAATCACGCTCTGCAACTGGTGGGTCTGGTATCATCAAAATCGCAAAACACAAATACCAAAGCATAACCAAAGGCTTTAGAGGTGTCATACTCTGTGCCAGGAGGTATGCGGGATCATGATGCCCGTGCTGATGCTCGCGAGGCCGATTCCGGCACGAATGATGGTGGGCGTTGTCGCCACCGCAGCCCTCCTGAGCAGCGCCCGGCTTTTCTTCCAACGTAAGGATCCGTTTGCGACGTGCATTCGGCCGCCCTTACTCTCGCAGCAGCACAAGATTCGACCGACATCATTCCGCAAAGTGTTGGGTAAAGGCGCTTCTCCTTTTAGTCCCGTCAGCCCCCTTGCCGGTGCGGCCGAACGCTGTCAGCCACAGGAATGAGGATGCCTTCTCCTAACGGGCGCGAGGCGATAGCATATCCGAACCAACCCGCGCTTCGTACGCCTCAGGTCGTGACCCTTTCCCTCCTCTAACCCTTTCAAGTCCAAGTGCTTGCAGACCGGGATCTACGCATGCATGGGGACTTGATGTTCGGAGCTAATGATCTCTCCGGCGCGGCGCATGTCGTTCAACTCGCGCTGACGCCGATCTTCCTGCTCACGGGCCTCGCCTCGCTGCTCAACGTGTTCACGACCAGATTGGGTCGCATTGCCGACCGCGTCGATCGACTTGCAAGCGATCCTTCAGGTCATCCCCGGCAGTTGGCCCGTCTTCGTCTGCGGTCGCTTGCGCTCGACGTGGCTGTCCTACTGGCGACCCTTGCGGGAGCGCTGACTTGCTGCGCTGCGCTGACCCTTTTTCTCGGTGCGCTGCGCAACGCTGGAACGGGCTATATCCTCTTCGCCTTTTTTGGATCCGCCCTCGTCTGTGCAGTGGCAGCATTGGGGGCATTTGGGTTCGAGACCATCTTGTCCGGCCGTTCGGTCAGAGAACAGGCGCAACCCGAGGGTGATAGACAGGAACATCGTCAGCCGGACCGGCCGTAGCGCCCCGGCGCAGCGTACCGGCAATCGGACGTACGGTACCATTCGCCCTGACCAATCAGGCAGTCCGAAAGGCGAACCCGACCCACCGACGTTCGGGGGTCAGCAATCTGCCGATGCCAGGAGCATAAACGAAAGGCGGCAGAACAACGGCACCGGGCAACAACCCGCGGACGGAACGGTCGAATTCTTTGAAGATACCCTTCGCATCATCTCGCCAGAATCTATCGGGCGAGTTCCGCCCTATGGCGTGCATGCGCTGCAAGTTCTCCAGCGCGTGCTGACCAACTGAACTCAAGCATTGCACCCGGCGATCGACCCTCGCTTAGTGAGTGGCAGGCAAGCGCAAACGCTACCGGTCAAACACCGCCTGTTCTTCGAACGCAATGCCGCGGGTACGTGCCGGTCCAAAAGCGCGGCAAACTTCCGAAGAGGGAATGTCCGTTCAGAAAGCTAATACTTCGTACGGTTTCGGCTCCGGGTTCACGCAGAAGCGACCATCGGCATCAAAGCATACCTAGGTTCTGAAGCCATTGCTTGACCTCGCCCGGCCATTCCCTGGTGATCGGATCGGGCGTTGGACGCATTCCGAAGGCGTGACCGCCTTTTGCATAGAGACGCATATCAACCGGTACGCCAGCGTCGTTCAGCGCCAGCGCATATGCCATCCCTTGACGGACATTGTCCGTCGGATCGTCCATGGCATGAATGATGAGCGTTGGCGGTGCATTCGGGCTGATCTTCACCCACGGTTTCAGTTCAAGGCTGTTCCTGCCCTTGCTGGTATCGAGCATCCGCGCCGTGTAGGCGACGATCGCGAAATCCGGCCGGGGTGATTGCTGATCGGCTGGATCGGCTACCGGGTAAGTGCGGTCTTCCGTGTTGCTCATATTCGCTACAAGATAGGCACCTGCAGAAAAGCCGATCACGCCAATCTTATGCGGATCGATCCCGTATGTAGAGGCGCGCTCCCGCAACAGGCCCATCGCTCGCTGAGCGTCTTCCAGACCCAATAGGACTTTTGGTCGCTGCTGCGGCTTTCCTGCCTCTGTTTCCCAGATCTGGGGTGTCCGATACTTCAGCAGTACGCAGGTCATGCCCTGCTGCACGACCCAGTTGCAGATTTCAGTTCCCTCGAGATCGGTCGCAACTGCGTAGAACCCGCCACCGGGTAAGACCATCATCGTCGTTCCGGTATTACGCCCTTTAGGCTTGTAGACGGTCATGGTCGGCCGCGTCACATAGCTGGCCCAATGCCACATTTTTCCTGCAACAAGTGGCGAGCCATTTCCGGTAGCTTCGGGATGGTCGCCCGTATCCGGCTTCGCCAAGGCAACATTCGCAGGCCACAGCGGGACTTGCGTACCACCTGCACCCGGCTGCCACACCCCTTCCCGTTCAACCTTGGGAACGACGACCCTGGCTGGCGAAGCGTCGGGCGAGCTGGGCTGACCATAAGATGCGCCGGCGATGCCGAACGCAAAGAGAGACGGCATAACCAACCGGAACCGCGACAAACCTTGTCTCCTGCTATTTTCGTGCAACCAAGCCGTGAGACCAGCGTGATGCATAAGCAATGTTCAGAGTGGGACGACATCCGACCTTCTACTGTTTCGTTCTGAGAGCAGCATCGCGTCGCCTTCCGGCTTCCCCAGTTCGATCGAGCCTTGAGTACCTTACCGCTGAGCAAAGCAAGAGGCGGTCGGTCGGCCAATTCAGTATGCTTGCCTGAACCGGAGAACAATCAGGGTCTGCCTACTGCAAACATCCAGAATAATCACGGCTACGCCAGCATCGCTACGCCTGCGACATTTTCAGTCCCATCCGGTCCATGGTTTGGGCATAGTGCGAAAGGGCTTCGGGAGTTGGTCCGGGATAAGCGCCGGGGGTCGGTTGATCGCCGATATACCCCATGTCCACCTTACCTTCCGGCAGGCTGTAGAAACCGAGAACGAAGAGCTTTCGCATCGTGTCCATGAACGCCACCGGAGCCGCCATCTTGGCGATCGGCACCGCAACGCTCAATGCGTCGAGCAGTCCGGCACGTTGCCCAGGCGTGATCGCATCAAAGGCCTGCGCGTGCAGCACTCGGCTCTGCGCATCGAGCCATATCAGACCGCCGATCACCTTTTCGCGGTCAACGCGCTGGACCGGATAGGGTGCGCTGATCCATTCGTCGATGAACGCGCCGACGCCGAGCGCCCCTGCCCCTGGCGATACCGTGTCCTTGGGCAGGATCAGGTCGCCGAGCAAGTCGACCGTCCTGCGCTGCGCAACGCTCAAGGTCAGCGCCCATGGAACCTTCGGCATCATCAGATCGGGGTCACGGCCATAGCCGATCGCCTGCGCGAGCGGCGGCGTGTCGGGCCAGTCCACGATGACGTCGAACGGCGGCGCCGCCCCGGCGGCATCAACCATGCCCGCGGCCATCGCGGGCGGCGACCAGCGCGCCATCGGCAACACCGCGGCGGCCATCATCCATTGCATCGTGGTGCGGCGCGACAACGTCATGCGAAAGCTCCCGACTTCAACCGCTGCGCCAGCCGCTCGGACGCGCGCAACGCCAGCGCGAGGATGGTGAGCGTAGGGTTCTTGTGTGCGCCGGACGCGAAGACCGCGCCGTCCATCAATATGAGATTGTCGACGTCCCAAGTCTGGCCATAACTGTCGACCACCGACGACTGCCTGTCCGCCCCCATCCGGGCCGTACCCAGTTCATGGATGATCTCGCCGCCCGCGGTCATGATCTTTTCCGGCGGCAAATCGGGGTCGAGGATCGTACCGCCCATCCGCTTGAACACGGCATGCGCGGTTCGCCGGCCGTGCGCTACCTGGTTCACTTCATTTTGCGTCCAGCGAAAGGCAAACCGCAGCACGGGGATACCGAACCGGTCCTTCACGACCGGATCGACCTCGCAGAAACTGTCCTTGTTGGGGATCATTTCGCCGCGCAGCGTCAACTGGATCGTCGCGCCCGAGGCGCTTCGGACCGCCTTTTTCAGTGCCGCCCCCCAGACGCGCGGCACGGCTTCTGCAGGCGGAATGCCGAACCGGCCACCGATCTCGAAATGATACCCACGGGCAAAGTCGAGCTCGCCGCGCTTCTGTTGCTGATACAGCCAGAAGGGGATGTAGATGTGCTGCCCACCAATCCCTTCTTCATTGTAGCGCGGGCGATCGGCAAGTGCCGGAATATAAGCGCGGAAGGACGCGCCAGTCGAATCGGTCAAATTACGGCCCAACTCGCCGGAGGAATTGGCAAGGCCGCGCCCGCCCTTCCCCGAATTGAGCAGCAGGCGGGTCGTTTCGCCGGTGCCCGCCGCCAGCACCACTGTGCGCGCCTTTACCTGATGCCGCATCCCGGTCTTGCGATCGACATATTCGACCCCGCCAGCACGATCGGGACGCGCCATCGTCACGCGGGACACCATCGCGTCGGTGATGATCGTGAGCCGCCCGGTCGCCTTTGCCATCGGCAGCAACGACGTGGTCGTCTGGAACATCGCACCGATCGTGCAGCCGCGCGTGCACGGCGTCGCGTTGAGGCAGGCACTGCGCGGCGCAACCGCGTCGGGCATGTCGCGCGTCAGCACTGCGGTGTGGGCCGCGCGCACCGGGATCCCAAGATCTTCGGCAGCGGCCTTGATGAGCATTTCCGGGATGCGCGGGTGCGGTGGCGGCATCAGGCATCCTGCTGGGGAATCCGGGTGGTTCTCCAGCCCCAGCGGGCCACCGTTGACGCCGATCATGCGTTCGATGCGATCGTAGAACGGCGCGACGTCATCATAACCGATCGGCCAATCCACCCCAAGGCCATCTCGCGAGAACGGTTTGAAGTCATACGGCCCAAGCCGGGGCACGTGCCGCCCCCAGTGGTTGGTCCGTCCGCCCAGCATGCGCGGGCGATACCAACGGAAATCGGAGCCCTCGCGCAACGTGTACGGCTCGCCCTCCACCTGCCATCCGCCGCCGACCGTCGCATCGAAATAGCCGAACGGCTTGTCGGGCGTGGCTGCACCGCGCAACGGCGCGTCGCTCTCGGGGGCAAACATGTTCACTTCGGCCTGGGGATCATAATCGCGCCCTGCCTCGAGCAGGATACACCGTAGCCCGGCCTTGGTCAGGGTGTAGGCCGCCATGCCACCTGCCGCCCCTGATCCGACGATGATAACATCGGCCTGCGGATCCGACGTGGATTTCGCGTTCCGTTTCACTTCCTCGCCCCCACCGCACTTGGCCCGATAACGCGGAGCTTGATGTTGCGGAGCGCCACTGGCTCGCCATGATCCTGCAGTGCGATCAAGCCGCTGGGAAACGTTCCAAAGAACGGCATCTTGGCAAATTTCGACGCTGCCACTCGTTGACGCCAGGCATCGTCGCCGTAGGAAACGTCGGCGGTCGGTTTCCCGTTCAGCCATTGGCGGATACGACCGGGCTCGACGAGCAACCGAGCGTGATTCCAGTTGCCGACGGGCCGCGCTATCCCGGGGGGCGGCACCGTCAGATCGTATAGCGCTCCGGCGTGATGCGAGGGAATCTTGCCGTCGGGATGGCCGACGTCATCCAGGATCTGCATCTCCAGCCCGGTTTCATAGATCTGCCGGGTCTGGGGCACGTTGCGCGCGAGGTACAGAACGCCGCTGTTGCCGCCTTTCGCGACCTTCCAGTCCAGCGTCAGTTCGAACGCGCCATAGCTGTCGGCGCTCACCAGATCTCCGCCGCTCATGCGCCCGCTCGTCGCGGTGAGTTCAAGTGCGCCGTCACGCACCGTCCACGACGGAGAGGGAGCCTTGCCATCGAACGATCGCCAGCCGTCGAGGTCATGACCGTTGAACAACAGTCGCCACCCCTCCGCCCGTTCCGACGCCGAAATCGCGTTGGACCTTGCCTCTCGCGCTACTGCGGGTGCCGTTGACAACGCCACGACGCACAGAACCGTTGTGGACATTCTTCGCATCAGGTCTCTCCTGTCGGTGCCCATCTTTGACGAGGAGCGATCTCGATCGATTGTAGCCAGTTCATAACGCGACGGAAACAGGCGTTGCCGCGGCGGGACCCTTACAGACGAAAAAGTAAGCTAGTGCTGGTTCCGGCTGCACCGACTTAGCCTCCATAAAACCAGTTTTTGCAGTTGCGAAGAACGATGTATCGTTCAAATGAATGTGCAGGCGTTTGTTGTTCCAAACCAGCCCAGTGCTTCGAGGGTGGCGATGATAGACGCGATTGGGCTTCGCCATTGAAGCACATGTCAGCGACAACATCGCTTCCGGTTCGGTCACCCTATGCTCGAAAACTGGTACCCGACCTCTGCGAAGTTGTTCCTCAAGGCGATGCCCCAAGCACGTTCTGGAGTTTTGGCGCGGGCCTGAATCGTACTGCGGCGTGTGACGATAGTGCATTTGGCACGGCGCGGTCCTATGTCGCATCGCCAACTCCAACCTGAAGTGGTGCCACATGTCGAAGCCCATGAAGATTGATTTCGTATCCGATATTTCATGTCCCTGGTGCATCATTGGTCTGCGCGGGCTTGAAGAGGCGTTGGCCCGCACCGGCGACTTGATCACCGCCGAGATCACTTTCCAGCCGTTCGAGCTAAACCCGCAAATGGGTGCGGATGGTCAGAACATCGCCGAACACATCGCCGAGAAATATGGGTCCACGCCCGAACAATCGGCCGCCAGTCGCGCGATGATCCGGGAGCGCGCTGCTGATCTCGGATTCGCGATGCGGATGTCGGATACGAGCCGCATCTACAACACCTTCGACGCGCACCGGCTGCTGCATTGGGCGCACATCGAGGGTAAGCAGGCGGCGCTCAAGCGCGCGCTGTTCGACACGTACTTCACCGACCAGCAGGACCCGTCCGACCATGAGGTGCTGACCGCCGCCGCTGCGAAAGTCGGCCTCGACCCGAAGCGCGCGGCAGAGATCCTTGCATCGGACGAATATGCAGACGACGTCCGGACTGCGGAGAAATTTTGGCAATCGCACGGGATCAGCGCGGTGCCTGCCGTCATCATCAACGATCGCTATCTGATCTCCGGAGGGCAGCCGTCTGAGGCGTTCGAAAGCGCGTTGCGCGAAATCGCCGCCTCAGCCTAAGCTATCTCTCCCCACGACCCGGGGAGACCCTAATTTACGGCGTCGAACACGAAAGCGGTTCCCACAAAATCACCCTTTAAAGGGGCGCGGAGCCCGCGTTCCATCCAGTAGGCGCCGCTGGCGCGGGCAGGCACGCCCTCCGGGAGTGCCGCACCGCCAAGCACACGGACGGAATAGGTCTGGGCAGGGTCGAGCCCCTGCGGATGCTCGGCAACCGGATTGTCGCGCCACATCGACGAATGCAGCATTTGGAACATCACGCCCTGACGTCGGTCCTGGCCCACATACATCGTCGCTGACGACGCATTGTCCTTTGTTGGTGGGTCGATGCGATAAAGTTGCCCGCGCTGCACAGTCTGGCGGATGCTCTTATACGCCGCGACCCATTTTGCGGCCGTGGTGAAGTCCCCCGCCTGCCATTTGTCCAGATTGGCACCGATCCCCAATCCACCCTGCATCGACGACAGGAAGCGATAATCGAGCGACGTCGCGCGGGTGTTCGCCCAGTTGGGGCTGTCAGTCACCCATGCCATCATCACCGATACGGGATAGGCCTGTGTAAAGCCGTCTTGGATCATCAAACGGTCGGCCGGATCGGTATTGTCGGATGGCCATACTTCGTCGGAAAGTCCGAGGATGCCAAGGTCGACGCGGCCACCACCGCCCGAGCAGCTCTCGATTTCCAGCTTGGGATGACGTCGTCGCAGTTCGGACAGGATATAGTAGAGGTTCCGGACGTACTCAACGTAGACCCGCTGCTGATCCTTTACTTGCACCGCCGGCCATCCGGCTTCGGTCCAGTTACGGTTATAATCCCATTTCAGGAACGCGATGGTGTTGTCGCTTACCAGCTTGTCGAGCACAGCGAGCAGGTGATCGCGCACGTCGGTGCGCGCGAGGTTGAGCACCAACTGGTTGCGGCCTTCGGTGCGTGGCCGATCCGGGTAGTTCAGGACCCAATCGGGATGCGCGCGGTACAGGTCGCTATCAACGTTCACCATCTCCGGCTCGACCCACAAGCCGAAATCCATTCCGAGCGATTGCACCTTGTCGATCAGGGGCTTCAGCCCGTTCGGAAATTTGGTTCGGTTGACCGTCCAGTCCCCAAGCCCGGCCTTGTCGCTGTTCCGCGCACCGAACCAGCCGTCGTCGACGATGAACCGTTCGACCCCGATCTTGGCCGCCTTCTCGGCCAAGGCTTCCTGACCGGCCTCGGTGACGTCGAAGGCGGTCGCTTCCCAACTGTTGTACACCACCGGGCGTGGCTTGGCGCGTTCGCCGCCCGGGAGGATATGCGCGTTCTGAAAGCGGTGAAAGGTGCGCGATGCCCCGCCCATCCCGCCGTTCGAATAGCCGGCATAGAAAACAGGCGTATCCAGGACTTCCCCAGGCTTCAGCGTCCACGAAAAGTCATAAGGGTTATATCCGCCCATGATGCGGATACGACCGAGATTGTCTTGACCGACACTGATCCGGAACGATCCAGACCATGCCAGCGCGCCGTACCAGACCGGCCCTGAGTCCTCGCTGGTGACACCTTCGCGACCGATTGCGAAATACGGATTGTTGCCGTGCCCGGTGGAGCCACGCCGGCTTTCCAGCAGCGTGAGCGCCGGCGTGACTGCGACGTCTTTCTTTGTCCATTCGGCTGCGTGGCGACCGGTGAGGTAGTGCAGTCGGTAATCATCACCAACCGGCAGGGTGAACACAGCTGAGGCGATTTGATCGACCCGAACCTCGCGCCGATCGCCGTTACGAACCGACGCCGATCGCGCCAGGACTCCGGTCTCGGGATCAATCGTATAGTGTAACGTCACGGACAATGGACGCCGGATGTCCACCAGCTCGATCGTTAGCGTTTCGCCCTGCACGCGGTGCGACTTGTATTTGAGAACGAGATCGCGGTTGCCGTCCGCAAAGATGGCCTTGATGCCGGGATCGCTGACCAATCCCTCGCCCTGACCCGGATATTCCTGCAACGTCACTGAGCCGGCAGGATCGAAGCCGGAGAGCTCGCCCGGCGCCTTTACCAGCACTGGATCACCAACTTTCACCGGGTCAGTGGCAACGAGGGGGTCTTTGGGCGCCAGCGATGCACCCCAATAGAGCGGCTGTAGATATCCGTTCTTATCGACGCCAAGCGCATACGTTACACCACCTCCGTCGAGACGGAATATGCGTGCGTCCTGGGGAGCCGTCACCTTGGCAATAGCAGGCGTTGTGGCAGCCACGCCGATCAATCCGGTGAGAAACACCTGAGCCAGCTTCATCGCAACGTCTCCCATCGATCGCTTCGAGCGCAATCGTTTGCACCGAAATATATGATAATTGCCCGGGAGCAAGGCAATTCATCCGGGATGTTAGGGCAGAGGCTGGAAGCGATGCTGTTCCAACTTGTTCGGTCCTCGGCCGTCTCCGGGCGCTGCTCGAGGTTTATCGCACACCCCCCTGAACACGGGATCTGGCCGACATGAACGGCCCGACCGGGCGCCGTTCGGGTGCGAAGTGTTGGAGGCCGACAGGTCGGGGCATGCCTACGTAAAGCGCCTCCACACCCCCCTTGGCGTGGTACGTCTCGTGCCAGAAGCCCGCGTGAGCCGAAAGTTCGCGGATCTGCCGCCACCAAGCCGAATGAGGTTCGCTACATGTAAACTGCTCAAGAGTGTCCAGATCGCGCCAATATTGGCGGAACCCGATGTGCATCGGGCTAAACATCATGCCCTCGTGTGCCAAGAGACCCTCCGGGCGATCACGCGCGATTTGACGTAACCCAGGTCCGATCCGGCGTAATGCCAGCAGGCCCCGCCATCCCTTCAGTTTGAAGCCCAACATGATCATGACGATGTCGGGATAGTTTGAAAGGTCCACGGACTGACGGTTCACAGGTACTTGCATTCCATCACTCCATGATGTGTACGGTGTAAACATAGACTAATTGTGTACGGTGTAAACATGCCCGATGCCCATGACTTCGATTTGCGAGCACAGCTTCTCGCCGCCGCGTTAGCCGCTCTGGAGCGGGGCGAGGATGTCGGTCTACGAGCGCTCGCCCGCGAAGCAGGTGTTTCGGCGATGGCGCCGTACCGGCACTTCCGCGACAAAGCGGCTCTGCTCGCGGCTGTGGCAATGCGCGGATTCGAGGATCTCCGGAGTGCATTGCTGGCTGCTGACGAACAGCCGGACGCGCGCTCTGCGCTCGTTGCGCAGGGAGAAGCCTACCTAGCCTTTGCCCGTGCGCGGCCGGCATTATTTCGTCTTATGTTCGACTGCCAGGATTCCGGCCCCCCGACCGACGAAGGGAATGCCTATGGGGTGATGGTACGGCGGGTTCTGGAGCTTTCTCCCGCTGACCCCGAAGCGGCAAAGCTGGCGTGTTGGTCCGCGGTCCATGGAATGGCGACGCTCGCGCTGGATGGCGGCCTGCCGATCGGTGGGCCACAACTGGAGCATGCAGCTTTGTGCCTTGTTATTTCAGGCCTGACCGGCCCGGCTCTTGCCTGATCCCTAATAACGGTCCCGGTCTCGCGTTCGACCCCGTTGCTAAGACCTCCCGCCGGCATCGGGCAGGACGGTTGGTCGTTAGTTCAACTGCGCGCGCTTTCGGGGGATAGTCGTATCATCGTGTCGAGAACGTCTGTACCGCCTGCGCAATTGCCTTTCCGCGCTATCGTTCGGCTGGCGGACTGCTTACCTCCGCGGGAGAATGACAATGTCCGACACGTTGGCAAACCGATACCCGCGATCGTTGCGCATTCTGCACTGGGTGCGCGCCGGACTTGTGCTAAGCCTGATCGCCGCTGGGTGGACGATGACTGGCCTGCCCGATGCCGCGGCGGTAAAGTTTACCGTTTTTTACCCGTGGCATAAATCATTCGGAGTGCTGGTGGTTGCGATCGTTCTGGTTCAGCTCGCGATCCGCTCTCAATCCACGCTCCCGCATCCACCAGCCGCCCTTCCCCGCCACGAGCGCGTGCTTTCAGAAATGGTCCACCGCACGATGTACCTCCTGCTGATCGTTGTACCTCTCATGGGCTATGCGATGTCGAGCAGCTACACAGAGAGCGACGGTGTCTTCTTCTTCGGTATGCATTTGCCCGAATTGCTGCCCAAGAACGATGCGCGGTTCCGCGTTTTCCAGTGGCTTCACAGCACCCTCGCCTACACGCTGCTTGGCCTTATCGCGTTGCACGTCGCGGGGGCGCTCAAACACCGTTTCCTCGACCGCGACCGGTCTGCCGACGTGCTCCCGCGCATGTTTTGAGTTGCAGCGCTATCGAGAGCCTACCGATCCTCTATTTGCCATCGCTCCAGCCGACACAGGATTCCGCATGACGAGGCGGTAAAGGCTCGGCAACAGTACGAGTGTCAGCAGGGTCGAGGTAACGATTCCTCCGATCACCACCGTCGCCAAGGGGCGCTGCACTTCGGCGCCCGCACCGCTAGCGATCGCCATCGGCACGAAGCCGATCGCCGCAACAAGCGCGGTTGAAAGGACCGGGCGCAACCGGTCGCGTGCGCCTTGGCGAACTGCCTCGTCGACCGGCAGCGCGTCGCCGTCGCGACCATCGCGCAGACTGTTGATATGATCCACCAGCACCAGCCCGTTGAGCATCGCGATTCCTGACAGCGCGATGAACCCGATGGCCGCCGTGATCGAGAACGGCATCCCGCGCAGCCACAACGCCAGCACACCCCCGGTTACCGCAAACGGGATGCCGGTATAGACGATCACCGCCTCCTTGATGCTGCCGAGCGCCGCGTAGACCAGCAGGAAGATTAGCAGCAGCGCGGCGGGGACGACGATCGACAGGCGCTTCTGCGCAGCCTCCAACTGGTGGAACTGGCCGCCGAATTCGATCCGGTAGCCGGGCGGCAGCTCGACCTGACCGTCGACCGCGGCGCGCGCACGCGCGACGTAGCCGGCGAGGTCGCTGGTCTTGAGATTGACCATCAACGCCGCACGACGGTTGCCGCTGTCGTGCAGGATCGGCTCGACCGTTCGCGTCTCCCGCAGCCGCGCGACGCGGGACAGCGGCACCATGCCGTAGTCGCCGACGCGCAGCGGCAGTGCGAGGATCGCGGCCGGGTTCGCGCGGAGACCTTCGGCCATGCGCACGACGATTGCGTGCCTCGCTTCATTGTGCGGGATGAATCCGACCTCCGACCCCGCGACCGCGTCAGTGATCGCCGCGTTGACCTCCGCAGTGCTCAACCCAAGCCGCAACAAGGCAGCATGGTCGAGTTCGACGACGATGCTCTTCGGGCGTCCCGCGGTCTCGAACTCGACGCTTTCGGTGCCCGCCTGCTTCTCGAGGATGGCTTTCGCCTGCTTCGCCGCGCGTTCGAGCACGTCGTAATCATCGCCGAAGATTTTGACCGAAACATCCGCGCGCACGCCCTCGAGCATTTCGTTGAACCGCATCTCGATCGGCTGAGCGAACTCGAACGTCTGGCCGCGATAGACCTCCTCACCGATTTTGCGAATTCCCTCGACCAACTCGTCCTTGCTCCTCGGCGCGCCGTTCCCGGTCGGCCAGTCCTTCTGGGGCGCGTAAAATATGTAGAGGTCGTTCTCGTTGGGCGGCATCGGATCTGTCGCGACTTCGCTGGTCCCGATGCGCGAGAAGGTATGCGTCACCTGCGGGAAGTGCCGCTTGATCTGGCGCTCGGTTTCCCGCTCGATCGCAAGGCTGCGTTCGAGCGACATGCCGACCGGGCGATAGACCATCGCGGTGATCGCGCCCTCGTCGAGCTGCGGGGTGAATTGCGAGCCGAGCGTCCGGAACACCCCGAAACGTCACTGCCAGAAGCGCGGCCGCCCCGATCACGAGCAGCCACGGATGCGCGATCGCGCGCTCGAGCACCGGCGCATAGCCACGCTCCGCGTAGCCGATCACCCCCGCGTGCCGGCCGTCTTCCTTCTCGCTCACGGGCGCGCGCAACAGCCAGGCGGACAGCATGGGGACGATCGTGAAGGTCCACGCCAGCCCTGCGACGATCGCGAGCATCACCGCCTGCGCCATCGGCTGGAACAGCTTGCCCTCGACCCCGCCGAAGCTGAGGACGGGGACATAGACCAAAGCGATGATCGCGATCCCGAACAGCGTAGGGCGCGCGACCATCCGCGCCGCGTCCGCCACGGTAGCGCGACGTTCTTCGGAAGTCAGATCCTCTCCCTTGGCGCGGCGGCGCTCGGCAAGCAGCCGCAAGCTGTTCTCGACAACGACGATCGCCCCGTCGACGATCAGCCCAAAATCGAGCGCGCCAAGGCTCATCAGATTACCCGACACGCCGATCGCGTTCATCCCTGTCACCGTGACGAGGAACGCGAGCGGGATGACCAGCGTCACGATCAGCGCCGCACGCCAGTTGCCCATCACGAACAACAGCACCAGCGCAACGAGCAGTGCACCCTCGCCGAGATTGTGCTCGACCGTCGAGATGGTGCGGTCGACCAGCTCGGCGCGGCTATACTGCTGGTCGATCACCATGCCCCTGGGCAGTGCCGCGCGGATATCGGGGAGCGCCTGTTCCGCGCGCAATGCGACCTCGCGGCTGTTCTGGCCGACCAGCATCATCACCGTGCCTAGGACGGTCTCGCGTCCGTTCTGCGTGGCCGCTCCCTGGCGCGGTGCCGCGCCGATGACGACATTGGCAACATCGCGAACCTGAAGCGGCAGGATGCCGCCTGCGAACTTGACCGGGATCGCGCCGATATCGGTCGCATTCCTGACGCGGCCGTTGGTCAGCACCGTAAAGCGCTCTGCCCCGCGCGCGATGATCCCGCCGCCCGCATTATCGACATTTTTGCCGACCGCAGCCGCGAGTTCGGCAGCGGTGACGCCGTGCATCGTCAGCCGCAACGGATCCGGCTCGACGACGAACTGCTGCTCGAGTCCGCCGTTGGTGTTGACGTCGGCTACCCCCGTCACCGCGCGCAACATCGGGCGGACGGTGTATTCCTGCGCCTCGTACAGCTCCATCAACTGCCGCTGCGGGTCCATCTCCGGCGGCGGGCGCTTCCATTCGAGCGTGTAATAATAGATCTCACCCAGCCCGGTCGTGATCGGCGCGAGCTGCGGCGAGGCGCCCGGCGGCAATTGGTCGCGGACAGCGTTCAACCGCTCGGTGACGAGCTGCCGCGCGCGCATCTGGTCGGTGCCGTCCTCATAGATGAGCGTGACCTGCGACAGCCCGGTCTTGGTCAGCGCGCGTGTTTCTTTAAGCCCCGGTTGTCCCGCCATCGCGCGTTCGATTGGCAAGGTTGCAAGCCGCTCGATTTCCTCGGGGGCCAGCGAGGGAACCATCGTGTTGACCTGAACCTGGACGCCGGTGATGTCCGGGATCGCGTCGATCCGCAGCGTTGCAAACGACCAGATGCCGATCGCAGCGATCACCGCCGTGACGGCTGCGACGACCAGCCGATTACGCGTGACGAAGGCGAGCAGCCAGCCGATCATCGGACGAGCGCGGTGCCGCCGTTGAGCGCGCGCAACATCAACAACGACTCGAGCGCCTCGCGCCGGGTCGAAAGCAGGGCGTTGGTTGCCTCGACATAGGATTGCTGCATCTGCATGTACGTCGTCAGCGGGATCGCGCCGAGCCGGTAATTGCGGTCCGCGTCTTCCGCTGCGCTGGCAAAGCTCTGCGTCGACGCGCCGTCCCATTTGGTCAGCGCCTGACGTTTGGCCTCATATTGCGCCGCCTGGTCGAACACGTCGCGCGCGATGCGTCGTTCGGCATTGATCAGCGTAGCGTTCGCTTGCGCCTGCCGTCCCTGCTCGACCGCGACCTCCCCGGCCTGACGGTTCCACAAGGGGATCGTCGTCGACAGGCGCACACCGTAATTGGTCTCGCGAATGTCCGAGCGCGCGCGGTCATAATAGGGCCCGACGCCGAGGACCGGAACCCGTGCCTTACGAGCAAGATCGACGCGCAGCCCCTGCTGCTCAAATTGCGCGCGCAAGGCCTTGAGTTCGAAGTTGTTTGCGCTCGCCCGCTCCGCGAGCAGCTCGCTCGATCCGAGCGCGGGCAGGCTCATGTCGGGACGCACGATCCGGATCCGCGCCGCAAAAGCGGCGCCGCGCAACTGGTTGAGTTCGTACAGCGCCGAATTCGCCTCGGCGTCCGCCAGCGCTGCGGTGCGTTCGGCGCTTATTGCACCCGCCTGCAACGACGCCGCCTCCAGTCGCGGCGCTGGACCGGCGGGATCGCGCGCCACGATGATCCGCGCGAGCCCGCGCATCCGCTCCGCAACGGTGCGCGCGACGTTCGCTTTCTCGTCGGCGGCGAATAGCGCGTAGCCAAGCGTGCGCGCGCGGGCTGCCAGTGTTGCGTCGAACTGCTGCAGCCCCATTCTGGCAAGCTCGATCTGTCGTTCGGCGATCGCCCGCCGCAAAGCAATCCGACCACCGAACTCGATTGGCTGGACGACCGACACCGCATAGGTCGTCCCGTCCCCCAGCGGCGCCCCAGTGGTGCGATCGTTCGCGTTCCGCTGGCCGAACTCGACCACCGCCTCGGGGTCCGCCCACCGCCCGGCGGCGGCGCGCTCGACCCCTGCGGTCTCGATCTGGTGCTGGTAGAATTGGCGTTCCGGATTGTTCGCGACAACGTCCTGCACCAGCCGGTCGAGCGACATTGCTGTTGTTTGACCTGCCACTTGCGCCGCACTGGCGGTGGGCACCCCGACGATGGCCAGGCAGATAAGCAAATTTCGCATTGGTAATCCCATTACTCCAGGTCGGCGTTACGCACCCGCCCCGGCCCCCGTCGACTAAATCCTAGTTCAGAGTCTGAACTGCTATTCAGTTGACGGTGCTATCCATAACCGGCGAAGCGGATGTGTGACGCACATTCTGCTCATCGAGGACGACGCGGGCACCGCGAGCGAGATTGCGCTCGAGCTCACCGCAAGCGGCTATGACGTAACGCATTGCGCGCTTGTAGCGCAGGGGCTTCATGCGGCACGGAGTGAAGGCGTGGATCTCCTGATCGTGGACCGACAGCTTCCCGATGGTGAGGGTCTCGACCTGATCCAGCAATTGCGCGGCGAAGGCCGCCGCACACCTGCGCTCGTGCTAAGCGCGCTCGGCAGCCTCGATGATCGGGTGCGGGGCTTGCGCGCAGGCGGCGACGATTACCTGCCCAAGCCGTTCGCGCTGATCGAACTCGTCGCGCGGGTGCAGGCGCTGCTGCGCCGCCCCAACGAGTCGCGCGACACACGGCTGTTCGTCGGCCCGCTCGACCTCGACCTTTTGAAGGGGACCGCGACCCGCGCGGGCCGCGCGCTGGACCTGCTTCCGCGGGAACTGAAATTGCTTGAGTATCTCGTCCGGCGTCCGGGGCGGATCATTACCCGCTCGATGCTGCTGCAGGACGTTTGGGGGTATAGTTTCGAGCCCAATAGCAACGTCGTCGACGTTCATATCGGACGGTTGCGGCGCAAGGTCGATGCCGAAGGCGAACCCCAACTGATCCGCAATGTTCGGGGGCAAGGCTATGTCTTCGAAATCCTCGGCTGACCCCCGGGCGCGCGCGACCTGGCGCTGGGGTGGCGCAATCGCGTTCCTGCTCGTTGCCCAGTCGCTCGTGCTGGCGGGGCTGTTCTGGTTGCTCGCCTCCGGCGCCCACCGCCGGGAATCGGAACGCAGCTTCCAGCAGGATTGCAGTGCGTTCGCGCACCTTGCTGGAACGCTGCGGCGATCCGAACTGCGTGAAGCGCTCACTCGCGACATCCATCGCAACCGTTTCCTCGCGTTGTTCGCACGCGACGGGTCGCTGATCGCGGGCAATGTTGCCGCGCTTCCTGCCGCGACGGTCGTGGGGGCAGCGTCGTTCGTGGCCGCGGTGCGCCCGACCGAGCTGCCTGGCAAGGATAGTGACGTCGCGCGGATCGCGGTCTGCGCGATGCCTGATGGCGCGCGCCTGCTCACCGGGGTCGATCTCGACGATTCGCAGGAAGCGTTGCGCGTTATCGAACAATCGCTTGTTTTCGGGCTGCTTCCCGGTGTTCTGCTAGCAATCGGGATCGGGCTTTTCGCAGGGCGCCGTGCGGCGCAACAGGTCGATGCGGTCCGCGCACTGACCGAGCGGATCGTCGCGGGCGACCTTGAGCGACGGCTTCCGGTCGGGGAAAACCCTGATAGTTTTGGTCTGTTATGCGCGAATATCAACACCATGCTCGACCGAATAGAGGCGCTTGTGGTCGAAATGCGCGGGGTTGGCGACGATATCGCGCATCAGTTGCGCACCCCGTTGACTCGACTTCGCGCGCGGATCGAACGTGGGCTGCGCGATCCGGGCAACCCGTCGAGCAAGGCGACCGCCGATGCGTCGCTCGCCGAGATCGACCAGTTGCTCGGGATCGTCGCCGCGCTGCTGCGGATCCGCGAGCTCGAGGATCACGCCCGCCGTAGCCGCTTCGCCGCGGTCGACCTCGGACGTCTGGCGCAGGACGCGTGCGACCTCCATCTCCCGACCGCGGAAGATCGGGGCATGACGCTTACTTGCGTGGTTGAGTTCAAAGGCGTTGTCGAAGGCGATGCGAGCCTGTTGATGGAAGCGCTGTCCAACTTGATCGACAATGCGATGAAGTTCGGGCCCCCCGGCGGTCGCGTGACGGTGACCGTGCGGAAGGACCGCGGCAGCATCGTGATTGCGGTCGCCGACGAGGGCGACGGAGTCCCGGTCGGCGAGCGAGCGCTCGTCACGCAACGCTTCTACCGCGGTCGGCATGACTGCGAAGGCGCCGGGCTGGGTCTCAGTCTGGTAAAGGCGATTGCCGAGCTTCACGGGTTCGCGCTGCGCTTCGCCGATACCGGTAGCACGGCGTCGCTGGTCGGTCCCGCGCCCGCTGTCTGAACGCGAATTTAGACAACCTGTTCGGGGGATACACGTTCACGCTCCCAGTCCCCACCGGCAGGCATCGCGTCCGGGTTTCGGCGATTGCCGTCTGCCCTAGTCCAAGGAATTCTCGTGCGTTCCATCTTCATTATCGCCGCATCGTTGCTGACCGCGGCGCCCGCGCTGGCGCAGCCCCAGCAACCGAACGGCCCCTTCCCGCTCAATAGTGTCACAGACCGCATCCATTCCGGACCGCAGGGCAACGATTTGCGTGCGTCGACGCGCGCTTTGCAACAGACGCTGACCGAATTGCAGCAGCTTCAACTCCAAACCAAGCAGGCGCATTGGAACGTCTCGGGGACGTTGTTCTACCCACTGCACGAACTCTTGCAGGACCATTATGAGGGCGTTGCCAAATATGCCGACGAGATCGCCGAACGGCTTCAAGGCATCGGCGTATCCTCCGACGGCCGCGCCAACACGATCGTCCGCACCAGCCGGATCCCCGAATTTCCGGGTGGCTTCGTCGATGATGCGCAGGTCATCCAATGGTTCGCACAATATTATCGCGTGACGAGCGACGAGATCGCGCAGGGAATCAAGGCAACAGAGGACAAGGACCCGACGACGTCCAACCTGCTACAGGAGGTCCAGCATGCGATCGACAAATATCAGTGGCAGATGCGGGCGATGATCCAGTCGACCCCGACCGACCCCAACACCGGGGCAGACCTCAACAACGGCCGTGCGCTGGCACCTGCCGGCCGCCCCAGTGCGCCGGTCCAGTAAGGTCATGCCGCGGACAACGCCCCTGCTCACGGCAACGTTGCTGCTTGGGGCCTGTGTTCCAGCGGGGCATCTGCAACGGGCGCGGGCGTCCGCGCCCGCGTTCGACCCAACGGTTTTTTTTGCGGGCGATACACGCGGCGTCGGCAGCCTGAAGGTGATCACGAAGGCGCGCCAAACCGTTCGGGTGACGGGGCATGGCGTCGTACAGCCCGACGGAACGATCGTCCTGACGCAAGACGTGCGCCGGGGCGATCGCCCCGTCGTCCATCGCATTTGGCGTTTGCGCCCGGTCGCGCCCGGCCGCTTTGGCGGAACGCTGACAGGCGCAATCGGGCCGGTCACGGGTGACACCCACGGCAATGCACTCCATCTGTCGTTCCGGCTGAAAGGCGGGATGCACGCGCAACAGTGGCTGTACCTTCAGCCCGGCGGACAGCGTTCCCGTAACCGGATGGTCATCACGAAACTGGGAATTCCGGTCGCCAGTCTGGACGAGACAATCACCCGCGGAACGGAGTAACCGAACCACCGCACGGAACGCGTTGCCGTAACCCGGTAGCCGCAGGCTTGCGGCCGTTGCGAACGATGTCGCGGACATCGCGCAGGGGATCGGCGCTTTCCTTGCCGGTCGTCGCAGGCTGAAGGTTGGGCAACCGACGCTATCGGCATACCGAGAGTCTTTGACGGCACGCGATCCCGTTGATGATCGCTCTACCGCGGTCAGGAGGACCGAACGGCCTTATTTCTTCAACATCCGCAATGTTGCCGCAATGCAGGGCAAGCAAAATCTTGTTCACGTACATTATGATGCGTCGGGAAGATCCTGTTTCATTGACCGAAGGGGCCTCGGTGCGGATCCTCATAGTAGAAGACGAGATCGAACTTGCCGAGACATTGCGCAATGTGTTGCAGCGCGAGTTATTCGTCGTCGGCCATGTCGCTCGTTTGGCTATGACGCATGAGGCGGTTCGGTCAATTTCTTACGATCTGATATTGCTCGACAGGACGCTGCCCGATGGTGATGGACTGTCGCTCGTTCGCGTATTGCAGACCGAACATCCGGGACTCCCGATCATCGTGCTGAGCGCGCGCGGAGACGTCCGTGACCGTGTCGCTGGTCTAGACGAGGGCGCAGACGATTATCTCATCAAGCCGTTCGCGCTTGAAGAGATGTTCGCACGGATCCGCGCGGTTCGCCGTCGCCCCGCCGTGCTTTGGGTCGAGGAGATCCGCGCTGGAGCGCTGGTCTTCGATGTGGTGCACGACGAAGCCCTGGTCGCGGGCGTTCGGCTCGATCTGGTCCGTCGGGAGTTGCTGGTCCTGGCGACGTTGATGAAGCGTCGCGGGCGGACGGTGCTTCGCGAGTCGTTGGAAAAAGCGGTCTACGGGTTCGACGACGAGGTTCAATCTAACATTCTCGATTCGCACGTCTCGCGGCTTCGCCGGAAGCTGAGTGAGGCAGGTGCAGGGCTCGAAATCCACGCGGTCAGGGGCGTCGGATATTTGCTCAGGGCATCAACATGAGCCGGAAGCCGCGTTCGCTGAAGCGCTCTCTCATCCTGCAACCTCTGCTTTTTCAATTCGTGACGGTCTTCCTCCTCTTCTCAATCGTCCTGATCTTCGCGACCCGGATGAATAACGACGCGGTATTTGTCGATGATATCATTCCCGGCGTCATCGCTGGCTCCATCGAGCGCGCCGAAGCTGGTCGCCTGATGGTACGCAACACGCCGGAACTGGCAAAGCTTCGCGCAGACGCGCCAGGCCTCTGGTTTATCGCCGAGGACAATATCGGCCGAACCGTCACATACGGACGCGTACCGCGGGAATATGCAAACTTTGCCGGGGCGTTGCATCGGCTGATCAATGTACAAATACGAGATCGGTCACCGCCTTATCGTTTGTCCGCCGTGATCCGCTCCGAGGATTCCCGCGCCGGGACGCTCACCATTCTCGCGCACGGGAAATTCACTCTGTTGAGCTTCCTCATCCTCGCAGCCTCGAACGCCGCCAGCATCGTCATCATCGTGTTGCTCGGCGTGACGTCGATGATCGTGACGCCTTGGATCGTCAACCGATCGCTCGCGGGCGTGAACAGGATTGCCGAGGAAGCACAGCATATCCAGATCGACCGACGCGGCTGGCGGCTGCGTGAAGCACAGGTGCCGGCCGAGATCCTTCCGCTGGTCCGCGCGGTAAACCACGTCCTCGACCGCCTTGACGAGGGGTATGAACGCCAGCGGCGGTTCATCGCCTCCGCGGCGCACGAGCTGCGAACACCGATCGCCATCCTTAGCCTCAAGATCAACTCAGCCGCCGAGGCATCCACGCGCGCCCTTGGGAGCGATCTCGAGCGGCTCGCCACCCTTGCGGAGCAATTGCTCGATTTCCAGCGACTGGATGCAGTCGGAATGAGGGGCGACGTGGATCTCGTAACGCTCGTCAAGCACGTCGCCGCTGAGCTCGCGCCATTGCTGATCGCCACGGATCGTACGATCGAAGTGGTAATCGATGCGGCGTGGCCGATCCAAGGGGATGTCGGGGCGATCGAGAGGGTCGTGACGAACCTCGTACAGAATACGATCGACCATGGCGGCAGCCGGGTTGTGGTCCGCGTCCTGGGTGCCGCGTTCGAAGTGGAAGACGACGGCCCGGGCATTCCATGAGAAGAACGCGAGCGCGTCTTCGAACCGTTCCATCGCCTACGGCCAAGATCCGCGGGAAGCGGGCTTGGCCTTCATCTGGTGCACCAAGTGATCGAACGTCATGGCGGGCGGGTGGCGATCTTCGATGCCTTGTCGGGCGGCACGGTCGTGCGCGTGGAATTCCTGCCGCGCTGAGGTTCTGAGCTCATCCGCCATGCTGGCGCAATCTTGCGCCGCCAACGCCGGTCTTGCGGTCGATAAAGACCGTTCAAGATCCGCCCGGCCGCACTCGACCTATCGTTGCGGTTTGCGGGCTGAAATCTTGATCTCTGAGATAACTATGAAATCCCGGAAGCGGGATCAGCGATGTACGACTATTTTCCCTCCTTTCGCCGTCGGCACATTTGGCCGATCGGCGTTGCAATCCTGCCCGTCCTGGCCTTGGCCAGCTGCGAAACCCCGCGAGAGCGCGAGCGAATATCACTCGCGCAAGACAAGCAGACTTGCGCCAACTTCGGGGCGTTCGCCGGTCGTGACCATTTGCAGTGTATGCTGATCCAACAACGCCGGCGCGACACGCAACAGACCGAACGGCTGGAGCGCACACGCGTTACGTCAGAAATCGTCCGGAACATGCGGGAAACGACGGACCTCCGGATACGGCGATGCGAGCGGGATCGTCGCTGGAAAGATCAGGCTGACCGTCGACGGCGGCCGTGCACGTAAACCCATCCGTAGTTCGCGCCCCACCCTGGGGGACGGGCAGTGGCAAACGGTTGGCAAATGGCCACCTCAAAACGTGAACCTCAAACGGTTCTACCTGACGCCGGACAAAGGGCTGGCATTGGGGTCGGGAACACCAACCGCACCCGCCACCTTACATTATCGCATCGATTTTGATGCGACCACTGGGCCAGCCAATCGTTGGGCAACGCAGAATGGCGGCGGAGATGTCGTCTATGACAACCGCACTGGCCAAGCCGGCAAGATGCTGTCCTTCACCAGTGCGCCGCTGACGGCGGACGCAGACGTGACGGGCCATCCGGTCGTCGCGCTCAAACTCGCTTCGGATCAACCCGACGGCCTCGTTCATGCCTATCTGGAGGATGTAGCGTCCGATGGCCGGGTGACGTACCTGACCGAAGGCGTACTGCGGTTGAGCCGGAGGAAGATCAGCGCCTCGCCCCCGCCCTATTGGCAAGCTGGCCCCTTTCAGACCCTCGCACGTGCCGATTATGCGCCGATGCCGCCGGGTCGGATGGAAACCGTCTCTCTCGTGATGTTTCCGCTATCGGCGCGGATCAAGACAGGGCACCGGATCAGGGTTTCCATCAGTGGGGCCGACGCTGGTGTGTATCAGGATGTGGTGCCGCCTTGTGCGTGTGGTTTTGATGTCGGACTGGGCGGCGCAGATCCAAGCTATGTCGATGTGCCGTTCCATTTGATCGCCAGATGATTCCCGGGGGCCGGGAGGGCGAACACGTCCGCCCTCCCCCCATCGTCGACTACAGACGGAAGCGGACACCCGCCGAGATCAGGCTCGCCTCCCACCGGACGTCCCGTGGATATTCCGGCGATTTTACGTAGCTGTAGTACGGCGTTTGCAGCAGGTTGGTCGCATCCACCGTGAACGTTACCTTGTCCGTCAGATTGTAACTGGCCGACAAATCGAGACGCCCGACTGCGCCCGAATAGACGGTCGTGTACACGCCGGGCGCACCGAAACCATCGACGTTGGCACTGCGATAATTATAGGCAAGGCGCACGCTGGTCGGCCCGAGCTCGTACAGGCCGATAACGTTGAAGCTGTACTTGGACACACCCGGCAAGGTGTTCTTACCCCCCGTGAAATTGGCGGCGGACTGGAGCGTTTGCTCGCCGTCGATGTACGTGAAGTTCGCCTGCGCACCGAACCCGCGCAGCGCTCCAGGCAGGAAATCGAAGAAGGTCGTCGCTGCGGCCTCGATCCCCTTGATCTTGCCCGAGCCGGCGTTGGACGGGCGATAGACCAGAATGTCGCCGAACGGCTGCACGCTGACCACCTGCGGCAACGAATTGATGAAGCCGTTGATCTCGCGGTAGAAGCCGGCGACCGAAACCGATCCCGTCCGCGAGAAATAATATTCCAGCGAGGCATCGTAGTTGTTCGAGCGGATCGGCTGAAGCTCCGGGTTTCCGCCGTTGCCGGTATAGGAAAGGTTGCCGCCGATCGTTCCCTGCTGGACGGTCAGCGTCGGGTTGATCTGATTGAAGCCTGGCCGGCTGAGCGCTTCGGTGCGCGACAGGCGCAACTTCAACCGGTCGGTGAAGTGCAACTGCGCGCTGATGTTCGGCAGGATGTCGATATACTGCTGCGAGGAATCGATCGGTACCAGTGCCGTGCCGGTCGCGGTCGGAATGGAGTTGGTGCCGTTCAGCTTGTTGCGCGTGATGATGACGCGCGAACCGATCGCGCCGTCGATTGGAATGCCGATATCGAAGGCGTATTTGACCTGTGCGTAGCTGGTGAACACCTGCTCGCGTGCCTTGAACGCGGACAGCGGATTGAGCATCGGCCGCCCCGACGCCCATGTCGCCTGTGTTCCGGCATCCGCGTTGGAGCGGACCAGCGCATCACGCACATAGTCGCGCACGTCGTTGATACGGTTGTTCAGAATGTTCGAATTGGGGGCGAACCACGACCGGAACTGCTGAACGTCGTCGTTATGAAATCCCGGTTCGATGACCGCCCCGTCCGAGACTCCCGGCACGCGCGAGATTGGGTCGCGCAGACTGGCAAGCGATGCATACCGATCGCCATAGACCGAACTGGCGGTGCGGTCGGCGTAGCGTAGGCCGAACTGGAACTTGGGGAACAGCGACGAGCCGGTGTCGAGCGCAATGTTGCCCTGCCATTGCCACTGTTGGCCTTCCGAACGCTGGCGGTTCTCGTAAAGACCCCGCATGTAGTAACTCGCCGGATTGGCGAAATCGACGCCGCTTGGGGTGAAGTCGACGCTACGTTGCGCGTTCAGCCGCACCGCCAGCGACAGCGGATTGGCGAGTTGCGTCTGGAACTCATAATAGGTGTTGTCGACGATCGATTTTGTATAGGCGAGATCGCTGGTGATGACGGCGTTGCCGATATCCCACTTCGTACCAAGCGCGCCCTGGAACGTGTCGGTGTTGTTACGGCCTGCCTGTTTCGTCGGTCCGTTGACGATACCGAGATCGGTATCGAACGACGCAAGCGTCGTGCCGTCCGGCGTCAACACGGCGTTGCGGATCGTCGGAGGGGTTCCCCCGGTGGTGCTGGACTGGATCGGCACGCCGAAGAAGTCGTTGGCAGTCTTGTTGCGATAGGCGAGCCACAGACCATCGGCGTAGAACGTCAGGTTGTCGGCGGGCTTCCATTGCAACGAACCGTTGACCGAAGGCCGCTGGCGGGTTCCACGACCGTAGAACAGCCCGATATCCTGCGGAAAGGTGAAGTTGCGGCCGACCGATGCTGGCAAAACCTGCTGCGCTGCGGGGACGTTGTCCTGAAAGCCCTGATAGCGGACCGAGTTGAGATAACGCGTCTGGGTGAAGGACACGTTCACCAACGCGCCGATCTCGCCAATCCCGGTCTGCCAGCGGTTGCTGATGAGCAAACTGCCGATCGGATCCACTTTCCGGGATTCGGTGTTGTAGACGCCGCGCGCGGCGCCAGCGAGCTGGAAGCCCTTGAAGTCGAATGGACGCCGCAGGCCGACGTCGATCAGACCGGCGATCCCGCCTTCCAGATTGTCTGCAGTCGTCGCCTTGTAGACCTCGACGCGCGACAGCGCCTGCGCCGGGAAATCCTGGATCGAAACGGAACGACCGTCGGCAGTGAAGATCTCGCGCCCCTGCACCGTCGTCTGCACGTTGGGCAGCCCGCGGATCAGCACGCCATTGGCCTCGTCGAGATAGCGCGTCACCTGCACGCCGGTGATCCGCGCGATTGCCTCCGAGGCGTTGTTGTCCGGGAACTTGCCGATATCCTCGGCGACCAGCGCATCGACGATCGCGTCGGAGTTGCGCTTGATGTTCTGCGCGCTGCTCAAGCTTCTGCGAAGACCCGTGACGACGATATCGTCCGCCGCCACCCCGTCAGCGGTTGCGGTTGCCGGGGGCACCGGAGTGCCGTCGGTCCCGGCTTCGGGCTGAACGGGCTGCTGTTGCTGCTGTGCAAAGGCGGGGCCAGCCGCTGCGAGGATCATCAGCGTCGCGGTGGATGCCGAAAGACGTGCGAGTGCTTTGATGTTCATGTTCTTTCCTCCCTTGGATTTTATGTTTGGTTTATTTGGCCGGTGTCGTGGCGATGCCCGGCAATCGCGTGACGGTGATCCGATCGATGTTGGGGGCGTATTTCGAGCGCAGCAGCACTTGCGGCCACACTTGCGAGGCGTAGGTCTTGCGGTCCCAGTCGGGCTGTTCCTCGCCCGCGATGCGGATTGCATTGGTGCCCGCCCGCAGCGTCACCGGGACCGTCATCTCCCACCAGTTGTTGCGGTGGAAGCTGTTGGGGAACGTCGCGAGAACCGGTGCGGCGCCGTTGACCGAGATGCGCGCGATCCGTGCGAGCGGGTCGGGATTGTAATGCGTGGCCTTGGACTGCTCGTCGTTCGAGAAGCGGATCGTCAGCGCGTAATCGCCGGCCGTATCAACCGTGACCGCCGGGAAGGTCAGCGTGTTGCCGTTGCCCGGTGCGCCGCCGATGTCGAACACCGCCTGTCCGCCCTTCGCCAGCGATGCCGCAGTGACCCGGGCGGTGCCAGCAACTTTCGCCGCTTCGGCTTCATAGGTCCGGCCAGTGCCCGCCGACAATTCGGTTACGCGGAGGCGTTGGACCGACGACACGCCGGAAACCACGACCTTGTTGATCCCACCGAGCAGGAACGCATCCGCCACGCCGCCGCCCGCCAGATCGCGTCCGTTGACTTGCAGCGCAGGTTTGTCGCCACCGTCCAACGCAAGCCGAGCCAGCCCATCCTGTGCGGCATAGACCCAGAACGTCAGCTTACCGTCTTTCGCCGTCGCATCGACACCGTCGTAAACGGTCGCCTGCCCCGCGGTTGGGGCGGTCGCGAGCGTGATGCGATCGACCAGTGCGTTGCCGATCGTCCGCCGCCGCCCATCGAGGCTCTTCGTCGCCAGCGTCAGCACATGACGCCCGCGCTTGAGCGGAATTACCGTATCGACATGGTCGAGCACCGACGGCTTGTAGCCAAGCGGCAGGAACAGTTCGCCTTCGCCCGCCGCCTTGCCATCGATGCGCAGAAAGACGTTGGTCGGCCCCTGCGTCTCGGCCTTGGGGTCCTTGTTGAAGGTGCTCGCAAGGATCCGCAGGGCGTAGCGTCCGTCCGCCGGCACATCGACCGCGAAGTCGAGCGCGGCATCGTTGCCGGTCGCGATCCCTTCGACTGAATAGCCGCCGGAGGTGTAGAACCGATCCACGGCCTTTGGAGACCCTTCCGGACCGCGCACCTTCAGTCCAGTGCCGCGCCGGGTCGCCTTCTCGGCTTCATAATCCTGTCGCCATCCGATCGTCGGGGCGTCGGCTCGTGCGTCGCCCCTGCCAGGCGTGAGTACGACCTCATACGCCGCTTCCTCGTGCAGCGCCGGTAGCGTTCCATCCCCGAAAGCGAGGCTTACCGCACCGCCGTCAATCGCCACGCTGCGATCCGCGACCAACTCCGGCGGGCGCGCATCGCCGAGCGGCCCGGTCCAGCCGATCTGGCGGACACGCACTCGCGCCGTCGTGCCGAACCACGCCGGCACCTTGGCAAGCGATACCTTCGCCGCGCCGGTCTTGCCGCCGAACAGCAACCGCATCTGCCGCCGCGCCGGGTCAAGCGTGGCGACACCCTGGAGCGTGTAGCTTTCATCCGGGTGCGGCGGGGTGACGGCGAGGCTGTGCCCGCTCATCGTCGCATAGCTGTTGAGCAGCCACCACTGGCCGTTGCCCCGGTTTGCCTGGACGGCAGAGTCGCTCAGATTGCCGTCGATGTTCCAATACGCAATGTCCGCGTCGATCTTCGAATCCTCGATCGCGGCAATCCACTGGACCATCTGGCCGGGGACGGAGGTATGATAATTATACGCATATTCGTTGACGTTGATGGGCAGGTGCCGCCCCTGCCAGCGCGTGCCCGCGAAGATCTTGTCTTCCCAGCTCCGATACTTCCGGACACTGGTGCGCACAGTCGCGGGATTGCTCAGTTCGTGCCACGTCACGACGTCCGGCACCGTATTTTGCGCAACCGTGTGTTTCAGGAACCCCTCGACCTCGTCGTAGAGGATGCTGGTGTTCGGACCTGCGATGCGCGCGCCTGGAACGATCTGACGGATCAGCCGATAGGCACGGTCCCATGCATCGAAGAACACGGTCGGGTTGGTCTGCCACTTGATCCCGTTGCAGCTCTTGGGTCCATCCCCGAACATGTTCCCCTCGGGCTCGTTGAAGGGAGCGAAGACGATCCGGTCGCGGTAGCGCGGCGCCATGCCGCGCACCTGTTGCGCCTGTGCTCGCAGTTTCTCGAGATAAGCGGTGACCGATTGCGCGCAGTCACCGGTCTTCCAATTGTAGGGAAACTCGCGGTTGATGTCGGTCATGTAGATGTAGGTGTCGCCACCTGAAGCGTCGGTCAGCAGCGTCGAGACTTCCAGCGCGTCCGCGCCGGGATGCTGCGGCCCGTCCTGCGCCTTTGTCGACACGGTGCGCAGTGCGATCCCCTCGATGAGATTGGGGTGCGGCAGCCGGGCATCGTACAGGCCATACAGCGTGCCAGAGGCGCCGCCGTGGAACGGCCCGGTATCGCTGCCGAGATCGACCGTCAGTTGCTCAGGCGCGGTTTGTGCAACGCCTGTTACGGCAGCGGAGCCTAGCAAAGCCGCGATGAGCAGTTTGACGGTGGGGCGGGATCGCGAGGAGGCCATGTCGGGAAAGTCCGCTTTGGAGAGGGAAAAGGTCATGCCGCGCGTGCCGCGGTCATGCGGTCAATCGTCGCTCGGTTGAGGATCAGGCGGCTCGCGGTCAGCGCGAGCGCGAGGTGCAGCAGGCCGGGGATGACGGTGGAGAGCAGGCGGATCCCTGTCAGCGACGAAGGCGTCTGGTTACCTGCCCCCGCCTTGTACGACACGATCACCAGCACACCGCTGATCAGTGCCCCCGCCAGCGCCCATGCGAGCTTCACGAAGAACTGGTTGAACGCGAAGCTCATCCCCGACGAGCGCATGCCGAGCTTCCACTCGCCATATTGGTCGGCCAGCTGGATCAGCGTGAAGTGCAACGGCAGCGTGCAGCCCAACACCGTGCAGCACAGCCCGACCAGGACCAGCCAAAGCATCGGGTAGCTACCCGGCACGAAATACGCGCCGAAATGCCCTACGACGAGCAGTAGGTTGACCCAGACGTACACCGTCTTGACGTCGAAGCGGCGGGTGAAGGCCTGCACGACGATCGAGCCGAGCAAGCCGCCCGCGGTGGCGGTGCCGAAGAACAACGCCTGATAGGTGGCATCGCCGTTCAGGACATAGGTGATGAAATAGAGCGCGGCGCCGCCCTTGGTGTTGAAGATGCCGATCAGAAGCAGCGTCATCAGGAAAGTAAGACGAAGCTGGTCGTTCTTGAGCGTGTTGGCGATCGCGACGCGAAGAGGCGGCTCCTCGGCGCCGGTTTCCGGCACGCGCTCGCGCACGAACAGGAAGCAGATCAGGAACATCGCCACCGCGGCCAGCGACAGGATCGCCACGCCGTCGCGGTATCCGCGCGCGACGTCCCCACCGCCGAGCTGCCGCACCATGATCGGGAGCCCGACCGAAACCGCGAATGATGCCACCGCGACCATCGCGAACCGCACCGACTGGCACGACACGCCCTCGCGCGCGCTATCGGTCATGCGTGTGATGAGCGCACAATAGGGCACGTTGTTGAGCGAATAGAATAGTGCGAGCAGGAAATAGGTCGCGGCGGCATAAGCGACCTTGCCGTCATAGCCGAAGTTCGGGGACTGGAAGGTCAGGAAGCAACTGAGGCCTACCGGGATCGCCGTCCACAACAGATAGGGGCGGAACTTGCCCCAGCGCGTTTGCGTCCGGTCCGCCATGATGCCGATCAGCGGGTCAGAAACCGCATCGAACACGCGCAACGACAGGAACAGGATCCCGACGATGCCCGGGGCGAGCCCGAACACGTCGGTGTAATAGAAGGTCAGAAAATTGGCGATCAGCCCGGTGATGATTGTGCCGCCAGCGTCGCCAAAGCCGTAACAGACCTTCTCGAAGAACGGCACGCGCTCCACGGGTGTTGTCGCAAGCGGTACGATCCCGCTCCCTCCGCCATCCTGCGCTAACGCTGTCACTGCCATTCTTCCTCTCCAATCATCGGCCGCTTTGCGCGTGTCCGGTCAATTTCAGGCGTTGGCGAAGGCCGCCGCCACTGCCGCACCCGCGCGGACGAACACTGGAATTCGGTGCGATGGTGCCGGGCACGGGACGGTCTCCCCGCCGGCACGGGCTTCGCCGGTCCAGGCATCCACCCAATCGCCGGCCGGCAACCAGACGTCGCGCTCGGTCACGCCCGCGGCGAGGATCGGCGCGACCAGGAGATCCGGCCCGAACATATACTGGTCGTCCAGCGCCCATGAGCGTTCGTCGCCCGGGTGATCGTAGAACATCGGCCGCATCAACGGGTCGCCGTGCGCATGGGCCTCAGCCATCAATCCTGCAACGTAAGGGCGCAATCGTTCGCGCAGGGCGGCGTAGCGGCAAAGGACTTGATAGACCGGCTCGCCGAAGCTCCACAGTTCGTTGCCGGCACCCGTGTCACATTGCGCCACGCCGTCGCGGAACGGCTCGGCTGGCGGCGTGATCGGGTCGCGGTGGCCGTGCATGCGCAGGACCGGCGTGAACACCGCCCATTGGAACCAGCGCACCATCAACTCATGAAAGGCGGGGTCCTCGACATTCCCGCCATGAAAACCGCCGATATCGGTGGTCCACCACGGAATCCCCGCCATCCCCATGTTCAGCCCCGCGCTCAACTGGTTGCGCATTGCCTCGAACGAGCTGTGGATGTCGCCCGACCAGACCAGCGCACCATAGCGCTGGCTTCCCGCCCAAGCGCAGCGAATCAGGCTGACAACGTCGCGAGAGCCCTCCTTGCGCATTCCGTCCGCCACTGCCTGGGCAAAGTGCAGCGGATAAGCGTTCCCGACCGCCAGCACTTCGCCCGCGTGATACCGATAATTGTCGTAATCGTAGGCGCCATATTCGGGTTCGGCTTCGTCCAGCCAGAACAGGCCGACGCCGTTGTCGAGATAGTTGCGCTTCAGCCGATCCCATAGGAACGCCCGCGCGCCCGGGTGCGTCGGATCGATGAAACGCGTGTTGCCGAGGAACTCCTGCTGCACGTCGATGCCGCGCTTGGTCCGCACGAGATACCCCTTCTCGGCCATCTCCGCGTAATTCTCCGATCGCGGATCGACCGTGGGCCAGACCGAGACCAGCAGTTCCGTGCCCATCGCCTTCAATTCGGCGGTCATCGCAGCGGGATCTGGCCATTCGCGCGGATCGAACCGCCAATCGCCCTGAACCGGCCAATGAAAGAAGTCCGCGACGATCACCGCGAGCGGGATCCCGCGATCGCGATATTCGCGGGCTACAGCGAGCAGTTCGTCCTGCGTGCGGTAGCGCAGCTTGCTTTGCCACAAGCCGAGCGCAAAATCCGGCATGGTCGGCACGGTGCCCGTAACCATGGCGTAATTGCGGACCAACTGGGCGGGTGTATCGGCCGCCGTGATCCAGTAATCCATTTCGCGCGCTGCTTGCGACGTCCAGGTGGCGCCATTGGCGGCGAAATTCACGTCTCCGATCGCGGGGCTGTTCCACAGCAGGCCGTAGCCCTCGCTGGACACGACAAAAGGCACGCTGGCTTGCGAATTGCGTTGCGCCAGTTCCAGCGAACAACCCGCAAGATCGAGATTGGGCTGCTGATACTGCCCCATGCCAAAAAGACGCTCGCCCGGTTTCGCCTCGAACCGGACAGTGATGCGCGACACCTCCCCGGACACTGGCTTGAACTCCCGACCGGCAATGCCGAGCGCACTGATCATCCGGACGTCTTGGGTACCGACCGTCCAGAATTTCGTGACGGTGTCGCGCTGCCGCCATTTCTCTTCGAGCAGCAATCGTCCGTCCGCATCGAGAAACCGCACGCGTCCCTGGAGGTCCACTTCCGCGACGATGCGACCGTTCTCGATCCGTGCGACGGCACCGTTCCGGGAAATGACGGGCGCGGGACTGGCGACTTCAAGCAGCGCGCCAGCGCTGGCCGGGCGCTCGGAATGGGCGGACGCGCGCACGCGCAGGCCGTCGACGCCATACGCCTCGATCCGCAGCCAGACCCCGTCATAAGTCCATGCGATCGCCCGCGATTCAAGAATCAACGTATCCAAACAACCATCCTCCGAGTCGTCTTAAGCGCGACCGTAAACGTTTTCGGGCGTGTTTTGGTCGTTCGCCTTCCAGCTGTCAATCCGCTTGCGTAAAGTCGGCGCAGGCCCAATTGAGACGCATGGATATCCGTTCTCTTGCGACGCACCTCGGCCTGTCGATCGGCACGGTTTCCCGTGCGCTCAACGACCGCAAGGACGTGAACCCGCAGACACGCCAGCGCGTGATCGAGGCAGCGAATACGCTCGGCTACACGCCCAACCAGTCCGGACGAACGCTACGCAGCGGGCGTACCGGAACGGTCGGCTTCATGCTTACGCTCGAGCACGACAGCGCGGTTCATGGCGAACCGTTCTTCATGGCCTTGTGGGAAGGCGTGCAAAGCGGTTTGGCGGAACACGGACTGGATCTGGCCGTCCTGCTGGCGCGGAAGGGAGAAGATTCGTTCACGTTCCTGCGCCGCCACGTTTCGCGCGGAACCGTGGATGCCTGGTTGCTGTCGGCAACGCAGGTTCACGACGAGCGAATCGCCTTGCTGCAGAAACAGAACATTCCCTTCGTGGCGCTCGGCCGATCGGAAACGGAGCGACCGTTCACCTCGATCGATCTCGACTTCGAAACCGTTGTCAGCGAGGCGATCGCGCTGTTCGTGGCAAACGGCCATCGCCGGATCGGTCTGGTCGCTCCGCCCGCCACGATCAACAACAGCCAGATCGTCATCGCCTGCTACGCAGCGGCGATCAAAGCGGCTGGGATCGCGTGGGACCCAGTGCTGATCCATACCGGTGACACTGACGAGAGCGACGGCGAGTTCGCCGCCCGCGAGTTGATGATGTTGCCCGACCGGCCGACCGCCTTGCTGCTGATGGGGGAGACCGCGCCGGTGGGCGCGTATCGCGCGCTTCGGGCGATGGGGCTGGAGCCCGGGCAGGACATTGCCGTGATCGGGCTGCGCGACAATCCGGCATGCCGCAGCCTGTTGCCGGAACTTACCTGTTTCACCCTGGACCTGGAGGCGCTTGGACTGGCGCTCGCCGATGCGGTCGTTGAGACATTGGCGGGGCACGGCAAGGCAGAGGTTTTACACTCCCAGCGACGCTGGCCGATGCAGCTGCTTCGGGCGAGGAGCCATACCATAGGCGGCGTCGAACCGGAGGACGGTCGATAGAACACCCGCGCTCTTCTTTTCAGCCGCACAGCGCCCATCCGTGCCCTGCGTTCCTGACAATCAAGGGGACGGATCGCGATGCGCCTAAGAGTATGACCCTTTTTCCTCTGGTTCGACCATCTGCGGTCCACTCTCGGCGCCGGGTTGACGATCGTTGCCGCATCGGGTTCCTACCTGGAAACGCGACTCCGGGGAGAATAGGATGCCGTACTCGATTGACCGACGGTCCCTGCTTGCGGGGGCGGTCGTGAGTGGCGTGACCATGGCCAGCACTGCGGCCCGAGCGGAGCCCGTCAACGCCACGATGACCCGGGACGTTTACGAGCTTCGAACCTATCACCTGGTGAATGGCACGATGCGGATCCGGCTGGACGCCTATTTGAAAGATGCCTTGATCCCGGCTGCGCGACGCGCGGGTTGTGGACCCGTCGGGGTATTCACTGTCAGCATCGGCCCGGGAAGTCCGAGCGTCCTCGTTCTCCTTTCTCATCGCTCGATCGCCGACTTCCTCGCCCTGCCCGACAAGCTGGCTACCGATCCAACCTATGCGAGCGACGCCGAGCCCTTCTCCAACGCCACGCCGGAAGGGCCTCCGTACAGGGCGTTGGACGTCAAGCTGATGGAAGCGTTTCCCCATTTTCCCCACGTCGAAATTCCAGACGCCACGAGGAACAACGCAGCGCGGATCTTCGAACTCAGGACGTATTTCAGCCACAACAACAAGGCCGGGACGACCAAGATCGGCATGTTCGACACCGGTGGCGAGATCGATATCTTCCGTCGTACCGGACTGAAGCCAGTTTTCTTCGCGAAGGACCTGACCGGGGCCCGCCTGCCGAGCCTGACGTACCTGCTGACCTTTCCGGATCTCGCCACGCGCGAACGGAATTGGGGGATTTTCGGTAAGGACCCTGCGTGGCAGCGTCTCATTGCGACTCCGGGATTGACCGATCCGGAAATTACGACCGGAATCGACAACATGATCCTGTCCCCCGCGCCTTATTCGCAAATCTGAGCACGTCGCCGCCGTCGCAATCTTCACACCAGACCGGACGCATCCGAGCGGTGGTCCGGCGCCGTGCATTTCCACCGAGCATTGCCACGGCGCGTTTGCCCGCGCCCCTGCAAAGCAGTGTACCTTCCGCGGCCGGATTTTCGTCAAGCCGGTGCGGGGAAGCGCTTCAACCGGCGCCACGGCGTTCGATACGGGTTTACCCTTAGTGCCCTGCCAATGAAGCCGAAACGAATGGAACGCTAAAGGATCGCCTTACCGGTTTCTTCTGAGGACTTTGGCTGTGTGGTCCAAGCGTATCAACGGTGGCAACCCGACCGAGACGTTTCCGGCAAGTCCCGATCTGGTGATCGTCTTCGCACCAACCGGGCGCTTTGCCGACACCGGATTCAGGGACGATCTGGTTCACCGTTACCACGACGCCATCCTGATCGGCTGCAGTTCGGGAACCATGGTCGAGGACAATCGGCTCGATGACGACGCGGTCGTCATCCTCGGCATGGGCTTCGCGAAGACGAGGCTCAAATTGGCCGTTCAGCCACTTCCCTCTCCGGATTGCTCGTTTGCAACGGGTGTGGCGCTTGCGCAGGAGCTTGCGGACGAGACGCTGTCGGGGATCTTCGTCCTGTCCAGCGGCTTGAACGTCAACGGCAGCGCCTTGGTCGCCGGTTTGCGCAGTGGGGTCGGAGACGGCGTTGCCCTGAGCGGCGGTCTGGCGGGCGATGGGCCGCGCTTTGCTGACACGCGGGTCCTGGCGCGTGGAGAATGTCTTTCGAACGGGGTGGCCGCCGTGGGCTTCTACGGCGAGCATGTCCGGTTTGCGCACGGCAGCGCCGGAGAATGGCAGCCCTTCGGGCCCGTTCGGACGATCAGCGACGCGAACGGATCGGAAGTGGGCGGACTCGACCACGAACCCGCACTCGCGCTGTACGAACGCTATCTCGGTGAGGAAGCAGAGAATTTACCTGCATCCGGGTTGCTGTATCCGCTCGAGATCTGGGATCCTGTGAGACCCGACGACCGCGTGGTCCGCACGCTCCTCGCCATCGATCGCGACAGGGGCACGCTGACCTTTGCGGGCGACATGCCGCAGGGGTGGAAGGCGCGGCTGATGCGCGGGATTTTCGACGATCTGATCGGGGGTGCATCGACTGCGGCACAGTATGCCGTTGATCAGGCCAAGCCTTGGGGCGTTGCGCCCTCGGCCTGTCTGGCGATCAGTTGTGTCGGACGCCGGTTGCTGATGGGCCACCGTACCGAAGAGGAAATTGCGGCGGTTTCCGCAGTGTTAGGGGCCGACATCGCGCTTGCCGGCTTCTATTCCTATGGCGAAATCGCACCACAGAATGTGACCGGGGTGCCGTGCCTCCACAACCAGACGATGACGATCACGCTGATCGGCGAGCGCGAATGACGCCTTCGACGGCAACCATCGATCCTCGACCGTCGCCGCTGCACCAGACCCTGGCGCGACAGGTTCAGCGGGCCCGGCTTCCCGATGGCGGTGTGGACCTCGATCGGCTGCTCGCGCTGGTCTCCGAAACCTATGCGGAAACCGACGTCGATCGGCGGCGGACGGATCGCGCGAACCGGTTAATGGCGGAAGAACTGGAAGAAGCGCTGTCGAAAAGCGCGCTCCAGAACGTCCGTTTCAAGGCTGCGCTCGACAATATGAATCAGGGGCTTGCGCTCTTTGACCCGGCCGGGCGGCTGGTTCTCACCAATCAGCGCTTCCTCGACATCTATCGCCTGAGCGAAGCGCCCGCTGGACTGACGCTGGATCAGACACTTGAGCGTAGCCCCTGCCTTTCGATCGGTACGCCGACCGCGCAGCGCCGTTTGATCCGCGAGTATCACGATATCGCATCCGATCCCGGCGCGAAGATCGAACAGCGCTGGCCGGACGGACGGACGATCACGATCGAGCGCAACCAGTTGGTCGATGGCGGTTTTCTCGACACGGTTGCCGACGTTACCGAGGCCCGCAACGCGTCGGCGCAGATCGCGCATCTCGCGCGACACGACGCGCTGACCGATCTGCCCAACAGGACACTCCTCCACGAACGACTGGCGGAGATGATGCGCAATGCCCGCCGCGGCGATCGATGCGCGATGCTGTGCCTGGACCTCGATCGGTTCAAACTCGTCAACGACACGTTGGGACACCCGGTTGGCGATGCCCTGCTGGTTGCGGTTGCAGACCGGCTCGTGGCGTTGGTGCGTCCACACGACGTCGTGGCCCGTCTCGGCGGCGACGAGTTTTCGATCCTCGTGCAACATGTTACGTCAGATCGCGTGGTGAAGCAGCTGTGTCGGCGCATCATCGAAACCTTGACGCAGCCGTTCGAAATCGCCGGCCACCACATCCAGATCGGCGCGAGCGTCGGCGTCGCGATGGGTACGGTCGAGGCGCTCGACCCCGATACGATGCTCCGCGACGCTGACCTAGCCTTGTATCGCGCGAAACGGGACGGACGCGGGAATTACCGCTTCTATACCCCGGACATGCACGTCTTCGCGACGCGCCGCCGTGAGCTCGAGATCGAGTTGCGGCGCGCCTTGAATTCCAACGAATTCGAGGTCCATTATCAACCGCAAATCAATATCGAGACGCAGACCGTCGTTGGTTTCGAGGCACTTGCGCGCTGGTACCATCCCGAACGGGGGGTCATCTCCCCCGGCGAATTCATCAGCGTTTGTGAAGAGATCGGACTGATCGGCGCCGTTGGCGAGGTCATTCTGATGCGGTCGTGTCACGATGCCGCGTGCTGGCCGGAAAACGTCAAGATCGCCGTCAACTTGTCGGCGGTTCAGTTCAAGTCGGGCACCCTGCCCGCGCTCGTCGCGCGCGCGCTGCGCGACAGCGGGCTTGATCCGCGGCGCCTCGAACTCGAGATCACCGAAAGCGTGATGCTCGAGGACACCGCCAGCGTCATCACGCAATTGAAGGAAATCAAGCGCTTGGGCGTGCTGATCTCGCTCGATGATTTCGGCACCGGCTATTCGTCGCTCAGCCACATCCGGAATTTCCCGTTCGATCGGGTCAAGATCGACCAGTCGTTCGTGCGCGAGCTCGGCACCAACAGCGACAGTCTTGCGATCGTCCGTGCGGTGACCGGTTTGTGCAGCAGCCTGGGGATCATGTCGATTGCCGAGGGGGTGGAGACGCTGGATCAATTGAATATTCTGGCGGCGGAGAAGTGCGACAGCGCGCAGGGATATTATTACAGCCGCCCCGTGCCGCTTGCCGAGACCGGTCCGTTCGTGTCGCGGATGGCGGCACTCCACGCCGTAGCGGCCTGAAAGAGCGCGATATTCTCGACCCTTGCCAACCGTTCCCTTTTCGTTCTATCCTTGCCGCGGGGACAGGCGATCCTGCGGAGGTTGGCGGCATATGGCGTTCGATATCGCAAGCTTGAGGAACAAAGCCTCGGAGTATCGGGGCGATCCGATGCGCGTTTTGCGCGATGCCGTGACGGGATCCGGGGTCCTCCAGAAGCTTGGTTTGGTGTTGATCCCGCTGTGGCTAACGCCGTCTCGGTATCGTACGTATCTGCAATCGCATGGGAAATTCGGGCGCGTCGAGCTCTGGGTGGCAGCCGGTCTGTGGGTCGCTGCGATGAACGTGATGCTGTCTCCGGCGGTCAAGATCGTCGAGGCGGCCTTGACCCGCATGGGAACTGCCGCCGGATATTGGGATGCTGCCTTCACCACCGCCGGCGCCCCGATGGTTTTAGCGGCTTGTTCTTGCATCCTTTTCCTGGTGATCGCGGCGATGCGGGCGGCGGTCAGCTGGATCGCCTTCGCCATCGACCGGACGCTTGGCGATGGAACTGTCAACCCGCCCCCATTCGGCTATTACGCAGTGCAAACGGCGGGCGAGATTTGCGTCGTTTCGGTCCTGATATGCGCGCTGTTTTACGCCGTTCGACCGCTGAATGCGCCCGTTTGGACGTGGTTTGCCGCAGAAGGCGCCGCACAAACGTCGACGATCGTCATTCTCGCCGCCGTCATCTTCGGGTGCACCCATATCAAGCGGCAGACTCAGGCGATCGCTGCGACGGAAATCTATGGCGGGGTCTGGAAGGCGGTCGCTTATGACCTGGGCATCCCCATGACGGCTTTGTTCGCACTGTGGCTGTTGTCGACGGCGTGAGGGAGACGCCGCACCCATCCCAACATGACAAAGTTGAGAATTGATCGCGGAGACTTGCGCGACGATAGGATTGCATCGGGTGCGAAGAGGACGATGCAATGACGACCGGTCGATGCGTATTGGTAAGTGGCGGAGAAAGCGGGATTGGTGCGGCGTGCGCGATTGCGTTCGGCGCGTTGGGCGACAGGGTGGCGGTGCTGTTCCACGACACCGGGAACGACGGCAGCGACACCGTTGCGAAGGTCAAGGCGGCGGGCGGGGATGCGATTGCGATCCAGTGCAACGTCGGCGACGAAGCGTCGGTCGAGGCGGCATTCGCAGCGGCCGAGCAGGCGTTCGGGCTGGTGCGCGTGCTGGTCAATTCCGCCGGGATCAACATGGCGGGCGTGCCCGTGCGGCAGATGACGATGGCACAGTGGCAGCGCATGCTCGACACCGACCTGACGGGCGCCTTCCTCACCTCGCGCCGGTTCGTCCGCGACCGACCCGTTAACAGCCCGGGGGCGATCCTCCATATCTCGTCGATCCACGCCTATGCGGTCCGCGCCGGCGGGGCGGATTATTGCGCGGCGAAAGGCGGGCTGACCAACCTGATCGAGACGCTCGCGATCGAGGAGGCCCCCAACGGCATTCGCGTCAACGCGATCGAGCCGGGGATGATCCTGACGCCGATGAACGAACGCGCCAGCACCGATGCGGCGTACCGACAAACGCTCGAACGCAACATTCCGATGGATCGCGCGGGGCGGCCCGAGGAGGTCGGCGATCTCGCGGTGTTCCTCGCCTCCGACAAGGCATCCTACATCACGGGCGCACGGATCGTGATCGACGGTGGCCTGTCGCTGATGCAGGCGCTCGGCGCATGACCAATACTCCGCGCGCGAAGCCCATGTCCGCAGCGGCGGCGACCAACCAGACCGAGATCGCCCCCGGCGTGCCGGTCGTCCGGTCGCAGCTGGCCGGCGACAGCGTCAGCGGCGACCGCAAGGTGATGGTCTATCCGTCGTCCGGTGCCGTCGACTTCAACGTTCACGAACTGCAGGACATCCATCTCACCGGGCCGGACCGGCTGATGACGCGCGACCTGATGAGCCCATATGTCTGGACGGAGCCGGACGGGCGGTTCGGGATCATGGTCCGTGCGGTGACGCGTCCGGGCGAACCGATGACCGACACCGGGATCATCTGGGCGGGCTGGAGCGACGACGGCGTCCACTTCGCGATGCTCGATCACCCCTCGATCCTGCCCGGTAGCGCTGGCGAGAAGGACTCGGGCGGGGTGGAAGATCCGACCGTCGTGAAAATGGCGGACGGCAGCTACATCGTCTATTACACCGGCGTCGAAGCCGACATGGCGCATGGCGAGATGTTCTATGCGGTCGGGCCGAGCGTCGACGCGCTGGCCAAGGCGGGCGTCGCGCTGGCGTCGACCAAGTCGCTCGGCAACACCAAGGAAGCGACGGTCGACCGCGAGAAGGACGGGCGCTGGAGCCTGTTCTACGAATATGCCGCAGACGAGGCGAGCCGGGTCGGCCTCGCGATCGGCGCGAAGGTGGATGGGCCGTGGGACGAGCAGCCGACACCGTTCATGCCGCGCGAGAACGGGTGGGACAATTGGCACCTGTCGACCGGCCCGATGCTGCTCGACGACCCCGAGATGCCGGTGATGTTCTATAACGGCGCGACGCACGATGCGCGGTGGCGGATCGGCTGGGTGGCGTTCGACCGGGAACTGACTCGCGTCGTGGACCGCTGCATCGAGCCGCTGATCACGCCGCCGCCGGTGGCGGATCGTGAGGCGAGCGACATCGCCTTTGCCGCCTCGGTCACCAGTCGAAATGGTGAGATCTGGCTGTACTATTCGCTCGAGGATCGGCGGCTTTCGAGAGCGCGGCTGCGGCGGAGCTGAATGCGTTCTGCGATACGGTGACCCGCGCCGGTGGGATGGGGGGCGCAGGGCACGGGTCGCCCCGCCTCCCCTCCCTGGAAGGGAGGGGCCGGGGGTGGGTTGGCCCGTGGCTGGGGTCTGGGCTCCCCGCATGCCGACCCACCCCCAACCCCTCCCTTTCAGGGAGGGGAGTTACGGATGATCGGGCCCGAACCGAAGGGCCTCCGGGCGCAACGGTGAGATCTGGCGGTACTCTTCGCTTGAGGATCGGCGTCTTTCGAGGGCGCGGCTGCGGCGGAGCTGAATGCGTTCTGCGATACGGTGACGCGCGTCGGTGGGACGGAGGGCGCAGGGCACGGATCGCCATGCCCCCCCTCCCTGGAAGGGGGGGGCGGGGGTGGGTTGGCCCGTGGCTGGGGTCTGGGTTCTCCGCATGCCGACCCACCCCCACCCCCTCCCTTTCAGGGAGGGGAGTTACGGATGATCGGTCCCGAACCGAAGGGCCTCCGGGCGCAACGGTGAGATCTCGCTGTACTCTTCGCTCGAGGATCGGCGTCTTTCGAGGGCGCGGCTGCGGCGGAGCTGAACGCCTTCGGCGTCGTTGGGCGGGGGGCGCAGGGCACGGGTCGCCCTCCCTCCCCTCCCTGGAAGGGAGGGGCCGGGGGTGGGTTGGCCCGTGGCTGGGTCTGTTCTCTCCGCATGCCGACCCACCCCCCGACCCCTCCCTTTCAGGGAGGGGAGTTACGGATGATCGTTCCCGAACCAAGGGGCCATCAGCCTATGGCTGGGCTCTGGGCTTCCCTCATACCGACCCACCCCCTACCCCTCCCTTTCAGGGGGGAGTAACGGACGATCGGTTCCGAACCAAAGCGCCGACGCGCGCGATGTCATCCTAATGTCGACGCGGGCGTAAATGAAATCGCGCGTTAACTAAATCTGCGCTAGGCGGCGCCATGGGCGAAATCGAACGGCAGGTTCCGGCAGGATTGATCGAGCAATGGGCGGTACACCTGCGCCGCCAGCGCTCCCGCGCAGCCGATACGATCTGGCTGATCGATAACGGTTTTTCGATCCACGATGGCAGGAACGGCGTTCCGACCGAAGATGCCTCCGCGCGGGTGCGCGCGGAGCAGGAAGCGGTCGTTGCCGAAGTCAGCGCGCTGCTCGACCAATATGACGCGATCAATCTGCGCGGCTCGCTGTACCAGGCGGACTGAGCCCCGCGCGGCGCAACGTGCGGTCAGGACCCGGACCGTGCGGTCTTCCCGGCAGCGCCTTCGAGCCAGATGCGATCGTGCCCGAGATCGAGCAGGACATCGCGCCCGGCGAACGTCTGCCAGCCGACGACCGGTAGCGCCTCCGCCCCGGCATCGCGCTGGACCCTGAGGTCGATCGGTCGCGCCGCCCCGAGCGTGACCGCGACCTTCGCGCCATCCGCGATCCGGGCGAGGTCCGCCGCAGCCGCGGGAACTTGCACTTCCGCCGTACTGGCGAAGTCGAGGATCGCGGTTTCGCCCGCGATCCCCGCCACGGTCGCGGGCATGGTCCAGCGCCCGTCCGCGCGCGGTGTCAGCGGGATGGCGGTACGCCCGCGCGTCGCCCCGGCGGCTTCGGAGCGGAGCAGCAGACGGATCCGGTGCCGCTTCAGATCGACGTCGATCATATGGTCCAGCATGTCGCGCCCGATCCGCAGATCGACGTCCTTGGGGAGCGTGGCGTCGGACACGATCTTCGCGTCGACGCGCATTTCCTCGGCACCGATCCCGATGTCGATGCGGTCGCGGGCGCGGCGTCTGGCGGTGGCATCGTCGTCGCCCGGCAAGTGCACCTTCTGCGACAGCCGCGCGCTCACCGCGGACACCGCCGCTTGTGGCGCCAGCATCGCGCGGACATGCTCCCGATCGACCCGCGCGGTGAACGTCAGCGTCGCGGCGACGAGAACGATCTTGCTGCTGACGCCGCCGACCAATCCGCCCATCAGGATTCCCCCCGGTTTGCTGGCGCGATCACCCCGCCCCCGACCGCCTGGTACAACGCGACGGTGTCGGCCAGGCGCATCGCGCGCGCCTGAATCAGCAACGCATTCGATTGCGCGCTTGCCGTCGTCGCGTTGAAGACGGTCAGCGTCCCTACCCCGCCAAGCGTCAGTTGCCGCCGCGTGAACGTCAGGTTCTGCGTCGCCGCATCGTTCGCGCGGGTTGCGGCGTCGAGCGCGGTCGCATCGGTGCGGAGCCCCGACAGGCTGTCGGCGACGTCGGCGAAGGCCTGCAACGCGGCGCTGCGATATTGCGCTTTCGCCCCGTCGAGCGCCGCTTCCGCCGCGTGCTGCTGCGCGCGCAAGGCCCCGGCGTGGAACAGCGGTTGCGTCACCCCGCCGAGCAGCGCCCAGAACGGGTTCCCGCTGGCGAACAGGCCGCCGATATCGAGCGCGGTGCTGCCCCCGGTGGCGGTCAGCAGAATGTTGGGCAGACGCGCGGCGATCGCCACGCCGACATCCGCGCCAGCGCCGCGCATCTGCGCTTCGGCGGCGCGGACGTCGGGGCGCGCGGCGACGATCTGCGCGGGCAGTCCGACCGGGAGCGTATCCGGCAGCGTCAGCGTCTCCAGCGCCGGCAAGGGCGGCAGCGGCAGGCCGGGCGCGACGCCGAGCAGCATCGCGATCAGCGTGCGCTGATGATCGCGCTGGCGGATCAGCGGGGGGAGCAACGCCTCGGCGGTTGCCAGCACGGTCTGTTGCGCCGCAACGTCCGCCGCGCCGATATCGCCCAGCCGCTCCCGGCGGTTGAGCAATTGCAGGATGTCGCGATTGCCCGCGATACTGTCGTTCGCCGCGGCGATCTGTGCGGAAAGCGACGCATGCTGGATCACCGCGAGCACGAGGTTGGCGACGATCGTCGAGCGCGCGGCGAGCAGCCGGTCTGCGGCGACCTCCGCCGCCGCGCGCGCGGACCGCGTGCGGTTGCGCGACGCGCCGAACAGGTCGAGCGGATACGTCACCGAGAGCTGCGCGGTGTGCAGCGAGTAGAGCGTCTGGCTGGGATCGGCGAGCGGGCTTTGCAGCGCCTTGGAAACCCGCGCACGCTGGCCCTGGTAGGACAGGTCCGCCTGTGGCTTCCCCGCCCCCGCGACGACGGTCACCTGCGCCTGCGCTTGGCGGAGCGCGGCGTCGGCGGTCGCGAGATCGTTGTTGGCGTGGAGCGCGCGGTCGACCAGCGCGTCGAGCGCGGGATTGCGGAACCGCCGCCACCATTCGGGATCGAGCGCCATGCCCGGCTGGATCGTCTGGTCGACGCCGCTGGTCGCGGTGATCCGTCCGGCCTGGGTCGGCGGCGCGAGCGACAGCGCGGTGGTCGGGTGCTGCGGGCCGACCGTGCAGCCGATCAGCAGCAGCGGGACGGCGATCGATAACCGCTTCATGCCGGTTCTCCCTGCGCCGCACCGGGATGCGGATGATGCCCGACGTCGCGCCCGTGCGCGCCGCGATCTTCCGGCCCGACATGCCGCGAGAAGCGTCCGATCAGCACCGGCAGCACCAGCAGGATCAGGATCGGCGCGAGCCCCATCCCGCCGACCACGACGAGCGCGAGCGGCTTCTGCACTTGGCTGCCGATCCCCGACGAGATGGCGGCGGGCAGCAGCCCGATCGCGGCGGCAAGGCACGTCATCACCACCGGCCGCAGGCTGGTGCGGACCGTGCCTGCCAAGGCCGCGTCGCGATCGAACCCCTGGTCGATATGCTGGTTGAAGGTCGTCACCATCAGGATGCCGTCCATCACCGCGATCCCGAACAGCGCGACGAAGCCGATCGCCGCCGAGATGCTGAACGCCGTGCCGGTCAGCGCGAGCGCGAGCACGCCGCCGATGATCGCCATCGGGATTACGCTGAAGCTGAGCAGCGTGTCGCGGACCGAGGAGAAGTTGGCGTAGAGCAGCACCAGGATCAGCACGAGGCTGATCGGGACGACGATTTCGAGGCGGTTGACCGCGCTGGTCAGGCTGCCCAGTTCGCCCGCCCATTCGAGGCTGTAGCCCGGTGGCAGCGTGATCGTCTTCGCGATCCGCGCCTGCACCTCGTCCACCGTGCCGCCGAGATCGCGTCCGCGCACGCTGAACTTGATCGGGACGTAGCGTTCCTGATGCTCGCGGTAGATGAACGAGGCACCGGTCGTCAGGCGAACGTTCGCGACTTCGGACAGCGGCACCTGGACCGACCCGGTCCCGGTCGGCGACGGTGCGCCGATCGTGATGCGGCGGAGCGCCTCGAGGCTGTCGCGCTGCGCGTCCTTCAACCGCACGACGATCGGGAAGTGCCGGTCGGTGCCGCGCTCGTACAGGTCGCCGCCGCTTTGCCCGCCGATCGACGCCGCGACCGCGGTGTTGATGTCGTCCGGGGTCAGGCCGTAGCGCGCCGCCGCGCCGCGATCGATGTCGATCTGGACGGTCGGCTGGCCGAGCGAATTGGAGATGCCGAGATCGGCGACCCCGCGCACCTTCGCCATCTGATCGCGGATCTGCTCCGCCAGATGCTGCAGCGTCGGGAGGTCGGGGCCGAACACCTTGACCGAATTGGCGCCCTTCACCCCGGACGAGGCTTCCTCGACATTGTCCTGGATGTATTGCGAGAATTCGAAGTCGACGCCGGGGAAGCGCGCGTGCAGCCGGTGTTGCAACTCGGCGGTCAGCGTTTCCTTGGTGACGCCCGCGGGCCATTGGTCGGCGGGTTTCAGCGGCGTGTAGAATTCGGCGTTGAAGAAGCCGGTCGCGTCGGTGCCGTCGTCGGGGCGGCCATGCGTCGAGATGACGCGTTGCACTTCCGGATAGGCGGCGATCATGTCGCGGATCGCGTTGACGGAGGGTTGCCCCGCCTCGAGCGAGATCGACCCCGGCAGCGACGCGCGGATATAAAGGTTGCCCTCCTCGAGATGCGGCAGGAACTCGACCCCGAGCGAACGCATCCCGACCAGCGCGGTGACGAGCAGCAACGCCGCGCCGCCGAGCGTGACGATCCGGTTGGACAGCGCGAACGCGGCCGCCGGCTCATAGACCGCGCGGAGCTTGCGCACGACCCAGGTCTCGACCTCGTCGAGCGAGTCCGGGAGGAGCAGTGCGGACAGCACCGGCGACACCGTAAAGGTCGCGATCAGCCCGCCCGCGATCGCATAGGCATAGGTCTTCGCCATCGGGCCGAAGATGTGGCCCTCGACCCCGGTCAGCGTGAACAGCGGGATGAAGCTCGCGATGATGATCGCTGCGGCGAAGAAGATCCCGCGGCTGACTTCGCTCGACCCGTGGAGGATCGCGGAGAAGCGGCTTGCAGGCGTTGCGTGGGTATGGCCGCTGTCGATCGCGGCGGAGCGTTCGACCATGTGGCGGAAGATGTTCTCGACCATGATGACGCTGGCATCCACCACCAGCCCGAAATCGAGCGCACCGAGCGACAGCAGATTGGCGGATTCGCCCTGCACCGTCAGGATCATCACCGCGAACGCGAGCGCGAACGGGATGGTCAGCGCGACGATCACCGCGCTGCGCAAATTGCCGAGGAACAGCCACTGGAGCACGAAGATCAGCAAGATCCCCTCGACCAGATTGTGCATCACGGTGTGGGTGGTCACGCCGATCAGCTCGGACCGGTCGTAGATCCGTTCGAGCTTGACGCCGGGGGGCAGGATGGCGCTCGCGTTGATCGTCTCGACTTCTTTCTGGACTGCGTTGATCGTCGGCATCGACTGCGCACCGCGCTGCATCAGCACGATCCCCATGACGATGTCGTCGTCCAGCCCCTCGCCCGCGATGCCGAGCCGCGGGGCATTGCCGATCCGGAGCGTCGCGACGTCCTTGACCAGCACGGGGTTGCCCGCGTTGGTCGCGACCAGCGCATTGCGGATCGCGTCGGTCGACTGGATCAGCCCGACGCCGCGGACGATCGCCGCTTGCGACCCGAAGTTGATCGTCTGCGCGCCGACGTTGCTGTCGCCCTTGCCGATCGCGGCGAGCACTTGCGCCACGGTCACGCCGTGCGCGACCATCCGGTCGTTGTCGACCACCACCTCATAGGTGCGCAACTTGCCGCCCCAGCCGGTCACGTCCGCGACGCCGGGAATGCGCTTGAACCGGCGTTGCAGCACCCAATCCTGCAGCGTCTTGAGGTCCATCACCGAATAGCCCTTGGGCGCGCTGATGCGGTAGCGGTAGATTTCGCCGATCGGGCTGGTCGGCGAGATTTGCGGCTGCGCGCCGCCCGGCAAATTGCCGAGCTGCGACAGGCGCCCCAGCACTTTCTGCTCGGCGCCGGCGAAGGTATAGTCGTAGCTGAACTGGATCCGGATGTCGGACAGGCCGAACAGCGAGATCGAGCGGACGGCGGTGATATGCGGGACGCCCGCCATCGCCACTTCGATCGGGATCGTGACGTTGCGTTCCATCTCCTCGGCGGAGATGCCGTTGCTCTGCGTCAGCACCTCGACCATCGGGGGAACCGGATCGGGATAGGCCTCGATGTTGAGATTATAGAAGGCGATCCCCCCGGCCAGGATCAACCCGACCAGCAGCATCAGGATGAGGACGCGCTGGCGCAGCGCGAAACCGACGATGCCGTTCACGTCAGAGTCCTGCTTCGTTGACGAACAGCGCGCCGGACGTGACGATCCGCTCGCCCGGTTTCAGACCCGCGACGATGTGATCGACCCCGCCGCTGCTGTCCGCGACCTGGACCGGACGCGCGTAGAGATAGCCCTTGGGTCCGGCGACCCACACGGTCGCCTTGTCGCCTTCGTGGATCACCGCGTCGGCGGGGACGTAGATCCCGGTCGGTTCGCCGCTGCGCTGCTCGATCGTGAAGTTCGCGAACATCTGCGGTTTGAGCGCAGTGTCGTCGTTGCGTACGGTCGCGCGGACCGGGAGGCGGTGCGTCGCGGGATCGAGCGCGGCGCCGATATTGTCGATCACCGCGTCGAACACGCGACCGGGATAGGCTGGCGTGGTGACGCGGACATGGTCGCCAAGATGGACGCTCGCGGCATCGCCCTCGGCAAGCTGTGCGATCAGCCAGACGCGGCTTGCGTCGGCGATCGTCATCAGCGGCTTGTCCCCGCCCGCGGTGACATACTGCCCGGGCGCGACGTCGCGCGTCGCGATCGTTCCGGCGACCGGCGCGCGGTACACGGTCTGCGACGAAATCGCATCGCCGCCCGCCTGGATCCCGCGGATCTCGGTCGCGCCCTTCCCCAGCAACGATAGTTTGTCGCGCGTCGCCGCCAGCGCGGCGTCGGCGGAGCGGAGCGCGGACTGTGCGGTCACCAGATCGCTTTGCGCCTGGCGGTAATCCTTGAGCGCGCCGCCCGCGGTCTGGTAGATTGCAGCCTGGCGGGTCGCGGTATCCTGCGCGATGCGGACCTGCGCGGCGGCGGTCGCGCGCTGGGCGCTGGCGGTGAGGAACTGGTCGCGCGCCTCGACGAAATCAGGGGACGCGATCCGCAGCAACGGCTGCCCGCGCACAACCTTCTGCCCGGCCTGGACGAACACTGCCGCGACTTGCCCCGAGAAGGGAAGCAGCACCGGCGTGCTGCTGTCGCCATTGACCGCGATCGTCCCGGTTGCCTGGATCCCGCCGACCGCGGACCCGTCGCGCACGGTCATCAGCTTCATCGCGGCAAGCTGGTCGCGCGTCGGTGCGAAGGACCCGGCGGGGGCGGCGTGCGTCACGGGTTCGGCGGGCTTGGTCGCGGCGCGGATGATCGCCACCAGCACGAAGATCGCAATGATGATCAGGGCGGCGATCCCCAGCAGCCGAAATTGTGCGCGGCGGTCCAGCTTGGTTGGGGTCGGCAGAACAATTGCGTGGTCGGTCGTCGCCGTCATCTCGATGTCAAACTCGCTTGCGAGGCATGTCGTCGCGGCGCACTAGGAGGCTTGGCTTACAGCAGGCTTACAGACCTATTTTTACCCGAAAGGTTTCTGCAAGAGCGGGTTGGCAGGAAAGTCCGGGGCAAGACGATGCGGTTGTTGATGGTGGAAGACGATCGCGAGCTGGCCGAGGCGCTCGCCGCCGCGCTCACGCGGCGGGGCATTGCCAGCGACCATGCGGCGACCGCCGGGGACGCGTTGCAGATGGCCGCCGCGGCCCGGTACAGCGCTGTCGTCCTCGATCTCGGCTTGCCCGATGCGGACGGGATGGAAGTCCTGCGGAGCTTGCGGGCGCGGCATGATCCCGTCCCCGTCATCATCCTGACCGCGCGCGGGGATACCGCCGCCCGGATCGGCGGGCTCGATCACGGCGCCGACGATTATCTGGCCAAGCCGTTCGACGTCGAGGAACTGGTGGCGCGGCTCCGCGCGGTCCTGCGGCGGCAGGGCGGGTTCGCGGGGACGGAACTCGCGGTCGGGAATCTGCGGTTCGATCCGTCGGCGCGGGCGCTGACGGTCGAGGGTCAGGCCGTGCTGTTGTCCGCGCGCGAACTCGACCTGGTCGACGTGCTGTTGCGCCGGTCGGGGCGGGTCGTGGTCAAGGCGACGATCGAGGACCAGCTGTTCGGCTTGTCGGAGTCGCTCGGATCGAACGCGGTGGAAGTCTATGTCCATCGCCTGCGCCGGAAACTGGAACAGGCGGGTGCGACGATCGTGATCGAGACGATCCGCGGGGTCGGCTATATGCTGCGCGCGGCGGCATGAAGATCGGCTGGCCGCGGTCGCTGATCGCGCGGATCCTGCTTCTGGAAGGCGGCGCGATCCTGTTGGTGCTGGTGCTGATCCCGTTGCTGACCGGATCGGTGCTGCATCGGACCAAGGCGGTCTATCAGAAGGAACTGCTCGTTTCGCAGGCGCAGGCGATCGCGGCGGAGGTGACGGTGGCGGCGTCTCCCGGGCGCGTGCTGCTCCCCCCAGCGCTCGAGGCGCTGTACGCGGGCACCTATGACGGCCGGGCTTTCGCCATTCTCGGCGCTTCGGGCCGCAGAGTGATGGCCAGTCCCCACGCCGGCGACGTCCCCTGGAGGGTCGTTCCCAGAGGGCGCGCGCCGCAAGCGGTCAAGCGCGGCAGTTACGTCATGGTCAGCGTGCCGGTGCGGGTCGGCGCGACGCCGTTGTGGATCCTGGTGTCGCAGGACGAAACGCGTCCGGGGGCGATCACCGACGATATCACCCGCAGCTTCCTCACCCGCTATCTCGCGGTGTTGCTACCGATCCTGCTGCTGCTCCCGCTCGTCAACAGCGTGCTGATCGCGCTGCTGGTGCGCACCGTGCGGACCGTGTCGGCCAGCGCCGCCGCGATCGGTCCGCGCAGTTTGCATGTCCGGCTGCCCGATGCGGGCTTGCCGACCGAAGTGCGTCCGCTGGTCGAGGCGACCAACGGCCTGATCGAACGATTGGAGCAAAGCTTCGCCGCGCAGGCGGAATTCGTCGGGAACGTCGTCCACGAACTGCGCACCCCGCTGGCGACGCTGCGCATTCAGCTCGATTCGGTTGGGGACGACAGGTTGCGTACTGCCCTGCTCGCGCAAACGGACCGTGTCTCGCACGTCGTGTCGCAACTCCACGATCTGGCGCGCGCGGACGCGATCCTGGGGGAAGACCTGCTTGCGGTCGACCTGGTCGCGGTCGCGCACGAGACGCTGAGCGAGGCTGCCGCGAAAATGCTGGCAAGCCAGCACCCGGTGACGCTCGACGCTCCGGCCGAACCGGTCTGGGTGCGCGGAAACCGTGTTTTGCTGACGATCGCGCTGTCGAATTTCCTGACCAATGCCGTCCGCCACACGCCCGCCGGAACATCGATCGAAATCGCGGTCGACCCTGCCGGTGCACTGATCGTCACCGATCACGGGCCGGGGATTACGGTCATGGACCGCAGCTTGCTGACCCAGCGGTTCTGGCGGGCCGACCACAAGCGTTCCGACAGTGCCGGGATCGGCCTGTCGATCGTTCAGCGGATCGTCGACCTGCACGACGGCCATCTGGACATTGGCGATGGCCCCGGCGGCGGGGCGCGCTTCGCCATGGTCATTCCACTGGCTGCGGGATAGCCCACGTCCGGTCCCGCGGTGCCTCGCCCGCCGATCCGTCGCCGAGCGGTTTGCGGGTTGCGGTCGGGAAGGCGAATTGCAAGGTCGCGACGGTCGTGCCCGAGATGCGCGCATAGGCGATCGTTCCGTCGAGCTGGTTCGCCAGCATCACCAGCAGGCTGCGCCCGCGACGGCCCTTGGCCTCGCCTCCGCTGAACCCCGCGCCGTTGTCGGTCACGATCAGCTCGACGCAATCGGGGCGAAAAGTGTGCCGGTGCAGATACAGCAGGACTTCGCCGCCATGGTGATCCGGGAACGCGTGTTTGCGGACGTTCGTCAGCATTTCATTCGTGATGAGGCCGAGGAGGCTCAGCGTGCGGATCGGCAGGCGGAGTGTCTCGTCGATGTCGGTGCGCAGCGAAATCGAACCGAGGCTGAGGGTGGAGAGCTGCAGGTCGTCGCAGAGGTCGAGGAGGAACTGGCGGGCGGCGACGGCGTCCTGGGTATCCCGGTCGCGGACTTCCAGCCGCTGATACACCCGGCCCAGCACGACCAGCCGACCGCTGATGTCCGCCAGAACCGCGCGCGCTTCCGGGCTGGTCGCGTCGCTCGCCTTGATCGCGGCCATCGATACCATGATCGACAGATCGTTCGACAGCCGGTGCGCGAGTTCGGAATGCGCCACACTGCGCCATTCGGCGACGTTCCGGCTGGCTTCGGCTTCCGCCGCCAGCGCCGCGGAAAGCGTATCCCGGCGGCCGACATACCACGCCATGATCGCCCCGGTGGCGATCACCGCGATCAGGCCCATCGCATGATCCGGATCGCTGACCGCAAACCCCTCGCCCGGGAGGATGAAGGCCAGTTCGAGCGCGCCGACCGCAACCGCGACCGCGGTCGGCATCCGCCCGCCGAAGAACGCGATGATGGCGAACGCGAGGCACGTCATCGCGAAGGTCGGCGCGGCATTGTTGGGCGCGGCAAGCGTGCACCCGGTGATGACCATCGAGACGAAAACGATCGCGAGGATCGTCGCGACGATGGCACGAACCCAGCGGGACGTCATGACCAATCCTCCAAGCAACAACGGAACACGAAACGTCGTGCCGGTAACGCGATCGTTCCCGCATCGCCGTCTGTCGTCGCTAGTAGGGGTGGCTTACACCGACCTTACGGGTGGGCTGCCAAAGGGATTATTCGGCAAGCGCCAGGGTGAAGGCCTCAATCGCGCGCAACCCTGCGGCGTTGTGCAATTGCCGCAAGCGTTCGACCTGCGCGTGCGATGCCGCGATCACCGCGGCGGGCGCGAGACGGTCCGCCCGGTGCATCGCGACCACCGTCGCGTCGTCGAGGTTCGCCAGCGCATCCTCGTCGAGGCCGTAGAGACCGCCGATGGCATGTTCATGCCCGTCGGCGTGGCGCAGCACGAGCGACAACGGGCGGATCAGCCGCTGCTGCGCGTACCCGTCCACCAACGTCTGCGCGGCTGCGACGTCGGCGACGACCGCGTTCAGCGCGTCGTGGGTCGTCTCCAGGAACGACGCGGGGGTGCGATCGGCTGCGAACAGCGCTTGTCCGCGCGTGCCGACCGCGGCATCCGCCTCGTCGAGCGCCAGCCCCGCCGCCCCGCCCGCATCGAGCCGGAACGCCGTGAGTGACGCCGCGCGCGGCAGGTAGGTCAGCTGCATCGCGTCATTGTACCAGAACAGGTTGCGCGGCTCGATCAGGCCGAACAGCGCGATCAGGTTGAACCGGCCGGTCTGCGCGTCCTTGACCAGGAACAGCGGCATATCCGCCGCCGCGAGCGCGATCTCCGACACGCCGATCTGACAGAATTGCCGCACCGCCGCCCCGGCCACGGGATCGACGTGGACGGCGTGATGCCGGGCGGGGTCCAGCGCGACCAGGCGGGTCATACCGCCTGCAACCCGTGTTCGCGGATCGCGCGAAGCAACGTGCGATGGCGCGGCATCTGCGCCACGGCATCCCCGCGCATCCGCTCCATCCGCCCGATCCAGCGGCGCGCAAGCGCGGCGTCGGGGGATGTCGCGGGCACCACAGGGTACTGCGTCTCGAACCCCATGCCGTGGAGGACATATTGGTAGCTCGGCCAGGAGAACACTTCGCGGGCGTGCGCGAAATCCTGCGGTGCGGGCGGATGCTGCCGCCAGAGCTCGAGCCGTTCCTTCAACGAATCCGGGATCGATTCCAGCGCGGCATTGTCGCGCCAGAAGGCGGTGTCGGTCCGCTTGGTGATCGCATAATGGAGTTTGAGGAACTCGATGATCCGGTCCCAGTGATGGCGGAACGAGTCGTTGAACTGGCGCGCGGCGACGTCCATCGCGGAGCGGGTCCGCGGCAGGCGATCCGCGATCGCGTCCATCGACGCCTCGACCAGCATCAGCGCGGAGGCTTCGAGCGGTTCGAGGAACCCGGCGGACAGGCCGACCGCGACGCAGTTCTTCTCCCAGAACCGCGCGCGGTGCCCCGCCTCGATCGTGATCCGCCGCGTCGACAGTTGCTCGGCTTGCGGCCCGACATAGGCGCGCAAAGCGGCTTCGGCGGCATCGTCGTCGATGTGCGCGCTGCTGTAGACATAGCCGGTGCCACGACGCGCCCACAGCCCGATGTCCCAGAACCACCCCGCGTCCGACGCGGTCGAGACGGTGTGGCTGGTGATCGGCGCGTCTTCGGTCAGATACGGCACCTGCATCGCGATCGCGCGGTCCGCGAACAGCACGTCGTTGCAGGGGCGGAACGGGACGCCGTAGACCTTGCCGATCAGCAGCGCCGCGAAACCGGTGCAATCGATAAACAGATCGCCCGCAATGCTGCGTCCGTCGGCCAGCTCCAGCGAGGCGATATCGCCATTGTCGGCCATCACCACATTGGTAACGTCCCCGACGACATGCTCGACGCCCAGGCGATTGACCGCATGGTCGTGGAGCAAGGTCGCGAATTTCCCCGCGTCGAGATGATAGGCATAGTTCGCGACCCCGCCGAACTCCGGCGCGGTGATCGTCTTGGGGGCGAGCCCAGCATCGCACAGCGCCTGCTGGAAATCGGCCCAGTCGGCGAAATCGCGATCGGGCGTATCCGCCAGCGCCTGCTGCCAGTGCGGCGACAAGTTGAGGTCCGCCGCGCCCGCGGGCGGATTGAGCGGGTGATAATACGCGTCGCGCGGCGATCCGTCCTTCCAGCCGACGAAGCGCGCGCCCTGTTTGAAGGCGGCGTCGCACGAGCGGAGGAATTCGGTTTCGCCGATCCCGATCTTGGCGAGCGTGTTGCGCATCGTCGGCCACGTTCCCTCGCCGACGCCGATCGTCGGGACGGTGGCGGATTCGACCAGTTTGACGACGATATCGTCCGATCCGCGCGCGCCTTTCGCGGCGAGCCGATTGGCCGCGATCCAACCCGCGGATCCCCCGCCGACGACTACGATCGTCCGGATGATGCCCGGAATGCTGTCCGTTTGCTGCTGCTTTTGCATGCGCTCTCCCTGCCCCGCTTATGCCGCAGATCAGAGGCTGCGAATAGACCTTGATATATCGGACAAATGAAATATGGAGGCTCCATCATATTCGCGCAGAATGATGCGAAATGAGCAGACAAGGGGAGAGGATATATGTCGGACTTTTCGCGGACCACGGTTTTTGACCGGCGGGTTGCCACACTGATGGGTGGGACTGCCGTCGCCGCTCTGGCGATGCTGACCGCTGCCATGCCAGCGCAGGCGCAGGTTCAGCAAGCGCCGCAGACCGAACTTCCCGCAGACTCTGCCACCGCCTCCTCGGTTCCGCCATCGCTCGCGCAGGACAACGCCGGGACGGACATCGTCGTTACCGGTATCCGCGGCAGTCTCGCCTCCTCGGCTGCGCAGAAGCGCAATTCCTCGGGCATTCTCGATGCGATCTCGTCCGAAGATCTCGGCAAGTTCCCGGATGCCAACGTCGCCGAATCGCTCCAGCGTATTCCGGGCGTCGCGATCGACCGCAGCAGCGGCGAAGGCCAGTCCGTTACCGTCCGCGGTCTCGGGCCAGCGTTCAACACCGTGCTGTTCAACGGTCGCAGCTTCGCCTCCGACAATTACAGCCGCGCCTTCTCGTTCGACCTCATCCCGGCCGAGCTGATCAGCGGCGCGCAGGTCTACAAGAGCACGCAGGCGCCGCTGCAGGGCGGCGGCATCGGCGCGACGATCAACGTCCAGACCCCGCGTCCGCTCGACCTCAAGAAGTTCAAGGGCGTGTTCAGCGCCAAGGGCCTGTACGAAAAGAACAGCGAGAAGTTCACCCCGCAGCTGTTCGGCCTGCTCAGCGACACGTTCGCGGATGGCCGGATCGGCGTGCTCGCGTCGCTGTCCTATCAGAAGCGCATCGCCTCGATCGACTCGATCTCCACCGGGGGCTACATCCCCGGCACGTCGGTCGGCGCGAACAGTGCGCCGATATACACGAACGTCTATGCGCCGCGTAACCAGGACATTTCCAACACCGTCGATCGTCGCTCGCGCCTCGGCGCGACGCTGGTCGGGCAATATGCCCCGACCGACACGCTCACGCTGACCGTCGACGGCTTGTACAACCGGTTCAAGAGCGACCAGACCACGCGCGGCCTCGGCAGCTGGTTCGAGCCTTCCAGCTACACCGACGCAACAATCGATTCCAACCGGTCGATTATTGGCCTGACGACGAACGGCAACGCCGACTTCATCTCGTCGGGCAGCGTTCGCGAGACGACGACCTACGAATTCGGCGGCAACGTCGAGTGGAAGCCGAGTGACACCGTCAAGGTCGTGCTCGACGCGACGCAATCGCGCGCGAAGAACAAGGGTGGCGGCCAGGGCTATTTCGCGGTCATCGGCGCAGCGACGCCGTACAGCTTCACCGCGGGCGAGAATGGCGGAATCCCGTCGACCTTCGGCTACCGGGCGGATGCTCTCACGAACCCGGCGTTCGGCAAGACCCATATCGCTGGCGTCAGCGGCAATGACGTAACCGAAAAGGTTACCGAATATCGCCTGAACACCGAGTGGAAGGCGGATTCGGGCGCGCTGAAGACGTTGCGCTTCGGCCTGATGCGGACCTCGCGCGACAAACAGAACGTGCCGGTCACGTCCGATCCCAACGTCGGTTGCGTCTATTGCGGCTATTCGACCTTCGCCGATCCGTCGCTGCTGTCGCCGTTCACGATCGGGTCGTTCAACCCGAGCCGGTTGCCGACGACGTTCCTCACCTTCGATCCGCGTGCGTATCTGAATTTCCTCACCAGCCCGGCGGCCACGGCGGCGCTGGACCGCGCCCGCGGGAACGCGCCGGGGACGACGGCTGCGCTGTATGCGGCGTCGAACGGCTATGCCGCGACCGCCCAGCCTTCGACGCGCGTCAAGGAGACGGTCTACGCAGGCTATGCCGACGTCGACTTCGAGGGCACGCTTGGCGGCGTTCCGTGGTTCGTCAACGTCGGTGCGCGCTACGAGCACACCGAGCTGCGATCGTTCGGGCAGCAGTTGCAGTTGACCGATCTGTTGCCGGTTGTGGGCGATCCGACTATCTACAACGGTGTCTTCGCCAACAACCGCCAGACGGTCGCGGTCGACAAGCAGTCCACCTACAACACGTTCCTGCCCAACCTGAACGTGCGCGTGAACATCGCGCCGAAGTTCCAGGCGCGCTTCGCGGCCTATAAGTCGCTCACGCGTCCGGCGATCAACGATCTCGCGCCGAACCTCAACTACGATACGCTCCGTCCGGCAACGCTCACCGCAAGCGGTGGCAACCCCGATCTGAAGCCCTATCGCGCGACCAACTTCGATCTGTCGTTCGAATATTATCCGACCCGGACGACGACGCTGTCGGCGGCGGTGTTCTTCAAGACCATCGACGACTTCATCGTCCAGACCTTCGCGCCGGAGACGTTCACGATCGCCAACGCCGGGAACTTGCCGGTCGGCGGCCTGATCATCAGCCCGACCACCGCGCGGTTCAGCGTGCGGCGTCCGCGCAACGCGACCGCGCTCGACATCCGCGGGCTGGAGCTCAACCTCGTCCATACGCTCGACTGGGCGCCTGGCGTGTTGAGCGGGTTCGGCGTGCAGGCGAATGCGACCTTCGTCAGCACCAACCGCAATTTCGACGTGACGCAGATCGGCCAGTCGTTCGCGGCGGAAGGCATCGGCAATTCGCAGAACGCGACCGTGTTCTACGAAAAGTACGGTCTGTCGGCCCGCATCGCCTACAACCGGCGTGAGCGGTTCCTGCAGACGCTGGCGGGCGGCCCCGGCAACGAACCCGTGTTCGTGCGGACGTACGGGCAGTTCGACGGCAGCATCTCCTATGCGGTCAACAAGACCGCGCAGGTCTTCATCGAAGGCACCAACCTGTTCAACGCGAAGTACATCACGACGGGTCGCTTCGATAACCAGCTGCTCAACTATCAGAACTTCGGACCGCGCTACGACATCGGCTTCCGACTTAACTTCTAAGGCCGAGAGCTCGATCGCCGACTTCTCGACCATCGTCTCCGGTGCGCATCGCCGCACCGGAGACATTTGCGTTTGACGTGCGGTTCTCCGGGTACGCCTTGACGCGGGTCCCGCCTGAGCGAACAAGCCTCTCAATGCGAACACCTGTTTTCCTGGCGATCACCGCCCTGGCCGGCGCGACGATCCTTGCGCCTGTATGGGCCAGTGTCGATCGGTCCCCGAAACCGGGCGGGGTCTACCCGCTCAAACCCGGCATCTATGTTGCGGGCAAACAAAGCTGCGAGGCTCCGCCCAACGCGGTGATCCGGCAATATGACGGCCGCGGGATCAGCGGGGCGCACAGTTCCGCATGCCGTGTCCGAATCGTCTCGCGTCGCGGGTCGACCTTCGTGGTCGACCAGTCCTGCGTCGATGCAGGCGTCGGGCCGGCACCGCGGTTTACCGAACGCCAGACGGTCACCGTTCGCGACGCCCTGAACTTCTCGGTCAAGATCCGCGGGCAAAGCACCGCCTATCGCTATTGCCCGATCGATCACTTGCCCGCGGATCTGCGGTCCGCCGTCCGCTAAGGTCGGCGGCGCAGGTCGTTCAGCGGGGAGCGGGTGCTGGCGCCGCCGCATAGACCCGGTTGGCGAAGGCCGCGATCGCATCGGCCATCGCCTTGGGGCGTTCCGGCGCCATCGCGTGGCCGCTCCCGGCGATCACCTTGGTCTCGACGCGCTCCGGCACCAGCGCCTGCAGCACGTTCTTGACGACGACGGCGTCATGCTCGCCCTGCAAATCAAGGATCGGCACGGTCGTTCCCCCGGCATAATAAGTGTCGACCGGGGTGACGTTCCGGGCGTGCGCCTGCGCGTCGTGCGCTTCGGGATACCAGCCGCCAAGCCATGCGCGCGGATCGTTGCCGGGCGCGAAGAAGGCTTGTTTCAGATAGGTGATCCGCTGCGCGACGGGGAGCTTGGGATTGCCGGACCCATCGATCGCGTCGCGAAGCCGGCCGTATGGCTTTTCCTTCGACCCCGGCGGCACCTTGCCGACCGACGCCGCCGCCATCACGATGCCGCGCACCAGATCCGGCCGGTCGACCGCCAGCATCCGCGCGGGCTGGCTGCCCCAGGCGTGGCCGACGATGATCGCGGGACCGGTCTTCCGATCCTCCATCACCATCGCGACGTCAGCGGCGAAATCGTGTAGCGTCAGATCGGCCAACGGCCCCGTGCTGTTCCCGATACCGCGCGGTTCGGGGCGAAGGACCCGGAAGCCGTCCTTCGCAAGATACTGCGCGACGACATCATAATCCTCCGCCGAACGGCCCAGCGATGGCAGGATGACGATCGTCTTGCCCTGCCCCTGTTCGAGCACTTCGATCTGGACCGGCCCCTTCTTGACGAGGACACGCGCGACCTCGGCCGTTTGCGCGGCGGCAGGCCCGGAAACGGCGCAGACCGCAGCAGCGACGGAAGCAAGGAGTTGCTTGCTGATCACGAAATACTCTCCAATTCCTACACGCTGGCATGATCAGCCAACATCATGGAAAGTAGGATCGCCGACGCGAACAGCAAATGCTCTTTGGCTATGGGCTCCTATGCTTTCCGACGATAGCGATGTTCAGGGTCACACCCGCTCGATGAGCAGCGCGATCCCTTGACCGACACCGATACACATGAACGCAAGCGCATAGCGCCCCTGCGTCCGCTGCAATTCCTCGACCGCCGACAGCGTGATCCGCGCGCCCGACATGCCGAGCGGATGCCCCAGCGCAATCGCCCCGCCGTTCGGATTGACGCGCGGATCGGCCGGATCCACACCGAGATCCTGCAGCGTCGCGATCGCCTGCGCGGCAAACGCTTCGTTCAGTTCGATGACGTCGATCTGGTCGAGACCGATCCCGGTGCGCGACAGCAAGCGCCGGGCCGCCTCGATCGGGCCGATCCCCATCACGCGCGGCGCAACCCCGTGCGCCGCCATGCCTACCACACGCGCGCGCGGCGTCAGGCCGTGGCGGCGGGCCGCCGCTTCGGACGCGACCAGCATCGCCGCGGCGCCGTCATTGAGGCCGGACGCATTGCCCGCGGTCACGGTGCCGTCGGCGCGCACGACCGGGCGCAATTTGGCGAGCGCCTCCAGGCTCGTCGCGCGCGGATGTTCGTCGCGATCGAAGAGGACCGGGTCGCCCTTGCGCTGCGGGATCGTGACGGGAACAATCTCGGCGGCAAAGCGGCCATTTGCCTGTGCGGCGGCGGCCTTGGTCTGGCTGGCGAGGGCGAAGGCGTCCTGATCCTCGCGGCTCACCCCCCAGTCGTCGGCGACGTTCTCGGCGGTCTGCGGCATCGTGTCGACGCCATATGCCGCCTGCATCGCCGGGTTGACGAACCGCCAGCCCAGCGTGGTGTCCTCGATCTTCTGCGATCGATCGAACGCGCTCCCCGCCTTGCCCATTACATACGGCGCGCGCGTCATGCTCTCGACACCGCCCGCGATCATCAAGTCCGCGTCGCCGCAGCGGATCGCCCGCGCCGCCGACCCGACCGCGTCCAGGCCCGACCCGCACAGCCGGTTGATCGTCGCGCCCGACACCTGTTCCGGGAGACCCGCCAGCAGGCCTGCCATCCGCGCAACGTTGCGATTGTCTTCGCCCGCCTGGTTCGCGCAGCCGAGGAGCAGGTCGTCGACCGCCTGCCAGTCGACCCCGGCGTTGCGCGCCATCAGCGCCCGGATCGGGATCGCCGCGAGATCGTCCGCCCGTACGCTTGCGAGCGCACCGTTGAGACGGCCGATCGGGGTGCGAATTGCATCGCAGATGAAGGCATCGGTCATGCGGCAAGCTCCTGCGCCAGCGTAAGGGGGGCGTCCGTCTTCTCGCGGATCTCTTCGATGCTGACCCCGGGGGCGCATTCGAGCAACCGCAGACCGGGCTTGTCGCACGCGATCACCGCAAGATCGGTGATGATCAGGTCGACACAGCCCTTGCCGGTCAGCGGCAGGCTGCACTCGCGCAGGATCTTGGACGTGCCGTTCTTGCTGACATGGTCCATCACTACCGCGACACGTTTGACCCCGGCGACCAGGTCCATCGCGCCGCCCATGCCTTTGACCATCTTGCCCGGGATCGTCCAATTGGCGATGTCGCCGTTCGCCGACACCTCCATTGCGCCGAGCACGGTCAGGTCGATATGGCCGCCGCGGATCATCGCGAAGCTGTCGGCGGACGAGAAGAAGCTCGATTCCGGAAGCTGCGTGATCGTCTGCTTGCCCGCGTTGATCAGGTCGGGGTCCGCCTCGCCTTCGAACGGAAACGGCCCCATACCGAGCATGCCGTTCTCGGACTGGAGCGTCACGTCGATCCCCTCGGGGATATAGTTCGCGACGAGCGTCGGGATGCCGATCCCGAGATTGACGTAATAGCCGTCCTTGAGTTCGGTCGCCGCGCGTGCGGCCATCTGTTCGCGAGTCCAGGGCATTATGCGGCCTCCCTTGCGCGGGTCGTCAGCTTCTCGATCCGCTTCTCGTTGATGGTGCTGAGGACGATCCGGTCGACATAGATGCCGGGGGTGTGGATGCAGTCCGGGTCGAACGTCCCCGCGGGGACGATTTCCTCGACCTCGACGACCGTCACCTTGCCGGCGGTCGCCATGTTGGGGTTGAAGTTGCGCGCGGTCTTGCGGAACATCAGGTTGCCCGCCGGGTCGGCGCGCCACGCCTTGATGATCGAAACATCGGCGCGGAGCCAGGTTTCGCGGACATACTCTTCGCCGTCGAACGTTTCGGTCGGTTTCCCCTCGGCGACCACGGTCCCGACACCGGTCTTGGTGAAGAACGCCGGGATGCCCGCGCCGCCTGCGCGAATGCGCTCCGCCAGCGTGCCCTGCGGGGTCAGCTCGAGCTCGAGTTCGCCGGAAAGATATTGTTGTTCGAACAGCTTGTTTTCGCCGACGTAGCTGGAGACCATCTTGGCCACCTGCCGGCTTTCCAGCAGCATCCACAGACCGAAACCGTCCGCGCCCGCATTGTTCGAAATCACCGTCAGCCCGGTGACGCCACTCGCGCGAATTTCCGGGATCAGGCTTTCCGGGTTGCCCGAGAGACCGAAGCCGCCCGACATGATCGTCATGCCGTCAAAGAGCAATCCGTCGAGCGCCGCGGCTGGCGTATCGAAAATCTTCCGGGTCATACCCTCTCCGTTGTTCGATTAACGAACTAAGTGTTCGATCATCGAAATACGCCGATGCCGGATGTTCGGCAAGTCCTTTCAGCCGAGCTGTCCGCCCAGTTCACCCGCGGTCGCGATGAGCTGGGGGAGGATCGTCTCGGTCATCTCAGCCACGGAAACGCGCAAGGCATGCGCGCCGACGTTCATCGCCGCGACGACCCGCCCGTCACGCGCACGGACCGGCACCGCGATCGAGCGCAGGCCGAGATCGAGTTCCTGGTCAACCAGCGCATACCCCCGCTCCGCGACGCGCCGCAGCTCCTCACGCACCGCCTCGGGGTCGGTCAGCGTGCGCGGCGTATGCGCCACCGGCGGGTGGTCGCCGAGCGTCGCATCGCGCGCTTCGTCGGGCAGCTGCGCGAGCAACACCCGGCCCATCGAACTCGTCGCGAGCGGCAGGCGACTGCCGACGTGGAGGCCGACCGCCATGATCCGGTCGCGCGACGCCCGCGCCAGATAGAGAACCTCGCTGCGATCGAGCACGCCGAGCGATGCGCTTTCGCCGACCGCATCGCGCAACCGGTCGAGCAGCGGCTGCGCCAGCGCGGGCAGCGACCGCTCGCCCATATAGCCTGCCGCCAGCCGCAACACGCTGGGCCGCAAGGCATAGCGCCGGTCCTGGCATTCGACGTAGCCCGCCGCCTCGAGCGTGAACAGGCATCGCCCGCAGACCGCGCGCGCCAGCCCCGTCGCTTCGGCGATCCGCGCCACGCTCTGGCCCGGTCCGAGTTCCGCCAGCGCCTCGAAAACGGCAAGGCCGCGTGCGAGCGAAAGCATGTGACGGGGATCGGCTGGCGGTGGTGTCATCGCCGCAACCTATCGCCGCCACGCCAGAAACGCCACTTGGCGCGGCGTTACACTGTCCAGATCGCGACGTTCCCGACGAGGACCACGGCCATCACGATCAGCAACACGCCCTTGCGCACGTCGCTGCGCCGAACGATCATCGTACCGCCCCCGATCAGACAGGCGAACGCCGCCAGCATCGCGATCGCGGGTGCGAGCGATTCGATCCCGCTCATGCCGCCCCCGCCAGCACCGCGGCATAAGCGGCGCGATCGACGTTGCCGCCGGACAGCAGCACGAGCATTCCCGGCTTAGGCGGCACCTCGCCCGCCAGGATCGCGGCGAGCGCGACCGCTCCGCCCGGTTCCACCACCAGCCGCAGCGTATCCGCCGCCCAGCGTTGTGCGTCGCGGATCTCCCGTTCGCTGACGGCGACCCCCGTGGCACCGCGCCGGAGCAACACGTCGAACGTGAGCGGCGAAACGCGCATCGTCTGGAGCGAATCACACGCGGTCGGGGGTGGCGACGCGCCGACGGGTTCGATCCGTCCCGCGGCGAGCGATCTCCGCATGTCGTCCCAGCCCTCCGGCTCGACCACGGTGATCGTCGCGTCGGGCAGCGCCAGCGCGATCCCTGCCGATAGCCCGCCGCCCCCGCACGGGATCACGACGTGCAGCGGTCGCCCCAACCCCAGCGCCGCCATTTGCGTTGCCGCTTCGATCCCTGCGCTCCCCTGCCCCTCGATCACCCAGGGATCATCGAAGCTCGGCACCAGCACTGCGCCACGCGCCTCCGCCAGCCGCGCCGCGATCGCCTCGCGGCTCTCGGTCGCGCGATCATAGGCGACCACCTCCGCGCCGAGCGCCAGCGTGCCGTCGCGTTTCGCCTTGGGCGCGTCCGACGGCATCACGATCGTCGCGGGCATGCCGAGGCGCTTCGCTGCCCACGCCACACCCTGCGCATGATTCCCCGACGAGAACGCGACCACGCCTCTGGATCGCAAATCGGGTTCGATTGCGGTCAACCGATGCCACGCCCCGCGCAGCTTGAACGCGCCCATCGGCTGCAGATTTTCCGCTTTGAAAGCGACCGTAACCCCCGATATTTCCACGGAAAATAAAGGTGTTGGTGGCACCACCGCGCCGACCTTCGCCGCTGCATCCCGCACCCCGGCCCGTGTCGGCTGTCTTAAAATTGTCACCATCTGTCTCCGGGGGTCCAAAACCGCTTTACATTGCAAAAGCGCGACCGTATCTCGCCCATCCGCTGCCCCATGGGACTTCCAACCGCAAGGCAGCTTTTTTCACCGTTCGGCGCAAGCCACTTGGAGGTCCCTTGAGTTGCACAAGCATCATCGCGCGCTGGGGTTAGCGAAGACCCCTTCGAACTCGGTTTCGGGTATCGACATCGCTCAGCAGCGGCCGGTTCAGCCGGTTACGCTGGTTCGTCCTCACGCGGCAGCGCGTGCGGCTCGGTTCTTCGTCGAGAAGTTCCCGGGTCGCTCGATGTATGCGGTCAAGGCGAATCCGGCTCCTGAGTTGCTCAAAATCCTTTGGGACTCGGGGATCACGCATTACGACGTGGCCTCGATCGCCGAAGTCCGGCTCGTCGCGACGACGATCCCGGGCGCAACCCTGTGCTTCATGCACCCGGTCAAGGCTCCCGAAGCGATCCGCTCTGCCTATTTCGACTATGGTGTCCGCACCTTCTCGCTCGATTCGATCGAGGAGCTGGACAAGATCATGGACGCCACCGACCAGGCGACCGACCTGACGCTGTGCGTCCGGTTGCGCGTTTCGTCGGAGCATTCGAAGCTCAGCCTCGCCTCGAAGTTCGGCGCAGCCCCCGGCGAAACCCGGGAATTGCTGTTCCGCGCGCGTCAGGCGGCGGATGCGCTCGGCATCTGCTTCCACGTCGGCAGCCAGGCGATGACGCCCGAAGCCTATTCCAACGCGCTCGAGCGGGTTCGTGCGGCGATCGTCGATGCGGCGGTTACGGTCGACGTGATCGACGTCGGCGGCGGCTTCCCTTCGTCCTACCCGGGCATGGAGCCTCCCCCGCTCGAGCACTTCTTCGAGACGATCCACCGTGCGTTCGAATCGCTGCCGGTCAGCTATTCGGCCGAACTGTGGGCCGAACCGGGTCGTGCGCTGTGCGCCGAATACAGCTCGATCGTGGTGCGCGTGGAAAAGCGTCGCGGCGACGAATTGTACATCAACGACGGTGCTTACGGCGCGTTGTTCGATGCGGCACACATCGGCTGGCGCTTCCCGGTCGAGCTCCTGCGCGAGCCGGAGAGCCGGTCGAAGGACATGGCGTTCAGCTTCTACGGGCCGACGTGCGACGACATGGATCACATGGCGGGACCGTTCTACCTTCCGGCCGACGTCCAGGCGGGCGACTATCTCGAGATCGGGATGCTCGGCGCTTATGGTTCGGCGATGCGGACCGCGTTCAACGGGTTCGGATCGGACGAGACGGTGATCGTTGCGGACGAACCGATGGTGTCGCTGTACAGCGAAGCCATGCCGCACGTCGCGTCGAACGTCGTCAAGCTGTAACAGGCATTTCATAATCAATACGAATCGGGGGGGCGGTGCAGCGATGCACCGCCTCTCTCCGGGTTTCCGCGTCCCCTAAACGACGGCGGCTGTTGAAAAAGGGTATGACCCCATGACCGAAGTCCTCAACACCAACCGCAAGGCCGAGCTGCTCTCGACCACCGTCGAGCATATCGACATCACCAAGTTCGACGCGCGCCCGATCGTCGACGCGATGAAGAAGATGAGCTTCACCAGCCGCGACCTCGGTCGTGCGACCGACATCTACAACCAGATGCTCGCCGACAAGGATTGCTCGATCTTCCTTGTCATCGCAGGCTCGACCTCGGCCGGCGGCTGCATGGATCTCTATGCCGAGCTGCTCCGCAACAACATGATCGACGGCATCGTCGCGACCGGCGCGTCGATCGTCGACATGGATTTCTTCGAGGGCCTTGGCCACAAGCATTACCAGGCGCTCGAAGTGCCGGACGACGACACGCTGCGCTCGCTGCTGATCGACCGGATCTACGACACGTACATCGACGAGGAACAGCTCCAGCACGTCGACCACACGATCTTCGAGATCGCCGAGACGCTCGAACCGCGCCCCTATTCGAGCCGCGAGTTCATCCGCGAGATGGGCAAGTATCTCGTCGAGCACGGCAAGAAGGACAACAGCCTGGTCAAGCTCGCTTATGAGCATGACGTTCCGATCTTCTGCCCGGCGTTCGTCGACAGCTCGGCGGGCTTCGGCCTCGTCAAGCATCAGGTCGATTCGGTGAAGGCGGGCAAGCCGTACATGGTGCTCGACGCGATCGCCGATTTCCGTGAGCTGACCGAAATCAAGATCAAGGCGGGTGTCACTGGCCTGCTCATGATCGGCGGCGGCGTGCCCAAGAACTTCATCCAGGACACGGTCGTCTGCGCCGAGATCCTCGGGCATGACGACGTTCAGGTCCACAAATATGCAGTGCAGATCACCGTCGCCGACGTGCGCGACGGCGCCTGCTCGTCCTCGACGCTGCAGGAAGCGGCATCGTGGGGCAAGGTGAACACCGCGATCGAACAGATGGTGTTCGCCGAAGCGGGCAGCGTGATGCCGCTGCTGGCGTCGGATGCTTATCACCGTGGTCTCTGGAAGGACCGCGTGAAGCGTCGTTGGGGTGCAAGCTTCGACTGAACCCGCTAAGCGCCCGGAATGCAGAATCGTCGCAACATCCTGGCGCTCTCGATCGGCGCGGCCGCAGCCCCTGCTGCGGCCGCTGCCCAACGCACCGCGCTCCCGTTTCAGCCGGGGGCGATCTCACTCTCCGCGACGCCAACCTGGCCCCCGCGCGAGAATTTCCCGTTATGGGCTGGCGCGGCCCCCGGCGCCCGCACACCCGAACCGCTCCCACGATCCGAAATCACCGGGCGGACCGGCGAATATCACGACTTGTGGCTGCGCGGCGTCGTCCGCCCGGACGTCGGCGTGGTGCGCCCGCGTCGGCCCGACGGTCGCGCGGTGCTGATCATGCCCGGCGGCGGGTACAGCTTCACCTCGATCCGCAAGGAAGGCCTGGATATCGCGCTGGTGCTCGCGGCACGCGGGATTACCGGCTTCGTGCTCAATTACCGGCTTCCGGGCGAAGGCTGGGTCGATCGCGCCAACACACCGTTGATGGACGCGCAGCGCGCCCTGCGGCTGATCCGCCACAACGCGGAACGCTACGGGATCGACCCGCGCCGGATCGGCGTGCTCGGTTTCTCGGCGGGCGGGCATCTCGCCGCGTCGCTGCTCACGCAATATGAGACGCCGGTCTATCACCGCGTCGACGCCGCCGACGCAGTGTCCGCGCGGCCCGATTTCGGCGGGTTGATGTACGCGGTGTCGAACATGGACCTGGGCCGCAGCCACGGCGGATCGCGCACCAATCTGCTCGGTCCCAACCCCGATCCGGCGATGGAACGGCGCTATGCGTGCGACCGCAACATCACGCGCGAGACGCCGCCTTTGTTCATCGTCCACGCGCAGGACGATCCGACCGTGCCGTTCACCAACGCGATGGACCTGTTCGCGGGGGCGCGCGCGGCACGGATCCCGGTGGAGGCGCATTTCCTGCTCCGCGGCGGGCACGGGTTCGCCGCGCGGCTGCCGGCCACCGACAGCGGGTCGCTGTGGCCCGACCAATATGACCGCTGGATCGGCGAAGTGATGGGGCGCCGGTAAAGTCCGACGGGTTGCCCCCGCCCCGCTGATCCGGCAGCATGGCTGCACAATCGGAGAGGGCATGACGGATGCATAGCGAAATTCTGAAACCGGTGGTCGTGCTGATCGCCTGGACGCTCGTCATGCTGCTGTGGATGATGCTCACGCGGCTGCCCGCGATGAAGGCATCCGGGGTCGACCTGAACACGCTGGTCGGCACCAAACCCGCCGATGCGGACGGACGGCTACCCCCGAAGGTCCAGTGGAAGGCGCATAATTACAATCACCTGATGGAACAACCTACGCTGTTCTATGCGGTCTGCGGCGTGATTGCGCTGACCGGCACCGGCAACGGAGTCAATGCCTGGATCGCCTGGGCCTATGTCCTGCTCCGGATCGCGCACAGCGTCTGGCAGGCGACCGTCAACAAGGTGTCGGTGCGGTTCGCGCTGTTCCTCGGATCGTCGCTCGCGCTGGTCGCGTTGACCCTGCATGCGGCGATGGCGGTGTTCGCCTAGCGCAAGCGGGCTTCAGCCGAAAAGCCGCACCATCGACCGTTCCAGCATGACGAGCTGCCACAAGGTCCGCCCATGCTCCGCAACGCCCGCGCGGTGGTCCGCCGCGATCCGCGCGATCGTCGCGAGGTCGAACCAGCCCGTCCCGCCGAGGACGCGCGATCGCGCCAGCGCCGCGGCTTCATCCGCCAGCGGTCCGCGGAACCAGGCGCTGATCGGGGTAACGAACCCCATCTTCTGCCGGTAGAGGATGTCGTTGGGCAAATAGCGCTCCAGCGCCTTCTTCATCAGCCACTTCCCCTGCCCGCCGCGCAGCCGCATCCCGACCGGAAGCTTCGCCGCAAACTCGACCAGCCGGTAATCGAGCAGCGGTTCGCGCGCTTCGAGCCCGACCGCCATGCTCGTCCGGTCCGCCTTGGTCAGGATGTCCCCCGGCAACCAGTGCTGCAAATCGGCATATTGTGCGCGGTCGAGCGGATCGCGCGCAGGCGCATCGCGCATCGTGGTGACGTAGCGGTCCTCTGCGCGATGCCCCGACAGCGCCCGCCGCGCGGCGTCGGTGAACAGCGCAGCCCGCAGCGCAGGCGTCGTCACGCCGACCGAGCGCGCATACGCCTCCGCGCCATCCTCGGCGAGGGCAAGCAGCGTCGTCTTTGCACGGAGCGGACGTGGCGCCCAATCGGCCTTGGGATAATAGTGCCCGAGCGTCCCGAACACGCTGCGCCGCATGTCCGGCGGCAACAACCCGCGCACGCGCTCTTCCGCCGCCTGGAACTTGTAGCGGCGATATCCCGCGAACGCCTCGTCCGCGCCGTCGCCCGACAGCGCGACCGTCACATCCTCGCGCGCCAGCTCGCACACGCGGTAGGTGGCGAGGGCGGACGCATCGGCGAAGGGTTCGTCGAACGCCGCGACCAGCGTATCGATCAACGCGAAATCGTCGGACGCGACGACCCGCTCGCGGTGCGCGGTCGCAAAGCGTCGCGACACGTCCGTCGCATAGCGACGTTCGTCGAGGCTCGCCTCATCGAACCCGATCGTGCAGGTCCGCACCGCACCGCGCGACGCTTCCGACATCAGCGCGACCACCGCCGAACTGTCGACCCCGCCGGAAAGAAATGCGCCGAGCGGCACGTCCGAAACCATCCGCGAGGTGACCGCCTCGCGCAGCAACCCTTGCAGTTCGGCGGCCAGATCGCGCGCGCTTCCCGTTGCCCGGGTCGAGAAGTCGACGCTCCACCAGCGCTGCGGCAGCGGCACCGGACGCCCGCGCTCGATCAGCATCGCGTGCCCCGCGGGCAGCTTGCACACGCCCGCCACCAGGCACGCGTCGTCGGGCACGTATCCGTAGGCCAGATAATCCTCGACCGCGCGAATATCGGGTTCACGCCGGAGCAGAGGATGCGCCAGCAACCCCTTGAGTTCTGACGAGAATGCCAACGCGCCGTCAGCCAGCGTCACATAATGCAGCGGCTTCACGCCCAACCGGTCGCGCGCCAGGAACAGGCATTGCCGCCGCGCATCGTGTATCGCGAAGGCGAACATCCCGTTGAGCCGTGGCAGCATCGCCGGTCCCCAATGGTCCCACGCGTGCAGCAGGACCTCGGTATCGCCCTCGGTCCGGAACGTCGCGCCGAGCGTTTCGAGTTCGGTCCGCACGGCCGCGAAATTGTAGATTTCGCCATTATATATGATCGTCAGCGCCTCATCGGCGCTCGTCATCGGCTGCGGCGATCCTTCGAGGTCGATGATCGACAACCGCCGATGCCCCAGCCCGACGCCGGGCGCGGTCCACACCCCCGCGCCATCCGGCCCGCGATGCGCCTGCGCGTCCGCCATCGCGCGCACCCGCGCCGGGTCCACCGGCTTTGGCATCGCCGTGTAATAGAGCCCCGCAATCCCGCACATCAGCGAAGCACGCCCGCGCTGCGATCCGCGAGGCGATCGATCGGCCCGAGCGCGGCGACGAAACGCGCGAGGTCGGTTCGTGGGGCGTGTCCCGGCCGCTGTTCCGCCGACACGTGCACCGCGACCGCGCGTTGCGGTCCTCCCAACAGACGAACCCTAAGCGTTTCCAACTTCACCACACTTCCCGCATGCGTCACCGTGTCACCAACCCGGTACCATGTCACCACTTCGCGTTCGATCCGCCCCGGCCCGACGATCCGAAGCGACGATCCCCCCGCCAGATCGGGCAAATCGCCGATCCGGACCCAGCGGTCTTCCGCGCGCAGCACCCCGATCCCGAAGCCGACGAGTTCCTTCCCTTCGCGCTGGCTGCCGAAAACCGCAACCGCAAGGTCCACCACCGCGCCGTTCGCATCGGCATAGCGGACGAACAGCGTCCGATCAGCGCCGGGATAATAGGGCTCCCACGCTGCCGAGGGTGCAACGCGGTGCCACCCCGGGATCACCGGCGCCGCGATCCGATCGGGCACCGCTTGCGATCGATGCGCGATCGCGCCCGACCAGGCGAGACCGCCCGCCGCGAGCGTCAGCACGAGCATCCCGGCGAGGACGGGATCGACCCGCCAGCGGGGAATCGCCTGCAAGCGGTCGGGGTCGAACATCGGTGCGTCCGGCGATCGGTCGAACCACCGCCATCCGACCGCGAGCACGGCTGCCATGACGAACCCGAAGAACAGCCAGCCATAGACGATATGGTCGAGCCCGGTCGCCTGCGCGACCGACGTCCGGTACGCCGCATAGATCGTCCCGAACGCGCGGACGCCGTTCGCCAGGACCGGCACGACCAGCGCCACCGCCATGAACACCACGCGCCGTCGCCACGAAACGAAGCACACATTCGCCACCAGCGCACCGTAAGCGGTCATCGCGAGTACGAACTTCGCGCCGGAACACGCTTCGGCGACTTCGAAATAGCCGTTGGGTATGGTGATCAACACGCCGTCGACCGTTGCGGGCACGCCGAACAGATGCAACAGCGGCATCGTCATCGCGACGGTCACGCGTTGCAGCGGCGCTTCCAACCCCTCGCCGAACGGGACGAGGAACCCGGCGTAGAGAATCGGAAACAGCAGCGCGCGCGCCACGTTGGGACCGAGGATCGTCACCACCGTCCCCTGCACCATCAGCACCAGCCCGAGATGCCGCGCGAGCGCCACGCCCGCCGCGTCCCCCGTCACCCAGGCGAAGCTCCCCACGGCGACCAGCAGCAAGCCCGGCAGCCACGAAACCGGCGTCAGCCGCGCCAGCCCGTCGCGACGCTGCCACACCAGCCAGCCGACGACCGGCGCGATGAACAGGCAATGCCCGAAGGTCGTGCTGGTCCACCAGATCCGCGCGAGGACCGCGAGATCCTGCCGGAACAGCACCAGCAGTCCGGCGACGGTTGCCGCCAGCAACGCGAGAGGATCGAGCCACGCCGTCGCCGCAGGTCGCACGGTGTGGCCCGGATCGATCGCATAGGCGCGCTCCCCCGCGAGGCTCGTCATGTCAGCCGACGACGGCGCGTGCGGTCGGCGCGAAGCCGCACAGCGCGTCGAGCGGCGCCAGCCGCGCCGCCCAGCTATAGCGCTGCTGCACCTGCGCGCGCGCGTCCGCCCCCATGCGTGCCGCGGCGATCGGGTCGTCGAGCACCGCCACCACTGCCGCCCGCGATCTGCGCCGCGGTCTCGCCGGTGCGGATCGTGCCGGCGTGGTCGATCCCTTCGGCGGCGGCGTGCGACGTCACCACCGGTCGCGCCATCGCCATCGCTTCGAGGACCTTGTTCTGCACGCCACGCGCCAGCTTGAGCGGCGCGACGACCACCGAAGCTGCCGCGAGCCACCCGCGAACATCGGGCACCTCGCCGGTCACGATCACCCCCGGACGGGTCGCCAGCGCGCGGACCGCATCGGTCGGTGCCCGCCCGACGATCGCGAAGCGCGCGTCCGGATGGCGTCGGCGGATCAGCGGCAGGATCGTCTCGGCAAACCAGCAGACCGCTTCGATATTGGGGCGATAGTCCATCTGCCCAGTGAAGACGATCGCGGGCGCGGGCAGATCGGCGGGGGTGAAGGACGCGGCGGGATCGAACATCCCGGTGTCGATCCCGTTCTCGACCGCGTGGACATCGGTGAGCCCGGTCCTATCCGCGAACATCGCCGCCTCGGCTGCGCTGACGAACAGGCTGGCGTGCGCGGTCTCCGCGATGCCGCGATCGTGCCGCAGCAGCAACCGTGCTTCGCGCTGCAGCACCCATCGCATCGGCCCGCGCGATCCTTCCGCATACGCCTCGAACTTCGCCGCATCCATGTCGACGAAATCCATGATGACGCGCTGCCGCGGATTGCTGGGAAGATACTGCGCCATCTGGCTGGAAAAGACGTAGATCGTGTCGATCGGATGCTCGGCCAGCACCTTGTCGACGGCGCGCTTGACCGAAGGGTTGCGGAACGCGCTCAGGGACATCGGTTCACCACGCACGATCGCCTCTGCCGCGGACCGCACCCGCGATCCGGACCGCCAGACGATCGTCGGATCGGCGGTGATCGCCGACAGCCCCCCCGCGCCGCTGAGATCACGCGCATCATCGGCGAACGCGACCAGATGCACGCGCGCGCGCTCGGACAGATAGCGGAGAACATGATAGCCGCGGATCTTGTCGCCGCGATTGGGCGGATAGGGCACGCGGTGCCCGAGGAACAGAATGTCGCCCATCACCCCAGGCCGCGCGAAATGTGCGGCCCAACCGCGTTGGCGACCCACAATGGCAGCTTCTTCCACAGGTCGATCTTACGGGCATAGCGCGGGTCGAGCGGGTTGACTTCGCGGGCCTCGGCGCCCGGCGCGACATGCTTGGCGTAAACGAGCGGGGTCGGTTCGAACCCCCAGGTCTTCTTGTACGCGGCGGGGCCGGTCCCGGCCTTGGATCGCCCGAAGTCGAACCGCGAACAGCCGCGCTCGCTGGCGTGCGCCATCAGCGCGAAATACATTCGGTCGTTTGCGCGCAGCGCCCGTGCCGCCTGCGTGCCGCCGCCCCAATAGGGGTAGACGGTGCCGTTGAAATACAGGCTCAGCACGCTCGCGACGGGCGTGCCGTCCGATCGCACGGTCAGGATGTCGCAATCGGCACCAAACCGGTCGAGAACGGCGTCGAACAGGCGTCGCGGGAACACCGGAGTGCCCAGATTGCGCACCGATTCGGCGTAAACGGCGTAGTGGGCGCGGCGATCTTCGGTGCTGGTCCCGACCGACACGGTCAGCGCTCCGTCGAGCGCCTTGCGCACCTCGGCGCGCTGTTTGCGAGGGATCGCGGCCAGGATCGCGGCCTCGCTCTCCGGGATCGCGCGCACGAACCCCAGATAGGTCTCTGCATCCTCCGCCCAAGCCCCCTCCGGCACCGGCCCGCCGCGCAGCTCGAGCGTCGCGCAGCCGCGTTGCGCGGCCAGCGTGACGGCCGCCTCGGCCAACGGCGCGATTGCGGCCAGATCTTCCGCCAGGATTCCACCACCGACCGCAAACCCGTTGGAGATCAGCGCCTTACCGAAGAGTCTTGACTGTATTTCTGTCATCGGCAGGATCCCCGCCAAACCGCCGTTCGCCTGTTCCGCGACCAGCAGATGGCATGTCTGCCGGCACCCTTCCGCGACGCCGAGGCTCCATTTAGGCAAGTGGAACGGCGTTCCCGCCAGATGCGCCCGGACGAACACCTCGACCCGCAGCCGCTCCCGCACGTCGCGCAAATCCACCAGCCGCACCGCGACCGGCTTCGTGAGCAAAGCCATGGTCACGCGCCCATCCCGACCGGAACGGAACCGAGCCTTGCGACGATCGCATCCATCCGGCCCCAGTCATGCCGCGCGATCAGCCCGCGAAGCTTGCCCGACATTGCGCCCAACCGACTGTAATGGCGCAACCGCGACCGCATCGGCGCGTGGTTCACGCGGGGCTGGCCGGGATCGATTTCCCAAGGATGGAAGTAGAATACCGCCGGTTGCCCCGCACGATCGACCTGACGCACCGCGTAATCGGTGACCGCTGCGGGAAACAGCCGGAAGAACCCGCCGCCCGTCGCCATCCGCCGACGGCCCAATTCCGCCACGGTCACGGGCACTTCGATCAACGCGGCATCCGCGCGGGGACGAAAGGCGTAGCGAGGCGCCTCGGGCCAGCCGTAATGATCATGCCGCAGCGGCGCGATGCTCGACGAATAGGCGTAGCCCGCCTCCGCGAGCACATCATGCGCCCAGGGGGTACGCGCATCGATCGAGAAGCTCGGCGCGCGATAGCCGGTCACCGCCACCCCGCCCGCGTCCTCCAGCGCGCAGCCCGCGCGGGCAACGTCGCTCCGGAATTCATCGGGCGTCATCGTGAAGACGCGAGCATGGTCCCAGCCGTGGCTCGCCAGTTCATGCCCCTGCTCGACGATCCGGCGGATCACCGCAGGATAGCGCGCCGCGACCCAGCCGAGCGTAAAGAACGTCGCCTTCACCCCGCTGTCGGCGAACAGCGCCAGGACAGCATCGGTATTGCGCTCGACGCGCGGGGTCAGGCTCGCCCAGTCGGCCTTGTCGATGACCTTTTCGAACGCGCCGACCTGGAACCAATCCTCGACGTCGACCGACATTGCGTGTTGCATCGCCTTCAGTTCCCGCTGCCGTGAGCGAAACCAGCCGGACCGGGTGCAGCTTCGGCCCAATCGACCAATAGCGTCAGCACCCGGCGCAACGCGACGTCCTGTTCCTCGATCCGGGCTTCCAGCCTAGCGATCCGCCCCTCCAGCGCAGCCGACGACGCGTTGCCTGCCTGATCCAGATCCTGACCGGAATCGAGCGTCTTGTCTGGGGCCGCGATCGAACGGACAGGATCGTGATCATTCGAGGGCGACGCAACGCGGAAGATTTGAGTCGGCTCGCTCCCGACGCTCGGAGCCCGGGCCAGCGGCGCGACGAGCTTTGCGCCCGGCAAGTCCCCGGCGATATCGGCAACGACGACGCGGACCGCGTCCGCATCGATCGTCGTCAATTGCTCCAGCGCGCCAAACAGCAGCACCCGACCCGCCAACTGGTTCAACCGCCGCGGAACCCCCTCGGACACGTCGTACAGCGTATCGAACGCGTCGCGCGTAAACCTCGGGCGGTCGACTCCGCCGACCACCGACAACCGGTGCTGAATATAGGGCGCGACTTCCTCCCGCCCCATCGGTTCGAGGTGATGGACCGCGATCACACGCTGCCGGAGCTGTTCGAGCCGATCCGACCCGTACAGGCGGTCGCGGAACTCGGGCTGCCCCAGCAGGACGATCTGCAGCAGCGCCTGCGCACCGGCCTGAAAATTCGACAGCATCCGAAGCTCTTCGAGGCTCGCGACCGGCAACGCCTGCGCCTCGTCCACGATCAGCAGGGTCCGCCGCCCCGATCTGGCGATCCCGTGCAGCCCCTGCTCGATCGCGGCGAGCAGTTGCGCCTTGGTCAGCCCCTTGCCCTCGATATCGAGCCCGGCGGCGACCATCCGCAGCAGGTCCTCCGCCTCGATCTGGGTCGAGACGATCTTGACGACGTGCAACCGGGTCGGATCCGTCGTCGCGATCAGATGACCGACCAGCGTCGTCTTGCCCGCGCCGACGTCCCCGGTGATGACGATGAAGCCCTCCCCTTGCGCCAGGCCGAAGCCCAGATACGCCATCGCCTTGCGGTGCGTCGCGGTCTCGAACCAGAAGCGCGGATCGGGGGTCAGCTGGAACGGTCGCCCGGTCAGTCCGTAATGATCATCGTACATAACATCATCCTTGCCGAACCTTTACACGGTCGATCGTTTCAGAAGTGATACCGCATCCCGAGCTGCGCCTGTGCCGAGAGCTGATCGTCGATGCCCTTCTGGTTGAACGCATAGACCCCCGCCGACGCCTGGGCGGCGATCCGGCCGAAACTGTGGTAGTAGAGCCCGGTCGCGCCTGTGCTGAAGATCGACGGTGCCGCCGCGATGCCGCTGTCATAGGCGTTGACGAAGACGTTGCCGTTGATACCCGAGACGCGGTCGATCGGGACGGCGAAGAAGGCCTGCGCGTAGACGCTCTGGTCGGTGACCCCGTCGACGGTGAAGCCCGATCCGACCGGGGTGGAGAACCGCCGGCTGGCATAGCCCGCGCCGACGCCGACGTTGAACGCGCCGCGGTGCGCCGACACGACGCCGTCCACGCCGCGCGCGCGATACGCGCTGGTCGAGATCGACTGGAAGACGCCGTTGAGGCATCCGCCCGCCGCCCCGCCTGCCCCGCCGCCTGTGGCGCTGCCCGCCCCGCCAAACGTGCAGCCGCTGAACTGTTGCCCGAAGGCATCGCGCTGATCGACGAAGCTCGTCGGCAAGCCGGACAAGCTCTGTCGCAATTGCCGCGCGAAGGTATCGACACTGTCGTAGACCACGACCTGCATGCCGATCGCGCGCGACGCGGCGTAGGTCAGCGTTCCGCTATAGGTCATACCGCCATAACGCTGCCCGATCCGCGCCTGCAGCGACGTGCGTGGCCCTGGCCGCCAGATGATCCCCCCGTCATAGATCAGCCCGTCGGTTTGATAGGCGATCCGCGGCGGGGTTACGGGATCGGTCGCGAACCTGCCCCGCGCATCCACCACCGGTGCGCCAGCCGCATCGCGCAGCGGGTCCTTCTGCATGACGGTGATCTTCTCATACCCCGCCCCGGCGGTGACCGCGAGGGTCGACGCCACCGGCAGGATCGCCTCCGCGCGGACGACCCCGGATTCGTACCGCTGGTCGAGCTGCGACGCGGTGTCGTTCTCATATGCGCCGGAAACGGTGACGCCGACCGGAAGCACCCGGCCCGGGCGAACCCCGGCGCTGGCGGTGACGACATGGCTTTGTGCGCTGTCGAACACGTCCAGCGGCTGGCTTCCGGCGGGAAGCGCGACCCGACCTGGGGCCTCCGTCTTGGTGTAGCCGTATTGATAGCTCGCGGCGATCCCGACCGGACCGACGGTCTTGGTCAGGCTCGGGCCGACATAGGCCGAATAGACCTGTGCGATATTGTCGACATTTCCGACGAGATTGACCGGTGCGCCCCCCCTTATGTCAGAGCGCGCACGCGTGGCGATCGCCCCGCCTTCGATTCGGACTCCCGGCGCAACGCCGATCGCTGCGCGCGCGAGGCCGCTATGCACGTCGGTGTCGCCAACGCGCTTGCTGTACGAGATCCGCCGCTCATACCGATAGCTGACCTGCGCCTGCGTCCGTCGCGTCTGCACCGATGCTTCGACGCCGGCGGCGAGAGTCGAATAGGTCAGTACGTCATCGTTGGTCAGATCCGCCGTCACGACCTGACCGATCTCGATATACGGCGCGACGGATTTCTGGCGCTCCGCGGACTCCCCGGGGGAAGCAGCGATCGCCGCCACCCCGAGAACCCACAAACGGCGGCAGGACGTCACTGCGCGCCGTCCTGCCGTTCGTAATAGCTGCCGTACCGCCGCCCGCCCGGCGCATAAGCGACCGCGTTGAGCAAAAGCTGCAGGTGCTCGCATCCGTCGAGCAGCGCGACGGCTTCGCGCAGATCGCTTTCGCCGGTGCGATCCGCCCGCACCACGACGATCGCCTGACCGACATGGCTCGCAAGCACCGCGCCCGGTGAGGCGGCGAGCACCGGCGGCGAATCGAACAGCAGGATCCGGCGCGGATCCGCCGCGAGCAACTGCGCGATGACCGCTCCGGTCCGCGCGCTGGCGACCAGTTCGGTATCCATCGTCGTCTTGGTTCCGCACGGCAGCACGCTCAACTGCGGGATATCCGTCCGGATGACGCAGGATTCCAGCGCGATCGATGGATCCGCCAGCGCATCCAGCAACCCCGGCCCCTCGCGCAGCCCGATCCGGGACATCACGTCCGGCTTGGCAAAATCCGCATCGATCAGGAGAACCTCGACATCGCGTTCGGCCGCCAGCGAGATGGCGAGGTTCAGCGCGCAATAAGTCTTGCCGTCATCCGGATTGGCCGACGTGACCAGGAAGGTGCGCGCGGCAACGTCGTCGTGCGGCCGCAGCGACCGCGCTGTCATCAACAGGTGCCGCTTCACCAGCCGAAATTCCTCGGCCAGCGCACCGACCGCCGCGCCGGGCACGAGCATGTGCCGCTCGGCGAGCAACGCTCGGTCGACGTGCGCGCAGGCGCCTGGAACGAGAGCGTTCGGCGCCGGTGGCGCGGATTTCTCCGGTACCGGAACGACGATGGGGTCGTCCTCAGGCGTTTCATCCGGCGCCCCCCGAACGACCGGGCTGGTCGCCGCATCCCGTCTCCGCAGATGCGCCTCGAAGTCATAGACCGCCGCTGCGCGCTCGAGCAGCGAGGCGGGCGATGTGCGCGCCAAGGGATCACTCATGCTGCCAATCCTCGCTGGATCATTTCGACACCGAGCAGCCCGACATACGCCACGCCCAATCCGGCGAATGCGCCGCCGTAATAGAGCAGCAGGCGCCGCCGCGTCGCCGTTTGCGCGGGCCCGCGCATTTCGCCGATCCCGCCGATGACGGGCATGCCGGTCGCCTTTTCCAGCCGCGCGACCGTGGGAAAGGTCGTCTTGAGCTGCGCCAGCGCAAACGCTCCCGCGACGCCTGCGCCAATCGCGAGGACCAGAACCCCAGTCAGCAGCAATGGCCGGTTGGGGGTCGCGGGAACGCGCGGCGCCGACGGGGGATCGATCACGCTGAACTTGATCGAGTCGGTCTGCGTCTGCGCTTGCCCGCGCAAGTTGATCGTCTCGCGGTCGGAAAGCAGCTTGGAGTAGGAGTCCTTCAGGACCTGATAATCGTTCTCGATCTGCGACTGCTCCGCCGCGACCGCCGGATCGCCCGACAGTTTCGCGGTGATCCGGTCGAGATCCGCCTGCAGCTGCGCCCGACGTGCGTTGAGCGCCGCGACTTGCGCCTGTTTCTCGGCCTGGATCGAGCGCATCGACAGATAGGCCGGATTGGACGAAGCCCCTGCCCCGCCCCCGACGATCAGCGGCTCGGCCTTCGCCGCAGCCTGCGCGGCCGCAAGCTGATTGCGCAGCGCGACGACATCGGGATGCGCCTCGGTATAGCCGCGCGCGCGCGCGTCCGCCAATTGTCCCTGGATCGCGTTCAACCGGGCGCGGGCCGGCCCCATGCTGACGGCACCCGCAGCGCCTGCGATATTGGACGGTGTCCCCGCCATCTGCCCGTTGACCGCGGCAAGCCCCGATTGCGCCGCGGCGAGATCGCTCTCGACCTGTGCCATAGCCGATCGTGCGGAGGCCATCCGATCGGTCAGGGTCCCCGTTCCCGGCAAGCTCCCCAGGTACCGATTCTGGAAGTCGGTGCGCTTGGCGTCCGCGTCCGCCAACTGCTTCTGCCGCTCGGCCAGTTGCGCGTCGAGGAAGGTCAGGCTCTGGCTGGTCTCGTCGCGGTCGCCCGACAGATTCTGTTCGACGAACAGGTCGATCAGCTTCTGCACGACCTGCTGCGTCACCTTCGGGCGTGACCCGCTCGCGACGATCTCGAACAGATTGTCCTGTTGCGCGGTGATCTTGATCGCCTTCTGCAAACCGGCGACGCGCTCGGCGAGATCCCGATCGGTTCGCACCGTCGCCGCAAGATCGGTCCCCCGCACGACTTTTTCGAGGCTCGTCGCCGACGTCAGCGTCTGGCGGATCGTATCGACGTCCTTCTGCTGATCGGCAACCGTGATCCCGACGGCGGACGGGAGGACCGTCTGAAGCTGGACGAACACGCGTGCGCGGGATTCATAGACGTTGGGGATTTGCGCAACCACCAGCCACCCCAGCAGCGCGACACCCCAGGCGATCGCCAGCGCGGTCCACCGCCGCATCCAGATCGCATACGCCACGAGGCGCAATTCATTAAACAACCCGTTCATTGCCGCCGCACCCTCAGAACATGCTTTCGGGAATGATGATGACGTCTCCGGGTTCGAGCCGAACGTTGGCCCGGCTGTCACCATCCTTGAGCAAGCTCGACAGTTTCAGCGCATATTCGGCCTGCTTGCCGCTCGTCCGATCGTAGCGGACCAGCCGGGCGCGATTGCCCGCGGCATATTGGTTGAGCCCGCCGACCGCGATCATCGCGTCGAGCAACGTCATGTTGGCGCGATACGGGATCGACGCGGGCTTCTCGGTCGCCCCCACGATCCGGATCTGCTGGCTGAACGTCCCCGAGAAATTCTCGACGATCACCGAGACGATCGGGTCCTTGATGTATTCGCCGAGCGAAATTTTCATGTCGTCCGCAAGCATCCGCGGCGTCTTGCCAACTGCGGGCATGTCGCTGATCAGCGGCGTGGTGATCCGGCCGTCGGGGCGGACCTGAACTTTCGTCGACAGCTCGGGATTGCGCCAGACGAAGATGTTGAGCTGGTCGAGCGGACCGATGATATATTCTTCGCTCGGCTTGTCCTGCGCGGCCACGAACGCCGCTTGCGGCAGCACCGGGCGATCCGCGCTGGCGCATCCCCCCATCGTCGTCGCCACGACGCTCGCGAGCACGATACCTGCGATACTCCGGGAAACGCGCACCATAAACACCTCCTGCCGGGCACAGCGACCGTGGCGTCTTGTCTGACGTCCTGCGGCGCGCGCGCGGTAATGGTGCCGCTATGGCCCGGAAGGGGTGAAGATAGCGTTAGGGCTCGACAGGAGCCCGCACGAGCAGTTCCCGCGGCGGCGCATGGCCCAGGAACGCCGTCGGACTGGCAGTGAGCCCATACGCCCCGGCCATGAACACCGCGACTAGGTCGCCGACCTGTCCCTCCGGCAGTGAAACCCGGTCGGCCAAGCGGTCCAGCGGCGTGCACAGCGGTCCGACGACGCTGACCGTCTCCATCGCACCGCCCGCGCCCGAAGCGATCGCCACGGGATAGTTGCGCCGAACCACCGTGCCGAGGTTCCCGGTGGCGGCGAGTTGGTGGTGCAGGCCGCCATCCACCACCAGAAAGGTTTCCCCGCGGCTGTGCTTGCGATCGATGATCCGCGTCAGATACACCCCCGCCTCTCCGACCAGCCAGCGCCCGAGCTCGATCGCATGGCGGGTGCCGGTCCGGTCACGCTCGCTCAACCGGTCGCCGAGCGCCGCGCCGATCGCCTCGATGTCGACCGGCTGCTCGCCCGGAAAGTACGGAATGCCGAAACCCCCGCCGAGGTTGACGAGCGGCGGCTGCGCGCCCGCCGCCTCGCTGAGCCGATCCGCGAGTTCCAGCGTTGCTGCCTGCGTCTCGATGATCGCCGCGGGATCGAGCGCTTGCGATCCCGCAAAGATATGCCACCCGCGCCAGTCCGCCCCGGCGGCGAGGATCGTTCGCGCAACCGCCGCCGCTTCGTCCGCATCGATCCCGAACGGCGAAGCGCGCCCGCCCATCCGCATCCCCGACCCGCGCAATTCGATATCCGGATTGACCCGGACCGCAAGCCGCGGGGTCACGCCGACCCGCTCCGCAATGTCGAGCGCGCGCGCGGCTTCGTTTGCCGACTCAACGTTGATCGTGACACCGGCGGAGATTGCCGCCGTCAGCGCGTCGTCGCGTTTCCCGGGCCCCGCGAAACTGATCGCCGTCGCCGGCTTGTGCGGCAACGCCATATCCATCTCCCCGGCCGAGGCGATGTCGAAGCCATCGACCAGCGGGGCGATGGCCGCCAGCAGCGGCGCGAACGGGTTCGCCTTGATCGCATAGTGCAGATCGACACCCGTCGGCATTGCGCTGCGAAAGCGCGCTATTCGGGCGGCAATCACCGTGAAATCGTAGACGAACAGCGGCGTATCGCCGGCGTTTGCGACCCATTCGGCGGCAGTCTGCCCCGCAATTTGCAGCGGCGTGGTCGTCCCGAAGTCTGCCGGAATGGCGCCCATCGGTTTCATGCCGTGATCTCCGCTTTCAACGCCGCCCGATCGAGCTTTCCGTTCGCGTTGCGCGGCAAATCCGCCCGCCAGACATAGCGTTGCGGTTGCTGGAAACTCGGGAGTTCGCGGCGCAATCGCGCGCGCAATTCGGCTTCGCGCGTGCCGTCCCCGCGCGCGACCACGACGATCGCTTGCCCCAGCCGGGGATCGGACACGCCGATCGCGACCGCCTCGCGCGTTTCTCCACCGGAAAGGACCGCGTCCTCGATCTCGGTCGGGCTGATGCGGTTCCCGGCGCTCTTGATCATCTCGTCATCGCGGCCGACGAACCGCAACAGGCCGTCGGCGTCCGCGACCACGGTATCGCCGGACCACACCGCCATCCCGCTTTCGCGCGCCCATGCCGGTGCGGGGCGGAAGCGTTGCGCGGTCCGCTCGGCATCCTGCCAATACCCTTTCGCGACCAACGGACCGGCATGCACCAGTTCCCCCGCCTCCCCCGCGTCCGCCTGCGATCCGTCCGCGCGTACGACGAGCACTTCGGCGAAGGGAATGGCCCGGCCGATTGACTCCGGATGATCCGCGACGAGATCGGGCGGCAGATAGGTGGAGCGGAACGCTTCCGTCAGGCCATACATCGGAAAGATCTGCGCCTCGGGAAACCGATCGCGGAGCCCGGCAATCATTGGCAAGGTCAACGCTCCGCCAGAATTCGTCAAACGTTTCAATTGCCTTGCAACGTCTTCCGGCCACGCAGTCTCAAGCAGCTGAACCCACAGCGGCGGCACGCCGGCCAAGGTGGTCGCCCCGGTCCTGGCCACCCCCTTCACCACATCACGCGCCGTCAGATACTCGAGCGGGGCATAACGCGCGCCGGCGGCCCAGGTCGAGAACAGTTGGTTCTGGCCGTAATCGAAGCTCAACGGCAAGACACCCAGCACCCGGTCGCTCGGTTCGATCGCGAGATATCGCGCGACACTGATCGCGCCGAGCCAAAGATTGGCATGGCTCACCATGACCCCCTTGGGACGCCCGGTCGATCCGGACGTGTAGAGGATCGCGGCCAGGGTGTCGGTATCGGCGGTCGAGGGTGGCAAAACTGCCCCCTCGAAGCTCAGATCTGCTTCGAGGAAAAGCGTGCAAGATCCGCCAATATCTCCCGCTTCGAGCGTTTCGCGTCGTCCGGGTTGGGTCACTAGCATCGCCGCACCGCTGTCCGCGACGATATGCGCAACCTGCGCGCGTTTGAGCATGGGATTGATCGGCACGTGCACGAACCCCGCGCGTGGAACGGCGAGGGGCAGCACACATGCGAGGCGCGTCTTGGGCAACCAGCTTGCGATCCGCGAGCCGGGCGGCAGGCCCAATGCGGCAAGCCGAGCCGCAATCTGACCGGTCATCCGTTCCAGATCCGCGAATGTCACCGATCCGTAATGATCGAGCAGGGCGATATCCGATGCGTTTCCGCGCGACGGTAACGTATCGATCGGATGCGGCGTGGGATCGAGCGGGATCATGCCCTCTGATAGCCCGCCGTGCCCGGCTGTGAAGGCCCTGCGCGCAGTGCCCTTGGCAGCGCGCCGCGCATTCTCTATCGCAACCCTCCGTAACCAGATCCAATCGAGGCGTTCCGTGCTCCCTGAAAACCATGGCGAGATCGACACAACCATCCGCGCCTGCCTGCGCGACGTGCTCGGCCTCAGCGAGGCGCGGGTCGCGGCGTTCCAGGACGATACGCCGTTGTTCGGTGCGCTTCCCGAACTCGATTCGATGGCGGTCGCAGGTCTGCTGACCGAAATCGAGGAACGGCTCGGCATTCTGATCGAAGACGACGAGGTCGACGGGGAAATGCTCGAGAGTTTCGGCGCGCTCGTCCGCTTCGCATCGGCGCACGCGCCGCGATGACGGCGGGGTGATCGACCAGTACGTCTGGCGCGGCGGCAAAGAGTTGATGCTGCGTTTCGGTCCTGCCGAAGGACCATTGGCGATCGTGACCCTGCCCTTGTTCGAGGAAGCCAACCGCCTCCGCGCGTTTGCCGTCACGCTCTGCCGCGCGCTTGCTGACAGTGATATCGCAAGCGTCCTGCCGGACGTACCCGGGCAAGGCGAAAGCCTGACGGATCTGCGGTCGTGTACACTCGCCAATATGCGCTCGGCTATGGCGGCGGCGGGCGCCGCGTTCGGCCGGTCGGACCGCAACCTGCCCTATTCGGTCGCGCTGCGGAGCGGCGCGTTGCTCGATCAGGATCTTGCAAAAGCCGGACGCTGGATGTTTGCGCCGCAAAGCGGTGCCAACCTCGTTCAGGTTCTCGAACGGATCAGGCGCACGTCGGATCGGCTCGCTCCCGGAGCGTCCGGCGAACAGGATCCTGACACGCCGCTGGTCGAGATCGCGGGGAACCGGATTCCGGCGAGTCTTCTGGAAAGCCTTCGGACGGAGCGTGCAGACGGCGACGGTGACCTTCCGCAGCGTATCGTCCGGTTGAGCCACGCTTCCCAACCGGCTGACCGAGTGGTCGAAGGATCAGCGCTGTGGCGGCGCGCGGAACCCGGCAACGACCCGGCACTCGCCGCGCTGCTCGCGAGCGACATCGTCGCGTGGATCGCCGCATGCGAACGGTAACCGCATTTCCTTGTGCGGGGGAAACGTTGCTCGGAACGCTGGACGGTTCGCATGGCACGACCGGCCTGCTGATCGTCTCCGGCGGAAACGAAATACGGATCGGCGCCCATCGCGGCATGGCGCTCCTCGCCCAGCGGCTGGCGCTTGAGGGGATCCCGGTGTTCCGGTTCGATCGGCGCGGGATTGGTGATTCAACCGGAAAGAATCGCGGCTTTCGTTCCTCCGGGCCGGACATTACCGCTGCGGCGACATGGTTTCGCGAGGTCGCCCGGATCGATCGACTGATCGCGTTCGGGAATTGCGATGCCGCAACGGCGCTGGCGCTGTATGGCGCCGACGCCGGCGTGGATCGCCTGATCCTCGCCAATCCATGGGTCATCGAAGAAACCGATCCGTTACCGCCCGCAGCCGCGATAAGGGCACGGTACCGCACCAAACTGCGCGACCCGCGCGAGTGGCTCCGCCTCGCCCGCGGTGGTGTGGATCTCGTCAAGCTTTCTCGTGGCTTGGGAAAGCTGGTTCAAAGGCGTTCACAAGGGAACGACAGCCTTCGCGTCCAATGCATCGAGGCGATCAACAGAAATGCGGCGGCAACCACGATCCTGCTCGCCCGGCACGATGCCACGGCCATCGCATTTCAAGACGTTTGGGACACGAGCGACCGTGCCACGCGCGATCTTGTGCCAGTGCATGTCTGCGACACCGCCAGCCACAGCTTTGCCGGCGGGGCGGACGCGGCGTGGCTGGAACGCCAGATCCTCGCCGCGATCCTGCGCGACTGACCGGCGTTCCAGCCACCGGTTGCGGTGCTATTCGGCAGCCTCGGCCAGTTCGAATTCCATTTCGGCCAGGAACCGCTCGGCATCCAGCGCGGCCATGCAGCCCGTCCCAGCCGCCGTGACCGCTTGGCGATAGACCTTGTCCATCACGTCGCCGCACGCGAACACGCCGGGCACGTTCGTTCGCGTCGAGCCGGTCTCGGTCCAGATATAATGGTCTTCGTCCAGCTTGAGATGCCCGCGGAACAGCTCGGTCGCCGGGTGATGACCGATCGCCACGAAGCCACCTTCGGTATCGAGCCGCGATTTCTCGCCAGTGACCGTGTCGATCAGGTCGATCGCGACGAGCCCGGCCGTCCCGCCGCCGTCGACGAACTGGTCGACTTCCTTGTTCCACAGGACCGTCACGCCCTTGTGTGCGAACAGGCGCTCCTGGAGGATGCGTTCGGCGCGAAGCGAATCGCGACGATGAATCAACGTCACGTCGGGGGAATGATTGGTCAGGTACAGCGCTTCCTCGACCGCGGTGTTGCCGCCGCCGATCACCGCGACCTTCTTGCCGCGATAGAAGAAGCCGTCACAGGTCGCGCACGCGCTGACGCCCTTGCCCTTCAGCGCATCCTCGCTGTCGAGCCCGAGCCACTTGGCCTGCGCGCCGGTCGCGATGACGAGCACGTCGCCCTCGTACACGTCGCCGCCGTCACCGATCAGGCGGAACGGACGCTGGGTCAGGTCGACCTCGACCACGGTATCGTACATCAACTGCGTACCGACATGCTCGGCCTGCTTCTGCATCTGCTCCATCAGCCACGGACCTTGGATGACGTCCGCAAAGCCGGGATAATTCTCGACGTCGGTCGTCGTCATCAACTGCCCGCCGGGCTGGATGCCCTGGACGAGAATCGGCTTCATCCCGGCGCGCGCGCCATAAATGGCAGCGGACAGCCCAGCCGGGCCCGAACCGAGGATCAACATGCGCGTGGTATAGGTGGTCATGATCACTTTCGTCCTGTCGGCCCGCCGCCTTCAGGGGCGTAGCGGGCCGGCTGACAACATGGGTGGCGCGCGCCGTCAAGCAAGGGCTTGAGCGGCGCGCTACGGGGTTCAGGCGGGCATCCGGTACAGCGCGCACAGCTTGTTGCCAGCAGGATCGCGCAGATATGCGAGATACAGCTTGCCGAACGAGCCTTCACGGACCCCGGGAGGATTTTCGCACGCCGTCCCGCCGCTGGCGAGCCCGGCGGCATGCCAGGCGTCCGCCGCCTCTGGAGATTCGGCCGCGAAACCGATCGTCCCGCCATTGGCATGGCACGCCGGAGCGCCGTCGATCGGCTTGGTGACGATGAACAGGCTGCCGTCGTGCATGTACACGACACGACCCGACGGATCGACCATCCCGGCCTTGCCGCCCAGCGCCTGCAAAGTCGCGTCGTAGAAAGCGCGCGATGCGTCGGTATCGTTCGACCCGACCATGATATGACTGAACACGTTCCAGCTCCCTATGTCTGTTTGGGAGCGCACGCTTAGCACTTCGATACGGCGACGCTACCGATTTGGTAGCGGAGGAGGGACTTGAACCCCCGACCCCAGGATTATGATTCCCGTGCTCTAACCAGCTGAGCTACTCCGCCAAGCCGTATCGAAGAAGCGGCGCTATAGGTGCGGGACCGTTGCGCGGTCAACCGCCTTTTACGCAAATATGTGACGAGACAGCGGTTCCCACGGTCCGCCGCGATACCACCAGCTCGCCAGACCGACGATCCGGACGTCGCGCGGGCGGAAATCGGCCTCCAAAGTCGTCTTCAACGCCTTCGCGACAGCCGGTTCGACCTTGTTCTGGATGGTGACGTGCGGACGCCAGCCCGCCCGATCCTGCGGCGTAAGGACCGTCTCGAACGCCTCGGCCAAGCCGGCCCGAATCTCTTCCAGTTCAGGACAGGCGATTCGGAACGCCACCCCGCGCCCCAGCGACAGCAGCCCGGAAATTCGCGCGACCGGTGCCGGGACACTGCGCGTCTCGGCGGTCAGGCGCTGCTTCAACTCCCGCTCCAGGCTCGGCGCGAGGTGGTGGAACATGGTGAGGTGCGCGGCGAGCTGGTTCCGCTCGGGCGGAAAGTGCGTGCGGCGCAGATCGTCGAAGAACGCCGTGTCCGCGGGGCCGAACAGCGCCGTCACGATGATCGGGGCGCCAGGGGGGGCGTCGACGGTCAAATCTCCAGCTGACTGCCGAGTTCGACCACGCGATTGGTCGGCAAGCGGAAGAATTCCATCGCGCTTTCCGCATTGCGCAGCATCCACGCGAACAGCTTCTCGCGCCAGATCATCATTCCGGGACGCGACGACGGCAACAACGTCTGGCGGGCCAGGAAGAAGCTGGTGTCGATCATGCGGAACTCCGCGCCACAGCGGTGCACGTTGGCGAGCGCATTCGGGACGTCAGGCTCCTCGACGAAACCGTACCGCAGGATCATCCGGTGGAAGCCGAGGCCCAGGTCGTCGATCGAGCAGCGCTGCCCCTCGGGAATGTATGGTTCGTCCGCGATCTTGACCGTGAGCAGGATGATCCGCTCGTGCAGCACCTTATTGTGCTTGAGATTGTGCAGCAGCGCATGCGGAACGCCTTCGGGCGATGAGGTCATGAACACCGCGGTACCGGGAACGCGCGTTGCCGACGTCGCCGCGGACTGGATGAACACCTTGATCGGCATGGCCGATTCGCGCATCCGGTCGATCATCAACTGCCGCCCCTTCGACCAGGTCGTCAGCACCACGAAGATGAAGAACCCGACGAGCAGCGGGAACCAGCCGCCCGAGGAAACCTTGGTGAGGTTCGCAGTGAAATAGGCCCCGTCGACCAGGAAGAAGATCCCCAGCAGCGGGATGGCGAGCAGACGGGACCAGTTCCACAGGCGGAACAGGACGATCGACAGCAGACACGTATCGATCAGCATCGCACCGGTGACGGCGATTCCATACGCCGATGTCAGATTCGACGACGTCCGGAAGAACACCAGCAGCAGCAGCACCATCGTGCCGAGAATCCAGTTGATCAACGGCAGATAGATCTGGCCGACCGTCGCGGCACTGGTGTGCTCGATGCGGAGCCGCGGGATGAAGCCGAGCTGGATCGCCTGATGCGTCACCGAGAACGCGCCGGAGATCACCGCCTGCGAAGCGATCACCGCGGCCGCGATCGACAGCAACACCAGGGGGAGGCGGAAATGCTCGGTCGCGAGCATGTAGAACGGACTCTCGAGTGCAGGCATGCCGATCCGCGAGAGCAACGCGCCCTGCCCCATATAGTTGAGCATCAGCGCGGGCAGCACGATGCACAGCCACGACACGCGGATCGGGTTGCGCCCGAAATGCCCCATGTCGGAATACAGCGCCTCTGCGCCCGTCACGGCCAGCACGACCGAACCCAGTGCAAGGAACGCTGGGAGCGGGTCCGATGCGAAGAATTCAAATGCGTAATGCGGCGAGAGCGCCCACAGGATTTGGGGCGTCTCGACGATGCTCAACACGCCGAGCGCGGCGATGACCGCAAAATACACGATCATCACGGGTCCGAAGAACAGGCTGACGCGCGCAGTGCCGCTCCGCTGGATCGAGAACAGCGCGATCACGATCGCCATCGCGATCGGCAGCACGAATTGCGACAAGCCCGGCGCGGCGACCTTGAGCCCCTCGACCGCCGACAGCACCGACACCGCCGGCGTGATCATGCTGTCGCCGTAGAATAAGGCGGTCGCGAACACGCCGAGCAGGATGATCCCGCGCGACCAGCGCCGCGTCGTCGTCCGTCCGTTGACCAGCGCGAGCAAGGCAAGACTGCCGCCCTCGCCCTTATTGTCCGCCCGCATCAGGATCGCGACGTATTTGAACGTCACCACGATCATCATCGACCAGAAGATCAGGCTGACCACGCCCATGATGTGCAGCGCATCGACGGCAAGGCGGTGATGCCCGGCGAAGGTTTCTCGAAACGCGTAGATCGGGCTCGTGCCGATGTCGCCGAACACGACTCCGACCGCGCCGACGGCCAGGCGAAGCAGCCCATTCTTGCGATGTTCCGGCTCGATCGTGGCGGGGTCGCCTACGGTCGTCAGGTCAGTTGCGGATGCGTCCACAGTTCTCACAATATTCTGGATCTCAAGCCGATTTCAAACAAGTAGGTCGGATCGACCGCAGGTTGCCAGCGCCTCGATGGTGCGGCGCAATAGCACGCGCCCCGTCCCCCCGCAACGCGCCGCCCCGCCAGGATGTCCGCAAGCGGGACCACCCTTACGCCTCGGTCGCAAGCGTGCGGATCGTGAACTGAGTCACCAGACGGTGGACGCCGGGAAGCACCGAAAGCACCTCGCGATGGATGCGTTCGTAGCTGTCGTCCTCGCGCACCAGAACCTTGAGCAGATAATCCGATTCACCACTCATCAGATGCGCCTCGCTGACCTGTGCGGTGCGGGAAAGCGCTTGCTCGAACGCCAGCATCGTCGCCTGCCGCTGATCGGTCAGCGTGACCGATACGAAAACGGTCGACGGGTTGCCCCGCGCCGCAGGGGACAAACGGGCACGATAGCCCAGAATCATGCCTTGCTGTTCGAGCGCCTTGACCCTGCGATGCGCGGCGGACGGCGACAGGCCGACGCGGGCGCCGAGATCTTCGCTGGTCAAGCCCGACTCCGACCCCAGTTCCGCGATGATCTTGACGTCGATAGCATCCATACGGCTATTCCGTGCGCGAAACCGGCATCCAACGCAATATCGTCCTGTTGGAGGGCCGACGCGCGCGGACTTTGCAAGCACTTTCCGGCTCGGCTGGTGTATTCTGCCGCCAACGAAAATGGAGAGTTTCATGCGCGTCGGTGTCCCCAAGGAAATCAAGAACCACGAATACCGCGTTGGCCTCACGCCGCCGTCGGTGGCCGAGCTCGTTGCAGCGGGTCATAGCGTCGCGGTCCAGACCGGCGCTGGCCTCGGCATCGATTTCGAGGATGCGGACTATGTCGCGGCGGGTGCGTCGATCCTGCCGGATGCCGCCAGCGTGTTCGCGCAGAGCGACATGATCGTGAAGGTCAAGGAGCCCCAAGCCAGCGAGATCGCGTTGCTCGAAAGCCGCCATCTGCTGTTCACCTACCTGCACCTCGCCGCCGACAAACCGCAGGCCGAAGGGCTGATGGCGTCGGGCGCGACCTGCATCGCGTACGAAACGGTGACCGCGCACGACCGCTCGCTTCCGCTGCTCAAGCCGATGAGCGAAGTCGCCGGCCGCATGTCGATCCAGGTCGGCGCGCATTATCTCGAGAAGGAACAGGGCGGTCGCGGCGTCCTGCTCGGCGGCGTTCCCGGCGTTGCCCCGGCGCGCGTCGCGATCCTCGGCGGGGGCGTGTCTGGCGTCAACGCGGCGCAGATGGCGGTCGGCATGCGCGCCGACGTCACGATCTACGACATCTCGAACGCGCGTCTTGCCGAGCTCGACATGTTCTTCGGCAGCCAGATCAAGACGGCCTACGCCAGCAAGGCCGCGATCGCAGCCGCGGTGAAGAACGCGCACCTGGTCATCGGCGCGGTGCTCGTGCCCGGCGCCGCAGCGCCCAAACTCGTCACGCGCGACATGCTCAAGACGATGAAGCGCGGCTCGGTCCTGGTCGACATCGCGATCGATCAGGGCGGCTGCTTCGAGACGAGCCATGCCACCACGCACGAGGATCCGGTGTTCGAAGTCGACGGCGTGATCCACTACTGCGTCGCCAACATGCCGGGCGCAGTGGCCCGCACGTCGGCCTTCGCGCTCAACAATGCGACGCTGCCCTTCGTCCTGAAGCTCGCGGGGCTTGGCGCGGAAGCGGCGATGGCGGCGGATCCCCACCTCGCCAACGGACTGAATGTGTCCAACGGCAAGATCCGGCATGAGGCCGTCGCCGAGGCGCTCGACCTCCCGTTCGACGCCTGGACGCACTAAGCGGCCTCGCACTGCTCCGGCGAAGCTGGTACGATCGTCTCGTGCGTATCGTCCAGCTCGTCGGAGCGTTGCTTCTTCTCCAGGTTTCGCCCGCGATGGCGCAAACGCTGCCCCCCCCCGCACCACCACCGATCGTCCGGATCCTCCCGGTCGATCCGGTGCGGACCGCGCCCGTCGACGCAACGGCTCTCCCCGCGCCGATCCTCGAATCGACCGACGAGGCCCTCACCGACGATGCGCGGGAATATGCCCGGCACTTTGCGGTCTCGATCGCGGAAGCGCGTCGGCGTCTCCTTTTGCAGGAAGCGAGCGTCACTGCGACGAACGCGATTGCCGATCGGTATCGAGACCGGCTCGCCGGTATCGCGATAGACCATAGCCCGACGTATCGGATCTCCGTCTATCTCACCGGGACAGAACCGGTCGCCGAACGCCGCGTCACCGTCGGCGTTTCTTCGGTTCCGATCATCTTCCGCACCGGCGCACCCGTGACGCGTGACCGAGTGATCTGGGCGATGACCAATCACCAGGCCGCGATCCGCGCGGCGTTGCGCACCCCGCCCGGAATGGGGCTCGACCCGCGCACCGGCGAACTTGTCCTGACGATCGGCAACCGCGACGCGCGCGATGGAACCGAGGCGATCCGGCAGAGGATCGAAGCAATCGCGGGTGTCCCGGTCCAGGTTCGTGCGGTCGACCATGTCGACGTCAATCTCGCGGTCGAAGGCGGAGCCCGGGTCGAGGGCGTCAATCCGGGGGACGGCAAACGGTATCTCTGCACCACAGGGTTTGCGGTGACCGACGGTACGCGCTCGGCAATCGCGACGGCGGCGCACTGCGTCGACGAATTGAGCTACCGAGACCGCACCGGTGCGCTGGTGCCTCTGCCGTTCGTCGCGCAATGGGGCTGGGGGTACCGCGACGTCCAGATCAACCTGTCCCCCGAACCCCTGGCACCGACCTTCTTTGCCGACACCGCCAAGACGCGCGTCCGTTCGGTCACCGGCCAGCGCAGCCGCGCCGGCACGCGCGCAGGGGATTTCGTATGCCATCGCGGCGAGCGGACCGGGTATAGTTGCGCGGTCGTCCAGTTTACGGATTTCGCCCCCGCGGGCGACCTGTGCGGCGGTGCGTGCCTGCCGACGTGGGTCGCCGTCTCAGGGCCGACCTGCAAGGGTGGCGACAGCGGCGCCCCGGTCTTCACCGGCACGACCGCGCTCGGGATCCTCAAAGGCGCGAGCTACCGTCCTGACGGATCATGCGCTTTCTATTTCTACATGTCCGCCGACTATCTTCCGGACGGATGGACGATCCTTCGATCCCCGTTGCCGGCCCTGGTGACCTCATCATCCCGGTCCAACGATCGGTCCGGTTCCAGCGCGCTTCCTTGAGCGGGCTATGGATTGTTTGCGTACTGGCGTAGAGCAACGCCCTTGAAACGTGCACCGGGATTGTAGGTCGGTCGGGTAACATCCACGCTCGCCGATTGCGAACGCGCCGCCAACTGTTCCAACTTTGCGAAACATGTCATTGATCATGAACGCTTGTCTTCTGGGGACGAGTTGCTCATCCTGACGGTGGGTGGCATCGTCAGGTTTTGTGGGAAATTCGCTAAAACCAAACTTGCAAAAGGGGTGCCGTTAACGAGACGCACACTCCGATATGGCAGCGGTCGATGGATTGTTCGTAGGGGGGCGAAGTGTTCGGCAAGGTTATTCGCATTTTCGCGCTATGCGTTGCGATACTGACGCCGGAATGCCCTGCTCTTGCGGCCGTTCCGTTGCTGCAGAGCACGTGTTTCGCCGTTACCGACACAGCCCTCCCCTCCACTGCGGAGGTGGAGCGTCTTCGCTACACCTGCGATAGGAGCGTTCGCCCCGACACCCGTCGGTGGACGTGGCTTCGGCTCGATGCACCCGCGATCGGCAGCCTGCCGCGGGAATGGCGCCTGATCGTCGACCAGACGCGGTTCGAACGCGTCGCCCTCATCACGATCAAGCACGACGGAACGGTGACCCGCCTGGACCGACGGTGGACCGAGATGCAGGGTATCGGTGCGCCGGGTGGCGTACTGAGGTTCCCGGTCGAGCCCCGTGGAAACGAGATCCGCGCCGTCTACCTGGGGTTTGAGAAAATCGACGATCTGGCGCTGGTCCGGTCCGTAACCGCCGCGACACGCGAAGAAGCAGCGAAGTCGCACGATCGCTGGTTGATCCTGATGGGACTGTTTTCCGGCACATTGCTGTCTGCATTCGCGTACAACGTGATGATCGACCGGGGTCGGCGCTTTCCGTTCCAGCGATGGTATCTTGCGTGGATCGCGATCGCGCTGGCGTATGGCTTGACCTGGTCGAACGTTGCGGGACTCCTCATTCCCGGGCTGGTCGGCCCGAGCGCGGTCACGCTCGACTATATTCTGGTCGGGTTGCTCGTCGCCGCCGGGGGCATGTTCTTCCTTTCGCTCGTCGAAGACCGGTTGCTACCGCGGTGGTTGCATCGATCAGGCCGGGGGCTCGCCGGGATCGGGCTGCTTTTCGGATTGCTCGCTGCGACCGACGGCGCAGTGTTTCACCCGATCCTGATGGATCGCTTGCTCAACCTGTCGGTCATGGCCAGCGCGATCATGGCATTCCTGGGCATCGCGTACGCCATCCGGCGCGGTAGCCGCGTCGTCTGGTTCTATGTCATCGGCTGGGGCCCCGTCATCGCGATTTTTGCCGCGCGCGTGTTGCGCAACCTCGGCATGTTCCCGCAGGGCGATACGCTCGACATCGCGATGTTCGCCGCGCTGGCGTTCGAGGCCATCATCCTGTCGCTTGCGACGTCGGACCGCTTCCGCGCCTTGTGCAACGAGCTCGAGCTCGCGCGACAAAGCCGCGAATGGGGGCTGATCGAGGCCGAGAAACTGCGAAGTGCCGCGCTGACCGATCCGTTGACCGGCCTTGGCAACCGGGCGGCGTTCCAGAGTGCGCTGCAAACCCACGTGGCCACCCGGCGCGACGCACCGTTCACGCTGTTCCTGATCGATATCGATCATTTGAAGGACGTGAACGACCGACACGGTCATGCGGTCGGCGACGCGATGCTCTGCCACATCGCATCGCGCCTCGCTGCGCTGACGGAAACGCATGGCGCCATCCCGGTCAGGCTCGGCGGGGACGAATTCGCAATCGTCGCCGCGGATGCCGACGACCGGTCGGCGCTCGTCGAGGCAGACCTGATGCAGTTGCAGGGCGCGATCTGGCATCATGGCACCGAGCAGCGGGCGCTGTCGCTCAGCATCGGCTCGGCACGCTGTCCGGTCGACGGGCGCGAGCCCGACCTGTTGTATCGCAACGCCGACCTTGCGCTGTACCAGGCCAAGCGCCTGGGCCGAAGCCGCCACCACCGCTACGACGCCGCGCTGCGCACGTTGCTCGAAGTCAGCACGGCGTTCGCGCAGGAAGCGGAACTCGCCATGCAACGCGATGAGTTCCGCCTGTATCTTCAGCCGCTGGTCGACCTGCAGGAAGATCGCGTCGTTGGATATGAAGGCCTGTTACGCTGGCAGCACCCCAAACATGGTCTGCTCATCCCGAGCCAGTTCGGCGATATCCTGGTCGAGGAACGGATCGGCCCGCGCGTACAGGACCATGTCCTCGACATCGCACTCGGGCTCCTTCGCGACAATCCGATGGAAATCCCGTATCTGTGCGTCAACTTCACGTCGGCGCAATTGTCCGGTCCGGTTGCGGCGAAACGCGTTCTGGCCCGGCTCGAGCATTTCCAGGTTTCGCCGGCCGCTTTGTGTGTTGAAGTGACCGAAGGCGTGATGCTGGGCCGCGCGGCCGACGGGGTGATCGGTACGCTGCACACGCTGCACGATGCCGGCGTCCGGATCGCGCTGGACGACTTCGGAACGGGCTACGCCTCGCTCAGCCATTTGCGACAAGTCCCGGTGGATACGCTCAAGATCGACCGGTCGTTCATCGCCGCGCTGGAGCACGAATCCGACAATGCCGAGGAGATTGTTCGCGCGATCATCGGGCTTGCGCACGGTTTGGGAAAGACGGTCGTCGCAGAGGGCGTCGAGAACGAGGCGCAGATGAACATCCTCATCGAACTGGGCTGTCGCTTCGTCCAGGGCTATCGCTTCGGCCGACCGGCGCCGTGGCGCTTGATCGCACCGACGCCCACGGCGCAGATCGTCGCCAACAGCTGAGCAACCGCAACGGCGGAAAACCGTCAAGAAGACGCGGATAGATGGTGAAAAGGATGGTCGGGGAGACAGGATTCGAACCTGCGACATCCTGCTCCCAAAGCAGGCGCGCTACCGGACTGCGCCACTCCCCGATCCCGTTCGGGCGAAGCGAAAAGGGTTCGCTTGGCCCGGCATTCCCGGACTGCGACACCAGGGCGTCGCGTGCCGGTGCCTTTGCCGTGCGCGGTGGCGGTTGGCAAGTAAAGAATGGTGGGCCCGGCAGGACTTGAACCCGCAACCTAGCCGTTATGAGCGGCCAGCTCTAACCAGTTGAGCTACAGGCCCCCCGAACCGTTCGTTAGCGTCCACCGGGCGCCGCTGGCAAGCCCGCTGCCGCAATCACCTCGTCGAGCGATGCCGCCGCCACGCCGCGCCGCTGCAAGTCTTGGAGGATCCGGTCCCACCAGTGGTGAAATCGCGCCAAATCCTCCGCGTCGCGGACGTAGGGCGTATGCCCCGGCTTGAGCGACGGAGAATGAAAGGCAAAGCTGAGCAAGCGGAGCCCCTCGCCCAGCACGACCGCAATCGCCTCGAGCGCCGCCGCGACCGGCATGTCTTCCGGCGTCAGCGCGATTCGCGAGAGCAGGCCCAACCGGGAAAAAATCCCGCGTCCGCGCGGGACTCGCTGGAGCCCCCGATACAGTCCTTCCCCGCCACGACGAAACAGACCGATATGCGCCGTCGTCAGCGGAAGCTCGATCACCGCGCCGCCAGGACCCGTACAAAAAGCATTATTGTCGATCGCACCGAAATCGGGCCCCCCGTCGGCGGCATAACAGTAGCGCGACCGCATCGAGCTATCGACCAAATACCCACGCGATGCGAGCAGCCCGAGCGTCGCAGGCCCGATCCCATAGCGGCCCGCCCGATACGACCGCGGGCGGATTGCAAAGGCGGATTCGATCGCGTCGGTCAACACGTCCAGCTTCGCCGCCTCGGTCTCCTGCGGGAGATTGCCGGCGTAGCTGTTATACGCCGAGACCATTTCATCGAACGGCGGATTGACCCACGGATGGAGATGCGCGCCGACCGTGCAGCGGGGGTCCGCGAGAACCTCCTGGACGCAGGCGATCGCGCGGGGATCGGTCGCGATCGGATAGTCGACCAGCAGCGTCAGCGGCACATCGCGCTCTGCAAAACGGCAATGCGCCGCCGGCAGCGCATCGATCGCCGAAACACCATAGCCGGTCCGCCGCAAGGGCGCGTTCCAGTCGAACTCCTCTTCGGTGTCGACGAAGACGATGAAGCGTGTCCCGAAAGACGGAGGCCAGACAATGCGGTCCGCTTGCGCTGGCGGAGATGGCCGATAGCCGTCCGATGAAGCCGGATCGACCACGGTCAGTTGCTGCGAACCTGCCCCATCCGTCCAAAGTCTCCGATGGGCAGCTCCAAAGTCAAGACGGTCCGGTCGATGTCGAGCGTGCCGCCCAGCTCGGACGCGAGCTTTCCGGTAAGCCGTAGCGCAAAGCCCGTTCCAAGCGAGCGTGTATCGTTGTCCCAATCGGGTTCGTCGGCAGGACTTGCCAGATCGCGCGGGCGATCGAACACCAGGCAGATCCGCGACGGGGTCTTGCGCGACACGACCACGCCGATCTGCTCGCGCGCATTCGTCGCGGCGACCAGGGTCGCGAGCAACCGCGCGATCAACCGTTCGATCGCACGGCCGTCGCCATGGATGCGCAGGGTTTCGTCCAGACCATGAAGCGCGATCGTCGCACCGCGCAAGGTTGCGAGCGGCGCCAGATCGGTCGCGATCCGATCGAGCATATCGGCGATCGAAAATCCATCCGACCGTGGCTGCGCCGCGTCGGCTTCGATCCGCGCGGCGGCGTCCATATCCTCGATCGCGACGAGCAGATCCGCGGTCTGGTTGCGGATTTCGGTCGCCTCGCCGCGGTACACCTCGGGCACCGGACCGAGCATTTCGGTCTCGATCATCTCGGCGAAACCGGCGATCGCATTGGTCGGCGTCCGCAATTCGTGCACGAGCTGGCGCAGCGCATCCGCGATCGCGGCGGCATTGGGCATCGTGCCATCGGCAACCCGCTCGGGGTGCGGGCGACAGGCATTCCCCCGGTAACCGTTGAACCGCCCCGTCGCGCGATCGAACAGCGGGACCGCGCTGAGCCGCCAGGCGCCCGCAGCATCGGACTGTCCCGCGACGAAGAGACCGAGATCGGCAAATGCCGATCGCTCCTTGAACGCCTCTGCGACCGCAGCATCGACACCGGACAGTCCTTCGCTCGCGACCTGTGCAAGCGTGAACCCGATCATCGTCGTGCGCGATACGCCTTCGACCCAGCGGATCACGCCCGCCGAATCGGTTTCGAAATTAAAGCGTTCCTCGCTGGAATCGACGACAGGGTCGTTCGCGGGGGCGGAATCCCGCGAAGACGACGCACGGGCGCGCTGGAACGCGGCGATCCGCTTGAGCATATCCGCAATTTCGGAGGCGCCGTTGGGGGCGGCACTCGGTGCCCGCCCCTCCGCCGCAACCTCCGCCTCGGCCGGCGCAGGATCGACGGACTCGGGCACCATAGGGTCTGGATCGCTCGGGGTCGTAATGGGAAAATCGACAGAGGAACTCGACGGGGCATCCGGGGACGCCAGCACGAAATCGACGCTACCGAAGCTTGCGAGCATCGCAATCACTTCGCACGGCAAATCGCGCCGATGCCGGACGATCGAACGGCCCGTCGGGGACAGCAGCGGCAGCAGTTCGGCCCAGTCCGCCGGGACCATCTGCACGACCCGCAACACCGGCGCGGCGACCGCGATTTCGTCCTCCGCAAAAAGCGTGACGAGGGACAGCGGCGGAGAAGCGTCTGCCACCGCCCGCGCACTCGCGGTCCGTACCGGAGGCGGCACGGCGGCGCGGATAGACCGCAACCGCTCGATCACGCGGTCACTGGCCTCGACCCGGCCCCGCCCGACCAGATCGACCAATTGCCGCCATGCGAGTTGCGCGCCGATCGGGGACGACATGTCGCCGGACAGAACGGTTTCAAGGCTGTCGTCGAAACGCAAAAGCGGCAATCCTCAGGGGTGTCAGTACGGTTGAGCGTCGCCTGGGTTCTACCCGGACGCAACCGCTTTCGGAACCGAAGATTTTACGTCGTAGCAATGTGGGACAATTGCGTTCTGCCGCAATTATATTATATCGCGCGCCATCCATGCGACGCGATCGGCGCTTTGCTCAGGAGCTTTACGTAATGTCCTTTGATTCCATCGACCGGCGTATCCTGGAATTGCTCCAGGATGACGGGCGCATGACCAACGTCGATCTGGCGGAAAAGGTCGGGTTGACCGCCCCGCCCTGCCTGCGGCGTGTCCGTGCGCTCGAGGAAGCCGGTGCCATCCTCGGCTATCACGCGGAAATCGACCCCGCAACTCTCGGATATCCGATCACGGTTTTCGCCATGGTCAGCTTGCGCAGCCAGGCCGAGCAGGATCTCGCCGCGTTCGAACAGCACGTCGCCACCATCCCGGAAGTCCGGGAATGCCACATGCTGAACGGCGAGATCGATTTCATTCTGAAGATCGTCGCCAGCGATCTCAAGGGGTTCCAGGACATCCTGATGACGCAGCTGACCCCCGCGCCGAACGTCGCCAGCGTCAAGACGTCACTGACGATCAGGACCGCAAAGTCGCTCCCCGGGATCCCGATCCGCAGCGCCTGAGCGCCACAAACAAAAAGGGCGGCCCGATCGGACCGCCCTTTTTTATGCCTGGTGAAGACGTTACGCGGCGGGGGGTGCCGCCACGTAGGTCTGCCACAGACGCGCGATCGACTTGTTCGGCTCGCTCGCAACCTTGGCGAGCGCGGCCTTCGCGCCTTCCTTGTCGCCAGACAGCGCCAGCGCCATACCGAGGTGCAGGCTGTTGCGGTCCGCGTCGGTCGGGCCCTTGCTCTCGGCCAGACGGTACATCTCGACCGCCTTGGTATAGTTGCGCGAGCCGAAATAGGCGTCGCCCGCCTGCCCGGCCAGATCACCCTTTGCGGCGGCCTGTGCGTTCTTTTCCTTGGTCGCTGCCGGCGTGCTGCCCGCGATACCGGTCTTTGCAAGACCGGCCAGTTCCTTGCCGAGGACGTTCGTGGCCGGAACCGCGTTCGACGCCATGCCTTCGTCGAGAACGACCTTGGCTTCGTTCGGCAAACCGACCTTCAGCGCCGAATCGGCATATTGCAGATATTCGGTCTGGCCAGCCTGGCTCTTCGTCGCCCACATCAGGCGGAACAGATCGACGCGGTTCTTGCTGTACTTGGCAGCGTTCGGACCCTGGAAGCCGAACGTGTAGATTGCTGCGCGCCAGTTCTGCTTGGTGCCGTAATGCGACAGCCAACCAGCGGTCCATGCGTCGCCAGCCTCATCCTTGCCAGCCTTGTACAGGCGCGTGAACGCGTACTTGTACCACGCCTCAGGCGGCACGCGACCAGCGGCTTCCTCAACCTTGACCGCCTGATCGAGCGCCGCAACGCCACCCTCGACGTCGCCGGCTTCGACCTTGGAACGCGCCATGTTCAGCAGCAGGTCGGAATCGGTGTACCCGAGGTCCTTTGCCTTCTGGTATCCAGCAGCGGCCTGGGCATACTGCTTCTGCGTGAAGTACAAGCCGGCGCGCTCGTTGGTGCGGATCGCGACTTCGTTCTTCGGGGTCGCCGGGTTGGCGATCAGCGCGTCGAGCAGCGGGGCAAGCGCAGCGGCGCGCTGTGCGTCGGTCTGGCTGGCGCTCTGCGCGCTGACCAGAGCGAGACGCAGGCTGGTTGCGATGTACTTTTCGTAATCCGACTTTGCTGCGGCATCCAGCGCGGTGATGCTGGCTTCAGCCTTGGGAAGATCCTTGGGGGTTGCGTCCAACGCAGCCTTCGCCGCGACGAAGTTGTCCCGAACTTCCTTGGAGATCGTGGGCGCGTTGGAAGCTTCTTCCTTCTTCTTCGCGAACGCCGGGGAGACCAACGCAGCACCGTTGATCGAGACGACAAGCGCCCCGGCCAGTGCCATTTTCGAAATCTTCTTCATTGCCGAACTCTCCTCATGCCTCGAACGGGCGACCTTGCGGGGGAAATGCCAAGCCGCTCTAGCGTCACGGGTAACACCGTCAAGCGACACCGATTGTCGCGACCGTGCTGAACAACGCTTGAACCGCCGCGAGTTCCCGTCTTCCGGCTGTGGCAACACTTTGACGCGCAAGCGCCGCACGGCTACCGCCACGGACCATGATTGCCCTGCTCTCCCCCGCCAAGACGCTCGATTACGACAGCGCGCTGCCGCCGATCGATCCGACCCGTCCCGAGTTCGAAGCCGAAGCCACGACGCTTGCGAAAGCGGCATCGCATCTGTCGCAGAAACGGCTGGCCGAATTGATGAGCATCTCGCCCAAGCTCGCGAAACTCAACGCCGATCGCTTTGCGAGCTTCCCCGAATCACCCGAACGCCCGGCGCTGTTCGCGTTTGCAGGCGACGTCTACACCGGGCTGGAGGCCGCGACGCTCGATGCTCCCGCGCTCGATTTCGCGCAGGATCATCTTCGCCTTCTTTCCGGACTGTACGGCCTGCTCCGCCCGTTCGATGCGATGCGACCATACCGGCTCGAAATGGGCACGCGGTGGGCACCCCGGCGCAAGACGCTCTATGACTGGTGGGACGACCGGATCGCACACGCGCTCCGCCAGACGGTGGCCGACGAAGGATCCGGGGTCGTTCTCAACCTCGCGAGCCAGGAATATTTCTACGCCGTTTCCGGCAAGCTCGGCGACATCCGGGTCATCGACGTCGATTTTCGCGAACCCGGCCCGGACGGTCCCAGGTTCGTCAGCTTCCACGCCAAGAAGGCACGCGGCATGGTGGCGCGCTGGATGTGCGAACATCGCATCACGGACATCGACGCGATGCAGGGATTCGACAGCGACGGCTATCGGTTCGATCCGGACGAAAGCACGCCCGATCGCTGGCGGTTCACCCGCGCATGAGTTCGGCGGTCATCATCGGGGCATCCGGCGGGATCGGTGCGGCACTGGAAGCCGCGCTGGTGGAAGAGGCGACCTTCGACAAGGTGTACGGTTTCGCACGGTCGTATGGCGGCGACCGGCATATCGACTTGCTTGACGAAGCGACGATCGCAGCGGCGGCAGCGACCGTGTCGACGGGGCCGGCGCCCACGCTGATCGTCATCGCAACCGGCGTGCTGCACGATGGCGACCGTGGCCCGGAAAAGTCACTCCGCGAACTCGATCCCGAGTGGCTTGCCAAGACCTTCGCGATCAACGCGATCGGTCCCGCCATCGTCGCGAAACACTTTCTGCCGCTGATGCCGCGCAGCGGACGATGCGTGTTCGCGGCGCTATCGGCGCGCGTCGGCAGCATCTCGGACAACAAGCTCGGCGGCTGGTATGGCTATCGCGCGTCCAAGGCGGCGCTCAACCAGCTGATCCGCACGCTTGCGATCGAGGAGAAGCGCCGCAACGACCGCGCGATCGTCGTCGGCCTGCACCCCGGCACCGTAGACACCGCTTTGTCCAAACCGTTCCAGGGCAACGTCCAGCCGGGTCGTCTGTTCGATGCCGAGCGCGCCGCGTTGCAATTGCTCGACACGATCGAGGGGTTGAAGGTGCCGGACTCTGGAAAACTGTTCGATTACGAGGGCGGAGAAGTGCCCTTCTGATCGTTCCGGATGCCGCTCGGGGGTGGCATTCACACGCACGACCCGCTAGGGTTGTCGCAATCCCGTAACACAGCCTAAGGCGCCGCAAATTGACCGACGAGACGCTACTCGCCGACCCTTCCGATATTGCCCCGATCTCGATCGTCGACGAGATGAAGTCGAGCTACCTCGACTATGCGATGAGCGTGATCGTCGCGCGTGCATTGCCCGACGTTCGGGACGGCCTGAAGCCGGTTCACCGCCGCATCCTGTGGTCCGCGTCCGAAAGCGGGTTCGTCTACAACCGGCCGTATCGCAAGTGCGCGCGCATCGTCGGTGACGCGATGGGTAAATACCATCCGCACGGCGACAGCTCGATCTACGACGCGTTGGCGCGCATGACGCAGGACTGGTCGATGCGCGTGCCGTTGATAGATGGTCAGGGCAACTTCGGCTCGATGGATCCCGATCCGCCCGCGGCAATGCGTTATACCGAGGCGCGTCTCGCCAAGGTGGCCAATTCGCTGCTCGAGGATATCGACAAGGACACGGTCGACTTCGTCCCCAACTATGACGGCTCGGAGCGCGAGCCTGCGGTTCTCCCGGCACGCTTTCCCAACCTGCTCGTCAACGGCGCGGGCGGAATCGCGGTCGGCATGGCAACCAACATCCCGCCGCACAATCTCGGCGAAGTCGTCGACGCGACGCTCGCGCTGATCGATGCCTCGACCGGCGCGCGTGACGAAGTTACCACCGACGAACTGATCGAGATCGTCCCCGGCCCCGATTTCCCGACCGGTGCGATCATCCTCGGCCGCGCGGGTGCGCGCTCTGCGTATGAAACCGGGCGGGGCTCGGTGATAGTGCGCTCGCGCTACGTCATCGAGGAAGGCCGCGGCGACCGTCGCTCGATCGTCCTGACCGCAATCCCGTTCCAGACCGGCAAGAACGGCCTGGTCGAGAAGATCGCCGACGCCGCAAAGGAAAAGCGGATCGAAGGCGTCAGCGACATTCGCGACGAATCGAACCGCGAAGGCGTCCGCATCGTCATCGATCTCAAGCGCGATGCGACCCCGGACGTGGTGCTCAATCAGTTGTGGCGGCACACGCCTGCGCAATCGAGCTTCCCCGCCAACATGCTTGCGATTCGCGGCGGTCGGCCCGAGCTGCTCAACCTGCGCGACATCCTGACGTCGTTCATCACCTTCCGCGAGGAAGTGATCACGCGGCGCTCGAAGTTCGAGCTCGCGAAGGCACGCGAGCGGGCGCATCTGTTGCTCGGCCTCGTCATCGCGGTCACCAACCTCGACGAAGTCGTCAAGATCATCCGCGGATCGTCCAGCCCCGCCGCAGCGCGCGAAGCGTTGCTCAGCCGCGATTGGCCGGTCGCCGAGATCGCGCCCTACATCAAGCTGGTCGAGGCGGTCGAAGCCGAGGTCACCGGCGACACCTATCGCCTGTCCGAGGCGCAGGTCCGCGCGATCCTCGATCTCCGCCTCCACCGCCTCACCGCGCTGGGCCGTGACGAGATCGGCAACGAGCTCCAGGGCCTTGCCGATTCGATCTCCGAACTGCTCGAGATCCTCGGCAACCGCGCGAAGCTGTACGCGGTCATGCGCGAGGAGCTTGTCGCGGTGCGCGCCGAATTCGCGACGCCACGCAAGACCGAAATCGCCGCTGCCGCTGACGGCATCGACGATGAGGACCTGATCGAGCGCGAGGACATGGTCGTCACCGTGACGATGCAGGGCTATATCAAGCGTACCACGCTCGACACCTTCCGCGCGCAGGCGCGTGGGGGCAAGGGTCGCGCGGGGATGGCGACCAAGGATGAGGACGCGATCACGAACCTGTTCGTGACGAGCACCCACACCCCGGTCCTGTTCTTCTCGACGCTCGGCAAGGTCTACCGGATGAAGGTCTGGAAGCTGCCGGAAGGTGGCGCGGCTACGCGTGGACGTCCGATGATCAACCTGCTCCCGCTTGCCGAGGGCGAGACGATCTCGACCGTGTTGGCATTGCCCGAGGACGAGGCCGAATGGGCCAAGCTCCACGTGATGTTCGCGACTGCGGGCGGCAGCGTGCGGCGCAACTCGATGGATGCGTTCACCAACGTGCCCACCGCGGGCAAGATCGCGATGAAGTTCGAAGGCGTGGATGCCGACGACCGGCTGATCGGCGTCGCGCTCCTCAGCGGGGATGACGACGTCCTGCTCGCGACGCGCGCGGGCAAGGCGATCCGCTTCGCCGCCGACGAAGTGCGCGAGTTCCAGAGCCGCAATTCGACCGGCGTGCGCGGCATGCTGCTCAAGGGCGATGACAAGGTCATCTCGCTCTCGATCCTCCACCGCGTCGGCGCGACGCCGGAGGAGCGCGAGGATTACCTCCGCTTCGCCCCGTGGAAGGGCGAGCGCGAGGGCGAGCCGACGATGGACACGGGGCGCTATCAGGAACTGATGGAGCGCGAGCAGTTCATCCTGACGGTCTGCGCCAACGGGTACGGCAAGCTGTCCTCCGCCTACGACTATCGCCGCACCGGGCGCGGCGGCCAGGGCATCACCAACATCGACAACATCCCGCGCAACGGTCCGGTCGTCGCGAGCTTCGCCGCGACCAAGGGCCACCAGCTGATGCTCGTGACCGACCAGGCGAAGGTGATCCGCACCACGCTCGGCTCGATGCGCGTGATCGGGCGGAACTCGGCGGGCGTGCGGCTGTTCGACGTCGGCAAGAACGAGCATGTCGTCTCGGCGGCGCGGATCGAGGAAGCCGAAGGCGATGCCGAGGCGGACGTCCGCGATCTGACCCAAGTCGAACTCGCGCCGGACGATGGCGCGAACACCAGCGATGACAGCGCGGCTGGCCCGGAGGATGGCGAATGAGCGAGCTGCCCCTCACCGCCTACAAGGTGCTGACCGCCGAGCAGATGACGACGCTGGAAGCGGACGGGGCGTTCGCGGGCGCCCCGGTCGATCTGGCGGATGGCTACATCCATCTGTCGACTGCCGCGCAGCTGACCGAAACCGTCGACAAGCATTTCGCCGGGCAAAGCGATCTGCATGTCGCAGCGGTCGATCTCGGATCGTTCGGAGCGGGGCTGAAGTGGGAAGAGTCGCGCGGCGGTCAGCTGTTCCCGCATCTGTACGGCGGGCCGTTACTGCTCGAGACGGTGATTGCCTACGGTCCGTTGACGCGCGGCGATGATGGCAAGGTGGCGCTGCCCGTCGCGGGCTGACCGCCGACCACTACCCGCCTAATCGACATACAGGTCGACGACCTCGGCCCCCTTTGCCTCCGCCTCCAGCAACAGCGTGCGGTGGCAATGCCGGGGGTCGCGTTCGTAGCATAGAAGCGCGCTAGGGCGCTCCGCCGCCAGTTCGAGCATCCGGGCCGCCTGCACCTGCGCCTCGGGAAGTTCGAGCTGATCGGCGTAAACCGCTTCGAGCGTCGCCACGTCGCCCTTCTTGGCAGCATCGCGCCCCGCCTTGGGCGTGCCGAGCGCCTTCAGATGAATATAGTCGATCCCGACCGTCGCAAGCGACGCCGCCAGCGACGTTTTCGAGAACCCGGGCCGCCGCGACAACGGCAACGCACGAACGTCGATGACGCGCGCAACGCCCGCCCTGGTGAGCGCGGACAGGAACCCGTCCATCGTCGCAGCCTCATAGCCGATCGTGAAGATTTTCATGCGAAGCGTTCCCGGTCGAGCGACGAACCATGCCGCCAATAGCCATATGGTATCGTGGGTTACCCGGTCGCAACCACCTCGACCTGCGGAGGAATGGTTGACCGGTGTGCCATGATCGCCAAAGAGACACGCATGACACAGGACATTCACATCATCGGCGGTGGCCTCGCCGGGTCGGAGGCCGCATGGCAGCTCGCCGAGGCGGGCTTCAAGGTCCGTCTCTCGGAAATGCGCGGTGCGCCCGCGGACCGCGGCGGCGAAATGACCCCCGCGCACCAGACGGATGGGCTGGCCGAACTGGTCTGCTCGAACAGCTTCCGCTCGGACGATGCCGACAGCAATGCGGTCGGCCTGATCCACCAGGAAATGCGCACGCTGGGGTCGCTGATCCTGCGCGAGGCCGACATCCACAAGGTCCCCGCCGGGTCCGCGCTCGCGGTCGATCGCGACGGCTTCTCGGCGGGCGTGACCGCCGCGCTGGAGGGGCATCCCAACATCACGGTCGTGCGGGAGCGTGTCGATACCCTGCCGGACACCCCCGTGATCGTCGCAACCGGCCCGCTGACCGCCGCCGGGCTCGCGTCGAGCATCGGGTCCGCGACGGGTGCCGACTCGCTGGCGTTCTTCGATGCGATCGCGCCGATCGTCCATTTCGACAGCATCGACATGGACACCGCCTGGTTCCAGTCGCGCTGGAACAAGGGCGAAGGCAAGGACTACATCAACTGCGCGCTCGACCAGGAGCAGTACATCGCCTTCCACACCGGTCTGATCGAAGGCGAGAAGACCGAGTTCAAGGAATGGGAGCAGAACACGCCCTATTTCGAAGGCTGCATGCCGATCGAAGTCGCCGCCTCGCGCGGGGTCGATACGCTGCGCTACGGGCCGATGAAGCCGGTCGGGCTCGATGATCCGCGCACCGGGCGCTGGCCGTACGCGGTCGTGCAGTTGCGGCAGGACAATGCCAGCGGGACGCTGTGGAACATCGTCGGCTTCCAGACCAAGCTCAAGCATTCCGAACAAGTCCGCCTGTTCCGCACGATCCCGGGACTCGAGAATGCCGAGTTCGCGCGGCTGGGTGGCCTGCACCGCAACACCTTCATCCGCTCGCCCGAATTGCTCGACCCGACGTTGCGGCTGAAGTCGCGCCCCAACGTCCGCTTCGCCGGGCAGATCACCGGGTGCGAAGGCTATGTCGAAAGCGCTGCGGTCGGGCTGATGGCGGGGCGGTTCGCGGTGGCCGAACTCGGCGGACGCGCGATGACGCCGCCACCCGTGACGACTGCGCTCGGCGCGCTCCTCCACCATATTACCGGCGCAGCAATCGCGGATACCTACCAGCCGATGAACGTCAATTTCGGCCTGTTCCCGCCAATCCCCGGCCGGACCAAGAAGGCCGACCGGAAGAAAATGTACACCGATCGCGCCCGCACCGCGCTCGGCGACTGGCTCGCGGTGGCCTGATCGTTCAGCCGTCGTCGGCGGGTGCGGCGGCGGCACTTGCTGGCAGACAGTCCCGCCGGATGCGCGGAGGTTTGCGCTTCGGCGCGGTCGTGGCGAATTCGGCGGGGGTCATGCTGCCGGACTTGTCCGCGTCCGCCTGGGCGAACTTGGCCTCGGTCTTCGCGGCCCACTCGTCGAACGACAGCGCGCCGTCATGGTTGGCATCCAGCTTGGCGAACGCCTTGCGGCGGGGCGCAAGATACTCTTCCCGCGCAACGGCGCCGTTATCGTCCTGGTCATACCGCGCGAAACGCTTCGCCGCCCGCGTCTCTTCGGACGCGACTGGGGCAGAATCCGGCAGGCTCGCGTCTTCGCCACCGCGCGCATCTTGCTGGATCGCTGCGAGCGGCAAAGCCGCAACCGACCGCGCGTTGCGGTTGTAGAGCAACACGCCCGCCGTCACCAAGGCAAGCGTGGCCAAACATCCTGCGATATACCGCCACATCGTTCATCCCCCAAGTCCCCGACCCGAGAGATATCCGGTTTGGCGGTGCCGGAAAAGCCTAGCGCCCCGAAAGCCGATGCCACGCCAGTCGCGCGATCCGCGCGGGTGAGGTGACCGGCGCCGAGACGCCGTCGCCGGCCAGATCAAACCGCGCACTCAACGTCATGGCACCGAGACTTCGGGCATTGCGGCTCCAGCGTTGCTGCATCGCATCGGACAAGACCGTCATCGCGAGATCGCGCGTTCGCGAGGCCGCGACCGGATCGCGCGAATGCCGCGCAAGATCGGCGAGCGCCCACCCTTCCCCGGCCCGCTCGAGCGGATCCCGCGGACCCGTCCCGAGGAGCTCGCCCGCGATCAGGAACAGCTTCCCGCCGCGGTGCTTCGCATAGCTTTCGAGCATATCCCGGTCGAGCAGTTCGGGCTCGAGCAACATTTCCCAGCCGTCGATCATCCCGGCCAGCACCGTCCCGCTGATCCCGTGCGCGACGACGTCGGCGGACAGCGCCTGCAACACCGGTTGCGCGGGTGGCGGCGCGGTATCGAGCGCGGACAGGGCTTCGTGCCACCAGGTCAGCCGCATCTGGCCAACCATCGGTTCGCGAGTCGTGCGCAGGATTCCGCCAAGCGTCGCATCCAGCGCCAGCAGCGCCTCCATCGCACCGCGCATCCCCACCGGCGCATAGGAGAGCGCCAGCGCGCGTTCGGGATCGTCGGTCGCGCTCATGTTAACCCCTGCAATGCCGCGGGGTTACCGGGGCTTAACCATGCTCGCTCACCCATGATTATCCCCTCCTGCGGCATAGCCGCAGGCCAAGACGCGTGATCAGGTACAAGGGACGAAGGCAGCATGGCGGGGCAAGCACCCAGGACAAAAACGCCCGCGCGTGGCCTGATGTCGACGCTCGCGCGCGACGTTCGCGGCAACACGCTGGCCATGATGGCGATGTTTCTGATCCCGCTGACCGGGTTGGTGGGGTCCGCCGTCGACATGAGCCGCCTCTATGTCGTCAAGACCCGCTTGCAGCAAGCGTGCGACGCAGGGGCGCTGGCTGGCCGAAAGGGTCTGATCGACAGCGACAGCGCGACGCTCAACACGGAAGCCGTCGCGCAGGCGCAGGCGTTCTTCGGAAACAACTTCAAGAAGGACACGACCTCGCCGGCCGCCCCCGGCTATTTCGGCAGCACCAAGGTGAGCTTCACGCCGACCAAGACGTCGGACAATCAAGTCGCCGGCACCGCCTCCGCGACCGTTCCGATGACGGTCTCCAAGATCATCGGCACCAGCGCGGTGACCATCAACGTCACGTGCGAAGCGCGCTACGACGTCGCCGACACCGACGTGATGTTCGTGCTCGACACGACCGGATCGATGGCATGCCTGGCATCGCAGACGTCGGGTTGCAGTCCCGCGACGAAAACCTACACGCGCCCCGACGGCACCACGGGATATTATGCGCAGGAGGTCTCCGGCTCGAAGCTGTCCGGCGTGCGGACCGCCGTGCTGAACTTCTACGATACCGTCGCAAAGACTGCCGATCCGACGACCCATATCCGCTACGGCTTCGTCACCTACACGTCGACGGTCAACGCCGGTTTCGCCGTCTCGGCGGTATCGCCGACCGACCCGACGTACACCAAGATCGCGAACTATCCGCTCTATATGGTGAACAGCTGGAATTACGATACGCGTCGCGTGATCGGGGACATGAACAACACCGCGATTTCAAACTCGACGGCGACGTATAACAACGTGACCACCGCGACGTGCAACGGCTACGCCGGGCGAAGCCCCGCAACGGGCTTCACGACCAACGGCCAGGCGACCCTCTACACCACGAGTTTCGCGTACAATAACGGGCAAAGCGGATCGAATGGTCTGGGCACGTGCACCGTTACCGGCACGCCCAAGAAACCGAACTGGCGCTACGAAAACGCAGTGTGGGACGTCGCACCCCTCGTCATGGGTCAAACGACCGACGATCCCACCAAGATCACGAGCGCGACGAGCAAATGGCAGGGTTGCCTGGAGGAACGGGACACTACGGCAGGCGCGCTGACCTTCGACCAGAAGAACCTTCCCAAGGATCTCGACCCGGACTTCATTCCGAATTCCGATCCTGACACCAAGTGGCGCCCAATGTGGTCGGACGTGATCTATTACCGGTCTTCGTTCACAAGCCTCGATTCGGCGTCGTACCCAAGCTACAGCAACTCCAACAGTCCATATGGGGACTATACGGGCACGAACCAGCTTGGCCCATTCACCGCGCTGAACATGTACGCCAACATCTCGTCGGGTTTCGTGTCCTGCGGCAAGCCAGTCCAGCGGCTCGACACGCTCTCGCGCACGCAGATCAGCGACTATGTCAACGCATCCGACTTCGTTCCGCAGGGTGGTACGTATCACGACACCGGGATGATCTGGGGAACGCGGATGATTTCCCCGAACGGCATCTTCAAGGCGGATACCTCGGCATGGCCGGGTCGCAACGCCCCCAACCGGTACATCATTTTCATGACGGACGGCGACATGGCGCCGAACGAGCAGATCTACGGCATGTACGGCATCGAATATTACGACAAGCGCGTCACGGACGGCAATTCGTCCAATGCGACGACCTATACCAACTACCACAACCAGCGTTTCCTGGCCGAATGCGCCGCTGCGAAGGCCCGCAACATCAAAGTGTTCGTGATCGGGTTCGGCCAGACGTTGACCCCGCAGCTCACCGCCTGCGCGTCCGATGGTCAGGCCTATTATGCCAGCAACAACAAGGGGCTGGATGACGCCTTTCAGACGATCGCGAAGCAAGTCGCGATGCTGCGGGTCTCCAAGTGAAGCCGCGCGCGCTGATCCGCGACCGCCGTGGCGCGACGCTGGTGGAATTCACCTTCGTCGCGCCGGTGATGATCATGCTGATGATGGGTCTGTGCGATCTGTTGTACCAGACCTATTGCCGCTCGGTCCTCAACGGCGCGGTCCAGAAGGCGGCGCGCGACGGCACGATCCAGGGTGGCGCGGATCAGACCGGGACGCTCGACCAGCGCGTCATGAGCGTCATGTCGGGACTGATCGGCACGACGGCGCAATCCTGTGCGGACACGCCGGCCGCCGGAACCTGGTGCTCGACCCGCACCAGCTTCACCAGTTTCGCGCAAGCGGGTCCCGAACCGTTCAACGACGACAATAACGACGGCATCCGGCAATCGACCGAATGCTATTCCGACATCAACGGCAACGGCAAATGGGACGCGAGCCCGGGATCCGGGAACAGCGGTCAGGGTGGCGCGAGCGACGTGACCGTCTACACGATGCGGGTCACCTACATGCGCGTCTTCCCGGTCTCGGGGCTGTTCGGCTGGCCGACGACGCAGACGATCGTCGCGAGCACGCTCCTCAAGAACCAGCCCTACCAGACGCAGACCGGAACGGCGACCGCATCGGCGCCGGTGTGCTCCTGATGGCGCGCGCCAAGATGCAGCATCTGGGCGGGGATCGCCGCGGCGTCGCGATGCTCGAGTTCGCGCTGTCCTTGCCGATCGTCCTCGCCATTGGCCTGTACGGGATCGAGATTTCGAACCTCGCGCTGGCGAACATGAAGGTCAGCCAGATCGCGCTCGCGCTTGCCGACAACGCGTCTCGGGTCGGAGTCGATAACGGGCTTGCGCAACAGCAACTGCGGGAATTCGATATCAACGACGTGCTGCAGGCGACTCGCCTGCAAAGCAACGATCTCAAGCTGACGACCAACGGTCGCATCACGGTTTCGAGCCTGGAGGAATCGGGGGGCGTTCAGCGGATCCACTGGCAACGCTGTCTCGGGCTGCAGAAAGGCACCGACTACGATTCGAGCTATGGGCGGACGACGATCAAGGGCACCACGCCCTCGACCGCGGACGACACCGGCGCGGCGTATGATCCGACCGCCGGAACCAATACCAAGACCGACGGAACCGACGATTCGGCGAGCCATCCCGGCAGCGTCATCAAGGGCGGAATGGGCGATCCCGACAGCAAGGTGTTCGCGCCCAAGGACTCGGGCGTGATGTTCGTCGAGGTCAATTACAAATACGTACCCGTGACGGGAACGTGGTTGCTCGGGAACCAGCGGCTGCATTCGGTCGCGTCGTTCATCGTGCGGGACCGGCGGACGTTCGCGCTCGTGTCCAACCCTTCGCCCGCCGCCAAACGCTCCACTTGTGATCTGTACACCAGCTGAAACGCAGAAACGGCGCGGTAGGAAGATCCCCCCGCGCCGTTCTTTTTCTCACAAGGCTATACCAAGGCTTCAGCCGCGGTAGGTCACCTTCTTCACCGCAGCGACGATCTTGTCGGCGGTGACGAGCATCAGCTTTTCCAGGTTCGCCGCATACGGCATCGGCACGTCTTCGTTCGTGACGCGCAGCACCGGGGCGTCGAGATCGTCGAAGCCCTGCTCCATGCAGACCGCCTGGATTTCCGAAGCGATCGAGCAGGTCGCCCAATTCTCTTCGGCGATGACCAGGCGATTGGTCTTCTTGAGGCTTGCCAGCACCGTCTCGGTATCGAGCGGGCGCAGCGTGCGCAGATCGATCACTTCGGCATCGATCCCCTCGCCCGCCAGCTTCTCGGCCGCTTCGAGCGCGAGCCCGACGCCGATCGAATAGCTGACGATCGTCACGTCCTTGCCCTCGCGCATGATCCGCGCCTTGCCGATCGGCAGGACGTAGTCATCGAGCTTGGGCACCTCGAACGTGCGGCCATACAGCAGCTCGTTCTCGAGGAAGACGACCGGGTCATCGGTACGGATCGCCGCCTTCATCAGCCCCTTGGCGTCCGCCGCGTCATACGGCGCGATCACGATCAGGCCCGGAACACTGGCGTACCACGCCGCGAAGTTGTGCGAATGCTGCGCGCCGACGCGCGACGCCGCACCGTTGGGCCCACGGAACACGATCGGGCAGCGCATCTGGCCACCCGACATGTAGTTGGTCTTGGCGGCCGAGTTGATGATGTGGTCGATCGCCTGCAACGCGAAGTTGAAGGTCATGAACTCGACGATCGGGCGAAGCCCGCCCATCGCCGCGCCAGCCCCGACGCCGGCAAAGCCGTATTCGGTAATCGGCGTATCGATGACGCGCTTGTCGCCGAACTCGGCGAGCAAGCCCTGCGTGACCTTGTACGCGCCCTGGTACTGCGCGACTTCCTCGCCGATGACGAAGACGCGCTCGTCGGCGCGCATTTCCTCGGCCATCGCGTCGCGCAGCGCTTCGCGCAGCGTGATCTTGACCATCTCGGTCCCCTCGGGGATCGCGGGGTCGCTGACCTTGGCCTTCTGCTCGGCAGCGGCGTGGAGCTGTTGCGTGCCGCTCTCGGCGGCCATCGGCACGTTGCTTTCGGGGGCTGGCGGCGCCTTGTCGGCGGGCTGTTCTTCCTTCGGCTGCGCGTTGGCGGAATCGCCCGCACGCTCGCCCGACGACGGCTCTTCGCCCTCGCCGTCCAGCGTCGCGATGACGGTGCCGACCTTCACATTGTCGGTGCCCTCGGCGACGAGGATCTTGCCGATCGTGCCTTCGTCGACCGCTTCGAATTCCATCGTCGCCTTGTCGGTTTCGATCTCGGCCATGATGTCGCCGGACTTCACGACGTCGCCTTCCTTGACCAGCCACTTGGCGAGCGTGCCTTCCTCCATGGTGGGGGAAAGCGCGGGCATCTTGATCTCAATCGGCATCAGTATTTTTCCACCAGAACGTCGGTATACAGCTCGGCCGCATCGGGCTCGGGCGTCTGTTCAGCGAAATCGGCCGCCTCGTTGACGATCTTGCGGATCTGCTGCTCGACGACCTTGAGATCGCTTTCGGTGACGCCCTTTTCCTCGAGCAGTTTCTTGACGTGCTCGATCGGATCGGACTTGTCGCGAACCGCCTGGACTTCCTCGCGGCTGCGATATTTCGCAGGGTCGGACATCGAGTGGCCACGATAGCGGTAGGTCTTCATCTCGAGGATGATCGGCCCCTTGCCGGCACGAACCCACGCCAGCGCTTCCTCGGCGGCGCCACGGCACGCCAGCACGTCCATGCCGTCGACCTGGATACCCGGGATGCGGAAGCTTTCGCCACGACGATACAGCTGGTCTTCGGCCGATGCGCGGTTGACGCTCGTCCCCATCGCATACTGGTTGTTTTCGATCACGTAGATGACCGGAAGCTTCCACAGCTCGGCCATGTTGAAGCTCTCGTAGACCTGGCCCTGGTTCGCCGCGCCGTCGCCGAAATAGGCGAGGCAAACGCCGCCGTCGCCCTTGTACTTGTGGCTGAAGCCGAGACCGGTGCCGAGCGACACCTGCGCGCCGACGATGCCGTGCCCACCGTAGAACTTATGTTCGACGGAGAACATGTGCATCGAGCCGCCCTTGCCCTTCGAAATGCCAGCAGCGCGCCCGGTGAGCTCCGCCATCACGTCCTGCGGCGGGATACCGCAGAGCAGCATATGGCCGTGGTCGCGATAGCCGGTGATGACGCTGTCCTTTTCGGTCAGCGCGGATTGCAGGCCGACCGCGACGGCTTCCTGGCCGATGTACAGGTGGCAGAACCCGCCGATCAGGCCGAGACCGTAAAGCTGGCCCGCCTTTTCCTCGAAACGGCGGATCAGCAACATCTGCTTGTAGAACTCGATCAGCTCGTCCTTCGAAGCCTCGTAGGGCTTCGGTTCATCGGGACGCTCCCGGTTCGGCACCGGGGGTTCAGCTTTACGAAGGGCGGGGGCTTTGGCCACGGACGATCAACCTCGTATCCTGGGGAATGTCGCGAGCCTATAGGCCCGTTGCGCCGCGCATATCAATGTCTGGCGTCAAATCACTGATGACAGACCGAACGAACGCAAGTTTCAGCGGGGCAAGAAAGTCGATGATTGCGGCCCCCGCGCGGCTGCGCCTAAGGCGTGCGGTAATGGCAGAGACTCTCCACCCGTTCCGCATTCCCAATTTCCGCGCATATTGGGCGTCACGCCTCGCAGGGACGGTCGCGATCACCGCCATGGCGCTGATCGTCGGATGGCAGGTGTACGGTCTGGCGCGCGCCACCATGGGGATTCGAGAAGCCGCGTTCCTGCTCGGGATGATTGGCGCGGCGCAGTTCCTGCCGCTGTTCCTGCTCACCCCGGTCGTCGGTCTCGTCGCCGATTCGGTCGACCGCCGCTGGATCGTGCGGGTGACGACCACGGTGATGTTGCTGACCGCCGCCACGCTCGGCGTGCTGACCGCGACGCATACGCTCACGCTGACCGCGCTGTTCACCGCGGCAGTCGTGTTCGGCATCGTCCGCGCTTTCTCGGGGCCGGCCTATTCCGCACTCGCGCCCAATCTCGTCCCACGCGCGAGCTTGCCGACTGCGATCGCGGTGAGTTCGATCGCGTGGCAAGTCGGGTCGATTGCCGGGCCCAGCCTTGGCGGGCTGATGTTCGCGGTGCATCCGGATTTTGCCTATGGCGTCGTCGTCGCGCTGCTCACCGTGGCGTTGGTGGCGATGTTCCTGATCGGTCCGGTCCCGCAGCCGCCCTCGCAACCCGACCAGCGCCCGCTTAACCGGATTATCGAGGGGTTCGCCTACGTCCGCCACAACCGGCTGGTTCTGGCGACGATCACGCTCGACCTGTTCGCGGTGCTGCTGGCGGGGTCGACCGCGCTGTTGCCGGTCTTTGCGCGCGACATCCTCCATGTCGGGCCGCAGGGACTCGGTATCCTGGCCGCGAGCATGGGCGCCGGCGCGACCGTCACCGCGCTGGTCTTCTCGGTCCGTCCGATGAAGAGCAACGTCGGGGTCAAGATGCTGGCCGCGGTGATGGTCTTCGGCGCAGCGGTGCTCGTCTTCGGGCTTTCGCGGAACCTGTGGCTCAGCGCCGCCGCGCTCGCGGTGGCCGGATGTGGCGACATGGTGTCGGTCTATGTCCGCCAGTCGCTGATCCAGTTGCACACGCCGGATGCGATGCGCGGGCGCGTCAGCGCGGTATCGCAGCTGACGATTTCCGCCTCGAACGAACTCGGCGAAGCCGAGAGTGGGCTGCTCGCCGCGCTGCTTGGCCCCGTCGGCGCGGTGATGTTCGGCGGGATCGGCGCGATCGTCGTGACGATCCTCTGGGTCCGGCTGTTTCCCGAACTCAGGCTTGCCAAGACGTTCGACCAGCCCGACATAGCTTTAACCAAGACCCCCGCAGGAGTTGCGCAGTCATGAAGGCGAACACCATCCTGGATACGATCGGCAACACGCCGCATATCCGGATCCAGAAGCTTTTTCCCGGCGCCGAGGTGTGGATCAAGTCCGAGCGCTCGAACCCCGGCGGGTCGATCAAGGACCGCATCGCGCTCGCCATGGTCGAAGCGGCCGAACGCGACGGCCATCTCCAGCCGGGCGGGACGATCATCGAACCGACCAGCGGCAACACCGGCGTCGGCCTCGCGATGGTCGCGGCGGTCAAGGGCTACAAACTCGTTCTCGTCATGCCCGAGAGCATGTCGCTCGAACGCCGCCGCCTGATGCTCGCGTATGGCGCGACCTTCGACCTCACGCCGCGCGAAAAGGGCATGAAGGGCGCGATCGAGCGTGCGCTCGAGCTCGTCGAGCAGACGCCGGGCGCATGGATGCCCCAGCAGTTCGAGAACCCCGCCAACATCGACGTCCACGTCCGCACCACCGCGATCGAGATCCTCAACGACTTCCGCGACTCGCCGATCGACGTGATCATCACCGGGGTCGGCACCGGCGGTCACATCACCGGCGTGGCCGAGGCGCTCAAGAAGGAATGGCCCGACCTCAAGGTCTATGCGGTTGAGCCGGATGCATCGCCGGTCATCTCGGGCGGTACGCCCGGCCCGCATCCGATCCAGGGCATCGGCGCCGGATTCGTTCCCGCCAACCTCCACACCCAGGTGATCGACGGCGCGATCAAGGTCGACGCTGCGGTGGCCAAGGACATGGCACGCCGCGCCGCCGCCGAGGAAGGCATGCTCGTCGGGATCAGTTCCGGCGCGACGCTCGCGGCGATCCTCCAGAAACTGCCGGACTTGCCGGATAACGTCCGGGTGCTCGGCTTCAATTACGATACGGGCGAGCGGTATCTGTCGGTGCCGGACTTCCTGCCCGAGAGCTGATCCGTTTCGGGACGCACGTCGCGCCGGTCGATCGGGCCGCGCGCGACGTGTATTTCGCATCGCCGCATAAATGCGCTAAGGGCGCCGACCATCTCGGTCAGGAGCCTTCCGTGAACCCGTCTCTGCGCCCCCTGTTGATCCGCTGAAACTCGTGCGTCCTTCCCCGCCGCCAAGCCTCGCCTTGCGCGCAGTCCTGATCGTGATCGCTCTCTTGGCGATCCTGGTTCCGCTCCTGCTCGTCCGCACCGCACCGACCGTTCCGCGGCGCCACCATATCCGCCCGGTGCCGCAACGCGTCGTCCCGAAGGCCGAGCTGCCGCCGGTGGAACCGGTCGCGTTCCAGGATCTCGATCCGCAGGATGCGCGCTCCTACAATGCCGACATTCCCTTCGTCGACGGCCCGAACCCGGCAGCCCGTCCGTTCCGGCTCTCAGGCGACCTGGCCGCACGCGCGCGCGCGACCGACTGCATGGCGGCGGCGGTCCTCTATGAAGCCGGCGACGATACCGTCGGGCAGCGCGCGGTCGCACAGGTGGTCGTCAACCGGGTCCGCCACCCGGCGTTCCCCAAGACGATCTGCGGCGTCGTCTTCCAGGGTTCGGAGCGCAGCACCGGCTGCCAGTTCACCTTCGCCTGCGACGGCGCGCTGATCCGCAACCGCTGGAGCGAGACGCAATGGAACCGGGCGCGGACCGTGGCGGCGGCGGCGTTGAACGGAACGGTGTTCGGCAAGGTCGGCTACGCGACGCATTACCACACCAACTGGGTCGTCCCATACTGGCAAGCCAGCCTCGACAAGATCGCCGCGGTCGATACGCACCTGTTCTTCCGCTGGACCGGATGGTGGGGCACCGCACCGGCATTCAACCGGCACGTATCGAGCGACGAGCCCGTCATCGCGGCGCTCGCGCCCTATTCGGAGGCGCATCGCGGCGCGGCCGACGGGAGTGGGCCGTTCCTGGGCGCCGCCGGGCCGCTGTACGATCAGACCGCCGCGGAAACGCCGCTCCCGCCCGCCGTCAGTGGCGCATCGGGAAGCTTCCTCGTGACGCTGGATCCCGACACGATGTCGCCCGACGGGTTCGCGCAATATGCGACCCGTACCTGCGGGGACCGCGCTTATTGCAAGGTCATGGGCTGGATCGATCCGACCAAGACCCCGGCAACGCTGCCGCTCCAGCCGTCCCAGATCGCGTCCATGGCCTTCAGCTACCTGCGCGATCGCTCGCGCGGCTATGACAAGGCCTTGTGGAATTGCCGCGAATTCCGTCGCCCGGCGGCCAACCAGTGCATGAAGGCGCAAACCTTCCTCACGACGGCGCAGATCGTCAGCGAGTCGTTGAAGGCCGACGAGGAGGCCAGCCCTGCAGCGGCACTGCCGCCGCATGTCCCGATGCTATCGGACGGGTTGACGGGCGTCCGTCGGAAAGACGCGGCGCCCAAGGAAAAATCCGCTGCGGCCACGCGCCCGACCGTGGCCGCACCCGTCCTGAAAGCCGCAGACCCCAAATCCGCCCCTTGAGGCCCCTCCCCAGAGCGCTGTCACCACACGATCGATGCGCCAATCCGCAGGTTACGCGGTCGCAACGGGGTCGTCTGCGAGCGGGTGGCGAGGATGAGCGGATTGCCCAAGGCGAACCGGTTCCCGCGGACGTTCGTGAGGTTGTCGCCGGTCAGCGTCATGTCGACGTTGCGCCAGCGCCAGCCGAGATGCGCGCCGACCGTCGCATACTGCCCCTGACTCAGCTCGAGAAAGTCGCCCGTGCCGAGCACGGAACGCCCGACGTATCGCGCGTCCACCCCGACGTCGAACCGCTGCGTGCCATGACCGGCCCACTGATAGGATAGCCCGGTATTACCCGCGAACGGCGGCGTCTCGGGCAACCGGCGGTTCCGGCTCCGCGCCAGTTGCGCCAACGCCCCGTCGACCAGATTATAGGTGTACAGCAGGGAAAAGTGGGCGTGCAGCGCCCGCACCGGTGCCCAGTCCCCCTGCGCCTCGATCGCCAGAATGTCGGCATCGCCGATATTGGCGGTGTAGGGTTGCCCACGCCGGCTGTAGAGGTCGGCCTGGATCGAGCGCCAGCGCGCATAGGAAACCGCACTCGATAGCTCGAGGCCGGTCTCTCCGCTGCGTTGTCGCCTTATCCCCGCTTCGCCGACGACGATGGAATCGGAACGATAGTCGGTCACCCGACCGACTCCGTTCGCCACCGCGAGCCCCCCGGTCCGATACCCGGACTGCACCTTCGCGAACACCGCGGTATGCGGTGCCACCAGCCACGACAGTGCAAGCGTAGGATCGACTCGGAACGTCCCCCGCCCGCGGATGAACCCCTTGTTCCGCGGGTTGACGGTGGGTTCGCCATCGGTACGCCCGGCGGTCAAACGCGTTCCCGCCGTCAAGGAGAAAGAAGGACTGATCGGCCACGTCGCCTCACCGAAACCGGAATAGCTTTGCGTGCGGTTGGTGACCCCGATGATCGTTGCGGTCTGCCCTGGTGGACCGAGCGAGCGGGACTGAACGTCGCGGTCGTTCAGATAGGACACGCCCAGCAACCAGCCGATCCGCGTCGTCGGCGCGCGCGTCAGCCGCGTTTCCTGGACGAACAGTTTGTCGGTCTGAACATTGCGGTACAGCACTGGCCCGACACTCCCGAGCGCGCGCGTCGCATCGAACGTATCGTCCGTCTGCGCATCGACATATCCCGTCGCAGACACAAGATTGAGGCCGTTGTCCCAATGCTTGCGGAGAACGTTGCGCACGAGCTTGATCCTGCTGGAATACGGCTGCGCAAAGCGCGATTTGCGCTGGAGTGCCCCCGCCCCGGCTTCGGCATATTGCGCATCTGCCGCGTTGATCGCCTGGAACAGCCCGCCGAACTCCACCGTCCAGCCATCGCCAGCATCTGCAAGTGCCGTCACACGCCCACCGACCGTATCGGTCCGGTTGATCGAGAAGAGATTCCGACTTGGATCGTCGATATAGCCCCCTGCCCGTTGGCGATATCCGACTACGCGCACGCCGCCACGGCCTTCTACGAGCGGCATGTTGACCATTCCCGCCAGATCGAAGCCGGGGGCACCGTCGTCCGTCGTCGTAACCCCAGCCGTCAGCGCCGCAGAAGGTTTGTCGAGATCGACCGGGTTGGGCGTCAGGCGAATGATCCCCCCGATCGCCCCCGACCCGTACAGCGTGCCTTGTGGTCCCTCGAGCACCTGCACACTGCGCATGTCGTACAGGTTCAGCGCGGGTTCCGGCCCCGCAAAACCGAGCGGGACCTCGTCGAAATATTGGCTGGCGGTGGACTGGGTAGCGCCGTTGAAGCTGCTGTCGGCAATCCCTCGAATGAAGATCTTGTTTCGGCCGGCGCCAAGCTCGGTGTTCTGCAGCACCGGCGTCGCGCGGGTGAGATCGTCCATGTCGATCGGTCGCAGCCCCCGTTTCTCCGGCGCAAAACCCTCGATCAGGATCGCGCTGCCGGGAAAGCGCAGGAAGGGGGACTGCTGCTTTGTCGCCGTTACGATGATGTCCTTGCCGCTGGACGACGGTCCAGGCTCCGCTTTCGCCACGGGAGGATGTTTTGCAGGCTGATGTCGTATCGGCGCGATCGGTTTGGGCGCGGAAACGGGGTTTCGTACGATCCGAAACCCATGACGACCGATCGGGACTGCGTGAAACCCCGTCCCCCGCAACAATCGCTCAAGCGCTGCACGCGCCGTCATGTTCCCCGAGACTCCGGGTGAAGCATACGACCACAAACCGGTTTCGGTACTGACGATATCGGCCCCGGTCTGCCGGGCCAGTTCGGTCAATGCCTGTTGAAGCGATCCTGAGGCCAGCTTGATCTGGACGGTCTGCGCTCCAGCGGGCGCGGCCATACCCATGGCGATGCCGTAAAGAGCGAATGCTCGAAACAGCCGAAATCTACCGGGGTGAGATGACCCACCGCTTGCCATCGTGATTCGAATCAGCCTCAATCAATGCGGCAATGTGCGGCACGTCTTGCGCTGCTACCCCCGTCAGATGAACCATGCCGGTAAAGGGGCGCTGCGACAAGACCGGCTCGATCGCCACTTCAACGCCATCGAGACGGCGCAGGACGCTGACCACCCGCGACAACGGTTCGCCGGTGAACACGACGTCTCCGGTCCGCCAGCCCCCAACGCGGGACGGATCGACGCGCGAGACCGCAACATGCCCCGTATCGTCCCGCGCGGTCACGGCGGCGCCCGCTTGCAGCAGGACCTTGTCCTTTCGCGGCTGGAACATCACCGCACCCTCGGCGACCTGGACATCGAGCCGGTAGCCCTCGCGTTCGGCGTTGAAGACGGTACCCACGTCCTGAACGCTCAAGCGGCCCGAGCGCAGCAGGAACGGCGTGTCTTCGTCATGGCGGACGTGGAAGGTCGCCTCCCCCGCCGCCAGCGTCGCGATCCGCGGGTTCGATCGATCAAGCTCGATCCGGGTGGCGCCGTTGAGGTCAATCCGCGTTCCATCGGCCAGTGCGATCGCGCGTTTCTCACCGGGTTTGGTCGCTACGACATAGGGTTCCGCGCCCGTATTCGGAAGCGATGGGAGGACGACCAGCGACAGGCTTGCAGCGAGCGCAAGCGTGACTCCGCCAACGCCCCACCGCAGCCAGGATCGCGCACGGCGACGCTCGGCGGGCGGCACACTTTCGGCGGCGTCGACTGGGAACAGTTCGGGATGATCGGCGATCAGGCCGAGATCGAGCGCGACCGCATCATATGCCGCTGCGTTTGCCGGATCCGCGTCGAGCCAGTCCACGAAGCGCCGCCACGCGGCGTCGTCCATGTCGTTCTGACGCAAATGCCAGTCGATCGCCTGATCGGTCTTGTCGGCGCCATCACTACTCACGGCCACTCCCTTCGTCTTGCAGACGACTCAGCGGCCTCAATTCCGCCTTGGTTTCCTTTTCCGAAGGCGGATTATCATCGGACGTTGCATCGCGACGGCCATCGCAAATCTGCTTGACCGCCCGGCGGAGCAGTTTTTCGACACCGCTCACCGTCATTCCGAGCCGTGCGGCGATTTCCTTCTGGGGGTGTTCCTCAATTCGGTACAGGCGCAGCGCCACCCTCATGCGCTCCGGCATCGTCGCGATTTCCGCTTCGATCTCGCGCAACCGCTCTCGCCCGATCAGCGTGCGTTCCGCATCCGGATGTTCATCAGCCGCCGGTTGGACGTCATGCCATGATGTTTCCCGCGAGCCGGACCGCGCCGCGGCAATGCGCCTGTCGGTCGCAAGGTTCGATGCCATCCGACAGAGATACGAGACGGGACGTCCGATCGGCTCGCTCCCATCGAGCGAATCGAGCTTGAGCCAGATGTCCTGCAACGCGTCCTCGGCATCCTCCATCGTGCCCAACCGCGCTGCCAGCAAGCGCAGCAGCATCGGTCGCTCCTGCAGGAACACCGCCTTCAACCCGGTTTCGGTCACAGTTTGGAAGAATCACATGACATTATTGCCATTCTAGAGCCGTGATCTTCGCGCTTCGCAAGCTTGTATGCCACGACCGAAGCACGTTCAGGCAGCCAGACGCCCCTCTTGCAGGATGGTGTGGGCGGATTGCTGCGGCGCGCCGTCCTGCGTCTGGAACGCCCGTTCGCGAATACGATCGCTGGTCAGCCGGCGGCCCGCGAGTCGCCGCGCCAGGAACGAGTAGAAGAACCAGTCGCGCGCGATCCCCGGAGTCAGATGATAAGCGAGACGTTCGCTGAGCGTCCAGCGGATCGATTCCCGGTCACGGTCGCGCGGCGACGGGGTGCACCGGAACGCGCCGCTATAGGCAATCGCCCCCAAATGCGCGATCCGGTGCATGATCTCGTGATCCTCGAGCACATAGCCCCACCGTCGCGAGTCGAACTGCCCGGCGCGCCGCAAGGCGGCGGTGCGGAAGACCTGCCCCGCACCACCGGTATGGCACTGGCGCGGAAAGACGGTGGCCGCGCGTTCGATCCGGCGCCCGGCCCGCGCCTGTTCCTGCGGGTCGGCGCCGGGGCTGACAAAGCACGCCCCCGCCGCCACGGCACCACCATCCAGCAAGCGTCCCGCCTGCCGCAGATAATCGCTCGGGTACGCCGTGTCGGCGTCGCACGTCGCGACGTAGCGGGTTCCGACCTGCGCGATCCCGGTCGTAAGCGCGTTGACCTTGCCCGGCTGCCGCTCGACGAGCAGCGTGTAGCGAAGTCCCAATCGCCGGCAGGCCGCCGCCGCCGCGGAGCCGCTCCCATCGGTCGAGCCGTTGTCGATCAGGATCAGCACGAACGGCACGTCCTGCGTGGCGAGGCTCTCCAACGTGCTCGCGATGAACGCATGTTCGTTAAAGAACGGTATGACGACGGTCCAGTGCGTCTCGGTCTCGGAACTCGACGAATCGTTCGAAATGGTGTACAAGTGATTCAGGTTAAGCGTCGCGATCGGCAAGGCAGGTCTCCCTGCTGCAATGACGACGTGGCCCGGCGTAAACCGCACACATTCCGGACAGGAAGGAACCTTTTTCGTTCTCAAACGTGTGTCTAACGGCGCGAAAGCCGCACCAGAACGTCGTCTAACGCTGACAAAAAGCGCGACCGATCGGTCTTCGCAAAGGGTGCCGGCCCTCCGATCGCATCGCCCCCCGCCCGCAAATCCGCCATGATCGCGCGCACCGCGATGGCGTTCCCGATCGACGCCGTGGTGAACGGTTTTCCGTTCGGTGCCAGCACCATAGCGCGGGCTTTGAGGCAACGGTCGGCCAGGAGGATGTCGCCGGTCACGACAACAGACCCGCTGCCGGCGCGCTCGGCGATCCAGTCATCGGCCGCATCGAACCCAGCCCCAACGACAATCCGCCCGAGGAGCGGATGAATCGGGATACGAATCAAACTGTTACTGACAATGGTCACCGGCACCGACCGCCGCAGCGCGACCTTGTAGATTTCGTCCTTCACCGGACAGGCGTCGGCATCGACGTAAATGTGCAACGGCGACGTCACGAAACTACGGGAAATTGCGACATCATTCGGGGACGTTACCCAAAGCCTTGCTGACTTTCCATGCCGGTATGGCAACAAGAGGATCCACCACTAAGGATTAGGCCCATGCCGCTGTACGAAATCGACGGAAAAGCCCCCACCCTGGAAAGCAACACTTGGGTCGCACCAAGTGCCGAACTGATCGGTGACGTGGTTCTCGGCGAAGACGCAAGCGTCTGGTTCGGAAGCGTAATCCGCGCCGATAACACCCAGATCACAATCGGCGCGCGCAGCAACGTGCAAGAGGGCGCGATGGGGCATTCCGATCCTGGCGCGCCCCTCTCGATCGGCGAAGATTGCACGATTGGCCACCACGCGATCCTGCATGGCTGCACGATCGGCGATCGTGTGCTTGTCGGCATGGGAGCGACTATCCTCAATCATGCCGTGATCGGGGAAGATTCGCTGGTCGGCGCCGGCGCGCTTGTCACGGAGGGCAAGATCTTTCCGCCGGGTAGCCTGATCGTCGGCAGTCCGGCCCGAGCGGTTCGGGAACTCGATGCGGCGGCGAAGGCCATGTTGCTGGTATCCGCTCGACATTACGTGTCGAACGCGGAGCGCTATGCGACGGGTCTGAAGCGGATTGACTGACGCATCCTCACAATTGCATCAGAAAATCGCGACGCAGCCCGGGTTGCCCGCATGGGCCACCTGCTCATTTCATGCGGTCTGACGCACCAACTGCCCCGGATACGGATTGATCCTGAAACTTCGGGTTGCATCCATGGGTGCTGCGTTGCAGCAAATGCGGATTATGGACAGAGCCGCTTCCTTGCCCTTCCTGCAGAGCCCGACACGGTTCCTCGCACATTATGTCGCCGCCCGTCCGGGTATTTTCATGGTGCTGGGGCTTCTGGTCGCCGCCGCATCGATCAGTTCGATCGGCGTGCAATATGCGATGAAGATGCTGATCGACGCCATGACCGGCGGGGTTCGCGCCCGCGGTGCGGTGTATGGTGCGCTCGCCGGATTCCTTGGCCTGGTGGTTCTGGAGAGCGTCCTGCAACGAGCGTCTGCGCTGACCCTCGGGCAAGCGACCGTTAGTTCCGGTGTCGGCATTCGCCTCGACATGGTCAACTACCTGACCGGGCACCAAATGCCCTTCTTCCAGAACCAGCGGGCGGGATCGCTTGGGCACCGCATCTCCGGGCTGGCCGGGATTTTTGGTGCAATTGTGCATCGATTGCTGCGCGAAGTGACGCCACCTCTCATCACTTTTGCCGGCGCCATGTTGATTTTCGTGACGATTGACGCCGCAATGGCGGCGATTCTGGGCGCCGTTTTTCTTGGCGTCACCGCCGTGCTGATCCTCCTCGGCCTGCGGGGACACGTCCATCACACCGCCTTCGCACAGCATGCCGGGACCGCGGGGGGCGAGCTGATCGATCTCATCGGAAACATCTGGGTAGTAAAGGCCTTCGCCGCGCGCGACCGCGAACTCAGTCGGCTCGAAGGGTTCCTCGACGAGGAAGCAAGCGCACAGCGGCGCGGCTGGTTTTTCGTCGAGCAGATGCGCGGCCTGCACGACCTCGCGCTGGCGGTGCTGGTCGGCGGGACCCTGATCTGGGCGATCGGACGCTGGTCGACCGGCGCGATCTCGACCGGCGATGTCGTCATCATCAGCACGATGACCTTCCGGATCCTGCACGGTTCGCGCGATCTTGCGATGGCGGTGATCGATACCAGCCAGCAATTCAGCTATCTGCGCGAAACGCTCGATATCATCGGTGTTCCGCAAACGCTGAGCGACGTGCCCAACGCCCCGCGTCTGCGCGTCGGTGAAGGCCATGTCGAACTCGCCAACGTCACCTTCGGCTACGATGCCAGCGATCCGATCATCCACGACCTGTCGCTGACCGTTCCCGCCGGCCAGAAGGTCGGCATCGTCGGGGCGTCGGGGGGCGGCAAGTCTTCGCTGCTGCAGTTGATCCAGCGGTTCCACGACCCGCAGATCGGCCATATTATGATCGACGGGCATCGGATCGACCACGTGACGCAAGAATCGCTGCGCGATGCGATCGCAGTGGTGCCGCAGGAAGTGTTGCTATTCCACCGCTCAGTGATCGACAACATCAGGATTGCGCGACCCGACGCCAGCGACGAGGACGTCTACGGAGCAGCCGAGGCGGCCGGATGCGACGATTTCATCCGACGCCTGCCCCACGGATATGACAGCGTCGTAGGGGAGCGCGGCTCGAACCTCTCCGGGGGCCAACGCCAGCGCATCGGGATCGCGCGCGCCTTCCTGAAGAACGCCCGCATCGTCCTGCTCGACGAGGCAACCAGCGCGCTCGACTCGGAAAGCGAACTGGAAGTGCAGAACGGATTGGACGCCCTCGTTCGCAACCGTACCGTGATTGCCGTCGCGCACCGCCTGTCCACGATCGTCGGGTTCGACCGTGTGATCGTCGTCGAGCGTGGCCGCGTGATCGAGGATGGACCACCGCAGCAACTGTTGCGCCAGAAGGATGGAGCGTTCCGCCAGCTCTGGCTGATGCAGGTCGAGGGACTGGATCAGGCGTCGCAGCCCGGACTCGACTTCGTCGCTGCCAGCGGGCGGCTGCGCAGAGCGTCGATGGCGCGGGGCCGGATGTTACACCGCGCCATGCGTTCCGCATGGAGCAATATGGCGGAGCGCGACCGCGCCTGACCCTGCAACGGAGAGCGGCTTCGTCCGTGCTCAGGACGAAGTACGAAGCCAGTTGCGAAGTGGCCGCTCGAACCAGAGGTACGAGATTCTGGCGACGATCATCACAAGCGCGATGAACCCCGCCAAGAACAGCGGACTGCGAGCAATGTCGTGGTCGATCCGGAACCGGTCGAGCAGCACCAACGTCGCTATCTGGATCGGCACGTGCCAGAGATACGTTCCGTAACTGTTGTCGCCGATCCAGCGCAGTCGTTCCAGATGCCTCCCCTGCGTCGACGCCTCCACCGCGCAGACCGCGACGAGGATGCCGCTCAAGAACAGGACCGATCCCGCAGTGCCTACCGTTCCGGACATTTGGCTCGCAACGATCCCCAGAACGCCCAGCGGAACCGCCGCGACAAGGAGAACGATCGGTTTCGCTTCCACCGCGCGATAAGCAACATACACCGCGGTTCCGATGAAGAAATACGCCAAGCACGTGCTGATCTGTTTCAGGTCGCCGGGCGGGGCAATGAACCTTAGGAAAAGCGCCGACGCCGCAACGCCCAGCGGAAAGACGACGCCCCGCTTGAAAATGCGTCCCATGCACAGCCAGAAAACGGCATAGACCAGAACTTCGACCGACACTGACCAGACTGGTCCGTTAAACGAGCTCCCGCGTTCGAACCCCCAGGAGGCGGCAAAGAACAGGTTGAGGCCAAAATGATACGCGTCGTTGTTACCGTAAATCTGCGAGTGCCCGAGCATGGCGACGCTGCCGTATTGGAGGACAGCAACGACGATCAGCGTGAGAAAGTGTAACGGATACAAGCGCGACGCCCGCACCCGAACGAACGCCGCCGCCGCCGGAACGCGCTGACCCGCGTATGTGGCCGCGAAAACGAAGCCGGAAATCAGCCAGAAGAACTGAACCGCCCAATCCCCGTGGCGGTAGAGCAAGCCGAAGACGGAATAGAGCGGCTGCTGTTCGATCGGAACGGATCGCCGATGATCGGCTCCATGATAGAAGAAGTGCTGATAGTGCCAGAACAGAATTGCAATTGCGCCTGCGCCGCGCGCGAAGTCCAGCGAATACAGATAGCGCTTCTTTCCAGAAGGCGGCATAATGAAAAGGCTATAAGGAAGCATACCGTGATTTCCGGCGCAGCCTCCACCGGACAAATACACCATTTTATCCTGCATAGTGCCGGCCCGGCCTATCGCTATTTTCTATGTTACCTATTCGATTACCATGCCTCAGCAGGCAGGACCATACTCACCTTGAGGGGTATTCTGTTCTTGGCTACGTCTGCTCTTAGCGGTCGACCAACGAATGTGGGCGACCGATGTAGAGGGTTGATTCTAGCAAACGGGTCGGAAAACGGAACGGCCGCCTTACGCCGCCTCGACTTCCTTGATCGAAACCGGTCGGCCCCGCGCCGAACGTCAGCGGCGGGGCCGGTCCCAGATGATCAGGAAGCAGTCCGCCCCCATGCCGCAACGTCGTCACGGATCCGCGCATCGACCTGACGGCGCGCTGCCATCGTCGAGACGATGCGTGTCGCGGCCCCGCGTGCCTCGGCGGGCAGATTGGCGGAAGCGAAGGCGTTGATCTTGGCCGGCATTGCCGGATCGTCCGACCCTGCCCCAAGTCCCGCGACGAAGCCAGCACGCGTGCTTGTCTCCACCAGGGTATTGACCAGCGCGATGTGCGCGACAGCATAATCAAACGCCATGTCGGGATGCTCGTTTGCGACCGTGCGTAACAAGCTGGCCTTCTGTGGCGCCGTAAAGCGGTCCGTTGCGAGCAAGTCGAGCGCCCGCTGCGCCAGTGCATCGTCGTTCGCTGCGCCGAGCAGGCGGACGTAGCTGTTCTTGGTCACGGGATTCTTTTCGGCGACGGTCAGTGCAAGCAAGGCGTTCCAATCCGCCGATGTTGCATTGTGTGCGAAGACTCCGAGAATCGGCGCTCGGATCGCCGCGGGGATCGCATCGGGGTTCTGCTGCAATGCTGCAAACAACGCGCGTGATTTCGCCACAACAGCGGGGTCGCCATGATTGCCCAGCACGGAGATCAGCGTCTCGCGCAGCGTGGCGGTCAACGCGCCTTCGTCGCTTCCAGCATCGAAACCCACACGCGCCATAACGGGTTGCAACGTGCGCACGATCTTGGCGCTGACTGCGTCGCGCGTTGGCCCCTTCGCCACCCGGCCATCGAGGTCCGACAGCTGACTTGCAACGGTCTGCCACAGCAATGGGTTCGCTTCGATCCCGATCGCGCCGACGTCCGCGAAATAGCGGTCGAGCTGTTGACTGCCGCTCTTGGCCAGAGCAAAATCGTCGCCCAGCGTACCGAGTTGGTCAGTCAGCTTGAGCTTGGCAAAATCGCGCACGATTGCGGCGTGCGCGGGCGCGCTATACTGGACCCGGGCGTAACTCGCTTTTTCGCGGTTGAGCACGACCGTGCCGCATCCCGGTGCGGTGACGACCTGGTTCGTTGGCCCCCGCACGATCGCCCGACTGTCCGGTTGTCCAAGGACGCCAAGCGTCATCGGGACGCGCCATGTCTGGGCCTTCTTGGCGGAATCGTCATAGGCGAAGCGGCTCTGCGACAGGGTGACCTGGGTCTTTCCGGCGACACAGCGCGACCCCGCCATCGTCACCAGCGGCACGCCGGGCTGCAGCGTGAAATCATGCGCGATTGGCGCAACCGGCGTTCCGGCGGCGGCGGACAATTCCTGCCAGAGTTGATCCGTGGCGGTGTTGCCGTATTTGTACTTCGCCATGTAGCTTCGGATGCCCGCGCGGAACGTATCCGCTCCTAGCGTCGATTCGAGCATGCCGATGACCGCCTGACCCTTCATGTAGGTGATGCCGTCAAACGCCTGACCAATCTGATCGACCGTTTCGACGTGGCGGATGATCGGGTGCGTGCCGCTGGTCGAGTCGACCTGCAATGCCCCCTCGCGGTCCTGCGCTACCGCGGTGGCGGCGGCATACCATTCGGGGTTAAGATCCACGCTCGACTTGTTTTCCATCCACGAGGCGAAGCCCTCGTTGAGCCACAGGTCATCCCACCAACTCATCGTCACCATATCGCCGAACCACTGGTGCGCCATTTCGTGCGAGACCACGGTGAAGATGCGCTGCTTGCCGCTCTGGGTTGCGCGCTTCGCGTCGTAGAGCAGTTCCGGCTCGAAGTAGAAAATCGCGCCCCAATTCTCCATTGCGCCGAAGAACTGGCTCGACCCCGGCCCCGCGATCATGTCGAGCTTGGGGAGCGGATAGGGCTGGCCGAAATAGTCGTTGTAATAGGCCAGTAGCCGCTTGCCCTGCGCCAGCGCATAGTCCCCCTGATCGACCACGCCGCGCCGCGTGATCACGCCGATTTCGGTCTTGCCCGCCATCACCGTCTTGCGTTCGACGTCGCCCATGCCGAGGAACATCAGGTAGCTCGACATCTTTGGCGTTTCGGCGAAGCGATACAGGGTGCTGCCGTCGTTCTGCTTGGTCACGCTGCTGGCGGGCATGTTCGAGAAAGCGGTCTGCCCGGCGGGGGCAACGGTGCTGATCGTGAAGCGCGCCTTGAAGGCGGGTTCGTCCCACAGCGGTGCGAAGCGGCGCGCGTCGGGGGCTTCGAACTGCGTCACGAGCATGCGCGAGGCGGACCCGTCAGTGTTGGTATAATCGATCGCGAACAGGCCGGCCGCGGACGTATTGATCGTGCCGGTCCACGCAAAGGCGAGTGCATGTTTGCCCGCCGCTACCGTCGATCCGGGGGTCAGGATGAGCTGCTGCTTGGCTTCGTCGAGCCGGAACGACACCGTCTTGCCGTCGAGCGTCGCGCGCGAGATCTTCAGGTCGGCGGCGTTGAGGACGATCGTCGACGTCGGCTTGGTTACGTCGATCGCCACGGTTTCTTCGCCAGCGAAGGTCATCGCCTTGGCATTTGGACGGACCGTGATGTCATAGGTCAACGGGGTAACGCCGGTCGGCAATTGCCCGACGGCAAACGCCGGAGTCGCGACGGCAGACAGCAAAACGGCGGCAAGGGACATCTTCACGCACAGAACTCCGGAATCGCAGGATTTTCACGGTCCTTACGCGTTTCAGTTACCGCTGCAACTATAGGCTCGCTGGACAGGCGTTTCGGTTGCGCTATGAAACGCATATGAGCATTCCTCCGCTGTTCGATCGCTTGCGGCTTCCCATCATCGGCTCGCCGCTGTTCATCATCTCGGGACCGGAACTGGTCATCGCGCAGTGCAAGGCGGGGATCGTCGGATCCTTCCCGGCGCTCAACGCGCGTCCGCAGGCGATACTCGACGAATGGCTTCACCAGATCACCGAGGAACTGGCCGCGCACAATCGCGCGCACCCGGATCGCCCGGCTGCTCCCTTCGCGGTCAACCAGATCGTGCACCGCTCGAACGAGCGGCTTGAAGCGGACCTCGCGACCTGCGCCAAATGGCAAGTTCCGATCGTGATCACCTCGCTCGGCGCACGCGAGGACCTGAATACCGCGGTACACGGCTGGGGCGGGATCACGCTGCATGACGTGATCGACGACCGGTTTGCGCACAAGGCGATCGAGAAAGGGGCGGACGGCCTGATTGCGGTGGCGGCTGGCGCTGGCGGGCACGCGGGACGGCTTTCGCCGTTCGCGATCATTCAGGAGATCCGCCAGTGGTTCGATGGACCGCTCGCGCTGTCCGGGTCGATCGCAACGGGGGATGCGGTGCTTGCCGCGCAAGCGATGGGCGCGGACTTCGGCTATATCGGGTCGCCGTTCATCGCCAGCATCGAGGCCAATGCCGATGCGGCATACAAACAGGGGATAGTCGACGGCAAAGCGTCCGACATCATCTATTCCAACCTGTTCACCGGCGTACACGGCAACTACCTGCGCGGTTCGATCGAACGCGCCGGAATGGACCCGGACAATCTGCCCGAGGGGGACCTGAAGACGATGGATTTCGGCACCGGCAACGGATCGAAGCCCAAGGCATGGAAGGACATTTGGGGTTCGGGTCAGGGCATCGGCGTAATCGACCGGGTCGAGTCGGTTGCCGACATGGTCGATCGGTTCGAGCGGCAGTATCGAGCGGCGAAAGCGCGGCTGAACGTCTGAGCTGCGCTAGAAGGCGAGCGCCAGACGCCCCTGTAGCGAATGGACCGGGCTGGACACCACCGGCGGCGTGCTTCCCTGCGCCGAGTCCAACCGGGCGACGCGGTCGTGCAACTGGCAACTGGCGGCGATGAGACGGCGCGCTCCCGCCGGCAGCGCGAAAAGCGCCACGCCGTCACTGGCCGGCGCGTCCGCGAGCCGGCGCGACGGATCCAGTGCCTCACGCAACTCCATCTCCCCGGAGTCGACCGCACGTTGCGTCAGGAGCCAGGCGATCACGTGCATCAACCGCGTCGTCACCTTCAGCGATTCGCAACTGAACGAGACGCGAGCCATCGGCTCCAACGCGTCGCGGTCGCAGCGTCCACCGTCGTCGAAGTAACTCCGCGCTTCGTCTGCGAGGATCATCGCGTCCATGTAGAGCGTGTCGATCACGCGGCGGTGCATTCGCGATTCGTGTGAAGCTGCGGTCATTGCGTCCATCTCGCACAAATGCATCGCGCGCGGTACGGTTTCGCCCGGCCCGTGCGACGAACCGCCGATCGTCCCAAAACGGAACACTCCCGCAATCAGGCGATGATATCGGGTACCAGCTGGTCCTCGAGCAGCACTATTTCATCGCGCAACCGCAGCTTGCGCTTCTTGAAGCGGGCAAGCTGAAGCTGATCGGTCGACGATCCGTCCAGCAACGCCGCGATTGCGGAATCCAGATCGCGATGTTCGACTCGTAGAATCTCCAAGCGCTTTGCGATCAGGCTATCGTCCATCGGGTCCCCATTCGATCCTTCTCGCTTAGCAAATCGAAGCCGCTTGGTCCGGATAAAATGCAATCGGTCGCACAAATCGGTGAATGTATCTCGCGATCCTGAAATCATAGGGAGACAAGAGCAACCGGTGATGGTTTACTCATCTCCCCAAGCAGCACATGAAGGAGGTACGCAGAGTATGCAGACCGCACATCATTCGGCCCTGGCAGCCAAACATGCAGTGCTCGACCGTCAGATCGCCGCAGAGGCGCAACGGCCCTTGCCCGACACGGCGACGATCGCGGCATTGAAGAAGCAGAAGCTGCAGATCAAACAGGAAATCGAACAACTTCAATAAGGCGCTTGGTCCGGGCGCGATGCGCCCGGATCGTTTTAGACGATCTAACGCAAGTTACCGCGCGGCAGGATCGGTTTTACGAACACCGGGGTGTGCGCCCCCTGCCCGACAGGTTTGCGCGCGAGCATCGGATCGATCGGACGGTTGAAAGCAATCCCGATTCGTCCGGAGGTCGACCATGCAACGTGTCCCGGAACCCAACCTATACCGCGAATCTCGACTTCAAGGGTGACATCGCGATCGAGCCCCTCAGGGTAGTCGGCCATCATACCCCCCGCGGAGAGGTTCCGCACCCGGACCGGGGTCCCCTCGTCGGTCTTCGCCAGTCGCAACAGTGCCATCAGGAACAGGCTGTCGCGCGGGTCCTGCCGGTTTGATTCCGCGTCATCAGCGGAAACGGATGGATGCTCTGACGAATACTGGTCCATTGCAGAAGGTCGTGCCGATCCCGTTCAAAGCGCTTCTATACACAAAAACTGGTTTAGAACGGATTAAAATCGGGGTGGCCGGGGCGCTCCGGCTATTCCTCGCGAGAAACCTTCTCGTGTCGTTCGTGGCGCTCCTGCGCTTCGACAGTCATCGTCGCGATCGGGCGTGCCTCGAGGCGAGCGAGCGAAATCGGCTCTCCGGTCACGTCGCAATATCCATATTCGCCCTCGTCGATCCGCCGCAGCGCCGCTTCGATCTTGGAAATCAACTTGCGCTGGCGATCGCGTGTGCGGAGTTCAATCGACCAATCGGTCTCGCTCGACGCGCGATCGGTCAAGTCCGCTTCGCGAAGCGTGTCCACTTGCAGTTGCGACAACGTCCCCGCCGCCTCCCGCAAGATCGCTTCTTTCCAAGCCTGTAATTTGTTTCGGAAATAGGCAAGCTGCCGCGGATTCATGAACGCCTCATCGGCGCTCGGTCGGTAACCGTCGTCAGTACCTTCCGGTACCGCGAACTGCTCGGATTCGTCCAATCGATTCAAGACCGTCGCCATCCCAATCTCTCCGCTCGGTCACCGGATGCGTTGTGCATCTCCGGACCCCCCCGGGCCAACTCCCTAGTGAGCGCGCCTATAGCATGACGCCGCCACTCCACAAGCAGCACTGTTACCAAGCGGCTGGTCTTTCTTGCCGAATGATTGCGAGACAGCCTTCAATTTTGACGGAAACGGTTTCCTGAGACGGGAAAGACAACCCCATTGCTGGAAGTCGTTTCATACCGAGACAAATCAGCCGCGGAGTACCAGACCCCTGCGCGCACGGCGGCCGACTTAACGCAATCTCCACCTGTCTTCTGGCAATCTTCGGGGCGGAAGACCGCGTTTGTATTCGCGGACAAGTAGCGAGAAGCGTGATGTCAGTTCGGATGGCTGCGGCCAAACTCTGTGCGTGCGTATGCGGTGGGGCGGTCATGGGCGGCGGCGCGGTTCATCTGGTCGACCGTGCGCCACCGCGCGCATATCATGCCCCTCGAAAGATCAGGCCGGCAGCGCACGCGGCACGTCCGGTGGCTGCGCACCGCAGCGTTCGTGCAGCGCCCGTTGCCCCCTGCACCAGCGGCGTGCCGCAAAACGCCCTGCTCGCTCCGCAGAACGATCCGTCGACCTACCTTGGCGGAAGTTCGGGTCCAGCCAGCTTTACCGGTGGGGGATATGGCGGGCCGACGATCCTCGGTGGAGCGGGTGGTTTCGGCGGCAATGGATTTTTGTCCGCCGGATTTACGGGCGGGCCGGGTGCCGGCGCTCCAGGCAGGGCCACGATCATTGGTTCCAACACCCCGGGTACTGGCTCCGTCTCCTTGCCGGGGGACGGCTCCTTGCCGGGGGACGGTACCAACCGTCCGGGATCAACCAGGGGTGGTTCCACTTTCCTGACAAACCCTTCATCAACCGGAAGCGGATCAGGTAGTGCAACGAGTATGCCGACGGTTGGGTCGTCGACGAATGGCGATGCGGAAAACGGTTCCCCAGCGGAACGTCCCTCTTCCGGCGGAAGCAGCACGGTGCCATCGGACCTCCCCGGCGCCGGGGGAACCGGCGTCCCAGGGTCCCCGGGGGGACCTCCGGCCCCGGTTCCGGCGCCTCCGATGGTATGGCTGTTCGGCGCGGCGGCAGCGGCACTCGTCATCCGCAATCGCTGGGGTCGACGCACCGCCGCGACGTCCTGATACCCTGCCCTGATACCCCGGAAGGCAGTGCGGCGGCTTGCCTAGCCGTCAGGGCCGCGTCATAGCCGGACCATGCACGATATACGCCTTATCCGCGACGATCCCGCCGCTTTCGATGCCGCGCTTGCCCGGCGCGGCGTAGCCCCGGTTGCCAGTGATCTGGTGGCGCTCGACGAGCGCCACCGCGCGCTGACCACTGAAGCACAAACCGCGCTGGCACGACGCAACGAGGCTTCCAAGGCGATCGGCGCCGCCAAGGCTGCAAAGGACGAAACCGCCTCCGCTGCCTTGATGGAAGAAGTTGCGGTTCTGAAGCAACGGCTTCCGGCGATCGAAGCGGAAGCAAAGGCGCTTGGCGAGTCGCTGCAGGAACGGCTTGCGGTCTTGCCCAACCTTCCCCTGGCCGATGTCCCCGAAGGCGCCGATGAGGACGACAATGTCGTTGTCGCCGAACATGGGACGCGTCCGACCTTCGCGTTCAAACCGATCGAGCACGACGTGTTGGGCCCGCCGCTCGGGCTGGACTTCGATACGGGTGCAGCGATGTCCGGCGCCCGGTTCACGTTGGTTCGCGGTGCCGCCGCAAAGCTGCACCGCGCGCTCGGGCAGTTCATGCTCGATACGCTTTCGGACCGGCACGGCTATGAACAGGTCGTCCCGCCGCTGCTCGTGCGTGACGAAGCGCTGTTCGGCACGGGGCAATTGCCCAAGTTTGCCGAGGATCTGTTCCACACCACCGATGGGCGCTGGCTGATCCCGACCGCCGAGGTCAGCCTGACCAATATCGTCGCGGGCCGCATTCTGGGCGAGACCGAATTGCCGCTGCGCTTTGCCGCGCTCACGGCTTGCTTCCGGTCCGAAGCCGGCGCTGCGGGACGCGATACGCGCGGGTTCATTCGACAGCATCAGTTCGAGAAGGTCGAGATGGTCTCGATCGTCCCCCCGCAGGCTTCCGAAGCCGAGCACGAGCGGATGACCGCCTGCGCCGAGTCGATCCTGATCGCGCTCGGTCTTGCGTTCCGCCGGATGAAGCTGTGCACCGGCGACATGGGGTTCACCGGTGCGCGAACCTACGACCTTGAGGTGTGGCTCCCCGGGCAGGATCGCTATCGGGAGATTTCCAGTTGTTCGACCTGCACCGATTTCCAGGCACGGCGCATGAACGCGCGCTATCGCCCTGAGGGCGAAAAGGGCACGCGGTTCGTCCACACGTTGAACGGGTCGGGCCTCGCCGTCGGTCGGACGCTGGTCGCGGTACTGGAAAATTATCAGCAGGAGAATGGCACGGTCACCGTTCCGGACGTGCTGGTGCCGTATCTCGGCGGGATGACGCTGCTCGAGCCCGCGCGCTGATGCGGATCCTGCTGACCAACGACGATGGTTATCACGCACCCGGGTTGAAGGTTCTCGAAGCGATCGCCGCGCGCCTGTCGGATGACGTCTGGGTCGTAGCGCCAGCGGAGGAACAGTCGGGTGCCGGGCATTCGCTCACCCTGACCCGTCCGATCCGCGTTCGACACCATGGCGACAAGCGTTTTGCCGTCGCCGGGACGCCGACCGATGCGGTGATGATGGCGCTCGCGCGGATCATGCAGGATCACAAACCCGACCTGATCCTGTCCGGCGTCAACCGCGGTGCGAACCTGGCCGAGGACGTGACCTATTCGGGGACGGTGTCGGCGGCGATGGAAGGCGCGCTCGCGGGCGTCCGCTCGATTGCGCTCAGTCAGGTCTACAGCCGCGAAGGCGCCGGCGACGCGGTTCCGTTCGACGCGGCGGCGGCTTGGGGAGAACGCGTGCTGCGTCCGCTGCTCGATGCGCCGCTCGAACCGCGCAGCCTCGTCAACGTAAACTTCCCGGCGGTCGCCGCGGACGCCGTCAAGGGCATCAAAGTCGTCCAGCAAGGACTGCGCGATTACGGTCGGCTCAACATCGTCACCAACCGTGATCCGCGTGGGTATGAGTATCACTGGTTTGCGCTGGGCCAGGCGGTGGACACGCCAGCACACTCGACCGATCTGGAAGCAATTGCAGACGGGTACATCGCGATAACGCCGCTGCATCTCGACCTGACGCATCGTTCGTCGATGGCCATGCTCGCGGAGCGGTACGGCTAAAGGGATGCGGAAGGGACCTTTCGGAATGATGGTCTTTCCGGTTGCGGCGATGGTCCTCGCCTTGCCCGCCTGCATTCCGCAGGATGATCGACCTGTCGGGGAGTACCCGCGCCCGGACGCTCCGCCTCGCGCAGCGCCGGCCCGCCCCGTCCCGCGATCGGCACCGGACGAGACGCCCCGCAACTGGCGAGACGACGCCTACCGACAACCACCACCGCCGCGAAGCCGCCCGCACCGTCCGGTGCGCGCTGCCCCCGAACGCCGATACGAACCCCGCGACGATCAACAGCCGTACGAGCCTCGAGGCGGCTATCGCCCGCGATATTCGGAGAGACTTGACCCCGACGATCACGGCACGGTCCGCTCCTCTCCAGTCTCGCTATCCCCCTGGCAAGCCCGCCCGGTCGCACCGTCCGCGCAGCAGGTCGACCCCTCGACCTATGTCGTGCGCCCTGGCGATACGCTCGGGGCAATCGGTGACCGCACCGGCGCAGGATCGGAGGCGATCGCGCGTGCCAACGGGCTGGCCGCTCCGTTTACCGTCCGCACGGGTCAGCGGCTTTCCATTCCGGGGGGACGATACCACCGGGTTGCGGCGGGGCAGACCGGAATCGCGATATCGCGCGCTTACGGCGTCGACTGGTCGAGGATCGTAAGCGCCAACGATTTGCGTGAACCCTATACACTGCGCGTCGGCATGCGCGTCCTGATCCCGGGATCCGCGTCGCGCAGTACCGCCGCCGAACGCGCCGCCGCCTTCACGCTCGACATCGACGATCTCGTCACCGGTAGCGAGCCAGCGCTCGCCGCGAACCAGCGCCCGGCGCGGCCGACCACATCCTCCGCGCGCGTTCTGGCGCCGACCCAGGCGATCGCGGCACCGACCCGGTTGAGCAGCGGGTTCGACTGGCCGGTCCACGGCCGGATCGTCACGCGGTTCGGGCCGGGTGCGAGTGGCGAGCGCTACAACGGCGTCAAGATCGCGGTCCCGCGCGGCACACCCGTGCTCGCCGCCGCGGATGGCGTCGTCGCTTATGCGGGTGGCGGCATTCCGCAATTGGGCGACGTGATCATCATCCGGCATGGCGAAGGCTGGGCGACGGTTTACGGACACGCCAGCAAGTTGCTCGTTCAGCGTGGACAATCGGTCCGCCGTGGTCAGACGATTGCGATGTCTGGGGATTCCGGAGGCGCCCCGCGACCCGAGGTACATTTCGAGATGCGCAAGGGCCGCACGCCGATCGACCCGCAGCGGCAATTGCCCGCGATCTGACCCGCTGCTTGCAGGGTGACGCGGCGATCGGACTTTTGTAGAGCAGCGCGCATGACCAGCTTCTCTTCCGACCTGCTCCGCCTCCTGTCGACGCGCGGCTACATCCATCAGGTGACCGACGCCGCCGCGCTCGACGCGATGGCGAGCAAGCAAGTCATTCCAGGATATATCGGTTTTGACCCCACCGCCCCCTCGCTCCACGTCGGAAGCCTGGTCCAGATCATGTTGCTCCGGCGGCTCCAGCAGAGCGGGCACAAGCCGATCGTGCTGATGGGCGGCGGCACCGGCAAGATCGGCGACCCGAGCTTCAAGGACGAAGCGCGCAAGATGCTGACCGAGGATACGCTCGCGACCAACGTCGCCTCGATCCGGCGGATTTTCGAGCGATTCCTGACCTTTGGCGATGGTCCCACCGATGCGGTGATGCTCGACAATGCACAGTGGCTCGATGCGCTCGAATACATCCCGTTCCTGCGCGACGTCGGGCAGCATTTCTCGATCAACCGGATGCTGAGCTTCGATTCGGTCAAGCTCCGGCTCGACCGCGAACAATCGCTCAGCTTCCTCGAATTCAACTACATGATCCTGCAAGCCTACGATTTTCTTGAACTATCGCGGCGCGCCGAGTGCCGGCTGCAGATGGGCGGATCGGACCAATGGGGGAACATCGTCAACGGGATCGAGCTTGCGCGCCGGATGGACGGGACCGAAGTGTTCGGCGTGACGACGCCGCTCATCACGACCGCCGACGGCGCCAAGATGGGCAAGACGATGGCGGGCGCGGTGTGGCTCCATGAGGACCAGCTACCGCATTTCGATTATTGGCAATTTTGGCGGAATACCGATGACCGGGATGTCGGGCGGTTCCTCCGATTGTTTACCGATCTTCCGCTCGATGAGATCGCGCGTCTGGAGGCGCTCGATGGTGCCGAGATCAACGAGGCGAAGAAGATACTGGCGGACGCCGCGACGGCCTTGTGTCGCGGAAAAGACGCCGCCGCAGAAGCCGCTGAAACTGCAAGAAAAACATTTGAGGAAGGCAGTGCTGGCGGATCGTTGCCGACCTTTGCGGTCACTGGCAGCATTGGGATCATCGACGCTCTCGTTGGCTTGGGTCTCGCTGCGTCCAAGGGTGAGGCGCGGCGCCTGATCAAGGGCGGTGGCGCGCGTGTCGGCGCCGACAAGGTCATTGACGAGGCGTTGGTCGTCACCGTCGGCGACGATCCCGTGCGGATTGCCGCCGGAAAGAAGCATCACGGCATCCTTATCCGCGCATAATCGCCGTTTCTGCGCATGATTGCAGCCATTTACGCCGCCGTTTCGAGGGTACGCACGGCGAGGACATTGCACTCTTAACCAAGATCGTTGGGTGCTGCTTCATGCGGGACGGGTAGCCATGGCGGCTCCGCACGAGGGACCCGGTGATGGAAAAGGCATTGGCGCTGACGACGGCACACACGCGCGCCTTGGAGCGTGACGAGGTCGAGGTTCGCGCGCGGTTCATCGCGCCGAACGGCAGCGGCATGACCCTGTTGATCGTCAACATCACCGCGATGGGCCTGATGGCGCGTGGCGACATGCCCGGCGGCGTCGGTGATCTCGTGAAAATCAGCTTGCCGATCGTTGGCGCCTGGGATGCGGAAATCCGCTGGGTGCTCGGCGGCCGGATGGGCTTCGCCTTCCCGACCCCGATCGACACGGCGGACTATCCCCGTGTCCTTGAGGCGATGCGGCGCTGACCTCAGCCAGAACGTAGTAGCGCGACTCCGGCGTCCCGCTCGAACAGGTACAGCGCCGTCCGCGCCGCCTGCCCGCGTACGCCTTCCAGCCCGCCATCACGGTCGATCAGCAAGCGGGCATCGTCGGTCGCCACCGGAAGCAACGCGCCCAGCATCTCCGGAGTCGCAAGCCGGAACCCAGCCTCGCCCGATTGGCGAGTCCCGAGCAACTCCCCCGCCCCGCGCAGCCGCAAATCCTCCTCGGCGATGCGAAAGCCGTCGGTCGTCTCGCGCATCAGCGCAAGCCGCGCGCGGGACGTTTCGCTGAGGCTTCCGCCGCGGATGAGCAGGCAGTTCGATTTGCCGCCGCCGCGACCGACTCGCCCGCGCAACTGGTGCAACTGCGCCAATCCGAAGCGATCGGCATGCTCGATCACGATCAGCGTCGCATTGGGCACGTCGACCCCGACTTCGATCACCGTGGTCGCGACCAGAACGCCGTGCCGCGCCTCGGCGAACGCCTGCATCGTGGCGTCCTTGTCCGCAGGCTTCATCCGGCCGTGGACCAGCCCGACCGCGTCACCAAAACGCGCGCGCAACGTCTCCGCGCGCGCTTCCGCCGCCGCCATGTCGCTCTTTTCGCTTTCCTCGACCAGCGGGCACACCCAATAGGCTTGCCCGCCATCCGCGAGATGCCGCGCCAGCGCCTCGACCACTTCGGGGAGCCGATCCTCCGAGATCACGCGCGTTTCGATCGGCTGGCGCCCGGGGGGCATTTCGTCGAGTTGGCTGACATCCATCTCGCCGTAATTGGCGAGCGTCAGCGTCCGCGGGATCGGGGTCGCGGTCATCGCGAGCAAATGCGGGCTGCGTCCCTTCGCCTGGAGCAGCATTCGCTGCGCGACCCCGAAGCGATGCTGCTCGTCGACCACCACCAGGCCAAGGTCCTTGTAGGCGACCGTTTCCTGGAAGATCGCGTGCGTGCCGATCAGGATATGGATCTGCCCTGCGGCGAGCCCCATGAGGACCCCCTCACGCACACGGCCCTTGTCCCGCCCGGTCAGCACCGCGATCTCGATCGGCAAGCCGCCGAGCAGCCGCCGCAGCGATTCATAATGTTGCCGCGCGAGGATTTCGGTCGGCGCGAGCAATGCGGCCTGCGCGCCCCCTTCGACCGCGACCAGCATCGCAAGCGCCGCGACCAGCGTCTTGCCCGATCCGACATCGCCTTGCAGCAGACGGAGCATCGGTTGCGCCTGCGCCAGATCGCCTTCGATCTCGCGGACGGTGCGCGCCTGGGCGCCGGTCAGCTCGTACGGGAGTTTCAGCGCATCGCGCAGCCGCCCGTCCCCGGCCAGCGCACGCCCCTTGCGCGCACGTGACGACTGGCGGACGAGCATCAACGCCAATTGATTGGCGAACAGCTCGTCATAGGCGAGCCGCTCGCGGGCCTTCGCATCGGCGGGATCGGCATGGATCCGCGCGAGCGCCGCGCGCCAGGCGGGCCATTCCTGTTTCGCGAGCAAGCCGGGTTCGATCCATTCGGGCAAATCGGGCGCGCGTTCGACCGATTGCGCCGTCAGCTGCCCCATCCGCCGCGACGACATGCCTTCCGACAGCGGATAGATCGCCTCGCGCTCGACCATCTCGCCTGCCTCGTCGAGCGGCAGGACATAGTCCGGGTGGACCATCTGCAAGTCCTGCCCGTAATGCTCGAGCTTGCCCGACACGCGGCGCGGTTCCCCCAGCGGCGCCAGTTTCTTCGCCCAGCCGGGGTGTCCGCCGAAGTACACGAGGCTGACGTAATTGCCCTTGGCGTCGGTCGCCTGAACACGGGTCGGTCCACGCCCGTTGCTGCTGCGATACGAAACGGCGGTCAGCGTGATGACGATCACCCGCCCCGAATCGGCCAGGTCGAGCTCTTCGCGGGGCAGCCGATCGACCCAGCCGGTCGGCAGGTGGAACGCCACGTCGACCACGCGTGCGAGCCCGAGCCGCTCGAGCGGCTTGGCGAGCGCGGGGCCGATGCCCTTCAATGCCGTAACTTCGGCGAACAATGGATTGAGGATGTCGGGTCGCATGTCTATCTGAAGCGCTCTTACCCCTCCCCGATCCCCGCCGCCAGCACCCGCGCGCGGGTATCGGGCAATTGTCGTTGGGATCCGCATGGACCGAGATATCCGCCTCAAGCGCTTGCATTTCCGCAGCCATCATCGCGGCACCAAGGAAGCCGACCTGCTGATCGGCGGGTTCTTCGATTCCGCGCACGCACGCTGGAGCGATGCCGAGATCGCGCTGTTCGAGGAGCTGATCGAGGAACAGGACGTCGATATCATGGCCTGGGCGATCGGTATGGAACCCGCGCCGGAACGCTATGCCGGGTCGATCGTCGAGGCGTTGAAACAGCTCAATTACGTGCCGGTCGCCAAGTAATACCCCCCTCTCCCTGCAAGCGGGGAGAGGGAGAAAGAAAAGAATGCCCAACCTTCAGACGATCCTCACCGCCAAGACCCCGCTGACGCTGGCGGGCGTCCCGACCGGGTTCGAGCCGTGGCTGCTCGCCGACCTGTCGCGCGCCGCCAAGGCACGCGCAGTGTTCGTCGCGCCGGACGAAGCTGCGATGCGCGCGATCGCCTCGACCGCGCAGACGTTTGCGCCAGAACTGGAGGTGCTGACCTTCCCGGCGTGGGACTGCCTCCCATACGACCGTGCGTCACCCACGTTGCGCGTAATGGCGGAGCGGATGGCGACGCTGCACCGGCTCCAGCAGAAGCCGAGCGGCCCGCAGTTGCTGGTGACGACGGTCAACGCGATCGCGCAGCGCACGTTGACGCCGTTCCGTATTCGCCACCTCGTCGCGCGGCTTGCGCCGAAGGAACGGATCGGGCGTGACCGGCTTGCCACCTTGTTGCAAGCCAATGGCTATGTCCGCGTCGAAACCGTTGCAGACGCTGGGGAGTTTGCCGTGCGCGGCGGGTTGGTCGATCTGTATCCGTCGGGGGAATCACAGGCGCTTCGGCTCGATTTCTTCGGCGACGAGATCGAGAGCGTGCGCACGTTCGACCCGGCGGACCAGCGAACCACCGGGCGGATCGACGGGTTCGTCCTGCTCCCCGCTTCGGAGACGCTGCTTGACGAGGACAGCATCAAGCGGTTCCGCGCGCGCTACCGCGAACGTTTCGGCGCGACCGCGACGGGCGACCCGCTGTATCAGGCGATCAGCGACGGGCGGCGCCTCGCGGGCATGGAACATTGGCTTCCGCTGTTCGAGGAGAAGATGGCGACGCTGTTCGACCATCTCGGCGACGACGCGGTCATGGTCCGCGATGCCGGGGCGGTTGCGGCGGCGGAGGCGCGGTTCGAAGCGATCACCGATTACCACGGCAATCGCGTCAAGGCGCAGTCGAGCGACCCGGGCAGTTATCGCCCGCTGCCGCCAGACGCGTTGTACCTGACCGCTACGGACCTTGCCGAGCGGCTCGATGGCGCCCCCGCACACCGCATCACCGCGTTCCATGAACCGGAGAGCGCGAGCGTGCTCGACTTCGGCGTGGATGGCCCGCGCGACTTCGGCGCGGAGCGGGCGAATGGCGTCAACATCTACGAAGCCGTCGTAGAGCATCTCAACAAGATTCGGAATTCCGGCAAGAAAGCGATCCTCGCCAGTTACTCGACCGGGTCGCGCGATCGCCTCGCTGGGTTGCTTGCCGATCACGAACTGACCAACACGGTCAAGGTCGACAGCTGGCAGGCGGCGCTCGGCGTCGGTGCCAAATCGGTCGCCTTGCTCGTGCTCCCGCTCGATCATGGCTTTTCCGGGCCCGAAGTCGCGCTGCTGACCGAGCAAGACATGCTGGGCGACCGGCTCGTGCGGCGGACCAAGCGCAAGAAGTCGGCGGATGCGTTTCTCGCCGAACTGGCGATGCTCACCCCGGGCGATCTGGTCGTGCATGCCGATCATGGCATCGGTCGGTATGAGGGGCTGACCTCAATCCCGGTCGGCCAGGCACCACACGATTGCGTCGCTTTGACGTACGCTGGTGGCGATAAATTGTTCGTTCCTGTCGAGAATCTGGAGGTTTTGACGCGCTATGGCGCCGATTCCGACGGTGCCAGCCTCGACAAGCTGGGTGGCGAGGCGTGGCAGCGCCGCAAGAGCCGGATGAAGGAACGCATCCGCGAAATCGCGGGTGAACTGATCGCGACCGCCGCCGAACGCGCGTTGCGCCCGGCGGACACGATCGAACGCGACAGCGGCTATGCCGCCTTCGTCGACCGCTTCCCGTATGAGGAAACCGAGGACCAGGATCGCGCGATCGAGGACGTCATGGGCGATCTCGAGAAGGGCACGCCGATGGACCGCCTCGTGGTCGGCGACGTCGGCTTCGGCAAGACCGAAGTCGCGCTCCGCGCCGCCTTCGCCGCGGCGATGGCGGGGTTGCAGGTGGCGATCGTCTGTCCGACGACTTTGCTCGCCCGGCAGCATTTCAACAACTTCAAGGCGCGGCTCGAAGGCTTTCCGCTCAACGTCGGGCGATTGTCGCGGCTCGTGCCCGCGGGTGAAGCGAAGACGACCAAGGAGGGGCTTGCCGACGGCACGCTCGACGTCGTCGTGGGCACGCATGCGATCCTGGCGAAGGGCATCGATTTCAAGCGCCTGGGGCTCGTCATCGTCGATGAGGAGCAACGCTTCGGCGTCACGCACAAGGAGCGCCTGAAGTCGCTCAAGGCCAACGTCCACGTCCTGACGCTGACCGCGACCCCGATCCCGCGGACGCTCCAGATGGCGATGTCGGGCCTGCGCGAATTGTCGGTGATCCAGACCCCGCCGGTCGATCGGCTGGCGGTGCGGACCTATGTCATGCCGTGGGATCCGATCGTGCTCCGCGAGGCGCTGCTGCGCGAACATTATCGCGGCGGGCAAAGCTTCTTCGTGACACCGCGGATCAAGGATCTGCCGGAGATCGAGGAATTCCTGCGGGAATCCGTCCCCGAGATCCGCTTCGTCGTCGCGCACGGGCAGATGTCGCCGACCGAGGTCGAGGAGCGCATGTCGGCGTTCTACGACAAGAAGTTCGAGGTGCTCGTCTCGACCACGATCGTCGAAAGCGGGCTCGATATCCCGAGCGCGAACACGATGATCATCCACCGCGCGGATCGCTTCGGGCTGGCGCAGCTGTATCAGCTTCGTGGTCGTGTCGGACGCGCCAAGACGCGCGCTTACGCCTATCTCACAACCCCTGCCGACCGGATCCTGACCGAGACCGCGGAGAAGCGGCTCAAGATCCTGTCCGACCTCGACAGCCTCGGCGGCGGGTTCCAGCTCGCCAGCCATGATCTCGACCAGCGGGGTGCGGGCAATTTGCTCGGAGACGAACAGTCGGGGCATATCAAGGAGGTTGGCTACGAACTCTACCAGTCGATGCTGGAAGAGGCGATCATGGACGCCAAGGCGGGCGGGCAGCGCCTCCGGCCGAAGGATTTCTCGCCGCAGATCACCGTCGACGCGCCGATCCTCATTCCCGAGACGTACGTCCCCGACCTCGACTTGCGCATGGGCCTGTATCGCCGCCTCAACGACGTCGAGGACCAGAATGCGCTGGAAGGGTTCGCGGCGGAACTGATCGATCGGTTCGGCGCGCTGCCGGGGCCGACCGAGAACCTCGTCCGCCTCATCGAGATCAAACTCAACGCCAAGAAGGCGTGCGTTTCGAAGATCGATGTCGGCCCGAAGGGCGCACTCGTGTCGTTCTTCGACGACAAGCCGCCCAATATCGATGGCTTGCTGGCGTGGGTCGCTAAACTCGATGGCGTAGCGCGGTTGCGGCCCGACTCGAAGCTGGTGGTGACGCGCAGCTGGGGGGATCCCAAGGCGCGGCTGCATGGTGCGCTGCAATTGTCGAAGGGACTGGCACGGGCGGCGGGCTAAGCGCCGCTCGTTACGACCGGTCGAGCAGGGCGATCAGCGCGGGTTCGGTCAGCGGCTCGGCGCAGAGGAAGCCCTGGTATATTTGGCAGCCTTCGGTTGCCAGTCCGTCGAGCTGTTCCTGTGTCTCGACGCCCTCCGCGATGACGGTCAGCCCCAGCGAGCGCGCCATGTCGATCACGCCGCGCACGACGATCCGGTCGCGCGGCGAGCCAGTGATGTCCTGCGCCAGCTTCTTGTCGATCTTGAGATAATCGAGCGGAAGCGCCTTGAGATACGCGAGGCTGGAATAGCCCGTCCCGAAATCGTCGATCGCGGTCCGGCACCCTGCCCCGCGCAGCAGCGACAGCAACGCCGACGCGATGCCGAGATCCTCGATCAGCCCGCTTTCGGTAATTTCGAGCGTGAGGCATTTGCGGGAGAACCCGCTGGCATCGACCCGTGCCAGGAACAGGTCGGCGAATCCGGGCCGTGCGATATCGGCGGCGGTGAGATTGAGCGACAGGCGTACGTCGGCAAGCAACGCTGGCCACTTCGCCGCCTTGGCGAGCGCGAGCTGCTGAATATGATCCGACAGTCCGATTTCGAGGTCGGCGCGCTGCGCGGCGGCAAACAGTGTTTCCGCCCCGATCGTGCCGAACGTCGCATGCTGCCAACGCGCAAGTGCTTCCACGCCGACGATCTTTCCGGTCGCGATCGAGACCTGCGGCTGGAACAGGATGCCGATGTCACCGTGTTCGATCGCATGGTGCAGCTCGACCGCCAGTCGTCCGATCGTCGCCCCGCCATTCTCCGCGTCGGCGACGCGCAACGTGGCGCTGTCTGATTCGCGCGCCTCAGCCAACGCTTCGCTGGCGCGCCGCAGCAGCCGGGCGGCATCGTCCTCCGGCCCCGCCTCCGCCAGCCCGATCCGGCATCCGAGCAGGGCAATCGTATCGCCACTGACGAACGGCCGAGTCAGCGCCCCGACGATTCGCTCCGCGACCAGGTCCACGCGCGATCGCGGCGCTTGCGTCGCAACCATGAAGGTCGAACCACCCATCCGCGCGACCAGCGCATCCCGCCCGAGCATCTCGACGACCGCGTCGTTGATCCGGGTTTGCGCGGATCGCAACAGCGCGTCCCCCGCCACGCGCCCGTAAGCGGTGTTGACGGTTTCGAACCGATTGAGCGCGATGAGCAGGAGGTGGAGCGGCGGGCCGGCCGCCTCCCCAAGATGACGGGTGATCCAGCGGCGCGCACTTCCGGCGTCGCGCGCGCCGGAAAGCGCCTCGCGGACTTCGGCGGCGGGTTCGGGCGTCGTGCCGAGCGGCTCGACCACCGTGTCGATCTGGCCAGCGGCGGCATCGAACTGGAGGTGCTGGACGATCCGACCGACCCCCGCAATGTCATGCGCAAATGCCGTCGCGGATCGTTGCGGCGACATCCGCCGGAACGCCGACGTTGCGGCCAGCCGGTCGTTTCGATCCAAAAGGCGCAGCATCTCCCGAACCGTCAGCGTCTCTGCGCAATCGAGCAATGCGGCAAGTCCTGGCGTGAGGACGAGCGAACGATCAGCGAGCGTGTACCGCCACCCGAGCGGCGTAAACACCGCGCCGGTGTGCCATTCGCGTGCGATTCGCTCGGCATGCCGCGCGGCGAATCGCAAAGCCTGGAGGAATTCGGCATCGCTGAAGGGGCTTGCGAGGAAATGCGTTGCCCCGGCGCCATAAAGCGCGGTGATCGAGGCATTTTCGCCGCGCGAAACGAGCGTCAGCAGGGCGCCGCCATTGGCTTCGACCGCGCTGCCCAGCGCTGCCGTGGCCGAGATTCCCTCTGCGGTTGCTCCCCGCGCATCGACGACCGCAACCGCGGCGCCGCTCGACAGGAACCGCCGTTCGGCACCCCCCGCCCGGCGCGCCGCAACGACGTGCCATCCGCCGGTTGCGGCAATCGAAGCGAGTTCGTCGCGTTGGCGGAACGACAAAACGAACAAAGGAGCGGACGGCGGGGCGATGGCGGACGTCTTTCTTCGATCGGCGGGAGCAGATGTGCCCGAGCGGGGTTTAGAAGATTACAACACGATGGCCTAGGGTGCGTGACGGACTTGTTCCGCATGATCCCAAGGCTTAGCTCAAGGATGATGGCGATACTTTCCCCCTCTCTCAACCGCCCGCTGCAGGATCGCCACGGGCGGACGATCAGCTATTTGCGGATTTCAGTGACCGATCGGTGCGATTTGCGGTGTCGCTATTGCATGTCCGAAAAAATGACGTTCCTTCCGCGCAGTGCATTGTTGAGCCTGGAAGAGATCGCGATCATCGCGGAACGCTTTATCGCGCGCGGCGTGAACAAGATCAGGCTTAGCGGCGGCGAGCCGCTCGTGCGGCGCGATGTGGGCGAACTGGTCCGGCGTCTTGGCCGGCACGTCGGCACCGGGCTCGACGAGCTGACGATGACGACCAACGGCAATGCGCTGGTCGAGCATAGCGCAGCGATGGTCGCGGCGGGAATGCGGCGGATCAACGTCAGCCTCGACAGCTTGGACGCGGAGACGTTCCGATACATCACGCGCCACGGCGACGTGGCCCGGGTAACGGCCGGCATCCTCGCTGCGCGCGATGCCGGGCTGTCCGTAAAGATCAACATGGTCGCCTTGAAGGGGCTGAACGAGGACCATATCGCTCCGATGCTCGACTGGTGCATTGCCGAAGGTCTGGATCTGACGTTGATCGAAACGATGCCGCTGGGCCAGATCGACGAAGATCGCGCTGACCGCTTCGTTCCGCTCACCGCGGTTCTCGACGATCTGTCGGGCAAGTTCCCGCTGGTCCGGGATTCGCATCGCAGCGGCGGCCCCGCCCGCTACTGGCGAGTCGACGGGACGACCACCAAGCTTGGCCTAATCTCCCCGCTGACTGGGAATTTCTGCGATACGTGCAACCGCGTGCGCTTGACGACCGAGGGTGTACTCTACACGTGTCTAGGGCATGACGATAAGGTCGATCTCAAGGCGGTGTTGCGCGAACAGGGCGTCGATGGGCTGGATGCTGCGCTGGATGCCGCAATGCTGACCAAGCCCGCGCGCCACGACTTTGACATCGATGCCGCCGCCCCTGCGGTCGCACGGCACATGAGCGTCACGGGCGGATGAACCAGCCGTTGCGACGGGCGCTGGTCGCGTCGCCTACCCCCCCGGCGCAAGCGGCTTTCCAGACGCTGAACGAAAGTCACGACTGGGTCCCGCCCGAGGAGGCCGACATGATCGTCGCGCTCGGTGGGGACGGCTTCATGTTGCAGACGCTGCATGCGATGCTCGAGCGGCGCAAACCGGTGGTGCCGGTGTTCGGGATGAACCTCGGCACGATCGGGTTCCTGATGAACGAATGGCGCTCGCATGGTCTTGAGGGGCGTCTGGAACGCACCAAGGCGTTCAAGGTCGTCCCGCTTGCGATGACCGCGACGACGATCAGCGGCGAAGTCCATGCGCTGCCGGCGATCAACGAGGTGTCGCTGCTGCGCGAAACGCGCCAGACCGCCAAGCTGGAAGTAACGGTCAACGACCGGGTCGTGCTGCCCGAACTGGCCTGCGACGGGATCCTGGTCGCGACTCCGGCGGGGTCGACCGCTTATAACCTATCGGCACAGGGGCCGATCCTGCCGCTCGGGTCGAACATGCTGGCGCTGACGCCGATCAGTCCGTTCCGCCCACGGCGCTGGCGCGGGGCGATCCTGCCGGACAAGGCGCGAATCCGGTTGCGTGTGCTCGAGCCCGGCAAGCGTCCGGTCAGCGCGGTGGCGGACCAACGCGAGATTCGCGACGTGGCTTTGGTCGAGATCGTGATCGACCGAAACCGGGAGCTGACGTTGCTGTTCGACCCGGAACATGCGCTCGATGACCGGATCACGATGGAGCAGTTCGCGGCCTGAGCCGATCAGACGACCGTCCGCGCGTAGACGAGATCGTCGTGAACGACGGTGCCGACTCGGAACTGGCGCGTTCCGACGACCGTGAAGCCCTGGCGCTCGTAAAAGCGGTGCGCGCGGTGGTTTTCGCCCCACACGCCGAGTAGGATCCGGCGGCAGGACAGACGGGCGGCATCGTCCAGCACATGCTGCATCAGGGCGGGGCCAAGCCTCGACCCGCGCATCCGCGACAGGGTGTAGATCCGGCGCAGCTCGATGTCGCCGGGTTCGGGCGCGACGGGCAAGTCGACCGCGCTGGTCAGCACGGCGTACCCGACCGGCGCAAACCCGGGAATAATTTCGGCGATCGTCACCGCATCGCTGGGATCGGCGATCCAGCCCGCGAATTTCTCGGGCCGGTTATTGGCGGCGCAGTGCGCGACCATGTCGCTGCCGTCGAGCGACCCCGCGTAGGTATCTAGAAACGTCGCCGACGCGACGAGCGACAGGGCATCGGCATCCGCCGGCCCCGCCGCCCGCACGCGCCAGTTGGAATCAGCCAACGATTTCTTCGGGCTTGAAGAAATAGGCGATCTCGATCTCGGCATTCTCGTCGCTGTCCGACCCGTGGACCGAATTGGCTTCGATCGACTCGGCGAGCTCCTTGCGGATCGTGCCGGCATCGGCGTTCGCCGGGTTGGTTGCGCCCATGATGTCGCGGTTGCGCTGCATCGCGTTCTCGCCTTCGAGGACCTGCACGACGACCGGGCCGGAAATCATGAACGAAACCAGTTCACCGAAGAACGGGCGTTCCTTGTGGACGGCGTAGAAGCCCTCGGCCTGCTCGCGGGTCATCTGGATGCGCTTGGAGGCGACGACACGCAGGCCGGCTTCCTCGAGCATCTTGGTGACGGCGCCCGTCAGGTTGCGACGCGTCGCGTCGGGCTTGATGATCGAAAACGTGCGGTTCGCGGCCATGACCGTGAAGCTCCTTGATGATGAACTGTGGAAAGTGCGCGACCCCTAGTCGGGGCGCTTGAGCGATGCAAGCCGCGCCCTGCAGGTCACGCAGCCTGTTCCCAGCGGCCTTCGTCATTCTGCTTCCAATAGCGCCGGTCAACGCCGTCGCGGTCACCCAGCGCCCGCCACGCAGCACGGGCCTCTACGATCCGTTCGTCGTCGAAGAAATGAAACGCGCGGTCGAAGCCGAGCGCGTCCTCGCGCCACACCCCATCGGCGAGCGCGACGTTGCGCGCGGCGTTGGCGGCGTTCGGCTCGGCTGAGATCAAGATCGGTTGCAGCGCATCGCTGTCATCCCCCGCGACCTGTGCGTGCGGGAGGAAGCTTTCCGACGCATAGGTCCACAGCAATCGGTCGAGCGCGACGCACTGGTCGCTGCTCTCGGCAACGACGAGTAAACGCCCGCCCCCCCCGACCACGCGCTCCGCGATCCGGGGAAGCACGCGATCGAGTGGTTGGAGCGTCAGGTGGTAGAAATCGACCTGCATTGCTTTCCTTCGCCGTATTCCTGCGAAAGCAGGAACCCAAGGTCATGCAAGATAACACCCGCGGCTTATCGGACTCCTGGACTCCTGCTTTCGCAGGAGAACAGAAGCCGCTGGCACATCAGCCTTCGAAGTTTTCCGCCACGAACCGGTCGAGCAGGCGAACGCCATAGCCGGTCGCGCCCTTTTCGTAGTTCGGACCGGCTTTGTCCGACCAGACCATCCCGGCGATGTCGAGATGGGCCCACTTTACGCCATTCTCGATATAGCGCAGCAGGAACTGCGCCGCGGTGATCGATCCGGCGCCGCGCGGGCCGACGTTCTTCATGTCGGCGATCGGCGAGTCGATCAGCTTGTTGTACGCATCGCTCATCGGGAAGCGCCACAGCAGGTCGCCCGAGGCCTTGCCCGCCGCGAGCAACTGGTCGGCCAGAGCATCGTCGTTCGCGAAGCAGCCACCATGTTCGTGGCCGAGGCTGACGATCATCGCGCCGGTCAGCGTCGCCAGATCGACGATCGTCTTGGGGCGATGCGTCCGCTGGACCCAGGTCAGCGCGTCGCACAGCACGAGACGCCCCTCGGCGTCGGTGTTGAGCACTTCGATCGTCTGGCCGGACATCGAGGTCAGCACGTCGCCCGGGCGGATCGCGTTACCATCGGGCATGTTCTCGACCAGGCCGCACACGCCGATGACGTTGGCCTTGGCTTTGCGCCCGGCGATCGCCTTCATCGCGCCGACGACCGCGCCTGCGCCGCCCATGTCCCACTTCATGTCTTCCATGCCCGCGCCGGGCTTGAGCGAGATGCCGCCGGTGTCGAACGTCACGCCCTTGCCGACCAGCGCCAGATCGGGATCGCCAGCACCCTTACCGCTCCACTTGAGCGCGAGCAGCTGCGCGTTCTTGACCGAGCCCTGGCTCACGCCAAGCAGCGCGCCCATGCCGAGCGCGTGCATTTCGTCCTCGCCGAGGACGGTGACTTCGAGACCGAGCCCCTCGACCTCGGCCAGCACCTTGGCGACGAAGCTCTCGGGGTAAATGACGTTCGGCGGTTCCGCGACGAGCGTGCGGGTCAGTTCGAGACCCTCGGTCAGCGCCTTCTGCGGTGCCCAGGCGGCATCGGTACCGTCGGGCGCGTTGTGGAGCACGATGCTGGTCAACGTCGGCTTCGACTTTTCGGGCAGCTTGGTGCGATAGATGTCATGCCGCCAGCTGCGCTGCGCGGCTGCGCCGGCGAACCGTGCGGCGGCCTTGCCGGTTGCGCCCGCACCGGCGAAATCGACGCTCACCTGAGTGACTCCCGACGTGAGCAGGCGTCCGGTCAGGGCACCGCCGGCCTTTTCAAAGTCCATCTCGCCGCCGGCACCGGCGCCGATCAACAGCACGCGCTGCGCGCTGCCGTCCCGATCGACGAACGTCTCGACGATCGCGCCGGTCTCGCCGTCGAAGCGACTCGCCTTGGCCGCGGCCTTGAGCAGATCGATCGCGCTCTGCTCGACAAAGCCGCTGGCGAGCCGCGACAGCCCGTCCTTTTCGACGATGAGGGCAAGCGTCGCATCGGCTGCGGGGGCTGCACTGGAAAACTCGATATGCATGGAAACAAGCCTCGATCGGTCGGTCACGGTGAGTCGTCAGTCTCTAGGCCAGTGCGCCGTCGCTGGCAAAGCGCGCTTTGCGCGATTGCAGCGGCTCCGCGTCGATGCGATAGGGCATGATCGACCAACGGCCGCCGGCCCCATCGCATTTGGATGTTCTACCGCCGTGAAGCGTGCTGTTTTCCTCGCCACTTGCGTCGCGCCTGCCGCGCTGATCGCCCTTCCCGCCGTCGCGCAGGATCTGCAGACCCGTACCGTCGCCCCGCCGCCCCCGGCCACTACGACGAGCGTCAGCGACGATCAGGTCCAGTTCAACGCCGCCACGTTGCAATATGACATCGACGACGAGATCGTCACCGCGACCGGCGACGTCCGCATGTACCGCGCGGGGGATCGCCTGCGCGCCGACAAGGTCGTGTGGAACCGCAAGACCGGCAAGGTCATGGCCACCGGCAACATCGCGATCGTCAATCCCGGCGGCGACACCGCTTATGGCGATTCGATCGAACTGACCGATGCGCTGAAGGACGGCATGGTCGACAACATGCTGCTGGTCCTCGAAAAAGGCGGCAGGCTGGCGGCGCGCAAGGGCACGCGTGCGCTCGACGAGACCGTCACGCTGGAGGACGCGGCCTATACCCCGTGCGCCGTTACCGACGCTTCGAATTGCCCGAAGGAACCGTCCTGGAAGATCACCGCGGTCCGCGTGATCTATCGGCCCGAGCGCAGCCGGATCTATTACAAGGGCGCGCGGATCGACCTGTTCGGCTTGCCGTCGATTCCGCTGCCCGCTTTCTCCAACCCGATCGGTGGCGGGAACGACAGCGGTCTGCTGAGCCCGGATTTCCGCTACGGACGCGTGAACGGGCTTGAATTCGCGCAACCCTATCATATCGCGCTGTCGCCCAACCGCGGTCTGACCATCACGCCGCGGATCTTCAGCCGCGTGTTGCCGATGCTCCAGGCGGACTATCAGGCGCTCAACACGCTCGGTGCGTACCGGATTTCGGGCTATGTCACCGAAAGCCCGCGCAGCAACAATTTGCTGCTACCGACCCCGCCCAACACGCCCAACTCGTTCCGCGGTTATCTGGACGCTTCGGGCCGGTTCCAGCTCGACCCCAATTGGAGCGTGTCCGGCTCGCTCCGGCTTGCCAGCGACCGAACCTTCCTGCGCCGCTACGACATCTCGCGCGACGATCGGTTGCGCACGACGATCAATCTCGAGCGGATCGACGAAAACAGCTATTTCTCGCTCGCGGGATGGTATGTGCAGACGCTGCGGGCGGCCGACCCACAGGGCACCCAGCCGTTCGCACTGCCCGCGATCGACTATCGCCGCCGCATGCCCAACAGCCTGCTGGGCGGCACGTTCGAATTCCAGGTCAACAGCCTCGCCATCAGCCGCACCGACGGGCAGGACACCCAGCGCGCCTTTGCCAGCGCCCGCTGGGATTTGCGCAAGGTTACCCCCTGGGGGCAGGAAGTAACCTTTACCGCATTCGGACGCGGCGACGTGTACAACACCAACGACGCGATCTCGACGTCGGTGGCGAGCTATCGCGGCGTGGACGGGTTCCACGGTCGCTTGATCGGCGCGTTCGCGGTCGACATCAAATATCCGCTGATCGGCACGTTCTTGAGCGGTACGCAGCGGCTGATTCCGCGTTTCCAGGTGGTGACCTCGCCGCAGACCGGTTCGCTCGAGATTCCGAACGAGGATGCCCGCTCGGTCGATCTCGAAGATTCGAACCTGTTCGCGCTCAATCGTTTCCCAGGGTACGATCGGTTCGAGGCTTCGACCCGCCTCACTTACGGTGCCGACTGGCAGGTGGACCTGCCCGGGCTGTCGTTCAGCACCAACATCGGTCAGAGCTACCGCCTCAACAGCGAAACGCCGTTCTTTCCGGACGGGACCGGGCTGTCGCGCCGCCTGTCCGATGTCGTCGGACGGACCGAGTTGCGCTTCCGCGACTTCGTGTCGGTGATCCATCGCTATCGGCTCGACAAGGACGGGTTCGCGGTGCGCCGCAACGAGCTCGACGCCACCGTCGGCTCGCGCAGCACATATTTCCTGGTCGGCTATCTCCGACTCAACCGCAACATCGACCCGACGCTGGAGGATCTGCGTGACCGCGAGGAAATCCGCCTTGGCGGGCGTATCCAGTTCGCGCGGTTCTGGTCGGCGTTCGGCTCGACCGTGGTCGACCTGACCAATCGCAGCGAGGATTCGTTGTCGCTGGCGGACGGATTCGACCCGGTCCGCCACCGCCTGGGTGTCCAATATGAAGACGATTGCCTTCGGCTCGGCGTCACGTGGCGGCGCGATTACCAGAACACCGGCGACGCGCGCAGCGGCAACAGCTATCTGTTGACGCTGGCGTTCAAGAATTTGGGGCGCTAACGCTACTAGGCGTACGACCTGTGGCCGCTAAGCCACGGTTCAGCCACATGGCCGCATTAGGGGCATGGCCAGGGTTCGGCCATGCGGGATGGGATTGAGATTTGGTGACGACGACTACAGGCAAGACGGCGCGCACGGTGCGCCGTTTCGGGTTCGGTACGATGCTCGCGGCTTCTCTCGCCATGGCGGGAGGATCGATCGCGCAGACCGCTCCCGACGCCGCGCCGCAGGAAGGCGCCCCGCCGCAGGCATCGGTCGACCGCACCGGCAATCTCAATTTGCCGAGCAATCCAGAGATTTTTGGCAAGGTGGATCCCAACGTCCGCAAGCCAACCGCGATCGTCAACGGAACGGTGATCACCGGGACCGACGTCGACCAGCGTCTCGCCTTTCTGCTCGCCGCGCGCGACATGAAGCTGTCCGAACAGGAAATGGCGCAATACCGCCTGCTCGTGATCCGTCAGCTGATCGACGAGACGCTCCAGATCCAGGAAGCCAAGACCGCGGACGTCAAAATCTCGCTCGAGGAAGTCAACAAGAGCTACGATTCGATCGTCCGCAGCAACTTCGGCAAGTCGGCCGCGGACATGCGCACCTATCTGCGCAGCGTCGGGTCGTCGGAACGCTCGTTCAAGCGGCAGGTCGAGGCAGAGCTGTCGTGGAACCGCTATCTGCGGCGCAAGGTCGACATCAGCGTCGGCGACGAGGAAGTCCAGGCGATCATCGACAAGCTGAAGAAGCAGCAGGGCACGACCGAATATCACGTGCGCGAGATCTACCTATCCGCAGGCGGTGACCGCGCGCCAGGAAGTGTTCGCGCAGGAACAGCAGATCATGGCGTCGATCCAGAAGCGCGAGAAGGGCGACGACAGCTTCGGCTATTACGCTGGTGCCATGTCGGAGGCGTCGACGCGTTCGACCGGCGGCGATCTCGGGTGGCTCAACGAGAACCAGCTGGCACAGCTTCCGCCGTCGCTGGTCGAGGCGATCAAGACGATGCAGCCCGAGCATCTGGCCGGGCCGATCGAAGTCCCCGGCGGCTTCTCGATCATCTATCTGGTCGACACGCGCAAGGTCGGCGTCGCGGACCCGCTCGATTCGCGCCTGACGCTCAAGCAGCTCAGCGTGCGCTTCCCCGAAGGGATCTCGCAGGCGCAGGCCGACGCGCGAGTGACCGAATTCGCGAAACTGTCCAAGACGATCCGGGGTTGCGGCGAAGTGGCCAAGGTCGCCTCGGCGCTCGGTGCCGAAGTCGTCGACAATGATTCGGTCCGGATCCGCGATCTTCCGCCGGCATTGCGCGACATCATGGCAAAGCTGAGCGTCGGCGAGTCCACCCCGCCGTTCGGTTCGGCCAAGGACGGCATCCGGTCGCTCGTCCTGTGCGGTCGCGATGAAGCGTCGGGCAGTACGGTCCCCGGCGTGGAGCAGGTGCGCGGCCAGATGGAGAACGCACGCACCAATCTGCGCGCCAACCAGCTGCTGCGCGATCTCCGCCGTGATGCGATCATCGAATATCGTTGAGACGGTCGCCTCGACGCAGCTCGCGCCGCTTGTCGTCTCGATGGGCGACCCGGCCGGGATTGGTCCGGAAATCCTGGCGAAGGCCTGGATGAAGCGACGCGATGCCGGTTTGCCGGCGTTCTTCGCGACGGGCGACGTGCGCGCGATCGCGGCGGTATGGGATGGCCCGGTCGAGGCGATCCTCCACCCGGACGCTGCGCGCGGCGTGTTCGACCATGCCCTGCCCGTGCTGACGGTGGAGGATGGCGGCGAGATCGTTCCCGGCCATCCCGACGTCGCGGGTGCGCGCTGTGCGTTGCGCGCGTTGGAGCTTGCGGCGGGCCTCGTCCGGTCGGGCGCCGCGCGCGCGCTGGTGACCGCGCCGGTCTCCAAGGCGCAGCTCTACCACATCGGGTTCAACTATCCGGGCCAGACCGAATTCGTTGCGGAACGCTGCGGCATTGCGGGCGAGAATGCGGTGATGATGCTGGCCGGTCCCGACCTGCGCGTCGTGCCTATGACGACTCACGTCGCGCTCGCGGATGTCGGCGGCTTGCTGTCGGTCGAGCTGCTGGTGTCCAAGGGCCGCGCGACTGCGCGTGGGCTGACTCGCAACTTCGGTATCGCAGCGCCGCGCATCGCGTTCGCGGGGCTCAATCCGCATGCGGGCGAAAGCGGCGCGATCGGGCGCGAGGAAATCGACATCATCGCCCCGGCGGTCGCCCATTTGTGCGCCGAGGGCATCGCTGCGACCGGACCGTTCGCCGCCGACACGCTGTTCCACCCGCGCGCTCGGCTGAACTATGACGCGGTGATGTGCTGCTACCACGACCAGGCGCTGATCCCGATCAAGACGCTGTATTTCGACGAGGGCGTCAACATCACGTTGGGCTTGCCGATCGTGCGGACGTCGCCCGATCACGGGACCGCGTTCGATATCGCGGGCAAGAACATTGCCGAACCGGGCGCGATGATCGCGGCGATCCGGCTGGCGGGCGACGCTGCCGATCGTCGCGCCGCGATCGGCGCGTGAGTTCGCCCGAGGGGGCACCCGCGCGCCCCGATCTGCCGCCATTGCGCGACGTCATCGCCCGCCACGGGCTCGCCGCCAGCAAGGCGTTGGGACAGAATTTCCTGCTCGATGCGCAACTGCTCGCGCGGATCGCGCGCATTCCGGGGGATTTGCAGGGCGCGGAAGTGTTGGAGATCGGACCTGGTCCGGGTGGCCTGACCCGCGCGCTGCTCGCCGCAGGGGCGCGGGTAACCGCGATCGAGCGTGACCGGCGCTGTATCCCGGCGCTGGCCGAGCTGAGCGAAGCCTTTCCGGGTCAGTTGCGGGTGATCGAAGGCGATGCGCTCGAGATCGACGCGGTGCCCTTGTTTGAAGGCAAACCGCACATCGCCTCCAACCTTCCCTATAATATCGGCACCGCCCTGCTGGTGCGGTGGCTGTCGGCGGACTGGGTGCCGTGGTGGCAAAGCCTGACGCTGATGTTCCAGCGCGAAGTCGCCGACCGGATCGTCGCCAGGACCGATGACGACGCTTACGGGCGGCTAGCAGTGCTGGCGCAGTGGCGGAGCAAGGCGACGCTGGCGATGCCGGTCCACCGCTCGGCCTTTACGCCGCCGCCCAAGGTGATGTCTGCGGTGGTGCATATCGTGCCCGAAGCCGCACCCGACGCCGTTCGCTTCGCGACGCTCGAACGCCTGACCGGCGCCGCGTTCGGTCAGCGCCGCAAGATGCTGCGGCAAAGTCTCAAGGGCGTGCCCGGCGCGCTCGCTGCGCTGGAGGCGGTGGGCATCGATTCAACTCGCCGCGCGGAAACGGTCAGCGTCGCTGAATTCGTCGCGGTCGCGCGCGCGCTGGGTTAGGCGCGCGTCCCTGGCCGGAAGGTCAGGCCGTAAGCAAGACGACCCCGCCTCAGTCCTTGGCGGTCGGCGTCCCCGCGGGTGGCGGCACGACCGTCGCCGCAGCCGCCGTCACGATCGGGGGCCCCTTGGCGATCGATGCAGTCAGCGCCGCGATCTCCGGGCAGGCCCGCTTGGCGCAGACCGTCCGGATCTTGGCGAGATTCTCGCGCGCCCGTTGCACCGCCCCGCGTGCGACGAGCGCTTCGCCCTGCCCGCGCAATGCAGCGATGTCGTTCGGATCGAGCGATAGCGCCTCGCGGTACAGTCGGATCGCCTTGCCGGGCAATGCGCGCGCCTGCGCGACCTGTCCGAGCGCGACGAAGGCATCGCGATTGCGCGGGTCGACCGTGACCGCGCTCTCGAGCATGTCGGTCGCGCCATCAAGATTCCCCGCGCTCTGCAACGCCCGCCCCTTGGCGAGCAGCGCGAGCGAGCGCGCGTCGATCGCATCTTCGGCGCGCTGGCCCTGAACGGCGGTTCCGATCGTCAGCAGCGTCATCGCGGCCGCGATCGCAACGGGGGTGTAGCGCATGAGATACTCCAGCTTCGTCACGCGCACAGCGGTATCACCCACGCGTCAATCGTGCGACAAAAAACCCGTCGGTCGCATCGTGCGCAGGCGTCAGCCGAAGGCCCGCGCCATGGGCGCGACCGGCGGGCAAGGACAGCCGCTCGGCATGCCAGCCGGCATGGTCCGCGAGGAACGCCGAGACCTGGTTCGCCCCCTCCTCGTCGAGCAGCGAGCAGACGATGTAGACCAGCGCCCCGCCCGGCCGGACGAGCGCCGCGCCGATCGACAGGACATGCTGCTGCGTCGCGACCAGACGATCGAGCCGTTCGGGGCTTAGCCGCCAGCGTGCCTCGGGATTGCGGCGCCACGTGCCGGTGCCCGAGCACGGCGCGTCGATCAGCACGCAATCCGCGCTGCCGCCCCAGTCGGCCAGCATCTCCGCTTCGCGTCCCGGGTTGAGCAACCGCGTTTCGACGTTCGTGACGCCCGCACGCTCGGCACGCGGGGTTAGCCGCGACAGCCGGTTGCGATCGGTATCCGTCGCAAGGATCGTCCCCTCCCCGCCCATCGCCGCGGCGAGCGCGAGCGTCTTGCCGCCCGCGCCCGCGCAGAGATCGACGATCCGCTGGCCCGGCTTGGCCTGTGCGGCGAGCGTGACGAACTGGCTGCCCGCGTCCTGGACTTCGAGCGCGCCCTCGGGGACGCCTTCGATCCGGTCGACATCGGTGCCGGTCGGCAGCCGCAACCCGTCCGGCAGGCCAGCGATCGGTTCGGCGCCGTCGATCGCGAGGTCGGCCGCCTTGTCCCGGTTGATGCGCACGTCGAGCGGCGCGCGGTCGATCAACGCGGGGAATTCGCTATCGTCGAGCGCGGACCCGCGGAGGCGTTCCAGCAACCAGTTGGGCGCAACCCCGGGCCACGCCTTGCTTTCGCTGACGCCGATCGCGGCAGGGCCATGGCCGACGCCATCGAAGGTCGCGGCGAGATCCGGGTCCTCGGCGGCGAGCGCGAGCATTGCCGCCCGGCCAGAGCGCGGGCGTTCGCCTAACGTGCGGATCGCAGCGTAGACCAGCTCGCGGACGGCCCGACGGTCCTTGCTCCCGGCATAGCGCCGGTTGGCGAAGTAGCGGGCAACCAGCGTATCCGCCGCGGCGCCGGAATCGCGCGCGGCGACGATGATCTCGTCGAGCAGCTCGATCGCGGCCTGGGTTCTTGCGGCGGGGGTCATTGGCGGTCTTTCCGGGGTGTTGGCGGATCTGAAGGTTGCCCCTAGATCAGTTTCGCGCCTTCGCGAAACGATGGTGCGGGTCAGGACTACTGCTCGTGGTCGCTCAGCGTCCATTTGTCGACCGTCAGCGGACGCCGCCGCTACTCCGGTTTGGCAGACGCTAGTTTCGACAGCCGCCGCGGCAGGTCGGCGGCAATTTTCCTCTGCTGATGCGGCTGTGCCTTCTTCCAGCTGCGGCACTCCGGCTTGGTCCGCCCGCACGCCCGGCACCAACCGGTTCGTCCGTCGAAGGCGCAGATTTCGACGCACGGGGACTTCATCGAATTTCCACCGTCAGATGGGCGAGTTCGTGGACTGGACGCAGGCGTTGGCGGATCATCTGCTGGTCGATCCCGGGCCCCGCTGCCACGCTGACGATACCGGCATGAGCCTCGGGTCCGATCCGCCAGACGTGCAGGTCCAGAATGTCGGCGCCATTCGCATCGCCCAGAAGGCCGCGGACTTCGTCGGCCACAGGGTCGTCGGTCGCGTCCAGCAGGACGGCGGCCGTGTCGCGCATCAGCGTCCACGACCAGCGTGCGATGACGATCGCCCCGACGATCCCCATCACGGGATCCAGCCAGATCCAGCCGAGGTAGCGACCGGCCAGAAGCGCGGCGATCGCGAGCACCGACGTCAGCGCATCGGCGAGGACGTGGACATAGGCGGAGCGGAGATTGTTGTCCTGGCTCTTCACGGCCGGTCCGTGGTCATGGCCATGATGGTCGTGGTGCGGATGACTATGGCCGTGACCATGACCGTGCGAATGGCTGCCGGAGAGCAGGAACGCACTGACGATGTTGACCCCCAGCCCGACCACCGCGATCCACGTCGCCTCGACGAACGCGACGTGGATCGGCCGATACAGGCGCAACAGCGACTCGACGCCGATCCCGAAGGCGACGAGACCGAGCACGAGCGCAGAGGCAAAACCGGCGAGGTCCCCGACCTTGCCCGTGCCGAAGCTGAAGCGACGATCCGTGGCGTTGCGTTTCGCGTAGGCGTAGGCGGCTGCCGCAACGCCGAGCGCACCGGCGTGCGTCGCCATGTGGAACCCGTCCGCCAGCAACGCCATCGATCCCGTAATATAGCCGGCGATGATCTCCCCGACCATCATCACGGCGGTGAGCGCGACGACCCAGAGAGTGCGCCGGGCATTCTCATCGTGCGATGCGCTGAGAAAGACGTGGTCGTGCGGTACGGTATCGACTGCGGAGTGGGTCGCCATGGAACGTCCTATTTCACGTACCGACGGATCACCGTCACCAGATCTTCGGCACCTTTCGAGCGCGCCTCATCCGACAGGCCTGGCTTGACGACATGCTCGTGCAGATGGTCGACCACGATCTCGTCGAGCAGCCCGTTGACCGCGCCGCGGACCGCCGCGACGAGGTGGAGGACGTCTACGCAATCGGCGTCGCGCTCCAGGCTTCGCTCGACCGCCGCCACCTGTCCGGCGATCCGCTTCACGCGGGCGAGCAAGTCGCCCTTCTTATCGCTGAGATGTCCCATAGGGATACCCCCCTACCCTATGTTCTGGCAGGAAACCAGAGCGCAGCGAAGGCATGGCAGGAAGCAGTCATTCTGCTTCCTGCCATGCCCTGGCTTGCGGTGATGGATCGAACGCGGCGGAGGGGGTACCGGGCCTTAGGCCGGTCGTTCCCCGACCTGCGCCTATGCCCAAGCGTTTACCGCGTCGGGTAGTTGGGGGCTTCGCGCGTGATGTCGACGTCGTGGACGTGGCTTTCCTTGAGGCCAGCGCCCGTGATCTGGACGAAGCGCGCACGCTCCTGCAGCGCGGCGATGCTGGAGGATCCGGTATAGCCCATCGCCGCGCGAATGCCCCCGACGAGCTGGTGGATCACGTCGCGCGCCGGACCCTTGAATGCGACCTGGCCTTCGATCCCTTCGGGAACGAGCTTCATCTGGTCCTTGATATCACCCTGGAAATAGCGATCCGCCGAGCCGCGCCCCATCGCGCCGACCGAGCCCATGCCGCGATACGACTTGTACGCGCGGCCCTGGAACAGGAAGGTGTCGCCCGGGGCTTCCTCGGTGCCCGCGAGCAGCGAGCCGATCATGCATGCCGACGCGCCCGCCGCGAGTGCCTTGGCGAGATCGCCCGAGGTGCGCAAGCCACCGTCCGCAATGACGGGCACGCCCATTTTCTGGCCGACTTCGGCGCAATCCATGACGGCGGTCAGCTGCGGCACACCGACGCCTGCGACGACGCGCGTGGTGCAGATCGAGCCCGGGCCGATCCCGACCTTGATCCCGTCCGCGCCCGCATCGATCAGCGCGCGCGTGGCCTCGGCGGTCGCGACGTTGCCCGCGATCACCTGGACCGAATTGCTGAGCTTCTTGACCCGCTCGACCGCGCGCGCGACGTCGCGGTTATGGCCGTGCGCGGTGTCGATGACGACGAGATCGAGTTCGGCATCGACCAGCGCGGCTGTACGATCGAACCCCTTGTCGCCGACCGTCGTCGCCGCCGCGACGCGGAGCCGCCCGGCGGCGTCCTTGGTCGCGTTCGGGTAGGTGACGGCCTTTTCGATATCCTTGACGGTGATCAGGCCGATGCAGCGATACGCCTCGTCCACCACCAGCAGTTTCTCGATCCGGCGCTGGTGGAGCAGGCGACGCGCTTCCTCCTGCGTGACGCCAGGGGAGACGGTCGCGAGATTCTCGTGCGTCATCAGCTCGGAGACCGGCTGGCGCGGGTTCTCGGCGAAGCGGACGTCGCGGTTGGTGAGGATGCCGACGAGCACACCATCCGCGCGGACGACCGGAATGCCGCTGATCCGGTGATGCTTCATCAACGCCTGCGCATCGGCGAGCGTCGCGTGCGGCTCGATCGTGATCGGGTTGACGACCATGCCGCTTTCGAACCGCTTGACCGCGCGCACCGCGGCAACCTGCTCGTCGACTTCCATGTTGCGGTGGAGCACGCCGATCCCGCCCAATTGCGCCATGACGATCGCCATGTCGGCTTCGGTCACGGTGTCCATCGCGGACGACAGGATCGGGATGTCGAGCGAGATGCCGCGCGTCACGCGCGTCGCGGTGTTGGTCTGGCTCGGGACGATGTCCGATTCAGCGGGCACCAAGAGGACATCGTCGAAAGTGAGTCCGAGGCGAATGTCCATGGGTGCCGGTCCTGCGCGGGAAGAGAAAAGCGAGTCGTGGCGGTCCATGTAACCGCCGACCCCGCAAAGCGCCAGACCGCAGCCCGATTTCCGCCTCAGCGCTTGGCGAAGAACCCCGACGCGAGCGTGCCGAGCTGCCCAAGCACCCCGCCCTGCGCGCCGAGCATTGCGGCGACCTTGGCGAGCGTTTCCTCGCCACCGATCATCTGGAGCAGCTGTTGCAGCGTCTCTGGCGAAAGTCCGGTGTTTGCCGCCGCGGTGCCGACCGTATCCCCGGGCGCGGCGTGCGCCTGCCCCAGCGCCTGCAAGGCGAGCTCGACCTGTTGCGGGGTCAGCCCGACCTTGGCGGCGAGCGTCGCCACGTCGACATTCTGCAGCACCTGTCCCAGCACGCCGTCGAACATTCCCATCGATCCATCCTCTTACGCTGCTTAACGCCGACCGCGCTCCTATCACGCACCCGGCAGGCGGCGCGAGATCGGGTGCGACGAAATCGCGTCGTGCAGCAACCGAGAACAATCGATCGCGGGAGTAAAAACGGAGCGGCCAGTCGCGCCGCCCTTCCGCGCGTTGTAGCAGCGTATTGACGGTCACCGCCAGCGACGTCTCGGGGGCCGCATGCGCAAGATAGGACCGTATCCCCGCGACGAAGCTCTGGGTGATCGTGGCGTGATAGCCACGGGTGTCGTCATTCACCCCGCCAACCGACTCGTTGTAGCGGCAGATGATAGTCGCGATCTCCGCATCTACGTTTACGTCGGGCCGATCGCGCAAGAGCCAGCACGTCGCAGCGATATGCGCTTCGTGCGTCCAGTCGGCCTTGGCCAGAGTGCAAGCCAACAACCCCTCCCCGATGCGCCGAATTGCGGCGTCATCGGGGAACAGTCTGGGTCCTGGTTCGGCAATCGGCATCGGAACCTCCGCAAGAGGCCCGGTGCCGGTTCCCGGGCGGATCAGGCCGGCGCGTGGACCTTCGGCGCGGATTGGCGCACGCCTTCGTCGACATGCTCCGCGAACTGCGCGAAGTTTTCAACGAACAGATCGACGAGTCTTGCCGCCGTGGCGTCATACGCCTCCTTGTCGGCCCAGGTCGCGCGCGGGTCGAGGATCGCGCTGTCGACCCCCGGCACAGCGACCGGCACCTTGAACCCGAAGTTCGGGTCGGTGCGGAACTCGGCATCGTTCAAGGAACCGTCGAGGGCGGCGTTGAGCAACGCGCGCGTCGCCTTGATCGGCATGCGGCTGCCGACGCCGTACTTGCCGCCGGTCCAGCCGGTGTTGACCAGCCAGCAGTCGACCCCGCCCTTGGCGATCCGCTCCTTGAGCAGATTGCCGTAGACCGACGGGTGCCGCGCCATGAACGGCGCGCCGAAGCAGGTCGAGAAGGTCGCATCGGGCTCGGTGACGCCGATCTCGGTCCCCGCGACGCGTGCGGTGTAGCCCGAGAGGAAGTGATACATCGCCTGTTCGGGCGTCAGCTTCGCGATCGGCGGGAGGATGCCATAGGCGTCCGCGGTCAACATCACGATGTTGCGCGGCACCGGACCCATGTTGTTTTCGGACGCATTGGGGATGAAGTCGATCGGATAGGCGCCCCGGCTGTTCTCGGCGAGACTCGCGTCGTCGAGGTCGAGTTGGCGCGTCACCGGGTCCATCACGACGTTCTCGAGGATCGTGCCGAAGCGCTTGGTCGTCGCGAAAATTTCCGGCTCGGCGTCCGCGGAGAGGCGGATCATCTTGGCGTAGCAGCCACCCTCGAAATTGAAGACCGCGGTGTCGGACCAGCCATGCTCGTCGTCGCCGATCAACGTGCGACTGGCGTCTGCGCTGAGCGTCGTCTTTCCGGTGCCCGACAGGCCGAAGAACACCGCAGTATCGCCGTCGGGGCCCATGTTGGCCGAGCAGTGCATCGGCATCACACCGGTCGGCGGAAGCAGGTAGTTGAGCAGGCTGAACACCGACTTCTTCATCTCGCCGGCATAGCGGGTGCCGCCGATCAGGATCAGTTTCTCGGTGAAGTTGACCGCGATCACGGTTTCGCTGCGGCAGCCGTGCCGCTCGGGCGAGGCGCGGAAGCTCGGCAAGTCGACGATCGTGTAATCGGGTACGAAGTCGCGCAGCTCGGCCTCCGCCGGGCGGACCAGCATCGTGCGGATGAAGCTGTTGTGCCACGCGAGTTCGTTGACGACGCGGACCTTGACGCGGTGCTCGGGCTGCGAGCCGCCGAACAAATCCTGGACGAACAGGTCTTCCTTGTGGCGCAAGGCCGCGAGGAAATCGGTCTTGAGCGCGGCGAAATGCTGCGGACTCATCGCCTTGTTGCTCTTGCCCCACCAAACGGTGGACTCGGTCTCGGCGTCGCGCACGATGAACTTGTCCTGAGCGGATCGGCCGGTATGCGCGCCGGTCTCGACGACCAACGGACCATCGGCGGACAATTTGCCCTCGCCGCGGGAGATCGCCGCTTGGATCAGACGGGCGGTTACGAGGTTCCAATGGAGGCTGGCGCGGGTCTCGATGCCCTGCGTGTCCAGCCCGGAAACCGGGATGCGGTCGCTCACGATATCACTCTCCTACCGTGCCGACCATCGAGGGTCGGCATCGTTATGCTTCGATCCTTGGCGCATATCGCTGAGGACAGGCAGGGTCAAACAAGCGATTGGCGGTGCGATCACAAGGTGGGACAGTGTCCGTTCAGCTTGCATTGAGGCGCGGGCCGTAATGGATTAGGTCCGCCCTTTCACGACACGAGGCCCTTCGCCGATGACGGCAACGATCGCGCTGGTCGACGACGACCGCAATATCCTGACGTCGGTGTCGATCACCCTGCAGGCCGAAGGCTTCGTGACCCGGCTGTATTCGGATGGCGAAACCGCGCTCAAGGCGTTGATCGACAATCCGCCCGACATTGCGATCCTCGACATCAAGATGCCGCGGATGGACGGGCTCGAACTGCTGCGCCGCCTGCGCGAGAAGAGCATGGTCCCGGTCATCTTCCTGACCTCGAAGGACGATGAACTCGATGAAGCGCTCGGGCTGGCGATGGGCGCGGACGATTACATCTCCAAGCCGTTCTCGCAGCGCCTGCTGATCGCGCGGATCCGCGCGATCCTGCGGCGCGCGGAAGGATCGCAAGGCGGATCGGGCAGCGAGGAACCCACCGCCGAAACCAGCCTGATCCGCGGTCGGCTGGCGATGGATACCGCGCGCCACCGCGTATCCTGGGCGGGTGCGCCGGTCACGCTGACCGTCACCGAATTCCTGATCCTCGAGACGCTGGCGCAGCGCCCCGGCATCGTGAAGACCCGCAACCAGTTGATGGACGCGGCGTATCACGACGATATCTATGTCGACGACCGCACGATCGACAGCCACATCAAGCGCGTCCGCCGCAAGTTCCGGCAAGTCGACCCGAACTTCGACGCGATCGAAACTCTCTATGGAGCGGGCTATCGATTCTCCGAGGAATGACGAGCCCGCGCGCGACGAGGATGCTCGCGCGCTGTCGCTCCGCTGGTCCGCGCGGGTGTCGCTCACGCCGCGGATCCTGTTCGTTAACGTCTTCGCGCTGGCGATGCTGGCGGGCGGGTTCTTCTACCTCGATTCGTACCGTAGCCGGATCGTCGACGAACGCGTGCGGCAGTCGATCCGCGAAGCGCGGCTCGTCGCCGAGTCGATCGTCTCGGTCCCCGAGCAGCAACGCCCCGAACTGGCGCTCAGGCTTGCGCGCGCGACGGGCGTGCGGTTGCGGATCTACGACGGACGCGACCTGCCGATCATCGATACCCGCAAGCTCGGGCTTCGCAATTTCGTGCTGCAGGACCCGGACAAGCAGGACTGGAGCCAGGCCTCCGCGCGTGTCCTCGACGCGATCATCGACACCGTCGTCGGCACGCCGCGCGCGCCGCTGTATCGCGAACATCTCTCGGGGCTCAACTGGCCGGACGTGCGGACCGTCCGCGCAACCCCGACCGTCTCCGCGACGGTGTGGCGCGCCCCCGACCGTACCCCGGTAATCACCGCCGCCGCGCAACTCGCGCACGGGGGGGTCGTGATGACGACCAACAACGTCCGCGACATCACACAGACCGTTCGAGTCGAGCGGTTCCGGCTCGGGATCGTGCTGATGATCGTCTCGATCGTCTCGATCCTGCTGTCGCTGTTCCTCGCGCGCACGATCGTCCGGCCGTTGCGCAGGCTCGCCTATGCCGCGGTGCGCGTGCGGATGGGGCGCGCGCGCGAAGTCGTCGTCCCCCGCCTGCCCTATCGCCGCGACGAGATCGGGATGCTGGCGCGCGCGCTGTCGGACATGAGCCTTGCGCTGCGCGCGCGGATCGACGCGATCGAGGCGTTCGCGGCGGACGTGACGCATGAGATGAAGAACCCGCTCGCGTCGCTGCGCTCGGCGGTCGAGGGGCTGACGCTGGTCAAGGATGCCGAGCTCCAGGAGCGGCTGCTCGCAATCGTCCGCGACGATGTCCATCGGCTCGACCGGCTCATCACCGACATCGCCGAAGCGTCGCGGCTGGATGCGCAGCTTAGCCGCGCGAAGTTCGAGGAAGTCGATCTGGGCGCGATGATTGCCGCGCTGATCGCGGGTCGCGAGGAACGTGGGATCGAGCGGGGAATCGGTCTTCGGCTTCACCTGCATGACGACGGCGGTGCGGGGTTCGTGGTGCTGGGCGAAGGCGGGCGGCTGGAACGCGTGATCGACAATTTGATCGACAATGCCGTGTCCTTCTCACCCGAAGCCGGACGGATCGACATCACTTTGTCCCGCACGCCGGAGGAGGTCGTCATCGCGGTCGAGGATGAGGGCCCCGGCGTTCCTGCGGACGCGCGCGAGAAAGTGTTCCAGCGGTTCCAGTCGCTGCGCCCGGCGGACGAGGCGTTCGGCAAGCATTCCGGCCTCGGCCTCGCCATCGCACGCACGATCGTCGATGCGCACCAGGGACGGATCACCGCCGAGGCCCGCCATACCGGGGTCTCCGGTGCGCGGTTCATGGTGTGTTTGCCCGTCGGGGAACCGCGGTGAGCCCTGCACCGATCCACGCCACCACGGTCGCGATCGATGGTGTAGCGGTGCTGTTGCTCGGGCCGTCCGGTTCGGGGAAATCGGATCTCGCGCTCCGGCTCATCGACCGCGGTGCGGTGCTGGTCGCGGACGATTACACCGTCGTAACTGTCCACGACGGCGCGCTCCGCGCAACCGCGCCGGATACGATCCGCGGGAAGATCGAGGTTCGAGGGGTCGGGATCATGCCCATCGATGCGATCGATGACGTTCCGATAAGGCTCGCGGTACGGCTGGACCAGCCGGTCGAACGCCTGCCGCTCGAAACGCAGGCAACGTATCACGGGGTTGCGATTCCGCAGATCGCGATCGCACCTTTCGAGGCGTCTGCGCCGATCAAGGTGGAAATGGCGGTCCGCCACGCTACAGAGGCGTCATGACGCTAGACCCCAAGGAAATCCTGCTCGTCACCGGCCTGTCCGGCGCGGGCAAGTCGACCGTGCTCCGCACGCTCGAGGATCTCGGCTGGGAGGTCGTCGACAATTTCCCTCTAGCGCTGCTAGACCGCCTTCTCAGTTCGCCCTTGCCCCAGGGCGCGGAGCAATCGAGCCAGCCGCTCGCGATCGGCATCGGCGTGCGGACGCGCGATTTCGACTCGGACGGGATCGTCGACCGGATCAAGCATCTCCGCGAAACCTATGGCCATGACGTCGGCACCTTGTTCCTCGATTGCGCAGGCGGCGAACTCGAGCGGCGGTATTCGGAAACCCGCCGCCGCCATCCGCTCGCGGTCGACCGCCCCGCCGCCGACGGAATCGCGCGTGAACGCGACTTGCTCGCGCCATTGCGGCGCTGGGCGAACCGCCTGATCGACACGACCGACATGACCGGCAACCAGCTTGCGGAACAGGTCCGCGATACCTTCTCGCGGGAGCACCAGGCCGGCCCGACCTTGACGGTGACGTCGTTCGGTTTCGCGCGCGGCGTTCCGCGCGGGGCCGACCTGATGTTCGACATGCGGTTCCTCCGCAATCCGCACTGGGTGCCCGAATTGCGTCCCGGTACGGGACTCGACGCCGACGTCTCCGCCTATGTCGCGCAGGACCCGGCGTACGAAGCCGCGGTCAGCCGGATCGAAGACCTGCTCCTGCTCTTGCTCCCGCGCTACCGCGCCGAGGGCAAGTCGTATCTGACGATCGCCTTCGGCTGTACCGGAGGGAGACACCGCTCGGTCCACGTCACCGAACGCGTTGCGGCGCGGTTGCGCGACGCCGGATTTTCGCCCACGGTTACACACCGCGATCTCGCCGCCGCCCCCCAGGACTCGCTCGAAGGGGTGCCCGATGATCGCCAGCAAGACGGAACGGCGGAAGCGTGAAATGGTCGGTTGCATGATTGGGGCGGTACGATGATCGGGCTGGTTCTCGTGACGCATGGCCGGTTGGCCGACGAATTCGTGACAGCGATGGAGCATGTCGTCGGCAAGCAGGAGCGCGTGGCGACGGTCTGCATCGGCCCCGAAGACGACATGGAAGAACGCCGCAACGACATCGCCACCGCGATCGGCCAGGTCGACGCCGGACGTGGCGTCATTCTGTTGACCGACCTGTTCGGCGGGACTCCGTCCAACCTTGCAATCTCGTTGCTCGAACGCGGGCGGATCGAAGTGATCGCGGGAATCAACCTGCCGATGCTGATCCGGCTCGAATCGGCGCGCAAGACGATGAAGGTCGTCGATGCGGTCGCCGCCGCGCGCGAGGCCGGGCGCAAATACATTTCGGTCGCTTCCGAAGTGCTGGGCGAGGCAGCCGCCTGATGTCCGTCAGCCGCAGCGTCCTGATCACCAACCGCCGTGGCCTCCACGCCCGCGCCAGTGCCAAGTTCGTCACCCTCGCAGCCACCCAGCCGTGCGAACTTCATGTCGAGAAGGACGGTGCCGGATCGGTGACGGGCACGTCGATCATGGGATTGATGATGCTGGGTGCCGCGATGGGCGACACGATCGTCATTTCCGCCGAGGGCGACCATGCCGAGTCCGCCGTCAGTGCGCTATGCGAGCTGGTCGAGGCCAAGTTCGGCGAGGATTGATCGCCCCAATGCCCCGTGAAATTACCGCTTATTCCAACCCGCTGATCAAGCGCGTCCGCGCGCTGCGCGAGAAACGCCATCGTCGCGAAGAGGGCCTGTTCCTGGCCGAAGGGCTGCGCATCCTCACCGAAGCGCGAGCGGTCGGGCGTATTCCCGAGTTCCTGTTTTTTGCACGCGACAGTGCAGCGCATCCGCTGGTGCTGGCACTCGTCGATGCGGTTGAGGCCGCCGGCGGCGAGGCGATCGAGACCGTTCCTGACATCCTTTCCAAACTGTCGGGCAAAGACAATCCGCAGGCAGTGGTCGGCGTGTTCGCGGAGTTCACCCGGACGCTCGACAGCCTTGACCGCGACTCCGCAGCGATCTGGCTGGTGGCCGAGCGGATGCGTGACCCGGGTAATCTTGGCACGATCCTGCGCACCGGTGATGCGGTCGGTGCGGGCGGACTCATCCTGATCGGGGAGTGCGTCGACCCCTTCTCGGTCGAGGCGGTGCGCGCGAGCATGGGGGCGCTGTTCACCGTGCCGGTGGTGCAGTGCGAATGGGAAGCGTTCGTGCCGTGGCTGCGCGGCGGCGCTGGGCAATTGGTGGGGCTGAGCCTCGACACGACGACCGATTACCGCGCGGCGACGTATCGGGCGCCGACCTTCCTGTTGACTGGTAACGAGGCGCAGGGGATGCCCGACGCTTACGCCGCGGAATGCGACACACTGGTCAAGATCCCGATGCTGGGCAAGGCGGACAGCCTCAACGCCGCCGTCGCGACCGCGGTGATGGCGTATCAGGTGCTGGGCGCGCAACCGCGAGCGTGAAGTCTGCGCCTTCCGGCGTTCTCACACCGGCGTCACCCTGAACTCGTTTCAGGGTCCACCGCGCCACGATGACGGTCCACGCACGCTGCACGGTGGTTGCTGAAACAAGTTCAGCATGACGGCTGATATGAGAATCCCGGCGTGCCCCCACCCGGCGTCACCCTAAACTGATTTCAGAGTACGCCGCGCCGCGATCGCGGCGTTCGTTTGATGAGAGCGGGCAATCAAAAATCCCTACCCGTTGCGGGTCCTCAGTCTCACTTACCGGTCGAACGGGTTCTTCGGCGCCCGCAACGTCAACCGCACCGGAACCGCACCGAACCCGAGATCGCGCCGGATGCCGTTGATCAGATACCGCTGATAGCTCGTCGGCAACTGATCGACTCGCGTGCCGAACAGCACGAAGCCGGGCGGACGCGTCTTCGCCTGCGTGAGATAACGCAGCTTGATCCGCTTGCCCCCCGGTGCGGGCGGCGGGTTGGCCTCGACCGCGCGTTCGAACCAGCGGTTGAGTTCGCCCGTGCCGACGCGGCGTGACCACGCATCGCGCGTGTCGAACGCGACCTTGAGCAACGTGTCGAGCCCCTTGCCGGTCGCCGCCGAGACGGTCAGCACCGGCATGCCCTTGATCTGGCTGAGGCCGTCCTCGAGCGCGGTGCGGATGCCGTTGAACAGGCTGGAGGCATTCTCCGCCACGTCCCATTTGTTGATCGCGACGATCAGCGCGCGGCCTTCCTGGAGCGCGGCATCGGCAATGCGGAGGTCCTGCGATTCGAGGCCGCGTGTCGCATCGAGCAGCAGCACGACGACTTCGGCGAAATCGATCGCGTGAAGCGCATCGGCGACCGACAGCTTCTCGAGCTTGTCCTGCACATTGGCACGCTTGCGCATGCCCGCGGTGTCGATCAGCCGGACTTTCCGTGCATCCTCGCCGGGCTCGCGCTCGGGGTCGTGCCAGATCCAGTCGACCGCGATCGAATCGCGCGTGATGCCCGCTTCCGGACCGGTAATCAGACGATCTTCGCCCAGAATGCGGTTGATCAGCGTCGATTTGCCCGCGTTCGGACGTCCGATAATCGCCAATTTGAGCGGCGCGTCGGGGGCATATTCCTCATCTACGTCCGCATTGGGGATGTCGTCGCCCGCCGCATCCTTCTCGGGTTCGATGAAGGGGAGCAGCGCATCGAACAGTTCGACCAGACCCTCGCCATGCTCGGCCGACAGCTCGACCGGATCGCCGAAGCCGAGCGACAGCGATTCGAGAATGCCGTCCGCGCCAGCCTTGCCCTCGGCCTTGTTGGCGACGAGAATGACCGGGGTGGTCGATCCGCGCAGCCAGCGTGCAATCTCTTCGTCGAGCGGGACGATGCCCGCGCGCGAATCGAACAGGAACAGCGCAACGTCGGCCTGCGCGACCGCGGCCTCGGTCTGTGCGCGCATTCGGCCGGGCAAGGACGCGGCGTCCTTGTCCTCGTAACCGGCGGTGTCGATGACGCGGAAATCGAGGCCGACGAGCGTCGCCGCGCCTTCGCGCCGATCGCGAGTCACGCCGGGGCGATCGTCGACGAGCGCGAGTTTCTTTCCGACGAGACGATTGAAGAGCGTCGATTTGCCGACGTTCGGACGGCCGATAATAGCGACCACAGGGAGACTGGACATGCGCTCCCCTTAGGGCAAGCGCACGTCCACGTCACCCCGCCGTGGTGCGGTTACTTATATGCAGCCAGACGGCCCTTCTGGTCGAGCACGTAGAGCGTCGAATTGGCGACGACCGGCGGCAGCGTGAACGGCGCCTTCGCTTCGATCACGGTGCCAAGTTTGCCGTCCTCGACCGACGCGGAGACAATCTCGCCGAGCGAGTTGGTCAGGACCAGACGACCGCCTGCGAGCACCGGGCCATACCAGGTGATCGCATTCGACTTCTTCTTGTCCTTGATCGTGCCGTCCTTCTGGATCTTCTCGCTCTCGAAGTGACGGAGCTGGCTGATCCACCGCACCTTACCGGTCGCGCGTGCCAGACAGACGAGACGCGCATCGTCGGTGACGATGAACACCCATTCGCCCGCGACCCATGGGGTCGAGATGCCCGCGAAGTTCTGTTCCCACAGGCGCTGACCCGAGACGATCTCGAGCGCGACCATGCGGCCGCCCTGCCCGACCGCGAAGACGATCCCGCGGTCGATCACCGGATCGGCATCGATATCGGCAAGCGACGACACCGAGGTCGAGATCGACGAGCGCGACAGCGCGTCCTGCCACAAGGTGCGGCCGTTCTCGTAGCGATAGGCGTTGAGTTCGCCCGAGGAGAAGCCCGCAACGACCGTACCCTGGCTGACCGCGGGTGCTGCGACGCCGAACACGCCCTGCGTCTCGATCGAACCCGAAGCGGTCCACACCACCGTGCCGTCGGCCTGCGACAGTACGTACAACTGGTTGTCCTGGCTCAGCACATAGACCTGGCCGTTGGCGACCGAGGGCGCACCGCGCAGCGGCGCACCGGGCTTGGCGCGCCACAATTCCTTGCCGGTCCCCGCATCCAGCGCGACCACGTCGCCAAGGCCGTCGGTCGCGAAGACTTTGCCCTCGTCGACGCTGACGCCGCCGCCGAAGCGCGCGCTGCGCGCCTTCTTGTCGGCCGTCGCGATATTGGCTTCCCAAACGGAGGCGCCGGTGCTCGCCGAATAGGCGTGGACCATCGCGTTGACGTCGATCGCGTACAGCTTGCCGCCCGCGATCACTGGCGCCGCACCGAGCCGCTGGCGGTTGCTGCCCCCGTCGATCGTCACGCTCCACGCACGATTGAGCGAGGTACCCAACGTCAACTGCCCGAGCGACTTCGACGCGCTCCCGCCAGGCTGCGCCCAGCTGTCGTTGGTCGTTGCCGGCGGCACCAGGACCTGAACCTCGGCGATCGTCTTGTCCGCGATCACGTCGTTCTCGCCCTGCAGGATCGCGATGCGATTGCCGAGCACCGGGGTCTTCTTCTTCCCCTTGAACGTCGCGCAGCTGCTCAAGGCGATGGCGGAGACCGCGACCAGGAGAACTCGATTGGTCATCTTCATTGCGACTTCTGTTCCTTCGGCTGGTTCACAGCATCAACGCCCAATACGCCCGCCATCTGAACGGCACGTTGCCGAACCGATTCGGCCACGTCGGGCTCGCGCGCGATCTGGCCGTAGAGCGTGCCCGCGAGATCGCGACGGCCCATCTTGAGATACGACACGGCGACCATTTCGCCCGCGCTGCCGAACCACGGATTGCCCTTGACCGCGAGCCCGCGCAGCCGCGCGACGACGACGTCGGGCTTGATCGTATCGAGTTCCGCACTGGTCTGACGGATCAGCGCAAGATCGCGGAACGGCTGCCCGATCGAGCCGTCGTTGGCGATCGTCGCGAACTTGGCCGCGGCACCGCGCAGATCGTTCTTCTGCAGCAGCGCATCCGCCTGGCTCATCAGCGCCAGCGCGCGATACCCCTCGACGTTAGAATCCGTCAGCGCCGCAAACTCGGTCGTTGCAGCCGGACGGCGCGCGGCGCTGTCCTCATACGCCTTGCTCAGCGCCTCGCCCTCTTCGCCCGCAACCGATTGCTGGTGCGCGCGATAAATCTGCCATCCGCCGAAACCGAGGACGATCAGCACGACGATCGCAATCGCGGCGATGCCGTAACGGCGCCAAGCGGTCGCCATCTGGTCGCGGCGGAGTTCCTCGTCGACTTCCCGGAGGAATGCGGCATCGGTGTTGGGTGGCACGGCCACTTGGGGAAACTCCATCGATCGGGGCGGGAAGCTGCGGACCTTAGCCTTCCGCTTGCCCAAACAAAAGCGGGCAATCGTTACGCTGCGGTACGATAGGGAAACAGTCGGGACTCAATCCTTCGGCGCGTAAACCTGTTCGGCACCCGGGAAGGCGCGCGAACGCACCTCCGCCGCATAGGTCGCGGCTGCGGCGGAAATGCGGCCACCCAGATCGTCGTATTTCTTCACGAACCGCGCGGTGCGTTCGAACAGGCCGAGCATGTCCTCCGTAACGAGCACCTGTCCGTCACACTGTGCCGACGCGCCGATCCCGATCGTCGGGCAAGCGACCATCCGGGTCAGTTCGATCGCGATCGGCTCGACCACGCCTTCGATGACGAGCGCGAACGCGCCCGCCTTGGCGATCGCGCAGCCATCCGCAACGATCTTCTCGGCTTCGGCGGCGCTGCGCCCGCGCGCGCCATAGCCGCCCAAGGCGTTGACGGCCTGCGGGGTGAGACCGACATGCCCCACCACCGGAATCCCGCGTTCGCTGAGGAAGCGGACGGTTGGCGCCATCGCGGTACCGCCTTCCAGCTTCACCGCCGCCGCGCCGGTTTGCTTCAAGAGGTATGCGGCGCTTTCGAACGCCTTCTCGGGGGAGGCTTCGTAGCTGCCGAACGGCATGTCGATGACGACCACCGCATGATAGCTGCCGCGCACCACGGCCGCGCCATGCGCCGCCATCATCTCGAGCGTGACGGGGACCGTCGAGGGCAGGCCATAGATCACCTGCCCCAAGCTGTCGCCGACCAGCAGCATGTCGCAATGCGGATCGAGCAGTTGCGCGGTGCGGATCGTGTAGGCGGTGAGCATCACCAGCGGGTCGGCGCCCTTCCCCTTACTCGCGCGGATCGCGGGGACGGTGAGGCGCTTCATCGGCGCTGGCGTGGGGTTGGCGCGACTGGTCGCGGTGTCGATCGTGAAGGTCGTGGACATGCCCGCCCGAATAGCGGCTTGCGCGCCCGCGCGCCAGTCGGGCACGGCGGGCGCCCCCGGTCAGTCGACCGTGACGCCCTTCCAGAAGGCGAAGCGGTCCTTGATCTCGGCGGCTTTCGGCTTGGGGTCGGGGTAATACCATGCCGCGTCGACGTTGCGCTTGCCGTCGACGACGACCGTCTTGTAGCTCGCGTCGCCCTTCCACGGGCAATGCGAGTGGGTCGCGCTCGGTTCGAACAGGTCGGCGACGATGCTGTCGGCGGGGAAATAATGGTTGCCCTCGACGATCACGGTCTCGTCCGACTGGGCGATCACGGCTCCGTTCCAGCGTGCGGTCGGCATGGGCTTGGTCCTTCATGTCAGGGCTTGAGGGCCTCAACATAGGTATCGGGCTTGAAGCCTGCCAGCAGCACGTCGTCCTTGACGAGGATCGGACGTTTGATGGCGGAGGGGTTGGCGAGCAGGAGCGCGAGCGCCTTGTCGGCGTCGAGGTCGGTCTTGTCTGCGTCGGGGAGCTTGCGGAAGGTGGTGCCGGCGCGGTTGAGGACGGTTTCCCAGCCGAGCTGGTCGATCCAACCGCGCAGCAGCGCGGGGTCTACGCCAGCGGTCTTGTAGTTGTGGAAGGTGTAGGGGATGCCGTTGGCGTCGAGCCAGGTGCGGGCTTTCTTGACGGTGTCGCAGGCGGGGATGCCGTACAGAGTGGCGGGCATTGGGGGCCTTTCGTTGCAGGGATCGTACGATAACCGGTCTCTGCCAAAAACGCAGCGGTTCCGGTTCCGCGCAATAATGGATGAACATCCCCATCAACGCGGTCTTGACTCGGCAAGCGGAGTCGAAGGCAAGTGCACGCGCTGCTCCCAGCCTTCGGAAACCAACGATCGGCCGAGTTTCCCCGCTATCGATCAGCTTGCGCATTCCGTAGCGCGAAGTCACCGTGGGCCATACACAACAACAAGGCTGAACATGCTCGATCCCGATATGCGGCTGCAAGCTGCTGCTGCTGGCGACACAGCTGTCGCCTTTGCCCTGTTTGAGCACATCGCGGCGAAAGACCCCGACGCTGTCGCTAAGAAGAGTGACGCAATTGCTGTCTTTCGCGAGTGCATGGAGGCTGTTTCCTGGAAACAGGAAGCGTTCTCGCATGAACCACGACCAATTCGACTAGGAACTGATTGAGTGATTTTACTGCAGCAGACGACAGCTATCTTTCGGAAACGGCCGTTCGACTAGAGCAGATGTTTGGACGTTCACAATCCGCGATGACGTTCTCAATTACGGACGTTTAGAAACCGACTACGCTGTTCCCATGCCCGCCGCCCGCCCTCAGTCCCTACCCCACCTCACCGGTTCCTTTGCTCGGTGATGACGCGAGATTCATAAGCGAGACGATCCGGCGATTTTTCGGCGAAGACATTGTGCTGCGCAATTTCAGCGGAGACCCTGAACGTATTGCTATTCATGTGGAAACTGACCGGGAGGTCAGCATGGAAAAGTATGACTGCCTCGGGGTGTTGATGACGCGAATCGATCGTCCCATAGGGATCGAGGTTACGCGGCGCGGAACGCGCGTTCACGGCGATGCGAAGCTCGCCTATCGACAGGGCGTCATCTTGCATAGTGCGCGTTAAACCTCGGCTGCGCGGCCGCTGTTCAGCCCCGCCCCACCGTCATCCCCGTGATGGCCGCGATCCACTGCGGTACGCTTCGGCGCATGGCGAGACAATACCTCGGTGCTCCCCGGGCCAAGCCCGGGGTGACGCCTAGTTCAAGGTCAGCGCGACCCTCAAGCCGCCTCAAACATCTCCGGCGAAAGCGCCATCAGCGCCTCGGACCCGCCCTCGATCTTGCGGCGCAGCGCGCCAGCCTCGGGCATCACGCGCTCCGCGAAATAACGCGCGGTGATCAGCTTGGCGTCGAGGAACTTCACGTCCCCCTCGCCCGCGGCCTTCAGCTTGGTCGCGGCGACCGCCATCCGCAGCCACATCAGCCCGACCGCGACGATCCCCATCAAATGCATGTAGCTGTGCGCGCCCGCGCCGACGTTGTCGGGGTTCTGCATGCCGTTCTGCATGAACCACAGGGTCGCCTGCTGGAGCTCGCCCTTCGCCTTTTCCAGCGCGCCCGCGAACACGGCGGTCGCGGGATCGGCCTTGGCGGCGGCGACTTCCTCGGCGACGACCTTGAACAGCGCCTGCACCGCGCGTCCGCCGTTCTGCGCGAGCTTGCGGCCGACCAGATCCATCGCCTGCACGCCGTTGGTGCCTTCGTAGATCATCGCGATCCGCGCATCGCGGACGTATTGCTCCATCCCCCATTCGGCGATGTAACCGTGGCCGCCGTACACCTGCTGCGCGTTGGTCGCGATGTCATAGCCCTTGTCGGTGCCATAGCCCTTGATGACCGGCGTCAGCAGCCCGAGCAGATCGCCCGCGAGCTGCTTCTCTTCGTCGCTGACCGCGGCATGTTCGAGATCGGCCTGAAGCGCGCCCCAGAGGCAGAGGGCGCGAAGGCCTTCGGTCAGCGCCTTCGACTCCATCAGCATACGACGGACGTCGGGGTGGACGAACAGCGTGTCCGCCTTCTCGCCCGGCTCCTTCGCGCCGGTGAGCGAGCGGCCCTGGCGGCGGTCCTGCGCATATTGCACCGCATTCTGATAGGCGACTTCGGCGACGCCGAGGCCCTGCAACCCGACGCCGAGACGCGCGGCGTTCATCATGATGAACATTGCCGCCAGGCCCTTCATCTCCTCGCCGACGAGCCAGCCGATCGCGCCGTCATAGTTCATCACGCAGGTCGAATTGGCGTGGATCCCCATCTTGTGCTCGATCGAGCCGCACGACACCGCGTTGCGCGCGCCGATCGCGCCGTCGTCGCCGACCATGAATTTGGGCACCACGAACAGCGAAATGCCCTTCGAACTTTCGGGCGCACCCGGCGTCTTCGCCAGCACGAGGTGGATGATGTTGCTGGTCAGGTCATGCTCGCCCGACGAGATGAAGATCTTGGTGCCGGTGATCGCATAGGAGCCGTCGCCCTGCGGCTCGGCGCGGGTGCGGATCAGGCCGAGGTCGGTGCCGCACTGCGGCTCGGTCAGGTTCATCGTCCCGCCCCATTCGCCGCTGACCATCTTGGGGACGTACTTGGCCTTCTGCTCGTCCGAGCCCTTGACCAGCAGCGCGGCGATCGCGCCGTGCGTCAGGCCGGGATACATGGCGAACGCCATGTTGGCGGAGATCATATACTCCTGGAACGCAGTCGAGACGACATGCGGCATCCCCTGCCCGCCGAATTCCTCCGGCGCACTGAGCGTGCCCCAGCCCGATTCGACGAAGGCCTGATACGCTTCCTTGAACCCCTTGGGCGTGGTGACGCTGCCGTCGTCGTGGCGGACGCAGCCTTCCTGGTCGCCCGAATAATTGAGCGGGAACAGCACCTCGGCGACGAACTTGCCGCCCTCTTCGAGCACCGCGTCGACCACGTCGGGGGTCGCGTTCTGAAAGCCGGGGAGATTGGCGTGGCTCTGCAGGCCGATCACATGATCGAGGATGAAACGCGTGTCGCGGACGGGGGGCGTGTACTGGGGCATGGGTTCAGTCCTTCATCTGGCCGGATGAGCCATGGGTTTCGAGCAAGGTCACGAAGTCGTCGAGTTCGTGGATCGCAGCATCGATGTCGCGTTTCTGCGCGGTCAGCAGCGCGATCCGGTCGCGGCAGCGTTCGATCGTCGTCTGGCGCTGGATCTTCCGCCCGTCGCCGATGTCGTACAGGTCGATCATCTCGCGGATCTCGCCGAGCGAGAAGCCGACGCGCTTGCCGCGCAGGATCCACGCGAGCCGGGCGCGATCACGCTGCGAATAGATGCGAGTCGTTCCGCGCCGTTCGGGCGCGATCAGGCCTTCATCCTCGTAGAAGCGCAACGCCCGCGCGGTGACGTCGAATTCCGCCGACAGGTCGGAAATGGAGAAGTGATCGCGCGTCGGATGGCGATCGATGAGGGCATATGCGGCACCGGTGCTCATGCCACCGATTTAGTTGCCCTTTACGTGAACGTCAATACGCCGAAACGATCATGAGCGAGCGTCATCCCCGCACAACAGCTTTCCTCGTGGATCGCGCAGCGTAGACGCCTCGGACGCAGCGTCGCTGAGTCGATCGAGGGCGAGCCCCGCGATCGAGGCGCGATCCTGACAGACGGCTTGGCACCCGGCGGGCAAACGCCCGGGGAAGACGATCCGGTCACCCTCGAAGCGCGCGTCGAAGCGGCATCCGGCGGCGGTCCGCGCCGTGTCCAACGTCACGTGGAGCGTTTCGCCTACACGCGTCACGACCCCGCTCCCGCTGCAATGTTCGCTGTCGTCATAGTCGACCGTCACGCCGATCCGATACGCGGTCGCGCTGGGGACGATGCACACCCGGTCGGTTTCGCGAGCGTACAGCCCCGTGATGTCGGTGCTCGCCGGGTCGGGGATGATCCCCGCCTGGATCGCGGCCGCTTCGAGCCCGGTCGGTGCCGGTGTCGCAGGCTGACCGGAGGGTTGCGCCTGCCGACATCCCGCAAGCACCACCAGCGCCGCGAGCAGCCCGAACTTCACGCGACCCGGACGAGCCGATCGCCCTCGACCCGACGGTAGAAGCAACTGCGCGCGCCGGTGTGGCAGGCGGGGCCCGCCGGATCGACGATCAGCCACACCGCATCCTGATCGCAATCGATCCGAATGTCGTGGACGCGCAGCACGTGCCCGGACGTTTCGCCCTTGCGCCACAAGGAATTGCGGCTCCGCGACCAGAAGTGCGCGTCGCCGGTCTCGACCGTCAACCGCAGCGCCTCGGCATTCATATGCGCGAGCATCAGCATCTCGCCGGTGGTGCGATTGGTCGCGACTGCGGTAATCAGCCCGGCGGCGTCATATTTTGGGTCGAGCTCCAGCCCGGTTTCGCGAAGGTCTGCCATGCGGCCGACCTACCGCGGTTGCCAGCGCGCGTCACCCCTTGCGGATCGCCTTCACCAACTCTTCCTTGGTCATCGTCGACCGGCCATCGATCCCGATCTTGCCCGCTTCGTCGAGCAGATCATCCTTGGTCCGATCCTCCAGCTTGCCACCGCCGCGATGGTCGATCGTGCCCGCTGCCTTGGCGTTGGCGATTCGCGCGGCCTTCTGGGGCGAAGCGCCGTCCGCCCGCAATTCTTCGTACAGCTCGTCGTCCTTGACGCTCGGGCCGTGATCCTTCGCCATCCTCATCCTCCCGTGGTGAGCAATATTCCATCCTGCGCGCCCCCGGAAACGACCAATGCGACCAATCGCTCCGGGGGATGTGACAAAAGCGCGACAAACGCGAAGTCGGTCCCTATATGGCCCCTCGAAGCTCTACCCTCCCCCGAAGGGCACCAATGCTCACAACCAATCCGTTCGAAGCCCCCGAAAACGGGGACAAACTGCATGAAGAATGCGGTGTCTTTGGTATCTCCGGTGCGGCCGATGCCGCCCGACTGGTCGCGCTGGGGCTCCACGCGCTCCAGCATCGCGGGCAGGAAGCGGCTGGGATCACCAGCTTCGACGGTGCCGAATTCCATACCCATCGCGCGATGGGTCACGTCGCGGGCAATTTCGATCGCGAAGACATCATGGTCCCGCTGCGCGGCACCGTCGCGTGCGGGCACGTGCGCTATTCCACCACCGGCGAGACGGCGCTCCGCAACGTCCAGCCGCTCTACGCCGACCTCGCCTCGGGCGGGTTCGCCATTGCGCATAACGGCAATATTTCCAACGCATTGCGGCTCCGTCGTGATCTCGTCCGGCGCGGCTCGATCTTCCAGTCGACCAGCGACACCGAGACGATCATCCATCTCGTCGCGACCTCCAACTACCGAACCGTCGTCGACAAGTTCATCGATGCGCTCAAGCGCGTCGAAGGGGCCTATTCGCTGATCGTAATGACCCCCGAGGGGATGATCGCGTGCCGCGACCCGCTCGGCATCCGCCCGCTGGTTATGGGCAAGATCGAACAGTCGGATGGTAGCGAGGCGGTCATCTTCGCGTCCGAGACCGTCGCGCTCGACGTGGTCGGTGCCACCTTCGTCCGATCGATCGAACCGGGCGAGCTGGTGATGGTCAAGGGTAGCGAGATCACCTCGCATCGCCCGTTCGCGCCCGTCTCGGCGCGTCCGTGCATCTTCGAATTCGTCTACTTCTCGCGCCCCGATTCGATCTCGGAGGACCGCAGCGTCTACACCGTGCGCAAGGCGATCGGCGCACAGCTCGCGATCGAGAGCCCGGTCGACGCCGACCTCGTCATCCCGGTCCCCGATTCGGGCACCCCGGCGGCTCTGGGCTATGCGCAGGAGTCGGGGATCCCGTTCGAACTCGGGATCATTCGCTCGCATTATGTCGGGCGCACCTTCATCCAGCCGGGCGACAAGGTTCGTCACCTTGGCGTGAAATTGAAGCACAACGCCAATCGCGCGCTGATCGCGGGCAAGAAGATCGTGCTGATCGATGATTCGATCGTGCGCGGGACGACCAGCCTCAAGATCGTCGAGATGATGCGCGAAGCGGGCGCGGCCGAGGTCCACATGCGGATCGCAAGCCCGCCGACGCGGCATTCTTGCTTCTACGGCGTCGACACGCCCGAGCGCGCCAAGCTTCTCGCCGCGACCAAGAACCTCGAGCAGATGGCCGAGTATATCAAGGCCGACAGCCTCGCGTTCGTGTCGATCGACGGCCTGTACAAGGCGCTCGGCGAGCCGCAGCGCAACGCGATCCGGCCGAGCCATTGCGATGCCTGCTTCACCGGCGATTACCCGACGACGTTGACCGACCAGGACGATGTCTCGTCGGTCGACCAGTTCGCGCTATTGGCCGAACGCGTCAGTTAAGGACTCTCTGCGATGACCGATATCAACGCTGCCGCAGCCGCGGTCGATCGTCCGCTGTCGGGGCAAGTTGCGCTCGTTACCGGCGCCAGCAAGGGGATCGGCGCCGCAACGGCGATCGCGCTGGCGGCAGCGGGCGCGCATGTCGTGCTGACCGCACGGACCGCGGCGTCGCTCGAGGCGGTCGAGAATGCGATCTTCGATGCGGGTGGTTCGGCGACGATTGCACCGCTCGATCTGACCCAGGCGGATGCGATTGCGCGGCTCGGCAGCGCGATCGGCGAGCGGTGGCCGGCGCTCGACATCCTCGTGCTCAACGCGGCGATGCTGGGGACGCTCGCCCCCGTCCCGGCGATCGACCCCAAGGAAATGGCGGCGGTGCTGACGCTCAACATCAGCGCGCAAGCCGCGCTGATCGCAGCGTTCGACCCGATGCTGCGCAAGTCCAAGCGCGCGCGCGTCATCGGCATGACGTCCAGCGTCGGGCGGAAACCGCGCGCCTATTGGGGGCTGTACGGGGCATCGAAGGCGGCGTTCGAGACGATCGTCTCGGCCTACGGCGACGAGATGGAGCAGATCAGCGCGATTCGCACCGCGATCGTCGATCCTGGCGCAACCCGCACCGACATGCGCCGCCGCGCCTATCCGGGCGAGGACCCCAAGTCGGTCAAGGAGCCGAGCGTGGTCGCGGACCGGATTGTCGCACTGCTGACCGAGGATTTCGTTACGGGACATTTCGAACGGGTCGGGTGAGAGTTTTCGAGTGGGAGGGATAGATCCCCTCCCCCCGTACGTCATTCCCGCGAAGGCAAGGCCTCTGCATAAAGGCAATCGGAGGTTTGCTAGTCGACCGCCCCCAAAAGCTGCCGTCATGCTGAACTCGTTTCAGCATCCACCGCGCAACAGGCATAGTCCGGATTCGCGGAGGGCTGGATCCTGAAACAAGTTCAGGATGACGGGCGGTTTTGCAGACCTCTCTCCCTTGCCGGTATGACGACGAATGGTGGCGAAGCTGACAGCCCTCAGCCCCCCGCTTTTACCAGCGTCACCTGCGCCACATCGATCCCCTGCCCGCGAAACCCGCCTTCGCAGTACATCAGATAATAGCGCCATAACTCGACGAACTTGCGGTCGAACTTCGCGGGCAACCGCCCCGCCGCGACCGCCGCGTCGAACGCAACGCGCCAGCGCCGCAGCGTCTCGGCATAATGCAATCCGAATCGATGATTGTCGCGCCACTCGAGCCCTTGCTCCGCTGCCAGCGCGCGGAAGCGGCTTTCCGACAGCAGCATCCCACCCGGAAAGACGAACCGCTGAATGAAATCGACGTTCGCGGCATAGGCTTCGAAGATCGCGTCATCGATCGTGATATACTGGATCGCCGCGCGTCCACCGGGCTTGAGCGCGCGTGCGATCGCGGCGAGATATGTGCCCCAATAGTCCTGCCCGACCGCCTCGACCATCTCGATGCTCGCAATACCGTCATACTGGCCGGTGACATCGCGGTAATCGGTGCGCGAAACGGTCACACCCGACAGGCCGGCATCCGCGATCCGGTCGTTGACCGCGCGTTCCTGTTCGCTCGACAGCGTGATCGCATCGACCCGCAGCCCGCGCCGCGCCGCCGCCTCGGCAAAGCCGCCCCAGCCACAGCCGATCTCGAGCACGGTCTGCCCGGGTGCCAGTTCCAGCCGATCGAGGATCGCAGCGTTCTTGCGCGCCTGCGCCGCAGTCAGATCCTCGGTCGTCATCGCCGCTTCATCGAACAAAGCGGCCGAATACATCATGCTCGGATCGAGCCACAGACTGTAGAAGTCGTTGCCCAGATCGTAATGGAAATGGATGTTCCGCCGCGACCCCGCGCGCGAATTGCGGCGCAGACTGTTGCGCCATCCGCGCACCGTACGGATCATCCCGCCGGACCGCGCCGTCCCGCCCAGACTGACGCGGTTGCGCATGAACAGCTCGAACAGCACGGTCGGATCGGGGCTCGTCCACTCCCCCTTGGACCAAGCGACATACCAGCCCGCCGAGCCCCCCGTCACCAGCCGCAACAGCGCGCGCCAGCTGACCAGATCGACCACCGCCGCCGGCCCGGGTGCGCGCCCGCCGAGCAGCCGCTTGCGTCCCCCCGGCAAGGTCGCGGCAAGCGACCCCTCGATCAGACCGGAATCGATCCGGTCGAGCACGGCGTCGAACGGTTTTACAAATACCCCAAACATCGCGCCCCCCTCGCATTCCGGGGCGTGGTTGCCAAGCCGCTCAGCGCACCTGTTTCGCCGCCTGCAACGCGCGCTCGCGCGCCTCGCGGTGGCCGATGATCTTGGCCGGATAATCCTTGGGACGGCAGCCGGCCTCTTCGGGGTCGTGGATCGCATCGCCCTTCACGTCGGCGAGCTCGGGCACCCACTCGCGGATATAGTCCCCCGCATCGAACTTGGGCGACTGGACCAGCGGCGCCATAATGCGGACGAACATGTTCGAATCGATTCCGGTGCCCGCGGTCCACTGCCAGTTGACCGAATTCGAGCCGTAATCGCCATCGACCAGACAATCCCAGAACCATCGCTCGCCTTCGCGCCAGTCGATCAGCAGATGTTTGATCAGGAAGCTCGCGGTGATCATCCGGACGCGGTTGTGCATCCAGCCGGTTTTCCAGAGCTGCCGCATCCCGGCGTCGACGATCGGATAACCGGTGCGGCCCTGCTGCCATGCCTTGAGATCGGCGTCGGCCTGCTTGCCGCTACGCCACGGCATTGCGTCATACTTCTCGCGGGCGTTCTTCGCGCCATATTCGGGATATTGCAGGATGACGTTTTGCGCATAGTCGCGCCAGCCGATCTCGCTCAGGAAGACATCGACTGATCCGCCGACGTCGGCAACGGCATGCCATACCTGCGCCGCCGACAGCTCGCCGAAATGCAGGTGCGGCGACAGGCGGGAACTGCCCTCTTGCGAGGGGAAGTTCCGCGTGTCGTCATAGTCGTCTGCCTGCTTCTTGAAGGCCGACAGCCGGTGGTGCGCAGCGTCCTCACCCGGTGTCCAGTCGTCGGAGAAACCGGCCGACCAGTCGGGTTTGATCGGCAACAGCTTCCAGTCCTCAAGCGTGTCGCTCTTTGGCCACTTAGACGGGGACGGGATCTTGGCGGGTTTGTGGATCGGTTCAGGGGGCGGCATGTGCTGCTTCAATGCACGCCAGAACGGGGTGTAGATCTTATATTGCCCGCCGCTGCCGGTCGTGATCGAGCCCGGGGGCGCGAGGTAATTACCGTCGTGGCAGACGAGGTCCAGATGCTTGGCGACCGCACGTTCGGCGTTGCGCCACCACGGTTCGAAATGCCGAATGCAGTGAACTTGCGTCGCGCCGGTTTCCTCGGCGAGATCCTTCAGCACAGTGTCGCAAGAGCCGCGGCGAAGGATCAGACGCGATCCCTTCTCGCGCAGGTCAGCATCGAGGCTCTCGAGGCTATGGTGCAGCCACCAGCGCGAGGCGCCGCCCATTGCGTATTTCTGGGGGGTGTCGTCGTCGAGGATGTACACCGGAATCACCGCGCCCTCGTTGATCGCGGCAAGGAGCGCGGGCTGATCGGCCAGGCGGAGGTCACGGCGGAGCCAGAGGAGGGTTGGGATGGTCAAGAAGCTTTACTCACGCAAAGGCGCAAAGGCGCGAAGGCGCCGGATCAACCGGCATAGTTGTTTACAACGCGCCGGACGCCCTCTTTGAAGGTGCTGGCACCAAAATTCATCAGCAAGCCGAGCGGCAGGTCCATCAGACGCAAATAGGTCAGCACCTGCTTGGCATGCACCGGCGCAAAGCTCTCGGTGGATTTGAGTTCCAGAAGCAGTTGGCGTTCGATCAGCAGATCGGCCCGGAACCCCTCGGTGATGACCAGTCCGTCAAACCGGATCGGGATTGGCTTCTGCCGCTCAACAAAAAAGCCTCGCTTGGCGAGGCTTTCAAACAGGCAGACTTCATAAACGGACTCAAGCAACCCAGGCCCAAGCGCCGCATGCAGCTTGAACCCACAGTCCACTGCATGCCGCGCCAGGGTTTCCAGAGCTTCGCTCAACCGCCTCTTCTCTTTTAGCGTCTTCGCGCCTTTGCGTGATCAAACCCTTCTGCCTCTGAAGGCAGAACGATCACATCGAATGCGGCTCTTTCTCCACTTGCCACGTCTGCCCCTGCGACAGCAGCTTCTGCAGGTCGGGCGTCTTGCCCTTCGCCGCTTCGGCATTCTGCGTCACTACAGCGCTCTCGAACGTCGGCCGGGGATCGTCGAACAGCACGCCAAGCGCCATCGGGAACGTCCCGAACGGCATCTCGACCAGCATGTGCGCAAGGCCCCGGTTGGTCTGATCGTGCACGATCACGCCCGCCGCCTGCCAATCCCCGTCGATGACGTCGACGACCTTGAGCACCAACCGCTCCAGGTCCATCGCCAGCCCACGGGTGCCGTTCTCGAACACCAACGGCTTGCCATGCTCGACCCACATCTGGTTCGCCGCCGCGTTCTTCTTCTCGGTGAAGGGCGCGAAGACGTCGTCGTTATAGACGATGCAGTTCTGGAAGATCTCGACGAAGCCGGTGCCCTTGTGCGCATGCGCCGCCTTCAGGACGCCGACGAGGTTCTTGTGAACGTCGATCGCGCGCGCGATGAACCGGCCGCCAGCGCCCAACGCAAACGCGCATGGGTTGGCGGGGGTGTCGACCGACCCGAACGGGGTCGACGGCGTCCGCGTGCCGACGCGCGACGTCGGGGAATATTGCCCCTTGGTCAGGCCGTAGATCTCGTTGTTGAACAACAGCACCTGGCAATCGAGATTGCGCCGGATCAGGTGCATCGTGTGATTGCCGCCGATCGACAGCGCATCACCGTCGCCGGTGATGATCCACACGTCGAGATCGGGGTTGGCGAGCTTGACGCCGGTCGCCACCGCCGGCGCGCGACCGTGGATCGTGTGGAAGCCGTAGGTTTCCATATAATAGACGAAGCGCGACGAGCAGCCGATGCCGCTGACAAACACGGTGTTCTCCGGCCGCGCACCGATTTCGGGCATGGTGCGCTGCACTGCCTTGAGCACGGCATAGTCGCCGCAGCCGGGGCACCAGCGGACTTCCTGGTCGGTTTCCCAATCCTTCGGCGTGGTCTTCACGATGGGGGTCATGTCGTTCATGGGTTCACAGCCTCCGGGCTGGGCAATTGAGTTTCGCTCGGCGGCACGAAGTCGCCCTCGGCCGGCAGATGGCCATCGATCGCATCCTCGATCTCGGAGATGAGGAACGGCTGGCCCGACACCTTGTTGAGCGGCTTGGCGTCGACCAGGAACTGGTCGCGAAGCACCGTCTTGAGCTGCCCCGTGTTCATCTCCGGAACGAGGATGGTGTCGTAACCCCGCAGCAAATCGCCGAGATTTGCCGGCATCGGCCAGATGTGGCGGATGTGGATGTGCGCCACGTCACGCCCCTTGGCGCGCGCACGGCGAACCGCCTGGTGGATCGGCCCGAAGGTCGAGCCCCAGCCGACGATCGCGAGCTTGCCCGAAGTCTCGCCGAGTTCGACGGTCTGGTCCGGAACCGCGATGTTCGCCACCTTGTCGCGGCGGATTTCGGTCATCTTCTGGTGGTTCTCGGCGCCGTAATCGATGTTGCCGGTGCCGATCGCCTTCTCGATCCCGCCGATGCGGTGGAGCAGGCCGGGCGTACCGGGCTTGACCCACGGACGCTTGAGATTCTCGTCACGCGCGTACGGCAGGAAGCCCTCGGCGGGGACGTCCTCGAGATATTCGACCGGGAACGGCGCGTAGCTCGACATGTCGGGGACGAGCCACGGCTCGGCGGCATTGGCGATATAACCGTCAGTCAGCAGCATCACCGGAGTCATGTACTGGACCGCGAGCCGCACCGCCTCGATCGCGACGTCGAAACAGTCCGACGGCGAGCGTGCGGCGAGGACGGGCATCGGCGCATCGCCGTTACGGCCATAGACTGCCTGATACAGGTCCGATTGCTCGGTCTTGGTCGGCAGGCCCGTGGATGGCCCGCCGCGCTGCGAGTTGACGATGACGAGCGGCAGCTCCGTCATGATCGCCAGCCCCATCGCCTCGCCCTTGAGCGCGATCCCTGGACCCGACGATGAGGTCACGCCAAGCTGGCCCGCGAACGACGCGCCGATCGCAGATGCGATCGCGGCAATTTCGTCCTCGGCCTGGAAGGTGGTGACGCCATATTCCTTGAGCCGCGACAGGAAGTGCAGGATCGCCGAGGCGGGCGTGATCGGATAGCCGCCAAAGAACATCGGCACGTTGGCGAGCTGGACGCCGGCAACCAGACCGAGCGAGATCGACTCGGCACCGGTGACGGTGCGGTAGAGCCCCGGCGCGGTCGGCGCGACGCCGATGTGATGCTGCTTCATCGGGCCGGCGAGTTCGGCGGTCTCGCCATAAGCGTGGCCCGCGTTGAGCGCAGCGATGTTCGCCTCGGCAAGGACGGGCGCCTTGGCGAACTTGGTCTTGAGCCAGTCGACGATCGGCGCGCGGTCACGATCGAACATCCAGAGCGCGAGCCCCAGAGTCCACATGTTCTTGCAGCGCAGCGCTTCCTTGTTGCCAAGCCCGAACGGCTTCACCGCGTCCAGCGTCAGCTGCGAGATGTTGAAGCTCAGCAGCTGCCACTTGGCGAGGCTGCCGTCGGTCAGCGGGTTGGCGGCGTATTTCGCCTTCGCAAGGTTACGCTCACCGAACTCGCCTTCATCCGCGATGATCAGGCCACCCGGCTTGAGCGCGGGCGCGTTCACCTTGAGCGCGGCGGGGTTCATCGCGATCAGCACGTCGGGCGCGTCGCCCGCGGTCTCGATTGCGGTCGAGCCGAAGTTGATCTGGAACGCCGACACACCGAACAGCGTGCCTTGCGGCGCGCGGATCTCGGCGGGGAAATCCGGGAAGGTCGCCAGATCGTTGCCCGACAGCGCGGTCGACAGCGTGAACTGCCCCCCGGTGAGCTGCATACCATCGCCCGAGTCGCCGGCGAAGCGGACGACGACGGACTCTGCGGTGGGGTGGGCGGAGGCTTCTTGGGGAGTAACTTCGTGCGCGGCGGTCGCCATCAGCGTCTTGTCCTACGGGTAATCGTTGTCATGCCCTTATGCCTCGAACGGCGGACGGCCAAGGTAGTTTCAGTAAGGGGCGCGACAACTGTTGCTTTCCGATCAGGCGGCACCGGCGAAGGCGGCACCCAAGGTCAGGATCGCGCGGACATGCCGTTCGGCAAGCGCGACCGTGTCGGCACCGTAGCCGCCACCGACCGTGCTCGCCAGTGGGATTTGCCGTTCGATCGCCAGCCGCGCGACCAACGTCTCGCGCGCGACCAGCCCCGCGTCGGTCAACGCCAACCGCCCGAGCCGATCGTTCAAGAGCGGGTCGATCCCCGCCTGATAGAGGATGATCTGCGGGCGAAGCTCGTCAAGCAGCGGTACCAGCGTCGCTTCGAGCGTCTCCAGATAGCGCGGATCGTCGGTCGCGTCGGGCAAGGCGACGTCCAGGGTGGAACGCGCCTTGCGGGCCGGGAAATTCTTCTCGGCATGGATCGAATAGGTCGCGATCCCCGGATAGCCCGCGGTCAGCGCCGCGGTGCCATCGCCCTGATGCACGTCGCAGTCGACCACCAGCACGCGCAGTCCATCCTCCTCCGACAGGCGGACCGCGGCGATCGCGAGATCGTTGAAGACACAATAGCCCGCCCCGGTCGCCGCCAAGGCGTGATGGCTCCCGCCCGCGGTATTCGCCGCAAACCCGGTTTCCAGCGCGAGCTTGCCCGCGAGCCAGGTCCCGCCCGGCACCACCGCTGCGCGCGCCGCCACCGACTCGGTCACCGCAAAGCCGATCCGGCGCTCCTTTTCGCGCGGCACGCGGGCGTTGAGCACTTCGGCGACATATTCCGCATCGTGCACCGCCTCGAGCCAGCGCACCGGCATCGCCTCCGGCACATGCCACGCCACGCCCGCGCCTTCCGCCTCCAGCCGGTTGCGGATCGCCGCGTTCTTGCTGAGCTGGCTGGGGTTGTTCGCCTGTCCTGAAGCGACATAGGCAGGGTGATGGACGACCGGGATCATCGTGCCTAGGTAGGCACGAGACTGGCAGAGACCAATGGAGAGCGCCGCATGGCCGACAGCAGCACGCCAACCCAGAACCCGACCTCGCCCCCTTCCCCCTACGTCCGCCCGGACGTCGCGGGCTTTCTGGCGTTTCTCAACAATCTGCCTGGCCCCCGCACGCACGAGATGGAGCCCCCTGCCGCGCGCGCTGCTTATGCCGCAATGAAGGACGTCGCCGATCCACCGGTCGGCGCGCTGGGGCTGATCAAGGACATCGCGATCCCCGGGCCCGCCGGACCGATCCCCGCGCGGCTGTTCGACGTTCAGGCAGATCGCCTGCCGGGGCCGCTCGTGCTTTTCTATCACGGTGGCGGGTTCGTCATCGGCAATCTGGAGACGCACGCCAGCTTCTGCGCGGAGATTTCGCGCGCGCTCGATCTCCCCGTGCTCGCGGTCGATTATCGGCTCGCGCCCGAAGACCCCTGGCCCGCCGCGCCGGACGATTGCGAAGCGGCTGCGCGCTGGGCCGCCAGCGGGCCCGCCGAGCTCGGGCGCGGCGTTACCGCGTTGGTCCCGTGCGGCGACAGCGCGGGTGGCAATCTCGCGATCGTCGTCGCGGCTGCCTTGCGTGATGCGCCTGCCGCGGCCCCGGTGATCGCGCACCTGCCCTTCTATCCCGCGACCGATACGACCAAGCCCTATCCGTCCTACGATCAGTTCGCCGAAGGTTATTTGCTGACCCGCGCGACGATGGACTGGTTCAACGCCGCGTACCAAGCCGAGGCGGAGCATGTTCGCGCGTCGCCGTTGCGCGGCGATCTCGCCGGGATGCCGCCCGCGGTGGTGGTGACGGCAAGCCTCGATCCGATCCGCGACCAGGGCCGCGCCTATGCCGCTGCGCTGGCGGAGGCCGGCGTTGCGGTCGTGTTCCGGGAAGCCGTCGGCACCATTCATGGCTTCGTCACGCTGCGCAAGGCGATCCCGTCGTCGGTCGGGGACGTCGCCGGCGCGCTGACCGCTGCAAAGGCAATGATCGCTGAAGCGGAAGCGCAGCGCGTGATGGCGCAGGCCGCGGCATGAGCGATCCGACCAAGCTCCCCTACCGCCCGTGCGCCGGGCTGATGATCCTCAACGCGGACGGCAAAGTCTTCGTTGGCCAGCGAATCGATACCCAAGTCGAAGCGTGGCAAATGCCCCAGGGCGGAATCGACGACGGCGAGGATGCCGAAACCGCCGCTTTGCGCGAGTTGCGCGAGGAAACCGGGATCACCGCCGACAAGGTCGAGCTGATCGCAATATCCCCCGACGAACTGTTCTACGACCTGCCCGAGGAGCTCGTCGGGCGCGTGTGGAAGGGCAAGTGGCGGGGTCAGCGGCAGCGCTGGTTCCTGTTCCGGTTCAAGGGTTTGGACAGCGACATCGATATTGCGACCGAACATGAGGAGTTCAAGGAATGGCAGTGGGTCGACCCCGCGACCCTTCCCGACATCATCGTCCCGTTCAAGGCGCCACTGTACCGCGAAGTCCTTGCCGTGTTCGCCAAGCACCTGGGCTGAAACGCCATGCTGCTGCAGGAACGCCGTAGCCGCCATCGCACCGCAGCCGTGGATGGTTTCATTCGCAACGGGCTGGAGCCGATCGAGAGGAAGCGCTAGGCTGCCTGGATGAGGGGATTGAACGAACACGAAACCGCGGCGATCTTGGTCGCGCGGGCGCAGCCGATGCTGCAGCAGGTCGAGCAATGGTCGGCGGTCAATTCGGGGACGCGCAATCTTGGCGGATTGGCCGAGGTTGCGGACATGCTCCGTACGGCATTCGACACACTTCCCGGAAAAGTTGCGCTGATCGAAGGGGATACCGCCGAGAGCGTAGGCTCCGACGGAAGCGTTGCTGTCCTCGATCATGGCCGTCACCTGCATCTCAGCGTACGCCCGGAAGCCCCGGTGCAACTGCTGCTGACCGGCCATATGGACACGGTCTATCCGATCGATCACCCGTTCCAGGCGCTGACGATGCGCGACGACGGGACGCTCAACGGCCCCGGCGTCGCGGACATGAAGGGCGGGCTCGCGGTGATGCTCGCCGCGCTGGTCGCGGTCGAAACCAGCCCGCTGGCGGACCGGATCGGCTATGACGTCGTCATCAATTCCGACGAGGAAACCGGCTCCTTCTCCTCCTCCGCGCTGATCCGCCGGATGGCGCAGGGCAAGATCGCCGCGCTCACATACGAACCCGCGCTCCCCGACGGCACGCTGGCGGGCGCACGCGGGGGCACGGGCAACTTCTCGATAGTCGTCACCGGGCGCAGCGCGCACGCCGGGCGCAACCCCGAGGACGGTCGCAACGCGATCGTCGCAGCCGCGGATCTCGCGGTCCGCCTCCACGCCGCGCGCGGCGACGGCCTCGCGGTCAACCCGGCGCGGATCGAGGGCGGTGGACCCAACAACGTCGTCCCCGATCATGCCGTCCTCCGCATCAACTTCCGCCCCGCCGACCCCGCCGCGATCGCCCGCGCGCAGGCGTTGCTCGACACCACGATCGCCGAGGTCGCGGCGCAGCATGACGTGACCATCGTGCTGCACGGCAGCTTCAACCGCCCGCCCAAGCCGATCGACCCCGTCGCGGCCAAGCTGTTCGACCTGGTCAAGACGTGCGGCGCCGACCTCGGCCTCGACATCGGCTGGCGCGCGACCGGCGGGGTGTGCGACGGCAACACGATCGCGGCGTGCGGCGTTCCCGTGGTCGACACGATGGGCGCGCGCGGCGGCGCGATCCATTCCCCCGACGAATATCTGATCGTCGACTCCCTCCCGGAACGTGCGGCCCTGTCCGCGCTCACTCTCTTGCGTATCGCCGAAAAGGGCCAGTTGTGACCTACCGTATCCGCGCCGCGTGCGACGCCGACCTCAAGCCGCTGTACGAAATGGCCAAGCTCACCGGCGGTGGCTTCACCAACCTGCCGCCCGACCGGACCGCGCTCGCCGCGAAACTCGAACGCAGCGCCGCCGCCTTCGCGCGCGCGGAGGACGACAAGGCCGATGATCTGTTCGTGCTGGTACTCGAGAACACCGATACCGGCGAAGTCCGCGGGACGTGCCAGATCTTTACGCATGTCGGGCAAAGCTACCCGTTCTACAGCTACCGGCTCGGCACGCTGACGCAGCATTCGAAGGAACTCGGGCGGACCTTCCGCGCCGACATGCTCGGGCTGACGACCGACCTCGAAGGGTGCAGCGAAGTCGGCGGGCTGTTCCTCCATCCAGGTGAACGTGCGGGCGGGCTCGGCCTGCTGCTCGCGCGCAGCCGCTATCTGTTCATCGCGCAGCATCGCGCGCGGTTCGCCGACCGGGTGCTTGCCGAACTTCGCGGGATCATCGACGAAGCGGGCGGTTCGCCGTTCTGGGACGGGCTGGCCGGGCGCTTCTTCGGGATGAATTTCCAGGACGCCGACCAGTTCAACGCGGTCCAGGGGCACCAATTCATCGCCGACCTGTTCCCCAAACACCCGATCTATACTGCGATGCTCCCGGAGAGCGCGCGCGCGGTGATCGGCCTGCCGCATCCCTCAGGCCGCGCCGCGATGCGCATGCTGGAGAACGAAGGATTTTCGTTCGAGAATTACGTCGATATCTTCGACGGCGGCCCGACCATGATCGCGCGGACGAACGACGTCCGGACGATCCGCGACGTGCAGAGCGCGAACGTCGTCGCGCTCGATTTCGACGGCGGCGACGCGTCGTTGATCGCCAGCGGCCATCTTGCGGATTTCCGTTGCGTCTATGGCGACGTGCGGTCGTGCACGGGCGGCGTGGTGATTTCGCCGAAATCCGCTCGCGCGCTCGAGATCGCCGAGGATGCCACCGTCTGCCACGTCGCGAGGGTGTGATGACGACCGAGATCAACTTCGACGGCATCGTCGGCCCGAGCCATAATTTTGCGGGGCTGAGCCACGGGAACCTTGCCGCGACGCAGAATGCCGGCACCCCCTCCTACCCGCGCCGCGCCGCGCTCGAGGGGATCGACAAGATGCGTGCCTGTCTCGCGCTCGGGCTGCCGCAAGGGATCCTGCTGCCGCACGACCGGCCCGACGATCGCTGGCTTGCGGCGTTGGCGACGACCTATGCCGACGCCCCGCCGCTGCTGCGCGCGCAGGCGATGTCCGCGTCGGCGATGTGGGCGGCCAATGCCGCGACGGTGTCCCCCGCCGCCGATGCCGCGGACGGACGCTGCCACCTTACGCCCGCAAACCTCGTCACCATGCCGCACCGCAGCCACGAGGCGGCGTATACCGCGCGCCAGCTTGCGCTCGCCTTCGCGGACCCCGCGTATTTCGCGCATCACCCGCCCGTCCCCGCGCCGTTCGGCGATGAAGGCGCGGCCAACCACATGCGCCTCGCGCCGTCTCACGACGAAGCCGGGGTCGAGGTCTTCGTCTACGGCGTGACCGGCGGCGCCTTCCCCGCGCGCCAGTCCCGCGACGCGAGCGCGGCGATCGCCCGCGCGCACGGTCTCGACCCGGCGCGGACGGTGTTCGTCGAGCAATCCCCGGCGGCGATCGCCGCTGGCGCGTTCCACAACGATGTCGTGGCGGTCGCGAACGAGCGCGTGCTGTTCGTCCACGAACAGGCATTCGCCGATCCCGCTGCTGCCTATGCCGCCATCCAGGCGGCGGCACCGTGGGTCGACATCGTCGAGGTCCCGGCCGACCGGGTTTCGCTCGCGCAGGCGGTGAAGTCCTATCTGTTCAACGCCCAGCTGGTGACGCCACCGGACGGACGAACCACGTTGATCGTCCCCGCCGAAGCGACCGCCGACCCCGCGGTCGCCGACTGGCTGACCGCGATGACCGCGAGCAACGGCCCGATCCGCGACGTCAGGACGGTAGACGTCCGTCAGTCGATGGCGAATGGCGGCGGCCCGGCCTGTCTTCGGCTTCGTGTCGTGGCCGATCCCGCGACCGTCGATCCGCGCTTCCTCGTCGATGCGGCGAAGCTCGACCGGATCGCCGGGGTGATCGCGCAGAGCTGGCCGGAGACGATCGTACCGGCGCAGATCCTCGGCGAACGGCCGGATCTCGCATTGGTCGATACGATCCGCGCGGCCCGGTCGGCGCTGCTCGAAGCGCTCGAGCTGACCGAGCTGGGGTGACCAAGCGGCACCTGTCGCGTTAACTTACGATTAACCACGCCGGTTAAGCCGGACCCGCGGCAATCCGGGGTTGGCCCGGTTGTTGCGGCTGTTGGCGCATGTGGACCAAATTCGCCAGTCTGTTCATCATCAAGAACAAATTCGAAGCCTTTGGCGTGATCTACGCCTTGGCGGTCGGCGCGGTCGAGCGGGGCGCGCACTATCTTGAACAATATCCCGGCTTCGGCGGATGGTTGCTGTTCGCGGTCTGCCCGATCGCAGTGTTCATGGCCGGCGCGCGGATTTTGGACTCGGTCGAGCGGGATCACGGCTGACCTTGGCGGCAGGCGCTCCCCGGCGGGGATTGGCGACGACGCGAACTATTGCGCCCAACAGTAGAAGTTCGTCGCCTTGGGCCGATTGTGCCTTATTCAGACCAGCCATGACCGTTTCGCTCACTCACTTGCAGCGCCTCGAAGCCGAGAGCATCCACATCCTGCGCGAAGTCGTCGCCGAGGCCGAACGGCCGGTGATGCTCTATTCGGTCGGCAAGGATTCGGCGGTGATGCTTCATCTCGCCAAAAAGGCGTTCTTTCCCGGCACGCCCCCCTTCCCGCTGCTCCACGTCGACACGACGTGGAAGTTCCGCGCGATGTACGCGCTGCGCGATCGCGCCGCTGCCGACGCGGGGATGGAGCTGATCGTCCACAAGAACCCCGACGCCGAGGCGCAGGGAATCAACCCGTTCGATCACGGCAGCCTCCACACCGATCTGTGGAAGACCGAGGGGCTGAAACAGGCGCTGACCGCGGGCGGCTATGACGCTGCGTTCGGCGGCGCGCGCCGGGACGAGGAAAAGAGCCGCGCGAAGGAGCGGATCTTCAGCTTCCGCAACGCGCATCAACGCTGGGACCCGAAGGCGCAGCGCCCCGAACTGTGGCGGCTCTACAATGCCCGCAAGGCACGCGGTGAGAGCATGCGCGTCTTCCCGCTGTCCAACTGGACCGAGCTCGACATCTGGCAGTATATTCTGGCCGAGCAGATCGAGATCGTGCCCTTGTACCTCGCCGCCCCGCGCCCGACGGTCGAGCGCGACGGGATGCTGCTGATGGTCGACGACGACCGCTTCCGGCTCGCGCCGGGCGAAGTCCCGGTCGAACGCTCGATCCGCTTCCGCACGCTCGGCTGCTACCCGCTGACCGGCGCGGTCGAGAGCGACGCGACCGACCTGACGCAAGTGATCCAGGAAATGCTCCTGACCACGACGAGCGAACGCCAGGGCCGCGCGATCGACCACGACCAGAGCGCGAGTATGGAAAAGAAGAAGGCGGAGGGGTATTTCTGATGGGGACGATCATGACTTCTCCCTCTCCCCTCCGGGGAGAGGGCCGGGGAGAGGGGCTGCCGCAGGCGATACCGCTCGATACTGCCCCTCTCCCCTACCAGCATCGGGTGAATGACGCCCCGCGTCATTCAGGTCATGCCGGGGGCATGACCGACCCGATGCTCCCCGATGGGGAGAGGGAGTATCGGCCCGACGCCCTCATCGCGGAGGACATCCACGCCTATCTCGCGCAGCACCAGAGCAAGTCGCTGCTGCGCTTCATCACCTGCGGTTCGGTCGACGACGGCAAGTCGACGCTGATCGGCCGCCTGCTCTATGACACGCGCGCGATCTTCGCGGACCAGCTCACCGCGCTCGAGGCGGACAGCAAGCGCGTCGGTACGCAGGGGCAGAACATCGATTTCGCGTTGCTGGTCGACGGCCTCGCCGCCGAGCGCGAGCAGGGCATCACGATCGACGTGGCCTATCGCTTCTTCTCGACCGCGCGGCGCAAGTTCATCGTCGCGGATACGCCCGGCCACGAACAATATACCCGCAACATGGTGACGGGCGCGTCGACCGCCGACGCCGCCGTCATCCTGATCGACGCGCGCAAGGGCGTATTGACGCAGACGCGCCGCCACAGCTTCCTCGTCCATCTGCTCAAGCTGCGCCACGTCGTGCTCGCGGTGAACAAGATGGATCTGGTCGGCTACGATCAAGCCGTGTTCGACCAGATCGTCGCCGACTATCGCACGTTCGCCGATTCGATCGGGATCGCGGATTTCACTGCCATCCCGATCTCGGGTCTCGGCGGCGACAATATCGCGGCAGGATCGACCGCGATGCCGTGGTACGATGGCCCCACGCTGATCGACCATCTCGAAACCGTCGACGTCGGCACCGATGCCGCGCAGCAGCGCGCGTTCCGCTTGCCGGTGCAATGGGTCAACCGCCCGAGCCTCGACTTTCGCGGCTTCTCGGGTCTGATCGCCAGCGGCACCGTCCGCCCCGGCGATCCCGTCCGCGTCCTGCCGAGCGGGCGCACCTCGCGCGTCGCGCGGATCGTCACGATGGGGGGTGATCTGCCCGAGGCGGTCGCAGGCCAGTCGGTCACGCTGACGCTCGCGGACGAGATCGACTGTTCGCGCGGCGACGTTCTCGCCACCGCAGACGCGCCGCCGCAGGTCGCCGACCAGTTCCAGGCGACGCTCGTATGGCTCGGCGAAACCGCGCTGCTGCCGGGACGCAGCTACTGGCTCAAGCTCGGCACGCAGACCGTCGGCGCGACGGTGCAGGAGCCGCGCCACGCGATCGACGTCAACACGATGGCCGAACTTTCGGTCAAGACGCTCGGCCTCAACGATATCGGTGTCGCCGAGGTCTATACCGATCGCCCGCTGGTGTTCGAACCGTTCGAGGATGGCGCGGACCTGGGCGGGTTCATCCTGATCGACCGCACCACCAACGCGACCGTCGCCGCCGGGCTACTGAGCTTCTCGCTGCGCCGCGCGCAGAACGTCCACTGGCAGGCGATCGACGTCACGCGTGAAGCGCACGCGCAGCAGAAGGGCCAGACGCCGCGACTGCTGTGGTTCACCGGCCTGTCGGGCTCGGGCAAGTCGACGATCGCCAATCTGGTCGAGAAGAAGCTCTACGCGCTCGGTCGCCACAGCTTCCTGCTCGACGGCGACAATGTCCGCCACGGGCTCAACAAGGATCTCGGCTTCACCGACGCCGACCGGGTCGAGAACATTCGCCGGATCGGCGAGGTCGCGCGGTTGATGACCGATGCGGGGCTGATCGTGCTGACCGCGTTCATCTCGCCGTTCCGCGCCGAGCGCGAGATGGTGCGCGCGATGCTCCCGGGCGAATTCGTCGAAATCTTCGTCGATACGCCGCTGGCGGAAGCGGAAGCGCGCGACGTGAAAGGGTTGTACGCCAAGGCGCGCAGCGGGGAGATCGCCAACTTCACCGGGATCAGCAGCCCGTATGAAGCGCCGGAGCATCCCAATATCCGGATCGACACCACCCGCGAGAGCCCAGAAGCTGCGGCCGAGCGAATCGTCGAACATATCCTCGGTGTGTGGAGCCCCGATCTTTGAACACCACCGATCAAACCGACGCGCAGGTTGCGCGCAGCGTCGCGCTCGCCGCAGCGGTGTTGTTGCGCGACCTGTGCAAGGCGGGGGCGTGCGCGGACGTGGACTTGGGGCCGCGCGGGGATGCCGAAGCCAATGAGCTGATCCTCGATCTGTTGCGCGCGGCGCGCCCCGACGACTTCATCCTGTCCGAAGAATCCGCCGATGACGGGCTGCGCTGCGCACAACGCCGCGTATGGGTCGTCGATCCGCTCGACGGCACGCGCGAGTTTCGCGAACGGCGCGACGATTGGGCGGTGCACATCGGCCTGTCGATCGACAGCGTGCCCGCCGTCGGTGCAGTCGCCTTGCCCGCGGCGGAACGCGTCTTCGTGTCGGACGACGTACCGCCGCAATGGGACGCCGCCCCGTCACATCCGCGGATGGTCGTCAGCCGCAGCCGCGCGCATCCGATCGTCAACGCGGTCGCCACCGCGATCGGCGCGGAGCTGATCCCGATGGGGTCCGCCGGCGCCAAGGCGATGGCGGTGGTCGAGGGTCGCGCCGAAATCTACCTCCACGCGGGCGGACAATATGAATGGGACAATTGCGCTCCCGTCGCGGTCGCCCGTGCCGCCGGACTGCACACGTCGCGCATCGACGGCAGCGACCTGGTGTATAACTGCCGCGATCCGCTATTGCCCGACGTGCTGATCTGCCGCCCCGAATATGCCGAGCGCGTGCTGGCCGAGGTTGCCAAGGCGAGCGCCTAAGCGGCCGTCTCCGGCGCTGTTGAGCGTTGCAGCGCTCCTGCGAAGGCAGGAGCCCAGGGTCCAGCCGAACAACGCTCGGGTGACATACGCCACTCTGAGTTCCTGCCTCCGCAGGAACGCGGCAAACCCTTGCGCCTAGACGCAAAAAGGGCCGGAACATTGCTGTTCCGGCCCCTGCCCGCTCCCGCGGAAATAGATGGTGCACCCAGAGCGATTCGAACGCCCGACCCTCAGATTCGTAGTCTGATGCTCTATCCAGCTGAGCTATGGGTGCCTGGAGACGCGCTGTTAGCCGGGCCGTTCGGGGGGCGCAAGACCTTTTCCGCGTTGCGGCAATTTTTTGTGCCGATCCTCGAACGTTGCGCGGGCGGAGCCATCGGCATAGAGCGAATGCAGATGACCTACCGTGCAAATCCCAGCCGCCTCGTCGTGGCGTTCCTCCTTGTGACGGGCGGGTGCACCACACCGCGGTCCGCCGAATTCCCCTCGCTCCTGCCCCGAGCGATCGAATCGCGCAGCGATGCCGAGCCGGTCGCGCCGGTCATGATCGTCGAGACCGAGCCCGCGACCGATGCGACGCTGGTCGATCTGGAGAAGGCGATCGATACCGCCGCCAAGACGTTCGATGCCGCCGCCGACGACGCCGACCGCAACGCCAAGGCCGCGCAGGGGGATGCGGTCGGCAGCGACCGCTGGATCGCCGCGCAGACGGCACTAGGGCAGCTCGACGGGCTCCGCGCGACGACGTCGTCCGCGATTACCGATCTGGATGAGTTGGCGCTGACCCGTGCAGCGGCGGGCAAGCCCGACTATCCCGCGATCGCGACCTTGCGGCAGAAGGCGCAGGCCGCGTTGCAAAAGCAGGCCGCGCGGATTCAGGAGATCCAGGCGCGGCTGAAGCCCGCCTGACGTAGCCGTGATCCTGCGATGCGAGACCTCTGCATAGAGGCAATCCGAGGTTTGATCGCCACCCCGCGCCCCAAAGGCTTCCGTCATGCTGAACTCGTTTCAGCATCCACCGCGCGACAGGCCTAGTCAGGACTTGTGGAGGGCTGGATCCTGAAACGAGTTCAGGATGACGGACGGTTTTGCAAAACTCCCGCTTTCGCGGGAGAGAAGAAATCGTTCACAGATGCCGAAAGCTTAGCCGCGCGCTAGCGCCGCGACGCCCGGAAGGTCCTTGCCTTCCATCCATTCCAGAAACGCGCCGCCCGCGGTCGAGACGAAGGTGAAGTCTTCCGCCACGCCCGCCTGGTTGAGCGCGGCGACGGTATCGCCGCCCCCCGCAACCGACACGAGCGATCCGCTCTTGGTCAAGGCCGCAGCAGTCTTCGCCAGCGCGACCGTCGCGGTGTCGAACGGCGGCGTCTCGAACGCGCCGAGCGGGCCGTTCCACACCAGCGTCCGACAATTCTTGAGCACGTCGGCCAGCGCCTCGGTCGCCGCCGGACCGACGTCGAGGATCATCTCGTCCGCCGCGACCTCGTGCACGTTGACCGTCCGGATCGGCGGGTTGGCGCGGAATTCCTTCGCCACCACCACGTCATACGGCAGATGGATCGTGCAGTTCGCACCGTCCGCCGCGGCGAAGATCTCGTCCGCCGTACCGGTCAGCTCATGCTCGCACAGCGACTTGCCGACGTTCACGCCCCGCGCCGCGAGGAAGGTGTTCGCCATCCCGCCGCCGATGATGAGGTGGTCGACCTTAGTCACGAGATGCTTGAGCACGTCGAGCTTAGTCGAGACCTTCGCCCCGCCGACGACCGCCGCAACCGGATGCTCGGGATTGCCGAGTGCCTTGTCGAGCGCGTCGAGTTCAGCCTCCATCGCGCGCCCAGCAAACGCGGGCAGCTTGTGCGCCAGACCCTCGGTCGATGCGTGGGCGCGGTGTGCGGCCGAGAAGGCGTCGTTGACGTACAGATCGCCAAGCGATGCGAACCGATCGACCGTGGCCGGATCGTTCTTCTCTTCGCCACTGAAGAAACGCGTATTCTCGAGGATCGCGACATCACCCGGCGCGAGTGCTGCAACCGCCGCCGCATCGCCTTCCCAGTCGACATAGGTAACCGGCCGCCCGAGCACATTGGCATAAGGCTCGACCAGCTGCTTGAGCGACAGCTCGGCGGAAGGATTGCCCTTGGGTCGCCCGAAATGCGCAAGGATCAGGACGATCGCGCCCTTGTCCGCCAGTTCGGTGACGGTCGGCAGCGTGGAGCGCAGCCGCGTGTCGTCGCTGACCGCCCCGTCCTGCATCGGCACGTTGAGATCCTCGCGCACCAGCACGCGCTTGCCCCGAACATCGCCGATATCGTCCAGCGTCTTGAAGGCCCGTGTCATGTCGTCACTCCTCGATAAGTATAATCGGATCGCCGACGCGGATCGTCCCGCCGACCAGGACGCGCGAGCATACGCCGCCGCGCCAGTCGATCATCATCGCCGCGCGCAAACCGGGTGCGAGCGCTTCCATCCGCTCGCACGGATCGGTCTCGCGCGTGATCATCAGTTCGACCGTGTCACCAATGCGCAAGCGCGCGCCGGGAACCTGCGGCAGGTCGAGCCCGTCGACCAGCAGGTTGGCGCGGCGTTCCTGCCACGGCAGGCTGTGCCCGACCTCGGCCATCGCGGCGTCCCAGTCGCCGCGTTCGAGCAGCGTCACCTGACGCCGCCCCTTCCCGCCGGGCTTGACCGTCCCGCGAAAGTCGCCGTGGAGACCACCGTCCAACGTCACCTCGACGTGGTCGATCGTCTCCATCGGTCCCTTGGGCCGGCCGTGGCGAGCGATCCCCGCCAGGGTTCCCATCAGAGGAACTTGCCCATCGCCCCCGCGGTGTCGACCATGCGGTTCGAGAAGCCCCACTCATTGTCGTACCAGCTGACGACGCGGACGAGCTTGCCGTCCATCACCGCGGTCTCCAGGCTGTCGATCGTCGACGAGGCGGGCGTATGGACGATGTCGATCGAAACGAGCGGCTCGTCCGAGAACACCAGCACGCCCTTGAGCGGACCGCTTTCGGAGGCCGCCTTGAGGATCGCGTTGACCTCTTCCTTGGTCGTCTCGCGCGACGGCATGAAGGTCAGGTCGATCAGGCTGCCATCGGGAACCGGCACGCGGATCGCCGATCCGTCGAGCTTGCCCTTGAGTTCGGGCAAAACTTCACCGACCGCACGCGCGGCACCGGTGGTGGTCGGGATCATCGACATCGCGGCGGCACGCGCGCGCCGCAGATCGGGGTGGATCTGGTCGAGGATCTTCTGGTCGTTGGTATAGGCATGGACCGTCGTCATCAGTCCGCGCTCGATCCCGATCGCGTCGTTCAGAACTTTGGCAACGGGCGCGAGGCAGTTGGTCGTGCACGATGCGTTCGAGACGATCGTGTGCCCGGCTTCGAGCTTGTCGTGGTTGACGCCGTAGACGACCGTCAGGTCGACGCCCTTGCCCGGTGCCGAGATCAGCACGCGCTTGGCGCCCGCGTCGAGATGCTTCTGGCAGCTCTCGCGATCGGTGAAGAAGCCGGTGCATTCGAGCACGATGTCGATGCCTTGCTCGGCATGGGGCAGATTGGCGGGGTCCCGCTCGGCGGTGACGCGGATGCGCTTGCCGTCGACGACCAGGTCGTTGCCCTCGGCCGAGACCTCACCCGGATAGCGGCCATGGACCGAATCGCGGCTGAACAGCCACGCGTTCGACTTGGCGTCGGCGAGATCGTTGATCGTGACGAGCTCGAGCCCGCTGTCGGCACGCTCGAGAATGGCGCGCGCGACGAGGCGACCGATACGCCCGAAACCGTTGATCGCTACCTTGACCGTCATCGTAATGCGCTCCTCAAGCTCATGCGCGGCGCGGCATGTCCGCTGCGCCGACTCCTATGGGACGTGCGCGTCTTTGCGGGGCGCGGGCGGGCGCGTCAACCGCCCGGCATGACGCAATCCCGTCACAAATGCGCCTTGTAGCGCGGCGGAGCCATGCTATCTCGCGACGATGGCAGACCCCACCGCCACCCAGGCACCCCCAGCAGTCGCGTCCGATCGTACCGCTTCCCCCCCTGCGCCCTCGGCAGCGCCGACGGCGTCGGCTGCGCTTTCGCCCGAAGACGCGCAGAAGATCATGGTCGATCGGATCGAGGACGCACTTACGCGGATCGAGATCGCGACGCAGAAACGCGCCGACGCATTGAGCAGGATGGAGCAGCGGCATCATGCGCTGCGCGACCGGATGACCCAAACGGTCGCCACGCTCGATACGGTCCTGGCGGCGGCGGACGCCGCCACCGCGGACGAGACCGAGACAGATCCAGATACCAACGTCGACGAGGGGGGAGACGCCTGATGGCCGAGATCACGCTCACGATCGGCACGCGCCGCCACACCGTCGCTTGTCCGGACGGACAGGAAGACCATCTTCGCCGCCTCGGTGCGATGCTGGCGGACAAATATGAAATGGCCGAGCGCGCCTCCGCCGGGTTGAGCGGCGAACGCACCATGCTGTTCATCGCGCTGATGCTCGCCGACGCGCTCGACGAAGCGAATCGCCGCCCCGCGGTCGCGCCCGTGATCAGTAGCGACGTGGTCCTGTTGGGGCTGGTCGCGGAGCAGCTCGAATTGCTCGCGGACCGCCTTGAGCAATAAGGCGGAAGCGCCTATATCCATTCATGGCGGGCACTGCCCGGTACGAGCCTTTATTATCCCTGAGGCTATTCTTCATCCAAGGGGGTTGTCCCTGCCCGGGCCCTGGCCCGACGCACATGATCCCCACCTGACGTACCGTGCGTCAGAGGATAACCCGGCACACGGCCACGGCGGTCCCGCCACCCCGCCTCCGTTTCGCTTTCATGCCCCGCCGCGCCATCTCGGGCGCGCTCGGCGAGCGGTACGCACACCACCTCGCCGGGTGACGGTAAAGCGGCAGTGCGCGCGGCACCGCTTGGGCGTATTGCGGCGCGTATGACCGAACCCTCCATGCCCCCAACCGACAAACCCGTGCTGCGCGCTCGCATCCGCGCCGCCCGCGACGCTTTCGTTGCCGGAGGCGCACCCGACATCGCCGCGCCAGCGCCATTCCGCGCCCTGCTGAAGCCCGGCCTCACCGTCAGCGCCTATGTCCCGGTCGGCAGCGAGGCAGACCCCGCTACGCTCGTCCAGGCGGCGCGAGCGGCGGGATGCGCGATCGCCCTGCCGCATGTCACCAGCCGAGACCAGCCGATGCGCTTCCTGCGCTGGAACGACGACGAGACGCTCCATCGCGGCCCCTTAGGTCTCCGTCAGCCGCACGGTGAGTCGCAAGTCCTCGCGCCCGACATCATCCTCACCCCCTTGCTCGCGTTCGACGCCAAGCTCGATCGGCTCGGCCAGGGGGCGGGCTATTACGATCGCGCCTTCGCGCAGTTTCCCGACGCCAAGCGGATCGGGGTTGCGTGGAGCGTCCAGCAGGTCGAAACCCTGCCGACCGATGCGTGGGACATGCCGCTCCACGCCGTCATCACCGAAACCGCGTGGATCCCCTTGCCGATGAGTTCCAAACCATGACCCCCAGCTGGCGCAAACCCGTCGGGATGCTCGTCATCCTGGCTGCGGTGACGATCTGGTGCGTGCTCGCCGCAAGCCTGTCCGCCGTGGTCGGCGGATGGCACCCGCTATTGCAGGCGGTCTATTATCTCGTCGCCGGAATCGCGTGGATCTGGGTGCTGCCGCTCAGGCGGATGCTGGTCTGGATGGAAACGGGCCGCTGGGGCTGACCGAGCCGGACCTCGAAGCGCCATTCCCGCACCGCTGGGGTGGAAGGAATGGCGCGAGTGACGGGACTCGAACCCGCGACCTCCGGCGTGACAGGCCGGCGCTCTAACCAACTGAGCTACACCCGCGCAGATCGAACCCGAGGGCCCGATGAACCGGATCATGACGCGCTTCGCAACCATACCGATCCCCGAACAGGGAAAGGATGGCGCGAGTGACGGGACTCGAACCCGCGACCTCCGGCGTGACAGGCCGGCGCTCTAACCAACTGAGCTACACCCGCTTGAGAAGCGTGAGGCGCGGCTGTTAAGCGACACCCCCTACCCTGTCAACACCCGTTTCTGCTTCCTCGCTCGATGGCGCGAAACTTCCGCGTCGCTGTTGCGTCAACGTGCCGTGTTCAAACAAGAATCCGGCGATGTCGGGTTTGCCCGCCGCGCGCACCACGGTCTGCAGGATAATCAGCAGCGGCACCGCCAGCAGCGTCCCCGCGGTCCCCCACACCCACGACCAGAAACTGATCGAGACGAGAATCAGGATCGGGTTGATCGTCAGCCGATGCCCGACGATCAGCGGCGTGATCGCATTCGCCTCGACGACGTGGAAGCCGATCATGATGAACGCGGGCAGCAACGCGACCCAGATGTCGTGGAACGTCATCAAGCCGCCCAGCGCAAGCAACCCCGCCGCCGCGATCGGCCCGAAATACGGCACGTAGTTGAGCAGCGCGACGATCCCGCCCCACATCAGCGGATACGGCATCCCCATCACGTACAACACGCCCGCAATCGCGACGCCCAGCATGAAGTTGATGATCGTGATCGTGCCGAGATACGCCGAGGTATCGTCCACCACGCTCTGGATCACCCGCGCGGTCGCCATCGCGCCGCCGAAGCTTGCGCGGCTGGTGATCGTGCGCTTGCGCATCCGCGTCCAGCCCGAGAGGAAGAAGAACACCACCAGCACCCCGAAGAACACCTGGACGATCACCGACGGCGCGGAGGTGGCGGCAAGCTCGAGGATCGAGCTCGGCGGGGACACGGCGGCGGTCTGGGGAGATTTGACCGGGCCCGACGCCGCCAGATGCTGTACCGTGCGATTGAGATATTTCTCGAGGCTCGAATACAGGTCGATCAGCGGCGCGATGTTCATCTGAATCCGGTCGATCCGCTCCGGCAGGCGGCGGAAGAATTCGGTCGCGGGCACGACGATCGCCGCCAGCGCGACGTTCGCCGCGACGAGGAACAGCAACACGCACGTCAGCGCCGCCAGTGCCGACGGCACCCGCCGCCGCTCGAGCCATTCCAGCACGGGCACCAGCGCCACCGCGATCACCAGCGCGGTGGTGGTCGGCAGGAAGAACTCCGCGCCGGCCTTGAGCGCGAACGGCATCGCCATCGCCAGGCCAACGCCTGCGGTCAGCGTCAACGCCGCCAACAGCCGGTCTCGTCTCAACGCTACACGCGCCTCGTCTTCAATGTCGCCACCGGAAGGTGCCAGCCCGAAGGCACCAGTCGGGATATCGTTAGGGTCCGCCATGCCGGAGACCGTAGCGCCATTCCGCCGTTGCGCAATCGACGGTATGCCCCTGAGGCGTTAAGGTATAAAGCTGCACAGGCACAGGCGTGAGCGCCATGTCACAGCGCCCCCCCGATCCGACCCGCTGAGTTGGAACCTATTGACCGGCTGACGCTTTTTTTAAGCATTGCCTCCCCTTTTGTATTTGAAGACCAATGCCCGCCAAACCTGACCGATCCCAGTCCCGCGCCTCGCGATTGCACAAGGAAGCGATGAATTGCGTCACCTTCGCGGTTCGCGAACGCGACACCAGCCACGCCGCCGAGCTGATCGACGAGGCAATCAAGCTCAAGCGGCGCTCCGAGGAACTGGCCGAAGATATCGGCGCGAAAGGCCGCTGAAGCCCGTCCGTGCCAAAAGGATACGTGCGTCTCCGCCGCGCCAGCCGTAATTTGTTACCGTAAAGGTAGTAACATCCGGCGGCACGAGCTATCGCCCGACTCGGAAAACCCTGACGCGGGGTATCCAGACAGAGTTGAGGGAATCATCAATGACCGCGCCGTCGATCGCCGTGCTATTGCCATGTTACAACGAAGAAGCCGCGATCGCGCAGACCGTCGCGGGCTTCCGCGCGGCGTTGCCTGACGCGACAATCTACGTTTACGACAATAACAGCAAGGATCGTACCGTCGAAGTGGCCCGTGCCGCCGGCGCGATCGTTCGCCGCGAACGCATCCAGGGCAAGGGCGCGGTCGTCCGCCGGATGTTCGCCGATATCGACGCGGACATCTACATCATGGCCGACGGCGACGCGACGTATGACGCCGCATCCGCCCCCGCGCTGATCGCGCGTCTGGTCGAGGAACAGCTCGACATGATCGTCGGTTCGCGCATCAGCGAAGTCCAGGAATCGTACCGCCGCGGGCATCGCTTCGGCAATGCGTTGCTGACCGGGATGCTGGCCAAGCTGTTCGGTCGGTCGTTCACCGACATCCTGTCCGGGTATCGCGTCTTCTCGCGCCGCTTCACCAAGAGCTTCCCGTCGCTGTCGGCCGGGTTCGAGATCGAGACCGAGATCAGCGTCCACGCGCTCGAGCTCAAGATGCCCGTCGCCGAGATCGAAACGCCCTATTATGCGCGCCCCGAGGGTTCGACCTCGAAGCTGTCGACCTATCGCGACGGCTGGCGCATCCTGCGCACGATCCTTGCGCTGTACCGGATCGAACGCCCGGTACTGTTCTTCGGGGCGATCGGGGCGGTATTCCTGCTGCTCGCGGCGATCCTGTCGGTGCCGCTGGCGATCACCTATGCGAACACGGGCCTGGTCCCGCGCTTCCCGACGTTCATCATGATCACCGGACTGGTGACGCTCGCCGCGCTCAACGTCTTCACCGGACTGATCCTCGATACGGTCGTTCGTGGACGCCTCGAAGTCCGGCGGTTGGCGTATCTTTCCTATCCGGCACCGGGCAATCGCCGCTGAATTTGCCGCGACGGAGAGCGCCGGTGTGGGTACCCTCCGCCCTTCTATGATCTGGTCGAAGCGGTGGTGCCATCCTCCTCGACCAGTCCGGCCTTTGGTCTCCGCCAGGCCTGACGGCGCGAAGCCCTAAGCGGCGGATGCGCGGCTTGGAACCATGGCGGCGATACAACGCCGAACCACCTCGACCCCCAAGAACAGCGTGATCCCGTAGATCAGATAGTGGTACCGCAGGATCGGCTGGACGACCATGTAGGGAAGCGCCGGAACGATGATCAGCGTCGCCGGGTAAAAGAACAGCCCCCGCCAGACCAAGACGCCCAACACCGCGCCCAACAGCCCGATCCCCGCGAACAGCCAGGTCAGCGCCTGCTTCACGCCCGTCGCGCTGTTGCCACCCTGGTTCAATTCCCACTGCCAGCGTGGCGGGAAATAGAATTGAACGAGATGCCGGAGCGACAGCGTAGCAAACGCGCCCGGGTTGTGGGCGATCCACTGCTTCGTCTCGTCGCCCAACCGTTTGGCATACACGCGTTCGCCGCCCATCGCCTCCATCCGGTCGAACGCAGCCTGACTGGTCTGCGGGTGGATCGTATTGAGGCGTGTCTCGAACACCTGCCGCGCATCCTTGCCGCTCACCGCGGCCGGATGATTGGCGAGCGCGAGTTCGAGCCCCATGTTGCTGCGCAACGGGATGAATTGTCCGAACGCCTCATAGTTGCGGATCGTCCACGGTGCCAGAACGAGCGCCAGTGCAAGCGCGCCCCACGCCGCATGACCGGGCCACGTCCGCAACGGGCGCCGCCGCAACAGCCAGAACCCCATCATGACGAAACACGCCAATCCCGACGGGGGGTTGAGGAAGAACAGGAACGACGCAATGAAGCTCGTGCCGATCCAGGGTCGCATTCCCGCGTCGTGCGACCGATCGGCGTCGAGCAGACGCAGCAACACCCACGCGCTCAACAAACATGCCAGGCCACCTTCCCAGATCTGGAACATGACCGTCTCGAGATACGGGAAGAGCGGAAGGAGGCTGAAGATGCCCAGCGCGATCAACCGCCAGACGACCGGCATCCCCAAGCGTTCGAAAACGAGAAACAGAACATACCCGCTCAGCAGCACCGTTCCCAGCGCCAGCGTCGTCAGGATCGCTTGCGCCGCAAACGTCTGAAGCCCGAAGGTCCGATAGACATATCCGGCTATGGTCGGCAGGACCGGCGTGAAATGCGTGGAAAGGCCGCTGCCTCTGCGAAATGTATCCGCGATGGTTCCGTCGCGCGCGAACGACGCCGCGACGTTATACGCCTCGGCCAACCCGTTTTTAGTGTCGGGGTGCTGATGCAGCCAGACGAGCCGTTCGAGCACGCCCATTGCGATGATGCTCAGCGCGATCAGACGGGTGTGGGCTTCACTCAGCTTGCGAATACGCTCTACGATACTCACGCTTTACTCCACCACTCTGACATACACGTCAGCAACAAAGCTCCGCGACACACCCGCGCAGCGTCTTACCCGTCATGCCACCGTACATGGTGGACGATGACGAGGATCATGTGCCCCGGATCTACAACCTGCCCCGGTTAAGCAATATAATTCACACGCCTAACGTTCGCCGAACAAGTCGTTCTGGGCCTTCTCAAGCTCTTCCGCATAGCGTCGCCGGACATAGGATTCGGACAGGATGCCAACCACGTGGCGATCCGAATCGAGAACCGCCAGTTCGTCAGCACCCGAGGCGTCGAAGCGTTTCATCACGGTGACGATGTCCATATCGACCGAAAGCGCCGCCTCCGCGTTGATCGCAATCGTGCCGACGCCGGCATCGGGGTCCAGACCATCGGCATAGGCCACCGGCGTCTGGACGATGCCGGCATAATGTTGCGTAGCGTTGATCAACACTACGCGGCTTGCGGAGCCGAGCGGGAAACGCTGGCGAAATTCCCGGATGCTGATCTCGCAATCGGTCGCACGCGTCTCGCGCCGCATCATCTTGCCCACCGTCAGCGCGCGGATCCAGCCGATGTCGCGCGCGCTTTTGATCGTCTCACCGCGCAGATGCAGCCGCCAGGTCGAGAAGGAATAGCCGAACGTCTCGCGCACGATCGTCGACGACACCAGCGCCGCCGCCAGCACCGCGCCGGTCAGCGCAAAGTCCTGCGTCGCTTCCAGCACCAGCATCGCCATCGTCATCGGGCCACCGACGACGGCCACCGCCAGCGCCGCCATCCCGACCATCGCGGCGTCGTGCGGTTCGACCACCTGATAGCCGGCGATCAGCGCGAGCACCCCCGCGAACAAATGCCCGATCAACGTTCCCAGAAACAGCGACGCGAAAAACAATCCGCCGCGGAAGCCGAACCCGAGCGACACGACCGACGCGGATGCCTTGGCGAGAAACACCAGCGCCACGAAACCAAGCGATGCGCCGACCGCGATATCCATGTGGAGCGCGCCGTGTCCCGACGACAGCACTTGCGGCGACCAGAAGGCGATCGGCATCAGCAATGCGCCGCCGAGGATCGGGCGCATCGAGTCGGGCAGCGGCATTGTCCGCGATCCCTGCTCGACGATCGCGACGAGCCGCATCAACCCGATCCCGAGGATCGCGCACAGCCCGCCAAGCCCCGCAAACAGAAGGTAATGATGCGATTCGGACGGAAACAGCGCGACCGTGTCGATGACATAGGGTTGCGCGCCGAAGAGCTGCGAAACGAACACCGCCGAAATCGCCGCCGCCGCGATTGGTGCGATGGCGGAGGGCGTGTACGCGCCGATCACGATCTCGAACGCATAGAACGCCCCCGCCAGCGGCGCGCCGAACGCGGCGGCGATCGATGCGCCTGCCCCCGCGCCGACGAGATTGCGCAGGTCGCTGCGCCGCAATTGCAGCGCCGCCCCGGCCACCGACGCGACCACGCTGCCGATTTGCGCATAAGCCGCTTCGAGACCGACCGAGGCGCCGAACCCGTTCGAGATCACCGTCTGCCCCGCCACGACCAGGCTGTCGGGCACTGCCATCCGCCCGCCGTGCAACGCATTGGCCTCGACCGCGTCGACCATCCGCCGCCGCTTGCTGCGCACCCCCCAGGAAAAGATCGACAGCACCGCGCCCCCGACCGGCAGCATCGCGAGCTGCGCCCAGCTGAGTGAATCGGTCGCGCTCAACCGCTGCCCGGTCGGCAGCGCGAACATCCAGTGCTGCAACGTCCGCGCGAGCGCGCCGAGAATGACCGTCCCGAGCCCCGCCGACGCGCCGATCACGACGGCCAGCGCGATCAGCGCGAATTCGCTGGCGCGGATCCCCCGGCGCAGGCGCGCCAGCGGAAGGATGAGACGGGAACGCAGCGGCATGCTGCCCGATACTGTGGGGCGCGTGCTTCGCCTACCCCTGCCGTAGGGTCAGGCCGCCGCCTCGAACCGGTCGGCGAACAACGTCTTCAGGTCCTTCTTGAGGATCTTGCCATTGGCGTTGCGCGGCAGCGTCTCGGGGACGAAGCGGATCGCCACCGGCGTCTTGAAGATCGCGAGCCGATCCTTGACCCATTGCTGCAACTCCGCCTCGCTTGCGGTCTTGCCGGGTGCGAGATGGACCACCGCGACGGGTTCCTCGCCCAATGTGCGGTGCGGCACGCCGATCAGCGCGCAATCGGTGACCGCCGGGTGCGCGTAGAGGACGTTCTCGACCTCGGACGAATAGATGTTCTCGCCGCCGCGGATGATCATGTCCTTGGCGCGGTCGACGATATAGACGAACCCCTCGTCGTCGACGCGCGCAAGATCGCCGGTGCGTACCCAACCGTCGACGAAGGTCTCGGCGGTCGCTTCGGGCTTGTTCCAATAGCCCTTCACGATCATCGCCCCGCGCGCCCACAATTCACCGACCTCGCCCGTGGGCAGTTCCTGCTCGCCCGCTTCGTCCATGATCCGGAGATCCGCGACCGCGACCGGCGGCCCCGCGCTGGTCGGGCGGTTGAGATAATCCTCGCCCGCATGGCTGGTGACGGTCGCCATCGTCTCGGTCATCCCCCAGCCGTTGCCGGGCAGCGCGCCGAATTCGGTATAGATCCGCTTGACCAGCTCGGGCGCGGACGGCGCGCCGCCATAAGCGATCGCCTCGAGCGAGGAGAGATCGTAGCGCGCGCGATCGGGATGTTCGAGGATCTGCCACGCGATCGTCGGCACGCCCCCGGTCAGATGCACCCGCTCGGTCTCGATAAGCTCCATCGCGCGGACGGTGTCCCACTTGCGCATGAAGACGAGCGTGTTCCCCGCCGCGATCGACCCCATCATCGTCGCCGAGCAGGCGGTGACGTGGAACAACGGGATCACCATCAGCAGCGTCTTCGGCGTAGGCTCGGGCGGGGCCTCCCCCCGCCGCAAGCTCGCGCGCGCGGAGGAATAAGCCGCCGACAGGATGTTGGTCGTCAGATTGCGATGCGACCCCAGCGCCCCCTTTGGCGCGCCGGTCGTGCCGCTGGTGTAGAAGATCGTCGCGGGATCATCCGGAGCGACCGCCACCTCCGGCCAAACCGGCTCCGGAAGCGCGGCATAAGCGTGCGGCGTGCCGATCAGATCCTCCAACCGCGCGGCCTTCCTGCCAAGCGGCGCCGAGGCGCGCGCCACGACCATCGTCTCCAGCGCCGGGAAATCCGCGGCATGCTCGACCAGCCGCCGATACCGCTCGTCATCGACGAACAGCATCCGGCACCCCGAATCGGTAATCCCGTACGCGAGCTCGCCCGCAGTCCACCACGCGTTGAGCGGCACGACGATCGCCCCCACGCTCGCGGCGGCAAAGAAGATCACCGGCCACTCCGGCAGATTGCGCATCGCCAGCCCGATCCGGTCCCCCTTCGCCACCCCGCGCGCAAGCAACGCCTGCGCCAACGCCGCCACCGCGCGCGCATTGGCGTCATACGTAACCCGCTCGTCCTCATAGACCGTGAACACCCGCGCCCCATGCGCCCGCGACGCCGCCGCGAGCCAGCCGAGCGACGGCGGCGCATGTTTCCACACGCGAGTCGGCACACCCTCGACGTCGACCGTCTCCATCTCGAACTTCGTCCCTGCAGCGGTCAGCGCGGCGGTGACATCGGCGAGCGTCATCCGGGGCCAGGCCGGGTCGAGCGCGACAAGCGGTTGCATATCCAAGACGACTCTCTCCTGACGGCGCGCTTACCCGAAGTTGAAGGTCGGGTTTGCCGCGCGATGCTGTTTCATGCAGGTTAGTGTTGATTTGCGCGCCACTCAAGGCAATAGGGTGGCAAGCGTTTCGAATGGGGGGTATGGAAGCCGAGATGAACATCGCGTCACCCGTAACCGGCCGATTCGACGCGCGCCGCCTCGCCCGGATCGATGCATTCCTGCAGGAACGCTATCTCGACACCGGCAAACTCCCGCACGCGCAGATCCTGATCGCCCAAGCCGGCGAGATCGCGCACTTTTCCTCCCTCGGCTCGGCCCGCGACGGCGAAGCAGCGCAGATCGACGAACGCTCGCTGTTCCGCATCGCGAGCATGACCAAGCCGGTCACCTCGGTCGCATTCATGATGCTGGTGGAGGAAGGCCGCGTCGCGCTCGACATGCCAGTCCACCACGTCCTCCCCGAGTTCAAAGGGGTTGGCGTCTATGCCGGCGGCGGTGGCGGCGTGCCGTTCCAGAACCGCCCGACCGCCGAGCCGATGCGGATGATCGACCTGCTGCGCCACACAGCGGGCCTCACCTACGGCTTCCAGAACCGCTCCAATGTCGACGCCGCGCACCGCGAACTGCGGCTGGAAAGCTGGCACGGCAACCACGACCTCGATGGCTTCATCGCCGCGCTGGCGAAACTGCCGCTAGAATTCTCGCCGGGCGACGCGTGGAACTACTCGGTCGCGACCGACGTGCTCGGCGCGGTCGTCCAGCGCGTATCGGGGATGCCGCTCGAAACCTTCTTCCGCGACCGCATCTTTGCGCCGCTCGGGATGGACGACACCTTCTTCCACGTACCCGACGACAAGATCGACCGCCTCACCGACTGCTACACATTCGTCCCCGACAAGGGCCGCATCCTCTACGATCGCGGCGCCGCAAGCGCCTGGAGCCGCGTGCCGAAGCTGGTCTCCGGTGGCGGCGGGCTCGTCTCGACCGCGCTCGATTATCACCGCTTCTGCACGATGCTGCTGGGCGGTGGCGCGCTCGAAGGCGTCCGCATCCTCGGGCGCAAGACGATCGACCTGATGACGATGAACCACCTTCCCGGCGGATCGGATCTGTCGAAAATGTCCAAGTCGCTGTTCAGCGAGGCCGCCAACGCAGGCACCGGCTTCGGGCTCGGCTTCGCGGTCAACGTGGACGTCGCGCGCTCGATGATCCCCGGCTCGGTCGGCGAATATTATTGGGGCGGGATGTTCTCGACCGCCTTCTTCATCGATCCCGTGGAGCAGTTGCACATGGTGTTCATGACGCAAGTCTCGCCGTCCAGCCTCTACCCGATCCGCCGCGAGCTGAAGACGTTGATTTACAGTGCACTGACCTGACCCCCGCCGTGCTCCTGCGCAGGCAGGAGCCCAGAGATACGACCGCCGCGCCCGCGGCCTGGGCTCCCGCCTTCGCGGGAGAACAAAGAGGAGAGAAACATGACCGGCCCGATCACCACTCAGCTCCACGACGACGTCCTCGTCATCATCTCGAACAACCCACCGGTCAACGCGCTCGGCGCCGCCGTCCGTCAGGGGCTCGAGGCCGGGATCAAGGAAGGCCTCGCCAACCCGCAGGTCAAGGCGATGGTGATCCGCTGCGACGGCCGCACCTTCTTTGCGGGCGCGGACATCACCGAGTTCGGCAAACCGATGCAGGAGCCCGGTCTCCCGACGGTGGTCGACATGATCGAGGCATCGGACAAGCCCGTCGTCGCCGCGATCCACGGCACCGCGCTCGGCGGCGGGTGCGAGGTCACGCTCGGCTGCCATTATCGCATCGCCGTGCCCTCGGCCAAGATCGGCACCCCCGAGGTCAAGCTCGGCCTCCTCCCCGGCGCGGGCGGAACGCAACGCCTGCCGCGCATCGCGGGCGTCAAACTCGCGCTTGAACTCACCGCCAAGGGCGACCCGATCCCGGCCAAGCTCGCGCTTTCCGCCGGGCTGATCGACAGACTTGCCAACGAAAACAGTCTCGAAGCGGACGCGATTGCCTTCGCGCGCGAAGTCGCCGACGCCAAGCCCCTGCCCCGCGCGCGCGACAAGGTGGCGCAGGCCGACCCCGAAGCCGTCGCCCAGTTCAGGAAGGACAACGCCAAACGCTTCCGCGGCTTCGAAGCCCCCGCCGCCAACATCGCCTGCGTCGAGAAAGCGACCGACGGATCGAGCTTCGACGAGGGCATCGCGTTCGAACGCCAGGAATTCATGAAGCTGATGATGGGCGTGCAATCCGCCGCGCAGCGCCACATCTTCTTCGCCGAGCGTCAGGCCGCCAAAATCGACGGAATCGATCCGAAGATCCCGCTCCGCGAGATCAAGCGCGTCGGCGTGATCGGCGCGGGCACGATGGGCGGCGGCATTTCGATGAACTTCCTGTCGGCGGGCATCCCGGTGACGATCGTCGAAATGGCGCAGGAAGCGCTCGATCGCGGTGCCGGCACGATCCGCAAGAATTACGAAGCCTCCGCCGCCAAGGGCCGGTTGAAGCCCGAGCAGGTCGAGGCCGCGATGGGCGCGCTTACCCCGACGCTCGATTTCGACGCGCTCGCGGACTGCGATCTCATCATCGAGGCGGTGTATGAGGACATGGCCGTCAAGAAGGAGATCTTCGCGCGGCTCGACACGATCGCCAAGCCCGGCGCGATCCTCGCGTCCAACACCTCCTATCTCGACGTGGACGAGATCGCCGCCGCGACCAACCGGCCCGGCGACGTGCTCGGCATGCACTTCTTCTCGCCCGCCAACGTGATGAAATTGCTCGAAGTCGTCCGCGGCGCGCAGACCGATGACGATGTGCTCGCGACCGTGATGGCGCTGTCCAAGACGATCCGGAAGGTCGCGGTGGTCGCGGGCGTGTGCGACGGGTTCATCGGCAACCGGATGCTCAAGCCCCGCCAGGTCGAGGCGATGAAGCTGCTGATGGAAGGCGCCACGCCCGAGCAAATCGACAAGGTCCATGTCGCGTTCGGCATGCCGATGGGGCCGTTCCAGATGAGCGACCTCGCCGGCGTCGACATCGGCTGGCACCGCGACCCCACCCGGATCGAGAACATCCGCGACGCGCTCGCCGCCGAAGGTCGCTGGGGGCAGAAGACCGGCAAGGGCTTCTACGATTACGACGAGAAACGGAACCCCACGCCCTCGCCTCGGGTCGCGGAGATCATCGAGGATTTCCGCTCCAAATCGAACCTGCAGAAGCGCGAGATCAGCGATCAGGAGATCGTCGAGAAGACGCTTTACACGATGGTCAACGAAGGCGCGCTGATCCTCGAGGAGAAGATGGCGCAGCGCGCGAGCGATATCGATGTGGTGTGGATCTACGGCTACGGCTGGCCGGTCTATCGCGGCGGACCGATGTTCTGGGCGGATACCGAGGGGTTGAAGACGATCGTCGCGGGGCTGGAGAAGCACGGGTTCGCGGTGGCGGAACTGCTGAAGAGCAAGGCCGAAAGCGGTGGTCGGTTCAATGGGTAAGCACTCTTCTTCTCCCTCTCCCCGCTTGCGGGGAGAGGGCCGGGGAGAGGGGCAGTCCAGCAGAGCGACCTCTCTGTACTGCCCCTCTCCCACGCATCGGCTTCGCCTCGCTTGCCCTCTCCCCGCCTGCGGGGAGAGGGAGAAGTGAAATCCGCCCTCCAAACCGCTGCCGCCATCCGAGCCGGTGAAACCACCGCGCTCGCAGAATGCGAAGCCGCGATCGCCCGCATCGAGTCTGGCGACACCGAGATCAACGCCGTCGTCGTCCGAGATTTCGACCAAGCCCGCGAAGCCGCCCGCGCCATCGACGCCAGTCCAAAGGACGACACCCGCCCCCTTCTGGGCGTCCCTATGACGGTGAAAGAAAGCTTCGACGTTGCCGGCCTAGTTTCCTGCTGGGGGTTCGAAGACCACGCCGATTTCGTTGCAACCGAAGACGCCGTCCAGGTCACCCGCCTCAAAAACGCAGGCGCAGTCATCCTCGGCAAGACCAACGTCCCCGTCGCGCTCGCGGACCTCCAGACCAACAACCCGGTCTACGGCCGCACTCGCAACCCCCTGAACCACGACCGCGTCCCCGGAGGCTCCTCCGGCGGCGCCGCAGCAGCGCTCGCCGCAGGGTTCGTCCCCATCGAGATCGGCTCGGACATCGGCGGTTCGATCCGCCTCCCCGCCGCCTTCTGCGGCATCTGGGGTCACAAACCAACCTACAACGCACTCTCATCCTTTGGCCATAACTTCCCAAGAACACAGAGTTGTGGCGTCGCGCTCAACGTCGTCGGCCCGCTCGCGCGCGACCCCGACGATCTCGAAGCGCTGTTCACCGTCATGGGCGGCGATGCGCTCGCCAGACCCGCCCCCCGCGCTTCAGGCGACTGGCGCATCCTGCTCCTCCCCGAACACCCGCTCGCCAAATCGCAATCCGCGATCCAGGCAGCAATCGCCGCGGTCGGCACCGCCTTCCGGGCAGCAGGCGCGCAGGTCGACGACGCCAGCGCGCTCCTGCCCGATCTCGTCGCGCAACACGGCGCCTATATCCACATGCTCGTCGTCGCGATGGCGCGCGGCGCGCCGATGGACGGGGGCCAGCCGCTATCCTTGCCCGACTGGTTCACGCTGATCGATGCGCAAGCCAAATGCCGAGGCGACTGGGCGCGTCTGTTCACGCACTATGACGCAGTGATCGCGCCAATCTGGGGCACCACCGCCTACCCCCACGACGACACCCCGCTGATGACCCGCATCACCGCGATCGACGGGCTCGACACGCCCGCCGGACTTCAGATGGCCTATCCCGGTCTAGCCACCTTCCCGATGCTCCCCGCGACGAGCGTTCGGATCGGGACCGATCCCGATGGCCTGCCGATCGGGGTGCAGGTGATCGCCGACTATAACCGCGATTTTACCGCGATCGCTGTGGCGCGCGCGGCGCACGAACTGGTGAGGAGTTGACCCAATGACGCAGGATATCGACACATTCCGCAGTGAAACGCGCGCATGGCTGGAGGCGAACTGCCCCCCCGAAATGCGCCAACCCATCCGCTCGGAGAAAGACGCCTGCTGGGGCGGGCGCAACCCGGACTTCCAACCCGGCCAGAAAGAATGGATGGACGCGATGGCGTCGCGCGGCTGGACCGTCCCCGACTGGCCCGCGGCTTATGGCGGCGGGGGCCTTTCGCCTGCCGAGACCAAAGTGCTGCGCGAAGAGATGGCGGCAATCAAGGCGCGCAACCCGCTGAACTCGTTCGGTATTTCAATGCTTGGACCGGCACTGCTCAAATATGGCACCGAGGAGCAGAAGCTCGACTATCTCCCCAAGATCGCGCGCGGCGAAATCCGCTGGTGCCAGGGGTATAGCGAACCCAACGCCGGTTCCGATCTCGCCTCGCTCGCCACCTCGGCGGAGGATGCGGGCGATCATTATGTGATCAACGGTCAGAAGGTCTGGACCTCCTACGCCGACAAGGCCGACTGGATCTTCTGCCTCGTCCGCACCTCGAAGGAGTCCAAGCAAGGCGGGATCAGCTTCGTGCTGTTCGACATGGCGAGCGAAGGCGTCTCGACCAAGCCGATCCTGCTGATCTCGGGTTATTCCCCCTTCTGCGAGACGTTCTTCGACAATGTGAAGGTGCCCAAGTCCCAGCGCATCCATGAGGAGAACAAGGGCTGGGACGTCGCCAAATATCTGCTCGGCCACGAACGCGAGATGATCTCCGGCATGGGCCTCGCAAGTACGGGCGGCAATCCGTTAATAGAAGGCGCAATTGCGACCGTCGGCCTCGACCACGAAGGCCGCCTTGCCGACCCGCTCCTGCGTGCAACGATCGCCCTGTTCGAAGTCCGCGCGAAGGCGTTCGGGGCGATGTCCGAACGCTTCATCGACGAACTCAAAGCCGGCCGCGCCGACCCCGCGCAGCCCTCGATGATGAAATATTACGGCACCGAGCTGAACAAGAGCCGCCACGAACTCCAGATGGCAGCCGGCGGCTCCGACGCGCTCGAATGGGAAAGCCAAGCCTCGGGCGGCGGCCGCGAAGCGCGCGCATGGCTGCGCACCAAGGCGAACTCGATCGAGGGCGGGACCAGCGAGGTCCAACTCAACATCATCGCCAAACGCATTCTGGAATTGCCGGCGTAATTCTCCCTCTCCCGCTCCGCGGGAGAGGGTGGCCGAGCGAAGCGAAGGTCGGGAGAGGGCAAAAACGCGGACGGTAGCGTCCCGGAACCGCCCCTCTCCCCGACCCTCTCCCCACCGGGGAGAGGGAGAAGAAGGAAGAACGATGCCCCTGTATCTCAACGACGACCAGACCGCCCTCCAGGATACGATCCGCGATTTCGTCGCGGAGCAGGCCCCCGTCAGCCACATGCGCGGGCTTCGCGACGCAGACGACGCGACCGGCTTCAGCCGCGACCTGTGGCGCAGTTTCGCCGAAATGGGCTTCACCGGCATCCTGATCGACGAGGCGGATGGCGGTCTCGGGCTTGGCCATGTCGAGGCGGGCGTCGTGCTGGAAGAGATCGGTCGCAACCTGTCGCCCTCGCCCTTCCTCACGACCGCCGTCGCCGCAGTCGAGGCGCTCAAGGGCAGCGCGCACGCCACGCGCTGGTTCCCCGGCATCCTGAGCGGCGAAACCATCGCCGCGCTCGCGATCGACGAGGGCGCGAAGCATCGCGACACCGTCACGCTGAGCGCCGAGCGTTCGGGCAACGGCTTCAAACTGTCGGGCAAAAAGCAGTTCGTCACGCACGGCCACGTCGCCGACCTGCTGATCGTCGCCGCGCGCACCGCCGGCGGCGCGACCGATACCGAGGGCGTCACGCTGTTCGCAATCCCCAAAGACGCCGCGAACCTGACCGCCACCCCCGAACGCCTCGCGGACTCCAGCATCGCAGCGCGGCTCGAGTTCGACGGCGTTGAAGTCGATGCCGACGCGGTGATCGGCGATGTCGACGGCGGGCGCACCCCGCTCGACCGTCTCCTGCGCGCCGGGCGGACGGGCGCGTCGGCCGAACTGCTCGGCGTCGGCGGCGGCGCGATGGACATGACCGTCGGCTATCTCAAGGAACGCAAGCAGTTCGGCACGCTGATCGGCAGCTTCCAGGCGCTCCAGCACCGCGCGGCGCATCTCTATTCGGAAATGGAAGTCGCGCGCGCAGCGGTACTCAAGGCGCAGCAATTGCTCGATGCGGGCAGCGCGCATGCGGACGAGGCGGTGTCAGTCGCCAAGGCGATGACCGCGCTCGCGACGACGCTGTCGGTGCAGGAAGGTGTCCAGATGCACGGCGGGATCGGGATGACCGACGAATATGACATCGGCTTCTACATGAAGCGCGCGCGCGTACTCGCCGAGATGTTCGGCGACGCCAATTTCCACGCGGACCGGATCGCGCGCGCGGCGGGATATTGACCGCCGCGTTGCCCAGCAGCACCTCCCCGGTCTTGGCCGGGGAGCGCCAAGTGACTACCGACAGGCTATGACCGACCCAAACCCCGCCACCCTGGCGCAAGACCTGATCGATCTTCTCGACGTCGAGGAGATCGACACCGACCTGTACCGTGGCCCGAGGGGCAACGACGGGTTCGGTCGCGTGTTCGGCGGACAGGTGATCGCGCAGGCGCTTCAGGCGGCGCAGCGGTCGACCGATGCGCCAAAGGCCGCGCATTCGCTCCACGCCTATTTCATGCGACCAGGCGCAGAAGACCACCCGATCCTATACCGCGTGGTGCGGGACTTCGACGGCAAGAGCTTCTCGACTCGCCGCGTGATCGCGACGCAGCGCGGCGTGCCGATCCTCAACCTCGCCTGTTCGCTGCAAATCCCCGAGGATGGGCTCGCGCATCAGGATACGATGCCCGACGTCCCCCCGCCCGAGGATTTGACCAACGATCGCGACTTACGGCTCGCGATGATCGACCGGATCCCCGAACGGTATCGCACGATGTTCCTGCGTCCGCGGATGGTCGAGATCCGCCCGGTCTCCCCGCGCAGCTGGCTCGATCCGGTTCCGCATCCGCCGTTCCAGAACAGCTGGTTCCGAGTCGTCGCACCGATCGGCGACGACCCCGCGATGCACCGCGCGATCCTCGCTTACGCGTCCGACATGTCGCTGCTCGGCACCGCGACGCTGCCGCACGGCGTCAACTGGATGATGAACAAGCTCCAGACCGCGAGCCTCGACCATTCGCTGTGGCTGCACGAGGATTTCCGCGCGGATGACTGGCTGCTCTATGCGTGCGACAGCCCGTGGGCGGGCCACGCACGCGGGTTCAATCGCGGCAAGATCTTCGCGCGCGACGGGCGGCTGGTGGCAAGTGTCGCGCAGGAAGGGCTGATCCGCCTCCGAGAATAAATGGGCAAAATAGACGAGCGGAACACCGAACGGATCGGCAGGTTATCATCGGCGTACCGTTGTATGGAGTATCCGATGTCCGAAGCGCTCAAGCCCCCCGTCGCCTTCACCCCCACTGTCGAGACGACCACCGAAGACGAGAGCGAAACGTCGCAAGGCCTCAACAAGGCGCTCCACGACATCCTCGAGACAACCTCCGAAAACTACGGTCATGCCGTTCGGTCGGTCCATGCCAAAAGCCACGGGCTGCTCGAAGGCACGCTGACGATCCACGACACTCTGCCCGCCGAGCTCGCACAGGGCGTCTTCGCCGAGGCGGGCGAGCATCCCGTCGTGATGCGTTTCTCGACCAACCCGGGCGATATCCTGGACGATTCGATCTCCGTGCCGCGCGGGCTTGCGTTCAAGTTGCTCGACGTTGCGGGCGATCGCCTCCCCGGCTCGGAGAGCGAGACGACGCAGGACTTCATCATGATCAACGGCCCAGCCTTCGCAACGCCGAACGCAAAGCCGTTCCTCGCCAACCTCAAGCTGCTCGCCAAGACCACCGACAAGGCGGAGGGCGCAAAGAAGGTGCTGTCCGCCGTCCTGCGCGGAACCGAGGCGGCGCTGGAAGCGATCGGCTTGCCCAGCCCCGCGCTGCAGACACTCGGCGGCGCGCCCAACATCCATCCGCTTGGCGAGACCTATTACAGCGCGACGCCCTTCCGTTTCGGCAAGTATATCGCGAAATTCTCGCTCGCGCCGGTCTCGCCGAACCTGACCGCGCACACCAAGGAGAAGGTCGACACGCACAACCGCCCCAACGCGTTGCGCGAGGAAATCAACGCCGTGATGACGGCGGGGGACGCGGTCTGGGAGCTTCGCGTACAATTGTGCCGCGATCTGGAGACCATGCCGATTGAGAAAGCCAATGAAGTTTGGGATGAGGCGGAAAGCCCCTTCACCACGGTGGCGACGCTCCGCGCCTCCGCGCAGCCGAGCTGGACGGCCGACCGCGCCAAGGCGATCGACGATGAGATGCGGTTCAGCGTGTGGACCGGGCTCGCCGCGCACCAGCCGCTCGGCCAGATCAACCGAGTCCGCAAATCGGCGTATCAGATGTCGTCGGACTTCCGCGCCGACTTCAACCGCTGCCCGATCCACGAACCCAAAACGCTCCCCGCGCTCGACTGATCAGACAGCGGTCTTGCCATATTCCTGCTTGGTGACGGGGTGGCTGCTCGACAGCCCCCCGTCGACCGCAATCGCCTGACCGTTGACGTAGCTCGCGGCATCCGACGCTAGGAAGGCCGCGACCTCCGCCAGTTCCTCGGGTTGGGCACCGCGCCGCAGCGGGTTGAGCCGCCCGACCCGATCGATCTTCCCCGCCTCGCGCGCATAGTCGAACGTAGGCTTGGTCATGCCGGTTTCGGTCAGCCCCGGGCAGATCGCGTTCACCCGCACGTTCGATCCCGCCAATTGCTGGGCAGACACCATCGCAAGGTTGATCACGCCCGCCTTCGACGCCGAATACGCCGGTGATCCCGCCCCCGACCGGATCCCCGCGACACTCGCGGTCAGCACGATCGCCCCGCCGCCACGTTCCGCGATCCTGGGCGCGGCATGTTTGATCGCCAGGAACGGACCGATCAGGTTCACGCGCAAGACCTCGGTGATGAGCGCGACGTCGGTATCGAACAGGTTCGCCATCCCGCCGGAAATCCCGGCGTTGGCGAACATAATGTCGAGCCCGCCGTAATATTCGCACGCCACCTGCACCGCGCGGACGACATCCGCTTCGTCGCCCGCATCGATCTGGATCGCGTGGGCGGCGCCCCCCGCCTGGTCGATCAGCGCCGCGGTCTCGTGCACCGTATCGCTGCGGTCGGCGACGAGCACCGATCCGCCCTCCCGCGCAAACAGCAAGGCGCTGGCGCGGCCGATGCCGGACCCCGCGCCCGTGACGATGATCGACTTGCCCGTGAAACGCTGCGTCATATGCTGGCCTCCCCCTAAATCGTTACGCCGCCGTCGAGCACGATCGTCTGCCCGGTCATGAAGCTGCTCGCTTGGCTGGCGAGGAAGACGACCGCGCCCGCGATCTCCTCCGGCTCGCCGATCCGGCGCAGCGGCACGGTCTTGTTCGCGGCTTCGATCCGGTCGGGATCTTCCCACAAGGCGCGCGCGAAGTCGGTCTTGATCAGCCCCGGCGCGATGCAATTGACGCGGACGTTGTCGGGGCCGAATTCGTGCGCGAGATTGCGCGCCAGTTGCATGTCGGCAGCCTTGGAGATGCAATAGGCCCCGATCAGCGTCGACCCCCGCAAGCCACCGATCGATGACACGATGATGATCGATCCGGCGCGCCGATCGCGCATTTCGGGGGCGACCATCGTGATCAGCCAGTGGTTGGAGACGATGTTATTGTCGAGGATCTTGCGGAACTGGTCGTCCGCGATGCCAGCTTGCGGGCCGTAATAGGGGTTGGAGGCGGCATTGCAGACGAGCACGTCGATCTGCCCGAACGCAGTGCGGGTCGCATCGACCAGATGTTGCAGCCCCGCCTTGTCGGAAATGTTCGCCGCCACCGCGATCGAGCTGCCCGCACCGAACCGCGCGTTGATCTCCGCGGCGACCACATCGCATGCATCCTGCTTGCGGCTCGAGATGACGACCTTGGCGCCATGTTCCGCGAGTTCAAAGGCACTCGCCCTGCCGATCCCGCGTGACGAACCGGTCACGATGGCGACTTTGCCCGATAAATCAAATTGCGACATCTTCTTCTCCCTCTCCCCTTCGGGGAGAGGGCCGGGGAGAGGGGCTGTTACAAGCGCCGCGTCCCGATACTGCCCCTCTCCCCAGCCCTCTCCCCTGAGGGGAGAGGGAGTGCTTTAAGCCCCCGCCTTCACCGCGAATTCCCACGCAGCATCGGCAAGCCGATACACACCAGCCGCCGATTTCTCGGCCTGCGCACTCGATGCCGTACCCTCGACGATCCGCTTCTTGATGCCCTGCACGATCCCGGTCAGTCGGAAGAGATTGTACGAGAAGTACCAGTTGAGATCGGGCACCCCGTCCCGCCCGGTCGCGGCACAATAGCGCGCGACCATCTCGTCGATCGTCGGGATTCCCGTCGCAGGCCCGGTATGGCCAAGCACGCCCGAACGCCCCTCGGGCGCGGTCACCCAGCTCATCAGGAAATAGCTGAAATCGGCAAGCGGATCGCCGAGCGTCGACAACTCCCAGTCAAGCAACGCGATCACGCGCGGCTCGGTCTTGTGAAAAATCATGTTGTCGATGCGATAGTCGCCGTGGACGATCGACGTGCGCGTCTGCGGCGGCACGGTCCGCCCAAGATAGTCGATCAGTCTCTCGACCGATTCCATCCGCTCGGTCTCCGACGCGCGATATTGCTTCGTCCAGCGCGCGACCTGCCGCTCGAAATAATTGCCCGGGCGACCATAATCCCCGAGCCCAGCGGCTTCATGATCGGTGGTGTGCAGCGCCGCCAGCGTGTCACACATGGCGTTGTAGATGCCGGTCCGTTCGGCGGGCGCAAAATCGGGAAGCGTCCCGTCCCACAGATTTCGCCCATCGGCGAACCCCATGACGTAGAAGTCGGTCCCGATCACTGCCGGATCGGTGCACAGCCCATACGGCCGCGCGACCGGAAAGCCGGTCGGGTACAGTCCGGCGATCACGCGATATTCGCGGTCGACCGCATGCGCGGAAGGAAGCAGATTGCCCAACGGCTTGCGCCGCAACACATAGTCGCCCGAGGCAGCGGAAATCTTAAAGGTGGGGTTCGATTGCCCGCCCGAGAATTTGGCATAGGTCAACGGGCCCTCGAACCCGGCGACGTTCGCCGCCATCCACGCGGTCAGCCGATCCTCGTCGAGGCGATCCTTTTCGGGGACCGCCATCGTCTGTGGCGCAAAGTCGGTCATGCGAATTCGATCACCGAGCGAACGGTGTCCCCGCTGCGCAGCTTGCCCAGCGCGTGGTTGACGTCCTCCAGCCGGATCCGCTCGGCGACCATCGTATCGAGGTCGAGCTTCCCATCGAGGTACAGCCGGACGAGCCGCGGCATGTCGATCGGGAAACGGGTCGACCCGAGCAGCGAGCCTTGCAGCTTCTTGCCGGTCAGGAAGGTTGGGCCGGGGATCTTCACCTCATTGCCCGGCGCGATCATGCCGAGGATCGTCGCGGTCCCGCCGCGCCGCAGGATCGTCCAGGCAAGTTCAGCGGTGTTGGACCGCCCGACCGCCTCGATTGCATAATGCACCCCGCCCCCGGTCAGTGCCGCGACCTGCTTCGCCAGATCCGGCGCATTCGCATCGAAGCTGTGCGTCGCGCCGAGTTTCTCCGCCAACGCGCGCTTCTCGGCGACCGGGTCGATCGCGAGGATCATTCCCGCGCCCGCGATCTTCGCAGCGTTGATCGCAGCGAGCCCGATCCCACCGCACCCGATCACCGCGACGGTTTCGCCGGGACGCAACTGGCTGTCATTGAAGATCGATCCCGCCCCGGTAATCACCGCACACCCGAGCAGCGCCGCCCGGTCGAGCGGCATCGCCTTGTCGATCGCGACGCAGGCGTTCTCATGAACCAGCATCATCTCGGCAAAGGCGGACAGGTTGAGGAACGGCGCGAGCGGCGTCCCGTCAGCGAGGCTCAACCGCGGGTCCGCGCCCTTGGGCCGACGGGTCGACGGATCGACGCACAACGATGGCCGCCCCGTCACGCACATCTCACAAGACCCGCAGAACACCGTGAAGAAGGTGACGACGTGATCCCCCACCTTCAGATGCGCGACGTCCGATCCGACCGCCTCGACGATCCCGGCGGCTTCATGGCCGGGAACCGTCGGCATCGGATGCGGGAAGGCACCATCGACGAAGTGGAGGTCGGACCGGCACACCCCGCACGCGACGGTGCGGATCAGCACTTCGCGCGGTGCCGGATCGGCGACGCGAATATCCTCGATCACGAGGTCGGTGTTGGGGGCGTGGAGGACGGCGGCTTTCATGTCTTCTCCCTCTCCCGTTTGCAGGAGAGAGCCGGGGAGAGGGCAGTCTCTCCACATCGGCTCTGATCTCATGTGTTAGCGGACTGCCCCTCTCCCCTACCCTCTCCCCGCAAGCGGGGAGAGGGAGTATGTTACCGCCGCACCGCGTCCTTCGCCGCGACCGCCGCGGGCAGATCGGCATATTTGCCGAACTCGTTGCGCGCGATTGCGCGGTTGTGAACCTCGTCCGGCCCGTCTGCGAACCGCAGCGTACGCAGCGCGGCCCAGTCATGCGCGAGGTGGAAGTCACCCGACACCCCACCGCCGCCATGCGCCTGGACCGCATCGTCGAGGATCTGCAGCGCCATGTTGGGGGCCTGCACCTTGATCATCGCGATCTCGAGCTGCGCGGACTTATTGCCCGCCTTGTCCATCATGTCCGCAGCCTTGAGACACAGCAGCCGTGTCATCTCGATGTCGATCCGCGCCTTGGCGATGCGCTGCTCCCACACCGACTGGTCGGCGATCCGCTTGCCGAACGCGACGCGGCTCAGCAGCCGCTTCGCCATCGCCTCGATCCCGGTTTCGGCAACGCCGATCGTCCGCATACAGTGATGGATCCGGCCCGGCCCGAGCCGCCCCTGCGCGATCTCGAACCCGCGGCCTTCGCCGAGCAGGATGTTCTCGGCGGGCACGCGGACATTCTCGAGCACCACTTCGCCGTGCCCGTGCGGCGCATGGTCATAGCCATAGACCGACAGCATCCGCTTGATCGTCACACCGGGCGTATCCATCGGCACCAGGATCATGCTCTGCTGGCTGTGGCGCGAGGCGTCAGGGTTGGTCTTGCCCATCGTGATCGCGACCTTGCAGCGCGGGTCACCGACGCCGGACGACCACCATTTGGTACCATTGATGACATAGTCGTCCCCGTCCCGGACGATCGACGTCTCGATGTTGGTCGCATCCGACGAAGCAACCGCCGGTTCGGTCATCAGGAAGGCGGAGCGGATCTCGCCGTGCATCAGCGGCCGCAGCCAGCGATCCTTGTGCTCGCGCGTACCGTAGCGATGGAGCACTTCCATGTTGCCGGTGTCAGGTGCCGAACAGTTGAAACACTCGCTCGCCCAGCCGACCTTGCCCATCTCCTCGGCGCATAACGCATATTCAAGATTGCTGAGTTGGGTGCCTTCGAACTCGAACGTGTCGTCGACGTGATTCTGCCCGGAATGCGGGGGCATGAAGAAATTCCACAGGCCGGCGGCCTTGGTTTTCTCCTTCATCTCCTCGATCACGGGAATGACCTTCCAGCGCTCGCCTTCATGCGCCTGCGCGTCATATTCGGACTGGCGCGGGCGGATCTGTTCGTCGATGAAGCTCTTCACGCGATCCCGGAAATAGGTTTCGCGTTCGGTGAAGCTGAAGTCCATCGCGTCTCTCCAAGGGTGGCCGTTTGCGGCCTTCACCGGCGTTGGGTATACCGTACCGGGTTTTCGGTAAAGCCGCTTCGAACACGAAATTGCGGCCACACGGGCTCGATCGAAAAAGGACTGTTTCTTCTAAAAGATGTTGGTAAGGTTTCCGGCATGGAGGAAACAGCAATCGAACAGACCGCAGAGGCGGCGGATCCCGGCACCAGCACCAAGCGATTCCGCGCCAAGCGCGATGCGATCCTGGCCGCTGCGGCGGAGGCGATCAACGAACAGAGTGCCAAGGGCATGACGTTCGCCGACGTCGCGCGTCGGGTTGGCCTCAACACCACCAGCGTCACCTATTATTTCAAGCGCAAGGAAGACCTTGCCGCAGCATGTTTCGAACAGACGCTCGAGCGGTTGCAGGCGATGCTCGACGAATCGCTCGCGGAGGCGACGCCACGCGACCGCGTTGCGCGCTATCTCGCGCTCAATTTCGAGCGATTGGCGGCGATTCAGCGTGGAGAAGAGACCGCGTTCGCGATCCTGTCGGATCTACGCGCGATGGAAGAACCCGTGCTCGGTCGCCTGATGACCGGATGGCGCGAAGTCTTCCGCAAGACCCGCAGCTTGTGGGGCACGGCCACGAACCGCGCCCAGACCGATCTGTTCGGCGCCCGCGCGCACGTCCTCCTGGAGAATACCTTCTGGTTGCCGATCTGGCTCGTGCGCTACGAACCCGATCAATATGCCCGGGTCGAGGAACGCCTGATGGACGTGTTTGCACACGGCATCGCCGCCCCCAAGGCGCGCTGGGACCCCGAACTGATCGACCTGGTGCACGACGAACCCGAGCCCGGGCGTGAGGCGTTCCTACTCGCAGCGACCCGGCTGATCAACGAGCTCGGCTATCGCGGTGCGTCGGTCCAGCGGATTGCGTCGCAGCTCAACGTCACCAAGGGCAGCTTCTACCATCACCTCGACGCCAAGGATGATCTGGTGCTCGCTTGTTACAAACGCAGCCTCGATACGATCGCCGATGCGCAGCATCTCGCGGACGAACGCGGCGGGTCGCAATGGGATCGGCTTTCAGGAACGATCGCGACGTTGCTCGACGTGCAATTCTCGGAACGCGGCCCCTTGTTGCGGACGACCGCCTTGTCTGGCCTCCCCGCCGAGGGACGGCGGGCGATGGTCGATCGCTCCAATCGGATCGCACGGCGCTACGCTGGGACGATCAGCGACGGTGTCGCCGAGGCATCGGTCCGCGCGGTCGATCCACTGATCGCGGCGCAGGCGTTGATGGCCTTGCAAAATGCGGCGTTCGACATGCGCAAATGGGCCGGCACGATGCCGCGCGACAAAGCGATCGCGTACTACGCTTCCACCATCGTGTTCGGCCTGTTCGACGACCGGGTGCTGAACACCTAATCCCTGCGCGTCTCCCCGGCGCAGGCCGGGGGCCAGTTGTGAGCGATCCCGTTTGCGCACGCCGCGCTCGATAACGATCGTCCCGCAACTGGACCCCGGCCTTCGCCTGGGAAGCGCGTGATAGAATCAACGGAGTATCTCATGGCCGACATGGCGCGTTTCGATTGGGCCGACCCCTTCTTCCTCGACGACCAGCTCGAGGACGACGAACGCATGATCCGCGACACCGCGCGCGCCTATGCGCAGGACAAGCTCGCGCCGCGGATCGTCGATGCATTCCAGAACGAAACGACCGACCCCGAGATCTTCCGCGAGATGGGTGCGCTCGGTCTGCTCGGCCCGACCGTGCCCGAGGAATATGGCGGCGTCGGCGCGTCCTATGTCGCTTACGGCCTCGTTGCCCGCGAGGTGGAGCGGATCGATTCGGGCTATCGCTCGATGATGTCGGTCCAGTCGAGCCTCGTGATGTACCCGATCCTTGCTTATGGTTCGGAAGAGCAGAAGCAGAAGTATTTGCCCAAGCTCGCGACCGGCGAATGGATCGGCTGCTTCGGGCTGACCGAACCCGATGCCGGGTCCGACCCCGGCGGGATGACGACGCGCGCGAAGAAGGTCGATGGCGGCTATCTGCTGTCGGGCGCGAAAACGTGGATTTCCAATTCCCCGATCGCCGATGTCTTCGTGATCTGGGCAAAGTCGGACGCGCACGGCGACGGCATTCGCGGCTTCCTCGTCGAGAAGGGCGCGAAAGGCCTGTCCGCGCCGAAGATTGAGGGCAAGCTCAGCTTGCGCGCATCGATCACCGGCATGATCCTGATGGACGAAATCGAGCTGAGCGAAGACGCGCTGCTGCCGAACGTGCAGGGCCTGAAGGGTCCGTTCGGCTGCCTCAACCGCGCGCGTTACGGGATCAGTTGGGGGTCGCTCGGCGCGGCGGAGTTCTGTTTCCATGCAGCGCGCCAATATGGGCTCGATCGCAACCAGTTCGGCACCCCGCTGGCGGGGCGGCAGCTGTTCCAGAAGAAGCTCGCCGACATGGAAACCGAAATCGCGCTCGGGCTGCAGGCGAGCCTGCGGGTCGGGCGGTTGATGGACCAGGGCCGGTTCGCGCCGGAAATGATCTCGATCGTCAAGCGCAACAACGTCGGCAAGGCGCTCGATATCGCGCGGATGGCGCGCGACATGCACGGCGGCAACGGCATTTCGGGCGAATATCAGGTGATGCGGCACATGATGAACCTGGAAACCGTCAACACCTATGAAGGTGCGCACGACGTCCACGCGCTGATCCTCGGGCGCGCGATCACCGGCATCGCGGCCTTCTGATGCCCGCGCCCCCGCCCCTCGCTGGATTGCGCATCCTCGAGCTGGCGGGGATCGGGCCGGGGCCGTTCTGCGGGATGATGCTCGCGGACCACGGCGCGGAGGTGATCCGTGTCGAACGGCCCTCCAGCGGCGGCCTTACCGACCCGTCGCGTGACCCGTTATTGCGATCGCGTCGGACGATCGTGCTCGACCTCAAGCGGCCGGACGCGGTCGCGGCGGTGCGGCATCTCGCGGGCACGTGCGACGGGCTGATCGAAGGGTATCGTCCGGGGGTAATGGAGCGGCTTGGCCTGGGGCCCGATCTGTTGCTCGCGGACAATCCGCGGCTGGTCTACGGTCGCATGACCGGCTGGGGGCAGACCGGCCCCCTCGCCGACGTGCCCGGGCACGACATCGATTATCTTGCGATCTCGGGCACGCTCCACGCGCTCGGTGAGGCGGGCCGCAAGCCCGCCGCGCCGATCAACCTCGCGGCGGATTTCGGCGGCGGCGGGATGATGCTCGCGTTCGGGATGCTCGCCGCGATCCTCCACGCGAAAGCAAGCGGCGAGGGTCAGATCGTCGATGCCGCGATGACCGAGGGTGCCGCCGTCCTCTCCAGCATGGTCTGGGGCTTCCGCGCGATGGGGATGTGGAGCGACGCGCGCGGGAACAACCTGCTCGACGGTGGAGCGCCCTTCTACGACACCTACGAAACCGCCGACGGCAAATGGATCGCGGTCGGTGCGATCGAACCGCAATTCTATGCCGCCTTGCGCCGCGTGATGGCACTCGACGGGGCGGAATGGGACGGACAGTTCGCCGTGGCGCAGTGGCCAAAGCTGAAAGGTCTGCTGGCCGAACGGTTTCGGGAACGCTCGCGCGACGCCTGGATCGACGCCTTCGCCGGACATGAAGCCTGTGTCGCCCCGGTGCTCGGTTTCGACGAAGCCGTCGCCGATCCGCACAACGTCGCGCGGGGAACGTTCGTCACCAGCGGAAACGTCGTCCAACCCGCCCCTGCCCCGCGCTATTCCGCGAGTGCGACCGTCCCGCCCCGGATGGCCGGCGCGGCAGACAGCGCGGCGATCCTCCAGGAAGCGGGGTTCACCGCCGCCGAGATCGCGGCGCTCCTGTGATTTGCGCGGCCCCAGCGATCATGCGATAATTTCACGAAAAGCAGCATAGGAGACGATCATGGCCACCGCCGCAGTCCGCACCGTGTCGATGTCCGAGGCCGAATGGGAAGCGCGCCAGCAGCTCGCCGCCTGCTACCGCGTGTTCGCGATGCTCGGCTGGTCGGAGATGATCTACAACCACATCACGCTCAAGATCCCCGAGGAGGACGGCGCGTTCCTGATCAACCCGTTCGGGCTGCATTTCAGCGAAGTGACGGCGTCCAGCCTGGTCAAGATCGACATCGATGGCAACAAGCTCGACGACAGCCCCTACCCGGTCAATCGCGCCGGGTTCGTCCAGCACGCGTTGTTCCACCGGCACCTCCCCGATGCGCATTGCATCATGCACACTCATACCACCGCGGGCATGGCGGTCAGCTCAGTCGAGGGCGGGTTACGCCCGACCAACTTCTACGCGTGCAATTTCGCAGGCCAGATCGCCTATCACGATTTCGAAGGCGTGACGGTGCGCGACGAAGAAGGCGCCCGCTTGCTCGAACATCTCGGCAGCAAGCGCGTGATGCTATTGAAGAACCACGGGATCCTGGTGATGGGCCGGACCTTGCCGGAAGCGTTCATCAAGCATTGGTCGCTGCAACGCGCGTGCGAGATCCAGATTGCTACCGCGAGCATGGGCACCCCACTCGAAGTGTCGCCGGAGGTGGTCGCGGTGCATCAGCGCGACCTGCACATGGCGCAAGTTCCGGGTGGCCCCGGCCAAGCCGATTTCGCCGCCATGGTACGGCTGGTCGACAAGATCGACACCGGGTGGCGCGCCTGATCGAGTCCGGGAGCGGTTGTACCCGGACTCGATCGGCCTCAACGGTACGACGGTCTTACCGCGCCCGCCACGTCGCGGGCATTGTCCGCGCCGGGACCGTCACCGTCACCGTCTGCACGATGTCCGCAGCGGAGGTCCCCAGCATCACGCGGTACGCACCACCCGCAATCCGCCACTGCTGCCCGGCCTCGTCCCACGTCGCGAGCAGCCGCGGATCGACCGTCACCGACGCACTCTTGCTCGCGCCAGGCGCCAGCGCCACCTTCGCGAAACCCCCAAGCCGCTTGGGCGCTTCCCAGCCACCCGCAACCGGCGAGACATAGATCTGCCCGATCGCAGCCCCGGCCCGCGCACCGGTATTGCGCATCTGGAAGCGCGCGGTGATCGCCCCGTTCGCCACGCCCGCCTTCAGCCCACTCCCGGCAAACTGCGTGTACGACAGACCATAACCGAACGGGAACAACGGCTTGAACGCCTTCGCATCGAACCATTTATACCCGACCGTCGCACCTTCGCGGTACACCACGTCGCCACTGTGCGGCACCGCCGGATCGGGCAACTGATCGACCCCGCGCGGGAAGGTGACGGGGAGACGACCCGACGGATTGACCTTGCCCGTCAGCACGTTGGCGATCGCCGCCCCACCCGCGGTGCCGGGATACCACGCCGCCAGCACCGCACCAACCTTGTCGAGCCACGGCATCATCACCGGTCCGCCGGTTTCCAGCACGACCACGGTGTTGCGATTGGCGTCACCGATCGCGTCGATCAACGCATCCTGCTTGCCGTCGAGCGCCATCGCTACGTCGAACGATTCCCCCGCCCATTGCGTCGCGAACACGATCACGACGTCGCTGTCCTTCGCCAGCGCCGCGGCGGCGGCCGGATCGTTTCCGTCCGCATAGCGTACGACCGCGCCCGGCGCTTGCCGCTGGATTTCCGCCATCGGCGACGACGGATAATACATCACCGGCCCGGGCCAGAACGTCGGGGCGATCCCCGGCACCGCATTGCCCTCGGCAGGGTAGACCAGCGACGATCCGCCGCCCGCCAGCACGCCCTTGTCGGCATGACCGCCGATGATCGCGATCCGCTTCGCGCTTGCGGTCAACGGCAGCAGGTTGCGCGCGTTCTTGAGCAACACCGTCCCCGCTTCGGCGGCGGCCCGCGTGACGGCGGCATGGCCGACCATGTCGATCGGTTGTTGCTGCAACGGATGCTCGAACAGCCCTTGCGCGAACATGCCGTACAGGATGCGCTCAACCATCAGGTCGAGCTGCGCCGGCTTGACCGTTCCCTGGTCGATCGCCTCGCGCAGCGGGCGCCCGAAGAACGGCTTGCTGTCGAACGGGAACCCTGAATCCTGGTCGAGCCCGGCGGTGGCAGCGGCGACCGTGCTGTGCGCCGCGCCCCAGTCGCTCATGACATAGCCCTTGAAGCCCCAGTCGCGGCGCAGCACATCGGTCAGCAGCCATGTGTTCTCGCACGCATGGGTGCCGTCGACCCGGTTGTACGAACACATGATCGATCCGGGCTTGGCTTGCTCGATCGCCAGCTGGAACGCGAGCAAGTCGGAGACCCGCGCCGCACTATGGTCGATCACCGAGTTGCCGGTGTTGCGATCGGTTTCCTGGTCGTTGAACGCATAATGCTTGATCGTCGAGACGACGTGGTTCGACTGGATCCCGATCACCTGCTGCGCGACGATGCTGCTGGCGAGCACGGGATCCTCCCCGCCATATTCGAAGTTCCGCCCGTTCCGCGGTTCCCGCAGCAAATTGACGCCGCCTGCGAGCATCACGTTGAACCCGGACCGTCGCGCCTCGTCCCCGATCATCGCACCGCCGGCGCGCGCGACGTCGCGATCCCAGCTGGCCGCGATCGCAAGTCCGGAGGGAAGCGCGGTGCGCCCGCGCTTGACCTTGGCGCCGCCCTGCGTGGCGACCCCGACCCCGGCGTCGGTCTGGAACTGCGCGGGAATGCCGAGCCGCAGGATGGCGGGGACATAGCCGGCGGAACCTTCGAGCGCCGCCTTGGGCGCGATGTAGCGGGAGATCGGAAAGTCGGTACCGAAATAGCCGAACACCAGGGTGTGTTTCTCGTCCGTCGTCATCGCGGCGACGAGCGCCTTGGCGCGGGCATCGGGGGTTTGCGTCGCGTCGCTCCACACGCCCTTGATCGGCGGTTTGTCCCACGGGGCAAGCGCTGGCATCCCGGCATCGGGGGCCTGCTTGGCCGGCGGCGGGGGCGCGGCGACTTGCGCCGATACGGCACCGGAAAGCAGCAACAGCGGCGCGACCGCGACACGGAACGTCATTCGTTTCTCCCCCTGGGGTACGCTTCGGCGTCCCCGATTCGCTGCTTGTGCAGACTGTTTCGACAGGCCTATCGCGCCCGCGCGGATCGGGCAAACCGCGTGATCCACGCGCCCGTCCCGCGACGATCGATCCGATGCGTTTTCAGAAGGTAACGAGCAGATTGGTTTCGAGAAACCGAACAGTCGATGCCTTGCGGGCGACCGCTTCGGGCACGTTCCGCAGGAACGCCCCTTTGAACAGCACGGCGAAATTGCTTTCGAGCCGCAGCCGATTCGGGATCACCCAATAGCGCAATCGCCCCTCGACCTGCTGCCCGGCAAAGCGCCCGGATCTGCCGGTCGGATCCGTGAGATCATAGAAACCGTCGTAGCGCGACGCCAACCAGATGCCGCGGTAATCCGTCAGCACTTCGAACCGATCGGCCGGCTTGGCCTCGAAGCGGACGCCGGGCGCGCTGATATTCCTGCGGGCGAGCGCGGCATAGGTGCCCGATGGCCCGAAATCGTCGCGTCGGCTGCCGAACAAGGTGTCGAAGCGATGCAACGTCCCGCCAGCCCCCGCCTGTCGGCCATTCCCGCTGGCATAATCGTAGAACAGCCCGAGCCGTGGCTTGATCGCGCCGCCGAAAGTGAACCCCGCCGCGGCATGGACGAAGCCCGCTTTCACCGGCGCGTTGGTCGCGTCGGCGCGCATAGACTCGCTCGCTCGCCCGAACTGGTAGGCGCCTTCGAGATCGTAATCGAAGCCACAGTCCTGCGCGCTCCGCGAAAACCGCGCGTCGATCGTCTGCAAGCGGCGATCCGCGGTGGCGCGACCTGGCGAATCGTGCTCCGCCAACCGGTAATAGGCAAGCTCGACCTGCCCAGCACCCAGCGCCTGCTTCTGCGTGATGTGGGCCCCGAACAGGACGTTGTTCAACGTCTCGCGATCGAACCGCACGACGTTGCGCCGAACCTCGGCGTCGCCGCTCGGCAGATGTTCCTGCGGCATGACGTAGAATAGGCTCACGCCGGTGCTCCGGGTCGGCTTGAAGTCGAACCGCACGCCGGTGAACCCCGTCACCGTATTGCGATACTCGTCCGTCGCCACCAGGCGCCCCGACCCCAGGTTTATCAGAAACCGCCCTCCCTCGACCGACGCCAGCCCCAGCGGGGTCGCGCCGGGGTCGAGCCGCAGCTTGAGGTACGCCTGCGGCAGTTCGAGCGCATTGATGTCGCCATTGTCGATTTGCGTTCTGGTGCCGATGCCATACCCACGGCTGTCGACCAGTTCGCCTCCGATCGTCAGCGGGCCGGGCCCGTATTCCAGCGCGATTCCGGTGCGCACCAGGAACGCCTGTTCGGCGGCCGCTACGTCCGGACTGGGTCGTCCGCCAACCGTTTCGTAGCGCGCCCGGATCGCCGCCGTCACCAGCAGACCATCGTCATCCTTGGTCGGCGCAGTCTCCTCCTGCCCCGGTTTCTCGGTCGAGGATGCGGGCGATGCGGGCAAGGACTGCGCATTCGCGACGCCGGACGCGCCGAGCATGCCGGCCCCGCCAAGCATGATCGCCACGACGCCTTGGCGCCATGCATCGCGTATCGCCGCCACTGTGATAAACCCCTGCAGCCGATCCCTTGGCGCCGTGCGGATCGCCCGGTACCACCCAGCGCTCGAAGCGCTTGATGACCGGCAAAGTTCCCCTAAAGTCCGCGACGCACATGACCCGCTTCACCGTCAACAATCAGCCCGTCCAATATGCTATGGATCCCGCGACCCCATTGCTGTGGGCGCTCCGCGATGCGTCGAACCTGACCGGTACCAAATATGGCTGCGGTACGGGGTCGTGCGGTGCCTGTACCGTCGATGTCGACGGGACCGCGGTGCGATCCTGCCTTCGCGCGATCGGCACGATCGAGGGCAGCTACGTTACGACGATCGAAGGCTTGTCGCGCGACCGCAGCCACCCGGTCCAGACCGCCTTCATCGCCAAGAACGTCGTTCAATGCGGGTTCTGCATCCCCGGCATGGTGATGGCGGCGGCGGTGCTGCTCCAGCACAACCGCACGCCGAGCGAGGACGACATTCGTCGTGAGATCACCAACCTGTGCCGATGCGGATGCTACCCCCGGCTGGTCGAGGCGATCCTGCTCGCGGCGAGCATCCAGCGCGGCGACGAGACGATCGACGCTCCCCCTGCCCCGGGAATCCTTCCGGGCGATGCCGCCCGGGCGGTGCCGGCGCTGGTGGTGCGACGGTAGCGGAAGCTTTCGCAAAGCTGTCATGACAATTCAGACATGATGCAGCGTGGGACGTCTACACGGTGGATCACGGCTCGGTCTTCTTCCCCGCCGCGGTAAAGGACATGAGAATGCGAAAGTCTTTGCTCGCCGCCATCATTGCGGCAACCGCCCTGATCCCGGCAGCAGCGCTCGCACAGGATGGCGGCGAACGGCGCGGTCGCGGCGAAGGTCGTGGACAACAGGCGGGACAACCCGGCCAGCCGCCGCAGGACCGCGGGCAGGGCTTCCGGGGCGATCGCGGTCCGGATGGCGGGCAAGACCGCGGGCAGCGCTGGCAACAGCGTGCCAACGGCCAGCCGGAGTTTCAGCGGCAACCGCAACCGCAACCCCAGAGCCAGCCCCAGCCCCAACCGCAGAGCCAGCCGCAACCGCGCTACGAACGCCCCGACCGACCCGGGCGTCCCGATGGGGAGCGCGGCGATTTCCGCCGGCCCGGCGGATGGGATCGCGGCCCGCAGGCTGGACAAGTCCCGAGCCCGCAACCCCAGGATCGCGGGTATCAGGGCAGACGCGGCGCGTTCGACGACCAGCGCGGAAACCAGGCTCCTGGTCGACGCAACTGGAACGACGACGATCGTCGGGGTGATCCTCGCGGCGACGACCGTCGGGGCGGTAACTGGCGCGGCAACGACCGCCAGAACGATTGGCGCGCCGGCAATTGGAACGCAGGCGACCGAAACGGCGCGAATCGGGGCTGGAACGGCAGCAATGGGGCGTGGAATCGCGAGTGGAGGCGCGACAATCGATTCAATTACGGCGATTATCGACGTCAAAATTACAACGCCTACCGCCTGCCCCGCTATTATGCGCCGAGCGGCTGGGGCTATGGATATCGTCGTTTCGGGATCGGATTTCAACTGAACTCGATCTTGTTCCGGCAGGATTACTGGATCGCCAACGCGGATTATTACCGGCTTCCGCCGGCCTATGGTCCCTATCGCTGGGTCCGCTATTACAACGACGCACTCCTCGTCGACGTCCGCACGGGCAATGTCGTCGACACGGTCTACGACATCTTCTGGTAAGACTCCCGGGGTCGTGCCGTCCGGCGGTGCGACCCCTTGTCTTTTCCGGTGCCGAGGGCAAAGTCCCGGTTATGGGCTTTTTTTCCAAGAAATCCGGCGCGACGTCGCCGGTACGGCGCGCGTTCGGCGAGACGGTGTCCCGGCGGCTGGACGCAAATCCCGCGATCACCCGGTCATCGGTCGGGGACGCGCAAATCTATCGCCATCCCGATTTCCTCGATGCCGCCACCTGCGCGAAGTTCGTCAAGCTCATCGACGCGAACCGCCGCCGCTCGACCGTCTTGGCGGAAGACGCGGTCCAGGACTTCCGCACCAGCGAAAGCTGCGACATGGATCGCTGGTCCCCCGACGTCCGCCCGACCGACGAAGCGATCGCCGAATTGCTCGGGATCGACCCGGTTCACGGCGAGACGATGCAAGGCCAACGCTATGCGATCGGCCAACATTTTCGCGCGCACAATGATTACTTCAACCAGGACCAGCCGTACTGGCCGAAGATGATCGAGAGCGGCGGCCAGCGGACATGGACCGCAATGATCTATCTCAACGATGTCGAGGAAGGCGGCGCGACCTGGTTCCCGCTGGTCGGCGTGCGGATCGCCCCGAAGCGCGGACTGCTGATCGCCTGGAACAACATGCGCCCGGACGGAAGCCCCAATCCCAATACGTTGCACGAAGGTATGCCGGTCACCGCCGGGACCAAGTCGATCATCACCAAGTGGTTTCGCGAGGGCAACTGGATCAAGGCCTAAATATCGTTCGATACCAGCGATGTTTGCGCCGTCCTCCGGATCCAGTAGAGCCGGGCGGGTGAACACCGTCCTCAACATCGACCGCTCGATCCTCGGCCAGCCCTGGCGCTGGCGCATGCTCGAAACCGACGCACGCGACCCGGGCTTCGCGCCCGACGACCTCGTCACCCAATTGCTGCTCGCCCGCGGCTGTGCGCGCGACGAAATCGCGCTGCACAAAGCGCCCAGTATCCGTGGCTTCATGCCCGACCCGTCGATCTTCCAGGACATGGACAAAGCCGCGACCCGCCTGGCCGACGCGGTCGTTGCCGGAGAGCAGGTTGCGGTGTTCGGCGATTACGACGTCGACGGTGCCACCTCAGCCGCGCTCGTCATCCTCGTGCTGCGCGATCTCGGGATCGAGGCCCGGCCCTATATCCCCGATCGCCTGACCGAGGGGTACGGACCGACCGGTGCCGCGATGGTTCAACTCCACGATGAAGGCGCGAGCCTGATCATCACCGTCGATTGCGGCGCCCAGGCGTTCGACGCGCTGGCGACCGCGCGCGAAGCCGGGGTCGACGTCGTCGTCGTCGATCATCACAAATGCGCGACCGCGCTGCCGCTGACGCATGCGCTGGTCAATCCGAACAGGCTCGACGAGACCGAAGGCGCCGCGCACGGCCACCTTGCCGCAGTGGGTGTCGCCTTCCTGCTCGCCGCCGCGCTGATCCGCACCCTGCGCACACGCGGCTTTTTCGAAACCCGCACGGAGCCGCGACTGCTCGACCTGCTCGATCTGGTCGCGCTGGGCACTGTCGCGGACGTTGCGCAGCTCAAGGGGCTCAATCGCGCTTTCGTCGCGCAAGGGCTCAAGGTGATGGCGCAGCGCCGCAACATCGGTCTCAACGCGCTGATCACCGCCTCCCGCCTAACGCGCGCGCCGACGTGCAGCGACCTCGGCTTCGCGCTTGGCCCACGCATCAACGCCGGCGGCAGAGTCGGTAAGTCAGACCTCGGGGTTCGCCTGTTGACCACCCGGGACCCGGCGGAAGCGGATGCCATCGCGGTCGAACTCGATCGGCTCAATGAAGAACGCCGTGCCATCGAGGCGATTGTCCAGGAAGCGGCGGACATCATCGCTCAATCGAAGAGCAATCGCGCGGTCCTGGTCGTCGCCGGCCATGGCTGGCACCCCGGCGTGATCGGGATCGTCGCGGGACGGCTGAAGGAAAAATACGGGCGCCCTGCCCTCGTCATCGCGATCGACGATGCAGGGATGGGCAAGGGCTCAGGTCGATCGATCCCGGGCGTCGATCTCGGCGCTGCGGTCCTGGCCGCAAAGGAGTCCGACTTGCTGATCGCGGGCGGCGGCCACGCGATGGCAGCGGGCCTGACGATCGCTGAGGACCGAATCGCTACGCTCGACGATTTCCTCAGCGACCGCCTGGACGCCGCCGTCACCCGCGCGATGGGGGACCGGGCGTTACTGCTCGACGCGGTGCTGACGACGGCGGGGGTTAATCCTGAGCTCGTGACGGCAATGGAAGTCGGCGGACCTTACGGCATGGGCTGGCCGCAGCCGCGCATCGTCGCGGGGCCGGTCCGGGTGATCAAGGCCGACATCGTCGGCAACGGGCACGTCCGCGCGATCGTGGCGGGCGATGGCGGCGGTACGCTCAAGACGGTCGCCTTCCGCGCGGCGGAGGGTCTGCTCGGACAGGCGTTGCTAGGCGCCCCACCGCATCGCCGCTTGTGGCTCGCGGGCCGCGCCAAACTCGACGATTGGGGGTCTCGCCCAACTGCGGAATTGCACCTCGATGACGCCGCTTGGGCAAATTGATGCGTAAAGCGCTTGACCGCCGCGCAGACTTTGCCTAACCGGCCCTTCGCTTCCCGAGCAATCGGGGACGGCCCCTTCGTCTAGCGGTTAGGACGCGGCCCTTTCACGGCTGAAGCACGGGTTCGATTCCCGTAGGGGTCACCACCTTCGAAAATTAGCGTTATAAAACCGCTGTTTGCGGGGTGGTTAGACATGCTTGTCATGGTTAGTTAGACAATTCCCAATCGGAAACCGAGGTGATCGCGTCGTCCGCCATCGCTCTCTCTGGTTCGCTGCGGCGACGTACAGCGCCACCTCCTGATCGCCACTATGGCCGGACACCGCTTTGATTCCCTGCTGGCTGGTTTTCTGTTCCGACAGGCGCCGCATCATCGCCTTGCGCAGCCCATGCGCCGTGCATTGCAGCAGCCCCGCCTCGTCGCACCAGTCGCGGAACGCGTTGCCGAAGCCCGCCTTGGAATACAGCTTGCCGAACCCCGTCACGAGATAAGTGGTTTGCCCGGGAGCCATCGGCGGCATCGCATCGATCGCGGCAGACACCCGCGGCGACACGCTGCGCGACATCCTGCAGCCGGGCGAGGAGGTGACCTCCTTCGCCGTCACTCCGAACGCGGACGCAACGGCCGCCGGTTTAATGGTGCTGACGGACGGCGACTACACGCCACGTTACGCCGGGCTGACGTTCGCCTTCTGGGTCGAGATCGCGACCGCCATGCGCGGCAGCTCGATCTTCAACGGCACCGGCATCGTCCTGGGCGTGGAGATCAGCTTCACCACCAATTTCCAGCAACAGGACCAGATCACGGTCGGCATTCGGGTGGCGAACAAATGACCGAAGAGACCGCAGAAACCGTCCTCGGCGGTGGCGTGCATAACGGCAAACGCGTCCGAGCAACGTTTACCTTCTATCAGGGCGAGGTCGGCGTGCGCGATCGCTGGAAAACGCAGGAGGTGTCGTTCTTCGCTTAGGCAAAGCCCTAGCGCTGCCCGTCGCTGCGGTCGTAACCGCGGGAACTACGTATGGAGCCACGGTGGTCGCCCCCTTAGCATTCACCCCCGGTGCTCATGCCGATGCAGGCACCCACAATGGCGGTCCCGAAAAAGGCGAACGCGGCGATGACTAGGCTGCACCTTCACTCCGAACGCCATCTGGTATCTCGCATCGGCTGGCTCCGTGCTGCAGTCCTCGGGGCTAACGATGGCATCGTCTCGACCGCCAGCCTGATCATCGGCGTATCGGCGGCCGTCACAAAGCGGGGCGATATCCTCATAGCCGATGTCGCGGGATTGGTCGCTGGGGCCATGTCGATGGCGGCCGTCGAATATGCCTCGGTCAGCTCGCAATTCGACACCGAACAGGCCGATCTTGCTCGCGAGCGCGCCGAACTTTCCGGCGACGTTGATGCGGAAATCCAGGAACTCGCTGGCATTTACATGAAGCGTGGCGTGGATTCGGCAACCGCCGACACTGTAGCACGGCAGTTGATGGCCAAGGACGCGCTGGCCGCCCATGCCCATGACGAACGCGGCATCTCCGAGATGACGACGGCGCGGCCGATCCAGGCTGCGCTCACTTCCGCCGCGACCTTCACCGCCGGTGCCGCGCTGCCATTGGCGATCGTGATCTTTGCGCCGGCGCCCTGGCTGGTCGTCATCGAAGCCATCGCGTCGCTTTTTATTCCTCGCGCTGCTGGGTGCCGTTGGCGCGCGGGCGGGCGGCGCGCCGGTCTGGATCGCAACGGTCCGTGTCACCTTCTGGGGGGCGCTGGCAATGGCGCTGACAGCCGGGATCGGCATGCTGGTAGGAGCGGCGGTATGAAACACCGTGCGGCCGCTTCGCCCGAATGCTGGTACGGGTGACGGCGCTCGCGCTCCTCGGCTATATCTCCGCCGCGCTGCTGGCCCAGGTCATCGTTGCGATCCTCTTCACAGCACTTCGCCGCCGACCGCCCTTGCTGGAACCTGCCCAAGGCCGCTCGCTCCCAAACGCAGCCTGGGCCGGCTTACGCGCTTTTCGCGTCCGATCGCGCGAGGATGAAGACGACGCGACCAGCCAGACTTCTTTCTACCTGGAGCCCGTCGATCAACAGCCGCTTGCCCCATATCGCGCCGGCCAGTTCCTGACGTTCCAGTTGGAGCTGCCCGATGCCCAAGGGGAGGTTAAACGGGTTACCCGCTGCTACTCGCTGTCCGACCGGCATGACCCGCAAGCGTTTCGGATCACGGTGAAGCGGGTCCCAGCGCCGTGCGATCGGCCCGATCTGCCGCCTGGGCTCGTTTCGAATTACTTCCACGACAAGGTCGCACCGAGTTCCATCCTTCAGTTACGCGCGCCTGCCGGGGCATTTGTGCTTGGAGACGACTCCAGCGTCCCGGCAGTCCTGATCGCGGGTGGCATCGGTATCACGCCGCTGTTCGCAATGGCGCGCGCCGCGCTCGCGACGCACCCTGGCCGCGCGCTCCATCTCTTCTACGGCGTCCGAGACCTTCGCGAACTGGTGTTCGAGGCCGACCTTCTCGCGATGAAGCAGCAGCATCCCAATTTCCACGTGACGATCGTCCAAAGTTGCCCACTTCCGGGGAAGGCCGAAGGGGACAGCTTTCACGCCACAGGCTTCATTGACGTTGCGCTGTTGCGTCGCGTCCTGCCGCGCGGGCGGCACAATTTTTATGTGTGCGGGCCACCACCAATGATGGCGAGCCTCGTCCCCGCACTGCTTGAGTGGGGCGTGGCAGGCGACGCTGTCCACTATGAAGCGTTCGGTCCGGCCTCGATCCAGTCCACCGAACAGGGGATCGCAGCCCCGCTCGAAACGGCGATCAAGATACAGTTCGTGACCTCGGCCCGGACGCTCAGTTGGACAAGCGCTGACAAGAACCTGCTCGACTTTGCCGAACGCCACGGCATCACAGTCGACTCCGGCTGCCGATCGGGAAGCTGTGGCACCTGCGAGACGGCGCTGACGGCGGGCGAAGTCCGCTACCCGCAACCGTCGTCCTTCGAAGTTGCCAAGGGCCATTGCCTGCTCTGTGTGGCTGTGCCGACCGGCGATCTGGTCCTCCAGGCATGAGCGGCCTGCGCACCAGTTTGTTGAGCCGCGAGGTCATCCCGTTCTACCTGTCGCTCGCCGCGCTCGGGGGGGCTGCACTGGCACTCGACGCGGCATTGCACCTTGCCAATGCCGTCTGGATCGGTCGCTATCTCGGCATTCCCGGCGTTCTGCTGATCCTTGCCTCGTCAGGCTATTCGATGCGCAAGCGGAAGCTGATCAAGTCGGGCAAGCCGGCCAACCTGCTCCGCTGGCATGAGCGGCTCGCCTGGGCAGGATCGTTGCTGGTCCTCGTCCATGCCGGCATCCACTTCAACGCGATCCTTGCCTGGCTCGCGGTTTGGGCGATGCTCATCAACATCGCCAGCGGCCTGACCTTCAAATATCTGCTGGGACGATCGCGCAAACGACTGGAAGCGACCCGCACGCGGTTGCGCGCGCAGGGGCTGTCGGCGGAAGCGCTTGAAGAGCAGACCTATTGGGACAGCCTCGCCTTCGATGTCGTCAAGGCATGGCGCATTGTCCACCTGCCGATCACGCTGGCGTTCGGCGTGCTGGCGTTGGCGCATATCATCGCGATCTGCCTGTTCTGGGGGTGGACGTGATGCGCCGTTGGGGGCTCTGGCTGATTGTCATCAACCTGTGCGGGCTGATCGCGCTTGTCTTTGCCTTGCCGCACCTGATGGTTGCGCCAGGGCCGTTGATCCCGCCGCACGCGAGCATCACGACAAACTGCTTCGCCTGCCATGCGCCGTTCAAGGGCGCGTCGGCCGATCGCTGCACCGCTTGCCACAGGGTCGACGACATCGGCATCCGGACGACAACAGGGGCGCCAGTCAAGCAGGATGGTGATGTAATCGCCTTCCACCAGTCTTTGACGACGCCCAACTGCATGGCGTGTCACACTGACCATAGCGCCCCCCATCTGGTGAAGGCGTCGCGGCCGCGCTTTGCCCACGCCCTGCTACGGCCAGACGTGCGCGGCCAGTGCGCGACCTGCCACCGGGCACCGCAAACGGCGATGCATGCGCAGGCCGGCAGCAATTGCGCGGCATGTCACACCCAGGCCCGGTGGAAACCTGCGACCTTCGACCATGCAAAGTTCTTCGCGCTTACCGGCCCGCACAATGCGTCCTGCGCGACCTGCCACACCGGTGGCGACACCCGCCATACGACCTGTTTCAGCTGCCACCAGCACCAGCCCGATCGGATCCGCGCCAAGCATGCCGAGGAAGGGATCCAGAACATCGAGAATTGTGCGCGCTGCCATCGCAGCGGCTCTGGCGAAGGTGGCGAGGGCCGCGAAGGCGGGAGAGACGACTGAACGCAATATCCTCTCAGAGATCAACCCAACGCCCGAAGGAAATTCATCATGGTCAAGGACCTCCTGCTCATCGTCGAGAATTCGGCGCACGCCAATCCGATCATTCGCGCCGCCGTAAAGATGGCCGAGCGCATGGCGGCCGACCTTACGATCGAAGTCCTGACACCCAGCCCGGTTCTGATCCCTGCTCTGGCGCCGCTGACGACGATGTACGTGCCGGACTGGGCGATGGCGGACGATCACACCAAGCGTAGCAAACAGATCTCCGACATGGTCGCCGAATCGACCGCCACGATCCGTGTGGTCGGCCTGCATGACGAAATCTTCGCGCTGGCCCGCCGCACTGGCCGCGCCGGCCCGGTCGCAGACCTGATCCTGATCGGTGGCGAAGACCTTTGGGAAACGCAGTGGCTGCGGCGCCACGCATCCGAGACGATTGTGATGGGTGCCGGTTCACCGCTGCTGGTTCTGGCCCAAGGCGACGAACTGCCCCCGGTGCAGAATGCCGTCATCGGTTGGAAGGACAGCCCAGAAGCGCGGCGCGCTGTGCACGATCTCGTGGCGCTGGCTACGCCTGATGCCAAGATCACCGTCGTCACCGTCGGTGGCTTTGCGGACGAACACCGCGTCGCTGCCGAGAGTGCGGGGGAAGTGGTTCGCCACCTCATCCGGCATGGGTTACGCGCCGACTGGGAACAGATCGGAAGCGACGAGTTATCCGATACCCAGACGCTGGAAGCTTTCGCGCTGGAGAATGACGCGGACCTGCTCGCCATCGGTGCTTTCGCCCATGCACGCTTGAGGGAAGCGGTGTTCGGTGGCGTCACACACCGCTTGCTCGACAAGGCTCGACTGCCAGTCCTGTTTTCACGATGACGGTCCCAATTCCCACAGGTTTGTCCTCGGCCGAGGCCGCCGCGCGGCTTGCGGAGGACGGCCCGAACGAGCTTGCCCGGGCGGGACGGCGATCGATCCTGCGGATCGCGTTCGAAGTCTTGCGCGAGCCGATGCTGGCACTCCTGCTGGCGGGCGGTGTCGCCTATTTGCTCCTCGGCGATCTGACCGAGGCGTTGATCCTGCTCGGCTTCGCGACCTTTTCGGTCGGCGTGACCGTCATCCAGGAAACGCGGACCGAGCATGTACTGGAGGCATTGCGGGACCTGTCCGCTCCCCGTGCACGCGTCATCCGCGACGGCGCCCGCGTGACCATCGCCGGGCGCGAGGTCGTGCGCGACGACCTGATCGTGCTGGAACAAGGTGACCGCATCGCCGCCGATGCGGTGCTCGTCGAGGCGAGCGATCTCCAGACCGACGAATCGCTGCTGACCGGCGAATCGCTTCAGGTCGGCAAGGTCGTCGCGACCGACCAGGCCGCGTCCGAAACCCGCCGCCCCGGTGGCGACGGCCAGCCCTATGTCTATTCGGGCTCGCTCGTCGCGCGCGGCAGCGGCACCGCGCAGGTGCTGGCCACCGGACCGCGCAGCGAGATCGGCCGGATCGGCCAGTCGCTGGCCACGCTCGATACCGAAGCGCCGCGCCTGCGCCGCGAAACGACGCGGATCGTCACCTGGTGCGCGATCGGCGGCGGTGCGGTCGCTTTGCTGGTGGTAGCGCTCTACGGCCTGCTCCGCGGCGGCTGGATCGAGGCGGTGCTGGCCGGCATCGCCATCGGCATGTCGATGCTGCCCGAGGAGTTTCCCGTCGTTCTGACGGTGTTCCTCGCGATGGGCGCGTGGCGGATCGGCACGGTCGGGGTGCTCACCCGGCGCGCGACGGCGATCGAAACGCTCGGGTCGGCGACCGTGCTGTGCACCGACAAGACCGGCACACTGACCGAAAACCGCATGTCGCTTGCGGAATTGTGGCTGCCTACGGGCGAGACGTTCACGATCGGGCCTGACGGTGTCGTCGCAGACTCGTTTCACGCCTTGATCGAGAATGCGGCGCTCGCAAGTGCCGTCGAGCCAAGCGATCCGATGGATGTCGCCCTGCACGGCGCGCGCACCGCTCTCCCGTCGATCGCTTTGCCCAACGGGGGGCCGGTGCATGCGTATGCGCTGCGTCCCGAATTGTTGGCAATGTCGAACGTCTGGGACGATGGCGACACGCTGTCCATCGCGGCCAAGGGCGCTCCGGAAGCAATCGCTGGCCTTTGCCACCTTATCGGGGACGCGCTCGCAGCCATGACAGCCGCCGTCGAAGCGATGGCGATCCGCGGGATCCGCGTGCTCGCCGTCGCGACCGCCACACCGCCAAATCGCGACTGGGCCGAAACCCAGCGCGACTACACTTATACGCTGACCGGGCTGGTCGGGATGGCCGATCCGATCCGCGTGAGCGTGCCGGGCGCGGTGGCCGAATGCCGCAGCGCCGGAATCCGGGTCGTAATGATTACCGGCGACTATGCCGCCACCGCCCGGTCGATCGCCACCCAAGCCGGGATCGCCGAGGGAGACGTGCTGACTGGCTCCGAGCTGGCATCGCTCGACGACGCACAACTCGCGGAGCGCCTGAAGACGGTCACGGTGTTCGCCCGGATCATGCCCGAGCAGAAGTTGCGCATCGTCCAGGCGTTCAAGGCCGACGGGGAGATCGTCGCGATGACCGGGGACGGAGTCAACGATGCGCCATCGCTCAAGGCTGCGCACATCGGCATCGCCATGGGCAAGCGCGGCACCGACGTCGCGCGCGAGGCGTCCGCCATGGTCCTGCTCGAGGACGACTTCGGATCGATCGTGCAATCGGTCCGGCTCGGGCGGCGGATCTACGACAATCTCCGCAAGGCGATGGCCTTCATCTTCGCGGTGCACGTGCCGATCGCCGGGCTGGCGTTGCTGCCGTTGATCTTGGGCCTGCCGATCGTGTTCGGGCCGATCCATATCGCGCTGCTCGAAATGGTGATCGACCCCGTCTGTGCCCTCGTGTTCGAAGCCGAGCGGGACGAAGACGACATCATAGCCCGCCCGCCGCGCGCGCCAGCCGAACCGCTGTTCTCGCTGCCGATGATCGTCTGGAGCGTGTTCCAGGGTGGCCTCGCTTTTACGATGCTGGCGACCGTCTTCCTGGTCGAGACGTGGAGCGGAATGCCGGAGATCGAGCTGCGCGCGCTGATGTTCTTCGCGCTCGTTGCCGCGATCGTCGCGCTGATCCTCGTCAACCGGTCGTTCAGCGCGTCGCTTGGGCAAGCGTTCGTCCGGCACAATGCGGCGCTGCGCTATGTCGCGGTCGCGATCAGCGGCGTAACCGCGCTGATCCTGTTCCTGCCGCAGGCGCAGGTCTTGCTGAAGTTCGGGTCGATCGCGTGGCGCGACATGGCGCTCGCGGTCGGCCTGGGCATTGTCCTGCTGGTGCTGCTCGAAGGGTGCAAGCCGCTGGTCCGGCGACTGGCGGCATGGGTATCGCCAACTTCCGTCCGCAACCAAACGGCGGCACCATGAGCGAGGGTGTACCCGCCTCCACGGCGCTGGCGCGTGTCACGCTCGTAGCGCTGGTTGCCGTTGCGACGCTAGCCTTCCTGTGGCTGATCGCGCCCTTCTCCGGGGCGATACTCTGGGCTGTGATCGCGGCCGTGCTGTTCGATCCGCTCAACACGCGTTTGCTTCGCGGGATGCCACGGCGGCGGGGCAGTGCTGCGGTCGTCACGCTGTTGGTGATCGTCATGGTCGTGGTGGTGCCGGCGATGCTGCTGGCGGCAGCCCTCCTGCGCGAAGCGACCGCCTTCTACACCCGCATCCGCGCGGGCGACATTGATCTCGGGCATGTTTTCCTGGAGACGCAGGAGCATCTTCCCGGTTGGGCCAGAAGCTGGCTCGCCGATATCGGCCTCGGCGACATGGGCGGGCTGCGTACCAAGCTTGGCCAGGGCATTGCGAACAGCTTCCAGATGGTTGCCGGACAGCTTCTCAATATCGGCCAGGGGACCTTCGCGTTCTTCCTCGCGCTTGGCGTGATGCTGTACCTGACCTTCTTCCTGCTGCGCGACGGGCATGCGCTGGCGGCGCGGATCGAGCGCGCCATACCGTTGCCCCCCGACCAGCGCGTAGTCCTCATCGCGAAGTTCGTCGCGGTGATCCGCGCGACCATCAAGGGGAGCCTGATCGTCGCGATCCTGCAGGGGACCACCGGCGGCCTCGTGTTCTGGGCGCTCGGCATTCAGGGTGCGTTGCTCTGGGGTGTGGCGATGGGTGTGTTCTCGCTGTTCCCCGCCATCGGCACCGGGCTGATCTGGGTTCCGGTAACGTTCTACCTGCTGGCCACCGACGCGATCTGGCAGGCTGTCGTGCTGGGCGCGTGCGGCTTCTTCATTATTAGCAGCGTGGACAATGTCGTTCGCCCGATCCTTGTCGGGCGCGACGCCCGCATGCCCGATTATGTCGTCCTCATCGCCACGCTCGGCGGGTTCGAGCTCATGGGGTTCAACGGCTTCGTCATAGGGCCAGTGATTGCGGCGCTGTTCATGGCCGCCTGGGAAATCTCCGGCAGCACCCAATTCGCCGCCTCGGACATCCCCACCACCCTCTCGAAAAGGAACGACGCGTGAACCGTAGGCACTTGCTCATCGGAGCCGGCGCAACAGTCGCGCTCGGCGGCAGCGCGACCTTGCTCACCCTATCTGGCATGGGGTCATCTGCGGACTATGCAACCGACATCACTTCGCTCCGCAAGCCGCTGGATGATCCTGCCACGTTCCGCGATCTCCTCCGCTACGCCACGCTCGCGGCCAATGGTCACAACACGCAGCCATGGCGGTTTCGGCTGGGCGAGAGGCAGATCGATGTTCTCCCCGACTTCGCGCGGCGAACGCCGGTCGTCGATCCCGATGACCACCATCTGTTCGTCAGCCTGGGCTGCGCGGCCGAGAATCTCTCGCTGGCGTCTGCGGCACGGGGTCGCCCCGGGCGCGTCCGCTTCGATCCGTCGGCTGCCGGATCGATCGTTTTCGATTTCGAGAACGGGGCGATGCGACCATCGACTTTGTTCGATGCGATTCCGAAGCGACAGTCCACGCGCGCCGACTATGACGGCCGCGCGGTGGATCCGACCGATCTCGATCGCCTCGCCAGCGCAGCGAGCGTTCCTGGCGTCGATCTCGTGTTACTTACTGATCGCACGCGGATCGACCGCCTGCGTGACCTGGTGGTCACGGGCAACAGTGCGCAGATGGCCGATGCAGCTTTCGTGCGCGAATTGAAGTCCTGGCTGCGCTTCAACCCGCGTCAGGCGCTGCGAACGGGCGACGGCCTTTATAGCGTGGCGAGCGGCAACCCGGCGCTTCCGGACTGGCTGGGGCCACCAGCGTTCGACTGGCTGTCCACGGCGGCATCGCAGAACGACGTCTATTCGCGGCAGATCCGTTCGTCCGCGGGCATTGCAATCTTCGTGGGTGCCGGGGAATCGCCAGCAAACTGGGTGGCGGTCGGCCAAGCCTGCCAACGCTTCGCGTTGCAGGCGACGGCGCTTGGGCTCAAGCACGCCTTCATCAATCAGCCTGTGGAAGTCGCCAGCCTGCGTCCCGATCTGGCAGCACTGGTCGGTCTAAAGGGGCGACGTCCCGACATCGTCATGCGCTTCGGCTATGGGCCGACACTGCCCTGGTCGCCGCGCAGGCCCACCGCCGCCGTGATCAAGACGTGATGGCTGCCTTTTCTATGAGGTTGCGCGCGACCTTTCGCGCCATCGAGGGCGTACACACCGTCGTTTGAGCTTGCTCTATCTCGGGCTCAGCGCGGGTTACAAGGGCGCGGCGCGACGGTGTAGATATGCACGCGGATATCTAAGAGCGGACAGCTCTGATCGACAACCGCCTCGGGACATTCCTTCCCCTCAGCCCGCAAGCGTTCGACAGATCGCCACTCTGGCCATTGGAAAGTGTTCGTGGGCATGCCTGAAACAGAACCGCTGCCAAGCGTCAGGTCCGGAATGCGGGAAGGACAGTCGACGCGGAGCTTCCTAGAGACTGATCGTGCGGTTGGCTACCGAAGAGCGCCTAGTCATACGAGGCGGCAAGCCCTAACTCTCCTCGAGCGCACAATGTCGACGCCCTGAACAAGTGCACCGCTGAAGCCAAAAGGACCGGGTTCGCAATTTCTCGGCCGCAACCGGGCATTGTTCTTGCGGCAAGAGCTAATGGGCAGCACGACCACTATGCTATGTTCGAGCAGCTCGGAGCTATGCAATCCTGCAATAAAGGCGCGCGCCAGAAGCCTCGAAAACGCCGGGCGCGTAGCAAATCGCAAGAACGATCAGCAACATGCATTATCTTGGCCCCTCGAAACCCAATACCCCATTGGATTGGTAGGAGTTTGAGCCATCATGCCCCGATCGGTGAGCGTAGGACGCTTGCCCGATCGAATGACGAATGGGGGCAGAATGCTATTATCCACACGATCCGGCCTGATGGTTATTGCCGTGATGGCGGCACCAGATCCGGCCTTCGCCCAGACCGAGGCAGAGCAAGCCCCGTCAAACCCAGCAACCGCGACACCCGATGATCAATCCGGCGACATCGTCGTCACGGCGCTGCGTCGCCAGTCGACGGTGCAGACGACACCGATCGCTATCTCAGCGCTCGGCGAAGGGCAGTTGGCGAGACTCGGTGCGACGACGATCGCCGATATCATCCGCCAGGTCCCCGGGCTTCAACTGACCGAAAGTGATTCAGGACGGACCCGTGTCTCGATCCGTGGTGTTCAGGCGGCAGGTGAAAGCACCGTCGGCCTGTATTACGGCGAGACCCCGCTGACGGGACCTTCCGGAACGAATTCCGACCCGGCGGGCAATACGCCCAACCTCAATCTTTTCGACGTTGAGCGGGTCGAGGTTTTGCGCGGCCCGCAAGGAACCCTTTATGGTTCGGGATCGATGGGCGGGACCTTGCGCGTCTTGTTCAACCAGCCTGATGCCCGCAAATACGAAGGCACGGTCGAGGCGCAAGCCACCACCACACAGAATGGCGGCCTAGGGTATTTCGTGAAGGGCGCGCTCAACGTCCCGATCGTCGCCAACAAGCTTGCTCTCCGCGTCGTTGGCTACCGCGAGCGGCAAGGCGGCTATGTCGATTATACCCTGCTCGATCGCAAGAACACCAACCGGGCAACGCTCGAGGGTGGCCGTGTCATGCTCGGCTTTACGCCAAGCAGCGCCGTTTCGATCACCGCCACCGCGCTGCTCCAGACCCAGAATATCGACGGCACCGCGCAATACAATTCGGTCCTTGGCCCGTTCCGCACCGATTTCCAGATCTTCCAGCCGTGGCATGACAAGCTGCAACTCTACAACGGCGTCGGGCGGTTCGATTTGGGCTTCGCCACGCTGACGACCAATGCATCCTGGTATCGGTGGGATGTGGAGAGCACCAACGACAACAACGCCGCCTTCGCCAGTGTCGTCTCGGGGGCACGCTGGTGCCCGCTCTACACGCGGGTCGCGCTCGGCGTCCCGACGACGACCTGCACGCCTGCGCAACGCACCGCCTATCAGGCCTATGCCCGCTCGAAGGCCCCTTTCGGTGCCTATCAACCGCGCTACGTCCGCAACTTCATTCAGGAAGCGCGTCTCGGATCGAACGGCAAAGGCCCGCTCACCTACACCGTCGGCCTGTTCCACGAGGACCGCTTCGACCGCGTCGATACCTTGCCGTTCGCAGGCGACCCCGTGACGGGCGGACAACGCGATCCGGTCGACAATCTGGGCGGCCGCAACATCCTGACCAGCGTCAAGCAGACCGCGTTCTTCGGCGAAGTCGGTTACCGCCTGCTATCCCCACTGACCGTCACGGTAGGCTTGCGCCATTTCGACTATACCAAGGTCGTCGGTGGCGAATATCTCGGGTACAATTTCACCAACGGCCAGGAACCCCGACCGTATGAGGAAACCAAGGCCAACGCCAAGGGCTGGGTCAAGAAGTTCAACGCCGAACTGCGCGTGACCCGCGACGTGCTGTTCTACGCCAATGCGGCGCAGGGTTTCCGTCCGGGGGGCGCGAACAACATCCCCAATCTCCCCGCACAATATCTCGTCTACCGCCCGGACTCGCTGTGGAACTACGAGCTCGGCGCAAAGACATCTTGGTTCGATCGCAGGGCAACGCTCAACATCGCGGGCTACCGGACCGATTGGGACGAGGTACAGACCTCGGTATCGACGCTCCAGCAAGGCGGCGGCAACTTCAACTTCATCTACAATCTTGCGGGCGTCCGGGTCGAGGGCATCGAAGCGGAAGCGAGCGTTCGTCCGATCCGCCACCTCAGCATCAACGGCAGCGTCAATTACAACAACGCCCGGCTGACGTCCGACCAGGTCGATTCAACCGGCTTCATCAATGCTCCGGGGCGCGGCGGCGACACGCTGGCCTATATTCCGAAGACAACCGCCTCGGCGGGGATCGAATATACCCCGCCCCTCTCCGGCCGGCTGACGGGTCTGGCGCGGTTCGACTGGACCTATACCGGTCGGATGAACACCGAACTCAGAACGACCAACGCCTTCTACCGCGAGATCGGCAACTTCAGCATCTTCAACGCCCGGATCGGTTTCGATACGCAGGACGGGTTCGCGCTGTCGGTGTTCGCGAACAACCTGTTCGACACATACGGCCTCAATCGCGTCGCGTCGGCGACCGGGGTCCCGGATTATTACGTCAGCTCGCGCCCGCGAACCCTCGGCGTCAATGCGCGCAAGAGCTTCTGACCTGCCCTGATCGAGATTGGCAGACTTGCCATCTCGATCCACACTTGCCCCCATATCGAACAGGACGACATACCATGAAGCCTCTCCTATCCGCCCTGCTGGCGACCGCCTCCGTGATGCTCCCCGTGGCCTCGGCCGCGCAGGCCCCTGCGCAACGGACGGACCGGGCCGCCTTCCGCGCGCTCTACAAGGAACTGGTGGAAACCAACACGACGTCCTCGGTCAGCGACTGCACCAAGGCGGCGCGGCAGGTCCAGACCCGGCTTAGCGCGGCGGGCTTCGCGGCGCAGGACCTCGTGCTCTACGTGCCGGATGGACGCCCCCGTGACGGCGGCCTGGTGGTGACCTGGGCCGGATCGAACGCGAAGGAACCGGCCTTGCTGTTGCTCGCGCATATCGACGTCGTCGAAGCGAAACGCGAGGATTGGGTCCGTGATCCCTTCGTCCTCGTTGAGGAAGGCGGCTATTTCTACGGTCGCGGCAGCAGCGACGACAAGGCGCAGGCGGCGATCTTTTCGGATACGCTGATCCGCTGGAAGCAATCCGGCTTCAAGCCGCGCCGCACGGTGAAGCTCGCGCTCACCTGCGGCGAGGAAGGAACGAACGAGCGCGTGCTCAACGGTGCCGGATGGCTCGTCGACAACCGGCCCGAGCTGGTGAAAGCCGGCTTCGCGTTCAACGAAGGTGGCGGCGGGCGGACCGCGCCCGGCGGCGGTCCCGAGACGCTGGGTGTCCAGGTATCGCAGAAGTCGCCGCGCAACTTCGTGCTCGAAATCACCAATCGCGGTGGCCATAGTTCACAACCGCAGCCCGACAATGCGATCTATCGCCTCGCCGCCGCGCTGACCAAGGTCAGCACGCTGCAATTCCCGGTCCATCTCAACCCCGTATCGCAAGCCTATCTGGCGCAGTCTGGCGCTTTGCGGAAGGACGCGACTGGGGTCGCGATGGTTCAGCTTGCAAGGCAACCCGGTGATGCCAAGGCGGCGGAAACCGTCTCGGCGGATGTGAGCCTCAACCCGTTGCTGCGCACGACGTGCGTCGCAACGCTGATCGAGGGCGGCCACGCCGCGAACGCCTTGCCGCAGCGTGTCACGGCGTCCGTCAACTGCCGCATCGCGCCGGGAGAAACCGCCGCGGAAACCAAGGCAGCGATCGAACAGGTGATCGCCGATCCGCAGGTGAAGGTGTCGCCGAGCAAGATCCAGGAACGCCCGGTCGCGGTGACGCCGCCGCTCGACCCCGCGATCCTCAAGCCGATCGCCGCGATTGGGGCGAAACACTTTCCGGGCATTCCCGTGATCCCCACGCAGTCGGCGGGGGCTACCGATGCGACGTACCTCAGCAAGCTGAACATTCCGACATACGGCATTCCGGGGCTGTGGAACGATCCTGCCACGGCAGGCACTCACGGGCTGAACGAGCGTATTTCGACGGATGCGCTCTACCGCGGCCGGGACTACATTTACGATCTCGTGACGCACTTTGCAGCGCACTGACGGACGATGTGAAAGCCGGGCGGCTGGCAACAACAGATAAGCGCCGCTCGGCAGCTTTTGGAATGAACCGCCGTGCCCAGTGCAGCGAATGGCGTCTTGTGAGGGATCCCGAGGGGGATACGCTAGACGTCTATTGGTCAGTTCAAACCCGGCCTAGGCCGTCAAACGAAACTCTTACGAGGGTCAAATTTCAACGGTTCCAACGGAAACCGGACTGTCGACAATCTACCAGATTTCGCTTGACGGCTTGCCTAGACCAAGCTGAATTTACGATGCATGCGGATACAGACCGTGTGTACAAACCGATGGGCAGGACGGTCAGAGACCCTTGAAAATACGTGCCTTTTTGCGGGAACGACGCCTCCGTAAAAGTCACCATATTCGATATGGCGCGGGTCGGCGAATGCTGACCTGATGTTCTTTGCATCGTTGCTCAAAACCAATATTGACCGATGAAATTCCGTCAGACCGCGCAGCGATGGCGCAATCGCAGGTTGGCGACGTGTGCGAACGCGACCAGCATCCCCCCCATGATAGTCATGCCAATTTCGACAGGACCTTCCGGGACTCCAAACGCCCCTAACGCCATCAATCCAATTCCGATCGCACCGACACCCAGAGGCAAGGGCGCAGCGTGGCGTGCATAGCCACTCACCAACGCGATTGCGGCGGCGGGCGCGGCAAAGAGCAGCACCCAGCGGTGAAAGCTCTCGGGGATGGCTACGATCGCTGATATCGCCGGGACCGCCGCCAACAGGATCGGAAGCGCGAGGCAATGTACCATGCACAGCGCCGATCCTGCCATCGCCGCGCGATCCAGCCAATCCATTCCGTAAGCCCGCATACGTCGCATTGTGCCACAGTCACCGTTCTTGTCGAATGATACATAGTATCATTAAGCTTCGGGACAAGACCTCAGGACGCGAACGGCACCATTCCGTTCGATCCCGCTCGCACGCGCAACACGGACCTGCCGCGTCAGTGGACGTTCGCCCCTCCAAACCGGAGCACCGCGACCACCGGGAAATGGTCCGATCCAAAGGTCGCCCCGACGTGATCGGTCCGCACCTCGGATTGCAGCGACGTGAAACCGCGCGTGAAAATGTAGTCGATCCGGCGGTCTGCGATGCCGGTGAAGTCATGGAACGTGCGCTCCGGGCCGCGCCGTGTCGGCGCCGTCGCCCAGGCATCGGTCAGTTGCCCGGCCAGAATGTGGTAGGCTTTGCTGTCGGGCGTCGCGTTCATGTCTCCGGTCAGCACGACCGGAAGGTCGCCCGCAATCGACCGCAGCTTTTCTATCAGGAGCGTTGCGGACCGTTCGCGCGCGCCGTCATCCTCGTCTCGATGCGCGAAATGCGTGTCGAACAGCACGAACCGGCGCTTGCCCTTGCCACGGGTTTCGAACACGCCCCAATTGACCATTCGCGGCAACGTCGTCCCCCACGACATGCTGCCGACGACCGACGGTGTCTCCGACAGCCAGAAGTCGCCGTGGTGGATCAGCGTCAGGCGATCACGCCGATAGAAGATCCCCATATGTTCGTCGGCATGCCCGCCCCGGCGGTCTCGCCCGAACCACGTGTAGCCGGGAAGCGCGTGAGCGATGTCGGCACCCTGCGACGCGAACAGTTCCTGTGTGCCGATCACGTCCGGATCCGCCGCGGTGATTGTCTGCATGAACACTGCGCGGCGTCGCGGCCAGACGTTCGGTCCATCGTCAGGGTTTGGATACCGGACGTTGAAGGTCATCACGCGAAGATCGGTCGCAATGGGCGTACGTGCCGTGCCGGGTTCCGCGAGCAGGACGGCGAACACCGCGAAAAGACGCAAGATCATCATGGGCATAGCGGGAAACCTCAAGGCGGTGTGACACGCGACCACTGAAACGTGGGACGGATGTCATACCGATCGAACGTTGCGTGACAATGACGGATCCGACGACGCGAGGGCGCATGCCGCCCTCCCCCGTCATAGTCGCCGTTCCCGCTTGCGACCCTTCTCCACCGCGCCGATCCATCACCTCGTCGCAATATAAAAACAATTTTGTTAAATTGTGACCTGACGAACCGAAATTCCTTGGCCTGTCACAAAACGGTATCGAAACGGTCCTATCGGCCAGCTCGAACGGGCAGTTCAGCCCATGACCACCATCCCAGGGGGGAAACCATGATCACGAAATCCACGATGCCGGTGCGCCGGCAGCGTTCGCACGCGCTTGCTTTGTCGACCCAGACCGCTTGGAGTGCCCTGGTAATCGCAGGCCTGTGCGTACCGGTCACCGCCGCATTCGCCCAGACGCAGCCAGCCAGCGTCGTTCCGGCGGAGCCGGCACCGGAAACCGCCAGCGAGGCGCTGACGGGCGACATCGTCGTCAACGGCCGTCGCCAACAAAGTGCACTTGCAGAAGAGCGCAAGGCGGTCGGCGTGATCGACATCGTTACCACCGGCGACGTCGCGATCCACTCGCAGACCGGGATCGCCGATCTCGCCAAGACGCTCCCCGGGATCTCGGTCAGTCGCGACCAAGGTCGCAACCAGAGCGCGACCGGCGAAGCGCAATATGTTTCGATCCGCGGCTTCGACACCGGCTACAACGCCTACACGCTCGATGGCCTGCGCCTGCCGCAGGTCGCCGGCAGCTCGCGCGCGATTTCGCTCAACCTGTTCTCGCCCTTCGCAGTCGGCGCGATCGCGGTCGACAAGACGCCGGGCGCCAGCAAGGACTCGGACTCGATCGCGGGTATCGTCGACTTGCGCACCCCAACCGCCTTCGACTTCTCGACCAATTTCATTCGCGCGCGCGTGCTGGCGCAGGGTGCGCAGCTTGCGCTCGACCGCAAGCAGAAGGGTTTCGGCGGCGCCGTCGGCATCGACGCCGCCCGCCGGTTCGGCAACGATCACCAATTCGGCGTGTATGTAGCGGGCTATTACGAGGAACGCGCCAACGCCGCTGAATCGACCGCAGTCCAGAACGATTACAGGACAACCAACTTTAACGTCGGCACTGCACGCGCCAACGGCAATGCCTTGTCCGCGGACGGCATCCAGTGGAACTTCTACAACAACGAGATCAAGCGCTATGGTGCCACTGGCTCGTTCGATTTCCACAGCGATCCGGTCGAGCTGTTCGCGCACGTCAATTACGCGACCTACCTCAACACCAACACGATGAACCAGACGGGCCTGCGCAACGAACTGACCTCCGGGCAGACGAATTCAAATCCGGTCCGTGCCCTGACCGGGGGTGGCACGACGCAAGCCTATAACGCCGCCGGGGTCTTCACGCCGCTAGGGATCAACCCCGCCAGCTATTTCCGTACCGAGGATGTCGAGCAGGAACTGTTCTCCGCCCAGGTCGGCGGAAAGGCACATTGGAACCGCTTCACCGCGGCGTTGGAGGGTGCCTACGCCGATGGACGGTTCGATCAGCCGCAGCGGATCGAGGCGGCGTTCCGTGGGATCGCGTACAACGGCGCGCCGGGCAACACCGGAGCGGCAACCCAGGGCGTGAACGTCGACTTATCGGACCCACGCTCGCCCCGCCCTATCCTGTCGCCGGGCGCGAGTGCTTATGTCGGCTCGCTTGACCTACCGACGCAGCTCTACGTCCAGCAGGGCTATGATTATCTGTCGGAGGTCAAGAAAACCGTAAAGGGCAGCCTCGGCTGGGCTGGCACAGGACTTCTCGCAAGCGTTGAGATCGGTGGGCTGTACGAGAATTCCGATCGCGACGGGCGCTCACTGTCGCCCGACTCCACGCGCTATCGGTTCCGCACGCCCTTGCAGGCGGGCACGGTACAAGGACCGTCGATCAATCAGTATTTCGGCTACGTCCTGAAGGACTTTCTCGATTATTACCCCGCGCGCGGAATCAAGGTGCTCGACCGCGGCCAACTCGACTCACAGGTCAGTCAATTTGTGAACCAGGCGGCCGTGTCGCCGCAGGTGATCAACCAGGGGCTGCTGAAGGCGAACGAAAAGCGCAAGGCGGTCTACGGCACGGCGACGCTGAAGCTTGGGACGCTCGAAGTGGTGCCTGGGCTCCGGTATGAGGACAACAGCTTCGACGCGCAGTATTTCTCGACCAATGCCAACGGCGTCGGCGGCAGCTTCGTGAATGCCGGGCGCAAGTACTACCATCTCGATCCAAGCCTGCTGGCGGCGTGGAAGCCCGACGACCGGTTCGTCGTGCGCGGTGCGGTGCGCTCGAGCTACGCACGACCGGGGTTCGACCAGATCGCCGGGCCGACCCGGCGCAGCGACGCAGATTCGAACGGTGTCATCACCGTCACGCGGCCGAACCCCGACCTTAAGCCAGTCGAGGCATGGAGTTATGATGCCGGGGTCGAATATTACGCCGGCGTTGGGCGGTATCTCCAAGTCGCCTTGTATTACAAGGACCTGAAGAACATCCTCGTGCCGACCGGCACGCGCTCGATCAGCCAAGCCGTTGGTAACATCGTTACGATCCAGCCTGCCAACGGTCGCAGCGGCACTGCCAAGGGGATCGAGGCTTCGGGTCGCTTCACGATCGGCGATATGACCACCTCGAAATTCCTCGGCAATTTCGGGGTCGGCGGCAACATCACGTTCCAGCAGACCGAAGCGAACTATCAGATTTCCGCTACCGACATCCGGCGCACGAGCCTGCCACAGGCGCCAGACCTGATCTACAATGCCGAGGTCTTCTATGCCGATGGACGGTTCCGGACCAATCTCTCCTATAACTACACCGGTCGTTTCCTCGCGACGGTTCAGGACAGCCAGCCGGACATTTACGTCCAGCCGGTCGGCGAACTGAACTTCGGCATCGCGTTTGCGGCAACCGACACGCTCGAAGTCGGTGTCGCCGCACGGAACCTGCTCGACCAGCACACTTACTGGGCGACGGTCGGAAAATCCGAGCGCTACATCTCGAACGATCGCAACGGCGGCTACATGAATACCGGTCGCGTGCTTCAGTTCAGCCTGACGATGAAGATGTAAGTTCCTGGCCGCCGGTACTGCAGGGGTACCGGCGGCCGTTTTATCGACTCAGCATTATCCGCGTCTCTTCGCGACAAGGATCGGCACCGGCTGTCACAAGACAGTTGCATCACACCGGGATTTTCTGTCTGCTCGATGCCACATAAAGGGGGGAGCGATGAGAACAGGCGTGTGGACTGCGGCTTACGCGGTGGCAGCAATCATACCCGCGGCGCTTCCCGCGCAGCAAGTCGCGGGGACGAACGCTGCCAGTGCGCAAGGCGACCTTTCAGTAACAATCTACACTAACGACATCGCGCTGGTGCAGGATGTCCGGACGCTTTCGCTCGCCAAGGGCCCGGTTCGGCAAAGCTTCCCCGACGTCAGCGCGGCGATCCGTCCGGAGACCGTTTCGCTCACGGTGCCCGATGCCACGATCGTCGAACAGAACTTCGATTACGACCTGCTGACCCCGTCCAGCCTGATGGAGAAAGCAGTCGGCGAAACGATCACGCTCGTGCGCACCAACCCCGCGACGGGTGCCGAAACGCGCGACCGCGCAAAGGTGCTGGCGGTGAACGGCGGCGTCGTAATCGAGGTCAACGGACATATCGAAGTGCTGCGCGACGACGGTCTTCCCGTCCGCGCGATCTTCGACCGCGTTCCGGATGCCTTGCTCGCGCGACCGACGCTGACGGTAACGCTCGCAAGCAACCGGGCCGGCACTCGCCCCGCGACGCTGTCCTATCTCAGCCGGGGGCTTGGCTGGAACGCGGATTACGTCGCGCTGTTCGACGACAAGAGCGGCAAGGTCGACGTCCAGGGCTGGATCACGCTGCGCAACACAAGTGGCACGACGTTCACCGCCGCGAAGACACTGCTCGTTGCGGGCGAGGTCGGCGGCTCCGACGAGATGAACGGTACGTCGATCATGAGATCCCGCCGCCAGGCGACCTTCACGCCCGGCACCGAAAGCGCCAGTCGCGAACAGATCGGCGACTTCTATCTCTACCCGCTGGCCGAACGCACGACCATTGCCGACAAGCAGACCAAACAGGTCAGCTTCCTCGATGCCAAGGGCGTGGCAGCAAGCTCTGGCTATCGGTTCGAGAACGGCTGGCTCGGCAGTTCGGATGAACCGCGCAGCGCGCAGTCGGTTCTTCGCTTTGCCAATTCGGGCGCGGCGGGGCTTGGGGATGCCTTACCGGCGGGGGTGGTACGGGTGTACGTGCGCGATGCGCGCGGCCAGCCGCAGTTCACCGGTGAGAACCGGATCGAGCATACCCCTCAAGGCTCGACGATTGCGCTCCCGACCGGTGACGCGTTCGACGTCAAGGTCAAGCCGACCACTGTCTCGCGTACCCGCGTCAACGGCAATCGCTGGCGCACCGCGATGCGCTACACATTGACCAATGCGCGCGCAAAGCCGGTGACGGTCGAGTTGCTTCAGGCCGGGCTTGACTGGGCCGACGTACGAGTCGTGGCGGACAGCGCAAAAGGCGAACGGCGCGATGCCGGCACGCTGGCATGGCAAGTCGCCATCCCAGCCAATGGCAGCACCATTGTCACCGCGACGTTCGACACGCGCTACTGATGATCCAACGGTTGCTCCTGGCGGTCGTGCTGGCGCTTGGCGTGGCGCGACCGGCTGGCGCGCAGACAGCGGTCGTCGTCTCGCCCAAGCCGGACCGGATATCCCTGACGGTCTACCGTGCGCCTTATGGTCGTGGCGCGATCGACCTGCGCTACCTTCAGGGGTTCGCGATGATCACCGAGACCCGGAAAATCCGGTTGCCGCGCGGACGGGCGGTCCTGCGGTTCGAAGGCGTCGCCGAGGGGATCGTCCCGGTCAGCGCGATCGTCGATGGCTTGCCCGGCGGCACGATAGAGAAAAACCGCGATGCCAAACTATTGTCGCCCGCCGCGCTGATCGACGGCACGCTCGGGCGGGGAGTGACGCTGACACGGACCGACCGGGCCAGCGGACGCCAGACGAGTGAGGATGCGACGATCGTCGCCGGGCCCACCCCGGGCGTCATCCTGCGAACGGCGCGCGGCATCGAAACGCTGCGCTGTTCGGGGCTTTCGGAGCGGGTCACGTTCGCGGGCGCCCCCGCCGGGCTATCGAACATGCCGGTGCTGAGTGTCACGACGGATACGCCGACATCGCGCACGGTGACGGTGCGGCTGACCTATCTCGCGTCGGGGCTCGACTGGCGCGCCAGCTATGTCGGCACGCTTGCCCCGAACGGGAAAACGCTCGATCTTTTCGCTTGGCTAACGCTCGCCAACGGCAACCCCGAACGCTTCCCGGACGCCACGGTTCAGGCGGTGGCCGGAAGACTCAATCGGGAGGAAGTGGCGCGGATTCCCGTCGCCGCTGCCGACCTCAGGCTGGTCTGTTATCCGCTTGGCACGACGACGTCCGATTTACGAACGACTGCGTTCGAAGCAGCGGAGGAGATCACCGTCACGGCCGGTCGAATGGTGACGCCTGTGATGATGATGGCCCCACCCCCACCCCCCGCTCCCGCCCCGCCGCCGCCCCCGCCGCCTGAGGATCTAGGCGACCTGAAGCTGTACCGCGTCCCGCAGCCGACCACCGTGGTGGCGAACGGGCAGAAACAGGTCGCGTTGCTGGCGCAGCCTGCGGTGCCGTTCGAGCGGCGGTACCGGCGCGAGGTCTATCCCGGCCAGCCCTTCGATGCGGCACCGACCGCGGTCGTGCTGGTCGTGACCAACGACAAGGCGAACGGCCTAGGCGTCGCGCTCCCCGCCGGCGGGACAGCGCTCTACGCCCGCCGCGAGTCCGGAAGGTTCCTCCTCGGGTTGGGCGCGATGACCGACCGTACCGTGGGGGAGCGGGTGCGGATTGCGGCAGGCGTCAGCCGTCAGGTCCTCGTTTCGCAGAAGCGGATCGGGCCAAACGAAGCGGTTCTCACGGTCGCGAACGCCAATCCCTTTGCGGTGACGCTCGACGTGCCAATCGGCGCGGCGGGGCAGAAGGTCGAACCGCAGGCCGAAAACGTCGACCGTACCGACGGCATCGTCACCTGGACGCCGATCCTGCCGCCCGGCGGAAGCGCGGAATTGCGGTATCGTTTCTAGGCAAGTGACGACGATCAGCCCCCTGTTCCTGCTTGCCGCGCTCCTGCTGTCCGGCTGCGAGGGAAAGCGCGCGCCCACGCCCGCCACGCTCGTCGTCTGGGCGTGGGAGCGGCCCGAGGACCTGCGATTCCTGCCCGACGACGTCGAGGTCGCAGTGCAGACCGGCTTCGTAGAGATCGCCGGTGACGGCTTCGTCGCGCGGGGGCGCCGGTTTCCGTTGCTGGTCAAGACGCCACCGACGACCGCAGTAGTCCACGTCCAGATCGACGAGCGCACGCCCGTGCGCTGGACTCCGCTGCTCGGCCAGCGCGTCGCCGCTGCGGTGCTGCACTTCGCGCGCACCATTCCGACGCACCGGGTACAGATCGACTTCGAGGTGCGCCGATCCCAGCGCGGGATACTGACCGATGTCGTCCGCGATGTCCGTCAGGGCCTGCCGCGGGACGTTTCCCTGTCTATCACCGCGCTCGCCTCTTGGTGCCAGGAGGACTGGCTGCATACGCTGCCGGTCGACGAGGTCGTGCCGATGCTGTTCCGCATGGGTCGCGGCGGTCCGTCGATCCGCGCGACGATCGCGCAGGACGGCGATTGGCGTGATCCCGTTTGTCGCCGTGCGCTCGCCGTTTCCGTCGATACCCCCATTGCCGATGCGCCCGCCGGTCGTAGGATCTACCTGTTCGATCCACGGAGCTGGACGAAAGCGGATTTCGATTCGGTGCAGCATCAGGTGGAGGAATGGCGATGACGCGGCGGCGCGTGTTGGCGGCAGCAAGCGTCGCGGCGGTGGCGCTACTGGCGGTCCGCGCCTCCGGTTCCGGCGGGCCGCCGCCCCTGCCCGACTATGTCACCGCGAACGCGCTTCAGCCGATCGATCGCGTGGCGCTGGCGGCGGGCCGGGTCGGCATCGTCAAGGGCGGCGCGCCCGCCCCCGTCCTCTACTTGGACTGGCGGCTGCTCAACGGTCTCGCAAGCGGCGCGGAGGCGACCGACGCCCTCGCGACGCCGTGTTGCGGCGAGCGACAGGACAATAGCTATGCCTGGCTTGCCGCACGGCGAACGGTGCCCGGTGCCTCACCCGACGTCTATTACGTCGCGACCGAGCGCCAGGGGCCCAATTACACGAGCATTCCGACCTGTTTCGGCGACGCTTTCGACACCGCCGTCGTGACGCTCAAGGACCGCGTGGCGCACAATGGCGCAGGGTCACCTTGGGTCCGCGCGTGGCTCGCGGCGCAGGACGCGGTGTTCGACGGCTGCAGCAAAACGGGGGTGGTGCTGCCACCGCTCGACGCCGCCGCCCCCGCCTGGCTGCGCGCAGACCACGCGTATCAAGCCGCCGCGCTGGCGCTGTACGATGGCCGCCTGGCGGAGGCCGAGCGGAGCTTCGCCGCGATCGAGCGCGATCACCAGTCATCATGGCAGCCACTTGCCGTGTACCTTCAGGTTCGCACCGTGCTGCGCGCCGCCATTACCGGATCCGACGCCGCCGGCTTTGCGCGCGCACACGCCGCGCTCGCACGGTTGCAGCAGGCCCCCGCCGGGACCTACGGCAAGAGTGAAATCGACCGGATCGCGCAAATCCTCGAATATCACGAACGCCCGGCGGCGTTGCTGGCGCGGCTCGACCGCGACCTCGGCACCGTCGCCCCCGCGCCCGACATCGCGGTCAAGTTCAAGGACTATTGGGCCTTGTCGGAAACGTCGCCCGTGAAGCCGGAGGCGGCGGACTGGATCGCGACGGTGCAGACCAGAGACCGGTCGGCGGGTGTGGCACATGCGCAAGAGCAGTGGCAGGCGACGCACCGAACGGCGTGGCTGGTTGCAGCACTCAGTCTCGTGACCCCGCAGGATGGGGCTTCCAAAGCGCTCGTCGCCGATGCCGCGCGGACCGATCCTCGCGATCCCGCCTGGCTCAGTCTGCACTATCACGCGATGCGCCTGACCATCGGGCGCGTGCCGGATGACGTCATGCGAGCACAGGTTGATCCGGTGCTGGCGCGAACCGACCTTACCCCCTCCGATCGCAACATCTTCCTCGCCATTCGTACGCAGCTTGCGCCGACACTCGCGGATTTTGCGGTTCACGCACTTCGGCAACCCTATTGCGCCGGATCGGCCACCGGCTGCATCGACGGCGACTGGCCCGCCGGCGACGGACTGTTGGGCCGGCGCGGGCAGGCGTTCGTCGGTCTCGGGGGCGATGCGCGGGTCATCATCGATCGGTTGCCACTGGCATCACGGCTTGCGCTCGGCCGCGATCCCGATCTGCCGCGAGACTTCCGGCTCGATCTCGCGCTGACCAATTATGCGCGCGCCGTCGCGCTCCGGAACACCGCCGCGATCGACGAGACGGCCCGCGCCCTGATCAAGCTGTTGCCGCAAGTGCGGGCGGACTGGGCGCGGATCGTTGCCACCGCACCAGGCCCGAACAAGCGCTTCGCCGAAATCTTCGTAATGGCGAAGATCCCGAGCCTGCGCACCGACCTTGCCGATTATACGCGCCCCGAAGGCACCGAACCCGCTTTCTCGGGCTATTGGACAAACTGGATGACTCCTCCAGTTGGGCATCAGGCAGCGGCCGCTGCGTTCCCTCCCGCCAGCGGGTACATGCCCGAACGTTATAGGGACGGCGGCAACGCGTCAGAGGACGCCGATCCGTCCGACCTCCCCTGCGCAGGCAAATGCGGCCAAGGACGCTTCCCGTTCCACACGCCGCCCTTCGCCGTGCCGCTGGTCCCGGCCGCGCTCGCGGAACGCCAGCGTTTCCCGATGAGCGACGGCGAAGATTATGCCGCCAGCGGCGCTACGTCGATGTGGGACGAGGCACTAGCCTACGTCCGCGCGCACCCTAACGATCCCCGCGCGGCAGAGACCTTGTACCGCCTGATCCGTGTCGGACGCTGGGGCGGGAACCACAATCATCTCGGCAAACGCGCGTTCGCTCTGCTCCATAGCCGGTACCCAAAGTCGATCTGGGCGAAGCGTTCGCCCTATTACTACAACGGCTGACCTGTCGGGTTAGCGCGGCGCGATCTCGATTGATCGCCAACCGTCATAGCTGGGACGCGATCGTGAAGCGCACGTTGCGGGGCGCCCCCGGCGTCGTCCACACATTCGCATAAGAGCTTGAGATGTAATACGTATCAAAGATGTTATCGATGTCGAAGCGCAGCTTTAGATGGTCCGACACGGCGTAGCTCAGGTTCGCGCGCGCGATCGTATAGGCAGGCAGGCGATACCCGCTCGCAAACGGATCGCCGGCACGGTTTCCAACGTGCGTCACCCCGCCGCCGACCGAGGCCCTGCCGATGTCCTTGACCGCGAACAGCGCCCACGCGTTCTTCGGCACGTTGGACAAAGGCGTACCGATCAGCGCTGGGTTCGCGTCCTTGCGAACCTTCGCGTCGAGGTAGGTGTACGTCGCCGTCACGTAGAGATTATCGATCAGGTTCAGCGTCGCTTCCGCCTCGGCCCCGCGCGAACGCTGTCGACCGATCTGCGTTTTCACGAACGGATCGGTCGCGTTCGGGTTGAGGACGTTGCGTTTCTCCAGATCGAACAACGCGGCCTGACCCGTCAGCCTGCCGCTCAGTGCGGTGAACTTGGCCCCCACTTCGGTCGAGTTGCTCCGTTCCGCATCGAAGGTGGACAGACCGTCGGACGGATTGAGCCGCAGCGACTCCCCCCAGCTGGTGTAAAGCGACAGGCCATTGCCGACCTGCCACGACAGCGCTGCACGCGGCGTCACGCCCCGGTTCGTCGTGTCGAGGTTGGCGGTGCCCGTAAGGCGATTGGTCACGTTCTGGCGGAAGCTGTTCCACCGCGCGCCCAGCAGCAACGTGAACGGTCCCGACCGTACGATATCCTGCGCATAGACGCTTTCGCTGCGCAGCGACTCGGTTCGGCTGAGCCCCGGCGGCGGGACGGGCAACGCCTGACCGTACACCGGCTGAAAAAGGTCGATGAGCAGGATCGGGCGGGTGGGCGTGCCGCGCGCGCGATCGAGACGGAAGTCCATGAAGTGGCGCACCCGGTCGACGCCCAGCCGCAGATCGTGCTCCAGCCCCAGGACATGCACCGACCCGGTCAGTTCCGCGCGCAGCGTAAGGTCGTTCCAGGAGAAGTCGTGGTAGCGGCGGTCGCGCCCGGCGGTACGTCCGTTCGCCTGGAGCCCGCGGCCACCGAAGTCGACCATGGTGCCGAGCCCGCGCAGCGATCCGTCGCGCTGGCTTCCGCCGAGTTCGAGACCGATGCCGCTTCCCAGGTCGGCGAATAGACTGGCCTGTTGCCACAGGATCTTTTGCGAGATCTGTCCGTCCGACGGTTCGCCGAGGAACGTCCTGCGGTCCATCGCGCGGGCGTTGCCAGCGATACCGACGATCCCCCGGTCCAACGTGGATTCATTGTGCATATACTCCGCCTGGTAAAGCAGGCGCAGCGCCTCGGTTGCCTGCCAGGAGACCGACGGCGCAATCAGGCGACGCGATCCTTCCACGTTCTTGCGGAAGCTATCATGCTCTTCCCCAACGCCGATGAGCCGGACGGACAAACCCTTGCCGATCGGGCCCCCGACGTCGCCCGTCACCCGCACGCTGTTCCAGCTCCCATAACTAGCGGTCGCCGCGGCATGCGGGTGCGCAAGCGGCGCCTTGGTGACGATGTTGATCGCGCCGCCGGGCTCTCCCCGCCCCGACAAGGCGGCGCTGGCGCCCTTGAGCACCTCGATCCGCTCGACCGTCGCGGTGTCGACTGGCGCGTTGAAACCGAGATTGCTGCTGAACCGGTTGATCAGAATATCCGGCCCGGCGTTCTCGTCTCCGGCGAAACCCCGGATCGCGTATTTGTCCCACAGACCACCGAAGTCATTCTGGCGCGACACGCCCCCGGCCAGATCGAGCACGTCGTCGAGCCGTGTGGTGTTGAGCGCCTCGAGCTGGCGTTGATCAAATACCCGAACGGACTGCGGATAGACCGTGATCGGTACGGCGCTGCCCAGGATGCTGGCGCTTGCCTTGCGCGCGGTGACGACGATGTCGCTATCCGGACTACCGGAACTTCCTTCGGATCGCGCCTCTTGAGCAGAAGCCGCCATCGGAAGCGCGCTGCAGGTGGCCAACAGGATCGCGCTCAGACCTACATACGCGGGGCGCTGACCCATTAACCGATGGTAACCTGCAAGCATCGACGATCCCCCTGAGCATCCGGTCGCACTATAGCGCTACGGAGCAAGGGCGGATTAGGGCTAATGCGAATAAATTGCAACAAGCAGGCTTCTACATCGTTTGGCGCGTATTTCCGTCGGTATGCTTGCGCCATGCGCGGTAGCCAGCAAGGGCAAGGCCAATCATCACCGCATAGAGTCCAGCCGTCAGGATCAAGTCCTTGACCACGAACATCGCGACATAGGCGACATCGACGACAATCCAGAGCAGCCAGCTTTCGCGATGCCGCCGCGCCGTCCAATATTGCGCGATCATGCTGAAGCTACTGAGCGTCGCATCAACCCACGGCAAAGCCGCATCGGTATGATGGCTGGTGAACCACCCGATCGCGACCGCACCGATCGCGCCCGCTCCAAGACCGACGAGCGCCTGCCGCGGCATCAAGCGCATGACGACGACCTCCCCCGTCTCGCGGGATCCGCGCCGCCAGACCATCCAGCCATACAGGATGCCGACGCCGAACACCGCCTGCAGCACCATGTCGGCGTAGAGCCGCACGTCGAGGAAGAGCTTGAAGTACAGCGCGCAGGCAACGAGATTGAGCGGCCAGCACAGCAGATTGCGGCGCGCCGTCAACCAGATCGCCAGGATGCTGACCACGACGGCAGCAATTTCCAGCGTCGACATCAGCCGCGCCCACCAATGCGGATACGCTCCAGGAACATCTGCCCGGGCCGGGACAGGAACCATTCGGCATGACCGATGAGATACGCATCCCAGGCCTGCGTGGCTGCTGAACCGTCGCCAAGCACGCCCGCGAAATACGCGACCTCCGAAAGCGCGAACTCGACATGGACCAACGGAAGCAACCGCACGACCGTCTCGATCTCGCGTGCGCTCAGGGGACGGATCGTCGCATAGCCTGCCAGCAAGGACAGTGCCGCGTCGGCATCTGCGACGACATCCCCCGCGCCCAGGTGCAACCACGCGATCGCGGTCCGCTCGATTGCGGTGGCAAGGTCGTGCACCGCGCACGTCCGGTCGGCGAGACCGAAATCGAACACGGTTTCAACCGTTCCGTCCCCGGCCCAAAGCAGGTTGGACGGATGCCAGTCATTGTGCGTCCACACCGCCCGCTGGTCCCCAAGGCGCTGCGCAAGCCCCTCGCCGGCCGCCGCGAAGAGTGACTGCAACTGGCCCCGCCACGCCTTGCCCGCCAGAAACGCACCCAGCGCCGGGCGCGCCGCGACATAGGCTTCGGCGGCGGCCAGCGCGTCCTCGGCGGGCAGGATGGTAAAGCTCGCAACCAGCGGCTGGACGCTCCGGGACGGCGCATCGAAACCTTGTGCCGCCTGATGCACACGCGCCAGCGCGACCCCCGCCGCGTGCGCATGCGCGTGCGACAGGAACGGTGTCCAGGAAGGGCGATCGCGATACAGGTCGGTCCCCGCCGACTGGCGGTGCAGCTCATAGGTCCCCAGGACCTCGGTGACGGCGCTGGCGCCGTCAGCGGTGCGCATCACGTCAGGCACCGCGCATCCTGCGGCGGCGAGATGCGCGATGAACGCATGCTCCTGCGCCAAACCCGCGACCGACCGCACCCGGCCATCATGTCGTTTCAGGAGAAACGCGCCGCCTGTCGTCTCGACCAGAGCCGCGGCGGAAAACGGGCGCGGCGAGTGCCACGTCAATCGCTCCACCCGCCCCGCCGCCGAGAACCGCGACACCACCGCCTCCGCTTCGTCGCGCAGGATTGCAGGCCAGGTCGGGCTTTCCAGCGCAGTCCCCATGCCGTGCACCTGATGCGCGAGGGCGGCTTCCAGACCGTCGCCCAAGATCAGAACCCGCGCGACACGGTCGCCATCACGGCGGCGCCGCTCCCGATGTAATAGGCCGGGGCCGACCCTGCGATGATAACGCCCCCGCGCCCCATGACCTCGTGCGCATTGGTGCTGACCGCCTGCACGCCCGACAGGATATGCGGATCAGTCACGTTGATCGCGTTGATCCGCAGATCGGTGCGCTTCCCGTCGATCCAGTCGGCAAGATGGACGCCGATCGACAGGTCGAGTGTCGCATACCCCTTGATGCTTTCGTCGTTCATGAAGGTCGCATATTGGCGCCCGAGATATTTGCCCGCGACGCTGCCGAAGAGACGACCGTCGTCAAACGTGCCGCCCGCGCCGAACTGTACGGTCGGGCTGGAAACCGCGTGCTTCCCCCGCGTCGGCAGAAAGTCCCCGCCGGCCGGCAGGTCGTCGTCGATTCGGGCGTGGAGATATTCGCCGGACAAATAGACGCTGACGCCCTTCGCAGGGCGGTAATCGATTTCCGCATCGATCCCGTAGGACGACTGTCCCCCGGCGTTGAGCGTGGAATTGACCTGCGCGCCGCCCGAAACGATGACGGTCGCCAATTGCCGGTTGCGAAATTTATAGTGAAACGCGGTCGCCGATGCGGAGAGATTGGGGCCGATGTAGCGATAGCCCACTTCCTGCGACACCGAATATTCGTTCTTCAGCGAGTCCGTACCGCGCGTGGAGAGCACACCGCCGGCATAGCTGTCGTAAAGCGTGAATTCGTTCGGCGTCCGGAAATTGGTCGTGACGTTGGCGAAGATCTGCTGACGATCGCTGACGGCATAATGGATCGCCGCCCGCGGCAGCGCGGCAAAGCTGTCGCGACGCACGTTCGTCTGCGGCCCGGGCAAGTAGTTGCGGCCGCTTCGCAGCAGGTTGACGCCCTTGAACCCGGCATCGAGCGTGAGACGCGGCGTGAGCGCGATACTGTCGGCGAGGAAAAAGCCCTTCGTCACGGTAACGGTGCGCTGGTTCTCATAAGCGAGCAGGCGGCCATCGGCGGTGCGGATCGCCCGGTCGCGGTATCCCCAGCGATCGGTCGGGTTCCCCTCGGCATCGATCGAGGTGTAGGTCTGCGTCACTCGGTCCGTTCCGTAATCGAACCACAGGCCCACGGTGATCCGGTGGAGACCCGCCTGCAGCGTCAGCTTGCTGACATTGCCGGTGCGCATCTGGTCGCCCGTGTAATTGCCGAGCACCGTCGCAACCCCATCCACCGCCCCCGGCAGCGCGATCGGCTGCGCCAGCTCTTCGTTGCCGAGGAAGTTGCCGGTCGTGGCAAGTTCGGTGCCATAAGGCGAATTGCCGTAGCCGAACTGGAGATAGCTCGTGCTGTCGAGCGTCAGGCGATCGTTTAGTCTCACATGCACCGGGGCCGCCGCGTAGAGGCTCCGGAACGGTGCCCGGTACAGCCGCCAGTAATTGGTGTTCCCCGCCGTGTAGCGCTCGTCGTAATTGAACCCGCGACCGACCGCCTGCCAGTCGGCCAGCGTCGGGCTGGGATAGCTGGACGAATTCGCGTCATTGTACGAAATGGCCAGACTTGCGCGATTACCATTGCCCCACTCGCGCAACAGCTTGGCATCGACATGCTGGCGAGTGTCGAACCCGGCACCGCGCCAATTGTCGGCCCGCGTGTTCGAATAGGAAACGAACGCCTTTAGACCAGTCGTACCGATCGTCCCCGTATCGACCCGCGCAAAGACGCGTCGCGCGTTATACGAGCCGAGCGAGAGATCGACGACCGCTTGCCGCGTCGCCTTGGGGTCGTCTAGCGTCAGCGACAGCAGCCCGGCCGCCCCGCCGACCGTCGGGGAATCGATGTCCACCGATCCCTGCGCCAGACTAATCGTCCGCAAGTTCCCCGGATCGGCGAATTGCGACGGATAGGCGTAATAATAGCCGATGTCGTTCTGGGGCGCGCCCTCGAGCAGAACGCCGATCTCATCCTGCCCCAGCCCACGCAGGGTCAGGCTCGAACTGGTCGACAGCCCATAGGGGTCGCTGGAGGCCACGTTTGCGCCGGGCAACAGCGTGACGAGCTGAAACGCATTGAGCGTCGGCGCCTGCTTCACGATGAAGTCGGCGGAGATTTCGCTCACCGCCTTGGGCGCGGTCTGGTTGGGCAACAGTCCTTCAGGGTCGCGGTGCCCCGTCACGCGAATGTCCGCCGTGTCCTCGCTCGCTTGTTGCGCCCAGGCGGCCGCAGGCATCGTCAGAAGCCCCGCCGCCAGGACCAGCGCGCCGCGTCGAACCCTCAAACCATCGTACGAAATCATGCCCGGCATCGTTCCAAGTCCACTCCACACGGGGGGACAACGGACACTCCGCCAGCCCTCCCTACGCCGGGATAAGCCGGATCAGGTTCAGCGGGTCATGGGCTGCAGCCCACCTCTCAGCCGCGCAACAGCGGCCCCCCGGGGATGCGGCCCCTTAGGCTATCGGTCTGGAAGTGGAAACACTTTATCCACCGGTTACACCCCTCGGCTTCTCCCGGTCAGCGTCACATCTTTGAAACGGTGTCGTAACGCTAGTGCAACGTATACGTCGCCAAACCGCAACAGACCCACCCTAGAGGGACGCTCGTCGGATCGAACGGTCCGTTGGGGGAAAATCACAACATGTTGCACTCTTCGCGCCTGATTCTGGCGACGCTTCCGCTTACCTTTTCGGCATTGGGCGTCGCCCTTCCCGCCGCCGCCCAGACCACGCTCGCGCCTTCGGCTGCTGCAGGCGCCCCCGCGAACGACTCCAGCGCCCCTGGCGAGGGTGACATCATCGTCACTGGTTCCTACGCCCGCAGCCTCGCCGCAGCGACGGAGACAAAGCGCAAGGCCGGGTTCGGCGTCGATGCGATCAACGCGACCGACATCGGCAAGTTTCCCGCCCAGAACGTCGCGGAAGCGCTCCAGCTCGTCCCCGGCGTCGCAATCACGCGACCACGCGGCGAAGGCCTTTATGTCAGCGTCCGCGGGCTCGGGCCGCAATTCCAGAGCACGCTGCTCAACGGCCGCCCGGTCGCCATCAACGATCTGATCGAGAATGGCGGTGCCAACGGCCGCCAGTTCCGCTTCGAAATGCTGCCCGCCGAATTCGTGTCGCAGATCGACGTCGTCAAGACGCCGACGCCCGACATGACCGAGGGTGCGCTGGGCGGCAATATCGACGTCCACACCTTCCGCCCGCTCGAAGTCGGGACCAAGACCACGCTCAACCTGCGCGGCACCTACACAACGCTCGCCAAGAAGGTCACGCCGAACGCGACCGCGCTGACGAGCTACAAGAGCAAGGACGGCACCTTCGGAATCCTCGCCGGCGCGCAATATTGGGGCAAGGAAGTCCGCAACGATCGGTTCTACAACACCGGCTGGTATCTCGACAAATTCAGTTCGGCACTCGGGACCGGTTTCTACACGCCGGGCCGCACGCGACCGACGGTCGAGACCGAGAACCGCAAGCGGCTGTCGGGGCTGATCTCGGCACAGTGGAGCCCGACCGCGGAGCTGGAAACCACGCTCGACGTCCTCGCGACGCGGCTCGACGTTGCGTATGACGAATACGGCCTCGACATCTATCCCGACGATGCCAGCGTCGCCGGGCATCGCCCGGTGCTGGTGCCCGGTTCGGCGAAGCTCGACGGGAACACCGTCGTCGCGGCAACGATCAACGACGTCCGCTTCATGGGGACGCGCGAATATAGCCTCAACCGGCACGACCTCATCACGGTCGGACTGAAACAGGTCTGGAACCCGGAAGGCTGGCACATCGTCGCCAACGCCAACTGGTCGTACGCGCACAGTTTCCACCCCAGCAACGCCGAAGGCACGGTACGCAGTCGCATCCAGTTCTTCGCACCACTCAGCTACGATTCGTCGGGCGGCTATCAGGTCGCGCCGACGATCTCGACACCGGTCAACGTGCTCGATCCGAGCAAGTACACGCTCTATCCGTTCAATATTGCGCCCAAGAACAGCAAGGATTGGGACACCTACGGTCGCCTCGACGTGGAGCGTGCCCTGTCCGGCTTCATCACCAAGATCGCTGCAGGCGGAGAATACCACTGGCGTCAGCGCGACTATCGCCGCCGCGATTTCACCGTCAATCCAGCCGCGAACACCGCGCTAACCACCTTCGCGCCGAACGGCTATGAGCAGATCCCGTTCGACAACTTCCTGTCCGGCGTCGGCGGCAACATTCCGCGCACCTGGCTCGTGCCGATCACCAGCGTGTTCTACGACAAGCTGTTCACCGATGCGGTCGCCAACGCACCGCTCGCGCCGGGCGATCTGCGCGCGTCCTATGTCGTGACCGAGAAGACCGCCGGCGGCTATGTGCGCGCCGATTACGCTTTCCCGCTCGGTGCGGTCCCGGTCACGGGGAATGTCGGCGTGCGCTATGTCCATACCGATCAGGTCGCCAGCGGCACGCTGACGACCGGCAACGTCCCGACGCCCGCAAGCTTTCCGCAGACCTTCGCCAACTGGCTGCCAAGCTTCAACCTGCGCGCCGAGCTGACGCCCTCCCTGGTCGGGCGTCTTGCCGCAAGTCGCGTGCTGACCCGTCCGAACGTGACGCAAAGCGCCCCGCAAATTACCGTTTCGACCGATCAGGCGACGGCAAGCGGCGGCAATCCGGCGTTGAAACCGTTCCTTGCGACGCAATTCGACGGGTCGCTGGAATGGTATTTCAGCCGGTCCGGATCGCTGACGGGTGCGGTCTTCTACAAGGCGATGGACGATTACATCACCGCGCAGAACATCAACGTCGAGATCCCCGGCCGCGGCACGGTGCTGCTCAGCACGCAGGTGAATGGCGGCAAGGCAAAGGTCTACGGCGCCGAAGCCGCCTATAACCAGGTGTTCACCTTCCTGCCCAAGCCGTTCGACGGTCTCGGTTTCCAGGCGTCCTACACCCACACCTCGGTCCAGGCGAGCTACACCGCCGGCGCACGGCCGATCAAGGGTCAGCTGATCGGGCTGTCCAAGAACAGCTTCAACGTCGTCGGCTTCTACGACAAGGGGCCGCTCTCGACGCGGCTGTCCTATACCTGGCGCGACAAGTATCTCGCGGGCATCGGCAGCACCACGCAGGTTCCGACCTATGTCGCCGCGTTCGGGTCGCTGGATGGCAACATCTCGGTGCGGGCAAACCACGCCGTGACGTTCAGCATCGAGGCGATCAACATCGCCAATGCCAATACCTACACCTACAACGACAAGAAGCTCCAGTTCGGCGAGATCAACAATTACGGGCGCACGATCCTGTTCGGCGTGCGGGCGCAGTTCTGATGCGCCGCATCGTCCTGCTCGCCGCCGCCGCGCTGGTCCTGACCGGCACGGCGGCGGCCCCGCGCGCGATGAACGACATTCAGGTCGTCGGGTCGCATAACAGCTTCAAGGCGAAGATCCCGGACGCAGTGATGTCCAGGATCCGCGCGGCCGAACCCAAGCTGGCGCAAGGGCTCGACTATTACCATCTGCCGCTGGCGCAGCAGCTCGACCACGGCGTCCGCCAAATCGAGATCGACATCTTCGCCGATCCCAAGGGTGGCCGCTATGCGGCGCCCGCAGGGGAAGCCTGGGCCAAGGCCGCCGGAGAGAAGACAGGGTTCGATCGCGCCGCGATGCTCAAGCCTGGGTTCAAGGTGTTCCACATTCCCGACGTGGATTATCTCAGCACCTGCGTGACCCTGGTACGCTGCCTGGGCGAAGTCGATCGCTGGTCGCGCGCGCATCCCAGGCACCTGCCGATCATGATCACGATCAACGCCGCCGACACGCCCTCGTCCCGACCGGAGATCGCCACCCCGCTCGCGCTCGACGACCGGGCGCTGCTCGACGCGCTCGACGGCGAGATCCGCTCGGTATTGCCCGGACGACGGCTGATCACCCCCGACGAAGTCCGCGGTAACGCGCCAAGCCTGCGCGACGCCGTTCGCGAGAAAGGATGGCCTTCGCTCGACGCGGCGCGAGGGCGGATCTTCATCCTGTTCGACGTGCGCAAGCCGGTATCCGACGCCTATCGCGTCGGGCACCCCTCCCTTGCCGGTCGGGCGATGTTCGGCTGGTATCCCGAAGATCAGCCCGAATCCGCGATCCAGATCGTGCAGGACCCCGTGGCCGATGCAGCGCAAATCCGGAACTGGGTCGCGGCGGGCGTCATCGTCCGGACCCGAACGGACGCCAACACCGTCGAAGCGCGCGCGCATGATTACACCATGGCGACCGCTGCAATGGCGAGCGGTGCGCAAGCCGTGAGCACGGATTATTACCCCGGCGCGCCCGATCCGCTCCATCTCGGATTTGTCGTGACCCTGCCGGGCAAGACGATGCAACGATGCAGCCCGGTACGCGTCCCAACCAAGTGCGAGGTTCAGCCATGAAGACCAAGACCTGGATCAGGGGAATCGGCGGCGTGTGCCTCGGCGTCGGCGTGCTGGTCGCTTCGATGGCACACGCTGCGCCGTCCCAATTGGTGGTCGAACGCGCGGCGATGGTTATCCGGCACGGCATCCGCGCACCGCTCGACGGTGAAGTACCGTCGGGAACGCGCACCGCTGCGCCGTGGCCGACGTGGCCGGTTGCCGAGAGCCGGGTCACACCGCACGGCGTCCGGGCGCTCGAAATCGTCGCAGCGCAGGACCGCGCCCTTTTCGTATCCAAAGGACTGATCTCGGCCAACGGATGCCCCGCCGTGCGGATCCACTCCAACAGCTCGGACCGGACGATCGCCAGCGGCGCCGCCTACGCCAACGGCTTCGCCCCCGGGTGCCACCTCGCGGTCGATCATCGACCGATCGGGACGATCGATCCGATCTTCGAACCGCTTCGCGCTGGAGCCACCACCTTCGATCCGGCCCTGGCGATCGCCTCCATCAATCGCGACACGGGCGGGATGGCAGTGCTCGCCAACCGTCACCGCGTTGCGCTTGCGACGCTGGGTCGCATTCTCGGCTGCGCGCAACCGGACAACGGGTGTGTCCCGACCGATGCGCCAGCCGTCACGCCAAGCGCGGATGGACGGGAAATCGTCCTGGCCGGGCCGATCCGCGCCGCGTCCGGCGTCGCACAAGTGCTGTTGCTGCAGGAGGTCCAGGGATTGCCCCGTAGCGACGTAGGCTGGGGCCGGGTGGATCTGGCAACGCTACAGCAGATCGGGACGCTGCACGCCGCCTTGTTCGCGGTATTCACGCATCCTCCGTACATGGCGGCGCATCAGGCCGCGGTGCTCGGGCGGGAAGTGCTTAGCGCCCTGTCGTCTCCCGGCCCGCGACTGACGGTGTTCATGGGGCACGACACGACCGTGACGGCGCTCGCCAGCGCGCTCCGGGTCGAGCTTCCTGCGCCGGGTTATGCGACGAACGATGTTCCGCCGGGCGGCGCGTTGCTGATCGAACGGCTCCGCGACCGGCAAACCGGCGCCCGCTTCGTTCGCGTATCGTACCGGACCCAGTCGCCGGCCGCGCTGCGGCAGCTCGGACGCGAAACGTCGCTTACTACGCTCACGGTCCCAGGATGCGGCACGGCGTTGTGCCCCGCCGCCCGCTTCGCGCGCGTCCTGACCGCGCACCTCGCCCCCCTCGCGTCTGCGGGAACCAAGACGCGGCCCTAGGACGGGACCACGTTCCGCAAAGTGGACGGCGGTCCCTGTGAACCTTTAGCGCGTCGCGGGGACCGTCGCAGCCATCGCGTGCTGAAGCTGTTGCGCCGATTTCGCCGCGTCGTGGCGTGCCTCGATCCTGCGCCGCCCCTCCTGACCCAGCGCAACCATCGCTTCCGGCGAGGCGCGCAACGCCGAGCGGAGCGCATCCGCGATCGCTTCGACCGACCCTGACGGAAAGATCCAGCCGCATTCCGCGTCGACCAGCTCGGGAATGCCGGCGATCGTCGTCGTCAGCACTGGCCGCCCGAGCGCGAACGCTTCCATCAGCACGATCGGCAACCCTTCCGCATAGCTCGGCAGCAGCAGCGCCGACGCCCGCGAGATCGCGCTGCGGACGCCCGGCGCATCTGCCCAGCCAAGAATGTGGACGTGCTGCTGAACGCCGTGGCGCGCGATCTCGGCTTCGATCAGCGCGCGGTCTTCGCCGTCCCCGATCAGATCGACCCGGATGTTCGGAAACTCCTTGCACACTTGTGCGACCGCCGCTGGGATCAGGCTTTGCGCCTTGTTCGGGCACAATCGCCCGACGCACACGAACCGTCCCGCCTCTCCGGCATGCCCCGATGGCGTGAACTTGGGCAAGTCGATCCCGCACGGGATGATCCGCACCTTGTCCGCGAACGCAGGCGCTTCCTCCAGAATACGCCCACGGCAATATTGTGTGATCGCGACGGTGAACGCCGAATCGGCAACCTTCCGCCCCATCGCATTCTGTTTCGGGTCGACGAGTTCGTCCGGCCCGTGAACCGTGAAACTATAGGTCGGCCCGCCGAGATGTTTCGCGAGCATCGCAACCGTCGTCGCATTCGTGGAAAAATGCGTGTGGACGTGGTCGATCCCGAGCGCTTTGGTCCGCCGCCGGAGATAGATCGCCTGCAGTAAATAGTTGACGTTCTTGGCAAATCCGCCGTGCGACTGACTCAGCACATGGCGGAAGACCGGCAGCGTGCGCAGCAATCCGCCAAGATTGACGAACGGCTCGGCCAGCGCCGCAGTTATGAGCCGGCGGAGATTCCCCGTCAGCAGATATTCGGTCGTGCGCTGCTCGGCGATGTCGTCAGGGTCGAGCAACGTCCCTTCCCAATGTCGAACCGCGAAGCGCTTCACCGGCTGGCCAAGCGCCTCGAGCTGCTCGATCTCCCCGCGGACGAACGTCGTGCTCGTCATCGGGTAGGAGTTCATCAGATAGGCGAGCTTCATCGACGGTCTTCCCGCGCTGCATCCAAGATGCGCATCACGTCCAGCGACACGTCCACCGGCAGCACCGGGCTCTCGATGGCACCAGCCCGGTAAAGATCCCGGAAATGGAGCAGCTCGGGGACGTAGGGGCTCGCACCAAATGAGGCGAAACCGGTCTTGCGCAGCCGCGCGATGCCCGCGAGCCGCCGCACCAACGGGCGCGCCTTGACGCGGTCACGCATACCGCTAGCCCCGGTCGGGCGCGACGGGGGGCCGACCGTCTCGACCGCGATCTTCTCTGCCGACAGCAACGGCGCCGCCACCGTCACCGCGCCGCGTTCGCACGCAATCGTCATCATATTGCCGAGCATCGCGGTCAGCGACGCGGTCAGCTGGGCCGTTGCGCCATTGGCGTGCGTCAGCAGGAGCGCGGCTTCGGTATCCACGCCGTTCCCGTCCCGCGTGATCTGCGCACGGACGTCCGCCACCGGCCCCAGCGCCAGCCGCGCCAGCGTTACCAGGTACACCGCGCGATCGAGCAGCACCCCGCCCCCGACCGCGGCATAGCACCCGGGATGGCTGGCGGGCGTGGTGGGATAGCCAAAGCTCGCCGACAGCTGCCGCGCCGCCCCCAGCCGCCCCGACGCAACGTCGGCGAGCGCATTGTGGACCGCGGGCAGGAGCGGTGTCGCTACCGCTTCCATGAACAGCACGCCCGTCCGGCGCGCCGCCGCGACGACCTGCTGCGCTTCCGCAGAATCGATTGCGAACGGTTTCTCGCCCAACACGGCCTTGCCCGCTTCGAGCGCCCGGATCGCAACCGTGGCATGCTCCGCCGTGGCATTCGCGATATAGACCATGTCCACCGCCGGATCGGCGAGCAGCGCGTCCACCCCGGTGAACGCCGTTGCGATCCCCAGCGCTTTCGCCACGCTACCGGCACGATCGGCACTGGCGGAACAGATGCCGACGACGCGCAGCCCCGGAACATGCCCGATCGCGGCGACCATCGTATGGGCGATATAGCCCGTGCCGACCACGCCGACGCGAATGTCGTGCGCCATCGCTTACACCCCGGTCCGCTGGCCCGACCACCGCGTCACCGGCGACGGCGTGAAGCGCGTCGTCATGTGCTGCGCGCCGGTGTTCTCCCCCGCGGACTGGATCGCGAGCGACACCTCGGTCAGGTGCAGCGCGAAATCGCCCGCCTGCCGCGCCTCGCGCCCGGAAGCGATCGCGTCGAGCATTTCCGCTGGCCCGAGCATGAAGTTCATCGACGCCGCCCCGCGCCGCTTGACCGCTGGGTGGCGCGTGAACGCAGGCGACGGCACCTTGCGCGCGACGGGGCTGTTGATCATCCGCCGCCGGATCACATGCCGCGTCCGCACCTTGACCGCCGCGCGATTGTCCCACGATTCCGAAACGCTCGCCACGCCGCGATCACCGATCACGCGGATCCGGTGGTCATGCGGCGCGAGGATGCTGCACGTCAGCCGCGCGACGACGCCGCTCTCGAAGAATAGGGTCGCGGACGAATAATCGGGCGCGGTCTTGGCGCTGGTCAGCCCGGACACGTCCGCGAGCCCGGCCGACGCGGACACGGTCGTTCGCACCGGACCAAACATCGCCATCAGCCACGTCAGATAATAGCCCGCATGTTCGAGCGTGCAGCCGACGACCAGCTCGTCCTCGATCGGCCAGGGCGTGCCCGACTCGCTCTTCCACTTGGTCAGCGGCGCCTGCGAGATATAGTCGTCGTCCAACTCGGCATAGACCAGCTTGGGGACGCCGATCCGCCCTTCCTCGACCGCGAGCCGCAAGGTCTGCGCCGCTTCGCTGAGCAGGCTGCACGGCGCCGACGCGATCTGCAGCCCCCGCGCCTTCGCCAACTCGTGGAGCACGATCGCATCCTCCATCCGCATGCTCAGCGGCTTCTCGGAATACACATGCTTGCCCGCTTCGAGCAGCTGTCGGCTGACCTCGAAATGCGCGTGCGGGTTGGTAAGGTTGAGCACCAGCGTCGCCGGGCCGGTCAGCACCGCGTCGATGCTGTCGACCGCAGGAAGCTGCCAATGCGCACAGAAGCGCTGCAACCGCTCGGCATCCTTGTCGTAGCAGGCGACCACCTGGATATCGGGAAAGGTCCGGAGCGAGGCTGCGTAGAGATCGGCCACGAAGCCGGTCCCGATGATCGCCACTGTGCGCATGATTTCCCAACTTCGAAGAGGCGTAGGCCGAATGGCGGATGCGCCAAGCATCTAGCTTAGGGTTTTTGCGTTCGCAATGATGCCCTGCCCCCAACGGGATGCGGAACAATGGCATGGCCCTCCGCCACGCGGCAACACTTTCGCCGCGGCCGGGGGACGACAAGGATCGTCCCCCAGCCGCTGCACCTCAAAAGAACACGCGGACCGAACCCGTGAGCATCCGGCCTGGCAGCGTTCGCGCCAGCACGACGCCGGAGGCAGGCAGGACGGCATCCCCGATATCGACGAAGGCCGTCGTATTGAAGAGATTGCTCGCATTCAGTCCGAGCGAAAGACGCTCGATCGGGCGGATCTGCAGGAATGCCCCGACCGTCGTGAACCCGGGCATCTTCAACTGATTGACGTCCTGCGAATAGCTGGACGTCTGGCCAACCGCATTCACGCCGATCGTGAACCGCGTGGTCTCATACTGCGGCGTCACGCTGTAGATGACAGCGGACTGGTGGCGCGGCGCCTTGCCGACGACGGCCGGATCGTTCGCCTTGGTGATCTTGCCACCCGCCAGAGTGACATTGCCGGCGAGACTGAACGGGCCGCTGCGCACCTTCGATTCCAGCTCGGCGCCATACGTCCGGTAGGACCGCTGGACGAGTCCGATCACCTGATTGCCATTCGCGTCATTGTAGATCTGCGAGTTGGTATCGCGCGTCAACGCGTAGAAGGTCGTGACGTTGACGATGATTCCACCGGAACGGTATTTGAAGCCGCCCTCGACCTGCCGGACCGGATCATAGGCTGCCGTACGATCGGCCAGCGCGCCCGTCGCCCGGTCGAGCGCCGGCGAGAACAGCACGCTGTCCGCCCCTGCCCGCGCACCAAGACTGTATCGCGCGAACGCCGACAGCGCCTCGGCCACTCGGTAGTTGAGACCGACCGAGTATGAGATGTAGTGATAATTGTAGTTCACCGGCCAGCGCGATGCGGGGTCGATAAAGGGCACCGTGGCTTCCGGGCCATTGAGGTCGATAAGGCCGTCCCCGTTCATGTCCTGCGGGCGACTGGTCTGATCCGCAAAGGCGCTGCCGCGTACCTTCCCCATATCATAACGGATCGACCCGCCCAGAACGAAGCGGTCCTTCTGGACGTTGAACGAGGCATAAGGCGCAGTGATATCGTACCGGACATCGGCGTTCCGGGCGACGCCGGGCTGTCCGAGAAAGCCGTAATCCAGCACACCGTTCTGGGTGATGAGCGTCCCGTCCGGGCGGCGCAGGTCGACCAGCGCCGATCTGCCGTCCCCCATCACGTCCTGCAAGACCGACGTCATTCCCTCCGACGTCTTAAGATCCTGCAATGCCTTGTAGACCCCGAAGGTGGTGGTCAGCGTGGTGCCGTGGATCGTCCACGCCTTGCTGGAGCGTAGGTCGTTGGTAACGTTGCGCATGCTGTTGATCCCGGCGCGGTAGAACCCCGTCGCCAGAAGCAGCCCGTTGCCATTGAGCGTCGCCGGGTCGATCTGGCCACCCTTGGCGGGTCCGCTGGCATAGCTCAGCATCGTGCCTGGCTGGCCGCCAAACGTCTGGGCAAGCTCGGCCGCAGGGCCGACTGCGAGCGGCACGACCTGGTTGAGCAATCCGCTGTTGTCGGCATACCGGAAGTGGTCGGAAACCGTCCAGCCCGCCAGAACGGTTTGCGCCTCGAAACCAAGGCTCTTGGACTTCGCCCGCATGTCGTCCTGCATATCGGTGTTGGTGACGGCACCACCAAGGCCAGGCGCGATGCGCGTGGAAATGTAGCGCGACTGCGCCGTGTCCGAATTGATATCGAAATTCGCGACGTTGCGGAACGTGGGCTTCGCGTTCGTACCGGTCACCGCCACGGGATAGGTGTAATAATAGGGGAAACGCTCATCGAGCAATTTGGCGTTCAAGCGGATGTAGCCGTCGGCAAATTGTCGGGTGATGTTGAATTTCACCTGACCGCCTTGCAGCGCATTATAGCCGGTGCGGCGCGGTCCGTCGCCCTGGCGATAATAACCACCAACGTGAAAGCGCCATCCCCCGCCGAGCTGGCCGCCATAGTCAGCATCCAGCCGCTGGGTGTTATAGTCGAGTCCGGTCGACGCCTGGACCGATCCACCCTCGACCTCCCCGGTTTTGGAGACGAGGTTCACCACGCCGCCCGGCGCGTTCGACGCGAAAGTGGAGGATGAGCCACCGCGAATCGACTCGATCTGCGCGACATTGAGGTCGGTGCGTAGGAAAATGTCGGACGGCGCGACCACGAAGTCGCCGAATTCAAGAACGGGAAGACCGTCTTCCTGAAGTTGCAGATACTTGGCACCGGCGTTTACCAGCGGCAGGCCGCGCACCGTGTAACTGTTGTTGGCGATACCGGTACCGGCCTCGGCCCGGATGCCAGGAACGTCGCGCAAAAGGTCCGCCAGCGACATCGGTGCGAGGAGCGAGATATCGCGTTCTTTCAAGGCGCTGGTCGACGTTGCGCTATTGAGAGGGTCACGCGCCTTCGCAACGCCAGTCGAGATCGTCGCACGGTCGTCGATCGTCCGACTGGCTTCCCAGGCGGTGGGCGACGCCGGAGCCTCCTGCGCATGCGCAAGACCTGGAGTCCAAGCAGACAGGATAGCCACGGCGGAAACGCCCGCATGGAGCAGATGCGAGTTTCTTGCGTGCATTATTGAGCCTTCCAGGTTGGCTGATCGACGTCGATTGCGTCAATTTCGATGCGTGAGGCGACGATCCGAAGCGCGTAATGCGAAGTAGGCACGCCTATTCAAGCCTCCGAGCATAGTGCTCGGAAAGTCGTGAATGTCGAAAACCGGATGCCGGACAATGTCGACGGTGACATGGTAGAGATCGCTACCGCGTCTTTACCATGGAGGAACGAAGGTTAAGGTCGCTGATGCAGAGTTATGCAGTTCGTAGTGTACAGGACTGTATTGGATCGTATTTTCATTATAGGACCGTCCTTGCAGGAACGCGCTGCGACGGACTGAATAATTTGGATGATACGAAAACGGCGTTCCTATTGAGGTCCGCGGCGCCGGACGTATCGTCCGAAATTCATTTAATCTCTGGAATCAGCACGCGGTCGCCGGACGGCCACGCAACCCTGACGGTTCGCCGCTGAGATCAGGATTGAGGAATGGACGCAGAATCCAGTCCTTCCGCGCACATTCAGCCGACGGACAGTGCAGCGAAACGGATGCGGCCTACTCGCCTGCGCGGGCGGCGCACGACGACCGAGAAAGGTTACATCGCGGTCCTGAACGGAACTGCCGCAAGACGCTGTCTTAATGTGGTGGTGAAGGTGACGTAGTCGTCACGGGAAACGAATGGTGGAGCCGAGGGGGATCGAACCCCTGACCTTTCGCATGCCATGCGAACGCTCTCCCAGCTGAGCTACGGCCCCATCGTTTCTGCGCTGACCCAAGCGGGTCTGCGGCGGGAAGGCGCTGCCCCTACCGAGAGGCGGCGCGGTTGGCAAGCGCGGAACGTCGCTTTGCCGAAATTAGAGGGAAATTTTATCGCGATCGACCCGCACGCCGAGGCGCGCGGGCCGATCCGCCGATCAATGCTCGTCGTCTTCCGTCGGCGCTTCCACGCCGAGGTCGTCGTCGCCACCCAGGTCGACTTCGTCGTCGGGCGAGGGCTCTTCGTCTTCACCGGTGTCGATATCCTCGTCGTCGCCGGCGAGATCGTCGTCCTTCTTGACCTGCTCGGGCTTGGCCTGCTCGAACGGCAGCGGCTGCTTCGACTTCAGGATGGGCTCTGGCTCCCAATGCGCACCGCAATTGATGCACGTGACGGGATCGTCCTTGCCCAGATCATAGAAACGGGTGGCGCATTTCGGACACGTACGCTTCGTGCCCCATTCCGGCTGTATCATGGGCCGATTGACCTTCTTCAAAATTGAATTTGAGAGCTTGCAACGCGAACGTCGCAAAGTGGGGCGCGCCTTGCCATAGCGCAAGCGCACTGTCAAAGCGCAGGCCCCATGCAGCACTCCACCCCCACCCCGCTCGAAATCCCTTCCTCCGGTCCGCTGGCGGGACGCGTCCGCGTCCCCGGCGACAAGTCGATCAGTCATCGCTCGCTGATGTTCTCCGCGCTCGCGGTGGGCAGCAGCCGGGTCGAAGGGCTGCTTGAAGGCGAGGACGTCCTCGCTACCGCCGCCGCGCTGCGCGCGATGGGCGCGACGATCGTGCGCGGCGACGATGGCGTGTGGACAATCGACGGTGTCGGGGTCGGTGGCCTGTTGCAGCCGACCAGCGCGATCGAGATGGGCAATTCGGGCACTTCCACGCGTTTGCTGATGGGGCTGGTCGCAAGCCACCCGATCACCGTGACGTTCACTGGAGACGCATCGTTGTCGAAGCGCCCGATGGGCCGCGTCATCACGCCCTTGTCGCAAATGGGCGCCGAGTTCACCGCGAGCCCCGGCGGGCAATTGCCGCTGATGCTGCGCGGAATCTGCCCGGCGATCCCGATCACCTACACCCTTCCCGTTGCCTCGGCGCAGGTGAAGTCCGCTGTGCTGCTCGCCGGGCTCAACACCCCGGGGATCACGCGCGTGGTCGAACCCGTCGCGACTCGCGACCATAGCGAGCGGATGCTGCGCGGGTTCGGCGCGGACGTGACGGTCGAGGACTCCCCCGAAGGCAAGATCATCTCGATCCGCGGCGAGGCCGAACTCAAGCCGCAGCAGATCACCGTGCCCGGCGATCCCTCGTCCGCCGCCTTTCTGGTGGTCGCGGCGACGATCGTGCCGGGGTCGGACATCACGGTCGAGAATGTCGGCCTCAACCCGACCCGCGCCGGCCTGTTCACCGCCCTGCGCATGATGGGCGCGAGCATCGAGGAATGCGACGCGCGCGAGGTCGGTGGCGAGCCCGTCGCCGATCTGCGCGTCCGCTACGCCGCGCTATCGGGAATCGAAGTCCCTGCTGATCTCGCGCCCAGCATGATCGACGAATATCCGATCCTGTTCGTGGCGGCCGCCTTCGCCACCGGTACGACGATCGCCCGCGGCGCAGACGAACTGCGCGTCAAGGAATCGGACCGGATCGCTGCGATGGCTTCCGCGCTCAGCGCGATCGGCGCGCGAGTCGAGGAAGTCGAGGACGGGATGATCGTCCACGGTTCGGGCGGGGAACCCCTCCCCGGCGGCGCGACGATCGCGACGCTGCTCGACCACCGCATCGCGATGAGCCTGGCGATTGCCGCGCTCGCTTGTCATAAGCCGGTGACGCTCGACGACATGTCGCCCGTCGCCACCAGCTACCCCGCGTTCTTCGACCAGATCGCGCAACTTCAGGGTGCCACCGACCGATGACCGCCTCCACTGCCGACCTGATCGGGTTCGTCGGCGCGCTGACGATCCTGATCGGCTATGCCCATCAGACGCTGCGCAACGCTGCGCCCGACCTGTTCTCCACGCTGCTGAACTTCCTCGGCGCAGCGCTGCTCGCGCTGTCGCTGAGCGTGAACTTCAACTTGCCCGCGCTGTGCCTCGAACTCGCCTGGGCCGCCATTGCGGCGTTCGGGCTCGTCCGAATGACCGTTGCACGGCCGGGAGCGCGCGCATGATCATCGCCGTCGATGGACCCGCCGCCTCGGGCAAGGGCACGATCGCGCGGGCGCTCGCGCGTCATTACGACTTGCCCTATCTCGACACCGGCCTGCTGTACCGCGCGGTCGCGGCCAACGTCGCGAAGCTCGAGCTCGATCCCGCGATCGAAGCCGACGCGGTCGCCGCGTGCGATTTCGAGGATGCGTTGATGGAAGATCCCGATCTGCGCAGCGACGAGATCGGGTCGCTCGCCTCGGTCGTGTCGGCGCACCCGCTGGTGCGCGCCGCGCTGTTCCACCGGCAGAAGCGGTTCGCTTATCAGGAGGGCGGCGCGGTCCTCGACGGGCGGGACATCGGCACGGTCATCGCGCCCGACGCCGACGCCAAGCTGTTCGTCCGCGCAACCCCCAACATTCGCGCGAAACGCCGCCACGCGGAACTCAAGGACCGCGGATCGACGCTGAGCCTGGACAAGGTTCTCGCCGACATTCGCGCGCGCGATTTGCGGGATTCGACCCGGGCAACCGCACCGCTGGTGCCCGCGCAAGATGCCGCGCTGCTCGACACGAGCTTCCTGTCGATCGAGGCCTCGGTCCAGCGCGCTATCGCCATCGTCGACGCGAGGACTCAGCGAGACTGATCGCCTTGCCTGAAAGGGCGACTTGCGCTATAGCGACGGCGTTCGGCGGGCGGTGCCCGCGGAGGTCGGCGCGTCAGGCATGCCCTTTCGCGCCCTTTTCGCATGACCGCGACTTGCCCCTCCGCGTGTTCTTTCCCGGCGGATGTCGCGTCCGGCATTCGGCCGCCGCGGCAATATTGGCCAAGACCGCCGGAGACAACCGGCTGGCCGGAACATGATTTAGGAACTCAACACTTTATGGCCACTCAGCCAAACCCAACCCGCGACGATTTCGCGGCACTCCTCGAACTCACGCTCGGCGGCGCCGACAGCTTCGAGGGACGCGTCGTCAAGGGCACCGTCACCGGGATCGAGAACGACCTCGCCGTCATCGACGTCGGCCTCAAGTCGGAAGGCCGCGTGCCGCTTCGCGAATTCGCGATGCCCGGCCAGAAGGCGGACCTCAAGATCGGTGACGAAGTCGAAGTGTTCGTCGACCGCGTCGAGAACGTCCACGGCGAAGCGATGCTGTCGCGCGACCGCGCACGCCGCGAAGCCGCATGGGACACGCTCGAAACCGAATTCGCCAAGTCGGCACGTGTCGAGGGCGTCATCTTCGGCCGCGTCAAGGGCGGCTTCACGGTCGACCTCAACGGCGCCGTGGCCTTCCTGCCGGGTTCGCAGGTCGACATCCGTCCCGTGCGCGACGTCACCCCGCTGATGGACATCCCCCAGCCCTTCCAGATCCTCAAGATGGACCGCAAGCGCGGCAACATCGTCGTGTCGCGTCGCGCGATCCTCGAAGAGACCCGCGCCGAGCAGCGTTCGGGCCTCATCCTCAGCCTCGCTGAAGGCCAGATCATCGACGGCGTCGTCAAGAACATCACCGATTACGGTGCGTTCGTTGACCTCGGCGGCATCGACGGTCTGCTCCACGTCACCGATCTCAGCTACAAGCGCGTCGGCCATCCTTCGGAAGTTCTCAACATCGGCGACACCGTCCGTGTTCAGATCATCCGCATCAACAAGGACACGCAGCGTATCTCGCTCGGCATGAAGCAGCTCGAGAGCGATCCGTGGGAGGGCGCAGCAGCGAAGTACCCGGTTGGTGCCAAGCTCACCGGTCGCGTCACGAACATCACCGAATATGGTGCGTTCGTCGAGCTGGAGCCGGGCATTGAAGGCCTGGTCCACGTTTCGGAAATGTCCTGGACCAAGAAGAACGTCCACCCGGGCAAGATCGTCTCGACCTCGCAGGAAGTCGATGTCGTGGTCATCGAGGTCGATCCCGACAAGCGTCGTATCTCGCTTGGTCTCAAGCAGGCGATCAACAACCCGTGGGAGGCCTTCGCTGAAGCGCATCCGATCGGTTCGACCGTCGAAGGCGAAGTCAAGAACGCGACCGAATTCGGTCTGTTCATCGGCCTCGACAACGACGTCGACGGCATGGTCCACATGTCGGACATCGCCTGGGGCGTGTCGGGCGAGGACGCGCTCAACCTGCATCGCAAGGGCGAGGTCGTTCAGGCGATCGTGCTCGACATCGATGCCGAGAAGGAGCGTATCTCGCTGGGCATGAAGCAGCTCGAGCGTGGCGCCCCGGCGGCAGGCACGGTTGCAGCAGGCGGCAATGCGTCGTCGGGCCTCAGCAAGAACGCGATCGTCACCGTCACGGTGCTCGAAGTGCGCGATGCCGGTCTCGAAGTGCAGGTCGGTGACGACGGCGCAACGGGCTTCATCAAGCGGACCGATCTCGGCCGCGATCGTGACGAGCAGCGTCCGGAGCGTTTCCAGGTCGCGCAGAAGTTCGATGCGATGGTGACCGGTTTCGATCGTTCCAAGAAGCCGACCTTCTCGATCAAGGCGATGCAGATCTCCGAAGAGAAGCAGGCCGTGGCACAGTATGGCTCGTCCGACTCGGGCGCGTCGCTGGGCGACATCTTGGGCGCAGCGCTCAAGGCACAGAACAGCGATACCAAGAAGTAAGACTGTTCGGGGGTCGTTCGAAAGAACGACCCCCACTTAACTTATGCCGTCGTAATTTGCCTTTGTACGTTGGTGGAGTTGCGGTAAATCAATGCCGATACGGCCTTAATCCATACCGTGGGGGCATGGTCCGTAGGGGGTGGGAAAAAACGCAATGATCCGTTCCGAACTCGTAGAAATGCTCGCCAACGAAAACCCTGACCTGACGCCGCGTGATGTCGAAGCGCTGGTCACGACGTTTTTCGAAGAAATCACCAAGCGCCTCGCCATTGGCGGCCGTGTCGAACTTCGTGGCTTCGGCGCTTTCTCCACGCGCCCCCGCGACGCGCGAACGGGCCGCAACCCGCGCACCGGCGAACTCGTCGCGGTCGACGCGAAGCGTGTCCCGTATTTCAAGCCCGGCAAGGAAATGCGGCAGCGACTGAACGTCGCCTGATCCGTTGATCTCTCTCGTGCGATGCGCCGAAACTCCATCGCACGCTTGACGCAGCACGTGACTTGCGCTTGGCACGGCAGGTTGCGGACGTGGCGAAATCGGTAGACGCAGGAGACTTAAAATCTCCCTCTTCGGAATGCGGGTTCGAGTCCCGCCGTCCGCACCATCCGGAATTCGAGCAGGATAACGGCTGCCAGCCCCGCATCGGGAGTGGCGCGACCGCGGTTGCGATGGCACAGGGGCATCATGCTGCTGCCGCCCTCCCCCCGAACGGTCGTGTCATCGCTTCTGGTCTGTGCCGCGACACTGCTCGCGGCGTGCTCCGAAAAACCCGATAGCGGCCCCATCGTCGCAAGCGCGATCGGCGCCGCCCCTGCACTGGTCGATCCGGCCAAAGGACAGCTCGACCCATCCGCGCGCGTGTTGCTCGACTCGACCGCGCAAGGACTGGTCCGGTTCGATGCAGCGGGCCAGATCGAACCCGGTATCGCCGAACGCTGGAGCGTGATCGACAACGGTACCAGCTACATCTTCCGCCTGCGCGACGCCGAATGGCCCGACGGGCAGGCCGTTACCGCAGCGGAAGTGGTCAGGCTCCTGCGGCGTCAGCTCGTTCCCCGATCGCGCAACATCCTCGCCCCCTTTCTCACTGCGATCGACGAGATCGTCGAGATGACCCCCGAAGTCATCGAGATCCGGCTCAAGCGCCCGCGCCCCGATTTGCTCAAGCTGTTCGCGCAACCCGAGCTCGCAATCTTTCGCGTCGCACCGTCGCAAAGCGGCAGCGGCCCTTTCCGGATCCTCGCGCAGCGCGGTCCGGTCGCGCGGTTGCGGCCTGCGTTCGATCCGTCGCGCGCCGCCGATGATCAGGCTGCCGAGCCCTCGACCGACGCCAACGTGAAATTGATCGGTGAACGGGCCGCGATGGCGATCGCGCGGTTCGATGCCGGGCTGGCGGATGTGGTCCTGGGCGGAAGCTTCATCGACTGGCCGATCGTGCTGGAAACCCGCATCGCGCCGATCGCGCGCCGGTTCGATCCGGCGGCGGGGTTGTTCGGGCTGGCATTCAACAACCGGGACGGCGTGCTGGCCAATGCGGTCAATCGCGCGGCGATCGCGCGGAGCATCGACCGCGCGGGCTTTACCGCTGCCATTTCGCCGGAATGGGAATCGACGGTCCAGTTGTTGCCGGAACAACTTGATTCCGCCGCTCCGCCGGCGCTTGCGGCGTGGACACAGGCCTCCGGCCCGGACGATCTTTCCCCCCGCGCGACGATCGATGCGTGGCGTGCCGCCAATCCGGGCACCATCACGATGCGGGTGGCGCTACCGCCCGGCCCCGGCGCGACGATCCTGTATGGCTATGTCGCGGGCGCGCTGGCGTCGCTCGGCATTGCCGCGGAACGGGTCGCACCCGATGCCCCCGCCGACTTGCGTCTGATCGACGAAGTCGCCCCGTATGACAGCGCGCGATGGTACGTCGCGCGCGCATGCCAGCCTTGCGGCGGCGTGGCCCAGCTGGCGATCGAAGCGGCACGCGAAGCCGACTCTCCCCGGCTTCGTTCCCAACAGATTGCCGCTGCGGATGCGGCACTGGCGAGCGATGTTGCCTTCATTCCAATCGCCCGTCCGCTCCGCTGGTCGCTCGTCTCGCCGCGCCTGCGGAGCTGGACTGCAAATAGCCGTGCATGGCACCCGTTGAATCATCTTCGCCCAGACACCAATTGATACGCTATGGTCCAGAACACGACACGCATGTCTTCCCCGCACATCGCTGAAATGGCTGCGCGCTATGCCAGCAAGGATCCAGCGGCGGTGCGCCAGCGGATCGAGGCGATGGAGCGGCTGCTCGAAGGGCTGTTCACCATCCCGGGGCTCAACCGCAAGGTTGGCCTCGACTTCATGCTCAACATCCTGCCGATCGGCGGAGACATCGTCGGCGCGGCGATGGGCAGCTGGATCGTGTGGGAAGCGCGCAACCTCGGCATGAGCAAGACGCAGATGGCGCGGATGTTCGGCAATGTCGGGATCGACTTTGCGCTGGGGCTCGTTCCGTTCATCGGCGCGGTACCCGATCTCATCTTCCGCTCGAACACGCGCAATTTGAAGATCATCAAGCGCCATCTCGACAAGCACCACCCCGCCCTTGCGGTCGTCGATCAGGCGTAAGCGACGCGGCGCTTCAGGCTTTCCCCCGCCATATTTTGACGGCGGTCCCAGCGGGCACGCCGCCAGAGTTCGCATGGCACGGCTCGTACGCAAAGCGCTTGTCGAGACATAGCCACAGCTCGTCCAGCCACCCGCGCTTGTTGACCGTCACCCGCACGGCCTCGGCTGGCAGGCCGGGATTGGCGCGCGCCATCGCCGCCGCAATCTGTCCGGCGTTCAACGGACCACGAGACATCGCGCGCATGTCGGGAAAGCGCAGCTTGCCGTACAGCCCGGTCGATCGCGCAAAATAAGCATCGGGCGTAATTCCCATGCACGTGCCGTGCTTCGCCCATTCATGCTGGATCAGTTGCGGCGAGGGCGTCGCGCAGACGGTACGGCGGATCAGGGTGGCGGGCAGCACCGGGGTCGCGGCGCAATATTGCGGCCAATCCTTGCCCACGCCATCGGGCCACAGCCCGTGAAGCGTGAACCCGAAGCGGTTGCCGCTACGGCACTGGAAGAGCGCTTGCGGGTCGCGCGCGTTGGAGTGGCAATATTCCGGCGCCCAGGTGAGCGCGAGCGTATACCCGCCGATCGGGAGGATCCGCTGCGGCTGGCTCTCCGTCGCCACGTCGGGATGCGGTCGCGGGAGCGTCGCAGGAACGCGGCACTGCTCGGTTTGCGCAAAAGCGACGCCGGGTGCGACGAGCATCGCGACGGCGATCAGAACGAGTTTCATGCTGCGGTTTCTCCAAACCATGCGCGCGCGTCCGGCTTGAACATCTGCCAGACCGCAATTCCGTTGAGCACCAATCCAACGATCCCAAGCACGCCCGAGACGCCAGGCTGCATCTTCCCGGTCCCAGCGGCACTGAGCATCGTGACGAGCACCAGCGCGAAGAAGGCGGTGACGATCCACTTCGCGACGACCGCGCGGCGCCGCGCCACGAAGAACCACAGCGTCAGCGAGATCGCGATGCTGATCGCAGTGCCGATCAACAGCATCGAAAGGGCGAACCCAGGCCCCAACTGCCGCGCCCCGGGGTTTTCCACCAGCCGGCCGATTGATTGGTCCCACGAGAGAGCCATGTTGATCAGCCCGATGACGACGGCACCGAGATAGCATCGCTCGAACCAGACGATGGAGATAGGTCGTTGCATGAGTCGTTTCCCCCAAAACGATGACGGCCAGCTTAGCGCGATCGTGTGGCAGCGCCAGCGGTTACGGCTGCGCGGTGAAGTCCAGCCCCAGGTCGACCGCGGGCGCGGACTGGGTCAGCCTGCCGACGCTGATGAAGGTCACCCCCGTCTCGGCGATCGCGCGAATGGTGTCGAGCCGCACCCCGCCGGAGGCCTCGGTCGGCACGCGTCCGCCAACCTGCGCAACCGCACGGGCGAGGGTCGCGGTGTCCATGTTGTCGAGCAGCAGATGCGTCGCGCCGGCATCCAGCGCGGGGGCGATCTGGTCGAGCGTGTCGACTTCGACGATGATCCGCGCGATCCCCGCCGACACCGCCCGCGCCACCGCGGCGGCAACCCCGCCCGCGACCGCGACGTGATTGTCCTTGATCATCGCGGCGTCCCACAACCCCATACGATGGTTGGTCGCGCCGCCCATCCGCGTCGCGTATTTCTCGAGCCGCCGGAGCCCCGGAATGGTCTTGCGCGTGTCGAGCAAAGTCGCGCCCGTCCCCGCGATCGCATCGACATAGGTCCGCGTCAGTGTCGCGATCCCCGACAGATGTTGCACCGTGTTGAGCGCGGAGCGCTCCGCGGTGAGCAATGCGCGGGCGTTGCCCGACAGGCGCAGCACGTCGCTCCCCGCCGCGACCCGGTCGCCATCCTCGACCAACCGTTCGATCGTCACGCCCGGATCGAGCGCGCGGAACACCGCTTCGGCGATCGGCAGCCCCGCGACGACGATCGCCTCGCGGCTGTCCATCACCCCGGTGAAGCGCGCGTCCGCCGGGATTACCGCCTGCGCGGTGATGTCCCCCGCGTCGCCCATGTCTTCAGCCAGCGTGGCCGCGACAAAAGTGCCGAGGTCGAAGCCGTCGAGCGTAAAGGAATGGTCGGTCATACCCTTGCGTAGCCAAAACGGCCGTGCCGGTCAGCCTGAAAATCACGCCGTATCCCACACCGTTGTATCGCACCCGCAGCACGATCCCGAGCGGCTGACGGACGGTATTTAACATTCGATAATCACGCGGTACCAAACGCATGTTTTCATGCGGAGCGGCAGCCTTCATTAAATAGTGCATTTGGTTTGGCATTGTCGAAAGCTGTTGTAACAACTACGTAAACTTAAATTGCTTACAGTTTAAACCTCATTTTTCCTACTGGGACGTAATGACAGATCCCTCGGTACATGACGTGTTGATTACCCAACTTTCGCGCTACGGAACACTTGATCCAACCGATCATGCCGCGATTCGCGAATTGCTCCTGACGACGCGCCAGATTGACGCATCCGCTTACATCGTGCGCGATGGGGAGAAGCCGCTGCATTGCGCGTTTATCCTGTCGGGATTCACCTACTGCCAACGGTTGACCAGAACCGGCGCCCGCCAAGTCATATCGCTCCAGATTCCGGGCGATTTTGTCGATTTACAAAACCTGTGGTTCGACGAATCCGATCATAACGCCCAGGCGCTCACGCGTGCGGAAGTGGTCCACGTCGACATTCAGGCGCTCCGGGATCTCGCCTCGACGCGCCCCGCGATTGCGCGGGTACTATGGCGGATCACGCTCACCGAATCCTCACGATTACGCGAATGGATCGTCAACATCGGGCGACGGGATGCGCACACGCGAGTCGGCCATCTGCTTTGCGAATTCTCGCTGCGACGCGCCGTCGCCGGGGTTCCGCGGGACCAGTCGGACTATCTTCCGATGACGCAGGAACAGCTCGGCGACGCCGTCGGATTGACGGCGGTCCACGTCAACCGCGTGCTTAAAGGGCTTGCACAACGCGGGCTGATCGAGCGGGACCGCCGCCAGATCCGGATCATCGACTGGGCCGGCTTGCGCGACGCGAGCGATTTCAACCCGCGCTACCTGCACCTGCCCCTGCCCTGACCGAACCGTTCCCAGAGGCCGCGCGAGTCAGTCCCCCGATACGCGCAGCGGGCCAAGGTCGCCCATCCCGACCGTCCCGCTCGCCATCGCGAGCATTGCGTCGAGGCTCTTCTTCGCGCGCAGCCGCAGACCTTCTTCGATCTCGATCCGCGGACTGAGGTCGCGAAGCGCGACGTACAGCTTTTCCATCGTGTTGAGCGCCATGTACGGGCAGATGTTGCAATTGCAGTTGCCGTCCGCCCCCGGCGCCCCGATGAAGTTCTTGAGCGGCGCCGCTTTCTCCATCTGGTGGATGATATGCGGCTCGGTCGCGACGATCAGCGTATCGCCTGGCATCGTATCCGCAAACGCGAGGATCCCGCTGGTCGACCCGACATAATCGGCATGATCGAGGATGTACGGCGGGCATTCGGGATGCGCCGCGACCGGCGCGCCCGGATGCTGCAGTTGCAGCTTGAGCAACTCGGTCTCGCTGAACGCCTCGTGCACGATGCACACGCCCGGCCACAGCAGCATTTCGCGCCCGGTCTTGCGCGCGAGATACCCGCCGAGGTTCTTGTCCGGCCCGAAGATGATCTTCTGGTCGAGCGGGATCTGGCTGAGGATCTTCTCGGCCGACGACGACGTGACGATCACGTCCGACAGCGCCTTCACCTCGGTCGAGCAGTTGATGTAGGTCAGCGCGATGTGATCGGGATGTGCGGCACGGAACGCGGCGAACTGGTCGGGCGGGCAACTGTCCTCCAGGCTGCACCCGGCATCCAGATCGGGGAGCACGACGATCTTCTCGGGGCTGAGGATCTTCGCGGTTTCCGCCATGAAGCGCACGCCGCAGAACGCGATGACGTCGGCATCGGTCGCCGCCGCCTTCTTCGACAGGTCCAGACTGTCCCCGACAAAATCCGCCAGGTCCTGAATTTCGGGCTTCTGATAATAATGCGCCAGAATCACCGCGTTGCGATCCTTGCGCAACCGGTCGATCTCCGCACGCAGGTCGAGACCCGTCAACGTTCCGCCAATACCACCGCGTGCGTCCATGAGCATCCTCCCGCCTTTACAGCGCTGCACATGGCCCCGGCGGCGGCGGCGATCAACCCATCACGGTACACCCATGATTAGCGGCGGTTACCCAGCACCTCCGCGATCGAGCGCGTGGTGTCCCAAACTTCGCTATTGTCGTGCGCCTCGTCGGCGAAACGCACCTTCACGGTCGCGTCCAGGCCAGCGGCGCTCAACGGCAGCGCGAAGCTTCGCTCCACCGCGCGGCGGGTCGCATCGCGCGCGAGCTTCATCGGCACCGGCTCATGCGCCTGGCGAATCAATTCGCGCTGCCCGGCGGCCCGGTTCGCCGCCTGCAATCTGGCGTCCGCGTCGCTGATCGCGGACAGCAGACCACCCTCGCCATATTCGCGGATTTGCGTCAGGTCGATCTGCGGCGGGGAAACCTCGATCGGCGGGAGCGTCACGCCCAGCGTCCGGGTCTTGGCGTCCCACGTCACGTCGCGCGCGGTCAGCTTCGCCATGTCGACGCGATATTCGACATTGCCGGGCATGATCAGCGTCTTCTGGCTCGTCAGGCCATATTGTGACTGGGTCGAGGTGGACACCGCGACATAGCGCGCCGCAAAGGCGGAAAGCCGGTTCTGCTCGCGCAGCCCCTGCAACGATCCACTCACGATCGTCACCGGGTCGGGGCCAGCCAGCTTGTGCTCGACCATCGCCCCAAGGCCCCAGAACAGCGCGAGCACGAACAGCGCGAGCAGCGCCAGCGCGCCCGCGAATTTCCCTAGAAAGCTCATGCCACCACGCTCCACACGTCGCCCGCCGACCGAACCTGCCCGCGCTGCGCCAGATCGATCAGATGCGCGAGGACCGAGCGTTCGGCGGCGGGGAACAGCCGCGGGTCGATCCCGACATACATTCGCCCGACCATTGCCGGGACCGTCTCGGGCGCGGTGCGCAGCATCCGCAGGACTTGTCCTTCGCGCTGCTTGCGATGCCCGAGCATCCCACGCACCAACCGCTGCGGGCTCTCGATCGGGTCCCCATGCCCCGGATAATAGATCCGGTCGTCGCGCGGGAGCAGCTTCTCGAGGCTCGCCATATAGGCGCCCATGTCGCCGTCAGGCGGGGAGACGATGCTCGTCGACCAGCCCATGACATGATCCCCCGAGAACAACGCCTTCGTCTCGGGCAAGGCAAAGGCGAGGTGGTTGGAGGTGTGGCCCGGCGTCGGAATCGCGGTCAGCGTCCAGCCTTCCCCACTGATGCTTTCGCCTTCGCGCAGCACGCGATCGGGCACATATTCCGTGTCGAACGCCGCATCCGCGCGCGGCCCGAGATCTTGCAACGTCAGCGGTGCGCAGCCGATGATCGGCGCGCCGGTGATCGCGGCGAGCGGACGCGTCGCCGGGCTATGGTCGCGGTGGGTATGCGTCGCCACGATCGCGGTGACGCGCCGCCCCGCAATCGCCGCGACCAGCGCGGCGATATGCGCGGGGTCGTCGGGTCCGGGGTCGATGATCGCAAGGTCGGTCGTCCCGACCAGATGCACTTGCGTCCCGGTATAGGTGAAAGGCGACGGGTTCGGCGCCAGCACGCGTGCCACAAGAGGTTCGCGCTGTTCGGGCACCCCGGTCTGTTGCTCGCTCATCGCATCGAAATGGCGGCTCGCGGCGTGGCGCGCAACCCCGCGCCGCGTGCGGCCCCGGCGAAAGCGCCTCCGCCTGCAGCCCTTGCGGCTCCCCGTGGGGGCGAGACCTCCGGCGAACCGCTGTCCGTTCTCCTGCGAAGGCAAGAGCCCAGGAGTCACACGCGCCGCGCAGGGTTGGATTGCCTGGCTGGGTTCCTGCCTCCGCAGGAAAACCGCGTCCCGCTCGGGAAGCGCCAGTCGTCCTGCCTCTTGGGACACGGCAGAGGCGGCGCGCAACTGTTCGAAGCCCTCAGCTTCCCCGGAGCACGCCTCCGGTTGCGCGCAATCTCCATGCCCGGAGGCAACGCCTCCGGGGATGGATCGGATCACCGCGCGCGCGCTACGTTGCTTTCGAGTTCCGCAATTGACGTATTCATCGCATCCAGCGCGGACCGCCGCGCCTCGGTTGGCACGTTGCGGTTGACGAGCATCCGCGCCCGCGCCGTCCGCAACCCGTCGAGTGCCTGGCGATACGCGCGCTGTTCCATCAGACGCCCGTTCATTGCCAGTTGCGCGCCCCTTGCCGCCGCCGCAGCCCCCCGCGCCTCGGCTGCCGCAATCCGATCGGTGCACACCGTGATCTGCCGACGGCCGCCCCGTTCTTCCTCGAGCGTCATCCGGCGGGGATCGCCCCGCGTACCGCACGCCATCGAGCGGACTTCGGGAACCTTCGGCACCGCCGGGATCGCGGGTGGCGCCGGCAGGTGCACGACCGTGCCGTCCTGCTGGATCAGCGTCGACTGACCGTCGCGACCGAGCTTTACGTACTTGCCGTGCCGCACCACGCGTTTGCCGTTCTCGTCGACTGTGACGACGGTGGTTCCCCCCTTCCCCTCCCACACAGGCGGCGGAACGGGAACGTGCGGTGCCTGCGGGGCTTGGGGCGGCTGCGCGGCCCAGCTCTGGTCCGGACGGGTTTCGGGCGCAGCGATCGCCGGGCGTGCCGCTACCACTTCGCCGGGGACGTCGGGCGTTTCCGGCGTTTCGGGGGTCGGCGGCACGGTTGGGAGTGCTGCATCCGGATATTGCGGGGTGTCCGGTGCGGATGGCGGCACGAGCGCAGCGATGTCCACGCCGGTCGCGCGTTCCACGTCGGAGCGAACCCGCGCCGCTGCCGCACTGCCCGAGGCGGTCAGGCCGAGCCCGCCGAGCGTCAGCACCGCGATCAGCGCGCCGCCGCCCGCGAGCCGGAGCCGCGAGGTGCGCCGCGTCGTCAGCATCCGCAGCCGCCGCTTGAGGTCGTCGACGGTGTTGAGATGGCAGGTCGCGGCGACGGTGCCATACAGCGCCGGATGCGCGGCCTTGACGATCGCGCAGGCATAGGTGTGGCGGCGCATCGGGTTCATCCCCGCGAGCACCCGCGCGTCGTTGGCGATTTCCTGGTCGGCGCGAAACGCGCGAAAGGCGCGCCACGCGACCGGATTGAACCAATGGACCGCGAGCACGCCGAGCGCGATCCAGTTCGCGATCAGATCGCCGCGCGCATGATGGCCAAGCTCATGCGCGAGCGCCAAATCGCGTTCCTCGGGCTCATACCGTGCCGCGAAATCGCGCGGGAAAGCGACGTACCGCCGCACCACCCCGAAGGCGAGCGGGCCGCTCGCCGCATCGCTTTCGATCACGCGGACGCCGTCCAGCTCGATCTGTTGCGACACGCTCGACAGCATCCGGTTGCAGAACCGGCGATGCGACAGCGCATGCCACACAAAAAAACCGCCGGCCCCGACCAGCCACACCAGCGCGATCATCGGCAGGATCCACGCGCTGCCCGCCGCCGATGTGGCCTGTGCGCTGTGTTCGGCCAGCAGCAAACCGACCGTATCGGCGTTAAAGTGCAGCGGAACGACGGCCGCTTGCGGCATTAGGACGTGTGCTGCGGCGGTCCACGCGGCCGGCAGCGGCGGCAGGACAAGTCGTAGCACCGGCAGTGCCCACAACGCATAAGCGACATTGGCCCCGAACGCGCGCCGCACGGGTTCGCGCAACACCAGCACCACGATCATCAGGACGCTCGACGCGATCAGCGCCTCGATTGCCCAGCTTGCTCCGACCGGCCCGATCATCCCTTCAGTCCCTTCAACAGAACCTCGATCTCCGCGATATCCTGCGCGGTCAGTTCATCGCGTTCGGCAAGATGCGCGACCAGCGGGGTCAGTTTCCCGCCGAACAACCGGTCGATCAAGCGTTTTGATTCGCCTGCGACATAATCCGTACGCTGCACCAGCGGCCGGTACAAATAGCGTCGGCCATCCGCTTCATGCGCAATGATGTTTTTCGCAAGCAACCGGCCCAGCAAGGTCTTGACGGTATTGGCGGTCCAGTCGCGCGTCGCGGGAATCCGCTCGGCCACGTCTTGCGCGGTCAGCGGGCTTTCGTCCCACAGCACTTCCATGACGGTATGCTCGGCATCGCTGATCTTCTCTGGCATTCGAGTCGCCTCCGTACTGATTACAGCTGTAATCGTATCGATTACATCCGTAGTCAAGAGCCGTACCGCGGGCGCTGTAGGCAACCTTCGCGACTTTTGCCGTCGACGCGCCGTCCCAAGCGTCTGGCTTGCCACCGCCAACCGCGCTACGCCCCGGACATGATCCGCCCCCCCGAAAAGCACCTCGTCCAGCGCGTCGGCTGGCTCCGCGCCGCCGTCCTCGGCGCCAACGACGGAATTCTGTCGACCGCCAGCCTGATCGTCGGCGTCGCCGCCGCCGCGCGGGCGCCCTCCGAAGTCGTACTGACGGGCGTCGCCGGGCTGGTCGCCGGGGCGATGTCGATGGCGGCGGGGGAATATGTCTCGGTCAGTTCGCAATCCGACACAGAAGCCGCCGATCGCCGCCGGGAAGCCGCCGAAATCGATGACGATCCCAAGGCCGAGACGCGCGAACTCGCGGCGATCTACCGCCACCGCGGGCTCGATGCCGCCCTGTCGCTCCAGGTCGCGCAGCAACTGATGGCGCACGATGCGCTCGGCGCGCACATGCGGGACGAACTGGGCATCCACGAGGTGATGGAGGCGCGTCCGGTACAGGCTGCGCTGGCGTCCGCCGCAAGCTTCGCGCTGGGGGCGATTTTCCCCGTGCTGATGGCGTTCCTGTTCCGCGGCACCGCCTTGATCGAGGCGGTCGTCATGACAACGCTGGTTTTGCTCGCTTTGCTCGGCGCGACCGGTGCGCGGATCGGGGGCGCACCGCTCGGGCGCGGCGCGCTGCGCGTGCTGTTCTGGGGCGCGCTGGCGATGGCGGTGACGGCCGGGATCGGCCATCTGGTCGGCGCGCAGGTCTGAGCTCTCCACGCGGGTTGACCCTCCGCCTCACCCCGCTCTAATCGGGGCACATCCTCCGAAAGGACCGTTCATGCGCAAGATCTATCCCAATGCCGCCGCCGCCCTGGAAGGGGTGCTCCACGACGGCATGATGATCTGCGCGGGCGGCTTCGGCCTTTGCGGCATTCCCGAACGCCTGATCGATGCGATCCGCGACGCCGGCACCAAGGACCTGACGATCGCAAGCAACAACGCTGGGATCGACGGCGAGGGCCTGGGCAAGCTGCTCCGCACCCGCCAGATCAAGAAGATGATCTCGAGCTACGTCGGCGAGAACAAGGAATTCGAACGGCAATATCTGGCGGGCGAACTAGAGGTCGAATTCTGTCCGCAAGGGACGCTGGCCGAGCGGTGCCGCGCAGGTGGCGCGGGTATCCCCGGCTTCTACACCAAGACGGGCGTCGGCACGCTCGTCGCCGAGGGCAAGGAAGTGAAGAGCTTCGACGGGGAGGACTATATCCTTGAACGCGGCATCCGCGCCGATCTCGCGATCATCAAGGCGTGGAAGGCGGACGAGAGCGGTAACCTGATCTTCCGCAAGACCGCGCGCAATTTCAACCAACCGATGGCGACGGCTGGCAAGGTCTGCGTCGCCGAGGTCGAGGAAATCGTGCCCGTCGGTGCGCTCGATCCAGACGCGATCCACTTGGCGGGCGTATATGTGCAGCGCCTCGTGCTCGGCGCGCCGTATGACAAGAAGATTGAATTCCGCACCGTCCGTGAGGCCGCGTGAAGAAGGGGCTTTCATTTAGCCCCTCCCCTTCAGGAGCGCCGGGTGAACAGCGCCCCGCGCTGTTCAGGTCATGCTGGGAGCATGACCGACCCGGCGCTGGGCTGGGGTGGGGAAGTCCAACAAGACCCGACTCTCTGCGAGGCACAGCCCCACCCCCTCCCCTGAAGGGGAGGGGCTTGATACTGGCTACACTGGCGCTCTCAGCCTGCACGACGACGACGCCGCCCGTCGCGGTCGCGCCGCTAAGCAGCCCCGCTGTCCCACCCGGGATGCAATATCTCTACGGCTCGGGCGAAGCCGCAGCGCAAGCGCTCCAGACCTGGCAACAGCTGACGCAATTCGCCGCGGGGGAAGTTGCAAAAGCCCCGACCGACTCCGCCGTCCTCGCCCCCGACGCCACGCTCGCCGCACCCAAATGGGTGCCCTGCGGCAACAAGCCAAAGGCCGCCGTCTTCGACGTCGACGAAACCGTTCTCCTCAACCTCGGCTTCGAGGCGAACGACGCCGCACACCCGGCGCCGTATGACCAAAAGACATGGGACGCCTGGGAGCTGACCGACCTCGACAAGGTCGCCCCACAACCCGGCGCAGTACAGGCGCTCGACGCGCTCCGCCGCTTGGGCGTGACCGTGATATTCAACACCAATCGCTCGGCAGCCCATGCCGACGTAACCCGCGCGACGATCGAGCGCGCCGGGCTCGGGCCGGCGGTGCATGGCGAAACGCTCTACCTCGCAGGCGACGATGCAATGGGCAGCCGCAAGGATGGCCGCCGCGCCACGATCGCGGCCAAGTTCTGCGTGGTCGCGATGGGCGGAGACCAGCTCGGCGATTTCAGCGACCTGTTCAACACTGCCCTCACTCCGCCCGCGCGGCGCGCCGCTGTCCAGCGCGAGCCAATTGCAGCCAAATTCGGGGCCGGCTGGTTCATCCTGCCAAACCCGGTGTACGGCAGCGCGCTCAAGGGCAGCTTCGACGACGTTTTCCCGCACGACAAACGCTGGGCCCCGCCCGCAGGAGACAAGTGATGGCCGATCAGGCAAAAGGCTGGACCCGGGACCAAATGGCCGCCCGCGCTGCGCAGGAGCTGCAGGACGGGTTCTACGTCAATCTCGGCATCGGCATTCCCACGCTGGTCGCCAACCACATTCCGCCGGGTGTGGAGGTGACACTGCAATCCGAGAACGGAATGCTCGGGATCGGCCCCTTCCCGCTCGCGGGCGAAGAAGATGCGGACCTTATCAATGCTGGCAAGCAGACGATCAGCGAATTGCCGCAAAGCGCCTATTTCAGCTCGTCCGATAGCTTCGCGATGATCCGTGGCGGCCACATCGACCTGACCGTCCTTGGCGCGATGGAAGTCGCCGAGAATGGCGACATCGCCAACTGGATGATCCCGGGCAAGATGATCAAGGGCATGGGCGGCGCGATGGATCTCGTCGCGGGCGTCAAGAAGATCATCGTCGTAATGGAGCATACGTCCAAGAACGGCGACCCCAAGTTCATTCCCGGCTGCACCCTGCCGCTGACCGGTAAGAACGTGGTCGATATGATCATTACCGATCTGGCCGTGTTCCAACGCGTGGATCACAAGTCTCCATTCAAACTGGTGGAAACCGCACCCGGCGTAAGCAACGACGAGATCGCGAGCAAAACGACCGCTTACTACGTCCTGTAGTACCACCTTCGCGGGGCTACGGTCAGGCGCTCGACGTCGACAAAATGACGTAGCCACTGCGCAACAAACGCGGTGCGTAACATTGCATTCACGCATTTTTCAGTTAAAGCGCGCAACATGTCCAGCCAACCCCTGACTTTGTACGAAAAGATTTGGGCCGATCACGTGGTCGAACGCCGCGACGATGGGACCTGCCTGATCTATATCGACCGCCACCTCGTCCATGAAGTTACGAGCCCGCAAGCGTTTGCCGGTCTGCGCGCTAACGGACGAAGCGTCCGTCGCCCCGATCTCACGCTCGCGGTTCCGGACCACAACCTCCCGACCACGCCGCGTCGCGATGCCAGCGGCGCGCGCCTGCCAATCGCGGATCCCGAAAGCGTACAGCAGCTCGATGCGCTCGAGCGCAACACGCGCGAGTTCGGCATCGATTACATCGACGCGATCGCAGCGGCGCAAGGGATCGTCCATGTCGTCGGCCCGGAGCAAGGCTTCACCCTTCCCGGCACGACATTGGTATGCGGCGACAGCCATACCTCGGCGCATGGCGCGCTCGGTGCGCTCGCCTTCGGGATCGGGACGAGCGAGGTCGAACACGTTCTCGCAACCCAGACCCTCTTGCTGAGCCAATCGAAGACGATGGAGATCCGCGTCGACGGCACGCTCGGCTTCGGGATCACACCTAAGGATGTCATCCTCGCGATCATCGGCAAGATCGGCGCTGCGGGCGGAACGGGCCATGTGCTTGAGTATACCGGGTCGATCATCCGGGAGATGTCGATCGAGGGCCGACTGACGGTTGCCAACATGTCGATCGAAGGGGGCGCCCGCGCGGGTCTGATTGCCCCGGACGATACGACGTTCACGTATCTTAAAGGCAAACCAATGGCCCCGAAGGGCGATGATTGGGATCGCGCGGTCGCCTATTGGCGTACGCTGCCGACCGACCCCGGCGCGCGCTATGACCGCACGGTCACGCTAGACGCGACCAACATCGCCCCGTTGCTGACGTGGGGTACGAGCCCGGAGGACGTCGTCGCGATCACGGGCACCGTTCCCGACCCCGATAGCTTCGCCGATCCGGCAAAGCGCGACGCGGCCCGCAAATCGCTCGAGTACATGGGGTTGACGGCGGGCACGGCGATGCAGGACGTCGGGATCGATTACGTGTTTATCGGCAGTTGCACGAACAGCCGCATCGAGGATTTGCGAGCTGCGGCTCAAGTCGCCAAAGGTCGGCACGTTGCGGATGGCGTCCATGCGCTGGTCGTTCCAGGCTCCGGACTGGTCAAGCGTCAGGCGGAGGCAGAGGGTCTCGACCGCATTTTTGTGTCAGCCGGTTTTGAATGGCGCGAACCGGGATGTTCGATGTGCCTTGCAATGAACCCCGATAAAGTACCGCCTGGTCTCCGCTGCGCTTCAACTTCGAACCGCAATTTCGTAGGGCGTCAAGGGCCGGGTGCGCGCACGCATCTGGTGTCGCCGGCCATGGCGGCGGCAGCCGCCGTTACCGGGCGATTGAGTGACGTGCGCGAATTTGTAACGGCGTAAGGGGGGACAAACCATGAAGCGTGTTCTGATTTTGTTGGTGATGGGCACATTGGCAAGCGGCATCGCCGCTTACGCCGCAACTGCGCGCACCAGCGCGAACGACGCGATTGCCGCCAAAGACCGGTGACCCCTGTGCAGACTGGTGCCGTTTTCCCCGGCTCCGGTGCGCCCGCCTGACGCGACAGACCATAGGATTAAGCGATGCAGCCCGTCACGCAAGTTTCCGGCACGGCCTACCCGTGGGGCCAGAAAAATGTCGATACCGACGTCATCATTCCGGCGCACTGGTTGAAGACGGTGACGCGCGAAGGCCTCGGCAAGGGCGCGTTTGAGACAGTGCGCGCTAAACCCGGCAACATTTTCGATGATCCCCGTTACCACGGCGCCCCGATCCTGATCGCTGGCGACAATTTTGGCTGCGGATCGAGTCGGGAACATGCGGCGTGGGCGCTTGCCGACCTGGGGATCACCGCCGTGGTTGCACCAAGCTTTTCCGATATTTTTTCCGGCAACGCGTTCAAGAACGGAATTGTCGCCGTGGTTTTGCCGCAGGCGGCGATCGATCGGCTTTTGGAAGTCGCACAGGATCAACCCGTGACGATCGATCTGGAAACGATGACCGTCACGACACCGTATCAGGACCGCTTTTCGTTCGAGCTCGATGCCTTCCGCCGACAGTGCCTGATGGAAGGGCTGGACGAGATCGGCCTGACACTGGCAAGAGATACCGCGATTTCGAAATACGAAGCCGGGGTAAGCGAACACCGGCCGTGGATGAGCGGAGAACGGGCGGATGCGAGCACTCTTGTCGAAAGCGCCGGGCGGACCTGAAACGCTAATCATGGACACGCTGCCCGATCCCGTGGCGGCATCGGGTCAGGTGGTGGTCGCGGTCAAGGCGTGCTCGATCAACTACCCCGACGTCCTGATCATCGAGGACAAGTATCAGTTCAAGCCACCTCGCCCGTTCGCGCCTGGCAGCGAAATTGCTGGTGTCGTAGAGAGTGTCGGCCCTGGTGTTACCGACTGGAAACCTGGCGACCGCGTGATTGCGACCACCGGCTCGGGCGGGCTGGTCGAAAAAGTCGCTCTGCCTGCGGCCAGCTTGTTCGCGCTCCCGGAAGGGCGCAGCTTCGCCGAGGGCGCGTCGCTACTGCTGACCTATGGCACCACCATCCATGCCCTGATCGATCGCGGCCGCCTGGCTGAGGGGCAAAGCCTGCTCGTCCTCGGCGCGGCCGGCGGAGTCGGGCTCGCTGCGATCGAACTGGGCAAGGCGTTCGGCGCACGCGTGGTCGCGGCGGTTTCGTCGGAGGAAAAGGCGCAGGCCGCCCGCGATGCCGGTGCCGACGCAACGATCATCTACGCCCGGGCACCGTTCGACAAGGATCAGTCCAAGGCGCTCGCCGAGCAATTCAAGGCGGCGGGCGGCGCAGGCGGCTACGACGTGATCTACGATCCGGTCGGGGGGGATTACGCCGAGCCCGCTCTCCGCTCGATCGGCTGGGAGGGCCGTTACCTCGTGGTCGGCTTTCCCGCCGGCATCCCGAAACTGCCGCTCAACCTGACCCTGCTCAAAAGCTGCGACGTCTGCGGCGTGTTCTGGGGAGCATTTGCGGCACGCGACCCCAAGGCAAACCGAGCTCATATCGACCGTCTTTTCCGGCTTTGGCAGGATGGCAAGATCGCGCCACGCGTAACCGAGACGTTCGCGTTCGAGGACGGTGGCAAGGCAATCGCGAAAATGGCCGCGCGGGGAGCGATCGGCAAACTCGTGGTTACGGTCGCATAATAGCAGCGACACGTGGGACGGGCATCCGCTCGTCCCACGGTATCGCAACACTTCCGCATTCGAAAATTCTTTCGGCCGGCTCAGGTCGGGCGGTAGACGAACCGCACGTAGCCAGCGAATCCGAGTATCGCGGCACCGATCAATCCCACCCAGATCGGCCCGATCGTCTCCCACAGCAGGTAGACGTTGAGCCCAGCGATCGCAGTGCAGATCGTGAAACCCACGAGCTTGACCCACAGCGGATTGGCATATTCCCCCATCCGCACCGGGCTGCTCGTCACCATCATCAGCGGGAAGATCGCGAACGGGAGCTGCATCGACAGCACGACCTGGCTCACGACCAGCAATTCCACCGTATCTTTCCCGCCCGTCGCGGAAATGACGATCAGGGCCGGAATGATCGCCAGTCCACGCGTCACCAGACGTCGCAGCCACGGGGCCACCCTGATGTTGAGAAAACCCTCCATCACGATTTGCCCCGCCAGTGTCCCGGTGATGGTACTGGATTGACCCGAGGCAAGCAGGGCCAGCGCAAAAGCAGTTGCCGCGGCACCACCCAGCGCCGGACGAAGCAACTGATGCGCTTCCTGCAATTCGGACACGACCATACCGTTCCGCCAGAAGACCGCTGCAGCCAGTATCAGGATCGCCGCGTTGACGAAAAACGCCATGCCCAGCGCGAGAATGAATGGTGTCGATCGTGTTGAACGCCAGAGCCGCTTTGACGTCGCGTTTCCCCGCGCCGAATGCGCGGGTCTGGACGATCGACGAGTGCAGATACAGATTGTGCGGCATGACCGTCGCGCCGAGAATCCCCAAGGCGATCAACAGCGCCGCGGTATTAGGTATCGCGGGCGTCACCGCCCCCAACACGACTGCGTTCCAGTCCGGTTTGGCCAGCACGATCGTGTACGCAAAACACAGCCCGATGGTCGCCACCAGAACGATGATGATTGCCTCGATCTTGCGAAACCCGCGGTTGACCAGCAACAGCAAGAGCAAGACATCGAGACCGGTCAGGACCACCCCCCACACCAGCGGCAACCCCAACAGCAAGTTGAGCGCGACCGCAGACCCGATCACTTCCGCCAAGTCGCACGCGATGATTGCAATCTCGCACAGCAACCATAGGGCAATCCCTACGGGACGTGCGTAATAGTCCCGACAGGATTGAGCGAGGTCGCGACCGGTGACGATCCCAAGCCGCGCGCACAACACCTGAAGGAAAATAGCCATTAGGTTCGATGCGAGAATGACCCACAGCAGCGTATAGCCGAACTGACTGCCCCCGGCGAGATCGGTGCCCCAATTGCCGGGATCCATATAGCCGACCGAAACGAGAAAACCCGGGCCCGCGAACGCCAGCCACTGCCGGAAGCGCGACCGCTTTGGGTCTCCCGACTCCCAAACCTTCACGCTGCGATGCGCTTCCGGCAGCGACCGTGTGGCGTGGGCAGAGTCGGCCGGTGCACCGAGCCGCTCGAACAGGGGACGTTTCGGGGGAGAAGATGCCATGCCTAGAAAGCCCTAACCGAACTCCGATGATTCTCCGACCCGGTTTTGCACGACGAACGTTCCGACAGCGATGCGTTGCACCAGCGCGACGCTGCCCCTATCTCCGTTACATCATTTCTTACCGTTTCCGGGGACCAACGTCACATGAGCAGCTTCGACGATCGCGAGCGCGCATTCGAAACCAAATTTGCACGTGACGAAGAGATGGCTTTCCGCATCATCGCCCGGCGCAACCGCTTGCTGGGGCATTGGGCGGCTGCGGAGATGCGGCTGACCAAGGAGGAGGCTGACGCCTATGCGACCGCGGTCGTCCAGGCTGATTTTGAGGAAGCCGGCGACGAAGACGTTATCCGCAAGCTGGTCAGCGATCTGACCGCCGCTAATATCGCGATCGACGAAGCCACCATTCGTCGCACGATCGAAGAGAAGACGATCGAGGCACGTCGCCAGTTGATGGGATCCGAATGATGCCAATGTCTGCTGACGAAATTGAAGCGCTGATCGTCGCCGGTATTCCCGATGCTCGAGTCGAGATGACCGATCTCGCGGGCGACGGCGACCATTGGGCCGCACGTGTCACCGCAGAAAGTTTCCGCGGCATGCCGCGGTTGAAGCAACAGCGCGCCGTTTACGCCGCGTTGGGCGATCGCATGGGGGGCGTGCTCCATGCACTGCAGCTCTCCACTGCCGTTCCTGTTCAGGAGTAATGATGATGACCGACGAATCCCACACCCGTATCGCCGAGATAGTCGGCAAGTCCGACGTTGTGCTGTTCATGAAGGGCAGCCCCCTCTTCCCGCAGTGCGGCTTTTCGAGCCGTGCGATCGCAATCCTCAACCATGTCGGCGTCGAGTTCGACAGTGTCGACGTTTTGCAGGACCAAGGCATCCGTCAGGGCATCAAAGCTTTCTCTGACTGGCCTACGATCCCGCAGCTCTATGTAAAGGGTGAATTTGTGGGCGGGTCCGACATCATGATGGAAATGTACGAGAGCGGCGAATTGGCTTCGCTCATGGAAGAACAAGGCGTCGCGAAGGCGCACTAAACCGGTCGGGTGGGTCTTCGCGGTCGCGCCGAAGCCCACCCTTCTGTTGGGGCATCGCCCGGCGCATGCTGACCACAAAAGTTTTGGATCATCTGCAACCAACGTTCCGTCTGACGGGACAATATGAAGCCCGAGCAAGGGGCTCCCCGGCGACCGTCACGGCCCTTTTGCGCTGCTGACGAAGCATCGCTAAGATCACGCCATGACATCGCTTTCTCCTCGCACCGGTGGCCGGATTTTGGTCGACAATCTTCTGGCGCAGGGGTGTGACCGCATCTTCACCGTACCGGGGGAAAGTTTTCTCGCGGTTCTGGATGCGTTGTACGATTCACCGCAGATCGACCTTACCGTTTGCCGGCAGGAAGGTGGCGTGGCGTTCATGGCGTGCGCAGATGGCGCCTTGACCGGGCGACCGGGCATTGCGTTCGTGACCCGTGGTCCGGGCGCTACCAACGCGTCGATCGGCGTTCACGTCGCCATGCAGGATTCGCAACCGATGATCTTGTTCATTGGCGATGTCGACCGCGGCACGCGGGATCGCGAGGCCTTTCAGGAAATCGACTTTCCGACGATGTTCGCGCCGATCGCGAAATGGGCGGCCAAGATCGATGATGCTCGCCGTATTCCCGAGTATGTTGCCCGGGCTTTCGCCGTTGCTATGTCTGGTCGTCCTGGACCTGTCGTCTTGGCGTTGCCCGAAGACATGCTGCTCGACGTCGTCGAAACTGTAGACCGTCCAAGGGTTGCGCCAGTCGTACAGGCTTGTGACCCGTTTCAGCTCCATGTCTTGGCAGAAATGCTGGAGGAGGCACAGCAGCCACTTGCCATCATCGGCGGCGCTGGGTGGAGCGCGCGAGCTGCCGAATCCTTCGGCATTTGGGCGGAACGGAGCGCACTTCCGGTTGCTGCCGCATTTCGTCGTCAGGATGCGCTGCCCAATACGTCGCCGGTCTGGGCCGGCAACCTTGGATATGGGCCCAACCCCGCCCTCGTAAAGCGAGTTCGAGAGGCTGACTTGCTGCTCGTCGTCGGCCCGCGACTGGGGGAGGCCACGACGGACGGTTACACGCTCGTCACGCCGGACCACGTTGGCCAGCGGCTCGTGCACGTTCACCCGGATGCGACTGAACTGGGCCAGACCTACCGTACCGATCTCGCGATTTGCGCGGACATGGGATCGTTCGCCGAGGCGCTTCACTCGATTACTTGCCGACCGCGGGACGGTACCGAAGCGCACGATGCGTATCTTGCGTGGTCGACACCGTTGCCACGACCTGACGTAACGCTCGATTTGGGACCGTGCGTCGCCGAGATGCGCGCGCAGCTGCCCGCCGACAGCATCATATGCAACGGCGCGGGAAACTACTCAGGCTGGTGGCATCGCTATTGGCGGTATGACGGACCTGGGACCCAGCTGGCGCCAACTGCCGGTGCCATGGGTTACGGCGTCCCGGCCGCCACCGCCGCCGCACTGCGATATCCTGGCCGGATGGTTGTCGCGCTTGCGGGGGACGGCTGCTTTCTGATGAACGGTCAGGAACTCGCGACCGCGGTTGCCCATAAAGCCGACATGCTGGTCATAATCGTCGACAACGCCGCCTACGGTACGATTCGAATGCATCAGGAACGCGCATTTCCCTCTCGTATCAGCGGGACAACGTTGAATAATCCGGATTTCGCAGCCTTGGGCCGCGCGTACGGTTGTTGGGCGGAAACTGTCGAAACGACCGGTTCGTTCGCCCCGGCCCTTGGACGCGCCATGGCGCAGACTGGGGTCAGGGTTCTTCACCTCAAAACCGACGTACGGGTGATCACGTCCGGAGGCATGCTCTAGACATAGCAAGGCCGCCCCGGTTTCCCGGAGCGGCCCACGCAACTTACAACGATCTAATCAGATGTCGTCGCCGAGCGCGCCCTTGACCTTGCCACCCAGCTGCTGGGCCTTGCCCTTGGCTTCCTGTGCTGCGCCGTCTGCCTGCGTCTCAGGATTGTTGCTTTCCTGCTTAACCTTGCCAACGGCCTCGTTGACGTTGCCTTTGATCTTGTCGATGAGTTCGCCCATGGCACTTATCCTTTCGGTTCTAGGTGATGTCGCAAACCGACATCCGCTACTCCCACCAACTAAACGGTTATTTTGCATACCGGTTCCCAAAAACTCATGACGGATAACGCACCCGCGGGCAGCTTCGTCGGCAAAGCGTGGATCGACCGTCTCGTCGCTCCGTTGGCGACGGGAAGCACTATCCTCGACTTGGGTTGCGGCGACGGACAGCCGATTGCGCGATATTTGATGGATCGTGGCTTCGCCCTCACGGGGGTTGATGCCGCAGGATCGGTCATCGCGCTGGCAACCACCCGCTTCCCCCGAGGCCAGTGGATCAAGGCGGACATGCGGACGGTAGCGATCGATCGAACTTTCGATGCGGTAATCGCGTGGAATTCGCTGACCTGGCTCAGCCATGATGACCGCGCAGTCATGGCGCGCCGTGCTGCCGCCTGGCTCAAGCCTGAAGGCCGTATGCTCTTCAATGCGCCTGCGGATCTCGACCCAAGCAGAAAGGACTATCGCGACGGGTCGCCATACCGATTCGACCTCGAAGCGACGAATTACTCCGACGCGATCGCCGATAGCGGGCTGCGCCTGATCGCGCATATGACCGCCGACCCAAGCTGCGATGACGCCGGAATATGGCTCGCCGAGAAACTCTAGACCGACGTCACCGCCGAAACAGCGCAGCCAACTCGGTATGCGTCGACCACCGGAATTGTCCGATGGGCTGGATCCATTCCAGTCGGTACCCACCTTTGCACAACGTTTCCGCGTCCCGGGCGAAGCTACTCGGATTGCAGGATACATAAGCAATTACAGGTACGGTCGACGCGGCCAGTTGAGCAACCTGCTCCCGTGCGCCTGCCCGCGGCGGATCCAGTACGACGGCGGCGAAGCGCGAGCATTCCGCGCTTGTCAACGGTCGGCGGAAAAGGTCGCGATGCTCGGTAAAGAGCGTTCGCCCGGCGCGACTGGCTCCGGCCTGAAGCGCAAGGATCACGTCGCGACCGGCCTCGGCTGCATAAACCTTTCCCGACAGAGAAAGCGCGAATGTGCCAAGTCCGGCGAACAAGTCGGCGGTCGCTCCGCGCACCGTTCCAACCGCCTCGCGGACCGAAGCGATCAGGCTTTCCTGTCCTTCGCGCGTAGCCTGAAGAAACGACGCCGGGGGAAACGGCACAGGAACGCCGCCAAACGTGATCGTACCGCCCTCGGGTTCCCAACGGGTTTCAGGCCCGAGACCATCGTCCACCGCCAGCCGCGCTATCGCGTGATCAGCACAAAATCGGGTTAACGCTTCGGCAACGGCAAGACTTTCCGCGAGCGTCCCTTCTATCAGCACGTCTATGCCCTGATCGATCTCGGTCAGATGGACCCGCGCCCGTCCCTTCAAAGACTTCGACAAGAGCTTCCGTAACGGTGCCAGCATCTGGAAGAGCGCAGGCGTGAGGACATGGCATTCCTTCAAGTCCACGATCTCGTGGCTTGCCGCCGCACTGAACCCCAGCTTGATCGTTCCGCCCTTAACCTCTGCGTGCAACGTCGCACGGCGCCGTGTTTGGGGCGGCGATAGCATCGGTTGCCGAATATCGGTCACTAAGGCATGCGCTGCCAACGCCCCCGCGATCCGATCGACAAGGAAAACGGCATAGCTCTCGTCGTCGAGATGTTGGAGCTGGCAACCGCCGCACACTGGAAAATGCCCGCAAGGTGGTATTTGATGATGCGGCCCAGGCTCGACGACATTGTCTGCCGTCAATCGGTCGCCTGGCGCGGCAAATTTTGCATGACGGCCGTCGCCGGTCACGCCATCGCCGCGTGCGGCTACTTTCACGATCGTATCGGTCATATCGACGCCCTAGCGGCACCGAGCCCGTGCGCAAGATCATCGGCGAGGAAAGGACCGGACAACCGTCGCGCCGCCTCCGAGTGGAGCCATACGCCAGCGGCGACGCGATCGATCATCCGAACGGCTGCAAGATCTTTCGCGGCAACCATTGCAGCAATTGCCCCAGTCAGCACGTCTCCCGTTCCTGCCGTCGAAAGCCAGCTGTTTGCGGGTTGGGTCACGATCGCAGCACCATTCGGCCCGGCGATGATCGTGCTCGCTCCTTTCAGCACGACGATTGCCTTTGCGGTTTGCGCCGCAGCCGTCGCCTGCTTGATCCGCGGGGTGTCGCTGGCCCCGAATACGGCATCGAACTCGCCAGCGTGGGGTGTCAGTATTGTCGGCGCGGTACGGCGGCGGATTGACGCCATACGCCGTTTATCGATCAACTGCAGGGCATCACCGTCGATGATCAGCGCAGTGTCGACGTCGAGCGCCCGGTCCAGCATCGCTCCAGCCGCGGCATCGCGGCCAAGCCCGGGACCGATCACGATTGTACCGATCCGAACGTCGCCAAGCGCATCCGGTTCATACGGTCGCCGTACGATCGCATGCGGCACTGTCGTTCGTGTTTCCCCCAGCAGCAGCACATACCCTGCCCCGGCGCGCAACGCCGCCTCCGCTGAGAGCTCTGCGGCGCCAGGCATCGCGCCTGCAATGACCGCGACCATGCCACGCGTGTATTTGTGTGCTGCAGCTCCCGGCGCTTGGAGAAACGTGGGACGCTGGACAACTTGCCACTTCGTATCGGATTGCGGCCCTAGACCTATGTCTAATAAAAGTATTTTCCCGCAATGCGTGGCTGCGGGCACCAGCAGATGCGCTGGTTTCACGTTACCCAAGGCCAGTGTCACGTCCGCGACCGTCGCCGCCCCGAGCACTGCACCTGTATCGGTATCAACGCCACTTGGCAGGTCGACCGCAATGACGAGGCGCGCCGGGCTGGAAAGCCGCGCCATTTTCTCAGCAAGATCCGGATCGACCGGTCGGGTAAGACCCGTGCCGAACACGGCATCGAGCAAGACGGGCGCGGGCGCCGCCACATTCAATGGCTCGACCGGACCACGCCAGTGCGCGCGAGCGGCAATTGCTGCATCACTGCTCGGATCGGCCAAGGCTGCGACCCGAACCGCTAAGCCCATGTCGCGTAATGCGAGCGCCGCAACGTACCCATCGCCGCCGTTGTTCCCGGCTCCGCAGGCGACGAGAATCTCCGACTCCCCCGCTAGGCGCCGAACTGCCTTCGCCACTGCCACGCCAGCGGCATGCATCAGACTGTCTACGGTAACCTCGTCGACCATCGCCCTCGCCTCGGCACGCCGCATTTCTGCGGCGCTCAGAATGGAGGTTCCGTCGATCGGGGTCATTCGATGAGCCTTACGCCCTTGATCTTCGACGGCAGACGATACCGGTTCCGGCCAATCGCGACCTCTATTGCCACGGCGTTCAACACGCGCAAGACCGCCGGTTCCGCGCCATCGGCGGCAACGACACCATGGCCGTCCCTAGGCACGATCATCCGGCGGAACGCGCCATCCGCATGACGCACGGTGAGGGCCAGCCCCTCGCGGGTTTGCATCACTTCAAGGGTACAAGTTGCCGCAAGACCGACCCCGGCTTCCGAACAGGCGATGGGGTCGCCTTTCGGGGCTTCGCTTTCCGGGATCGGCTGCTGGCCACACGCCCCCAATGACACCGCCAGCGCCATCAGCAGCGTACAGACCGACTTAGATGTCCGCGTAAACATGACGTTCGGTTGCTGCTCCAGGATGCGTTACCGCACCCTTATAGGCAGGACCGACCGTCTGCGAATAGCGCCACAACGCGCCAGACTGGTAATCGTTGATCCGCGCCACCCAGTCGGCCTTGCGCACCGCGAGGGTTTCCGGCGCGACGTCGAGGTCGATCGTCCCGTCCTCGGCATCGATTCGGATCGTGTCGCCATCTTGCACCAACGCAATCGGACCGCCTTCTGCCGCCTCGGGACCAACATGCCCGATGCAGAACCCGCGCGTCCCACCCGAAAACCGGCCGTCGGTAATCAGTGCGACCTTCTCGCCAAGTCCGAGCCCGTACAGGGCCGCCGTGGTCGACAACATCTCGCGCATCCCGGGACCACCTTTCGGCCCTTCGTAGCGAATGACGATCACTTCGCCCTCGTTGATGGCGCGCGCCTCCACCGCAGCGAAACAATCCTCCTCGCAGTCGAACACCCGCGCCGGACCTTCGAACTGGAGCCGATGCATCCCCGCGACCTTGACAATCGCGCCATCGGGCGCAAGCGAACCACGCAGGCCGACGACACCACCGGTTGGCGACAGCGGCGTCTTGACGTCGTAAATCACCTTTTGATCGGGGTTCCACGTGACCTGATCAATGTTCTCGCCGAGCGTCTTACCAGTCACCGTGAGGCAGTTGCCGTCCAGGAATCCACCCGCAAGCATCGTCTTCATCAGCATGTACACGCCGCCGGCCTCGTACATATCCTTGGCGACATACTTCCCGCCTGGCTTGAGGTCTGCGATGTAAGGCGTTGATTTAAAGGCTTCAGCAACGTCGAACAGGTCGAACGCGATCCCCGCTTCGCTAGCCATCGCCGGCAAATGCAACGCAGCGTTGGTCGAGCCGCCAGTCGCCGCGACGACGCGCGCTGCGTTGACGAAGGCTTCGCGGGTACAGATGTCCCGCGGCCTGATGTTGGCTTCGATCAGCGCCATCACTTGCTCGCCCGCAGCGATCGCAATCTCGTCGCGGCCGCGATACGGCGCGGGCATCATGTTGGAGTTGGGGAGCGAAAGCCCGATTGCCTCGCCGACGCACGCCATCGTGTTCGCGGTGAACTGGCCGCCGCATGCACCGTGGCCGGGGCAGGCGACTTTCTCGAGCTCGATCAGTTCCTGCAGCGGACAACCGCCAGCAGCATATTTGCCGACCGCCTCGAATACGTCGACGACGGTGACGTCCTTGTCGTGGAAACGCCCCGGAAGGATCGACCCGCCGTAAACAAAGATGCTCGGCACGTTGAGCCGCAGCATCGCCATCATCATCCCGGGCAGCGACTTGTCGCACCCGGCAAAGCCGACCAGCGCATCATAGCAATGGCCGCGGACCGACAGCTCGACCGAGTCGGCGATGACTTCTCGACTGACCAGCGAGGACTTCATGCCCTGATGGCCCATCGCGATCCCGTCGGTAACGGTGATCGTGTTGAACCGACGCGGCATTCCGCCACCGCTGATGACCCCCGCCTGGGCGGCATCCGCTTGCGAATCCAGCGTCGTGTTGCACGGTGCCGAATTGTTACCGGCACTCGCCAGGGCGACGAACGGCTTGGCGATGTCCTCTTCGGCGATCCCCATCGCGTAATAATAGCTACGGTGCGGGCTGCGCTCGGGCCCGACCGAAACGTGACGGCTGGGGAGCTTCGATTTGTCGAAAGTGCGTGTCATGCGCGCGCCTATGTCGCGAGACGCCCCTCTCGCGCAAGTCTATTACGTATTTCGAGGAGGATTGGCGCCAGAATGTCGGTCCAGCGCTGGACGCCGGCTTCGTCAGACAGCAAATCGTTGCGGATTTCGATCGCAATGCCAGGGATTCCCCGACCCTCGCCATGCCGGTTCAACGTCGCGTTGAGCAGGCGGCCCGAGTAGGGTTCATTATCGCCAACGACGAGGCCAAGCTCACGTAACAAGGGCAATGCAGTATCGGCGGCGCGCCGATCGCGGTTGGATAGAATCCCGATATCCCATGGGCGTAACGGATTCTCACCGGCTTCCAGTTGCGGGGTGAAGCTATGGATCGCGGCCAACAGCGTCGGTTTCACGGCTCTAATGGTCTCGTCCAGCACGCGGTGATACGGCCTGTAAAACCGCGCGATCCGGTCGTCTCGGTCGATCTCGACGTTGCCGGGAATGGGATGGCCGTCGCTGACTTGCGGGATCAGCCCGGGATGATCGGGCTGGCGGTGAAGATCGATGACCAGCCGCGATACCGTCGCCAGTACAGCCGGCGCCCCGAGCACGTGGGACAATGCCCTCGTCAGCGGGGCGGTTCCGATGTCAAAGCCGACATGCTTGTCGAGAATAACCGGTGAAATTCCAAGGTCTACGCCTGCGGGAACCACGTTGGACGCATGGTCGCACAGCAGGAGGATTCCGCCCGACGCGCCATCGAGGGTCTCGGGTATGCTCATGCGCAGGTGGGGGCGGCAAGGTTGCCCTTGCCGCCCCTCGGCCTGGATGACGCGTGGCGAAGCCACGGACCATCGATGGGCGAACCACGGGTAGCAGCGGACCCACTGACGACCATCTCAGCAAAGTTCGCGCCAAACGCGGAACGCCGTGCTTTTCGCCGCCGAATGAGGCAATTCCGTCCCGGTTTGATACGGTAAAGTGTCATGCGAGTGCCGTTTCAAGACACCACCAGTCCGGTTTTGCAGCCATTATTGCAGTGGCTGCCGCTGCGCGATCCGCGACGGTTGCGTAGAGGGCGAAACAGGTAGCGCCAGACCCCGACATCCGTGCCAGGACATGGTTACCCCCATTCAGGGAATCAAGCACCGAGCCGATTTCAGGCGCCACGGCGCGGGCCGGTGCTTCGAGATCGTTTCGTCCGGCACGCGCAAGGGACAAGACGTCGCCGTCCGGCATCGGTCCGCGATCGATGCCGTCCCATCCCCGGAAGACGGCCGCCGTCGATACCGCCACTCCCGGGTTGACCAGCAACACGGGCATCCCTGACGGACCATCGAGCGGCTCCAGATGCTCGCCGCGGCCCGATCCCAGCGCCGTACGCCCCAACAGGCACGCGGGCACGTCCGACCCGAGAACCGCGGCGATCTCGAACAGGCGAGGATCATCGACCGCAACTTCGTTGGCCCGGGCAAGCGCGCGCAGCGCGGCGGCGGCATCAGCCGAACCGCCGCCGATTCCGGATGCGACGGGCAGATGCTTGTCGAGGGTGAACGCACCGCTGACGCTCGTCCCGAACCGCTCGGCGAACGCGCGCGCGGCGCGCAAGACGAGATTATCGCCCTCGCCCGATAGCCCCGCCCCAAACGGTCCTGTGATGGTCAAGGACAACGGACCCGGCGCCAGCGTCACCGTGTCCCCGTCCGTGACGAACGCGAACAGCGTTTCCAGTTCGTGATATCCGTCCGCACGTCGCGCACGGACATGGAGCGCCAGGTTGATCTTGGCCGGAGCCGATTCGACAATCATGGAGCCCCGCTATCACATGTTCGGATAGTTCGGACCCCCGCCACCTTCCGGCACGACCCAGGTGATGTTCTGGGTCGGATCCTTGATGTCGCACGTCTTGCAATGCACGCAATTCTGCGCGTTGATGACGAACTTGGGGTCGCCCTCTTCCTCGCCTACGATTTCATACACACCCGCCGGGCAATAGCGCTGCGCGGGTTCGTCGTAGAGCGGAAGATCGTACTTCACCGGAATATCCGGGTCCGCAAGTTTCAGGTGAACCGGCTGGTTCTCCTCGTGATTGGTATTCGAGATGAATACCGAGGACAGCCGGTCGAACGTCAGCACGCCATCGGGCTTGGGGTATTGGATCGGGTGGACCTGATCCTTGCGCCACAGCGTCTTGTGGTTGGCGTGATGCTTCATCGTGAACGGCATCTTCACGCCCCAGCTTTCCAGCCACATCGTCGCATTGGCGAGCCCGGAGCCGATCAGCTCGCCGAACTTCTCGACCAGCGGCACGACGTTGCGGACGATCGACAGCTCCTTCTTGACCCAGCTTTCCTCGAACGCCGCCGGATACGCCGCAAGTTCGTCATGCTGGCGCTGCGATGCGATCGCCTCGACCGCGGCTTCGGCGGCCATCATGCCCGACTTCATCGCGGTATGCGTGCCCTTGATCCGCGGCACGTTGAGGAACCCGGCCGAACACCCGATCAGCGCGCCGCCCGGGAACACCAGCTTGGGGATCGACTGCAAGCCGCCATCGTTGATCGCGCGCGCGCCATACGACACGCGTTTCGCGCCCTGCAGAATCTCCGCGATCGCAGGGTGCGTCTTCCAGCGCTGCATCTCGTGGAACGGCGACAGGTGCGGATTGGTATAGCTCAGCCACGTCACGAACCCGAGCGCGACCTGACCGTTCGCCTGGTGGTACAAAAAGCCGCCCCCGTTCGACCCGGGCGTCTCGTTGAGCGGCCACCCCTGCGTATGGATCACACGACCGGGGACATGCTTGTCGGGTGCAATGTCCCACAGCTCCTTGATGCCGATCCCGTACACCTGTGGCTGGCTGTCCCGCGCAAGGTCGAACTTGGCGATGATCTGCTTCGACAGCGATCCGCGCACGCCTTCGCTCAGGAAGGTGTACTTCGCGTGGATCTCCAGACCTGGCGTATAATCGGGCTTGTGCGAGCCATCGCGCGCGACGCCCATATCGCCGGTCGCGACACCCTTCACCGAGCCATCTTCATTGTACAGGACTTCGGCGGCGGCAAACCCGGGGAAGATCTCCACCCCCAGTTCCTCCGCCTGCCCCGCCAGCCAGCGGCACAGATTGGCCAGACTGCCGGTGTAGGTGCCCTTGTTGTGCATGAAGCCGGGTGTGATGAAATGCGGGACCGCGCGCTTGCCACGCTTGGACAGCATCCAGTGCTGATTGTCCGTCACGGGGACTTCGGCCAGAGGACATCCCATAGTGCGCCAGTCGGGCAGCAACTCGTCGAGCGATTTCGGATCGATGACCGCGCCCGACAGGATGTGCGCGCCGACTTCCGACCCCTTTTCCAGCACGCACACCGACAATTCGAGGTCGCGTTCGGCCGCCACCTGTTTCAGTCGAATCGCGGCGGACAGGCCGGCAGGCCCCGCGCCGACGATCACAACGTCATAGGGCATCGACTCGCGCTGGGTTTCGGTCTCGCTCACGGTGTCTCTCCACTGCGGTTGGGGCAGCGCAGTCTCGTCGCGCCCGCGGAACGTCCGGCCCCATCGCTATAAAAACCGAGTGCCAGTGAATTGACCTTCGCGTCAACATAGGACTCTAAGGACGGCATGGGGGCGGACCAGAATATCGATTGGCAAATCGCCGCAGCGAGCGTGCTCGAATGGTGGCGTGACGCGGGTGTAGACTCGCTCGCGGACGAGGCGCCGCGCGACTGGACCGCGATCCCGGCACCGGTCGTTCGCGAAACGAAGCGGCACGCCGTAGCGGAACCCAAAGCGCCGATCGTCGCCCCCTTGCCGACCGATCTGGAAGCGTTCTCGACCTGGCGTGGTGGTTCGGAGGCTCCCGAAAGCGGGTGGAGCGGATCGTCGATCCTGGCGACCGGAAATCCAAAATCTGACATCATGATCGTCACCGACGTTCCGGATCGCGACGACGCCGAATCGGGAACGCTGCTCAGCGGCGCGGCGGGACGGCTGTTTGACCGTATGCTCGCCGCGATCGGACGGGACCGAAGCTCGGTCTATATCGCGCCGATGTGCACGATTCGGCCGGTGGCAGGGCGTATAGCGCCCGAGATCGAACAACGGCTCGGCGAGCTGATCCGGCACCACGTCGCAATAGTGGAACCGAAGCGGCTGTTTGTGTTAGGGAACGCGCCAAGCCGTGCGCTTATCGGGGCCGATGTGCCGAGAGCGCGCGGACGTTTGCAATGGGTTAATGTGGAAGTTGGACAATCCGGCAAATCCATCGCCGTCGAAGCCGTCGCCAGTTTTCATCCGCGACTGCTGCTCGAACGGCCGGCGGAAAAGGCACGTGCCTGGAAGGACTTACAAATGCTTATCGCGGGGTTAGGCGCATGAGCGCAAAGAAATTTCTGTCGGTACCCCTAACGCTGGCGAGCGTCCTGTCGATCGTACCGGGGATCGCCCATGCCGCCGTCGAGCCAGCGAGTGTCGAAACGGCCAACGCCCGCCCGGCCATCCCGCCGCAGCTCGATCCCGAACAGCGCGAAGGCTATCGTGCGGTGTTCAGCGCTATCCGCGCACAGAAGTGGCTCGATGCGCAGCTAGCACTCGACCTGATGAAACCGGGCCCGTTGCACGCGATTGCACGCGCTGAACTTCTCACTGCCAAGGGCTCGCCCAAGGCGGATCTCGATCCGTTGCTCAAGCTGCTTTCCGAAGCGCCCGAGTTGCCCCAGGCGCGTCAGCTGGCGACGATGGCTGCGTCGCGCGGGGGAGTCGGCCTCCCCGCACTCCCCGAAGCGCGCGCGTTGATCTGGATCGATGGCGCCCCAGCGCGCAAGCGCGCCAGGAGCCTGGTCGCGGGCGACATGATCGCTGCCGAACTGGCCATCAAGATGCAGCCATACGTCAAGGAGGATCTTGGCTCGGAAGCGCAGGCTTTGCTTGAATCGACCTATGGGCTGTCGCAGGATTCGATCACCGAGTGGCAGCGCAAGATCGCGTGGATGTACTATCTCGCGGGGGACGACAATAACGCGCGCGCGATGGCCGCGAAGGCAATGACCGGCTACGGCGATTTCGCGGTCGAGGCGATGTGGGTCGGCGCGCTTGCAGCGTGGCGTCAGCACGATTGCGCCGCTGCTGGCGACGCCTTCCAGAACGTCGCTGCACGGGCGGGCGATGTCGATATGCGCGCGGCCGGCCTGTACTGGGCAGCGCGCGCGGACATGCAGTGCGGGCGTCCCGACAAGGTGGAAGGCCGTCTCAAGAACGCCGCGCAGTATCGCGAGACCTTCTACGGGCTTCTTTCGCGGCAGGCGCTCGCGATCAAGGACGCACCCTTGAAGTCGAGCGCCAAGGTGTTTGCCGGTGACTGGCAAGCGTTGGAGCATCGCCCCAACATCCACGTCGCGGCTGCCCTGGTCGAGATCGGCGAGAACGCTCTCGCTGACCAGGTAATCAAGCAACAGGCGCGGATCGGGAATGCGGCGGAATATCCATCGCTCGTCCGGCTGACGGCTGCGCTCGATCTCCCGTCGACGCTCGTCTGGCTGTCGCATAACGGCCCGGTCGGCGCGGCGCCCCCGGTCGAGGCACGTTTCCCTGCGCCGAACTGGACGCCCGACGGCGGCTGGCGCGTCGACAAGGCGTTGGTCTACGCGCACACGCTGCAGGAATCGCGGTTCCGGACCGATGTCGTCAGCAAAGCCGGCGCCTATGGCCTGATGCAGGTCATGCCGAGCGCGGCCACCGACATTGCGCGCAAGCAAGGCCGGATCTTCGATCGTACCGCGCTGTCGCGACCCGGCACCAATATCGAGGTCGGCCAAAGCTATCTCGAACAACTGCGCGATCAGAGCTGCACCAACGGCCTGCTGCCCAAGGTGATCGCAGCGTATAATGCCGGCCCCGGTCCGGTTCAGGCATGGAATGCGCAGGCGCATGACGGTGGCGATCCGCTTCTGTACATCGAATCGATCCCCTATTGGGAGACGCGCGGCTATGTCACGACGGTCTTGCGCAATTACTGGGTGTATGAGGCGCAGACCGGGCGCCGTGCGTCGGCCAGCCGGGCGGCGTTGGCGCAGGGCTTGTGGCCACGGTTCCCCGGAATGCCGGGCGCGAGCGCGGTTCGGCTGAGTTCGAGCAACAGTCGCCAGGCGGTCGCCAGTGCCAATTGATCTGACCGCAACCTTTCAACCGGTTCGGATCGCGGTCCTCACCGTTTCCGACACGCGCGGTCTTGCCGAGGATCGGTCAGGCGACACGCTCGTCGCGCGGCTGGGCGACGCGGGTCACGTGCTCGCCGATCGGGAGATCGTGAAGGACGACGTGGCGCTCATCATCGCCGTATTGCATCGCTGGATTGACGACGAATCCGTCGATTGCGTGATCACGACCGGGGGCACCGGCGTCACCGGCCGCGACGTCACGCCCGAAGCGATCGAACACATCGCGGAGAAGATGATCCCGGGCTTTGGCGAACTGTTCCGCTGGCTGAGTTTCAAATCGATTGGCACCTCCACGGTGCAGTCGCGCGCCTGTGCGTGCGTAACGCGCGGCACGTATATCTTCGCGCTGCCGGGATCGACGGGTGCGGTGAAGGATGGTTGGGACGGAATTCTCAAGGACCAGCTCGACAGCCGGCACAAGCCCTGCAATTTCGTTGAACTGATGCCCCGGTTGCGGGAACGCTGAACCGCTGCGCCGTCAGTACCCCTTGATCAGCGGTAGCACCGTCGAATAGCCGTCGGTCCACGGTACGAAGCCGGGACGGTGACGGATCGGTTTCCATCCTGAATCGCGGGATTGCAGCACCCGTATCACCGCCGGATCGCGCGACAGCGCGATCCATTGCGACATCGTCGCGGCCTCGCGGGCATCAGCCGGCGGTGTGTAGAACAGGGTGGTCGCGTGCCATCCACCCGCCGTTGCGGCGGCGGCCACCACCGGCTCGAGATCGAGGAAGCGGTTCGACACGTGTACCAGCAACAGCCCGCGGCGCGACAGAACGCGCCCGTAGCTGGCAAATGCCTCGCGCGTCATGAGGTGCATCGGGACGGAATCGGACGAGAAGGCGTCAAGCGCCAGCAGATCGAGGCTATCCCGTCGCTCTGCCGCGATATTGAGACGGGCGTCGCCCAGCACGATCGTGGGCTTCGGAAGGCAGCGCGACAGGAAACTGAACTGACCGCTGTCCCGCGCGATGCGGACGATCGCGGGGTCGATCTCGTAAAACCGCCAGTCCTGCCCCGGTCTGGCATAGCAGGCGAGCGTTCCCGTCCCCAGCCCCACGACACCGACGCGCGCATGCCGACCGTACAGGTCTGGCAGTGCCTGCATCGCCTGTCCGATCCCCGAATCCGGCACATAATAGGCCGTCGGCGTCCGTTCGCGCGCAGGTGAGCCGCGGAGCTGCGTCCCATGAACCGTCGTCCCGTGCGCAAGCTGTTGCACGCCGGGGCTACTGTGCACCGTATAGATCCCGAAATAGCTGCGCGTCCGAGCCCCCGGCTCCAGCGAAATCAGGATTGCCTGATATCCCCCAAAGGCAACCAATACACCGAGCAACGCGACCCCGAACGCAAGCGGAGCCCCGATCGAAAGGACACCGATCGCGACGATCCCGAGCATCACGATTTGCTGAAGCTGCGACGGCGTATCGCCACCACCATTGTTGATGAGGATGATGGCGACCAGCGCTGTCACGACGAGCGCAACGCTTAGCATCAGCACACGGCGACGCGATGGGTTGCCCTCCCAGACATGCTGCAACGGCGCGAGAAGATAGGCATGCGGCGTCAGCACGCCTGCCGCGAGGATCAGGATCGGATATTCATAGGTCCAGTTGAACAGCAGCGGCGCCACGAGCGCGCTGAACACTCCACCCAGCGCTCCACCGAGCGACATCGCGAGGTAGAACCCGGTCAACCGATCCGGCTCGGGCCGCAATCGATACAGCGCCGTATGCAAGGCGACCGACACCAGGAACAAGAGCGCAAGCGCCATGATCGCCCCGAGATACGGCAACCCAGGCATGCCGCTGACGAGGATTCCGCCAAACAGCAGGATCGCGATCGGCGCGACTCGGGTCTGGATGTCCGCCGCGGCGCGATCGCGCGCAAACGCGATCGTGAAGCTCAACAGGTACAACGCGAGCGGAATGACCCACAGCAGCGGCATCGCGACGATGTCCGTGGTGATGTACGTCGACGTCGCCAGCATCAACCCGGACGGAACGAACGCGAGGAGGATCCAATGGGCGATCCGCTTCCGCCCCGGCGGCGCGGACAGGATCGGCGTAACCGCCTGCAAGGGACGGTCGCGCGGGAGTGTCGCCGCGCACAAGGCGACCATTACGCCTAGAATAATATACCCGCTGCTCCAAAGGATTCGCTGATCGAACAGCGTCATGGCTGGCTCGACCAGCAACGGATAGGCGATCAATCCCGCGAAACTGCCAAGGTTGGATGCCGCGTACAGCGCGTAGGGATCCTGTCCCTCCCGCGCCAGGCTGAACCAACGTTGCAACAGCGGCGATTGCGCCGAGACCGCAAAAAACAACGGACCGATCGAGAGGACGAACAGCCACGGGACCCAGAAGGCGGGCGCGACGCCCGCACCGGGTGCCAATCCGCCCAATCCAATCGGCAACCACAGCGCCGCCACCAGCAGCACGCCAAGATGCACGCGACCCTGCAAACGCGGCTCGAGCCGCCCCAACCAGTGCGCATAGCCATACCCGCCGAGCAGCAACGCCTGATACACCAGCATCGCCGAGTTCCACACCGCCGGGGCTCCGCCGAGCCGTGGCAGAGCCATTCGCGCAACCATCGGTTGAACCAGGAACAGCAAGAACGCGCTCGACAGGATCGTCAGCACGAACAGCGGGCGCACGACACCGCGCCGCTTACGCAGGGGTGTCATTCAAGGCCTGTCGATGCGATACTGAATATGGCGCTTGAGCGGACTTCCATCGGCGACCAGCGGGTGGTCGAAATCGCCATCGACGACGCGATGCATCCCCAGCCGCTCCATCAGCCCCCAGCTGGCGGTGTTCCCAGGCACGGTAATCGCCACGACCTGCGGAGCGGCGAGATGTGCCCATGCCCAGTCGAGCGTCGCTTGCGCTGCTTCCCGCGCATATCCCTGCCCCCAATAGGCCTGCGAGAACCGCCAGCCGATTTCCAGCGCGCCCTCGATCGGCGTATCGGGCGCACCGGGCTTGAGACCGCAGATCCCAAGCAACGCACCGTCCGTTCGGCGTTCCACGATCCAGAAGGCGAAACCGTGCTCAGCCTGTGAAGCGTGCATCCGCGCGATCATCGCATCGAGCGCAGCCTCGTCAACGACGGGAAGCAGGTACTGCATCACGGCGGGATCGCGGCACTGGTCCCACAACGCAGCCCGATCGCGCGGCTCGACCATCCGCACGATCAGTCGCTCGGTCTCGATCACGCGAAGACGCTCATTTACCGAGGAGACGGGCTGCGTGTGCGGCATGATACGTCAGGACGCCGGACGTGCCAGCGCGCTTGAACGCCATCAGGCATTCGAGCACCATCGCATCGCGGTCCGCCGCGCCCGCTGCGACAGCGGCTTCGATCATCGCATATTCACCGGAAACTTGATAAGCGAAAACAGGGACTTGGAACTCTGATTTCACGCGCAGGATGATATCGAGATACGGCATCCCGGGCTTGACCATCACGCTATCCGCGCCTTCCGCCAAGTCGAGCGCGACTTCGCGCAGCGCTTCCTCGGCGTTGGCCGAATCCATCTGGTAGGTCTTCTTGTCGCCCTTCAGCAATCCACGACTGCCGACCGCGTCGCGGAACGGACCGTAGAACGCGCTCGCATATTTCGCGGCATAGGACATGATCTGGACGTTGTGGTGCCCGCCGTCTTCGAGCGCGGTCCGGATTGCGCCGATCCGGCCATCCATCATGTCCGACGGCGCGATGATGTCGGAGCCCGCCTCGGCCTGAGTCAGCGCCTGCCCGACGAGTGCCTCGGACGTCGCATCGTTGACCACATACCCTGCCGCATCGACGAGGCCGTCATGCCCATGCGTCGTATAGGGATCGAGCGCGACATCGGTCAGCACGCCGACTTCAGGAACGGCATCCTTGAGCGCGCGGATCGCACGGCACATCAAATTGTCGGGATTGAGCGCCTCGCGCCCATCGTCCGTGCGGAGATGCGACGGCGTGTTCGGGAACAGCGCGATACACGGTATCCCCAGATCGCGCGCCTCGCGACCGCGCGCGACGATTCCGTCGATTGACCAGCGGGAAACGCCTGGCAGCGACGCGATCGGGTCCTCCACCCCATGCCCCTCGGCAATGAACAACGGCCAGATCAGATCTGCGGGGGTGAGCACCGTCTCGGCATGGAGTCGGCGGCTCCACGTGCTGGCGCGAGTACGACGAAGGCGAAGCGCTGGATAGGATGCGGTCATGCGCCGCTTTCTGGAACTTCAGCGAAGGTCGCGCAAGGGTTAGCGCGTGGCGGGGCGCAGCCGTCACGGTCGGTCCAACCGTGTGCGAGCCCCTCAACCCGCCGGATGCAGCCGCCCACCCGGTTCCGCAGGGTTCGGACTCTGATCGTGCGCCTCGTCCGCTGGCACCACCAGCCGCTGCTTGCGCCACCCGCCATAGCGATAATAGATTACAGCCATCGCGAAATTGGCGACCGACCCTAGCGGGAAGCTCCACCACAGGGCGTCGGCCCCGAGCGTCGGCTGAAACGCAAGCGCGAAACCGAGCCGCACCGGATACATCGCGATGAACAGCATCGTCAGCGGCGCCCACACCGCGCCGTTTGCCCGCACGGTCGAGAACAACACCATCGTCATGCCGAACACGATGAAGTTCCAGCTCGCCAGCACCTGGATATGCCGCGCGATCGGCAACGCCGCACTCTCGCCGCCTAGGAACAGCAGCATCACCGGCCGGTCGAACGCGATGATCGCGATCACCATCGTCGTCGTCAGCAACGCGCTGAACACCAGCCCCGCCACGGTAATGCGGTCGACCCGCGACCAATGCCCAGCACCGATGTTCTGCGCCACCATGCTGCTCACCGCCGCACCGACCGCCAGCGCGGGCATCTGGATATAGCCCCACAATTGCATCGAGATCCCGTACGCAGCAGTGGTATCGACGCCATAGCGGTTGACCAGACCCGTCATCGTCAGCGCAGCGACCGATACGACCAGCATCTGCGCCCCCATCGGCAGGCCTTTCAGCAGGATCGTGCGCGCCAGCGCCGCGGACGGCATCAGATAGGCAAGCTCCGCCCCGCGCAACCGGATCGGCAGGTCGCGGCGATAGATATACGCGAGCAAGCCGAGCGCCGCGACGTGAACCGAGATGAGCGTCGCCACCGCCGACCCGGCGATCCCCATCTCCGGCATACCGAACCACCCCCTGATGAAGACCGGGTTGAGCCCGCTATCGAGCAGCACGCTCAACGCCGTGAACCACAAGGGCGTCACCGAATCCCCAACCCCGCGCAACGCCATGCCCAGCAGCACCAGCAGCATCGTCGCGGGAAGCCCGAGGAAGATGACCCGCAAATACGCCAGCGCGAGCGGCTGCACGCTCGGCGGGGTGGCGAGGTTAGTCAGGATATCGGGGGCGAAGATCCAGCCCAGCGCTGCAATGACGACCGCGCCACCCATCACCAGACCGATCGACGCGCCAAACGCCCGCCGCGCCGCCTCGACGTCGCGCCGTCCCATCGACTGTCCGATCAGGATCGTCGCGGCCATGCCAAAACCGAAAACTGCGGCGAACATCAGGAACATGATCGTATTGGCGTTGGCGGTCGCCGCGACCGCGCCTTCGCCGAGGAACCGCCCGACCCAGATCGTATTGATCGACCCGTTGAGCGATTGCAGGATGTTCGACCCCAGCGTGGGGAGCGCGAAGGCGAGCAACGTCGTCGCGATCGGGCCGGTGGTCAGGTCGCGCTGTTTGGCGCCCCTCGCATTTGACAAAGGGGCGGAGGGGGGGGCTGTTCTCTCAACGACGTCGCTCACAGGCCCTCCCCTGACCCCGCCCGCAAACGGGAGGGGGATTGTGTGTCCGCCAGCATGCGCCGGCTATCTCACCCCAAACGCGCCAGGGCGGCGCCTAGTCGCTCGGCTTCCGCGGCTTTTTCCGCGTGATCCGCGCGCGCCTTCTCGACCGCCTCGGGCTTCGCACGTTCGACGAAGCTTGCGTTGCCCAAGCGGCCGGCCAGCGCGTCGCGCTCCTTGCTTGCCGCCTCGATCCCCTTGGTCAGCCGTGCGCGTTCGGCGTCGAGGTCGATGACTCCCGCGAGCGGCAGCACGAACGTCGCCTCGTCGACGACGACCTGCACCGCACCACCGGCAGGCGCATCCCCGGTCGCCAGATCGATCCGCGCGAGCCGCGCGATCACGCTTGCCTGCCGATCGAGCCGCGCCAGCGTTTCGAGTCCAGCATCACGAACGTGCACCGGCATCCGCGTGCCCGGCGATACGTTCAGCTCGGTCCGCGCCGCGCGGACTTCGCCGATCAGCCGGATCAGCCAGTCGATTTCCTGGCTTGCCGCCGGATCGAGCGCACGCGCATCCGCGATCGGCCAATGCGCGACGATCAGGTTGGTTTCGCGCGGTCCCATCGCGTTCCACAGCTCCTCGGTGATGAAGGGCATGAACGGGTGGAGCAGGACGAGGATCTGGTCGATGACCCATCCCGCGACTGCGCGCGTTTCGTCTGCGTCCGGTCCGGTCGCGGGCGCATCCATCTGGCCGAGCACGGGCTTGATCAGCTCGAGATACCAGTCGCAGAAGCGGCTCCATACGAACTGATACACTGCATTCGCCGCGCCATCGAAACGCAGGTCGGCGAGCGCCAGATCGACCGCCTGAACGGTCGCGATGGTCTCGGCGATGATCCACTTGTTGACCGCGAGGTTGGCGACCGGCGCTTCGAGCGTCTTGCTTGCCCCGATGCCATTGCCCTGTGCGAAGCGGCAGGCGTTCCACAGCTTGGTCGCGAAGTTGCGATAGCCCTCGACGCGCTTCTCATCCATCTTGATGTCGCGGCCCTGGCTCTCCATCGCCGCCATGAAGAAGCGCAGCGCGTCTGCGCCATACTGGTCGATCAGGCCCAGCGGATTGACCACGTTGCCCTTCGACTTGGACATCTTTGCGCCGTCTGCCGCGCGGACAAGACCGTGGAGATACAGGGTCTTGAACGGCACATCGCCCATGAAGTGCAAACCCTGCATCATCATGCGGGCATCCCAGAAGAACAGGATGTCGAAGCCGGAAATTAGCACGTCGTTGGGGTAGCGGCCGTGGAGCGTGTCCTTGAGCCCCTCCCCTTCAGGAGTGTCAGGTGAATAGCCCCCCGGGCTATTCAGGTCAGGCTGGGAGCCTGACCGACCTGACACTGGGTTGGGGTGGGGCCGTCCAGCAAGCGGAGTGCTCTGCGAGGCATCCCCCACCCCTGGCCCCTCCCCTGAAGGGGAGGGGTAAGCAGGAGAAGAAGTGCCGTCCCACCCGAGCGTCGCGAACGGCCACAGTGCGGAGGAGAACCACGTGTCGAGCACATCGCTGTCCTGCGTGAGAGCAACGCCCTCACCTGCCTGCGCCTGCGCCTCGGCCTCGCTCATCGCAACGAACACCGACCCATCCTCGGCGAACCACGCCGGAATCCGATGCCCCCACCAGAGCTGCCGCGAGACGCACCACGGCTGGATGTTCTCCATCCAGTTGAAGAACGTCTTCTCCCACGTCTTGGGCACGATCTTGATCGCCCCAGACCGCACCGCCTCGATCGCAGGCTTCGCCAGCGTCGCCGCGTCGACATACCATTGGTCGGTCAGCCACGGCTCGATCACCACGCCCGAGCGATCGCCATAGGGCGTCTGGATCGTGCGCGGCTCGGCGTCGTGCTCGGCGCCGTCCTTGTCGACGTGCGGGATCAGGAACCCCTCCACCTTCAGCTGCGCGACGACGGCCTTGCGCGCCTCCGCGGTGGTCAGCCCGAGAAACCCGTCAGGGATCAGCCCGTCCGCAACCTGCACCACCCGTGCCTTGGCATCGAGCATGTTAAGCATCGCGCCCGCCGCAATCCCCGCCCGTTTACCGACCTCGAAGTCGTTAAAATCATGTCCCGGCGTGATCTTCACCGCGCCCGAGCCAAGCTCCGGATCGGCATGATCGTCGGTGATGATCGGGATCAGCCGCCCCGTGATCGGCAACCGCACCTGCTTGCCGACCAGCGCCGTATAGCGCGCGTCCGAAGCATTCACCGCGACCGCCATATCGGCGAGCATCGTCTCGGGCCGCGTCGTTGCAACCTCGATGAACCCCGACCCGTCCGCCAGCGGATAGCGCAGGTGCCAGAAGCTCCCCTTGATCTCGCGCGTCTCGACCTCAAGGTCGCTGATCGCGGTGCCAAGACCCGGATCCCAGTTCACCAGCCGCTTGTCGCGGTACAGCAGCCCTTCCTTGTGAAGATCGACGAACACCTTGAGGACGGCCTTCGAGAAGCCCTCGTCCATCGTGAAGCGTTCGTTCGCCCAGTCCATCGAGCACCCGAGCCGGCGGAGCTGCTGCGTGATCTCCCCGCCGCTCTCTTCCTTCCACGCCCAGACCTTCTCGACGAACTGCTCGCGCGTGAAGTCAGTACGCTTCTCCGGCGGGGTGAGCGCGCCCATCTGCCGTTCGACCACCATCTGCGTCGCGATGCCCGCGTGGTCGGTCCCGACCACCCACAAGGCATCCTTGCCCTTCAACCGCGCGTGGCGCGTCAGAATGTCCTGCAACGTGTTGTCGAGCGCATGCCCGATGTGGAGCGAGCCCGTCACGTTGGGCGGCGGGTTGACGATCGTCCAGGGTTCGGCACCGGGGCGATCAGGCCGGAACTGGCCGGTCGCCTCCCAATGCGCGTACCAGCGCTGCTCGAGTTCGGCGGGATCGAAGGTTTTGGGAAGTTCGCTCATAATGCCATCGGCTTTAGCCGGGGACGCGCAAAAAGAAAGGGCACTCCGTCCGTCCTGGCAGCGCGATCGACGGTGTTTGAACGCGCCGGCGATCCGTCCGCGATCGCGTCTGACGGTCGCCGCGCGCGATTACTTCCCGGTGATCCGGTCGATTTCCTTGGCCACCATTGCTTCCACCATCTGCGGAAGATGGGCGTCGAGCCATTCGCGCAACATGGGACGCAACATTTCCCGGACCATCGCCTCGAGCGTGTCGCTCCCCGCGACTTCGGGTTTGACGATGAGGCGCGACAAGGTGTCCAGCGGCCCACGGGATGCGGCGGCGGTCCGTTGCGACAGGATATTCGGCGTCTCGGGTACCGGGGGCGCCACCGGAGCGGGCGGAGGCGTTGGGGGGAGTGAAGTCGGGGGGAGTGAAGTCGGGGGCGTAGCAGCCGCCGTCTCGGCCGGCCCAGCGACCGGGGCGTCGGTGCGCCGTGCGATCTGATCAGGCATTGCCGCCTGAACCGCTTCGCGCAATTCCAGAATATCGTCCCGGACGGTGGCGTCGCCTTCAGGTCGGCGCGGGACCGCCCGATCGCTGCGCTTGGCTCGGCCTGGGAGAGTATCGCTTTCCTCGGCGATGATGCGTTTGATCGACGAAAGAATGTCTTCCATCGATGGCTCTCCGCCCAAGTCCGCCATCAAAACCCCCGCGAATAAACATATACGCCGCGTCAGCGGTTCTTCGTCTGCTCACCTGCGGTAATCGGCGCGCTTCTGTCAACTGGTGCCGAGTCGAGCATCGGGTCGAGCGCGCGCGTCACGGCTGCGTTCTGTGCGGGCGTATCGGTCGTGCGGGTCCCCGTCACCGCCGGATCGGCCTGAGACGAATAATCCCAGATCTTTCCGCGAACGCTTTCATAGTGTTTGACCGGATCATACAAAGGCCCGCCATCGAGGCCCAGATCGCGCGCTTCGGCCTGCCCCATGGATGCAAGCAGCGCGAACCCGGCGACATACGCATCCCGCCGCGCGGTCACCAACGTCACCTGCGAGTTGAGCAATTCCTGCTCAGCGTTGAGGATGTCGAGGATGGTCCGGTTGCCGACGCTGTTTTCCGCCCGCACCCCTTCCAGCGAAAGCTTGTTAGCGTTGACCGCGATTTCGCTCGACGCGATCACCTCGAGCGACGATTTCCACACGGCATAAGCGGACCGCGCCTGGGCGATGACGCTGCGCTCCGTCTCGGTCACGCGTTCAATCGACTGCGCGCGCGCGTCCTGCGCCTGGCGGATCTGTGCCGCGGGGCGGCCGCCCTGGTAGAGCGGGAGCGTCAGGCCGACCCCGACGGTCGCGGATTTCCCGGACTGGCCGATCGCAACCCCCGTCCCCGAACCCAGCGACCCGAAATAATTGTAGTAGTTGCCGCCGACACTCGCGCTGATCCGCGGCAAGCGGTTCGACCGTGCGACACCGATATCGAACCCGGTAGCATCACGTTCCTTTGCCGCCGCAAGCAAAGTCGGGTTGTTCCGGAGCGCAACCGCCACAGCATTGTCCGGGTTGGCAGGCAGGTTGGGCAAACTCGGCGGCAAGTCCAGTCGACCGGGAACGGCACCGACAAGACGGATATAGCTCTCCCGGCTGGAGATCAGTCGCGCCTGCGCCGATTGTAACTGGCTCCGGGCCAGCGCCAGCCGCGCCTCGGATTGCGCAACGTCGGTCCGGGTCAAATCCCCGACCTGAAAGCGGTCGCGGCTTGCTTGCAGATTGACGTCGAGCACGCGAACGTTCTGCGTGTTTAGCCCGACGATCGCCTCGTCCCGAATGACGTCCATATAGGATCCGACAACCGCGGAAAACAGATCCGACTCGGTCCCGCGGAGCCCCAATTGTCCGCCCTCGACCCGCGTGTTCGCGGCGCGGACCGCGTTGCGCACCGCGCCCCCGGCATAGAGCGGGACCGTCAGCGTGACGTTGCCCGTCCCGCTTCGGTCCGGAGCGACGAAGCTGTTCGCCGCCTTGACGACGTTCTCGGTGTAGCTGCTCTGCAACTGCACGCCGGGCAGGCCCTGCGACCGCGCGATCGGAACGTTCTCGTCGATCGCGCGGAGGTTGGCGCGCTGTGCCGCCAGCGTCGGGTTACTCGTATACGCCTTGATCAGCGCATCGCGCAGCGTTTCCGCCGACAGCGGCGTCGCCATTACCATCACCACTGCAGAGCCGCTCAGAAGGGACAGAAATCGCATTGCAGGCGGCTCTTTTCTTGGTCAGAAAGTGAAAGTACGAGGGCTCGAAAAGCCCGGCAAAGGCACGCAATCGATGTCGGCGAAGTCGAGCAGAGCAAACCCGCCTGCGGTACGACGCCCTGCAGCCAGCCGGGTGACGCCGCGATCTGCAAGGCCACCGACGATCCGACCACCGACCGCGAGTTGATCGACCAGGGCCTGTGGTACGGCTTCGACCGCGCCATCGATGAACAGCACGTCATACGGCCCCTCGGCGGCATGCCCTTCCGACAGCGGTGCGTCGACCACCGAAACGTTGGGGTACGCAGACAGCGCCGCCCGGGCGATCGTCAACAAGGCCGGATCGTTCTCGACCGCGACGACCGATGCGACCAGTTCCGAGAGAACCGCCGCAGTGTACCCGCCGGCCGCGCCGATCAGCAGCACCCGATCGGTCGCGCGCAACTCGGCTTGCGTCAACAGGCGCCCGGTCGCGATCGGCACGTTCTGTGCACGCCCGTGGGTCAATGGGACGGCGGTGTCGCGATATGCGAGCCTCGCCACGGCTTCGGGAAGAAACGCCTCGCGCGGAACCAGGTCCATCGCCGCCACCACGCGCGGGTCGCTGACCGCGTTGGTCCGCAACTGGCTTGCCACCATCGCATGGCGCATGGCCGTCATATCGTGCTCGCGCAAATCCAAATTCATGATGCCACCCTCGTCGCGGTACTGTTATAGTGCAACAATACACTCATCGTCAATGCACCGCTTCTACCGTGCGTCCTCTGCTTCGCCAAGCGAGCGCTTGTTTCAATTCCGTCTCTGGTCGCTTTCGGTAAACAGGCCGTTAACCGCATTGCCGTTTTTTTGACTGCAAGAGTTGACACCGAAGCGATCCGCTTGCATCTGCGCCGCTCTCCGGCCCGATGGCGGAGTGGTGACGTAGAGGACTGCAAATCCTCGCACCCGGGTTCGATTCCCGGTCGGGCCTCCAGAATTCCATTCGTTCGGCGCGGCGGGATGCTTCGCGCTCCTACCGTGCCTTCAGAGCGGCCTCGAGCACGGAGATGAACGGTATGTCGGCCGGCGGCATCGCGATCTCCCGAAGCGCTAAGGGATGGTGCCACGCCAGGCCGGTTGCGGCGAGCGGCTGTGGTACGCCGCGCCATTCGCCGCACAGATACAACAACAAGAGCAGATGCCGATCGGCCAGCGGCACGCTCGCGAACGTCAGGGCGGTCAGCGCGGCCGGATCGACCTCGATCGCCAGTTCCTCCCGCAATTCGCGGACCAAAGCCGCTTCTGGCTGTTCCCCGGGCTCGACCTTGCCGCCGGGAAATTCCCACAGTCCGGCCAAGGTGGTGTCGAGCGGACGCTGCTGGACCAGCACCTGTCCTTCGTGATTCGTCAGCGCCGCCGCGACGACGAGCATCATAGGCATATCAGGGTGTTGCTTAGGCATTCGGTAAGGCTCTCCGAGTAACGCTGTCCGCTTCCTACACCGACCGGAGGCGCTGCCGACATGCTCGTCGGAATGATAAAACGGCTGCTTGCCGACCGAAAAGCTGGAACCGCGATAGAATATGGACTGATCGTCGCGCTGGTCGTCATCGCGTCGCTCGCGGCCATGGTCCAGCTTGGCCATGGCACGACAAGCATGTGGAAAAATATTAGTACGGCGGTGATCGCCGTTCCGGTTGGTTGATCGGCTCCAACGCTCTAAAATTCTTCGCCAGTTTAAATCTTTCTAAACCCGACAGCGCATAAATCTTCCGGAGTTGGCCGGCGCACCGGTCCGACCGGGTACTGAAGCCATCCTACGGAGACCGAATCATGAAGACCGTTCGCAACCTCATCAAGAACTCGAAGGGCGCCACTGCAATCGAGTACGGCCTGATCGCTGCGCTCATCGCCGTTGCCGCGATCACCGCGATGTCCGGCCTGGGCACGAAGCTGAGCAGCACGTTCACCAACGTATCGTCGACCCTGAAGTAATCGTTTCGGCCGACCTGCGCTAAACGAGAGGGCGGCGGAACCATGGTTCCGCCGCCCTTTTCTGCGCCACGCGACGGTCGGTCCGCCGATGCGGGGAGCCGGTTAAAGGCGCCCCATCGCCAGGAACTTCTCCCGCCGCATTCGCCGCAACTCGGCGGGCGAGTGATCGACCAATCGGGTCAAGGCCGCGTCGATCGCATCGCCTAGCGCGGCAATCGCCTTGCCGGCGTCGCGCTGCGCGCCCCCCAACGGCTCGGAGACGATCGTGTCGATGATGCCGAGCCCCTTCAAATCCTGCGCGGTCACCTTCATCGCTTCGGCCGCATCCGCCGCCTTGTCGCTGGTCCGCCACAGGATCGATGCGCAGCCTTCGGGCGAAATGACCGAATAGACCGCGTGCTCGAACATCAGCACCGCATTGCCCGCCGCAAGCGCGATCGCGCCACCGGAACCGCCTTCGCCAACGACCGCCGCGACCATCGGGACGCCCAGCGCGAGGCACTGCTCGGTCGACCGGGCGATCGCCTCGGCCTGGCCGCGTTCCTCCGCCTGGATTCCGGGAAACGCACCGGACGTATCGACCAGCGTCACCACCGGCAGACCGAACCGGTCGGCCAGCTGCATCAACCGGATCGCCTTGCGATAGCCTTCGGGTTTGCCCATGCCGAAATTGTGCCGCAGCCGGCTCGCGGTATCATCGCCCTTTTCATGGCCGATGACGAGCACCCGGCGCCCGCGAAACGTCGCAAAGCCGCCCATGATCGCTTGGTCGTCGCCAAACGCCCGGTCCCCGGCCAGCGGCATCCAGTCGTCGAACAGGCCTGCGACATAGTCCTTGAAGTGCGGACGACCGCCGTGGCGCGCGACCTGGGTCTTTTGCCACGGCGTCAGCTTCGCATAGGTATCCCGCAGCAGCTTGTCCGCCTTGGCCTGCAATCGCGCGATTTCCGCGCTCAGGTCGACGGTGCCGTCCGAAGCGGTTTCCCGCAATTCATCGATCTTGCCCTGGAGTTCGGCGATCGGTTTTTCAAAATCGAGAAAGGTTGCCATACGCTGCGGCGGTTAAGCCTCAGGCGTCTTCGCGTCAACGCGGCGTGTCTCGTCCGCCAGCGGATGCCGCGCGTTCACCAGCGCGACCAGATGGCTCGCCTCGACGTGCGTGTAGATCTCGGTCGTCGCGATGTCGGCATGCCCAAGCATCGCTTGCAACGCGCGCAGATCCGCCCCGCCCGCAAGCAGATGCGTCGCGAACGCATGGCGCAGCACGTGCGGGCTGACTCGCTCCGGGGGAATCCCGGCCTCGGCCGCGAGCGCCTTGAGCAACTGGTACAATCGGATACGGCTCAGATACGCCTTTCCGGAGGGAAACAGCCACGGGCTGTCGTCGGCGACATGCGCCCGCCACGCCGCCACCGCCGCCCGTGCTCGATCGGACAAGGGAACGAGCCGTTCCTTGCCGCCCTTACCGCGAAGGATGAGATACGGCCGGTCGGGCGCGACCGCACGCCGTGGCAGCGAAACCAGTTCGGTCGCGCGCAAGCCTGATCCATACAGCAACTCGACCAACGCCGACAGGCGCAGATCGTTTGGATCAGGCGGGTCCCGTCCGATCCGCTCTGCGATCGCGGCAAACAATCGATCGATGTCCGCATGGTCGAGAACCTTGGGCAACCCACGCGACGCGCCGGGTCGTGGCAACGCCGCGCCGGGATCATCGGGACGATGCCCCTCCTCCGCAAGGAACCCGAAGAACCGCCGCAAGGCCGCCGACTTTCGCGCCACGCTGGCTTTCGACAGGCCGAGCCATTCGGTGCCCACCTTCGTGAGATCGTCCGCCGATGCGACGGTCAGTCCACCGTTCAGCACCCCAGACGCAAGCAGCAGATCGCTGCGATACGCCGCCACGGTATTCTTCGCGGCGCCGGCCTCCGCAGTCATCATTTCCAGAAACCGCTCGATCAGCGCGCGGTCGTCACCTACCCCGCGCGGATCGGAGGTCAAAGCCGCGCGATCGCCTCGGCGGCGATCATCCGGGCTTCGCCGACCATCCCGACAGCGCGAAGCGCGGCGCAGATATGGTAGAGCGCTTCGGGTGGAACCCCGCGCCAGGATGGCGACTGCAATCCGGTCGCCGCAAGCAGGACGACCGTCCCGGGCTGGTCGTCCAGCGCCGCCTTGGCGATCGCGCGTGTCCAACTGTCGGACCGGTTGACCCGCACCGCGAGCGCCTCGGCACCCTGTGCGACATCCGCCGCGGACAACCGTCCCAACCCCGCCAGCGCGGCAAACAGCATCCGCCGCTTCATCCCCGTCGTGTCGTTCTCCCCGGCATATCCGCTGACATCACCGTAGGAGACCGTGGACATCGCAGGATCGATCAGCGTCAGCATCGCCCAGGCGTCTCCGCCGCGGACCGCCTTCTCGCGCCACCGCAGCGCGGGCGTGTCGAACCCGGCGCTCAACATCGCCGCGACCAGCCGCGTGACATCGGGCTTTTCGATCGACGTGGGGATACGGGCCGCCGCGCCCGCCGTCAGGATCAGCCGAGCGTAGCGCGCTTCATACCCCTTGGGCTCGTCCCACAATTTCGCGAGCGCCGTAATCCGCGCATCGGCATCGGTGCCGTCATACGCGGCGCGCAGGTTCCGCGCGACGCTGGCCGCGGCGGGGGGTTGATCGTCACCGGCATCGATCGCGGCATACAGATCGACCAGCGCCGCACTGGAAAGAATCCCGCGCGCGGCAGCAATCTCGGACGAACCGGCGCGCGCACCCGGCGTCAGGCTCGGCGACAGCGCGCGCCAGCCCTGCACAGCGGGGGCGCTGGTCTCGAGCAGACGTTCCGGGATTTCGACGCCCATCGCCATCGCCAGCCCGTACCGCCAGGCGGTCAGATACGGGACGCTGTCCCACTCGATCGTCGTCGCTTGTCGCGCCCGACCGGTGTTGCCGATGACCTTCTGCGCCAGCATCAGATCGATCCCGCCCGCAACCCGCGACTTGCGCGCAGCATCGAACAGCGGCTTCGCCTTGGTGGCGGTTCCCGACAACCCAGCGCACATCGCTCGCGCAAGAACCCAGCCGCGCTCGCGTCCCAGGGCGGCGCCATCTTCCGCCGCCGGACACAGCGCGGCAGGATCGCCCGATGCGAGCGCGGCCTGCATCGCCGCCTCGAACATCTTGGGCGTATAGTCTTCGGTGTCGACGGCCTGCGCCATCGCGCGTCCGGCGACCGACTCGCCCATCCGGACGAGCAACCACGCGCGCTCGGCCGCGAAATCCGCACCGTTGACGCCGCGGGGCGTATCGATTCGCGCCATCAACGCGCGGCGCAGCGCGATCGATACCCATCGCGACGCGATCGGGGCGCGCAGCCGCCGCATCAGCGTCTCGAGATAGCGTCCGTCGGCGCGACCAAATGCACTCGGTGCCATCGCCCCCTCTGCGGGCCCCGCGACGCCAACCTGCGCTAGCGACCGCCGCGCATAGCTCGGCATGTCGGCGCGCACGAACGCCCCGAAGTCCGTGGGGGACGGCGGGGTCGCGACCGGCGACGGTGTTGCGCCGAACTCGGGCACCTCGGTTGGAAGCAAGGCCGGAACCGACGGCGTAGGCGCGGCGATCGGCGATCCGACCTCCGGACCGACCGGCGCCGCGGGACGGGGCGCCGGGGTCGCGGTCGACGGCGTTCCGGGCGCCGACTGCGGCGTGGATTTCGGACGCGGACGCGCGGGTGCTACCGGTTGCGGCGGCGGGTTCGGGTCGCCAAACCCGGGCGGCAGGATCGATTCAGGCCCCTTTTGCCCCGCCGCCGGAATCGTCAGCGTCGCCGCAAGGACGGCGGTCGCGAGGATCGCCGGTAGCGCGCGGCTACTTCTGAAGGTTCGCAAGCGGTACGGCCTTCTCGACATGCTTCAGCGGCTTTTCGCGCGCCACCCCGGACAGCGCGAACAGGCCGCCGACCAGGACGGCCACGACGACGAGAAGCACGATGAGCAAGCGGGGCATGGGCAAGACCTGTAACGGACCAAAAAGACAAAAGCGGCGCAAGCGAGCTTTTGCCCGATGCGACGGTGCGCTGTATAGCCCCCGTTTCAATGTTGCAAAGCCCGCCACCTCCGCAGGATACCGCCCTGCCCGACCCGTTCCTGTGGAACGGCCCGCCGATCGTGCTCGTGGGGCTGATGGGCGCGGGCAAATCCACCGTCGGGCGTCGGCTCGCGGTCAGGCTCGGCCTGCCGTTCGTCGATGCCGATACCGAAATCGAAACCGCTGCCGGAATGTCGATCCCCGACATTTTCACGCGATTCGGCGAAGCCTATTTCCGCGACGGCGAACGCCGCGTGATCGCGCGGTTGATGGATGGCGAACGCCGCGTCATCGCGACCGGGGGCGGCGCTTTCGTCGACGACAAGACGCGCGAGACGATCCTGACGCAGGGCTTCGCCGTGTGGCTCGATGCCAAACCCGCCGTGCTCGCCGACCGCGTGTCGCGACGCGATACCCGGCCGCTGCTCCGCGGAAAGGACCCGCTCAAGGTGCTCGAGGAACTGGCGCGCGTGCGCAACCCGTTCTACGCGATGGCGCCGTTGCGGGTTTCCAGTCACCGGGCCCCGCACGATGCGACCGTAAATGCCATTCTGAAAGCGCTTGGAACACTATGACCACGATCCCCGTTTCGCTCGGTTCGCGCAGCTATGACGTCGTGATCGAGGCCGGTGTGTTGCCGCGGGCGGGGGATTGGCTCGCGCCGCTGTCGCGCGGGCGCACGATGGCGATCGTGACCGACTCGAACGTTCTGCCGCACCTGGAAACGTTGCAAACGTCGCTGTCCGCTGCTGGGGTCGAGAGCGAAGCGATCGTCCTAACCCCCGGAGAAGCCACCAAAAGCTGGGCGCAGCTCGAAGCGCTGACGGACAAGCTGCTCGATCTCGGGATCGAACGCGGGGATCATGTCATCGCGCTAGGCGGCGGCGTGATCGGCGACCTCGTCGGCTTTGCGTGCGCGATCCTGAAGCGCGGGTGCAATTTCGTGCAGATCCCGACCACGCTCCTCGCGCAGGTCGATTCGTCGGTCGGGGGCAAGACCGCGATCAACAGCCGCGCGGGCAAGAACCTGATCGGCGCGTTCCATCAGCCGGCGCTGGTGCTGATCGATCCCGACGTGCTCGATACCCTGCCGTTGCGGCAGGTGCGCGCGGGCTATGCCGAAGTCGTCAAATACGGGCTGATCGACGATCCCGCCTTCTTCGACTGGTGCGAGGCCAACGCCGCCGCGCTGCTCGCGGGCGATCCGGCCGCGCGCGCTTATGCCATCGCGCACTCGGTCGCCGCGAAGGCGCGGATCGTCGCCGAGGACGAGCGCGAGACCACCGGCAAGCGCGCCTTGCTCAACCTCGGCCATACCTTCGGACATGCGCTCGAAGCCGAAGCAGGGTTCTCCGACCGGCTCCTCCACGGCGAAGGCGTCGCGGCGGGGATGGCGCTCGCGTTCCACTATTCCGCCAAACACGATCTGGCACCACGCGCCGACGCCGAGCGCGTGGCGGCGCATCTGCGCGCGATTGGGCTGCCCGATGGCGTCGGCGCGGCGGGGATTTCGGCGAGTGCGGACGTGCTGGTCGATCACATGCTCCACGACAAGAAGATGGACGCCGGCACGCTGCCGTTCCTGCTCGCCCGCGGGATTGGACGGACGTTCCTCGACAAGTCGGTCGACCTGGCCGACGTCCGCGCCTTTCTGGCCGCCTGATGCCGCGCGGCGTCGCCAAACGCGATCTTCCCACCAAGGTCTGCCCGGTGTGTCAGCGCCCGTTCGCGTGGCGCAAGAAGTGGGAACGCGACTGGGACAACGTCGTCTATTGTTCGGACAAGTGCCGGATGGCGAAGGGGTAGTTAGCGTTCAAGGTGGGGCGGTGACGTTGCCGTCACACGCCCACGCGCATCGCCCGCCACGCCAGCCATAGCCACCCGGCAATCAGCAACGCACCCCCGATCGGCGTGATCGCGCCGAGCCAGCGCGGCAGACCCAGCGCCATCAGGTACAACGTCCCGCCAAAGATCAGACCCCCGACCACGAACAGCCACGCCGGGCCGCGCGCCGCCATCTGCAACGCGACCAGCGCGGCAACCGCGTGAATCATCTGATAGTGCGCGCCGGTGGTGAGCCACTTGGCGGCATCGCCCGTCGCGCCATGCGCGCCGAACGCCCCCGCCCCGACCGCCATCGCGCCGCATAAAGCGGCCAGCATCGCCAACACGTTCATCCGCCCAACGCCTCGCTCGGGCCTTCGCGCGCGACCTGGGTAATGATCCGGTCGCGGGCGACGCGAATGTCCCCTGCCTCGACCTGTGCCTTGAGCCGCTCGCGATCTTCGCGGCGATAGCGATCCTCGCTACGATCGATCTCGGCCTGGTCGACCCCGACCTGCAACAACGCAAGACGAGCCATCCTCACCGCGGATTCGAGCACTTCGCGCACGATTCCGTCGACTGGAGCGCCTTTCAGCTTGATCACCGCGCGACGATCATAAGCGCGAACGAAGATCGCGGCATTGGGGAACGCCTGATGGACCCCCTCGACCAGATCCGCCGAAAGCTGATCGCCGTCGATGCAGAACATGATGAGTTCCGCCTCCCCCGCGCCCGCCTGCCGCAACAGGTCCATCCGCGTGCCGTCGCCATAATAGACCTTGGCGCCGAACTCTCCCGCGATGTCGATCATCTCGATATCGTTGTCGATCAGCGTCACCGGGATGCCTTGCGCGATCAGCATCTGCGCGACGGTCTGCCCGAACCGCCCATAACCGACGATCAGCGCGTTCGCGCCATCCGCCTGCGGTCCGTCGCGGTCGCCGGTCTGCACCGGTTCCTCGCGGATGCGGCGCGTGATCGACATGAGGAACGGCGTGGTCGCCATCGACAGCGTGACGATCGCCCCGAACAGGCTGGCGGCTTCGGGCGCAACCAGCAACGCCTTCTGCGCCTGCGCGAACAGCACGAAGCCGAACTCGCCGCCCTGGCTGAGCAGCAGGCCCAGCGCGAGCGCGCTCCGCCAGGTCATGCGGAAGATCATGCCGATGCCGAAGATGATCAGCGCCTTGGTCGCGATCAGCGCGAGCGCCATGCCGATCACGAAGAACGGCCGCTCTGCGATCGCATGAAGGTCGAGCATCATGCCGACCGCGAGGAAGAACAGGCCGAGCAGGATCGAGCGGAACGGCTCGACATCGGCCTCCAGTTCGTGCCGGTACGGACTGTCGGCGAGCATGACGCCCGCGACGAACGCGCCGAGCGCGGTCGACAAGCCGAGCGCCTCCATGATCGCCGCCGCCGCGACGACGGTGAACAACGCCGCGAACACGAACATCTCGCGCTCGCCGAGATTGCCGATGATGCGGAAGAACGGACGCAGCAGGAACCGCCCCGCCAGCACCAGTCCCGCGACCGCCCCGACGGTGTACAGGAACAGCAACCATCCCGGCGGGCCATTGGCATCGGCGGGGTTACGCGACAGCACCGTCACGATCGTGATGAGCGGGACGATCGACAGATCCTGGAACAGCAGGATCGAGAAGGCCCGTTCGCCGAACGGGGTTCGCATGCGCCCGGCAGATTGCAGCATGGGGAGCACCTGCGCGGTCGACGACAACGCCAGCGGAAGCCCGAGCACGAGCGCCGCCGCGCCCGAGAAATGCGTCGCGACCCAGACGACCGCGGTCACGGCAAGGCCGCACGCGACGACTTGCAGCGCACCCAGACCGAAGATTTCCTTCTTTAGCGCCCATAGTCGCGACGGATTGAGTTCGAGACCGACGATGAACAGCAGCAGTGTGATGCCGAGCTCGGCGACACCGATCTTGGATTGCGCGTTGCCGACGAGATGGAGCACCTGCGGCCCGGCAACCGCGCCGGCGACCAGATAGCCCAGCGTCGCGCCGAGCCCCAGCCGCCGGAAGATGAGAACGAAAACGAGAGCGAAACCGCCAAGGACGACACCGTCGAACAGCAGCGATTCGCTCATGCCGGCGTCTTTGCGGTCGCGCCGTGTGCAGCGTCGGCGGCCGCCTCGAACGCGAGGCGGATCGACGCATGGCGCGCGCTATGCGGCAAAACGGGGGTCAACACCTCGAACCCCGGCCAATCCGGCACGGGCCCCTCGCCTGCCAACCAGGCCGCGACCGCATCGCGCGCCGCAGACAGTTCGTCGGCCGACTTGCCGATCGCCTCCGCACCGAGCAGCGACGCCGATGCCTGCCCGAGCGCACAGGCCCGCACCAACATGCCGAGATCGGAAACCCGCCCCGCAGAATCCACTGCGACGTCGACGGTCACCCGGCTGCCACAGATCGGCGAACGCTTTTCCGCGCTCCCCATCGGATCGGGCAAGCGGGCGTGATGCGGGATCGTCGCGGCGAGGCGAAGGATTTCGGTATTGTAGAGCGGCGCGGTCATGCACCGTATGTAGGCAGCGCAAGCGCCTCAGTCACCCCGCTTGGTATCTTTCACTCGACGCGCCGGCTCGGTGCGCCCCAATGTCGGTTCGAACAGCGGCAGCCCCTTGCGCCGACGATCGACGAAATCGGCGATCCCGGCGCTCGTCACGTTGAGCAGCGGATAGACGCGCGCGGATTTCAGCCAGATCGGGCGTTGGGTCGGTCCGCCCCCCATGGTGTCGGTCACCAGCACGACCAGCAGGAAACCCAGGCTGACCAGGATCAGCCCCTTCACCGCGCCAAAGCCGAACCCGAGTGCACGATCGATCGGCCCGATGATCGAGTCGCGGGTTCGTGCCCCGACGGCATTCGCGATCATCCGACCGATGATATAGGTTCCCCCCGCGAGCAGCGCGAACGCCAGGACCGCGGCCCCCGCGGTCGTGCCGACGATGCCGGTCAGCGCGTGGGTCAAGGGTATGTGGAACAGCTTGACCGCGAAGACGATCGCTACCCAGGCGAACAGCGACAGGAATTCGGTAACGAACCCCCGCGCCACGCCCAACATGGCCGCGCCGCCAACGGCAATGAGGACGACGATGTCGAGCGCGGTCAGGTTCATGATCGCGCCATATCCGCACCGCATGGGGTGAGTCGAGGGCGCGCTATCCGAACGCGCCGGATCCGACAGGTCACTTCCCGAGCATATGCTCGACGAAGGCCCCCAGCGTGCGAAATCCGGTCAGCTTGAGCGAACTCTTCTCGTCGGTCACCGCCGATGGCAACAGTGCGCGTTCGAACCCGAGCTTGCCCGCTTCCTTCAACCGCAGCGCGGAATGCGCGACCGTCCGGATTTCGCCCGACAGCGCGATCTCCCCGAACGCGACCGCATCGACCGGGACCGGGCGTTCGCTGAGTGCGGACACCAGCGCCGCCGCGACCGCGAGGTCCGCCGCCGGATCCTGCACGCGGTAACCGCCCGCGATGTTGAGATAGACTTCGCACGCCGAGAAGCTGAGCCCGCAGCGCGCCTCCAGCACCGCGAGCACCATCGCGAGCCGACCGCTGTCCCACCCGACCACCGCACGCCGCGGCGTCGCGCCGCTGGCAAGGCGGACGACCAGCGCCTGGATCTCGACCAGGACCGGGCGGGTTCCCTCGAGCGCGGGGAAGACGGTGGTGCCCGTCACGCCTTCCTCGCGCTGGGTGAGGAACAGCGCGGAGGGGTTGGCAATCTCGGTCAGGCCCTCAGCAACCATCGCGAACACACCGATCTCGTCGGTGCCGCCGAAGCGGTTCTTGATCGCGCGCAGGATGCGATACTGGTGGCTGCGCTCGCCTTCGAAGCTGAGCACGGTGTCGACCATATGTTCGAGCACACGCGGCCCGGCGATGCTGCCGTCCTTGGTGACGTGCCCGACCAGGACCACCGCGGTGCCGCGTTCCTTGGCGAAGCGGATCAGTTCCTGCGCCGACGCCCGAACCTGGCTGACCGTCCCGGGCGCGCCTTCGATCAGGTCGGAATGCATCGTCTGGATCGAATCGATCACCAACAAGGCCGGCGGCGTCGCTTGTGACAGCGTCGTCAGGATGTCGCGCACAGACGTCGCCGCGGCGAGCATCACCGGCGCGTTACCAAGCCCCAGCCGTCGTGCGCGCAAGCGCACCTGATCCGCGGCTTCCTCGCCGGACACATAGGCCACCGGCAGCCCGGCGATCGCCATCTTCGCCGCGGCCTGCAACAGCAGCGTCGACTTGCCGATCCCGGGATCGCCGCCGATCAGCGTGGCGGACCCCTCGACGAAGCCGCCGCCCAGCGCGCGGTCGAGCTCGGCGATCCCCGACGCCATCCGTTCGGGCAGCGTGATCTCGGCATCCAGCCCGACGAGCTGGATCGACCGCCCGCCGCCGATGAGATTATGCTTGGCCTGAAACGGGGTAACGGTCGCCCCCGCATCCTCGACCATCGTGTTCCATTCGGAACAGTCACCGCACTGCCCCGCCCAGCGCGGCGAGACCGAACCGCAGGACTGGCACACGTAACGCTTTTGAGGTTTCGCCATGGCCGCGGCTTAGCGCAATCGGAACGTTAAGGGAACAGGGTTCCCGCCTGCACGCGGTCCCTTCTCCGTCCGCACCAGATCCAGATCAGGAAGGTATTCACAGGAAAATTAACGAAACATTTGGATTTTCGAGCAATTTTCAGATGAGACCTCGGAGTTCCCCATGCAGCGTATCCTTTACATCAGCACCGCCCGAAGCGACTTTGATACCGCCGCCCTGGACGGCATTCTGCGCGCGTCGCGGCGAAACAATGCAGCGGCGGGGGTTACCGGCCTCCTCCTGTTCGGGGGACGGCGATTTCTCCAGGCGCTGGAAGGGCCCGAGCCGGCTGTCGCTGGCGTGTTCGATCGGATTGCGCGAGACCCGCGCCACTTTGCGGTCGTCAAACTGTCGCGCAAGACGATCGAGACGCGGATGTTCGGCGAATGGGCGATGGGCTATCGCCCGGCACGGACGCCTGGCGACAGTTTCGAAACGGACGATCTGCGCACGATCGTCGAGCGCCTCGTCGAGCCGATCGACGACGTCACGCTCCGTGCGGAGTTCACGTCGTTCGCGGCGCTCCACGCGGCTGCCTGACCGGTCCGTCCCGTGCACGCCGCTTGTCCGGTTTGGTGGAACAGGTATAGCAGCCGCCGGGGACCCATAGCGATGCACAATATTGACGATTGTCGTGTTGCCTTGGCGGCCAATCCACATGTCGCCGAAATTCTGGCAAAAGTCTGCGAACTCACCGGCATGGGGTTTGCTGCCGTCGCGCATGTAACCGACCAGACGTGGACCGCTTGTCATGTCATCGACCGAGTCGAGTTCGGCCTCGACGCGGGCGACGAACTCGATCTCAAGACCACGATCTGCAACGAAATTCGCGATCATGGCAGACCGGTCGCGTTCGACAGCGCGTCGAACGACAGCGACTGGCAAATGCACCCCACCCCGATCCTCTACGGGTTCGAGAGCTACATCTCGCTGCCGATCACCTTGTCCGACGGCCAGTTCTTCGGGACGATCTGCGCGCTGGACCCCGCGCCGGCCAAGGTCGACCGGCCCGAAGTCATCGCGACGATGCAGCGTTTCGCAAAGGAGATCGCGGCGATCCTCGAATCGCGCGCGCCCTAACCGCGCGCAGGGATCTCCAGGCCGCGCTGGACCGCAGGCCGCGCCAGCGCCCGGTCGAGCCAGCCGCGCACATTGGTGAACGCTTCGAACCCGACCAGATCGCCAGCGCCGTAAAAGTCGACGAGACCGCGGACCCAGCCAATCATCGCGATATCCGCGATCGTATAGGCGTCGCCCAGAAACCACGTCTTCCCCGCCAGATGCGCGTCCATCACGCCGAGCAACCGCTTGGCCTCGGCGACGTACCGATCGCGCGGCCTTTTGTCCTCATAGTCCTTGCCAGCGAACTTCACGAAGAAGCCGACCTGCCCGAACATCGGCCCCACCCCACCCATCTGGAACATCACCCACTGGATCGCGTGCAACCGCTCCACCGGGTCGGTCGGGAGGAACTTGCCCGTCTTTTCCGCAAGGTACAGCAGAATCGCACCGGATTCGAACAACCCTAGCGGAACCCCGCCCGGGCCGTCCGGATCGAGGATCGCGGGAATCTTGCCATTGGGATTGAGCGACACGAACGCGGGCGTCTTTAGATCGTCCTTAGCGAAATCGATCAGATGCGGTTCGTACGGAAGCCCGGTTTCCTCGAGCATGATCGACACTTTCACCCCGTTGGGCGTCGGCAGCGAATAGAGTTGCAGCCGGTCGGGATGCTGCGCGGGCCATTGCTGCGTGATCGGGAAACGCGAAAGATCGGTCATGGCGGGACTCCGGGCTAAGGGGTGGCTTCGTGGGAGATAGTCATCCCCCATAGGCTTCGCTATGGCCGCGGCGATGGACGCAACCGATCTCCGCGTGGCCCTGTTCAGCGGCAACTACAATTACACGCGCGATGGTGCGAACCAGGCGCTCAACCTGCTGGTCGGGCACCTGCTGGAAAAGGGTGCGAGCGTGCGCATTTACGCCCCCACCAGCCGACGGCCCGCATTCGCCCCGACCGGCGACCTCGTCAGCGCCCCGTCGTTCAAGTTTCCGGGACGCGGAGAGTATAAGATCTCGCGCGGATTCAACGCGCGGCTCCGCAGCGACCTGGAAGCGTTCGCGCCCAATTTGATCCACGTGTCCGCCCCCGACATCCTGGGCCACGCTGCCGTGCGCTATGGCGAGGAGCACGATATCCCGGTCGTCGCCTCCTACCATACGCGGTTCGAGACCTACATGAGCTACTACGGGCTCGGGTTCCTCGTCCGGACGCTGGTGCGGATCCAGGCGAAATTCTACTCGCGCGTCGACGAAGTGCTCGCGCCGAGCCAGATGATGGGCGAGATCCTGCGCGAATGGGGCGTGCCGACCTCGGTCAGCCGCTGGTCCCGCGGGGTGAACCACGATCGCTTCACCCCGGCCCGACGCGATCTCGCGTGGCGCCGCAGCCTCGGCATCGCCGACGACGAGATCGCGGTCGGTTTCCTGGGGCGTCTCGTCAAGGAAAAGGGCCTCGACGTCTTTGCCGAGGCGATGCACGCGCTCGACCGCCGCGGGGTGCGCCACAAGACGCTCGTGATCGGTGAGGGTCCGGCGCGCGACTGGTTCGCCAAGGAAGTGCCCGATGCGGTATTCGCCGGCTTCCAGTCGGGCGACGATCTCGGCCGTGCGGTCGCGTCGATGGACGTGTTCTTCAACCCCAGCATCACCGAGACGTTCGGCAACGTGACGCTCGAGGCGATGGCGGCGGGCGTACCCGTCGTCGCCGCGCGCGCGTCCGGCGCGGTCGGGTTGATCGACGACGGCGTGACCGGGCTGATCGTCCCGCCGACCGACATCCAGGGCTATGCCGATGCGCTGCAGCGGTTCTGCGAGGATGACGCCTTCCGCCGCGCGGCGGGCGCTGCGGGCCACGCCAAGGCGGCGGGCTACAAATGGGACACGATCAACCAGACGGTGCTCGACACCTATCTCCGCGTCCTCGCGCGGCGGGCGGCGCGGTAACGGTTGGGGGACGACGGTTCGACGCCGTCATCCCCCACGCTTGCCTAACGGTAGGTACTAGCGCTGCACTCTCCCCACACCCGGCGTCACCCTGAACTTGTTTCAGGGTCCACAGCGCAGCAAATCCGGACCGCACCCGTAGCACGGTGGATGCTGAAACGAGTTCAGCATGACGGCGGCTGGGGGGAGGCGAACCTTAGCCCCAATTGTAAACGAGCGGTGCCTCCCGGAACGCGAACCGGTCGACGTGGCGAGCGACCGCCCCTTTCAGCCCGTCCAGTTGCTCCGCCGACGTCGCCTCGATCCGCACCACCAGAACCTCCGGCTCGGCATCGAACGTGACGGTCGCATCGCCCGGATGATCCGCACCCCGGGCATCGCGCGGGAACACCACGGTGCCGTGCGTAGCAGAAAAAGTGACCGTCAGGTTATGCTCCCAATGCTTGCACGTCTGCTGCAGATATTTGCTGGCATGCGCAGTGGGCACGCGGGCGATTGCCACATACGCCATCACAGCCGCTCGATCTTCTGCGCGGCATCGTCGATCAGCGCGACGGCGGCGTGGATCGTCTCGATCGAGACATGCTCATCCCGTAATCGATGCATCAGGACCTCGCGCAGATTGCCCATCGCGCGGCGCACCGAAGCGCTGTCGGTCCGCGCCCGTTCCGCGCCCACTTCGGCAAGCCGCGCAAGCAGCGCGGTCACCACCTCGGCATTCTCGGCAAGATGCTGCACACCCGCCTCGGTCGCCTCGAACCGCTTCTTGGCGCCGTCCGCCTGTCGCGCCGCGATCAGATCCATGTCGTCGAGCAGCGTCAACGTCGGATAGACCACACCCGGGCTCGGCGCATAGGCACCTCCGGTCAGCTCCTCGATACTGCGGATCAGGTCGTAGCCGTGGCGCGGTTCGTCCGCGATCAGCTTGAGCAACACCAGCCGCAATTCGCCGCCATCGAACATGCGCCGCCCGCGCGGACCGCCCCTGCCCCCGAACCGGCCTTCCGGATGGTCACCGCCACCGAAGCCGCGTCCGCCGCCGCGCATCATGCCCGCCATGCCGCCCCTGCCGTCCCCGTGTCCGCCACGCCCCTGTCCATGCCCGTGCTGGTTTCCATGCTGATGGCGACCGTGGCTCTGTTCGTTCTCATGTCTAAACATACTGTCTCTTTCTATCTTCGATGGCACTAAGATATATCTTGAAGTACGGAGCGCAAGTGGGGCTGTGCAAAATTTTGTGCTCCACCCTATCTTCCACGGTGATACCGCTTCGCCGCGACCGGGCGGCTTCCGCACCGAACGGTCGCAACCGCCGAAGGGGCACGCGCCTCCCCCATAGGATGCGGCTCCGTTTCACTGGCAACCAGCCGTAACCGTAGCGGCTGACGCCGTCCTACCCCCGAAGGACGATCTTCATGTCTGAGACTCTTTTCAGCGCCCAAGCCCCATCGCCGCTGGCGGAGCAGCTTCGTCCCCGGCGGATCGCCGACGTCATCGGCCAGGATCATCTGTTGGGGCCGACCGGACCGATCGGCCGGATGATCGCGGCCAGGCGCCTGAGTTCCCTTCATTCTGTGGGGCCCGCCCGGGGTCGGAAAAACGACCATCTCCCGGCTCGTCGCCGCCGAGGTGGGGTATCGCTTCCTCCAGCTATCGGCGGTGTCGACCGGCATTTCGGATCTGCGCAAGACCATGTCCGACGCCGCGAACCACCGCGATGCGTCGGGCACGTCGACGGTCGTCTTCGTGGACGAATTGCACCGTTTTTCGCGCCCGGTGCAGGATGCGCTGTTGCCCGCCGTCGAAGACGGGACGATCGTGCTGATCGGGGCGACCACGGAGAACCCGAGTTTCAGCCTCGTCGCCGCGCTCCTGTCGCGCGCCAAGGTCTACACGCTCAATCGTCTGGACCAGGACGGGCTGGGCCGCGTGGTCGACCGGGTCGAGGCGCATATCGGGAAGCCGCTGCCGTTGACCGCGGAGGCCCGCGACGCGCTGGTCGAGATGGCCGACGGTGATGCGCGCTATCTGCTCGGCATGTGCGAAGAAATCCTGTCGTCCGGCGACATCGACCAGATGGATACGCCGACGCTCGCCGGGTTGGTCCAGCGCCGCGCCCCGCTCTACGATCGCGGACAGGAGGAGCATTTCAATCTCCTGAGCTGTTTCCACAAGAGTTTGCGGGGCAGCGACCCCGACGCCGCACTCTACTGGGCGACGCGGATGCTGTCCGGCGGCGAGGATCCGACGGTTGTGTTCCGGCGGCTCGCCTGTGCCGCGTCCGAAGACGTCGGCATGGCGGATCCGCAGGCGCTCGTTCAGGTCATCACCGCCTGGCAAGCGTTCGAGCGGATCGGGCTGCCGGAGGGGCGGCTCTTCATCGCGCAAGCGATCAACTATGTCGCAACCGCGCCGAAATCGAACGCGTCGTATCTTGCGTACGACCGGGCCTATGCGCTTGCCAGGTCGACGGGATCGCTTCCCCCGCCGCGCCGCATCCTCAACGCGCCGACCAAGCTGATGAAGGAACTCGGCTATCACGAGGGCTATCGCTACGATCACGACCATCCCGATGCGTATGCCGGGCAGGACTTCTTCCCCGAAGCGCTGGCAGAGACGAAACCGGTCTTCTACGCGCCGAACGAACGCGGCTTCGAGCGCGACGTCCGCAAGCGCCTGGAGTTCTGGGCACGGCGCAAGCAGCAGGGGAAAGCGGACGAGGCCTGAACCCCGTCCGATCATCGCACCGATCCGCTAACCACGTCAGCGTACCGCGGTGTTCAGCCAATCCGCAATCACCCCGGCGATGCGCGCGTTGTTCTTCTCCAGCATCATCAGATGCCCGTTGCCGTGAATTCCCCGATCCTCGAGCCGCACCAGATCGACCGGCACCCCGGCCTGCTTCAGGAAGCGGGCGGTGCAATGGTCGTACGGCGCGTGATAGGACGCCTCGCCCACGACGATCATGACCGGGACATGCGCCAGCCGCGGCAAGGTGCGCGGAGTCCCCGTCTGCAGCCAGCACGGGAGCAAGTCCCGCCCCTCGGCGCTGGGTTGCCGCGCGACGCGCAGCTCGGACGGATCGGCGACCGCGGGCGCATAGGTGAGCGTGTCGTAGGTCGGGCCCCACGGCCGCGTCATCTTCTCGGGCGTCTTGCCGTCGGCGGAAGCGGGATCATAGAATGGCGGGCCGTTCGGCTCGATCGCGACGACGGCACGCACCAGCTCGGGGACGTCGTCCGCGACCTCCCAGCCGAACGTGCCCGCGCGCGAATGCGTCAGCAGGATCGCCGGCCCGATCTTGTGGAGCAACGCCCCCAGCGCAGCGCGCACGACCGAGTCGATCCGCTCTCCGGGTGCGGTCACGGTCGGTTGTTGCGAGGTGTAGAGCTGCTCGAACACCGGGTCGCCCACGCGCCCCGTGCCCGGCCATTGATCGTGCTTCTTGGTCTGCGGGACCGGCGAGCTGCGCTCCGGCGCGGTGAACAGCCGCTCCATCTGCGCGGCGGGGATCGTGGTGGCGGGGCCGTCGATCGCGGCATGATACGGCGATCGCCCACGCATCGGCTGGTCGACGATATAGACGGCATAGCCGCGCCGCAGCAGCAGGTCCGCCCACCCCTCGCGCCCGTCGGGCGTTCCGGTGAAGGCGGTGCCGTTCTGGTAATTGCCATGCACCAGCACGATCGGCGTCTTCTTGGTGCGCCGCGCGGGCACGCGATATTCGACATACATGCTGTCGACGCGCAGCATCGTCCCGCCCTGTTCCACGTCGCGCCCGCCGACATAGAAGCTCCCCTGCGTGGCGAGCGCGGGCGGCGCCGGACGATCGGGCGCCGCCGCAATCAACAGCGGCAACAGCAATAGGGACAGGCGTCGCATCATCGTGGTCCTTCCAGGGGCCGAAGCGGGGTGCCCGACAGCGTCAGGCCGAATCCGATCGGGAATAGCGGGCTCTGGCTGTCATGCGGCACGTCGCCCGCTTGTGCATCCACCGCCGCCTCGGACGATGGGAGTTCGAACGGCAAGCGCCCTTCCGGTGCAACCCGTCCGGTCAGCGCATCCAGCAGCGCGGCGTCGCTCGCGCCGAAGTCCGCCACCAGTCCGCCCGCGCGCGACAATAGCGGCGTCAGGATCGCCGGGCGATCCAGATAGACCACCGCGATCGTCGGCACCTTTGCCGCCAGATCCATAAAGGTCCGCAGGGCGGGGTCGTCGGCGGCCCAGGACAGTCTGCCCTCATGCTGCTTGGCGCCATAATAATATTGAGTATGTTCGCCGCGCCACGGCGCCGCCAGGCGGATCACCGCACGCGCCGCGTCTTCCGGCCGCGCGACCGGAACCAGCCCGTGCGCCACCGCAACGGCGGGATCGACCCCGACGAGATAGACTCGCGTTCCGCTCGCCAGCCGGACGGCATCCGCCTTGAGCACCACCAGCGCGCGCGATTGCGCGCGCAGCCCTTCGGCACGGAAACCCGGCGCACCGACGATCCGCTCAGCCGCGGCGGGATCGACATAGGGGTTTTCGAACAGGCCCATGCGGAACTTGAGCGCGAGCATCCGCCGCACCGAAGCATCGATCCGCGCCAGCGGCAAACGCCCCGCGCGCACCGCAGCGGCGATCGGGCGCGCATCGGTCGTGCCCCCGAACTGATCCACCCCCGCCGCGATCGCCCGCACGAAGCGGTCCTCGACCGTCACGGACTCCATGCCCCAGGCGGTCGAGAACCCCTCGCGCGTCGGAAGCGTCTTCGCCGGAAAACCATCCCGGCACAGCGCCCCGCAATCCCGCGTCACACCCCAATCGGACAGCACGAAGCCGCCGAAGCGATACTGCCCGCGCAACAGATCGGTCAGCAGATACGGACTGAACGCCGCCCCGACCGCGGGATGGCGACCGTCGTTCCGTCCGGCAATCTTGACGATGGCATACGTGGGCATCACCCCCGTCACCCCGGCGGCGAACGCCCCGCGAAACGCGGCGGTGTGCAGTGCCAGCGTGCGATCGCTCAGCGCGGCATAGCGGCCGTACCAGCTATGCCCGTCATATCCCTTTTCCGACGCGCCATAGCCGACCCAATGCTTCACGACGGCGGACACGCCATCCGGCATCAACCCGTGCGCGCCATGCTGGAAGCCGCGCACATACGCGCCGACCAGCCGCGAGACCCGGTCGGGATCTTCACCAAAGGTGCCGTTGATCCGCGACCAGCGCGGCTCGGTGGCAAGGTCGGCCATCGGCGACAGCGCCTGCTGGATCCCGGCGGCGCGATATTCCTGCCGCGCAATGTCGCCGAACCGCTCGACCAGCGCAGCATCGCCGATCGCGCCGAAGCCGGTGGCCTCGGGCCATTTCGAGAAAGCGACGCCCGCCACGCTCGCCCCGTCCAGCACCTGGAAATGGTTGCGCGGATCGGTGCTGATCGTCAGCGGGACCGCGATCCGCGCGCCCGCGGCGATGCCCTGCAGCGCGTTGTTCTGCTCGGCCAGCGTCCGGCCCGACGCCGCAAGCCGCGTGATCAGGCTGGTCATATGCCCATCCCGGATCAGCGCGGTCGCGGCCCACCGGATCATAACCGCGACCATCCGCCGCCAGCGGGGCGGCATCGTGTACCATCGTCCCCGCCTTTTCGTCGAGCGTCATCCGCCCGACGAGATCCGCCGCGCGCGCCGCGGGCGATCGCCGCCAGTCCTCGAACGGCGACAGCCGCCCGTCGCGATCGAGATCGCGAAAGCGCAGGCCGTGCCGCACCAGCACGGGGACGTCGCGATCCGCCAACACGGGTTGGCGCTCCCCCGCCGCAGCGGGCGACGGCGCGAGCGACGCTGCGATCCCGGCCAGCAGGATCGCGGCGCTCGCCCGAGCGCTTGGGGTCCGCCCGATCAGAACCGTGCCCCGAACGTCACCCCGGCATAGCGATCCGCATCCTTGCTGTAATTGGCGATGAGATCGGACGGCGTGGCGGTGGTGGCCAGCAGCGAATTGTGGCTGATGGACGTCAGGTAGTTGGTATCGAACAGGTTCTTGACGAAGACGGTGAGCGAATAGCGCTTGTCCTCGGTCTGCACGCCGACCGCCAGATCGACCAGCGTGTAGGACGGCTGGCCGAGCAGCGGATCCTGCTCGAGCGAGAAGTTCTGGGCGCTCTGGAAGTTGATCGCAGTCTGGACGAAGCCGGTCAGCGAAGTCCCGGGGATCACGTCCTCATAGCGCGGCGTGATGTTGATGCGGTAGCGCGGCGATGCCGGCAGCGTGCCATTCCGCACGTCCTGCAACGGACCCGACGTCACCGTCGTGCCGCCCACCACCGAGCGACGGCGATAGCATTGGTTGACCGGGAAGTTGCCGGTCAGGATCGGAGCCGCTCCCTGGAACTGCAACGCGCAGTTGAGCCCGTCGATATCCGCCGTCGCCTTGGCATAAGTGAACGACGCGTTGACCGTGAAGGCGTCGACCGGGCGCATCACCGCCTCGATCTCGAACCCCTTGCTCTGCGACGAACCCGCATTCGTCGTGACGAACTGGGTGACGCCGGTCGCCGGGTCGGACCGGTTGGCCTGCACCTGCAAGTTGCTGTAATCAGAGAGGAACAGCGCAACGTTCAGGCTGAGCGAGCGATCGCTCGTCTGGCCCTTGAAGCCGATTTCATAGGCGTTGACATATTCGGGCTGGATCGGCGCCTGGTTGGCGAAGTTCGCCGTGATCTCGGTGTCGAAGCCCGGTCCCTTGTACCCGCGCGAATACGATCCGTAGAGCTGCGCGCGGCGGCTGAATTCATACTGCAGTCCGGCCTTCCCCGTAACCGCGGTATCCCGCACGCGCTGACTGCCCGAAATCGGGCCGCTGCCCGGGAACAGCACTTCCCCGGTCGTCACCGGCGAGACGCGAACGCCGCGCACCGCGACCGTTTCGCGCTGAACGCGCACGCCGCCGAGCAGCTTCAGCCCGCCGACGATGCGATAATCCACCTGGCCGAACGCCGCGATGCTCTCGCCGTCGAGATGCGCGTCGCTGCGGGCCGACTGTACCACCGAGGTTCCCGTACAGGGCTGGCCGATGACGCCTGCCGAACAGGTCGCGCGGCGCCGGGTGAAGTCGCGGTCGATGTTGAGATCGGAGTAGAACAGCCCCGCGACGTAGTTGAGGTCATGCTGGCCGCTGGACGACAGCCGCAGCTCCTGTGTGAAGTTGCCGAGCCCGACCCCGCCGCCACCAAGCGGCCAGTGCGCATAGGCGAAGCTGGGGCTGACGAAACGCACCGGCTGCGACGGAATGCGATCGACCGACTGGTTCGCGTCGAGCTGATAGTCCTGATACGCCGAGATCGACGTCAGCGTCGCCGCGCCAAGATCCCAATCCGCCTGCAAGGATGCCGTCGTCTGGCGCGAATCGCCGAAGGTCAGCGTCTCGTCGTTGATGCTGCGGTTGCGGCGCGAGGCGACCACGGGGGCGGTCAACTGCGCGATCACCGGGTTTACCGCGCTGATCAGAACCTGCGCGCAGCAATCCGCCTTGGTATCGCGATGATCGACCGTCAGCCGGAAATTGAGGTCGGGGGTCGCATCCCAGTCGAGCTTGCCGCGCAAGCCCCAGCTTTCGGATCCATTGACCTTCGAGTCCGTCGCATAATTATACGTGATGCCGCCGACGTTGTTGTAAAAGCCGGTCAGGCGGGCCCGCAACGTATCGCTGATCGGGCCGGAAACCGTGCCGCGCGCGCGATATTCCTGATGCTCCGCCACCGTCACGTCGCCGCGCGCGGTCAAGGTAGATGATGGCCGCGCGGTCGTGATGTTGAGGACGCCCGCGGTCGCGTTGCGACCGAACAGCGTACCCTGCGGCCCGCGCAGCACTTCGACGCGTTCCAGATCGGCGAAGTCGGCAAAGCCCTGCGCCTGCCGCGCGGCAACCACGCCGTCGACGACCACTGCCACTGCGGATTCGACGCCCTGGCTGAACAACTGCGTGCCGATGCCACGAATCCGGAACGTCGTGTTCGACGGGTTGGTACCCTGCTGGAAAGTGAGCGAGGGGACGGCCTGAACCAGGCTCTGCGTATCGTTGATCTGGCGGCTCTGCAGCGCATCGGCGCTGAGCGCGGTCACCGCGAGCGGAACATCCTGCAAGCGTTCGGAGCGCTTTTGCGCGGTCACGACGATATCGCTGCCCTGGCTTTCCGCCTCTTCTGCCGGTGCGGCGGGCGCAACCTGCTGATCCTGGAGCGGCGCGGTCTCGACCGTTTGCGCCTGCGCGCTCGCAGGCATGGCCAAGGCAAACGCCAACGCGGCCGTTGAAATCCGGTACTTCATTCCAATCCCCTGTTTTATCTGATCGTCTGCGCGGCTGTTACCGGCAGGCGTTACACACCCTGATGTCTTTTATGTTTTCGGTATTCCGGATCTCGTCTTTCGATCGTCCGGGGTCCGGACGAACCGCGACTGTCTCGATCCACAGACAGTCGAATTCTGATTATTTTTCCGGCAGATCGACTTCGATGAACACTGCCGGGGTCGTGCCGCGGTTCAGCAAGGCATGCGCATGCGTGAAGCTCGCGTTGGAAGCGCCCGCGTCCAAGGTGCGCGGCGTATCGTTCCCCGCGACATATTCGGTCAGCGTGCCGCTCAGCACGTAGGATACCGAGGGCCGGTCAACGTGCGGATGCATTGGCAAGGCGCCGCCGGGAAGGATGGTGACCTTGCGCATCCGCAGCGTCCTGCCGTGCGTCATTGCGAAGTCCGGCGCCAGCGGCACCGCTGCGGTCTCGACGTTCGAAACCCCCGTCTTTTCTTTGGGCAGCCCTTGCGCGACGACGACGCCGAGCGACACGAAGGAAAGGACGATGACCCAGGCCGCGCCACAGATGGCGAGCCCCCCGCGCATTCCCAAGCCAGGATAAGACCCCACGCGCATACATCCCCCTATCCCGACCGTTTCATAGATGCCGCGATGTTCGCCCGCGCATCGAGACGAGACCCTGTCTCGTCGGTGCGTGGATGGGCTCAAGGATCGTGGGACGGCGATCGGTCTCGCTCGTCACCGCAGTGCTAGCGCTTGATCCACATCTAGATCAAAAACTATATTTTTATAGTTTGCCATGCCGGATCGGCATGGGAGCGCGACGGGCTCGATCGGTTGAATTCGTGGCGGCCTGATCGAGCCAAAGTCGCACGTTCGCGCCCCACCGCACCTCAAGAAAGGCGCACTGGTTGTGACGTCCGCGCCCTAACCGCGGTCAGACGAGCGAGATTTTTCGGGGTGCTCCCGGGCCGATCAACGCCCCGAGCAGGTTCAGTCCGCGTTCGAGCCGATCGCGCGCCAGCATGCCGCCAATCGACACCCGAAGCGCTGGCCCCGCCGCCGCCCGATCGACCGCGAAGGCATCGCCCGGAATGGCCGAGATGCCGTGCGGCCGAAGCGCTTGCGCAATCGGCGCGGCATCCACGTCCCGCGGCAGCGGCACCCATAGATGATAGCCGTCCGCATGTGCACGAAAACTGTCGTCCGGCAGGCACTTGCCGACCAGCGCCTGCCGCACGCGCGCCTCCGCGCGAACCTCGCCGACCAGCCGCGCGAAGGTATCGTCGCCAGCCCAGTTGGCGACCACCGCCGCATTGAGCGGCGGCGCCATGATCGCCGTCTCGTGCATGTCCGCTGCGAGCCGCCAGGCCTTGGCAATGTCCGGCGCGCGGAGCCATGCCACACGCAACCCCGGCGAAAGGATCTTCGAGACGCTCGATATATGCCACGTCATCTCCGGGGCGAACGCCGCGATCGGCGGCAAGGGCGATTCGGGAAGCAAGCCATAGGCATCGTCCTCGATCACCATCAGCCCGCGACGCTGCGCCACCGCGGCGATCGCCTTGCGCCGATCGAGGCCGATCGTGGCGGTGGTCGGGTTGTCGTTCGTCGGCACCAGATAGACGGCGCGCACGTCTTCGGCCGCACAGGCGGCGTCCAGCGCATCGGGATCGATCCCTTCCGCATCGGCATGGACCGCCAGCAAGCTCACGCCATACCGCCGCGCAAGCGAGAGGAGACCGGGATAGACGAAGCCCGAAACGACCAGCCGGTCCCCCGCCTTCAGCTCGACACTGAAGATCGCGTGCAGCGCATGCTGCCCCCCTGCCGCGACCAGCACCGAATCCTCATGCGCCGCGACCCCGCGTCGCCGGAGAAGATTCGCCCCGGCCTCGCGCACGGGCGGCATGCCACCGCTCTGCTGATATTGCAGCGCGGCGCCGCCGTCGGACGCCAGCAGCGCCCCCGCGGTCTTGCGGAACGCATCCGCAAGCGATCCACCGACGACCAGCGGCGGTGCATTCATCCCTGGATCGTCGTGATCCACGCCGCTTGGAGACGGCGCCTGCCGCTTGTCCTTTACAAAGCTGCCACGCCGGCCTTCGCCCTCGATCAGCCCGACGCGCTGCGCTTCTCCATAAGCGCGCGTGACCGTCGTCAGGTCGACGCCAAGCGTTTCGGCCAGCACGCGCTGCGGCGGGAGTCGATCCCCCGCGCTCAAGGTCCCCGCCGCGATGTCGCGGGCCAGCGCCTGCGCGATCGCGAGATACTTCGGCCCGGCGAGCGCCGCGAGATCGGGTTTCCACGTTTGCATGTAAATTTCTTACCCGATTACCCATACAATGACCAGAGACGCGCCCAAAAGCCGCAATCCGTCAGTCGCGATGCTGCTGGAACATCTCCTTGCCGGATAGCGCCGCCCGCGCGATCTCGCCAGCATCGTGCGCCGCGAGCGAGTCCCCATGCGCGACCGCTTCCCAGAAGGTTTCGTCGGCATAGCATCGCAGCGCGCGCTCGAGCCGCGCGACCTGTGCGGAAGCGGCGGACACCGCCTGTAGCGCGGCCTGGACTTCGGCGAAATCGTCGCCCCCGCCGCGCCGCACGATCCCGGCGTCGACGTGTCGTCCGCTGCGCTCCAATACGTCCGCCGCGGCCCGTCGCGCTGCGGCGACATGGTCCGTCGCCCGGCGCTCAATCGTCAAAGACATTGTCGTCCTCGCGCCCATCGAGCTTGTTCCACAGCTTCGTCGTCCCCGCTTCCACCGCGCGGTTGACGTATTGCGACGCGACCAGCCAGCCCTTGATCGGTCGCAACGGCAACAGGCATCCGATCAGCATGAACGGCAGCGACACGAACAGGTGAAACCACCACGCTGGCTCATACACCGCCTGGATCCACACCACGGCGAAAATCAGCGGGAAGGCGACGAGGCACAAGGAGAAGAATGCGGGGCCATCGTCCGGCGACGCGAAGCGGTAATCCAGCCCGCAGTTGTCACACGTCTTGGTCACCTTGAGCCATGAATCGAACATGTGCCCCTTGCCGCAGCGCGGACACAAGCCCTTCCAGCCGCTCTTCAGGATCCATTCGAACGTGTTCGGCAAAATTTCAGCAGACATATCGGTACCACCACGAATCACTGATCCGTACATAGGTATTTATGTATGGATTGTCGAGGGTATATGCATGCAAATATCGGAAGCGCCGGTTCAGCCAAAACCATCCGGGCGCGCTCCCCGGCTCACCCGAAGTGCGCGCCTTCCTCAACCTCATTCTCGATCACATGCATCAGATAATCGAGCGCAGTGCGCAATTCGGCGCGACTGAGCACGCCGCCCAGCGATATTCGCACGGCCTCGGTCGGCGGCCCCGTCACGGTAAACGCATCGCTGACGACGATGCTGAGGTCGGACGCGCGCATCTTCGCGGCAAACGCCGAGCGCTGCCACGGTTCGGGGAGCGACAGCCAGATGTGGAAGGCATGCGGATCGGTCTGGTGCGCCACACCCGTGAGCACCTGCGCCGCGATCTTCTGCCGCGCGGCGGTTTCGCGCCGCACCGCCTCCACCACGGCGTTGGCGGTGCCGTCCTCGATCCACAACGTGGAGAGCGCGGTCGTCATCGGCGACGCCATCACGCAGGTAGTGCGCAGATACCCGTTCACCGGCCACAACCGCCGCTGGTCGGGCGCGACGAGATAGGCGATCCGCAACCCCGCACCGACGCATTTCGACAGGCTCGCGACGTAGAAGGTGATGTCGGGCGCAGACGTCACGAACGCGGCGGGCGGGCGGCGCAGCAGCGCGCCATAGGCATCGTCCTCCAGGATCACGACATCATGCGCCCGTGCGACCGCAATCATGCGCAACCGCCGGTCCTCGGGCATCGTCGCGGTGGTCGGATTGAGCAGCGTCGGGTTGAGGTACAACGCCTTGGGCGCATGGTCGCGGCACAACGCCTCGAACGCATCGGGGTCGATCCCCTGTGCGTCGATCGGCACGCCCACCAGTTTCAGCCCCAGCCGCTGCGCGATTGCCCGGATCGGCGGATAGGTCAGCGCTTCGCACAGAAGCGTGTCGCCCGGTTGGGTCAGCGATTGCAGCACCGCCTGGAACGCCACATGCGTCCCCGGACAGATGACCAGCCGCTCGGTCTCGACCACCACCCCGCGCTGCCGCAGGAAATGCGTCGCCGCTTCGCGCTGGACATACGTGCCGCCAAACCCCTGGTAGCGCATCAGCGTCGGGAGATCGTGCGCGACCTTCTGCAGCCCCGCCTGCATCCGATCGAGCAGCGCGCGTTCCTCGGGCTCGGGCGGGACGTTCATCGTCAGATCGACGACAGACGGACGGGCGGCGACATGCGGCCGTTGCGACTGCCCCGCAATGAAGGTGCCCTGCCCGACGCGCGACGCGATTAGCCCGCGCCGCTGCGCCTCGACATAACCGCGCGCGACGGTCGTGAAATTGAGACCAAGCCGGTCCGCCAGCTCACGCTGCGGCGGCAAGCGATCCCCGACCCGCAAGCCGCCCGTGCGCACGTCGTCGGCGATCGCGTCGGCAATCGCGCGATAGTGCGGCTTCCCGAACGGTTCGAGGTTCGGCGTCCAGTGTTGCGCGGTCATGCATCGCTCCCCGCCCCTGCTTAGGATTGCGCCACCCCTCAGGTCAATCACGCGACCGTCACAGGCGGCTCGCGATTAAAACGATCCGGAGCCGAGTGATGCTTTCGCCCTACATTGACTGCATTCGTACGTCGAATGAACCTCTGCCGCATCTCCCCTATGCAGCTGACCGCCGCCATGACCACCGGTTCACCGCTTAAACCAAACGACTTACCGTGCATCATCAGGATATTGACCGCATTTTACGTTCTGTAATGAATGCGATCATTGACGCCTAATGCTCCATCCTATTGACTGTGCATATTGCACTGCAACGAAGGAGATTCGCATGCCGACCGTCACCAAGGCGCCACACCAGAAGGGCGATTTCTTCGTCGATTACGAACAGAAGGTGTTCGAGGATGTGAAGGCGGATCCCGGCGAAAAGGCGCTGGTCACCTTCCACACCGTCGCGTTCGAAGGCTCGATCGGGCTGGTCAACATGCTCCAGGCGACCCGCCTGCAGCGCAAGGGCTTCGAAACCAGCGTGCTGCTCTATGGCCCCGGCGTCACGCTCGGCATCCAGCGCGGCTTCCCGACGCTCGGCGACGAGGCGTTCCCCGGCCACATGGCGGTGAACAACCAGATCGAGAAGTTCATGAAGGAAGGCGGCAAGGTCTATGCCTGCCGCTTCGCGCTCCAGGCGCTGTACGGGCATGGCGAACCGTCGCTGATCCCCGGCATCACGCCGATTGCGCCGCAGGATGTGCTCGACATCATGCTGCTGCACCGCAAGGACAACGCCTTCATCCTCGATACCTGGACCCTCTGACGATGGCCGGGTCGATGAACGACCGCCGGATCGTACGAGTCGCCGCCGCGCAGATCGCGCCGGTGCTCGATCGCCCCGGTGGCACGCTGGATCGCGTCCTCGCGGCGATCGACGAGGCGGGGGAAAAGGGCGTGGGCTTCATGGTCTTTCCAGAGACCTTCCTGCCCTATTATCCCTATTTCTCGTTCATCGACCCGCCCTATCGCATCGGCGCAAAGCACCTCGCGCTCTATGACGAAGCCGTGGTCGTTCCCGGCCCGGTCACCCAGGCGCTAGCAAGTGCGGCGCGGCGCCATGCGATGGTGCTTGTCGTCGGCGTCAACGAACGCGACGGCGGCACGCTCTACAATACCCAGCTCGTCTTCGATGTCGATGGCACGCTCGCGCTCAAGCGCCGCAAGATCACGCCGACCTATCATGAGCGGATGATCTGGGGCCAAGGCGATGGCTCGGGACTGCGCGCGGTGGAGACCGCGGTCGGGCGGGTCGGCGCGCTGGCGTGCTGGGAGCATTACAACCCCCTCGCCCGCTACGCGCTGATGGCTGACGGCGAGGAAATCCACGCCAGCCAGTTCCCCGGCTCGATGGTCGGCCAGGTCTTCCACGACCAGATCGAAGCCGCCGTCCGCCACCATGCGGCGGAAAGCGGCTGCTTCGTGGTCAACGCGACCGGCTGGCTCACCGACGAACAGCGCGCGGCGATCGCACCGGACGAAGCGCATCGTCGCGCGATTTCCGGCGGCTGCCACACCGCGATCGTTTCGCCCGAAGGGCAGAATGTCGTCCCCCCGCTGACCTCCGGCGAGGGGTTGCTGATCGCCGATTGCGACATGGCGCTCGTCACCAAGCGCAAGCGGATGATGGACTCGGTCGGCCATTACGCCCGCCCGGAACTGCTTTCGCTCCACCTGGACGACCGCCCAAAACCCGCCATCCACCGCGCAAGTCCTGCCGCCCATTCCGACCGGGAGTTCCCTTATGCCACCGAAACCCAGCACCCTGACGGCATCGATGATCGCCGATCTGCAGTCGCACGGGATTCGGCTGGCTGATCCCAAGGCGGGCGTCGCCAGCCGCCGCGGCGGCGCGGGGCCTTCGGACCACAAGGCGATGACGATCGACGGCATAACCGTGATGGTGCCGGTGCACACCGCCACCGCCTTCGACAGCCCGTTCAAGGCCAGCGCCCCCGCCGCCGACGGCAGCGTGGAGGTGACGTGCGACGGTCGCAGCGTCGGCACGCTCAGCTTCCCGCCCCGCCCGCGCTTCTACGATCTGCAGACGGCGGACGGCGTTCCCTATTCGCACATCGCGACGCTCCACGGGCGCGACGTGCTCGCCACCACCATCCTCCAGACCTGCATCCGCTATCAAAGCCGGACCAAGACTTGCCAGTTCTGCGCGATCGGCCAGTCGCTCGCGGCCGGGCGCACGGTGGCGCACAAGACCCCGGCCCAGCTTGCCGAAGTCGCGAAGGCAGCGGTGGCCCTCGATGGCGTGCGGCACATGGTGATGACCACCGGCACGCCCAACGCCACCGATCGCGGCGCCGCGGTGTTGTGCGACAGCGCCGCCGCGGTGAAGGCCGCCGTCGCATTGCCGATCCAGGGCCAGTGCGAGCCGCCGAACGACGACGTCTGGTTTACCCGGATGCGCGACGCCGGGATCGATACGCTCGGCATGCATCTGGAAGTGGTGACGCCCGCGCTGCGCCAGCGCATCATGCCGGGCAAGGCCAGCGTCCCGATCGAACGCTACATGACCGCGTTCGAAGCCGCGGTGCCGGTGTTCGGGCGCGGCCAGGTGTCGACCTATATCCTCGCCGGGCTTGGCGATACGCGCGAGACGTTGCTCGACATTTCGGCGCGGTTGATCGCGCTGGGGGTCTATCCGTTCATCGTGCCGTTCGTGCCGATTTCCGGCACGCCGCTCGAGGATCATCCCTCGCCCGATCCCGTCTTCATGGCATCGGTGCTCCAGCCGCTGGCGCAAATGCTGCGCGATGGCGGGCTTGCCGCGGAATCGGTCAAGGCCGGGTGCGCGCGCTGCGGCGCCTGTTCGGCGCTGTCGACCTTCGAAAAGCTGCTTCCGGTGCGGGAAGCCGCGTGATGGACCTCGTCGCCCCCCCGCCCTTTCTCGCCAGTGACTATATCGTACGCTTCGCCAGCGAACGCTGGGAAGCCGCGGGCGCCGCCGAGCTGCGCCGCCAGGTCTTCTGTACCGAACAGGGTGTATTCGACCATGACGACCGCGACGCGACCGATGCGGTGGCGACCACGATCGTCGCGCTTTCCACGCTCGCGGGCGGGCCGGACGAAGTGATCGGCACCGTGCGCATCCATCAAAGCGCGCCCGGCATCTGGTGGGGATCGCGGCTCGCCGTCGCACCGGCCTATCGGCGCGTCGGGATCATCGGCCCCGCGCTGATCCGGCTGGCGGTGTCGAGCGCGCATGCGATGGGCTGCGTCCGCTTCTTCGCGCACGTCCAGTCGCCCAACGAGCTGCTGTTCCGCCGCCTCCACTGGGCGAAGATCGAGCAGCTCGCGCTGCATGGCCGCGAGCATCTGCTGATGCAGGCCGATCTCGCCTATTATCCTCCGATCGCCGACGGCACGATCGGCTTCCACGCCGCGCGGCGGGCGGCATGAGCGAAGCGGCGCGCCTCGCCACGCTGATCCGCGAGAGCCGCGGCGTCGCACATAAATGCGATATCGCGCCGGTCATCGCGCAGCTCGGCATCGGCGCCGGCGATGCGGTTCCGGTCGGCGACGATACCGCGGTGATCCCGCACCCGAACGGCGGCAATCTGTTGTTCGCGATCGAGGGGTTCGTCGCCGATTTCGTCGCCGCCGATCCGTGGTTCGCCGGTTATTGCGGGGTGATGGTCAACCTCAGCGACGTCGCCGCGATGGGCGGTCGCGCGATCGCCGTGGTCGATGCGCTGTGGAGCGCGGGCGAAGCGCAGGCCGCCGAGATCCTGGCGGGGATGCGCGAAGCCGCCGCGCGCTACGGCGTACCGATCGTCGGCGGGCATACCAACCTCAAGGCGACCGCGCCGCAACTCGCCGTCGCGGTGGTGGGGGAAGCGGAGCATCCCGTCACCAGCTTCGCGGCCCGCCCCGGAGACGCGCTGATCGTCGTCACCGATCTGCGCGGCCGGTTCCGCGATCCGTTTCCGTGGTGGGATGCCAGCACCGGCACCGCCGACGCCGGACGTCTGCGCGCCGATCTCGCGCTGCTGCCCGCGCTTGCTGCCGAAGGGCTGCTGCGCGCGGGCAAGGACATCAGCATGGCCGGCGTCGTCGGCACCGCGATGATGTTGGCGGAGACGTCCGGCGTCGGTGTCGAGATCGACCTCGATCGCCTGCCCCGCCCCGCTGTCGTCCCGATCGATCGCTGGCTGACCGCCTTCCCCAGCTTCGGCTTCGTGCTCGCGGTCGCACCGGAGAACACCGACGCCGTGCTCGCCCGCTTCGCCGCGCGCGACATCGCCGCCGCCGTCGCCGGGACCGTCACCGACGAACGCCGCGCCAATATCGTCACGGGCGGCGGAAGCGCCACCGTGTGGGATTTCGGCACCCCTTTCATCGGCGGTCCCGCTACCGCATCGGAGCCCTTCATCCATGCCTGAAATGCGCTTCGTCGTCCGCTGGCCGGATGGCCACCGCGAACGCTGCTACTCGCCCTCGACCATCATCGCCGAGCGGCTGACGGCGGGCATCGACTATCCGCTCGCCGATTTCGTGCGCGACGCCACCGCCGCGCTCGAGGAAGCCAGCGATCGGGTTCGCGCCCGCTACGGCATGGGCTGCGGCCACGCGATGCAGCAGTCGCAGCAGATCACCAATACCGCACGCCGCTTCGCCGATCGCGCGGACGCCGTGGTCCACATCGAACGCTTCGAATCCTGAGGAGGACCCTGCCATGACCGATACGCCCGTCCCGCGTACCCATGTTTCCGTGCTGATCGTCGGTGGTGGCCAGGGCGGCTTGTCGCTCAGCCATCTGCTCCAGCAAGAGGGGATCGACCATGTCGTGCTGGAAAAGAACCGGATCGGGCACAGCTGGCGCGACGAGCGCTGGGACAGTTTCTGCCTGGTCACGCCCAACCACCACTGCCGCCTGCCCGGCTATGACTATGGCGCCGATCATGGCGGCACCGATCCGCACGGCTTCATGGTCAAGGACGAGATCGTCGCCTTTATCGAAGGCTATGCCAAGAAGGTGAAACCGCCGATTCGCGAAGGCGTGGCGGTCACGCGCATCGTGCCGGAGGGTGCGGGCTATCTGGTTGAGACCACCGACGGCGTCTACACCGCGGACCGCGTCGTCATCGCGATCAGCGGCTATCACGTGCCGATCGTCCCGCGGGTCGGCCAGGGCATGCCCGTCGGCGTGACGCAGATCCAGTCGCTCGATTACCGCAACCCCGATGCCCTCCCCGATGGGGCCGTATTGGTGGTCGGCTCCGGCCAGTCGGGGTGCCAGATCGCCGAGGATCTCCACCTCGCCGGGCGGCAGGTCCATCTCGCGGTCGGCGATGCGCCGCGCGCGCCGCGCCAATATCGCGGCAAGGATTCGACCGAATGGCTCGAGGAGATGGGGCATTACGACCTGCCGATCGACGACCATCCGATGAGCGAAAAGGTCCGCCAGAACGAGAACCACTATCTCACCGGCCGCGACGGCGGGCGCGAGATCGATCTGCGGCTGTTCGCGACGCAGGGGATGAAGCTGTACGGCATGCTCGCCGGGGTCGACCAGGGCGTCGTCCGGTTCCAACCAGACCTGTCGGAGCATCTCGACCGCGCGGACGCGACGTTCAACCGGATCCGCGCGACCATCGACGGCTATATCGCGCGCGAGGGCATCGATGCACCGTCCGCCGATCCCTACGTGCCGTGCTGGTCGCCGCCCGAAGAACCGCTGTCGCTCGATCTTGCGGCGGAAGGGATCGGCAGCGTGGTCTGGTGCACCGGCTTCCGCATGGACTTCTCGTTCATCGAGGCGCCGGTGTTCGATGCGCGCGGCTATCCCGATCATCATCGCGGCGTCTCGGCGCACCCCGGGCTGTATTTCATCGGCCTGCCCTGGCTCAACACCTGGGGATCGGGCCGCTTCCACGCGGTGGCGCGCGACGCCGCGCACATCGTCGACCACATCGCAGCGTCGCTCGCCCCGGCGCAGCGGATGGTTGCGGCGGGATGATCGCCAGCGCCGCCGCCAGCCTTGTCGCCGCGCAGGAGTCGCTGCGCATCGGCATGCCCGAGCTCTGCCGGGCGGGGCTGTCGGAAGGCTGGATGTGGAAGGCGGCGGGGCACCGTCACTGGCTGGCGCTGGCGGAAGCGCACGGCCTGGATCGCCCCGATTTCCGCGATGCGAGCGGCGCGCGCCTCTACGCCGCCTTCACCGGGGTCGCGCTGGAAGACGGGCGGCTCGACCAGGTCGCGGAACACGATCGGCTCGCGTTCGCCGTCACCCTGTCGCGGACCGGCCGCAGCCGTTTCCGCAGCACCGTCACGCTCTCGGTCGAGGACGAGACGGTCGCGCGGCTGACGCTGGACAGCGCGTTCGTCGGCAGGCGGGAAGCGGGCCGCAATCGATCCGCGACTCGCGGGCTGGTCGCGCGGCCGTGCCGCCTGTTGCCACCCGCCGACCCGCAACCGCCCTTCCGCGCGCAGGGGTGGGAGCACCACGGTCCGTTCCGCCGCGAGGACCGCAAAGACCTGGCCCGGCTGACGCTCGACCCAAACCCGCACGAGGATTTCAACGGCGCGGATTTCCTCTACTTCGCCGCTTTCCCCGCGCTCATCGATCGCGCGGAATGGACGTGGTTCCGGCGGCTGGACCCGCCCCTCACCACGCACGCCCGGCGGATCGCCTATCTCGGCAACATCGAACTGGGGGACCGCGTCACCGCCGTCCTCTGCAGCGTGCACGCGGTCGACGCTGCGGTTTCGCACTGGATCGAATTGCGCCGGGAAGACGACAGCCTGATCGCCATCGCCTTCACCGATCGCCTGCCCGCGCAACGGGCTCCCGCCGGTTAGGCGCCAGCGCGATCAGAACTGGACTTGCAGCCCCAGGTTCACCGTCTGCCCCGAATCGATGCTGCCGGGCGCGTTGCCGGGATTGGCGATGTGCCAGTCGGTCACATCGAGCAGGACGCGCGTGATCTTGTTGATGTACCAAGTGCCACCGATCGTGGTCGATCGTCCCAGCCCGCCCAGCGGCAGTCCGCGATAGTCGACCTCCTGGTACCGCGCCCGCAACGCGACCGCGCCCCAGCCGCCCGTCGTCACCGGATCCTCGATCCGCGCGCGCGCCCAGGTGCCCCGCCGCGCGTCATAGGGCGAGGTCGTCCCGAACACGAACCACCCGGCGGATAGGCTGAAGGCATCGTGCGAAAGGTCGGTGCCGCCGGCGCGGTGCAAGGTCCGGCGCCCCCATTCGTTCTGCGTCCAGAAACGCCCCGTGATCACCGCCAGCTCGGCGCCGTAACCGGTGTCGCTGTCCACCCCCGTGACCGGCCCCGGCTGCGCGCGGACCAGCGTGTTGAACCCGCCCGCGATCGCACTCGCCCGAACCAGCGATCCGGTTTCGCCCCCCAACCGCTCATGGAAGCCCCAGCCGCCGAGATGCACGGTCAGCCCCTTCGACTTGATCGGGTTCCAGTGCATCCGCGACACGACGGTCAAACCGTCGTCGCCATCGCCGATGTTGTTGGGGTCCTCGCCCGTCACCTGTACCGACGCATGCCAGTTCGGGCCGTAGAGCCGTTCCTGCAAGCCAACGCCCCAGAACCCGCGCCGCGGCAGGATCGTCGCCGCAACCGTGTTGAAATCGGTGAACGGCGTCGTGCCGAGCCCGACCGATCCGTCCATCGTCCGGTCGTTGAAGCGGTTGCCAATCGACCCGTCCGCCTCGAGCCCGAGCAGATGGTGGCGGATGTTGACGAACGCCGATTTCCACACGACCTGATTTTCGGCGAACTCGCCTTCCAGCGCCCAGGACACGTTGCCGACCGCGCCCTCCATCCCCAATCGCGCCGACCCCAGGGTGGTGCCGGTGATGTTCCGCCCCGCAAACGCGCCGGTGGTGGTGGAAGCATCGAGGAACAGCCGCCCGCGCGGCCGGAACCACCAATGGCCGTCGACCGAATTCACCCGCGGCAGGCCGTTCACGAACACGACGCCCGCCTTCTCGCCATTGCCGGTTGCAGGCGGTGGGGACGCTTCCGAATCGGTGAGCCGCTGCACGATGCGGACGACCGGCGGACGCGCCACCCGCTCTGGAATGTCCGCGACCGCAACCGGCGGCACGCGCGCGGCGACGGGCGGGACCACGGGCGCCGCGACTTGGGGGGCGACCGGCGCAACCGGCTGCGCGATAGCCGGCGCCGGGGCGATCGCCAGCCGCGCTTCCATCGTGCGCAATCGCGCCTCCAGCTGGTCGATCCGCCGCTGTTGCGCCTGGATCAGGACTTGCGGATCGGTGGACGCCGGAGGGGCAGCGGTTTGGGCCTGCGCACCGGTACCGGCCAGCACCGCGCACGCGCCAAGGCCGACCGCGGATCGGCGGACGAGAATGTTCAGCATAAGCTCTTTCCATCAGTGCGGCGACGTGCCGCAGAAGCGCGGGGGCAGATCGCGCCCCCGCCGCGCCGTCATCCGGCGGATGCCCGGCGGGCGAAGAGGACGACCGCGGTCACCATCGCCGCGTCCCCCGCGGATACGCCCCGCCGTGTCGCTGCATAATCGCAGCGCATCGGCGGCGGCGGATCCGGGTCATCATCGTTTCCGTCCGTAAGACCGTCGCTCAGCGCCGCTTGGTCGGCCGCACCGGATCGAGCCCACTCGCTTCGATCAGCGGACGCGCCTCGGCGCTTGCCAGATAGGCGAGGAACCCGCGCGCTGCCTTCGCATTGCGGCTGTCCTTGCTCACCATCCCGGCAAAGCGGCTGACCTTCTGGATCCCGGCGGGAAGCGGCCCGAGAAAGTCGACGCCGGGCGTGACCTTCAGCTCGCTGACCTGCTGCATCCCGATATCGGCCTCACCCCGCGCAAGCACCGTACCGACCAGCTCGCGGCCCTCGGCAACCACCGTCTTGGCGGCAATCTGGTCGGCGATCCCCAGCTTCGGCAGCATGGTCGTCTTGATGTAGACGCCGCTCGCGCCTTGCGAATAGGCCACCCGCTTGGCGGACAGCAGCGCCTGGCGCACGGCGGCTTCGGTCGAAACGTCGGGGTGCGGTTGTCCCTTGGGCACCGCGATCCCGATCTGCGACAGCGCGATGACCTTGCGGCTCGTCGGATCGAACACGCCGCTCTTCGCCACGGCATCCAGCGTTTCCTCGGTGCCGATCGTCACGTCCATCGGCTCGCGGTTGCGGATCCGCTCCGGGATCGCTTCGGGCGAGGTGCCGAACGACGGCCCCCAGGCGATCACCAGCGTGTTGCCGGTCTTCTTTTCATACGCGGGCTTGAGCGTCTTCATCGCCCCCTGCAGCGCGCCGGTGGCGATTACATGGACGTCCTCGGCCGCCGCTGCGCCCGAAACCCCGAGCCCAGCCGTCGCCATCGTCATCGCGATGATCCGTTTGATCGTCATTGATACTCTCCTTCGAAAGGGGCCCATTGCGCCCCCATGGTGTTGACGTAGAGCGCGTAGAGCGAGCCGGTGGCGGCCATGAACAGGCGGTTCCCCTGCGGGCCGCCGAAGCACAGGTTCGCGCAGCGTTCGGGCAAGTCGATGTGGCCGATCGCGGTGCCGTCCGGCGCGAAGATGCGCACCCCGTCCAGCCCCGCGCCGCCGCCCCAGCCGCACCACAAATTGCCGTCGGCATCGATCCGCAGCCCGTCGGGGCGCCCTTCCCCGGCGTCGATCAGGACACGACGGTCGGACAAGGCACCGTCGACCCCGACGGCATAAGCGACGATGCGGCACGGCCGCGCGCGCGATTCGACGAGGTACAGCGTCGTGCCGTCGGGCGAGAACGCCAGGCCGTTCGGCCCTTCCAGGTCCTCCGCCATGCAAACGAGACGTCCCGTGACATCGCGGCGATAGACGTTGGCGGTCAACGCTGCCGCGCCGCGCCGCCCCATATAGTCGCTGGCCAGCCCGAACGGCGGATCGGTGAACCAGACCGCATCGTCGGCGGCGACCACCACGTCATTGGGTGAATTGAGCCGTTCGCCGGCAAAGGCGTCGGCCAGCACGGTGATGCGGCCGTCATATTCGGTGCGCGTGACACGGCGCTCGCCATGTTCGCACGCGATCAGCCGCCCCTGCCGGTCGCGGGTCAGGCCGTTCGCCTTTCCGGCGGGCTGGCGGAACGTCGTCAGCGCGCCCGTCACCGCATCCCAGCGCAGAATGCGATCCTCGGGCAGATCGGTCAGCAGCAGGAACTGGCCATCGCCGAACCACACCGGCCCCTCCGCCCAGCGCATCCCGCCCCCCAGCCGCTCCAGCCGGGCATGCGGCAGGCGATAGCGTTCGAACCGCGGATCGAGCACGCGCACGGCAGGATCGGGTACGCGCAAGGACGGTGTCCAGGGAAAGGCGGCGGGCGCCTCCATCACGCGTAAAGCCGCTGCGCGTGGTCGACCAGCGCCGCCTGTGCCGCCGCCGCGCGCTCGCAAACCGCGCGGATGCAGCGCAGCAACGCGGCCCTCGCCGGAATGGCGCGATCGGTCATCATGGGATCTTTCGCACGGCAATCCGGCGGCCCGCCGATGCCGCTTCCGCGACCAGACCCACCGCGATCACGCGGCGGCGGTTGACGGGCAAGGGCATCGGCGGGCGCATCGGCTCAGTCGCAGCGTGCGGTCATGCCGCCATCGACCACGATTTCAGTGCCGGTCACGAAGCGCGCTTCGTCGCTCGCGAGGTACAGCGCGGCATAAGCGGTATCGCGGCCATCGCCCATGAAGCCGAGCGGGATCCGCTTCAACCGACTGTCGAGCAACGCATCGATATTCCCGCCGGTCCGCTGCCCGGCCAGCCGCGCCTCCACCATCGGGGTGTGAAGCTGGCCCGGCACCACGGTGTTCACGCGGATACCGCGCGGCGCATATTCCACCGCCGTCACCCGGCCGAGCTGGATCACCGCCGCCTTGGTCGCGGCGTAAGCGACCTGCGGCGATCCGGTGAAGCGGATCCCCGAGGTCGACGCGGTGTTGACGATCGCGCCGCCCCCGGCCTTCTCCATTTCCGGGATGGCATGCTTGCAGGTCAGGAACACGCTTTTCAGGTTGAGGTCGATCTGCGCGTTCCACTTGTCCTCGGACAGCGCGACCGCGCCACCCGCGGCGCTGCCGCCGACGTTGTTCACGAGGATGTCGACGCGGCCATAAGCCGCGACGCACGCCGCAACCATCGCTTCGACCGCGTCATTGGCGGTCACGTCGCAGGCATGCGCGGTCACGTCGCCGCCATGCGCGCGGATGCGCGACAGCGTCTCGTCCATCGCGGACATATCGCGGTCGACCGCGAACACCTTGGCGCCCGCGCGCGCGAACAGGACCGCGACGGCGCGGCCATTGCCCCAGCCGGGGCCGACGCACCCGGCGCCGGTGATGATGGCGACCTTGCCGCGCAGACGATCGCTGGCAGGGAGTTCTTCGGACATGGGCGTTCCTTGTGCGTGCAATGCCATTTCAGGCGAGGGTCGTGGGAAGTTCAGGGGCGACGCCGGCGGGGGGCGGCACATCGAACACTTTGATGGTCATGGAAATCAGCGTGTAATATCCGGCGATCCCGACCAGATCGACGAGCATGGTTTCCCCCAGCGTCGCGGCGAGCGCCTGGTAGAGTTCGTCCGGAATGCCGCGTTCGGCATGCAGCGTGCGGACGAAGCGATGGACGAGGCGCTCGTCCTCGCTCTCGAACGGCGGATCGCGTCCGTCGCGGATCGCATCGATCACCGCTTCGCTCAGCCCGGCTTCCAGCGCGAACGGCTTGTGCGCGGCCCACTCGTACTCGGCGAGCCAGTGCCGCCCCATCGACAGGATCACCAGCTCGGACAGGCGCGCCGGGACGCTGCTGTCATAGCGGCAATATTGCCCCAACGCCTGCGCGGCCTGCGCCAGTTCGGGCCGGTGCAGCCAGATCGCGAGCGGCCCCCGCACGCCCTTGCGCGGGCCGGTGGCGATGGCATCGAACACGGGGCGCTGCGCATCGGTCAGCGTCTCGGGGGTAACGGGCGGAAGGCGGTTCATGCGGGACCTTTGGTTGGACTAGGGAGTGTTGAAGGGGTGGCGCGCGCGATCGGCACGGCAGGGCCGCGCACCCAGCTGCGACCCGGCTGCTGCCCGGTCTCGCGGGCAAAGGCATCGGGATCGAACCCGCCTTCCCAGCGCGCGATGAAGAACACCGCGATCGTATTGCCGACGATGTTGGTGAGCGCGGTGGCGGTCGCCATGATCCGGTCGATCCCGAACAACAGGCCCAGCCCACCCAGCGGGAGCGATCGCACCGATTGCAACGTCGCCGCCAGCTTGATGAACGCCCCGCCTGCAACGGTCGTGCCGCCCTTGGACGTCAGCGCCAGGATCGCGAGCAACCCTATCTGTTGCCACAGCGAGAACGCCGTATCGGTCGCCTGCGCGATGAAGCCGATCGCGACCGCCATGTAGATCGAGGTGCCATCCAGATTGAAGCTATATCCGGCGGGAAGCACGAACCCGACGACGACATCATCGCAGCCACTGCGCTTCAATTTCTCGAGCAGCCGGGGAAAGGCGACTTCGCCCGATGCGGTGCCGAAAACCAGCAGCATTTCGTCGCTAATCAGGCGCAAAACCGCTAGAAACGGTAGGCCAATCGACCACGAAATGGTCCAAAACACGACAAAAACGAACACAAACGACGCAAGATAATAAACGCCGATCAGCTTGAGCAGATATAGGAGCGTTGCCCCGCCATAGCTACCCACCGCCGCCGCCATCGCGCCAAATGCGCCGAGCGGGGCGAGCTTCATCAAGAAGCCGAGCATCTTGAACAGGACCGCCTGCGCTTCCTCAATCCCGCGCACCGTCAACGAGTTAGGCCCGCACACCCGATTGATCGCGACCCCGGCGAGGATCGAAACGAGCAGAACCTGCAGGATATCGCCGGTGGCAAACGCCCCGACGAGCGTATTCGGAATGATATGCAGGAAGAAATCGGTAACGTTCACCTTCCCCGCCGCCACCGCCGCATCGGGCTCGACCAGATTGGTGGCATGCAAACCGACGCCGGGCTGCAGCAGATTGACCGCCACCAGTCCGACGACCATCGCCAGGGTGCTGACCACTTCGAAATATACCAGCGATTTGATGCCCATACGGCCAAGCGCGCGCATGTCGGAGACATGGGTCAACCCATGCACCAGGGTCAGGAAAATGATCGGGGCGAGCATCATCTTGAGAAGGGCGATAAAGGCCTGACCAAGCGGGCGAAAAGCAACCGCCCACTGCGGCGCAACAATCCCCAGCACGACCGCCGCAACCAGGGCGATCAATACTTGAACGTGCAGCTCTTTCAGGTGTTTCAAGACTGTCCTCTCCGACCGACACGCCAGTCTGCCGCAGGCTCTTGGCGGCTGCGTACAAGCGATCGGCCCTTCTCCACACAAGGCCTTGGCCTGGTCTGTCCGGAGGTCCTAGGCGGGATCGATATCTAGATCAAAAACCGTTTCGATATGCCATCCTATGCCGGCACGGCATAATAGATCGAGTTACCTCGGATTTTCGACCAATGCCGAAAATGGATGGTTAGCTATGTTGAAACGGTTTTTGATCTAGCTGTATCCACGGCCTACCCAGCCTTCAGAAGTGCCGCCCGAAGAGCGGCCTCGTTCATGGAGGGTATGTTTCGATGGGTCTGTCCGTCTCACAACGATCGCGCGCTAAGTCGTTCCGCCTGCTTGGTTGCAGCATCCTGGCTATCGCCTTCGCCGGATCAGCCGGCGCACAGACAGTCACCCCACCCTCGCTGAGCGCCCCCGAAGCCGCGCCCCCGCCCGCGCTCGACACGGTAAGCCAGGAACAGGCCGCCCCCGACGTCGGCGGCGGCGATATCGTCGTGACCGGATCGCGCGTTGTCCGCGACGGGTCGACCGCGCCAACGCCGGTGACCGTCGTCGGCGCGGAACAGCTCTCCGCCTCCTCCCCCACCACGATCGCGACTGCGCTCAACGAACTGCCATCGTTCGCGGGTTCGCAGAAGCCGCAATCGCAGGCGTCGACCACCAACAGCGGCGGGCAGAACTACCTCAGCCTGCGTAACCTCGGCCCATCGCGCACCCTCGTCCTGCTCGACGGACGCCGTTTCGTTCCGTCCGGCGGGTCGGGCACCACCGACGTCAACCTCCTTCCCCAGGCGCTGATCCAGCGTGTCGACGTCGTCACCGGCGGCGCATCGGCGGCTTATGGGTCGGACGCGGTCTCGGGCGTCGTCAACTTCGTGCTGGATACGCGCTTCACCGGGGTAAAGGGCAGCGTGCAGAGCGGCATTTCGCAGCGCGGCGACGCGCAGAGCTTGGCCGCATCCATCGCCTTCGGCACCGGCTTCTCCAGCGGTCGCGGCCATCTGATCGGGTCGGTCGAATATGCCAACGACAAGGGCATCCTCGCGTATGACACTGATCCGATTACGGATCGCGGTTGGAATGCGGTTCCGTATCAGGTCATTCCCAACCCCGGCGGCGCGCCGCGCTTCATCCGCATTCCCGATGCGCGGATTTCGGTCGCGAGCTGGGGTGGCCTCGTCACCTCCGGCCCGCTGCGCGGCTTGGATTTCGCGCGGGACGGTACGCCAACCCAATTCGGCTATGGCCAATATGCCAACACGCTAAGCCAGCGCATGTCGGGCGGCAACGGCCCCAACATCCTGCCGCGCGTCGGGCTGCTCGCGCCGCTCGAGCGGGTCGTCGGGTTCCTGCACTCCGATTATGACGTTACCAGCGATATCAATGTCTTCGCCGAACTTTCGCTGGCGCACACCCATTCGCGTTACGGCAGCCAATATCCCTATTTCCTCGGCAACGGCCTGACGATCCGGCGGGAAAATCCGTTCCTCCCGGATTCCGTCCGGGCACGGATGGTCACGGCGGGCGTGACGACGCTGCCGATCGGCTATTACGGTCGCGGCTTGGGCATCATCTCGCCGGAGAACACCAACAACACCTGGCGCACCGCCTTCGGTGCTAAGGGCAGCTTCGGCGGCAGCTGGAAATGGTCGGTCCATGGCGAGGGCGGCCAGACCACACAGATCTATCGCAGCCGCAACAACATCGTCCTCTCGAAATTCTATCAGGCGCTCGACGCCGTGCGGAATCCGGGCACGGGCGCGATCGTCTGCCGGTCGACCCTGACCAACCCGTCCGACGGTTGCGTGCCGCTTAACATCCTGGGCGAGGACAGCCCGTCCGCGGCAGCAAAAGCCTATGTCCACGGCGATCTTTACAACCGGTTGCGCCTGTCGCAGCGCGTCGCGGAAGCGCAGGTCACCGGCAACCTGTTCAACCTGCCGGGTGGCGCGGTCGCGGTCGCCGCAGGTGTCGGCTATCGCAAGGAAAAAGCGGTTGGCGTCTCGGACGACGTCGCGACCGGCAAGAACCCGATCACGGGTTTCACCGGCGGCTATTTCCTGACCAACACGCAGCCACTCAACGGCAGCTACGATACGAAGGAAGCGTTCGGCGAAGTCCTGTTGCCGTTCTTCAAGGATTCCGCGCTCGGCCACAGTCTGGAACTCAACGCGGCGGCCCGCTACACCGATTACAGCACCAGCGGCGGCGTCACCACGTGGAAGATCGGCGCAACCTACGAGCCGACCTCCGAAATCCCGGCTGCGTGCGGCACGCTCGCGCGACATTCGCGCCGCCAACATCATCGAGCTGTTCACCGGCCCGTCGCAGGGCTTCGCCACCGTCATCGATCCGGTCGTCGGCGGGATCAGCTACAACATCCAGCCGTTCGGCCTCGGCAATCCCAATTTGGCGCCCGAACGCGCCAATACCACGACGCTGGGCGTGGTCTTCCAGCCGGAATGGCTGCGCGGTGCAATGATCTCGGTCGATGCTTATGACATCAACATCTCGGGCGCGATCACGACGCTCACCGCGCAGGACACACTCACCCAGTGCCTCGCCGGATCGGCCGTCACCTGCGCGCTCATCACGCGCGATCCGACCTCCGGCCGGATCACCAACCTGCTCCAGCCGCGGCTCAACCTCGCCTCGCTGAAGACGCGCGGCCTCGACTTCGAGGCAGGCTATCGGACCCGGATCGGGACGGGCGACCTGTCGCTTCGCGTGCTGGCCAATTACGTCGACACGTTCATCTCGTCGACGGCGGGCGGCATTGCGATCGATCGTGCCGGCGACGTCGGAACCCCCACGGGCAACACGCCGAACTGGCGCGGGCAGTTCACCGGCATCTATTCGCAAGGCCCGTTCAGCCTCGTCGTCCAGGAACGCTATGTCGGCAGCGGCAAGTATAACGTCCTCTACACGTCGAAGGATCTTGCCGACGAGTTCAACAACATTCCGTCGCGGTTCTATACGAACCTCACGGCGCGGCTCCGCATCGACAATCGCGGGGGAAGCCGTGGGAGCAACAGCGAATTGTTCATGACCGTGAACAATCTGTTCGATCAGGCACCCCCGATCAACCCGAACAATACGATCAGTTCGACCAACACCAACCTCGACCTGTACGATGCCGTCGGGCGGACCTTCGTGGTCGGCTTCCGCTTCAAGTACTGATCGTCGCGAGGGATATCGACCATGAAGCACCATCACCTGTTCCTCTCCGCGGCGATCGCACTCGTCACCGCCCCGGTTGCGACCAGCGCGCAATCGACGGCTCCGGCGGCGCAGCAGCCGACGGACATCGCGGTCCGGGAAAAGGTGATGGTTCCGATGCGCGACGGCATCCGCATTGCCGTCGATCTCTACATGCCGGCGGGCGCGGCGGCGGGGCAGCGCTTCCCCGTCGTGCTGCAACGCTGGTCGTATGGCCGCAAGGCCAACAATACGGCGGCGACGGGCGAATGGTTCGCCCGCCACGGCTATGTCTTCGTCTCGTCCGACATGCGCGGGAACAATGATTCCGAGGGCGTCTATTACATGCACGACCCCGTCAACGATCCGCGCGACGGGCATGACATGGTCGAATGGCTCGCGACGCAACCCTGGTCCACCGGCGCAATCGGCACCTATGGTATCTCTTACGGCGGGCACACGCAGTTCAACACCGCGCTTGGCAAGCCGCCGCACTTGAAGGCGCAGTTCCTCATCAATGCGGTCACCGACTATCACGACGGTGGCGGCGCCTGGAGCCAGGGCGCGTGGCTGGGCGATCACAACCTTTCGCACACGCTCGGCGCGATCCTGACGATGCACGACAATGCCGACAAGCCGGCAGTGAAGGCGCAGGCAGAGGCGTTGCGCAAGGATTATGACCGGGTGCTGGCGCTTCCGGCCGCCGAGCAGGCGAAACTGCTCGCCTTCTCGCCCCCCGCCCAGCGCTGGTTCAGCGAGTGGCTCGCGCATCCCGACTATGATGCCTATTGGAAAGGCTACGGGATCAATCCCGATCGCTATCGCGACTATCCCGACATTCCGATGCTGTTTTACGGCAGCTGGTACGATCACATGCAGCGGCCGTTCCTGAAGGCGTATCTTGGGCTGAAAGCGGCGCACCGGTCGGAAACGCGCATGATTTCCGGCCCCTGGGATCATGGCCGCTCGGTATCGCGCAACGGCGACGCCGAATTCGGTCCGGACGGCGAAGGCCATCCGCTGGAAGCTGCCGATGCGTGGTTCCGGCAATATCTAAAGGGTGAGCAACCGACGACTCCGGCCTCCCCCGTCCGGTTATTTGTCATGGGCACCGGCGACGGCCACCGCACGGCGGAGGGCCTGATCTATCACGGCGGATACTGGCGCGACGAAGCCGCCTATCCGCTCGCACGCGCGAAACCGACGTCCTTCTATCTCCAGGGCAACGGCCTGCTCGGTTCGTCGCCCGCAACGTCCACGACCTCCACCGGGCTCATCGCCGATCCTGCGCATCCGGTTCCGACGATCTACACGCGGATCGGCGGGGCGTTCGATCAGCGGTGCAAGCCGACCTACAAGGGGTGTACCGACTCCCGACCGCTCAATGCGCGCGCCGACGTGAAGAGCTTCAGCACCGCGCCGCTGGATCGCGACGTCGAGGTAACCGGGCCGGTCAGCGTCACGCTGCATTTCCGCACCGACGTGAAAGACACTGATTTCGCGGTCAAACTCATCGACGAATATCCGGCCTCCGCCGCGTACCCCGATGGGGTCGCGCTGATCCTGTCCGATGCGCTGCGACGCGCACGCTACCGGGATACGCTCGACAAGGCCACGCTGCTCACGCCCGGCAAGACCTACACGATGACGATCGAGGTGCCGCCGACCAGCAACGTGTTCAAGAAGGGCCACCGCATCCGGCTCGACATCGCCGGCAGCAATTTCCCGAAGTTCGACGTCAATCCTAATACCGGCGAACCGATCCAGCATCACACCCGCCAGCAAGTCGCGCATTCGGCGATCCTGCACGATCCTGCGCACCCCTCGATGATCGTCCTGCCGATCGTACCGGCGGCACCGCGATGATCCGGGTGCTGGTGCCCGTGCTGGCCCTGGCCGGGATCGCCTTTCCCTCCAGTGCGATGGCAGGCGATGTCAAGGTCCACGCCTCCGGCGCGATCGCGGTCGCGCTGGATGCGCTGCGCGGCGACTATCAGACTCGCAGTGGCGACACGCTGGCGATCAAGATCGATCGCTCCGCTGATATCGGTCCTGCCGTGGCAGCCGGTGAGGCGACCGATGTCGTCATCGCCGAGGCGAAGGTGATCGACGGCCTCGTCGCGAGTGGTCACGCGCTTCCCGGCAGCGTCGTCCCGTTGGCCGCCTCGCCGATTTGCGTCGTCGTGCCCGCCAACCGTCCGGCACCGAAGATCGACACATCCGCCGAGGTCCGTCGTGCGCTGCTGGCGGCGCGGTCGGTCGGCTATTCGAACAGCCTTAGCGGGGACTATGTCACCCGCACGATGTTCCCCAAGCTGGGGATCACCCGGCAGATGGCCCGCGTCGCGCGGCAGGTCGGAATCGCCAAGGCGACCGTGGCGGGCGACGTGGACATCGCCTTTTCCCAATGCAGCGAGATGTTGCACATCCGCGGCCTGACCGTGGTCGGTCCGTTGCCGCCTGCCTTGCAGCATCGCTCCATCCTGACCGCCTTCGTCGGTGCCCGCGCGCCCAATCCCGAAGCGGGGGCCCGTTTGCTGCGCTACCTGACCTCGCCGGCCGCAGTTTTGCCGTTGCGAAACAGCGGACTGGTCCCTTTGTCCGCCCAGACGTCTCCCGCCCGCTGATCGACCCCGCAACCACCCCCGGCGCATTCGGTATGACGCCGCGCCCGAAAGGGCCTAAGTAACGTCTTATGGACATTCGCGAGCTGCGTACCTTTTCCACCGTCGCCTATACCGGCAGCTTCAGCAGAGCAGCCGAGAAGCTGCGCATTGCGCAACCCGCGCTCAGTCGGCACGTCGCCAAGCTGGAGGAGGAGCTCAAGGTCGCGCTGTTCGTCCGGCACGCGCGTGGCGTCGTCCTGACGCCTGCGGGCGCACGACTGCTGGATCGGGCGGAGATGATGCTCCACTATTTGAACGGCACGAGCGAATATGTGCGGGACGACGATCCGCAGGAACGCGGTCACCTCGCGGTCGGGCTGACCCCGGCGATCGGCCTGGCGGTTGGAGCGAACATGGTGCGGCGGTTCCGCGCGCGATGGCCCAAGGCGATGCTCCACGTTCGCGAAGGCCTGAGTACCTCGCTCCAGGCATGGTTGCTGGACGGCAGCGTGCAGGCGGCGGTCGTCTACAATCAGCCGCTGCTCGAAGCGTTCGAGGTCCGGCCATTGTTCAGCGAGCCGATGGTGCTGGTCGCGCCGCCCGGTGAACCGCCGCGCACGCTGCGGTTCGTCGACCTTGCCGATCTCCCCTTGATCCTCCCGGCCCTGCCCCACAGCAACCGCCGCCTGATCGAACAAATGGCGACCCAGAACGGCGTGCGGCTGCGGGTCATCATGGAAATCGACAGTGTTGCGCTAACTCGCCAGCTAGTGGCGGACGGCTTGGGCTATTCGATCACCGCGCAGCTCGCCATTCAGCCCGCAGTCGACGCAGGAATTGTGACGTCGCACCAGATCGAGCGTCCGTCGCTCCGGTCGCATGTCGGCGTCGCGACCCTGCGCGAACTGCGGGACAGTCCCCTGGCGGGGAGTTGGGTCGAGATCCTGACCGATGAACTCCGCACCCTCGCGCTGGATGGCGCCTGGAAGGGAAAGGCGATCTGGGGGGACGACTGACGGGATGCGGTCGGCGGACGGCGGTCGAGACCATCATGCCCCCATCCTGACCGTTCCCCGCCGTTCCGTTCCCGCCGTTCGATTCACAACGCGATCATTACCTTCCCAAGATGGTCCGCCGCCGCGAAATAGCGGACCGCTTCCGGCGCCTGATCGAACGCGAAGGTCCGGTCCACCACGGTCGTCATCCGGTGCGCGACCATCGCGTCGAGCAGATCGACGAACATCGCACGACTGCCGTTGGCGATCCCACGGATCGTCACGTTCTTCAGGATGAGCGACAGATAATCAGGGATGGCGGGCCCCTCGCCCGGTGAAACGCCGATGACGATGACCCGGCCGTTGGTTGCCGCCGCCGCGATGGAATGCCCCAGCGTATCGACGCCGCCCGTCTCGATCACGATGTCGGCTCCCTTGCCGTCGGTCTGCGCGATCACGTCGGCCGCCCAATCTGGCGACGTACGGTAGTTGACCGTCATGTCCGCACCCAGGCTCCGCGCCGTCTCGAGCTTTGCGTCTTGCGACGATGTAATGACGACCTTGGCACCATACGCTTTGGCGATCTTCAACGCGGCAAGCGACACACTGCCTGTGCCAAGGCACAGCACCGTGTCGCCGGCCTTGACCTTGCAAACCTCGACAAGCGCATTCCAAGCGGTCAGCCCGGCCGAGGCAAGCCCAGCGACGTCGGCGTCGGCGAGGGCGTCGGGCACCCGGATCAGCGCTGCGGCGGGCAAGAGGACACGCTCGGCCAGCCAGCCATGGTGCGTGATCCCGATGTCGTGCGCAAAGACGTCCGACCGAAACGTCCCGTCGTGCCACGTGGCGAAATGACCGCAGACGACGCGGTCGCCGACCGCGACTTCGGTGACGCCTGCGCCGACCGCCACGACTTCGCCAACCCCTTCGGACATCGGGATGCGGGTTTCCGACTGACGTGGCCCGTAGGTGCCGCGGAGGAGTTGGACGTCACGGCTGATCAGGCCGACGAGCCGCGGCGCGACCAGCGCTTCGCCAGGCCCCGCGACCGGCGTGGCGCGTGTCGTCGGAACGAGCCCGTCGATGCCGTTCTGGCTGCCAATCTGATAGGCTTTCATCAAAATGTTCTCCGGTATGGCGCGCGTTCCGCACATTAGGTGAAAGCCCTCGGACCGGGCTTGAAGGCGAACCGATCCGCGCTGAACGCAAGCACGAGCGCGACCAGCGTGAGCGCGAGAACGGCCCAGGCGAGCGATCCTGCGCCGGAACGCTCCAGGATCACGCCACCGACGATCCCGCCCGCGGCGATCGCACCGTTCCACACCGTGGTCAGCATCGCATTGGCAAGGTCGACGCCTTCGCCCGCAGCATCGGCCAAAGCGGTTTGAAGTTGCGTCGCCGCACCGCCGAACGACAGCCCCCACAGCAGCGTCGCGACGATCGTCGTTTCGGGTACGGCGGCGAACACCCCGAACGCCACCGCCACCGCCGCGAACACCGTCAGGCTGCCCAGCACGAGCGGCCGCAAGGCGCGGTCGATCAAGACCCCCGTGATCCAGATCCCCGCCAGCGCGGCAAGCCCGAACCCGAGCAGCAACAGGTCGAGCCGCTGCTGAATTCCAGCCAGCGCCGCGACCGGCGCGATATACGTATAGAGAATGTTGTGCGCGGTGATCCACGCGAACAGTGTGAGGAGGACCGTGCGAACCCCCGGCATCTGGAACACCCGCGCGATCGACAAGCGCTGCTCCGCCGGTTGTCCGGGGAAGTCCGGAACTTGCCACAGCACCCAGCCGATCAGCGTCACCGTCGTGACCGACATCAGCCAGAACGCCGCGCGCCAGCCCAGCGTGGTGCCCAGCATTGCACCCAACGGAACGCCGATCGACAGCGCGATCGGCGTCCCGACCATCGCGATCGCCAAAGCCTTACCGCGCAACTGCGGGACGACCATCCGCCGCGCATAGCCCGCGATGATCCCCCAACCGAGCCCTGCCGCGACACCGCCCATGAACCGCGCAAACAAGGTCAGCGCGTAGGAGGTCGAGACGGCGGTCACGCAATTGAAGATCAGGAAGCCGAAGATCGCGACGAGCAACGTCGGCTTGCGCCGCCACCCCTGCGTGTAAAGCGTCAGTGGAATCGCCGCGAGCACCGATCCGACCGCATAGACCGTGATCGTCTGCCCGGCGAGCGGCTCCGATACCGCCAACCCCGCAGCCATATGCGGCAGCAACCCGGCTGGCAGCGTCTCGGTGAGAATCGCGGTAAAGCCGGTCATCGCCAATGCCAGCAACGCGGAAATCGGGAGCGTCTCCCGCGCGCCGTCGCTGGTCTGACTTGATCTTGAATGCACGGCATACTCACTTCTGGATCGACTGGTCCAGTTCGTTCGACGACCCAGCGCGGCTTGTCAACGAATAATGGATCGCTTAGTCCACAAATCTGGAAACGGAGAGTTATGGCACGGAGCGGACGACCGCGCGGTTTCGACCGAAGCGCAGCGCTGGACAGCGCGATGCACTTGTTCTGGGAACACGGGTATGAAGGCGCGTCGCTGGCCGAGTTGCGGCACGCGATGGGCGACATTTCCTCGGCAAGTTTCTACGCGGCCTTCGGTTCGAAGGAAGCCTTGTTTCGCGAGACACTGACTCGCTATCTCGGCCTTCACGGTGGTGTCATCAGCGCGCTCGACGACGAACGTCTGCCGCCGCGTGCGCGGCTTGAACAGGCTCTTTTGGCGTCGGCTACGGTTCAGACTGGGGAAGCGCATCCAAAGGGATGCATGGTCACGCTTTCAGCAACGATTTGCTCCGATGCCAGCGCATCGATCAAAGCGCTGACGCATTCCGAACGCTGCGCCACGCGACAGGCGTTGCACCGATGCATCACTGCTGGCGTGCAGTCTGGCGATCTCGATCCAGCGACGGACGTTGCGGGTCTCGTCGCCTTGTACGATGGCCTGTTGCTCGGAATTGCAATCCAGGCTCGGGACGGCCTCGCGCCGAGCACGATCCGCTCCGGAATCGGATTTGCGTTGGCGGCGTGGTCTGGAAGTGTGAAACCGTGACGGCGCCTCCGCGACGCACGCTCACACCGCGTCACTTCACGCGCTTCGCCGCGATCGACTGGTCCGGAGCGAAGGGCCTGCGTCATCCCGGGATCGCGCTGGCAATTTGCGAAAGCGGTCCTGAAGCGCCGGTTCTGGTCGAGCCGCCGCGTGGCGTCTGGTCCAGGACCGACATCCTGCACTGGTTACACGAGCGCGCCGAAGACCCGTTGCTGGTGGGGTTCGATTTCAGCTTTTCCGCACCGTTCGTGGAACGGGGCGCGTATCTACCGGGGGAAACCGACGCCACGGATCCGCGCGCGCTATGGGCCTATGTCGATCGGCACAGCACCGATGCGGACCTGGGCGCAGCGTCCTTCCTGGAAGCGCGCCGGGGGCGGCATTTCTACCTCGGCGCGGCGGACGGTGTAAAAGCGCACTTTCTGCACTACCGGCGATGTGAAGCACATTTTAACGCCAACGGCGGCGGCAAGGCCTCGACCGTTTATGACGCGATCGGCGCGGCACAGGTGGCCAAGGCCAGTTTCGCCGGAATGCGGCTGCTCCACCATCTCGATCCGGCGATCCCGGTGTGGCCATTCGACCCCGCGCCGCAGCACGGGCCCTGCGTCGTGGAAATCTACACGACGATCGCCGCGCGCGCCGCCGGTCTCCGCAAGGGGTTGAGCAAGGTGCGCGACGCTGCCGCGCTCGACTCCGCGCTCGCCGCGATCGGCAGTGCGCCGCACCTGCCGATGCCACGCTACACCGATCACGCGACCGACGCGATCCTGACCGCGGCGTGGCTGCGCGCGAACGCCACCCGCGACGATTTGTGGAACCCGCCAGCAATGACGCGCACGATCGCGCGCACAGAGGGCTGGACCTTCGGCGTGTCTTGACGCATGGAATGCGCGCGAGGACGGCGTCCTCCGGGCCGGTTTAGCTCAGTTGGTAGAGCGCCAGTTTTGTAAACTGGATGTCGCGGGTTCGATTCCTGCAACCGGCACCATCCTCGTGGGCATGCGCAGTCGATTTGCCCCGTTGATGTAGAAAGATAACAGGGCACTCTGACCATTCCCCCACTCCCGCAGATCTCGACGTCTTATCGTGTGCCGATCTGAGGATGGTCGAACAGTAACGAGCACCTCCGCCTTGGCAAAGCATTGCCCAACTCTGTTGAAACCAGAACGCTGGAACATGGTCAGCGGCCTTCGAAGGTGGGAGGTTTGAACGGTTTTGCATCCCCCTCAGCCGATGGCTCTTACCGTCTGCGATCCCCGCGCTCAGGCCGCAATAAAGCCGCCGTTCACTGGGATCACCTGCCCCGATACGAAGCCGGATGCGTCGCTCAAAAGGAACACGGCGGTGCCGACTACGTCCGCCGGCAGTTGGGCACGGGGAATTGCGGCACGGTCGACATACAATTGTTTGCGCTCTTCCGGCACGTAGTCGGTTGCCTCCACCCGTACGAGGCCAGGCGCAATTGCATTCACCGTAACGCCAAACGGGCCGAGCTCGCGCGATAGCGAGCGGGTCATGGCCATCACGGCACCCTTGCTGCTCACATAGTGCAGCAGGTTAGGCGCCCCCCACAATGCCGTGTCCGACGCCAAATTGACCAGCCGGCCGCCCCTGCTGGATGCCTTGAGCAGCGGTGCGAAGGCCTTGGTCATCAGCCAGGTGCCACGTACGTTGATCGTCATCACGCGGTCCCACGTCTCGATGTCGATCTCGTCCAGACCTTTTCCCCCAATGCCGGTCGCCAACGCGGCATTGTTGAGCAGTCCGTCCAGGCAACCATAATCGCGCACGATGTCCGCGCCGAGTTGCTCGACCGATCCCGGGTCCGCAAGATCGACAGCATAACTCGCAACGTCCAGCCCCTCACCGCAGAGCCCCTGCGCCGTTTCCTGGGCCAGATTAGTACGGATGTCGGCGATGATCACCCGAGCCCCCGCCCGGCCGCACGCCTCGGCGAAGGCCGCACCCAGACCGCGCGCCGCGCCGCTGACCAGGACGGTACGTCCGGCCAAGTCGATGGTACCTTTAATGACGCTCATGGGATGGTGTCCGGAGGTAAAGGGAAAATCAGGCGAAGCGGGAGACGCCGCCCGCCACTTCCAATGCGGCCCCGGTCGTGAAACCCGAGATTGGCGCCGACAAAAAGACGATCGCTGCAGCAGGCTCCTCGGGGCGGCCGAACCGTCCCACTGGGATGTGCTTTTCAGCGGCAAGTTCGGCGAGCCAATCGTCCAGACTCTGGCCAGGCCGTGCGCGCTCCTTGTAGCGACGTTCCCACTGGCCGCTGTTGACGGTGCCGAGCAAAATCGAATTCACACGAACCCGCGGCGCCAGCTCGACGCTCAGCGACTTCACCAGATTCTGCACGCCAGCGCGCGCCGCCGACGTACATACCATATGCGGTTCGGGCTGGCGCGCCAGCAGCGAATTGACGACGACGATCGCGCCAGCATCGCTGGCCTGCAGCATCGGCAGGAAGGTACGAACCGGGCGAACGACACTGAAGACCTTCAGATGAAGTTCCGCCTCCCAATCCGCATCCAGTGTCGAAGCGAAGGTGGAAATGCGCGCCTGTCCGGCATTGGCGACAAGGATGTCGAGCCCACCGAACTTGTTTTCCACCGCTTCGGCCAACCGCGAAACCGCGTCCTGATCCAGCACATCCGCCGCCATCGACAGGATACGATCGTCGCCGAACCCTTCTCCGCGGAGCGAGGCGGCGGCTCGGTGTAGCTCCCCCTGCCCTCGGGCACACAACGCCACGCGCGCGCCTTCCTTCAAGAACTGGCGTACCGTCTCCAACCCGATCCCCGAAGATCCGCCGGTGACCAATACGGTCTTGTCACGAAGTCCCAGATCCATGGTACGTCCTTCTCAATCTTCGATCTGCGACAGGAAATCGGCGAGTGCTGCGTTGAACAGTGCCGGCGCTTCCGTCGCGAAACCATGCCCTACGCGAGGGATCACACGGTGCTGCCCACCCGGCACCGCTGCCGCGATCCGCGCGCATCCAGCGGGGGGCGTCACGATATCTTCGTCTCCCCACATCACCAGCGTTGGGATCCGCAAGCGTGCAACGTCGCTTGTCAGATCGGCATGGGCGAGCATGCGGGAAGCCTGTGCATACCCCTCCACCGTCACTTCGCTCATCACACGGTGGATGATGGCGCGCGCTTCGGGGGATGCCCGCTCGGTCAGCAGCCGTGGCGCACGGCGTTCAGCGAGCCCGGCCGGGCCGGTGCGCGCCACTTCGTCCAAGCGTTCGGCGACGCTTGCAGGGATTGGAGCACCCTCGGGCGTCGCATAGCCGCTGGCTGGGCTTGCAAGCACGGCGCAAACGAACCGCTCGGGCTGGAGCAATACTGCCGCCGTGCCCATGATGGCGCCCAGCGACTGGCCGACCAGCACCGCGCGCTCAATATCCAATGCATCCAGCAGCGCAATCACGCGTGTGCCGTAATCCCCGGCGGTTGGCGATCGCGCAGTTAGCGGCGTGCTGCCCGGATATCCGGGTGCATTCCAAGCGATCACCCGTCGAGTGGGCGCAAACCCGGCGAATTGCCCGGCCCAGGCGCTGGAATTGGAACCGATCCCGTGCAGCAGCACCAAGGGCGTGCCATCGCCGCCCCCTGCCTGCCGTACAGCGATGCGTTGTTCATCCCCTACGGCCACCAGGGAAAGCGGCGGTTCCAGATACAGGTCTGACGGCACGCGCTCAGGTCTTTACACGCTTGATCTTCGACAGCGGGTGTTCCGGTGGATAGGTCGGCGTTTCCGGCACGCTGGTGCCAAGACAGATGATCATCAGCGCCTCCTCGATGCCTTCGTTGATCAGCCCGCGGTAGACCCCGGCGGGAACAGAGACGAGATCGCGTTCCTTCACATAGGTTTCGCAATATTCGCCATTGGCTTCGAACATCAGCTTCACCTTGTTGCCCTTCAGGATGAAGAACACCTCCTCCACATCGTCGTGCAGATGCAGCGGACCTTCACAACCAGCGGGCAACACCATGGTGGAAAAGGTGAAATGTTCGGCCGGCACCGTATTGCTGTCGGCGGAAACGCCGGTCGCGCCGGTGCCGACATAGCGCATTTGCGCGCGCTTGTACTTGGGGTCGTAATCCGCCTGGAATTTGAGCGCGTTCCAGTCGAGGTTGCGTGTTTCGTAGCGTGCAGTTCGGCTTTCTATCCAGTCGGACAGAGTGCGGCCTTCAGGCACTATGGCGTTCTTGCGGGTTGCGTCGATCGTATCGGTCATGATGGTCGCTCCGTGGTCGGATCAAGGATATCAGGCGGCGCGGGACTGGCGCCGGGTGTTGCCGTCGATGCCACCGGCCACTGCCCATTCGGCGAACAGTTCGGGCTTCCGCTCGAAATCGCTGGGCTGCCACGCCTCGGTGCACCAGTCGTCGTCGGCATAATATTCCAGGCTGCCGCCGAACGGGCTTTTGAAATACCAGAAATAGGCCGAGGAAATCGGGTGACGGCCCGGTCCGATGTCGGTTTCCCAACCCTTGCGGCTCATCGCCAATCCACCGCCGAACACTTCGTGGATATTGCTGACGGTGAAGGCGACATGGTTGAGCCCGGGTTTCCCGGGACGGCGCAGTACGAACGCATCGTGGTGCGGGCCTGGGGTTCGCGCCCGAAGAAAGGCGGCATGACCGGGGTAAGAATCGCTGATCGCGAAGCCAAGCTTGCCGACAAAGAAGTCCATGGTCGCATCAAGATCGTCGACGAACAGTACGACATGACCGATCGAGATGGGAATTGCCCGCTCGTAAACAGGTGAGCGCGCATCGACACGCCGTGTGATGCCGGGGCCGTTAACGTCCTGCGCATCGGCCTGAACCGCAACGCGGACACTGACACGGAAGGCGTGCGAAAGACCACTAGGATCGGCTAGTGCGCCGTCCGTCCCAAGCCGAGCCTGCAAAGCTGCGAGCGCACCTGCATCCGCGACGCCCCAAGTTACCTGACGCAGCGTTGCGCCTTCCTGCATGGCAGGCGGAAGCACGGGATCCGCCGTATGGCGCACCAGCACATCGGTGCGATCACGCGTGCGATAGCGCAGGCAATCGTCACTGCTGCCGTTGTTTTCCAGGCCCCAGTCTTCGAGAAACCGCCGCGCCTCAGCCATGTCGCTGACACCGAAGGTCACGCTGTCGATACCGCAAAATGTCATAACTGCTTCTCCAGGAAAGGTTCGTGCATGTTCGGCAGGACATGCGGTGCGCCCAGCATGCGCGAGAGCTCGTGCGCCGCGGTCACCACTGCGCTCGTGATGCTCGCGAGATCATTGTCCGGCTGCTCGACGGCGACCGCGTTGATCGCAGCCACCACCCGCAGCGACGCATCGCGCACCGGGGCCGCAACGACCTGAATACCGGGTTCGTGATAGCCAGGCCCTGCAACAAAGCCGCGCGCACGGTCGTCGCGCAGTCTGGCGGCAAACTGCGCGAACGCCTTTGCCCCGCCCAACAGATCGTCAGCGTACATCGTACGCAGCACTTCCGGCTCAAGATCGCACAACATCACCCGCCCCAGCGCAGTCGTGTGAGCTGGGAGCAAGCTGCCCACCGTGACGTTGCGAGTCAGCACATGACGGCTGCCAAAGCGGCTGAGATACAGGATCGATCGCCCCTGCAGGATGGCCAGATGGGTCGACCAACCAGTCTCGTCGCGCAGCCGTTCCAGCACCCCTGCCGCCAATTCCGTAATCGGCAACGACCCCAAATATTCGAACCCTATCGCCAGTACGCCCGCATCCAGAGCAAAATGCCCGCTCGACAGCCGCCGCAACAACCCAAGCTGAGTCAGCGCAGCCAGCAGCGCGTGCAGGCTGGAGCGCGCAAGTCCAAGTTCTGCCGCGATCTCGCTCGCTGCGATCGTCGTCCGATCGCGGCGGAACAGCCGCAGGATTGCGATGCCGCGCTCAAGGGCGGGAACGCTCATGTCAAACCGCCGCCTGAGGCTGACTGACGCGCGTTTCCGCCTCGATCTGGTCCTGCGCTGTCTTTAGAAACATCCGGCGCAGGCGCACCAGTCCGGCGTCATGGGCGTACAACGCCTCGTCGTCCCGCGCTGTGTCGAGCATGGATTCCAGGATGACACGATCCTGCTCCAGCACGTGCCAATGCAACTGTTCAAGCCGAGCGCGGTACAGAAAGCGCCAGGCATCGCGTTTCCAGCCGTCTACCTTGCGGCACCGCCAGAAGAAGACGAGGCAGTTGGTATCGTCGACGGGCGTTACCATCCCGATGATGCCAAACGGACCACCCGGCCCCGCATTCTTGCGATACGGGATCGTCAGTCGCTGCCAAAACGCACCGGTATCGGCGAGTTCCACCCAGTCAAAATTGACTCCGGTCTGCCCAACCTTTTCGAACACGAAGCCGGTTTCGGTCTCGCGCTGGCGAAGCGTCGCCATTTTCTCGCCTTCGGCCATCGAGTGGGAAGCGGCGTGCAGATAAATGCCGTGCATCGGGTCCAACACGTTTTCCAACGCGTAGCGATAATTGCACTTCCAGTGGGCGACACACAGGATTGATCCCCATTCGCCACCTTCCAACTCTTCCGGAAGCACGAGCGGCGTGGGTTCGACACCAGGTGAACCGAACCACAGAAAGATCGTTCCGGCTCGTTCCACCGCCGGATACGCCTTGTTGCGAGCGCGTTTTTCGGCCTCGCACCGGCCGATCGCCGGAACCGCCGCCATATGCCCGCCGGCGTCAACTTCCACACCGTGATACCAGCAGGCGATCCGATCGTCCTTGCTCCACCCTAACGAAAGCCGTGCGCCGCGATGCGGGCAACGATCCTCCACCGCATGCACTTGGCCTTTGTGGTCACGCCATATCGCGATCCGTTCGCCCAACCGGGTGATGCCGATTGGCGCGTTCGCTAGGCGCCAGCTGGCCACGACGGGATACCACCGGTTCAGCAAGCCGCTGTTCGCGCGACGTTCGCATTCTTCCAGAGAGACGGTCACTGCGCATCCCTCTTCTCAACGGCGAACAGTGCCGCGCTCGAGGCGGCCATCTGGGCGCGAAAGCTGGCTTCGTTCCATGCGGCGCCTGACTGATCGCGGCTGCCTGCGGCGTTCAGCGCGGCAACGACATCGTCAATTTCCTCTGCCCCCGCCCCAAACACCGTCATCAGTTCGTCGGCAAGTCGATCTTCGAAAGGATCAAGCGGGCCGCCGGCCGTTTGGGTCCGGATGTTCTGAACCGTGCGCGGATCTTCCACCGTGGCCTCGGACCCTTTGGTGTCCGATCGCAAATCTGCACCAAGATAGGGATTGTGCAACAGAGCCACAGTTCACCTATAAGACATTGTTCCGGTATAAGGGGGCTCATAGCGCTCAACAGCTCCACCAGTCAACGGTATTCTGCTATTATCAGCGCTCTTAGCGCAAATTTGTTCGAAATTGCGAAATCTGCTTCATATGTGAACAACGCTAAGTGTAAGTCCGGACTCTATAATCGATGCTGCAGTTGCGTTCCGCGAGCGAGTGGTCCGCGTGCGTCAGAAGGCAGAGAGGATCGCGGTGCTCGAAGAGTGCCATCAAACCGTCGGTGACCAAGGATCAGCAGAATATCCGAGACGAGATTTTCCGTTTCACATTATGACGCGTGCGCAAAGTTCGCTCCGACGCACCGGTTCCAAGATGGTCCGGTAGCGCGTTCGCAATGGCGTCGGGATAGCTCTAGGACTTCCCCATCGTCAGGCCGTTCGGACCGACGACCAGCACAATCTGGGCGCGGCGCGCGTGCACTCGGGTAAAGAAATCGACGCGATCAGGCTGGCACCGCCGACCTTGGCCGCGCGATCCAGGCCCCCATCGAAACCGCAAGTGCGCCCCCCAACAGGCCCATGAAGAGCAGCGCTTGATTATTTCCGCCAAAAAGGTTCGCCAACGCGATCATCAGCAGCGGCGTGATAAATTGCGCCAAATAGAATGCGCTGAGCCACATGCCTGTGCCACGTCCGCGATTCTCGTCGCTTAGCGTGCTCATCGCCGCGGTCAGCAGAGTCGGGAGCAGGATGCCGCCGCCAAAACAGGTGACGATCGATGCCGCAACCACCACCGCCGGGGTGTGCGACAGCCCGATCATGGCGTAGCCGATCGCGGCGCTGCCGAACCCCGCCATCAGCATGCGTGGCGTGCCGATTTTGGCGTAGCGCTTGAACAGGAGCGAACCCAGCGCGATCGCCACCCCGTCGGTAGCGCCGATCAGCCCGATTTTGGATGGCGCGGATACGCCCACGCCTTCCAAGATCTGGCCGAGGCCGAGTTGGACGGCGTAGAACAACAGACCGGCAAGGACGGTAAGTCCGAGCAGCGATGCAAAGCTGCGTGTCATCGGGAAGCCCGCGGCCTTGGCGACGTGACGACGGAGCGGTTCGAACAGGATCAGCGCGCACGCCAATGCGACGGGAAGCGCGATGAAGTAGAGGCAGAATGGGCCGCGCGGCCCGAGCAGCTGGCCCATCAGTCCGCCCAGCGCCACTGCCACGATCGCGCACAAGCTGCTGCACAAGACTTGGATCGCGTACCAACGTCGGCGTGCCTCGCCTTCGTAATAATCACCCAGCAGCGTGAAGGCGAGCGTCATCACCGTTGCTTCGAACACGCCGACACCGAAGCGCGTGACCAGCAGCGCGGTAATGCTGTGCAGGAACAACGGCGCCACGCCACAGACGCCATACAGCGCCAAAGCGCCGACGAGCAGACGTTTCCGCCCGATACGATCCGCCAACCATCCGGCGGCTGGCGAGAACAGGGCAATACACAGGGCCGGCAGTGTCAACGCTACCGGCACTAGATACAGCGCTCCCGGCGTCGCCGCGAATTCCCGGGTCAACGCCGGTAGCACCGGGACCAACGAGAGAATCGCCAGCACCGGCATCAGGCTGGCAGCGATCAGCACTACGGCGTGGCGTGCACCTCCACCCGTTGCTGAACGTTGCGGGGGCGCGGTGTTGGCGTACTCAACCATGGCCGAAATCCATTTTTAGGTTGGCCCGCTCAGGCGGGCGTTGCGTTGGCGCGTTCGGCACCGACGAGATCGAGTGCCACGGTCTTCTCTTCCGGCTATCCACCATGCGCCGCCGCCCGAGTTCGAACCGGATCGCGCACGTTATCGACGTCATATCCCACGCTCGCCTTTTCGGGATCGAGCAGGAAGACATGAACGTCTCCCCTTCGGGTAAGAGCTAACCAGCGCCATACGGTCATGCAATTTGGGAGGCACCTTTCTTCCCAAATTGTGAGATGTTCCTAAAGGCGCACGCTTGGCGAATGGAACTTCGTCAGCCGCGCACATTGTTGTTTAACGCGAATCAATCCCTTCACGTAGCGGGGGAGTCGTCCTCCCCCTTACCCGCGACGGCGAAATGTGCCAGGCGTTCTGCCGGTCCAGCGGTGGAACGCGCGCGAAAAAGCCGCTTCTGATCCGTATCCCGTGTCGATCGCGATCTGCGCAAGCGGGATTGCGGTCTGTTCCAACATCTCGGTCGCACGCATCATCCGCACCGATGTTACAAACCCGTTCGGCGTCTGGCCGGTAACGCGCGTGAAGCGCGAAATGAACGCCGAACGTGACATACAGGCGCGCTCCGCCAACGTCGCGATGCTCCAATCCTGCGCGGGATCTTCGTAAATGGCGTGCAGGATGCGCGAAATCAGCGGGTCATTGAGCCCGCGTTTCACATCGATCCCGCTAAACGCGTGGTCGAAATGGTCCTTGATGCAAGCCGCCAACACGCCTTCGGCAAGCCGGGTCGCGATCGAGTGGCCCATGAACCCTTGGCGTCCGAGTTCTCCTATTTGCGTCGTAATGTCCTGCACGAACGGAGTCCTGCGTCCGATGAAGCCCGGAAGGCGCAACAAGCGCGGCAGATTGCGCAACACAGCCGATGGAAAGCGGCGATCCAGATACATGCGCAGCGTCAGCAGCTGCGCGGAACGTCCGTCCCCGCCATGCCGCGTCCATGTCGTAAACAGACTGGCCAGGAAAGCATCGGGCGAGTCGGCTTCGTCCATCTGTGCGAGCATCACGTCGGTGAGCGCGACGGGTTCCGTCGTGACGCTGTCCGCCATCGTGTATGCCAGCGGCGGTACGGCCAGTAGCGCATCGCCTTCGTTCAGGCGGACCGGATCCTTCTTGTCATCGAGATAAGCGAGGCAGTGGCCGCTCATGATCAAATGTAGCGTAACAGAATCGTCCTGTCGCGGGCACGCCAGGCCCCAGGGTTCCGTCATGATCGACGGCACCTGCAGCACGCCGGTCAACCGGATCATGCGCAACAGATCGTCGATCGGCATCTCCGGTCGGTAATTCGTCGGGTTCTCAGCGAACCGGTTCTTTGTTAGCGCCATCGGCATAACTGCGTAACTCTGTTTCAATTGTGACGGCTCCGCAGCACGATCGCACCAAAACGCTCGGTAAAAAAGAGCAAACGAACGATCAATGACGAAGACCCTGGATCAGCATAGGCTACCTGGGTTGGCCGATCATCGCGCCAAAAGATGCCGCAGGCAGACCGGAACACCGCCCAAGCGAGCAAGCGCTTGCGGCGATAGAATTCTGCCGCGTTCGAACATCAGTCGGGAGAGATAGGATGGATCGCGAGAAGGTTAGTGGACGATCAAGCGATCTTGAGGAAAAGATCCGAAACCTCGTCCAGCCGGATGCCGGCGTAATCCACGCCTCGGTCTACTCGGATCCCGAAATCTATCAGCTCGAGCTCGAACGAATCTTCGCGCGGAGCTGGATCATGCTTTGCCCGGATTCGCAGATTCCGAACAGCGGCGACTATTTCGTCGCTTATATGGGCGAAGATCCCGTAATCGTCGTCCGCCAGGCGGACGGCACGATCGCGGCCTTTCTCAACCAGTGCCGCCACCGCGGCGCCACGCTGTGTCGCGGGGAATCCGGCAACACCCGCAATTTCACCTGCACCTATCATGGTTGGACGTACGACACGGCCGGCACCCTCACCAACGTTCCACGGGAAGAATTCTCGTACAAGGAACCGCTCGATCGCAAGAAATGGAGCGCGCGCCGTGTGCCGCAGGTCGAGGTCCATCACGGGCTAGTCTTTGGCAACTGGGACGAAAACGCGCCGGACTTCCGCACCTCGCTTGGTGACGCTGCGCTGTATTTCGACCTTAACTTCGGTCGAACCGAAGGCGGCATGGCAGCGTATGGCGGTGTGTATAAATGGCGGGTGCAGTGCAATTGGAAGCTGGGCGCCGAACAGCTGACCAGCGACAATTTTCACTTCATGACCTCTCACTCGTCCGCGATCACAGCCCTGATCGAAGGCGAAGCTCCGCCCTTCGATGGGGAGCCAGGGCGTATTTTCACCAGCGTCGAGGGGCATGGCGGCGGTTTCCTGGCGGGCCAGGAGGCGTTCGTTGCGCAGTTGATGACGACAACCGGTCAGATCGGTGCGGACTATATCACTCAGATCGAACAGCCCGGCGTCGCCGCCAAATTCGGTCAACAATGGGCCGATTTCTACCCGGTCTACTGCAACTTCTTCCCGACTTTCGGCTATCTGCACGCCAATCGCCGCATCAATGTGTGGATTCCGCGCGGCCCGAACGAGATGGAGATCTGGGCCTGGGTTCTGTACGATCGCAACTCGCCCGAGGAAGTCGTCGAACTGCGCAGCAAAGTGACGGCGATGACGTTCGGTCCCGCTGGCATCTTCGAGCAGGACGATAGCGCCAACTGGGTGGATATCCAGCGGCCGCTGAGCGGGGCGATCGCGCGCACGTCCGAACTGAACATGCAGATGGGCGGCTATCAGTCGTACGACGACTGGCCGGGTCTCACCGGCCCGGATTTGACGGAAGTATCGGCCCGCAACTTCTACGCCCGCTGGCTGGAGTTGGTGACGAAGCCGAACGAAGCGCTGGAAGCCGGCGCCACAAAGCAGGAGGTTCTCGCAAATGTCCGCTGAAGCCGCCGTAGCGCTGGATGCGCCGATCGACATCGAAAGTGATCCGCTGCGCCTGCAATGGGAAATCGAGCAGTTCTATTATCACGAAGCCTGCATTCTGGATGATCGCCAGTATAACGACTGGCTCGACCTAATGGCGGAAGACATCGTGTATCAGATGCCGCTGCGGATCGATCGTACCCGGCGCGACGAACGTCGCTTCAAGTCGGGCGACGAGATCATGATCTTCGACGACAACAAGAAGCGGATGGCAACGCGGGTAAAGCGCCTGCTGTCCGGCACCGCCTGGTCCGATGACCCCCGCGCCCGCGCGCGGCACGTGATTTCCAACGTCCAGATCGCCGCCGGCGACCAGCCGGACGAGATCAAGGTGACATCGGCGTTCCTCGTCTACATCTCACGGATGGATGAACCGCCGTCGCTGTTCTCCGGCCGGCGCAATGATGTGCTGCGGCTCACGGCGGATGGCTGGCGGATCGCCGGACGGTTGGTGACGGGGGACCAGTCGGTCATCGCGTCCAACAACCTCGTGCTGTTCTTTTGATCGCGGTGCGGACGTGATCGACATGCAGTGGCTGGAAGTTACCGGGGGCGATGATCTCGCGATCGACGATGTAATGCGCATCGAATCGGCAGCGGGTCCGATCGCCGTGTATCGGCTGGAGGACGGGTATTTTGCGACGCAGGACATCTGCACCCATGCAGTGGCTTCGTTGGCGGAAGGGTTTGTTGAAGACGGGCGGATCGAATGCCCGCTGCATGCGGGCACCTTCTGCATCCGCACCGGCAAGGCGCGCACCCTGCCCGCGACCATTCCGCTCACGACCTATCCCGTGCGCGTCGACGACGGTCGCATACTGGTCGGTGTGCCCGATGGGACAGACACATGATCGGCACCATTGTCATCATCGGGGCCAGTGCGGCCGGCGTGGCGGCCGCCATGACTTTGCGAGATGAAGGGCATATCGGCGACATCGTCCTGATCGGTGCGGAAGAACAGCTGCCCTATGATCGGCCGGCGGTGTCGAAGGAACTGCTGCTGGCTGGGACGGTCCCGCCGATCCTGACGGCGGATCGCTATGCCGAGCTTCGGATCGATCTGCGTCTCGGCGTTACGGTGACCGCAATCGATCTGACCGGCGGGCGCGTGCTGCTCGGCGAAGACGAGTCCATCACGTTCGACCGGCTCCTGATGGCAACCGGCGGCAAGCCCCGACATCTGCCCGTGCCGGGCGCAGAATTGGACGGGCTGCATTATGTCCGCAACGCGCGCGATGGCCTGGCCATCCATACCGGACTACGGCCCGGCATGCGCGTTGCGGTGATCGGTGGCGGATTGATCGGCGCGGAAGTGGCGGCGAGCGCTGCTCAGGCGGGGTGCGAAGTCGACTGGATCGAGGCGGAAGATCGCTGCCTTGCACGCGTCCTGCCGGCACCCCTGGCTGACGCGATGATGGCGGTGCACCGCGGCCATGGTGTCCGCATCCACAGCAACGCAGCCGTGGTCCGCCTGCATGGCGATACTGCGGTCGAAGCGGTGGAGTTGCACGACGGCCGCCAGATCGCGGTGGACATCGTGGTCGTCGGGATCGGCATCGTGCCGGAAACCGCGCTTGCGGAAGCCGCCGGACTGGCCGTCGACAACGGCATTCTGGTCGATCCGTTCTGCGCCACGTCGGCGCCGGGGGTCTATGCTGCCGGCGACGTGGCGCGGCATCAGTCGCGCTACATGCCAGTCGCTGGTCGGCTGGAGCATTGGCGTAACGCCCAGCAACAGGGCGCCGCCGCAGCCCGCGCGATGCTTGGCCGTGGCGAGCCCTATCACGAGCTCCCGTGGTTCTGGACGGATCAATATACGCATCACCTCGAAGGCTGCGGCCTTGCGCGCCCGGGCGACGAAGCGGTGCTGCGTGGCGATCCGGCTTCGGGAAGCGCCACCGTGTTCCACCTGCGCGACGGCGCGCTGGTCGCTGCCGTTACGCTCAACCGCGCGAACGATGTTCGCGGCGCCATGCGGCTCATCGAACGCGGCGTAACGCCATCGCACGACGTGCTGAGCGACCCCACGCAGGATCTGCGCAAACTAGGTAAGGAACGTGTTCGTGGCGCAGCTTGACGGTCAATCTGTCCTCATCACCGGCGGTGCCTCGGGCCTCGGTCGCGCGATCGCCGCGCGTTTCCTCGAGGAAGGCGCATCGGTGACCCTCCTCGATATGAACGCAGAAGCGCTTGGCGCGCTGGCAGGCGATCGGGTTGCGACGATCACCGGCGACGTGCGCAGCCTGGCGGCAAACCAGGCGGCGGTGGACCTTGCCTGCGAACGCTTCGGTAAGCTCGACTGCCTGATCGCGAACGCCGGCATCTGGGATTATAACGCCGCGCTGGTCGATATCGCCGATGACGTGCTCGAACAGGCGTTCGATGAGCTCTTCGCGATCAACACCAAGGGCTATTTCTTCGCGCTGAAGGCCGCCATCCCGGCATTGGTGCGCAGCCGCGGCAGCGTCGTCATGACGCTGAGCAACGCCGCTTTTTATCGCGGCGGCGGCGGGACCATCTACACTGCAACCAAACACGCCAATCTCGGTCTGATGCGCCAGGCGGCGCACGAACTGGCGCCATTTGTCCGCGTCAATGCAGTCGCCCCGGGCGCCATCTCCACCAACCTGCGCGGCCCCGCCGCGCTGGGCCAGTCGGACAAGTCAATCGACGCATTCCCGCTGGCGGATTGGCTGGAGGTCGGCGTGCCACTCGCCCGACTGCCCGACGTCAGCGAATATGTCGGCCCCTATTTGCTGCTCGCCTCGCGTCGCGATGGCGCCGCAGCGACAGGGACGGTCATTCATGTCGATGGCGGAATCGGCGTCAGAGGCCTCGCTGCCGTCGCGGGGGGTCATGGCTTGGCGAAGCGGTTCGATCCCTGAGTGCCGCCGACACCCCATTCCCCTCGATCACAGGAGAGCACCATTGTCACAGATCCGCACCCTAGGTTACCTGGCGTTCGAAACCGTCAAATTTGATGAATGGAAGCATTTCGCGACGGAGATCCTCGGTCTCCAGATCGGCGAAGAGTTGGCCGATGGCACGCTGGTACTGCGCAACGACAGCTATCAGGCCCGCATTTTTCTAAAGCCGGGGCCAAGCGAAGACATTCTCTACGCCGGCTGGGAAACCACCAAGCTCGAGGATCTTCAGTCGCTACGTGAAAGCCTGCAGGCGTCGGGCGTCGCCATCACCGACGGCACGCCTGAAGAAGCCAAGGAGCGGCGCGTCCTGTCGTTCTTCCATTTCAGGGATGCAGACGGCAACCGCGTCGAGGCCTTCTACGGTGCGACGGAAGTCCGGCACGATCCGTTCCAGTCGCCCAAGAGCGTCGGCTTCTTGACCGGTGAGCAGGGCCTTGGCCATATCGTGCTGGGGACCGACGACTATGACTCTCAGGTCAAGTTCTACCAGAAGACGCTGGACTTCAAGATCAGCGATTATAACGATCTGGCCCTGCCGGATCGCATCGCACACCTCACCTTCTTCCACGTCAACAGCCGCCACCATTCGCTGGCCCTCGGCAATTGGCCCCTGCCGCGCCGCTTCAACCATTTGATGCTCGAGGTGACCACGCTCGACGCAGTCGGCTTTGCCCTGGATCGTGCAAAAAAGGCGGGCGCGCATATCCTGATGGATCTGGGTCGTCACTCCAACGACAACGTCGTTTCCTTCTACGTGCTCACACCGTCAGGATGGGCGGTCGAGTTCGGCTGGGGCAGCCTCAGCGTGGACGATGAGACGTGGCACGTCACGCACCACACGGAACCGAGCGTCTGGGGTCACAAGTTCAATCCGCCCGCGCGGCATTGATCCTGCCCCCTACCCCTTTCGACGAAAAGAGAACACAATGACGGTCTCAACCCATACGGCTGAAAGCACGTCCCGCACGATCGAGGTGCAGGGCACCACGATGCACTATCACGAAGCGGGATCGGGCCCGGTGCTGGTTCTACTGCACGGCACCGCGCCCGGCGCTTCCGCATGGGGCAATTTCGGTTCCAATCTGCCTATTTATGCGGAGAAATATCGCGTCCTGGCGATCGACCTGCCGCATTGTGGCAAATCCGGCAAACCGGCCAACGGTTATATGGACGTCGCTTGGTACGCGACCGTCATCATCGACATGCTCGACGCGATGGGGATCCCATCTGCGCATTTCCTCGGCAATTCCGTGGGCGGCAGCGTCTCCATCGAAGTCGCTCTGGCGCGGCCGGAAATCGTCGATCGCCTGATCTTGATGGGAACGGCGGGATCGCTGCCAATGTTCTCCCCGCTTCCGACCGAAGGCGCGCGGAACATGACGGAGTTTTACAAGGACGAACCAACCAAGGAAAAACTGGAACGCATCCTGCGCGGCATGGTGTTCGACCAGGACCGGATCACGCCGGAAATGGTCGAACGCCGCTTCGAGGCTTCCGTCGCACGCGAACTGCTGGTGCATTCGAAGCCGAACCTGGATTGGATGCGGACGTTGTGGCGCCGTGCCGGCGACATCCCCCACAAGACGCTGCTTATCTACGGCCGCGACGACCGGGTAGTACCGTGGGATACGGCGTTAATCCTGTTGCGTCTTATGCCGAACGCGGATCTGCACGTCTTTTCGCAATGCGGGCATTGGGCGCAGGTCGAGCGCGCTGACGAGTTTAACCGACTGGTTGAAACCTTCCTGTCCGACGAGACCGCCTGACCGGACCAAGTCTCGCCTGCCTCGCAGAGCCCTATGCCCCCCAAGGCTGGCATAGGGCTTTGCCGCACTGTCGCCGCGCACATGACTTCTACGAAATGGGAAGCCTTCGTGATCCTTATGACCGAGCTGATCCTTGCCGCCCGGGCCGATGCGGTGACATCTACCTCTTGCCTAAACCCCGCCCCTAAACACCCGTCCTACGGGGTTGACGAACCCACAGGATGGTCGGATCGTGCCGGGCATGTTCAGCCTCGGCTCGTTTTTGATCCGCGCCGCATGACGTCGCTCGCAAAGCTCGCCAACGCCGTTCGCGATCGACGCGCGATCCTGTTCGCGGGCGCAGGCGTGTCGATGAGCGTCGGCCTGCCCTCCTGGGCTGAGTTGATCGATCACATGCGCAGCGAACTCGGACTGATGGACCAGCCGGGCAACTGGAGTTATCAAACGCTGGCCGAATATTACCGGCTACAGCACGGGAGCATCGGCCCATTGCGCAGCTGGATGGACCGCACCTGGAGCGTATCGGCTGACCGTGTAGCGGAATCGCGTATCCACGAACTCATTGTCCAGCTCGATTTCCCGATCATCTACACGACCAATTACGACAATAATCTAGAGATCGCGTATCAGATCCACGGCAAGCCGTTCGCGAAGGTCGCCAACACCAGCGACATCGTCAACGCCGATGTCGGCCAGCCGCAGATCGTCAAATTCCACGGCGATTTCGATGACGATGAATCGCTGGTCATCGCCGAGACCGACTATTTTAAGCGGCTCGCATTCGAGACACCGCTCGATACCAAGTTCAAGGCCGATGCGCTCGGTCGCACGCTGATCTTCGTCGGTTACAGCATGTCGGACCTGAACATCCGGCTGACCCTGTATCGCATGTGGCAGACCTGGCGGGATTCAGGCCGCGAACGCGATCGCCCCTCGTCCTTCGTGTTCACCGCCAAGGAAGATCCTGTGCAGGATGCGGTGCTGGAACAATGGGGAATCACCGTGCTCCACGAAAAGGGCGAGGATCCCGCCGCATCGATGCTAGCGTTCTTGACCAAGCTCAAAGCCGCCGTTGACGAGGGCTGACCCTCAGGCCGCCTCCATCTTGCGATAGCCCATGCCGCGCGAGATCTCTGCAGCCGCGGCTTCAACCGCACTGCGCACGGTGGTAGAAAAGTTTTCCCGGTCATAGGTGGTGATCGGGCAGCTTACCGAAATTGCCGCTTCCAGCTTGCCGCTGGCCCCAAACACGGGCGCGGCAACGCTCGCCACGTCGCGGTCAAAGAAGCCCCAGCTGACCACGCTGGTTTCGCGCCGGGCGCGTTCGACCAGATCAACCAGAGCACCGATGCTGTCCGGCGTCTCCGGCGTGAACGTCTGGAAATTATAGGATTCGTACAGCGCCACGACCTCGGACAGCGGCAGGCCGGTCAACAACACGCGGCCCGGTGCCGTGGCATGGGCAGGCAGCCGGGTGCCCACCGTCATTGCGCTGATCAGCGACGTGTTTCCCTGGAACCGGGCGACATAGACGACTTCCCAACCTTCGCGCACGGCAAGATGGGTGGATGTCTGCGTGTCATCGCGCAACTTCCGGAGGATCGGCGTGGCGACTTCGATAAGGTCCTTGCCCGCCAGGAAACTGTACCCCAACTCCAACACGCGCGACCCGAGTTGATACCGCCGAGAATCCTGTCCGCGCCGCAGAAAACCGCAGGCCTCCAGCGTGTACACGATTCGAAACGCGCTCGAACGGGTGACGCTGGCATGCCGCGCCATCTCGGCGATAGTTTGCTCCTGCCGATCGCGAGTGAACGACTGCAGCATCTGCAGCCCGCGCGCCAGGCCGGGCACGATGTACCGCTCATCCAGCGCATCGGGTTGTTCTTCGTCAGACATCGGGAGCCCTCTTATCCTTCAGCCCAGCCTATACCGATGCGCCAGCAAACCACAATTGGTTCACGCCCAAGGCAAAGGCGAAGGATCCAACCCGACATAGACGCTTTTCTGCTGCATGTGGGCCCGGATCCCGTCCCGCCCCTTTTCGCGACCAAGACCGCTGTCTTTCCAGCCACCAAACGGCGTCGAGATGCTGAATTGCTTATACGTGTTGATCCACACCGTCCCGACTTCCAACTGCCGGGCAAGCGCATAGGCCCGGGGAAAGTTCTGGGTCCAGATCCCAGCGGCCAGACCATAAACACTGTCATTCGCCTGGGCGATGAGGTCGGCCTCGTCGTCGAACGGCATTACCACCAGTACCGGCCCGAACACTTCCTCGCGACAGATCGCGGCGTCGTTGGTGACGCCAGCCAGGATTGTCGGGAGATAATAGGCGCCATTGTCATACAGCGCGCCTTCCGGTCGACCGCCGCCGCACAGCAACGTTGCCCCGTCCGCCAAAGCGCGCTCGACAAAGTCTGCGACGGTGTCGCGGTGAAGGGTGGAGACGAGCGGTGCGACCTGCGTATCCGGCGCGGTACCCGGCCCAACTCGCAGCGCCTTGGTCCGTTCAACGAGGCGCGGCACGAACGCGTCATAAAGCGATCGTGCGACAAACAGGCGAGACCCGGCGATGCAGGATTGGCCGGATGAGCTGAAGATCCCAAACAGAATGCCGGCGATCGCCTGGTCGATGTCCGCATCGGGCAGTACAATCGTCGGCGATTTGCCGCCCAACTCGAGCGAAACCGGCATCAGCTTTTCGGCAGCAGCAGCGGCGATACGACGACCGGTGGCGGTACCTCCAGTAAACAGGATCTTGCCCACTCCGGGGTGGCGGACGATCGCTTCTCCGATGATGCGCCCCGGCCCCGGCAACACCGACAGCAACCCCTTGGGCAGCCCTTGGGCGGCGATAATGCCTGCCAGATGAAGCGACACAAGCGACGTCCATTCCGCTGGCTTCAGCACCACCGCATTGCCCGCAGCGAGCGCGGGCGCGATCTTTTGCGCGTCACTGGCAATCGGCGAGTTCCACGGCGTGATCGCGCCGATCACGCCGATTGGTTCGTGCAAGGACAGCGTCAAATAGCGTCCGCGCGGGCTGGTCAGGCTTTCGTCCATGGTTTCCAGCGCTGCGGCGAAGTAGCGGAACGTGCTTGCAGCGGAGAGCGCCAGCGCCCGCGTTTCGGCGCGCGACTTTCCGGTATCGGCCGTCTGCAATACGGAAATCGTGTCGACATCGGCCTCGATCGCGTCGCCAATCCGGGTAAGGATGCGGGCACGCTGGTGGGGCAACATTGCGCGCCATTCGGGATCGGCGACAGCGCGCTGACCTGCGGCGACCGCGTCCTTCACGTCGTCCACGCCGGCGGTACCATAACGGGTGACAACTCTGCCATCGGCGGGATTGATGCTATCGACCAAGCCGCCCCGGCCGGTGCGCCAGTCGCCGCCGACGAAGATCTTCGTGAAGTCCATGCCCGTTTCCGATCAGATGACGATGGGGGAAGCCATGCCCGAAAGCAGTCGAGCGATGCTGTGCGCCGTCAGCGCCGAAGTCTTTGGATTGGCGCGCGAGGGTTCCCCGCAAATGCTGATCTCGAAGCGGCCATCGCCGCCCTCGAACATCAGCTCGTGGACGTTCTTGGCTACATTCGGATCGGCCACGAGTTCGACCTCGGTTTGATCGAAACCGATCCCGGCCAACGCGATCGTCGCCGCCACGTTGGAATTCTTCGGGTATTCCAGCGCCGCCTGCCGCGCATTGCCGACGTAAAACGTGGCCGGCGCCTGCAGGTTCGACAAGTCCACCAGTTCCTCGGCCGGGGTTCCAGCCCAGGCCATCGGCGGTTTGCGTCCGATATACCGTACACGCGACAGCCCCCCCAGCCGTGCCGCGGCCAGCGCGTCGATCCCGGCCATCGCCCCCGCGGCAAGAATGACCCGGCTGCCGCCATCGTCCGCTGCGGTGCGCAACCGTGCCAGCAATGCATCGTCGGCAAGCGATCCGATGGAAACGACCATCAGTGGAATCCCCGCGCGCAGGACCGCCTCGCCAAATTCGGACACGGCGCTGTGACCGGCGCATTCCACCACGATGTCCGGTCGGGCAGCAACCAGCGCTGCCACATCCTCCACGATCGGGCGATCGCCATCGAGCACGAACGGTCGCGTCAGGATCGCCACAGTACGATACGGCACATCGCCGCATGCGGTCAGCGCTTCGCGAACCGAATGCGCAATGCCACCGTCACCAATGAAACCGATGCCAAGGGGGGGACGGGCCGACATGGTCACTTCGCCAGCTTGGGAGGGCCTGCGAAGCGCACGGGATACGGCCCGATCGCCACCATATCGACTTCAATGATAGCAGCGCCGGGCTTGGACCGTGCCCGCGCCAGCGCAGCGGCCACGTCGCCCACGTCGCTAACCTTCTCATGCCGCAACCCCATAGCGACGGCGAGTGCGCCGAAGTCGGGGATCAGGATGTTGGAGAACAACTTGCGCGCGCCATACTCCACGTCCTGGATATTGCGGATCACGCCATATCCCAGGTCGTTCATCAGGATCAGCGTCACGTCCGGCTGCTCTTCCGCCAGCGTCATCAATTCACCCAGACACAGGCTGAGACCGCCATCGCCGGACAACGCGAACGCGCCCGCCGGAGACGCCAACGCCGCACCGATCGCCATCGGCAATCCCTGGCCGATGCCGCCGCCCACTGCGTGAACGCCGGCGCGCGAGTGGCCGACGCGAAGATAGCGGTTTCCCCAGGTGCTATTCGAAATGGTGACGTCGCGCACCCATGCCGCCTCGGCGGGGATGGCCGCCTGCACAGCATCGACCAATTCGGCATAGTCGCCCAAGCCGGCGCGCAGGTTCGCCGGCATGGCTTCGCGCGCGGCGGTGATCTTGGCGACGAACGCGGGTTCGATTTCCAGCCCTTCCGCCGCCGCGTCGACCAGCCCAGCCAGCGCAGTGCGCACATCGCCGTGTACGAACAGGTCGTTGCTATAGGTGCGACCATCAGCCGTTACATCGCAATCGATCACTGCGACACGCGCCGGCAGGCGCAGCTTGTAGGTCCAGGTTTCGTTGCCGCGGAGCCGCGATCCTGCGACGATCAGCAAGTCCGCCTCTTCATACAGAGCCTGGATCTGCGGAGTGCAATTGAACGCGCCCAGCGACAACGGATGCATTTCAGGCACGATGCCCCGGCCGTTGGTCGACGTGACGATCGGCACACCCAAATCGGCGAGCTGCGTCGCTTCGGCTTCCGCCCCACGCGCACCACCGCCCAGCAGCACCATCGGGCGCCGGGCTGCACGCAGCATGGCCGCCAGCGCATCGATATCGCTCTGCGCGGTCGGCAGCACGCGCCGTTCGATTTCGGGCAGGACGGCAGGAACCGACATCAATGCCGCCTGCACGTCCACCGGAATCTCGATGCTGACCGGGCCGGTCGGCGCGGAAAGCGCGACCGTCGCGGCTTCCACCATCGTCGCCACCAGTTCGTCTGGCGAGCTGATCCGGAATGCCGCCTTGGAAATCGCTTGCAGCATTTCCAACTGGCGCGGCGCTTCGTGAATATAGGCGCGGTCCCGGTCGAGATGCTCGAGTTCGACCTGGCCTGTGATGTGCATTACCGGCGATCCGGCAGTCAGGGCTTCGACCATGGCGCCGGCCGCATTGCCTGCCGCGGTGCCAGTGCTGGTGAACGCCACGCCCAGCGAGCCCGACACCCGCGCATAGGCATCCGCCATGTTCAAGCCGCCCGCTTCCCCGCGCGCCGCCACAAAGCGGATATTGTCGCGCACGCCCAGCGGATCGAGAATCGGCATGTTGTGGATGCTGATCACGCCAAAAGCGTAGGTCACGCCCCAATGTTCGAGCAGGCGCACGATGACCTCGCCCACGCTAGCCTGCTCAGCCTGTGCTTCTATCGTGGGGTTCATTTCAGTCTCGACGTTGATCATTTCTAACCTTGCTTCTGCGGGAAGACGCGAGCGCGCACGTTCTACCAAGGTTGACCTGGCAGTAGCGGCTGACCGCAGGCGTCCCGATCGATGAGGTGATTTCGATCTATCGCTTGTTTATATGTGAGGCAAGTGGTTTAAATGAGAACATGAACCACAGGTTGGAGTTTGGATCTATGCATTCGACTAAAAGCGTCCTGGTGATTGGCGGCGGCATTGCCGGGGCAGCGCTCGCAATCGCGCTTGCCCGCGAGAACATCGAGCCCACACTGGTCGAGAAACAGGCGGTGTGGCAGCCCTCGAGCTCGGGCATTTTCGTCTATGCCAACGGGCTGGCGGCGCTGGACCGCATCGGCGTCCTTGCCGACATTCTGGACGCTGGCTGGTCGAGCGAAGACGGCGTCAATCCGTATTACAACGCCGATGGGACAACGATTGTCTCAACCGTCTATCCCCGCATCGGCGGCAGTCATGTTCCACCGATTCTCGGCATCAAGCGCTCCGAAATGCACCGCGTTCTGGCAGCGGCGCTGGAGTCGCATCGCGTTCCGATTCGACTCGGCACCGTCGTCGAACAGATCGACGATGCTGGCGATCACGTTTCAGTGGCGTTTTCCGACGGAAGCCTCGGTCGCTATGACGCCGTGATTGGCGCGGATGGCATCCGTTCCGCGACCAGAACGAAGCTTTACGGCGCGATTGAACCCAGTTTTTCCGGCTTTGGCGTATGGCGCAGCATCCACCGAAAGCCGGCAGCAATCACCAATAAGATCATGATGATGGGTGTTGGCAAACGGTTGGGCATCATGCCGATCAGCAATGATATGCTGTATGTTTTCGCCACCGCGAACGAGACCAAGGATCGCTACTACGATCCCGCGACGCTTCACACCGAAATGGTGGCCAAATTCGGCGAGTTCGAAGGGCCGGCCGCGCCCCTCCTCGCCGAGATCCAGCGCCCCGAACAGGTACTCTATACGGCAGTCGAGGAGATGCGGTTACCGATGCCGTGGAACAAGGGTCGCACCCTGTTAATCGGGGATGCCGCGCACGCCTCCTCCCCGTTCATGGGCCAAGGCGGTGCCATGGCCCTGGAAGATGCGGTCGTCCTGGCAGAGATGCTGGGGCAGGCAACCGACATTCCCGCCTGTCTTGCCGCCTTCTACGAGCGTCGAGTCGAACGTTGCACTTTCGTCCAGGAAGAGTCGCGCAAGGTCGGTGAGCGCGGCGGCCAGGAAGATGCCGCTGCATGCGTTCGCAGGAACGAAGGAATGAAGCTCAACGCGCAAGCCGCAGTGGACAGCTTCTACACCCGAATGGCCGAACCGATCTGATCGTTGTCCGGGCTTTTCAAAGCTTTTCGACGCTCGACTCAACAGGCTTGACATAGTTCGCATTACAACGGATGTTTCACCTACAAATAATCGAGACAGCCGAAATGGCGTGATGTCGATACGGCCAAAGGTCGGGAGTGGAGCGCGAAATGAGAGCACGAGGAGGCATTTCGGAAACCTTGCGGCAGCGGCGTGCCGTGGCCTGTTCCATCATTTTCCAGCGACCGGCAAAGGCCGGCGACAAACGCACCATCCCGACAGGCCTTCATACTCCCGCAGAAGGAAGCGACGGGCGGCACCACCAGAGCGTGCGCGGCTCGACGGACTTCGTATTCGACCGGCAGGTTGATCCCGAATATCAGGACAACCCTGCCCCACGGTTCGCACGCTTACGCGCGAACGCTTTCTCGGCTCCGCGCGTCCTGCGCAGCCGGCAACACTAAAGAGGGGGAAGGCTATGACCTATATATCCTGCAACTTCCGGACGAACCTGCTGCTCGCGGCGTCGTCCGCCGTTCTGCTATGGTCGGTACCATCCGTAGCGCAAACCGCGCCCGCACTAGATCAGGCCGCACCGGAGCCGACAGCCGCGGCCTCCCTCGCGCCCGTTCAAGGAAACAGCGACGACATCATCGTCACCGCGGACAAGCGCGAGTCCAGCGTGCAACGGGTGCCAATCGCAATCACCGCGATTTCCGGTGAATCGCTCGCCAAAGCCGGCATCATCCAGATTGCAAGTCTCGCAACGAGCATCCCGAGCTTCAACTACAGCGAAATTCTGGGTTCGGCGAAACTCAACATCCGCGGGATCGGCTTCAGCAACACGGCCGCCGGGGCCGAAGGCAGTGTCGCGTACAACCTCAACGATGTGTACGTCTCCCGCCCCGCCGCCCAGATCGGCAATTTCTACGATGTCAGCCGCGTCGAAGTTCTGCGCGGCCCGCAGGGAACGCTGTATGGCCGCAACGCCACCGGCGGCGCGGTCAACATCTACACCAACCGGCCGACCAATTCGTGGTCCGGTTACGGCCAGGTCTCGTACGGCAATTACAACGACCTGATCGCCGAGGGTGCGGTGGGCGGACCCGTTACTGATACGCTCGGCATTCGTATGGCCGTGTTCAGCCAGACCCGCGATGGCTATGGCAAAAACATCGTCACCGGCAACGACGTCAACAACGTCAGGAGCCGCAGCGCGCGCTTGACCGCGCTCTGGCGCCCTGCCCCCAACCTCGCCATCACCGTCATCGGCGATATTGGTCGGCAGAAGGACAACTCAAGTCAGCCAAACTTGATCGGCGCGCGCGGTCTGACCGGCGAAGTCGGCGTCACCGGACAGCCGCTGTTGGGCGTTGCTCTGGGCGGTGTCGCCCTCCAGCGCAGCTACAACGTCGCGAACGACATGGATACGCGGTACGATCGGAAAACCGGCGGCGTGGTGGTTGACGCGAAACTCGATCTCGGTGCATTTTCGATTAGGTCGGTCAGCGCATGGCGCCACACCGACGTCTATTTGAACGCCGATATCGACTCGACCAGTGCACCGATTGCACGGGCGATCACCAACGAGAAGTCGGATACCTATTCGCAGGAACTCAACGTCAACTACACCGGGAACCGGTTTGACGTCACGACCGGCGCCTATTTCTTCGCAGAGGATCTGTTCGGCACGCAATGGTCGCCAGCCAACGCTGCTGTTTTTGGCTTCCCTTATGTTCCAGGAACCTATGTCGGCACTTATGCCGCCGGCGGAAACCTCAAGACACGCGGTGTCGCGGTCTTCGGCCAGGGCTCGTACCACGCCACGGATCGCCTGACTCTTATCGTCGGCGCGCGGTACAGCACGGAAAAGAAAACGGACGACGATCTCTACACCGATTTCGTCCGGTCGGGGGCGTTCCTGGCACCGGCCGATCTCAACAATCCGAAGCTGCCCTTTGCTGCCCCTAACCGCGTTTCGGCACGCTTCAATTCGTTCACGCCTAAGTTCGGCGTGAACTTCCAGGTCAATCCGCAGACCTTACTCTACGCGTCGGTGTCAAAGGGCTTCAAGGCGGGCCTGTTCAATCTGGGCGGTACACAGGTGATCCCGACGAGCACGGGCGTGATCCTGTCGAACCCTGCGGTGAAACCGGAATCGGTCTGGGCCTATGAAGCGGGCCTGAAGGTACGCGGTCTTTCCAACCGGTTGCGACTCAATCTCGCCGGCTTCTACTACGACTATTCCGATCTCCAGTTGTCAAAACTGGTCGGCACCGCGGCACAGCTGACCAACGCCGCAGCGGCGCGGATTTATGGCGTAGAGGCGGAAGCCAACTTCGATCCTACCCCCGAACTGCGCTTCAATCTCAATGGAAGCTGGATGCACGCGCGCTTCACGGACTTCTTCAACACCGATCCGGGACGGCCGTCGCTCGGGCTGCTCGATCTGTCGGGGAACCGGATGCCGCAAGCGCCCGACTTCACCGCCAACGCCGGCGTGGAATACCGGATCGCCATCGCCCATGGGACGATCGTGCCACGGGTACAGGGCAACTGGTCGTCGAAGGTCTTTTTCGACGAATTCAACGTCGCCGCAATCTCGCAGCCGTCGTTCGGCAAGGCCGATGTGTCGCTCGCCTATGAGGCGGTGGCCGGATACAAGATCATCGGATTCATCAACAACATCACGAACGAAAAGACCGCCGACACCGCATATCAGTCGGTTGCGTTGACCGGTTACCCGATCAACGGCGTCCTTGCTCCGCCGCGCACCTACGGTGTTCGCCTGCGCTACAGCTTCTGACCCACCCTCTGTTGGATGGATAGGCCCATCCAACAGAGGCCGTTTTGCTCAACGCGTGGCAGACCAAAGTCAGGGCCATTATTCCCGGTCGGAACCACGGTCTTCCGTGGATCCGACCGGGACATACGCGCGGGAGTGGTAAGCGGCTGCCGCCTAACGATGTTACTACCAAGCGACGCGCGCGCTCAGCGACCCGTTGATACCCTCACCGACATTCGTCTGTGTCCAATATTTCGCATTCAGCATGTTGTTCACATTGCCGACAAAGGTCACCGTGCGACCGCCGATTCCCGTCTCATACTGAAAACCAGCGTTCGCAAGCGTGCGCGCCGGGATGAAAAGGAGATTCCGATCGTCGGTCGGCGCCTTGCCGAAATAGCGGACATTGGCGTGGAGGCTGAACCCCTGAATGGCAGCGACGTGATATTCGCCGTTGCCAACGATCTGCCATTTCGATGCACCGCCGGGAATATGGCCAAGTAGGTTTTCGTTGCCCGCAGACACGTCGCGAATCGTCGGATCGAGATGGACGGCGCCCAGTCCCAGCTTCAGGTCCGACGTCACGCGATATCCGGCGATCGCTTCCACGCCCTTGTATACCGTCAGTCCGTCCTGGGTCAGTCGGCGCGCCCCTGCAACGATGCTGTCGATCGTGTTCGCGCGTTCGATGCGGAAGGCGGCAGTGGTCAGGCTCAGCGCGCGATGTTCGTATTTAGCCCCTACCTCATATTGCCGGCTGATCGTCGCCTTCAGCACTTCGCCGACATTGGCATATTCGCCGCCGACGCGGCTGCCCGGCTCCATGGCCTCGACAAAGCTGCCATAGATCGAGAGGAACGGCACAGGCTTGTAGATCAGCGCGACCGTCGGCGTCACGGCCGAAGTACGATAGCCCGAGTCTGTTGTCGTATCCGCGTCAAGGTCGAACAGCCGGTAGCGGGTGTAGCGCGCGCCAAGCATCGCCTGGACATGATCGCCCAGATGCACTGTATCGCTCAGGAACAGTGCCTCCTGCCGGTCCCGCGACGGCGACCCATCCGTGCCGAACCGAATGGTGCGGGTCACGCGGAACGGCTGGTCTTGGTAGATATTGCCGTTGAAATCGTTGCCCCAGTGATAGTCGGTCAGCCCGAATTTGGTAGGGCTGCTCTGATACGCCGCCCCGGCGACGAGTTCGTGGCGCAGCGGACCGGTCGTGAAAGCACCCTGGATCATCGCCTGGGCGAAATGATTCCTGTCCAGTTGGGCGAAATTATAGGCGTTCCCCTCATAATCCCCCGCCTGATTCAGCATGTAGACGAACATCTTGTTCGAATGATGCAGCTTGCTGGTATAGCCGTAGGTCAGCTTTGCCGACCAGCCATCGGCAAAAGACCAGTGCAGCCCGGTCGCGGTCGACAGCGTTTTGGTTCGGTAGAAACTGTTGGCAATGTTCAGCTTGCCATAATCATAGCTGACCTTCGGCAGGACGGTATCGGCATAGCCGCTCCAATAGACCTGGAACGGTTCGTGCCGCAGGTCGCTATCCTCGTAGGTCGCGGTCGCATACCAGTTCAGCTTGGAGCTGACGGCATATTCCAGCGCGAGCGACCCCACCAGGCGATTGACCCCGGCCCTATTGTAGGCCGTACCCTTTTCCCCAGCCAGGTTGAGGCGATAGCCCAGCCTGCCATCCTTGCTCAACGGACCGCCCGCATCGATCCGGCCGTAAAAGATGCTGTTGGTGCGATAACCGATTTCCGTGGTCAGCAGCGGGGCTGCGGTCGGCCGCTTGGTGCGATAGCTGATGACCCCGCCCGGCGAACCGAAGCCGTACATGAAACCGGTCAGGCCTTTCAGCGCCGTCACGCTCTCGATCGGCTCCAGCGGGAAATCGCCGCCCCAGTACAGCAGCAGCGGGACGTCATCGATATAGTAGTTGCGCACGCCCAGTCCGCGGATTTGCGCGCCCCACCAGTTGGTCGTCCCGGCCGGTGCGGATGACGACACCGACGGGTCGTTGACGAAGATCTGCGCGATGCTGTTGGCTTGTCGCTTGGCGATATCGTCCTTGTCTACGACCGTGATCGAATATGGCGTGTCCAAGAGGGTTTTTGGACCCAGGGCGCCGCCCTCCGTGACCCTGCCCTGGCCGTCGTCGGACTTCAGGCCGGTCACGACGATGTCGGATTTCTCCTCTTGCGCGTCGCGCGGATTAACTTCCTGCGGAGGATCGAGGCTGAGCGCATGTGCCGCCGGACACAGCGACACGCCTGCCAGGATCGATGCTGACAGAAGTGATCCGACGAATTTGCACATGACGTTGTCCCCCAAAGATTGAAGCCGCCCGCTATTTGCATTGCTATTGCGAGTCAATCTCAACTGTGCGTATAGGCTCCTCACGAATGACAGGGGGACACGTTGAAAAAGATTGTTGCGCGGACGACCGGAGCCTTGCTGTTCGCGTCGACGCTCGATCTGCCAGCGGAAGCGTGGGCGCAGACGGCATCCGAGGCGGAAGAGAAGCAAAACGACATCATCGTCACCGCACACCAGGTCGGCGGAGCGTTGATCGCGTCCAAGGCGGAGATACCGCCTCTGGAAACAGCGCAGGCGATCTCAAGTGTGTCGCAACAGACGTTGCGCGACCGTGGCGTGCTGCGGCTCGGCGACGCGTTGGCGGGGGTTGCCGGCGTCTCGCGCAACAACACCTACGGTTTTTTCGACGGCTTCAACATCCGCGGGTTCAACGCCTCGTCGGGTGCAACCTATCTCGACGGTCTGCTCGACGATACCGGTATGGGCACGTCCGAAATGACCGGGCTGGAACGGATCGAGGTGGTCAAGGGGCCGGCCTCCGGCCTGTTCGGACAGGGGCCGTTATCCGGCATCGTCAACCTCGTCAGCAAGCGTCCGCAGGACCAAGCCTTCCTCGATATCGGGGCCAGCGCCGGGTCTTATGACCTGGTAGAATTGCGGGCCGACGCGAACGGCCCGCTGACACGCGACGGCACCGTTACGGCGAGGCTGGCAGGGATCTACCGCAATCAGGATTTCTTCGTGCAGTCCTCGGGCCAGAAACGGATCTTCCTCGCTCCCTCACTCAGTTGGAAAATCGCGCCGAGCACGACGCTGACTTTGCTGGCCCGCTATCAGAAGGATGATATCCGGCCATGGTCGCCTACCACGGCCTATGGCACCGCTCTTCCCAATCCGAACGGACCGCTGCCGGTCGACCTGTCGATCAATGACACCGCGTATCCCGCCAAGCAAAAGAACGATTATTGGAACGTTGGTTACGTCGTCGATCACCGGATCGGTAGCGCAATCGTGCTCCACCAGTCGCTGCGCTATCAGGATTTCCATAATGGCTGGGACAATTGGCTGTTCGTCACCGGCATCAACGCGCAGGCCGTTCCGGCGACTGCCACCACCCCTGCGATCCCCGCATACCGGCGGATCAGCCGGGCCTTTTACGGGCCATATGAGGAGAACGGCACCTATTTCCGGGTCGACACCAACGCCAGCGCGCGTTTCAACACCGGACCGCTGAACCACTATGTCCTGACAGGTGTCGATTACGGAAGTCGCAAGGCGGACAACATCAATCTCTACGACACCAGCAAGCCTTATTATCTTGATCTCTATGCGCCGGTCTATGGCACGGTCAGCAACCATAATCCGGCAGTTCCCACGTCCAGTGCAGGTAGCCGAACCAAGCAACTGGGGTTTTACGTCCAAGATCACATCAAGCTCGGCGAGGTTCTGGCAGTCACGGTCGGCGGTCGCTGGGACGATGCTTCGGCGATCAATCTGAATGGCGGCGTACCCGGTCCGAAAACCAGCGCGAGAGCGTTTAGCCCGCGCGCTGGCGCGACGCTGGCGCTGAACGACTGGTCGTCGCTTTATGTGAACTATTCCAAATCCTTCACTCCGCAGTTCAGTTACCGCGACGTCAACCAGCGCGTGCTGCCGCCCGAACGCGGCGTCAATTACGAAGGCGGGGTGAAGGTCGCGCGCGGCGACGGCCGGTTGACTGGCATGCTGACCCTCTTCTCGCTGACCCGCGCCAATGTCGCCACGGCCGATGCGGTGCTGCCCAACGTCTATGTCCTGACCGGGGAACAGCGCACGCGCGGCATCGAGGCGGAAGGCGCATGGCGACCGGCACGCGGCATCGACCTTACTGCTGCCTATACCTATCTCGACGCGAAGGTGACCGCCGACAACCGGCTCCGCGTCGGATCCCGGCTCGGTAGCGTCCCTCGCCACATCGTCGATCTCTGGGCGCGCTACACGATCCAGGATGGCCCGCTGGCCAAACTGGGTGCTGGCGCAGGCGTTCATCATGAAAGCAACCGCGTTGCCAGTACGGCATCGGCCGTGCCGGGGGCGACGGAGCCCTTCTATCTCGATGGCTATGCCCTGGTCGACGGTGCGCTCTTTTACGGTTTCGGCGATTGGTCGGCACAGGCCAATGTTCGCAACATCTTCAACGCACGCTATTTCCCCACCGCCTCGCTGACCCGCACGACGCCGGGCGAACCGCGGACCGTCCAGGTCGCACTCCAGCGGCACTTCTGACATGGCACGTAAACGGATCGCAGCCCCGGAGAGCCTTGCCGCCCGGATCAGCCTGCCCCTACGCATCCTGGGCGCGATCGTCGGCGGCTATGGCGTCACGTCGCTCGCAGTCGCCTGCCTCGCGCGGATCCTGCCGATGCGCGCGGCCGAGGCCAGCGTCGCCGCCACCCTCGCGTCGTTTGCCATCTATGCCGGTATCATCGTCGCGATCTTCTCCGCCCGCTCGGTGTTGCGCATCTGGCTGTGGCTAACGGCTGCCGCGCTTCTGCTGGGCGCCGCCCTCTACTGGTCCATTCTGACGGGAGGTCGATTGTGAAGAACGGTTTTCGCCAATCGATGGCGGCGCTGCACACCTGGACGGGACTGTTGTTCGGCTGGCTGTTGTTCGCGATGTTCGTCACCGGCACCGCCGCCTATTTTCAGGAAGAGATCAGCCGGTGGATGCGGCCCGAGGTAGTCGCCACCGCCGCCCCGGCGCCGGCGACGCAGGCCGCAATCGCATGGCTGCAAAAGACCCAACCTGACGCGGACAGCTGGTTCATCACCCCGCCATCCGCGCGCAACCCTGCGACGGAGGTCTTTTGGCAACCCCGGACGGTGGAAGGCGAGCAGCATGCCCGGCGCCGCCGGAACGACACCAGCGCAACGCTCGACGGGAATGGACGTGTCGTTACAACGCGCGAGACGCGCGGCGGCTTCTTTCTGTACCGCTTCCATTTCGACCTGCATTATATGCCGGTGTTGTGGGCGCGATATCTGGTCGGTGCCGCCGCGATGTTCATGCTCGTCGCGATCCTGTCCGGAATCATCACGCACAAGAAGATCTTTGCCGATTTTTTCATGCTGCGCTTCGGCAAGGGGCAACGCAGTTGGCTCGACGTGCATAACGTCACGGCGGTGTTCGCTCTGCCCTTCTACCTGATGATCACCTATACCGGGCTGGTCACGTTGGCGACGTTGTACATGCCATGGGGGATCGCCGCCAATTACGCGTCCCCCGAGACTTTCTTCGCCGAGGTGTTTCCGAACGGCGGAGAGACGCAACGGACCGGCACTGCCGCGGCGATGGTACCCATCGGACCACTGATGGCAGTCGCGACACGGGAATGGGCCGGGGCGGCAGTGGGCTCGGTCCAGATTGCCAATCCGAACGACGTCAGCGCGACCATTACGCTCCGCCGTGCGGCGGACACCGCCATCGGCGCGCGCGGTGAAAGCATGGTCTTTGCCGGTGCCACGGGCAGGATGATACGCGGCGGCGCGCCAGAAGGCGGCGCAATGGCCACCCAAAGTGTGATGATCGGGCTTCATGCCGGTCGCTACGCCGGCTGGGGTCTGCGCTGGCTCTACTTCTTGTCGGGCATCGGCGGAACGATCATGGTCGGCAGCGGGCTCGTCCTATGGACGGTGAAGCGCCGCGCGAAGCTGCCAGACCCCACCCGTCCGCATTTCGGTTTCCGCCTCGTAGAACGGCTCAACATCGCCGCGATCGCTGGTCTACCGGCAGGCATCGCTGCCTATTTCCTCGCCAACCGGCTGCTGCCGACCGGCATGACGGCTCGCGCAGAATGGGAGATCCACAGTCTCTTCCTGACATGGGCAGCCGTGCTGCTCTGGGCGATCGCCCGGCCCTACCGTCGCGCCTGGATAGAAAGCCTCGCGCTGGCCGCCGGCCTGTTCGCATCGGTGCCAGTGGTGAATGCCCTAACCGTCTCGCGCAACATGCTGACCGGCGTGATGACGGGCGACTGGCTGTTCGTCGCCTTTGACATCGCGATGCTCCTATTTGCCCTTGGCTTCGGCTGGGCAGCGCGCAAGGCGTCGACGGTCAATGCCAAACCCGCTCGCGGCATGCGCACCATGCAGAACATGGCGGCAGCATGATCCACGCCTTGGCTATCATTGTCGCGGTTGTCGGATTCGCCTGCCTTTGCGCGGCGATGGTGCGACACCAAAAGGACCTTCTCGGCCACGCGCTGACCGTTCGATCCGCGCGACGGTTTCGTATCGCTGGCGCACTCTCCCTGCTATTCGCGCTCGCGGTGGACATGATCGTCCTCGGTAGCGGCTACGGCGCGGTGGCGTGGTGCGGCCACTTGACGGCAGGTGCCGCACTCGTGCTGATCGGGCTCAACCGAAAGGTCGCACGCGACAACCGCCGCATCCTACGCGCGAACGTCAGGGTTTCGGCGCCACATCGCCCCCCGCGCCGGTACGATACCGATCGAACCACGCAAGAATAGCCGACGCCTTCGCCGCCGATTGCGACGGACGCGCCGTAAAGCCACCGTGGCTCGCGCCGGGAACCTTGACCAGCGCAGTCGGCACGCCGCGGATCTGCAGCGCGGCGTAATATTGCTCCGATTCCGAAACCGGCGTGCGATAATCGTCGCTGCCCACCACGACCAGCGTCGGTGTCTTCACGTTGCCGACGAGGCTCAGCGGCGAACGGTTCCAGTAGCTCATCGGGTCTTCCCACGGCAGCTTGGTGAACCAGTAGCGCGAGGTGAACAGCGTATTGTCCATCGTCAGCGCCTCGCTCGCCCAGTTGATGACGGGCTTCTGCGTCGCCGCAGCCTTGAACCGGTTGGTCTTTCCGACGATCCACGCGGTGAGGACGCCGCCGCCCGATCCGCCGGTGACGAACAGATTGTCGGGATCAGCCGTGCCATCCGCGATCGCGGCATCGACCGCGGCGATCAGGTCGTCATAATCGGCGGAGGGATATTTTTTGTCGATCAGATTGGCGAACTCGGCGCCGTAGGAAGTCGACCCGCGCGGATTGGTCCACAGCACCGCATAGCCCGCCGCCGCGTACAATTGCACGTCGGTCGCGAAGCTCGGGCCATACGCACTGTTCGGGCCGCCGTGGATCTCGAGGATCAACGGCATGCGTTTCCCGGCAGGTCGGCCCGGCGGGATTGCGATCCACGCGTCGATCGACCGGCCATCCGGTGCCGTCACCGCGATCTTGCGCACCGGCGCGAGCGCCTTCGCCGTCGCCAATCCCGCGTTGAGCTGGGTTAGGCGACGAGCCTTGCCACCGCTCGATACCCAGACGTCCGCCGGCGCGCTCGCATCGCCGCCGGTATAAGCGATCGTGCCGTTGCGCGAGACGGAGAATTCGCCGCCGGTATAGGGTCGGTCGAGCCCGTCGCCCCCGACGTTGTCGACCAGCGGCGTTACACGCCCGTCCAGACCGATCCGCGCGACCTTGCGCTGTCCGCGGTCGTCGTAACTGGCGAACAGGCTGCGACCGTCCGCCGCCCACGCGGCATCCTCGATCCCGCGATCGAGCGTCGCGGTCAGCGACTTTGCACCGCCAGCGTTGCGATCGCCGATATAGAGTTGCGCGTTTTCATAGCTACGCCGCTTGTCGTCAAACCCGATCCACGCGATCCGCGCACCGTCCGGGGAGACGATCGGCTTGGCGTCGGGGCCGTCACGACTGGTCAGCGTCCGCAAAGCGCCGCTGGCCACGTCCACCGCGATCACGTCGGAGTTCATCACTTGCCGATCGGCCTCGGGTCCGCGAATCGCCGCGAACATGATCGATCGGCCATCCGGCGTCCACGATAGTGGGCCGCCGTCGTCGAACGCGCCGAACGTCAGCTGACGCGCCGCGCCGCCGTCCGCCGCCACGACGAACAGATGGTCGCGGCCCGGCTTGACGTAACCGGGTCCGTCGTTGCGGTAGTTGATCCGGTCGATCACCGTCAGCGGCTCCGCCCATTTCGCGCCCTCTGGCTTGGGCGGCGCCTTGCCGAGCGTCGTCGCCTCGCCCGCGACCGTCGCGACATAAGCGAGCTGTTGTCCATCAGGCGACCAGGCGAGCGCCTGCGGGTCGCCGGGGAAGCTCGTCACGCGCGCGCTGCTTCCTGACGACAGCCACCGAACGAACAATTGCGATCGATCCCCGTCGGCGGCGGCATAAGCGACGCGTGTACCATCCGGAGACCAGCGCGGGTTCGATCCCTGTGTCGCGAACGGCGTCTGCCGCCCCGAAGCCACATCGATCAGCCACAGCGACGACTGCATCCGGTCGGTCATCACATCGGCGCTGCGCCGGACGTAGACGATCGTGCGGCCATCCGGGCTGATCTGCGGGTCCGCTGCGATCGCGAGGCCAAACAGGTCCGCGCCGGTGAACGCCCGCGTCGGCGCCTCCGCAGGCGACGCATTCTGTTGTTGCTGTGCGATTCCGGCGGCGGGGGTCGCGACGATGAGGGCGATAGCAAGGGACAGGCGCATGCGGGTCTCCGGATAGATCGACCGCCGTCATGCCCGATCGCGTGCCCTATGCAAGGGTGTGGCAAGATCCGCCGTTCGACGGTCGCGGGCACCACGCCATCCGGACCGAAACGGTGCCGACCGCGCGAACGGTCGGCACCTGTCCGTCAGGCGGCGGGCTTCAGATAGCCGTGCATGTCGAGCCAACGCGCGAACGCGTCGAACCAACCGGTGCTCGTCGTCGTCTTCTTGTACATGCCGAACCCGTGACCACCCTGTTCGAACAGATGGAACTCGACCGGACGCTTGGCGGCGCGCCAGCTGTCGATCAGCCCGAACCCGGCGTTGCCGAACAGCGGATCATCCGCCGCCAGCGCGACGAACAGCGGCGGCGCATCCGCGGGCACCGTCATCGGAGTGACCGGCCCGTAGATATCGCCGATGAACGCGGGTTTCGCGTCCTGACCGACCATCGTCGTCGCCATCGTCAGCATGGCACCCGCCGAGAAGCCGACCATCCCGATCCGGTCACGATCGACATGCCACTCGCCTGCCCGCTTCCGCACCAGTGCGAACGCCGCGCGCGCATCCGCAATTTGCGGAGCGAGATTCGCCATCATCGCTTCGGGGCTTGGCCGCGGAGGACGGGGACCTGCGCCGGGACCCAATCCGCGCTGAAACGCGGCCATGTCCTCCGGAGTCTGGTTGAGCCGATATTTCAGCACGAACGCGGCAACGCCCTTGGCCGCAAGCGCACGCGCGACATCCCAGCCCTCATTCTCCATCGACAAGGTCTGGAAGCCACCACCCGGCGCCACGATTACCGCCGCCCCGGTCGCCTTGGAGGGATCGGGCAGGAACGGGGTGAGCGTCGCCACGGTCACGTTCCGCGCGAACACGCTGCCATATTGGCTGTGCCAGGCTTCCGGCGCCTTGGCGTTCGGCAAGGTCCCGGTCCCCAATTCGATCGCGGACGGCTGGGCTGGGATCGGGATGCCGGCCATCTTGTCGGATTGCGCCTGCAGCGGCGCTGCCAGCGCAACCGCGGCCGCGATGCTGCACGTCGCAAGACAGCTGCGAACCGGCCTGCCCAACCAATGTGACGCAAGAATACCTTGTGCAGATTTCATCATCGCTCTCCCGTGTTTATCGTTCTTTCGAGCAAGCCTATCGGTACCGTTACCATGGTGCAATACGGGCAGCTCAGAAAGTTCATTTCGCGTAGTTTACGCCTTCAAATGGTAGCGCTATGCGATCGGACAAAGCCGAAATTCTGCAGATCCCGAGCCGGTTTTGGCAAGCCGCAGCCGGACGCAAATTTCGCTCGCGTCGGACGCATGATCAATCCGTACGATTGCATGACGAAGCGATCCGCCCGATAGCGCAGGGGTGATCAAGGTTGTCAGCTACAACATGCACAAGGGAGTCGGGCTAGACCGTCGCCGCGACCCGCGTCGGATCCTCGACGTGCTGTGCGAAATCGACGGAGACGTCATCGCGTTGCAGGAGGCGGACCTGCGCCACGGCACGCGCGCGGCGATCATCCCGCATCGCCTGCTGGAGGAGCACACCCCGTGGCGTGCGGTGCCGCTTCATGACCGATTGAGCATGGGCTGGCATGGCAATGCCTTGCTCGTCCGCAAGGATTGCGACGTGCTGCGCTCGACCGCGCTCCACATCCCAGCGCTGGAACCCCGGGGCGCGATCCGGGTCGACGTGGCGATCGACTCGCAGCCGGTCCGCGTCCTCGGAATGCACCTCGACTTGTCTGGACTGTGGCGACGCCGCCAGGCGCGCGCCATCCTGACGCACGTCGAGGACTGCGCGCCTCCAATGCCGACGGTGATGATGGGGGATCTCAACGAATGGACCCCCAATGGCGGCTGCCTGCATGATTTCCGCCACACGTTCGATATCGCGCCGACTGGCCCGAGCTTTCACGCGCGCCGCGCAATCGGGCGGCTCGACCGGATCATGACGCGCGGTTTTCGAGTGGCGGACTGCGGAGTCCATACGAGCACGCTCGCACGCAAGGCCTCGGACCACTTGCCGATCTGGGCGCTGATCGAACCGCAATGACGCACGACAAGGAGTTGCGCCTGGCCCTGGTGTGCTACGGCGGCATCAGCCTTGCCGTCTACATGCACGGAATTACCAAGGAGATCTGGCGGCTTGCGTGCGCGAGCCAGGCGTTCCATGGCGGCGCACCTCGACCGGACGCCGAAACCGGAAGCGCTGGCATTTACCGGGCCCTGCTCGACGAGATCGAAACGGAGACCGGGGTGCGCCTGCGCGTTCTGGTCGACATCATCGCTGGCGCCAGCGCGGGCGGCATCAACGGCGTTTTCCTCGGGCAAGCGATCAGCAGCGGGCAAAGCCTTGAACCCCTCACCAAATTGTGGCTCGAGTCGGCCGATGTCGAAGCGCTGATCGACGAACGACAAGCACCGACGACGCGCTTTTCGAAGGCGTGGGCGCTTCCGCTGGCCTGGGTCGCGGCACGGAGTGCCGACGGCGTCGACGCGACCGTCGATTCTGACGCGCGTGACGAAGTGCGCGCCAAGCTGTCGCATTTCATCCGGTCCCGTTGGTTCGAACCGCCGTTCGGGGGCGAACGGTTCACCGGGCTGATCCTCGATGCGCTGGAGGCGATGGCCGCCGCGCCCCGCACCCCGCGGCTGCTTCCCCCCGGCCAGCCGCTCGATCTGTTCGTCACCGTCACCGATTTCCGGGGGCATCCGGAACGCCTGACGCTCCATTCGCCCCCGGAAGTGGTCGAGACGGAACACCGCGTCGTGGTTCCGTTCAGCGATCACGGCGTCGCGTGCGAGACGCTCGCCGATCCCGCGGAGCTGGCGTTCGCGGCGCGCGCGACCTCGTGCTTCCCGGGCGCGTTCCCGCCGTTCATGGTCGGCGAACTCGACCGGGTTCTTGAGTCCCGATCTGCGGCATGGCGCGGACGCGACGCCTTTCTCGCGCGGATTTTGCCGCGGCAATACGCCGTCAATGCTGCCGAAAGCGCCGTCCTGATCGACGGATCCGTGCTCAACAACGCACCATTCCGTCCCGCAATCGACGCATTGCGCGAGCGTCCTGCGCAACGCCAGATCGACCGCCGGTTCGTCTATATCGACCCGCATCCGCGCGGCAGCTTCGGTTTGGTCGGCGGCGGCGACAAACCCCCCGGCTTTTTCCAGACGATCATCGGCGCGATGTCGGAATTGCCGCGCCAGCAACCGATCCGCGACAATCTGGACGACATCGCCGAACGATCGCGCCGAATCGAGCGGATGCGAACGATTATCGCCGGAATCCGTCCGGAAGTCGAAAAGCAGGTCGAGGCGTTGTTCGGCTATACCCTGTTTCTCGATTCACCGACCCCGTCGCGCCTCGCCGCGTGGCGCCAGCGCGCACAGATCGCGGCGGCGAAAAGTTCGGGCTACGCCTATACCGCCTATGGGCATCTCAAGCTGACCGGTGTGATCGACGCAATCGTCGCGCTGCTGGACGGGGTGGGCGGCGATGCGCGCCCCCACAGCATTGCCCCAATTCGGCAACGTGTCGAAAAGGCGGTTGCCTCTCAAGGCTTTGGCGAACCCCGGACGGGCTTCGTAGGCGGTGCCGGACAGCCTATGATCGTTTTCCTACGCACGTTCGATCTTGGGTTCCGGTTGCGCCGGTTGCGTCTCGTGGCGCGGCGCATCGCCGAAATGGAAGGTGATCACCCGGAAAGCGAACTCGGTCCAATCCGGGAGGCGGTCTATGCAAGCTTGGCCGACTATCTGGAATGCAAGCGCACCGATCTGTACGCGGGGCTCTGCCCGGATGTGCGCGCACCGGACGGGGACGCCGCCGCCCTGCTCGACAGCCTTGGAACTGCTATGGCGCTGCGGGACCTGGACACCGCGACCGACACGCGCCTGGCAACCGCGCTCACCCATCTGTCGCGCGACGTAAAGCGACCGATCCTGCTGACCTATCTGGGTTTCCCCTATTATGACGTCGCCACCCTGCCCTTGCTGCAAGGCGAAGGACTCGACGAGTTCGACTCGATCAAGGTCGATCGGATCGCGCCCGACGATGCGACGTCGATTCGTTCCGGCGGTGCCGAGGCCACGTTGAAAGGCATACAGTTCAACAGTTTCGGCGCGTTCTTCAGCCGGGCCTACCGCGAGAACGACTATCTGTGGGGGCGCCTCCACGGCGCGGAGCGGATGATCGACATCGTGCTGTCGGTGCTGGAGGGGGACCAGCGGCTCAAACCCGGCAGAACCGCCGCGATCAAGCGCGCCGCGTTCCTCGCTATTCTAGACGAGGAAGCCGGCCGGCTTTCCGCAATTCCAGGCCTGTTCGAGACGCTGCGCCGCGAGATTGGCTGACACTGGTCAAGCCGCACGGTTTTGAGTAGCCTCACCGTCATGCAATTCCTCAAGATCCTGTTCTGGTGCCTGCTAGCGTTCATCGCCGCAGTGTTCACCGTCGCCAACTGGACAAGTGTCGCGATCCGCCTGTGGGGCGGGATGGAAGCGCTGGTGAATCTGCCGTTGCTCCTGCTCGTGACTTTCCTGGCGGGGCTTCTGCCGACTCTCGCATGGCATTCGACGTTGCGCTGGCGCCTGCGCGCGCGGTTGGCGAATGCAGAACGGACGTTGGCCGACATGCGTGCAGCAATGTCTCCGCAGATTGCGGCGGCACCACCCGCCCCGCTTCCAGCCGATCCACCAGGAACGATCTCTGCCTCCGCGCAGGCATCCTCAGCCAGTGGAGCGATTTTGTGAGCAACCGTCTATATGTTGCGCTCGACACACCCGATCTGGCCAAGGCGCATGCAATGGCGGAGCGCGTTCGCCATCATGTCGGCGGCATCAAGCTCGGTCTCGAGTTCTTCCTCGCTAACGGGCAGGCTGGAATTCGCAGCATGGCCAACGTTGGCTTGCCGATCTTCCTCGATCTAAAACTCCACGATATCCCCAACACAGTCGCCAAAGCCATCATGACGTTGCACGGGATCGATCCCGCCATTCTGACCGTGCACGCAGCGGGTGGCCGCGCAATGCTGGAAGACGCCAAGGCAGCGGCCCCCACCGGGACGAAAGTCGTCGCGGTGACGACGCTGACCAGCCTCGACGCAGAGGACCTTGCATCCATTGGTGTTCCCGGGTCTCCACAGGACCAGGTCTTGCGATTGACCGAACTGGCCAAAGAGTCTGGAATCGACGGGATCGTCTGCTCGGGGGCCGAGGTGGCAGCGGCTCATGCGCTGTGGCCGAAAGGGTTTTTCGTCGTGCCCGGTGTTCGGCCGGCGGACGGCGCGCTTGGCGATCAGAAACGCGTCGTCACGCCCCGTGCTGCGATCGACGCGGGCGCATCGGTCCTTGTGATCGGCCGCCCGATCACCCAGGCGGCTGATCCAAACGAGGCTGCCCGCGCAATCGAAGCCACGCTGTAATCGAGCCAGTCACCGCAGCGTGGTGCACCTCTTCGTTCGGCTGAAGTTAAGCCCTTCGTGCTACCGCTTGCGCGCATCACGACGACCGCCAAGGACTTCTGCATGCCCGTTACCGCCAAGATCTGTGGACTTTCCACACCGGAAACGCTCGACTGTGCGATCGCCGGGGGCGCAAGCCACGTTGGGCTAGTGTTTTTCCCACCATCGCCCCGCCACGTCGGACGCGACCGAGCCGAGCAGCTCGCGGCGCGTGTCCCCGATCATGTGGCACGCGTGGGGGTGTTCGTGGACCCGGACGACGCCACGCTGGACGCGGCGATCGCGGTTGGGCGGCTCAGTGTTCTGCAACTGCATCAAACGCCGCCAGCGCGCACCGCGGCGATCAAGGCGCGAACCGGGCCTGGAGCTCTGGAGTGCCGTCGCGGTACGGACTCGCGCCGATCTCGCTGACGCTCTGCCGTATCACGGCCTCGCGGACCGCATCCTGTACGACGCGAAGACACCCCCTGGTGCAGCGATGCCCGGTGGGATGGGCGTACGCTTCGACTGGACGCTCCTTCAGGGTGTCCGTCACGTGCAGCCCTGGGCGCTGTCAGGCGGCCTGGATGCGCACAACGTGGCAGAGGCGATCCGGATAACCGGCGCGACGCTGGTGGACGTGTCGTCGGGGCTAGAAAGCGCCCCGGGGATCAAGGACCCGACGCGGATCTCCGCGTTCCTGCACGCCGTAGCATCATACTGATAGGACCGGGTCGATAGACCCGGCTCCGCCCCGCAGACCCTTATAAGCGTCGAGGTGCGCGTCGTCGCACCCCATGGGGATGGACATTTCACAATGGCACCACGGCGCCTGTCATTTTGGGGTTCGTAAGATACGCCCCGCCGGGGTCGTATCGTCCTGCGAAAAGTGGCTCCCTGAGTAGGATTCGAACCTACGGCCGCTCGATTAACAGTCGAGAGCTCTACCGCTGAGCTATCAGGGAACATCGCGGAGGCGCGCCTATAGCAACGGGTTGCGCGGCAATGCAAGCGCTGTGTCGCAGGTTTTTTATATTACTGAGAAAACGGCGGTTTTCTGCGGTTTCTACGACATCGATCGAGATCGCCTTGTTTGGGTGCGGCGTTTCAGAACTTCATGCCGACAACGAGATTCGCAATCGGGTTCAATCCCCCGCGTCGTTCGCCCAACGCACGATAGGAGCGCGGTAGATCCGCATTGGCCGAGCCGACGAGCGTGCCCAACTCGACCCCGAACAACGCGTTCTTATACTGCCCACTGTATCCTACCGTCGCTGCGGGCGTACGACGGTTGAAACCGGTCCGCACCCCGGTGCCGGCACCCGGCAGGCGCGGTATGTACAGCAACCCGCCGGTGGCCTTCTCGGCGTCCCGCACAAAATTGGCGACCGAGAAGAACTTCATTCCGCCCGACAGATGGAGGCCGCTGCCATTGAACGGGTAATAGTCGATCATTGAACTGGCAAAGCGGTGTTTCATCGCTCCGTCCGGATCAATCAGCTGATCGGCCTCCATGGGGGTCGTGACCATTGCGAGACGAATGCGAAAATCCGGTGTCACCCGCGCCTCCACAGGCGTCAGTTTTCCGACCATCTTGGCCGCCGATTCGCGCGATAAGACACCCGGATCCGCGTGAACGACGCTGGACAGCGTCGCGGCGGCGATCAGACCTGCAGCAATCCCCCCAATGATCCGCATTAACGCCCCCTTTGTGCGTCGCCACTCGCCCCGCCGCAACATAAGCGCAAATCGGGCACCTCGACAGTTACAATGTGTCGCATATCGATCTTAAAGAGAAATAGATTTGGAGGCCTAAATTGGCACGGCTCGTCGCGCGTCAGTCTCCGTTCATCTCCAACGGTTTACAAGGTCGTAGTTCTGACCGAACACCGGAGCCTTGCACCGGATCGATCGTTCTGCGCTTCATGGCCTCGACGGCACGGCTCGCCGCACAGACCAGTTCACTGGAGACCGAAATGCCCAAGTTCCCGCCGAATTTCCGCCGATCTGCGCTTGTTGTGGCGCTTGCGGCATCGACCCTACTAACGGCCTGCGCATCCGAATCGACCTATCGCCCCGCCGTTGGCAACGGCTTCTCGCGATCCGGCTACAGCGATCGCCAGATCGAGGACAACCGCTTCCAGGTCAGTTTCTCGGGCAATAGCTACACGTCGCGCGACACGGTAGAGAAGTATCTTTTGTTCCGCGCCGCGGAATTGACCGTTCAACGTGGCTTCGACTACTTCGTCTTTGCTGACCGTAACGTCGACAAGAGCACGCGTACGTACGCCACGCCCGGTCTGGGTGGCTTTGGCGGGGGGTATGGCGGTTTGGGCTATGGCGGCGGCTTTGGTTATGGCGGCGGCTTCGGCGGCGGCTATTGGGGCCCCAGCTGGCGCTATCGCGGTCGCGGCTTCGGCTGGCGTTCGTGGGATCCCTTCATCGGCGATCCATTCTTCGACCGCGGGATCGATATCAACACGATCGACAAGTACGAGGCCAACGCCGAGATCGTTGTTGGCAAGGGCCCCAAGCCGAAGGACAACATCCGTGCGTTCGATGCACGCGAGGTTCTGCGCAACCTCGGGCCGAGTATCGTCACGCCCAAATAAGCTCGCGGTACAGAAAAGCCCCCCTTCCGCTGGTCGGAAGGGGGGCTTTTTTTTGTCTGCGATCTGCGCTCGGACCAAAGGGCAGAACTTGCCCACTGATCGTCACCCCGCCTGCGCGAGATGACGCCAGAAGCGGTCGTCAGACCGCGCCGTGGCAGTGCTTGTACTTGTTCCCCGACCCGCACGGGCAAGGCGCATTCCGACTGACGTTCCCGACCCAATCGGCCGGATCCTGTCCAAGCTCCTGACCTTCCGGTCGCGGGATCGACAGCGGCGGCAGACGCGTGGTGATCAAGCCGCTCGCGCCGTCCTGATCGTAGGTATCGTCGTCGCCAGTGAACGGGTCGAAATGGTTGGTGATGAAGTCGGGCAACGTCGGCAGCGACGGCGCTGGCTCGACGTTGAACTGCGCGAACGCGATCGTCCGTGTCACGTCCTCGCGGATGCTCCCGAGCATGCGCTCGAACAGCGAGAACGCCTCCTGCTTATACTCGTTGATCGGCGTCTTCTGCGCATAGGCGCGCAGGTGGACGACCTGGCGGAGCGCGTCGAGCGTCGCGAGATGCTCCTTCCAGTGATGATCAAGGTTCTGCAGCAGGATCGATTTTTCGACCCGCACCCACGTCTCCGGATCGAGCGACTCGGCCTTTTCACGGACCAGATCATCGGCCTGCGTGCGGACGCGTTCCTCGATGATCTCGGGATCGATCGCCTCTTCCTCGAGCCATGCCTCGATCTGCGGATCGAGGTTGAGCGTCGTCGCCAACTGCTCCTTCATCCCCGCGATGTCCCACTGCTCGGGATAGGTGCCGGGAGGGCACGCCGCGCCGACGATGCCGTTGACCGTTTCCGACCGCATGTCCTCGACCACGTCGCCAACGGTCGACGCGTCCATGATGTCGCTGCGCTGCTCGTAGATGACCTTGCGCTGGTCGTTCATCACGTCGTCATATTCGACGACCTGCTTGCGTATGTCGTAGTTGCGCGCCTCGACCTTCTTCTGCGCGGTCTCGATCGCCTTGGACAGCCACTTGCTGCCAATCGCCTCGCCGTCGCCGATGTTCGAACGCATCATCTTGGCGAACAAAGTGTCCGGCCCGAAGATGCGCAGCAGATCATCGTCGAGGCTGAGGTAGAAGCGGCTCAGACCTGGATCGCCCTGACGCCCCGAACGCCCGCGCAGCTGGTTGTCGATCCGACGGCTCTCGTGCCGCTCGGTGCCGAGCACGAACAGCCCGCCCGCCGCGAGCACTTCGGCCTTCTCGACCGCGATTTCCTGCTTGATCCGAGCGACCGCCGCCTCGCGCTCCGGCCCCTCGGCCATTGCCGACAGCTCGTCGTTGACGCGGAATTCGAGGTTGCCGCCGAGCTGAATGTCGGTGCCGCGGCCCGCCATGTTGGTCGCGATCGTCACCACGCTCTTGCGCCCCGCCTGCGCGACAATGTGCGCCTCGCGCTCATGCTGACGTGCGTTGAGCACCTCATGCTTGACGCCTTCCTGCACCAGGAATTCGCTGAGCAATTCGGACTTCTCGATCGATACGGTGCCGACCAGCACCGGCTGGCCGAGATCGGCGTGATGCTTGATCTTCTTGGCGATCGCGCGGAATTTGTCCGCGGTGTCCTTGTAGAATTCGTCTTCCTCGTCGACGCGCTGGACCGGCACGTGCGTCGGAATCGTCACGACATTCATCTTGTAGATGTCGTAGAATTCCGCCGCCTCGGTCGCTGCCGTCCCGGTCATGCCCGCAAGCTTCGGATACATGCGGAAATAGTTCTGGAAGGTGATCGACGCCATCGTCTGGTTCTCGGGCTCGATCTCAACGCCTTCCTTGGCCTCGATCGCCTGGTGCAGACCGTCCGACCAGCGGCGGCCGTCCATCATGCGGCCGGTGAACTCATCGATGATGATCACCTTGCCGTCCTTGACGATGTAGTCGATGTCCGCCCGGAACATCATGTTCGCGCGCAGCGCCTGGTTGGTGTGGTGCACCACCTGCGTGTTCTCGAAATCGTACAGGTTCGCACCCTCGAGCAGCCCCGCGGTCTCGAGCAGCCGCTCGATATTCTCGGTGCCGTCCTCGGTCAGGATGATCGATTTCTGCTTTTCGTCCTTCTCGTAATCGGTCGGCTGGAGCTGCTTCACGATCAGGTCGACCGAGCGATACAGGTCGGACTTGTCGTCGGTCGGACCGGAAATGATCAACGGCGTGCGGGCCTCGTCGATCAACACCGAATCGACCTCGTCGACGATCGCCATCGCGAACGGGCGCTGGACCATCGTTTCGCGCTCATACTTCATGTTGTCGCGCAGGTAATCGAACCCGAACTCGTTGTTCGTGCCGTAGGTGATGTCGGCCGCATAGGCGTCGAGCCGCTGCTGGTCCGACAAGTTGGGGATGATCACCCCGACCGTCATGCCGAGGAAGTTGTAGACCTGCGCCATCCAACCCGCGTCGCGCGCCGCCAGATAGTCGTTGACGGTGATGACGTGGACGCCCTTGCCCGGCAGCGCGTTGAGATAAGTGGCGAGCGTCGCGACGAGCGTCTTGCCCTCGCCCGTACGCATTTCGGCGATCTCGCCGCGGTGGAGCACGATGCCGCCGATCAGCTGGACGTCGTAATGCCGTTGCCCGAGCGCGCGCTTGGCGGCTTCGCGCACGGTGGCGAACGCTTCTGGCAGCAGCGCGTCGAGGTCTTCGCCCGCCGTCAGCCGCTCGCGGAAGCGCGCGGTCTGGCCCGACAGCTCCCCGTCGGACATGGCGGAGATGGTCGGTTCGAACGCGTTGATCTTCGTCACGACCGCGCCGAGCGACTTGACGTAGCGGTCGTTGGACGAGCCGAAAAGCGATTTGGCAATGCCGCCGAACATGGGCAATTCCTGTATTTTCAAAGGGGATGAGCGGCGCGCTACACGCGGCCACCGAAAGATGTCGTTAAGAAGGGCAGCGCGGCAGGCGCCACCGGATCAAGCCCGCGGGCGATCCAGGTACAGGCGAGGCGCTGCAATCACCGGCAGGGTAAGACTGCTGACCGAGAAGACCGGCGTTTCCATGAAGCCGCCGGCGAGATGCAGATGGCCCGCAATCCGCAGGACCCGCGCCGGGAGCGCGATCTGCGCACGAGCCGCCGCGACCGACTGGCATTCGACCTGCACGTCCGGCGCGCGGACGCCCGTCACCACGCCGGTCAGCGCGGAGAGGATCGCAGAAAAGAACAACAGCCATTCCATGGGTACCCCGGCATGTAATGGCTGCGACGCACTTCGTCTATCGGCAAACACCGCTCGTCGTGGGGGGCTGTTCGTGCGGAGAGGGCCCTTCGACTTCGCTCAGTGCGAACGGAGGAGGATGGTTCCGACGAGCAACCCGCGCCCGAAAGGTCGACAGAAGGAACTGCGCTGAATTCAGTTCGTGCTGAACGAAAGAGTCCGTTCGTGCTGAACGAAAGAGTCCGTTCGTGCTGAGCGAAGTCGAAGCACCGCCCCAAGCGAGACGCCCGAAACCGCGCGCTCCCCTTCCTTCTAGGGAGGGGAGAGCAACCGGCACCACCGCTTGAGACACGGTAGCGATCTGCTACAGCCCCACCATGGACCGCTCCCCGCTCGCTCGCCCCTTCCCCGCTCTGCCCGCGATCGCAGGTGTCACGCCGCGTGTCGCGCGCGCCGGGTACAAGCCATGGGAGCGCAACGACCTCACCTTCATCACGCTCGACCCTGGCACCACCGTCGCGGGCGTGCTGACGCAAAGCAAATGCCCCTCGCCCGAAGTCGAATGGTGCCGCTCGGTGCTCGTCCTCGGCGAAGCGCGCGCGGTCGTCGTCAATGCGGGTAACGCCAACGCCTTCACCGGCGGGCGCGGGCGCGCCGCGGTCGAGGCGATCGCCGCCAAGGTGGCGGGCGCGCTGGCGTGCAAGCCGTCCGACGTGTTCGTTTCGTCGACCGGGGTGATCGGTGTGCCGTTGCCGATCGACAAGGCCGAAGCCGGGCTCGACGCGGCCTTCGCCGCCGCGCCCTGTTCTTGGGAGGACGCCACCAACACGATCGGCACGACCGACACCTTCGCCAAGGGCGCGATGACGACCGCGATGGTCGGCGGGCGCACGGTAACGCTGGTGGGGATCATCAAGGGTTCGGGGATGATCGCGCCCGACATGGCGACGATGCTCGGCTATATCTTTACCGACGCGGCGGTCTCCGCCGAGTTCCTCCAGGCGACGCTGACCGAAGCCAATCGTGCGACCTTCTCGTGCATCACGGTCGACAGCGACACCTCGACCAGCGACAGCGTGCTCGCCTTCGCGACCGGCAAGGCGGGCAATCCGCCGCTCACCGCCGCCGAGGACGACGGCGCAGACGCGTTCCGTGCGGCGCTCGGCGACCTGTGCCGCCAGCTCGCGCATCTGGTGGTGCGTGATGGCGAAGGCGCGACCAAGTTCATCGAAGTCGCGGTGACCGGCGCGGAGAGCGACCGCAGCGCACACCGCATCGCGCTGAGCATCGCCAACTCCCCGCTCGTCAAGACCGCGATCGCGGGCGAGGATGCGAATTGGGGCCGCGTCGTGATGGCGGTCGGCAAGGCGGGCGAACCTGCCGAGCGCGACCTGCTCGCGATCCGCTTTGGCGACACGCAGGTGGCGCGCGAGGGGCTGGCGGTGACGGGGTATGACGAAACGCCGGTCGCGGCGCATCTCAAGGGCCAGGACATCGAGATCGGGGTCGATCTCGGGCTTGGCGACGGCGCGGCGACGGTGTGGACGTGCGACCTGACGCACGGGTATATTTCGATCAACGCGGATTATCGGAGTTGAGGGAGGTTGCTGCTGGCGCTTCTCAACGCGAGCACTGCCAAAACTTTTTCTTCCCCGGCGAAGGCCGGGGCCCAGTAGCGGAGGTTTTTCCAACTGGGCAAAGCGCTCAATTACTCAGGCCTCACTACTGGGCCCCGGCCTTCGCCGGGGAAGCGGCTCGGTTTGGATGCGCTATCCCGTAAAAAGGCCCCCGGGTCATTCGATCCGGAGGCCCACACCGTTACGCCAGCTCACCCTCGAGCCACGACTTCAACTTGCTCTTCGGCTCAGCCCCGACCTTGGTCGCCGCCGGCTGCCCGTTCTTGAACAGGATCATCGTCGGAATCCCGCGCACGCCATACTTGCCCGGCGCATCGGGGTTCTCGTCGATATTAAGCTTGGCGATCGTCACCTGCTCACCCAATTCCTCGGAAATCTCTTCGAGGCTCGGCCCGATCATCTTGCACGGGCCGCACCATTCCGCCCAGAAATCGACCAGCACCGCGCCCTGCGCATTGGTGACGTCGGCATCCCAGCTTGCGTCGGTGATCTTCTTGGTCGGCATGTCTGTCTCCTTGTGTTGGGCTGAACGTAAGGTCGTCGCCCTCGCACCTCAAGCGCACGAAGCCTAGCTTTGCTCCGCGCTCGCAAAGCCGGGCTTGTGCGTGGCGAGCGCCTCGGGCGACAGCAGGTACAGCGTAGGCCCGCTGGTATAGAGCAGCGCCGCCTCCACCGCCCGCCCCGGGAAGATCACCCGCAGCGCCGCGGCATAGGCCGCCATCTGCTTGATATGATAGGGCGGGATCTCGGCATCGCTGCCGGGCACGCTGCGCCCGGTCTTGAAATCGACGATCCGGATCCGCTCGGGCTCGACCAGCAGGCGATCGACCGTCCCCGACACGACGAACCCGTCGGGCAGCACCGCCGCGATCGGTGCCTCGGCGAGCGACCGCTCCCCGAACGCCTCGGCAAAGCGCGGATCGTCGAGCACCGTCAACACCGGGTCGGCAATCGCCGCGCGCACCGCAGGATCGGCCACCGCCCCGCTCCGCTCGAGCCAGCGATCCGCCGCCACCGCGCGCTCTTCGGGCGCAACCGGCGGCAACCGTTCGAACAGCGCGTGGATCAGCCGCCCGCGCTCAGCGGCGTCACGCATTGCAGGAGTCGGCGGCGCGTCCGACACGACGTCATCGCCCAGCGACGACGGCGCGAGCGGCCGCGGCGGGCGCGATTCGACCGACGCGTCGCGCAGTGCCCAGTCGGGCACCGTGACCGGATCGCGCCCCTCGCCGCTTTTCGCGCGCACCAGCGGCACGGGCTTTTGCGGCGCATGGCCGATGAAATCGCGCGGCGCGGTCTCTGCGGGCAACCCGAGCGCGGTCATCGCGCGGTCGGCGGCAGCGTACCAGCTCGCCTCGGGGGCGACGCTTTTCGCGCTCGGCCCGACCGATCCGGCGATCACCAGCCGTTCCTCGGCGCGGGTCGCAGCGACATAGAACAGCCGCCAATGCTCCTCCAGGTCGCGCGCGGCGGCGTCGTCGACGAGCTCCGCGAGCGGCCCGGTCGCCTCGCCCTTGCGCGGGCGGATGATCGGGATCGCCGCCATGTCGCCCGCGGTCCATTTGAGCGTCGAGCGCGGCGAGCGCGTCGGATCGACCGCAGCGTCCGCGAGGATCACCAGCGGGGCCTGCAACCCCTTCGCGCCATGCGCGGTCATCACGCGAACCGAATCATGCGGCGTGGAGGGATCGCGCTTGATCTCGACCTCGCCGCGATCGAACCAGTCGAGGAAGCGTTGCAGCGACGGCGTGCCCAGCGACTCGAAATCGAGGGCGGCGCTGAGCAATTCCTCGATCGGATCGCGCGCTTCCTGCCCAAGCCGCCGCAGCAGCTTGCGCCGCCCGCCGAGCGGCCCCGACAACAGTTCCTCGAGGAACTGATACGGCGTCGCGAAATCGGCGCGATCGAGCATCGCATAGACCGGCACGAGATCGGCGCGCGGCATGGTCTTGCTGATATGCCGCCACAGGCTGACCGCGCGCTTGGGCGCGGCATCCATCAACTGGTCCTGGCTCCACCCGATCAACGGCGACACCAGCAGCGACGCCAGCGACAGATCATCCTCCGGCTGCAACACGAAGCGGATCGCGGACAGCAGATCCTGCACCGACAGCGGCGCGTTGAGCCGCAGCCGGTCGACCCCCGCGACGGGCACGCCCTCGGCATACAGCCGCGCGACGATCAGCGACGCGAGGTCGCCACGCCGCTTGACGAGGATCATGATATCCTCGGGCTGGAGCGTGCGCCCCTTGCTCTCGAGCATCAGCGTGCCGACCCAGCCCTTGATCGTCCGCGCGATCTGCCCAGCAAGCGCGCGGGTCGCGTCGCCGATCCAGCCCTCTTCGTCCTCGTCGCCCGCGCCTGCGATCACCAGCGGCCACAAGCTGACCGTCCCCGGCCCCGGGACTTCGCTCGCGTGCCGCTCGCGGTCGGCGATCAGCCCCATGCCGGGTTCGGGCAGCAGTTCGAGCGCGGAATCGACGAATTCGAGCACTGGCCGGGTCGAGCGAAACGATTGGGTCAGCGACAGCCGATGCCACGGCCGCGCGCGCATTTCGCCAGTGCGCGCACGTTCCGCGCTGTCGGAGTCCCACGCCGCCTCCGCCAGCCGCCCGAAACTGAGTTCCGCCGCACCGAAGTAGCGCGGGTCGGTCCCCTGGAAGCCGAAGATCGCCTGTTTGAAATCGCCGACCGTGAACAAGGTGCGGACGCGCTCGCCGTGGCTGCCGTCGCCCGCGAAGAATTCCTCGGCGAGCGCGCGGATAATCGCCCATTGCTCGGGGTTGGTGTCCTGCGCCTCGTCGATCAGCACGTGTTCGGTCGCCTGGTCGAGCTTGTAGCGGACCCATTCGCCCATGCCCGGCTGTTGCAGCAACGCGATCGTCGCGCGGATCAGATCGTCGAAGTCGACCGCGCCGAGCCGGTGTTTCGCGCGGTCATAGGTCGCAGCGTAATCGCGCCCGACCATCAGCGCATCGGCGAGCAGATCGGCATAAGCCGCACGCTCGCGCAGACCCAGAAGCGTCGCGCAGGCTTCGCCGACCTCGATCGCGATGCCGGCATAGTCCTCGTCCGCCGCGATCAGCTTGGGCGAATATTTGCGCGGTTCGCGCTTGGCAGTGAACGGCACGCCGATCAGGTCACCGAGCATCCGCACGCGCATTTCGGGCGTCGCCTCGACCCAGCATTCGGCGATATCGGCATGGTTGCCGCCGGTCGCGGTGCCCCACGCGCGGTTCGCCGCCGCGAGCCGCGCGACGCTGTCGACGTCGAACTCGCTGTCGTCGCACGCCGCGCATAACACCGCCTCGATATCGCCGGTCGGCAAGTCGAGCGCGCGGCGGATGAAGGGCTGGACGCCATCGCCCATCGGCAGCTCCGCCATGGCGGCGGGCGCACGCGCGCAGGCGAGCAGATAGCGTTCCGCCTCGCCCTCGCCCAGCCGCAGGCTCAGCGCGCCGACGGTGGTGATCGGTTTCTCGCGGCCCTCGGTCTCGGCGGCGACGAGCATCTCGGCGAGCGCGTCGCGCGCCATCACCGCTTCCTCGCGCGCCTCGATCGGGCGGAAACCGGGAACGAGGCCTGCCTCGACCGGGAAGCCCGACAGCAGGCTCTGGCAGAAACCGTGGATCGTCTGGATCCGGATTCCGCCGCCGGGCGAATCGAGCACACGCGCGAACAACGTCCGCGCACGCTGCTTGAGCTCGGGCGACGGGTCTTCGCCCAGCGCATGGAGGTCGCGCGCGAGATCGGGCTCGGCCATCCGCACCCACGCCGCGAGCCGCTCGCCGATCCGCCCCGCCATTTCGGCAGCGCCCGCCTTGGTGAAGGTCAGGCACAGGATCGCCGCCGGATCGACCCCGCGCAGGAGCAAACGATAGACGCGCGCGGTGAGCACCTGCGTCTTGCCCGTGCCCGCCGAGGCGGACAGCCAGACGTGCCCACCGGGGTCACTGGCGCGGGCTTGGGCGTCCTTGAGGATCGGGAGTGGGCGGTGGCCTTTGGGTTCGCTCATCGGGCGTGGCTTCCAACTACATCACTGCGCTTCCCCGGCGAAGGCCGGGGCCCAGTAGTGAGCGAGAAATTTGATAGCGCAGCGTTGCCAGCCCTCAGCCAGCACGACTGGGCCCCGGCCTTCGCCGGGGAAGCGGTCAAAGTTGAGAAGCTGCTGTAATGCCCCACGCCACTACTCACGCCCATACCATTCATCCCGGCGCATCAGCTGATCATACTCCGCAAACGGCGCATAATCCGGGTGCAGCTTTGCCTCGAACCCGCGCATCCCCGTCAGCCATTCCCCCGCCGCATCGCTGAAGTGCCGCGCGGCGAGAGTCACGAAATCCTCGGGCAGCACCTTGTCGAGCTTGCCCGCCGGATCGACCGGGGACGAGACCTTGCCGAACGCATCGCCATTCTTGGTCAGCGACCAATATTCGAACCCGCGCGCGATCCCCGCGATATCCTCAAACCCTCCGCGCTCCGCGATCAGCCCAAGCAGCCCGAGCTGCAGACTGAACCCCTCGCGCACCGCCGCCGCCGAGGGGGCCTTGCCGGTCTTGTAATCGATGATCGCGAGCGTCCCGTCCGGGTTGCGGTCGATCCGGTCGAACTTGCCGGTCAGCGTGACACCCGCGATCGCGACCTTGCCCGACTGCTCGACCGCGAGCACGCTCCGCCCCGCATCCGCCTGCTTGCCCATTTCCGCGACGATCCAGTTGATCGCCTCCATCAGCCGCGGTCGCCACAAAGCGCGCTGCATCGGATGCGCGCCGTCGAACATCGCGAGCGCGCGGCCATGCAGCGTATCGAGCGCGCACGCATCCTCGCGCGCCCATTGCTCGAGGATCGCGTGGACCGCGGTGCCGCGCCACGCCGCACTCGGATCGGCATCGACCGGATCGAGCGGCACCAGCCCCAGGATGCGCTTGGCGTAAAAAGCGTAAGGGTCGGCCTTGAGCCGGTCGACATCGGTCACCGCGATCGTCGTCGGGCGGCGCTCCGCGGGCGGCACGGGCACCGGGCGCGTGGCCGGCAGATGCTCGCGCGGATCATCGAGCGCGCGCGCCCAACCCTCCAGCGCGGCAGCCCGCTCGAACCGCTCGCCCGCCAGCGCCTGCAAGCGCAGCCAGAAACGCGACGCGATCGCGGGTTGCGTGCCCCCACGCCGCGCGCGCGTGATCAGCGCGCTCGGCGCGCCCAACGCCTGCGCGAGATCATGCGCCGCCATCCCGACACCACGATCCAGCCCGGGAAGCCCCAGTTCGATTCGTATGCGCGGCGCAAGCCACGGATCGGGCGCGGGCAGGCCCGGCCAAGTCCCCTCGTTGAGCCCGCCGAGAATCATCACGTCGGCGGTCTGCAACCGCGCTTCGATCAATCCATAGATCGCGATACGTGGGTGCCCGCCCTGCTGCGCACGCACCGCGACTTCGTCCATCAACGTCGCGAGCAACGGCGCAAGGCTGGCCGGGTCGACCATTGCCGGCCCCTCGCCCGCGTGATCCTCGATCCCGCGCAGCAATTCCGCCGCAGCACGACCGTTGGGGCCAGCCCAGAGCGCATCCCCGCACAGCATCTGCGCGGTCTCGCGCAACCCAGCGACCAGCGCCGCCAGCGGGGCCGCGCGTGCGAACAACGGTTCGAGCGGCTCGAGCAAGGCGCGCGCCTCGGGCCACCACGCGGTCGCGTCACCAGCGCGCCGTGCCTGTCGTAGATGTGCGTCGATCCCGGCCAGCCCCGCCGCCGGACGCGGCCCGCGCAGAACGCGGTCGAGCGAACGCACCCCGTCCAGCCAAGCCGTCCGCTCCGGCCCCGAGCGCACCAGCGGATGCTTGAGCAACGTGAGCAAGGCGAGCGGCGCGAACCGCTGAGTTGCCGCCTCCGCCAGCGCGGTCAGCAACGTCCCCGGCGGCAGGATCGACAAGGGCCGCCCCGCCGAATCGTCCACGGTGATGTTCCACCGCTTGCAATGTGCCGCCACGCGCCGCGCCAGCCCGCGATCGGGCGTCACCAGCGCGGCGGTGCGGCCCGGCATCTCGACCACTTCGCGCAAGGCGAGCGCGATCGCCTGCGCCTCTTCCCCCGGCGTCGCGAGTTCGGCGGCGGTGATCCCGCTCAATCGCCGCTGTTCGGCAGGCAGCGACGTCCATTTGGCGGTCGCCTCCGCCGCCGCCAAAGCATTCGCCACCGCCTTGCCGCGCGCGACCGTCGCGTCATGGTCGCTGCCGTCGCGCCACTGGCGGACTTCGGTGCGGTTGACGCTCATCCGCTCGAGCAGCAGCTTGAGATGGAATTGCGGATGCGTCTCGATCGAGCGGCGCGTGCTGCCGGTGTCGGGATCGAACCGGTGCGGCCCGAGCGCCTGCCATTCGCCCTCGTCCATCCCGATCGCGAGATCCGCCATCACGACCATCCCGCGCGGGCTGTCAGCCACGGAGCGCAGCAGCCGCGCCACCGCGGGCGCGCTGTCGGTGATCCCCGCCGCGCAGACAAACCCCGGTGGCGGCACCGCGTCCCACCGCTCCGCCAGCCGCCGCAGCAACCGCGCACGCCGGTCCGCCAGATCGATCCGCCCGATCCGCGCGAGTTCGCCCGGCCAACGGTCGAGCACGATCTCGAACAGCGCGAGCGCGCGTTCCCAATGCGCCGACATCGCTTCGTTGAGCTCGATCTGGCGCAACCGGATCGGCGCAACGTCCTCGACCAGCAACTGGTCGAGCGTGCGCGCGAGATCGCCCGCCAGCCGCACCGCTTCCGCCGCATCGATCGGCTGCCCGCCGCGCTGGCGTTCCTCGCCGATCAGCCGCGCGAGGATCATCCGCCGTTCGAGCGGCTCGACCGCAGGCGGGATCGGCTCCGCGCTATCCGCCGGATCGAGCGCCGCGCCCACGCCTTCGTCGAGCGCCGGATCGCCGATCGCGACCATCCGCGGGAGCAGCAAGCCGTTGTCGCTCGCGCGGACGAACGCCTCGGTCAGCGCGCGCTTGGCGCGATTGTTGGGGAGCAGCACCAACCCGCGCGCGAGCCCGAGATCATCGCCCTTGGCATCTGGCCCGAATTGACGGATCAGCCCCGCCGCCAGCGCATCGGCAAAGGCGCGGTGCGCGGGGATCGTGAAGACTTTTGGCCGGACGGGCTCAGCCATCCGCGAGCATGACCTCGGTCTTGCCGACCGCCGCTGGCGTGCCGACGTCGAACCACAGGCCCTGGTGCACCAGCCCGTACGCACGCCCCGCCGCGATCGCGCGTTCCCAGAACAGCATCGTCGAGAACGGGCCCTCGGGCCAGTCCGCAATCACGCGCGGCGACAGGATCTGGACGCCGGTATAGACGAACGGCGCGAGCTTGCCCGGCTGCCGCCGCCCGATGATCTTGCCATCGGCGGCAAGCCGGAAGTCACCCTGCCCGGCATGATGATTGGCGCGCGCGAGCGGCACCATCAGCAGCAGCGCGTCCATCTTGGCGTCGTCCCACCGCGCGGCGAGCATGCGGATCGCGTCGCTCGGGCCATCGACCCACAGATTGTCGCTGTTGACGACGAGGAACGGATCGTCGCCGATCAGCGCGCGCGCCTGGACGATCCCCCCGCCCGTCTCCATCAGCTGCTTGCGTTCGTCGGAGACGACCACGTCGATCCCCGCGACGCGGTTGTGGAGATGCGCTTCCAGCGTGTCCGCGAGATAATGCACGTTGACGACGGCGCGCTCGACCCCGCCCGCGCGGAGCCGGTCGAACACATGATCGATCAGCGCACGACCGTTGACCACCACCAGCGGCTTGGGCCGCGTCGCGGTGAGCGGGCGCATCCGCTTGCCGAGCCCCGCCGCCATCACCATCGCGGTCTTCGGCACCTTGCCCCCCGGATCGGGCCGGATGTGCAACGTCCGCTTGGGTCCAATCACGCCGACAGCTCCATCGGGTTGCCGCGCAGCTCAGGCGGGATCGTCGCGTCGAACCATTCCTTGACCGGCGCGAGCGCAGGATGCGCGAGATCGCGGTCGAGATAGGCCCACACCCGCGGGCACAAAGCGGCGTAACGCGGCTTGCCGTCGCGCTGCCACAGCCGCGTGAAGATGCCGACGATCTTCGCGTTCCGCTGCGCGCCGAGCACGGCATAAGCGGTATCGAAATCCTCGCCAGCGCCGGACGCGGCACGGTAATAAGCGAGCATCTCGGTCTCGACCGGCGGGGCGACATCGCGACGCGCATCCTGGAGCAACGACACCAGATCATAGGCGGGATGCCCCGCCAGCGCGTCCTGGAAATCGAGCAGCCCGAGCGCATCGCCGTCGCCCAGCAGCATCAGGTTTTCGGCGTGGTAATCGCGCAGCACCGTCACCATCGTGCCGTGGAGCGTCGTGCCCAGCACAGCATCCCACGCCTGATCATACGCCGCCTGATCCGGCGTTACGCCGATCGCGGGACAATACCATTCGGTCATCAGATTGGCCTCGCGGTGGAGCACCGCGAGATCGTAGCGCGGCACGGGTGCCGCGTCCTCGCGCTGCAACCTGACCAGCGTATCGATCGCCGACCGGTACAGCCCCGCTTCGCGCGCAGGATCCGCATCGATCGTCTCGCGCATCCGCACGTCGCCGAAATCCTCGAGCAGGACCAGCCCCGTCGCCAGATCGGTCGCGTGGATCGCGGGCGCGGCGAACCCGCGCTCGGTGAGCCAGCGTGCGATATCGATGAACGGCTGCGGATCCTCCTCGGGCGGCGGCGCATCCATCAGGATCGCGCTGCGATCCCCCGCGCGCACACGAAAATATCGCCGGAACGACGCATCGCCCGCAACCGGATCGATCGTCGCGTCGGACCAGCCGTGCGCCGCGAGGAATGCCGCGGCGGCGGCGGGTGGGGTCATATCTGCTGCCATCGCTCTCTCCAGCCCGGCGGGACGGCGGCTGTCAAGCGACGCTGCCCGTCTTCTTCGATCGCCAGCGTCAGCATCAGCGCATCGGGCCAGTAACCGGGCGCGCGTTCGGGCCATTCGATCAGCAGCAGCGAATCGCTTTCGGCTTCGTCCAGACCCAGTTCGGCAATCTCGTCCGCGTCGTCGATCCGGTAGAGATCGACGTGCAACACCGGAAAGCGCACCTCGGGCGGCGCATAGGGCTGGACGATCGCGAAGCTCGGCGACGGTGCTTCGCCCACCAGCCCAAGAGCCGCGAGCAACCCGCGCGCAATGCTCGTCTTGCCCGCGCCGAGCGGCCCTTCCAGCGTGATGACATCGCCGGGTCGGGCAAGGCCCGCCAGCCGCGCGCCCAGCGCCTCGGTCGCGGCGGGATCGGCAAGGATCATCTCAATATCCCGTCAGCAGCATGTCGAGCGCGTTCATGATCGCATCCTGTTGATCCGCAAGCGACGTGACGTGCTCGCCAAGATGGCGCGTCTCGATCGCCGATGCATATTGCGTGAGCATGACGACGGCATTCCCCTCGACCTGGAACACCGGATTGAGACGTGCCGCGTAGTGCGGGAAACTGTCCCGCAGGAACAGCGGCACCGTCAGCCGGGTATTGAGGCCGGAGAGAGAGTCCGTCTGGCAATCGAGCAGATAGCCCTGCCCCGGCGCGCCGCGATACACATCGAACCGCGCCATCAAAACGGACGATATTTGGCAAGCGGCAACCCGTGTTCGGCAACGTAGGCGTTGGATGCCTCCAGCGCCGCGCGATTGTCCTCCTGCCACCGGCGCTTCCGCTCGGCACTGACCGCGTCGCTCAAGCCCTGTTCGCAAGCGCGCGATACGTTGATGCCGAGTTCCTTCGCCGACGCGACGAGCTGCTCGTCCAGCGTCACATTGGTCGGCCGACGAAATGCGGTCCGATCCTCCCGAACACGTCCCATCGCTTCCTCCCGATATGCGCAGAACCTATGCGCATAGATCTGCCGCCGCAAGTCAGCGTCGTGGCAGGCGCACCGTGATGACCGTCCCTCGACCAGGTTCGGACATCAGCTCGATTTCCCCGCCATGCGCCTCGACGAATTGCCGTGCAAGCGGCAGCCCCAGCCCGAGCGCCCGCTCGCCGTTGCGGGTGATCCCAGGCTGGCCGAACCGATCGAACGCGCGTTCGACCATTTGCCGGGTCATTCCGATCCCGTCGTCCGAGACGATCAGGCGGACCGCCGCCGCCGTGCCGTCGACTCGCAGCACGATCCGCCCGCCCTCGCGCGTCCCTGCGATCGCGTGACGCAACAAATGCTCGATCATCTGCTGGAGCCGGCGAGCATCGCCCAGGACGTGCCCGGTCGACGGCTGCAGGTCCGCCACGAAATCGAGTTTGCGCTTTGCCGCCAGCGGCGAAACGGACGCCGCCGCCGCCTGCGCCGTCACAACCAGATCGACGTCGCGCTTGTCGAGCGTAACCGTACCGCCTTCCGCCTGGGTCAGATCAAGCACTTCGTCGACGAGCATTCCCAGCCGATCGACCGATTCGAGAATCGCCTCGACATAGCCTTCCGCGGCCTTGCTCAGCGCGCCCGCATAACCTTCGTTGAGCATTTCCGCGAACCCGCTGATTGAAGTGAGCGGCGTCCGAAGCTCATAGCTCATCGTCGCGACGAACGCGGTCTTGACGCGATCGGCAGCCTCCAGCGCCTCGTTGCGGTCGCGCAGCGCGCGTTCGATCCGGCGACTGTCGGAGATGTCGAGCATCGTGAACAGCCCATTGCCGTCCGGCAGCGGCACCGCGGCGAATTCATAATGGCGACCGTCGGCGAAGGCGACGCGTCCGGCCCGTTGCTGACGCTCCACCGTCGCCGCCCGCACGAGATCGCCGATCAAACTGGCGCGCGCGGGGTTGGCGAGCTGCTTCGCCGCAGCCTCCGCAAGCACGTCGACACGCGGGTGCGTCGCAAGGAACGCCTCCTCGAAGCCCCACAGCGTCCGGAACTTGTTGTTCCACAGTTGCAGCCGCCCATCCGCGGCGAACACCCCCAGCGCTTCGTACAGATTGTCGAACGTCGCGGTGCGGACCCGCAGCAGCGTATCGCGCGCGCTGGCGAGCTGGACCTGTTCGGTCCGATCCTCAAAGATCAACAGCAATCCGCCATCGGGCAAAGGCTGTGCAACCACGCGGAGATGGACCCCGCCCGGCAGATGCCATTCCTCCTCGATCGCGCCGTCCGCTGCGAGAAACCATTCGCGCCGCTCGTTCTTCCATCCCGGAAAGTCGCGCACCTCGGGCAAGCGTGACGCCTCGCGCATCCGTTCCAGCACACGGTCGAACTCGGGACGATCGGCGAGCCATTCGGGCTTCATCGCGAAGATCCGCCGAAACGGCTGGTTGCAGAAGACCAGCGCGCGGTCGGGGCCAAACTGCACGACTGCCGCCGAGACGCGATCGAGCATCGCGCGTTGCGCATCGTCGAACCGCTTGAGCTGCGCGCGCGCCTGCTCGAGATCCTCGATATCGATCGCGAACCCTGCGACTCCGCCCGCCGACAGCGGCGCGTCGTATACGCGCAGCATCCGCCTTTCGCCGCGGATCGTCGCGGGCAGCGTCTGTGTCTGGATCGCCTTCGCGTCGCGCGCCATCACCGCGCTCGCCAGCGGGCCACCGACGCCGGACCCCTCGACCAGTTCCAGCCCGCGCTCGACGACGTCCTGCGGGGAAGCCCCTTCGACCGCATCGACATAATGCGAGTTGACCATTGCCAACCGAAGATCCGCACCGCGGTACCACATCGGCATTGGCGCCGCCTGGATGATGCCGCTCAATTCATCATAGTGCGTCGTCGCTTCGTCGACCGCCGCGCGCAGTTGCGCGATCTCGGCTTCGCTGTCGGTCGCGTCGAACACCCACACGATCACTCCGCCCGGAACGCGTACGTCGCGCGCCGCGCGGCTGCCGCGGATCATCAGCGCCCGCGACGATCCCATCGCCCGCACCGCAAGCGAGAACGCCCGGCCCGATTTCTGGGCGGCGGTGACTTCCGCGGCCAGCACGGTGAAGTCCTCGGGCGACAACCCTGCGTCGGGGACCGCCAGGTCGTTGAGATAGCGCGGCGGCGTGGTCAGCCCGAACCAGTCGGCGAGACGTTCGGAACAATCGACTCGGCCATCCGCCCGGACGATCATCGCCAAGGCCGGTGCAGATGCGAGCGTTGCGGACAGGCGCGCATTCTCGGCAAACGTCGCGGAAGCCTCACGCCGCGCGCGCAGGCCGCCGTACAGGATCACCGAAGCGCCCGTCAGCAGAACCGCCAACCCTACCCCGCTCAGCAGCAGCGAGCTCTGCACCAGACCGATCATTCCAACCCTTTGCGACGGCGCATCGTCCGTACCCCCGCTCCCCGCAGCGCTACCACTGGTACCACCACGTTGACAGAGCGTGCGACCGATCCATCGCAGAGATCAACAAAAAAGGCGGCGAGCCAATGCTCGCCGCCTTTCCTGCACACCGTTTGTCGCAGTGAAATCAGTAGCGGTAGTGATCCGGCTTGAACGGACCCTCGACCGGCACGCCGATGTAGTCGGCCTGCTTCTTGGTCAGCTGGGTCATCTTCACGCCGAGCTTTTCGAGGTGCAGCGCTGCGACCTTCTCGTCGAGGTGCTTCGGCAGGACGTAGACGTCGTTCTTATACTGCTCGGGGTTGGTGAACAGTTCGATCTGCGCCAGCGTTTGGTTGGTGAAGCTTGCCGACATCACGAAGGACGGGTGGCCGGTCGCGTTGCCGAGGTTCACCAGGCGGCCCTTGGACAGGATGATGATCTGCTTGCCGTCGTCGAACTCGACGAGATCGACCTGCGGCTTCACTTCGGTCCACTTGTAGTTCGACAGCGCCGAGATCTGGATCTCGGAGTCGAAGTGGCCGATGTTGCAGACGATCGCCATGTTCTTCATCGCGCGCATGTGGTCGGCGGTTATCACGTCGGCATTGCCGGTCGCGGTCACGAAGATGTCTGCGCGGGTTACCGCCTCTTCCATCGTCACGACCTCGAAGCCCTCCATCGCCGCCTGCAGCGCGCAGATCGGATCGACTTCGGTCACGAGCACGCGGGCGCCGCCGTTGCGGAGCGACTGCGCCGAACCCTTGCCAACGTCACCGAAGCCGGCAACCGTGGCAACCTTGCCCGCGAGCATCACGTCGGTGCCGCGACGGATCGCGTCGACCAGCGACTCCTTGCAGCCGTAGAGGTTGTCGAACTTCGACTTGGTCACGCTGTCGTTGACGTTGATCGCGGGGAACGGCAGCTCGCCCTTCTTGGCGATCGCGTACAGGCGGTGAACGCCGGTCGTGGTCTCTTCCGACACGCCCTTGATGTTCTTGACGGTCTCGGTGAGGTAGCCGGGCTTCTTCGCGATGAACGCCTTCACGGCGCGCTGCATCTCGACTTCTTCCTCATTCTCGGGCTCGCCGAACGAATGGCCGGCTTCGAGCTTGGCGCCCCAGAGCGCGAACATCGTCGCATCGCCGCCATCGTCGAGGATCATGTTGCAGGTCTGGCCATCGCCATTGTCCCAGTCGAAGATGTTGCCGACATAGTCCCAATAGTCCGCAAGGCTCTCGCCCTTGATCGCGAACACCGGCACGCCCGACGCGGCGATCGCGGCAGCGGCATGGTCCTGCGTCGAATAGATGTTGCACGTCGCCCAGCGGACGTCGGCGCCGAGCGCGGTCAGCGTCTCGATGAGAACGGCGGTCTGAATCGTCATGTGGAGCGAACCGGTGATGCGCGCGCCCTTGAGCGGCTTGGCCGTGCCGAATTCCTCGCGCAGCGCCATCAGGCCGGGCATCTCGGTCTCGGCAATGTTGATCTCCGCGCGACCAAAATCGGCGAGGGTAATGTCTGCGACGACATAGTCGGTCGGCTTGTCGAGAACGGTGGCCACGGGGCTTCTCCGGAAAAGTTGATGCCGCGCCTTTAGTCGCGAATGCTGCCCGGATCAAATATAAAGATGTCTTTATATGACGGTCCGTCAGCGGACATCCGTGGCATCCGGCAAGCGTCCATTCGTAATCGGTCGCGACCCGTCATGCATTCCCGGCACCACTCACCAGCAATCGCGAATCGATTCCCGCGGCGCTGAATGCACTCTCCCAACGAAGATCGGCGTCTGTGTCATAGAGAAGCTCGAGATCGGCAGGCGTGCTGAACCAGCCGTGCCGCGTCATCTCCGAATCCACTTGCCCCGGCCCCCATCCAGCGTAGCCGAGCGCGACGATCCAGCGTGACGGCCCGGTCCCCGTGGCGATCGCGCGGAGCACGTCGGTCGTGCCGGACAACGCCCAGCGGTTCGCGACACTCACCGTATCCTGCCCGCCCCAATCCTGGCTGTGCACCACGAACCCGCGCTGCGGCTCGACTGGACCGCCGATATGGACCGGTGCATCCGGTGCCACGCCGGGATCGATATCAAGCTGGCCGAGCACCGCATGCAGACCGACGCCCGGAATCGTGTCGCCGATGCCGATCCCAAGCGCGCCTTCCGCGTCGTGCGCGCACATCGCGATGATCGCACGGTCGAAGCGGGGATCGCCGATCCCGGGCATCGCCAGTAGGAACTGGCCGGTAAGATATGTCGTCGACTCCATCATCCCGCATCATAGGCGCGCGAACCAAGCCTCGCCACGCTTGAAATTTGGCCGTGGCTGGCCGACGTAGCGCTACGCTGCTCCCCAATCCCGTGTCGGAGCGGCGGCATCAGGAGATTCCCCATGACGATCAACGTCGGCGACCGCGTCCCTACCACCATGCTCACCAAGGTCACGCCCGATGGCCCGGATCAGGTCAGCTCGGACGATTTCTTCAAGGGCCGCAAGGTCGCGCTCGTCGCGGTCCCTGGTGCTTTCACGCCGACCTGCTCGGCGCGCCACCTCCCCGGCTTCGTCGACAAGGCGGCCGACTTGAAGGCCAAGGGCATCGACGAGATCGCTTTCACCTCGGTCAACGACGCGTTCGTGATGGGCGCATGGGGCAAGGCTAGCGACGCGGGCGACATCACGATGCTGGCGGACGGCAATGCAGAGTTCGCCAAGGCGGTCGGCCTGACCTTCGACGGATCGAAGTTCGGCATGGGTGAGCGTAGCCAGCGCTATTCGATGCTCGTCAATGACGGCGTCGTCGAGCAGCTCAACGTCGAGGCCCCCGGCGAATTCAAGGTTTCGTCGGCAGAACATCTGTTGAGCGAAATCTAACGTACGACGAAACGAGTGCGGCGACGGAACCAGCCGTGGCCGCACTTCGTTTCCTTCCCGTAACACGTCGTTATGCGAAGGGAGATCATCATGACGGATACGATCAAGCAGGCCACCGACACCGCGCAGGACCTTGGCAACAAGGCTGCGAGCGAAGTGAAGAAAGTGGTCGACCCCTCGATTCTTACGCAAGCGCAGGAGGCAGTCACCGACGCCTTCAACGCAACCGTCGAAGCCGTAAAGGAACATCCGGTCGCGGCGGCGGCGATTGCAACCGGTGCGGCGGCCGCAGTGGCCGGCACGGTTTACGGCGTCAAGAAGCTCCGCGAAGGCGAAGACGTCATTCCGGCGCTCAAGGAGTAATGCGATCGGGCACGCGCCACCGCGGCGCGTGCCCCAATCCCTGCCCGGTCTTGCGCGTGTAACGATACCGCATTAGCCGCTGTGCATGACGCAAGCATCCGACATCGTCGCCGAACTCGATCGTCTCTATCGCGCTTCGGTTGAGCGGCTCCAGGCCGCGCTCACGACCTATATCACCAGCGGCCAGCCCCCCGCCCCCGAGAGTCGGAAGGATGGCAGTTTCGCTTATCCCGAAATCCGGCTGCAGTATCGCGGCGGCGAGGATCGACCCGTTCCCGCGCGCTCGTTCGGACGCCTCGTCAGCGAGGGCGCCTATGCGATCAGCGTTACCAAGCCCGCGATCTTCGCCGACTATCTGACCGAACAGCTTACGTTGCTGATCGAGGATTACGACGTCACGGTCGAGGCGGTTCCGGGGCGGCAGGAAATACCGTTCCCCTATGTGATCGATCCGGGCCACGCGCTCAGCCTCGATGCGGTCTCGGCAGTCGATCTGTCGCGACACTTCCCCGCGACCGAACTCGCGCACATCGGCGACGAGATCGCGGACGGCCGTTACGCCGTTCTCAACGGCGGGCCACGTCCGCTCGCTTTGTTCGACGGCCTGCGCACGGACTTCTCGCTCGCGCGGCTGCGGCACTACACGGGCACGCCGCCAGAGCATGTCCAGCGCTACGTGCTGTTCACCAACTACCACCGCTATGTCGACGAATTCGTCCGCTGGGCGTGCGCGCAACTCGAACCGCAGGCGGACGGCACGCCGAGCCGCTACGTCGGCGTCTCGGGCGCAGGCGGCGTGATGATGCGCGCAGGCGACGATGTCGAGGCGATGCTCGCCGACACAAGCGCATGGCGGCGGCACCAGATGCCCGCCTATCACCTGATGGCGGAGGACGGCACCGGGATCACGCTGGTCAACATCGGCGTCGGCCCCTCCAACGCCAAGACGATCTGCGACCATCTCGCGGTGTTGCGCCCAGAGGCATGGCTAATGATCGGCCATTGCGGCGGGCTCCGCCCGAGCCAGCGGATCGGCGACTATGTGTTGGCGCATGCGTATCTGCGCGACGACCACATCCTCGACGACGTGCTCCCGCCCGAGATCCCGGTTCCAGCGATCGCCGAGGTCCAGCTCGCGCTCGCGCGTGCTGCCGAAACGGTCTCGGGCCAGACCGGCGACGAGCTCAAGCGCCGCTTGCGCACGGGCACGATCGTGACGACCGACGACCGCAATTGGGAACTGCAGTATTCCCGCTCCGCTCTGCGCTTTTCGTTGTCTCGAGCGGTCGGAATCGACATGGAATCGGCAACGATTGCGGCACAAGGCTACCGTTTCCGCGTCCCCTACGGGACCTTGCTCTGCGTATCGGACAAGCCGCTACACGGCGAGCTCAAGCTCCCCGGCCAAGCCAACCGCTTCTACGAACGCGCGATCAGCGAGCATATGCGGATCGGAATCGAAGCGTGCGAGGAACTGCGCCGGGAAGGCAACAAACTCCATTCGCGCAAATTGCGTGCATTCAATGAGCCGCCATTCCGGTAAGGCACGGAAACCGGCGCCGCGTCACGCGTTGAGGTCGCTACCAATTCAAGGATGATACGATGGCCATGCCACCGAAAAAGCCGACCGATACCGATACCGACACGGAAACCGAAGCGACCGCCTCGCCGAAGCCGCCTAAGCCACCAAAACTGGGAAAACCCGCTAGCGAAAAGGCAGCGACCGCAGGCAAGGTGCCTGCGCCTCGCAAGCCCGCCAAACCGCGCAGCGCCGCGTCCGGACGGCCGGTCAATCCCGGCAAGCCTATCGTCAAGCCCGCCACCCCGGCGCCTCACCCCGTTCCTACCGGAAAGCGCTGGGGTGCAGCCGCCGTCGTCGGTGGAATTGCCGCAGTCGGCGCTACCGTCGCCGCGCTGCTCGCGCTGCGTGGAAGCACGCCGGACATTGCCAAACCCAACCGCGGCAAGCGCGCGCATCAGGCAGACGGCAAGAATTCGAGCGCTTCGTTCGAAGCCGGCATCGCCGATGAGGGGACGATCCCGGAGTAAGCAAGCGACGAAGGCGTTGCCGGTCGGCGGAGCGGATTGCGTTTGGCAAGAAAAGCGGATTGAAGCGAGCGGGGCACTCATGGCCCGCACGCTTCCGGAGTACAGGCGATCGCTTCGTCGAAGATCATCAGCCGTCGCTGGCTCCCGCTCAACGCTTTGCGCGCCTTCGATGCGGTGGGCCAACGCATGAGTTTCACCGCGGGCGCACAAGCGCTCGAGGTTTCTCAAAGCGCGGTCAGCCGGCACGTCATCAGCCTCGAGGAAGCGCTCGGACAGAAACTGTTCGATCGTTCTGGTCAGCGCCTCGTCCTGACCGCGGCCGGCGCGGCACTGCTGCCGGAAGTCCGCCGCGCGTTCGATCTGCTGGAGCAGACGATGACAGCGGTCAGCCAGGATCCGCTGAATGGCCGACCGATCCGTATCCACATCCCGCCGTCGCTGTTGCAGCAAGTCGTCATGCCAATGCTCCGCACGTTCCACCAAACCCATCCGAATGTCCGGATCGATGTGTCCAGCGCGCCAGTAACGGGATTGCCGAATACCGAGACTGACATGGCGATTGTGTTCGACCGGCCCAACATCGATGATCGCATTACCGATCTGTTGTGGATGGTCCGCGTTTCTCCGGTCTGTTCTCCCACACTGGCAGAACGCCACGCTGGCAAGTCGATCGAAGATTTCCTGTCCGACAATGACTTGCTTCACGTTACGCTGGAAGGCGAGGAACGCGGACTCCTGTGGAGCACGTTTGCGCGAACGACCGGTGTCGCGATCGACACGAACCGTGGCCACGCATTTGATACGCTGTCGCTCGCAGTGCATTACGCGATGCAATCGGGGGGTGTCGCACTCGCCGATCTGGCAATGTTCGCCCCCGAAATTGCTGGGGGCCAACTGGTCGTTCCCTATGATGCGGCAATTGACGACGGCTTCGGCTATTACCTCAAACTACGCCCCGACGACCTTGCCGATCCGACGATCAGCCTCGTCCGTAGCTGGCTGATCGCCCAATTCTCCGCCCGCCAGTAGTTGCTCTGGATCAGGCCGATAATTCCCCCGGAACCATGAAACGATAAAGCGACGGCGCGTTCTGCCTTCAAGGGTTAGAATTGCGAAGGATACGCAGCTGGAACACATCGCCGAACCGATCGCGCTTGCCGCTACGATGATCGACCGCTCTGGAATGCTCCCGCCTGCTGGACCCTATGCTCGCCAAAGCCCCTACTGGTGCCGCGCGGCATGAATATCGCGCATATCGCAACCCGCATCGCCGAAGCGCTGCGGACGGACGACCTTATCTTCCTCGCTGACGACGACCAGCAAGCCGAGGCAATCACCTGTGCGCTGGAGGCGATCACGGCGCGATCACGGGTCTTCTTCTTGCCGTCCAGCGATACGTTACCCGGCGATATTGCGCCTGCGTCTCCGGCGAACGCCGGGCGGCGGGTGGCGACGCTGCACGCGCTGCGTCTCGCTCAGGCAAAGGCCGATCGTGACCGAATAGCGCTGATCCTCAGTGGGGAGGCCGCCGCTCGACGATACCCTTCCCCCGCATCCTTCGATCGCGCGCCGCCCGCGTTGCGGACTGGCGACGCAATCGATCTGGAAGCCTTCGCACCGATGGTCGAGGAACTCGGCTATGTCGCGGACGACCGCGTCGACGAACCGGGCGAGGTTGCGGTGCGTGGAGAGGTAGTCGACATTTTCCCCGCCGATGCGACCCGTCCCGCTCGCATCGACGTAGTAGAGGGTCGCATCTCCGCGGTCCGCTGTTTCGATCCAGCGTCGCAGCGCACCCTGGATACGCTCGACACGCTGGAAATCGGCCGTGCGTCGGAACCTGCGATGACGGACCCGGTGGCCATTCTCGATCACCTCGTCCCCGGTAAGGTCGCGTTCTCAGCCAAAGCCGATCAGCGTCGCCTGCGCTTTCTTCAATTGGCGAGCGACGTCGCCAATCGTGGGACCGGCAAGATCGATGCGATCGAAGACAAGCAATGGCAGCGCGCGCTGCAGGGTTGGGAGACGACCGATCTGGGTGGTGCGGCAGCCGAAGTTCCGCGCTTTGCCGAGGTCAAGGCGCCACTTGCAAAGCTGGTCCGGTTTGCGAAGCCGTTGCTTGCCGACCATGCGCTGGTATTGGCCGGAAGCCGCCGTGACCTGCGTTTCCTCCGCGGTCGAGTTGCGAAAAGGCTCGACGTAACCTTCTCCACGGTGCCGGATTGGGAGGCCCTCCGCGATCTTCCCGCAGGCCAGGCCGCCATTGTTGAAATGCCCGTCGATGCTGGGTTCGTCGACGACAAGATGCTTGTGATCGCCGCATCGGATCTGCTTGGCAGTCGCGCACTGCTCGGTAACGTCCAGCCCGACATTGCCAACCCGCTCGCCGGGACCACCGAAGTGCGCGTCGGCGATGTCGTGGTGCACGAAGATCATGGCATCGGTTGCGTGCTCGGCCTCCAGCCGGCACCGGGCGCTGAAACCACTTCGGGCGAAATGATCGCCCTCGAATACGCCGGGGGGGCGCGGCGATTGGTCGAGATCGACGACGCCGATCGCATCTGGAGGTATGGTGCGGATGCCGACGCAGTCACGCTCGACAAACTCGACGGCTCATCGTGGCAGAAACGCCGCGGCGACATCGACGCCGCGATCGCGGAAAGCGCGCGTGGCCTGACCGAACTGGCGAAGGCACGCGAGACGCTCGAGGCGCCAGTGCTCGCCCCCGACCCGGCGGCATATGAGCGCTTCGCCAACGGATTTGCGTTCAACGAAACCGCCGATCAGGCGCGCGCGATCCACGCAGTCCGCGATGATCTTGCGCGCGGGCGACCGATGGATCGTCTCGTCGTGGGCGACGTCGGGTACGGCAAGACCGAAGTTGCGATGCGGGCGGCGGGGATTGCGGCACTCGCCGGCTATCAGGTCGTCATCGCCGCGCCGACGACCGTGCTTGTCCGCCAGCATCTCGACAGCTTCCGACGAAGGTTCGAAGCCGCCGGGATCAAGGTTGCCGGGTTGTCACGGCTGTCGAGCGCAGCGGACAAGAAGGCGACAAAGGCAGGCCTTGCCGACGGATCGATCCGGATCGTGATCGGGACTGGCGCGGTGATGGCCAAGGGGGTTCGCTATGCCAACCTCGGTCTGGTCATCATCGACGAGGAACAGCGCTTCGGTGCTGCGGACAAGGCGCGGCTGCGCGGATCGGGGAACGTGCACCTGCTGACGCTCAGCGCGACGCCGATCCCTCGAACGCTGCAGATGGCGTTGGTCGGGTTGCAGCAGATATCGATCATCGCCACCCCGCCCGCGCGTCGCCAACCGACCCGGACCAGCCTGGACCAATATGACGAAGCGCGGGTCCGGACGGCCCTGCTGCGCGAAAAAGGGCGCGGTGGGCAAAGCTTCGTGGTCGTGCCGCGGATCGAGGACATGGCTGGCGTGGGAGCGAAGCTGCGCCGAGCCGTTCCGGACCTGACGATCGTCGAAGCGCACGGAAAGATGCCGGCTTCGGAGATCGACGACGTCATGGTCGCTTTTTCGGACGGCAAAGGCGACGTCTTACTTGCGACCAATATCATCGAGGCGGGGCTCGACGTGCCGCGTGCAAACACGATGATCGTCTGGCGCGCGGATCGGTTCGGGTTGGCGCAGATGCACCAGCTGCGCGGGCGCGTAGGCCGTGGAAACCGGCGCGGCCAGGTCATTCTGCTGACGGACTCGGAGGATGCCATCGCGGACCGCACGATCAAGCGGTTGCGGACGCTCGCGACGTTCGACCGGCTGGGCGCCGGGTTCGATATCAGCGCGCAGGATCTCGATATGCGCGGTGCCGGCGACCTGCTTGGGGAAACTCAGGCGGGGCACACCAAGCTGATCGGGATCGATCTGTACCAGCATCTGCTTGGTGGTGCATTGCGGCAGGCGCGTGGCGAGGACGTCGAACGCTGGACTCCCGAACTGAATCTGGGCGCGGGCGGCGGTCTCCCCGCCGACTGGATACCGGAAGAGGACGTGCGGCTGTCGCTGTACATCCGGCTCAGTCGCGTGACGGACGATGCAGCGCTCGATGCGTTCGAGGACGAACTGGTCGATCGCTTCGGCGCCCTGCCGGACGATGCTGCCGCGCTGCTCATGCGTGCCCGGGTTCGATTGCTCGCGCGGTCGGCACGGGTGGAGCGGATCGATGCGGGCGCTGCGGCGATCGCGCTGACACCACGCCGCGATTTCGACGCGGACGTCGCAGACGCCGGGCTCACCGAGAAGAACGGTCGGTATCTGCTCGCAGAACCTACCGACGATGCGGCTCGAACCGCCAGGGTTCAGGCGCTACTGGAGGAATTGGTCGGCTGACACGGCTTTACGTCCCTTCCGCCACAACCCCCTACCCTCAGGAATCAAAAACGCCCCCCGGCACGGATGCCGGGGGGCGTTTCTTCGGATGGTTACGAGATCCGTCGACCCAGTTCCTTGTTGACGCCCAGCGCGATCAGCGTGGCAAGCGCGCCCGACAGCAGATACCCACCGGCGGCGATCAAGCCGAAGTTGCTCGCGAGGAGCAGGCCGACCAGCGGTGCGAACCCGGCGCCGACCAGCCATGCCAGATCCGACGTGAGCGCAGCACCCGTGTAGCGGCGCGTGCTGCCGAAGTTTGCGGCGACCGCACCCGACGACTGACCGAACGCCACACCAAGCAGCGCGAAGCCGACGAGCACGAACGTCAACTCGCCGGTGTATCCAGCGCTGAGCAACTGCGGCGCGAAGCCGCTGAATGCCGCGATTCCGGCAGCCGTGACGCCCAACAGGTAGCGACGACCGACCCGATCCGCGATCAGGCCCGACGCGATCACGCCGATCACGCCGACGATACCGCCGAAAATCTCGATCGACAGGAAACGCTCAGGGCTCTGGTCGGTAAAGAGGTGGACCCACGACAGCGGGAACACCGTGACCATGTGGAACAGTGCAAAGCTGGCAAGCGGCGCGAACGCGCCGATGATGATGTTGCGCCAGTCGCTCTTGATCGTCTCCAAGACGTGCGACGGCTCCAGCTCACGGCTTTCGAACATCGCGGCGTAATGCGGCGTCGAAACCATGCGAAGCCGGGCGAACAGTGCCACCACGTTGATCGCGAACGCCACGAAGAACGGATAGCGCCAGCCCCAATCGAGGAAGTCCGCCGGCGACAAGGTGCTCAGGAAGAACGCGAACAAAGCGCTTGCCACGATGAGACCGAGCGGCGCGCCTAGCTGCGGGATCATCGCATACCAGCCGCGCTTATTCTCGGGTGCGTTGAGCGCGAGCAGCGATGCAAGGCCATCCCATGCCCCGCCGAGCGCGATCCCCTGGCCGATTCGGAACAGCGCGAGCAGCACGATCGCCCAGGCGCCGATCGTCTCGTAACCCGGCAGGAACGCGACCGCCGCGGTCGACCCGCCGAGCAGGAACAAGGCGATTGTCAGCTTCGTTCCACGTCCGAGCACCTGATCGACCGAGAGGAAGATCAGCGAACCGATCGGGCGGGCAATGAACGCCAGCGCGAAGATGCCGAACGAGTAAAGCGTGCCCGTCAACCGATCCACGAACGGAAAGATCAGCGCCGGGAACACCAGCACCGATGCGATCGCGTAAACGAAAAAGTCGAAGAACTCGGACGTGCGGCCAATGACCACGCCGATCGCTATTTCGTTCGGGTCGACATGGCCATCGCCATGCGCGTGGCGCGCGTTGATCGCACGTGCATCGCGCTCGGCGTTATGGGATGCAGTTTGTACAGTCATCGTTGGCGTTTTCCTGGACCGGGAACGATCGGTCATTGGTGCAATCATTACGGGCGGTATGCCGCATAACATGACCCAATGGGATTGGACAAAATGTCCAATGTCGCACCGCAGCATCTGTGTATAGCGCGCCGGTATGTCCTCCCTCCGTCACACCCCGATTCTCCGCCGCCCGATTCGCAAACTGGCTGCCGCTGGCATGCTCGCGATGCTGCTGGGGGGTTGCAACATGGTCGTCATGAACCCCGCCGGCGACATCGCCCTGCAACAACGCGACCTCGTCGTCTTCTCGACCGCGCTGATGCTGGTGATCGTGCTGCCCGTCATCGGTCTGATCTGCCTGTTCTCCTGGAAATACCGGGCCAGCAACGAGACGACCGATTACGATCCTGACTGGGATCACTCGTCGCAGCTCGAGTTGCTGATCTGGGCGGCACCGCTGCTGATCGTCATCTGCCTCGGCGCGGTGACCTGGACCGCGACCCATCTGCTCGACCCCTATCGTCCGATCGGGCGCGTTGCGGCGGGCAAGCCGCTGGTAGCCAACGTCAAGCCGCTCGAGGTCGAAGTGATCGCGCTCGATTGGAAGTGGATGTTCGTCTATCCCCAATACGGCTTCGCAACCGTCAACGAGCTCGCGGCGCCGGTCGACCGGCCGATCCATTTCCGTCTGACATCGTCGTCGGTCATGAACGCGTTCTACATCCCGACGCTCGCCGGCATGATCTACGCGATGCCGTCGATGGAAACGCAGCTCAACGCAGTCATCAACAAGCCCGGCAATTACGAGGGCTTTTCGTCCAACTATTCGGGCGCGGGCTTCTCGGACATGAAGTTCCGTTTCCACGGAATGACCGAAGGCGACTTCAACGCCTGGGTTGCCCGGAACAAAGCGGCGGGTGGAAATCTGACCCGCGCTGACTATCTCAAGCTCGAAAAGCCGTCGGAGAAGGTTCCGGTGATGCGCTTCGCCAACGTCGATCCGACGATCTACAGCGCCGTCGTCAACCAGTGCATCCGCCCCGGTACGACGTGCATGAGCGACATGATGAAGAAGGATATGCAGGACAGCGCGGCGATGGAAGGCATGCCCAACAGCGGCAACGCTGAAGGCAAACGCTCTTCGTCCCCGCTGACAACGCGCAGCGCCGGACAGGCACCGCCGAAAAGCCCGTCCGACGTACCGCAACGCGGACCTTCGACTCCCGAAGAGTCCAACACGCCCAAGCAGCGCCCCCTCTAAATGGCCAGTACCATGCAAGCTTCACCCCTCAACGTCAGTCCGATCCTCGGCCGCTTTACGCTTGAGTCGCTGCCGCTCCATGAACCGATCGTCGTCGCCACCTTCTGTGGCGTCGCACTCGGCGGGATCGCGCTGCTGTCGGCCCTCACCTACTTCAAACTGTGGGGCTACCTCTGGAAGGAGTGGTTCACCAGCGTCGATCACAAGAAGATCGGGATCATGTACATGATCCTCGGCATCGTCATGCTGCTGCGCGGGTTCTCCGACGCGATCATGATGCGTGCACAACAGGCGATGGCGTTCGGAAACGAAGGCTATCTCAACGCACACCACTATGACCAGGTGTTCACCGCGCACGGTGTCATCATGATCTTCTTCGTCGCGATGCCGTTCGTGACGGGCCTGATGAACTACGTCGTCCCGCTCCAGATCGGTGCGCGCGACGTGTCCTTCCCCTTCCTCAACAACTTCAGCTTCTGGATGACGACCGCAGGCGCGGTGATCATCATGATGAGCCTGTTCGTCGGTGAGTTCGCACAGACCGGCTGGCTCGCCATGCCGCCGCTGTCGGGGATCGGCTACAGCCCCGGCGTCGGTGTCGACTATTACATCTGGTCGCTCCAGATTGCGGGTGTCGGCACGCTTCTGTCGGGCGTCAACCTGATCGCCACCATCGTCAAGATGCGCGCGCCGGGCATGACCATGATGAAGATGCCGATCTTCTGCTGGACCGCACTCTGCACCAACATCCTGATCGTCGCAGCATTCCCGGTCCTGACCGCGGTGCTCGCACTGCTCAGCCTCGATCGGTACGTCGACACCGCGTTCTTCACGAACACGCTCGGCGGCAACCCGATGATGTACGTCAATCTGATCTGGATCTGGGGCCACCCGGAAGTCTACATCCTGATTCTCCCGATGTTCGGCGTGTTCAGCGAGGTGACCTCGACCTTCTCGGGCAAGCGCATCTTCGGCTACACCTCGATGGTGTATGCGACCATGGTCATCACCTTGCTCGCCTACCTCGTCTGGCTTCACCACTTCTTCACCATGGGGTCGGGCGCGAGCGTCAACTCGTTCTTCGGCATCACCACGATGATCATCTCGATCCCGACGGGCGCGAAGATCTTCAACTGGCTGTTCACGATGTACCGTGGCCGGGTGCGCTTCGAACTGCCGATGATGTGGACGATCGCGTTCATGATCACCTTCACGATCGGCGGCATGACCGGCGTCCTGCTCGCGGTGCCGCCAGCCGACTTCGTGCTCCACAACTCGCTGTTCCTCGTTGCCCACTTCCACAACGTCATCATCGGCGGCGTGGTGTTCGGTGCCTTCGCCGGCATCAACTACTGGTGGCCGAAGGCATTCGGGTTCCGCCTGAACGACTTCTGGGGCAAGGTGTCGTTCTGGTGCTGGGTCGTGGGCTTCTACCTCGCATTCATGCCGCTCTACGTACTCGGCCTGATGGGCGTTACGCGTCGTCTGCGCACCTTCGATGACCCGAGCCTGCAGATCTGGTTCATCATCGCCGGGATCGGTGCGTTGCTGATCGCCGCAGGCATCGGTGCAATGCTCCTTCAGTTCGCGGTCAGCATCCGCGATCGTGAGAAGCTGCGCGATACCACCGGCGATCCGTGGAACGGTCGTACGCTTGAGTGGGCAACCTCGTCGCCGCCGCCAGACTATAACTTCGCGTTCACCCCGGTCATCCATCAGGGCGATGCGTGGGCGGACATGAAGACGCGCGGCTACGAGCGTCCGACGACTGGCTTCAAGGACATCCACATGCCCTCGAACACCGGATCGGGTGTCATCCTCGCCGGTCTGTGCGTCGCCTTCGGCGTCGGCATGATCTGGTACGTCTGGTGGCTTGCCGCGGTCAGCTTCGTCGCCATCCTCGGCGTCTCGATCGGTCACACGTTCATCTACAAGCGTGACTATTACATCCCCAAGGCGACCGTCGCCGCAAAGGAGGACGCCCGCACGGCGGCCCTCGCGGAGGCAAAGGCATGAGCGCGTCCACGTCCGATTACGATATCGACACGTTCCACCTCGCCGAGGAGCCGCATCACGCAGAGGGGTCGAGCACGATGCTCGGCTTCTGGCTCTACCTGATGAGCGACTGCCTGATCTTCGCGATGCTGTTCGCGACCTACGGCGTGCTCGGCACGAGCTATGCGGGGGGCCCCGGCCCCAAGCAGCTGTTCGAGCTGCCGCTGGTCGCGGTCAACACGGCGATGCTGCTGTTTTCGTCGATCACCTATGGCTTCGCGATGCTCGCGATGACCAACGGCAAGGTGCGCCAGACCCAGCTGTGGCTGTTCGTCACCGCGCTGTTCGGCATGGCCTTCATCAGCATCGAACTCTACGAGTTCGCCAACCTGATCCATGAAGGTGCGACCCCGCAGAAGAGTGCGTTCCTGTCGTCCTTCTTCACGCTGGTCGCGACGCACGGGCTCCACGTCACCTTCGGGCTGATCTGGCTGTTCACGCTGATGGTGCAGATCCAGGTCAAGGGCCTGATCCCCGCCAACCAGCGCCGCCTGATGTGCCTCAGCCTGTTCTGGCACTTCCTCGACGTCATCTGGATCGGCGTCTTCACCTTTGTCTATCTGCTGGGAATGCTGCGATGAGCGCTGACCTCCACCACGCCGCGCACGATCATGCCGGCCACGGCCATGACGATCACGACGCGCATCTGCACGAAGAGTCGCACGGTTCGTACAAGAGCTACGCGATCGGATTCGGCCTGTCGGTCATCCTTACCGCCATTCCCTTTTGGCTGGTGATGACGCGGACGCTGACCAACCAGGCGACCGCGCTGATCATCATGGGCGTTCGCCGCGGTGCAAATGGTCGTCCACATGATCTTCTTCCTGCACATGAACCGTCGTGCGGAAGGCGGCTGGTCGATGATGGCGCTGATCTTCACGATCGTCATCGTCGGGATCGCGCTGAGCGGATCACTGTGGGTGATGTACCACATGAACGCGAACATGATGCCGACCCAAGACATGAGCCAGATGGGGTGAGCAACACGGGTCGGCGCGTACGGCGGGGCGCGGTCGCGGTTGCGTGGCTGTTTGTCATCGTCGCGCTGCTCGGTCTCGGCACTTGGCAGGTCCAGCGGCGGGCGTGGAAGCTGGACCTCATCGCGCGCGTCGACGCGCGCGTTCACGCCACGCCGGTCCCCGCGCCCGCCACTGCCGGTACCGACGATGCCTATCGCCGGGTCCGGGCGACCGGGTATTATCTCCCCGGCCGGGAAACCTTCGTCCAGGCATCGACCGTGCGCGGACCGGGCTTCTGGGCGATGACCCCGCTGCGGCGGGACGACGGCTCGATCCTCCTGATCAATCGCGGGTACGTCCCCACGCGCGCCGCGGTGTCACCAATTCCGGGAGCGGTCACGGTGACCGGCCTGCTTCGGCTTGACGAGCCACGCGGCGGGTTCTTGCGCAACAATGCACCGGCGGACGAACGCTGGTATTCGCGCGACGTCGGCGCGATCGCCAAGCGCCGCGGTCTTTCCCCCGCCCTGCCCTATTTCGTCGATGCCGATGCGAGCGACACGCGCGCGGGTGCACCGGTTGGCGGCCTGACGGTGATCCACTTCCCCAACAGCCATCTTGCGTATGCGGTCACATGGTACATTCTCGCGCTCATGAGCACCGCCGGATTCGCGTATTGGCTCCGTCAGGAACGGCAACGCCCCGACCGCCCGGCATGAGTCCGCGGGTGGCGAATTGGCGTGGTGTCCCGGTCTCGCAGACCGCGGGCCATGCCAACATGCTGCAACTCGTCGAACTGCGCTGGATGGCGGTAGCGGGGCAGCTCGGGACGATCCTGCTGACACACGTCGTGTTCGGCATCCGCTTGCCGATGATGCCGATGTTGAGCGTGCTGACCGGCTTGGTCGTGCTCAACGCCGCGAGCCTGCTGCGGCTTCGGCTGGAATCGCCGATCACCAACAAGACGCTGTTCGGCGGCTTGCTGCTCGACGTGCTCGCGCTCAGCGCGCAACTCTATTTCAGCGGGGGCGCGACCAACCCGTTCGTCTCGCTTTTCCTGCTGCAGGTCGTACTCGGGTCAGTACTGCTGGCGAGCTGGTCGGCCTGGACGATCGTTGGTGCGACCAGTCTGTCGTTCGTGATCCTCACCGCCTTCTACCGCCCGATCATCCTGCCCCCGGGCTTCGACCGATCGTTGTTCGCGCTGCACGTCCAGGGGATGTGGGTCTGCTTTGCGCTGGTCGCCGTGCTGCTCGTGGCATTCGTCGGCCGGATCAACATCAACCTCCGCACACAGGACATGCGCCTCGCGGATATCGAGCGCCATGCGGTCGAGGAGGAGCACATCGTCCGGATCGGGATGCTCGCGTCCGGCGCGGCGCATGAACTGGGCACCCCCTTGTCGTCGCTGTCGGTCATTCTCGGGGACTGGCGCCGCAACCCGACCGTCGCGCGCGACGCGGAACTGATGCGCGACATCGAGGAAATGCAGGCGGAGGTCCACCGTTGCAAGGCGATCGTCACCAGCATCCTGCTCTCCTCGGGTGATGCCCGTGGGGAGAATTCAGCTGCAACGACAGTGCGCGCTTTCGTAGACCGAGTCGTGGCGGACTGGATCGCCGCGCGCGGCTTTGCCAACGCGACTTATGAGGATCGTTTCGGGGAGGACCTGCCGATCGTTTCCGACGTCGTCCTCCAGCAAGCCGTCTTCAACATGCTGGACAATGCCGCCGAATACTCCCCGCAGCGGATCAGCATCACGTTGGCCCGAGAGGCGGAGGCGATGATGTTGATCGTCCGAGATACCGGCCCCGGCTTCGCCGCGGAGCAGCTTGCGAACATCGGCAAGCCGTACAACAGCACCAGGCATGAGCTCGGTCGCGGCATGGGCCTGTTCCTCGCGAGCAACGTGGCCCGTAAACTCGATGGCGCGTTGACCGCGCGTAACCAGCCCGGCAGCGGTGCCGAAGTGACCTTTCGCCTTCCGCTGGCTGCGATCGCGCTGGGTGGAGACGATGATGTCGACTAATCCCGTGCTGCTGATCATCGAGGACGACGCGGCCTTCGCGCGGACCCTGCAACGCTCGTTCCAGCGTCGTGACTACGAGGTCGTGCTGGCCGAAGGCCCTGGCGAGTTGCCCGCCCTGCTCGCGCTACGCACGCCGGATTATGCTGTGGTGGACCTCAAGCTCGCCGGAAGTTCCGGCCTGGCCTGCGTTGAGACCCTGCGCGCGCACGACCCTGACACCGTCATCGTGGTCCTTACGGGATATGCCAGCATTTCAACCGCCGTGCAGGCGATCAAGCTCGGAGCCACCTCCTATTTGGCCAAGCCCGCCAACACCGACGATATCGAACGCGCGTTCGGCATGACGCTGGGCGACGCGGACGTCCCGATCGGCGATCGCCAGACATCGATCAAGACGATCGAGTGGGAGCGAATCAACGAAACGCTCGAGGCAACCGGCTTCAACGTCTCGGAAACCGCACGGCGTTTAGGCATGCACCGCCGCACGCTCGCGCGAAAACTCGAGAAACGGCGGATCAGCTGATCAGACGATAGTTGGCACCAACCGCACGCAGGACGGACTCGCGCACCTGGCGCGTTGCGCGTAACCGAGGCCGATGGGATCGCGGATCAAAATTTACTTCGACGGCGGGTGTCGCCCTAACCCCGGTCGCATGGAAGTCGCGGTCGTCGTTCAGGGCAAGGTGCGGATCTTCGATCTCGGCGAAGGGGCGAGCATGGACGCCGAATGGCATGCGCTCGTCGCCGCCCAGCGCGTTGCCAGCGATTTGGGCCTTGCATCCAGCACATACGTCCTGCTCGGCGATGCGGCGGCGGTGATTGCGCAAGCGACCGGCGGGCATCGCTGTCGCGGATCGGGTGCGGCGCATCTTGCGGTGCTCCACGAAATGACAGGCGGGGTCGCTCCGCCGATCCGCTACATCAAGCGATCGCAAAATCTTGCCGGGATCGCGCTGGCGCGGCGGGCGGGCCGGTGACCGCGCCTGCAGTCCTCTACAGCTTCCGGCGCTGTCCCTATGCGATGCGCGCCCGCCTCGCGCTTGCCGTGGCCGGCGTCTCCGTCGAACTGCGCGAGGTGGTGCTCCGCACCAAACCCGCCGCGATGCTTGTGGCCTCCCCAAAGGGCACGGTGCCCGTGCTGATCCCGCCCAACGGCGTCGTAATCGATCAAAGCCTCGACATCATGCGCTGGGCGCTGGCGCAGTACGATCCGGAAGCGTGGCTGGACGGGGACGACCCTGCCCTGATCGCCAGTTGCGACGACCACTTCAAATTCCACCTCGACCGGACCAAATATCCCGAACGCCACGCCTCCGACCCGACCGTACACCGCGCAGCGGGGTTGGAGTGGCTCGGGCACCTGGAGGAGCGTCTGAACCGGCACGACAACCTCTGCCGTCCGGCGCGTGGGCTGGCCGATGCCGCAATCTTTCCGTTCGTCCGCCAGTTTGCCGCGATCGATCCAGCTTGGTTCGCCGCTGAACCCTTGCCGCGGGTCCAGACATGGCTCGAACGCCACATTCGATCGCCACTCTTCGCGGTAGTCATGGCGCGGTACGCACCGTGGGAGCCGGACTCCGCAACGGTCCTTTGGCCAACTTGAAGTCGACAAGGCGCAATCCGCGACGAAGCCACCACGATCCGGCCCGAACGGCTTTGCGCTCATGCACCGTCCTGTGTAGCGGCAATGCGCATGTCTGATCCGCGCTCCGCTCCGTTCACGCTCGGTCTCGATTTCGGGACCACCAACTCGGTCGCCGCAGTCGCGCGGAACGGGACGTCGGATTTGCTCGCGCTCGAATCCCCCAGTGGGCCCGACGCCGCGTTCCGGTCCGCCCTGTGCTTCTGGGAGGAGGATTCGGTCAAAGGCGGCATCGCAGCGGAGGCCGGGCCATGGGCGATCGCCGAATATCTAGAATATCCGCAAGGCAGCCGCTTCCTTCAGTCGTTTAAGTCGGTCGCCGCCAACGCCGCGTTCGAACACGCAACGATCTTCGAGCGACGCTATCGGTTCGAGGATCTCGGCCAGACCTTCCTCGCCAAGATGGCGGCGCGATCGGGCGGCATGCTCGACCGGGCCGCGCGGATCGTCGTCGGGCGTCCGGTGGAATACGCCGGATATCGCCCGGACGACGCGCTGGCGCGGCAACGCTACGACCTGATGTTCGCCAAGCTCGGCGCGGAGGTCCATTACGTCTACGAACCGCTTGGCGCGGCGTTCAGCTACGCCTCGCGGATCAGCGACCCCGCGACCATCCTCGTTGCCGATTTCGGGGGCGGAACGAGCGACTTTTCGGGTGGTGCGGATCGAGGCGCCGGGCGCCGCGCGGCGGTGCGTTCCGCTCGGCCACGCCGGGGTCGGCATCGCGGGCGACCGGTTCGATGCGCGGATTGTCGACCAGCTCGTCATGCCCCTGCTCGGCAAGGGCGGGTCGTATCGCTCGTTCGACAAGATCCTCGAAATTCCGCGCGGCTATTTCGCCGATTTTGCGGACTGGTCGCGGCTCGCGCTGATGCGCAACCGCAGGACGATCGCGGAACTCGAGAAGCTGCGCAAATCGGCGCTCGATCCGGATGCGATCGGCCGGATGATCGCGGTGATCGAGGAAGAACTCGGCTTCCAGCTGCACGAAGCGGTCGGTCGGGTAAAACGCGACCTGTCCGCTGCGGAACAGGCAACCTTCCGCTTCGAAGGCGGTGGCCTGTCGATCGAGGCTGATGTCACGCGCGCCGCCTTCGAAACGTGGATCGCCCCCGACATTGCGCGGATCGAAGCTGCGGTCGATCGCGTGCTCGAGGTTTCGGCAACACCTGCGACGAGCATCGACCGCGTGTTCCTGACGGGCGGATCGTCGCTGACGCCGCGCGTCCGCCGGATGTTCACCGACCGGTTCGGTGACGATCGCATCGCGACGGGGGGCGAACTGACGTCCATCGCGCATGGGCTCGCCCTCATCGGCGAGCAGGACGACCTCGCCGCCTGGGCAGCGTAACGCAGGCGCTCAGTACGGCGGGTCGCGCCGGTCGCGTTGTGCACGCGCGGCTTCGGTCCACCACGCGAGATCGTCGGCAAAGCGCGGGAACGCCTTGACGACCGCCGCGCCCCCGTCTCCGACCGGGGTGTTCTCGGCATCGAACGCCTTACCGATTCCGCCGACCGACAGCGGCGTAGGACTGATCACCATGCCCATTTCCGACAGGATCGGATGCCATGCGGTCGCCGAGCGCACGCCGGCCAGACGTCCCGCGGAATAGCTAGCGATCGCCGCGGGACGCCAAAACCATTCCTCGAGGAAATGGTCGGTAAGGTTCTTGAGCCCGGGCTGGACGCTCCAATTATACTCGCCCGCGACGAACACGAACGCGTCCGCCGCCTTGATCTTGCCCGCGAGCGTTTCCAGCGCCGCCGGGGCGGTACCCGCGGGATATTCCTTGTACATGCGATCGAGCATCGGAAGGCCGATGGCCTTTGCGTCGATCAGTTCGGGGGCGGCCCCACGCTCGGCGAACGCGGTCACGAGATATTGGGCGAGACGAATGCCCAACCGGTCCGATCGGTAGGAGCCGTAGAAAATCAGGATACGGTCGCTCATGCGTCACTCCAACAGCCACGGTCCAACACCGATGCGGAACGCGGCGGTGCTATCACACCGCACGCGTCCGTGTCCCGGCTTCAGCCGTCCTGCCGCCCGTGCGTCAGAACGCTGCCGTGATCGAGAACAGGACCTTCCCGTTCGCGATCGATTCCCCGTTCTTGGTACGCGAGAAGTTGGGCTGCAAATATGCCGCCTCCGCCCGGCTGATGTCGGTATCGACATAAGCAGCACCAAAGGTTAGCGGACCGACGACATAATCGAGGCCGATCAGCCAATCCCAATATTTCCCGGTCGGAGCGACGCTCGTCCCGTTGGGACCGAGGCCCGGATTACCCTTAGAATAGCCGATATGCGCCTTCGCGGTCATCTTGGTGGACGGAATGCCCACGCTCGTGTCGCCCCACAGATACAGATTGTCCTGGCTCTGCCCGCGGCTTTCAGGGGTGTTCGAGAAATTGCCGAGCGCACGTTGCTTGGGCGCATAGGCAACGCCGGCAAGCAAGGTCGCTGGCCCGAGCGTGCCGCTCACCTTGGCGTAGGGCTCGGCAAAGTCGGTAAGCGCCGCGCCGCCCGGATACATGTACCAGGTCAGGCCGACGTCGACCGTGCCGTTGCCAATCGTGCGCTTGTAGCCGCCGATCACGTCGAGTTCGATGTTTGCGCCGCCGAACGTCCCCCAACCGGCAAGGTTCGATCCCCAGAAGCCGCCGTAAAGGCCGCTTTCGTGCGTGATCGTCACGCCACCCTGGACGGCGATTTCTTCATCGGATTGGGAAACGCCTCGGAAACGATAATCCGAAACGAGCGCAACGTTGCCGGTGACCGTCACCGGTGGCGGTGGTGCGGTTTCCTGTGCGGTCGCCGGAACGGCGACGAGGCAAAGGGTCGATGCAATATAGTAGCGATACATGGGATACCCTTCTGATCCAAGGAAAGGTTCCCGCCTGGGGCCGAGTTGCCGCGCATCTCACTGCCCCAAAGAGCAACGGTGGGCGGTCCACTCGAACCCGCATCCTCTACCAACCGGACATCACCGCTACCTTGCTACTTCGTAACAAAACATTGCTGATGCCGGAGTTCGTCAGGCAATCATTGCCGCCAATTTTGGGGAAGCGCCGGTGACCTCGATCGGATTGCCGCCTGCGCGACGACGCACGAGGAACTCCTTGAGCAGTTCGGCACAGGTGTGATCGACCTTGGTCAGCCCGGAGACATCCATCCGCACCGTGCGGTGGTCGGTCCCGCGCAACGGAAGCGATTCCAGCGTGTCCGAGAGCTTGGGCAGCGTCACGAAGGTCGCGCTGCCCGACAGGGCCATGTCCGTCCCGGCGGCGACATGGTCCCGATCCACCTTGAGACCCAACCGCCGGGCGTGCGGGACCAGTTCCAGCACTGAAAGCGCGATCCCGACCAGCACGCCGGTCAGCAGATCCTGCGTCACCACCGTGACGAGCGTCACGAACCAGATCAACGCCGGGAGAATCCCATAGCTGTGGAACAGGTGCTTGACGTGCGCGAGGCTTACCAACCGCACGCCCGTGATGACGAGTACCGCACCGAGCGCCGCCATCGGAATCTCGCGCAGTAGCCATGGCAGCAGCGCAACGAAGCCGAGGATCCAGACGCCGTGGAGCATCGTCGACATCCGCGATGTCGCGCCTGCCTGGACGTTCGCCGAACTGCGGACGATGACGCCGGTCATCGGCAACGCTCCGGCAACGCCGCACAGCAGATTGCCGATGCCCTGCGCGCGAAGCTCCTTGTTGTAATCAGTCCGGACGCCATCGTGCATCCGGTCGACCGCTGCCGCCGACAGCAACGTCTCCGCGCTCGCAATGAACGCGATCGCGATCGCCGCGACGATGATCGACGGATCGACCCACTTCGCGAGGAACTCTGGCCCCGGCAGCGCGATTGCCGAGACGATCGATTGCGGGACGTCGACGCGATTGATCTGAAGCCCCAGCGCAAACGCCGTGAGCGTTCCGACCAGCACGCCAATCAGTGCGGCAGGAACCTGCTTGAGCGCGGCGGGACGGAAGCGTTCCCAGCCCAGCATCACCAGGATCGTCAGGACACCGATCATGAACGCATGCTCGACGTTGCTGACGTTGAGCGGGGACAGGCCCATCAACCGTTCGGGCGCCGCGACCAGATTCTGCAACCCGCTCGGCAAGGGGCGCGCATCGAACAGCACATGGAACTGGCCGACGACGATCAGCACACCGATCCCGGCCAGCATCCCGTGAACGACCGCCGGCGAGATTGCCCGGAACCATCCACCAAGCCTCGCAATGCCCGCAATGAGCTGGATCAGCCCGGCGAGAATGAGGATCGGCCCGAGCGCCGAGAGACCCTTGTCGCGAACGAGTTCGAACACGACGACGGCAAGCCCCGCCGCCGGTCCGGAGACCTGCAACGGGGAACCTGAAAACGCACCGACGACAATGCCGCCGATGATACCGGTGATCAGCCCCTTTTCCGGCGGAACGCCGGACGCGACCGCAATGCCCATGCACAACGGCATCGCGACGAGAAACACGACGATCGACGCCGTGAAGTCACGCGTTGCCACGGCCATCGTGGGGAGCTTCACACCGAATTTGGTCATTCCGCAGCCTCCAGGAGAGGTTCACCGGCAGCGAACCGCTTCTGTGCGGCCAACGCGACCGGCATCGGGCGGCTCGCGTCGATTTCCTCGAACCGGCCACTCGCGCCGTCCAGCGCAAGCACGACGCCGTGGTGGATGTCGAAGAACCAGCCGTGGAGTGCGATCTCACCACGCGCGATGCCCGAGGCAACCGACGGGTGCGTGCGCAGGTGCGCAAGCTGCACGACGACGTTCTCGAGCGCTGCCGCGCGCGCCTGCTCAGGCCCGGACAGCTCGGGATAACCGTCCCGCACGACGCTGAACGCGGCATCGCTGTGGCGCAGCCACGCGGCAACGTTGGGCATGCTCGCCAGCGAACCCGGCTTCATCAGCGCCTTCATCGCGCCGCAGTCGGAATGGCCGCAGATGATGATGTCGCGCACACCGAGCACCATCACGGCGAACTCGACCGTCGACGTAACACCGCCATTTGCGTTGCTGAACGGCGGGACGATGTTGCCGGCGTTGCGGCAAACGAACAGATCGCCTGGGTTCGCCTGGAGGATTTCCTCGGGGACGACTCGCGAATCCGAGCAGGAAATGATCAGCGCCTTCGGGCTCTGCCCGTTGGCGGCCAGGTTCTGATAGAGCGCGCTCTTCTGGGGAAAGACGTTCTTCTGGAAGTCGAAGACCCGACCGATGAGCTCGTTCATGCACTATGCTCCTGCTGTTGCTTCCGCTTATGGAACTCGCGGATTTCACAGGACCGAATACACGGCGGGGCTTGCTGCGATGCGGCAGCATTGTAAAAAAGAATTGCCGGTCAGGGGCAAACCGGCGTCACGGCACTGTCGGTCAGTCGGGTCGCGGCAACCGAATCTCCGCGCACAAGCCACCTTCCGGGCGGTTGCTGAGCGTCAATTTGCCTTTCTCGAGCTCGACCGCACGGCACACGATCGCGAGCCCTAACCCGAGCCCAAGCGTATCGCGCCGTCGCGCCGTATCGAGCCGAACGAACGGCTCGAGCACGCTCTGCAGCAAGTCTTCGGGAATTCCCGGACCATCATCCTCGACACGCACGATCACGCAGTCCGGTTCACGGCACAGCCCTAGGATGACGTGCTCGCCGTGATGCAGGCCGTTCTCAACCAGGTTCGAAACCGCGCGCTTAACGCCAAGCTGGCGGAACACGTGTTCCAGATGATCGGGCCCGACATACGTGACCGCGCGCCCATGATCGGCGGCATCGTCGGCCAGTGTCGCGCAAAGGACCGCAAGATCCGCCAGCACGGGCTTTTCCGGATCATCCTCGCCGCCGAGGAACGCCAGCAACGATCCCACCATCGCGTCCATCTCGGCGACGTCCTCCAGGATTTCGTCCCGGACCGGTTCGGTCGCGATGCTTTCCGCGCGCAACCGCAACCGCGCGAGGGGCGTGCGAATATCATGCCCGACCGCCGCCAGCGCCTGCGTGCGATCGGTGATGAGCTGCTGGATCCGCGCCTGCATCCGGTTGAACGCGGTGATCACGCGCCGGACTTCGGTCGGCCCCTCCTCCGCCAGCGGCGCGGCTTCGGCCGTTCCGAACCGGTCCGCGGCACTGGCGAGCAGGCGCATCGGCCGCAAGGCTCGACCGATCAACCCGCCGCCGAGCGTCATCACGACGCCCGCAATCCCCAAGGCGATCAGGATCCGGTTGCGGGACTGATCCAGGCTGTCGATCGCCTCGGCGGTCCGAAAATACAGCCAGCTGCCATCCGGCAACTGCGCGGCGCCAGACACGTAGGAGCCGGTCGTCGCAGGTTCGAGCCGCATCCGGAGTGGGGAGGATTGCAGCACGGGTTCCCAAGCGAGCACCTTCGCGCGCATTTCCGACAGCGCGGGATCACTCGGGGGTGGCGCAACGGTATGCCACGCCATCGCGTAATGCGCGGTGGAGACCGAGCGCGCCATCGCTTCGCGTCCCTCGCGCGGGTGCTCCGCCATCAGGCGCCTCGCGATGACCAGATGCTCGGCCAGCCGCCGCCCTTCGTCGTCGCGCACCGAAAACTGGCTCGCACGCTCGTACAGCACTGTACTCATGCCGAATTCGACCAGCGTGGCGAACAGCAGGATCGCGACCACTCGCCCGATCAGTCCGAGCGAGGGCGATGGGATCGGCATTACGACCGCTCGACGGTCGCGTTGAACATATAGCCTACGCCGCGGACGGTCACGATTGGCGGCGGGCCGTCGTCGATCGAAAGCTTGCGCCGAAGTCGGCTGATGAGCACGTCGACGCTGCGATCGGTACTGTCGCCCATCCGCGTCCGCGACAATTCGATCAGCCGTTCACGCGCAATCACCCGCCCCGCGTGATCGAGCAGGCTCGTCAACAGGTCGAACTCCGCGCCGGTCAGATCGACCACGGCACCGCTCGGCGCGCGCAATTCGCGTCTGGGCAAGTTCACCGTCCAGCCGTCGAAGGTGATCAGCCCTTGCTCGCGATCCTTGGTCTCGCGCGGCGCATCGACGCGGCGCAGGACCGCACGGATCCGCGCCGTCAGCTCGCGCGTCCCGAACGGCTTCGCCAGATAATCGTCCGCACCCAGTTCCAGGCCCACCACGCGATCGGTTTCACTGCCGCGCGCGCTGACGAAAATGATCGGCACGTTGCTCTGCTGGCGCAACTTGCGGCACAATTCGATCCCGTCGGTCCCGGGCAGCATGATGTCGAGCAGGACCAGATCGACCGGCCCCGCCTCCATCGCCAGCCACATCTCCGGCGCCGAGGCGGCGGGGCGGACGAGGTAGCCGTGTTCCTGCAACGCTCGCGTGGTGAGCGTGCGCAATGCTGGGTCGTCCTCGACAAGCACGATCGTGGGGGGAGTTGTCATAAGCGTCACGTCTAACCGTTGAGGGTTGGAGGGGCTTCGGTACGGACGGCGACCAGCGCGGTCAACGCGGCACCGTAGCCTGCCGCAAGGGGGTTTGAAGAGCAACGTTTCATCACAGTGGAGCGAAGGGCGAGACAATCGCCCCCCATATATCCTGAGCAGTCCATTTCTTCGGAGACTGCATCATGCTTCGCCTTGCATTAACGGTCGCCGCCATGCCGGCACTCCTCATCGCAGCCGCCCCCGCCGTCGCGGAGGGTACATCGTCGATGAGCAAGGCCGAACAAACCGCCTTCGCGCGGTGCCAACTTCGCCAACCCCATATGCAGTCGGGCAAGGGCTTGATCTTCCAGCCGCAGAATTGCCGCCAGATCGCCCGTGTCGAGACTGCCAATCTTTCGCCGAAGCTTCCCCTGGCTTCGCGCGGAGTTGGGCTCGACTGAGGCAGCCTCAGCGACCCGAGGGACCGTCGTTCCCCCCACCCTGATCCTCGACGGTTCAGAACAGACTTGGAAGCCCCGGGAAACCGGGGCTTCTTTTTTGTCCGGCGGCTTTTTCGTCGAGACACAAAACGTCCCCCGCTATATCTGGCAGAATATAGCGAGTCGCCAGTTTGATGGCGAGATCACGGGGACGTCATGCCAACCAGAACATGCGCCGCGACGACATTGACGGCAGCACTGATTGCGATAGTTGCCACTCCCACATCCGCTGCCGCCCGTGAGACACCATCCGACCGCACAGGGGCGACCGAACCCGATAGCGCATCGCCCGATGGAGAAATCGTCGTCACGGCGCGGCAACGCAGCGAGAATGCCCAGACCGTTCCCCTTGCCGTATCCGTCGTTAGCGAGGCGCTGATCGACCGGTCCTACACGGTCAACACGCAGCAACTGGCGCTGCTGGTGCCGAGCCTGACCTACAGTTCGGCCAATCCGCGCAACACCGCCTTCACGATCCGCGGGCTGGGCAGCAGCGTCGTCGCAGTCAGTCAGGCAAACGATGGGCTCGAACCGGGTGTCGGCTTCTACGTCGACCAGGTCTATCACGCGCGCCCGGCAACCGCCGCGTTCGATTTCTCGGATATCGAACGGATCGAAGTCCTGCGCGGGCCGCAAGGCACCGTGTTCGGCAAGAACACCACCGCGGGCGCCATCAACATCGTGACTCGCGCACCCACCTTCACCCCGGAGGCCAGCGAGGAACTGTCGGTCGGCAGCAGCGGTTTCGTCCAGGCCAAGGCCGCAGCGTCCGGACCACTGATTGGCGACACGCTCGCCTTCCGGGTGTCAGGTGTGGTTACGCGGCGCGACGGCTATATCCGCAACGTCGCGACCGGCGCGCGCCAGAATGGCATCGACAATCAGGCGATCCGCGGCCAGTTGCTGTTCCGGCCGACCACCGATCTCTCGGTGCGGCTAACCGCCGATTTTTCGAACTTTGAAAGTGAATGCTGCACCCAGGTCTATTTGCGCTTCGGGCAGAGCTTGCGACCCGCCGCACGGCAATATCCAGCGCTCGCGGCGGGGCTCCACTACGCGCCGCCCAGTACCAACCCATACGACCGGCTGACCAACATCGATGCACCCCTGTCCGTCGACACCAGCGAAGGCGGCGTCTCCGCGATCGTGGACTGGAGCCTCGGGTTCGCGACGCTGACGTCGGTCAGTGCCTGGCGCTTCTGGAACTGGGATGCGGCCAACGATCGCGATTACACTGGCATTCCGATCCAGCTGATTCAGCACATCCCGTCACGGCAGGACCAGTTCAGCCAGGAGCTGCGGCTCGCCTCCAACGGCCATCACCGGTTGGACTATGTCGCTGGCCTGTATGTCTTCGATCAGAAGATCGTCGGCCGGCCCAACAGTGTCTACGGGTCGCAGGCCGCTTATTGGCTGATCGGGCCGACCACCGGAACCGGCACGAATACCGTGCGGGTGCCTGTGAATTTGCTCGACGGGTACGGCACCGATGGCAAGACCCAACTTACGCAGGACAGCTACGCCGCCTTTGCCGAGGTCAATGCCCGGATCGTCCCACGAGTCACGCTCACCGGCGGCGTGCGCTACACGCGTGAGATCAAGGACGGCAGCTACGCAAGCTTCGTCTTCGGCGGATTGCAGACGACCAACGCGGCGCTGCTCAACGCCAAACTCGGGGTACTGCGCCCACAAAGCTACGATGCGCACAACGCCGAGAGCAATACCTCGGGCCGCGTGAACCTCGCGTGGACAGTCACCGATCAGGTGCTCGCCTACGCAAGTTACGCGCGGGGGTTCAAATCGGGCGGGATCAACCTGTCCGGCTTGCCGCTCGACGCGCAGAATCGGCCCGTGCTGACCACCGCCGTCATCCGCCCGGAACGCAACCAGACTTACGAAGCCGGGCTGAAATCGCAGGTTTTCGATCGGCGCCTGACCGCGAACCTGGCTGCCTATCTGACGGACGTTCGGGATTTCCAGGCAACGCTGGTCGACAGTTCGCAGACCGTCGCGCTTCGGGGATATCTGTCGAACATTCCGAAAGTGACGGTCAAGGGGGTCGAGGCCGATCTCACCGCGCAAGTGACGCCTGCGTTTCACTTCCGGGCAAACCTTGCCTTTGCGGACGGGCGCTACAGCGCCTATCCCGCCGGCCCCTGCCCGCTGGAGCGACAAACCAACGCGACCACCGCGTGCGACCTCACCGGGCGACCGCTGGCGGGGCTGTCGAAATGGTCGGAGACGATCGGCGTCGATTATGCGCTTCCCCTGGGGTCTGGCACGATCGTGCTTCACGCCGATTCCAACTTCCGGTCGCGCTATTACGGCGATCCGACCTTGTCCCGCTTCACCCTGATCCAAGGCTATAACCAGACCAACGCAAGCCTCGGATTCCGTGCCGCAAAGGGACTGGAAGTCTTTCTATTTGCACGCAACCTGTTCAACGCGAACTACATCCAGAACGTGACGATCCAGGCCGGCAACTCCGGGCTCATTCTTGGCACGCCAAGCGAACCGCGCGTGATCGGCATAACATGGCGCGCGCGGCAATAAGGGCTGCGTAACACTACGGATGGCGCACACCGGACGCCGACAGCACACTGCCCCGAACGTCCCTTATCGGAGATCAGTCGTGGCGCATGGTACCAGTAGAGCGCAGTCGCTTCGCCACGTCGTCGTGCTTGGCCACCCGTCACCCGACAGCTTCAACCACGCCATTGCCGAACGCTATTGCGAAACGGTTCGCGCGTGCGGACAGGAAGTCGTTCTGCGCGACCTGTACGCGCTCGATTTCGACCCGCGCCTTCGCGCGGAACATCGCCCCGGATCGGTCAGCAACCATCTGTCGTCGGATGTCTCGCGCGAACTCGGGCTGTTGCGGGAAGCGGACGTCGTGGTCTTCGTCTATCCCTTGTGGTTCGGCATGCCGCCCGCGATCATCAAGGGCTATGTCGACCGTGTCCTCGGCGCGGCGCTGACCCCGGATGCGATCGTGCACAACGTTCCGGATGCGGTGCTGAATGGTCGAACCTTCGCGACCTTCTCGACCTCCGCCACGACGCGCGCCTGGCTGGAAGAACAGGGCCAGTGGCAATCGCTCCATCAGGCGTTCGACCGCTATCTGTTGTCGATCTTCGCCATGGCCGATGGCGGGCACACGCATTTCGAGGCGGTCGTCGAAAATCTCAACCCGCAATATGCGCGCGAAATGCTCGAGACCGTCGAGCACAACGCGCGCAAGCTTTGCAGCACGCTCGCCGCCGCACGTCACGCCATCGGCGCGCAACGTGCGATCGGAACGTTCGCGATCGCGGAGTGACCGGGCGGCCTCGTTAGAGAAACAGTTTCCGGATCGAGAGACGCACCGTCCGTCCGAGCGGGTTGAGATAGCCGGGCTGATAGGCAACCGGTGTGGTGCCATTGGCGTCGGTCACGCGCTGGCGCGTGTCGAACAGGTTGTCGACCGACACCGCCACGCGCATGCCCCGCATCCACGGGTGCGCCTTGACGAGATCGAGCCGCTGCCCGAGATCGCCGAAAAACCGCACGCCGACCGTGCCGAGCCCCGAGAACCGCAGGTTTTGCGGGTTCCCGATCGTCCCGCCGTTGACGTCGGTCGCGCTTTGCCAATTGGCCGACATGCGCACCCCGAGACCGTTGTTGTTATACCCCGCCTGCCCTTCGAGCTCGTGCCGCGGCTGCCCGCCGCTCGCGCCGATCGCATCGCCGTTGAGCAGGTCGAGCGCGGGGCCGCCTTGCTGAACCAGCACGCGATTGGTGAAGTGCCAGGTGTGATACAGCGCGAACTGCAACCGCCCCCCGGCATTGCCGCGTCCGCCGCCGCCAAAGCCCCGACCACCACCGCCGCCACCTGGACCACCAGGACCACCAGGACCACGACCCGCCCCAGGACCCTCGCCCGCGCCCGCGCCGCCACCGGGGCGACGCATCCCCGCGAACGGGTTCGGCCCGGTCCCGGCCCGGAAGGCCTCGATCTGTTTCTGAAGTTTGGACTTGAGCGGCGCGGAGAAATTGACTCCCCAGCGCAACTCGGACCGGCTCGTCTCGGCAAAGTTTATCGGCCTCGTATCAAGGCGTTGCAGCACACCGCTCGTGTCGCGCAGGAAGCGATCCGGAAACGCCTCCTCGATCGCTGCGGTCGCGGTCGGGAAAGCCACGATCGGATTTTCGACCCGCGCCTGAACGTAATTGGCCGACAGCGTGAGTTGCTTCGTGCTCCACGGCTTCAAGGTCGCACCGACCTTGACCGTATGGCTGTTGCTCGCGCGCAAATTGGGGTTGCCACCCGACAAGGTCATGACCACCGCATTCTGCCCAAGCACGTAATCGAACACCGCCACGTTCGGCGTGGTGATCTGCGGGTTGCCGAGTTGCTGCGGGGTCGGCGCGCCGTCCTGATCGGTCACCGACGCGATGATCCGCAGCGGCACCACCGGCGACCAATTGAGGCCATAGCCAATCGTCTTGAGCGTCCCGAAGTCGGAAAGCTCGTCCAGCGCAAAATTGCCGTTGACCGACAGGCTCCCGATTGCGCCGAGCACGTCCTTTGCCCGGCTGGCGATCGGCACGTCGAGGTTGAGCTGCCCGCTCCCGGTCTTGCGCGAAACCGCCCCGGTCGAGGTCAGCCCGGCATGCAACGAACGACTGCTGAAATCGGTGATGTCGCCGCCGACGTGGATACTGGTGGTCACGTCGCCTGCGGGCAGCTTGAACAGGCTGCCGGTGAACAGCGCATCGACTTGCGTATCGTTTGATACCGAATAGCCGAAATTGGACGGCAGCGGACCGATCATGCCGGGGGTCAGCAACCCGAACGGATTAGCGCTCGGGTCATTGGCCGAGAGGCGGGCCTGGAACCCGCTCGCGTCGAGCCCGGTATTGGTGAAGGTCTTGGCCTCGCTATGGTCATAACCCCCGGTGACCGACCATTGCCACGACCCGACCGTCCCGTTGAGCACCGTCCCGAAGTGTGCCGCGACGGTCGACGCATGCTGGCTGAGCGGCAGATAGTCCCCGCTCAGCGCGCGATCGACCATCACCGTGTTGGCGAACGGCGAAAACGGATTCCCCGCCGGCAAGGTCAACGCGACCGTTGGCAGCCCGAGCAACGAATCGCTGGTCGTCGTCCCCAGCGTGCCGTTGATCGTCGCGGACACCTTGCCGATCGACCGGGCGTAGGTGGCGTTGGCGTTGAACGTCTGCGTCTCGGGCAACAGCGTGCGATACCGCGTCACGTCGGTGCTGTTCGGGCGCCCGGCGGTGCCCGCGAAGTCCGCGAGCGTCGGGGTCGTGCCGGGCACGCCGGCGATCGTCGCGGTGCCAAGCGCCGGATCGATCGCCGCGCCGCCAAGCCCGACGACATTGCCGCCGAGCGCGAACGGTGTCGGCGTGCGGACGATTCCGCGCTCGTCCTCGGTCAGCGCATTCGCGCCCTGATATTCGAGGTGGAGGTTGAGGCGGCCGGTCCGTGCGATCTTGAGCAGGTCGAGCTCGGCTTGCGGCGCATTCCGACCGCCCGCGGTCGCCAGCCGGTCGGCCAGTTCAACCGTCGTCGCGCGAAACCGCTTGCGCAGGACGAAGTTCACCACTTTCTGATCGGCGCGATAACCGTATTTGAGCGCGACTTCCTCAGGCAAGATATCGACGCGCTGGATCGCCTCGGTCGGTAGGTCGCGGATCTCCTGGAACCCCGAAATGCGCTTGCCGTCGATCAGCACCACCGGCGCGCCGCCGCTGCCCCGATCGCTGCGGATCTGCGGGGAAAGCTCAGCGAGCAATTCGGTCACCGACCCGACGCCGTAGGAGCGGATGTCGGCCGGGCTCAATTGCTGTTCGGGCGGAATGTCGCCGACCACCGATCCAGGCGGACGCGCGCCCTGCACGACGATATCGGGGCCGTCCTCGCCCGCATCGGTGCCACCCTCGCCTGCCTCGGTAACGGGCGGGGCGGCCTGCGCGGGCACGGTCGCCTGTTGCGCCAGGGCGAAGCTTGGGGTCGCCGCAAGCGCGAGCGTAAGCAGGACAGTCGATCGCGTCATTGGGGTTCCGGTGTAGTGCAGTGGCGCAGGGTGCATGCCCCCGGTACGGCGCAAGTGTCGCAAGATTGTGCCGGGGATTGCGCCGGGCGAAACAATTGCGCCGTCATCCCGGCGGTAAGCGCGGATGACGAAGGTGGAGAACTGCCCCTCAGTCCGCCCGCGCGATCCGCACCAGCACCGTACCCTCGCTCACTTGCCCGCCGCTCGCCGCCGACAGCTCGGCGACGGTGCCGTCGAACGGCGCGGTCAGGCTGTGCTCCATCTTCATCGCCTCGAGCGTGACGAGCTTCTGCCCCTTGGTCACGACATCCCCTGCCGCGACATCGACCGCGATGATCCGCCCCGGCATCGGCGACAGGATCGCGCCATCCGCCGCCGGCCCGGACGCGGTGCCGTACGGCCGCCACAACCGATACGACCGCGCCTCGCCGAGCGCGAACAGCGTGATTTCGTCCTCCGCCAGATCGTCGTCCGGGATCACGTTTTCGATCGCATGGACCGTCCCCGCCTGATCGACGATCCGCACGGTCCGGCGTGGCGCGCCATTCAGCCGGAACCCGCTACCCGCCGTCCACGGCGCGCTCTCGTCCGCGCACACCAGCGCGGCAGCGACCGCGTGCAACGCCGCAGGCTCGGTCTCCGGCGGTTGCGTCAGCGCATCCCCGCGCCGCGCGATCAGCCCGGTGTCGACCGCGCCCGACCGGAAATCGGGATCGCTGCACAACCGCCCGAGGAACCCCGCGTTGGTCTGGACCGGCCACACCTCGACATCGGTGGTCGCGTCCCACAGCCGGTCGATCGCGGCGACGCGCGTGGGCGCGTGGACGATCAGCTTGGCGATCATCGGATCGTAGAAGGGCGACACCGCGCCCCCCTGCTCGACCCCGGTCTCGACCCGCGCGTCCTCGGGCAGGACGAGATGATCGAGCGGCCCGGTCGAGGGCAGGAAGCCGGTCGACGGATTCTCGGCATAGAGCCGCGCTTCCATCGCCCAGCCGTTGATGCTGAGCTCGTTCTGCTGCCGCGGCAACGGCTCGCCACTGGCGACGAGAAGCTGCCACTCGACCAGATCGACCCCGGTGATTTCCTCAGTAACGGGATGCTCGACCTGCAGCCGCGTGTTCATTTCCATGAACCAGATGCGGTCGGCGCGAAGCCCCTCGCTCGCGTCCGCGATGAACTCGATCGTGCCTGCGCCGACATAATCGACCGCCTTCGCCGCCCGCACCGCCGCCGCGCAGATCGCGTCACGCGTTGCGGGCGTCATGCCGGGGGCCGGCGCTTCCTCGATCACCTTCTGGTGGCGGCGCTGGAGCGAACAGTCGCGCTCGAACAAATGGACGACGTTGCCCTGTGTATCGCCGAACACCTGCACCTCGAGATGCCGCGGCGACAGGATGTACTTCTCGATCAGCACGCGCGCATCGCCGAACGACGACGCCGCCTCGCGCTGGCACGACAGCAGCCCGTCGGCGAAATCGGCTGCGCTTTCGACGCGTCGCATCCCCTTGCCGCCACCGCCTGCGACCGCCTTGATCAGCACCGGATAGCCGATCGCATCCGCCTCGGCGCGAAGCCGTTCGGGCGACTGGTCCTCGCCAAGATAGCCCGGCGTCACCGGGACACCCGCTTCGATCATCCGTGCCTTGGCGGCATCCTTCAGCCCCATCGCGCGGATGCTGTCGGGATTAGGTCCGACCCAGATCAGCCCCGCGTCGATCACGCTCTGCGCGAAATCAGCATTCTCCGAGAGGAAGCCGTAGCCCGGGTGAATCGCCTCCGCGCCGGTCTGGCGTGCCGCCGCGATGATCTTGTCGCCGACCAGATAGCTTTCGCGCGCCGGGCTCGGCCCGATGTGGACCGCCACGTCCGCCTCGCGCACGTGCAGCGCGTTTGCATCCGCATCCGAATAGACCGCGATCGTCCGCACCCCCATGTGGCGTGCGGTGCGGATGATGCGGCAAGCGATCTCGCCGCGATTGGCGATGAGCAGCGACTGGATCACGTCAGTTCTCGCAACCCGTCGTCCGCGACGACCAGGTGATGTTCTGGACCAGCCAGCGGCCATTCTCGCGGACCAGATCGAAATGATCGTAGCCGCAATGGTGGCGCACGCCGTTGATGCTGAAGGTATAGGGTGCCCACACCATCGCGATGTCGCCGTCGATCTCGATCGCGGGGGTGGCGATTTTCTCCTCATACCGCTCCGCGCCGGGGGCGAAACGCGCGAGCAGCTCGGCGCGAGTCATGTGCTTTACGGTGCGCGTGCCGTCGGCGTTTTCCGTCGCTGCGGTGGCGGTCGCATCCGGGCGCATCACCTCGCCGATCCGCACAGCATCGCGCGCGCCGATCCCGGCGAGCAGCGCGGTGACGGGGGCGAGGACCTGTCCTTCCTCGGTCGCAGGGGGCGGCAGGCCGGTGCCCTTGAGTATCGGCTGCACCGGCGTCACTTGCGACGACATTTGCGCGGCGAGAAGGGCGAAAATCATCGACATGGCAAAGACTCCGGCAAATTCCCCCCCGAGCTTGTCTCGGGGAGGGGGACCATGCGAAGCATGGTGGAGGGGTTGGCGCGACGCTTGGGGGAGCGAGCAGCATGATCAGGGGCACAGCCGACGCGTTTCGCCGCTCGCGCGCGTCGCGGCGCGAGATGACCTTGCCCGAGGTCTTGCTGTGGCAGCAGTTGCGCAAACGCGGCACGGGGCACAAATGGCGGCGGCAACATCCCGCAGGCGACTACTCGCTCGATTTCTATTGCCATGCTGCGCGGCTTTGCATCGAGGTTGACGGCGAGGCACACAATCGCGGCGACCGGCCGCAACGCGATGCCAGACGGGACGCCTGGCTCGAAGCACAGGGGATCGTCACGCTGCGAATCCCGGCAATCGACATCCTGCGCGACCTCGATGCAGTCCTGCGGGCCATCGTTGCGCACGCTACGGAGCGCACACCACTCCACCCCCCGGCTGCGCCGGGCGGTCCCCCTCCCCGAAACGAGCTCGGGAAGGAATGATTCTCTCCTAAATCCTCCCCGAGCTCTGCTCGGGGAGGGGGACCGTGAGCATTCAGCGAACGGTGGAGGGGTGGATGCCGGGTGCGACGTCTGCGGTCGCGCAAACCCCTCCACCACCAGTCTGAAGAAGACTGGCGGTCCCCCTCCCCCGTTGGGGGAGGATTGAAAAGCGTGCACCCCCATCACATCCGGAACACGCCAAACGCCGGCCGCTCCGGGATCGGCGCATTCAGCGTCACCGCGAACGCCAACCCCAGCACGTCGCGCGTCTGCGCCGGATCGATGATCCCATCATCCCACAATCGCGCGGTCGCATACCAGGGATTGCCCTCATCCTCATATTTCTGCCGGATCGGTGCCTTGAACGCCTCCGCCTCATCCGGAGACCAGCCCTCCGCATTGCGGTGCACCGTCGCCAGCACCGAAGCCGCCTGCTCGCCCCCCATCACCGAGATCCGGCTGTTGGGCCAGCTGAACAGGAACCGCGGCGAATACGCCCGCCCACACATCCCGTAATTCCCCGCCCCGAAGCTCCCCCCAATCAGCACGGTAATCTTGGGCACCGTAGCGGTCGCAACGGCGGTAACCAGCTTCGCGCCATGCTTGGCGATCCCCTCCGCCTCATATCGCCCGCCAACCATGAACCCCGAGATGTTCTGCAGGAACAACAGCGGAATCTTCCGCTGGCACGCCAGCTCGATAAAATGCGCGCCCTTCTGCGCGCTCTCCGAAAACAGCACGCCGTTGTTGGCGAGGATCGCGACCGGAATTCCCCAGATATGCGCAAACCCGCACACCAGCGACGTCCCGTACAACGCTTTGAACTCGTGGAACTCCGACCCGTCGACCAGCCGCGCGATGATCTCGTGCACGTCATACGGCGCACGCACATCTGCAGGCACGATCCCGTACAATTCCTCGGCAGCAAACTTCGGCAACCGCGGTTCGACGTAATTGACCGCACCCTCAGTCTGCGGCGGCAACATCGAGACGATGTCGCGCACGATCGTCAAAGCATGATCGTCATCCTCCGCGACATGATCGACCACCCCCGACTTCCGCCCATGCGTATCCGCGCCGCCGAGCTCCTCGGCCGAAATCACCTCGCCCGTCGCGGCCTTAACCAGCGGCGGCCCGGCGAGGAAGATCGTCCCCTGCCCGCGCACGATGATCGTCTCGTCCGACATCGCGGGCACATACGCCCCGCCCGCAGTACAGCTTCCCATCACGCAGGCGATCTGCGGAATGCCCTTCGCCGACATGTTCGCCTGGTTGAAGAAGATCCGCCCGAAATGATCGCGATCCGGGAACACCTCCGCCTGATGCGGCAAGTTCGCGCCGCCGCTGTCGACCAGATAGATGCACGGTAGATGATTCGCCTCGGCGATCTCCTGCGCGCGCAGATGCTTCTTCACGGTCAGCGGATAATAGGTCCCGCCCTTCACGGTCGCATCGTTGCACAGGATCATGCACTGCCGCCCCGACACGCGCCCGATCCCCGCGATCACGCCCGCGCCCGGCACCTCGTCATCATACAGGCCGTTCGCCGCAAGCTGGCCGATCTCGAGGAACGGCGACCCCGGATCGAGCAGCCGCTCGACCCGCTCACGCGGAAGCAATTTGCCGCGCGCGGTATGGCGCTCTCGGCTCTTGGCATTGCCCCCCAGCGCGGCGGTCGCGACGTCCGCCGCCAGCCGCTCTACAAGCGCGCGATTATGGGCGGCATTGGCGTTGAAAGTGTCGCTGTCGACGCTGATCTTGGAGTCTAGGACGGGGGCACTCAAGGGCGGTTTCCTGCTTGCAGTATCCGTTGCATTTGAAACTGCCTAGCGACCCCGGCGGGCGAAGGAAAGCCGATTGGCAGAACCGTGGCGCGGGTCTATCGCCGCCCAACGTGATAGTTACCGAGGATACTTGTCCATGAAACGCCTGACCGTCTTTTCCATCGCGCTGCTCGCGACCTCGGCGATCGGCACCGGGCTCGCAGCGCAGGCGGTCGGCACGCAATCGGGCGTCGACAAGGCGTTGATCGACCAAAGCGTCAAGCCGGGTGACAATTTCGACGACTATGCCAACGGCACCTGGCGCAAGACCGCCGAGATCGAGCCCGCGCGCTCCTCGACCGGTGTCGGCGTCGAAGTCTCGAAGGTCGCCGAGATGCGCAACGCGACGATCATCGAGGATGCCGCCAAGGCGAACGCCGCCCCGGGCAGCAGCCAGCGGCTGATCGCGGATTATTACGCTGGCTATCACGACGCCGCCGCGATCGAAGCGCGTGGGCTTGCTCCGCTCAAGACGCTGATCGCGCCTTATTACGCGCTACGCGACAAGGCTGCGCTGGCGAAGGTGATGGGCGCGCAGATGCGCGCCGACACCGACCCGTTCAACAACAACAATTACGCGAGCACGACCAACCTGTTCGGCCTGTTCGTTTCGCAGGATCTCAACCAGCCCAAGCGCAACGTGCCCTATCTGATGCAGGGCGGCCTCGGCCTCGCGGACCGCGAGTATTACCTGTCGCCAAGCCCGCAGATGACGGAACTCCGCGAGGGCTATAAGGCGTATCTTGCACAGATCTTCGGCCTCGCCGGGCTGAGCGACCCCGCCGCCCGCGCGGCGCGCGTCTTCGCGCTGGAAATGAAGATCGCCGCCGCACAGACCGACATCGAGGCAAGTCAGGACGCCAGCAAGGGCGACAACCCGTGGACCCGCGCCGATTTCGCGCGGAAAGCCCCGGGGATCGACTGGGCGACCTACTGGACCGCCGCGGGAATCCCCGCCGGCCAGCAGGACTTCATCGCGTGGCAGCCCGAAGCGATCACCAAGCTCTCCGCGCTCGTCGCCAGCGAACCGCTCGACGCGTGGCAGGACTGGCTGACCGCGCATCGCATCTCTGCGGTCGCGTCGGTCCTGCCAAAGGCGTTCGACGACGCGCGCTTCGCCTTCTACGGCAAGCAGTTGAACGGCACCCCGGCACAGCAAACCCGCGACAAGCGCAGCATCGCGGCGGTCAACGCAGCGCTCGGCGATGAAGTCGGTCGGCTGTATGCGGCGCGTTATTTCTCGGCGCAGTCGAAGGCCGAGATCCAGACGATGGTCAAGAACATCGTCGGAGCGTTCGATCAGCGGATCAGCAAGCTCGACTGGATGGCCCCCGCGACCAAGGCCGAGGCACGTCGCAAGCTTTCGGTGCTGTACGTCGGCGTCGGCTACCCCGATCACTGGCGCGCCTTCCCGAAGTTCGCGGTCGATGCGAAGGACCCGATCGGCAATCTCGAACGCGCCGATCTAGCGATCTATCGCTATCAGGTGGGCAAGCTCGGCAAGGCCCCCGACCGGACCGAATGGTGGATGACTCCGCAAACCGTCAATGCGGTCAATTTGCCGCTCCAGAACGCACTCAACTTCCCCGCGGCGATTTTGCAGGCGCCGTATTTCGACGCAAAATACGACTCGGCTGCTAATTATGGCGCTATAGGTGCGGTAATCGGGCACGAAATCAGCCACAGTTTCGACAATCTCGGCGCTGATTTCGACTCGACCGGCAAGTATCGCAACTGGTGGACGCCCGCCGACTTGAAGCGGTTCGAACAGGCAGGCTCGGCGCTGATCGCGCAATATGACGCCTACGAAGCGCTCCCGGGCCTCAAGCTCAAGGGCCGCCAGGAACTCGGCGAGAATATCGCGGATACCGCTGGTCTTACAGCCGCTTACGAGGCGTATCGCGCATCCTATGGCGGCAAGGAACCACCGGTGATCGACGGCATGACCGGCGACCAGCGCTTCTTCCTCGCGTTCGCGCAGAGCTGGCGCACCAAGATGCGCGACAAGGCGCTCCGCGCCCGCATCGCCACCGACGTCCACGCCCCAGCGATGTTCCGCGTCCTAACGGTCCGCAACCTCGATGCCTGGTATCCCGCCTACAAGGTCCAGCCCGGCGACAAGCTGTATCTCGCGCCGGCCGACCGGGTCCACGTCTGGTAAAGCCCGCCGCGACGGTTCCCAGGTTCAGGCCGGGGGGTCGTCGCGTCGGCCGCGATCGACGCGCTGACGCAACTGGCTAGAAAATTCCCGCGAACGCGCGTACATGCCGCCATTCCCATGGCAACAATACTCCCCTCCCCGCCGAAAATCGGCATGGTCTCGCTCGGCTGTCCCAAGAATCTGGTCGATAGCGAGCGGATCCTGACCAAGCTGCGCTCCGATGGCTATGCCATGTCGCCCGATTATGCGGGGGCGGACGTCGTGCTGGTCAACACCTGCGGCTTCCTCGATTCCGCGAAGGAAGAATCGCTTGAGGCGATCGGCGAAGCGATCGCGGAGAACGGTCGCGTCATCGTCACCGGCTGCATGGGCAAGGAAGCGGAGATGATCCGCGCCAAGTTCCCCGGCATCCTCGCGGTCACCGGCGCGCATCAATATGAGGAAGTCGTTGGCGCGGTCCACACCGCCGCCCCGATGCCGCCGAGCGCGTTCCTCAATCTCGTCCCCGAAAGCGGACTCAAGCTCACCCCGCGGCACTACAGCTATCTCAAGATTTCCGAAGGCTGCAACCACCGCTGCGCCTTCTGCATCATCCCCAGTCTGCGCGGCGACCTCGTCAGCCGCCGTCCCGACGCGATCCTGCGCGAAGCTGAAAAGCTGATCGAAGCGGGCACGCGCGAGCTGCTCGTCATCAGCCAGGATACCTCGGCCTACGGCGTCGACATCCGGCATCAGCCGCGGATGTGGCACGGTAACGAAGTCCGCGCGCACATGACCGACCTGTCGCGCGAGCTCGGCAAGCTCGGCGCGTGGGTGCGGCTCCACTACGTCTATCCGTATCCGCACGTCGATCAGGTCATCCCGTTGATGGCCGAGGGGCTGATCCTCCCCTATCTCGACATCCCGTTCCAGCATGCCAGCCGCAACGTGCTCAAGCTGATGAAGCGCCCCGCGAACGAGACCAAGGTGCTCGAACGTATCAAGACCTGGCGGACGATCGCGCCCGATATCGCGATCCGCTCGACCTTCGTCGTCGGCTTCCCCGGCGAGACCGAGGACGATTTCGCCTATCTGATGGACTGGCTGGAAGAAGCGCAGCTCGACCGCGTCGGCGCGTTCCGGTTCGAGCCGGTCGAAGGCGCTGCGGCGAACGACCTGCCCAACCACGTGCCCGAGGAGATCAAGGAGGAGCGCTACGCTCGCCTGATGGAACTGACCGCACGCATCTCGGCGGACAAGCTCCAAGCGAAGGTCGGCCGCACGCTCGACGTCATCATCGACGCGGTCGATGACGAGGGCGGCGCAACCGGCCGATCGAAGGCCGACGCGCCCGAGATCGACGGCGAGGTGTTCCTGCGGGACGCCGGGCATCTGAGCGTCGGCGATATCGTGGCGGTTTCGATCGAAGATGCCGACGAGCATGATCTTTACGGCGTCCCGACCGTTTGACGCGGGCACCTCTTCCCTTTGGGGGCGGGACGGTGACATATCGGCCCGTGTCTCGTTGAGGATCCCGCTCCCGTGAAGCTCGCTCCTTCCTGGCTGGCGACCGGCCTTCTGCTGGTCGCTGCCCCCGCCGCAGCGCAGTCGCTGACCCCGGCGGAAACCGCCCAGGTCGACCAGGCCGTCACCGCGACGCTCGCCAAATCAGGCATTCCCTCGGCGTCGGTCGCGATCGTGCGCGGCGGGCAAATCGTTTACGCCAAAGCCTATGGCAAGCAGGCCGAGACCGGCACGACGCGCGACGAGGCACCGTACCAGATCGCATCTGTTTCGAAGCAGTTCACCGCCGCCGCGATCCTGCTGCTCCAGCGCGAGGGCAAGCTGAGCCTGAACGATCACGTCTCGAAATACGTTTCCGGCATCACCGACGGCGACACGATCACGATCCGCCAGTTGCTCAGCCACACGTCGGGATTGCGCGATTACTGGCCGCAGGATTACAGCTTCAAGGCGATGGCGACCCCGGTCACGCCGCAGCAGATCGTCGATCGCTGGGCGAAGACGCCGCTCGATTTCACACCCGGCACGCAGTGGCAATATTCCAATACCGGCTATGTCGTCGCAGGCATGATCGTCGAGAAGGTGTCGGGACAGCCGCTGCTCGAGTTTCTCAAGGCCCGGATCTTCAAGCCACTCGGCGTGACCGTTTACGATCAGGATCTGGCGGTCGGCCCGGGCTTCCCGCAAGGCTATGGCCGCGCAGCGCTCGGACCGGTCCGCCCGGTCCAGCCACCCGCGCGTGGGTGGCTCTATGCCGCCGGCGAACTCGCGATGAGCGCGCGCGCGCTGGCGACATGGGATGTGGCGCGGCTCGACCACACCGTGCTCGCGCCCGAGGACTGGGCGACACAGGAAACCCCGGTCAAGCTCGCCGATGGAAGCACTAGCGGCTACGGCCTCGGTGTCTCTGTGGGCACTTCGGACGGACGACGGACCATCGAACATAGTGGCGAGGCGGTCGGCTTTCTGTCGGAAAACATCGTCTATCCCGACCAGAAAGCCGCGATTGTCGTGCTGACCAACAGCTGGTCGAGCAATGCGTATCAGACGATAGCGCAGAAGCTCGCCGGGATCGTACTAAGCCCGTCTGCGACCGATCCCGCCGACGCTACCGCGCTGGCGCGGGTGCGTCGTGTGTTCGATCAGCTACGCGACGGGTCGCTCGATCGCACGATGCTGACCGAGAACGCGAACTTCTATTTCACCCCGACCACCCTGGGCGATTACCGCGCAAGCCTCGCCCCGCTCGGCGCGCCCGTCGCGATCGTCCAGACCGGCAAGTCCCGGTTGCGCGGCGGCTTCGTCAACCGGTCGTACCGGGTGCGCTATGCCGACGCGACCCTGTCGATCAGCACCTATGCCGAGCCCGGCACCAACGGAAAGCTGGAGCAATTCATCGTGGCCCCAACGCAATGACCGATTTCGCCCCCCTGCTCCAACCCGATCGCGGCCAACCCGCGCGCACGATCCACGTTGTCCACCCGGATGCGTGGGAAACGTGGCTGACCGCGCAACCGCCGCGCGTGCGCAGCACCGTGGCGGCGCACCGCGTGACCGGGAAGCCCGGCAATCGTGCGGTGTTGCCGGGTGATGGCGCGGACGACTGGTCGATGCTGCTGGTCTGCAACGAAAGCCTCGATTCGCCGTGGCGGATCGCCTCGCTCGGCGCGCAGCTTCCCGCCGGCACCTACCGCCTTGCCAATGGCGAACCCGGCGCCGCGATGCTCGGCTGGGTGCTCGCACAGCATGGCTTCCACCGCTACCGCAAGGATGACGCGGCGGACGGCCCGCGCGTCCTGCTGACGGGCGAGCCCGCGCGGATCGCGGAAACCCTCCAGATCGCACAGGCGGTCGCCAAAGTTCGCGATCTCGTCAACACCCCCGCCGCCGACATGGGCCCGGCAGAACTGGAGGCGGAAGCCGCCGCGCTCGCGCAGGCGCACGGCGGCACGCTGAGCGTCACGCGGGACGACGCGCTGGTGAAGGGCTATCCGATGATCCACGCGGTCGGCCAGGCTGCGGCAAAGGGGCGCGAACCCCGGCTGATCGAAGTCGAATGGGGCAACCCCGCGCATCCGCGGATCGCCGTGATCGGCAAGGGTGTGTGCTTCGATTCGGGCGGGCTCGATATCAAGCCGTCGTCGGGGATGCGCCTGATGAAGAAGGACATGGGCGGTGCGGCACATGCGCTGTCGCTGGCGTCGCTGATCATGGGCGCGCGTTTGCCCGTTCGGCTGCATCTGCTGATCCCGGCGGTCGAGAACAGCATTTCGGGCAACGCCTTCCGCCCGGGCGACGTGCTCGCGACCCGCAAGGGCGTGACCGTCGAGAACACCAACACCGACGCGGAGGGGCGCCTCGTCCTCGCCGACGCGATCACGCGCGCGGGAGAGGACGCCCCCACGCTGATCCTCGATTTCGCGACGCTGACTGGTGCGGCGCGCGTGGCGCTCGGCCCGGATCTGCCCGCAACCTTCGCCAACGACGACGCCTTGGCCGAGGCGCTGCTCGCCGCCGGGACCGCGACCGGCGATCCGCTGTGGCGGTTGCCGTTGTGGGACGGGTATGACGAGATGCTCGCCTCCGACATCGCGGACATGGTCAACGCGCCCGATGGCGGCTTTGCCGGGTCGGTGACCGCAGCGCTGTTCCTGCGCAAGTTCATTCCCGCGAACACGCCTTGGGCGCATTTCGACACCTTCGCGTGGCGGCCGTCCGCCAAGCCGGGTCGCCCCAAAGGCGGCGAGGCGCTCGGGCTGCGCGCGGCGTGGGCGATGCTCAAGGCGCGGTATCCGGCGGCGTGATCTATATCCTGCTCAACCTCGCGCCGATCCTCGTCGCGACGGGGATCGGGATGCTGTTGGGCGCAGCGTATCGCGGGACCTTCGACCGGGGTGCGCCCCGGTTGCGGATGTCGACGCTGGTGATCGGCACACTCGGCCTATTCTGGTTCGCCTCGATCCTCGCGGGCGCGCTGATCCTCGCACCGCCCAAGGCAGCGCCATGGATCATGGCGGTCGGCAGCGCGGTGGTGATCTGGATCGGGTTCGTCCTGCCGGTCGTCGCGATCACGCAGAGCTATCGTGGTGCCCGCGCCGGGCAGATCGTCCGCGACAGCCTGTTCTGGCTGGTGACGATGGTGGCGCAGGCGGTCGCGATGAAACTGATCGGGCTGGCGCCGCCTCCAGCCTGACCGCCGACGATCAGGGCTGGGCGATCTCAATCGTCGTATACGGCGCAACGACCTGCCACCCCAGCGTTGCGTACAACGCACGCCCGGCATCGGTGGCCGCGAGGACGCGCTGCGTCCCGGCCGGTTGATGCTGCCCCAGCGCCACCATGATCGCCCGTCCCAGGCCCCGACGGTAATGATCCGGCTGGGTCACGATCCGGTCGTAACAAAAGACACCGCCCGCCGACGCTGAATAGCCGCTCGCCGCCGGATTTCCTGCCGCGTCCAGCACGACGGCGCACAGGACCTCGTCTTGCGTCGTTAGGTCAAGCCTATAGCCGTTCGGTAGCCGCGCCGCAGGATCGGTGGCTTGCGGCACCTGCAGCATCATCCACGCGACCGACTGCAGCGTCCAGCGTGGCGGAACGATCGTCAACACGTCCGTTGGGGGCGCACACGCCTTCAGGAACACGCGCGGCGTATCGATCGCGTCGGCCAGGGCACGGAACCCGTCGTCAGCGTCGAGGAACACGTACCGACAGCGCTCCGCCGCGCTCGCGGTATCGACGCGCCACCCATCACCATCCTCGACCGGCGCTGGAACCCCGCGCGCGATCGACCGTGCCGACAGCCAGCCCGCGAGCAGGTTCGGCGTCAACGCAACCGTCATCCCTGCGCCAGCCGGGTCATGCCGCCTCGATGATCGGTACGAACTTCGCGGCGGTCAAACTCGCGCCGCCGACCAGCGCGCCGTCGACGTCTTCGGTCTCTAGGATGGCGGCAGCATTCGCGCCCGTCACCGACCCGCCATAGATGATGCGGATCCCGTCCGCCGCATCCCCGACCAGCGTCCGCAGCTTGGCACGCGCGATCGAATGCACCTCGGCGATTTCGTCGAGCGTCGGGGTGCGGCCGGTGCCGATCGCCCAGCGCGGTTCGTAGGCGATCGTCAGCCAATCGCCGTTCGCAAGGTCCGGCACCGATTTCTCGATCTGCGCCTGAACGACCCGCGCAGCGCGCCCGGCATCCCGTTCGGCATCGGTTTCGCCGACGCAGAGGATGACCGAAAGCCCATGGCGATGCGCCGCGCTCGCTTTCGCCCACGCGTCCTGGCTCGTCTCGCCCTGATCCGCGCGGCGCTCGCTATGCCCGACGATCGTGAACCGCGCGCCGGCCTCGACCAGCATCCCGGCGGACAGGCATCCCGTGTGGGCGCCGCTTTCCGCGGAATGGACGTCCTGTCCGCCGAACGCAAAGCCCGGCGCGAACGCCACGGCGGGCGCGATCAGCGTCGCCGGCATCGCAATCGCCACATCGACCGCATTCGCGGCGCTCGCCGCCTCAGCAATCGCCGTCAGTTCGGAAAGCGCGGCATGGCTGCCGTTCATCTTCCAGTTGCCCGCCACCAGCTTGCGTCGCATCATTCTGCGTCTCTCCGTTTGCTCTTGCGGACAGCGATAGCGCCACGGGCGTGCTGCACAAGCTTGATGCAACACCGCCCTGCCCGTAAAGCAACCGCTCTTCGCTCCTTTTACACGACAGATCGGCCGACCCCGACCATGCTCAGTTTCTTCCGTCGAATGATCCGTCACCCGCTCGGCGGGGCCGTTGCGCTCGGCTTCGTCGCCTTGCTCGGCCTGGCCTTCGTCTTGTCGGACCACAGCGGCACGGCGACCGGTACGACGGTCAATGCGGCCGATGTCGCGGTCAAGGTCGGCAACAAGACGATCACGATCAGCGAACTGCGCGCCGCCGTCGCCCGCGATGTCGACACCTATCGTCAGCAGCAGCCGACGCTCGACACGCAGCAGTTCGTTGCGGGCGGTGGCTATGAAGCGACGCTGGAACGGCTGATCGACTCGACCGCCTTCCGGCAGTTCGCGCAGAAGCAGGGCATGGTCGTCAGCAAGCGCGCCGTGGACGGCCTGATCGCGAGCCAGCCCGGACTCGCCGGGCTGGACGGCAAGTTCAGCCAGGAAAAGTACGAGCAGGTGCTGCGCCAGATCGGGATGACCGATGCGGAAGTCCGGCTCCAGACCACCGACCAAGTGCTGACTCGGCAGTTGCTGCTGTCGCCGATCCAGGCGAAGCAGGTGCCGGTCGGTCTCGCCATGCCCTACGCCAACCTTCTGCTGGAAAAGCGCAGCGGCCAGATCGGCTTCATCCCCGCAGCAGCCATGCCCGCCGGGCCGGCGCCGACCGACGCCGAGCTGACGACCTATTATGCGCGCAACAGCGGCAAATATCGCCTGCCCGAGCGCCGTATCGTCCGGTATGCGACACTGACCCCCGCATCACTCGCCGCGCAGGCCGCGCCGAGCGACGCCGAAATCGCCGCCGCCTATAAGGCACAGGCCCAGAAGTACGCGGCTGCCGAACTCCGCACGATCATCCAGGTCGTCGTCGGCGACAAGGCGTCCGCGACGGCGCTTGCCGCCAAGGTGCGCGGTGGCGCGTCGATCGAACAAGTCGCCCGTGCCGCTGGTCTCGAGCCCGCCACGGTCAAGGATACGCAGAAGGCCGCGTTCGCCGGCCAGTCCTCGCCCGAGATCGCCAATGCGGTGTTTGCCGCCAAGACCGGCGACGTCGTCGGGCCGTTGCGCGCACCGCTCGGCTTCGTCGTCGCGAAGGTCGCGTCGGTCCGCACGCAAGCCGCCAAGTCGCTTGCCGAGGCGACCCCCGAGTTAAAGGCGTCGCTTGCCCCGCAAAAGACGACCGCGCTGCTGACCGAAAAGCGCGCCGCGTTCGACGATGCGCTCGGCAAGACGAGCTTCGACGGACTGGTTACCAAGAACCAGCTCACCGCGCAGACCACGCCAGCGCTGACCGCGAGCGGCCAGAACATCGATACGCCGACCGCCAAGCCCGATCCCGCGCTGACCCCGATCCTCGCCGCCGCGTTCGCCGCATCGCCCGGAGACCAGCCGCAGACGGTACCGCTCGGCCAGGACGGCAGCTTCGCGCTGGTGACGCTGGACAAGGTGATCGCCGCCGCGCCGCGTCCGCTCGCGCAGATCCGCGAGACGGTCGTTCGGGACTACCAGCTCGACCGCGCGCAACGCGCCGCGCGCGAGGTTGCCGCAAAGGTTGTCGCCACCGCCAACAAGGGAACGCCGTTGCCTCAGGCGCTGGCCGCGACGGGCCTCAAGCTCCCGCCGCTACAGCCCGTCACGGGGCCGCGCGCCGCGCTGATCGGCAACCCGCAGCGCGTGCCCCCGCCGCTCGCGCTGATGTTCGCCATGCCCGCGAAGACGACGAAGCTGCTGGAAGCGCCTGACAAGTCCGGCTGGGTCATCGTCCACCTCGACACGATCACGCCCGGCAACGCGCAAGGCAACGCCAAGGTGATCGCCGGAACGCAAAGCGACATCGGCAACGTCGTCGGGCGCGAATATGTTTCGCAGTTCGGCAAGGCCGTGCAGAATGCGATCGGCACATCGCGCAACGCGAATGCCATCGCATCCTTGAAGGCCGAACTCCTGGGCGTCGCCAGTGCCGACCAGCCCTGATCGTCCGGACGCGGCGGCGGCACGGCTCGCGCTCGGGAGCGGACGTCCCGCGCTGCTGTGGCAGCGCCAGATCGCCGATACCGAAACGCCCGTCGCTGCCGCGCTCAAGCTGATCGAGCCGGGGCGCGGGGACTTCCTGCTCGAGTCGGTCCAAGGCGGCGAGACGCGCGGTCGCCATAGCCTGATCGGCCTAGCGCCGGATCTGCTGTTCCGCGCGCACGGCGCGGCCGCCGAGATCAACCCCGCGTGGCTGACCGATCGCGAGGCCTTCGCGCCGTGCAGCGAACCGACGCTCGACGCGCTGCGCACGCTGGTCGCGTCGTGCCGGATGGACGTTCCTGCCGAACTCCCCCGCGCGCTGGCGTGCCTGGTCGGCTATTTCGGCTATGAGACGATCGGCCTGGTAGAACGCTTGCCACGTCCGACCAACGACGCGCTCGGCCTGCCCGACATGATTTTCGTGCGCCCGACCGTGATCCTGATCTTCGATCGGCTCGCCGATGCGTTGTTCATGGTGGCGCCGGTCTGGCCCGATGCGACTCGCGATCCAGACGCAATCGTCGCTCAAGGACTCGACCGGATCGATGCCGTCGCTGCCCGTCTGGCGACGGCGACGCTCCCCGCCCCGGTGCGGACCGAAACCGCCGCTGAGATCGCGCTGACCTCGACGCTCGCGCCCGGTCGCTATGCGGAGATGGTGGCGCGCGCGAAGGACTATATCGTCGCAGGCGATATCTTTCAGGTCGTGCTTGCGCAGCGCTTCACCGCGCCGTTCCCGCTTCCCGCGTTCGAACTGTATCGCGCGTTGCGGCGAATCAATCCGTCGCCGTTCCTGTACCACCTCGATTTGCCGGGATTCGCGTTGACCGGCTCATCCCCCGAAATTCTGGTGCGCGTGCGCGACGGCGAAGTGACGATCCGCCCGATCGCCGGAACGCGACCGCGCGGCAAGACTGCGGCGGAAGACGAATCCAATCGCACCAGCCTGCTCGCAGATCCAAAGGAGCGTGCCGAACATCTGATGCTGCTCGATCTCGGACGCAACGACGTCGGGCGGGTTGCGGAGGCTGGCAGCGTCACGGTGACCGCGAGCTACACGACCGAATTCTACAGCCACGTCATGCACATCGTGTCGAACGTCGTCGGTCGGCTCGCGCCGGACAAGGACGCGCTGGACGCGCTGTTTGCCGGGTTCCCCGCGGGGACCGTCTCCGGTGCGCCCAAGGTCCGCGCGTGCGAGATCATCGCCGAACTGGAGGATGCGGTTCGGGGTGCCTATGCGGGCGGCGTCGGCTATTTCTCGCCGGACGGGTCGATGGATTCGTGCATCGTTTTGCGCACCGCGGTCGTCAAGGACGGCGTCATGCACGTTCAGGCCGGCGCAGGCATCGTCGCGGACAGCGAGGCGGTGTACGAACAGCGCGAATGCGAAGCCAAGGCCGGCGCCTTGCTCGCCGCCGCGCGCGAGGCGATCGCAAGCGCTGCAAGGAGCACGTACGGCCAGTAACGTCTTACCCCGCGGAATGCCCGGTCCCCCCGACCGAAGCCGGGGGGAACGTTGAGCTCAGGGAATGATCTCGGCCTGACGGCGTGCCTCGGCCCGCTCGGCCGCGAACTGCTCGGCGCGAAGTTTGCCGCATCCGGTCTGACCACCCGATCCCACGGGCGAACACGTATCAGGCAAGCCGCCAGCGCGCCGCCCGGCCTCATCCGCCACGGCCGTGCGATTGACCCAGCTCTGGTTTTGCGCGGCAATCGGCTTGTCGTCACGCAACTCCTTCGGAATACGGTAGGGCTCGCCGACTCGAGCGCACACGACGATCTCGGCATCGGGGTCGCTCGACTTGGGGCAAGCCTGATTCCCCGTGATCGTCACCGATCGGATCCGCTGCGGCGGCTTCCCCGACTCGGCCTGTTGCTGAGGGCCGGACGCGGCCGTTTGAGCCAAGGCCGTGGCGGGCAGCGCGGCCAGCAATCCAATCACGGCTAAAGTGCGCAACATGTTCATTTCTCCTGAGGTTCATCAACGTGCGGGGGGCAAGGTTGATCCACCCTGAACCGCTCGTGTGATCGTCCGACCGCGTAACCGTTGTGGTATATCGCCAAACACGGTAGCGGCGCGAGGATGATCCTCGTCATCGACAATTACGACAGCTTCACCTGGAACCTCGTCCATTATCTGATGGAGTTGGGCGCGGAAGTGAAGGTCGTCCGAAACGATGCGCTGACCGCCGCCGACGCCATGGCGAGCAACGCGCAGGGGTTCCTCATTTCGCCCGGCCCGAAGACCCCGACCGAAGCGGGCGTTTCGCTCGATCTCGTTGCAGCGTGCGCGGAGGCGGGTCGACCGCTGCTCGGCGTGTGTCTCGGCCATCAGGCAATCGGCCAGCATTTCGGGGGTTCGGTCGTGCGCGGCGGTCTGATGCACGGCAAGACGTCCCCCGTCACGCATGACGGCAGCGGCGTGTTCGCCGGCTTGCCCTCGCCGTTCACCGCGACCCGCTATCATTCACTGATCGTCGAGGACATGCCCGACACGCTCGTCGCCAACGCGCACGCGGACGACGGGTCGGTGATGGGGGTCCGCCACCGCACGCTGCCGATCCACGGAGTGCAGTTCCATCCGGAAAGCATCGCCACCGAACACGGCCATGCGCTGCTGGCGAATTTCCTGTCGGATGCCGGCATCGTCCGCAAGGGCGCCGCATGAGCACCCTTACGCTGCTCCCGGACCCGAGCACCCCACTCAGCCGCGAAACCGCGGCGCAGGCGTTCGTCGACGTGCTGGACGGCCATGCCTCCGACGACGCGATCGCGGCGTTCCTGACCGCCCTGGCGGAGCGGGGCGAGACGAGCATCGAAATCGCGGAAGCGGCCCGCGCGCTCCGCAACCGGCTGATCCCGATCTCCGCGCCCGCCGGGGCGATCGACGTCTGCGGAACCGGCGGCGACGGGCATCATACGCTCAACGTCTCGACCGCGGTCTCGCTCGTCGTAGCGAGTACCGGCGTTCTCCCGTTGCCAAGCATGGCAACCGCGCGGCCTCCTCCAAGGCGGGCGCCGCCGACACGCTCGAGATCCTCGGCCTCGACATGGAGCGTGCAGGCGCGAACGCGGAGGCGAGCCTCCACGAGATTGGCATCGCCTTCCTGTTTGCGGCCAATCATCACCCCGCGATGCGCCGGATCACCCCGATCCGGCAGCGGATCGGGCGCCGCACGATCTTCAACCTGATGGGTCCGCTCGCCAACCCGGCCGGTGTGACGCGCCAGCTGATCGGTATCGCCAGGCCGGATTACGCGGCAACCTATGCTGCCGCGCTCGAACAGCTCGGCACCGAAGCCGCGGTGGTCGTGTCAGGCGAGGAAGGGCTGGACGAAATCTCGTGCGCTGGCCCGTCGCGTGCGGTCAGCATCGGAAACACCACCCTGCCCGAGCGGATCACGCCTGAGGATGCCGGCCTGCCGCGTCACCCGATCAGCGCGATCGTCGGCGGCGACCCCGCGTATAACGCCGCCGCGCTGCGCCGTCTGTTGCAGGGAGAGAGAGGCGCGTATCGCGATGCGGTGCTGCTCAACGCGGCAGCCGCGCTGATCGTCGCCGGAACCGCGCAAACCCTGCCGCAAGGTGTAGACATCGCCGCCGAAGCACTGGATTCCGGTGCTGCAAACGCCCTGCTCGATCGCTGGATCGCTTATTCATGACCGATATTCTCAACCGCATCCTCGAAACCAAGCGCGCCGATGTCGCCGCGCGCAAGGCGACGATCCCGATGTCCGAACTCGATGCGCGCATCTCCACGCAGACCAAGCCGCGCGGGTTCCGCGCCGCGCTCGACGCGCGTGCGAAGACGGGCTTCGCGCTCATTGCCGAGATCAAGAAGGCGAGCCCGTCGAAGGGCCTGATCCGCGAGGATTTCGATCCCCCGGCGCATGCCACCGCTTATGCCGCGGGGGGCGCCGCCTGCCTGTCGGTGCTGACCGACGAAGCGTGGTTCAAGGGGTCGGACGCGTTTCTGGTCGCGGCGCGCGCGGCGTGCAATTTGCCGGTGCTCCGCAAGGATTTCATGGTCGACCCGTGGCAGGTCCCGGAGTCGCGCGGGATCGGCGCGGACGCGATCCTGCTCATCATGGCGGCGCTTGACGACACCTTGCTTGCCGAGATCGAGGCGAGCGCGCTGGAATGCGGGATGGACGTGCTGGTCGAGGTCCATTCGGAAAGCGAGATGGAACGCGCGATGAAGCTCAAATCGCGGCTGATCGGTGTCAACAACCGTGACCTGCGCACCTTTACCGTGGATTTCGCGCGGACGCGCGAGCTCGTGTCGAAGGCGCCCAAGGACTGCACGTTCGTCGCCGAAAGCGGACTGACGACGCGCGCCGATCTCGATGCGATGGCGGAACAGGACATCCGCTGCTTCCTGATTGGGGAAGCGCTCATGCGGCAGCCCGACGTCGAGGCCGCGACGCGCGCGCTCGTCGGATGAGCGGCCTGACGCACCTCGATGCGGCGGGCGCGGCGCATATGGTCGATGTCGGGGGGAAGGCCCCGACGCGCCGCGAGGCGGTCGCCAGTGGCCGGATCGACATGGTGCCCGAGGCCGTCCGCGCAATCCGCGACGGCAGCGCGATCAAGGGCGACGTCCTCGCGGTCGCCCGCGTCGCGGGGATCATGGGGGCGAAGAAGACGAGCGATTTGATTCCGCTGTGCCACCCCTTGCCGCTCACGCGCGTCGCGATCGACCTTGCAATCGATGAGGCCGGGGTCGCCGCAACCGCGACCGCGGCGACCGAGGGCAAGACCGGGGTGGAAATGGAAGCGCTGACTGCGGTGACGGTGGCGTTGTTGACGATCTACGACATGGCCAAGGCGATCGACAAGACGATGACGATCCGCGACATCCAATTGCTGACCAAGGTCGGCGGCAAGTCGGGCGACTGGGCGCGCTGAACCCTGGTGCCGGCCTGCGGCGGGGTTAGCCCCTACCGCTTCCGCGACGACGGATGGGAGAGGCCGCTTTCGTAGCCTCCCCCGTATTCGTTACCCGAACAGCTTCGCCGCCGTCTCGGCAATGCGCTTGCCCTGGTAGCGGGCGCCATCCAGTTCTTCCTGCGCGGGCTGACGGCTGCCGTCGCCATCTGCGATTGTCGTCGCGCCATACGGCGTGCCACCAAGGACCTTGTCGACGCCCATCTGGCCCTTGAAGCCATAATCGAGGCCGACGATCGTCATGCCGTGGTGCAGCAGGTTGGTGATGATCGAAAACAGCGTCGTCTCTTGGCCGCCATGCTGACTGGCGGTCGAGGTGAACGCACCGCCGACCTTGCCGATCAGCTTGCCCTGGAACCACAAGCCACCGGTCGTATCCCAGAACGACGCCATCTGCGCGGGCATCCGACCGTAGCGCGTCGGCGCACCGACGATGATCGCGTCATAGTTGGCGAGCGCGTCGGGGCCTTCGATCAGCGGGTGCGCGGTATCGGTCTTGAAGTGCGCGGCCTCGACCACGTCCTTGGGCGCGGTTTCGGCAACGCGGCGGATGTCGACCTCTGCACCCCCCGAGCGTGCGCCCTCGGCGACGGCATCGGCCATCTGCTCGATGTGACCATAAGACGAGTAATAGAGCACGAGAACTTTAGACATCATGACTTCCTTCGGTTTGGAAACATAGGGTTGTGAACGTTTATTGAGAGTCGACGAGAACCAGTTCGGCATCCTCGATCGCGGTGATCGTCACGGTCTGGCCGCCGTCCATCGCCGCGCCATCGCGCGCCTTGAACGTCTCACCAGCGATTTCGATCACGCCCGTCGCCGGCACGAGATACGCGTGCCGCCCCGGCAGCACTTCATGCGTGATCGTCTCCCCGGCGCGCACCATTGCCGCCAGCACGCGGGCTTCGGCGCGGATCGGCAACGCATCGCTGTCCTCCACGAAACCGCTCGCCAACGTGACGAACTGACCCGAGCGATCGTCCTTCGGAAAAGGCTTCGCGCCCCACGACGGCGACCCGCCGGTACGGCTCGGTTCGATCCAGATCTGGAAGATCGTCGTCTGTTCGGCTTCCAGATTATATTCGGCATGCCGCACGCCAGACCCGGCGCTCATCACCTGAACATCGCCAGCGCCCGTCCGCCCTTCGTTGCCGAGCGAGTCCTTGTGCGTGATCGCGCCTTTGCGGACATAGGTGATGATCTCCATGTCGCGATGCGGATGCGGCGGGAAACCGCTGTTGGCAGCGATCTCGTCGTCATTCCATACGCGGATCGCACCCCATCCCATCCGGGCCGGCTCGTGGTAATTGGCGAAGGAAAAGTGGTGACGCGCGTTCAACCAGCCGTGATTGGCATGCCCAAGGCTTTCGAAAGACCGTTTCTCGATCATGACATGTCTCCAGAAGGAACCAGTCGTTCCGTTGAGTGCATGATAGGCGTTTCAATCACGTCGTAAATGGAAACACTGGAAACCGATCGTTTCCATGGCTAAACGGCTCTCTCTGTCGCGAAGGGACAAACGATGCGCCTGCCCGATCTCGAAGCCTGGGCCATCTTCGCAAGCGTGGTGGAACACCGCTCGTTCAGCGGCGCGGCGGAAGCGATCGCGTTTCGAAGGCGACCGTGTCCAAGGCGGTCACCCGGCTCGAAGCGCATCTCGGCCAGTCGCTGTTCCACCGGACGTCGCGACGCCTGACGCTGACCGAAAACGGCAAGGGGCTGGCGGAACATGCTGCCCGGATCCTCGCCGAGGCCAACGCCGCCGAGGAAGCCGCGCTCGATGCCGCCAACGCACCGACTGGCCTCGTCCGGGTCGCCGCGCCGATGTCGCTCGGGCTGCTGGCGATCGCGCCCGTCATCGCAGACTTTCTGGTGCTCAATCCGGGGATCGAGATCGACCTCCACCTGTCCGACGCCCGAGTCGATATCGTCGCGGAAGGATTCGACATCGCGCTGCGGATCGCGACGCTTCCCGACAGTTCGCTGCGCTCGCGCAAGCTCGCCGACATGCGGATGCACGTGGTCGCGGCACCCGCCTATCTCGCGCTTCACGGGCGCCCGACCCATCCCGGTCAACTCGGCGAGCATCGTTGCTTCGCCTATACCAACGTCACCACGCCGTGGCGCTTCGTCGGGGCCGACGGGACGGAAGTGTCGGTCCGGCTCAACGGTCCGCTGGCAACCAATAGTGGAGAGGCGATGCTGCCGGCGCTGCGCCGCGGGCTCGGCATCGCGATGCTGCCCGAATTCATCGTCGCGGAGGATTTGAAGGCGGGCCGGATCGAAACGATTCTGGGAGACTGGGCGCCCCACACCGGGGCGCTCCACCTGATGACGCCACCCGGTACGTTGCGCCCCGCGCGAGTCGAAGGTCTCATCGCATTTCTGACTGATCGTCTAAAACAGATTTGCGTCCTGCCATGACCTTTTTCCTGCCTCCCCTACCGCGTTGTTTCCACGGCTTAATCGCAAATTAACCTTTTGCCTTCATCACTGTTGAGGTTAATAGTTACCACAAGGGTTGGTCAGGCCACGGGAGGTACTGGCCCCTTGAAACGGGGAACAGCAAGATGCGGGTGCTGCTGATCGAAGACGAGCCGACGACTGCAAAAGCGATTGAGCTCATGCTGTCGGCTGAAGGTTTCAACGTCTACACGACAGATCTTGGCGAAGAAGGCCTCGATCTCGGCAAGCTGTATGATTATGACATCATCCTGCTCGACCTCAACTTGCCCGACATGCACGGCTATGACGTTCTCAAGCGACTCCGCGTCGCCCGCGTCCAGACCCCGGTGCTGATCCTCTCGGGGATCAACGAGATGGACTCGAAGGTCCGCTCGTTCGGCTTCGGCGCAGACGATTACGTGACCAAGCCGTTCCACCGTGAAGAACTCACCGCGCGCATCCATGCGGTTGTCCGCCGGTCGAAGGGGCACAGCCAGTCCGTGATCCGGACCGGCAAGCTCGCGGTCAACCTCGACGCCAAGACGGTCGAGGTCGATGGCGCGCGCGTGCATCTGACCGGCAAGGAATATGCGATGCTCGAGCTGCTGTCGCTGCGCAAGGGCACTACCCTGACCAAGGAAATGTTCCTCAACCACCTGTACGGCGGGATGGACGAACCCGAGCTCAAGATCATCGACGTGTTCATCTGCAAGCTTCGCAAGAAGCTCAGCATGGCATGCGAGGGCGAAAACTATATCGAGACCGTCTGGGGCCGCGGCTACGTGCTGCGCGAACCCGAAGACATGCTCGGTTCGGTGGAAGTCGCCTAACCCGTTCCGTTGATCCTGTGCAGTACGGCTGGCCGGGTGGTGATCGCATCATCGCCGGCGGCGGCTTCGTGCGCGCCTGTGATTTCGCGCAACAGCACGCAATTTAATGACGCCAAAACAACTATTTGCGTGACATTTCGTTTACCATAAGTCACGTTTCCGTCACGATCGTCAGTTAGCGCCCAGTTTCGGCGGGCGCTTCGGCGGTCTGGCCAGTCCAATGTCCTGGGGCAAATCTATGAAGATGCAATCCGCGCTGGCAGCCCTGTGTGCGACCAGTCTCGTCCTCTCCGGCTGCAGTGGCGGTGGTGGTGGAACACAAACCGCGCCGACCCCCGCGCCCTCCCCGACGCCTTCACCGACCCCGACCCCTTCGGCCCCGGCGGTCCGGACGATCGTGATGGTGTGGGATGGTCTGCGTCCGGACGACGTCAACGCGACCGATACGCCCAACCTGTTTGCGCTCCAGCAAGCCGGCGTCAATTTCCAGGACAATCACTCGACCTATCCGACGTTCACGATGATGAACGGATCGAGCTTTGCGACCGGGTCCTTCCCGAAGACGTCGGGCTTCTACGGCAACACCTTCTGGACCCCGCCGCAGGGCACCGGCAACACGATCCCGGCGGGCAAGACCGCCGCGGGCGGCACCCAAAGCTACACCGACCCGGTCTTTACCGAGGATTATCAGGTCCTGAGCACGCTGAACGACTATTACGGCGGCCAGTTGCTGCTGGTGAAGAGCCTGTTCGCGACCGCGCAGGCCGCTGGGCTCACCACCGCCGCGATCGGCAAGTCGGGCGCGGCGTTCATCCAGGATCTCGGCAAGGGCGGCGTGTTCCTCGACGAGAACACCGTCCAGCCGCGCAGCCTCGTCACCGAACTGCAAGCCGCGAACATTCCGCTCCCGACGAACGTCGTCAACAATTATACCGCGGGCGAAGCGGTCACGCTCGCAGGCACGAACGGCACCCCGACCGCCCGTGCCGGCTATGTGACGTTCGACACCACCGCCTACGATCCGAACGGCACGATCACGGTCGCTGCGCGCGACTCCAGCGACGAAACGCAGGGTGCTCCCGAGGATGCGTCCAACAAGTACATGTTGAACGTCTTCACGTCCTACATCCTGCCCCAGAAGAAGCCGATGCTGTCGGTCATCTGGTTCCGTACCCCCGACAACGTCGAGCATGGCTACGGACCGGGCAGCGCGAACGCCAAGGCCGGGCTGCAATCGCAGGACGCGCGGCTGGGCGAGTTGATGGCCGCGCTCAAGGCGCAGGGTCTGGATAGCACGACCAACGTCGTCGTCGTGTCCGATCATGCGCATTCCAGCGTCTCCGGACCGCTCAACCTGTATCCGCTGCGGACGATCAACCCGTCGGCTTCCGCGCCGAACGGTCCCACGATCAATGGCGCCACCAGCGGCACGAGTGCGGCGAGCCTCGGCGGGGTCAATCCGTCGGGTTATTCCTTCTCGGGCGACGTCCGCTCGGCCGATCTGCTGACCTATCGCGGTTTCCGCGCCTATGATGGTGCGGGCTGCTCGACCAGCGCGATGTACGGCATCTCGGCAACGGGGACTGCGACCATCCCCGTCCGTCTGGACACGACCGGCTCGGTCTGCGGCGCGGCGAACACGAAGTATCAGGCGATCAGCGCGACCGGCACGTTCCGCGTTCCCGCCCCCGGCAGCCTGCCGACCAACGGCATCGTCGTCGCGGCGAACGGGGGGTCGGACTATTTCTACGTCCCCAGCCACGACGTGACGACGATCCGCAACCTCGTCACCTTCCTCCAGCAGCGCGAGGAATATGGCGCGATCTTCGTCGACAGCCGGTACGGCGCGCTGCCGGGCACGTTGCAGATGAACCAGGTCAACCTGGAAAACGCCACCCGCAGCGGCAACGGCCAGCCCGATGTGGTGGTGTCGTTCAACTGGGACGATCAGGCAACCGTCCAGGGCAAGGCCGGGATCGAGTTCGAAAGCGCGGGCGGGCAGCGCGGGATGCACGGCAGTTTCAGCCCGGTCGACGTCCACAACACGCTGATCGCGTCGGGTCCGTCGTTCCGCAAGGGCGCGACCGTGACGACGCCGACCGGCAACGTCGATGTCGCCCCGACCGTCGCCTATCTGCTGCGCCTGGCGATGCCGCAAGCCGATGGCCGTATCATCAACGAGGCGCTGGCCACGCCGGCGAGCGGATCGACCCCAACGGTGGCGGCATCGTCCATCTCCCCCACGGCGCCCGCGACCGGGCTCGCGTTCGAGACCCCGCTGGATCCGACCGGCCGGACACGCGACACCTCGCTCCCGCTCGGCACCTACACCATCACGCTGCAGGTGAAGGATCTGACGATCGACGGGAAGACCTACCGCTACTTTGATCACGCCAAGGCCATTCGCCAGTAATGCGTATGCGCAAATCGACCGTGTCGGTGCGTCTCGCGCTACCGCTGCTCGCCCTGGCGGCTGCGCCCGGGCTGGCAGCAACGGCACCCCGCGCGGGAACGTTCGACACCGTTTTCGCGGCGACCGGCGAACCCGCCTTCCTCCACGTGCAGATCCTCTACGCCTCCAACGGAGCGATCCACCGGCTGGAACTGTGGCGCGACCATGATCGCAGGATCAAGCGCGTCACCGATGCCGCGCTGGCGACCTACGCGACGCGCAAGGCCGGGGAAGTCGGCTATACGCTCAAGGTGCTCGACCTGAAGCGCCGGATCAGCACGGTGATCGAGCGGACCAACCTGTACCGGATCGGGCAGTTCACCGACTGGTACGATCTGGGGCACGGCCTGCGCCACCCCAAGGGCCCCTATCGCCTGGTCGCGGCGCGGACCCCGCCCGCGGGCATGCCGCGGATCGGACGGGCATGCCGCTGGTACGATCTGATCGAGGGCGCGCGGACCACGCACATCTGCTGGGACGATACGGTCAAGCTACCGCTGCTCATCGCCCCCGCCAGCGGCCCACCGGTGTGGCGCGTCACGGCGGTCGATCAGCGCACCATCCCGTCCGCGACGTTCGTCCCTGACGATCGCGGCTTCATCAAGAACGACGCCAACCGCGACATCGAGGCGGACTGACCGGCGCGGTCCGGAACTAGGGGCGCACGAACACCTTTTCCCCGCCGACCCACGTCTGTTCCACCTTGGTCGCGCGCAGATCGGTCGGGCTCGCCAACAGCGGATCGCGGTCGACGATGATGAAGTCTGCGCGCTGGCCGACCGCAAGGCGCCCGAACTTCTCCTCGGCGAACCCGGCATAGGCCGCCGCCCCGGTAAACGCCCACCACGCCTGTTCCCGCGTCACCCGCTCCTCGGGACGCCAGCCGCCGTAGGGCTGCCCGTCCGCTCCTTGTCGCGTGAACGCCGCGGCCCAGCCCGCGAACGCATCGGGTTTCTCGACCGGATAGTCCGACCCGAACGCCAGCGTCGCGCCGTTGCGCAGCATCGACGCCCAGGCATAGGCCCCCGCAAGCCGCGTCGGCCCCAGGCGCGCTTCCGCCATCGTCCGGTCGCTCGTCGCGTGCGTCGGTTGCATCGAGGCGATGATGCCGTTCTTGCCGAAGCGCGGAAGATCGACCGGATCGACGATCTGCGCATGCTCGATCCGCCAGCGCCGATCGCCCTTGTACGTATCGACCATATCGTCGATCGCGCCGAGCACCTCGGCATTGGCACGGTCGCCGATCGCATGGACCGCGACCTGATAATGGTCGACCGCCGCACGGCTCATCAGGTTGCGCAGCACGTCGTCGGACAGGAACCCCGCCCCGGTCTGCCCCGGCGCATCGCTATACGGCGCCTTGAGCCACGCCCCGCGCGACCCGAGCGCGCCATCGGCATACAGCTTCACGCCCCCCATCCGCAGCTTGTCGGCATACAACCACGGAGTCGGGCCGGAACCGCCGACCCTTACTGCGGTCTCGACACCGGCGGCGTAACTCATGATCCGCACCCGCAGCGCCCCGACATCCCCCGCGCGGCGATAGCTGAGCCAGTCGTCCAGCGAACTGCCCATGTCGCTGGTCGCGGTAATGCCGTGGCTGAGCAGCGCCTCCTGCGCCTTGAGAAAAGCGAAGTCGCGCTCCTTGGGGAGCGGTTGCGGCGCTGCCTTTTCGATCAGGTCGCGCGCGGAATCGACGAACACGCCGCTGGGCAGCGTCCCCGTCTTCTCGATCCGACCGCCCGCGGGCGAGACCGTCTTGGCGGTGACCCCGGCGACCTTCATCGCCCCGCTGTTCGCCCAGGCGGCATGGCCGTCGGCGCGTTGCAACCAGACCGGACGGTCGCTGACCACCGCGTCGAGATCCGCCGCGGTCGGGAACCGCCCGAGCGCCCACGCCTCTTGGTTCCAACCGCCCCCGACGATCCACTTGCGATCCGGGTTCGCCGCCGCATACGCCGCGATCCGCGCCTTGGCGTCGTCTAGCGAGGTCGCGCCCGACAGGTCGAGTTCAAGCGCGCGAAACCCCAGCTCCATCACGTGCCCGTGCGCATCGATGAACCCCGGCAGCAATACCTTGCCATGCTCATCCGCGCGCCAGTCGAGCTTCACCGGGCGCTTTTCGTTCTCCGCCAGCAGTTTGACGACCTTGCCATCGGGCGACATCAACAAGCCGGTAAAGCGAACCACCTTCCCGTCCTTGTCGAGCGTAATCCCGTTGACGTTGTCGATCAGCGCGTCGGCCCAGGCCGCGCAGGGCACGATCAAACTGGAAAGCGCGACGGCGGACAGCAGCGACGTGGCAAGGCGAGCGCAGGATACAGTGAGCATAGGCCCCGCGATAAGGCTTGTTCCTTCATCGCGCCAGATGGTCTAGGCGACGGACGCACCCGCGTGCCGAGCCTATCGACGCACCGCCCACTCCAGGCGAGGGAACGCAAGGCTGTCCCCTCAGGCTCGGGGGCGAACGGAAGTGAACGATGGCGACGCAAGCGAAGTCCGAACCCCTCCCCGTCCTGCTGGCCGACGTCCAGGCGGCGCATATGCGGATTTCGGACAAGATCGTCCGCACGCCTTGCTTCATCAGCCGCACGCTGTCGCAACTCACCGGCGCGACCGTCTATCTCAAGTTCGAAAATCTCCAGTTCACCGCAGCTTATAAGGAGCGCGGCGCGCTCAACACGCTGCTCCAGCTCCCGCCCGAGACCGCCGGCGTCATCGCCGCGTCGGCGGGCAACCACGCCCAGGGCCTCGCGTACCACGCCAACCGGCTGGGCATCCCCGCGACGATCGTGATGCCGACCAACACCCCGATCGTGAAGGTCACGCAGACCGAAGGCCACGGCGCGACGGTCGTCCTGTTCGGTGACACGTTCGACGCCGCCTACGCCCATGCCCGCGAACTCGAGGCGGAATGCGGCCTGACGTTCGTCCATCCGTTCGACGACACGCGCGTCATCGCGGGCCAGGGAACGGTCGCGCTCGAAATGCTCGAGGACGTGCCGCAGATCGACACGTTCCTGACGCCGATCGGCGGGGGTGGCCTGATCTCCGGCATGGCGGTCGTCGCCGAGGCGGCCAGCCGCAAGCCCGGTGGGCACCGCATTGAAGTCGTCGGGGTCGAGGCCGAGCTGTTCCCATCGATGTACAACCGCATCAACGGCACGACGATGCCGTGCGCCGGCGATACGCTTGCAGAAGGCATCGCGGTCAAGGAACCCGGCGCGATCACGTCACACATGGTCGAGGCGCTGGTCGACGACATCGTGCTGGTCAACGAACGCAGTCTCGAACAGGCCGTCAGCCTGCTGCTGCAGATCGAGAAGACCGTGGTCGAGGGCGCCGGCGCGGCGGGCCTCGCGGCATTGCTCCAGCATCCCGAACGCTTCGCCGGTCGTACCGTCGGAGTCGTCCTGTGCGGCGGCAACATCGATACCCGGCTGCTCGCCAACGTGCTGTTGCGCGATCTGGCCCGGTCCGGACGGCTCGCGCGGCTCCGGATTCGGTTGCAAGATCAGCCCGGCGCGCTGTTCAACGTCGCACGGATCTTCGATGCCCAGCGGGTCAACATTCTCGAACTGTCGCATCAGCGGATCTTCACGAAGCTTCCGGCCAAGGGTCTGTTCCTCGACGTGGAGTGCGAGACGCGTGACCGCGCGCATCTCGACCGGCTGACCGATGCGCTGCAAGTCGCAGGCTATACCGTGTCCACGGTAGAACTCGCCTGAGCCGTGGGTCGTTAACCGGATTGAGGGGAATATGCGGCTAACACCGGATGATGTCGGTCGCTCGGGATGGGACGGAAAACTTGGCAAACGTCCTTTCCAACCTGACGGGGACAAAGCATAACGCGATGCCAGGCCGGAAATGCAGACCGCACCTTCCTGCCGCAGAGGACTTCCGCCGGTGACTGCGCCTTTTCGTTTCCCGCGATTTTTCGTGACCAGCCCGGCGCCTTGCCCGTATCTGCCGGATCGGCTGGAGCGCAAGGTGTTCACCGAGTTGCGCGGAGAACAGGCGAGCGACCTCAACGATGCGCTCGGCCGGATCGGTTTCCGGCGCAGCCAGTCCGTTGCCTATCGCCCGAGCTGCGCGGGGTGCACCGCCTGCGTGTCGGTGCGCGTCGTCTCGGCTGATTTCGAAGCGAATGCCACGCAGCGCAAGCAACTGCGCCGCAACCGCGATCTCGAAGTTACCGCGTGCCGGCCATGGGCGACCGACGAGCAGTTCCAGCTGCTCAGCCGCTACCTCGGGTCGCGCCATCCCGGCGGCGGCATGGCCGAGATGGACGAGAGCGACTATGCCGACATGGTCGAACATTCGCCGGTCAACAGCTTCATCGTCGAATATCGCGAGCCCGCCCGCCATGGGGAGCGCGGTCGGCTGGTCGGCGCTTGCCTGACCGACCAGCAGGCGGATGGCCTTTCGATGATCTATTCGTTCTTCGACACCGAACATGCCACGCGCGGCGGCCTCGGGAATTTCATCATCCTCGACCATATCCTCCGCTCGCGCGCGGTCGGGCTTCCCTACGTCTATCTGGGCTATTGGGTGAAGGGCTCGCCCCGGATGCAATACAAGGTCCGCTATCGCCCGATCGAGGCGCTCGGGCCAACCGGCTGGAACCTGCTCGTCGACGAAGACGCCAAGTTCGCGCCGCCTACCGAAAAATATGCGGCGATGGCAGGGCAACTGCTCGAAACCCGATAGGTCGTCAGGCGCGGGGCTATTGTCCGTCGCGCTCGACGTGCAGATCGACGTCGAGAGTCTCAAAACCCTCCCCCAGCCGTGATCCGGCGACCGGCGCAGCCCCCGCCGAATCCAGCGCGACCGCGACGCGGACATAGGCCGTGTCCGCACTAAGGCCAGTAGAAGGGTCAAATGCGACCCATCCGAGCCGCTCGACATACGCCTCCGCCCAGCCATGCGGCGCTGGCCGGCCATCCGCCTCCGCTTGGCATACCGGGCTGTAGCCCGAGACATAGCGCGCCGCGACGCCCGTCGCCCGCGCAGACGCGATGAAGACTTGCGCCATGTCGCGCGAACTGACCGATCCTTCCGCAAACGCCTCAATCGCGGTTCGACCGGCGATCGGTCGGCCATGGTCCAGCGCGAACCGCCGGTTGATCGCGATGTTGAGCGCGTGGAGCCAAGCGACCGGATCGCTTTCGCCAATCGCCATGGCAAATTCGGCAATATCGGCATCGGCCCGCGTCAGCGGCGTATCGCGAAGGAACAGCGCTGGCGGAAGCGGCTCCTGCCCACCGTGGACGATCCCGTTCGACGGATGCGTCAGCACTTCGCCCGAAACCGCGATCTCGATGTCAGAAATCGGACCGGCGACATACAGCATCGTGACGCGATTACCGAAGCCGTCGCGTCCGTGGCGCATCCGCGCATCGCAATCGACGTGCAGGTTCCACCCCGTCACCGACTGGTCATGCGTGTCCTCGGGAATGAGGCGCAGCATCTGGGTCAATCGCGCTTGCGGCGCGGAGAAATGGTAGGTCGTGCGATGATCGACGGATAGGCGCATCAACTGAACTTGAACTGGCGACCGACCGCTTCGTGAAGCTGGTCGTTTTCGCCGATGAAGCCCTGGAGATACTGGTGCAGCCCCCCGGCGATGACCTGGCCCGATCGGGTTCGTGCAATCCGCGCATGGCGTGCGCGCGCCATCCGGTCCGCTTCGCCGTGGAGCCCGGTGCGCTTGGCGAGCAAGTTCAGGATGTCGACCGCCTCCTCGACCGACGCCGCCAGGCTGCGCGGCAGTTCCGACCGCGCGATCAGCAGGTCGATCACATTGGCGGGGCGCAACCCTTCCGAATACAACCAGCGATAGGCCGTCACGGCGGACACCGTCTGCAGGATCGTCGTCCACTGGTCGCGATCGACCACGCCGCCGACCCGCTCGCCTTCAGGGAGCAGAATATGGTATTTCACGTCGAGCAACCGTGCGGTGTTGTCCGCCCGCTCGATCGCCTGGCCGAGCCGGATGAACCAGGTCGTCTGGTTGCGCAGCATCCGGTGGATCGCGCCTTCAAAACCGCGCGTCTCGGCCTTCACCGACTCCACGAGGTTCAGCGTCGCGGTCGCATTACCTGCGCTCGCGCGGCGATCGAACACCAGCCACGCGCCATTGATCGCCGTCCACGCTTCTCGCGTCAGCGCGGTCCGAACGGCCTTCGCGTTGTTCCGCGCCATGTCGAGCGCGCGGACGATCGACCCCGGGTGGCTCGCGTCGAGGGTCAGGAACCGCGCGACGTTGGTCTTGGTGATCGACTGGCCGGTCTTGGCGAACGCCGCGTCGGTTTCGGTCACCGCCAGCGCGGAGGCCCAGGCGGCCTCCCCCGCCGGACGCGGCGACAGGACGTCGAGCCGGACGGTCGCCTCGACCAGTCGGGCGATGAAATCGGCACGCTCGACATAACGCCCGAGCCAGTAGAGCGAGGATGCGGTCCGGCTGAGCATCAGAGCGGCTGCCCCATCGTCTGGACCTGCGCCTGGCCGAACGCATCGGAGACCTGCGCTTGCTCGCCCGCCCCATTGTCCATCAGCACGAAACTGTCCTTCGTCCCGCCGCCCTGCGACGAATTCACGACGAGCGATCCTTCCTTGAGCGCGACACGCGTCAGGCCCCCGGGGACGACTTGCACACCCTTGGATCCTGTCAGCACAAACGGCCTGAAATCGACGTGCCGTGGCGCTAAACCGGCGTCAGCCAGTGTCGGAACCGTCGACAAAGCGAGGGTAGGTTGCGCGATATAGCGGTGCGGTTCGGCAATCAGCGCGGCGCGGAACGTCTCGATTTCCGCCTTGGTCGCGGTCGGGCCGACCAGCATCCCGTATCCGCCCGATCCATCGACCAGCTTGACCACCACGTCCTTCAGATTGTCGAGCACGTACTTCAACGCCTGCGGTTCCCGGCAGCGCCACGTCTCGACGTTGGGCAATTTCGGTTCGCCACCCGAATAGAACTTAACGATTTCAGGCATGTACGAGTAGATTGCCTTGTCGTCCGCGATGCCGTTCCCCGGCGCGTTGAGCAACGCGACGTTCCCCGCCGCATAGGCCGCGATCAGGCCGGGCACGCCCAGCATCGAATCCGGCCGGAACACCAATGGGTCGAGATAATCGTCGTCGATCCGCCGATAAATGACATCGACCTTCACCAGCCCGGCGATCGTCCGCATCCAGACGATGTCGTCGTCGACCACCAGATCCGCCGCCTCGACGAGCTCTACGCCCATGGAATCGGCCAGGAAACTATGCTCGTAATAGGCCGAGTTGTAATGCCCCGGGGTCAGCACGACGCACACCGGCGAGGCAACCCCGATCGGCGCGACCGATTTCATCGTTTCCAGCAACTTGTCCGGGTACGAGTCGACCGCGGCCACGCGGAAGGAGCGGAAAAGCTCGGGACAAAGCCGCAGCATCGCCTCACGGTTTTCGAGCATGTAGCTCACGCCCGAAGGAGTCCGGGCATTGTCCTCGAGCACGTAAAAGTCATCGGGTCCGGTCCGCACCAGATCGATCCCGCAGATATGCGCCCAGATGTCGTGCGGTGGCCGAATCCCTGCAATTTCAGGCCGAAACTGCGGGTTACCGAAGATCAGGTCGGCGGGCAGCACACCTTCTGCAAGGATCCGCCGCTCGCCGTAAATGTCGTGGAGAAAAGCGTTGATCGCTTCGACCCGCTGGACAAGACCCTCGGACAACCGGTTCCATTCGTTGGCCAAAAAGATCCGCGGGACAATGTCGAACGGAATGATCCGCTCGCTCGCATCGCTCTCGCCATACACGGCGAACGTGATCCCGAGCTGGCGGAATGTCGCCTCGGCCGACTGCTGTCGACGGCGCAATTCATTGGAAGGCGTGCTCTCGATCCACTCGCCGAGTGCGGCAAGCTCCGATCGCGGGATCATGCTCCCGCTTTTGCCCATGATTTCGTCGAACGCCCGCCTTATCCCCATTTGACGATAAAGCCTCCAACTGCGTGCCGGTTCCATGCTGCGATGGATTGTTGCGTCGCACAAGGGGATATTACGTCTGAAAGAGCGTTCAACCGCGCTGGGCGCGCAATCAGTGCTTTCGTTGCGCCCCGCGGGCAACGGCATAGTCCGCCTTGGCCGACGCGACGATTCGCGGAAGTACCGTTGGGTCGACGAACGCGTCCGCCTGCCCCGCGTCCCGGCGTTGGGCCCGCTCAACGACTTCGGCGATCTCCGGATGCATCGGCAGTACGATGTCAGCCTTGACTGCGGACAACCGCGCAAAGCTTCGGCGATAATCCGAATCGATCGTCGGATAGGCCCGGTTGCCGTACAAATGGTTCCCCGCCACCGTGATGCTGCAGGGAAACACCACGCGAAGCGTCCGTCGTCCGTCGACGATCGGCAAGAGCCAAGTCGTACAGCCGGCGGTATGTCCCGGTGTCAGCATCGCCGTCACGCTGACATCCCCGGTGCGGACCTGTTCCCCATCGCGGATCACGCGGTCGACCGGAACGGGCGGAAAGCGGGTGTACCCGTTGTCATTGTCCGCCTCATGCCGCCCGCGGCGCAGCGCGCTCGCATCGCCCGCCGAGGCGACGAGCTTCGCGCCGCTCCACCGCCGGAGTTCAGCGAAGCCGGCCGCATGGTCGAAGTGCGCGTGCGAGTTGAGGATCCACGTCACTTGCCGCGGCCGCACCCCGATCGTCGCGAGGTTGCGTTCGACCTGCCCCGCGTCTCCCGCCATCGGCCCGCTAACAAGGATCGTCCCCTCGCGCGAGACGATCGCATAGACCGCGAGCCCGCGTGTGCCGACGTACCACACCGGCCCCGCGACATGGAACGGCTTGATCGGTTGCGACCAGGACGGTGGCGACTCAATCGCGCCGCCGGTCAGCAGCAACACCGGCGCGACGAGTGCGGACAGAAGACGGCGTTTCATAGCCCGGCGAGCATCGCAGACGTCAACACCTGCGGCAATACGCGCGGTTCGGCAGCATTTGGCGCGTAATAGAGATACAACGGCACCCCGGCGCGATTATGCGTTTCGATAAAACGCCCCATCACCGGATCGCCATTGGTCCAGTCGCCGATCAGCACCGCAACCTTGTGATCGGAGAACGCCTTGCGCGTCGCATCGGTCTCGATCGCTGCTTTCTCGTTGACCTTGCACGTCAGGCACCAGTCCGCGGTGAAGTAAACGAACACCGGTCGCCCCGCCTGCCGCAGCGCCGCCAGCCGCGCCTCCGTGAAGGGTTCCGCCCCCCCCGGAACCGTCGCCGACGCCACCGTATCGGGACGTCGCCCGCCGATCAGCCAGACGCTAGCGGCAACCGTCGCCAACAGCAGCACGCCGATCACCGCGCCGATCGCCCGCCCCTTCTTCTGCCGCGCACCGCCAACCCACAGCAACACAGCGAACAGCAGCGCGACCACCAGACCGATCGCCATCCCGTCAACGCCCGCCTCATGCCCCAGCACCCACGCCAGCGCGATCGCAGTCAACCACATCGGGATCGCGAGAATTCGGCGGAACGTCTCCATCCATAGGCCCGGCTTGGGCAAGCGCCGCCGTAGCGCCGGCACGAAGCCAAGCGCAAGAAACGGCAATGCAAGTCCGATCCCCAACCCAGCAAACACCGCCAGCGCCGCGCCCCATGGCAGCACCAGTGCCGCCCCCAGCGCAGCGCCCATGAACGGCCCGGTGCACGGCGTCGCGATGAACGCCGCCAGCGCCCCGGTTGCGAACGCACCGCCCGCGCCGCCGCTACGGTTAACGAAGGCAGGCGTCGGAATCTCGAACAATCCGCTGAGGTTGAGCGACAAAGCCACCGTCAACAGCAACAGTACGACGATCGCCCGGGGATCCTGCAACTGGAAGGCCCAGCCAACCGCCGTCCCCCCGGCGCGCAGCGCGAGGATCACGCCGCCCAGCCCGACGCACACCGAAACAACGCCAGCAGCGTAAGCCAGCGCTTCCTGCCGCGCGTGCCGCTCGTCGAGGTGCCCGCGCGCGAGGCTCAGCGCCTTAAGGCTCAAAATCGGGAAGACACAGGGCATGATGTTGAGAATCAACCCGCCTAGCATCGCGCCGGCAAAGGCGATCAGCGTCGCGCTCACGACGCTTGCCCCACCGAGGCCCGCCGCCGTGGCGGGCGTCCCTGCGGAGGCGGCAACCGTCCCCGCGCCAGCCGTTACGACCAACCCCTGTTGGGCGCCGATCTGCAATACCCCCTGAAATGGTCCCGTACTCGCCGCCGGGCTCGCCGCCGCCTTGGTCTCGATCACGATGCGGTCGCCGTCCTGCGTGACCGTCTGTGGGGCGGCGTAATCCATCACCCCCGTCGTGATCGGGTAGAAATACGCCTGCCCCAATGCCGCTCCGGCCGGATAGGGGATCGCGATCCGAACGCGCCCGTTGCTCAACTGGAACATCGCTTTTGCATCGAGCGGCTTGGGCACCGCCCGGCGCCACGCATCGAACCGCGCGCGCGTATCCGGCGCGATCGTGCCGTCGCCGACGACCAAATCGATCGCAAGTTCCGCCGATTCGGGAACGCAGACTTCCGCCGAGCAGACGAGGTAGTTGGTCTTCAACCGAACCGGCAACGCCGTGCCGGCCGCCAATCCGGCCGGGACCCTGAGCGTCACGAGCGGCGCATAGGGCTTTTCGAAGACGTAATTCATCAAGTCCGCGACGATCAGCCGCCCCGGCACCGGATAGGCGGGCTCGCTCGCAACCACGCCCTTCGGCAGCGTCCAGTCGAGCTTCGCGGGAAAGCCCGCATCGCCCGGATTCTGCCAATATCCATGCCACCCGGGCGCGGGCACGCTCTCCAGCGCGAGCGTGACGGTCTGCCCAGGGGCCGGCGTGCGACTTTCCGCGACCAGCGTGATCTTCAGATGCGCACCGGATCCAATCGGATCGAGCGTCGCCGCACTGGCTTGCGCGCTACTGCTAAAAACAAGCAGCGCAAGCAGCGTAACAACGACGTCATGAAACCAGCGCATCGCACATCCTTGTCGAGCTCGAACCCTCGGGCCATAGCGGCGAAATCGGCCCGCCGTCCAACTCGGAGAATTCGTTTGAACCGCTACGCGTCCATCCTGGCGATCGCTTTCAGCCTGGCCAGTGTTCCGATCGCCGCGAAGACCGCGCCAGCCCCCGCCCCGCAGACAGCCGCAGCCGCGACTCCCGCTCCGAACACGCCGCCCAAGCTGATCGTCGCGATCTCGGTCGATCAATTCTCCGCCGACCTGTTCGGCGAGTATCGCGGCAGCTTCACCGGCGGTCTTGCACGGCTGCAGAAGGGCGCAGTGTTCCCCAGCGGCTATCAAAGCCATGCCGCGACCGAGACGTGCCCGGGTCACTCGACGATCCTGACCGGCTTCCGCCCCGAACATACTGGCATCATCGCGAACACCTGGACCGACCTCGGCGTCGCACGCGAGGACAAGCAGGTCTACTGCGCGGAAGACGAAACCGTTCCCGGCACCGACCACACCGGCACCTACACCGTCTCAGACAAGCATTTGCTCGTACCCACGCTTGGCGAACGGATGAAGGCCGCCAACCCTAAAGTGCGAGTCGTGTCGGTCGCGGGCAAGGACCGTGCGGCGGTTATGATGGGCGGCCACAATGTCGACGAGCTCTGGTGGTGGAACGGCAAGGCGATGGTCAGCTACGCCGGGCGCGCAACCCCGCCCGTCGTCGCGCGCGCCAACGCTGCGATCGCCGCCCGCATCGCCGCGCCGCAAGCCGCGCTCGAGGTACCGCAACAGTGCAAGGCGCACGACGTCGCCATCCCGATCGGCGCCGGCAAGACGGTGGGCGCAGGCCATTTCGCGCGGGAAGCCGGCAACGCCAGCGCCTTCCGTGCCTCGCCCGCGTTCGACGGCGCGATCGTCGCGCTGGCGGCTGGCTTGGTGCAAGACATGAAGCTCGGCCAGGGCGACACCACCGACATTATCGACGTAGGCGCTTCCGCCACCGATTATGTCGGCCACACCTTTGGCACCGAAGGCGCGGAGATGTGCATCCAGCTCCAGCAACTCGACGCCACGCTTGGTTCGTTTTTCGACGTGCTCGATTCCACCGGCGTCGATTATGAAGTTGTGTTGACCGCGGATCATGGCGGCAACGACATCCCCGAACGCGAAATCAATGCCGGCTTGCCGGAAGCGCAGCGTGCGCGGGTCGCCCTCGCGCCCGCGGTGGCTGGCAAGGCGATTGCGGCGAAGCTCGGGATCGGAAAGCCCGTGCTGTTCGGCGACATTCCCAACGGCGACGTCTACATCGCGCGCGACCTCACCCCTGCCCAGCGCAAGGCGGTACAGGACGCGGCAATCGCCTATTACAAGGCTGATCCGCAAGTTGCCGAGGTCTTCACTGCGGCACAAATTGCGGCCACCCCGACACCGAAAGGACCGCCGGAGCGCTGGACCCTGTTGCAGCGTGCACGCGCATCTTACCGAGCCGGTCGCTCGGGCGAATTGCTCGTCCTGCTCAAGCCGCGCGTCACGCCGATCCCCGATCCGACCAAGGGCTATGTTGCGACCCACGGCAGCCCGTATGACTATGATCGCCGCGTACCGATCCTGTTCTGGCGCAAGGGAATGACCGGGTTCGAACATCCCGCCGGGATCGAGACGGTGGATATTGCACCGACGCTTGCTAATCAGATCGGGTTGAAGATCGCGGCACCCCGGATGGACGGAAAGTGCCTCGATCTCAGCAAGGCCGGAGCGCCGTGCGCTTGACAGGGTGGCCCGTGCCCGGCCCCGTTGGCTGCGCCGTACGGGCTATTCCGTAATCGCGTCGTGACGGGGCAAGGGTATCATTGCGCAACCGTCACGATGGAGCCGCGCCATGCCATCCTTTCACCCGATCCATGTCGCCCTGCACGGAACCGGCGGGGACGTCGATATATCGGGAACGTGGCGGAACGAACTCGGCTCGTTCATGCTGATCGAACAGGTCGGACCGTTGCTGTCGGGGATGTACACGAGCACGGTGAGCGGGGACGCTTCGAGCACGTCCGGTCCGCTGCAAGGCTCGGTCGACGGGCAACAGGTGGCTTTCCTCGTCCACTGGACCGAATTTCAGGCGATCACCGCCTGGGTCGGGCGGCTGGACGAAGGCTCTGATGAACTCGTGATGCTATGGCAGATGACGAGCCAGACCGATCCCGGGCAGGCATGGGCCTCGATCAACGCGGGGGCGGATACTTTCTCGCGGATCCCGTGACCAGGATCGTTCAGCGCCGCTCGAACGCCCGCACGCCCGGGCCAAGCCTGTTGTTGCCGATCGCGAGGGGAGCGTGGCTATAGTCGGCGACGAACGCAGGACTGCGGCTTTCACCCGGCGCAAGCGATGCTTCGTTTGTTTCGACGCGCAAACCTTTTGACGGATAGGTCCGGGCTTCCGCGCCTACGACCACGAAACCCGTCCAATTCTCCTTGTTGCGTCCCTGGACGAAGATATTGCGCGCAATCACCCCGGTCGCCCCTTCGGGCAGGTCGATCATGTAATTCGTCTTCGTCCCGCGCGTGTCGTCGAAGCTGTCGTCCGTGATCGTCACATTGGGCACGCGCAGCTTGACGTAGTGCCCACCCGTCCCGCGTTCGAAGCGGCTGTGGGTGATCGTTACGCTGCCCTGATTGGCGAGATAGATCGCATGCGCGCAATCGGTCGACTGGTCGCACTGGCCAAGACCGGCGAAGCTGGAATGGTCGATCACGATCTTCTGTCCGGAAGGATGGCCACCCAGAATGCCTTCCTGGCTATCGAGGAACGTCGCGTTGCGGACGGTCAGGTCACCGATCTCGGTCCGGATCCCCGCCCCGTTGCCGTCTGCGACGCGCATGCCGCGAAAGACGATCCCGTCGACCGTCGAGCCCTGCCCGCGCAACACGAACGCCGCCTTGCCCTCGCACGTCGTGCCCTCGAAAATCACGCTGCCCGGGGTCGCCGCCTTGAACGTGATGACCCCGCCCGCTTGCACGGTACATTGATGATAGGTCCCGGGCGCGATGAGGATCGTCGCCGTCCCCATCCGGACCGATTGCACCGCGGCATCGATCGTCTCGAAGCCCTGCCCGGTCTCTACGATCGTGAACGGCGCGCGGGGCGGGGCCGCGTCTGCGGGCGCGGCCAGCGCCAGAGCGAAAAGCGGCAACAGTCGACGCATTGGAAGAACTCCTCATCTCCCTCCTGCCTGCCACACGCAACGACAGGAAGGGCGAAAGGAGGTTAACGGGGACTGTCCAGCGCTGGCACGGTTTGCGTCATGTTGCCCAAACCGTGGCGTCATCGTACAGCGCGCCGCAAAGGCCGGGGGAAATCGGCCTGTCGGGGGGAAATCGATGCACGCAATGTCGCCGACCGAGGTGTTTCTCCTCGCGATGCTGCTGATCTTCAGCGTGCCGTATCTGGTCTGGCGGTTCGCGCGGACGGACTATTGGGCCCCACTCGTCGTCGTCCAGATCATCGGCGGAATCCTGTTGGGTCCGGGTGTGCTTGGCGCCTTCTTCCCCGGCTATTATGCACTCGTATTCACCCCCGCGACGATCGGGTCGCTCAACGGCGTCGCTTGGTGGGCAGTGATGCTGTTCGTGTGGATCGCCGGAATCGAACTCGACCTGGGCGAGGCATGGCGGCGGCGCGGAGAAACCAGTGTCACGGCCGGATTTGCGCTTGCCACTCCGCTGCTCGCCGGGAGCGCGGCCGCGCTGCTGATGCTGCGCTATCCCGGCTGGGCCGGGCCGTCGGGAGCGACATGGCAGGTCGTGCTCGGCATTGGCATGGCATGCGCCGTCACCGCCTTGCCGATCCTGGTGCTGTTTCTCGAAAAGCTCGATATCCTCCGCGCGCCGCTTGGCCAACGGACGCTACGCTATGCCAGCCTCGATGACATCGCAATCTGGGGCGTGCTTGCGCTGATCCTGCTCGATTGGGAGCGGGTCGGGCGACAGGCGGCGTTCCTCGTCGGCTTTGCGGCAGCGACCTGGGCGGTCCGTCGACTGATGGCGGCGATCGCGGAGACCGACCGCTGGTACGTCAGCCTGATCTGGCTCGCGCTGTGCGGGTTCGCGGCGGACTGGGCGGGGCTGCACTTCATGGTCGGCGCGTTCCTCGCGGGCGCGGTGCTCGACGGAAACCTGTTCGATCGTGCGCGGATGGACCAGTTCCGCCACTTCGTGCTGCTCGCGATCATGCCGGTGTTCTTCCTGTCGACCGGGTTGCGAACGCAGTTCCAGGTCGGCGGCGGCGCGGTGTTTGCGGCGGCGGCGTTGCTGCTCGTGGCGTCGGTCGGCGGCAAGCTGCTCGGGGTTCAGATCGCCGGGCGGCTGCTCAAATGGGGCAAGGGCGAAGCGAGCACGATCGGCTGGCTGCTTCAGACCAAGGCGCTGATCATGATCATCTTCGTCAACATCCTGCTCGACAAGAAGATCATCACCAACGACGCGTTTACCGCGCTCTTGTTGATGGCGATCGGCTCGACGATGCTGACGATCCCGATGGTGACACCGCGGTTGCGGGCGCTGGGGCGCGCCGCGCTCTAATCCAGGTTCGGCCGCAACCAACGCGTCGCCGTCGCCAGGTCCACCCCGCGCCGCGTCGCATATTCGTGCAACTGATCCGGCCCGACGCGCGCCACGCCGAAATACTCCGCCTGCGGGTGCCCGAAGTAGAAGCCCGACACCGCCGCGGTCGGCAGCATCGCGAAGCTATCGGTCAGCGTGATGCCCGTTGCGTTGGTCGCATCGAGCAGCTCGAACAGCATCGGCTTCTCGCTGTGATCAGGACATGCGGGATAGCCTGGTGCCGGGCGGATGCCGCGATATTGTTCGCGGATCAGCGCCTCGTTGGTGAGCTGCTCGCCGTCGGCATAGCCCCAGAGCGTCGTGCGGACATGCTGGTGAAGCCGCTCGGCGAACGCCTCGGCGAGACGGTCGGCGAGCGCCTTGAGCAGGATGTCGGAATAGTCGTCGTTATCCACCTTGAAGCGCTTGAGGTGCGCGTCGATCCCATGCCCGGTGGTGACCGCGAACCCGCCGATCCAGTCGCCTGCCGGGTCGATGAAATCGGTCAGGCACATGTTCGCCCGCCCCTCGCGTTTCGCGATCTGCTGGCGGAGGAACGGCATGCGAACTTCCTCTAGCCCCTCCCCTTCAGGGGAGGGGTTGGGGTGGGGCAGTGCCGCAGACGCACCGTCGGAGACAGGCACGGCCCCACCCCCAACCCCTCCCCTGAAGGGGAGGGGCTTTGCAGAAATCACCACATCATCCCCTTCCCGCCGGCATGGCCACAACCCAGCCACGCCCTTCGCCGTCAGCCACTTCTCCGCAATGATCTGATCGAGCATCTTCTGCGCATCCTCGAACAGGTTGCTCGCGCTTTCGCCGACAATCTCGTCATCCAGAATCGCCGGATAATTCCCCGCCAGCTCCCACGCCCGGAAGAACGGCGTCCAGTCGATCAGCTCGCGCAGATCCGCCAGATCCCAGTCGTCGAACACATGCACACCCGGCTGCAAAGGCGCCCCCGGCTTCAACGCCATGTCGGCCACGAACCCGTTCGCCCGCGCGACTTCGATCGGGACGAGCTCGCTCTGCCCCTTGTTCGCGCGCGCCACGCGCACCGCTTCATATTCATCCGACGTCTTCTGGACGAACTCGTCGCGGATCGTGTCGCTGACCAAGGTCGACGCAACGCCAACCGCGCGGCTCGCGTCGAGCACATGCACCACCGGCCCCTTGTACGCGGGCGCGATCCGCAAAGCGGTGTGGACCTTCGACGTCGTCGCGCCCCCGATCAGCAAAGGCATCGTCATCCCGGCGCGCTGCATTTCCTCGGCAACCGTCACCATCTCGTCAAGCGACGGCGTGATCAGCCCCGACAGGCCGATCATGTCCGCGTCATTCTCGTTCGCGGCCTTCAGGATGTCCGACCAGGGAACCATCACCCCCATGTCGACCACGTCGAACCCGTTGCACTGGAGCACCACGCCGACGATGTTCTTGCCGATGTCATGCACGTCGCCCTTGACGGTCGCCATGATGATCTTGCCCTTGCCGCGTGCACCGGGCTCCTTCGCCGCCTCGATGAAGGGGAGCAGATGCGCCACCGCCTTCTTCATCACGCGCGCCGATTTTACGACCTGCGGAAGGAACATCTTGCCCGATCCGAACAGGTCGCCGACGACATTCATCCCGTCCATCAGTGGCCCCTCGATCACTTCGATCGGGCGTCCGCCCTTGTCGAAGATCGCCTGACGCGCTTCCTCGGTATCCTCGACGACATGCATGTCGATGCCCTTGACGAGCGCATATTCGAGCCGCTTGTTGACCGGCAGCCCGCGCCATTCCGCCGCTGCCTTCTCGGCCACCGCATCGGTGCCCTTGAAACTCTCGGCCAGCGCGATCAGCCGCTCGGTCGCGCCGTCGTCGCTGTTGAGGATGACGTCCTCGCACGCCTGCCGCAGCTTGGGGTCGATCTGGTCATAGATGTCGAGCTGCCCGGCGTTGACGATCGCCATGTCGAGCCCGGCGGGGATCGCATAATAGAGAAACACGGAATGCATCGCGCGGCGCACCGGCTCGTTGCCTCGGAAGCTGAACGACAGGTTCGACAGTCCGCCCGAGATGTGTGCGTGCGGGCAGCGCGCCTTGATGTCGCGGCAGGCCTCGATGAAGTCGACCGCGTAATTGTTATGCTCCTCGATCCCCGTCGCGACCGCGAAGATGTTGGGATCGAAGATGATGTCCTCAGGGGGAAAGCCGATCCCCATCAGCAGATCATAGGCGCGGCCGCAGATCTCGAGCTTGCGCGCGCGCGTGTCCGCCTGCCCGACCGTGTCGAACGCCATCACGACGACCGCTGCGCCGTATTGCATGACCTTCTTGGCCTGCGTGAGGAACTGCTCCTCGCCTTCCTTCATGCTGATCGAATTGACGATCGGCTTGCCGCTGACGCACTTGAGCCCCGCCTCGATTACCGACCATTTCGAGCTGTCGACCATGAACGGGATGCGCGCGATGTCGGGCTCGGCGGCGATCAGCTTGAGGAAGGTGACCATCGCATATTCTGCGTCGAGCAGGCCCTCGTCCATGTTGACGTCGAGCACCTGCGCGCCGCTCTCGACCTGCTGCCGCGCGACCTCGACCGCGGCGGGATAATCCCCCGCCATGATGAGCTTCTTGAAGCGCGCCGAACCGGTGACGTTGGTGCGCTCACCGATGTTGACGAAATTGGCGGTGGAGGTGGTGGTCGTCATTACTTTTCCTTCTCCCTCTCCCCGCTTGCGGGGAGAGGGTCGGGGAGAGGGGCAGTATCAAGCGCTGTCGCCCGATACTGCCCCTCTCCCCCGCTTCGCTTCGCTCGCTTGCCCTCTCCCCGCAAGCGGGGAGAGGGAGAAGCATTAGGTCGCCATCGTCATCGGCTCGAGCCCGGCAAGCCGCGTGACGACCGGCGGCACCGGCAGCGCACGCGGCGCAACCCCGCGCACCCCGTCCGCAATCGCCTTGATGTGCGCTGGCGTCGATCCGCAGCAGCCGCCGAGCACGTTGACCTGACCCGCGGTCGCCCACTCGCCGACCAGCCCGGCAGTCGTCGCGGGCATTTCGTCATATTCGCCAAGTTCATTGGGCAGCCCGGCGTTGGGATAGACCATGATCAGCGTGTCCGCGATGGCCGACAGCGTCCGAACGTGCGGCCGCAGCTGCTCCGCACCGAACGAACAGTTGAGTCCGATCGTCACCGGCTTGGCATGCCGCACCGCATGCCAGAACGCCTCGACCGTATGCCCCGACAGGTTGCGTCCGGACAGATCGGTCAGCGTCATCGACAGCATGATCGGCACGTCACGCCCGAGCGCCTCGCCTGCTTCCAGCGCCGCCATGATCGCGGCCTTGGCGTTGAGCGTATCGAACACCGTCTCGACCAGGATGAAGTCCGCCCCGCCCTCGATCAGCGCATCGGTCTGCTCGCGGTACACGCCCTTCAGATAATCGAAGTCGATCTCGCGGAAGCCCGGATCATTGACGTCGGGGCTGAGCGACAGCGTCTTGTTGGTCGGCCCGATCGCCCCTGCGACGAAGCGCGGGCGGCCGTCCTTCGCCTGATATTCGTCCGCCAGCGCCCGCGCGAGCTTCGCGCTCTCGACGTTGATCTCGCGCACCAGATGTTCGGCGGCATAATCGGCCTGGCTGATGCGGTTGGCCGAGAAGGTGTTGGTCTCGGCGATGTCCGCACCAGCCTCGAAATAGGCGCGGTGGATCGCTTCGGGCACTTCGCGCTTGGTCAGCGCGAGAATGTCGTTGTTGCCCTTCTGGTCCTTGGCGAGGCCGAGGTCGCCGGCATAGTCCGCCTCGGACAGCTTCCAGTTCTGGATCTCGGTCCCGAACGCGCCGTCGGTGATGAGGATGCGCTTGGCCGCCTCGGCAAGGAATGTTTCACGGATCGTCATACTACAGGTCCACTATCTAAAGCCCCTCCCCTTCAGGGGAGGGGTTGGGGGTGGGGAAGTGCCTCGCAGAGAGCGAAACCCCGCTGCACTGCCCCACCCCAACCCCTCCCCTAAAGGAGAGGGGCTAAGAAAAAATCAGGCCGCCGCTGCGTTCGCCACGGTCTTCGCCCGCAGCCCCAGCAAATGGCAGATCGCGAAACTCAACTCCGCACGGTTGAGCGTGTAGAAATGGAAATTTCGCACGTCGCCCGCATACAGCTTGCGGCACAGCTCCGCCGCCAGCGTCGCCGCGATCAGCCCGCGTGCGCCTGCATGAACCTCAAGCCCCTCGAACAGACGCCCCATCCACGCCGGCACCTCGGTGCCGCACATCGCAGACATCTTCACGATGCTCTGGAAATTGGTGACGGGCATGATCCCCGGCACCATCGGCGCATCGATCCCCGCCGCCGCCGCACGATCGCGAAAACGGAAAAACGTCTCGGGTTCGAAGAAGAATTGCGTGATCCCGCGCGTCGCGCCCGCGTCGAGCTTGCGCTTGAGATTGTCGAGATCGTCGCTGTGGCCCTGCGAATCCGGATGGCATTCGGGATAGGCCGCGACCGAAATCTCGAACGGATGGAGCCGCTTGAGCCCCGCCACCAGATCGGCGGCATTGGTATAGCCATCGGCATGCGGGACAAAGCCCCCCGCCCCCGGCGCATCCCCGCGAAGGGCCACGATATGCCGCACCCCCGCCGCCCAATATTGCTCGGCGATCTCGTCGATCTCGCCACGCGACGCCTCGACGCAGGTCAGATGCGCCGCAGCGGGCATGCTCGTCTCGCGCTCGATCCGCGCGACGGTCGCATGCGTCCGGTCGCGCGTCGTCCCGCCAGCGCCGTACGTCACCGAGACGAACTCGGGCGCGAAGGGTTCGAGCGTGCGCACCGTCTCCCATAGCGCCTCTTCCATCTTCTCGGTCTTGGGCGGGAAGAATTCGAACGACACCGCCGCATCGCCCGCGAGATCCGCGAACAGCGGCGCTTCGAGCGCGCGCCGCGCCTCCTCGAGCTGGTTTACCGAAATCGTCATGCCGCCATCGCCTCTTGTATTCCGGAACGTTCGGCATCGCGCTTGCGCGCCAGCCACAATTTGACCGTCAGTTCGCCACCCATCAGCGTTTCGGTGCGCACCGGGTCGAGCCCGGCCGCCGCGAACCACGTCGTCATCTGCTCGTCAGCGAAACCCAGTCGGGTATGCCCGTCCTGCGCGCGCAATTCCTCGCGGTCATGCGCCGCGAAGTCGGCGATCAGCAGCCGCCCCCCCACGTTGAGCACGCGTGCCGCTTCAGAAATCGCAGCGCCAGGCTGTTGCGCGAAATGCAGGACGTGATGGACGATCGCGACGTCCGCCGCGCGATCGGCCAGCGGCAGCGCATACAGATCCGCCTGCCGCAACTCGATGTTGGTGAGCCCCCGCTCGGACAATTTTGCACGCGCAAGCCGCAGCATTTCCGACGATCGATCGATCCCCAGCGCCTGCTCCGCCCGTCCGGCGAACAGTTCGAGCATTCGCCCGGTGCCCGTCCCGATATCGATCAACTGCCCGATCGGCGCATCGCCGACCACGGCAGAAATCGCCGCTTCGACTTCGCTTTCGGCGATATGGAGGGAGCGGATCGCGTCCCATTGGCCGGCATTCGCCTCGAACCAGCTCGCTGCAGACGCCGCCCGGTCCGCGCGAACCGCCGCCAGCCGCGCCGCATCCGCGACCGCCCAGTGATCGGGCGACAGCACGGCCCATTGGTCGAGCGCGCCCAGCACGGGACCGACCGTGGCCCCTTCCCCCAGCGCCACGAAAACCCAGCTGCCTTCTTTCCGCCGCTCGGCCAGCCCGGCGTCGCACAGGATCTTAACGTGGCGGGACACGCGCGGCTGGCTTTGCCCCAACACTTGCGCAAGCTCCCCGACGGAAAGCTCCATCGAGCGCAGCAACGCCACGATCCGCAAGCGCGTCGCGTCCGCCAGAGCGCGGAAGATATCGAGAGCGATGGTCATCTGGCAGCGACATATAAAGATATCTTTATATGCGGTCAACGACGACGATGGCTGCGCCGTGCGACTTTCGCAACGTATCGCGTCCCCGGGTCCGATCGTCCCGTCAGCGGACCTTTGCGCGATTGCGTGGGTTAGACCCCTTCGATACCTTAACCGATCCTATCACGGGAGCCTTTATGACAAAGTCCATCCTCCTCCTGCCGATCCTCGCCCTCGCCGCCGGCGGCATGTCGGCCTGCAGCGAAAAGGCACAAAACGACGCCAGCACCGCTGCAAACTCGATTGCGGGTGACGTCAACGAAACCGCCCGGAAGGCGCGCGACGATACCGACGCCGCGCTCAGCGACGCCGAGACACGGATGGACAATTTCGGCCAGGCGGCCGGTGAGAAAGCAGACCGGCTCGGCGACGACGCAGACCGGGCTGCAGACCGCCTCGGCGAAAAGGCCGACCGCGTGGGCGATCGCGCCGGTGCCGCTGCCCGCGATATCGGTAACGAGATCGACAACTGATGCGCTGGGGCGTCCTGTTGGTGGCAGCGCTGGTCAGCGCGTGTTCGGGCGGCACTCCTGCTGCCCGTAACGCGATGGCTGGAGAGGATTTGTCGCATAACACCGCCACCGTCCCACTCGACGCGAACAGTGCCGACATGAACGCCGCTGAAGTCGTCCCCGATGATGAGGGCGGCACCGAAGACGAATCTGGAGCCAAGCCGCAATGACCGAACACCGCCGCCTCGGCGCCACCGACCTCCGCATCGCGCCGCTCGTGCTGGGCGGCAACGTCTTTGGCTGGACCGCGGATCAGGCCACCAGCTTCGCCGTGCTAGACGCGTTCGTCGCGGGCGGTGGTACGATGATCGATACGGCCGACGTATATTCCGCCTGGGTACCCGGACATCAGGGCGGCGAGTCCGAGAGCATGATCGGCGCCTGGCTCAAGCAGAGCGGCAAGCGCGATCAGGTTCAGATTGCGACAAAGGTCGGGATGCTTCCTGGCGAGGGCGGCGAAAAGCTCGCCCCGGCGCGGATCGCGGCGGCGTGCGAGGCGTCTTTGCAGCGGCTCGGGGTCGACACGATCGACCTGTATTTCGCGCATCAGGACGATGAGTCGGTGTCGCAGGAGGACGTGCTCGCGGCGTTCGGGAAGCTGATCGATGCGGGCAAGATCCGCGCGTTGGGAGCGTCGAACTTCCACGCCAAGCGGCTGAAATCGGCAAACGATGCGGCTCGCGAGCATGGCCTGCCGCATTTCCATGTGCTTCAGCCCGAGTATAATCTCGTCAGTCGCAACAAGTTCGAAGGCGAACTGCAGTCCTATTGCGTCGAGAATAACATCGGGGTCGTGCCCTATTACGGGCTCGCCTCGGGGTTCCTCACCGGCAAGTATCGCAGCGCGGACGATTTCGGGAAGAGCGTGCGCGGTGGGCGGATGCAGGAACTTCTCGATGGCAACGGTCCTGCCGTGCTGGCGGCGATGGATTCGGTCGCCGAGGAAACCGGTGCCAGCCTCGCGCAGGTCGCACTGGCGTGGCTCAAGGAGCAGCCCGCGGTGACCGCGCCGATTGCCAGCGCCACGTCGGTGAAGCAGGTTGAGGATCTGCTTGGCGCCATGAACCTTGCGCTGACCACCGAGCAGCTGGACCGGCTGACGGCGGCGGGCGCGTAAACAGGTCCTCCCCTTCCCCGGCCTCCGCCGGGGAAGGGGTACCGTTTCAAGCAGCGAACTGGTTCATCGTGTTGTGTGCGCCGCCGGCCTTGAGGGCTGCCTCGCCCGCGAAATACTCCTTGTGGTCGTCGCCGATGTCGCTGCCCGACATGTTCTGGTGCTTGACGCAGGCGATCCCCTCGCGAATTTCCTTGCGCTGGACGCCCTTCACATAGCCGAGCATCCCCGCCTCGCCGAAATACTCGCGCGCGAGATTGTCGGTCGAGAGCGCGGCGGTGTGATAGGTCGGCAGCGTGATGAGGTGATGGAAGATCCCTGCGCGCGCCGCGGCATCGCGCTGGAACGTCCGGATCCGCTCGTCCGCCTCGTCCGCCAATTCGGTGCCGTCATAGTCGACCGACATCAGCTTCGCCCGGTCGTACGCCGACAGGTCGCGGGCTTCCGCGGCCCAGGCGTCGTAGACCTGCTGGCGGAAGTTGAGCGTCCAGTTGAATGAAGGCGAATTATTGTAGACCAGCTTGGCGTTGGGGATGACCTCTCGGATCCGGTCGACCATGCCCGCGATCTGTTCGATGTGCGGCTTCTCGGTCTCGATCCACAACAGGTCCGCGCCATGCTGGAGCGAGGTGATGCAATCGAGCACGCAGCGATCCTCACCCGATCCGGCGCGGAACTGGAACAGGTTGGAGGGCAGCCGCTTGGGGCGCAGCAGCTTGCCGTCACGGTTGAGGATGACGTCGCCGTTGCGTGCGGTTGAGGGGTCGATCTCCTCGCAATCGAGGAAGCCGTTATACTGGTCGCCGAGATCGCCCGGCGCCTTGGACACCGCGATCTGCTTGGTCAGCCCCGCCCCCAGCGAGTCGGTGCGGGTGACGATGATGCCGTCGTCGACGCCCAGCTCTAGGAAGGCATAGCGGCACGCGCGGACCTTCGCGAGGAAGTCCTCGTGCGGCACGGTGACCTTGCCGTCCTGATGGCCGCACTGCTTCTCGTCACTGACCTGATTCTCGATCTGAAGCGCGCAGGCGCCCGCCTCGATCATCTTCTTGGCGAGCAGATAGGTCGCCTCGGCATTGCCGAAGCCGGCGTCGATATCCGCAATGATTGGAACGACATGTGTCTGGTAATTCTCGACCGCGTTGAGCAGGCGCTGCTCCTCGATCGCATTGCCCGAAGCGCGCGCCGCATCGATGTCACGGAACATCATCCCGAGCTCGCGGGCGTCGGCCTGGCGCAAGAAAGTGTAGAGTTCCTCGATCAGCGCGGGGACGCTGGTCTTCTCGTGCATCGACTGGTCGGGCAACGGGCCGAACTCGCTGCGGAGCGCCGCGATCATCCAACCCGACAGGTACAGATAGCGCCGCTCGGTCGAGCCGAAGTGCTTCTTGATGCTGATCATCTTCTGCTGCCCGATGAACCCGTGCCAGCAGCCGAGCGACTGGGTGTAGTGCGCTGGATCGGCATCATAGGCCGCCATGTCGCGCCGCATGATTGCCGCCGTATAGCGCGCGATGTCGAGCCCGGTCTGGAACCGGTTCTGAAGCCGCATCCGCGCGACCGACTCGGCCGAGATGCCGTCCCAGGAGCCGTTGTGGCTGCGGATCAGCGCGTTGGTTTGAGCGATGCTGGACTGGTACGTCATCGAGGGCCTCACTGTGTAGCGATTTCCACGGAATAGCGTTCTTTACAGAAATTGAGACGGGAAACGTCCGAACTACAGCGTAGCGCCGTCAATCCTTCGCCAGGTTATTTGTAACGGTGTGATGTTGTTGACACCGCAGATGGTCGGAAAGTTAGGCGGAAACGCATCGTAATTTGGCCCCTCCCCCTTATCAAACGCGGCTGAGCACATCGGGGAGAGCCGTGCCCCACACCATAGAAAGACGCCGCGCTGTAGGACAGCACCGCCGGAAACGGGCGAGGTCGGCTCAGTCGCCGCCGAACGAGAAGCCGCTGATTCCGCGTTCCCGTTCGTTGACGATCAGCGCGCGACCCGATGGCGGCAGCGACCGTTGCGGGCACTGTCCGCGCCCACAGGCACGGCACCCCAGCCCGATCGGCGTCGCTTCCCCCGTCAGGTCGACGCCACGCGCCGCGGCAAGCGCGCCCGCATGCGCAGCGGCAACGCCGACCCCGACGACGAACTCCGCCGGCACCGTGCCATAACGCCGCCCTTGCGGGGTGACGGTACGCGCGATCGTGAACCAGCGCGATCCGTCCTCCAGCGCCACCAGTTGAACCGCCAGCGTTCCCGGACGCTCGAACGCTGCGTGGAGCCGCCATAGCGGACAGCGCGCCTCCGCCTCGGCAAGCGGCGATGCGCTCGCGCCCGAGAAACGCTTCGACGCCTGCCCCGCCCGGTCGATCCGCACCAGGAAGAACGGCAGCCCGCGTGCGCCAACGCGTTGCAGCGCGGTCATACGATGCGCGACCTGTTCGAACCCCGCGCCGAACCGGCGTTGCAGCAATTCAATGTCGTAGCCCGTCGCCTCGCATGCGCGCAGGAACCGGGCGTAGGGCATCATCAGTGCAGCGGCATAATAATTGGCGAGGTGGCGGCGATAGAGCCGCTCGGCCGCGCGGTCGGCAAATCCTGCGCCCTTGGCCAGTGCCTCGATCTCGTCGCGGGCTTCGATCTGCGCGAGTTGGACCGCGACGGCAAACGTCCGGCTGGCGGGATCGAGCATTTCCGACAATTGCACCTGTCGCGCATGGAGATCGGTGCGGCGGAGCAGTTCGGGCATCACATCGACCGGCAGGACGCGGATCGTCAGCTGATGCTTGACGCGCAACCGTTCCGAGATCGCGCCGTACAGATCGCCCGCGCCCATCCGCAATTCGTCCGCGAGCGCCTCCGCCGCGGCATCCAGGTCGGCGAAATGGCCGCGCCAACGCTCGATCTCGCGGCGAACCTCGCTGATCGGATCGACTGCGGCGGGATCGTCGGGCGTCCCGCCCGCGCGGATCCGGTCGAACGCACGCGCGAACGCTTCCGCGCCGCCGGGTGCGCCTGCGAGCCACTCCTCGATCTCGTTGCGGTCGATCTCGAGGTCGGCGAACATCGGGTCGGCCAATCTCCGCCGGAGCGCCGCCTCGCCGCCGCCGGGCTCGCCCGCCGCCAGCGCGCGGGGATCGAAGTCGAACGTTTCGGCCAGCTTGACCAGCAGCGTTGCCGACAGCGGTCGCTGGTTCTTCTCGACGAGGTTGAGATAGCTGGGGGAAATCGTCAGCACTTCGGCCATCGCGGCCTGGGTCAGTCCCGCCCCGCGCCGCAAGCGACGCACTGCGTGTCCGGCGAACAGCTTGCGATCGGCCATGTGTCCCTCCGTTCGTCAATACTTTACAAACGTACGTACGCTTGACCAGGGAAGTTTACAAGCCGACCGCGCTGCGATGCGATGCGCCGTTACGCTTACGAGATTCGCCGCCTAGGGACGGGTCTAGAAAGTTTCCTGGGGAGGAAAGGATGCCCGCCACACGCAAGTGTGGCGGGCATTTCCCGTTCTGGGGCAAGGCGTTACGTTCCGTACACAAGGGCTTCCCCGGTGAAGGCCGCTGTAACCGACCACTGCCGCCGCGATCGTCCGCCCACTCCGGGGCCCCGGCCGTCGCCGGGGAAGCGCCTGCCGTGAAAACGAGAGCCTTCACCAAGCACGAAGAAGGGGCAGGTTTCCCCGCCCCTTCTTCAACTCCGTAAAACCGGCGGGCCGGAGCCCGCCCGTCCCGCTTACGCGGCCAGCTTGCGCAGCACGTACTGCAGGATGCCGCCGTTGAGGAAGTACTCCAGCTCGTTGACGGTATCGATCCGGCAGCGCGTCATGAACGTCTCGACCGTGCCGTCGGCGCGCGTCATCGTCACTTCGACGTTCTGGCGCGGGCGGATTTCCGAGACCTTCATGATCGTGAAGCTCTCCGACCCGTCGAGCTTCAGCGTCTTGCGGTCGACGCCCTCAGCGAACTGCAGCGGCAGCACGCCCATGCCGACCAGGTTCGAGCGATGGATCCGCTCGAAGCTTTCGGTGATGACGACGCGGACGCCGAGCAAATTGGTGCCCTTCGCCGCCCAGTCGCGCGACGAGCCGGTGCCATATTCCTTGCCCGCAATGACGATCAGCGGAACGCCGTCTTCCTTGAAACGCATCGCCGCATCGTAGATCGGCATCGTCTCGCCCTTGTACGAGGACATGCCGCCTTCGACGCCCGGGACCATCTCGTTCTTGATGCGGATGTTGGCGAAGGTGCCGCGGACCATGACATTGTCGTTGCCGCGACGCGCGCCATAGCTGTTGAAGTCCGCACGCGCGACCTGACGCTCCATCAGCCACGCACCTGCGGGGCTGTCCGCCTTGATCGAGCCGGCGGGCGAGATGTGGTCGGTCGTGATCGAATCGCCGAGGATCGCGAGCGGGCGTGCCTCGATGATGTCCTGCACCGGTGCCGGGGTCATCGACATGCCCTCGAAATACGGCGGGTTGGCGATGTAGGTGGAGCTTGCCGGCCACGCATAGGTGTCCGACCCGTCGATATCGATCGCCTGCCACTTGGCATCGCCCGTGAAGACGCTGGCGTAGCGCGACTGGAACATGCCGCGGTCGATGTTGGCGTCCATCACTTCGCGGACTTCGGCATTCGTGGGCCAGATGTCCTTGAGGTACACATCCTCGCCCGCGGTCGACTGACCGATCGGCGTGGTGGTGAAGTCCTCGGTCACCGTGCCCTTGAGCGCATAAGCGACGACCAGCGGCGGCGAGGCCAGGAAGTTCGCGCGCACGTCGGCCGAGACGCGGCCTTCGAAGTTGCGGTTGCCCGACAGGACCGACGCCGCGACGATGTCGTTGCCGTTGATCGCCGCCGAGATCGCGGGGGCGAGCGGGCCCGAGTTGCCGATGCAGGTGGTGCAGCCATAACCGACAAGGTTGAAGCCGACCGCGTTGAGGTCGGTCGTGAGACCGGCCTTGTCGAGATAGTCGGTGACGACCTGCGAGCCTGGGGCAAGCGAGGTCTTGACCCACGGCTTGGGCTTGAGGCCCAGAGCGTTCGCCTTGCGCGCGACCAGCCCTGCGGCGACGAGCACCGATGGGTTGGAGGTGTTGGTGCAACTCGTGATCGCGGCGATCACGACGTCGCCGTCGCCGATATCATGGTCGCGGCCTTCGACGGGGACGCGAATGGCGTTCGAATGGCCATAGACCTTGGCGAGATCCGCGTTGAACGTATCGTCGACCTCGGTGAGGATGACCTTGTCCTGCGGACGCTTGGGACCGGCGAGCGACGGAACGACGTTCGCCATGTCGAGGCCGAGCGTGTCGGTGAAGACGGGGTCGGGCGCATCCGCCAGACGCCACATGCCCTGTGCCTTGGCATATGCCTCGGTGAGCGCAATCTGCTCTTCGCTGCGACCGGTGAGGCGCATGTAGTCGAGCGTTGCGTCATCGACCGGGAAGAAGCCGCAGGTCGCGCCATATTCGGGTGCCATGTTGGCGATCGTCGCACGGTCAGCGAGGCTGAGCGCATCGAGGCCCGGGCCGTAGAACTCGACGAAGCGGCCGACGACGCCCTTGGCGCGCAGCATCTGCGTGACGGTGAGCACGAGATCGGTCGCGGTGATGCCCTCGGCAAGTTCGCCGGTGAGCTTGAAGCCGACGACTTCGGGGATCAGCATCGAGACCGGCTGGCCGAGCATCGCGGCCTCAGCCTCGATCCCGCCGACGCCCCAACCGAGCACGCCGAGGCCGTTGACCATCGTGGTGTGGCTGTCGGTGCCGACGCAGGTGTCGGGGTATGCGATCGTCTTGCCGTCGGGCGCGGTCGAGGACCACACCGCCTGCGCGATGTTCTCGAGATTGACCTGGTGGCAGATGCCGGTGCCGGGGGGGACGACCTTGAAGTTGTCGAGCGCCTTGGAGCCCCACTTGAGGAACTCGTAGCGCTCGTTGTTGCGCTGATATTCGAGCTCGACGTTATCCTCGAACGCCTTTGGCGTGCCGAATTCGTCGACCATCACCGAGTGATCGATCACGAGGTGGACGGGGACGAGCGGGTTGATCTTGACCGGGTCGCCACCGAGCTTGGTGATCGCATCGCGCATCGCCGCGAGATCGACGACGCACGGCACGCCCGTAAAATCCTGCATCAGCACGCGCGCGGGGCGATACTGGACTTCGCGGTCCGATTTGCGCTCCTGCTGCCAGTCGATGATCGCCTGGAGATCCTCGGTGGTGACGGTGACGCCATCCTCGAAGCGCAACAGGTTCTCGAGCAGCACCTTCATCGAGAACGGCAGGCGGCTGATGTCGCCCAGCTTCTCGGCGGCGGTGGCGAGGCTGTAATAGTCATAAGAGGTGCCACCAACGTCGAGCGTGGTGCGCGTGCCGAGTGTATCCTGGCCAATGGCGGTCATGTGCAGCGGGTCCTTCCCTATGCGTCGGGCCGCGGCGGGGAGGCGAAACCATCAAGGCTCCGCGCGGGCGCGACCGACTGTGCGAATGCAAGAGTCGAGGTGCCCTTAGCAAGGGGGCTGCGCGGGGGAAAGGGCGCGTCTGCGTTCACCGTGGGTTCGCGCATACTCCGGGGAAAACCCGACACATTCTTTTACTACGCAGAAATACTAAGTAATTTTTTAACGGTCGTGCGTCCTTGGCCAGACACCGAGCGTAGCTGTGCCACGACGGGAGAGGGTTCGGTTCATGCGGTTCCGAGCACCGTCTGCGCGCGCCTTGGATTTCGGTTTTTGCCTTTGTTTTCAACGGCTTGGAACCATAACTCGATGTGCGGGTTAGCGAAGTACCATCCACAGGGAGGTCGAGTTCAATGACCGAAGATGTAAACCAGCAGTTGATCGAAGCGCTCGATCGGCGCGTAGAACGACGCAACGATCGTCGTGATTTCTTCAAATCCGCGTTCGGCGCTGCCGCCGTGGCGGGTCTCGCGGGCGGCGCCGCAATCGGCCTAGCGAGCCGTGCGGAAGCGCAAAGCGCACCAAGCGACGCCGACGTGCTCAACTTCGCGCTCAATCTCGAATATCTCGAGGCGCAATTCTACAGCTTTGCCGCCAACGGCACGGGCCTCGCCGCCAACATGCTGACCGGTCTCGGCACTCAGGGCGCGGTTACCGGCGGTCGCAAGGTGACGTTCAGTGACCCGATCGTCGCTGCCTACGCCAAGGAGATCGCAGGCGACGAGCTCGCGCACGTAACCTTTCTGCGCACGCAGCTCGGCACGTCGGCGATCGCGCAACCGGCGATCGACATCGACGTGACCCCGACCTCCGCCTTCAGCAACGCCGCACGGGCGGCCGGCCTGATCGGCGCTGGCGAGGCGTTCAACGTCTATGAGAACGACAACAACTTCCTGCTCGGCGCGTACATCTTCGAAGACGTCGGCGTCACGGCCTATAAGGGCGGCGCGACGCTGCTGACCAACAAGACGTATCTGGAAGCCGCAGCCGGCATCCTCGCGGTCGAGGCGTATCATGCCGCACTCGTTCGAACCGTACTGTACCGCAAGGGTGTCGACACGCCTGCGCTTCGCACGTCGGCGGACAAGATCTCGAACGCGCGGGACAGCCTCGACGGTACGACCGATCTCGATCAGGGTATTTCGACCGTCCAGATCAACGGTGGAGATGCATCCAACATCGTGCCACTCGACGAGAACGGTCTCGCGTTCTCGCGCACCGTCGCGCAAGTCCACAACATTGCGTACCTCACCAACGCGCGCGTGATGGCAGGCGGCTTCTTCCCCAACGGGACGAACAACCCGAACGCCGACCTGCGGTTCAGCGGCGCCAATTAAGCCGCTTTAGACATCACGCCTTCTCCAAGGGAGAGTAGCAATGGATACTACGAATATTTTGACGCAGGTGCTGGAGGCGAGTGACCGCCGCCGCGACGAGCGCCGCAACTTCCTTCGCGTCGCCGGTCAGGCGACGGTCGCAGCGGGCGGTCTTTCGCTGCTCGCCGCGTGCGATAACGGGCCGAAGGGCTTCAACCCGACGCCGACCCCGACGCCCACCCCTACCCCGACGCCGACCAGTGCGCCCGTTTCCGACGGGGATATTCTGAATTTCGCGCTCAATCTCGAATATCTCGAAGCGCAGTTCTACTCGTTCGCGGTGTACGGCACGGGTCTTCCCGCATCGCAAGTCACCGGTGTCGGAACGCAAGGCGCCGTAACCGGCGGCCGCAAGGTAACCTTCGAAGACCCGATCGTCGCACAATATGCGCGTGAGATCGCGGCAGACGAGATCGCGCATGTCGCCTACCTGCGTACAGCGCTCGGATCTGCGGCGGTGGCGATGCCGGCGATCAACATCGACGGCAGCGCGACGGGGGCGTTCACCGCAGCCGCGCGGGCGGCCGGTGTCGTCTCGTCGACGGGCGTGTTCGATCCGTACGCCAACGACAATGCGTTCCTGCTCGGCGCTTTCATCTTCGAGGACGTCGGCGTCAGCGCCTACAAGGGCGCCGCGCCGTTGCTGACGAGCAAGACCTATCTGGACGCCGCAGCGGGCATTCTGGCGGCAGAAGCGTATCACGCGGGTCTGATCCGCACGATCCTGTACGGCAAGGGCTTCGCCGCCGGCACGGCCACGGGTTCGATCTTCGATCAGGTTCGGATGATCAGTGACGCGCGAGACAGTCTGGATGGATCGGTCGAAGACGATCAGGGAATTGCCGGGGCGGACTCGTCGATTTCGAACATCGTTCCGACCGACGGCTCGGGTATCGCTTACAGCCGCAGTGCAGCGAATGTGCTGAACATCGTGTACCTTACCAAGTCTGCGACGGTAGGGGGGGGCTTCTTCCCCAATGGCGTGAACGGGTCGATCAAGACCAGCAACGCCAACTGATCGTATCTCCACCATGTCAGGCAATTGACATGGTGGAACCTTGCAAGGACCGTGCGACGATCGTCGCACGGTCCTTTTTTATGCAATTCCCGGCTCCGCTTGTCGCGCAATGCGTTACAGGGCAACACGTCCCCGACACATAACAGGAGATACCCCATGCGCGTACCGATCCTCGCTGCGGCAGCCTTGGCGACGCTCAGCCTCTCCGCCTGCGACAAGGCAGGTCCGAAGACCGGCGCCCCGATGGCGAACGGCGCCCGTGCCGTTGCCATGCTGCGAACCGCGGACGGCGCTGAAGTGGGCCGCGCAAGCGCGACCGAAGTCGGCGGTGGCCTTCGCCTCACGGTCGACGTGACCGGAATGCCCGCGGGCACCCACGGCGCGCATGTCCATACGGTCGGCAAGTGTGATGCCCCTGACTTTGCCAGCGCCGGCGGACATTGGAACCCGACGTCCACCAAGCACGGGTCGATGAACCCGCAGGGCCCACATGCGGGCGACCTGCCGAACCTCGTCGTCGGCACGAACGGTCGCGGGACGATCGGGATGGTTCTTCCCGGCGCGACGATGGCCGGGTTGCTCGACGCCGACGGGTCGGCGCTGGTCGTCCACGCCAACCCGGATGATCTGATGACCGACCCCTCGGGCAACAGCGGCGGGCGCGTTGCCTGCGGCGTATTCGCGGCGAGCTAAGGTTTCGCGGGGTGCGGGGGGCGAGCTGGTCTGGACTAGATGTCCTCGCCCGCCCCCCGCGCCCACGCCTCGCGTTGCGCCTCGGCATTCGGCACTAGCCGGTACGCCGCAAGGCCTGCTGCGATCGTGATTGGGGCAGCGCACAGCAGCGACAAAACCCCCACAGACAAGCTGCCGGAGAGCGTCGAGATTCGCCCTGCGAGATACGGCCCCATCGCTAATCCCAGCAGAGTCGTGCCAATAAAAAACGTCCCGGTCGCTGTTCCACGCATTCGCGGCAGAACGAGGTCTTGCATCGTTGCTCCAGCAGCCCCGAGCGCGGTGCTGGCGAAGATGCTCGACAAGAAGAAGCACGGGAAGAAGACTGCAGTGCTCGTCGCGGTAAACGCTCCGATGACGAACGGGATCGGCGCGATCGCGCCGAACAGGACGACGATCACGCGCCCCGCCGGATTCCGCCGCCGCAGCCGATCCGCCATCAGGCCGCCGAGCATAACCCCCAGAAATCCCGCGAGCGCACCGGTCGACCCGACCAGGAGCCCCGCCATCGCCGGCGACGTACCCAACGTCCGCATCACGAACGGCGCCGCCCAGAAACTGATCGCATAGGCCATGAACGCATTGAGGCCATAAGCCACGACGATGCACAGAAAGGCCGGATTACCGACGATCAACCGATACGTCGGCGGATCGCGACGCTTCAGCGCCGCCGCCCAGGAAAAGACCGCATACACCCCGATCCCTACGGCGATCCACTGTGGCCACGGCTCGCCGATCGCATGCAGGCCGAGCACGGCGGCAACGACGATCCCGAGGGCGAGGATGTTGGTCAGAAACGCCTGTACCCCGCCCCGTGCAGCGCCGATCAGCGTCAACGGTGGAAGGATCGTGAGCAATTCCGACAGGAATGCGCTGAATGGCGCCGGATGCCGCTCCGGTCGCGGCAGGCCTTCCACCGCACCACGGATCGGTTCGCGCAGCGTGGCGACGACCGCCGCGAGGATCAGGCCGGGAATGCCGACGATCATGAACGCGGCTTGCCAACCGTGCAGACCGAACGGCCCGCCGTCGGGATAGGCGTGGTTCCACCGCTGAACGATCAACCCGCCGACTCCGAGCGACAGCCCGCCCCCGACGTACAATCCGGACGAATAGATCGCGAGCGCGGTCGCGCGCAGGCGTTTCGGGAAATAATCCGAGATCAGCGAATAGGCCGAGGGACTCGCGGTCGCCTCCCCCACGCCCACGCCGATCCGCGCCCCGGCGAGCGCACCCCCGCTTTGTGCGAGCCCGGATGCCGCCGTCATCGCGGACCACAGCCCCAAACCGAGCGTCATCAGGCGGACCCGGTGCCACGTGTCCGCAAGCCGACCCAACGGAATGCCGAACAGGGAATAGAACACGCCGAATGCTGTCCCATACAGAAAGCCGAGATCCTCATCCTTCAAATTGAGATCACGCTTGATGTCTTCCGCGAGGATCGAGATGATCTGCCGATCGACGAAATTGAGCACGTAGACGAGGAACAGGATCCCGAGCACCAGCCACGCATAACGGGAAACGCGGGCCGTTTCGGGCGAATCCGCGATGGCCGGGCCGGTATGCATTGGGTGTGCTCCTCTCGAACTTTTGTTCTTGTACGAAGCGTAGCAGAGCATACCGCGATTACGAAAGCGATTTAGCAACCCGAACTGGAGCGCCCCGCCGCCGCGCTTGCAGGCGCGTTTAAGGATCGGCGCGGCCGCCTACGGCACCGGATCCCGTGGCTGCGTCATGTTACGCTATGTTGCTGCCGCCGGAAGCCCCCCGGATTCGCTTGAAATACGGGCAAGGTGCGCCGATATTCAAGGCAACCGGCACACGGCCGGCTGCAAGGAGCTTTTCGTAATGGCAAACTGGTCTGATCCCCGTCCGAACGCCTCCGCGTTCCAGACGGCTGGGACCACCCGCGCGGGGGCGTATGACGCTGGCCTGCGGCGGTACATGCTGTCCGTCTATAACTACATGGCGTCCGCGGTCCTGCTGACCGGGATCGTCGCGCTCGGCTTCGTGGCGAGCGGTGCGGCAGCGACCGTTTTCGGTGGCCCGGGCATCCTCAAGTGGGTGATCACCCTCGCCCCGCTCGGTTTCGTGTTCGGCATGAGCTTCGGCCAGAACCGGATGACCAACTCGACGCTGCAGATCATGTTCTGGGGCTTCGCGGTGGCGATGGGCCTGTCGCTCTCGACGGTCTTCCTGGTCTACAGCCCGACGGCGATCGCACAGGCGTTCTTCGCGACGGCAGCGGCGTTCGGTGGTCTCAGCCTGTATGGCTACACCACCAAGCGTGACCTGTCCGCGTTCGGCACGTTCCTGACGATGGGGCTGATCGGCCTGATCGTCGCAAGCCTGCTCAACATGTTCCTGAATTCGGGTCCGCTTGGCCTCGTCATCAGCTTCGTCGGCGTCCTGCTGTTCGCTGGGCTGACGGCTTATGACACTCAGCGCACCAAGGCTATGTACGCCCAGGTTGCTGGTACCGACATGGAACAGCGCGTTACGATCATGTCGGCGCTGAGCCTGTACCTCGACTTCATCAACATGTTCCTGTTCATCCTGCGCCTGTTCGGCAACCGCAACTGATCGCCGCTTAGGTAAGAACTCTTCCGAAAGGGCCCGATGGCGCGATCCATCGGGCCCTTTTTATTGGCGTTTCCCTCCGACCGCACAAAGGACATTCATGCGCATCGCGATCGAGGCCATGCTCGACTATACTATCGATGGCGCGGCGGACGTGCTGTTGCTGATCGAAGCGGCCAAACAGCCCGATCAGCATCTCGAGATGCAGGATCTGCGAGTCTATTCGCCCGAGCCGCTGCGCGCGGTGCGCGGGGAAGACGGGATCGGGCAACGCTGCTGGGCCCGGGGGGAAGGCGCATTCCGTGCGGATTACCGCGCTATCGTCCGGATCGATCGGCCCGTGATCGACTTTTCGGTCCTCCCCAACACGCCGGTACGGCTCATGCCGGTCGACACGATCCCGTATCTGCTGCCGAGCCGCTATTGTGAGTCGGACCGTCTGGAAGGCTTTGTCGAGCAGCATTTCGGTGGCTTGAGTGGCGGCCCCCTCGCCGCGGCACTGGTCGATTGGGTCGCTGGGCATTTGCGCTACGAAGGTGGCACGTCGAACGGCACGACCACGGCGATGATGACTTTTGCCGAACGGCACGGCGTGTGTCGCGACTATGCGCACCTCCTCGTCGCGCTGGCGCGGGCCGGCGGGATACCGGCGCGCTGCGTCTCCGCTTACGCGCCTGGGGTCGACCCGCCCGATTTCCATGCGGTGGCGGAATTGTGGGTCGGGGGCGGCTGGCATCTGGTCGATGCAACCCGCATGGCGTGCTGTTCGGATCTCGTCCGGGTCGCGGTCGGGCGCGATGCAACGGACATCGCCTTCATGACCGTGTTCGGCCGCGCTGCCTTCGTCGCGCAACGTGTTTTGGTCACGCGTCTGGAATGAGGGAACAGGCGCGTCGGTCGGATCGTTCTCCTTGGCTCACGATCAGGAGTGAATTCATGACCGACGACCCCAAGCTGATCGACGACAAGGCCCTCGACGGCCTCTCGGTGGCGCCCGGCGATCCCGAGGAAGAGGCAACCGCGAACAAGCAGGATGCGGGCCAGGACGCATCGATCGCGCACCGTCTGGAACGGAACCCGTCGAGCCCCGATGCAGCGCTCGACAACGCTCTGGACGAGTCGATGGACGCGTCCGACCCGCCCTCGACCAGCCGCCCCGGCGAAAACGGCGAACCGCCGCGGTCTTCCGGCTATGATGCAGAAGCCGAGGCAAAGCGGTCTTCCGACAAACGCTGACGCCTACGATCCCGCCTCCCCCGCACGGAACGGCCGTTCCGTGCGGGGACGATCCACTTTCGTACAAATATCTCATCTCGTCGCATCGGATGTTGCGCCGCAACATGATTTATGGTCGCTTAGTTTCGCAGTGGGTTTCCGGCGTTAACCATGTGGTAATGCAAGAAGCGCATTTTTGCTGGACTGCACGATTGTAGCGGAGTGGCACGATGGGTTCTCGGATGAAAGCGGCCAACGGCACGATGACGCTGGCCGAGATGAAAGAGTTCGCGGGGTTCCCCGCATCGACCCAGAGATATATTCGGCGCGCCCTCGACATCGGTCTCGATCGTCAGGACGCACTCGCTCTGTGGTCGCGCGATGTCGTCGAAGCCGCGAGCATCCGCGCACAGGCCCGGCTGTACGACCGCCTTCCCAATATCCGGATGTTGACCCCGAATGACGGTGGCCTCGAGGGGGTCGAGACGATCATGGGGCCGCTGCTCACGCTTTCCGCCTTCGATCTCGGACAGGGCCGCCTCACCACCTTTGCCGCCTACCGTTTCCTTTATGAACGGTTGATCGGTGCCGAAATTAGGCCGTGGCTCCCCGCAGCTTTCTGCGCGGCAGCGGCATTGCCGCACCTTCACCCCGACTTGCGGCGGAAACTGCTGCAATCAATCAGCGAAGCTGCGGCGACGGCGTCGGGATGGTCCAACCGCCAGCCCGGATTCTTCCCCAACTGGGTGGAAAAGGTCGAAGCGGCAGCGATGCCGCACTGACGCGCGTCAGCCGCGGACGGTTTTATGCATCGGTTCGGCGGTGATCGGGTAACCGAGGTCCGTCGGAATGCAAAGATGCGGAACGTCGTCGCGCGGCTCGACCCACGGCGTAATGGTGCGGATTGGATGACGGGCGGCGTGCGATACGGCTGCCGCGAAGCTGTCGAACAATGCCAGCCGCTCCAGGTTGCGGCGGGTGGGGAAAATGATCGTTGCGGCGCCCCGGTCCGCCAGGTCGAGCACGTCTTGCGCGGTTGCCCAGAATACGCGGACATTCTCGGTGTCGTCGACGATCGGTTCGGGCGCGTCGAGCGGAACCTCGGCCAGATAGAATCGCGCATCGAAGATCCGCGCCGGCGCATGCGACGGACACCATCGCGCAAACGGGACAAGGTCCGTGATCGACAGCGTCACATCGATGGCGGACAGCGCCTGTCCGAACGGAACGCCAGCCTGCAACGCGGCGCGCAACCCTGTAATTTCCGTCGCCGACAGTGGCGGCAGCCCGACCGGCACCCCGACTTCCTCCAGCGTCTCGCGGATCGCCGCGATCCGGCTCGCGCCGTCCTCCACATCGTCTCCGTATTGCTGCGCCAACACATGGTCTCCCGGATCGACCCGGCCACCGGGGAAGACCAACGCACCCGCCGCAAAGGCCATCGCCCGCGATCGCTCCACGAACAGCAGTTCGGGTGTCCCCATGCGCTCCCGGAACAAAACGAGCGTCGCCGCCGGGATCGGCACCGTGGCAGGCTCCGGCATCATCGGAACGCCCATCGCAGCGTACTGGCGACACCGAAGGTACTCGCGCGCAGCAGCGGCAGCGTTATGCCGGGGCGCTCCAGTCCATGGAGCGTCCGCGCCCACCCCGGCAGCAGATCGATCGCGGCCTGCATCGTCATCGCCTGGAAGGGTCGCGCAGCGATCGATGGCGCTGGCTGGTTGAGCAGCACATCGGCAACGTCCCGAGTCCGCGCATCGACCCGAAGATCTGCCCGCATCCGACGCTGGATCGCCTCCGCTTCGGTGCGGGTCGTCGGGATCGGATCGACCCCCAGCGGCTCCGCAATCCGCGCCATCTCGCGGACATAGCGGTCTTGGTCGGCGCGGCTCATGCCCGGCTCCCCGTACCGAATCCAGCCATCGAGAAAACTCAGCACTTCACTGACATGGACCCAGGCGAGCAAAGCGGGTTCACTGGCACGATACGGCGTACCGTCCGGAAGCGATCCGCCGATGTGATCATGAATGCGACGCACCTTTGCCAGCAGCGCGCGGGCATCCTCGGGCGCGCCGTAGGTCGTTACCGCGATGAAGCGCGCGGTCCGGCGGAGCCGCCCCTGCATGTCGTCCCGAAACCCTGAATGATCCCAGACCCCTGCAAGCACCGCGGGATGGAGCATCTGAAGCATCAGCGCAGTGACGCCGCCCACCAGCATCGACGTCACGTCGCCATGGACGCGCCACGCGACCGAGTCCGGCGGGAACAAGGCATCGGCACGCCGTACCACCGGCACCTCACCGCTGGACCGATCGTTGAAGACGGCCCGAACCTGTCCGGCGATCAGTCCTTTAAGCGGGCGGGCGAGACGATCGGCGGAGGACATCAACGGCATGATGCACGAACGAAGCACACGCCGCTAGGCTCCCCACGCGAACCCGTCATAACGGAACCGGTGCTAGATGCCGTCAGGGATGCCGAAAGGATGCGTGGTGGTGGAGCTGAGCGGAATCGAACCGCTGGCCTCTGCAGTGCGATTGCAGCGCTCTCCCATCTGAGCTACAGCCCCGCACCACGCCCGACCGCCCCAGCGGAGCGTTCATTCTTGCAATATCATGGTTTGTGCACGGTGCAACGACAATGCGCCGCCGACCGTACGCAATTTTCAAATGCTTCGCCGTGGCAGGACGACGATCCGCCCCGACATTGCGTCAAACAGCGGAACCGGTTCGCTTTTTTCCGAGTTTATTCCCCGTCAATGCGACGCGGCAAACGTCGCGCACCTTGATGCTCACTGTCTCAGGAGGACGTTATCATGGCTGATGAACGCTATTCCCGATCCTATTCGGACCGCCCCGGCAACCTCGACCAGAATGACCGCTACGGTCAGAGCGCATACGGCGACCGAGGAAATCCCTTTGGTGGCCCCGACCGGCACGACGACTACGGACCGTCCGATCGAAGCGGGTATCAGGGACAAGGCGGTAGCGACCGATATGGCGCACGCGGATATGGCGACCGCAATTTCGGACAGGAAACCGGCGGTTCCTATGGTGGCAACCGGAGCAGCGGCGATCGCTTCCAAAGCCAGAACCGTGATGGACGCGATAGCTATGGCCAAGGTGACCCATATGGCAATCGCGGTGGCAATCAGGCCTATGGTCGCAGCCAGCAAGGATATGGTCGCCAGCCCCAAGGCTATGACTATGACGACCGCGGCTTCTTCGACCGCGCGGGCGACGAAGTCCGCTCGTGGTTCGGCGACGACGAAGCCCAGCGCCGCCGCGAGTTCGATGCGCGCTACGACGACCAGCGCGGCGGTAACGAGCGCGGACATCATGACGAGAACTATGGCAGTTGGCGTCGTACGCAGATTGAGGCGCTCGATCGCGACTATGATGAATATCGCCGCGAAAACCGGTCGAAGTTCGAGTCGGAATTCGGGTCGTGGCGGAGCAATCGGCAGACGCAGCGCTCGTCCTTGTCGCAGGTCACCGAACATATGGAAGTCGTCGGTTCGGATGGCGCGCATGTCGGCACGGTCGACAAGGTGCGCGGCGACCGCATCATTCTGACCAAGACCGATGCCGACGCCGGTGGACGCCACCACTCGATCCCATCGAGCTGGTTGCAGACCGTTGCCGACAAGGTGACAATCTCGAAGTCGGCCGAGGACGCAAAGGCGCATTGGCGCGATGAGGAACGCAACCAGGCGCTCTTCGGCGAGAACGACAAAAATGCAGGTGCAGCCGATGCGGACAAGAACAATGGCCCGCGCACGCTCAACCGGAGCTTTGGCGGGACCTACTGAAGTCCTTGCGACGTAAGTAAACTTCCCTGAACCTGGAAAGCCCCCTTCCCTGCCGCCGCAGGGAGGGGGTTTTTTCGTTGCCTCAAGCTTCCTCAGGGCATACCCCCCGTTCGAAACACATGAAGGAGAAAGCCCCGATGCCCCGTTCCTGGACTTTGAAAAGCCGCCCAGCCGGCATGCCGAAGATGGACGATTTCGCGCTGCTCGAGACCGCGTCGGCCAGCCTTGGCGACGGCGAAGTACGCGTCGCCAACCGCTGGTTGTCGGTCGATCCGTATATGCGCGGCCGGATGAACGACACGAAATCCTACGTCGCGCCATTCGCGCTCGGCGAGCCGATGCAGGGCGGCGCGATCGGCGAAGTCGTCGAGAGCAACGCCGACTCGATCAAGGTCGGTGACATGGTCCAGCACATGCTCGGCTGGCGCGACGAGGCAGTACTGCCCGCCGCGCAGGTTCAAAAGCTGCCGGATCTGGGCGTGCCAGTGCAACAGTTCCTCGGTATGCTCGGGATGCCGGGCATGACCGCATATTGGGGATTGCTCGACGTTGCCTCCGCCAAGCCCGGTGAAACCGTGTTCGTGTCGGCCGCAGCCGGTGCGGTCGGCTCGACGGTGGTGCAGGTTGCCAAGGCCAAGGGCATGACGGTGATCGGCTCTGCCGGCGGTGCGGAGAAGTGCGCCTGGGTCAAGTCGTTGGGCGCCGACCATGTGATTGATTACAAGGACGGCACATCGCTGGTCAAAGCGCTCGGTGCAGCCGCCCCGGACGGGATCGACGTATATTTCGACAATGTCGGTGGAAGTCACCTCGATGCCGCGCTCGCCCATGCGCGCGATGGCGCCCGGTTCGCGATTTGCGGGATGATCGAAGGGTATAACAGCGGCACGCCGACCGAACTGAAGTATCTGATGCGCGTGATCGCCGCGCGCATCCGCGTGCAGGGGTTCCTGGTCACGCCGTACTTCGCGCGTGCGACGGAATTCTACGAGGATATGGCCGCGATGGTGAAGTCGGGCGCGTTGACCAGCCAGGATACCGTGCATGACGGGCTGGACGCGACGCCTGACGCATTCCTCGGCCTGTTCAGCGGCGGCAACACCGGCAAGATGCTCGTCCGCCTCTAAAACATCCTCTCCGTCCCGGGGCGTTGCCGAATGGCGACGCCCCGGGTCTCAGACCTCCTCAGAGCGCGCCCGAAAACGTGTTGCAGGCATTCGGATCGCCACTTTCCATGCCGACGCGAAGCCACTTCATCCGCTGGGCCGAGGTGCCATGGGTGAAGCTGTCGGGCACTACTCGCCCCTGCGACTGCTTCTGCAAGGTATCGTCGCCGATCGCGCGCGCGGCGGTCATTCCCTCCTCGATATCGCCGGGTTCCAAACGGTCACGATTCTGCGCCGCCCATACGCCCGCATAGCAATCGGCCTGCAGCTCGAGTTTCACCGATGCCTGGTTCCCGGCGACTTCGTCCCCGCTGCGCTGGATGCGCGAAACCTGGTCGGACGTGCCCAGCAGGTTCTGGATGTGATGGCCGAACTCATGCGCGATCACATAATATTGGGCGAAGTCGCCCTTAGCGCCGAACCGGTCGGCCAGCTCCGCGAAGAAGCTCGTGTCGAGATAGACGCCTTGGTCGCGCGGGCAATAGAACGGCCCCATCGCGCTCTGCGCCGCGCCGCAGCCGGACTGACCGTTGCCGCCGTAGAACACGAGCTTGGGCTGCTGGAACTGCTTGCCCTCACGCTGGAAAATCGCCGCCCAAGTCTTGTCGGCCGAGCTGAACGCGTTGCACGCCGCCTTGCTCTCCGCGTTGAGCGAACAGCTCGACGCGACGTCGCTACCGGCCTTCTCGCGGCTGACCTGCTGGGTCGGCGCACCGACCTGACCGCCGCCGCCGCCGAGCATCCCCAGGCCACCGCCGAAGAAGAACAGCACCGCCAGCAGGATCGCGACGCCGCCGCAGCCGAACCGGCTGAACACCATCGGCAGCAGGCCGAACAACAACCCGCCGCCACCGCCGCCGCCGAAACCGCCGAAGCCGCTGCCGCCACCCTGGCCGCGCTGGTCCTCGACGTTGATGTTGGGATCGAAATCATCGAGACGCATGGCGGGAGTATTCCGAAAGTCGTTGCCGTTGCGGCATGAATGCGCGGCGGCCCGGCTTGTTGCAAGTCGGGTTGGCGGGTTCGTTCTTTTGTGCGCCAAGCGTTGATCGCGCACCGCAACGCGCGCATGGCGGCGCCATGTCGAAAAGCGAATCGATCAGACCCAAACGGCGCGCGAAAGCGCTGCCCCTGCCCGAGTGCGTGGCGCTGGTGTTGCAGGGCGGCGGCGCGCTGGGAAGTTACCAGGCCGGCGTGATCGAGGGCCTGGCGTCGAGCGGGATCGAGATCGACTGGGTCTCGGGCATCTCGATCGGCGCGATCAACGCGGCGATCTTCGCCGGCAATCTGCCCGAGCACCGCGTCGAGAAGCTCGCCAAGTTCTGGGACGTGATGACCGGGGCGTTGCCGAGCTTCCCGATCTTTCCCGACGACCGGATCCGCGAGTTCCTGCATGAATGGTCGGCGGCGACCGTCCTTGCCGGGGGCGTTCCCGGGTTCTTCTCGCCCCGTCTCATTCCCCCGACCTTCGCGCTTCCCGGCACCCCCGAAGCGACGAGCTTTTACGACAGCGCCCCGCTGCGCGCGACGCTCGACAGCCTGATCGACTGGGATCTGCTCAACAGCGGCCGCGTCCGCCTCTCGGTCGGCGCGGTCGATGTGGAGAGCGGCAATTTCGCCTATTTCGATACGACCGAAATGCGGATCGACGCGCGGCACATCATGGCATCGGGCGCGCTGCCGCCCGGCTTGCCTGCGGTCGAGATCGACGGACGCCTGTGGTGGGATGGCGGGCTCGTCTCGAACACCCCGCTGACTCACGTCCTCGAACATCAAAGCGGGGAATTGCTGGCTTTCCAGATCGACCTGTTCCCCGCCGCGACCGAGCGTCCCCGCACGATCATGGACGTGATGGCGCGCGAGAAGGAAATCCGCTTTTCGAGCCGGACGCGTCAGGTCTCCGACCAGATGATGCGGGTCCGCAAGGACCGCGAGCTTGCGCGACGCGTGCTCGACAAGCTTCCCAAGGAATTACTGGACGACCCGGATGTGATCGCGCTCGCAGCGAGCGCGCGCGAGGATCCGGTCAACCTTGTCCATCTCATCCACCGTGCCAACGCCTGGGAGGGCGGCAGCCGCGACTTCGAGTTTTCGGCGCGGACGATGCGCGAGCATTGGAACGCCGGAATGGCGGACGTCGCCAAGACGATGGAGAACGCACGCCTGATCGCGCACAATATCGAGACGGGCAAGAGCGCGGCGTTCGACCTGACGCAACCGGCCCCGACGCACCCCTTCTGACGCCCGCATTCAAGACATCCTGCTATCAATGACGGAGACCAAGGCCATGTTCCTCAAGGGCAAAACCGCGATCGTCACCGGGTCCACCTCGGGCATCGGGCTGGAATATGCGAAGGTCTTCGCACAAGAGGGCGCAAACGTCTTGATCAACGGCTTCGGCGCGCCCGAAGCGATCGAGGACGCGCGCGCTAAGCTGGAGGCCGCGAGTGGCGCGAAGGCGCTCTACGACCCCGCCGACATGACTCGCCCCGACCAGATCGCGGCAATGGTGAAGCGGTGTCATGAGGAACTGGGTGGCCCGGATATCATCGTCAACAACGCCGGCATCCAGCACGTCGCGCCGATCGAGGATTTTCCGGCCGATAAGTTCGAAGCGATCCTGCAGATCAACCTGCATTCGGCTTGGTACATGATGCAGGCTGCGGTGCCGTACATGAAGGCGGCAGGCTGGGGCCGGATCATCTCGACCGCCTCGGCGCATTCGCTCGTCGCCAGTCCGAACAAGTCCGCTTATGTCATGGCGAAACATGGTCTTGCCGGGCTGACCAAGACGATCGCGCTGGAAACCGCGACGCATGGCGTGACCGTCAACTGCATCTCGCCCGGCTATGTCTGGACCCCGCTGGTCGAAGCGCAGATCCCCGACACGATGAAGGCGCGCGGGATGACGCGCGAGCAAGTGATGGAAGACGTCCTGCTTGCGGCGCAACCGACCAAGGAATTCGTGACGGTCGATCAGGTCGCCGCGCTCGCGCTGTTCCTGTGCCGGGACGAGGCAAAGGCGATTACCGGCGCGAACTTGTCGGTCGATGGGGGATGGACCGCCGCCTGACCTGCCTGGGTCCCGGCGCCCGCACGGAAGTCCTTGGCATTGCGGGAATTGCGTGGTTGATGGGCGGTCCGGTCATCTCTCTGTGGAACTGCACATTATGACGTCCTGCCGGTGAACAGCCCCGCCCGCCTCTCGGGTCTGATCGCCTGTACGATGGCGGGGGTGTCCGCCGGATGCGGGGGAACGGCGTCGGCACGGCCGCTGCCCGTTCCAGCGGCGGATACCCAGACGGATCGTCAGACGGACTGGCGCCGCGTGGCCACGCCGGCCGACCGCGCACGCCTGCGATCCTGGCGCGGGGCCTGGATCGACGCCATGGCAAAGATCCGCGCCGCCGGCCTGATCGCCTCGATCGAAGCCGACCCGACGCTGTTCGATCCGGACCGCGCCCTGCCCAACCCGGTGCCGCCCGCCGGGCTCTATCGCTGCCAGGTCGTCAAACTGGGCGCCAACGGCACCGCGATGCGCGATCTGACGCGCTACCCTGCAGTCGATTGCAGGGTCGAAAGCACGGACGGGATCGTGCGCCTGTACAAGATCGACGGCGCGCAGCGCCCTTTCGGGACGCTGTACGAAGACTCATCGTCGCGCGCGGTGTTTCTCGGCACGATGGTGCTGGGGGACGAGCACCGCCCCCTCGCCTATGGCAAAGACGCCAACCACGACCTTGCCGGGTACGTCGAGCGGATCGAACCGCAACGCTGGCGTATGGTGCTCCCGTGGCCGCGGTTCGAATCGCTGTTGAACGTCGTCGAGATAATACCGGCGCGGTAACGCTCGGGCCGGGCGCCTGCTCTCGACGGAAACGCGGCCCGAAGACCGCGCCGCCAGGTCAGGCTGGCTTGGCCCCGGGGGTACCGCATTTCGTGAACTTGCCGTTGAGGCGGCACTTCGTTGCCTTTGGCGCGACGGTAGGGCACTTCATGAACCGTCCCTTGGCGTCCTTGCACGGTGCCGCCACGGCGGGCGCGGTGCCGGCTGCAAACGCCAGAACGGACGCCGCCAGAATAAGCTTACGCATACAGACTCTCCAACACGCTCACGGCCCGTACACGAGCCAGGCGCGAACCTACGCCGCATGCGCGCAACGTCAATTGACGATTATGTCATCCGTCAGCCGTTCAGCGGGAGGGTAAAAACGAACCGCGCGCCCAGCCCTGGCCCACTGTCGACTCGCACGTCCCCACCCATCGCGCGCGCCAGCCGTCGTGCGATGTAGAGGCCCAGCCCTGATCCTCCCGCCTCGCCGGGGTCGACGCGTTCGAACTTCGCGAAGATCCGCGCCTGATCGTCGAGTGCGATGCCCTTGCCCTGATCCCCGACGATGATGGCGGCGAGATGCGCGTCGCGCTCCGCCCGGATCCAGATCGTCCCGTCGAGCGGTGAGTAGCGGATCGCATTGGCAAGAAGGTTGACCAGAACTTGCAACGCCCGCCGCGCATCGCCCGTCGCCATCAGGCTTTCCGCGGCAGCAGGCACATCGATCTGCACTCGCGCCGACGACGCCCGGAGCCGCAGCAACCCGGCCGCCTGGCGTGCGACATGGGCAAAGTCGATCGGCTGGCGCACGACCGTGAAACCGGGCTGTTCGATCGCGCGCAGGTCGATCAGATCGTCGACCAGCCCGATCAAATGCCGCCCCGCGTTCGCAATGTCAGCGGCATAATCCGCATAATCCTGGCGCAGCGGCCCATCGAATTGCGCTCGGATCGTTTCCGCCGAAGCGATGATCCGGTCGAGCGGTCCCCGTAGCGTCCGATCGAGCCGCGCCGCGATCCCGTCCGTCAGCGCGTCCAGATCGCTCCTGACATCCGCCGTCGATAGCGCACCGGTCCGGGCCGCACCCGACGGGTCCACATCCTCCGCGTATCCGGCGAACCCGGCAAACTCGCCGCCTGTGTCGAGCCGCGGCACTGCCGAGAGCAGGACCGTCTGGCCAGTTTGGCGCACGATCGCGCGTTGCCGAACGAAGCGTTCCCGCGACGCGAGACCGCGCAGGATCGGAAACACACCGGCGTCGTCTTCCGCCAGCACGAACAGCTGTGTCAGCGGGCGTCCAAGGGCGGCCTGCCCGTCCACGCCCATCGCTGCGCTTGCTCTGCCCGACAAGGCGGTCAGCGACAGGATCGCATCGGTTTCCCATTCCCACTGCGCGGCACTGCGCAGGAAGTCGGCCTCGCGTGTTTCGTGCAAAGCATCCGATTGCCACGGGGAGCGGGTACGCCACCCGACCAGAATGAGATCGACCCCGCCACGCACACCAGCCGGATCGGTGATCGGATCGGCGCGGACCCACAGGTCCAGATCCTCGGCACCATCCGCGACGACCACCGTCCGCGCGACCGGAATCGCCAACTGCAGCGCGAGCCGCACCACCGTGTCCAGCCCCGGGATCGCCAACGGCATGCCGGTCTCCCCGCCCGCCCGCTTGTTGAGCGAAAGCAGCCGGCGGTCCGCCGCGATCAACCGTCCTGCGCGATCGAGTGTGGCGCGTACGGTGGTTGGCGGTACCGGGTCGTCCAGACTCACCCGGGTAAATCCCACGATGGCCACGCCCCGTCCATGCCCCGAGCGAGTGCGGTCAGCGCCGCGCGATAATCGCGATGGAGCAGCAGGGGCGCCAGCGCCTGTCGCGCCACGGCGCCGTCGGTCGCCATAATGGCGTCGAGCACCGCGACGAACCCGTCGATGTCGCGCCGAGGGTCTGCCTCGGCGAGCGCCAGACCGACCCGCGCAATCGCCGCACGATCAAGGCCGAGCGCGCGCAACACGAGCCACAGGCGCACGCCGCTCGGATCGAGCACGATCGCGCGCATGTCGGCGTACGACAGCCCGAGTCCGTCTGCCAGCAAGGCGATGAACAGCGACAGACGCCGGTCGCGCAACGCCTCGATCAGCCAGCGAGCCCGTTCGCTCGAACTCGGGTCGAGTGCCCGGGCCAACCGCATCGCCACTGCGTCGAGCCTGTCTCCGTCGACATGAGCATCGATCGCGTGGAGCGCCGCCTCAGCCAGCGCGCGGTCCAGCGCCGGTACTGCCCCCGCGCCGACTTGGCCAATACCGATGCGCAGCGCTGCCGCGCTCCACCAGACCAAGTGGCGGTGCAGGTCCGCCGGCAAGTCACTCGACCCACCCGCGCCAACCGGCGCGACGCCGCGACGGCGGCTTTCCGCGGCGAGCAGCGCTGCCGCTGCTGCGCTTACCGACGAGTCCGCATGGTACAACAGTCGCGGCAGGAGGCTTGGCCGATCACGATCTTCCGGAGCGTGGGACGGTAAGGCGTCGGCGATGGCGTCCTGCTGGACTCGCCCGATCACTTCACGGATCAACGCCGGGTCGCGAAGCAACCCGCTGGCGTTCAGCCGTGCAAAGACGGGTGTGCCGTTCGTGATGAGGCGTTCCGCCAGGGACGCTGCGTCGCGCAGCGTGAGCAAGCGCGCGGCCTGCACGCGCAAGACCGTTTCGACCTCGCCGGCAAGTTGGGCGAGCACCGCCCGCACACGGAGACGGGTGCGATCATCCAGCCGGACGGCATCGTCGAGGAACACGTCGGCAATCGCGCCGCCGAGCCGGTCCTCCGCGGTCGCCGCGGCGTGGGCGGCACGGGCAAGCAGCGTCGCGACCCCGTCCCCAGCTCCCCTGTCCATGCTGCGTCCATCGCTCCACATGGGAGCGACTTACGCCGTTTGCTCGGACGGCGGGACTACGGCTTTTGCCGAAAAGCCTCGATCGCGGCCGCAAGTGTCCCAGCGCCGTACAGTGCGGCCCCCGCCAGACCGACGAGCGGCCATCCGAGGATCACCAGCGGCAGCAGGATCACGAGATAGGCGGTCGGACTCGCCCACCACCGCCGGAGCAACGCGGGCAATGCGGCACGTTCGAGCAAAGCCCCTGCAACGACCAGCGCCCCGGCCAGCGCCGTACCGGCGACCGGATCGGCGCGCACTCCGATTGCCAGCACCGCGCCGGCGACGATCGCTGAGCGGGCGTGCGTCGAGATCGACGCGATCCGGTTTTCCTCCCGGACCCACCCCAGCGCAGCGGCGATGCTCACCCCGACCAGCGCCGCAAAGGCAAGCAACAGCCCGATCACGGGGTGTTTTCCAAGAATGCCGATCAAGGCCCCGACACTCAGCGCCCCCGCAACCGCGAGCGGCACGATCGTGGATATCAGCCGCGCCATCAGCGGCGGCAACGCGACCCGGACGAGCGGTGCCAGCAGGAACCGTTCGGCCCAGCGCACCGGTTTCGCCACCAGCGCCGCAACGGTCGCGGTCCCGCGCCGGATCAGCGCGTCGGCACTGCGTTCGATCGCATGCTTGGGCGCGTCGCGCGGATCGAGCCGCACCTGCTCCGCCCCCGCCTGCGCCGCCACTCGCAACAGCGTCGATTGGAAATCATAATCCCGCGGCATCGCGGCGACTTCGCTGACGCGCTTGCAATCGAGCAGCGCCAGTCCGGCCCACGCCGCCTTGGCACTGACGCGTTCGTAACGGTGATCGTCGGGATCGCAGATCACCAGCGTGTCGTGGCCCGCGGACGCGAGGCTCTGGATGATGTCGCCGCTTGTCACCACGCCGTCAGCAACGACAAGCACGCGCGCAAGCGGGTGGAGCTTGGCGACCGCATCCTGCGCGGTACGCACTGCATCGACAAGCCCACCGCGCCGCCCGATCCGACCGATCACACCGAGCAATTCGGGCGTCATCCGCGAGACGACGAGGATGATCTGCGTCGCCCCCGCCGCCGCGAGCAACCGCGCCTGGAATTCCACCAGCGTCAATCCGCCGAACGGCAAGGTGGCCGCAAGCGTCCCTGGCCGATCGTCGGCGTCTTCGGTCGTGAAAATCAGTCCTGCCAGCATGGACGCGCTGTTACGGCGTTCGGAACAGCTTGGCAAAGGCCGCAAGCCCCCTGCCCAAAGGCGATCGGCCGAAAGGCAAGGGACCGAAAGATCGCCAGGGACCCGTACGACCTGCAGAACGGCGCGTTACAGCTCCTCGACCGCGCGACGCAAACGCAGCATCAACGCCGGGTCCTGCACCTCGCACGCCGCCGCCTCGGTCGCGATCGCCATCAGCCGAACCGCACCGAAGCTCGCCGCGAGGCCGCGTAACCGCCATGCGGCACCTTTCCATTCCGCTTCGTCCACCGCACACTCCAACCCGTGGAGCCCACGTCGAACGCTTTCGAGAAACGCGATCCGCAATTCCGCGATCAGCAGGGGCTCGTCGCCCACCGCCGCCGCCAGCGTCGCATCGATTGCACCAGGTTCATACGCCATGATTCGGACCGTATGGACGAAGGACTTAATGTTGGGTTTCGCTATTCGCTTTGCGTCTGCGCTTTTCATGATAAACGACCCGTATGAACGGGGGTTCTCGCATCATCGATCTTCGGCCCAATCATCGTCCGAAACCCGGCTACCCGCCGCACGGCGATCTGCTGCCCAACCCGCAAGCCCTGTCGTCCGACGCGGAAACCGTGCCCATGCAAAATCTGTCCGATTCCGCCACGTTCGTCGACGCCGAACCCGGCGCCGACCCCGACAACGTCGAGGTCGATGTTCCCGGCAAACCCTTCCCGTGGCTGATGGTCGCTGGTTTGGTTCTGTCGCTGGCATGGCTGGTCACGATGCTGCTACTGTCGGCGCCGTCGCTGCCGCGGATGAGCGCCCCGGAACTGGTCAGCTTCGTCGCTGGCCTGTGCGTGCCCCCGGCCTTTATCGGAATTCTGCTCCTGCTTGCCCTGCGCACCAGCACAGCCGAGGCACGCCGCTTCGGGCGCACCGCACAGGCGATGCGCGCAGAGGCGGCCAATCTGGAGCGCACGATCGATCGCCTTTCCACCCGGATCGACGATCACCGGATCCAGCTTAGCGAACAGAGTGAACGGCTCGACACGCTCGGCAATACCGCCGTCGCAAGGCTCGCGGGAGTCGGCGGTGGCATGCGCGACCATATTGCCTCGGCGGAGTCGCACGCGACCACGCTCGCCAAGGCTGCCGAGAATGCGCAGACCCGGCTCGATGTCCTGCTGGCGCTGTTGCCGCGCGCGCACGGCGAGACCGATGCGCTCGCGCAATTGCTCAAGGCGACCGGGGTGACGGCGACCGAGCATGCCGCCGCGCTCGACGCGCAACTGGCGGCGCTCGCCGAACGCGGCCGCGAAGCGGATGCCGTCGCCAACGGTGCCGCCCAGAAGCTCGCCGCGCACATCACGCGGATGGAAGCGACCAGCGAAACGGCCGGCGCCCGGCTCGAGCGGGTTACCGGCGACATGTCGGTCGCGGTCGACGGACTGCTCGGGCGTACGGCCGACGCGATCGACGAAGCGCGCCGCGGGATCGCGGCACAGGGCGATGCGTTGCTCGCGATGCTTGGCACCAACCAGGCCGCGCTCGAACGCGTCGCGCACGACAGTGCCGATGGCCTCGCCGCGCGCATCGTCGAGATCGAGGGATTGATCGAGCATGTTGCATCCCGACTGAACGAACAGCGCGGCACGGGTGGTGAGATCTTCGCCGAGCTCGACCACCACATTGTCCACGTGTCCGGTCGCTTCGACGCGTTGCATGCGCAGGGGATCGACCGCAGCCAGGCGCTCGCCGCGTCGATCAGCGCGCTCGGCGGCTCCGCGCATGCGATGACCGAAGCGTTGCGCATGGGCGACACCGTCGCCAGCACCGCGATCGAGACGACCGAACGTCTGTTGCTCGCGCTCGACGCCGCCGCGCGTGAAATCGACGAGACCTTGCCGGACGCCCTGACCCGCCTCGACACCAAGGTCGGCGACACGCGCCGCCACGTCGGCGCGACCAAGCCCGAACTGCTCGCGCTCGTCACCGCCGCGGAAAGCACGCACGACGCGATCGAGGCGATCGCGCACGTCGTCGCGACGCAGCATGATACGGTCGAAAAGCTTGCGGGCACGTTGATCGACACGCTCAGCGACGGCAAGCTCAAGGCGGATGCGCTCGGGCAGATGGTCGACGACACGATCGGCCAGACCAACCGCTTCGCCGACGAAGCCGCGCCGCGACTGGTGGAAGCGCTGTTGCGGGTTCGCGATACCGCCAATGCCGCGGCGGACCGCGCGCGCGAGACGCTCGCCAGCGTCATCCCCGACGCTGCGCTCGCGATCGAACAGCATAGCGCCGCCGCCGTCGAGCGCGGTGCGACCCATGCCGTCCAGCAACAGCTTGCCGCAATTGCGGCAGCCGCCGATGCCGCAGCAGATTCGGCGGCGCGGGCGTCCGAGCGCCTGACGGAGCGCGTCACCGCGCTGGCCAACGCCTCCGCGGTCCTCGAAACGCGGTTCGAGGACGATCGTCTGCAGCGGGCCGAAGCCGACCAGAATTCGATGACCCGACGCGTATCGTTGCTCGTCGAGGCGCTCAATTCCGCGTCGATCGACATCGCCAAGACGTTTTCAGCGGACGTTTCCGACAGCGCGTGGTCAGCCTATCTGAAGGGCGATCGCGGTGTCTTCACGCGCCGCGCGGTCCGGCTGCTGGATACGACCGATGCGCGCGAGATCGCCTATCTGTATGACGAGGACGATGCGTTCCGCGAGCATGTGAACCGCTATATCCACGATTTCGAAGCGATGCTGCGCGCGATCCTGTCCGGTCCCGACGGGTCGCCGCTCGGGGTGACGCTGTTGTCGTCCGACATGGGCAAGCTTTACGTCGCGCTGGCGCAGGCGATCGAGCGCCTGCGCACCTGAGACGGACCGAGGCCGGCCGCCGTGCAAGTCCCCTAGATCATCCGATCCGTCTGCCGAACCCTTGCCGCCGCGGGGTGACGGGGTTGGCTTCGGCCTCGAGAATGGCCAGGCTGCGTTCGAACATCTGCCGGAGTGCGGCGACATCGGCCATCGCCTCGTCGGGCGTGTCGCGGCGCTCCACGCAGTCCCGCGCGACGGTCTCGATCTTCTCGGCCAGCGCGCCCAGCGGCTCCGCACCGAACTGGCGGGCTTCGCCTTTCAGCGTGTGGGCGGGGATCACGATCGCAGCTGCGTTCTGCCCGCGCATCGCGGCCTCGATGGCGAGCACGGACTTGACGCCATCCTCGCGAAAATAGCCCAGAATCCGCACGAAACCGCCGCCAAGTTCGCTACGAGCGCGCGCGAACACGACCCAATCGATCAGGCTTTTGTCGTCGTGTGGCACCTTCGTCTCCCCCAAACACGTCCGCCGCGGACGCGAAGGTCATGACGTCGATGTAGGGCGATATCGTAAACGACCCGTTGACACGCCGCGGAACGGTAGACGGAAAACGGCGCTTCCGGTTGTTCCTGCAATAAAAAACCCCGCCCCCTGGAAAGGGAGCGGGGTAATCGGGACATTCCGACAACGCCCCTGCCTGAGGAGCGGCGTTAGCGTATCAGATCAGCAACCGTTCTTCCGGTTCTGAGCGGCATCATGCTTCTTGTCCATGCTACGACCGAGCAACGCACCGCCAACACCGCCTGCAACCGTGCCGAGCGTGCCGCCGCCAAGAACGTTGCCGAGAATGGCGCCGCCTGCGCCGCCAGCGATCGTACCGGTCGTGCCGCTGCTGCGCTTGCAATCCTGATAGCGACGCGAGTCACGTCCGCGATAGTTCCGTCCGCGATCACGATAGTCGCGGTCACGATAGCCATCACGATATCCGTCGCGATCGCGATCCTGCGCCGCAAGGACCGGACCAGGAAGCGTCACCGCAGCCACCATCAGCGCCATCATAAACTTCTTCATCGTCTCGTCCTTTGACTTTGAACCCTGTGGCCGAACAACCATCGACCCTTGCGAAAGTTCATTTGCGCGTCTTCGGACTAACCCCGCATGAACGCTGCGAAGCGATCCATCCAGTCGGGGTGCCATCGCGACAGGGCTGGTCGGTTTTCGACGAGATCGCCCGCCGCCCACAGGATGCGCTTGCGATCCTGTTCCGGGCTGGTTTCGTTGTCGGGACAGAGCAGGTAGAAATCGCCCGCCGCAATTCCGTCGAGCATGAAGGCAACGACCTCATCCGCGGACCACGCCCCGGCGGGCTTGTCCGGTGTGCTGGCCGCCGTCATCCCGGTAAAGGTGAAGCCTGGAATCAGCAGATGTGCGGTCACCCGGTCCCCGGAACGCTGCCGAAGCGTATGCGCCAACCCTTCCGTCAACGCCTTCACCCCTGCCTTGCTGACGTTGTACGCCGTGTTGCCCGGTGGTTGGGTGATCCCCTGCTTCGACCCGGTGTTGATGATGATTCCCGGCCGGTCGCTCTCGATCATGGCAGGGACGAAGCTCTGGACCCCGTGCACGACACCCATGAGGTTCACGCCGAGCACATGCTCCCATGCCGACGGATCCGCCAGCACGTCGCCACCGGCGCCGACGCCCGCATTGTTCATCAAAACCGAAACCGCGCCATATTGGTCGGCGATCGTAGCCGCGAGCGCCTCGACCGCGACCCGATCCGCGACATCGACCGCCATGCCGACCCCGTCGCCCCGGAGCAGCGCGACCACAGCCTCGAGCGCTTCGCCAGGTCGATCGACGATCACGACGCGCAATCCAAGGTCGACGAACGCTTTCGCGGCGGCAAGCCCGATCCCGCTCGCGCCGCCGGTTACGACGGCAAGGTTGCCCGGTGCCAGCGCGCTCATTGATTGTCGTCCAATTCCCAAGACTTGCGAACCGGTCGTCCGAAGCCTTGCGAGCCGTTTTCACCCAGTGTCATCAGCGATCTCCCTGTCCGGCACCACGTTCCGGCCGTTGCCTTCGATCGCCCAATGTTCCGCCGCCCGAAGGGTTGCCGTCGCGCGGTGATACGACACCCTGTTGCGCTCAACCGTCGGTCGGTACGACCGCGACGATATCGAGCGCATAGCTCCGCCACCCGCGCATCTTCGATGCCTCGCCTGCCGCCGCGGTCTTGCGCTTCGCTTCGGCAAGCGATTTGGTGTGGCCCCAGAAAACCTCGCTCTTGCCATTCTCGAGCGTCGCGACGATCCGCCAATAATGCGTGAAGGCGGTCGTGGTCGGCCCGATCGTCTTGACGTACCCGTCGGGGAGCGTGGCGGTGAGGAACGTGCGCTTCTTGGCCATGAACTCCCCGCTTAGATTTCTCCCTGTTTTCCCGCGAAGGCGGGAATCCAGAGTTGCAAACGCACCGCCCCCGAACCCTGGACTCCCGCCTTCGCGGGAGAACGCAAGCGCAACCGCGCCGCATGCCAGCCGACATGGTCCGCCATGAAGGTCGAGATGAAATAATAGCTGTGGTCATACCCCGGCTGCATCCGGAGCGTCAGGTCGATCCCTGCCTCCTCGCAAGCCGCGCGCAGCAGTTCCGGGCGAAGCTGCTCCACCAGGAAATTATCCGCCTCCCCCTGATCCACCAGCAACGCGGGCACCCGCGCACCATCCTCGATCAGCGCGACCGCATCATGCGCGCGCCACGCAGCCCGGTCGTCGCCAAGATACCCGCCGAGCGCTTTCTGCCCCCACGGCACCTGCGACGGCGCGACGATCGGCGCCAACGCCGAGACGCCCGCAAAGCGATCCGGGAAGGTCAGTCCGATCGTCAACGCGCCATGCCCGCCCATCGAATGCCCCATGATCCCCTGACGGCCCATGTCCGCCGCGAACGTCTCGCCGAGCAGCGCCGGGAGTTCCTCGGTGACGTAGCTCCACATCCGGTAATGCTCCGCAAACGGTGCCTCGGTCGCATCGACGTAGAACCCCGCGCCCAGCCCGAAGTCATACGCCCCGTCCGGATCATCCGCCACGCCCTCGCCGCGCGGACTGGTGTCGGGTGCAACCAGAATGACCCGGTGCTCGGCGCAGGCCGCACGGAACTCGCCCTTTTCGGTCACGTTCGCCTGGGTGCAGGTCAGCCCCGAGAGGAACCACAACACCGGCAGCGTCTCGCCCTCGGCATGGTCGGGCACGAACACCGAGAAGGTCATCTCGGTGCCGGTTGCGGTCGAGGCGTGGCTGTAAACGCCCTGCACCCCGCCATGCGCCTTGACCTCGGAAACGGTCTTCACCGCCGCCATCAGAACAGCACCACGCTGCGGATGCTCTCGCCCGAATGCATCAGGTCGAAGCCCTTGTTGATCTCGTCGAGCGTCAGGACGTGCGTGATCATCGGGTCGATCTCGATCATCCCGTTCATGTACCAGTCGACGATCTTGGGAACGTCGGTCCGCCCCTTCGCGCCGCCGAACGCGGTGCCGCGCCAGTTGCGCCCGGTGACGAGCTGGAACGGCCGCGTGCTGATTTCCTTGCCCGCTTCCGCGACGCCAATGACGATCGACGTGCCCCAACCGCGATGGCACGCCTCCAAAGCCTGCCGCATCACGGTCGTGTTGCCGGTGCAATCGAACGTATAGTCCGCCCCGCCATCGGTCAGCGCGACGAGATGGGCGACCAAGTCGCCGCTGACGTCCTTGGGGTTGACGAAGTCGGTCATGCCGAAGCGCCGGCCCCATTCCTCGCGGTCCGGGTTGATGTCGACCCCAACGATCTTCGCCGCGCCCGCGAGCCGCGCGCCCTGGAGCACGTTGAGCCCGATCCCGCCGAGCCCGAACACGATCACCGTATCGCCGACCTCGACCTTGGCGGTGTTGACCACCGCGCCGACGCCCGTCGTCACGCCGCAGCCGATGTAGCAGCTCGTCTTGAACGGCGCGTCCTCACGGATCTTCGCGACCGCGATCTCGGGGAGGACGGTGAAGTTGGAGAAGGTCGAGCAGCCCATATAATGGTAGATCGGCTGGCCCTTGTAGCTGAAGCGCGTCGTGCCGTCGGGCATCAACCCCTTCCCTTGCGTCGCGCGGATCGCAGTGCACAGGTTGGTCTTGCCGCTGAGGCACGACTTACACTGGCGACATTCGGGGGTGTAGAGCGGGATGACATGGTCGCCCGGCTTGACCGAGGTGACGCCCGGCCCGACTTCGCGGACGATGCCAGCGCCTTCATGTCCAAGCACGCTCGGGAACAGCCCCTCGCTGTCGAGCCCGTCGAGCGTATAGGCGTCGGTATGGCAGATGCCCGTCGCCATGATCTCGACCAGCACTTCCCCCGCCTTCGGGCCTTCCAGGTCGAGTTCGACGATCTCGAGGGGCTTCTTCGCTTCGAACGCGACGGCGGCACGGGTCTTCATGGCATACTCCGGTCTCTGGGCTCGGCGCTTATAGGCCGGCCTTCCATTGCATAAAGCGCAGAGTGGCCGAACGGTCCCGCCAAATGGTCCCTAGGCTACGCCAGCTTGCCCGGGTGCCCCAGTCGAACGTCGTCGCTGTCGAACGTCCGCACGCTCGTGAGATAGTGATAGCCCGCCCAGAAGCCGGTCAGCGACAACGCGAGCAGCGCATAGCGCAGCGACTCCGCATTGCTCCCCAGCCGCGGCGCGAGCGTGTCGCTGATCCAGCCGACGACCGTAGGCGCGACGATCAGATTGCACACGTTGGCGGCCAGCAGACTGATCGCCATCCCTTGCGCGCGCATCGTCGGCGGCAGGAAGTTGAGCAGCAGCGCCATCGTCGGCCCCATGTAGAGATAGACGCATGGGATCACGATCCACAGCATCGCGGTCGCGACGCTCAGCGAATGCGTCCAGAAGATCAGGAAAGACGGGATCGTCGACAGGATCACAATTGCGGAGAGGAACCAGGCGATCCGCTTGACGTCCTGCATCTGCGGCAAGGCCAGCAGCGCGCCCGTCGCGATCGTCGCGAGCGTGCCCGCCCAGAAATAGATCGTACCCAGCCGCGCCCCCGCTTCCGAGGTCGACAGGCCATAGGCACGCTCGAAATACGTCTGCATCCAGAACAGCATCCCCCAGCCCCACAGGCAGATCACCGCGCCCGCCGCATTGATGTGCCACGCCGATCGCTGGGTCCACAGGAAGCGGCACGTCTCGACGAAGGTGGCGGCGTCGTCCGTACGCCCGCGGAGTTCGAACCGTCCGCGCACCGGTTCGCGCACCGTGAAAAGGATGATCGCGCCGAACAGCACGCCCGGCACGCCGAGCGCGATGAACGCTGCCCGCCAGCTATGGAAATGATCGACGATCGCGCCAGCGACGCTTGAGCCCAGCCACGCGCCAAGCGGCAACCCCAGCGCCCACAAGGTCAGCGCAAACGCGCGACGTCCGCGCGGGAAATTGTCCGCGATAATCGACGTCGAGGGTGGGGTGCAGCCCGCCTCGCCGATCCCGACCCCGATCCGCGCCAGCAGGAACTGCCAGAAATTCTGCGTCATCCCGAGCAACGCCGTCATCCCCGACCACGTCACCAGCGCGACCGCGACGATGTTGCGGCGATTGCCGCGGTCCGCATAGCGCGCGATCGGCAGACCCGCGATGATGTAGAAGAACGCCAGCGACACCCCCGTCAGCCAGCCGACCCCGGTATCGCTCAGCGCGAATTCCTTGCGGATCGGCTCGAGCACGGTCGAGACGACATACCGGTCCGCGATGTTGAGCGCATAGACCAGGGCGAGGATCGTCACGACATACCAGCGCGCAGGGGACAGGGTCGGCGTCGTCTCGTTGTTCAAAAACCGTTCTCCGCTGTCACCGTGCAAGTCCGCTCCCTTGTTCGTGCAGGCGCGGTTCCGCAAGAGGGAGACCGCCGTTGCGCCGCTACGCCGGAATGACGCCATCCGCCGCAAGATCGTCCAGATCGCGCGCCGTCAGGCCCAGTGCCGCGCTCAAGGCTTGCCGCGTATCGGCCCCGGCGCGCGGCGGCGCGCGGTCGTAGCGGGCGGGCGTTTCGGAAAGTTTGACGGGAAAGCCGACGACCCGGAGCGGCGTGCCGTCGTCCCGGCACATCGTCTGCACGCTCGACCGATCCGCGACATGAGGGTCGTCGAAGACTTCCGGCACGGTCTGCACCTTGCCCGCCGGAAGTTTGGCGGCTTCCATCGCGTCGACCAGATCAGCGACCCGCCACCGCGCGACGGCCGGGCCGATCACCGCGTGCAGCGCCGCGCGGTTTAGGCTGCGCAACGCAACGCTTGCGAAGCGAGCATCCTCGACCAAGGGCGCCAGCCCAAGGAGGACGGCGAAATCCCGGAACTGCCGGTCGTTCCCCAACGCGACGACGATGTCGCCATCGGCGCAGGCATAGTCGCGATACGGCACGATATCGGGATGATCGTTGCCCAATCGCCCGGGCACCGCACCCCCGTTGAGATAGCGCGACGCCTGGTTCGACAACAGGCTGAGTTGGGTATCGAGGAGCGCGCAATCGATATGCTGGCCCTCCCCGGTCGCATCGCGGTGGCGCAACGCCGCCAGGATCGCGACCGTCGCATAGGTGCCGGTGAACAGGTCGACGATCGGCACGCCGACCTTCATCGGCCCACCACCCGGGACGCCATCCGGCAAGCCGGTAATGCTCATCAGCCCGCCCATCGCCTGGATCAGGAAGTCGTAGCCGCCCTTGTCCGCATAGCGCCCGGTCTGGCCGAACCCGGTGATCGAGCAATAGACCAGTCGCGGGTTGAGCGCGGACAGCGTGGCATAATCGAGCCCGTATTTCGCCAGCCCACCGACGCGAAAATTCTCCACCAGCACGTCGCTCTGCTGCACCAATCGACGGATCAGCGCGGCGCCTTCCGGCTTGGCAAGGTCGATCGCGAGCGACCGTTTGTTGCGATTGGCGCACAGGAAATAGGCGGAATCGCCCGATCCGTCATCAAGCGCCGGGCCACCCCAACGGCGCGTATCATCCCCCTGCCCCGGCTGCTCGATCTTGAGGACTTCGGCGCCGAGATCCCCCAGCATCTGCGTCGCCCACGGCCCTGCCAGGACCCGCGAGAGATCGAGGACCTTGATGCCTTGGAGGGCGGCGGGAGTGGATGGACCGGGAGGTGGCACGCTGGACATGCCGGCGGTGCTGCCACGAAAAACGGCGGCATGCGAGGGGGGAGAGCGTTTCCCGTTCCGCTACCCCCGACACGACTGCGCCCTTCAGAGCCGGATCGTCCGCCCCTCGCGCGCGGATCGATAGATCGCCTCGACGATCCGCATGTCGCGCAGGCCTTCGTCGCCCGACACGATCGGTTCCTGCCCGCGCCGCACGCTTTGCGCCATGTGGTCGAGTTGTCCCGCGAACTGTGTCTTCGCCGGGCCAGGCGGCGGGACGATCTTGCGCTCCCGGCCATCCTTGCCGGTCCACATTTCGTTCCCGTCATAGCGCGTCGCCGGTTCGAGCTCGATCCGCCCGGTGTCGCCCATCAGCAGGATGCGGTTCTGGTTCGCGCTGTACATCGACAGGCAGCCCGCCATCGCGCCCGACGGGAATTCGAGCGTCCAGTCGATCATGTCCTCGACCTCGGTAAAGCGCGGGTCTCGACGATCCGTGGATTCACGCGCGGTCACCGCGACCGGCTCCTCGCCGGTCATGTACCGTGCGGCCTGAAGGCTGTAGATGCCCATGTCCATCAGCGACCCGCCCCCCGACAAGGCGCGCTTGAGCCGCCATTTCGTGGGATCCCGCTGAACGAACCCGTGTTCCGACCGAACGTAGCGGATCTTGCCCGCCGCCCCGCTCCGCGCGAGCCGCATCGCCTCCAGATTATGCGCTTCGAAATGGCAGCGATAGCCGATCATCAGCTTGCGATCCGCCTTGCGGCACGCGGCGATCATCGCCTCGCATTCGGCGACCGAGATCGCCATCGGCTTCTCGCACAGCACGTGCTTGCCCGCCCGCGCGGCGCGGATGGTATATTCGGCATGCATCCCGTTGGGGAGGCAGACATAAACGATGTCGACATCCGGATTGTCGCGGATCGTGTCGAAATCGGCATAAGAGTAGATCGCCTTGTCCGACAGACCGTGTTCGCGCGCGACACGTTGCGCCTTTGCGCGATCGCCGCTGACGACCGCTGCGAGGCGGCTATGCGTGCAGTTGACGAATTGCGGGATGATGACGTTGAGCCCGTAATACCCCAGCCCGACGATCGCATAGCCAAGCGGACGATCCGTCGCGGCACAGGCCGAGCCTCCAGGAGCAAGCAGCAGCGCGGCCGAGCCGAGCAGAACATCGCGACGCCCGATTTCCATGACGATCCTTCCTCAATGACCAAAGCGCACTCAATGCGCGAGCGTACGCCCGTTCCAGCCGAGCGACTGCGCGGTGATCGCGAGTTGCGTGCGGTTGCGCACCTTCAGCTTGCGCATCAGGGCCGTCATGTGCGCCTTGACCGTCGCCTCGGCGATGCCGAGATCGAACGCGATCTGTTTGTTGAGCTGGCCCGAATAGACCCCGTCGAGCACCTTGCGTTGCGTCGGGGTCAGTAACGCAAGCGGCGGCAACGCCGCGGTGGCCTCAATTGCCGGCGCTTCTTGACGATTGGTCTTCACACAACCTCTCCCTGTTGATCCACCTGACGATGCAAGCAGTGCACGGCTGGCCCCAACCGCCCGTTCGAGTCCCGTTTTCGGATCCTTCGTTCGTCAGTCTAGGCAAATTGGTTGGACAGACTCAACCATCTATTGCAGCCTGACGCCAGAATAGTAGCAATTGTTGCCGATTTAACGCAAACGTTGTCGTACAGGTCGGTCATCAGAATGTGCGACTGCAAGAGCGTTGCTCGCCATCCAGTGCCTGCGCTACCCTGCGTCCCACATGCAGAGAGAAAGCAAGCGATGAGGGAGGGGCGGCTGGCGGACCGGGCCTATGCCGGCATCGTTGAGATCATCGACACCGACAATCTTTCGGTCGGGGATCGCTTGCCGTCGGAAGCGCGGCTTGCCGAAATCTTTGGCATGTCCCGAACGATCGTCCGCGAAGCGCTGGTGCGGCTTGCATCGGATGGCATTACGGAAGCGCGGCGCGGTGCGGGGTCGTTCGTCAAGAGCCGCCCGTCGAACCAGCTGATCGCCTTCATGCCGATGGACCACATGTCCGCAACGCTCGGCACCTATGAGGTACGGTTCGTGCTCGAAGCGGAAGCGGCCCGGCTCGCCGCGACACGGCGGTCGACCGATGAAATGGCGCAGATCGAGGACGGCTTGCACCAGCTCCGTACCGCCTTGCTGTCGAGTGCACCCGCGCATGACGAGGATATGGAGTTCCACCGCCGGGTCATGCTCGCAACCGCCAACCCCGCGTTCCTCGTGACGTTCGAAGCGCTGTTCGCTGACGTCGACCGGATCATGCGGGCGGGCGTCGACATCTCCCGCTCGCGTCCACCTGAAGTGATCGGCGCGATGCTGCGCGAACATGAGATGATCGTCGCGGCCATTCGCGCGCAGGATGCAGACGGCGCCGCCCTGGCGATGCGCTGGCATTTGTCGGAAGGCCGCAAGCGGCTGATGCCGTGAGCCTTTACGATGTCGAAAGAACGTAACGGCCTCATTCAACGGGATAGAATTTCCGATAGGCCGGTCGGATGCGTGGTCAGGAACGAACCACGCGGCATTCCTATTTGTTTTCAAAGTCGGAATTCAGAGGGTCGGAAAGGCGGAATGCCCGTTGACATAAGACAGGAAACGACGGAAATACGCGGCGTCGCGGGTGTAGCTCAATGGTAGAGCAGAAGCTTCCCAAGCTTACGACGAGGGTTCGATTCCCTTCACCCGCTCCATTCCCAAACAACGGTTCCTCGCCGCGCCCGCGCTGATTGATGGGCATGCACGGCAGACGCTCTAGTTTCGAGCCACGCGCTCGCGCTTTTGGCTTGCTTGGAGGCGCCAAACACCGTCAGCTTCCTTTCCGATACGATCGATCGCGAAAGGTCCAGCAATGTTCAATCCAATGATTGTCCTTTCCTTGCTGGCAATTTCCCCGTCGTCGGTTTCGATTGCGCCCGTCCCTGCTGCGGCATCGAACCCCGAGATGACGGCGATTTTCGAGGCGGACCAAAAGGACCGACAAAGCGTCGATATCGACTGGGCAATCGTCGGACCACAGGACGAGGCGCGTCTTAAGCGTACACAAGCATTACTTGATGCCGGTACCTTGAAGAGCGGGGACGACTTCTTTAACGCCGCTTTCGTGTTTCAACACGGCGGATCGTCCGACGCCTATTTGAAAGCGCACCTGCTCGCGACGATCGCCGTCGCGAAGGGCAAGGTCGGCGCTACCTGGATCGCGGCTGCCACGCTCGATCGATATCTCCAGACCACGGGCAAGCCACAGATTCTTGGCACGCAATTTCTGACCGGTGCGGACGGTCGGATAACACAGGAGCCGTTCGATCGCTCCCTCGTTTCGGACGCGCTGCGGGGCGCGCTCGGTGTGCCGACGCTTGCGGCGCAAGAAGAGCGACGCGCTGCGGATGAAACGTCGGCACGCCGCGCTCCCGCCAGCGTCTCGAAGTCGCCGCTGCGGCCTCCCGTCCCGGCGCCCCCGGCGAGGATCTTCGTGGCAAAGCTACAACCGTCCGTTTGCGCCGCGATCCCTGGTTCGGAACAGCTTCTCGGGCGGTCGTCGCTGCGCTGGATCGTCGTCGGCGAGATCCATGGAACGACCGAAACACCCAAAGCCTTTGGCGACCTCGTTTGTCTGGCAGCGACAGCCCAGCCGGTGGTGGTCGCGGTCGAGCAAGCGACTACCGAACAGCCCGCGATCGATGACTACATCGGGTCCAATGGGGATGCCGAAGCGACATCCCGCTTTCTCGCGAGCAGGATATGGACCGAACCCTTCAAGGCCGGTCTCTCCAGTGAGGCGTATTTTGAGCTTTTCCGGCGCCTGCGCGCGCTGCGAGCAGCAGGGCAGATAACGAGCGTGGTTGCCTTCCAACCCTTGTACGACCCCGGGTTCAACGCGGGCGACTATGAGAAAGCGCTCGCGGCATCCTTGATCGGCCGGGTGGCGAGCCAAGGCCGGGTGCTCGTTCTGGTAGGCAACGTTCACGCAATGCGGACACCCCCGGCCTGGGCGAAGCCAGCCTATCTCCCGATGGCTGGCTATCTGCCTGCCGATTCCACCGTCAGTCTCGATGCCAGATGGAACGGCGGATCGTATTGGGCATGTACCTCGGCTACGACCTGCGGCCGACAGTCGTCCGCTCCATCGTCTCCGGTAACCGTCGCGCGTGGGGTGGTCATGGACGGCGGGGATGGACCCTATGCGGGCACCCTGAACCTCGGCGTTGCGGCGACCGCGTCACCACCGAAGACACCATCCACCCCGGCGCACCACTAGAACTTCGCGCCGATCCGGACATACGCCTGCCGCCCATACGGATCGCCGAGCGTCGAGAGATACCCGGTATACAGCGCCTTGGCAGGCGCCTTGTCGAACGCGTTGATCATGCCGAGCGTCAGTTCATACTGTTTCGTCGACCCGAACTGCAGGCCATATTGAACGTCGAACACCGACCAGGCTCCGACCCGCGCAACCGTCGGCGCGCCGACGACCTGCTGATAATCGTCGATCACGCTCGAGACATAACGCCACGTGCCCGACAGGAAGTGATCCCCGAGCGAGAGGTCGATCCCGGCGATGTTGCGCCAGCGCGGTGCCGCGGCGGACGTCAGCGGCGAGGTCTGGTAATTGTTGCGATGCCCGACGCCGTCGTAGACGACCGACCCCGTATCCACGTCATACGTCGCGAGATAGCTGAGGTTGTCGCGCAGCGTGATCCGCGCCGCGCCGATGTCGAAGCGATAGCTGGCCGCCGCATCGATCCCGGACGTTCCGGTCCCGCTCGGTGCGTTGTACGAGGAGATGACGATCGACTGCGCCACGCCGCTGCCATCCCGGATGACGTTCGGGCCGTTGGGGGCGGCATTGATCACCGCCTGCCCGTTCTGCAGCTGGATCTGGTTCTTGTACTTATAGTGCCAGTAATCGAGCGACAGCGTCAGCCGGGAAACCGGCAACAGCGTCGCGCCGATGTTGAAGACGTCCGCTTTCTGCGGCTGCAGCGCCGGGTTGCCATATTGCTGGATCGACCGGAACGTCGTCGTGCCGTCGCGCGGATCGATGATGTTGGCGACGTTGGTCGAGATCAGCACCGCCGCCGAATTGGCGATCGACGGCGCCTGGAACGCCTTGCTCGCCGATGCCCGGAGCGACAACTGCGGGATGATCCGCCAGTTGACCGCGAGCTTGGGCGCCGTCGTGTTGAAATTGCCGTAATCTTCGTAACGAGCGGCGGCATTGACGTTGAGCCCGTCGATCACCTCGTAATTCGCTTCGGCAAAGACGCTCTTCACTTCGCGCTCGAATGCGGTGTTGCGATTAGGCCCGAGGAACCCGCCGAAACCGCTCAGCAACAGATCCGAATATTGGGTGGACTGCTTTTCCTTGCGATATTGCGCGCCCACCGCGACCGCCAGCGCATGGCCGTTGATCGTCGCCAGCGTGCCGTTCACCACCGCCTCGCCGATCATATATTCGATCCGCGACTGGGTGACGACGTTGCTCTGGAGATTGTAGATCAGCGACGGGTCCATCTTCGACACGTCGGCGGTGAACGGGCTGAGGTACAGGCAATTGCCCGCGCCCGGCTGTGCGCCCGCGCCGGGTCCGCTGTAGCGGATGTTGCAGTTCGGCCCGCCGTATCCGTTGAGCGCGGCCTGGAACAGGTTCATGTCGGTGTCGCGATCGGTCGAGGCGACGTCCGCGCGCGAATAGGTGGCGTTCGCGGTATATTTCCAGTTCCCGTCGATCCGCCCGCGCGCGCCCACCACGAACTGGCCCTGATCGACCTTGTCCTGGATCAGGCGATATTGGTAGCCGGGGAACCCCTGCGACCCGATCGCGCGGCCGATGAAGCCGACATCGACCCCGAACGGATTGTAGGGGTTGCTGCCCGGCACGATCGGCGGGCGCGCACCGACCCGGTTCTGCGCGTAGGACGGCACGCTGAACCGCTTGGAATCCTGATGATACAGGCCGATTTCGGCGAACAGCGTCTGCCCCGGCGCGATCTCGAACGTGGTGTCGTTATGGACGAGGTAGCTCTTGGCTTCCGGTCGGATCGGGTTCTGCGCCTGGAAGCTGAACTGGCACGATCCAAGCCCGAACCCCGGACTGTTCGCAGACGGCACATAGCGGCTCTGGCTCGCCGCCGATCCGCAATTCGGATCGACCACCGTCACCGTCCCGGCTGCCGAACGGAAGCGGTCGTACAGGGCGGAATAATTGTTGCCGTTGATGACCACGTCGCCACCCCCCGCCGTGCGCGGCCGCGAGTAGAGCGTGAAGGCACCCGGGTTCGCGCCCGCGCCCGAGGACGGGTTGAAGAAATTGGTGACGTCGCGCTCGCTGTTCTGCAACCCGTCCTGATAGCGATAGGCGACCGAAGTGACGGTGTGGAACCGGCCATCGCCGACGCCCCACATCGCCTGGACCGTCGCCGCCGGGGTATCCGCGATATTGGTATATTGCGCGGAGAGTTTCAGCCCCTTGAACCGTGTATTGGTCAGGACGTTGAACACGCCCGCGACCGCATCCGCACCGTACGTCGACGAGGCGCCGTCGAGCACCGTCTCGACCCGCTCGATCGCGATCTCGGGCGTCAGGCTGTTGAGGTTGACGAACCCGTCGGCGGGGACGACCCGGCGTCCGTTGAGCAGCACCAGCGTCGCGCCGGCACCAAGCCCGCGCAGATTGGCCGACCGCGTATCGCGGGAATCGGCGCCGCCGCCCTTGGCCAGATCCTGAATACCACCCGCGCTGCCGACGTTCTGCGGAATGAAGCGCGTGATGTCGCCGAGCGAGGTGACGCCGGTCCGCGCGAGGCTCTGCGAGTCGATCGACAGGATCGGCGAAGCGCGGTCCTCCTGCCGGACATTGCCGAGATAGGATCCGGTGACGACGATGTCGGGACCAGTGTCTTCCGGCGCGGCCACTGGCGGCGGCGCGTCCGCCGGTGCCACTTGCCCCTCGGGCGCTGCACCCGGCGCAACCTGCGCGGCGGCGGCAGGGACGAGCATCATCGCCAAAGCGGTGATCGAAAGCCCGCCCAGCAGGCGGTTCGCAGCGGCGGTCGAATGTGGTCGCGACATGAAACTCTCCCCTTCTGGCCGTTCCTGACAGCGAAGGACGTGAAGGATCATGCCGCCAGCCCGAAGGTGACGGGTGTATCAGGCTGGTCGCAAGCGACGGTGCCTTGCATCCTCTCGACGTCTCCGCGACCGGAACGTTCTTGTTGGTGATGGAATGACCCACCGGGTTTCAGAACGGAAATACAATCTTCTGATTGATCGATCCGTTTGACTGATCAATCCTCTAGTCCGTCAGAACCTTGCTCGCCTGCGCCTGCTCGACCAGCCGCGCGGCATCCTCGTCGCGCAGCCAGCCCTCGGCCTGTTGCCGGGCAACGACGCTGCGGACTTGCGTGACGAAGCCCGCATGGTCGCGATAGCGTTCCTCGAGCGAGGGTCGCGGATCGTGCGCCGCCAGACGCTCGGCCTTGGTTCGTGCGAACGGCACGAAGCCGCCGAAAAAGCCGCAGCCGCCGCCTTTTCCAAAACCCGTCGCCTGCCCGTTCCAGCCGAGATAGCTGCCGAGCGGAACCTGCAACTGGACCGATGGGACGCCCGACGTTTCATTGCCATCCGCGTTGACCCGCGGGACGCGCGACGGGATCGTCCCGCGCACCGTCGGCGGCTGGGGCGTGATCACGCCGCTGATGTCGTGATAGCGAAAGGCGTTGCCCATGTCGTAATCGAGAAAGACGTTGAGCTTGCCGTCGGGTGACGGCGCACCGGGCCAGGATGGGAACCCCATCGCCGCGGCATTGGCCTCCACCAGATCCCCCGCCTTCAGTGTCGGATAGCGGCTCGGCGGTGGCGCCTTGCCGGAACGGACCCACGAAACGAGCATCGCCTGCGCCGCGCGCAAGCTGTCGATCGACGGGTTGGGATTACCCGGCAATGCACAAATCGCCAGCCCCTTGTCCCCTACCGTCGGGAAGCCCCCGGTGTACGATCCGCCGTGTGTGACGCTCGGGAAATAGTAACGCCGGACGTTGCCCGGCAGCGGCAGGTCGGCCTTCGCGTCGGTGCCGATCAGCCCGGGCGACATCCGCAGGCCCCAGAATTCGGCCGATCCGAACGTCTCGATCACCTTGGGGCAGGTGTTGCTCGCGCCGCACCGGTCGAGCAGGCTGCTCGTTCCCCGCCCGCGTGCCACATCGTCATAGCGCCCCCACCACAGCGTTCCTTCGCTGCCGGGTTCGTACAGCGTCGCCGCGCCGCCCGGGACCGCGAAGCGCAGGTTGAGCGGAACTTGTCGTGCGGCGATGTTGGGATTGACCCCATCGAACACGCGGTGCCCGCGCTCATCCGCATTGAACCCCAAATTGATGAAGCTCTTGAGGAAATTGCCCGATTGCGACGTCCCGCTGGCAACCGTCCAGCGGATCGCCCCCGCCGGGTTGGGCGTGCCGACGTCATCGGGTTTGCCGCCGCGCAGATACGCGACCAGATCGCGCGTCGCGGCGAACCCTACCCCCTGCACCAGCGGATCCTTGCCCTGATACACCAGCGTGTAGGCGAACGCCGGATCGAACCCGCCGCGCACGCACAGCTTGGCCGGATCGGGCCGTCCGGGGAAAGGCTGCGCGTTGCAATCCGCAAACGCCCAGTCGCCCGGCGCGATGTCGACCGGGGCGGCGGTGTCCGCGCTTTGTCGGAACAGCCGCGCTTGCCTGGTATCGAGCGACACCGGCACGGGCCGCGCGGTCGGCTTGCCGATACTGCCGGTGATCGCGATCGTCCGCGCCCCCGCCGGCATGTCGATGAACCGCGCGAGGACGGGCCCGGTCAACGGGCTGCCGCCCGGCCCATGCGCCACCGGTACGGTCGCGCGCTGGACGTCCGGTCCGGCGGGCAAGTCGCCCTGCCACCCGCTGATGACCCGGACATGCCCATCCGGATCGGCGGCGATCGGCCAGCCGCCCCGGTTGGGAACGTCGTAGAACAGCACGCCGCTCGCCTTGGCCCGGTCGATCGGTCGTGCGATCGCGAAGGTCGCCGAATAGCCGACGCGACCCCGCGCATCGCGGGTCGCGGCCGCGATATCGGTGATGATCCCGTTATGCGGGTCCGCCGGATCGAGCGACCCGAAGAACTGGCCGCGCACGATCTCGTAGCGCAGCGCCCCGGCTTTCGCGGGCGGCGGCGCGGGCGTGACGCTGTCGATCCGGACGCGTTCGAGCCGCGCGAGCGCGGGATCGACCAACACGGCGGACAGCAGGGAACCGGCGGCAAGAAGCACGGACCGTCGCATGAGCGAACCTTTCAAAATGGGTCGATCACCAGATCGAGCAGTTGCGCGCCCAGCGTCTTGCCGTGCGCATCCAGCGCGAGCGAGCGCGTGACGCCGCCGCGCAGCGCGCCTTCCAGTACGAAATTGAGCGCGCCGATTCCGGGCAACTCATAGCGGCGGATGGCGCGGATCGGCAGATCGGCGAAATGCGCGACGATCCGCTCTGCCGTCACGCAGCGCACGAGCAGGTCATAGTCTTCGGCGGCATGCGCGAAGATCGCGATCTGCGAAATGTCGCCTTTGTCGCCGGTCCTCAGATGCGCGATGTCACGGAGGATCATGTCACGCCACCTCGTAGTGAACGGTCGGCGACACGCGCGCACGGTCGATCAACGTGGACGCGACCGCGAGCACGTCGCGCACCGCCGCGACCGCGCCACCGCCGCCAAACGGCCCGTTGGTGTACAGGGCCTCGACCTCGGCGCCGATCCGTTCGGCGGCGGCGCGGGTCGGTGCGCGCCCGGCGACCCGCGCGCGCACCTCGCGCGGTTCGTTTCCGGCCTGCCGACCGGTCCGGTCGATCGAGTCGACCCCGATCAGTTCGGTCCGCAGGTCGCTGACCGGCACCCCGGTCAGTCGCAACCGCTCCTCGACGATCGCCAGTGCCAACCGACCGCGCGCCACCGCGCCCGGACCAGCATAGGAGATCTGCCCCTCCCCGACGAAACCATCCTCATAGCCGATCGACACCTTGAGCGTATCCGGTCGGGCACGACCGGTCCCCCCGCGCACCGCGACCCGGTCCGCGCCGAGTTGTTCGAAGGCCACAGTCCGGAAATCGGCGACGACATCGGCCTGCAGATAAGCGGCAGGATCGAGGATCTCGTACAGCAACTGTTCCTTGCACGTCGCCACCGACAGACACCCGCCCGATCCAGCGACCTTGCCCAGCACCGCCGTCCCGTCCTCGCGCACGTCCGCGAAGGGGAAGCCCAGCCGCGCCAGCCCCGGCACGTCCTTGACGCCCGGATCGGCGAAATAGCCCCCCGTCACCTGCCCCGCACATTCGAGCAGATGCCCGACCACCGTCCCGCGCCCGAGCCGGTCCCAATCGTCCATCGCCCAACCGAAGCCGTGGATCAGCGGACCGAGGAACAACGCCGGATCGCCGACCCGCCCCGTGATCACCACGTCCGCGTCCCCGGCAAGCGCCGCGACGATCCCCTCCGCGCCGAGATAGGCGTTGGCCGAGACCATCCCCGGCTCGATATCGCGGCTCGTCCCCGCGCGGTCGACCAGCGGGAAGCGATCCGACCGGACGATATCGAGCACGTCGTCCCCCAGCACCGCCGCGATCCGTACCCCGTGCAGCCCCAGCTCGCGCGCGATCCGCGTGACGAGCCGCGCCGCGCCCAACGGGTTGGCCGCCCCCATGTTGGTGACGATCTTCACCCCACGCGAGCGCGCCGCCGGCAGCACCGCGCGCATCCGGCTTTCCAGCAGCGGATCGAACCCGACCGCGGGATCGACTCGCCGCGCCGCCTGCGCCAGCGCGATCGTCCGTTCGGCAAGGCATTCGAACGCGAGGTAATCGAGCGCACCGTGCTCGACCAGTTCGAGCGCCGGTTCGATCCGGTCGCCCGAAAATCCTGCGCCCGCCCCGATACGGATGGTTCGGCCGGTCATAAGGCAAAGATTCCGAACAGAAGAGCGGCGATCGTCATCACCACCGAAGCGGCAAACAGCCAGGGAATGGAAAACCGCTGATGCGCGCCGAGCTCGATCCCGCTCAGCCCCGCCACCAGGAAGGTCGCAGGCGTCAGCGGACTGACCGGAAAGCCCGTCGTCATCTGCCCGAGCAGCGCGGCCTGCGCGACCTGCACCGCCGGAACACCGAAATGCCCCGCCACTTCGGCGATGACCGGCAGCACGCCAAAATAGAAGCTGTCCGGATCGAACAGCAGGCTGAGCGGCATCGACAGCAACCCGAGCAGCACCGGAATACGTGGCCCGATCGCATCGGGGACATGCGCGACCGACGCCTGCGCCAGCGCCTTGATCATCCCCGACCCCGCCATGATCCCGGTAAAGGCGCCCGCCGCGAACAAGATCCCCGCCATCATGAGAGCAGCGCGGGCATGCGCGTCGATCCGTTCGCGCTGCTCCGCCGCGGTCGGATAATTGAGGATCAGCGCCAGCGCGGTGCCGGCCATGAACACCACCACCGGCTCCATCAGCCCCGCCACCATCGTGACGACGACGACCAGCGTGATCAGCACGTTGACCCAGTACAGCCGCGGGCGCCGCAATGCCTGTTCGGCGGCGCTCGGCACGGCCGTCGTGACGGCAAGGCGATCACCGGAAACCGGACCCCGCCGTTCCACCGCGAGCCGCCGCTCCTCGCGAATACCCAGCCACCACGAAGCAGCGAAGACGAAACCGAGGCCGACCAGCTGCACGCCGATCATCGGGGTAAAGATCGTCGCGACCGGCAGCTTCAACGCGGCGCCTGCGCGGAGTGTCGGCCCGGTCCACGGCAAAAAGTTGACGCCCGCCGCCATCGACGCGGTGCACGCCAGCACGCGCCGGTCCATGCCGAGCCGGTCGTACAGCGGGCGCAGCGCCGGGATCGTCACCAGAAAGCAAACCGCGCCCGAGCCGTCGAGATGGATCAGCAACGCCAGCGCCGCCGTACCAACCGTGATCCGCGACGGACGCTCGCCGACCAGCCGCAACACGCCGTTGACCAGCGGCGCGAGCAGCCCCGCATCGGTCATGATCCCGAAGAACAGGATCGCGAACACGAACATCCCCGCAACGGGCGCGATCTTGGTCAGTCCCGCGACGATATAGCCGGGAATGCCCGGCGCCATCCCCGCCGCGACCGCCCCCAGAATGGGAATGAGGATCAACGCGGCAAGCGGCGAAACGCGGTTGGACAGGATGACGGCAAGCAACGACAGAATGGTCGCGGCGGCGACGATAGCCAGCATGATCCCCTCCTGTCCGCACTTCTGTTCAATCTTGCCGACACCATGCCCGCAGAAGATTTATCCAGCAATTAGACTTATCTGATAGATCGATCAGCTACGCGCATCGTTCGCCGCATGCGCCATGACCGCTTCCAGGAACGCCGCCGCCGCCGGGGACGGCGTGCGCTTGTCGAGCCGCGCCACCCCGATCGCACGCGAAATCCGCGGCGGCGCCATCGTCCGCCAGGCGACATCGCCCGCCACGCCGAGAAGCGGCAAGGTCGACTTGGGCAGCAGCGTGATCCCCAATCCCGCCGATACCAGGCCACCGACCGTGGCGAGCTGCGCGCATTCGTACAACGGGCGCACCGCCAGATCGGTCTTGGCGAAGGCGGTGTCCGTCAACAGCCGCACGCTGCTGCGCGGTGCCATCGCAATGAAGGGATGATCGCCGAACACGCTCCACGCGACGGGCGCGGGCATGGCGGCGGCATCTTCGTGCCGGCACACCAGAACGCATTCGTCGTCCATCAGCGGATCGAACCGGAACCCGTTGTCGATATCGGGGGGCGTGGTGATCGCGAAGTCGATCATCCGGTCGATCATCTGCTGGTACAGCGCCCCCGACAGATTGTCGCGCAGGATGATCTCGACGTGCGGGTGGCTCTGCCGGAACCCGGCGATGATCGCGGGCAGGACATGCGCGGCGGCGGATGGCAGCGCGCCGACGATGACGCGCCCGCGCTGCCCCGCGAACGTCTGCCGCAATGCCTGGAACGCGAGATCGAAATCCCCCGCGAGCCGCTCCACCGTCGGCATCAGCGCCGCACCCGCCGCGGTCAGCGCGACGTTGCGCGAGTTGCGGTCGAACAGCCGCACGCCCAGGTCTTCCTCCAGCAGCTTGATCGTCCGGCTGAGCGCTGGCTGGGAAAGGTTGGCGAGCCGCGCGGTCTCGCTGAAACTGCACGTTTGCGCGACCTGCAGGAACAGCCGCAAACTGGAAAGGCTTGGGGTCCGCGGCATCGTTTCTCTCCTTGCGTCGGATCGATACGCTACGCTGATCGATCCATGCAAAGACTTTACTTTTCTTACGCGCCGCCACGATCGATACTGTTTCGAAACGGGGGAGAGCAGCATGAAGAACCGCGCAGCACACGGACGAGTCGGCGGCATCATGCTCGCGGCGACGCTCCTGACGGCGGGATCGCCGCTTGCCGCGCAAACGGCGCGCGCGAGCGATCCGGACACTCGCGCGGCGGCGATCGAGCGACAGATGACCCCCGCCGAACATGTCATTCTCACCAACGGGATCATGGCGCTCCCGTTCGGTCCCATCACGATCCCGCAGGGTGTCGTGCTCGGGGCTGGCTATGTCTCGGGTATCCCGCGGCTCAATGTCCCTGCGCTCAGCGAAACCGATGCAAGCCTGGGGGTCGCCTATGTCGGTGGTATCCGCAAGGACGGCGCGACGGCGCTGCCATCGGGTCTGGCGATGGGCGCAACCTGGGATCCCGCGCTGATGGCGCATGGCGGCGAGACGATCGCGAACGAAGCGCATGCCAAGGGGTTCAACGTCCTGCTCGCCGGAGGGATCAACCTCGTCCGCGATCCGCGCGGGGGGCGCAACTTCGAATATCTCGGCGAGGATCCGCTCCACTCGGGCCTGCTCGGCGGCGCCGCCATCGCGGGCATCCAGTCCCGCCACGTCATTTCCACCGTCAAGCATTTCGCGATCAACGCGGTCGAAACCGGTCGCCAGTTCCACGACGCGGTGATCGGCGACGCGGCGCTGCGGATGAGCGACCTGCTCGCCTTCCAGATCGCGATCGAACGCGGCAATCCGGGGTCGGTGATGTGCGCCTACAACCGAGTCAACGGGCAGTCCGCCTGTGGCAACGATGCGCTGCTCAACGGCGTGCTCAAGCGGGACTGGGGCTATAAGGGGTTCGTCATGTCGGACTGGGGCGCCGTCCACGGGCTCGATTTCGCGCTCAACGGGCTCGACCAGCAATCCGGGTCGCAGCTCGACGACAAACTCTATTTCGCGGAGGATCTGCGCGCGGCGGCAGCGCGCGACCCGCGCTATGCAACGCGGCTTGCGGACATGAACCGGCGGATCCTGCGGACGATGTTCGCGGTCGGCGTGGACACCAACCCGCCGGTCAAGACCGCGATCGATTTCGCCGCCGGCGCGCGGGTCGCGCAGGATGTCGCCGAACAGGGGATCGTGCTGTTGCGCAACCGTGGCGATGCGCTGCCGTTGAGCGCGAAGGCCAGCCGGATCGCGGTGATCGGCGGCTATGCCGACAGCGGCGTTCTCTCGGGCGGCGGATCGTCGCAAACCCAGGGGCCGGGCGGGCCGGCAGTCGCGATCCCGACGATCGGCGGCCCCTTCGCCGCGTTGCTCGCGCAATCCTATCACGCCTCCTCTCCGCTCGCGGCGATCAAGGCGCACGCGCCAAAGGCCGACGTCGTGTTCCGCAACGGCCGCTACATCGCCGATGCCGTGCAGGCGGCGCGGCAGGCGGACGTCGCGATCGTGTTCGCGACACAATGGATGACCGAGGGGCTCGACGCCCCCGACCTGTCGCTGCCGGAAGGACAGGATGCGTTGATCGCCGCCGTCGCCGCCGCCAATCCCAACACGATCGTCGTGCTGGAAACCGGGAGCCAAGTGGCGATGCCGTGGCTCGACCAGACCGCCGCGGTGATCGAGGCGTGGTATCCCGGCGCGCGCGGCGGCGAGGCGATCGCCAATATCCTGTTCGGGGACGTCAATCCCTCGGGTCGCCTGCCGGTGACCTTCCCCGCCTCGGTCGCGCAGCTTCCGCGGCCGGCGTTGCCGGGCACCGGCACGGTGGAGCCCGACTTCATGGGCAAGGGCAAGCCCGGCCAGACGCTGACGATCAACTACGACATCGAAGGTGCCGACGTCGGCTATCGCTGGTTCGCACGAACAGGCGCCAAGCCGTTGTTCCCGTTCGGTTTCGGTCTCAGCTACACGCAGTTCGAGCATGGTCCGCTGGTGGTCACCGGCGGCGCCCATCCAACCGCGAAAGTCACCATCACCAACACCGGCAAACGCGCGGGTGCCGATGTCGGTCAGGTCTATCTGGTCGGAACGCCGAAGGGCGACGTGCGGCGGCTCGTCGGGTTTGCCAAACTGGATCTGGAACCCGGCGAGCGTCGCACGGTCGAGGTGCCGATCGACGCGCGCCTGTTGAGCGAATGGCGCGCGGGCAAGTGGCACCGTGACGCGGGCACCTATCGCTTCGCGCTCGGAAGCTCGGCAACCACGCTGGGCAGCGAAACCCGCCAGACCTTACCGGCGGCCACGTTCTAAGGCGTTACTTCCCGATTTCGTCGAGCGCGGCCAACGCTGCGTCCGGCAAAGTCAGGGAGGTGGCCGCCATATTCTCGCGCAGGTGGCTGACCGACGACGTGCCGGGGATCAGCAGGATGTTTGGCGACCGGTGCAGCAACCACGCGAGGGCGACCTGCATCGGTGTGGCATCCAGCCCGCGCGCCACCGTGTCCAGGGCGGTCGACTGCAACAGGCTGAAGCCCCCCAGCGGGAAAAACGGCACATAAGCGATCCCCTCCGCCGCCAGCATATCGATCAGCGCGTCGTCCTCCCGATGCGCGAGGTTATACTGGTTCTGGACGCACGCGATCGGGGCGATCGCGCGCGCTTCCGCAACTTGCGCGGCCGTGACGTTGCTGACGCCAAGGTGCCGAATCAGTCCCTCCTCGCGCATCCGCGCCAGCGCGGCGAACGGCTCGGCGATCGACCCTTCGGTCACCCCGCCGGCACCGCCCAGCATGCAGCGGAAGTTGACCACCTCCAGCGTTTCCAGCCCCAGGTTGCGCAGATTGTCCTCGACCGCACGCCGCAACGCGTCCGGGGATGCCGCGATGTTCCACGAGGCATCATCGCCGCGCACCGCGCCGACCTTGGTCACGAGAACGAGATCCGCCGGATAGGGCGATAGCGCTTCGCGGATGAGCTGGTTGACGACGTGCGGCCCGTAAAAGTCGCTGGTGTCGATATGGTTCACGCCCGCGGCCACCGCGTCGCGCAGCACCGCAATCGCCGCATGCCGGTCTTTCGGCGGCCCGAAGACATGCGGCCCCGCGAGTTGCATTGCGCCATAGCCCATTCGCTGGACGGTACGGTCGCCAAGGTTGAAGCTGCCGGCTTGCGTGATGGTCTGCATGGTTCGTCTCCTTCGCTACCGGATTTAAGCCTTGGCGATCACCGCGATAATCCGGCATGATCTGCACAGGCTGTGCGGAAAATCGAACAATGACGCCCGATCTTGCCGATTTGAACGCTTTCCTCGCGGTCGCGCGCGCGCGCGGCTTTCGCGAGGCGTCGCGCACGGCGGGGGCCAGCGCTTCCACGCTGAGCGAAGCCGTCCGTCGGCTCGAGGCGTCGCTCGGCGTCCGCCTGCTACACCGCACCACGCGCAGCGTGACCCCGACCGAGGCGGGCGCGCGTTTGATGGAGCGGCTGGGCCCGGCGCTGCAGGAGGTCGAGGCGGCGCTGGGTGCGGTCGACGATCTGCGCGACGGCGTGACGGGGATGCTGCGGCTGAACGTCCCGGTCAGCGCCGCCAAGCTGGTGCTCCCGGCGATCCTCCCCGGTTTCCTTGCCGCGCATCCCGGCGTGAAGGTCGAGATCGTCGCCGAAGACGGGTTCGTGGACGTCCTTGCGTCGGGTTGCGACGCCGGTATCCGCTACGACGAGCGGCTTGAGCAGGACATGATCGCGCTACCGATCGGTCCGCGCATCCAGCGCTTCGCGACCGCCGCGGCACCGGCGCACCTCGACCGGCATGGCCGCCCGCAACATCCGCGCGACCTGCTGCAACACCCCTGTATCCTTGGCCGGTTCGCCAGCGGTCGCCTGACCTCGCCATGGGAATTCGAACAGGACGGAGCGGTCGTCCTGATCGAGCCGCAGCCCCGCCTCACCGTCGGCATTAGCGGTGCCATCGAACTGGGGGTGGAGGCGGCGATCGCGGGCGTTGGCGTGATCCACTTGTTCGAAGGCTGGCTCCGCCCATATATCACAAGCGGCGCGTTGGAGCCGGTGTTGGAAGATTGGTGGCAGCCCTTTCCGGGCCCGTTCCTCTATCACTCCAGCCGCCGGCTCGTGCCCCCGCCGCTTCGTGCGTTCATCGACTATATCAGGACAGCGCCCGTTGAATTGCGCGTGAAACTGTAGCAAAAGCTGCCTTGGACGTACCATTTCCGGCAGTGTGCTGACGCATTCCGGACATCAAACGCACGAAACCGGCGTCATTCCGCGCGCTTTTCTCACGGGTTTCAGGGCAATACGCTGACCGTCGCTTCCCATCTCCGCCGCACTATCACGGCCAACGCCGCGCACCTGCGTCAGGTCGCACGCGTGATGGTCGGCGCCTCGGCAGCCTTCGCCGCGTACCGGATGCTGGGGCTGCAAGAAGGCTATTGGTCGGTCTTCACCGTGCTGATCGTGATGCAGGGATCGATCGGCGGCACCCTCACTGCGGCAACGGACCGGTTGCTCGGCACCTTAATTGGCGCCGTTCTCGGTGGGTTAGGCGCCGCCTTGCAGCGAACGGCCGTGCTCGAAGTCGGGCTGGTGCTGGTCATTGTCACCGGGCTCGCCGCCTTCGTCGCCGCGGTCCGCCCGCGGCTGCGCGTCGCCCCCGTCACCGCCGCGATCATGCTGCTCAGCGCGCCGCCCGGTGCCCCGGTGCAGGATTTCGTCCGCGACCGGATCATCGAAATCGGGATCGGCGGCGTCATCGGCGTGCTCGCGGCGATGTTCGTATTTCCGGCGCGATCTCATGGACTTGTCATCGCCCGGACCGCGACGGTGCTGAGCCACATCGCCCGCATGCTGGGCGAGCAGGCGCGCGCGCTCGAGACAGGGTCGGCGCTCCCCTCCTCGCCCGAACATGCCGCGCTGCGACAGGCGCTTGCCACCGTCGAAGCCGCGATGAAGGATGCGGATCGCGAGCGCGCCACCCGGCTGGCCGATCATCAGATCCCCGCCTCGGTCCCACGAACATTATGGCGTATTCGCAACGACCTGGTGTTGATCGGCCGCGCGCTCGACGAAGTGCTCCCGCCCGCTGCGATCGCCGCGCTCGCAACCCCCGCCGCCGCCATGCTCGACGCGCACGCATCCCTCGCCAAGCGCTGTGCCGCCGCGCTCGCTGCGGGGACCGTCGTCGACCGAGCCGATGCGACTCCCTGCTACCGCCGTTTCGGTGCCGCCCTCGATGCCTTCCGCAAGAGCACCCAAGCCGCAACGCTCGATTTCGAAGCATCGGGCCGTGTCTTCGGGCTCGCGTTCGCGGCAGGCCGGCTACATCGCGATCTGCTCGATCTCGCATCCCGCGCGGACGAGATCGCCCCCGGCAAAGTCCTCACCTCCAGATCGGCGTGACGCTGGCGCGGGGCGCTAGCGATGCGCGGAGTCACCCCCAAGCCGTACCCCGATCCACAATCGGCGCGGCGTCCCGAGATCGATCGATCCGCCGGCATTCCGCGTGACGATCGTGGTGTCGGTCAGGTTCTCGCCCCGCGCGACCACCGCCCAGCGCGCGCCGACTGGCACGCTGACCACGCCGTCGAGCGTCGTCGCGGCGGGCAGCATGTCGGTCTGCAAATCGTCCTCAAACTGTTTCCCGACGTGTCGCCCGGTCAGCGACAGGCCGAACCCACGCCGGTCCTGCCATCCAAGCGTCGCGCTCGCGGTATGCCGCGGGCTTTGCGCCGGACGATAGCCATCAAGCTGCGCGGAAACGCCCGATGCCCGGACCTTGCTGTCGCTGAACGCATAGGAAGCATCGAGCGATACGTGGCCCCGCGTCGCTCGCGCAGTCACTTCCACCCCACGCGCGACGATCGCGTCGACATTCTGCCGCTGGCGTAAATTGGGCGCGATCGTGACGTTGGCGATGGCGCCTTCCAGACGATTGTAGAACCCCGTCACCCCGATCGACACACCGCGCAACGGGACCACGTCAAACCCGCCTTCGACCCCACGCAACCGCTCGAGCCCGAGTCCGGCGTTGGCCTGCGTGGTGACCGGAAAGACCACGAAAGGCCGATACAATTCGTTGAGAGTCGGCAGACGGAACCCAGTGTACCCCGCCGCGCGCACCGCAACCGCATCACTCGCATGGAACAAAGCACCGGCGCGGCCGGTCGCCTCTACCCCATCGCGATCGGCGAACCGCTGGTTGGTGGTGATCGCCCCGGCGCGCGTGCGTTCGCGGAAGAAGCCGTCAGTGATCGTCCAGCGATCCCCCCGCACCCCGGCCGTCAGCACCAGCCGCCCGAGCGTCCAGTCGTCCTCCGCGAAAAGCCCGGCGGTGCTGGTGTTGCCGCCCGCAGTCCGTCGCGTCGTAACTGCACCGCCGGCGGCGTAAGCGTCCTCGTACAGCGTCCCCTCACCCAACCGCACGTCTGCGCCGATCCGCAGCACATGGTCCGGCCCCACCGGTGGGCGCAGTTCGATCTTGCCGCCGATCCCGGTCGCGGGCGTGTTGCGCTGGTCTAGCGTCAGCCGCGATGTGGTCGCGCTAATCACGCGATTGGTGAAGTTCCGCGCCTGGACATAGGCGAGCACATCGAGCGCCCACGGGCCGCGATGAATCACCCGGACGCTCGCGTCCTCCCCCGAGGAACTGCTGTCCGCACCGGCGAAACGCAAGGTACGATTGTCGCGGAATACCCCCATTCGCGCCTGCAACTCGGTCTGCGCGTCGATCGGCACCACGCCGCGCATCTGCCCCGACCAGTCCCGATAACGTGCGCGCACCGTCGCGGCGGTGCGTTGCGCGTCCGGGGTCGTGAAGAACCCGTCGCCACGCTCGAACCGGCCCGCCACCGTTAGATACCCCGCGCCGACATCCGGCGAAATGCTCGCGGTGGTTTCGACGGCATTGTCGCTGCCGTAAAAGGCACTTCCCGCCACATGCGGGAGATCGGCACGCGTTGCGCTGGCGAGCTCGATCGTTCCGGCGACCGCGCCCGCGCCGAACGCCCCCGCCCCGCCCCCGCGCGTGATCCGCACGCTCGACAAGCGGTCAGGCGACAAAGCGTTGAACGGGATGTAGCCGAAGAACGGGTCCGCCAGCGGCACCCCGTCGAGCAGCACCAAGGCGCGCGACGACGCATTACCGCCAAGCGCGCGCAGCGTGACGCCTTGCGCGGACGGGTTGGCCGACCGGCTGTCGCTGCGCCGGAACTGCTGAAACCCCGCAACGTCGGACAGGACGTTCTCCACCCGGCCCGACGCATCGCTGGTGAGGCGCGAACGATCGATCGTGACCGATCCGTAAGCGGGGACTCCGGGCGGCAACGGGAGCGGCGATCCCAACACGACGATGTCCGGCGCAGCGGCTTCGGTCGCCGTCGGCCCGGCAACGGTTTGCGCCGACACTGCAACGGGCACGCCGCCCAGGGCGAGCGCGACTTTCCAGATTTTCACAGGCGTCAGGGCTTCTTGGCTTGGGGCACACCGCTCACCCAGAACACACCGCCGGGCTGCAACGTGATGACATATTGTCCGCGATCGTCGCACTCGGCGATCCACACGGCATGGCCATCGATCGGCGCATGCTTCTCGAACCGGACGATCTTCTGGCACGTGTAGCCGCCATCACGAATTGCGCGGAACATCGTCGTTTCCTGCAACGCACGCGGCAGGGCGTCAATCTTGGCTTCCATCGGATCGGGCTTGGTGGTCGCTGGGACGGTCGTGGCCGCTTTCTCCCCAGGATCACAGGCCGACAACACCGCAAGGCCCAGAACCATGGGGACAGCGAACAGGGGCGAGACGTGCTTCATGACCATTCTCCTGTTCAGATACCGTCGCTAACAACGGTGCGGCCTGATTGCTCCAGTGCCGCGGTAAGATCGGCGATACACCGGTCGGCCAGCGCCGCGTCGGTCGCGCGGACGACGAAGTTGGCGCCAGTCCGGCCGTCGCGGAAGAACGGGTAACTGCCGATCGCAACGCCCTCATGTGTCTTCTCGGCGGTGCGCAACATCTCGGCCACCTCGCTTTCGGCAACCCAGCAGCCGATCGTCCGCGACAGTACCGGCAACCCGCCTTCGAGCGTGCCGGTCAGCGCGTCGAGCATCCCGGCGGTGATGTGCGGGACGCCGGCCATGATGAAGATGTTGCCGATCCGGATCCCCGGCGCGCCCGACATGCGATTTTCAATCAGGTTCGCCCCCTCGGGCACCCGCGCCATCCGCTTGCGCGCTTCGGTGAGACCGCCGCGCTCGGCGTAATACGATTCGAGCACTGCTACCGCCTGGGGATGAAAATCGACCGGGACTCCCAGTGCCTCGGCAATCGCGTCGACCGTGATGTCGTCGTGCGTCGGGCCGATCCCCCCGGTGGTGAACAGGTAATCGTTGCGCGATCGCAGAATGTTGACGGCTTCGACGATCGCCTCGGTCTTGTCCGCGACGATCCGCACTTCAGCGAGCCGGATCCCCTGGACGTTGAGCCAGGTCGCGATTTGCGCGACATTCTTGTCCTGCGTGCGACCCGAAAGGATCTCGTCGCCAATCACCGCGAGTGCGGCTGTCCAGATGCGATGCGTCATCCCGCCCGCATAGCCCCCCGGCGCCCCCTCGCAAAGCCCGGACGGTGGCGCTATATCGATTGTCATGACCGAATATGTAACCGTAACCGCCGACGCACCCATGGGCCGGACCGGCGCGATCAAGCTCCATGGCCGCGATGCGTTCGACGGCATGCTCGCCGCCGGGCAACTCGCCGCGGAAACGCTCGACATGGTCGTACCGCACATGGTGCCGGGCATGGCCACCGCCGAGCTCGACGACATGATCCGCCGCTTCATCGTCGATCGCGGTGGGATTCCCGCGACGCTCGGGTATCGCGGCTACACGCATTCCAGCTGCATCTCGACCAACCATGTCGTATGCCACGGGATTCCCAGCGAAAAGACGCTCAAGTCGGGCGATATCGTCAATGTCGACGTTACCCCGATCCTCGATGGCTGGCACGGCGACAGCAGCCGGATGTATCTGGTCGGCGACGTGCCAATCAAGGCGAAGCGGCTGGTCGACGTGACCTACGAATGCCTGATGATCGGGATCGAGCAGGCCAAGCCGGGCAATCACCTCGGCGATATCGGCCATGCGATTCAACGGCATGCCGAGAAACACCGCTACGGCGTCGTACGTGATTTCTGCGGGCACGGACTCGGGCGACTGTTTCATGACGCGCCCGAAGTTGTCCATGCGGGACGCCCCGGAACCGGGCCAGAACTCAAGCCCGGGATGATCTTCACGATCGAACCGATGATCAACACCGGACGGGCCGACGTGAAACTGCTCGACGACGGTTGGACCGCCGTGACGCGCGACCGTTCGCTGTCGGCGCAGTTCGAACATTCGATCGGTATTACCGAAGACGGTTGCGAGATCTTCACGCTCAGCCCGGGCGGGTTCGACCGACCGCCTTACTGACCGGGCGACCCAGCAATTTCACTGGCGCTTGCCTGTCTGACGTCTCAACCGTGCCATAAAAACGGGCACACGCTAGGCAGTTGCGCGCGGGTTAAGCACTTCTCTGCGGAGCTATTGCCAGACAAACCACGCATTTCTGCCCCTCGCGCGGCTGGCATGGTTATTGTAAGGTAAACGGACATTCCGGGAGGCGTATTCAGCGTGAAAAAAATCGAAGCGATCATCAAGCCGTTCAAGCTCGATGAAGTGAAGGAAGCGCTGCACGAGGTCGGAGTGAGCGGAATCACGGTCACCGAGGCCAAGGGGTTCGGTCGCCAGAAGGGCCATACCGAGCTGTACCGCGGCGCTGAATATGTCGTCGATTTCCTCCCCAAGGTAAAACTCGAAGTCGTCGTCGAAGACGGTCTGGCGGATCGGGTCGTCGAGGCGATCGCCGCGGCCGCGCAGACCGGACGGATCGGCGACGGCAAGATTTTTGTGATTCCAGTCGAAACCGTGTTGCGGATCCGCACCGGCGAACGCAACGAAGACGCCATCTGATCGCGCAACGATCGGAATGCGAGTTTGACGCAACGCAACATCTTGTGACAGCGTAAAGCTCCGGGCTTAACACGAGTCCCGCATCCGGTTGACCGGAACGGGCAATTTTTTCGTATCCAGAAAGGGCGTGGGGACATGGCTAAGACAGGCAACAGCGCAAACGACGTGCTGAAGATGATCAAGGACCAGGAGATCGAGTGGGTCGATCTGCGGTTCACCGATCCCAAGGGCAAGTGGCAGCATCTGACGATGGTCGCGGGCGTCGTTGGCGAAGACGAGCTGACCGACGGGTTCATGTTCGACGGGTCGTCGATCGAGGGCTGGAAGGCGATCAACGAGTCCGACATGATCCTCATGCCGGATCTGGACGCCGTGTGGACCGATCCGTTCTCGGCAACCCCGATGCTGATCCTGGTGTGCGACATCGTCGAGCCGTCGACCGGCGAACTCTACGCACGCGACCCGCGCTCGACCGCCAAGCGCGCCGAGGCGTATCTGAAGACGACCGGCATCGGCGACACGATCTACATCGGGCCGGAAGCCGAGTTCTTCATGTTCGACAACGTCCAGTTCGAGAACAGCTACGCGACCAGCTATTACAAGATCGACGATATCGAGCTGCCGACCAACACCGGCCGCGAATATGAAGGCGGCAACCTCGGTCACCGTCCGCGCGCCAAGGGCGGCTATTTCCCCTGCGCGCCGATCGACAGCGCGGTCGACATCCGTGGCGAGATGGTCTCGACCATGCTCGAAATGGGCCTGCCGTGCGACAAGCATCACCACGAAGTCGCCGCGGGCCAGCATGAGCTGGGCCTGACCTTCGGCACGATGACGCTGACCGCGGATCGCATGCAGATCTACAAATATGTCTGCCACAACGTTGCGCAGGCCTATGGCAAGACGGTCACCTTCATGCCCAAGCCGATCAAGGAAGATAACGGCTCGGGGATGCACACCCACCTGTCGATCTGGGACAAGGGCAACCCGCTCTTCGCCGGCAACGGCTATGCGGGCCTGTCGGAGACGTGCCTGTTCTTCATCGGCGGCATCATCAAGCATGCCAAGGCGGTCAACGCCTTCACCAACCCGACGACCAACAGCTACAAGCGGCTGGTTCCGGGCTATGAAGCGCCGGTGCTGCTCGCTTACTCGGCGCGCAACCGCTCGGCATCGTGCCGCATTCCGTACGGCACCGGCCCCAAGGCGAAGCGCGTCGAAGTGCGCTTCCCTGACGCGATGGCGAACCCGTACCTCTGCTATGCTGCGCTGTTCATGGCCGGCATGGACGGCATCCAGAACCGCATCCACCCGGGTGAGGCAATGGACAAGAACCTGTACGACCTGCCCCCGGCAGAACTCGCCGAGGTTCCGACCGTCTGCGGTTCGCTCCGCGAGGCACTCGATGCGCTGGCCGCGGATCACGACTTCCTGTTGAAGGGCGACGTGTTCTCCAAGGACCAGATCGAATCGTACATCGAGCTGAAGATGCATGACGTGCTGCGCTGGGAAATGACACCGAGCCCGGTCGAATTCGATATGTATTACAGCTACTAAGACGCAGCCCCGGCCGCGCCAAGGCGAGGACCGAGGGCGTGGCTTTGCCACGACGGGACACACAGAAAGGGCGTCCGGAGCAATCCGGGCGCCCTTTCCTTGTCCGCAAACCAACATTCCAAACCCCCGCGAAACCTATTAAAGCCCGCGCATGATCCACGTCGCCGCGCTCTATCGTTTCGCCCGTTTCCCTGACCCGAAGGCGCTGCGCCAGCCATTGCTCGACGTGTGCGAAGCGGAGGGGATCAAGGGTACGCTGCTGCTCGCGCCGGAAGGGATCAACGGGACGATTGCGGGGAGCGAGGGCGGAATCGACGCCGTTTTGACGCATATTCGCACGCTTCCGGACTGCTCTGACATCGCTTTCAAGCGAAGTTATGCCGAAACCATGCCGTTTCACCGCATAAAAGTGCGCATCAAACGCGAGATCGTGACGATGGGCGAACCCGCGATCGACCCGCTCGGTGGGACCGGAACCTATGTCAAACCGACCGACTGGAACGCGCTGATCGAAGCGCCGGACACCGTCGTGATAGATACGCGCAACGCCTATGAAATCAAGGTCGGCACCTTCGCGGGCGCGATCGACCCCGAGACGGACAGTTTCAGCGATTTCCCCGCCTGGGCCCGCGCGCATCGCTCCGAGCTGCAGGGGAAGCGGATCGCGATGTTCTGCACCGGCGGCATTCGCTGCGAGAAATCGACCGCCTTCCTGAAGGCCGAGGGGCTGACCGACGTCTTTCACCTGGAAGGCGGCATCCTGAAATATCTCGAGGAGGTGCCGCAGGAAGATAGCCGCTGGGAGGGCGAGTGCTTCGTCTTCGATGAGCGCGTCGCGGTCGGCCATGGCCTTGCACCCGGGACGCATGCCTTGTGCCGCGCGTGTCGGATGCCCGTATCCCCCGAGGAGCGCGCGTCGCCGCTGTTCGAGGAGGGCGTCGCCTGCCCCGCCTGCGCGGGAACCCGCGGCGCGGCCAAGCGCGCGGCCTATGCCGAGCGGCATCGACAAGTAGGGTTGGCGCAGCAGCGGGGGCAGGCGCATGTCGGTGCGGTCGCTCCCAAACGCGAGAGTTCGCCAGCGACCCCGGAGGAATGACGCGATTTCTCCCGTCTCGGGACTAGCGTAAAGCGCGCGCACATGGCTTGAGCGGCATGCGGCAGTGTTCGGCCGCCGTGTACGTGAGAACCTCGATGCTGTATTCCAACCTCGGTCGCCTTGCCGTGGCAACGTCCGCAACCGCCCTGTGCCTGGCGCAACCCGCCATTGCGCAGCAGGTCGATATCGGGGCCCCCGCCCCGCCGCCCGCTGCGGATGCCCCGGTGGCGCAACCGCCCGCCAACGACAGCCAGAAACCCGCGACCGAACCCGCGGGTCCGTCCGGCCCCGATACACCGACCGAAACCACCGCGCCCGCCAAGCGGCGTGGGGCGGGCCGGATCCAGCGTCCGCGCAACATCCTGTTCACGCCACAAATCGGCGATACGCAGAGCAGCGCGCCCCCCGGTCTGTTCGCGGACTGGCGGCATGCGCGGACGTGGCTGGGGGATCGTGGGTTTGATGTGTCCGCGCGCTATGCGTCGGAAAGCGGGTATAATGTCGCTGGCGGCGAGCGCAGGAAGCTGACCGAAACCGGCCAGGTCGATGTCGGCGCCAAGATCGACATGGCCAAGATCGCCGGGATCGAAGGCGGCACCGTGCAGGCGACGCTGACGTGGCGCCGCGGACGCAACCTCTCCGACGACGCTGGGCTCGGCACCTTGCAGCAGGTGCAGGAAGTGTTCGGACGCGGCCAGACCGTGCGTGTCACCGAATTATGGTATGAACAGAAGATCGGCGACACGATCGAGGTGAAGGTCGGCCGGACCAACCCGGGATCGGATTTCGCGGGCTTCTCCTGCCACTTCCAGAACCTGACCTTCTGTGGCGCGCAGCCCGGCAATCTCGTCGGCGATTACTGGTACAACTGGCCGGTGAGCCAATGGGGCGGACGAGTGCACGTCGATATCGGCAGCGGCGGCTATGTCCAATTGGGAGCCTATGAGGTCAACCCCCTCAACCTGAAGAACAATTTCTTCATCGCGCGCTGGCATGGCGCGACCGGCGCGCTGATCCCGGCGGAAGCGGGCTGGACCCGGCTGGGCAACACCGGTCACGTCGGATCGTACAAGGTCGGTGCCTGGTATTCGACCGCCAACGGCGACGACGTGCTGCTCGATCGGAACCGTAGCCCGATCGCCATCACCGGCCTTGCACCGTTGCAGCGATCCGGGCGGTACGGCGTCTATGCCAATATCCAGCAACAGCTCAGCGGGACGTCGAAGGACGGCAAGGCGCTGACCGGGCTGGGGATCTTCGCCAACGTGACGCAGGCGGACCGCGCCACCAGCGTGACCGACAATCAGGCAACACTCGGCATTTTCTACAAGGGGTTACTGCCCGGGCTCGAGGGGGACGTGCTCGGCGTCGCGGTCGGGCGGACCAACGTAAACGGTCGTGCCGCCGACGGCGATCGCCTGATCCCGGGAACGCCCGTGCGCGACGCGGAATATGCCGCTGAAGTCTATTACAGCCTGACCCCGGTCGCCTGGCTGGAACTTCAGCCCAACGTCCAATGGATCCACCATCCGGGCGGCGTCCGTACGCGGGGCGACGTCGTGGTCCTCGGGCTGAAGGCCGCACTGACGCTGTAACAGATCCTTGATGGCAACCGCGCGCGCCCGCCAACCCGCTGGTCGATCCCCGCCACAACAAGAAAGGGCGGGGAATGTTGCCATTCCCCGCCCCCTCAAGGCTGTCCGACGATTCGGAAAATATTAGAAGTGCGTGATCACGCCCAGCATCGGACGGAAGCTGTGGAAGTCACCGAAGGTGTTGACTTCTGCACGGATGCGGAAGCCTGCGTTGCCGGTGATGCCGTTCAGGCCGATGTCCTTCGGACCGAATTCGGTGCCGATGCCGTAGGTGATGCCGTCGACCTTCTTGTCGTTACGGTTGCCGCTGACGAAGGCAGGGTAGTTGTCGAAGTTGACCCACTGGTAGCCGACCTTGCCGTAGAACATGCCGCTATCGCCAGCGCGAACGCCGAAACGGCCTGCTGCGCCATATTCCCAATCGATGTTGCCGGAAATGCCCTTTGCGACATTGCCTTCTGCACCGACGAAGACCGGGCCGAGCGGAACGTTGAAGCCGACGACGCCCTGAACCAGCGCGCCTGCGAGACGGTAGTTGTTACGGAGCGTGCCGTTCGAGTTGACTGCCTGCGGGATACCGTGGTTCGGCTCGTTGTCGAACTGCTCCCAGCCGCCCATCACGCCGACATACGGCTCGATGCCGAATGCGCGCGTGCCGTCGGGTGCCTTCGGGCCGGTGTCGGCAGGGGCTGCCATCGTGGTGTCGGCAGGAGCGGCAGGTGCCATGTCCTGAGCGAAAACCGGCGCTGCGAAGAGAACGCCGGCGGCGGCGGCTGCAAGCTTGAGAGTACGCATGTGTTATAGCCTCGTAATTGGCAGTTGGATCGCACCCTGGGGATGCGTCGGGTGTCCCGTAGCGACTTGAACTAGATTGTCCGCAGGTTGTTGCATCGCGGCAGAATTAAAAATCTGAAACGCGGAAATGTCACATTTGTGCAACGCTTTCTTTCGTCAGGATGAACGAACTGCGGCGCAAAGGTGGCGATGATGGGGAGCAAATGTGATGAGCTGCCCCGGACGTGCGACGACCGGAAGCGTCTTTTTCCGAATCATTGCCGGAAACCCCAGCCGGGGTGCCCCCCGGCCGGACCACGGGATCAATAGGCGCGCCCGATCAGCACACGCTCTACCGCGGGATCGCCGGTGAAGATGCACGCCGCGTCGATCGAAGGCTGTTCCATCGGGGCATTGCGGATCGTCAGCTTGAGCGCCTTCAGTCGCGCAACCACCGCGTCGAGCGCGCTGCCGGTCGGCCGCGACCATTGCACTTCGAGCCAGCCGGGATTTTTCGCCCCGTCTGCGAAATGCGCCTCGATCGCCGCGAAATCGGTGGCGCGCGCGATGTTCGCATCGAGCCGTGCGCGCGCTTCGCTATGGAGCGACGCCTGGATCTCCTCCAGCGTCGCCGCCGCCGCCGCGACGAAATCACCGCGCGCGAGGACGTTGCTGTCGAGCTTGCCGTCCTCGCGGTACAGCCGGTCGCGGCGGATCACCGAGACGTTGCCGCCGGACACGTCACGCCCGCCAACTTCGATCACGATCGGCGCGCCCTTCTTGACCCAGCTCCACCGCTTGGTCGCGGTCTTGCCGAACTTGAGGTCGAGCAGCGCACGCACCGGCTCGCCCAGCGCGCTCTGTTGCGCGAGCTCGGCCTGCAACGCCTTGCAATAGTCGACGATCGCTGCGTCCTCGGGCTGGTCGCGCAGCATCGGCACGATCACGATCTGCCACGGCGCGATCCGCGGGGGGACGCGCAGGCCGTCATCGTCGCCGTGGACCATGATGACCCCGCCGATCATCCGCGTCGACACGCCCCAGCTCGTCGTATTGGCGAGCTCGAACACGCCTTCGGCATTCTGGAACTTGATGTCCTGCGCATGCGCGAAGTTGGTGCCGAGGAAATGCGAGGTGCCCGCCTGGAGCGCCTTGCCGTCCTGCATCATCGCCTCGATGCTGTAGGTCGCGACCGCGCCGGGGAAACGCTCGTTCTCGGGCTTTTCGCCCGCCACCACCGGCAGCGCGAGGCAGGTTTCGGAAAATTCGCGGTAGACCTCGAGCATCTTGAGCGTCTCTTCACGCGCTTCGTCGGCCGAGGCGTGCGCGGTATGGCCTTCCTGCCACAGGAACTCGCTGGTGCGCAGGAACATGCGGGTGCGCATTTCCCAGCGGACGACGTTCGCCCACTGGTTGATGAGGACGGGCAAGTCGCGCCACGACTGGACCCAGCGGGCGAACGCCGCGCCGATCACCATCTCTGACGTAGGCCGCACGACGAGCGGTTCCTCGAGCTTCGCTTCGGGATCGGGGATCAGCTTGCCGAGGCCATCCGCCTTGAGCCGGTGATGCGTGACGACCGCCATTTCCTTGGCGAAGCCTTCGACATGCTCGGCTTCTTTTTCGAAATAGGATAGCGGGATGAACAGCGGGAAGTAGCAATTCTCATGCCCCGTCGCCTTGATCCGGTCGTCGAGCAACCGCTGGATCCGCTCCCAGATGCCATAGCCCCATGGCCGGATGACCATGCAGCCCCGAACGCCGGACTCCTCGGCGAGGTCGGCCTCGGTGATGACGGACTGGTACCAGGCGGAAAAATCGGCCTCGCGGGTGACGGGGAGTGCGCGTTTGATCATGTCCGCGCGGATAGCGGGAAATGCGGCGTGGGCAAAGCCCGGATGACCGAGTTAGCCCCTCCCCTTCAGGAGTGACAGGTGAATAGCCCCCCGGGCTATTCAGGTCAGGCCGGGGGCCTGACCGACCTGACACTGGGTTGGGGTGGGGACGTCCAGCAGAACCGAACTCTCTGCGAGGCACTGCCCCACCCCCAACCCCTCCCCTGAAGGGGAGGGGCTTGAAAGGATCAGCGATAACGCCAGCCGTTGCGATACCGATAGCGGTGCTGCCAATAGCGCCCCTGGTTCCAATAGCCGCGACCGCGGTAATAATAGCCCACCCGCGGCGGACCACGATGCGCATAGACGGGTGGCCCATTCGGGCGGCAGATCCCGCGCGGGCCAGGATGGAACCCGCGACCGCATCCGCCTGCCGCTTCGGCAGGACCGACGGCGGCCAAGGCGATGCCGGCGGCGAACACCGCGGCAAGAAGCTTTTTCATGAAGCACCTCTCGATCTACGCATCAACGCCTCCCTTGCTCGGGAGACGGAAAAAACGCCCTCACCTTGCCCGCGTTCCGTTCGCCCCGCTTCGGTCCTTTCCGCGGTTCACACCGTCAACAGCGTCGCCCCCGTGGTCTCGCCCGCCGCGAGCGCGCGATGCGCGTCGGCCGCGTCTTCCAGCGCGAAGGTCTGTCCGATCACGGGCGCGATCGCACCCGAGCGCAGCATCGCGTACAGCCGCTCGATCCCGGCTGCGCGCTCCTCCGGGGTGACGTAATAGCTGAACAGCGTCGGCCGCGTGACGAACAGCGATCCGCGAGTCGAGAGCGTGCCGAGGTCGACCCCCGTCACCTTGCCCCCGGCATTGCCGTAACTCACGATCAGCCCGCGCCGCGCGGTGCACGCCAGCGACGTTTCCCACGTCGCCATCCCGACCCCGTCGAGCACGATCGGCACCAGCGCGCCGCCGGTGATCTCGCGGACCCGCGCGACCACGTCTTCCTGCTTGTGGACGATCACGTGATCCGCCCCCGCCGCGCGCGCCTGCGCGGCCTTGTCCGCGGTCCCGACCGTGCCGATCACGGTCGCGCCGGTCGCCTTGAGCCACCCGACCAGCAGATGCCCGACTCCGCCCGCCGCCGCGTGGACCAGCACGGTCTGCCCCGCCTGCACCTTGGCGCACCGCTCGACGAGAAACTCGGTGGTGCAACCCTTGAGCAGGATCGCCGCCGCAGTGCGATCGTCAATGTCGTCGGGCAGCTTGAACACGGTCGCGGCGGGCAGGTTGCGGGCCTGCGCATACGCACCCGGGGTCGGGCCGAACGTGCCGACGCGGTCGCCGACCGACAGGCCGGTGACGCCCTCCCCCACCGCCTCGACGACTCCCGCCGCTTCGGACCCGAGCCCGGTCGGCAGCTTCGCCGGATAAACCCCGCTGCGGAAATAGAGGTCGATGAAGTTGAGGCCGACCACGGTATTGCGCATCCGGATCTCGCCGGGACCGGGCGCGGGCACGTCGACGTCGATCCATTCGATCACCTCCGGTCCCCCGGTGCGTTCGATCCGTGCGGTGCGTGTCATGCCTTGGTACCTTCTTGTGTCGTCGCGCCAACGTACCGGACGGGTTTCAGGTTGCAACGCGTCTTCGCCCGCGCCAAGACTGCGCCGACGTACCCCATATTCAAAAGCGGTGGAGGCTGACATGCAAAGCTATCTCAAGCACTATATCGACGGCGCATGGGTCGACAGCATCGGTGGCCACCGCCACGACGTGATCGACCCGGCGACCGAACAGCCGTGCACCGAGATTACGCTTGGCACCCCCGCCGATGTCGACGCCGCGGTCGCCGCCGCACGCACCGCGTTCGAGACCTTCTCGCAGACCAGCGTCGCAGAGCGCGCCGCGCTGCTCGAACGGATCATCGAGGAATATAAGAAGCGCATCCCTGATCTGGCGCAAGCGGTCAGCCGCGAGATGGGCGCGCCGATCGGCTTTGCGATGGCGGCGCAAGTCCCCGCCGGGCTTGGGCATTTCCTCTCGACGTTGAAGGCGCTCAACGCCTTTCAATTTGAGGAACGGCTTGGCCGATCGAAAATCGTTCACGAACCGCTCGGCGTCGTCGCGATGATCACGCCGTGGAACTGGCCGCTCAACCAGGTCACCGCCAAGGTCGCCCCCGCGCTCGCGGCGGGCGATACGATGATCCTGAAACCCAGCGAGGAATCGCCCGGTTGCGCGATGATCCTCGCCGAGATCCTGGACGCGGCAGGCGTGCCGAAGGGCGTGTTCAACCTCGTCAACGGCGACGGTGCGGGGGTCGGCAACGCGCTGTCGCGCCATAAGGACGTCGACATGGTGAGCTTCACCGGGTCGACTCGCGCCGGGATAGCGGTCGCACAGGCCGCCGCCGCGACGGTCAAGCGGGTGCATCAGGAACTCGGCGGAAAGGCCGCGAACCTCGTGCTGCAGGGCGCGGATCTGGGTGCGGTCCTGCCGCCGACGGTGCAGGGCGTGCTCGCCAATTCGGGGCAAAGCTGCATCGCGCCGACCCGCTTGCTCGTCCACGCCAGCCAGGTCGAGGAGGCTTCCGCGATCGTCAAGGCGATGATGGAAGGCACCGAGGTCGGCGACCCGACGCAGATGGGTGCGCACATCGGCCCGGTCGTCAACAAGGCGCAGTTCGACAAGATCCAGGGGCTGATCCAGTCCGCAATCGACGAAGGCGCGACGCTCGTCACCGGCGGCACGGGGCGTCCCGATGGCCGCAACGTCGGCTATTTCATCAAACCGACGCTGTTCGCCGACGTGACCCCCGACATGCGGATCGCGCAGGAGGAAGTGTTCGGCCCCGTGGCGACGATCACGCGGTACGAGACCGAGGACGAGGCGGTGAAGATCGCCAACGGGACGCCCTACGGCCTGTCTGCGACGATCTCGGGCGACCCCGCCGCCGCCGCCAAGGTCGCACCACGGCTGCGCGCCGGACTGGTGACGATCAATTCGTGGAGCCCCGACGGCAACGCGCCGTTCGGCGGCTACAAGCAATCGGGCAATGGCCGCGAGAATGGGAAGTTCGGGCTGGCGGACTTCATGGAAGTGAAGACCGTGGTCGGAGAGCCGGGCTAAGGCGCCCGCTCCCGCCAGCGCCATAGGTTTCCGGGGCGACCGCCGCGTGGCGCGGGAGCGCGGACCCGGCAGGTCGAAGGGTCGCATCCAAGATGCGACCCTCGTTCCGTTTAGGAGACGCGCCTAGAACCTGCGCGGTTCGTGACCGATCATGTCGCAGGTGCCGCGGAACCCGTAGTCGGCGGTGCCCTGCACGGTGATTCGACCGCTCCGCCGATCGATCATGACGCGCGGCTTGTTGAGGCCGTTGAGGCGGTAGGTGCCACGGATGACGTCGGGACCGATCGACACGTCATAGAGATCCCACCAGCCGTTGTTGCCGCGCGAGTTGATCGGTGGAATCAGCGACCGCGGCAGGCGGATGCGCCCGCCACCGCCCCAGGTCTGCACCATCAGCGACGCGTCGAACACTTCGGTCCGGGTCGTGTTGTAGGTGCCATATTCATAGCGATCGCGGTCCCGGTTCCATGTCCAGGTGGTCCCACTTGCGAGCCCGGTCTTGGACCCGTCGCCGAAGCAGACGAGGCCGAGGTCGACGCTCTGGCCAGCGACCACCGGTCCGCCACCGGGATAGCCGGGCTGCCCCCCGGGTGGGTAGGGTGGGCGGCCGAAGCCGGGATCGGGTTGATAGCCGGGGCGCGGTCGGCTGGCCGGTTGGCCCTGATAGGTCGGGTTCGGGCGCTGATTGGCCGATTGCCGGCAATCGGGCGGCAACGTCGGCTGGATCGAACTATAGCGTCCATCCATCGTGGCGATCGTCACGCATTGGCGGCGACTGGCGTTCCACCAGTTGGTGTAGCTGCGATCATCGCCTTGCTGGCCACCGGTGTTGACGTAGCCGCGCCGTTGCAATTCGCCTTCGGCCTGACCGGCGCGGGCGCCGACCATGTCCTCAAGGCCGGTTGACTGGGCGTTCGCCACGCCGGGCAACCCGATCGATACCAAGAGTGCAGCGCTAACGATCGTTGAGCGTCCTAGGCTCGACATGGCAATTCTCCCTGTTGATCCCAATAACAGTGGGACTGGTTACGAAGATTTTACGGTCGTGGAACAACAGCGTCCATGATCGTCAGCGGTTCCCCACCGCTGGTGCCGACTTGCGATTGCGTAATAAGGATCGTCGTTCCCGGCCGAAGCGCGGCGCGCACTGGCTCGTAGAACGCGCGGGGCAGGCGGAGCCGGTTGATGACCGCTTCGTCGAGCGCGCGTCCGGCTTCCTCTTCATGCCCCGGCAAACCGATATAGACCCAGCGCGGAGCCCCGTCGGCACCGGTGGTGAGCGTGATCACGTGGCTGCCGGGATCATCGTCGTCGACTTGCGCGACGCTGCGGCCGATCTCCACGCCGCCCCGCATGACGACCACCTGCGCGTCAGACTTCGACACGATGATCGTCATCGGCCCGGAGGATGCGCGATCCGGTTGCCAGGTGAATTGCTGTCCGTTCAACAGTTGCCGGTCGACCGGTCGGCCCTTGGTATCGAAGGGCGCGAGCAGGCTTGTGCCCGAGCTGCGGACGTGGGTGGCGGCATCGCCGTTGATGACCACGGTCGCCCCGAGCGACGTGATGCCGAACAGCTCTTTGGAAAAGCCGTAGGGCAGATGCACGCAGCCGTGGCTCTCGGGATAGCCCGGCAGACCCCCGGCGTGGAGCGCGACCCCGTCCCACGTCAGGCGCTGCTGATAGGGCATGGGTGCGCTGTTATATTTGCTCGAACGGTGGTTTGCGTCCTTCTGCAGGATCGTGAACACGCCGGTCGGCGTCTCGTGCCCGGGCTTGCCGGAGGAGACCGATGCGACGCCGATCCGGACACCGTTGCGATAGACCGTCGCAAGCTGGCGGGACAGGTCGACATAGACCAGCACTTGCCCGGCGGACGCGATCCCCGGCGCCCACACCCACTGCCCCGGCTTGAGGCGATCGGCCATGTGGACGAACTCGGTTGCCGAACTCGCCGTTGCGCCCTGCGCGACCGCCGGGGAGGACGCGCACGCCATCCAAACGGCAATCCCGAGCGATGCTATAGACCGTCGCATCTACGTTTCTCCTGTCTCCCCTCCACCAAACCGCCTCTTGTCCGGAAGTGCAAGACCCCGTTGCGAGCCGGATACGGTTCGCCCATGATACGGCATGGATTTCATGAAGTGGCTCAATTCGCTGGACGAACTCCTCTATGAGGTGATGAGCTGGCTGCTGTTTTTCCCGATCACGCTGTGGCGGGCGACGTTTCGGCCGATCGTCATCATGACCGAGATCGACGCCGAGGCCGCGTTGCCGGAGGACCAGCAATATTCCTCCGTCCTGAGCCCGCCGTTGTTTCTCGCGCTGTCGCTGCTGCTGTCGCATACGGTCGCGACGGCCTTGGGGCAGACGGACCTGATCATCGCCAACCACCATGGGCTGGCGGATCTCGTCAACGACAACGCAAGTGCGTTGGTCCTTCGGGTCGTGGTGTTCGCCGCCTTCCCGCTGTTTCTGGCGGCGCGTCTTATCCGGCGCAGCGGGGTGAAGCTCGATCGCGCGACGCTGCAACAGCCGTTCTACGAGCAATGCTATCCCGCCGCGGTCTTCGCGCTCGGTCTCAGCCTCAGCGCCAGCCTCGGTGCCGATCATCACCAGTCGCTCGCGACGATTGGCCGCTGGCTCGCCGTCGTTACCCTGTTGAACTACTGGATCGTGGAAGCGCGCTGGTTCGCGAAGGTTCTGGGGATCGGGTATCTTCAGGCCGCCGGAAACGTCCTGATCGGTATGCTTGAAGGTGCGGTCTTTCTGTTCTGCGTCGGGTATCTGTTCACCCGGTAACGCCCGCGACCCTACGATGCGGTCGATACTTGCCCTTTCTGCGGAGGTCGCGCGGTGCAGTCCGCGCGACCTCCCGAGAATGACGGGTTAGAACGTCACCCCGACCCCGCCCGTCACCGTTTCGCCGGAATCACCGCCGGTAAACGCGCCGGCGCGATTATCCGTGTGCCAGCGGATCACGTTGAACTGGAGACGGATCACGCTGTCGAGATACCAGTTGGTCCCCGCCGTTGCCGCCCAGCCCGTGCCGCCCGTCGCCAGGCTGGCGTAATCGAGGTTTTCGTAGCGCGCGGTCAGCTCGATCGCGCCGGGGCCGCCTTCGAACACGGGGCGCAGCACCTTGGGCTGCGCGAAGGTGCCGAGGCGGGGGTTGTACGGCGGCAAGTCCCCGGTCAGGAAATAGCCGGTCGACAGGCTCCACGCCTTGCTGACGAAATCCGGACGCCCCGCATTAAGGCGTGCGTGGCGCTGGCCCGCTTCTGCCATGACCCACAGCGGCCCGACATAGCCGCCGACTTCGGCGCCGTAGCCGGTCGTCCCCGTGCCACCGACCAGCGTCCCGCTGCCGACCCGAAGCGTACCATTGAAGCGCCCGCCGATGACCGTGTTCCGCGTGAGCGAACCAGGGCCGACCGCCAGCTTCTCGTCAAAGCCCCACAGCCCGAGATGGAGCAACGCGCGATCGCTCTTGATCGGGTTCCAGTGCGCACGGCCCATCACGGTGCGGCTATCGCCGACCACCTGGCTCGCATCGACCGAATCGCCGCTGATCGTGACGGACGCGTGTCCGGTGCTCCAGAACAGCCGCGGCATGAATGCGATGCCGTAGAAGCCGCGCTGCGGGATGATCGCCGTCGCGACGACGTTGCGCTCGAGGAACGGCGGCGCATCCGATCCGCCCGAGCCCTCGAAGCTGCGGTCGTTGAACATGTTGCCGAAGCGAACGTCGTAGGACAGCTTGCCGATATCGTTGCGCCAACCGACGAACATCGTGCCGACATCCGACACGTTGTCGGCAAAGTCGTTTTCGAACTGATAGAAGAAGTGCGGCCCGACCGCGCCTTCGATCCCGATCCGCAACGCGCGCGCGCCGGTCGTGGTGATGTTGCGCGCATCATATCTGGACCCAAAGGTGGAGTTGACGTGGTTGATGATGCGGCCGCGCATCTTGAACAGGAACTTGCCGTCGGCGGACCGGAAGATCGGCAGGCCGCCGCGCCATTCCGTCTTGACGCCCGCGGTGTTCATCGCGGCGGCACGCGCCTGCGCGACCGTCTGGTCCGCAAGACCCGGGGCGATGATTTGGGGGGCGAACGATTCTGCCAGACCGTCGTCATTGGCGGTCTGCAGACGACCGGCGACCGGGACCGCTCGCATCGGCGCGGTGGTCGGCGCCTGTGTTACCGTCGTCGGCTGCTCGCCTTCGATCTTGTCGAGGCGGGTGCGTAGCGCGGCGATCTCGTTCGCCTGCGCGCGAACGAGCGCGGCCAGACCCGCCTGATCGGGCGAAGCGTTTTGGGCAAGAGCGGGCGTGGCGAGGATGAGCACGGCAAGTGCAACCCCGGCCCTTAGAGGCGTTTTCAAAGATTAAATCCTCTATGCCATCGTCCCGCGTCGGCTGTTTCCAGCAGGAGAGGACGATGTGTCTTGCGATGATACGGTTGATCGATATTTTTAGTATAGGAGAGCCGCGCAAGACCGACGGATAAGCACGCGATTTCTTCTTTATTGCCGCGATCGCATCTTCCGCTACGGGCAGCGCTACGCGCGCGTGGGCGCATTTCAGACGACGCTGCTTAGGCCGATCTGCGGCCGAGCGGTGCACGCCCTTGCGAACCGGTTCACAACGCGGGCGGACGACCTTGCGGATTGCAGGCCGCCGTAAAGCATGAGGAGAGCGGCCGCGGCGCTACCCCGCCCTCAATAATCCTTGGAAACCCGCAAGTTTGCGCTTTGCCGCCCGAGCGTCGAGATCGACGACAGCACCGACAGCCAGCGCGTCACCTGGAACTCGACCTGCGTGGCGGAATAGCCCGCGCCGTCCGTCACGATCTCCGCATAGAAACGCCGGGTGATATATTTGCCCGCCGCCACCGAGGTCCGCTGCCCGGTTTGCGGGTCGGCAGAGACGATGCGCAGCCGGTCGAGCCCCGCCACGCGCCGCACCGCGTTGATCGGGTCGAGCCCGCCCTTGCCGTTCTGCAACGCCGCCACCGCCGACGCCAGTTGCAGCGCCTCGGGCGCGGACAGGTTGGTGATCGAGGTGCCGAACAGCAGCCGTGACAGCAATTCGTCCTGCGGCAGTGCGGGGGTACTCGAGAAGGCGATCTCGGGCTTGAGCGCAGGCCCCGTCACGTTGATCGTGGCGTTCAGTCCGGTGGTGCTCGCATTCGCTGCGATGTCGAGCGCGGGGTTGGCGGGGACGTCACCCGTGAACAGGATCTTGCCGCGTTCCAGCGCAAAGGTGCGCCCGGCGAAGTCGTAATTGCCGCGCACCAGATCGGCGCGGCCCGAAATCGCGGGATTGTCGGGGGCGCCGCCGATCTGCAGGTCCGCCGACCATTCGCTGCGCAGGCCGAGCCCCGAGACGATCAGCTGGTTGGGCGCGCGCGCGTGGATCGCGAGCCGCCACGGAGCGGGCGCGACCTCGTCGTCTTCGGTCCCGCCGCCGGGCAAGTTGATCTCGCGGATGTTGAGCTGCGGCACCGCGCTCGCCGCGGTCGCCTGGCCGAGCCGGTAGCGGCTCTTGTCGAGGCGGAGTTCGCCCGAGATCGTCCCGCCCTGCTTGTTCGACAGGAAGCGCAAGGGGCCGGTCACGGTCGCGCCGATATCGTCGCGCGCAATCATTACCGCATGGTCGGCCTGGACCGACAGGTCGAACCCGCTGTTCGCGCCGAAATCGAACGCGCCCTTGCCGACGACCTTGCCGCCCTTGCCCGCATCGGCGGTGAAGGTGTCGATCGTCAGGCGCGATCCGCCGAACTGGCCGTTCGCGACCACGTTGGTCAGCACCGTGCCGGTCGTCGCGCTTTCGATCCGCGCGCCGCGCGCCTGGACGACGCCCTTGATCTGCGGGTTGCTCACGCGCCCGCCGACATCCGCGCCGATCGCGACCGGGCCGGTCAGGTCGAACAGCTCGATTCCCGTGAGCCGCCACAGCGTGTCCGCGGCGCCATCGTAGCGGAGTTGCGCGAACACGCCCGCCTCCTCCACGCGTTTCGCCAGATCGGTCCCGGCGGGGAGGTTGAGCAGCAGCTGCGCGCGCCCGACGGTCTTGCCGCCGGTCGCGGCGACCGCGCGCGCCGCGATCCGGTCGGCCGACAGGATCCCCGCCACGCCGACGTCGACCGGGCGCGAGGTCAGCACGAGCCCTGAGCGGGTGAGCCCGCGGACGGTCATGTCGATGCGGCCCGTCGGCGGATTCGTCCCGCCTTGTGCATAGGACAAGCTCCCCGACGCGCTCCCGCCCAGCCCCAGGCCGGGGTAGCCGATGTCGAGGATCGCGAGCGGCATATGCGCCACCTTCGCGTCGATCGCGTTGGCGCCGCGGGTGAAGCGGCCCGACAGTTGCGCATCCCCACCGGCAAAGGTCAGCTTGGTGGGGGCAAGCCGCCAGCCGTCTTCCCCGTCGCGCGTGAACTCTGCGGGCGTCACCAGCTTGATCGGCCGCCGGTCGAGCGTGCCCTGCGCCGATACGACACAACGATCGGGCGTGACCTGCGTCACCGACTGGATATCGAACGCGCGCCCGCCCGATCCCGCGATCGACGCGGTGATCGTGCCGACCCCGCCGCGCAGCGACGCCTTGCCGCCGAACCGCGCGAGGACGAGCGACCCGCGCCGCAATCCGCCGCCGGTCAGCGTCGCTTCGATCGTGGTTCCCGCCGGATCGAGGACGGTTACTGCATCCAATCGCGCGCGTCGGACCGTGACGCCGTCCGCCAGCGTCGCGGCACGCGCATCGAGATGCGCCTCGATCCGCTGGTTGTCGCCGACCGGCGCGAACAGGAGCGCCCCGGTCACGCCACCGCCCGCCACCGCGAGCCGTCCGTCGAACCCGCCATCGACGATCGCGAGCGGCCCCGACAGATGCGTCCCGCTGACCGCGAGATCCGCGATCGCAATCGTCCCGCCCCCGCCCTTGGGCAACAGGATCGCGCCATTGCCGGTGAACGGCCCGAGCCGCGATCCGCCCCTTGCGGTGAACGCGAAGCCCGCCTCGGTCGGGTCGAGATGCGCGACCACGTCGCGCAGCCCCATCGTCTCGTTGGGGCGCTGGAACACCAGATCAATCGTCGGCCGGTCGATCTTGCCGTCGAGCTTGAGTGTCAGCGGGCCGTACGTCTGCTGCGTGCCCGTTCCCTCGAAGTGGAACGTCCCGTCGCGCCGCCGGATGCCGTTTCCGGTGATGCGGATCTGCGGCCCGGTCAGCACGAGGTTGTTGAGGTGGAGCACGCCATCGGTGGTCCGCTCAAGCCCGGTGACGATCCGCGGCAACCCGCCCGCGAGCGAACGGAAGAAGGCGTTGTCGAGCCGGACCATCTGCGCGGTCCCCTGCCCCATCACGCGCGTGCCGTGTCCGTCCAAACCGGGCACCACCTTGAGCACCGTCGCGACATCGACGATGCCCAGACCGGGGATCAGATAGCGCTTCAGCCCGCCGTTGAGCGCGATCTCATACCGTCCGTTGCGCAGGTCGAGCTGCAGATCGAACCGGCCGTTGAGCTTGTCCGAGGTCAGCCGCATCGCGTTGCCCGTCACCGTCGTCGCGGTGACACGGAGCACGCCCTGCATCGTGAGATTGCGCAGGATCCCGCCCGCGACGTCGCCCACCCCGGTCACGCGCTTGGCGACGAACCGGATCGGGACCAGCACCGGCGTCTTGGACAGGCGTCCGCTGCCCGCGGCATACGCATCCTCGAACCCGGTATCGTCGAACGCGAACCGTTTGGCGGCGAGCCGATAATCGAACCGCGCGGTGGCGAACGCGCCATCGAGCAGCACGCGCAGTTCGATCGCGCGGCCGCTCATGTTGCGGAACAGTCCGCTCGGGCGCAGCAGCACGGCGTGCAGCCGGACGGAGCGGAACGCGTTCGCGGCGAGATCGAGCGTCCCGTCGCCCGTCAGGTTCAGCGACCCCGACCGCAGCGACAGCGTGCCCTTCAACTGGCGATCGACCAGCGTCGCGCTGCCATGCGTCAGCACGCGCGGCGTCGACAGGGTCTGCAATTTACCGTGCGACAGCGGCGCGGGGATCAGCACGCCGTCGAGCGCATAGGTTCCTGCGCGGTTGGTCAGCTTCAGGTCGACCAGCCGGACCGTGCCGATATCCGCGATTGCATGGCCATCCCATTGCTTCCACGTCCCGCGCCCGGCGATATCGAGCGCGATCGGCCGGGCGAACCCCGCCAGCTTCGCGAGCACGCCATCCGCCCGCCCACGCGCGTAAGCGGCGACGTCGAACATGTTCCGATCGGGGGCGGCATCCAGCCTGAGCCGCAGCGTATCGCTTCCCGCGACCGCCGCCTTCAGGTCGATCAGCGCACGGCCATTGCGGATGTCCGCCCGGCCAGCGAGACGCCCCACGCGTTCGGTGCCCGTAACGGCCTTCGCGAGCACGAGCCGGTCCACCGACAGCGATCCGATCCGGATGTCGAACGACGGCAGGATCGGTGCCTTCCGCGTCGAGGGGATCAGGTCGGGCAAACGTTCGAGACGCGCTTGCGCAATGTGCAGGCGCGTGATGTCGAGCCGGTTGTGCACCCACCGCAACGGTGCCCAGTCGAGCTCCGCCCGGGGGGCGGCGAACACCAGCCCGCGACGGTCGCGGATGCGCACGTCGATCAGCCTGGCCTTGCCGTAGATCGACCCCTCGATCCGCCCGATCTGGTAGCGCAAGCCGTTCGCCGGGCGCAGCGCGGCGATCCGGTCGGTCAGGAAACGGTGGCCGATCCCGGTATCGAGCATCCCCACCAGCGCGACCGCGAGCAGCACCAGACCGACGATAGCCCCCAGCACGATCCGCCCCCAATGCCGCCGCTTTGGCACGGCAGCGGGGGTCTCGATCGCTTCGGGCGGCACCGGCTCGGTCAAAACGCCTGTCCCAGCGAGACATAGACCGCGACTCGCGGATCGCCCTTGACCGGGTTGACCGGCGTGCCGACGTCGATCCGGATCGGGCCGAAGTTGGTGTAATAGCGCACGCCGATCCCGGCGCCGTAGCGCATGCCGGTGAAGCTCGGCAGCGCGCTGGTGTAGATGTTGCCGCCGTCGAAGAACGGCACGATCCCGAAATTGCCAAACGCCTTCACCCGCGCTTCGATCGAGAATTCGGAAAGGCTGCGCCCACCGATCGGATCGTTGTTGGGATCGCGCGGGCCGATATCCTGATAGCCATAGCCGCGCACCGACGCGCCGCCGCCCGCATAGAAACGCCGCGACGGCGCGATCGCATCGCGCGGCGCACCGACGATCGTCCCCATGCGGATGCGCCCAGCGAGCACGGTGCCCTTCGCCACGCTGCGATACGTGCTCGCGTCGAGCTGGACGCGCGAATAGCCGAACACGTTGCCCTGGAGCGAAAGCTCGGGGGAGAAGCGCCCGCTCAGACGGAACCCGCGCGACGGGTTGAGCAGATCGTCCGACCCGTCATAGGTGAGCGTCGAGGGCAGCGCGCCGATGAAATAGGTCCGCCGCCGCGGCGCACCCGTCGACACGATCACGTCGCGCTCGTCCGATGCGAGCAATTCCCCGCCGAGCGACCAGGTCCATTTCTTCTGGAAGAAGATGTTGGTCTGCCGCTCCAGGCTTGCCGCGAGCCCGAAGGTGCGCGCCTGATAGGCGTTGCGCTTGAGGTTCGATGCGGTGATCGACCCGGTCAGGATCCGGTCGCGTCCCTTGAAGTTGTTGCGGCGGAAGATGACGCTCGCCAATTGCTCCTGCGTGCCCAGCACTCCGCGCAACGTCAGCCCGCCTTCGGGCGGGAACAGGTTGCGGTGCGTCCAGCTCACTTCGGATCGCGCCCCTTCGCCGGTGCCGTAGCCGATTTCGCCGGCAATCGTGTGCGGCGGCGCGCGTTCGACCCCGACCGCGATGTCGACTGTGCCGGGGGTCTTGCCCTCGACCGGCTCGACCTTGACCGTCGACACCAGCCCAGTCTGGATCAACGCCCGCCGAAGATCGACCAGCGCGGAGGCGTCATAAAGGTTGCCTGGCGTAAAGCGCGCGATTTCCTGCACGTGATCCGCATCGAACACCTGTTGCCCGGACATCATGACGACGTGACCGAACCGCCGCTCCGCCCCCGGCACGACCGCGAGATCAAGCGTCGCGGTGCGCGCCGCGCGATCCACGACGATCGCCGGGTCGGCGATCACAGCGAACGGGAAGCCCTTGTCGGTGATCGTCGTCGTCAATGCCGTTTGGCCAGCGACGACGCTATCGGAATTGACCGGATCCCCGGCGCGCAACCGGAAGGCGTCGCGCAGCAACGCTTTCTTGTCGCCCGCCGCAGTGAGGCCGGTCAGCGTTACGCCGCTGAACGTGTACAGGACGCCCGGATCGACATCGAGCACGACCAAAGGGCGAACCGCATTGGGTTCGACTCGCGTCGCGACGCGCGCATCATAATAGCCGTCCGCCTTTAACAGCGACGTCAGCAGCGTCGCATCCTCGCGCGCGCGGCGATCGAGCTGGGCGGCATTGGCGGGCTGGCCGTCATTCGCCCGCAACGTCGACAACTGATCGAACCGTTCGCGCAACAGCGTACTGGCGACGCTGTCGATTCCGTCGACGCGGTAGCTGTAGCGAACTTCGCCGGTCAGCGTGGCAGCGCTTGGTGCCGCCACGGGCTCGGTCGGTGCCTTTGCTAGATCCGGCCAATCGACGCCGAGCCCCGGCAATGCTGCCATCGGCGATTGCGGGTCGAGGGTTTGGGGTTCGGTAGGAATCAGGACCGGCGCGGCGACCGAATCGGTCTGCCCCGCTGCCGGACGCACCTGTGCAACCGCCCCCGGACACCCCACGACAAAGACCCCGACGGCGGCAAGCAACTGGCCCCGTCGTCCAACCGGAAACGACATGGCCGCCCTCCTAGCCCGGCAATCCACGAAACGACAGAGGGGTTGCCGATCCGGCTTAGTGGACCGTGCCGATCGCGCGGTCGGACGAAAGCCAGCCGATCAACCGTTCGATCTGCCGCCAGCGGCAGAAGTGGAGATAATTGCCGAGATCCCGACTGCGGTCCGCGCGGGCAGCGGCTTCGGTCCGCGCGCCGGTGCCGAACATGGTGATCAAGTCGGTCGCGTCGGTGAACTCGGCGCGGTCGGCAAGGTAGGGAAGTTGCTGCATTCTGGCTCCACAAAGTCCGGAGGCAACGCAAGAACCACCTGGAACTGGGGGGCGCCTACCAACTCTTGTCGGCCACGTCACTGGTCGGCAACAGGTCATTTTCCGGTTCCTGTTCCGATTGATCCACGCTTCCCGCTTCGGGACGCTGGTGTCTGCGTGCGGGACATGGCAGACGCACGATCATGCCTGCTTCCCGCCCGCCCCGCTCGCCGCTTGCCGGTGGCTTCCTGATTGCGCTGGGTGCGATCGTCGGTGTCGCGGTCGGCCTGTTCACGCCGCTCGGGCCGACGCGCGGGTTTCTCGCGGGGTTAGCGGCGGGGATCGCCATGTCGCTTGCGATATGGCTGCTGGATCGCAAACGCGACGGCTGAACCGACGGCAGCGGCTCAGCGCAAGGCGCGCGATAGCCAGACGACGCGCCCGATGATGACCGCGTCAGAGGTGACGATGTCCGGATAAGCGGGATTGTCGCTAGAGACGACGATGGCGTCCTCCTGTCGGGACACGCGCTTGACCAGCAACTGGCCGTCGTGTCGCACCACGAAGATCGCCGGACGCGGCCCGATCGTGCGGTCGTGTTCGTCCACCACCAGCGCGTCGCCGTCTGCGATCGTCGGCACCATCGAATCGCCCCGCGCGGTCAGCATGCCGGCATGGGCCGGGGCCAGCCGCAGATCGGCCAGAAGCCGCGGATCGAGCAGCATCGTGCGCGCATCGTCGCGGCTCTCGCCGACATCGACCATCGCGCCGGGGCCGGCGGACGCCTCCACCGCAAGGCGTCGGATCGCGGCCATGACGGGCGCGGGCTTGCCCCCCAGTTCGCTCTCGTCGATGCGGAAATAGGCCGCCAGCAACGCCCGATCGCGCTCGGCGAGGACACGCGGCGTACCGCGCCGGACATATTGCTGAAGATACGCATCGTTCCGCCGCAGCATTCGCGACAGCGCCGCATACCCCACGCCATGTTCGGCGATCAGAGCCTCCAGCCGCGCGCGGGGATCAAGCGTACTCATGCTCGCGACGATACCATAGGAAATTCCCTAGACAAGTTGGAGATTGCGGAACACATCGTGAACATACAGCGACTCAACTGGGAAGGGCAAACATGTCGGTGCTGCACAAGATCGATTGCTATCTCCGCGCAACGGCGATGCCGCGGACGAAGTTCGGGCGGCTTGCGGTGGGCGACCCCCGCCTGGTCGACGATCTGCGGCGCGGGCGCGAGCCCGGCGCGCGCATGGTGCAACGGATCGAAACCTTCCTCGCGCAACACGATGAGGCATCACGATGAGCCGTGGTCCCGACGCCGCGACGCTGCTGCGGCGCGCGCTCGAACGGCATGCCGATCGGCACGGGCTCGTGCTGTCGTGGTATGCGCTCGCAACCCGCCGCTGGGCGAGTGCGACGTTCGTCGGTGCTTGCCACCGGCTGACGCTGTCGGTCGAAGGTCCGGGAATCGAGGGCTGGATCGCCGCCTTGGACGAGGTCGATCTGCCCCTGCGCGGTCATCTGGTCGCCGACGTGGCCGTGACGACCATCACGCGCACTGGTGAGCGCGCGGAGCTCGGCGTCGAAGTGCTGACCGTCGAAACCTAGACCGAGCGGATTGCCAGCGCGCGTAACGTGGCGAGCGTGTCCTCGAACGCCCCCGGATGCGATCCGTTTGCCGGTGACGCAGCGGGTGCGATGGGCGTCCCGTCGCGCAGCGCGACCGGGGCAGCGGGAGTCCGCTGCAGCACGCGCTCGAGCCGATCGAGCAGCGCATGGATCGTTTCGGCAGGATCGTCCCTGTTCGGTGCCACCGCCGTCGGTGCCGGGGGATCGACGACAGCGTAGGCCGCGAGCGGCTGGTCCAGATCGTCCGGCATCGCGCGTCCCGCAACGAACGCCGCCGGGCGGTCGACATCCGCCACGGGCGCCGGCGCGCGATCTCCGACCGCCGGTCCCGATGGTGGCGCCACGTCCAACAGCCGGGCGCCAAGATCGCGGTCGGCGCGAAGCGGAGGCCGGGACGGCGCGTCCGGATGCGCATCGGCCCGCCGCAGGATCGGGGCGTCGTCAGGCTCCTCCCTCGCGGGTTTGAGCACGAACCCATCCCCGGCGATCGGCGCGTCGCTCGGCCCCAGCAGCAGGTACGTCGCAAGCCACGCGATCATGCCAAGCCCTCCGCCCCCCAGCACCACGAGCAGCAAGCGCGCGGTAAAGCCGAGCGGTGGCGCCGCCGCCGCGACGACCGAGGCGATCCCGCTGTCGAGCACGACGTCCTCGACCAGCGCCATCGGCAGGAGCGCGAAGGCGACCGCCGCCACGGCACCGACCATCGACCCCACGATCGGTGCGACGGGAATTACGCGTTTAGGATCGGAACGGTTGGCCATGGGGTGAACCTTGCCAGAGGATCGGTGAGTTTCTGGTAAACGGGCGCATAGCAGCCGACGTTGCGCGCCCAGTCCCGCTCGCGCTCGACGAACGCGCGTCCGCGGTCGCGGCGCTGCTCCCAGCTTTGCCGGTCGGCGAGCAACCCCGCCAGCGCCAGCGCCATCGCGGCGGGATCGGCGGGCGTGAACAGCGTACCGGTCACGCCGTCCTCGATCAGTTCACGGTGCCCCCCAACATCGGAGGCCGCGACCAGCCGGCGTTGCGCCATCGCCTCGAGCGGTTTGAGCGGCGTGACCAGATCGGTCAGCCGCATCGGCTTGCGCGGATAGGCGAGGATGTCGGTGACGCTGTAATAGCGCTCGACCTCGGTATGCGGCACGCGCCCGACGAAGCGGATATGGTCCGCAACCGGGGATGCCGCGGCCTGTGCGCGCAGCGCTGCCTCGGCCGGTCCGCCGCCAACGAGGACGAGCTGCACCTTCGGGCGCGCCGCGACGAGTTGCGGCATTGCGGCGATCAGGTCGTCGAGCCCTTCGTAATCGTAGAAGCTGCCAATGAACCCGACGACTTCGGCGTCCGTGATCCCTAACGCCGTGGCGAGCGCGGTGTCATATGGCAGGGGTTCGCCGAACACCGAAAGATCGACACCGTTGGGCGAGACGAAAATCTTGTTCCGATCGATCCCGCGCGCGACGAGATCGATCTGCAGGCCAGCGCAGATCACCGCGACCGCATCGGCACGACGGACCGCATGGGTTTCGAGCGCGCGGGTGGCGCGGTAGACGAGCGATCCTTCGCGTCCGGTGCCGTTGCCGACCGCCGCATCCTCCCAGAACGCCCGGATCTCATAGACGAGCGGCAAGTTGCGGCGCCGCGCCACGCGCAGCGCGGCGAGCGCGTCAAGCACTGGCGAATGCGCGTGCAGTACATCCGGACGGAATTCTGCCACAACGGCGTCGATTCGCTTCGAAAAGGCGTAGATTTCGTGCAATTCCTGCACGACCGGCAGCGTTTTCCGCACGGGTGCGGTCCGGTGAAAATCGATCCCGTCGACCGTCTCGGCAATTGCGGCCGAATCCCCGTGGCGCGGCCCCGTTACCGCCGCGACCTCCCAGCCTCGTCGCATCTGGCTCTTGAGGATCGCCCGCGTGCGAAAGGTGTAGCCGCTGTGGAGCGGCAGGCCATGATCTAGGATGTGGAGAATCCGCATGCCCGTCCGATAGCGCAGCAGTGTTTAACGGAGCCTCAACCGGAGCGCGGTTAGGACGGCGCTCGATAGCCGGGCGATCCGGCGTGGCGCGCAACGCCCCGGTCCGGGGACGGCGGAAAGGTATGGCGGAGGATGATCGACAATTTCGCGCTCGCGATCAGCCATGGCTTGATCGCGCTGACGGTCTGGCTGTTGCTGCGCCGCCCCGATCTTGATGCCGAAGCGGCGCCTGCGGACCAGCCGACGCCGCCCCCCGCAAAGCCTTTCCGGAAAACACGGGCGCGGCCGCGTGCGTGACCTGTTCTTCGTCGCGTTTCTCGCCGCTTTCTTTGCGGCGGGGTTCCGGCGCCCGTTCCTGTTCGTTCTCGCTTATGTCTACATCGATATCGTCTCCCCGCAGCGTCTGACCTACCTGCTGCTCAACACGATCCCGATTTCGCTGATCGCGGTGGCGCTGGCGGTTGGAGGCTTCGCGCTGGCGGACGACAAAAGCGACGTGCGGTTCGCGCCGCGGCAGGCGCTGATCGTCCTGCTGCTGCTCTATTGCGGCCTCACGACGCGCAGCGCGGACTTTCCGGTCGAGGCGCTGGAGAAATGGGCATGGGTGTGGAAGACACTGGCGTTCGCCGCTTTCCTCCCCCTCACCTTGCGCACCAAGCTTCGGATCGAGGCGCTGCTCTTGGTGATGATCGCCTCGGCATCCTCGATCATCATCGTCGGTGGCCTGAAGACGATCGCCAGCGGCGGGGGCGGCTATGGCACGCTCAACCTGATGGTCTCGAACAATTCGGGGCTGTACGAAGGATCGACCATCTCGACCGTGGCGGTCGCGATCATTCCGTTGATCCTGTGGTTTGCGCGACACGGCACGATCTTCCCGCCGGGCTGGAAGGGTACGGCGTTCTGCTATGCGCTGGTGTTCGCGTGCCTGTTGATCCCGGTCGGCACGTCGACGCGGACCGGGCTGTTGTGCATCGGCCTCGTCGCGCTGCTGATGTTGCGCGATGCGAAGCGCAAGCTGCTGTATCTCGGGCTGATCGCCGCCGCGGGCATGGTCGCGGTGCCGTTCCTCCCGAGCGCGTTCACCGAGCGGATGGGGACGATCAAGACCTATAAGGGGGACGAATCCGCCTCGACCCGGCTCGCGGTGTGGGGCTGGACGTGGGAGTATGCAAAAGAGCATCCGCTGGGCGGCGGGTTCGAAATGTATCGCCAGAACCAGATCCGCTACGACACCGAAAAGGTCGAAGGCGACGGCACCAACGCGACCGTCGACCGCAAGCTGACGGTCGACAGGGCGCGCGCGTTCCACAGCGCCTATTTCGAGATGATCGGCGAGCAGGGTTTCCCCGGCCTCGCGATCTGGGCGATGATCAACTTGGGCGGGCTGCTGCGGATGGAGGTGCTGCGCCGACGCTACGCCAAGCCGGATATGGGCGACGCGTGGATCGCCCCGCTCGCGGGCGCGCTGCAATCCGCGCATATCGTCTATCTGCTGGGGGCGGCGTTCATCGCGATCGCGTTCCAGCCGTTTGTCTACATGCTGATCGGCGCGCAGATCGGGCTCGACACCTACCTCGCGCGCAAGCGGGCGTCGCAGGCGTTCCGGCCGATGCGCCCGGTCCGTACAGCGAAGCTGGCGGCGTGACCGGCAACCGGCCCGAATTGCGCGCACTGACCGGGATGCGCGGGATCGCGGCGTGGTTTGTCGTGCTGTATCATATTCGCCTTTCGATCGCGGGGTTGCCGCCCTTCTGGCTTGCGGTGTTCGCCAAGGGGTATCTCGCGGTCGACTTCTTCTTCCTGCTGTCGGGCTTCGTATTGTGGCTGAGCTGGAGCGACCGACTGCGGGCGGATGGGATTGCGGCGATCCCCGGTTTCCTGTGGCGACGGCTCGCGCGGATCTGGCCGCTGCATGGGTTCATGCTGGCGTGCGCGGTCGGGCTGGCGTTGGTGCTGGCGATGGTGGGCAAGCACAACCCCGGTGCCTACCCCTTTGCGGAGCTGCCGCTGCATGTCCTGCTTCTGCAGAATTGGGGATTTACCGATCATCTCGCGTGGAACGATCCGAGCTGGTCGATCAGCACCGAATGGGCAGCGTATCTGCTGTTCCCGCTGCTGGCGATGCGGATCGACTGGCGCCGGATGCCGATTCCGTTGGTCTTGGCGGCGATCGTCACGCTGGGCGTCCTGCTACACTTCGGCATGGCTGGCGCGGCGACGCTTGGCAGCGAGATCTGGACCTTCGGGCTGCGGCGCTGCCTGATCGAATTTGCGATCGGGGGCGCGGTTTGCGGCTTGTGGCAGCGGTGGTCAAAGGCCCCTGCCCGGCCCGCGCTGATCGCGGTCCTCCTCGGAACGGGGGCGGTCGGGTCGATCGGGTTGGGGATTCCGGAAACGCTTGGCGTACCGCTGGGGTTCGCCGCATTGCTGCTAGCGCTGGCGCTCACGTCTGACAGGAGCGGCAACCCGTTGGCGGGACCAGTGCTCCACTGGTTGGGTGAGGTCAGTTATGCCACCTATCTCGGGCACTTCCTGCTGTTCGTCGTGTTCAAGCTGGCGCTGGTGCGGGACGCCCATGCCGTTCCACCTGCCCTCGTCGTGCTGTATCTCTGTTTGGTCCTGGCGAGTTCGTTCGCGCTCTATCACTGGGTCGAACGCCCTGCGCAAACGGCGATGAACCGGCTCGCCGCGCGTCGGCGAGCCGGTTCGGCAGCTTATGCGTCCGCGGTTTCGTCCTCGTCCGCTTCCTGATCGTCCAGGTCTTCCTGCAACGCCGCCAGCAGCGCCTTGTTGAAGGCGGGGATGTCGTCCGGCTTGCGGCTGGTGATGAACGGACCGTCGCGCACGACTTCCTCGTCCACCACGTCCGCGCCGGCATTCGCCAGATCGACGCGAAGCGACGGCCAGCTCGTCATGCGGCGACCGTCGACCACGTCGGCCTCGATCAGCAGCCACGGCGCGTGGCAGATCGCCGCGATCAGCTTGCCGTCGTCCGCGAATTCCTCGACGATCTCGACCGCGCGGTCGTTCATGCGCAGCTTGTCCGGATTGCCGACGCCGCCGGGCAGCAGCAGCGCGGTGAAGTCTTCGGTGTCGACTTCGTCGAGCGTCGTGTCTGGGGTGATCGTGTCGCCCTTTTCGTCGAACACCATCCCCTGGATCGGATCGGTCTTGATCGATGCGAGCGTGACCTTCACGCCCGCGTCGAGCAGCGCTTTCCGCGGTTCGAACAATTCGGCCTGTTCGAAGCCGTCCGTCGCGATGATGAGTACGTGCGCTTGCGAAAGCTCGGCCATGACAATCTCCGGTACTTGGATAATTCGACTGGGAACAAGCCTCGGGGGCTCGCGGTGCTCAACCCGTGAGCGCGCGCGCCTGTTCCGGAACGATGCGCCGACCCGTGCATTCCTTACGGACATGGCGCAAACCACACCGACGATTTCGTATCACGACGACAGCGAACCCGGCATCACGCGACGCAAGATGCGGCACGGCTGGGGCTATTACGGCGTGGACGGAGCGCGTGTCACCGACCGCGATGAAATCGAGCGGTTGAACGCGATCGGCCTTCCGCCGGCATATCGGGACGCCTGGTTCTGCCCCTCCCCCACCGGGCACATCCAGGCGGTTGGCTGGGACGAGAAGGGCCGGAAGCAATATCGCTATCACACCGGCTTTCGCGAAACGCAGGAGGCCGCGAAATACGAATTGTGCGCGCCGTTCGGGCATGCATTGCCCAAGCTGCGCGCCAGGGTCGAGACCGACCTGAAGCGCCGTGGGCTCGACAAGGACATGGCCGTCGCCGCCGTGGTGCGGCTGCTCGATCTCGGTAAGGTTCGCATCGGCAATGAAGGCTATGTGAAGTCGAACAAGAGTTTCGGCGCGACGACGCTGCGGAAGCGCCATGCGGCGCTAAAGGGGCAATCGCTCAAGCTCCAGTTCAAGGCGAAGTCGGGCAAGTTGCGGATGCTCACGATCACCGATGGGTCGCTCAGCCGGTTCGTCAAGCTGTGCCAGGACTTGCCGGGCCAGCACCTGTTCCGCTGGGTAGACGCCGAGGGCGAATGCCACCCGGTCAACTCGTCCGACGTCAACGCCTATATCCGCGACGCGATGGGCGGCGATTTCACCGCAAAGCACTTCCGCACCTGGAGCGCGAGCGTGCTGGCGTTCGAAGCGCTCGCCAATTCGAAACACGACATCAGCCTGAAGACGATGCTGGAACCGGTATGCGAGGCGCTGGGCAACACGCCCGCGATCGCGCGCAAGTCGTATGTCCACCCGGCGCTGCTGGACATCGCCAAGCACGGCCAGAGCGAATTCCGCGCAGCATTGCGCCTGCCGCGATCGACCCAGCATCTCACCCGCGTCGAGCGCGGTCTGATCGCTTTTCTTGAGAATGGCACGGCGACCATCGGCACGCCGATCCTCGCCGGCGCTGCCTGAGGTACACCATGAGCACTAAACATGCGGTCGTCCTGCCGCCGATCCGCGTGCGCGACGTCAACAGCCAGGTCCAGAGCCTCGTCCGGACGACGGTCGAGTGGATCGGCGATTACTGGCTGCAACTGTTGATTTCCTTCGCCGCTGGCGCCGCGATCGTCATCGCGCTCCATTTCGCACGTCGCATGGGCCACCGACTGTGCGAGCGCGACAAGCAGCTGGGCGGTTGGGGCATCGTCCTCGGCCGGGCGGTGACGCGCACCGGCAACATCTTCATTCTGGTGCTCGCCGCCAAACTCGTGATCGGGTTTGCGAACCCGCCCGCCGACGTCACGCGCGTCATCAACTTCCTGTTCACCATCTCGGCGGTGTTCCAGGCGGCGATCTGGGCGCGCGAACTGATCCTCGGCGCGATCGAGCATCGCACGCGGAGCGAGCATTATACCGGCGAAGCAATCGGCAGCGCGATGGGGATTATCCGCCTGCTCGTCAGCTTCGCGGTGTTCGCGATCGCGCTGATCGTCGTGCTCGACAATCTGGGCGTCAACGTCACCGGACTGGTGGCGGGGCTGGGCGTCAGCGGCATCGCGATCGGTCTTGCCGCGCAGGGCATCTTCGCGGATTTGTTTGCCGCGCTTGCGATCATTTTCGATCGCCCGTTCCGACGCGGCGACGCGATCAGCTACGATTCTTCCGCAGGCACGGTCGAGGCGATCGGCCTGAAGTCGACGCGCATTCGCGGCGTGACCGGCGAAGAACGCGTCGTTGCGAACAAGCAGCTTCTTGAAAAGGAAATCATCAACAACAGTTCGCGCGAATATCGGCGCGTCGTGTTCGTGCTCGGCGTTGTCCAGTGGACCCCGATCGACACGATGGAAGCCTTGCCGTCGATGCTGAAGGAATTGATCGAAGCGCATGGCATGAAGTTCGTGCGCAGCGGCTTTACCGGCTTTGGCGCCAACAGTTACGATTTCGACGTGCAGTTCGATTCCCCGAGCGCCGCGTTCCAGGACTTCTACAATGCGCGCCACACGCTTGGCCTGGCGATCGTGCGTCGGCTGAACGACGAGGGGATCGCCCTCGCCTATCCGACCCAGACCAATTTCATCAACCCGCCAGCAATGCCCGACGCCGACGCCGAAGCAGGCTCTGGCGATCCGAAAATTGCCGCCGACCGCGCCTCACCCGATCGCCGTCACGGAACTGGCGCGACGCCAAACACTTCCGCCGTCGACGAAGATGGGGACCAGCGTTAACCACGACAATAGCCGCTGCATCATATACAGAATGCGCCGTACACCATTAGTATGAGATAGTATTTCATTATTAGGTGCGACACCCAAACGGATGCTTCCAGACTGGCTTTTGAACCGTTCTTGACCTATAAATTGCCCGTATACTTGGAGCGCACGGAACTATCCCAGATACATCTGACGGGATTTTAGCACGACGCCGTTGTATTGGGGGCAATAATAGTGGCTTTGCAATGGGTCCCCGACGATCCGGATAGCATCGAGGTGCGCCTTAATCAGGCGACCCTTGCCTATCTTCGGAAGAGTTGGCCCAATCCGGTGAATCTCTCCCCTACTCGGCTGGGAAGTGAATTTTCGCCTGAAGCCAAGGCATTCGTCCGGATTGTCCAGACATTGATCGACGACGGGATGTTGTCCGTGGAATTCTTCCTCATCGGCACTGGCGACGAACCAACCGCGCGCGATGCCATACTGACGCGCAAGGGCGTCGCGTCTACCATCCGCTCCTGAGCGCCCCAGCGCTCACGCCAGGCGCTCGATAACCCCCGCCATTTCCCGCAACGTCGTCAGGTCGTCTTCGGATACCGACCGCAACCGTTCGTCCAGGACCGCGAGCGTACCGATCCGAACACCCAACGGGTCGCGAAGCGGCGTCGCGACATAAAAGGCGAAGCCTTCGGTTTCCGCCGTCACCGGGTTCGCCAGAACGGCAAGCGAGCCTTGGTCGCGATCCGCGACGGTAAGACACGCACCGTCGACGGCCACACCCACCTGGCGCTGAGTCCAGCGGTTCGCGCCGCCATCCACCACGATCACCGCGACCGACACCTGCAACGCACGCATGGTGAGATGTGCCAGATGGTCGAGCGGCACAACGTCCTGCGCCGCGCACTCGTTGGTGCGCATGTCGCGCACTACGTACATTTCGCCCCGATTTTCTGGCCGCTGTTTCATAGCTACTCGCATTTTCAAATGCCCCGCTGACATCCATACGATGTTGGAAGAATGTAGGAGGGGTATGCAGCGATCCGTCGGGGATGCCATCCGTCGAAAGAACGGTTTCATTCCTATTGACTATTTTTCGTGACGATATGGTGTCGAAAGATGGTCCGTTCGACCCATCTCCCGCCTCGCATTACGTATTATCCGAATCGTCGAAAGCGCGTTTTTGAACATCGGGTTCGCTCTTGGCAACCGACTCGATCGTGAATTCCTGTACCTTAACGCTACGGCCTTCGTAATGTTCCGGTTGCGGGTTTCTGCGGTGCTTGCATGCAGCGCGCCCGGGTGCCATTTCCCGATCGATACTATTTTAGTGTGCCGCCTTCAGGGGAATGCCGTGACGACGATTACCATCCAGGAACTGGCGAGCCGTATCGGCAGTGAGCAGGTGTCCGACTGGGTCGAGGTGAGCCAGGAAATGATCGACAAGTTCGCCGATGCCACGGGCGATCACCAGTTCATCCACGTCAATCCGCAGATGGCGGCGATGACGCCGTTCGGCGGCACGATCGCGCACGGCTTCCTGACGCTGTCGCTGATGCCGTTGCTGTCGTCCAAGATCATCGATGCGGTGCAGATCGATGGCGTAAAGATGGGCATCAATTACGGGGGCAACAAAGTTCGTTTCCTCCAGCCGGTGCGCTCGGGCAAGCGTGTGCGTGGTCGGTTCAAGTTGCTCGAGCTGATCGAGAAGCGACCCGGCCAGTGGCAGCAGACCAACGAATTCACGGTCGAGATCGAGGGCGAGCAGAAGCCCGCCATGATTGCCGAATGGATGTCACAGATTTTCGTGTGATTCTTAAAAGCCCCTCCCCCTCGGGGGAGGGGTTGGGGTGGGGCCGTGCCGCGAACGTACCGGCTGCCTGCATCCCACGTCCCCACCCCCAACCCCTTCCCTGAAGGGGAGGGGCTTTAAAAAGGAGAAGTCCGATGCGTTCAGCCGTCATCGTTTCCACCGCCCGCACCCCGATCGGCCGCGCCTATCGCGGTGCGTTCAACAACACCCCTGCCCCAACCCTCGCCAGCCACGCGATCAAGGCCGCCGTCGAGCGCGCCGGGATCGACGGTGGCATGGTCGATGACGTCGTGTTCGGCTGCGCGCTTCAGCAAGGTCACCAGGCCGGCAACATCGCCCGCACCTCGCTGCTCCGCGCCGGCCTCCCCGTCACCGTGCCGGGCATGTCGGTCGACCGCCAATGCGCCAGCGGCCTGATGGCGATCGCCACCGCCGCCAAGCAGATCATCACCGACAATATGGACGTCACCATCGGCGGCGGGGTCGAGAGCATCAGCCTCGTCCAGACCCCGCAGATGCGCTTCGCCGCCGACCCCGAACTGATCGCGATGCACAAGGACGTGTACATGGCGATGCTCGGCACGGCGGAAGTCGTCGCCAAGCGCTACAACATCAGCCGCGAAGCGTGCGACGAATATGCGCTCAAGTCGCAGCAGCGCACCGCTGCCGCGCAGGCCGCGGGTTATTATGACGCGGAGATCGTCCCCGTCACCGCGACGATGGCGGTGACGAACAAGGAAACCAAGGAAGTCACGCACAAGGAGATCACGCTCTCCAAGGACGAAGGCAACCGCCCCGAGACGACGCTCGAGGGTCTCCAGTCGCTTCAGCCCGTGATGGGCCCGGGGATGAACGTGACCGCGGGCAACGCCAGCCAGCTGTCGGACGGGTCGTCCGCCTCGGTGCTGATGGAAGAGTCGCTCGCCTCGAAGCGCGGCCTCGCCCCGCTTGGCCGTTATGTCGGCATGGCGGTGGCTGGCACCGAGCCCGACGAGATGGGGATCGGCCCGGTCTTCGCGATCCCCAAGCTGCTTGAGCGCTTCAACCTCAAGATGGACGACATCGGCCTGTGGGAGCTCAACGAGGCGTTCGCGGTGCAGGTGCTGTATTGCCGCGACAAGCTCGGCATTCCGGATGAGCTGCTCAACGTCTCGGGCGGCGCGATCTCGATCGGCCATCCCTACGGCATGACCGGCGCGCGCGCGACCGGCCATGCGCTGATCGAAGGCAAGCGTCGTGGCGCGAAATACGTCGTCGTGACGATGTGCATCGGCGGAGGCCAGGGTGCCGCCGGTCTGTTCGAAGTCCTGTAATTGAACTCGAGGCCCATTTCGTCTATGTAGGGATTGGCGATGTCATAGGCGCCTCTCATAACGGGCCCCGGTTGTGCTAGCAGCCGGGGCTCAATGCGTTTGGGGCTCGGCTGCTAGACCGAGCCCCGCCCGTGCACCCTAGTCTTTGCGTGCCATTTCGATGATCTTCAGGACCAAGGTCGTGAAGGCGAAGAGCACGCCCAAGATCAGGCACAGATCGGTGACCGCCATAGGTCCACCTCTCATCTTAGCGGCCGGATTGCCGCCGACAGAATGACTAATGGAGACTTTGGATATCCGCAAATTCGGATGTAAATGGTCTTTCTCAAGTACGTCATTGTCACATTATGGTAGTCGATCATCTTCGCGACATGCGCTGACATCTTGCCCATGACACTGCGAAAAATGCAGGGCAACCAACCTAGCGTCCCGTCGTTTCCTTCCCGAACCATCCTCAAGGAGAGACACGCATGGCAGACACCCAGGAAATCAAAGAGACGCTGTGGAAGAAGATGGCCGACAGCCCCTACCTCATGGTGGGCAAGGCCGACGGATCGTCGCACAGCGAGCCGCTGATGGCGCAGCTCGACAAGGATCTGGTCGACACTTTGTTCTTCTTCACCGGCAAGGACAATCGCTTGGCCGATGGCGGCGCGGTGATGGCGCAGTTCGTGTCCAAGGGGCATGACTATTTCGCGTGCATGGCCGGCACGATCCGCCAGGACAACGACAAGGCCATGATCGACAAGCTGTGGAGCAAGCAGGTCGAGGCCTGGTTCCCGCAAGGCAAGGAAGACCCCAATCTCGCGCTGTTGCGGATGGACATCGACAGTGCTGAGCTGTGGGAAACCGACATTTCGCTGACGGGTCGCGTCAAGATGCTGTTCGGCGGCACGATTACCGCAGACGAGAGCAGCAGCCACGCCAAGGTCAGCACGACCGCGGCCTAAGACAGTGCTGCGGGATCCCGGCCACGTGCCGGGATCCCGCGCAGACCGCATTTTCGATGCAGTGAAGTCTGAAACGTGTCCAGAGTGGCGTTGATTGAAGGACCGCCGCTTACCTCCCGCCTGCCGTCATGCTGAACTTGTTTCAGCATCCACCGTGCGACAGGCTCGGACCGGACTCGCAGCGCGGTGGACTCTGAAACGAGTTCATTTTGACGCCAGATTGCTGGGGACGGCGCTAAGCAACCTCAGCCGTGCGCTTTCATCCATTCCTCGACGACCGGCGCGACCTTGTTGCGCCACTTCGACCCGTTGAAGATCCCGTAATGGCCGGCACCCTCGGCCATGTAATAACGCTTCTTGTCATCCGGCAAATTGGTCGCGATCGTCAATGCCGCACGCGTCTGCCCCAGCCCGGAAATATCGTCCTTCTCGCCCTCGATCGCGAGGATTGCGATATCGGTGATCGCACCCGGATCGACCGGTCGTCCGCGATGCGTCATCGTGCCCTTGGGGAGCGAATGGTCCTGGAACACCACGTCGATCGTCTGGAGGTAGAATTCCGCGGTCATGTCGCAGACCGAGCGATATTCCTCATAGAAGCGCTTGGTCGCGGCCGCTTCCAAATCTTCGCCCACGACCAAATGTTTGAACATCTCGTAATGCGACATCATGTGGCTGCCGAGGTTCATCGACATGAAGCCCGCCAATTGCAGGAACCCCGGATAGACCTTCCGCCCTGCACCCGGATGCATCGCCGGGATCGTCGCGATGACGTTTTGGCTGAACCAGCTGTGCGGGCGCTCGGTCGCGAGCGTGTTGACCGAGGTCGGCGCTTCGCGCGTGTCGACCGGGCCGCCCATCATCGTCAGGGTCTTGGGGCGGCACGGGTTCTTGTCCGCGCTCATGACACAGGCTGCGGCGTAACACGGCACCGACGGCTGGCACACCGCGAGCATGTGCGCGCCCGGCCCGACCGCCTCGAGGAATTCGATCAGATAGTCGATGTAGTCGTCGAGATCGAACTTGCCGTCCGACAGCGGCACCAGCTTCGCATCGCGCCAGTCGGTGATGTAGACGTCCGCCACCGGGAGCATCCGCTCGACCGTGCCGCGCAACAGCGTGGCGTAATGCCCCGACATCGGCGCAACGATCAGCAGCTTTGGTCCCGTCTCGACGCCTTCGCGGACGAACCGCTTGAGCTGGCCGAAGGGCTTGCGCGCAACGATTTCCTCGGACACGGCAACCGTCTTGCCGTCGACCTCGGTTGTATCGAGCCCGAACTCGGGCTTGCCGCGCGGCGCGGCGGCGTGCGCGAACACCTCGAGCGCCGACCCCATCACCGCGCCGCCACCGAAGTAGGAGAACGGGTTGGACGGGTTGCTCAGCCAGCCGGCGCTGAAGTCGGCCATGGCGCTCGCTCCGGCGAGCATGGACTTCTGAATTTCATAGGCATTGTACAGCATAAGCGGCCTTCTAGCATACCGGGCTTACGATTCTATCACCATATGCATCCGCAGTCCCGCAACCGGACGAATGGCGTTCAGCGCTACTACGCGCAACAGAGGAATACGATGCACCCCGATTGAGGCGCTCGTCCGTCCCTGCTAGGCGTTCGCCATGGCAGACCCCGTCCAAGCCGCGCCCCAGCCCAACCCCAATGCGAGCGATACCGCGCCACCCGGCCGTCGGAAGCTCAGCAATTTGCTGATGATCTGGCATTACGGGTCGCGCTACCCGGCCCAACTCACGATCGCGCTGCTGGCGTTGCTGACGACGTCCGCGACGACGCTGTACATTCCATGGACCTTCAAGTCGGTCATCGATCGCGGGTTCAGCTCGGCGGGCAATTCCGAACATATCGATCGGGTGTTCTACGGCCTGTTCGGGCTCGTCGCGGTGCTGGCGATCGCCACGGCGGTGCGCTTTTACTTCGTATCATGGCTTGGTGAGCGGACCGTCGCGGACATCCGCACCGCGGTCCAGGCGAACCTGCTCCGGCTCGCGCCACGCTGGTTCGAGGAGAATCGCCCCTCCGAAGTCGCCTCCCGGCTGACGTCGGATACGGCGCAGATCGAGAATGCGGTGGGCACCACCGTGTCCGTCGCGCTGCGCAACGTGCTGACCGGGATCGGCGGGATCATCTCGCTGTTCGCGCTCGCGCCGAAGCTTGCCGGGCTGCTGTTGCTCGGTATTCCGGTGATGGTGCTGCCGATCGTGCTCCTCGGGCGCCGCGTGCAGGCCTATTCGCGCTCCAGCCAGGATCGCATCGCCGACATCGGCGCGATGGCGGTCGAGACGTTCGGCGCGATGAAAATCGTCCAGGCGTTCGGCCAGGAACAGCGCGAAACCGAACGCTTCGCCGGTGCGGTCGAACGCAGCTTCGCCGCCGCCAAGCGCCGGATCCGGATCCGCGCGATCATGACCGCGCTGGTGATCGGCCTGATCTTCGGGGCGGTGACGCTGCTGATGTGGACGACGCTCGCGGACGTTTCGGCGGGACGGCTGACGGGTGGCGCGCTGACCGCGTTCATCTTCACGGCGGGTCTGGTGACGGGCGCGTTCGGCGCGCTGACCGAGGTCTACGGCGACCTGCTGCGCGCGTCGGGGGCTGCCGAGCGGCTTGCGGAACTGCTCAACGAAGAACCCGAGATCGCTGCCCCGGCGGCGCCCGCCGTTCTTCCCGTTCCTGCGCGCGGCACGGTGTCGTTCGATCATGTCGAATTCCGCTATCCGACACGGCAGGACGTCGCCGCGCTCCACGTCTTCTCGCTCGATATCCTGAGCGGCGAGACGGTCGCGATCGTCGGCCCGTCCGGAGCGGGCAAGACCACGTTGTTCCAGCTGATCCAGCGCTTCTACGATCCCGATGCGGGCGCGGTGCGGATCGACGGTGTCGACCTGCGCGATGCCGATCCGGCGGAAGTTCGCGCACGAATTGCGATGGTGCCGCAGGAGACCGTGATCTTCGGCGCGACCGCGCGTGACAATCTGCGCTACGGTCGCTGGAGCGCGCATGACGACGAGTTATGGGCCGCCGCCGAGGCCGCCAATGCCGCCGAATTCCTGCGCAAGCTCCCCGAAGGGCTCGACACGTTCCTCGGTGAGAGCGGCGCGCGCCTGTCCGGCGGGCAGCGCCAGCGCGTCGCGATCGCGCGCGCATTGCTGCGCGATGCGCCGATCCTGCTGCTCGACGAAGCGACCAGCGCGCTCGATGCGGAAAGCGAACGGCTGGTGCAGGAAGCGCTCGAGCGGTTGATGGACCACCGCACCACGCTCGTCATCGCACATCGCCTCGCGACCGTGCGCGCGGCGAAGCGGATCATCGTGATGCGTGATGGGCAGATCGTCGAACAGGGGTCGCATGGCGCGCTGATCGGCCAGAATGGCCTCTATGCGCGGCTTGCCAGCCTGCAGTTCAACGAGGCGGCGTAACACCCCCACCGTGTTCCTGCGAAAGCAGGAACCCAGGGTCCAGCAGAACAACGGCACGAGGTACGCGTAACCCTGGGCTCCTGCTTTCGCAGGAGAACAGAAGGCGTTGACCGGGCCTTACGCGCCGGTCGTCCGCATTCAGGTTAAACGATGAACGCCCCGTCCACGACCACGCGCTCCGCGTTCCACTCGGGAACCGCCTCGGCGTTCATCGGGATCATGAAGCGCTTTTTGTCGGGTCGTTCGATCTCGAGCACGTCGCCCGCGCCGAAATCGTCGATCGCGACGACATGGCCGAGCGCCTCACCCTCCAGCGATACCGCCGGCAGGCCGAGCAGATCGGCATGATAATATTCGCCCTCTTCCAAGGGCGGGAGCGCCGAGCGCGGCACGGTCAGCTCGGTCCCGCGCATCGCCTCGGCGGCGTTGCGGTCGGTGACTTCGGCGATCCGTGCGATTGCGCCGTTGCTGCCGGGGCGCACCGACTTGAGCGTCAGTGCGCCGCCGTTGAACAGTTTGTACTGCCCAAGGTCTTCGGTGAAGACCTTGAGACGCACCTCCCCCGTAACCCCATGCGCGCCGATCACGACGGCCAGCGTAACGGGGGAGTCGGCCGACATCAGCCTTCGACCGGTGCCGAGGCGCTCTCGCCCTCGTTGGTCGCATCTTCGGTTGCTTCGGCAGGCGCAGGCGCTGCGGCTGCTTCAGCGGCGGCTGCCGCTGCTGCTGCCTTTGCCTCTTCGGCGTCGGCGATCTTCTTCTCACGCTCTTCTGCGCGCTCGGTAGCCTTCTCGCCCGGCTTGCCCTTGTTCGGGTTGCTGCGTGCAGCGCGCTCACGGATGCCCGCGACGTCGAGGAAGCGTGCGACACGATCGGTCGGCTGCGCGCCGACGCTCAGCCAATGCTTCGCGCGGTCGGCGTCGAGAATGATGCGCTTCTCGTCGTCCTTGGCGAGGAGCGGGTTGTACGTGCCCAGCTTCTCGATGAACTTGCCGTCGCGCGGGCTGCGCGCATCGGCGACGACGATGCGGTAGTACGGACGCTTCTTGGAGCCGCCACGCGACAGACGAATGCTGATTGCCATTGTAAACTACTTCCTTCTTCTTCGGTCTTTGGTTTTGCCAGCGGCTTGCGGCCGCATGGCGATCACTTCTTCTTGAGCAAATTCTCGAAGCCCGGAGGGAGCTTCGTCTGGCCGCCGCCGAGGCCGGGAAGACCCCCGCCACCGCCGCTGAACATCTTGGACGGGTCGATCCCGCCGAGACCGCCGAGGCCACCCGCGCCATCCGGGCCGCCACCGCCGCCCAGACCGCCCATGCCGCCGCCACCACCAAACAGCTTGGCCATGCCTTTCAGCCCGCCCATCTTTTTGATCTTCTTCATGGCGTTCGCCATTTCCTGATGCATCTTCAGGAGCTTGTTGACGTCCTGCACGGTCGTGCCGGAGCCCTTGGCGACGCGGATCTTGCGCTTGGCGTTGAGCAGTTCGGGCTTCCGGCGCTCCTTGGGCGTCATCGACGTGATCATCGCGTCGAAGCGCACGAGGATCTTCTCGTCCATCGCGCCCGATGCCATCGCCTGCTTGGCCTTGGCCATGCCGGGGATCATCCCCGCGAGCGCCCCCAGGCCACCCATGCGGCGCATCTGCCCAAGCTGGGCGCGCAGATCGTCGAGGTCGAACTCGCCCTTGGCGAGCTTGGCCGCCATCTTCTCGGCGTCCTCGACCTGGATCGCTTCCGCCGCACGCTCGACGAGGCCGACGACGTCGCCCATGCCGAGGATCCGGCCCGCGACCCGCTTCGGATCGAACGCCTCGAGCGCCTCGAGCTTTTCGCCCATGCCCGCGAACTTGATCGGCTTGCCGGTGACGGCCCGCATCGACAGCGCCGCACCACCGCGCGCATCGCCGTCCATCCGGGTCAGCACGACGCCGGTCAGCGGCACCTGATCCGAGAAGTTCTGCGCGACGTTGACCGCATCCTGCCCGGTCAGCGAGTCGACGACGAGCAGGATCTCGGTCGGCTTCGTCACCTCGGCGACCGCGCGCATCTCGTCCATCAACGCCTGATCGACGTGGAGACGACCCGCGGTGTCGAGCATCAGCACGTCGAAGCCCTGCAGCTTCGCCGCCTGCACCGCGCGCCGCGCGATATCGACTGGCTGCTGCCCCGCGACGATCGGCAGGGTCGAAACCTCGGCCTGCGTGCCGAGCACGGCGAGCTGCTCCTGCGCGTTCGGGCGGTTGACGTCCAAGGACGCCATCAGCACCTTCTTGCCCTGCCGCTTGGCGAGGCGCAGCGCGATCTTGGCGGTCGTCGTCGTCTTGCCCGAGCCCTGCAGGCCGACCATCATGATGATCGCGGGCGGCGAGACGTCGAGTTCGAGCTCGGACGCTTCCGCACCCAGCATCTCGACCAACGCATCGTTGACGATCTTGACGACCTGCTGCCCCGGCGTGACCGAACGCAGCACGTTCTGGCCGACCGCCTGCTCGGTCGCGCGATCGACGAAATCGCGCGCCACCGGCAGCGCGACGTCGGCCTCGAGCAACGCGACTCGGACTTCGCGCATCGCCGCACGCACGTCGGCCTCGGTCAGCGCACCGCGCCCCCGCAACCGATCGAACACACCGCCAAGGCGGTCGCTCAGGCTCTCGAACATCCGAAAAAACCCTTCCAATTCAGCGCATCCGCCGCGTAACGCAAAGAGCGCCGGCGGACGAAACCTCGTCGGCCGGCGTAGTCCCGCAGGACAGCCTTCACGCTTCACGGTGGAGCGATCGGTTCGTCCCTTACATCAACGCGTTCGTCGCTGCAACTCTCGGGGTTTAACCACCTGTACATGTATCCCGTGAGATGGGCGACGCACGGAAGGTTGATCCTAAATGATGAGACGCGACAGAGGATTCCGTCAGGAAGAGGCAGAAAGCGTCCGGACGTCGTTGGCGCCCGGCGTGGTCAATGGTGCCATCACGACTGGGGCGATCCTGTTGTTCGTCGCGCTCGGCAGCGCAGCCATGTCCAACGCGCTGCAACATTATCTCGGTCGCGGCGAACAGATCGACCAGGCGCTGGTGATCGCACTGTTGCTCAACATCGCGCTGATCCTGATCGGCTGGCGGCACAACCGTCTCTTGCTGCGTGAGGTCGACGTGCGCGCCGCCGCCGAGGAACGCGCGCATCAACTCGCCGCGAAGGACCCGCTAACCGGGTTCCTCAACCGCCGCAGCCTCGCGGAAACCGGGGCCAAGATGTTCGGGCAGGCCACCGGGTTCGGACAAGCCACGGGTCGCCAGACCGCGATGGCGTTGCTCCTGCTCGATCTCGATTACTTCAAGATGGTCAACGATCTGCATGGGCACGCCACGGGCGATGCGTTGCTGAAGGCGGTCGCGCGCGAGATTGCCGAAGCGATGCCTCCATTTGCGGTGGCAGCGCGGCTGGGTGGCGACGAATTTGCCTGCGCATTCCCGTTCGATCCGATGCTGCCCGCGCAAGTCGAACAGGTGGCGGAAGCCATCGTCACGCGGCTGGCGCGCCCGTTCCATGCCGATGGCCTGCATCTTCATATCTCGGCCTCCGTCGGCATTGCGCGGTCCGACACCGGGTGCGCTGGCTTCGATGCGCTGATGCGGTCGGCCGACACCGCGATGTACGCGGCGAAGAACGCCGGTCGCAACCGGTTCGCCTGGTTCGACCAGTCGATGGAGCGCGAGTTGAAGGCGCGCAACGACCTTGAAACCGAATTGCGCAACGCAATCCCCAACGGTGAGATCGTCCCCTATTTCGAACAGCAGGTCGATCTGGTGAGCGGGAGGATTACCGGGTTCGAGGTCCTCGCCCGGTGGGCGCATCCGACGCGAGGGATGATCAGCCCCTCGGTGTTCATTCCGATCGCCGAGCAGACCGGGCTGATCAGCGACCTGTCGATGTCGCTCATGCAGCAGGCGTTTCATGCGGCGCGGGATTGGGATGCGGGCCTGTCGCTTTCGGTCAACTTCTCGCCGCTCCAGTTCCGCGATGCGTGGATGGCGCAGAAGGTGATCAAGGTCCTGACCGAAACGGGATTCCCGGCAAACCGGCTCGAGATCGAGATCACCGAGACCGCGTTGATCGACAATCTTGCCCTGACCCAGTCGATCGTCGGAAGCCTCAAGAATCAGGGAGTCCGGATCGCCCTGGATGATTTCGGAACCGGCTTCTCCGCGCTGGCGCATTTGCGCGCGCTGCCGTTCGATCACGTCAAGATCGATCGCAGCCTCATCATGTCGATCGAGCGCAGCGCGGAAAGCACCGCGATCGTCACGGCGATCACCCGCCTGGGCGAGAGCCTCAATCTGCCGATCACCGCCGAGGGGATCGAGGACATCCGAATCGAGGAGCGCCTGCGCATGCTGGGCTGCGCCATGGGACAGGGCCACCTCTACGGCCAGCCGATGAGCGTGGCGAACACGCGCCGCCTGCTGGCCGAGCGCCGCCTGTTGCAGAAGCCCGCAGCCGGGATCGCTGCCGTATCCGGTACGGACACGCGGCGTAGCGCCTGAACCGGGGGGCGTGCCACGCATGGACTTCGCCCCGTACCGTCCCTAGATCGCCGCCATGCCCGAACCGCGGATCATCAGCCTTGGCTGCCGTCTCAATATCGCAGAAAGCGAAGCGATTCGCGCGCTTGCGGTCGGCGGCGATACGGTGGTGATCAACAGTTGCGCGGTCACCAACAGCGCGGTTGCAGAGACCCGCAAGGCGATCCGCCGCGCACGCGTCGACCGACCCAACGCGCAGATCGTCGTCACCGGGTGCGCCGCACAGATCGACCCTGTGAGCTTCGCGGCGATGCCCGAAGTCGACCGGGTGCTCGGTAACGTCGAGAAACGCTCGGCTGCGGCGTGGGCTTCGGACGAAGCGGTGGTCGTCGGCGATATGCTCACCGCACGCGACACGGCGCCGCAACTGGCGGCCGTGTTCGCGACGCACGCGCGCGCCTTTGTCGAGGTGCAGAATGGCTGCGACCATCGCTGCACCTTTTGTGTCATTCCCTATGGGCGCGGCAACAGTCGCTCGGTCCCGGCGGGCGCGGTGATCGACCAGATCGCTGGGCTGGTCGATGCGGGGCATCGCGAAGTCGTGCTGACCGGGGTCGACCTGACCAGTTACGGCCCCGACCTTCCGGGCGCGCCGAGCCTCGGGCTGCTGGTCGAACGGATCCTGCGGCATGTGCCCGCGCTCGAGCGCCTGCGCCTGTCGTCGCTCGACGGAGTCGAGATCGATGACCGGCTGTTCGCCTTGTTGACGCAGGAAGCGCGGGTGATGCCGCATGTCCACCTCTCGCTCCAGGCGGGGAACGACATGATCCTCAAGCGGATGAAGCGCCGCCACGCGCGTGCCGAGAGCGTGGCGCTGGTCGATCGGCTCAAGACCGCCCGGCCGGAGATCGCGATCGGCGCGGATCTGATCGCAGGCTTCCCGACCGAGGATGACGCGATGTTCGCCGACACGCTGGCGCTGATCGACGATTGCGACATCGTCCACGCGCATATTTTCCCGTATTCGGAGCGCGACGGCACCCCCGCCGCGCGGATGCCCGCAGTCCCGGTTCCGGTCCGCAAGCGTCGGGCTGCGTTGCTGCGCGCGGCGGCGGCGGTTCGCAAGGCGGTCTGGCTGGACGGGTTGGTCGGCACGACGCAGGACGTCCTCGTCGAGCGTCCCGGCGACCGCGGGCATATCGGCAGTTTCGCCGAGGCGCGGTTTGATTCGCTGCCCGTTGGGTCCGTCGGGCAGGTGCGGATCACCGGGAGCGACGGTAGCATGCTCACCGCAACGGCGCTTCCTTACGCAACGTCAAACAGCTCGACTGAGCCCCGGCCCGCGGCGAGTCCGCATAGTATCTTACAAGAGACCCTCGCATGACCCCAAGCTGGCACGACAAACTCCTCGGCGGGTTCAAGCGCACGTCGGACCGCCTGATCGGCAATCTGGCCGGTCTTGGCACCGGGCCGCTTGACACGAAGACGCTCGACGAGATCGAAGAAGCGTTGATCGCGTCCGATCTCGGCCCGGAGACCGCCGCGCGGATCCGCCGCCGCCTGTCGACCGGCGTGTTCGAGCGCGACATGGAGGAACTCGGCATCCGCCTCGTCGTCGCCGAGGAAATCGAGAAGGTGCTCGACACCGTCGCGGTCCCGCTCGAAATCACCGGCTTCCCGCGCCCGCACGTCATCCTCGTCATCGGCGTCAACGGTTCGGGCAAGACGACCACGATCGCCAAGCTGGCGCATCTGCTCAAGGAACAGGATTACGGCGTGATGCTCGCGGCGGGCGACACGTTCCGTGCCGCCGCGATCGGCCAGCTCGCGACCTGGGCGGAGCGCGCGGGCGTGCCGATCATCAGCGGCAAGGAAGGCGGCGACGCGGCGGGGATCGTCTATGAAGCGGTCAAGCAGGCGACCGCGACCGGCATCGACGTACTGATCGTCGACACTGCCGGTCGCCTCCAGAACAAGCGCGAGCTGATGGACGAACTGTCCAAGATCCGCCGCGTGCTGGGGCGGCTCAACGTCGAGTCGCCGCATGACGTGTTGCTCGTGCTCGATGCGACGACGGGGCAGAACGCGCTCAACCAGATCGAGGTGTTCAAGGAATCGGCGGGCGTCACCGGCCTCGTCATGACCAAGCTGGACGGCACCGCGCGCGGCGGCGTGCTCGTCGCGGCGGCGGAGAAGTATGGCCTGCCGATCCATGCGATCGGGATCGGCGAAGGCATGGGCGATCTGCGCCCGTTCGATTCGAACGAGGTTGCGCGGATCATCGCGGGCGTGGAAGGGGTCCGCAAATGACCACCACCCCTTCTCTTCCGTCCAAACCCCCGCTTTCCGCGGGCCAGCGCCTCGCGGTCGACATCGGCCCGATCGCGATCTTCTTCCTCGTCAATTTCCTGACCCCTGGTCTGGACATGGTGAAACTGATCGCCGGGACCGCGGCGTTCATGGTCGCGAGCGTCGCAGCGATGATCTATTCGCTCGTCAAATCCGGCCGGATTTCCCCGATGCTGTGGATGACCGGCACGCTGGTGCTCGTGTTCGGCGGGTTGACGCTGTATTTCCACAGCAAGGAATTTATCCAGATCAAGCCGACCGTCATCTACGCGATGTTGTCGGCAATCCTGGTGTTCGGGCTCGTCACGGGGCGGCCGCTGCTCAGCCTTTTCCTCGATTCGGCCTATCCGGGCCTTAACGAAACCGGGTGGCGCAAGCTGACGATCAACTGGGCGGTGTTCTTCGCCTGCCTCGCGGTGCTGAACGAGGTGGTCCGGCACGAATTCAGCTACGGGTTCTGGCTCGGGTTCAAGCTGTGGGGCGTGATTCCCCTCACCTTGATTTTCGCATTTGCGAACGTGCCGATGCTGATGAAGCATGGATTTCAGATGGGCGAAGAGCCGCCGATCCCGCCGCAGGAGTAGATCGCGACTCGCGAAGCCGCGGCTTCGGCGCGCGGGGGCATGATCCGGTGATCCAGCGACTAGTTTGAAGAGAAATCGCGGGGGAGAGCAAACTCTGCTCGATCCCCCGGCAATCGTGTCGCCGTTGCCGGTCTTTCCGGCGGCGTCCCTCGTCCTGCGTTTCTATTTTTTGTCCGGCGCTACGACAGCACCAGAACCATAGCAGCGGTTTCGACAAAAAAAAGGCCGGTCTTTCGACCGGCCGTAAAAGTTTTAGGAGAGGATGCCTGAAAGGCACACTCTTTGTGCAGTGCAGCAGGGATTAGATCAACTGCAATGTGAGCGTTAACGAGTGCATTTCGTGCAACTGCTCGTTTCGCCACCCCGGACGGGCCGGGGTGGCGCGGAACCTCAGGCGCTCGCGCCGTCGAAGCGCTTGCCGGCCTCGTCCCAGTTCACGACGTCCCACCAGGCCTTCAGATAGCCCGGACGGTCGTTCATGTACGTCAGGTAATAAGCGTGCTCCCACACGTCGTTGCCGAGGATCGGAGTGCCCTTGTCCTTGGCATCGTCCATCAGGGGGTTGTCCTGATTCGGCGTCGACACGACCTTGAGCGCGCCGGACGAATCCTTGATCACCCACGCCCAGCCCGAACCGAACTGGCCCGCACCCTTCGTGTTGAAATCTTCCTTGAGCTTGTCGAGGCCGCCATAGGTCTCGATCGCCTCGGCGAGCGCGCCCGACGGCTTGGTCGTGCCGGCCGGTGCCATGATCTTCCAGAAGAAGTCGTGGTTCCAGAAACCGCCACCATTGTTGCGCACGAGCGGCGGCAACGTCGAGATCATTCCGAGGATATCCTCGATCGACTTGCCCTCGAGCTTGGGATCGGCAGCGACGCCCTCGTTGAGCTTGTTGGTGTACGCCGCGTGATGCTTGTCGTGGTGGAACGTCATCGTCTCCTTCGAGATCGTCGGCTCCAGCGCGTCATAGGCATAAGGCAGCGGGGGAAGTTCGAAAGCCAAGGCTCGTCTCCTTTGATAATGACGGGGTCGCTCACCCAACGTCGCTTGGGCGAAATGGGTCCCAGCTGCTCGTTACGCAACCGATTCGGAAGAAGCGTTCGAAATCAGGCCGTGCCGCTTCAATGCGTGGCGCAACTGGTCGTAACTCAGCCCCAGCGCCTCGGCGGTCGCGCGCTGATTGAAGCGGTTGTCCGCCAGCGCAGTCTGCAGCATTTCGCACTCGAACCGCGCAAGCCGCGCCTTGTAATCCATCGGCTGGACCGGATCCGCGCAGGGCGGCGGCGGGGCGTCGACCGCCTCGGGTGCTGCGACGGACGGGGCGCTCGACGGGACGGATGCCAGCGATGTCGTCGGGCGGTGCGGCGAGTGAAACGGATCGAACACGATGTCGTCGATCGGCGTATCGTGATCCCAGCGATAGACCGCGCGTTCCACCACGTTGCGCAATTCGCGGACGTTGCCCGGCCAACCATAGCCCTCCAGCTGCGCTTCCGCCGCCTTGGTGAACCCAGGCCAGTCCTCACGGTGCAATTCCGACGCCATCCGCCGCCCGAAATGGTCGGCCAGCACCATCACGTCTTCCCGGCGCGCGCGCAGCGGCGGCAACGTCACCACCTCGAAACTCAGCCGGTCGAGCAGATCCGCGCGAAACTGATGCCGCGCGACCTTGTCGGGCAAATGCTCGTTGGTCGCCGCGACGATCCGGACGTCGACCCGCATCGGCCGCGACGATCCGATCCGCGTGACCTCACCATATTCGACCGCGCGCAGCAACCGATCCTGCGCCGCCATCGACAGCGTGCCGAGCTCGTCGAGGAACAGCGTGCCACGATGCGCTTCCTCGAACCGCCCTGCCCGCGCCTTGGTCGCGCCGGTGAACGCGCCCGCCTCATGACCGAACAGTTCCGCTTCGATCAGCGTCTCGGGCAGTGCCGCGCAGTTCATGATGACCAGCGGCTGGTCCCAGCGGGGCGACAGGCGGTGGAGACGTTCGGCGACCAGTTCCTTGCCCGTTCCACGCTCGCCGATCACGAGCACCGGGCGGTCGAGCGCCGCGGCGCGGCTCGCGAGTTCGAGCGCGTCGAGAAACGCGCCTGACTGCCCGATGACCTGCGTGGTTCGCTCCATTGCCAAGGCTTGGCGTAAAATCCCAGAGGTTGGCAAGGCGCATTTCGTTCACCTTGCAGCAAGGTACGGATTTCCGCCGATATTCGATTTGGCACGGTCCCTGCAAAGCTTCTGGCATCGCCCCACGGGGCACCAGACACGAACAGGGAGACCCACTATGGACAACCAGTATAAGAACCGCACGTCGCTCCCGCAGCTGCTCGTCGCGATCGTCGCCACCATCCTCGTCGGATCGGTCGCGCTCGCCGGCACGGTCGGCCCCGCGATGGCTACCCCGTCCTCGGCAACGGCCCCGTATCAGGCCTGACGCCGCCATCCCCGAAATTTCCCAAGGAGTATCACTATGGGCATCTTCAGCCGAACCCGCGACATCATCGCCGCCAACTTCACCGACCTGCTCGACAAGGCCGAAGACCCTTCGAAGATGATCCGCATGATCATCCTCGAAATGGAGGAAACGCTGGTCGAGGTGCGCGCCTCCGCCGCCCGCACGATCGCGGACCAGAAGGAAATGCGCCGTCACATCAGCAAGCTCGGCGCGCTGCAGGAAAGCTGGACCGAAAAGGCCGAGCTCGCCCTGTCGAAGGGTCGCGAGGATCTCGCCAAGGCCGCCCTCGTCGAGAAGCAGAAGGCCGCCGACATGGCCGCCCAGCTCGACGGCGAGATCGCGGTGCTCGATGAATCGCTCCACGCGTCGGAGGAAGACATTGCCAAGCTGACCGGCAAGCTCCGCGAAGCGCGCAGCCGCCAGAACTCGATCGCAACCCGCTTCGAAAGCGCACAGAACCGCTTCAAGCTGCGCGAGATGTACAACGGCCCGCGGATGCAGGACGCGTTCAGCCGCTTCGAGATCATGGAGCGCCGTGTCGACATGGCCGAAGGTCGCGCCGACGTCGCCGGAATGGGCGCCCCGCCGAAGACGCTCGAGGAAGAAATCGCCGAGCTTAAGTCGAGCGAGAAGGTCGAGGCCGAGCTCGCCGCGATGAAGGCTCGCTTCGGAAAGGACGGCTGAGATGGAAGACATCCTCGTCCCGATCTTCGTCTGCGGTACGCTGTTCGTCGGCATGCCCTGGGTGATCCTGCACTATGTCACCAAGTGGAAGCAGGCGCCCAAGATCACCAACGAAGACGAGAAGCTGCTCGACGAACTCTACTCGCTCGCCCGTCGCCTCGAAGACCGGCTCGGCACCGTAGAGCGCATCATCGCCGCCGATCACCCGGAATGGCGCGTCAGCATGCCGCTCGCCGAGCCGACCGTCCAATCGCACCCCAACCCGTCTTACGACATCACCCGGAGGAACTGAAATGTCCGTCAGCCGCACCAAATTCTACCTCGACAAACAGAACGCCAAATGGATGGGCGTCTGCTCGGGAATCGCCGAATATACCGGCATCGACGTGACCCTGGTCCGGGTCGGGGTCGCACTGCTGACCCTCGCCACCAGCGGGTGGGTGTTGATCGCCTATGTCATCATGGGCTGGGTTGCCGAGAAGAAACCCGTCGGTTTGTACGACAGCGCCGATGATGCGCGCTTCTGGCAAGGCGTCCGCTCCAACCCGACGCGCTCGACCGCCGAAGTCCGCAGCAAGTTCCGCGACATCGACCGTCGGCTCGCCGACATCGAGGTGATGTACACCAGCCGCAACAGCCGCCTGGCGGACGAGATCGACAGCCTGCGCTGAACACGGCGGGGTTTTCAAAAAAAAGGGAGAATACCGATGTCTTGGGGTGGACCAGGCTTCGTCATTGCCATCATTGCCATGTCGACCCTCGGATGGGTGTTCACCACCTGGATCCGCGCACGGCACGGCTACCCGCTGGAGAACGAGTGGAGCGGCACCGCCAGCCGCACCGATCCCGACGCAGACCGCAAGCTGGTTCTGCTGATCGCGGAAAACGACAAGCTCCACGGTCAAGTTAGCCGGCTTGAGGAGCGCATCGCAGTCCTCGAACGGATCGCGACCGACCCCGCCGAACGCATCGCGCGCGACATCGACGCGCTGCGCTGAACCCCGGAAAGGACCCGAGCATGCCGCCCGATATCGTTTTTCTCATCCCGATCCTGGGGATCAGCGTTGGGATCATCGCGGTGACCGGAGGCGTCATCGTCCGCCCGTGGCTCGCTTACAAGGAGCGCAAGCTCGCGATCGAAGCCACGATGGTTGCCGAAAAGGCCGCCCAATATGCGGCCCAGACCGAACGGCTCGAACAGCGCGTCCGAGTGCTGGAACGCATCATTACCGACCGCGGCGTGGATCTCTCGCTGGAGATCGATCGACTGCGCGACACCCCGCTCAACTGACCCCCTACCCTTTCTTCCCCGAGGATATCATGATCATCTTTTTTGGAGTGCTCGCCGTCGTGACGGCGGGATGTTGCTGGGCGACCGAAAGCATCGACCGTCCCCGCCGCCGCGCCGCCCGCGCGGCACGCCAGGCCACCCAGGGCTGACCAGCCCGAACGCATAAAGGGAGAATGTCATGAACGGTGGACAAATGATGGTCGTGCTGATCGTGCTGGTCGCGGTCGTCGGCGGGATCATCAAGGCACGCTACAAGGCGGCCGACCGGATCGACCCACAGATGCCGCAGGACAGCGCAGACGCGCGGCAGCAGCGCGACGAAATCCGCGCGCTCAAGGAACGGATCGCGGTGCTCGAACGGCTCGCGACCGAGAACAACGACAGCGGCGCTCGTCTCGATCGCGAGATCGAGAAGCTGCGCGACCGCCCGTGACCATTCCCGTGACCATCTTCCCAGGAGCAGGGATCATGAACGACCCGATTGTCACCATGACGCTCGCATTGGCCGCGCTCGCCGCTCTGGCGATGCTGACCTTCGCAACGCTGACCGGCTGGCGCGGCTGGCTGTCGTACAAGCTGGAACAGCTTCACGCCGGCGGAAACGCCAACGCCGGCCCGGCGCTTCCCAACGCCAGCGCCCGGATCGAGATTGCGGACCTCAAGGAACGCATCCGCAAGCTGGAAGCGATCGCCGCCGGGGTGGATCTGTAAGCCCGCAGAACGTTGCGCTACCCCGTTACGCCCACGCGTGACGGGGTAGCCTGGCGCTTCACTCGGGAGCGGATCCCCTACCGCCGACCGACAATCTCCAAGGTCCGAGCATCGCGCGCCCCGCCAAACCAGCGGTCCAGCGCAGCCCCCACCACCGCGGGCGCTCCCGCGACCTCGAACAGCGTCAGCGACGACCGCAGCTTGACCGCATCGATCCCGCCGAACACACCTTGCGCGGTTCCCCCCGGCAACGCCTGGACCGCCTCGACTGCCGCCACATAGCGTGGCCCCAACAATGGATCGGCCAGATACGCCCGCGCCTCGTCCAGCGACGCAAGCGCGAAATGTCGCGCGGTTGGGCTGCTGCCAAGCCCGGCGATCTGCGGGAAGACGAACCACATCCAGTGGCTGCGCTTTTCGCCTGCCCGGATCTCGGCGAGCGCGGTATCGAACACGCCTGTCTGCGCCGTGGTGAACCGCTCCAGATCATATGCCGTCATCATCGCGTCCTTCCGTTCATCCATGAACGCGACAGCCCCGCGAAGGGTTCGTCAGTCCCCATCCCCGCTTCGCGCCGCACGCCAGCGCTTCAACGCTGCGGCGTAGGCGGTATCTGCGCGATCGACCGCCGCTTGCAGTTTCGCGCGCTCCGCCGCCTGCGTCCGCTCCAGGTCACGGCGCTGCCGATCGAGCGCGGCCTGTTCGCGGGCAAGCGCGCGATCGTCCTCCTCATGCCGACGCTTCGCCGTCTCGAGTTCCGCCTCGGCAGCTTCCAGCGCATCGGGCGAGGGACGCGGGGGTGGCGGCTTCGGGTTGGCTTTCGGTTTGGGCGAGGTTTTGCCCTTGCTGGACTTCGGCTTGCCCTTTGCGGAAACGGAACGGTCCGGCTCGTCCTCGTCAGCGCTCCGCGCGCGATCAGGCCGCTCCACTGCGGGCAGCGCCGCGATCTGCTCCGCGGTCGTCCCGCGCGAGCGTTTGATGACCTTCCCCGGCGACGCCAGCGGTTCCTCGGTCAACGCCGGATCGGTAACGATCTCCGCGATCCCGCGCGCGAACAGGTCGTGCGTGCTGCCCCATGCCTCCAGCGCGGCCTTCTTGGTCGGCGCCGCAACATAGGCGTCGTGAAACCCGATCGGGGTACGGAAGACTTTCAGCGCACGGGGCATATTGGAAGGCTAGCGCCCCCGGCCGCGAGCGACAATGCGCTCAGCGGGGCGCTCGGCCGGGTACTCGGCCGGAAAGGTGGTGCGGGCGGTCGGAATCGAACCGACACTCCTTGCGGAACCGGATTTTGAGTCCGGCGCGTCTACCAGTTCCACCACGCCCGCACGCAAGTCCCGCTAGCGCAAGCTTGGCGGCGCTGCAACACCCTGTTGCAACAGGATGACAGCTTCGTTCAATTCACCGGCTCCCGCCGTCGGTAGCTCAGCGCCTCCGCCACGTGGAGCCGCGCAACCCCGTCCGCCCCCGCCAAATCTGCGATTGTCCGCGCAGCCCTGAGCACGCGCGTATAGCCCCGCGCGGACAGCCGCATTGCCTCCGACGCCTGCGCCAGCAACGCGCGCCCCGCCGCATCCGGAGTTGCCACGCGGTCGAGCAGCGCGCCGTCCGCCTCGGCGTTGGTCCGCACACCCTCCCCTGCATAGCGCTCGCGCTGGAGCGTTCGCGCCGCCGCGACGCGTGCCGCGACCTGCGCGGACCCTTCGGCGGGCGGCGGCAATACCAGATCGGCGGCGCTCACCGCCTGTACTTCGACGTGCAGATCGATCCGGTCGAGCAAAGGGCCTGACACCTTCGCCTGATAATCCACCGCACAGCGCGGCGCGCGCGAACAGGCGCGCGCGGCGTCGCCCAGATGCCCGCACCGGCACGGGTTCATCGCGGCGATCAGCTGGACGCGCGCGGGAAAGGTGACATGCGCATTCGCCCGCGCGACGCTGACCACGCCGGTCTCGAGCGGTTGCCGCAGCGAATCGAGCACCGCCCGCTGGAACTCGGGCAATTCGTCGAGAAACAGCACGCCGAGATGCGCGAGGCTCACCTCCCCCGGCTTGACCCTCAGCCCGCCACCGACGAGCGCCGCCATCGAGGCGGAGTGATGCGGCGCGCGGAACGGCCGAGCCCGGGTCAATCGACCGCCCGCAAGCGTCCCCGCGACGCTCGCGACCATCGACACCTCCAGCGCTTCTGCCGCGTCGAGCGGGGGAAGGATGCCCGGCAGGCAGGACGCCATCAGCGACTTGCCCGACCCCGGCGGCCCGACCATCAGCAGATTATGCCCCCCCGCCGCCGCAATCTCGAGCGCACGCTTGGCGGTTTCCTGCCCCTTCACCTGCGCCAGGTCCGCGCCGTGGACGATCGGCTCCGCTTCCCCCGCCGCGGGTGCCGCGAGCAGCCCATGCCCCTTGAAGTGATTGATCAGCGACAGGATGTCGGGTGCGGCCAGCACGCCCTGCCCCGCCCACGCCGCTTCCGCCCCCTGCGCGACCGGGCAGATCAGCCCCTTGCCCAGTTCGGAGGCATGGAGTGCCGCGAGCAGCACCCCCGGCGACGGCGCGATCCGCGCATCGAGCCCGAGTTCGCCGACCACGACATAGTCGGCCAGATCTTCCGCATCCACGATCCCCATCGCCGCCAGCAGCGCCAACGCGATCGGCAGATCGAAATGCGACCCTTCCTTGGGGAGATCGGCGGGGGAGAGGTTGACCACGATCCGCTTGGGCGGCAGCGCCAGTCCCATCGACGCGATCGCGCCGCGCACACGCTCGCGGCTTTCACCGACCGCCTTGTCGCCGAGGCCGACCAGGTTGAACGCGGGCAGCCCGGGGATGAGCTGCACCTGCACCTCGACCGCGCGCGCCTCCAGCCCCAGATATGCCACCGTCGACACGCTCGCGACCATCTCGTTCCCCCCCGGGCCTGCCAGCGGCTTAACGGTCCGGACGATGATGTCCACAGTCTTGCCAAGCCCGCTCGGCTTCCCACATGCTACCCTGATGCGCTCCACCCGCCACCCGATGCTTCGGCTGACCTTCTTCTCGACCGGAGTCGTGCTCGTCATTGCGTCGCCGGTCGTCGGTGCGATCCCCGGGCCGGGCGGGATCTTCGTGTTCGCGGCAGGGCTCGCGCTCGTGCTGCAGAATTCGCTGTGGGCGAAGAAGCGCTTCGTCCACGTAAAACGGCGCTGGCCGAAGGTCGGGCATTATGCCGACATGGGTCTCCGCCGTCGCAGTGCGGCGCGGCGTCGTGCGCGTGATCGCGCAATTGACTAGGCCGCCCTTTTTGCCTAGGGGGACCGCTTACGAGGCCGTCCGCGTGGCGGCCCTTTTCTGTTTGCAGTCCTAGGGAATGAACGATGAAGCGGACCTTTCAGCCGAGCAATCTGGTGCGTGCACGTCGCCACGGGTTCCGCTCGCGCATGGCGACCCCGGGTGGCCGCAATGTGATTCGCGCTCGCCGCAACCGCGGCCGCAAGAAGCTGTCAGCGTAAACCGGGATACACGCGGCGCGACCATCCAGACGATGGCGCGCCGCGCCGATTTCCTCGCCGCCAATGCGGGGAAACGCGCGCCGATGCCGGGATTCGTCCTGTTGATGCGACGGCGCGACGATGGTTCCCCGGCGATGCGCATGGGGTTTACCGTCACCAAGAAAGTCGGCAATTCCGTCATCCGTAACCGGCTCAAGCGTCGGCTGCGCGCGCTTGCGCGTGAGCTGTTGCCTGTTGCTGGTGTCGAGGGCGCGGACCACGTGCTGATCGGGCGCAGCGGCGGAATCGAACGCGATTACGCGGCGATGCGCAACGAACTCACCAAAGCGCTGGCGAAGGTGGTGCGGTGAGGGCTTCCCTTCCCGACGGCGTTTGCTGATGTGCGCGCCGCGCCCCACCCTCATGGCCCGCGCGCTGATCCTGGTCGCGCGCGGCTGGCAGATCGGCCCGTCGGTGGTGCTACCGCCCAGCTGCCGCTATCAGCCAAGCTGTTCCAGCTATGCAATTACCGCGCTTCGCCGCTATGGCGCTCTAAAGGGCGGATGGCTGGCCGTGAAACGAATCGCGCGGTGTCATCCCTGGGGCGGGTACGGACCCGACCCGGTCCCATGATCGCCGAAACCCTGATCGACGAACGGATACGACTCGCGTGAAGCACGACAGCAAGAATTTCATCCTCTTCGCGCTCTTTGCCGCGATCATCCTGCTCGGCAGCAACTTCATCACCCAGAAGTTCTTCCCGGCGGCGAACCCGCCTGCGACCAAGATCGTCAAGGGGCAGTCGAAGGCGTTGCCGACTTCGGTCGATCCGGTCGCCGACGGCCCGCTCGCCGTGCGCGACCGCAATGCGGTCCTGCGCGAGACAGCCGGGCAGCGAATCCGGATCGAGACGCCCAAGCTCAACGGGTCGATCAACCTCAAGGGCGCGTACATCGATGACCTGACGCTGTCGCAGTACAAGGAAACGGTCGCAAAGAATTCGCCGCCGATCCGCCTGTTCTCGCCGCGCGGGACCAAGGACGCCTATTACGCCGGGTTCGGCTGGTCGGGCGACGGCGTCACCGTCCCCAACGGCGATACGATGTACACCAGCTCGTCCAACGTGCTGCGTCCCGGCCAGCCGGTGACGCTGCGCTGGGCCAACGCGCAGGGCCAGCGGTTCGCGCTGACGATTGCGATCGACGATCGCTACATGTTCACCGTCCGCCAGGTTGCCGCCAACGGCGGCGCCGCCCCCGTCGCCTTGCGGGCCTTCTCGCTCGTCTCGCGCACCGGCGTCGGCACCGAGGCCGATACCTGGACCAACCACGTCGGCCCGATCGGCGTGTTCGACAAGGGTGCGACCTACGACATCACCTATGACAATCTGAAGGGCAAGGACGCCTCGTTCTTCGGCAAGATCTGGGGCAGCGGCGCCAAGCCCGGCGCGAACATGTTCGACGGCAATGGCGGCTGGGTCGGCTTCGGCGACAAATACTGGCTCGCTGCCGTCATCCCGGATGCGAACAGCCCGGTCCACGCCGGCTTCACCGCCGCCAAGGGCGATACCTTCCAGGGCGGCTTCACGCTCGCCCCGCGCGTCGTCGCGCCGGGCAAGGCGCTGGTCACCACCGCCAAGCTGTTCGCGGGTGCCAAGGAAACCAACACGCTCGACCGCTATGAGGATCGCCTCGGCGTCCGTCATTTCGGCAAGGCGATCGACTGGGGCTGGTTCGAGGTCGTCGAGAAGCCGATCTTCAAATATCTCGACTGGTTGTTCCGCATGATCGGCAACTTCGGTGTCGCGATCATCCTGCTCACCGTCACGATCCGCACGCTGATCTTCCCGATCGCGCAGCGCCAGTTCGCGTCGATGGCGGCGATGAAGGCGATCCAGCCGAAGGTGAAGCTGCTTCAGGAAAAGTATAAGGACGACAAGCCGCGCCAGCAGCAGGAGATGATGGCGCTGTACAAGACCGAGAAGGTCAACCCGCTCGCGGGCTGCGTCCCCACGCTGATCCAGATCCCCATCATGTACTCGCTGTACAAGGTCCTGCTGCTGACGATCGAAATGCGGCACCAGCCGTTCGTCGGCTGGATCCGCGATCTGTCCGCGCCCGACCCTGCGACGATCCTAAACCTGTTCGGGTACCTGCCGTACCATCTGCCGCCGTTCCTCGCGATCGGCATCGTGCCGGTGCTCCTCGGCGTGTCGATGTACTTCCAGTTCAAGCTCAACCCCGCGCCGATGGACGATGCCCAGAAGCAGGTGTTCGCGCTGATGCCGTGGGTGCTGATGTTCGTGATGGCGCCGTTCGCGGTCGGCCTGCAGGTCTACTGGATCACGTCGAACCTGTGGACCGTCGCGCAGCAGCGCATGCTGTATGCGCGTCATCCCGGGATGCGCGAGCCCGCTCCCACCAAGGTTGCCAAGACATGAGTTTCGAACCCGACGCGATCGAGGCGGCGCGCAAGATTTTCTCGGGGCCGGTGGCCTTCCTGAAGTCCGCGCCCGCGCTCGAATTCCTGCCCAATGCGGACGTGCCCGAAGTGGCGTTCGCGGGCCGGTCGAACGTCGGCAAGTCCTCGCTGCTCAACGCGCTGACCAACCGCAACTCGCTGGCGCGCACCTCGAACACGCCGGGACGGACGCAGGAGCTCAACTTCTTCGACGTCGGCACCCCGCTGACGTTCCGGCTCGTCGACATGCCCGGCTATGGTTTCGCCAAGGCGCCCAAGGACATGGTCCGCAAGTGGCGCTTCCTGGTGAACGACTTCCTGCGCGGGCGCGACGTGCTCAAGCGCGCGCTGGTGCTGATCGACTCGCGCCACGGCATCAAGGACGTCGACCGCGAGATCTTGGAGATGCTCGACAAGGCGGCGGTCAGCTACCGCATGGTGCTGACCAAGGCGGACAAGATCAAGGCGAGCGATCTTGCCGAAGTCACCGAAGCCACCGCGATCGAGGCGCGCAAGCGGCCGGCAGCGCATCCGGACATTCTGGTGACGTCGAGCGACACCGGCATGGGCATCCCCGAACTGCGCGCGGCGGTAATCGAAGCGATCAGCTGAGGACGCGCGCCTACCGCGGATTAGACGTCCGCCACATCCTGCCCTATATCAACGATATGACCCGTAAGATGCTCACGCCGCTTCGCCCCTTCCTGCTGGCAACCGCGTGCGTCGCGAGTGTCACCGGCGGGTCGAGCGGTGCCATTGCGCAGAGCGTCGATCCGGCGCCCGTCGCCCAAGCCGCGCCCACCCCCACGCCGTCAACCGACACCATCCGCCTCAGCGATGCCGAGCGCGATGCGATCCTCAACAGCAATACCGTGGAGAGCGCGGCCATCGCGCGCGGCGAGCGCGAAGAGAGCGGCAAACCGGGTCTGGGTATCCACGGCGAAGTCGGCGCGGCGATCGGAACGAACGGCTACCGCAGCGCTTACGGCGTCGCTGCGATCCCGCTCGGCGACAATGCCGGTGCGGTCGTTTCGTTCGAGAGCACGCAGTTCGGTGGATATCGCCAGCGTCGCTGACGGCGCGAACCGCCTGCGGCAGTAGCAGAGGAAAAGGCTGCCGGTGGTCCCACCGACAGCCTCCTCGCTTCATCACGGCAACGGGTTCAGACCGCGAAGGCCATCCGCGCCATGGTCTTGCGGCCACGACGCACCGCGAAACCGATACCGCCGAAGCCGAGCAGCATCATGCCCCACGTGGCGGGTTCAGGCACCGCGGCGACCGGCTGGAAGTTGGCGCGCTGCGCGACCGATCCGTCCTGGGTCGTGAACGTGCCGCCGAGGTTGTAGTTGGTCGCGTCGGTCCGGAAGATATAGGTCGCGCTGGTCTGACCGGCGGCTTCCAGGCCATTGTCGCCAAAGTCCGCGCGGACGATCGCACCGCTACCGCTGCGCGAGGCGGTGGTCGTCGAACCGGGCGGCCCCTGCAAATTGGGGTTGTTCGCCGCCGTGAAGATCCCCGCACCATCGAAATTGGTACCGTCGACCAGCGCGTCGACCGAGAAGCCAAGGAAACCGGCGGTGGTCAGGTTGAAGACTTCGTCTCCCCGTGCGATCGAATCGATCGCAACCTGATAATAGAAGTCCAGCGTCCCCAGCGTGTTCCGGTACACCGCACTCCGCAGCGAACCCGTGTAGGTGGTCGCGCCAGTGGTGCCGGAGTTGATCGACTCCAACAAGGTCCCCCGCGTCGAGGCATCGAACGCGGAGAAGCGGATGCTGGACTGCCCCGGCATGAGAATGGTCGCGCTTGCAGGTGCCGCCGCAGCGACCCCTATGGCTGCGGCGACTGCTAAAAATCCGATACGCTTCATAACAACTCCCGAAACGAAGGTTGGTGCTGCCGCAGACGCGGCGTTCACCAGGGAACCTTCATCGCCCTGGCCGGGAAGGAACGTTAATGTCCGGTAAATATACGCGGGGTGACATAAAGTTTTGTGAGTTTCGTTGTCCCGGAACGAAACATGCGCACGGCGCTCACCGCGTCGTGGTACGGCGGATGCCGGTTCGATCGGAGCGATCGAACGCGGTCGCAGCGGGATCACGCCTCCTGGTACGTCGCCACATGCTCGACGGGAAACGCCACGGATCGCGCGATGAAGCAATGCGCCCCGACATGCGCGTGGATCGCATCTGCCGCCGCAACGTCGCTTCCCGGTGCCAGCGTGATCCGCGGACGCAGCACCGCGCGGACGAAGCGGCCGGTCCCGTCGAGCTCGCTCTCCCCTATGCCTAGCGGATCGTCGGTATAATCCGTCACCACGATCCCCGCCGCACTCGCCAGATGCAGGAACCACAGCATGTGGCACGCCGCCAGGCTCGCCAGCAGCAAGTCCTCGGGATTGGGAAGCGCCGGGTCGCCTCCCAGCCGAGGGTCGTTCGAACACGCCACCGTCGTCCCGCCCGGCGTCATCAGGTCCCACGTCCGGTGATAACCGCGATAGCGCTTCGTCCCCTCCCCGCGGTTCCCGGTCCAGGCGATCCGCGCGGTGAAGTCGTGGCTCGCCATGCTATCCCTCGATGATGTGCGGCACGAAGCGCGCGGTGTTGCCGGTGATCGGCCCGTCTTCGCGAATTCCCATGCCGGCGGGTGCGCCATCGACCATCCACGCGCCGATCACCGGGCGACGGTCGCCGCTGCCGGGCAAATCGTAGAGCGCCTGATACACGAACCCCTCGCCACCATAATCGCCCCCGCTCTCGGCCTGCGTCACGCCGCCCTTGACCAGCGTGACGTTCGCGCCCTCGCGCGCCAGCAGCGGCTTGCGAACATGATCGCCCGACAGCGGTGTTCGCCGCGCCTCAAGCAGATTGGGGTGCCCCGGAAACAGCTCCCACAACACCGCCAGGATCGCCTTGTTGCTCCACAGCATCTTCCAGATCGGCTCGATCCACAGCGTGCTGCCAAGGCTCTCGACCAGATCCTTGCCGAACGGTTCGTTCACCAGCCATTCCCATGGATAGAGATGGAAGACCGCGTCGATCGGGGCATTGTCGAGATCGACGAACCGCCGCCCCGCGCTGTCCCAGCCGAGATCCTGCATCTCGATCAGCCGGGTATCGATCCCCGCCGCCCGCGCGGTATCGGCGAGATACGCGGTGGTGACGCTGTCCTCGCCCGCGCTATCGGCGACATGCGCCAGATAGAGCGCGCTGCTCCCCGGCGGCGGCGCGATGTCGCGCCACTTGGCGACGAGCGCTTCGTGGAGGCCGTTATACTGGTCGGCTTTGGGGAAGACCGCTTCCTTCCAGTCCCACTGGATCACCGCCGCTTCAACCAATGACGTCGGCGTGTCACAGTTGAATTCGAACAATTTGGGCGGCCCCGCACCGTCATAGCCAAGATCGAACCGCCCGAAATTGAGCGCGGGCGGTTCGGCGTTCCACGAATCGTGGATCGCATCGTGACAGAAGGCGGGGATGCCGAAGTCGCCGAGCAATTCCTGGTCGAGCACATGCTGCCCGGCGGCGACGAACATCTCGTACAGGTCGGCGCTCGCCTGTTCGATCGTCGCGATCTGCGCCGGCGTGAAGCTGTAGCACGCACTTTCGTCCCAATAGGGTTTGCCGTCGGCGGTGTGCCAGACGAGCCCAAGCGCTTCGACCTGTGCCTGCCAGTCGGCGCGCGGGGTGGTGTCGATCCGGCGCATCAGGCGCCGACCCGGCCAAAGCCGCTGCGCGCGCTCGCGCCGAAGCCGCCGCGCGTGACGGTCGCCGCCGAGGCCCGCGAATAGTTCACGCCTGCGCGCGGCGACAGGAAACCGCCCGACACGCGCTGCCCCATCCCCGGCACGACGCTGCCGCGGGAAAGATAATACCAGGTCGCCGCCCCGAGGATCGCCCCGTTCATGCCCCCTCCGCCATGGCCGCGCGCGCAATTGGCGTCCGCGACCCGTGCGCCCTTGTCGTCGCGACACACAGCGACATCCGACTTCGCGACATCGGTCGAGGGACCGCACGCGCTCGCCAGCAAGGCGGTCGCCACCGCGCTGGTGATCGGCAGAAATTTGGGATCGAACGTACGTTTGGTCATCGAAAAACTCCCCGGGTGGGGGAAGCATAAGGCACGCGAGCCGGCGGGGACAGGGAAACCGAAGCCCGCGCCGATCGACCCCCGAATGCGCGGCGCGTCAGTCCTTCTTGCCCTCGACCAGCGCGAGGAACGGCTTGGCGAGGCCATGATACAATCGCTCGCGACACACCACCGTGCTTGCGGCGTCGGCGATCAGCGCGGTCGCGAACAGCGGGAGGATCATTCCGCGCGCGGCCGTCGCCTCCATCACGATGATCACCGCAGTCAGCGGGGCACGCACCACGCCGACGAAATACGCCGTCATCCCGAGCAGCACCACCGCCCCGGCGGGTTCAGCACTGAAGATGCCCGTCAGCAGGTTCCCCAGCCCCGCCCCCACCGCCAGCGACGGCGCGAAGATCCCGCCAGGCGCGCCGCTCAGCGTCGTCGCCAGTGCGGCGAGGAATTTGGCGGGACCGAACCATTGCGACTGCCCGGTGCCCTCGACCAGCGCGCGGGTCGCGCCATAGCCCGTCCCCCAGGTGCTCCCGCCGGTCGCGATGCCCAGCACCGCCACGACCAGACCGCACCCGAGCGCGAGCAGCAACGGCCGCGACCGTGCAACCACCACGGGTCGCCACTGCGACGCCGCGAACCCCAGCACCAGGCGCGCGAAGGCACCCCCGGCGGCACCTCCAAGCACCCCCGCGACCGGCGCCAGCGTCAGCACCGCGCTCACCCCGAGCGTCGCATGCATCGCGCCGAAATAGACGTAGTCGCCCGAGATCCCGAGGCTGGTGAGACCCGCGATCATCACCGCCCCCATCACCAGCACTGCGACACGCTGTTCATACGCGGCGGCGAGTTCCTCGATCGCGAAGGCGACGCCAGCGAGCGGCGTATTGAACGCCGCCGCCACGCCCGCTGCGCCGCCGGCGATCAGCACGCCCGCAGTAATGGGGACGCGGAAATAGCGGTGGATCTTGACCATGATCGCCGCGCTGACCTGCACGGTCGGCCCCTCGCGCCCGACCGACGCGCCACCGAGCAGCATCACCACGGTCAGGACCAGCTTCGCGCCCGCCGTCCAAAGCGAGACGAGCGCCGCCGCCGCACGGGACTCGGGCGCGCGGCTTGCCGCGATTACCTGGGGAATGCCGGAGCCACGCGCATGCGGCGCGAACCGCCGCGTGATCCACACCACCAGCACGAACACCGCCGGCGTCAGCGCGAGCGGCGCATAAGGCCAGCGCACGACGAACGCCGCGAACGTCGCCTGCGCGCGGTCGCTCACCCCCGCAAACGCCAGTGCGGCAAGCCCGAGTAACACCGCGCCGATCCCCGTCGCCAGCCGCCGCCGCAGCCGTCCGAGATGCTCCCCCGCCTGCCGCGCCCCCCGCCGCCGCCAGAGAATGGAGACCAGCCGGACGATGCGGGGGGTGTTGCGACTCATGCCGCGCGTCATGCGGGATCGGCCGTGGGGATACCACCCGGGATTGCGCCGTTGCACGGGATCGGGCGCTCGCTTAGGCAGGGGCCATGAAACTGATCATCGGCAACAAGGCCTATTCGTCCTGGTCCATGCGCGGCTGGCTCGCGTGCAAGCAGTCCGGGCTGCTGTTCGAAGAGGCGGTCGTCCCGCTCTACGACGCCGAATGGGACAAGCGCCGCGAAGGCGACGAGTTCGCGCCGTCGTCGGGCAAGGTGCCGATCCTGTGGGACGGCGACGCTGTGGTGTGGGACAGCCTTGCGATCGTCGAATATCTCGCCGAGAAAACCAGCCGCGATCTGTTCTGGCCGGCGGACGATGCCGCGCGCGCAATGGCGCGGTCGATGGCGGCGGAAATGCATTCGAGCTTCACCGCGCTGCGCCGCAAGCACAGCATGAACGTCCGCCAGATCTTCGCGCCGACCGAGCCCGACGCCGACGTGCTCGCGGATCTAGGGCGGATCATGGAATTGTGGGCGCAGGCACGCGCGCGCTTCGGCGGCGACGGCGATTTCCTGTTCGGTGCGTTCGGCGCGGCGGACATCATGTATGCGCCGGTCGTCACGCGGATCGTCACCTACAGCCTGCCGATCGCGCGCTTCGCCGCGGGCTATATGGACGCGGTGCTCCACCACCCGTTCGTCCAGGACTGGATCGCGCAGGCGCAGGAAGAGGAATGGGTCCTCGAACAGTTCGAGCAGCCCGCCACCACCGCCTGAAGGTTGCTCCCAGAGCGGGATCACCTCCACTCGATCCGGTCGTTTCGACAAGACGACGAAAAGGCCGCCGGTCCAAAGGGACCGACGGCCTTTTCAGATTGCGCGTCGCGCGAGAAATCAGGCGTGCGCGACCGTTGCCGACGTGCTCCGGCGCGAGCGCAGGCCGAGGCCGATCATCCCGAAGCCAGCGAGCATCATCGCCCAGGTGGTGGGCTCAGGCACGGCGCTCTGGACCGCGGTGAACGAGAACTGGCCGGCATAGTCACGCCCGTCGCCGCCCTTCACTGCGACGTTGCCGCTGACGTTGTCGGCGCGCGAGCGATCCCAGCCGAAGCCGGTGAAGGTGTAGGTGGTGCCGCCAACCGTGGTCGACGTTGCGTTGAGGACGTCATCGACCAACGGATCGTACACGCCCGAGATCGTCGCGCCGTCCGCGAAGTTCAGCGTCATCGTGTAGCGCGGGTCCGACGCACCCTTGACACCGATCGGCCAGCCGTCGCCGTTGATGGTGAAGCTGTTGAGGCCGGCTTCGGTCGGGTCGTTGATCGCCTGGCCCTGCGGGTTCATCACGTTGCCAAGCGGCTGCTGCAGGAAGACCGTGTAATAGCCGGTCGCGCTGGTGGTGTTCCAGACGGTCGACCCGTTCGATCCGGTGACGGCCGCGCTGACGAGGTTGGCAGCGGCGTTCGCGCCGGTCGAAACGAGGGCAAGGGCGGTGGCTGCAGCGGCGAACAGGATGGTCTTGGTCATGGGCTTAACTCTCTGTTTACAAGGCTTCGTTGCCCTGAAACATCGCAAGCCGCGTGCCAGTTGAGCATTTCGGCGGCACACGATCGTTAACGGCGCCAGCGGCTGTAAACGCGAGTGACAGGGCGTGCGGAAAAGGCGTCGGCGTCACCGACGGTCAGCGGGATTGAAAGCGATCCGCACTTGGGCGATGGCCTACGGATGGATCAGCCCGCCCCCTCGCCCCTCCCTTCCTCCGACGTCATCGCGCTGGCGACCGCGTTGCTCGCTTGCCCCAGCGTCACGCCCGCGCGCGGTGCAGTGTTCGACGTGCTGGAAGCCGCACTTCGCCCGCTCGGCTTCCTGATCGACCGGTTCGTCACTGGAGACGCGCCCGACGGCCCGGTCGAGAACCTGCTCGCAACCCGCGCCGGAAGCGGACGGCATCTCGCCTTTGCGGGCCACCTCGACGTCGTCCCGCCCGGTGACGGCTGGACCGACGGTGCCTTCACCCCCACGACGCGCGGCGGATTGCTGTACGGGCGGGGCGCGGTCGACATGAAGGGCGCGATCGCCGCCTTCGTCGCGGCGATCCCGACCAAGCCGGGGGCGCCGCTCACGCTGATCATCACCGGCGACGAGGAAGGCCCCGCCACTTACGGCACACGCGCGCTGATCGACCGGATGCGCGCGACCGGGGTCGCGCCCGATCTTTGCCTCGTCGGAGAGCCGACCTCGGCGCATAGGCTCGGCGACACGATCAAGATCGGGCGGCGCGGATCGGTCAATCTGTGCATCACCGTCGCGGGCAAGCAAGGCCATGTCGCCTACCCCCACCTCGCCGACAACCCGATCCCGCGGCTGATCGCGATGCTCGCCGAAATCGAGGCGATCGTGCTGGACGAAGGCAATCGCTGGTTCCAGCCCTCCAACATCGAGGTGACCGATATCACCGTCGGCAATCCCGCGACCAACGTCATCCCCGCACGCGCCGAAGCGCGGCTAAGCATCCGCTTCAACGACGAACAGACCGGCGCCGCGCTAGCCGAGCGGATCTCCGCACTGGTCGCTCGCCATGACGCCGCGGCGACCGTCACAGCGCGGATCTCGGGCGAAGCGTTCCTCACCGAACCCGGACCGCTGTCCGCGCTGGTCGCCGCCGCGATCGAACGCCACACCGGGATCGTGGCCGAGCTGTCGACCACCGGCGGCACGTCCGACGCACGCTTCCTGTCGCAGCTGTGCCCGACGGTCGAATTCGGCTTGCTCAACGCAACGATGCACAAGCTCGACGAGGCAGTAGCGCTGGACGATCTAACCGCGCTGACCGCAATCTACGCAGACATCATCGCGAAGGTAGCGGAAGCCTGACCCAGCCACCCCGGGCTCGTCCCGCTATCCAGCGAAACGAGCCGAGGTGACGAACGCGCGTTACAGCGCGTCGAAATCGATCGGCGCGAACCGGTCGATCGCCGCGTTGGCGGGCGGCATCGGATATTTGAGCCCGGTCGCGCAGTTGAACAGGACGACGCGTTCATCCTCGTCGACCTCCCCCGTCCGCAGCGCCTCGCGATACGCCGCCAGCGTCGCGCCGCCCTCGGGACACAGCAGCAACCCGTCCTTCTTCGCGCAATCCTCGACTGCCTTGAGGATCGCAGGATCGCCGACGCCGAGCGCCTTGCCGCCGCTCTCGCGCACCGCGCGCAGGATCAGGAAATCGCCGACCGCTTTCGGAACGCGAATCCCGGCCGCGACCGTAGCCGCATCCTCCCAGCGCTCGGCGTGCTCAAGGCCAGCCTCGAACGCGCGGACGATCGGCGCGCAGCCGCTCGCTTGCACCGCATACATGCGCGGGCGCTCGGACCCGATCCAGCCGAGTTTCTCGAGCTCGTCGAACGCCTTCCACATGCCAATCAGCCCGGTCCCGCCGCCGGTCGGGTAGAAGATCGCATCGGGCAGTTTCCAGCCGAATTGTGCGGCGAGTTCCAGCCCCATCGTCTTCTTGCCCTCGATCCGATACGGCTCCTTGAGCGTCGAAAAGTCGAACCAGCGCCCTTCCGCCGCGCCCTTGCCGACGATCGCGCCGCAATCGTCGATGAGCCCATTGACGCGATACACCCGCGCGCCCTGCACCGCGATCTCGCGGACGTTGATCTCGGGCGTATCCTCGGGACAAAAGACGATCGTCTCGATCCCGCAGCGCGTCGCATACGCCGCAAGCGCCGCCCCGGCATTGCCGTTGGTCGGCATCGCGATGCGCGTCACGCCGAGTTCCTTCGCCATCGCCACCGCCATTACCAGACCGCGCGCCTTGAACGATCCGGTCGGGAGGCGCCCCTCGTCCTTGACCAGGACGTTCGGGCTGCCCGCGCTCTTCGGGATCGGGATGAGCGGGGTTTCGATCTCACCCAGACTGACGATGTTTTCGGTCCGCCGCACCGGCAGCAATTCCCGCCAGCGCCACAAGTCGGTCGGTCGCGCGGCGATGTCGTCACGCGAAATGGCCGCCTTCACCGCCTCCAGATCATAGCGGACCAGTAACGGGCGACCCGCGCTGGACAGGCCATGCAGCATGTCGGCCTGATAGACTTCCCCGGTCAGCGAACATTCCAGATGCGTTACGAATGTCGGGCAATCTTGCGTTGTGTTGTTAACCATTTGGCCACCATAATTCGGTTGCAAAGACGGTAATGGCATGATTTAGCTTTCCCAGTATGCGTAAAGTATGACGGTCACCGTCGTGTGATGACGGATGAGCTTGGGTATCTGTCGGTGATCGCAGACGAAAATTCTTCCGTATTGGCGGGAGTCGGTCCGTCGCACGTCTTTCACCTCTTCGTGCTGCGTCGGCCGCGAACTTCAGCTTCTTTCTGGAATACCATGGTATTTTTTCAAGCGAAACATGCCTTTGTTCCGACCCGTTTGCTCTCGTCGCAATTTGCGGACGTGCAGCCGCTGCACTTTGAGAGGAAACAGCAATGATCGCGACGCTCCTGGACGAAGCAGTTTGCAAAACGGCTTTGTACCATCCGACGTCTGCGCGTCTGATGCAGCCGCTGGTTTCCTATCGCCTGTCGCGCCCGTTTGACGAGGACTGCGCCGAAAAGTGCTTGCTGCTGTATCAAAATGATCGCCTGGCCGAACCGCAATTTTCACCCTTCGTCCGCGAAGTCCGTTCCTTCCGCAAGGAAGGCGTCAGCATTCGCGCCTTGCCGACGGAGCAGGCCGACGGGAACCCGTTGGTCGAAGCAGCCGGGACGATCCTGTATCAACCGAGTTTCGACGAATATTTCGCGCTCAACGTCGATCGGGTGAAGCGTCTGCGCGAGCGCAATCCCGCGGCCACCATTATCTTCTGCGACTGGTTCGCGCCCTGTGACATTCGTTTCTCGCAAAAGGTCGATCCGTTCGTCGACGGCTATGCCAAGAAATCGCTGATGCATGAGAGGCGCGACTATCTGAAAGCCCTGGACGGCCATACGAACCTGATGGCCTATTACTCGCAGCTGCTGCAGGTTGAAACAGACCCGGCATCGCCAGAGGACGTCCGGTCGACCTGGATCAATCCGCCGACGATCCTGCCGAAGCTGCTGCTGACCCCAGCCTTCTCCACGAGCAGCCAGCTGTATCGCCTGTTCTCGGGAGAGCAGCGGCGGGTGTCCGTCCGCGACATCGATGTCCATGCCCGGATCCAGACGAAGGGCACCGGTTGGTATGGCAGCATGCGCAAACACGCCTCCAACGCCATTTCCGCAGTGCCGGGAATTACCAGCGCCACGAACGGCATGGTCAAGAAAAGCCAGTTCATGGCGGAATTGTCGCGGTCGCGGCTGTGCTTCAGCCCGTTTGGTTATGGCGAGCTGTGCTGGCGCGATTTCGAGGCCTATGCCGTCGGCGCGGTGTTGCTCAAACCCGACATGTCGCACCTCGACGTCATGGGAGACGTCTTCCGGCCGTGGGAAACCTATATCCCCGTGAAATGGGATCTGAGCGATCTCGACGCGGTCATCAAGGAAGCGCTCAGCGACACCGCAAGGCTCGAAGCGATTGCGGACAACGCCTATCGCAGCATCCAGGACACTCTCGGGTTCGACGCCACACGGGCGTATCTGACGTCGCTCCGCGCCAAACAGGCGGTTCAATAGCGGTTCCGCGCACGTCTGTGTGCCGGCAGCCGGAGCGCGCCGCCACGGGCGCGCGGATGGCGATCGACATGGCCGTTAACGCCTGATTTCCAACAGTTTCCCGGTCACTTCGCCGAAAGGCGGTGATCCGATGCCGCGCAATACCGCACGATGCCGCGCGGTGTGCGACCTGCCCTCATCGGGGCGGGCTCGCGCACGCTCCAAAAACTAATACCTCCTTAACAAATTTTTAATGTAAATTGAGGGCGGTTGCACTCGATGTGAATCGTCTTGGAAATGTTGTCCCTAGCGGGCCATCTTTCCTGACGAGGGTCAAAGTATTCGATTACCTTACGGACTTCATTCGCTTTGCGACCCGTACGCCCTGTTTTCTTTCAATCGACTTCGATTGTGGCGCCGGGAATCTTGTTCATGCGTAAACATTCTATCCTGCGCTGGATCGGCCGCACGCACGGCCGCATCCTGGAGAACCTTGGTGCAATCCCAAACCCTCGTTGTGACCCCAAGTGTGCCCATGGCGCAGGTTGGCAACAGGACTTTTCTCGATATCAAGGCGGTAGAAGGCCTGAAACAGTATGCGGCGCTGTGGCCAGGCCGCGTACGCTGCCTGATGCGGCAAGGCGATCGCACCCAGATCGCGTTCGGGGATTTCTATGATCCGGCGGATCTTCCGTTCGACCTCATGTCGATCGGCGACCATCTGCAGGACAGTCCCGGCGCTTTCGACGATGCCGCCGTGGTGCTGGCGGCGGGTGACAGTCATCTCGATCTTGCGATGCCGTATGTGACCACCGCCCCCACGGTGTTCGTGATCGAATATACGCTGGACACCCGCCTGCGGATCCTTCGGCTCGACCACGGCCTGTCGATCCAGACCGCCAAGTCGAGCGCATGGCTCCTCCTGCGCGAACGTGATCGCCGCCGCGCCTTCTCGAAAGCGGCTGGCCTGCAAGCCAATGGAACCCCGGCGTTCGACAGCTATCATGCGCTGACGAATGCGCCGATGCGCTACTTCGACACGCGGATGCCGCGCGCGCAGCACGTCACCGCCGCCGAAGTCGAGGCGAAAGTCGTGCAGGTCCTCGCCGGACGACCGTTGCGGCTCGCCTATTCGGGCCGGCTCGCCAAGATGAAGGGCGCGGATCACCTCGTGCCGATCGCTGCGGCGCTCTCGCGCAGTGGCACACCCTTCACCCTCGACATCTACGGGGACGGACCGTTGCGCGGGGAAATCGCGGCATCGGTCGACCGGGCCGGACTTCAGGACAGCGTCCGGGTCCATGGCCCCGTGCCGTTCGACACGATGCTCGTTCCCAGGATGAAGGAATCGATCGACCTGTTCGTCTGTTGCCACCGGCAAGGCGACCCGTCGTGTACCTATATCGAGACGATGAGCTGCGGCGTGCCGATCGTGGGATATGACAATGCCGCGTTCAAGGGAATTACGGCGCTGGGGAACGTCGGCCTGTCCGTCCCGACCGATCACATCGTCGCGCTGGCGACCGCGATCACGAAACTCTCGAACGACCGGGCACAGCTTGCCCGCATGATCCGCGCCGCGGCCGGGGTCAGCCGCGACCACAGCTTTGAGGGCGTCTTTCAACAGCGGATCGATCACTTGCGGACGATCGCGCAGGTCTGATCCGCGGTGCCGCCGCGACGCCCCAGGGGCGTCGCGGCGGTCCGATCTTACTGGGCCTTGGCCACCCCGACCAGCGCCGGACGCAGCAACCGGTCCTTGATCATGTAGCCCGACTGCATTTCCTGCACGACCGTCCCCGCCGGCTCGTCGCTCGGCAGCTCGAACATCGCCTGGTGGAAATTCGGATCGAGCTTCTCGCCGATCGTCGTCATCTTCTTGATGCCGTGCCGCTGGAACACCGCTTCCAGTTCGCGACCAGTGGCCTCGAGCCCGGCGACGAGCCCCTTCATCTTTTCGTCCTCGCGCAGATCCGCCGGGATCGCATCGAGACCGCGTGCAAGATTATCCGCCACCGACAGCAGATCGCGCGCAAACGCGGTCGACGCATAGGCCCGCGCGTCGGCGGTTTCCTTCTCCGCGCGGCGTCGGATGTTCTGCGCCTCGGCATGCGCATACAGCACCGCCTGCTTCGATTCCGCGAGCTCCGCCTCGAGCTTGTCGAAGCGCGCGTCGGCGGCATCATGCTCGGCGACCTCGGGTGCGGCTGCGGCGGTTTCCTCGCGCAGGTCCTGTGCCTGGTTCGTGTCGTTATCGCTCATGTCGTCCAAAAATCCCGTGTTCAACCCATCAATCGCGCGAGTGTCGCGGCGGTATAATCCACCATGGGCACGACGCGCGCATAGTTCAACCGCGTCGGCCCAATCACCCCCACGACTCCAACGACGCGACCGTCCAATCCGCGAAACGGTTTGGCGATGACCGAGGACCCGCTGAGCGCGAACAGCTTGGTTTCAGCGCCGATGAAGATCCGCGTCGCATCGCCCGCGGCGGCGTTGTCGAGCAGCCGCGCAATGTCCTGCTTGCCCTCCAGATCGTCGAGCAGATCGCGCACCCGTTCCAGATCGGCCGCGGCGGCGTCGTCGATCAATCGCGCCTGCCCGCGCACGATCAGGACCGGGCGCCGGTCGCCGTCCTCGCTCCACACCGCCAGCCCGCGTTCGATCAGCGTGCGCGCTGCCCCGTCCAGTTCGGCGCGTTCGTCCATCATCTCGCGCTCGATCCGCGCGCGCGCCTCGGCGATCGTCAGCCCGCCGAGCATCGCGCTCATGTAATTGCCCGCCTCGACCAGCGCCGACACCGGGAGCCCGGGCGGCAAGGCGATCACGCGGTTCTCGACCGACCCGTCCGCGCCGACCAGCACCGCGAGCGCGCGCTCCGCCGACAGCGGGACGAAGCTCATCTGCCGCAGGACCAGCTCGCGCTTGGCGACCATCACCATCCCGGCACAGGCCGACAGCCCCGAAAGCGCCGCCGTGGTCGCGGCGATGGCTTCTTCGACCGGGCCGGTCTGCGTCAGCCGCGCCGCGATCGCGGCCTGTTCCTCGGCGGACGGTTCGAGCGCCTGCATCATGCCATCGACGAACAGCCGCAGCCCGATCTCCGTCGGCATCCGCCCCGCGCTGGTATGCGGCGCCGCGAGCAGCCCCAGTTCTTCCAGATCCTGCATGACGTTGCGGATCGAGGCGGGCGACAGGTTGAGCCCCGACAAATGCGCGATCGCGCGCGACCCGATCGGCGCCCCGGTGTTGAGATAGCTCTCCACCACGACTCGAAAGATGTCGCGCGCACGGTCATTGAGTTCGGCGACGGGGGCTGGGTTCATCCGTCATATATGGGGCGCATCGTCGCAACGCTCAACCGTTACGACCTTTCGACGATCACCCCGCCCCTAATCGAGGTTAACAAGGTTGTCAGGAACCGCCGGGGGGCGTCCACGCGTTGAACGGACTGCACCTCCAGGAGAGCATGATGCCCGACGTCACCACCGACGACGCACCCCTTTCCGCGTCCAAACACCCGTCCGCCGCGATCGATGTGGCGACCGACACTCTGCTCGAGAAGCGCGGCGACTCCATCGTCGGGCGATCGGTGACGATCAACCGTCCCCGCGCCGAACTGTTCGCCTATTTCCGCGATTTCGCCAACCTGCCGACCTTCATGGAGAATGTCGTGCGGATAGACGTGCTCGATTCCAAACGGTCGCATTGGGTCGTCAAGGCGCCCGCCGGAAAGACGGTCGAATGGGACTCGGTCGTCACCGACGAGGCGGACGGGTCGTACATCGCCTGGGCGTCCGAACCCGGCGCGGATATCGACAACAGTGGCCGCATCGAATTCCGCGACGCAGGCGCGCGCGGCACCGTCGTCACCGCCACCTTGTTGTACGATCCGCCCGCGGGCGTGGTCGGCAAGCTGATCGCCAAGCTATTCCAGCGCGAGCCCGCCATTCAGGCACGCCGCGACCTGCGCCGGTTCAAGCAATTGATGGAAACCGGCGAAATCGCCACCGCCGCGCAAACGCGCCAGCAATTCGAAGAGGAACTCGCCTGATGCGCGCACTGACCTGGCATGGACGCCACGACGTCCGCGTCGACACCGTCGACGACCCCGAGATCATCAACCCCCGCGATGCGATCATCAAGATCACCGCGACCGCGATCTGCGGGTCGGATCTGCATCTGTACGACGGGTACATCCCGACGATGCAATCGGGCGACATTCTCGGCCATGAATTCATGGGCGAAGTCGTCGAAATCGGTCCCAAATCGACGTTGAAGAAGGGCCAGAAGGTCGTCGTCCCGTTCACCATCGCGTGCGGCAGCTGCTATCATTGCGGCAAGCACCAATATTCGGCGTGCGACAACGGCCTCCCCGCCGACAATCAGGATATCGCGCAGACGCTGTACGGCCAGCCGATGTCCGGACTGTTCGGCTATAGCCACATGACCGGCGGCTATGCCGGCGGCCAGGCCGAATATGTCCGCGTGCCGTTCAGCGACGTCGGCCCGATCGTGATCCCCGAGGGGATCGACGACGAAAAAGTGCTGTTCCTGTCCGACATCCTGCCGACCGGCTGGATGGCGGCGGAGAATGCCGACATCGAACCCGGTGACACCGTCGCCGTCTGGGGCTGCGGTCCGGTCGGGCTGTTCGCGGTGCAGTCGGCGTTCCTGATGGGCGCCGAACGCGTCATCGCGATCGACCATTTCCCGCGCCGCCTCGAACTCGCCAAGAAGTTCGGCGCGGAGACGATCAACTTCGAGGATTCAGGCGTTTACGACGCGCTGATGGAGATGACCGGCGGGATCGGCCCGGATGCGGTGATCGACAGCGTCGGCCTGGAAGCCCACGGTTTCTTTGTCGACAACGTGATCGACCAGATCAAGAAGTCGACCTTCCTCGGTACCGACCGGACCCACGCGATCCGTCAGGCGATCTATGCCTGCCGCAAGGGTGGCCGTGTTTCGATGCCCGCGGTGTACGGCGGGTTCGTCGACAAGTTCCCGCTCGGCGCGTTCATGGAAAAGGGCCTGACGCTCAAAACCGGCCAGACGCATGTCCAGCATTATCTGCCCGGCCTGCTGGCCGCGATCCTCGAAGAGAAGATCGACACGACCTTCCTCATCTCGCACCGCCTGTCGCTGGAAGAGGCCCCGCAGGGCTACAAGATGTTCCACGACAATCAGAATGAAGTGACCAAGGTCGTCCTCAAGCCCGGCCTCGCGCCCACGCTCTGATCCGTACTCCAGGAGACATCATCATGGCCAACAAACTTGCCCTCGTTACCGGCGCGTCGACCGGGATCGGGTTCGAACTCGCGACCCTCGCCGCCAAGCAGGGCTACGACCTGATCGTCGTCGCGAACGAAGCGCTGATCGACGCCGCCGCCGCGGACTTCAAGCAATTCGGCACCGACGTCCAGTCGGTCAACGCCGACCTGTCCTCGATCGACGGCGTCGACCAGTTGCTCGATGCGACCGGCGGACGCCAGATCGACTTGCTGTTCGCCAATGCCGGGATCGGCACGGGCGGCGCGTTCCTCGACCAGGACGTCGCCATGTGGCGCCGCTCGGTCGACACCAACATCACCGGCACGATCTACCTCGTCCAGCGCGTGCTCAAGGACATGGTCGCGCGCGATGACGGCAAGATCCTCGTCACCGGGTCGATCGCGGGGTACATCCCCGGCGCGTTCAACGCGGTCTACAACGGCACCAAGGCGTTCGTCGACAATTTCACCGAAGCGCTGCGCAACGAGATCAAGGACTCGAAGGGCGTGACGCTGACGACGCTGATGCCCGGACCCGTCGATACCGAATTCTTCGACCGCGCGGGCATGGGCGATACCAGCGTCGGGCAGGACGACAACAAGAGCGATCCGCTCGATGTCGCGAAGGACGGCTGGGACGCGCTGTTCGCCGGCAAGGGGCACATCGTCTCGGGCCTCAAGAACAAACTGCAGGTCGCGGCGACGGGCGTCATCCCGCCGTCGATCCTTGCCGAACAGCATCGCAAGATGGCGGAGCCGGGTAGCGGGGAGCAGTAAGCGATCGTCGCGCCGTTAAAGGCAACCCGGTAAGAAACGCGAACACCCCGGGACGCTGTTCCGGGGTGTCGCTGTATAAGGGCCGGACATGCGGCCCGCTATTCGTCATCCTCATACCGCCCACGTTCGATCGTCCAGACTTGCTCCCCGGTGACCGTGTCCGGAACCGCCTGTCCAGCGGCATTGCGTGTGGGGCGGTAGCGGAGCTTCTCGATGATCAGCGCGCACGTCGCCGCATCCAACCGGGGATTGCGGCTCGACCGCGTAATCCGGCACGCGGTAACCCGCCCCTTCGCACTGACATCGAACGCCATCCCGACGGTCCCAGAGACGTGCGCTTCATACAGGTCGCGCGGCAAATCACGATAACGCAGCTCGCCGCGGATCAGTTCGAGCGGGATCTCGCCACCCCCGCCGCCATCGCCGTCGCCGCCGCGCCCGCTTCCCCGGCCGTTGCCCTGCCCGCCGCTCCCCGTCCCCGGCCCGACCACGGGCGCCGCCCCGGCGCGCGGATCGATCCCCGCACCCGCGACCGGGGCCACCGGGATCGGCGGCGGCTGCGGCAAGCGGATCACGGGTGGTGGCGCGACGACTTCGGTCGGCTTGGCGGTCAGGTTGGGCGGCGCGGCTTCCGCCTCCTTGCGCTTCTCCGCCTTGCGCGGTGCGGGGACGATCTCCTTCCGGGGCGGCGGCGGCGCAGGCGGCAGCACCGAAAACGCCTTCAGTTCCTCGGACACACGCGTGCGGAAATCGACCGACAACCCCGTCATCAAGCCATAGCCGATCGCCACGACCAGCAGCGCCGCCCCGCCGGCGGAGGCCACCCGGTCCTTGATCGATGATGCACGATACGTCGTCATTGCAGGCAAATGGCTCCCAATCTCCCCCTTCAGATAGGGGTGACACCATCCGAACGCACGGGTAGGTCGTCGCGACCATTCTCAGGAGATACCCGATGCGCCCAAGCGGCCGTACCCCCGACCAGATGCGCACGATCACGATCGAGCCGCGCTTCACCCGCCATGCCGAAGGATCGGTGCTGATCGGGTTCGGCGACACCAAGGTCCTCGTCACCGCCAGCATCGAGGAAAAGGTGCCCCCCTTCCTCCGCGGCAAGGGCGAAGGCTGGGTCACCGCCGAATATGGCATGCTCCCGCGCGCCACGCATACCCGTGGCAGCCGCGAAGCCGCCAAGGGCAAGCAATCCGGCCGCACGCAGGAAATTCAGCGCCTGATCGGGCGCTCGCTGCGCGCGGTGACCGACCTCAAGCTGCTCGGCGAACGCCAGATCGTGCTCGACTGCGACGTGATCCAGGCGGACGGCGGCACGCGCACCGCGGCGATCTCGGGCGCGTGGGTCGCGCTTCGCCTCGCGATCGACGGGCTGCTCGAAAGCGGCAAGCTGACCAGCGATCCGCTGACGCAGAAGGTCGCCGCGGTCAGCTGCGGGATCTACAAGGGCACGCCCGTGCTCGATCTCGATTACGACGAGGATTCGAAGGCCGACGCGGACGCCAATTTCGTCCTGCTAGAAACCGGTAACATCGCCGAAGTCCAGGCAACCGCCGAAGGCGCGACCTATGACGAGGAAGCGCTGCTCCGCCTGCTCCGCCTGTCGCGCATCGGCTGTACCGAGATCTTCGCGGCGCAGGCCCGGGCCGTCGGCAAATGAGCCCGGTCGAGCCCGACGGCGTGCCGCCCCAGGCGATCCGCAAGCTCACCCCCGGCAAGCTCGTCATCGCCAGCCACAATGCCGGCAAGGTGCGTGAGATCAACGCGCTGCTCGCCGAATATGGGATCGAGGCAATCTCGGCGGCGGACCTCGACTTGCCCGAGCCCGAGGAGACCGGAACGACCTTCGTCGCGAATGCCGAACTGAAGGCGTTACAGGCGGCGGACCTGTCGGGTCTGCCCGCGCTGGCGGACGACAGCGGTCTGTGCGTCGATGCTTTGGGCGGCGACCCCGGTGTCTACACCGCCAATTGGGCGGAAACGCCGAACGGTCGCGACTGGACGCTCGCCATGACCAAGGTCGAGCAGGCGCTCGCGGAAAAAGGCCCCGATGCCAGCCGCGCGGCGCATTTCGTCAGCGTGCTCGCGCTCGCCTGGCCGGATGGGCACGTGCAGTGGTTCGAAGGTCGGGCAGAGGGAACGCTGACTTGGCCCCCGCGTGGCGACGTCGGTTTCGGCTATGATCCGGTGTTCGTGCCCTTGGGCAACACCCAGACCTATGCCGAGATGGACCCCGCAGAAAAGCACGCGATCAGCCACCGTGCCGCCGCCTTTGCCGCGATGATCGCCGCCGTTCTGTAAGCGGAGATCCGCAAGACGCGAAAAAGCCGGCGGTCGCGGGACCGCCGGCTTTTTCAATATGCCCCCGAACCGCTCAGGCGAAGCGGAGCTTGGTCGAGCGCTTGCGATAGCGCAGCGCTGCGCCCATCAGGCCGAAACCGGCGAGCATCATCGCCCACGTGCCGGGCTCAGGCACCGCTGCGGTCATCGACGGGGTGAACTTGGCGTAGACGAAGCTCGACAGCGACTTGGTCGACGTGTTCGCGCCGATCATCCCGGGGACGGTGAAGTCCACCGAGGTCAGCGGCGTGTTCACCGCATCCTTGAACAGCACAATCCCGCCGGTCTGCGCGAACGGGATCAGGACGTTGCACGCAACCAGGTTGCTGCAGCCGTTGGTCAGGTTCGGGCGCGTATCGAATGCGCCTGCGCTGCTGTTGATGAACACCTGCGACAGCAGTGCATTGCCCGCGGCGAACGCGCTCGACAGCGTCTTGAAGGTGAAGTTGTTGGTCGTGCAGCCGCCGAACACGCTCGAGCAGGTCCCGTCGAGGAAGGCGACGTCATAGCTTGCACCGCCGATGGAGACGCCCGTCGCGCCCATCAACTTGCCGCCGGTGACGATCGGCGTCGCGGCAAAGGCTGGCATCGCAACGAGAGCGCTGGCGAGTGCGGCGGCGGCATACAAGCTCTTGATCGACTTCATCGGTTACACCCCTTTTACAAAGCCGCTCGTCGGCCCCTGGTGAAACCGCATCTACTTCCGAAAAGATGTTGCGCAACCGCGTATAAATGCCTGTTAACCAAGCATTGTTTCGAAATTGGAAGATCATCGTTAACATCTCGCCCATTCCCGATTTGCGACACTTCGAGAAGGATATTTCGGCATTCGGCGTGGCAACAGGCGCCATCCTTACCGCCGCAAGCAACGATTGCGCCGCGACTCAGTAAACGCGTTCGCCGACGACGTTGCCGGGGGGCGAATAGCGGCAGACCAGATAATCGTCTTCCGCAGTGCTGCGGAGCGTACAGCCGACGTGCGTGGTCGAGTGCCAGATGATCTGGGTGTAATGGCCGACGTCCTCGCCGCGCCCCGTCTTGCTGAAGAACGGGGTCTCGCCGTTGATGAAGTTCACCTTCTCGGCGACCCACAGGTCGACCATCTCGCTATAGGCGTAGGCACCCCGCGTTCCGCGGAACAGCGCTTCCCCTTCCCGCCCCGCCCCCTCGGGCTGATCGGCATGGCGAAAATCCCCGGTTCGCACCAGCGTATCGGCGTAAGTCGCCGCGTGCGCGGCAAGCATGTCGTCCCAGAGCAACGGCGCCTCGCCGACTTCGGCCCGGGCGGCCGCATGGCGTGCCAGCATGGCCTCTTTCAGCATTGCCTCGCCGCGCGGATAGGTTCCGGCAATCGTCCGTGGCTCGACCACAGTTACAGGGGACGCGCCATCGCACCCGCCCAGCATCAATACTGCAAGCAGTCCCCCCAACATTCGGCCTCTATACCGCAAAGACCTTCCCACCGTCATCGTCTACCTTCATAGCGCGCCGGATGATCGTCCCGTCCGCTTCCTCTGCTGATCCGTCGTCGCCGCTTGCGCTTTATGTGCATTGGCCGTTCTGCGTGTCGAAATGCCCCTATTGCGATTTCAACAGCCACGTCCGCGACGTGGTCGATCAGGCGGAATGGCGCAAGGCGCTGCTGGAGGATCTCCGGTACGAGGCGCAGGCGTTGCCGGGTCGGCGGCTGGGCTCGATCTTCTTCGGCGGGGGAACGCCGTCGCTGATGCCGCCCGAAACCGTGGCAGCCGTGATCGATGCGGCGACAACCTATTGGAAACCCGACCCCGACATCGAGATCACGCTGGAAGCCAACCCATCGTCGGTTGAAGCGTCCCGCTTCACCGACCTCGCCCGCGCGGGGGTGAACCGCGTCTCGCTGGGGTTGCAGGCGCTCGACGACAGCGCACTGCGTTTCCTCGGGCGCGCGCACGACGTGACCGAAGGCCTGGGTGCCTTGGCGACCGCGCAGGCGGCGTTCAAGCGAGTCAGTTTCGACCTGATCTACGCGCGCCCGGGGCAGCGGATCGCCGATTGGAAAGCCGAACTCAGCCGCGCGTTGAGCTTCGGAACCGAACATCTGTCGCTGTACCAGCTTACGATCGAACCCGGCACGCGCTTCGCGACCGAAGCCGCCGCTGGCCGGATCGTGATTCCCAATGGCGATTCGGCAGCCGACCTGTTCGAAACGACTCGTGCGATGACGGCGGCGGCCGGCTTGCCCGCGTATGAAATCTCCAATCACGCGCGAATCGGTGCGGAGAGCCGCCACAACCTCGTCTATTGGCGCTACCGCGACTATGCAGGCATCGGCCCTGGCGCACATGGTCGGCGCGGCGGGCTGGCGACGGCGCGGCACAAGAAGCCCGAGAATTGGATGTCGGCGGTCGCCCGCAACGGTCATGGCGCGCAGATCGAGGATCTGCTGCCGCCTTCGGACCGCTCGACCGAGGCGTTGCTGATGGGTCTCCGGTTGCGCGAGGGCGTCGACCTCGGCCGGATCGCACGGCTTGGCGAAACGACCGTGGACGGATTGATCGATACTGTCGCAACGGAACGGCTGATCGCACAGGGGTTGATCGCGCGGGACGGCGACTGGCTGGGCGTTACCGAGGCGGGGATGCTGCTGCTCGACGCGATCCTGCCGATCGTCGTCAGGACTCCGTAAGGCGTTTAGTCCTACCCCGACACCGCCGGCACCGACCCCGGAACCTTGGGCGTCACCGGCACCAGCTCGTACACGTCGAGCAACGCTCCGCCCGCCGCCCGCGCGAGGGTCAGCCGCCACCGAAACGGCGAGACCCGCTCCACCACGCCCGTGACGTTCGTCGCCGGGCTGTTGCCATAAGCGGGCACCGAGCCACCCCGGACGGGCGCCAGCGCGCCCAGGAACACCTGTCGCGTGTCGTTCTGGGTGAACAGCCAGCCCCGCGGCTGGATGGTGCCGCTCTGCTTGTTGAAGGCGGTGCCCTCGGGCGTGACCACCACGGTGCAGAAATCGGGCTTGAAACTCGCGAACCCGGCGCGGCCCCCGAAGCGCATCAGGCGGCAATAATACAGGCCCGGCGACAGTTCGGCCTTGGGCAGAGCGACCGCGGGGTCGAGCAGCGGCCCCTCCGCCGCGACCGCAACTCGCGCGCGACGCGGCAGGTCGGCGCGCGCTCGTGCCCAGACCGTCGGCAAGCGGTCGATCGCGGATCGGTCGACCGAGGTGAGCCGCATATGCCAGCTGGTCGGCACATCAGGCTGCTCCGAAACCGCGATCTGTGGCGGACGTTGCGGCGTGCACCCGGTAGCAAGAGCGATCGTCGCGGATAACAGCAGCGCAGCGTGGCGCATAAAACTCCCTCCGGACCCAGGATCCGACCCGGACCCATGGTACCCTATCCAAACGTAAAGATCGCGGGTTAACGATTCGTCAATTGCTACGATCGGCCGTCCCGCGCGGCACCGCCCGGACGACAAACAGAAAGGGCGCCGGTCACCCGACGCCCCCGCTGCGGAGTTGGAAACGGTGCGGCGTTACGCCGCGCCCGCCCCCGCCTTTTCCTTCTTGGCATAGACGCGGATCGGCTCCTTGCGGCCGTCGATCACGTCCTTGTCGATCATCACCTCGTCGACGCCGTCCATGCCCGGCAAATCGAACATCGTGTCGAGCAAGATGCCCTCGAGGATCGACCGAAGCCCGCGCGCGCCGGTCTTGCGATCGATCGCCTTCTTGGCAACCTGCACCAGCGCATCGTCGGTAAAGCCGAGCTTGACCGTCTCCATGTCGAACAGCTTCTGATACTGTTTCACCAGCGCGTTCTTCGGCTCGGTCAGGATCGTCACCAGCGCCGGAACGTCGAGATCCTCGAGCGTCGCGATCACCGGCAGACGGCCGACGAACTCAGGGATGAGCCCGAACTTGAGCAGATCCTCGGGCTCGACCGCCTTGAGCGTCTCACCGGTACGGCGTTCCTCAGGCGAGGCGACATAGGCACCGAAGCCGATCGACTTGCCCTGCAGACGATCCCCGATGATCTTCTCGATGCCGCTGAACGCGCCACCGCAGATGAACAGGATGTTGGTCGTGTCGACCTGCAGGAACTCCTGCTGCGGATGCTTGCGGCCCCCCTGCGGCGGAACGCTTGCGGTGGTGCCTTCCATCAGCTTGAGCAGCGCCTGCTGGACGCCCTCGCCCGAAACGTCGCGCGTGATCGACGGGTTCTCGGCCTTGCGGCTGATCTTGTCGATCTCGTCGATATAGACGATCCCGCGCTGCGCCCGCTCGACGTTATAGTCGGACGCCTGGAGCAGCTTGAGGATGATGTTCTCGACGTCCTCGCCGACGTAACCGGCTTCGGTCAGCGTCGTCGCATCGGCCATCGTGAACGGCACGTCGAGGATTCTAGCAAGGGTTTGGGCGAGCAGCGTCTTGCCGCAACCGGTCGGGCCCATCAGCAGGATGTTCGACTTGGCAAGCTCGACGTCCGCACCCTTCTGGCCGTGGTTGAGGCGCTTGTAATGATTGTGCACCGCCACCGAGAGCACGCGCTTGGCGCGCTTCTGGCCGATGACGTAATCATCGAGCACGTCGCAGATTTCCTGCGGCGTGGGGACGCCGCCGTCCTTCTTGCTCACCAGCGCGGACTTCGTCTCCTCGCGGATGATGTCGTTGCACAGTTCGACGCATTCATCGCAGATGAAAACGGTAGGGCCCGCAATCAGCTTGCGGACTTCGTGCTGCGATTTGCCGCAGAACGAGCAATAAAGCGTGCTCTTGGAGTCGCCGCCGGTCATCTTTGGCATTTAGTCCATCCTTGGCAGCCCTTGGGGCGCACTACTGCGAGGGTCCATCCTAGACCGCCCTCGCGCGGTCCGACAATCACCAAAATCGTCTTGAGATAGGTGTGCCGGGCTAAAACATAGACGCCCGGCACTGAATATACGGTGAATTTACGAGATCACTTCGAATTATGCAGACGTCAGCGCCGGCGGCGTGGTCGAGTCGTCGGGGAGCGCCGGACGCTTGTCGAACACCTGGTCGACCAGGCCAAAGTCCTTGGCCTCATGCGCCTCGAGGAACGTGTCACGGTCCATCGCACGCTCAATCTCCTCGAGCGGCTTGCCGGTGTACTGCGCATACAGCGCATTCATCCGGTTCTTGATCCGCTGGATTTCCTTCGCCTGGATCTGGATGTCGCTCGCCATGCCCTGTGCCCCGCCCGAAGGCTGGTGGATCATGATCCGCGCGTTGGTCAGCGCGACGCGCATCCCCGGCTCGCCCGCTGCGAGCAGGAAGCTGCCCATCGACGCGGCCTGACCCATGCAGACCGTGCCGACGCGCGGACGGATGTACTGCATCGTGTCATGGATCGCCATGCCCGCCGTGACGACACCGCCCGGCGAGTTGATGTACATGAAGATGTCCTTCTTCGGATTCTCCGATTCCAGGAACAGCAGCTGAGCGCTGATCACCGAGGCCATATGGTCCTCGACGCCGCCCGTGATGAAGATGATGCGTTCGCGCAGCAGCCGCGAGTAAATGTCGAAGCTGCGCTCGCCGCGATTGGATTGCTCGATGACGATCGGAACGAGCCCACCCTGCGGGGAGGCCGCCATCCCGGCGCCATGAAGGGGGGCCATGAAGTCACCGGTGTCGAACGGATTGCGCATGATGAGTCTTGAAATCCTTTATGCCCCGAAGAGACGTCATACATCGGCGTTGCCGGAAACGAGTTCAAGCCCCCGTCCGGACCAGCGCACCGAGTCCTCGCGAATGCCCAGCCGTAGTGGCCTGATGGCCTTGCCGACAACTGACGACGCCAAACCTAAAGCGATCTCTTGAGCAGCCCCAGCGAGATCGACACCGTCGTGGCAAGGGCCATGACGGCACCCCGACAATGATCCTGCCGCACTGCAAAAAAGCCGTGCAGTCCAGTTCCAAATAGGCGATATCGCCACGACGTCTTCAGATATTGCGTATTGAGCGTCTTGGAAATTACGGAATTTGACGAGGCGCTATGAACCGGTCTAAAATCGCGGCCCTCCTGCCTCGTCAATATGCCTTACTTCTGTGTGCGCTGTTTTTCCTGTGGCCGGCTGTGGTCAACGGCGGGCCATTCTTTTTCGACGACACGACCGCCTATATCCGGGGGGTAGACGCTGCGGCCTATCGCATCACCGGTGTACCGAGCGATTGGACCGTGCAGCCGGACCAATCGAAAACCCCGGCCGCCGCGCCCAACCACGTCACTGGCGCCGCTCCATCCTCCGCGGCCCCCCGCGCACCCGCCATCCCCACCAAACCCGTGTTGCTGGGGCGATCCGCCTATTACGGGGCGATTCTGTATCTCGGCATCCTTTTCGACAGCTTCTGGTCAGTGCTGCTCTTGCAGGCATTGGTCACCGCCGCCGTCCTGCTGACTCTCGTCCGTCACTTTGTCGATCCGGCGAACGAACGGCGGTTCGCATTTGCGACCACCGGCACCTTCGTGCTGGCTGCGGTCACGCCGCTGCCGTTCTTTGTATGTTTGCTGATGCCCGACTTGTTCAGCGGGCTGGCGATCGTGGCCGCTGCGATCGTTCTCTGTGGGTGGAATCACGAGCGTCGCTTGGTCCGCCTCGGTCTCGTCGCTGTCCTCACGCTAGCGGCGCTGGTTCATTCTTCCAGTATCCTGCTGATAGCAGGCATGGGTGTCGTCTTTGCGCTGTGGGCCGTTGTTCGGACACGCACACACCCCCAGCAGGAAGCTCGGCGCTCCACCGTCGTCGCACGGATCCTGCCCGCCGGAATCCTGATGAGTTGTGCCCTGCTCGGCCTCGGTGGCGAAGCGCTGTTCTCGGTCGCGATCACATCGATGACAGGCCAGCCCCCCATCCGCCCCCCGTTTCTAACGGCGCGCTTCGTCGATGACGGCCCCGGGACCCAGTATCTGCGGGCGCAGTGCGACCACGCTCCTTTCCTGCTGTGCCAATACGTCGAGCGGCTACCGACCCCGAGTGACGGGTTCCTGTGGGACAAGAACCCACACACGGGTGTATTCATGACCCTGACGCCCGAGAAGCAACGGATACTGGCGTCGGAACAATCGCGTTTCGTCCTCGCCAGCGTGCAGCATGCGCCGGTAGCGGCCGCGAAGATGTTGGCGCACGATTTCGCACTGCAGATCGGCAAGACCGGTCTGGGCGAATTCAACTACACAGACGCTCAACGACAAACGTTCAACCTCAAGATTCCGCGAGAACCATTGTCATCCGTGCAACGGTCGCTCGCCTACAGCCGCGGCGTCACGACATTCCCGTTCGAAGTCCTCTCGCTGCTATTGACGGTCGGGTCACTCGGCGTTTTCCTGTGGTGCTGGCGTCAGCGGTCTTCGGCGATGCCCGGATTTGGCTATGCCGCCGTCGTGGTGTTGGGCGTCGGCATCAACGATCTGATTTGCGGCTGCCTTTCCACCCCGCACGACCGATACCAGATGCGGGTGATCTGGGTGCTGCCGGTGACGGCGCTCCTCATTCTGGTCGCCCAGCGCTGGGGAAAGACACCACAACGGGCTAGCGACGCGGCTATGGCTCGTCGGGCCGGCGCTCCTGCTGCCTTCGTCGGACGGTAGAAGCGAACGCCAGCCCGAGCCCGGATCTACCGCCCTGCGCTCTTGATCGAACTGCGTGCGGCTCGTTTCTGAGTATGTCGACCGCCCCGTCGACTTCGCGCCTCGCAGAGGGCCCAGCTTGGCGTCCGTCGACGCACGCGCATCCGAACCGTGTCGCTCCGTCACTGCTCCAGGATCGGGAAGGCACCCGACCGATGTCTTCGCCCTCGCCACACTCGAAGCGCTTTGGACCGACGGTCTTTCGGAGGGATGCCGAACGCGTCGCGCGAAAAAAAGGGGCGATCCGAAGACCGCCCCTGTTTTGAACCTAGAGAAAGAGACCCGGCGCTTACGCCTCGGGCTCTTCCTTGACCGCAGCGGCCTTCTTCTTCGCCGGTGCCTTCTTGGCAGGCGCTTCCGCAGCAGCCTCGTCGCCAGCCGGCTCTTCAGCCTTCTTGGCAGGGGCCTTCTTGGTCGCAGCCTTCTTCACCGGCTCAGCAGGCGTCGGTGCCGCCGCATCGTCGGTTGCCGGAGCGGCTTCGCCCTCGGCGTCGCCATCAGCCGACTTGGCCTTCTTCGCCGAAGCCTTCTTGGCAGCCTTGGGCTTGTGGTTGTCGTGATCGTGGCTGTGCGTGCCGGTCGAGAAACCTTCGTCGCTCTCGATCGCTGCCTCGAGCTCCTCGCGCGTCACTTCGCGATCGCTGATCTCGGACTTCTCGAACAGGTAATCGACGACCTTGTCCTCATAAAGCGGCGCACGGAGCTGCGCTGCTGCCATCGGCTCCTGCTGGACGTACTGCAGGAAGCGCTGGCGATCCTCGGGGCCGTACTGCTGCGCGGCCTGCGCGATCAGGCGGTTCATTTCCTGCTGGCTGACTTCGACGCCATTGGCCTGGCCGATTTCGCTAAGCAACAGGCCCAGACGAACGCGACGCTCCGCGATCTTCTGGTAATCCTCACGCTCAGATTCCATCTCGGCAAGCGCTGCCGCCGGATCTTCCTCATGCGTCGCTTCATGCTCGAGCTGCTGCCAGATCTGGCCGAATTCGGCTTCGACCATCGACGGCGGCACTTCGAAATCATGACCCTCGGCAAGCTGGTCGAGCAGCTTGCGCTTCATGTAGGTGCGCGTGAGACCATTGAGCTCCTGCTCGATCTGGCCCTTGAGCAGCTCGGTCAGCTGGTCGAGGCTCTGCAGGCCGAGCGAGGTCGCGAGCTCGTCGTCGATCTTGGTCTCGCCCGCGGTCTTCACCGACTTGATCGTCAGGTCGAACGTCGCGGCCTTGCCGGCGAGTTCCTTGGCCTGATAATCGGCCGGGAAATTGACGTTGATCTGGCGCTCGTCGCCGGCCTTCACGCCGACGACCTGATCTTCGAAGCCCGGGATCAGACGACCCGAACCGATTTCGACCGACATGTCCTCGCCGGTGCCGCCATCGAACGCGACGCCGTCGACCTTGCCGACGAAGTCCATCACGACGAGGTCACCCGTCTCGGCTGCACGGCCTTCAGCCTCCTCCCAACGCTTCTGCTGGTCGGCGAACTTCTGGAGCTGCGCCTGGACGGCGGCCTCGTCGACCGGAACGGTCAGACGCTCGAGCTTCAGACCCTCGATCGCCGGAGTCGGCACGTCGGGGAGCACTTCGAGCTCGACCTTGATGCTGGCATCCTTGCCAAGCTCATAGCCCTCGTCGAGGCTCACCGAAGGCTGCAGCGCGGGGCGCAGCTTGTGCTCGGCGATCAGCTCCTGGATGCCCTGCTGGATCGAGCTGTTGAGCGCGTCCTGCATCAGCGCGTCGCCGTGCATCTTGCGCACCAAGTTCGCGGGCACCTTGCCAGGGCGGAAGCCGGGCATCTTCACCGTCGGCGCGACACGCTTCAGTTCGGCGTCAACGCGCGAATCGATGTCCTTCGCGGTGATCTTCAGCGTGTAGGCGCGCTTCAGCCCCTCGTTCAACGTCTCGACAGTCTGCATGTTCAGGTCTGGCCTTTTACAGGAAATTCGTTTGGCGGCCGCCCGTTTGCCACGGGCGGCTGGTGCGGGCGAAGGGACTCGAACCCCCACATCTTGCGATGGCAGGACCTAAACCTGCTGCGTCTACCAGTTCCGCCACGCCCGCACAGGACACCGCCGGTGTGGGGGGCGTCTATAGCAGGCGCACAGGGTTGGGCAAGTCGCGGCGTTACATGCCCGAAAAACAGTCCGGAAGTGTCCTCCGGGATATTACGGGGCAACTCCCGCCGGGACCACGCGTTAGGATGGGCAGAGGAGAAAACTGATGGCGACCACACCCCCCACCGAACTTCCCCCGATGCCCGGCGATCCCGGCACCGTCCCGACCGAACCCGGTCAGCCGACCCCGATGCCGACCGAATTGCCGCCACCGACCCCGGACACCGACATCCCCAATCCGGCACCGATGGGCGACCCGGCGATCGACCCGGCACAACCGGTCGACGACTCCGGCCTGTCGGGCGACTTCGCATGAGCGACATCGATAAGAACGAAGGTCCGATCAAGGGGCCGCTCGACGACCCCAAGGCCGTTACGGATGATCGCAGCGACCTCCAGAAGATGGTGGAAGCGCGCAAGGATGCGGTCGAGGATGGTGAAGGCGGCGATGAGCCGGAAACCTTCACCTCCACGGGCATGTCCGACGGCGTAGGCGGCACCGGCGGCGTCACCAAGAATCAAGGCGACGACGCGCAGTAAATCGTCCTCCCGCTATCGTGCGATCGCTGCCTTGGCGATGATCGCACGATAAGCGGGGGCGTCGCGGTCATAGAAGAATATGGCCGGCGCATCGAAAATGATCATGAACAATCGCCCGTCGACGATCGCGGCAACACCGTCCCCACGACGCCGCACCTCCTCATCGACTCGGGCGTAGGTGTAGGTAAACGCCACCCCCTTTTCGCCCAGAAACCGCGCCGGGGCGATCGTTTCGATGGTCATGACGGGGGTGTTGAGCGCAATCCGGTAGCTGGATTCGAACAGCGCAGGAATATCGGTCAGCAACATCGTGCGCGAGAAGCGCGGCAGCGGCTTGGAATGTTTGTCGACCTCGCGAAATAGCGTCCGGTTCGGCTCGATCCCACCGTAGAAGGTCACTTCGTTCAGTCCGTCCCCGTCGATCGTCCAGCTTTCCGAGCGGCGTCCGGGCCGCGCGCCCATCCTGTTCCACTCGCAATCGGGCGTCACCGTCATCGGCGATCTGGCGACCGCCACGGGCACGTGCGCCGCAACCAGTGTGTTCGCCGCCAGCGCGGGCTGCGCCGCCGCCAGCAGGATCGCGCAGAACCAGCGCGTGTGCTTGGCGGGGGTTGCCCTCACTGAATCAACGTCGCGATCATCGCCGCGTCCTGTGCAGCGGGTTTCATTGTCAGATAGGTCCTGAGCGCCGCTACCCCGCCCGTATCGCGACTGCGCAATTGCGCCAGCCCCAACCCGCGATACGCCTCGGCACGGGTCGGATCGCGCGCGATGACCTCCCGGTAGAAACCGGCCGCTGCGACCAGGTCTCGTGGATGGCCGCGCGCCCGGTAGAGTTCGCCGCGCGCGAACAGCAGGTCCGCCGACCACTGCGCGCCCGCCATCCGACGCAGGATGAAATCGGTCCCGGCGAAATCGTTGCGCTTGATCTCGTCCGACAGCCACGCCGCGCGCCACGGTGCCAGCGCCGCGTCGTACCGCTCCTTGCCGTCTTCCCCCGGCTTGTTCATCGCCAGCGCGAGCTGTCGCAAGGTCGTCGTTCGCTCGATCGTAGAAGGATGGTCGTCGGTAAAGCCGGCACGATCGTAGCGGGTACTGCGTTGACGGCGGCCATGCGCGGTCGCATCCTTCTCATCCAGCAGCTGATCCCAGATGTCGGGGAAACGCTGCGGATCGTAAGGGGACGCCTTGAGATACGCCATCGACAGCAGGTCCGCCTGCCGCTCCTGATCGCGGGTATGGGCATAAGTCGATCCGATCGCCGACGTCTGCACCGACCGCGCGATTCGCACCGTGTCATAGGCGCTGCGGCCGCCGTACGCCCACGCCGCCGCCCCCGCGACCCTCGCCCATGCGGCAATGCCCCCCGCCGTCCGGTCATGCCTGAAGCCATGCAAGCTGTGCCGCAATTCGAAATGCGCGAATTCGTGGCCTAGGATGGACGCGAGCTCAGCCTCGTCGCGTGCCCGAAGCAACAGGCCGGTATGGACGATCATCATCCCGTTCGCCGCCATCGACGCGTTCAAGCTGGTGTCGCGAACGATATAGGGCCGGACGGCCTGGCACCGCGCCGCGCCGACGGTCCGGCAGACCACTTGCATGACATAGGCTTTGAGCGGCGCATCGTTGATGACCACGGTCGAATCGCGAAAGCTGCGCTCGCGCTCGTCAAATTCCATCCAGATCCCGCGCTCGTCGACACCCTGTGGCTGATACGCTCCGCTATAGGGCGGCAGGCTGGGGATCGGCTCCGCGTGCGCCGCCACGCCCGTCAACAACGCGACCGCCGCCGCCGCCCGGCGCCATTGGCCAGGCCACATCTACTTGACCGTCTGGCTGGCGGGCATCGCGCTGCCCGGAAAGCCCTCGAGCAATTGCGCCACGCGTTTTTTCGCGCCCTCGGGGGTGCGGACGTCGCCCCCCATCGCCATATCGGCATTGAGCCACACCAGATCGCCGGTGCGCAGGTCGACCAGCCCCCCCATCCCGGTGTGCTCGCCAGACTTGACCGAAACGTACGCCATTGCTGCGAAAACCTGCAGGAACTTGCGTCCGGTCGACCCAAACTGGTCCTGATTCGACACGAAAAGGGCGTAATCCGCGCGCGTTCCCCGCGCGATTTCGGCGACGCCGGGCCCCATCGTCCAATCGAACTGCCCCTTGCGTTTCTTGCTCGGCAAGCGGTTTCCGGCGAAGAACTGATAGCGCACCACGCTATCCGCAAGCACCGAGAAAAGCGCGCGATACTCCGCCATCACCTGCGCGGCGGGGCCAACAGGCTCGTCGGCAACGATCACCTGATTGCCCAGGCGAGTCTGCGCAAGGGTCAGTGCCGCCGCGATATTTTCGCGCGCCTGCGCGGTCCAGTCGGCATCGGGCTCGAACATCCCGCCGGTCGATTGCGCGCCGACCGAGATCGTCGGGCGGATCAGCAGGATCGTCGCTGAACGCGGCGGCAGAACGAAGCCCGGCTTCGTCCCCGTCCGCTCCTGCGCCCACGCAACCTGCGGCAAGATCACCAGCAGGATGCAGGCACAACGCAGCGCGCAAAGTTGCAACGGCATAAAGCCCCCTGTCATCGCCCTTGCCCCCAAGGTCGATGACAAAGAGTATGCGCCAACAGCGGAAAAGATCAAGGTCCGGGCCCACGACGATCAATAATCGTGCAGAGCCCGAGGATTGAACGTTAGCCCAATACTTTCTTCAGTACTTCATTGACGACGCCGGGATTTGCCTTTCCGCCCATCGCCTTCATGGTCTGCCCGACGAAGAAGCCGAACAACTTGTCCTTGCCGCCGCGATAGTCGGCAACCTTGTCTTCGTTCGCCGCCATCACTTCGGCGATGACGCGCTCGATCTCGCCCGTATCGCTGGTCTGCTTGAGCCCGCGCTCCTCGACCACGGCGCCTGCGCCCTGCCCGGTTTCGAGCATGATCTCAAACACCTGCTTGGCGAGACTCCCCGACAGCGTCCCATCCGCGACCAGTCCGAGCAGCTCGGCGGCCTGCGTCGGGCTGACCGGCGAGGTCGTGAAATCGGTCCCGGTGCGGTTGAGCGCGCCGAACAATTCCGACGTCGTCCAGTTCGCCGCCGCGACCGGTTTCGTCCCTGTTTCCAGCAACGTATCGAACCACCGCGCCGCCTCTACCTCGGCGGTCAGCACCGCCGCGGCATACGGCGTGATGCCGAGCGCCTCATAGCGCCGCCGCTTGGCGTCGGGCAGTTCGGGCAAGGACGCGCGGCATTCCTCGAGGAACGCATCGTCGAGTTCGAGCGGCAACAGATCCGGATCCGGGAAGTACCTGTAATCGTGTGCATCTTCCTTCGACCGCATCGAGCGCGTCTCGTTGCGATCGGGGTCGTACAGCCGCGTTTCCTGGACGATCCGGCCGCCGTCCTCGAGCACCTCGACCTGCCGCCGCGCTTCCTGCTCGACCACCGCCATCACGAAGCGGACCGAGTTGACGTTCTTGGTCTCGGTCCGCGTGCCGAGCGGGTCACCCGCCTTGCGCACGCTTACGTTGACGTCGGCGCGCATCGAACCTTCCTCCATATTCCCGTCGCATGACCCGACATAACGCAGGATCGACCGTAGCTTGCGCAGGTAAGCCCCTGCTTCTGCAGGAGATGTCATGTCCGGCTTGGACACGATCTCCATCAGCGCAACGCCCGATCGGTTGAGATCGACGTAGGAGCGCGTCGGATGCTGATCGTGCATCAGCTTGCCCGCGTCCTGCTCGACGTGGATCCGCTCGACGCCGATGCGCTTGCCGCTCTGATCGGGGTTCTTGTCGTCGAGACTGATATCGATCGCGCCCTCGCCCACAAGCGGATGATAAAGCTGGCTGATCTGATAACCCTGCGGCAGATCGGCGTAGAAATAGTTCTTGCGATCGAACCGCGACCATTTGTTGATCTGCGCGTCGATCGCCATGCCGGTGCGGACCGCCTGCCGGATGCACTCGCGGTTGGGCACGGGGAGCATCCCCGGCATCGCGGCATCGACCAGCGACACCTGGCTGTTGGGCTCGGCCCCGAACGCGGTCGCCGCGCCCGAGAACAGCTTGGCGTTGGAGGTCACCTGCGCATGGACCTCGAGGCCGACAACGACCTCCCAGTCACCGGTTTCGCCATGAATCGTATAAGTCTGATGTTCGCTCATGCGCGCTGGCTAGCACGCAGATTGCCGCTCTGCATTTGGAAAATCACGCACGACGCGTCGCCGAAAGCGCGTCAGTGCTGGACAGGCGCCGCGCGCAGGTACGCCAGATTTTCGCCCTGAATGAAAATCTCGAACTCCCGCGTACCGAAGGCGCGCTGAAAACTGCGGCTCGTCCCCTTCCCCGGCAGCATCCAATCGTGCGGCTCGACGAAGATCAGTGCGGTGTCATCGATCCAGTCGGTATTCCCGTCAAAGACGTCCGCCTCGAAGCCCTCGATATCGATCTTGACGATCAGCGGCACCCCCCCGGGCACGCGAGCAATGGCGTCCGCGATGGTCAGCACCTCGCATCCGCTGGCACTGCGTTCGGTCTGCACCGCCCAGGCGGCATCGGCCGGTACGACGGTAACAAATCCGCGTTCGCCCCCAACCGCCGCCTGCAGGACGAGCATCCCGTCGAGATGCGCGGTATTGGCACGCGCCATTTCGGCATTGGCGGCATCAGGCTCGATCGCGACGATCCAGGCGTCGGGAAATTGCTGGCGAAACCAAAGCGATGCGGCGCCGATATTGGCACCAGCATCGACGATTACCGGGAACTGGCCATTCGCCAGGATGCGCGCATACTCGCGCTGCACAGAGTCGCGAACATAGCCATCGGTAAGCGCATATTCGCGATTGCGAAAGATCTGTCGAAGAACGCTGAAGTCGCTGGTTCGTGGCCTGACACTGACGCTGATGTTTCCCGGCACGACAACAGGTATACGCGCGGCGCTTGCAAACCAGGCGCGAAGTCCGCCCAGCCAGAACTGTGGCCCGGCCTCCGCCAGATCTCTCCAGGAACCGCCGACGCGCTGCAGCATCCCCATTCTTCGTCCCCCGCCGCGCGCAGATTTACCATTGCGCGGCGTTTTACTCAAGCAGGGGTCGGGATCAGCTTACCACCAGCGCTCTGCCCGCGCGGTGAAGCCGGCGCGTTCCTCCAGCGCCAGCCCCGCATTCAACACGCCCTGCTCGTCGAGCGGCTTGCCGATGATCTGCAACCCGAGCGGCAGCCCGGCATGGTCGAGCCCACCCGGAACGCTCATCGCGGGCAAGCCGGCAAGCGACGACGGCACCGTGAACACGTCGTTCAAATACATCGCGATCGGATCCGCGCTCTTCTCGCCCAGCGCGAAGGCGGCGGACGGTGCGGTCGGGGTCAGCAGCACGTCGCACTTGGCCCACGCCTGTTCGAAATCACGCGCGATCAGCGTGCGGATCTTGGATGCCTGGGTGAAATAGGCGTCGTAATAACCCGCCGACAGCACGTACGTGCCGATCATGATCCGGCGCTTGACCTCATCGCCGAACCCGTCGGCGCGGGTCGCGGCATACATTTCCTGCAGGTTCGCCCCCTCGGGCAAGTCGCGCAGGCCGTACCGCACGCCGTCATACCGCGCGAGGTTGGACGATGCCTCCGCAGGGGCAATGATGTAATAGGCTGGAAGCGCATATTTGGTGTGCGGGAGCGACACCTCAACGATCTCTGCCCCGGCGTCCTTAAGCCAGTCGATCCCCTGCTGCCACAGCGCCTCGATTTCGGGGGGCATGTTGTCGACGCGATATTCCTTCGGAATACCGACGCGCTTGCCCTTGAGATCGCTGGACAATCCCGCTTCCCACGCAGGCACCGGCAAGTCGAGCGACGTCGCGTCCTTCGCATCGAACCCGCTCATCGCGCCGAGCATGATCGCGCAGTCGCGCACGTCGCGCGCCATCGGCCCGGCCTGGTCGAGCGACGAGGCAAACGCGATCGTCCCCCAGCGCGAGCAGCGCCCGTAGGTCGGCTTGATGCCGGAAATGCCGGTGAACGCGGCGGGCTGACGGATTGAGCCGCCGGTGTCGGTGCCAGTCGCTGCCGGGCACAGCCGCGCCGCGATCGCCGCGGACGACCCGCCCGACGATCCACCCGGCGCGAGCGCGGCGTTGCCGCCATCGTTCCGCCGCCACGGCGAGATAACGTTGCCAAACGCCGATGTCTCGTTCGACGATCCCATCGCGAACTGGTCCATGTTCAGCTTGCCGAGCATCCCCGCGCCCGCATCCCACAGATTGGCTGACACGGTCGATTCATAGGGAGGCGTGAAGCCGGCGAGGATGTGGCTCGCCGCGGTCGTGGTCACGCCCTTGGTGCAGAACAGGTCCTTCATCCCGATCGGCACGCCCGCCAGGGGCTTGAGCGTCTCGCCCTTTGCGCGTGCCGCATCGGCAGCGTCTGCGGCAGCGAGCGCATGGTCGGGGGTTTCGACGAGGAACGCGTTCAGCGCCTTGGCGGCGGACACGTTGGCGATGAACCCTTCGGCCACTTCGCGCGCAGTGAAGCTGCCGTTGCGCACGCCGTCACGGATCGCGGCGACGCCAAGATTGGTAAGGTCGGTCATTATTCGATCACCTTGGGCACGGTGAAAAACCCGTGCTCGGCCTGGGGGGCGTTGGACAAAACGGAATCACGGATCCCGCCACCAGTCAGCGGGTCCGCGTTGACGACATCGTCCCGCAACCGCAGATGGTTGGGAATCACCGCGGTCATCGGCGCGATGCCGGCCGTGTCGACCTCGCTCAATTGCTCGATCCAGCCCATGATATTGTCGAGCTCGGGCGCAATGCGCGCGGCTTGCTCTTCGGTGATCGCAATGCGGGCCAGGCTGGCGATCTTGGTGACGGTGGCGATGGTGACTGACATGGCTTGCGGCTAGCAGAGCGCCCGAGCCTTGCGCAACCTATTCGAACGGATCCCCGACCGGAACGCCCCCGACGAACACCCGGCGCGCGGGCACTGCACGGATCTCGACCCGGCCCGCGGCGTCCCCCGCCTTGAGCGCGGCGCGTTCTGCGGGCGTCAGCGGGAGCCGCGCATCGTCGTCGACCCGCGCCCAGGCATCCCCAGTTCGGCGATAGCGCGCGGCACCGCAGCCCGATCGCAGCACCGGGCTCGCGGGCGTGGCCGTCGGCGGATCGCGCGTCAGATCGTCGATGCAGCTTTGCGAGATCGACACCGCCTCGCGCGCACCGGGGGCGTAAAGCAGCGTGCAGCGATTCTCGCGATTGGAGCGGCACCCCTGCCAGTCGGTCAGTACGCTACGCAAGGCGAGCGGCACGGGCACCGTCACCGGCAGCACGCGCAGGCGTTTGACGAGCAAGTCGGCATCGGTCTGCGTGCGGTCGATCCCCGCGATCTCCCACCGATTGGTCTTGGTCGCGACCTCCCTGGCACGCGCCGCGATCACCGGATTGGTTGAGCGCGCGAGACGCCGGAGCGCGGCCTTGCCGGGATCGCCGAAATCGAATGCCAGCGCCGCCCAGTCGAACTTTGCCGACGTCACCCGGCCCGCCTCGAGCCGCGCGACCTGATCGGCGCTCGACAGCGTGTTGAAGCTCGCGAGCGGCGTGGCAAGCAGCAGCCCGACCCCCGCCACGAGGAAGGCGATCCGCAAATTGCTCGGCCGCACGAACGCGCCCCACGCGTGCCGTCCGCGGACCAGCGCGACCAGATAGGCCACGCCGTACACACTGGCGAAGCCGACGAAGACGACCGCCCATAGCCGGTCCGGCGTCAGGCCATATTGCCCGATCCGCAGCCCCGTCGCGATCCCTGCGATCACCGCCAGCGGCAGCACTGCGAGCGCCAGCGCCATCGCGCCGAAGCGCAGCACCGGGTTAGTCGCCTCCTCGTCCGTGCCATTGCCGATCACCGCATTGGAAAGGATCAGCGCGCCGATCACGCAGCCGAGCAGGATCGGCGTGGTCGACTTGGTCGCCTCCCACAGCGCATCGAGCCCGGTGAAAGGCAAGGCGAGCAGAAACACCAGCAACCCAGCGCCGAGCACCGGGGCCAGCACCGCGAGCACCGCAGTCACCACCCGCTGGAGCAGCCGCAGCACCCCGTCGCGTTCGCGCAACAGCCCGAGCGCCCCGCCGAAACTCGCGCCGAACAACACGGCGTTGCACCAATTGTGCTGCAACAGGTCGCGCAGAAAATGCAGCCCGATCAGATCGAACAGCGCTGACAGCAGCCATGCGAGCGCAAACACGACGCCGGTGAACAGCCAGCACGCGCCCCACAGCACGACGTTGGTCCAGGCCTCGCCATGCACGTCGGCATAGGGGAAGCGCCACGCGCCATGGTCGCGCGCGGTCTGGAACAGCGGCACCGCGATCGCGATCGCCAGGAACAGGCTCGCGCTATGCCAATTGTACCAGGCGCCCCAGCCCCCGTCCCCACCATTCCAGTAGAGGATCAGCCCGGACACCAATCCGACGACCGCGCCGAACAACGCCGCCCCCCACCAGCGCCGGCGCTCGAGCGCAAAGCCGAAGGTGACGGCCCCGGTGCCGATCGCGGTCGCCAGCGCGATTCGCCACGCTGCCGGATCGACCGCGGGGAAACGCGGCTTCGCGATATCCAGCACCTGCTGCACCGCCAGCGCCGCCAGCGCGCCGACCAGCGCGAGCACGATCGGGCGGATCGGCCACCCGATCCCGGCGCGGGTACCTTCGGTCATTTCGTCCATCGCTTCGTTCCCCACGCTGGTGCGCTACGGACAGCAGCGCCAAGGCGATTGCAAGCGCCGCGATCCTGCTGCACGGAAATGCCATCACGTCTGCATGGGCACTGCCGCGCCATGCCCGTGGGAGGTGGACCGCTTGGCGCGCAAGTTTCTCTACATTTTCAGCGGCCTGATCGTGCTCGCGATCGCCGGGGCCTTTGCCTATGCGATCTGGGGCAAGGAATTGATCGCGCTGGCGACGGTGCCGACCGCCGGTTTCGAGCGCTTGCCCGCTGAAAGCACGGCGCACTATCGCGAAGCCCGCATGTGGCTGGCGCGCCCCGATATTTCGGGCAACCCAGCGTCATGGACCCCGCCCGGCTACACCCCCGCGCGGACGCCGCAGGCCGCGGTGTTCTTCGTCCATCCGACCTCGTTCCTCGAACGCTCGCGCTGGAACGCGCCGCTCGACAATCAGGAAGCCAATGATCGGGCCGCCTTGTTCCTGCGGGGTCAGGCAAGCGCGTTCAACGAAGTCGGCGCGATCTGGGCACCGCGTTACCGCCAGGCGACCTTCGGGGCGTTCCTGACGACGCAGGAGAATGCCGGAAAGGCGCTCGATCTCGCCTATCACGACGTTGCCGCCGCGTTCGACGCGTTCGTCGCGCAAGCCGGGGACCGGCCGATCATCCTCGCCGGCCACAGCCAAGGGTCGCTCCACCTCGTCCGGCTGCTCCGCGAGAAGATCGCGGGCAAGCCGATCGCGAAACGCATCGTCGCCGCCTATGTCGTCGGCTGGCCGGTCTCGCGGACGACCGATTTGCCCGCGCTCGGCCTGCCCGAATGCCGCACTGCCGATCAGGCCGGGTGCATCCTGTCGTGGCAGAGCTTCGCCGAACCCGCCGACCCGTCGCTGGTGCTCGATGCCTATGACGCGAGCAGCACGATCGACGGCAAACCCCGCCGCGGCACGCCGATGATCTGCACCAACCCGCTGACCGGCATGCCCGACGCGACCGCCCCCGCGACCGCCAACCTTGGCACGCTGTTCCCTTCGGCGGACCTGACGAGCGCGACGATCGAACCCGGGCAAGTCGCCGCCCGCTGCGACCCGCGTGGGATTTTGCTGATCGGCAATCCGCCGTCGCTCGGCGGCTATGTCCTGCCCGGCAACAATTACCACGTGTACGACTACAGCCTGTTCTGGGCGAACGTCCGCGCCGATGCGGCCCGCCGGCTCGCGACGTTCACTGCGGCGTCGGTCCCCGCTGGGCAACGCCGGCGCGCCATGCGAACAAGCCGCCTGTCATGATCACGACCGACCGCCTCGAATTCCGCGCCGCCCTCCCCACCGGGGGGCGGCTGATCGGCCTGGATGTCGGCACCAAGACGATCGGCACCGCCTTGTGCGACGCGGGCTGGAGCTTCGCCTCGCCCGCGCTGCTGATCCGCCGGACCAAGTTCCAGAAGGACAAGATCGCGCTCGCCGAATTGATCGCGGCGCAGCAGGTGAAGGGGATCGTGATCGGCCTCCCGCTCAACCTGACCGACGGCAGCGAAAGCCCGCGCAGCCAGTCGAGCCGCGCCTTCGCCCGCAACCTTGCGGATCTCGCGCTGCCGATCTTCCTCCAGGATGAACGCTGGTCGACGCAAGCCGTGACGCGCACGCTGATCGAGCAAGACGCCAGCCGGGCGAAACGCGCCGAGCTGGTCGACAAGATGGCGGCGGCCTACATCCTGCAAAGCGCGATCGACGCGCTGGTCGCGATCTGAAGCACGCTTTACCCGCGCTGCTTCAGTAACGAATTAAACGTGCCTGCGAGCGCTGAAGGCGAACGCTTTCAGGCGACGGCAAGCTGCGGCGTGCGCCGGAGCGACCGCAGCGCAGCGCCGATTCCCCCAAACCCTAGGATCATCATGATCCACGTCGCGGACTCGGGAACTGCCGGTGGTGTCACCGGCGGCGTGGTGACGGGCGTCAGCGTGAATTGCTGAGGACCGAACTGAGCGTCGCGATCGGTCCCGGTATTGCCGTAATACTCCCCGAGAAACGCCTCATTGCCGTTCACGCCGTAAAAGAGGTTGCCGCTGAGGCCGTTGACGTAGTCGAAACCGATGCCGAAGCCCGTGACGGGCACGCCGGTCGCGAACAGATATTGGTCGGAACCCCCTGATGCGCCCGGATAGAGAGCGTTCAGCCCGGCGATGAGAACACCACCGCGCGAGCCGCTGATTCCGGTTACGGTATAAGCTTCGCGTCCATCGACGGTCGTCGTCGTATCGGTCGTGGTGAAGATCCCCGACGCGAAAACGTCACCGCTGAAATAGCTGTACTGGAACTCGGCGGCCATGGCGGGGGTGGCTACTGCGGCGAAAGCGCCTGCAATCGTCAACGCGAGCGTCGTTCTCAATCCAAACATGATCGTTTCCTGTCGCCGGCAATACTACGCTAACGGTTCGTTTACGATGAACCGAGTGAATTACAAGCGGCGTAGGTGTCCTACAATGGGTCTACTTTTGCCCATGACGTGTACTATGTTGTTGACGATCAATCATTTGCGCATCGCGGCGGGGCTGAATTCGTTGGGGCCGTTCGCAATCAAATACGCCTTGGCCGGCGGCCACGGCTTTGCCAGCTTGCGTCCGCCTTGCCGCCTCGCTAACCGACACGCTCGATGCAACGCTCCGACCACCGCCCCGCCTCGCTCATCCCGGGCCGCGCCGTGTTTCCGCACCGGCACTTGACCGGGATCGAGGGATTGCAGCCCCACGAAATCCTGTTCCTCCTGGATGAAGCCGACGGTTGGGTCGCCGCCAACCGCACGCGCGCGATCGCCGACAAGCGGCTTGGTGGGTTGACGCTCATCAACGCCTTCTTCGAAAACAGCACGCGGACCTTGCTGTCGTTCGAGATCGCCGGGAAACGGCTCGGCGCCGACGTCGTCAACATGCACGCCGCACAGTCGAGCGTGAAGAAGGGCGAAACGCTGATCGACACCGCAATGACGCTCAACGCCATGCGCGCGGACATGATCGTCATTCGTCACATGTCGTCCGGCGCTGTGCGCCTGATCGCGGACAAGGTCGATTGTCCGGTCCTTAACGCAGGCGATGGGCAGCACGAGCATCCGACGCAGGCGTTGCTCGACGCGCTCACGATTCGCCGGCGGCGGGGAACGATTGCGGGGCAGCGCGTCGTGATCTGCGGGGATCTGCTCCACAGCCGAGTCGCGCGATCGAACATTCTGTCACTCACCGCGCTTGCCGCCGAGGTCCGCGTCTGTGCGCCGACCACGCTGATGCCCGCTGCGATCGAGCGGATGGGCGTGACGCCCTTTACCGATTTCGATGCCGCGCTTCAGGACGCGGACGTGGTGATGATGCTGCGCCTGCAGAACGAGCGGATGAACGGCGGGTTCGTCCCATCGAATCGGGAATACCACTTGCGCTACGGCCTTACCGAAAAACGTCTCGCGCTCGCAAAGCCGGACGCTTTGGTCATGCACCCGGGGCCGATGAACCGCGGCGTCGAAATCGATTCGGTGGTTGCGGACCACGCCCGCTCCGCGATCACGGAGCAGGTCGAGATGGGAGTCGCGGTCCGGATGGCGTGTCTTGATGTACTGACGCGTCGATCGCGTGGCGTGACGGGCTGGGCATGAGCCGAATGATCGCCTTGCTCGACGCGACGCTCGCGTGCCCGGTCGGCGGCGTGTCGCGCGGTGGCGTGCTGATCGCGGACGACACGATTGCGGCGACCGGGTTGATCGATGTTCCCGAGGGTGCGGAAACGATCGACTGCCGCGGCCTCGTCCTTGCCCCTGCGATCGTCGACCTCGGCGTCTTTGCGATCGACGTTCCCGCCTTCCATGCGGGCGGGATCGTCCGCGTCGGACTCATGCCCGACCAGTCGCCCGTTCTCGACGATCCCGGCGTGGTGCAACGTGCAGCGTTGATCGGTCGCCCAGGCCTGTGGATTCACCCTATCGCCGCTGCCACGCGTGCGTTGGCGGGGAAGGATCTCGCCGAGATGGCGATCAACCGTGACGCCGGTGCGCGTGCCGTCGGCACCGGTGCCAGCTGGATCGCGGACTCAGGCGTGATGCGAAAGGTGCTCGCCTACGCCAACGACCTCGGCCTCACCGTAATCACGCATGCCGAAGACGGCGGGATCACCGCCGGTGCCGTGGCAACGGCAGGCGAAACTGCGACGCGCATGGGGCTATCGTCAGCGCCATCGGTCGCGGAGACGCTGGCGGTCGCGCGCGATCTGATGCTGGCCGAGGAAACCGGCGCGTCGCTGCATTTGCGCACCGTCACCACCGCCGCAGGGTTCGATTTGGTCCGCGCGGCCAAGCGTCGCGGTGTTCGCGTCACGTGCGGCATCACCCCCGCCCACCTGCTGCTGTCGGATATTGCGATGAGCGATTTCCGCACCTTTGCGCATATCTCCCCCCCACTCCGCCACGAGGGTGACCGGCGGGCCGCGTTGGTTGCGCTTGCGGATGGGACGATCGACGTCTTGTGTTCCGCGCACGATCCGCATGGTCCTGAAGAAAAGCGGTTGCCCTTCGGCGATTCGTCGGCCGGCATGGCAGGGGCAGAGACGCTCCTCGCGCTGGGCCTCGGACTTGTGCGTGACGAGCATATCACGCTCGACCGTCTCTTCGCTTTACTCTCCGCCAACCCGGCGCGTGTGCTGGGCGTCGACACCGGCACGCTGACGGTCGGTGCCCCCGCCGACCTTCTGATATGTGACCCGCGTGCGCCGTGGCAGATCATGGGTGAAGACATGCACGCCAAAGCGGGCAACACACCGTTCGATGGCCTCCCGGTCGAGGGCAAAGTCCGGCGTCTGTTCAAGGGTGGGACTGCGGTGACGCTCCCCGGGTGATGGTCAACAGGCTGCATCTGGTCACGCGACCGGTGCCGCCTGCCGCAGCGTGCGACAAGCCGGGCGGCTTACCGGAACGAAGCTGTCCATCCTTCATTAATCGCCAGTCTTTTGCACTGGAGAAATACGATGAAACCCATTCTTCTCGGAATGATTGCTCTTGCAACGCCGGTTGCTGCGCAGTCGCCGGATTGGCGCAAGGCGCAGCCGATCTCGATCCGGATGACCGACGACGGGTTCATTCCCCGCAGCATTCCGGTTCGACAGGGCGCCCCTTACGTTCTCCGGATCGTCAACCGTTCGGACAAGGGCCACAACCTCACGCAGGAAGCATTTTTCGATCAGGCGCAGGTTGCGGGCCGGGACCGGAACAAGATCCATGGTGGCAAGATCGTGCTGGCGTCCGGTGAAGGTATGACCGTCCGGTTCCGCGCACCCGTCACGCGCCGCGGTGGGACGTACCAGTTCAGCAGCACGACGCTCGGCGATGCCGGCAAGGATTATACGGGGGTGTTCCTGATCCGCTGACAGTGGCCGCGGCGTCGAGTCCCGGACGGGCGCCGCATACCCTCAAAACAACTCGCCCTGTGGTCCGGCAGGGGGGCGGAACAGGTCGCAGCGCAATGCCAAAACGCGTCTCCCGCTGGGGAACCCGTGCCTAGCCTTCGCGATTCTGAAACGCGTGCGCAATAATTCCGCCCAGGGTCCCTGGCCGCGCATCCGTGAAAAGAAGTTCGGATCATTGTCGCGCCCGCCGCGAAGCGACTGGACGATCGCCATGACCTTCGCGGCACGGTCGGGAAAATGCGTATCGAGCCACGCACGAAAGAGCGGCGCCACCTCCAGCGGCAATCGGACGGGTATGTAGGATACGTTCGATGCCCCTGCCTCGGCAGCTCGCGCGATGATCGCCTCGATCTCGTCGTCGGTGATCGCGGGAATGACCGGAGCGATGTTTACGTAGGTTGGAATACCGGCGTCCACCAGGATCCTGACGGCTTCAAGACGCTTCGCCGGGTGCGGTGCCCGTGGCTCGATCGTCATGGCGATCTCGGGAACGAGCGACGTTACCGAAACCGCAACCGCGACCAAACCCTTCGCCGCCATCGGGGCGAGCAGATCGATGTCACGCACGACACGATCCGACTTGGTCGTGATCGTCACGGGGTGATCGACCTTCGCCAGAAGTTCGATGATGCTTCGCGTGATTCGGTATTCGCGCTCGATCGGTTGATAGGGGTCCGTGTTCGCCCCCAGCGCGATCGGTTTGGGGTCATACCCCTTGCGTCTGAGTTCGCCTTCCAGAATCTGCGCGGCATCGCGTTTGACGAACAGTTTGGTTTCGAAATCGAGGCCCGGCGACAGGTCGTGATAGGCGTGGGTCGGCCGTGCGAAGCAATAAATGCACCCGTGTTCGCAACCGATAAATGGGTTGATGCTACGATCGAACGGAACGTCCGGCGACTCATTGTAACTCAGGATGGTTCTGGACTGTACGTCCTGCACCGATGTCCTGACGGTCGGACGTGGTCCATCGATCGCGTCGCGAGCGTCGAGCCAATCGCCATCGTCTTCCATCGTAGGAATACCAAAACGCACGCTAAGCGCGTTTCCGGTTGCGCCTCGCATCGCGCGCTTCGTCCTGACGGTCGCCATGCCAGGGCTGATATCACATTAAGAACAGAATAGGAACAAGGAGACTAGCGCACGTTTTGCCGTATCGGTCAGACCCGCTGTGCTAGCAGCTACCGGGAAGCCAGCTCGCGCCGGTTCGCCCATGCAGCGATCTGATCCCCCGCGCCGGCGCGCACGAAACAATTGCCGCCCTTCCCCCGATAGCCCCGGCACAGGGCGGTTGCCTCGTCCCTGGAAAAACCACCGATCGACAGCCGGTAGAAATTGGCCCCGCCCCGTGCGACGCCCATTCCCTGGGGAATATGCCCCGACAAAGCCGCGAACCGGCGACCAGCCCGGATCCACGCATCCTGGGCGACCGCGGGCGTATCATAGGCACCGAGCTGAACGTAGAAATTGCCTCGCGCCACGCTCCGCCGGCCCTGCGCGAGAGCAGGTTGCCTTGACGGCGCGCTGCGCGTCGCAACGGCAACCGGGAGGGCCTGGACGACTTCGCTACGCGGCGCGAAGACGACGCCACCAATCGCAGGACCAACTGGATACGGCACAACGGAGGCCGCAACCGCGACGGTCTCCTGCCCCTGCGGCTCCTGTACGGCAACGTCCGCACCGTGCGAGACTTCCACGGCAGCAACCGCGGTCGATTGCTCGCGGTTGAGCGCGAGCGCTCGCGGCAGACCGGCGTCAACCACCGGCACGACCCCGAGCAAGGCGGCGATCTGATCCGACGCCGACGTCGGACGCGCGAAGGTCGACCATTCCAGCAGGCGGCGCGCAGCCTCGACCGGGGCAAGGTCGATCTCGACCACCGTCTGCGCATCCTGCCATCGCCCTGCCAGCGCCAGGCTGAGCGCAAAGTTCTGCCGTGTCTTCGCATCCGCCCCGGCTGCGCGCGCCGCGGGATCGAGCAATTCGACCGCCGACACCGGATCCCCCGCCAGCGCCATGCCGAGTCCGCGGTCGCTCACCGGAATGTGGGCGGCATGCGCGTCGAGCGTCGACCGAGCGCCCGCCCAATCCCCCGTGCCGATCTGCATCAACGCAAGTTGCAAGGCGGCCTTCCCGTTCGCTGGATCCAACGCCAGCGCATCCCCGAAGGCTTCGCGCGCCGAGCTGAACCGCCCGGCCCGAACGTAACTCTGGCCGAGCGTCATGCGATATTCCGCAACCTCTGGTTGTAGCGCCACCGCCGCTTCGGCGTGGGAGATAGCAGCCGCCACGTTCTTTTTGCCGATTGCAGACCGGGCCTTCTTGATCTCGTGCAGAGCGTTGCGTTCGGCGCGCGATTGCGCGCGTGACGACGCGTCAGCGATCGACGTGGCGACGGCGCCGATCGATCCGGCGACCAACAGGGCGGACAAGCCGAGGGTGACGGGCCCAAGAGCGATTGCGGACCTGGACTTCATGATATTCTCTGGCGCTTGGCCGCAACCGACGGCTGGAACGGCAGCCCGTCGCGTCTTGGCAGGAAGATGTAGCGTAGGTCGAACACCGGGGTGGCCGCGAAGGCGGCAGGCGCGAGACGACCAGACCGGCTGATCCTGTCCGCCCCGCCTTTCTGAGATGTCACGCCGGTGACCTGCATGAGACCGTGATCCTCCCGCCTGTTCGCCACCGCTGTGCCATCTAGGATTCAACAATCGGTTAATGCGGCAGAGCGTGTTGGCACGTGAAGCTAACGATTTCTTTGCCATGTCGGACGTACACGGCTCGCATGACTTTTCGATCCGAAGCCAACAGAATGCGCGGCACGCACGGAGCGCTGTTGTTGGGATTGGCTGTGCTTAGCGTGTCCGCAGCACCGGCCAGTGCCGATGTCCGCGACGGCGTCGATGCGTGGAGTCGCGGCGCCTACGGCCCAGCGGTGGCTGCCTGGCGCCCGGCGGCGACGGCCGGAGACGCCGACGCGCAATTCAATCTTGCCCAAGCCTATCTGCTCGGCCGCGGCATACCGCGGGACATGCCGACCGCGGCAGAATGGTTCCGCAGGGCCGCGCTGCAGGACCATGCCGCCGCCCAAGCCAAATTCGGCTTGTTGCTGTTCGATCAGGGCAAGCGCGCCGAGGCGACCCCTTGGCTCGAAAAGGCAGTGGCGCATCACGAACCACGGGCTCAACTCGTGTTGGGAACGATGCTCTACAATGGTGACGGCGTCGCGCGCGATTGGCCGCGGGCCTATGCTCTCATCGTGCGCGCAGCGGCGGCCGATGTGCCGCGCGCGTCCGAAGTCCAGGCGCAGATGGACAAGGTAATTCCGATCGCGGAACGCCAGCAGGGCCTTCTGCTCGCCCGCGACGACGAAGCCGCGGCAAAACGCCCGCAACTACCCATCGCCCCACCGCCGCCGGCACCCGTGCGCGTTGCGCTGGCTTCTGCCGTCGCGCCGCCGTCCGTCGCGCGAATGCAGCCAGCACGCAAACCGACACAGCCGCCGCCTGCGCCGGTCGTGGCGAGTCGCGGGAGCTGGCGGTTACAGCTCGGCGCGTTCGGCGACGCCGCAAACGCGCGGCGGCTGTGGACGCAGACCGCAGCCAGCTTTCCGGGCGCCAACGTCAGCTACGTCAAGGCTGGCGTCATGACACGCGTTCTGATCGGTCCATATCCATCTCGCGCAAGCGCATCGCAGGCCTGCCGCGCGATCCGTCCGTGCATCGCGGTGAACAGCTAGAAGGTCAGCCTTCGACCCACGCCGCGCGAGGAATGCCCTGCACGTACAACAGCGCGGTGAGATCCGCGTGGTCGATCCGGGCGCCCGCCGCCGCCGCGACGATCGGTTTGGCCCGATACGCCACGCCCAGCCCCGCCGCCTCGATCATCCGCAGATCGTTCGCGCCATCGCCGATCGCCAATGTGGCTTCGGGCGGCAAACCAAGATCGGCCGCCGCCGCGCGGAGCGTTTCGAGCTTGGTGTGCGCGCCGACGATCGGCCGTTCGACTCGGCCCGTGAGCGCACCGTCGGCGATCTCCAGCCGGTTGGCGATCGCATAATGGAAGCCGATCCGCTCGGCGACGGGCTCCGCAAACCGCGTAAAACCGCCCGACACTAGGATCGCGGTGGCGCCCCGCACGCGCATCGTGCGGACCAGCGTCGCCGCGCCCGGCGTGTCAACGACCCGGTCGGAGAGACATTGCGCGATCACGCGCTCGTCCAGCCCCGCCAGCAACGCCACGCGCGCGTCCAGCGCCGCCTCGAAATCGAGCTCGCCACGCATTGCGGCCTCGGTGATCTCGGCGATCTGCGGCTTGATCCCGGCATAATCGGCGAGTTCGTCGATGCACTCGACCGTGATCATGGTCGAGTCCATGTCGGCGATCAGCAATCGCTTCTCGCGGCCCTCGGCCTGCTGCACGACGACGTCGACGCCCGCGAACGCGCCCTCCAGCGCCGCCCGCGCGGCATCCGGCGCAGCGGCGAACATCACGTCCGCGGCGTGCCCCTGCTCGATCCAGCCATCGGCGACCGCGGAGCAGCCCGCGGCGTCGAGCCGGTCCCTGGCGGTCGAAATATCCCCCGCGGCGAGCCGCTCGAATGCTATCAGCGTGGCAATGAACACAAACAATCTCCCGATGCTGGCGCTCATCGCAGGGCCGACCGCCAGCGGCAAGTCCGCGCTCGCGATGGCGGTAGCCGAACGGCACGACGGAATCGTCATCAACGCGGATTCGGCGCAGGTCTATCGGGATTTGCGCGTGCTGACTGCGCGCCCCTCCCCTGCCGACGAAGCGCGGGTGCCGCATCGGTTGTTCGGCTATATCGATGGCGCCGAAAGCTGCTCGGCGGCGCGCTGGGCGAAGGATGCGGCGGCGGAGATCGCAACGGTTCACGCGGCGGGGAAGCTGCCGGTGCTGGTCGGCGGGACCGGGCTGTATCTGCGCACCTTGCTCGACGGGATCGCGCCGGTGCCGGAGATCGATCCTGCGATCCGCGCCGAGGTGCGGGCGCTGCCGGTCGCGGCGGCGCACGCCGAATTGGCCGCGCTCGATCCGGCGGCGGCGGGGCGGCTGGCGGCGGCGGATACGACGCGGGTGGCGCGGGCACTCGAGGTGGTGCGGTCGACCGGGCGGACGCTGGCGGCTTGGCAGGCGGAGCGCAAAGGAGGAATCGCGGCGAAGGTTGCACAGGCGGCGGTCGTGCTGCTGCCGGACAGAGAGTGGTTGCTGCAAAAATGCGATGCGCGCGCGACTGCGATGTTTGACGAGGGCGCGGTCGAGGAGGTGCGGACGCTACTCGCGCGCGACGATCTGCCGGCCGACGCGACGATCCGGCGGGCGATTGGCGTGCCCGAAGTGGCGGCGCTGCTTGCGGGGGACAGCACACGGGCGCAGGCGCTGGAAGCGGTGCGGCTGGCGACGCGGCAATATGCGAAACGGCAGTACACATGGTTCCGAAATCAGCCTCCGAAGAGCTGGTTGCGAATTACCGAGTCAGAAAAGACCGATACTGACAAGATATTCGACACAATATTACTTAGATAAAGGTTGACACGCATGTTTTGTACGTTTAGCCGCCCCTCTCCCATTGCTGCCATGCAGCATCCGCAAGGAGAACGAGCGTGACCGAGTTGAGTGGAGCCGACATCCTGATCGAGGCGCTGTGCGATCTCGGCGTGGAAGTCGTGTTCGGCTACCCCGGTGGTGCGGTGTTGCCGATCTATGACGCGCTGTTCCGCTCAGGCCGGATCAAGCACATCCTGGTGCGCCACGAACAGGCCGCGACGCATGCGGCGGAGGGCTATGCCCGCTCGACCGGCAAGCCCGGCGTCGTGCTCGTCACCTCGGGCCCGGGCGCGACCAACGCGATCACCGGGATCACCGATGCGCTGATGGATTCGATCCCGATGGTGGTGATCACGGGTCAGGTGCCAACCGCGCTGATCGGGACCGATGCGTTCCAGGAAGCCGACACCGTTGGAATCACGCGGCATTGTTCGAAGCATAATTATCTGGTGAAGGACCCGGCCAAGCTCGGCGCGACGATCCACGAGGCGTTCTATATCGCGACCTCGGGGCGCCCCGGCCCGGTGGTGATCGACATCCCCAAGGACGTGCAGGTCGCGACCGCGCGCTACGCCAAGCCCGGCCCGATCCGCCACAAGACCTATCGCCCGCAGGTCAAGGCCGACCAGCCGAGCATCGAAGCGGCGATGGACATGCTCGCCGCGGCGGAACGCCCGGTGCTGTATACCGGCGGCGGGATCATCAACGCGGGGCCGGCGGCGAGCCAGTTGCTGTGCGAACTCGCGCGAATCAGCGGCGCGCCCGTCACCTCGACGCTGATGGGCCTGGGGGCCTATCCCGCGACCGGGCCGCAATGGCTCGGCATGCTCGGGATGCACGGCACCTACGAAGCCAATATGGTGATGAACAAGGCCGACCTCGTCGTGTGCCTCGGCGCGCGATTCGACGACCGGGTTACTGGCCGTTTGGACGCGTTCAGTCCCCATTCGCGCAAGATTCACGTCGATATCGATCGGTCTTCGATCAACAAGAACGTGCGCGTCGACCTGCCGATCGTTGCGGACGTCGGTCATGCGCTCGAGGACATGGTCCGCGTGTTCAAGGCGCGGCGTCATCCCAAGCCCGATTTGCGCGCATGGTGGACGATGATCGAGGAATGGCGCGACAAGCGCAGCCTCGCCTTCACCGACCTGCCGAGCGACATCATGCCGCAACGCGCGATCCGCGCGCTGTGGGAGGCGACGCACAAGCGCAACCCGATCATCACGACCGAAGTCGGCCAGCATCAGATGTGGGCGGCGCAGCACTTCGGGTTCGAGGCACCGAACAAGTGGCTGACCAGCGGAGGTCTCGGCACGATGGGCTACGGCCTGCCCGCCGCGATCGGCGCGCAGGTCGGCAACCCGAAGGCGCTGGTGATCGACATCGCGGGCGAAGCCTCGATCCAGATGAACATCCAGGAGCTGGGGACCGCCTCGCAATATCGCCTGCCGGTCAAGATCTTCATCCTCAATAACGAATATATGGGGATGGTCCGCCAGTGGCAGGAGCTGACCTATTCGAGCCGCTATTCGGAAAGCTACAGCGATGCGCTTCCTGATTTCGTCAAGCTCGGCGAAGCCTATGGCTGGAAGGGCATTCGCATCCAGACGATGGGTGAGCTCGACGACGGGATCGCGGCGATGCTCGATTATGACGGGCCGGTGATCGTCGATTGTCGGGTCGCCAAGCTGGCGAACTGCTTCCCGATGATTCCGTCGGGTGCCGCGCATACCGAGATGTTGCTCCAGGCGAGCGAAGTCTCGGGCGAGATGGACGACGAAGCGAAGGCGCTGGTGTGATGGATAGTCTTCTGCCTCCCCTCCCGCTTGCGGGAGGGGACCGAGGGGTGGGCGCGCGCTTTGCGCAAACGTACCGTTTGTGGAGGTCGGGAGCCCACCCCCAGCCCCTCCCGCAAGCGGGAGGGGAGAAATAATGCATATCACTCAAGCCAAGGAAACCCGCCACACGCTCGCCGTGATGGTCGACAACGAGCCCGGCATCCTCGCGCGGATCGCGGGGCTGTTCACCGCGCGTGGCTATAATATCGAGAGCCTGACCGTGTCCGACGTCACCGCCGACAAGGCGGTCAGCCGGATCACGATCGTCACCTCGGCGAGCGATGCGACGATGGAGCAGATCCTCGCGCAGCTCGACCGGCTGATCCCGGTGCATTCGGTCACCGACCTGACCGCGCTCGGCCCGCATGTCGAACGCGAGCTTGCGTTGCTCAAGGTGTCGGGGGTCGGCGATCACCGGATCGAGGCGCTCCGCCTCGCCGACGTCTACCGCGCGCGCGTGGTCGATGCGACGACGACCAGCTTCGTGTTCGAAGTGACCGGCGGACGCGAGAAGATCGACACCTTCGTCACGCTGATGCGCGAAGTCGGGCTGTGCGAAGTCGCGCGGACCGGGATCGTCGCAATGGCCCGCGGCGCGAAGGCGGTTTAGACCAGTTTCCGTCACCCCGGCCGTGCGCCGGGGTCCCTCCATCCAACACCCCCACCGTGCATGAGGCGCGGTGGCCCCCGGCACGAGGCCGGGGTGACGTCCTTAGGAGCTGAATACCATGCGCGTTTATTATGATGCCGATGCCGACCTGAACCTGATCACCGGCAAGAAGATCGCCATCGTCGGCTACGGCAGCCAAGGCCACGCGCATGCGCAGAACCTGCGCGATTCGGGCGTCAAGGACATTGCGATCGCGCTCCGCGCCGGCTCCGCCACCGCCAAGAAGGCGACCGACGCTGGCTTCAAGGTGATGACCAACGCCGAAGCCGCCGCCTGGGCCGATATCACGATGATCCTCGCGCCCGACGAGCATCAGGCCGCGATCTATGCCGACGATCTCCACGCGAACCTGAAGCAGGGCGCGACGATCGCCTTCGCGCATGGCCTCAACGTGCATTTCGGCCTGATCGAGCCGCGCGCCGATCTCGACGTCATCATGATCGCGCCCAAGGGCCCCGGCCACACCGTGCGCAGCGAATACGTCAAGGGCGGCGGCGTCCCCTGCCTGATCGCGATCCACCAGGACAAGAGCGGCAACGCGCATGACATCGGCCTTGCCTATGCCAGCGGCGTTGGTGGCGGGCGTTCGGGCATCATCGAGACCAACTTCCGCGAGGAATGCGAGACCGATCTGTTCGGCGAGCAGGCCGTGCTGTGCGGCGGCGTGACCCATCTGATCCAGGCCGGGTTCGAGACGCTGGTCGAGGCGGGCTATGCGCCGGAAATGGCGTATTTCGAATGCCTGCACGAAACCAAGCTGATCGTCGATCTGCTGTATGAGGGCGGCATCGCCAACATGCGCTATTCGATCAGCAACACCGCCGAATATGGCGACATCGTCACCGGCCCGCGGATCATCACCGATGAGACCAAGGCCGAGATGAAGCGCGTGCTCGCCGACATCCAGTCGGGCCGGTTCGTCAAGAACTTCGTGCTCGACAACCGCGCCGGCCAGCCCGAGCTGAAGGCCGCGCGCAAGCAGGCGGCGGCGCATCCGATCGAGAAGGTGGGCGCGGAACTGCGCGCGATGATGCCGTGGATCGGCGCGAACAAGCTGGTGGACAAGGACAAGAACTGATCGGGATGGGGGGGTGTGCTCTGCGAGGCACTGCCCCACCCCAACCCCTCCCCTGAAGGGGAGGGGCTTTTCTGTTTCACTGCTTCTTAGCCCCTCCCCTTCAGGGGAGGGGTTGGGGTGGGGAAGCCCAGCAACGCCACGCCCCCGCACGCGCCCCCCGCCAACGAAACCGTATGTTGCCGAATCGGGGCTTGTCGCATCCGCGCAATCTGCCGCAGAACGATGCTCCAACAGGAGTATTCCCATGCAGCGCACACCCATGTTTCTCGCCGCCGTCGCGGCGATCGCCGCAACCCCGCTCGTCGCGCAGATGCCGACCACCCCGCCCGGCACGCGCAGCGTCGCCAAGGTCGCCGCCGGCACCTACAAGGTCGACAGCGGCCACACCCAGGTCGTCTTCTCGCTCAACCATCTCGGCTTCAGCGAATATACCGGCCAGTTCACGCAGCCGACCGGATCGCTGACGATCGACCCGAAGAACCCCGCCGCTGCGAAGGTCGAGATCGTGTTCCCGGTCAACAAGGTGTCGACGACGGTCGCCGCGCTCGACGAGCATCTCCAGAAGCCGGAATTCTTCGATGGCGCGAAATTCCCCGAGGCGCGCTTCGTGTCGACCAAGGTTGCGGTCAACGGCATGAACGCGACGATCACGGGCAATCTGACGCTGCACGGCGTGACCAAGCCGGTCGTGCTCGCGGCGCGCTTCATCGGTGCCGGCCCGTCGCTGTTCGGCGCGCACAAGACCAACGTCGGGTTCGCTGCGACGACCTCGATCAAGCGCAGCGACTTCGGGATCAACGGCTATCTGCCGCTGGTCGGCGACAAGGTCGACCTGACGATCAACGCGGCGTTCGAAGCGGAGTAACGTCCGACGGCATCGTTCGGCCCGACGGGTCGAGCGGTTCCGCTCAGGCTGCGGTCAGTGCCTTGAAATAGCTCGCCGTCTCCGGCGAAACGCGCGACAGCCGGACACGCAGCCGATCGTCGAACGCGTCCGACGTCTCGCGCCGGTCGCGGTGGAGCATCATCCAGTCGCCAAACTCGCGATGCTCGACGATCTGGTCGACGAGGATGCGAATGTCGCGGTGCCGCGTATCGGCGTAGAGGCTCTCGAGCAGTTCGGCGACGCTCTCTTCCGGCCCCTCGATCACCTGGAGGAATGAATCCTCTTCAGTGTACAGCAGCCCGGTGATGCCATCGAGCCCGTTGCGTCCCGACGCCACCCGCAGGATCGCGGTGCAGTCGTCCGCCGCTCGCCCGGTCGTCTTGGTCGTCACGCTGGTGTAAATGATCTGACGCATACGCCCTTGCGGTACCACCGATCGCGGCGCTGCACACTGATTTGGATCAGGGCACGCAGGCTCTGGACAGGGGAAGGCGGATCACGCTATTCAGGTTGCAGCCATGAAGTCTGTCCAAGCCCTCCGCCTGCTTCGACTTACGCGCCCTTAGGCGCGGACTTCCCGCGTGCGCGTTGCGCACGACGCGCCTGAGGGCCTGATCCAATCCCGTCCCCCTTCTGCCGACGAGACCTATCATGCTGCGCGACCCTTCGATCAAATACCGACCGTTTCCGCAAATCGCCCTGCCCGACCGGCAGTGGCCGTCCCGGATCATCGATACCGCCCCACGCTGGCTGTCGACCGATCTGCGCGACGGCAACCAGGCGCTGATCGACCCGATGGACGCCGAGAAGAAGACGCGGCTGTTCGACCTGATCGTCAAGGTCGGGATCAAGGAGATCGAGGTCGGCTTCCCCGCCGCGGGCGCGACCGAGTTCGACTTCATTTCCGGGCTGGTCCAGTCGGGCCGCATCCCCGACGACACGCTGATTCAAGTGCTGACGCAATCGCGCCGCGACCTGATCGAGCGCAGTTTCGAATCGTTGCGCGGTGCGCCGCGTGCGATCGTCCACCTCTATAACGCGGTGAGCCCGGCATGGCGCAAGATCGTGTTCGGGATGACGCGCGAGGAGGTCAAGAAGATCGCGATCGACGGCGCGATGATCCTGCGTGATCAGGCCGCCGCGCAGCCCGATACCGACTGGTATTTCGAATATAGTCCGGAGACGTTCTCGACCGCCGAACTCGATTTCTCGCTCGAGGTCTGTGAGGCGGTGATGGACGTGCTGCGCCCGACGCCCGACCACAAATTGATCCTCAACCTGCCCGCGACGGTCGAATGCGCGACGCCCAATGTCTATGCCGATCAGATCGAATGGTTCGGGCGGAACATCCGGAACCGGGACTGCGTCGCTTTGAGCCTCCATCCGCATAACGACCGCGGCACCGGCGTCGCTGCCGCCGAACTCGGCCTGATGGCGGGCGCGGACCGGGTCGAGGGCTGCCTGCTGGGGAATGGCGAGCGCACCGGCAATTGCGATCTCGTGACGGTCGCGCTCAACATGTACACGCAGGGCGTCGATCCCCGGCTCGACTTCTCGGACATCGACGAGATCGTCAGCACGGTGAACTATTGCACGCAGCTGCCGGTCCATCCGCGCACGCCGTATGCTGGCGACCTGGTCTTCACGGCGTTCTCGGGCAGCCATCAGGACGCAATCAAGAAGGGCTTCGCCGCGCAAGAAGCGAAGAACGATCCGCTGTGGGAAGTCCCCTATCTGCCGATCGACCCGGCCGACCTCGGGCGCAGCTACGAGGCGGTGATCCGCGTCAACTCGCAATCGGGCAAGGGCGGCGTCGCGTGGGTGATCGAGCAGGACAAGGGGCTCAAGCTGCCCAAGCGGTTGCAGGCGGACTTCAGCCGGCACGTCCAGCGGCTTGCCGACGAGACGAGCCGCGAACTCAATGCCGCTGACATCTGGGGACAGTTCGCCGCGACCTATCTGGCGCGCGATGCGGACCGGTTCCGGCTGGTCGATTATCAGGAAAGCGGCAGTGTCGGCGACCGGGTGTTCGTCGGGCATGTCGCCGTGGACGGGACCGAGCAATCGATCTCCGGACGGGGCAACGGGCTGATCTCGGGCGTGATCGCGGCGCTGGAGGGGTCGACCGGGCCGACGCTCGACGTGGTCGACTATAATGAGCACGCGATCGGGCATGGCGCGAATGCGCAGGCGGTCGCCTATGTCGAATGCCGCACGTCGGATGGTCGCACCGTGTTCGGCGTGGGGATTGATGCCGACGTCGCCACCGCAAGCGTGCGCGCCGTGCTGAGCGCGGCGAACCGGGTGTAACGAAAGCGCCACCCACCCCGGCCTGCGCCGGGGTGGGTGGCGCTACCGCACCCGCTCGATCTCACACCCGACCGCGGCGTCCGGATAGACGTCGGGCTTGCTCGTCCGCACCGTCACACGCTCGACGCGCGGGTCGGTGAAGCATAGGGCGGCGATCGCTTCGCACAGCGTTTCCTGCAGGTCGAAGTGACGATCCGCCACCAGCGCGTGAATCCCGCTGCGCACGAAATCATAATCGAGCACCTGATCGATCCGGTCGTCGGCTGGCGTCGCAGGATAGACGACCTCCATCCGCACCGACACGATCACGCGCTGCGGCGCAGCGCGTTCGCCCGGGTGAATTCCCAGCCCCATGACGAGCTCAAGCCCGTCGAGCACGGTGGTGAAGCGGACCGGCCCGGTCATACCCGATTTTCGAACATGACGTCGCGGGGCAACGGCAGGAACCGCTGCCCGCAATCGACGAAAAGATTCTGTCCGGCGATCCCGCGCGCATCGAGCAGGAACGCCACCGCGCGCGCCACGTCCTCTGGATCGACGGGCCGGCGCAGCGTGTTGCGCGATGCCACCGCCCGGAATTCCGCCTCGCTCTGGTCCGCGCTCGGGAGCGTCAACCCGGGCGAAACCGCGTTGACCCGGATCCGCGGGCCGAGCGCCTGCGCGAGCATCGTCGTGGCGCCCTCAAGCGCGATCTTGGCGCAACTATAGGCGAAGAAGTCGGGGTTGAGATTGGCGACCTTCTGGTCGAGCACGTCGACCACCGCACCATCGCGAAGATCTTCCTGCGCGGCCAGCGCGCAGGCAAGCAGGACGGGCGCATCGAGATTGACGCGCGCATGCCGCTCCAGCGACGCGGCGGAAACAGCAGGCGGGGTATCGTAATCGAACAGCGACGCGCTGTTGACGACCGCCATCAGCGGCGCACCGAACCCGCTACGCGCCGCCGCGACCAGCGCGGCGGGGGTCGCTGGGTCCGCCAAGTCTCCGGTCAGCACGATCGATCCGCCGAGCTGCCGCGACAAGGCCTCTGCCTCCTCCGCGGAATTGTGGTGGTGGATCGCGACACGCCACCCTGCCCCCTCGCCCAAATCCGCCAGATGCCGGGCGATCGTCGCGCCCAGGCGCCGGGCGGCGCCGGTGACGAGAACGGTTCGCTCGGCTTGCATCAGCACCCCATCAGCGCGAGGATTTCCTTCCGGCTGCGCTCGTCGTCGCGGAACACGCCCATCATGCGGCTGGTCACCATCGAGACGCCTGGCGTCCGCACGCCGCGCGCGGTCATGCACGCGTGGTTGGCCTCGATCACGACAGCGACACCCAGCGGTTTGAGATTGTCCCAAATGCAATTGGCGACTTCCGCGGTCAGCCGCTCCTGCACCTGCAACCGGCGCGAATAGGCCTGCAGGACCCGCGCCAGCTTCGAAATGCCGACCACCCAGTTCGACGGCAGATACGCGATGTGCGCCTTGCCGATGATCGGCGCCATGTGATGTTCGCAATGCGACTGGAACGGGATGTCCTTAAGGAGGACGATCTCGTCATAGCCGCCCACTTCCTCGAACACGCGCTTCAGATGGACTGCGGGATCATCCTGATATCCACTGCAATATTCCTTCCACGCGCGTGCGACTCGCTGCGGCGTTTCGATCAGCCCTTCGCGTGTCGGATCGTCGCCGGTCCAGCGAATCAGCGTGCGCACGGCCTCGGCGACGTCTTCGGGAACGAAAAGCTTTGCGGGCGCGGCCACCAGATCGCCCTCACTCAACGGGGCTCCATCGTCATCCATCGTCGCTCTTTCGGTTGCCGGAACGGCTTTGACGCTACGGCAATCGTCGCGTCGTGCCTGTTGCTATTCAAGGAGCCGAATTGGTCCTGCTTTGCAACTGTATCCTTTGGGTAACGCTGCCCCATCGCTTCCGTAACTACGTATCATTATGCGATTGACGGCGGATTCAACGACACGCTATTTCACAAACCCTACATTCGAAAATGCAGATCCGGCGGGAAGACCGGCACCTGTGGCAGCGAGAGGATGACAGATGAGGAAGTCGGACCTGCTTGGCGCGTCGGCAATCGCATTGCTGTACGCGGCGCCTGCCTTTGCGCAGGATACGCCCCCCACCACGCAAGCGCAGGGCGCCCCCGCTGCAACTTCCGCCGCGCCGCAGATCGATCGCAGTGCGACCGACACCGACGACATCATCGTGACCGCGACCAAGCGCGAGCAGACGTTGCAGGACGTCCCCGTCTCGGTCGCAGTGACCAGCGACGACACGATCAAGAAAGCCAAGATCCACGACTTGATCGACCTCCAGGCGAGCGTCCCCTCGCTCAAGGTCACGCAGTTTCAAAGCGCAGGCCAGACCAACTTCACGATCCGCGGCTTCGGCAACGGCAACGGCAACATCGGGATCGAAAGCTCGGTCGGCGTTTTCATCGATGGCGTTTACCGGTCGCGTTCCGCCTCGTCGATTTCGGATCTTCCTGAGCTCGAGCGGATCGAAGTGCTGCGCGGACCGCAATCGACGCTGTTCGGCAAAAACGTCGCGGCGGGCGCGATCTCGATCGTGACCAAGCGCCCGCAATTCACCTGGGGCGGCAATGCCGAGGCGACCGTCGGCAATCTGGGCAACATCGAGGCGCGCGCATCGATCACCGGACCGATTACCGACACGGTGGCGTTCCGGGTGTTCGGCAGCGTCAACCAGCGCGAGGGATTCTATACCAACCGTCTCAACGGCGTGAAGGTCAACGGTCGTGATCGGCAGTCGCTCCGCGCAGACCTGTTGTTCGAACCATCGTCCAACTTCTCGGTCCGCATCATCGGCGATCTCAACAACATCAACGAAGTCTGCTGCGGCGCGGTGACGATCACCAACGGCCCGCTGACGCAGTTGATTGGCCTCCCGCGATCGATCGGCGGTGTCGGCGGACTCGTCGGCAATGCCGCCACTCCGTTCAACCGCGAAGTCGTCTATAACACGGCGCCCAACAACCGCTTGAACGGCAAGGGCGTGTCGGGCCAGATCGACTGGAACCTCGGCTTCGCCAAGCTGACCTCGATCACCGCCTATCGTCGCCAGACCAACCGCACCGATCTCGACGTGGATTTCACCGGCGGCGACATCTCCAACCAGACGACCGACGACACGATCAAGACGTTCACACAGGAAATCCGGCTCGCGTCGGATTATGCGGGGCCGTTCAACTGGTTGCTCGGCGGCTTCTACTCGGACGAACGGATCAAGACCGGGCGCAACATTCTGTACGGCGCGGACGGACGGCGCTTCGCCAACGCCGCCGCGCTGGCGGCGACCGGCGGCGCGCTGACGGGCACCTCGCCGATCACCCAGCTCGAGGCGCTGCAACGCGCCGGGGGCAATACCACGGTCATTCCGGGCCAGACCTACTTCGCGCAAGGCACGGGCATTCTCGACAATTACCGCCTCAACGACATTTCCTATTCGATCTTCGGGCAAGCGGATTACAAGCTGTTCGAGCGTCTAACGCTGACCGTGGGTGGTGCCTATCTCAACGATCGTAAATCGGCCTTCTCGAATGTCGTACTGACCGATCGCTTCTCGCAGCTCAACCTGCGCAACGTCCCCGAGCTGGGCTTCCTCCCCTTGCAGATCCTCAACCCGCTTGCCCCCGCCGGGGCGCGGATTCCGACCAACTTGTTCGCGGGGCTCAACGCGCTCCAGTTCTTCTATCCCGACACCGCCAATCACGGTCCGGTCAACTTCCCCAACGCGAGCGAAAGCGGCGTGCTGAAGGGCGACAAATTCACCTATCTGGCGCGCGCCAAGTTCGATTTCACGCGCAACATCAACGTCTACGCGAGCTATTCGACCGGCTGGAAAGCGGGCGCGTACAACCTTTCGTCGGATAGCCGTCCGCCCAACAACGGCGTCGGTCGCACCGCCGCGCCGGAAAACGTCGAGGTCTATGAAATCGGCGCGAAGGCACGGTTCAACGGAGGGTACTTCAACGTCGCCGTGTTCGACGAGAAGATCAAAGGCTTCCAGTCGAACGGCTTCACCGGGACCGGCTTCGCGCTCGTCAACGCGGGCAGCCAGTCGGTCCGCGGGGTCGAAGTCGAGGCCTCGTACAAGCCGTTCCGCGCGCTGCTGCTCAACGCCTCCGGCACGTACCTGGATGCCAAGTACGACAGCTTCACGCGCGCGCCGTGCTTCGCGTTCGATCCCCGCTGCCAGGTGGCCGCAGGGTCGCCCGCCGGTACGCTCGCCCCGCAGTTCCGCGACCTGACCGGCGCACGGCCGGGCGGCGTCCCCGAATTCTCGGGCAACGTCAACGCGACCTATACGCAGCAGATCACCGACCGGATCAGCGGCTTCCTGCGCGGCGAATTCGTCTACACCAGCAAAACCGCGCTGACCGACACCGTCCCCGCCTCGATCGCGAGCAGCGAGGTCAAGACCGTCAATGCCAGCATTGGGCTCGACCTGCCCGACGCGTTCCAGATCCAGGGTTGGGTCCGCAACCTCGGCAACGACAATTACTATCTGTCGGCGTTCAACACGGTGATCCAGTCGGGCAGCTACAGCGCGTACATCAACGAACCGCGCACCTACGGGATCACGCTCCGCAAGGGGTTCTGATCCGGCGCAGACACGATGGACGGCCTGCCGCTCGGGACGAGGGGCAGGCCGTTTGCGTTGGACGGTGCAACGATCCGGCGGTTCGCGCGCTGATGCTCCACGTCAACGGAGACACGCGATGACAGAGCTGAAAAAGGGTGACGCGGTCACTTGGAAATCTCACGGCGGCACCGCGCATGGTGTTGTCGAAAAGAAGCAGACCAGCCCGACCAAGATCAAGGGTCACAAGGTCGCCGCCTCGCCGGAAGAGCCCCAGTTCATCGTAAAGAGTGACAATGGCGGCAAGGCAGCGCACAAGAGCGCAGCGCTCCACAAGGCGTGAAACCGATGTCGGCTGTAACGACACACCAGGAAGGACCAACAAAATGGCCAAGACTCCAACCGCAAAGAGCGACGCCCCCAAGACCGGCGGCATCTTCGCGCCTATCCAGCCATCGCCCGAACTCGGTGCGATCGTCGGCAACGACAAGCTGCCGCGCAGCGAAGTGATCAGCAAGGTCTGGGAATATATCAAGAAGCATGACCTGCAGAACCCCGAGAACAAGCGTGAGATCGTCGCCGACGAAGCGCTGAAGAAGGTGTTCGGCAAGGACCGCGTGACGATGTTCGAAATGAACAAGCATCTCGCGGGCCACATGAAGGCGTAAGACCGCGTTCACCGGTTCCGAAACGGCCGCGACACCCCTGGGTGCCGCGGCCGTTTCCATATGCGTTTGCCTCGACCGCGAAAGACGCTACGAATCCGTATGCGCAGCGACGACGCCGACACGCCGAAATATCGCCTGCGTCGCCAGAGCCGTACGCCGGTATGGCTGTCGCTGTCGTGGCGTGCGTTGCTGGCGCTGGCGTTGCTCGGGGTGGCGCTCGCGGTCCATTGGTTCGACCGCGACGGGCTCCGGCAGAATTCGGGCGAGCCCGTCACCTTTGCGGATATCCTATATTTTACGATGATCACCGTGACGACGGTGGGTTACGGCGATATCGTCCCGGTGACGCAGCAGGCGCGGATGTTCGATACGTTCGTGGTCACGCCGATCCGGCTGTTCGTATGGCTGATCTTCCTGGGGACGGCGTACGATTTCCTGTTGAAACGCGTTTGGGAGAAGTGGCGAATGACGGTGATCCAGCGTCGTCTCACCGATCATGTCATCGTGACCGGCTACGGCACCAGCGGATCCGAGGCGGTGCGCGAGCTCGTCCGGCGCGGTGCCGATCCGCAGACGGTCGTGGTGATCGACGATTCCGCCCGGGCGTTGCAACAGGCGGAGGCTTGCGGCGCGACGGTGATGGAGGGCAACGCCACGCGCAATGCCGCGCTGGAAGCGGCGCGGATCGAAACCGCGCGCGCGGTGATCGTGTCCGCCGGACGCGACGACACCTCGATCCTGATCGTGCTGACCGCGCGGCGGCTGGCGCCCGACGTGCCGATCAGCGTGGTGATCCGGTCGCAGGACAATGAGGCGATCGCGCATCAGGCGGGCGCCAACACCGTGATCAATCCCGCGAGCTTCGCGGGCCTGTTGCTCGCCGGGTCGACGCATGGTGCGCACACCGCGGACTATATGGCGGATCTTGCCGCTGCCGGAGGTCGGGTCGCGTTGCGCGAACGCGCCGTCACTGCGGAGGAAGTGGGCAAGCCTTTGTCCGGCATCACGACCGGCCTCGGCCACCGGATCTATCGCGGGCAACAGGTCTTCGGTTTCTGGGAGCCCGAGGCGGCGCGGCTCGAAGCGGACGACCAGATCGTCGAAGTGGTGCCGCGCGCCGAGGGATAACGCTATCCGCGGTGGCGGAAGACCGCGGCGGCGATGTCCTGCTCGGTCGCGACATGCTCCTCGATGATGCAGCGGAGGTTGAGCCCGCTGATTCCGCGATCCGACACCACGCTCGCCTGCGCGACGTTGAGGCCATCGGTGGAGGCGCGTTGCGCCCCCTCCCCGGCGAGCGCATGCGGATGGCGCACGTGATAGGCGTAGCCGCCGGTCGTCGCGACGACCCGGTTGCGGTCATCGATGATCGAGGCGATCCCGTTCGCAGCGGTCTTGTCGACCACGCGCATGATCGCATCCGCCTGCCCCTCGAAGTCGAACTCGAGGTAGCAGACACCGATCGTGGCGCCTTCGATCCGGACCGGCGCGACATAGACGACCACCTTGCGATCGTCCGACCACGGGTTCTGCCAGACCTCGTCGGTCATCCACCCGACGTCGGGCGCCGCCGCCATCGCGCGCTGGAACTGACCGTATCCCTTGAAATTGACGCCGAGCACCGCTGCATTCTCATGCGCGCACGCGGCAATGTCGCCATCGCCGTTCACGACGAACGCGTTGAGAAAATACGGCGAGCAGCCGAGCAGCGCGCGCAGCCGGTCGACCGCGCGCGCCGCGATCCGCGGCGATGCCTGGTCGACCATCAACGCCTCGACGATCGAATAGTCGGTCGCCAGCATCCGCACGTCGATCGACCGGTCGTACAAGGTCCGGGCCAGCGTATCCGCGATCGACTGCGCGAGATCGGCAAGGCGCCCGCCCTCGATTTCGCGCGCAAGCTCATCCGCAATCGCAGTGCCTTGCTGGAGGTAGCCCAGCACCTCGTCGCGGAAACTGGACGCGGACGTCCCCCGCCATCCCGGCGAGCGTCTTCACTTCCTGCGCCACGACGGTGAAGCCGCGCCCCGCATCCCCGGCACGCGCCGCTTCGATCGTGGCGTTCAGCGCGAGCAGATTGGTGTGTCCGGCGATCACCTCGGCCTGACGGACGTGCGCGGTAACCTGGTCGCTCAACGTGGTCAGCAGGGAGCGTATGCGTCGGGGCATCGGGATCTTTCTTCAACAATTCGATGATTTTATCGCGGCATCGTTAAAATGGAATTGCGCCAGTGCGGCGTTCGGCGATCGAAGCGGTGCTAGGCAACGCCGCAGTGCGGGTATAGATCTGAGCGATGCGCACGCTTGGCTTTCCCGCTTTCCTCATCCCGTTCCTGGTCGCGGGTGTCGCCCACGCCGACTGTCGCGTCAGCGCGATCGACGCCGTCCCCGAACGCGCCCAGCTCCACCTTCCCGTCCCGGCCCCTGCCGCGGCGGTGCCGCTCGTCCTCCTGTTCCACGGGAGCACGGGGACCGGGACCGAGATGTTGCAGCAGAGCCGTCTCGCCGAGACGGCGGACCGGCACGGTTTCATCGTCGTCGCGCCCGACGGCGGGATTCGATCGGGGCGTGGCTATGTGTGGAACATCCCCGGTGTGCCGACCGTGACGGGTGCCTTGCCCACAAAGCGCGACCGCAACGATGTGGCCTATGTTTCGGGCCTGATCGACCGGCTGGTCGCCACAGGCTGCGTCGATCGTCGTCGCGTCTATGCGACCGGATTGTCGGGTGGCGGGCGCATGACGTCGCTGCTCGGTTGCGTCGTGCCCCGGCGCTTCGCCGCGATCGCCCCCGTCGTCGGCTTGCGCGCCGGGCGGCCCCGCAAGTCCGACCCCAAGCAGGCGGACGCCAAGACATGCCGTCCCGACGCACCGCTACCGGTGCTCGCCTTTTCGGGCGATGCCGACACGACCAATCCGATCCAGGGTGGCGGCGCGTCCTATTGGCAATATTCGCAAGCGATCGCGTTGCAACGCTGGGCGGCGCTCAACCATTGCAGCGAACCCTATGCGCGCAACATCAGCGCAACGGTGTACGAACAGGGCTACGCCCGCTGCCCGGGCACCACGAAGACCGCGGTGCGCGTAACCCGCGGCGGCCAGCACAGCTGGTCGGTCGTGGACAATGAAGCGCTGTGGACGTTCCTGGCACAGCACAGCCGCTGACCGGGCCGCCTCCCCGTAGGCTTGCTCCGATGCGCATCGCGACCGGCGCATGCGACGGACAAACCCTATACTTTCGAAAATAATTTTGCTGAAACAATCGCGATTGTCACATTGCGCCACCAAGGGGAGCGACGTCGCCGTTTCGGCGAGATGAATTCCCTGGGGGGCCCATGCTCAAGACTGTTCTCGCCACCGGCACTGCGCTGGTCGCTCTGTGCGCCGCCGGTGCCGCACCCGCGCACGCGCAAACGACCGACACGCCGCCGGCTGCCCCTGCCACCGCCACGCCAGCGCCGACCGACAAGGCTGCGGCCGATGCGGCGGACCAGGTCGGAACCGACATCATCGTCACCGGGTCGACCCGCGCACAACGCCGCTTCGACGTGTCGTACGCGATCAACACGATCTCGCGCGAAGACGTGGAAAAGATTGCGCCCGTCAACTTCGCCGATCTGATCGGCCAGCTGCCCGGCTTCCAGACCGAAATCACCGGCGGCGAAGTGCAGAACATCTACCGCATCCGCGGCTTGCCCAACGATGGCGGCTTCGTGAGTTTCCAGCAGGACGGCCTGCCGCTGTTCCATGAGAATGACGGCGTGTTTTTCCGTGGTGACGCGATCCTGAAGCAGGATTTGATGACCGATCACGTCGAAGTCGTGCGCGGCGGGCCGGCGCCGGTCTATGCCAGCTATTCGGGCGCGATCGTCAATGCGATCACCGTGACCGGCCGGGACACCACCCGCGGACGGGCGCAGGTGACGCTCGGCGACACCGGGCTATACCGGCTCGATGCGTATCAGGCCGGCGCGATTTCCAGCGACACCCATTATGCGGTCGGCGGCTTCCTGCGCTATCATGACGGCTATCGCGACAATGGTTTCCCCAACGACAAGGGGGGCCAGATCCGCGCCAACCTCACGCATGATCTCGACAATGGGACGATCAAGCTGAACGTCAATTATGTCAACGATCACAACGTCTTCTATCTTCCGATCCCGACCGCGGACCCGCGCAACCCAAATGTTAGCCTGAATCCGTACATCGATTATTTCAGTGGCACGATGAACTCGCCCGCACTGCGCAACGTCAACCTGAAGAACCGGGACGGCGCTGGCGTCCTGCAGAACCGGACGAGCGACCTGTCGGACGGGCGTCATATGCAGATGATCAACTTCGGCGCGCAGTATGATGCCGATTTCGATGGCTGGCTGGTTTCAGCGAAGGGCGGCTTTACCAAGGGCAAGCTCGATTTCACCGCCTTCTATTCCACCACCAACCCGGTGGACGGAACGGCCTTCGCCAACAGCTATCTCGCACGGACGACCGCGGCGTTCGGTGCCGTCTCGCGGCTTGGCTATGTACTGGCGGGGACGAACACGGTGTATGACCCGAACAGCGCCTCCGGGCTGGTGATGCAGGGGCAGTATCGCGACATCCATTCGAGCTTCTATTCGGCGCAGACCAACCTGTCGGTCGCCAAGCGGTTCGAAACCGGCATCGGCAGCCATGACCTGAAACTCGGCTTCTACGGCAGCCTGTACGGGGAGGACAGCCGCACCCAATATCAGAACTATCTGATCGAGGTTGCGGGCAAGCCCCGCACGCTCGACCTCGTCGCCTATTCGGCGGCCGGCACCGCGCTCGGGCGCGTGACCGACAACGGCGTGCTCAACTATTCCGCCACGCTCAGCCAGGGGGATTCGGATGCGAAGATGTTCGCCTTCTACGCCAACGACACGTGGGAGATCGTGCCGGGGCTGCGCATCGACGGCGGGATCCGGCACGAACGCTATAGCTACACAGGCTATGCCGCGCTGACCGCGCAAGCCAATCTCGGCGACGCGACGACGCTGGCCGACGACACGACGCGCGCGTTCACGGGCGCGATCCTCAACCAGAAACTGTCGCCCACCGCGACCAACTGGACGGTCGGCGCCAATTACGACTTCAGCAAACATATCGGCGTGTACGGTCGCGCCTCGCATCTAGAAACGCCGCCCAGCGTCCAGACGGTGATGAGCATCAACCCGACGATCCTGACCACCGTCGCCGACCAGTTCGAGGCGGGCCTGAAACTCGCCAAGGGCCGTTCGTATCTCTACGTGACGGGCTTCTATACGAATTTCGATCCGCTCAACGCCTCGTTCCTCGCGTTCGACCCGACCACGGGGCGCAATGACGTCAACGTGCCGTTCATCGGCCAGGCGAAGGTGAAGGGCGTCGAGTTCGACGGTGCGTGGCAAGTGATGCCGTGGTTCTCGCTCAACGGTGCGCTGACGATCAGCGATCCGAAGTACAAGAACTTCAAGAGTTCGAGCGGTGCCGATCCGGCAAAGGCGGAGGGCAACCAGATCGTCCGCCAGCCCAAGGTCTATGGCAACATCCGCCCGAGCTTCGATTTCGAGACCCACAACACCCACGTCTCGGTTTATGGGCGCTACACCTACATGGGGAAGCGGTTCGTCGATCTGTACAACAACACCGCGCTACCGGCCTATGGCACGGTCGGTTCGGGCGTGACGCTGCGCAACGGGGCGTGGCAGGTCCAGGTGGTCGGCGACAATCTGTTCAACGCGCACGGCCTGACCGAAGGCAATACGCGCACCGATTCGCTGAGCGGCCAGGGGAATGCGGAGGCGATCTACGGGCGACCGATCTTCGGTCGCAACTTCCGCCTCGTCGTCAGCAAATCCTGGTGAGCGGCCGCCGGGGCATGCGGGCAAGGACGGCGGCCATGCTGATGGCGACGCTCGCCGTGGCGCCTGCCCCGGTGTTTGCCGGGAGTGCCGGCGACAGCGCGACCGAGGCGTTGTCGCACAGGGTATTCCCGCTGTTCGACGCGATCGGTCACGATGCCCGCGCGCTGGCGGCGCTCACGGCACGGGCGGGCATCCCCGCCGTGCTCGAGGCGCGGCAGACGCGGCGGGAAGCGTGCGACCAGGACCTGCCATGCCGCGCGCGCGCGATGCTCTGGCACGATACCGAAACCGCGGCGGTCTCGGCGGCGATCCCCGCCGACGCATACGCCGCAGACGACGGCGCGGCGGCGCAGGCGCGTCGCGAACTGGTCGGCATCAATACGATCATCCGCACCTACGCGCTGGGCGAGGTGCCCCGCTACCCCGACATCGACGGCCCCGGGACGGTCGATCCACGCGACGCCAAGGCGCGTCTGCAAGCCGCCGTCTGGCTCGCCGCGACCCCGCGCGCGGGATCGGTGCAGACGGTCGATCCGAGCGTGGATTTCGCGCTGGCCTTGCTCGACGTCAACGACCGGGCCGACGCGGCAGGGTTCGAGCCGCTGACCGGCGGGTACAATGCCGCTGCCGTGAAGCGATCGCGCGGCCTTGCCTGGAGTCGCTATCGCTACAGTGCGTTGATCGTCACCGGGGTCGGCCCCGAGACTCCCGAGACGCCGCTCAGCGCGTTCGGCAAATATCATCTGCGCCTCGCCGCCGACCGGTTCGCACAAGGGGATGCCGCGTTCCTCATCGTCAGCGGGGGCCGCGCGCATCCGCGTGCGACGCGCTTCACCGAAGCAGTGGAAATGCGCCGCGCGCTGATCGAGCGCTACGCGATTCCCGCCGACGCGATCCTGATCGAACCCTATGCGCGGCACACCACGACCAACCTGCGGAACGCGACGCGGTTGCTGGCCGCGATCGGCGCGCCGCTTGCGATGGAGACGGTGATCGTCTCCAATCCGGGCCAGAGCGCGACGATCGAAAGCCCCGCCTTCGTCGAACGCAACCGGAGCGAACTCGGCTATCAGCCCGGCACCGTCGGGCCGCGCCTATCGCCGACCGCGCTCGTGTTCCGCCCGGCACCCCAGTCCGCACGGATCGATCCGCGCGATCCGCTCGATCCCTGACCACCGTAGGAAGCAAGAGACCATCATGCGCCACCTTGCCCCGCTTGCCGCGATCGTCCTGCTTGCCGTGCCCGCGAGCGTGCAGGCGTGGGGCGACACCGCGCACAGCGTGATCGACCGGGCCGCGATCGAGGCCATTCCCGCCGACGGTCCGGTGTTCCTGCGCAAATATGAGGAGTACATCGGCCAGTCGGCATCGCTGCCCGACAGCTGGCGCGGCAATGCGGAGAATTTCTCCAAGATCGAGGAAGATCCCAACCACGGCTGGTTCCGCGAACAATTCGCGTTCCTCAAGCCGATCCCGCGGTCGCGCTACGAATTCGTGATTGCGCTGTACAAACACTATGAGACGATCAAGGACAGCGACCCCGCCACCGCGGCACGCACCAACGTGCGCTGGACCGGCACGCTGCCTTACGCCGCGATCGAAGCCTATGACCGGATCGTCGTGTGCATGCGCCAGGTGCGCCTGGCCGAGGCCGCGCACCGCGATGCGGCGGTGCCCGAACAGCATTGCGCGTTCGATGTGATCCGGCTCGGCCACTATATCGGTGATGGCGCGCAACCGCTCCACGATTCGGTCAACAGCGACGGCTGGCGCGGCGCCAACCCGCACGGCTACACCACCGACCGATCGATCCATGGCCGGTTCGAAAGCCGCCTCGTCGACGGCATGAAGCTGACGGTGCAGGACATCGCGCCGCGCATCGGCACCCCCGGCCACCGCAGCGGCGACATGTTCACGGGCGTCCTCGCGTTCCTCGACACGACCGGGGACAAGATGGAAACCGTCTACAAACTCGAGCAGCGCGCAGGCTTCGCCGACTACGCGGACAAGGACGTGCGCGAACTGGTCTATGCGCAGACCGCCGCCGGGGCCGTGATGCTGCGCGACATGCTCTGCCGCGCCTGGGCGGAAAGCGCGGCGCCTTCCGCCAAGGTCGAGCCCTCCCCGATCGATTTCGCCAACCCCCGGTTCAACCCCGAAACCGGATCCGCGCCGGACTGACCGCGGCGTGCCCGCTTGCCGACGGACCGGATCGGAGCGATGGTCGCGGTCGGAAGGCGGTTCGGCAGACGGTGCTGCGCGAACCCCGACGGGGAATGCCATGTGTAACCGTGCCCGCAACAGCTACGATCCCGAGACGCTGCACGGTGTTTTCGGCATCGCCTTCGGGGTGGATCGGCCGATGGACAACCGGTTCAACCCGGTCGAACTGATGCCGCGCGGTCGCGCCTATGTCATCCGCGAGCAGGACGGGCGACGCGCGCTCGACATCATGGCGTGGGACGTGCTCGGCGGTGCCGCCGCCTGGCCGATGACGAACGTCCGCAACCTCGGGCTGCCGCAATGGCGGACGCTGGCGGCCAATCCGGCGAACCGTTGCCTCGTCCCGCTCACCGAATTCTGCGAATGGACACCCGAAGCGCATGATCTCGGCGATGGCAAGAAACCGCTCAAAGGGGAGATGTGGTTTCAGGTCACCGACCAGCCGGTGTTCGCCGTCGCCGGGTTCTGGCAACCGACTGCGAAGGGGAACGGCTTCACCATGGTGACATGCACCCCGAACGCGCTCGTCGCGCCGATTCACCCCAAGGCGATGATCACCATCCTCGCGCCCGAAGATCATGCGCAGTGGCTGCAGGGCAGCTATGACGACGTCGTCGCGTTGCAGCAGCCATATCAGGCCAACCGGATGACGGTGCGTGGCCCCGTGTTTCCCACCCGACGCAGCGAAAAATGAACGGCTGAGGGTACGCTCATCTTGCGTGCCACTGCGACCCCGACCGACCCTGAGCGCCAAGGTTGGCCTTTCCGAAAAACGGCAGAAAAGCTGGTGCCCCCGAGTGGATTCGAACCACCGGCCTGCGGTTTAGGAAACCGTCGCTCTATCCACCTGAGCTACGGGGGCGCGAGGCGGACCGTAATGGGTCGATCGGAACGGGTCAATCGAAGCACCCGCCGCATGCTGCAAGATCGTCAGTTGACCGTTTCCGGGGGAACGAACGGCATCGGCAAGGGCGCGATGGGAATCCCTTCCTCAATCAGCGCCTTGGCTTCGGCAACCGTTGTCTGGCCGTGGATCGGCGCCTGCTCGACGGTGCCATCGTGCATCGCGCGCGCTTCTTCGGCGAAGCCGCGGCCGACCCATTTGGACTGGCTGAGCATCTTGGCCTGCGCCTGCGCGAGCCCTTGCAGCGCGGCCTTCACCGCCGCCGGTGTGGGCATCGACGCGGGCGCGGAAGGGGTGGTTGCGGGGACCGGCGCTTCGCTGGCGCGGTTTCCCTTGGTGCCGATGTTGGGCGCCATCACCGCTTTGCTGATGTCCGTATCCCCGCACAACGGGCAGGACAGCAACCCGCGCTCGCGCTGCTCATCATAAGCTGCGCTCGCCCCGAACCACGCTTCGAACACGTGCGCGGACGAACAGCGCAGGTCGAACACGATCATCGCGCGTCGGCGTCCCGCTGAACGACCGGAATCTCGCGGCGATGCGTCAGCACCGGGATCCGCGCGCGAACATCGGTCACCCGCGCCGGATCGATCTCGGCGAAGCCCACGCTTGCGGCCTCCCCCATGTCGAGCACGATCTCGCCCCACGGATCGACCACCAGCGAGTGGCCATAGGTCGCGCGGCCATCCTCATGCTCGCCGGTCTGTGCCGCCGCTACGACATAGGCCGCCGCCTCGATCGCCCGCGCGCGCAGCAGCACGTGCCAGTGCGCCGCACCGGTCGGCCGCGTGAACGCCGCCGGGACCGCGAGGACGGTCGCCCCCGCATCGCTCAATGCCCGGTACAGGTCGGGAAAGCGCAGATCGTAGCAGATCGACGGTCCGAGCTTCCCGGCCGGCGTATCGACCACGACCGCGCCCTGCCCCGGCGCGTAGGAAGCGGACTCGCGCCAACGCTCGCCGGTCGGCAAGTCCACGTCGAACAGGTGGAGCTTGTCGTACCGCGCGCGGATCGCGCCGGTATCGTCGATCACGAACGCGCGATTGGCGAGGCGCCCGTCTTCGATCCGCACCGCCAACGACCCGAGATGCACCCAGATCCCGTGCCGCTTCGCCGCATCGCGAACCGCGGCAAGCACGACGTCGTCGGCTTCGCTCCGCAACACTGCCGCACTGCGCACGCGATCCTGATCGACCAGCCCCGACATCTCGGGGGTGAACAGCATCGCCGCTCCGCCCCGCGCCGCCTGCTCCACCGCGTCGACCAGCACCGCCGCATTGCGCGCGGGATCGATCCCGCTGGTAAGCTGGGCGAGCGCGATCCTCACAGACCGAGCAGCGCGTCCAGCTTGCCGCCTTGCTCGAGCGCGGCGAGATCGTCCGACCCGCCGACATGCTGCCCGTCGATGAACACCTGCGGCACCGTGGTGCGCCCGTTCGACCGCTCGAGCATCTCTGCGCGCTTCGGACCGCCCATCGTGATGTCATATTCCTCAGGCGTAACGCCCTTCGACGCGAGCAATTTCATCGCGCGCGCGCAATAGGGACAGAACGCTTTGGTGTAGATTTCAACTTTTGCCATGATGCAGAAATGTGGGGTGACCCGCCGAATGTCAATCTTCCGGGCTCATTCGGTTGGCGCGAGCACGCGCGCCCAGCACAGGATCGTCACGCTCCGTGCCCCCGCGTCGAGCAGGACGCGCGTGCAGCCGTCGGTCGTCGCGCCGCTGGTATGGATGTCGTCGATCAGCACCACCCGCTTGCCGCAGACCGAACCGGCGGGGTCGGTCACGCGGAACACCCCCGCCACCGTCCGCGCGCGTGCTTTCGCGCCCATGCCGCGCAACGGCGCCGTCGCCCGCGTCCGCCGCAACAGCAGCGGATCGCTCGGCACCCCGCTCGACCGCGACACCGCCGCCGCGATCAGCGCCGCCTGGTTGAAACCGCGCGACCACAAGCGCCAGCGGTGCAACGGCACGGGGACGATCACCTCCGCCTCGGTCGGCATCAGCCGGATCAATTGCCGCGCGATCGTCTCCGCAAACGCGATCCGCCCGCCATATTTGAGCCGCAACGCGACCGTCCGCGCGACATCGCCATAAGCGACCGCAGCGCGCACGCCGGCATGCACGGGGGGCTCGGCGCTACAGCGGTCGCACACCGCAGCGATGCCGCGATCGAACACGAACGGCTGATGGCAGGCGGCGCACCATGGTGGTGTGAGGAAACGGAGATCCCTCCAGCACGCCGCGCAGAACTGATGATCCGCGGCCGTCACCGCCCCGCATCCCGGACACCGCGGTGGCAGCGCGAAATCGGCGACGAGGCGCAGCGGGAAAAGCCAGGATGCCACGTCGCCCCTTGTCGCGCGGCCTGCCACGCGGCACAAGCGACGCGGTGAGTGCTCCCGAAATCTTCGACCGCGTCGCGCGACGACTTCACCGCGACCGCGCCGCCCCGGACTATGCCGCGTACGACTTCCTCCGCGCAGTGATGGTCGACGGGCTGGCCGACCGGCTCGACACCGTAAAACGCGACTTTACCGACATGCTCGATCTGGGCTGTTTCGATGCGGCCTTCCCCGCCCCGCCGTGTGTGCAGGTCACGCGCTGCGATGCTGGCGCGACGTTCGCTCAAGCGGCGGGCGGCGTGCAGGCGGACGAGGACAGGCTCCCGTTCGCGTCCGAATCGTTCGATCTGATCGTGTCGGCGGGGGTCCTGGATACGGTCAACGACTTGCCCGGTGCGCTGGCAATGGCGCGGCGCATGTTGCGGCCGGACGGCCTGTTCCTCGCGGCATTCTGCGGCGCCGGGACCCTTTCCACGCTGCGCGCTACGTTGCGCGAGGTCGAGCGGGATCGCCCCGCCGCGCGTATCCATCCGCAAGTAGACGTGCGGTCGGCCGGCGACCTGTTGATGCGCGCGGGGTTCGCCCTGCCGGTCGCCGACGTTGAACCGCTGACGGTGCGCTATTCCGATATCGGCGGGTTGCTGCGCGACCTGCGCGGGATGGCGGCGACCAACATCCTGCGCGATCGGGTTCCGTTGCGGCGCGATACGCTGGCGCACGCCGCCGAGGCATTTGCCGCGCGTGCCGATCCGGACGGCAAGACCGCCGAGCAGTTCGACATCATCTACCTGACCGGCTGGGCCCCCGCGCCGAGCCAGCCACAACCCGCGCGGCGTGGCAGCGGCACGCAATCGCTCAAGACCGCGCTCGCCCGCTTCCCGGCGCCGAAGACCGAGTAGCGCCGCGCCGGTTTCACGATCCGATAGGGATCAGACGATCATGCCGTCGCCGGCATTCTTGGCCAGCGTCCGCCCGATCGCGTCGAACAGCGACTCCATCGCCACTGGTTTGAACAGGATGTCGTCCGCACCGCTTTCGATACAGCGGTCGCGCAAGTCGACCGCAGTGTCCGCGGTGAGAATGATGACGGGCAGCTTCGCCTTGGCATCGCCGCGTGCGCGAATTCGCCGAAGCGCCTCGAACCCATCCATTCCGGGCATGCGCAAATCGAGCAGAATCATCGCATAATCGTTGGATTCGATCAGGTCGAGACCGATCTCCGCACTCTCGGCGCCGGTCATGACAGCACCGGCAACGTCTAGCATGTCTTTCACGACACGCCGGTTCATCGGATCATCCTCGATGAAGAGAATATTCACCGGCTCACCTCAACATGATACATAAAAGGCGATCCATCCGACTGCATCGCTCCTCTATCGGATCACGCGGCCTTCGAAACAAGTCCGGAAATCGTGGATTTTTGTTCACTGTCGTTGCCAAACAAGCGGTCGGACAGGATATTTCCTGCAATCGGTTTTGCGATGACTTGATCGATGCCTTGCGCCTGAAAAAGAGCAACATCGGCATCCTTCGGGCTCGACCATAACAAGAAGGACGGCACGCCGCTGCTTCCAATCCGGGCCAGCGCGATGTCGAAGTCCGGTTCTGCCCGAATGGTCGCCTCATCGACGAGGATTCGGCTGAAGCCGCCACGTGCCAGCCGCGGCATTGCTTCATCCACCGACGCAGCCACCACCACTGCGCCGGCACGCTTCTCCAGCATAGCCCGCAACATACTGCGCGAAATGGGATTGCGGTCGAGGATCATCAGCGCGTCCACCGGTTGGTCGGCGCGCGCCGCGGCGGAGTCGGGGTTCACCCCCCGCACCAGGGGAAGGCGGACCGTGAAGGTCGATCCCGTTCCCGGGACGCTCGCCACCGAAATTTCCCCGCCCATCGCGCGCGCCAGATTGCGACATATTGCGAGCCCCAGCCCGGTGCCGCCGAATTTGCGCGTCGTCCCGGCATCCGCCTGACGGAAGGATTCGAAGATGAGGTCGATCTTGTCCGCCGGAATGCCGATCCCGCTATCCTCGATCGACAGCGCCATCGTGGTGCCTTCATCGATCGCCCGCAGCGTGATCGTCCCGCGTTCGGTGAACTTGAGGGCGTTCGACAGGAGGTTGAACGCGATCTGCCGGAGCCGTGCCGAATCGCCGACAATGAAATCCGGGCAAGTGTCGAGATCGAGCACGAACGCCACGCCGCGCGCGCGCGATTGATCCTCCCACAGGCGTGAAACGTCGCGCAGGGTCGCACGCAGATCGAACGACACCGCCTCGATCGTCAGATTGCCGGTTTCCATCTTGGCGACATCGAGAATGTCATCGACCAGCGCGCGCATCGTGACGCCGGCGCCGTGCACCACCGTAATCCTGTCGCGCACCGCGGGATCAATCTTCGGATCGGCGAGCATCACTTGAGTCATGCCGAGAATGCCGTTGAGCGGCGTCCGGATCTCGTGGCTCGTCGTCGCGAGAAACTCGGTCTTCGCCGCGAGCGCCTTGCCGAGCGCGGCGTTGGTTTCCGCCAGATCGACGTTGGCGTCGCGCACCTCGTTGCGGCTGCGGCGGATCGTGATCAAGCCGAAGACGAGCATTCCCACGATGATCCCGCCCGCAATGGAGAGCCCACCGAAGATCGTGCGCTGCGTGCGGGCGCGAAGGGCTGCGTCATCGATGTCGCGCTGCAGCTGGGCGCGGCGCAGCTTCTCGATCTTGAGTTCCTGATTGGCGAAATCGAACCGCGCGGCCGCCAGCGCGGTATTCGCGGATGCCGCCAGCGTCGATGTCTTGTCGTCGAGCTCCTTGAGGGCTTCCAGATGCTGTAGCGCCAGCGCGTCTTCGCCCGCAGCCTTGTAAATATCGTAAGCGACTTGATGGCCCTCGCGCAGGTCCATCGACGACGCGTGCGGATCGACTGTGTCGAAAAAGCGTCTGATCAGCTTTTCTGCGCGATCGTCATGCTTCGCGATATGCGCTGACCACGCCATCAAGGGCAACAATCGGCTGATTTCGCCGTCTTCACCGCGCGCCGAAACCATACCGTCCGCGATCGCTTTATTCGCCAAATCCACACGGTGCGAAAGGAGATAACCACGCGCAATGTTACGATATGTCCGTGCCACCAAACCCGGACTTCCGAGGCTTTTGGCAATCGCTAGAGCCTTCCTGAACTCCGCTTGGGCTTCCGGAAGTCGGTTCAGTTCCTGGAGCGAAACCGCACTGTTGCTATGAACGGAAAGAAGAAGTTGCGGATCACCTGAATATATCTCACGAGACTGCATGAAGTATCGCAATGCAGACCGATAGTCTGCCGCCTCTGTGTAGAGAACGCCAATACTTATTATCGCGATTGCTTCGCTTCGAATTTCCCCTATTTCGCGGAATACTTTAAACGCTTTTTGGTACGATTGAAGCGCGCCGGAAACGTCTGCAACTTGGGTTCGCAGCCCGCCTTGTGACAGGAGAAGGTCTGCAGCCAATTTGCTCGTATGTCGATCAGGATTAATCGTTGCCAACGCGTGATCGATCAAGGGCCTCGCGCTCTGAACGTCGTTCATCCGGAGATACGCTTCTCCTTGAAGCCATTCTGCCGTTGCAATGGCGGCCGGCTTTCGATCAGGCGAGAAGGATTTTGCAATCCGAGCCGCGTACTCGGCTTCTTTTTGTGCCTGCATCGGGCTTCCGAGCATGGCAGCCTTGGCGGCGGCAACATGAGCATCGAAGGTTCCCCCGCCCGTTTGCTGCGGTGCCGCTACTGCCCCGGATCCACTCAGGACCAAGACGATCGCCAAACGCAACGTCAGGCCCAAAGCACTCACATTCATCGAGCCGTCCTACGTCGTTTGCATCACTACGAACTATCTTTGGCGTTTACGCGCTTTTCCAGAACGACGCGGCACGGGTAAACGTCGGTTGACTTGTCACAGCCAAGGATAGTTTGCGGTCCGCTGACATAAACTCGCGAAAGTCTGAGATTGAAAGCGGACGGCTGATCAAATATCCCTGTACGATATCACACCCCATCACAGAGAGAAGAGCCAGTGCAGCGGGTGTTTCTACGCCTTCCGCTGTGACTTCCATATCAAGCGCATGCGCGAGATCTATGGTAGAACGAACAATCAATGGATCCCTACTATTGCTTGTCAGCTGAAGAACAAACATTTTATCGATTTTCAGTTCTTTTGCCGGAAGCTGCTTTAGGTAGGCAAGCGACGACAATCCAGCACCGTAATCGTCGATCGCGATCGAAATTCCGACGTCCGCCAATCTCATCAGGTTTTTTATCGCAATCTCCGGATACCGAATAACGGCAGTTTCCGTGATTTCGAAGCCAATCATGACCTTTGTTTCGGCCACTCGCTTGCACGCCTGCTCGATGAAAGCGTCGTTGCCTAACAATTGCCCAGATATATTAATGAAAATTGTGATCGCGTTTCCGTCTTCGGCGATCAGCCGCTGATCAACAATGACTTGCTCCAACGTCCAGAGCGTCAACGGCATTATATAGCCGGCTTCTTCGGCGATCGTAATGAAATCATTTGGCGGGATGAGCGCACGGGATGGGTGCTGCCACCGAATGAGCGCTTCCGCACTGTTGATTTCCTGGCGGCGGACGTGGACCTTGGGTTGATACTGCAGGAACATCTGCCCCTGCTCGATGCCTGCAGGCAGATCGCGAATGAGCGCTAATCGATCCAGCGTCGGAGCACCCGACGAGATGTCACGGAACACCGGTCCTGAACTGAGCCGTGCTTCATCCAGCGCGCCTTCGGCTTCTTCGATCAATCGTACATCGTCAACCTGCGTCACAGGACATGCCGCCGCACCCACTACTACAGTCAGCGTATGTTCGACGCCGTCAATCGAGAACGTCGCGGCGCACGCGTCGGCGATCCTTCGAACCACCGGTTCGAGACCACATCGTGACGCGCTAACTAGATCGAACTGAACGGTTGCGCGACCAACATGGGAAGTCACGACCGTTGGTATGGACTGCGCAACCCGGGCCGTCAGCTCGGCGACAAGATGTTCCGCTTCGACACTGCCAAGATGGCGACGAATATGGGAAAAGTTAGCGACTTCGACGAGACAGCTCATCCTCCAATCCCCCGGTATCACACCCTCGGCGGGATCAGGGATTGCATGCTCGGTCGCTGAGTCGCGAGCTTGTTCAGCGGGTAGCGCGTCAGGCACCCGAACCACCTCGAACGAACCGACGACCGGCAATGATAATTTCTGAGCGCGCGCCATTTTCCAATCTGTAGGAGCCCAATCTCAAGGAACGGTTAAACTGGCCCGAAAGCGGACACCGGAGACACCATTGCGTTTGCGTTGTCCTTAATAAGTCATTAATTCTCCCTCGTGCTCGCCTGAGCACACAATGGAGAAAAGTCATGATCAAGTTCATCATTGGTCTGGTTTGGGGCGAAACCATCCGCCCCTGGTAAGACCACCTGTTACGGCTCGGCCAACAATGGATTGCGCAGGCGACACCGCCGCAACGTCCCGGCCGAGCCGAATACCTGCAAGACTTTGCCTCGTCCAAGCCCTGCACGTCATAGTCTGACCGCTAAATAGACCGACTTGTTGTTTCTCGGACAGAAAAAATACGTAAGACCTTACGACAGTTACAACATTCAGCCAATTCACATCATCGCCTCAGCAAGTCGTGCCATAAACGCCGCCCCGCGTTCCATTTGCGCCAGCGTAATGAATTCATCCGCCTGATGCGCCTGTTCGATCGATCCGGGCCCGCAGATGATCGTCGAGAACCCCGCTCCCTGAAACTGCCCCGCTTCCGCTGCATAAGCCGCAGCGCGCGTCGGGCCGTTGTCGCCTGCCAGCCGTCGCGCGAGCGTCTCCGCGGCGCCGTCCGGCTCGGGTGCGAACGATGGCGTGGCCGATCGGCGAATCACCGCCACGCCTGAACCGGGAAATCGTTCCCGCGCCATGCGATGAGCCGTTTCGCAGGCGTCCAGAAATGGGACAATGATCTGGTCCGGGTCCTGCCCCGGCGGCGTCCGCAAATCGAACGTGAACGTACATTCGCGCGCGAGGATGTTGACCGCGGTGCCGCCCTGCATCAGCCCGACCGTCAGCGTTGCATGCGGTGGATGATACGGCGACGCCGGGTCACCATGCCGCGCCAACTCCACGGCGATCTGCCGCAGCCGCTCCATCAGTTCGATCGCGATCATGTTCGCCGACAGCCCGAGATGCGTCAGGCTCGAATGCGCTTCGTGCCCGGTCACGGTCACGCGCCAGGTCGAGATACCCTTGTGCCCGCTGACGACCTCCATGCTCGTCGGTTCCCCGACGATCACAGCAAGTGGCGCCGGAAGTTCGGTGACGAGTTCGCGGATCATCGACGGGGCGCCCAGGCAGCCGATCTCTTCGTCGTAGGAGAAAGCGAGATGGATCGGGCGTTTAGTCTCCCCGCGCGCGAACCCCGGCACCGCCGCGAGCGCAAGCGCCAGGAACCCCTTCATGTCGCATGTGCCCCGCCCGAACAGCGTGTCGCCGCGCCGGGTCAGCACGAACGGGTCGCTGCTCCACGCCTGTCCGTCGACCGGCACGACGTCGGTATGCCCCGACAGCACCACCCCGCCCGCCACGACCGGGCCGACGGTCGCGTAGAGATTGGCCTTGGTCCCCTCGGCATTGGCGACCCGGCGGCTGGCGACGCCCTGCGCGCGCAGGAACGCTTCGACATATTCGATCAGCCGCAGGTTCGAATCCCGCGACGTGGTGTCGAAGCCGATCAGCGTATCCAGATGCGTCAGTGCGGCGGCATGAAGCTGTTCAGGCGTGTCCATGCCCTTGGGTTTAGGCACGTATTACCGCGTTTTCCAGTCATCCCGTCGGATTGCGCACAGGTTCTTCCCATCCGCCGCCGATCGCCTTGAACAACGCTGCGGTATCTTGTCGGAGCTGGCCGTTGCTCGCCGCGAGCTGTTCGCGCGCGGTCAGCACGCTGACTTGCGCGTCGAGCAGCGACGTCTGCGTCACGAAACCGGTGCGATATTGCGCCTCGACCGAGCGCGCCGTCGCCTGCGCGTCCGCGACTGCGCGTTGCAGCGCGGCGTTGCGCGCACGCTCGGCATCAAGCCGGGCAAGCGGGTCCTCGACGTCGCGCAGCGCGCCGAGCACGGTGGTGCGATATTGCAGATAGGCCTGTTCGCGGTCTTCCTTGCGAATCCCGATCGTCGCCTTGCGGCGTCCCCAGTCGAGCAGCGGGAATTGCACCGCGCTGGTCCCGGTCAGCTGCACGCTGTTCCCCGCGACGAGCGTGGCGAGCGAGGTCGACAGCAGTTGCGCGATCCCGGTCAGGTTGAACTTGGGATACAGGTCCGCGACCGCGACGCCGATGTCCGCGGTCGATGCCGCAAGCTGCCGCTCCGCCGCACGCACATCGGGGCGCCGCCGCAGCAGATCCGACGGAAGTCCCGCCGGCACCACCGGAAGCGCGACCAGCGGAACGCCGGGCCGAGTCAGTTCGCCGTCCAGCGTCTCAGGCTCGACCCCCAACAAGATGCCCAGCGCATGGATCCGCACCCGCACGTCCGCCCGGATCGGCTCGAGCCGTGCCTGCGTGCTGGTGATCGATCCGCGCTGCCGCGTGACGTCGATCGACGGTACCAGCCCGACCCGCGCGATATTGCCTGCGATGTCGAGCGAGCGCTGTTGCGACACCAGCTCGCTCTCGATCACGCCGATCTGTTCCTGGTCGAGCCGCAACGCGAAATACGCCTGCGCGACTTCGGCCGCGAGCGTCACCGCGGCATCGCGCCGGGTCCATTCCGCCGCCTCGACCCGCGCGCCCGCAGCCTCGACACCCCGACGACCGCCGCCGAACAGATCGAGCTCCCAGCTCGCATCGAACCCGGCCGAGAAGGTCGTGATCCCGCTGCCGGGGAGCGCGAAGCCGGTGCTGCTCCCCGCGCCAGTCCCGGCCCCGGTCCCGCCGCCACTCCCGCCCGAGAAGGCCTTCGCAATTGAGGCCAGCCCGGCGTTCTTGCTGAATTCGATATGGCTGACGTTACCTGCCGCATCGAGCGTCGGCTTGCCGACCGCGCGCGCGGACACTTCCTGCAACCGCGCCTGCCGCACGCGCGACGCCGCGATTGCGATGTCGGGGCTACCCTTCAGCGCGCGATCGACCAGCGAATCGAGCTGCGGATCGCCGAACGCGGACCACCAGCGTGCCGGATCGACCTGCGCGCCGGGGGCCGGCGCAAGCTGGCGTTCGGCGAAGGCGGGCGGAACGGCGAGCTTGGGCGCGGTATAGTTCGGCCCGACGGTACAGCCCGCGAGCAGGGTGCTTCCCAGCAGCGCGAGAGAAAAAAGCGAGCGGGTCAATGGGCCATGCCTCCACCACCGCCACCGGACTTGCCGGAGCGCATCAGGAATACGAGCGGTGCCACGACGAGCACCACGATCATCAGCGAACGGAACACGTCGAGGAACGCGAGCATCGACGCCTGGCGCTGGACCGTCTGGTACAGCACCGCCAAAGAGGTCGTCCCCGGATCCCCTTGCCCGCCAAACGCGCCCTGCGCCTTCGACAGCCAGTCGGTATAATTGGGATCGAGCGGGTTGAGCTTCTGGACCAGTTCGGACTGGTGGCGTTGCTGCCCCGACGCGAGCAAGGTCTGCGCGGTCGAAATACCGATCGACCCGCCCAGGTTCCGCGCGATGTTGAGCAGGCTCGATGCCTGCGCGGTCTTGTTCTGCGGCAGCCCGACATAGGCGACCGCGTTGATCGGCACGAACAGGAACGGCAGCGCCATCGCCTGGAACAGACGCGCGATCGCGGCATCGTGGAAGGTGATGTCCGCATTTAGATGCGTCATGTTCCACAAGGCGAACGCCTGGACCAGCAACGCCGGGAACAGCATCAGCCGAACGTCGACCACACCCGACAACCTTCCCGCGAACGGCACCGCGACCAGCGTCGCGATCCCGCCAAAGGTCAGCGCCAGCCCCGCCTGGAACGACGTGTACCCAAGCACCTGCTGCAACATCTGCGGGATCAGCTGAGTCGTCCCGAACAGGATCATCCCCGTGATCCCCATGATCAGCAGCGTCAGCGAGAAATTGCGGCTCTTGAGCAGCTTGAGGTCGATCACCGGCTCGTCGTGGTTGAACTCCCAGAACACCAGCGACACCAGCGACACGAACGCGATGCTCGCGGTCGTAATGATGACGCTGCTCGCGAACCAGTCCTCTCGTAAGCCACGATCAAGCGTCAGCTCGAAGAAGCCGAGCCCGAGCACGATCAGGATGATCCCGACGTAATCGACGCGGATCCCGCGCTTGAGCAGCTTCGCGCGGTCTTCCTTGATCGCATCGGGCTCGTCGACGAAGATGTTGACGAGGAACACCGACGCGATCCCGATCGGCACGTTGATCAGGAAGACCCAGTGCCAGCTCGAATTCTCGGTGATATATCCGCCGAGCGTCGGCCCGAGCACCGGCCCGACCACGACGACGATCGCGAAGGCGGCAAACGCCATCCCGCGTTGTTTGGGGGGAAAAGTATCCGCCAGGATCGATTGCTCGACCGGCGCGAGGCCGCCGCCGCCAATGCCCTGCAGCACGCGCGCAATAACGAGCGTGGTGAGGTTGGGCGCAAGCCCGCACAGCAGCGATGCCAGCGTGAACAGAGCGATCGACAACAGGAAGTAGCGTTTCCGCCCGATCACGTCGGACAGCCACCCGCTGATCGGGATGACGATCGCGTTGGCGACGAGGTAGCTGGTCAGCACCCACGTCGCCTGATCGTTGGAGACCGACAGGCCCCCCGCGATATGATCAAGCGCGACGTTGGCTATCGAGGTGTCGAGCACCTCCATGAACGTCGGGATGCTGATGATCCCCACGATCAGCCACGGGCTGTAACTGCCCGCGCCCGATCGCGACGGATCCCAGCCGTCCTGTGCGACGGCGGTTGCCATCTCAGCGGACCTTGACCGTCGGGATCACCGACATGCCGGGGCCGAGCGGATATTTGCGCGGATCGGGGCCGTTCTTCGCGTCGAACTCGATCCGTACCGGAACGCGCTGGACGACCTTGACGTAATTGCCCGTGGCGTTCTGGGGCGGGAGCAGCGCGAACGCCTGGCCCGCGCCACGCTGAACCGAGTCCACGCGGCCGACGAACTTGACGTCGGGATAGGCGTCGACCTTGATCTCGACGCGCTGGCCGATCTTCATGTCGCGCAACTGCGTTTCCTTGAAGTTCGCGGTCACCCAGACGTGATCGGGGACGATCGCCATCAACTGCGTGCCGGGGCCGACATAGGAACCGACGTTGACCGAACGGTTGACCACCTGCCCCGACACCGGCGCGACCAGCCGGTTGTCGCCGAGCGTGATGTTCGCCTGCTCGACCGAAGCCTTGCGCGCATCGATCACCGCGCGTGATGCGTTCACCTGCTTGCGCGCGACGAGGATGTTGGCATCCGCGCTGTCGATCTGCTGGCGCGCGGCGGCGGCATCCGCCGCAGTCGACCGCGCAGTCGCGCGGGCGGCGTCGAGCTGCTGCCCAGCCACCGCCGACGGATCGATCCGCAGCAACGCTTCGTAGCGCGCCAGGTCCTGCTGCGCCTTTGCCGCGGTGGCGAGCGGTGCGCGTGCCGAGGCGACCGCCTGGTCACGATTGGCCTGCGCCGCGGCAACTTGCGCGCGGCTTTGCTCGAACTGCGCTTCGGCCTGCTTTACATTGGCCTGTGCTTCGGCAACTTGCGCGCCGCTGCTCGACGCCTCGATCACCGCGAGCAACCGCCCTGCCTCGACATGCCGGTTGTCGATGTCGGCAACCGCCTTGAGCGTCCCTGCGACCTTGGGCGCGAGCCGCACGATATGCGCGTCGACGAACGCGTCGTCGGTCGATTCATACTGGCGCGCGTCGAGATAATAGAGCGTCCCGCCGATCGCGACCGTCGCGACCACCGCGATCAGGATGATCCAGAACAGCGGCTTCTTGAAGATCGACGGCTTCTTGGGGGCGTCGTTCTTGTCTGCACCGTCCTGGCTATCGTTCTGCTTGTCCGCCTCCTGGGCGTCGTCCTGCTTGGCGGCGTTGTGGTCGTCGCTCATGGAAGCTCCTGTCGTTCGGCGATCATGCGGTCGAGAATGGCGTCGGTATTGGCGGCGATCCGCGCGGCAAGCGCGGTCAGCACTTCGGTATCGAGAGACGGGCGGCGCAGCACCTTGAGCGCGGTCGCTCGCGAAGCGCGCAGCATGCCGATCTGGCCCATCAGCGTCAGGACCGCGACCTCGCACGCAAGCGGATCGTCGCGTCCCGTCGCGATGCGCACGAGCTCGACGATCGTTTCGAGGAGCTTGCCCATCAGGCCGCCATAGATCCGGTCGAACGCTTCGGTCGGCTCCATTTGCTCACGGACGATGAACAGCGAGAAGGCGCTGTTCTTGGTGCCCATCATCTCGATGAAACGGGCCAGAATGTGCTGGATGGCAGTACGCGCGGCGCGCGCAGTCATGCCAGGCGACAGCGTGCCGAGCGCAAGGGCGGGTGCCATATGTTCGCCAAGCCGCGCGGCGATATGGTCGGCCGCGGCAAGGTACAGCCCTTCCTTGCCGCCGTAGTGATAAGTGATCGACGACATCGCCGTCCCTGCGGCCTTGGCGATCCCGCGCGTACTCGCGCCTTCAAGACCCTTGGCCCCGAATTCGACGATCGCAATGTCCAGGAGTCGTTGCTGCAGCACACCGCGCCTCTAGTTCGTTCGAACGAACGGCACAAGTTGCATTGCAGCAATGCCCGAGAAACATTTGAATACGGGTGGGGTTCCCGGTTTCTACGAAGCGTTTCGAGGCTAGGCCGAGACCGGCACCTTTCGCGCAGGAACGGGGACGGGGTTCGAGAATTCCATCCCGTCATCCACCGACCCGTATTTCAGCGCCAGCAGGTCGCGCGCGTAATTCTGATGCACCCGCCACGGCGCCTTGCTCCCCTGCTTCGGAAACTTCGCCATCGCGCGCGTGACATAGCCCGAGGTGAAATCGAGGAACGGCGCAGGTGCCAGATCCGCCCCGCCGACCCGCGGCGTGGCTTGGCGCACCCCGCGCTTCTTCATCGTGTTGAGCAACCGGCAGACGTAGCCGCAGGTCAGGTCCGCCTTGAGCGTCCAGGACGCGTTGGTGTAACCGAACGACGACGCCATGTTGGGCACGTCACTGTACATCATGCCCTTATAGTTGAACGTGTCGGCCAGATCGACCGGCACCCCGTCGACGCTGAACGCGACGTCGCTCAGCAACTGCAATTCCAGCCCGGTCGCGGTGACGACCACGTCCGCCGGAAGCTCGGTGCCCGATTCCAGCAGCAGCCCGTTGCGCGTGAACCGGACGATCCGATCGGTCACGACCGAAGCGCGATGCTCCTTGATCGCCTCGAACAGATCGGCGTCGGGCACCAGGCACAACCGCTGGTCCCACGGATTGTAGTTCGGCGTGAAATGCGTCGCCACGTCATAGTCGGGCCCGAGCTGATCGCGCACCAGCCCGATCAGCCGTTCCTTGGTCTGTGCCGGCCGTTTGCGCGCGAGATTGAAGAACAGCATCCCCATCAACACGTTGCGCCACCGCACCAGCCGATACGCAAGCTTGGCGGGCAATTTGCGCCGCAACCAGTTGGCCGCCGCATCTTCCGCCGGACGCGACACGACATAGGTCGGAGAGCGCTGGAGCATCGTCACATGCGACGCGGTGTCCGCCATCGCGGGCACCAGCGTCACCGCGGTCGCGCCGCTGCCGATGACGACGACTTCCTTCCCCGCATAGTCGAGATCACCGGGCCAGAATTGCGGATGAACGATCCGCCCGGCGAACGCCTCGGTCCCCGGCCATTCGGGTGTGTGCCCTTGCGCGTAATTGTAATAGCCGCTGCACATGAACAGGAACGCGCAGGTGAACACCACCGGCCCGTCCGGCCCGTCCGCCTCGACTCGCCAGCACGCATCCGGGGTCGACCAGGCCGCGCGCTTGACGTGGTGGCCGAAGCGGATGTGCCGGTCGATCCCGAAGTCGCGCGCGGTCTCGGTCACGTAGTTGAGGATCGAGGGTCCGTCCGCGATCGCCTTGGCCTCGGTCCACGGCCGGAACGAATAGCCCAGCGTGTACATGTCCGAATCCGACCGGATCCCGGGATAGCGGAACAGGTCCCACGTCCCGCCCAACTGCCCCCGCCCTTCCAGGATGACGTAGGAACGATCCGGGCTCTGCGTCTGCAGATGATAGCCCGCGCCGATACCGGATATTCCGGCACCGACCACGACCACGTCGAAATGCTCCGCTGCTCGCTCGCTCATGATCGCTCTCCGAGGATACTCAATATTCGATCTGAGACCCGCGGGGAAGCATTAGGTTGCGATCAGAAATCCTTTTTGTAGCGCACCGTGATGTTCGACCCACCGAACGACCCGGCTTGCGACAGCACGCTCAAAGCCTTGGTCAACGAAACTTCCAGCTGCGTAGCGGTGAACCCGCGGGCATCGGTGATGACTTCGACGTAGATGTTGTCGGTCAGATACTTGCCCGCGGCCAGCGAGGTGCCGCGACCAGTCGCATCGTCCGCCCCGAGCACCCGCAGCCGGTCGATTCCGGTCGCCGAGCGCAGCTTGCCGAGCGGGTTGAGCCCACCCCCCGACCCGCGCAGCGAATTGAGCGCCGACGCCAGTTGGACCGCCTGGATCGCCGACAGGTTGGTCACCGAGCTCCCGAACAACAGGCGGCTGAGCACTTCGTCCTGCGGCAAGGCCGGGGTCGAGGTGAACGCGATCTGCGGTTTCTGCCCCGTCCCCGTCACGTTGATCGTCACTTCGACGTCGCTCGTCGTGGTGGTCGCGCTGATGTTGATCTCCGGGTCGGTCAGCGGTCCGCCGTTGAAGCGGATGTCGCCCTTTGTGACTTCGAACCGCTTGCCCGCGAACGAATAGGTCCCGCGCACAAGTTGCAGCCGGCCGATCACCTGCGGTGCCGCCGACGTGCCCGCAACGCGCATGTCCATTTCCCATTCGGACTCGAGCCCCATGCCGGAAACAAACAGCTCGTTGTCCGCACGGATCCGGATATCGAGCTTGAACAGCCCGACCGGAGCCTCGGCCTGCGGTGCGCCCGCAGCCTTGACCAGATCGCTCTTGCGCCGGACCCCGGTCAGCTCAGGCACTTCGGCCTGACCCTGGCGAATGATCTCATAGCGCGCGTTGGGAATGCGGATATCGCCCTTGATCAGCCCGCCATTCGCCTTGGAGTTGGTGATCGCAATCGTGCCCGTCGCGGTCGCGCCCAGCGCATCGCTCCGCGCAAGCCGCGCATTGTTGAGCGTCGCCTGGATATCGATCGGGAAGCCCGAAGCCGCCGCGAACCCGACCGAGCCACGCGCCTGAACCGTACCGTCACCAGCGCGGGCCGAAAGTTGCGTGATCTCGAGCCGGTCGTTGGTGAACCGCCCGAGGATCTTCATCTGGCTGAGCCGCGTGCCGTAGACTTCATTGTCATAGGTCAGCGAATCCGCGCGGATGATGCCGTTGAGCTGCGGCGCATCGACCCGCCCGCCGAAGTCGGCAGCGATCGCGATCGGACCCGACAATTGCTGGCGACTAAGTCCGGCAAGCGAGAACAGCACACCCGACGGACCGTTATAGCGAATGCCCCCCGAAAGCGGCGCCGCCATCAGCCGCGAGACCCAGCTGTCGCCGCCCCCCAAGGGCCGCAACGTTGCGACCATCCGGCCCACCGTCGTCCCGCCGCGCTGGACGAGCGCACGCGCTTCACCACCCGCATCGGTCAGGCCGATCTGGCCGACCACGTCGACCGGCTCGGATACGCTGGCGAGGCTCGAGCGCGTGAAGTTGGCGATGCGGAACTGACCCGCGATCTTCGGCACCGAAGCGCCGCGCGGTTGCGCGTAATCCATCGACCCCGTCACCGCGCCGCCGAGCCCGAGATCGGGAACGAATGCATTCGCCACCGACAGGTCGAGCTTGTCGAGCCGTACCTGCGCGGAAAGCCCCGACCCATAAACCGCCGCAACGCGCGCCGAGCCATTGTCGAAGTCGATCCGCGTCGGCTGGAGGCGATAGGTCGACCCATCGATGTCGATCCGCGCCGGGTTGGCGGTGCGGAAGCCGATGCCATTGGCCTGCCCCTGAAGCGCCGCGAGCCACTGCTTCGGGCTGAGCCGCGCGTTGGCGGCAAGGCGGAACGGCACGCCGTTCGATCCCGCAGCGACAAGCTGCGCGGTGCCCGAACCACCGGCGTAGTTCACCTTGGCACGCGCGGTCGAGATAACCGTAGGCCCATAGCGCAGATCCGCGACCTGTGCGTCCGCGACGACTTGCGGCGTCGGGGTCAGGATGGCGCGCGCATTGACGATCGCGCGACCGATCGTGAAGTCGACCATCCCCGGAATCTTGGCGTTGCTTGCGCGTGCCGCGACATCGACCTTCTGATACTGCCCCTGCGCACCGAGCAAGGCGGCGCCACTGATGCCCGAGCCCGCGAAGGTAATGCGACCGCCGAATGGCCCGGCGGCGAGCTGCTGGACGCGACCCTTGAAGTCGATCCCGGCAAAGCGCGCATTGCGGATGTCGACCGTTAGCGGAGCCGCCGGAACGACATTGAGGTCGGCGGTGAACGGCCCGTAATTGGTGCCGCCCTTGGCAAGCACGAGGTAGCTCGTGCCCGTGCCCCGGACGCGCGCTTCCAGATTGACGAGCCCGATCCCAACGCCCGGACGCGGTGCGCGGAGCAACACGACCGGCTTGGTCGCAGTGCCCGTGACGCGCGCGAACAGCGGGCCATATTGGGTCGAATAGGCATCCGCATCGACCGCAAGCGGCCCGCGCGGATCATAGCGCCCCTGCCCGCGCGTCACGCGGAACTGAGGAGCGTTCATTCGCAGGTTGCGGAAGGTGATGATCCCGTTGGGATCGTACCCGACGTCCGCGGTCACCGCAGCGTTGCCGCCGAGGAAGTTGCGCGCGCCTTCGTTGAAGATCTGCGACGTGCGTGCCGCGACATGCGCGGTGATGCCGAACCCGCCGGGCATGGTGACGAGCTTGGCGTCGGTCTTGACGCTGACGATCCCGAAGCTCTCGACCCGGTAATCGTTCACCCGCCCGTTCAGCGCGGCGCGATACGTGCCCTTGGCGAGATCCGCGACGACCAGCGCGGTCGCATCGATCTTGCGCGAGCGGATCCGCAGATTGTCCGACAGGACCTTACCGTTGGCGATCGCGAAGCTGCCATTGATCGCGACAGCATCGAGCAAACCACCCGCCGCTGCGTTGAGACCGGTGACGCGCGCGGCGCGCGCGGCGACCGGGATGACGATATGGTCGGCGTTCACGCGCGCCAGACCCGAGGCATAAAGCTGCTGCACGGCGGTCTCGCCGAAGCCCAGCACGCCTGCGCTGATGACGTAATTGACCGTTGGGGTCGCAAACTTGCCGTCGAGCACGACCCGCGCCGCAACGTCACGTCCGTTGAGGTTGGGCAAGATCGCACCGGGCTTGAGCAGCTTGGCCTCGACCGCAAACTGCCCGAAAGCACTTTGTGCGAGATCGATCAGACCCTTGGCGTTGACCGCCATCGCGTCCGATTTGAGCGCGACGACGGTGTCGACCTTGCGTTCGTTGAGCCGCGCGTCGATCGACACTTCGAGCGCTGGCGCGGTGATCCGCGCGATCGGGTTGGTCGGGGTCGCCTCGTCCTTGGGCGCGCCACCGGGATAGAGTCCGGGCTTGGTCGTCCCGCGCACCTGGAAGAAGCCGTTATGCGCGGCAAGGTTGAGGTCGGCGAACTGCGCGCCGCCGAGCGTCCCCGTCGCCTTGCCGGTCCAGGCCTTCCAGCCGCCCTTGCCCGCAATGGTGAAGTCGAGCGGCGCCTTGATGCCGCTCATCTCCGCAACCACGCCGCGGGCCGGCGCGACGATCCGCGCGTCGATCCCGAGCCGGTCCGAATCCGGTACCGCGTCGAGCTTCAAACGCAACGTATCGCCGCCAGCAATGCCGGGGCCGGTCAGCGCATCGACGTTCGCGGTGATCTGCGCGCGCTTGTCCGCAATATGCGTCGCGCCGTCGATCTTGATGATGTGCGCCGTGCCCATCACGGCCTTGCCGAGCACCATCCGGTTGACGGTCAGGCGACCGATATCGATGTCGAGATCGGGCAGGATCGGGGCATTGGGGTCGGTCGGCGTCGGCTTGAACACCGGCGAGCGCGTCATCGTGATGAGGTTCGCCTGTGCCGACAGCACGTTGATATGGTTGTTGACGTAATCGAACGGCCGCCAGTCGACCGCAATCCGCGGCGACGTCAGGAACACGCCCTGCGGATCGCTCACGCGCAAGTCGTTGAGCACCATCTTGCCGTAGATCGATCCCTCGATCCGCCCGACACGGATGTTGAGCCCGCCCGCGGTCTTATAATCCCCGATGAAATTGGCAATCACGCGCCGACCCGGCGCGGTATCCAGCCCGAAGACGATCCCCATCGCCAACAGGCCCAGCACGCCGAGCGTGACTGCAATCCACTTGAGAATCCGCTGCCACAACGGGCGCCGTACAACGACGGCGGTTTCTTCGTCCGCCATCAGAAGGCCTGTCCGATCGAGATATAGAGCGCGACCTTGCCGTCGCCCTTGCGGGGGTTGAGCGGCGTTGCGACGTCAACGCGCAACGGCCCGAAATTGGTATAGAAACGCCCGCCGATCCCCGCGCCGAAGCGCAAGTCGGATCCCTTGGGCAGCACGCTGGAATAGGCGTTACCGGCGTCGATGAACGGCACGATCCCATAATTGCCGAAGCGATAGCGGGCCTCGATCGCGAATTCGTTGATGCTGCGCCCGCCGACCGGATTGCCCTGCGGGTCGAGCGGCCCGAGCCGCTGATAGCCGTACCCGCGCACCGATCCGCCGCCGCCGCCATAATAGCGCCGCGAGGGGGCGAGATCGTCGCGCTCGATCCCCGGAATCGCGCCGGCCCGAACGCGCCCCGCGATCACGATGCTCTGCCCAATCGGATAATACGCACTCGCCTCGATCAGCGTGCGCGCATACGGGCGCACCGCGCCGCGCACCGACGTCTCGGGGCTGACGCTGAGCTTGAGGCGATAGCCCTTGGTCGGATTGAGCAAGCTGTCCGACCGATCGAACTGAACCTGCCCCGGCAATGCCGCGATGAAATAGGTGCCGCGGACCCGTTCGCCGCGGTTGAAGTCATAAACGCTCTCGTTCGTGCCGACGACTTCAAAACCGTAGGCATAAGTGAACTTCTTCTGCCAAAGCGGCGTCGAATCGTACGAGATCCGGCCCGAAAGCGTCGCCGTAAAGGCGTCGAACGCGTCATAATTGGAGTGATTGACGCCAGCGCCCAGCGTCACGGTACGGTCCCGCCGCCCGGCGTTGGAGCGGCGGAACGTCCCGCTGACGCCCTGTTCCTGCGTCCCAACGACCGCGGTCCCGATCAGTGCGCCTTCCGGCGGGAAGACGTTGCGATGCGTGAACGCCCCTTCGACCCGCACGCCCTGCCCCGTGCTATATCCGGCACTTGCCGAAAGCGAGCGCGGCTTGCCGCGTTCCTGCTCGACCAGCAGATTGACCTGCTCGGTACCGTCCGGGTTGATGTTCCCGGTCGGCTTGGGCTCGACCGATACGGTCGAGAACAACCCGGTCGCGACCAGCGCCGCGCGCAGATCGTCGACCTTGCGGTTGTCGTAGAGTTCGCCCGGCTTGAACCGTTGCAACACCCGGACATGCTCCGCCCCGAACGCGAGACGTCCCTCGGTCGTGGTCGTCCCAAACGACGACCGCGCCCCGACCTCGACCGGCAACGTATAGTCGCCCGTGCCCGCCAGATCGTCGAGCAGGATGTCGCGCTCTCCGACCTTGGCAAAGGGATAGCCCTGTTGCGGCAAGGTCAGCGCGACGTTGGCTTCCGCCCCCTGCACGCGCAACGCGTCGATCGGCTCGCCGACCTTGAGCGGCAGCGCGTCGCGGATCAGCGTCGGCGGGATCGTCGGATCCGCCTTCACCACGATCGTGCCGAGCTTATACTGCTTCCCCGGCGTCGCGGAGACGATCGCCTTGACGCGCGTCTTGTCGTTGGGAACGGTCTCGATCGTCGAAACCGCGGTACCGTCATAATATCCCAGGCTCTTCATCAGCCGGATCGCCAGCTGCTCGTCTTCACGACCGCGCGCGGCGATAACGGTGCCGTTGGGCGCCTTGCCCTTGCCGCCCTTGAGCGCGGACAACCCGTTGAACTGCGCGGTCAGCTTGAGTGGATCGAGCCCGCGGATCACCGTTTCGTAACGGATCTCGGGAGCCTTTTCGTCCTTGACCGCAACGTCGACCAGCGGGGTCGTATCGAAACTGGCGAGGGGCGCGAGCGGCTGTGCAAGATCGGCCGGAATGTTTGGTACAGGCGTCGGGTTCGCTGCGGTCCCGCTTGCCGGAGCACCCGGCACGGGTGCAACGGCCGTCGGCTGTGGCGCGACCGGTACCCCGGCTGGCGTGACGGGCACGGGGATCATCGGTTCGAGCGGTGCGTTGATATCGTTGCTGAGCGGCGGCAACGCCTTGTCGAACTCCGGATCCGACACGATCGGCGGCTCGGATGCCTGTCCGGCGGCCTGCCCAGGATTCTGTTGCGCAGCCGTCACAGGAGAAGGCGCCTGTTGCAGACTAGCTACCGCGATGGCGAGAAGCCCGCTCGAATACGCCAATGATATCAAGACTTACGCTTCCCCACTTCACACGACGGCCAGATTTGCAGGTCCTTCGCTTAGCGCCCCTAACGCGTGAATTCAAAATGGTTTCCACGCAATTTGCCATGGTTGCCGCACATGCGACGAACCGTTTCAGGCACGATCGGCGTCAAACGGGGCCGCGGACGTCTCTATTCTGTCGAGCATCGCGCGAAACGCCTTGATCTCCGCCGCGGTGAACCCGGCGAAAACCTGCGATTCCAGCTCGAGCGCCTTGGGCGCGACATTCTCGTACAACGTTCGCCCCGCTTCGGTCAGCGTCAGCATGTGCGATCGCTGATCGTTCGCATTGGGTCTGCGCTCGATCAGCCCGCGCTCGACCAACGCGGCGGCGGCGCGGCTGACCGTCACCTTGTCCATCCGCGTCGCAACGCCAAGCGCCTGCTGCGTCGCGCCTTCCCCCTCGGCGATGATCGCGACCAGCCGCCACTCCGGGATCTTGAGCCCGAACAGCGCCTGGTACGTGCTCGCCACCGCGGAGGAAACGCGGTTCGAAACGATCGACAAGCGATACGGTAGGAACTGGTCGAGCTTGAGCGTCGTCATGGAACAAAGGGATAAGGGATGGACCGGTGTTGGCAAGACCGCTATATCGTTTCATCTGAAACCATCTCGGAGCCGATGCGATGACTGCCACCGAAAACCCGATGGGCCTGAACGGGTTCGAATTCGTCGAATTCACCTCGCCCAACCCCGAGGCGATGGCCGACCTGTTCGTCAAGATGGGCTTTACGCACGTCGGCAACCACAAGTCCAAGAACGTCCGCCGCTATGCGCAGGGCGACATCAACTTCCTGCTCAACATGGATGACGCGGGGCAAGTCGCTGGCTTCCGCAACGCGCACGGCCCCTCGGCCAACGCGATGGCGTTCCGCGTTGCCGATGGCGAGGATGCACTCAAGATGGCGGTCGAGCGCGGCGCGGTCGCGGTGAAGGGCGCCGTCGGTCCGGACGAGCTCGACCTTCCCGCGATCGAGGGAATCGGCGGCGCGAACCTGTATCTGGTCGACGAGAAATCGCGGATCTATGAGACCGACTTCACCCCCGTCGCGGGCGCGGGCGTGGACGATCACAGCGTCGGGCTCCACACGCTCGACCATCTCACGCACAATCTCCAGCGCGGGCGGATGGCCTATTGGGCGGATTATTACGAGCGGATCTTCAACTTCCGCCAGATCCGCTATTTCGACATCGAAGGCCAAGCGACGGGCCTGTTCAGCAAGGCGATGACCGCGCCCGACGACAAGATCCGAATCCCGTTGAACGAAAGCCAGGACGAGCATTCGCAGATCGAGGAGTTCATCAAGGACTATAAGGGCGAAGGCATCCAGCATCTGGCGCTCGCGACCGACGACATCTTCAAGACGGTCGACACGCTGCGCGCGAACGGCATCCGCTTCCAGACGACGCCGCAGACCTATTTCGACCTGATCGACAAGCGCCTGCCCGGGCACGATCACGACGTCGAAGAAATGCGCAAGCGCGACATCCTGATCGACGGCGCGCCGGAGACGGGTGGCGGGCTGCTGCTGCAGATCTTCACCGAGAATATGGTCGGACCGATCTTCTTCGAGATCATCCAGCGCAAGGGCAATGACGGCTTTGGCGAGGGGAATTTCAAGGCGTTGTTCGAAAGCATCGAGCTGGACCAGATCCGGCGGGGCGTGGTGCCGGGGGCGGTTGAGGCTTGAGGCGTTAGTCTCTGCGAGGCGTCCCCCACCCCCAACCCCTCCCCTGAAGGGGAGGGGCTAAAGAAGAAGACGAGCGCAACCGAGAAGCCCCTCCCCTTCAGGGGAGGGGTTGGGGTGGGGCCGTAACAAGCGACATCCCAATAATTGGAGACCGAAATGACCAACCCCATGACCGGCTTCAACAACCACTTCGCCACAGAAGCCATCCCCGGCGCGCTCCCGATCGGCCGCAACTCGCCGCAGAAACCAGCGTTCGGCCTCTACGCCGAACAGCTTAGCGGCAGCGCCTTCACCGCCCCTCGCCACGAGAACAAACGCTCGTGGCTGTACCGTCTCCGCCCCTCCGCCGCGCACCCCGCCTTCACGCGCTACGCAGGCGCCCCGCTCTTCGCCCCCGGCACCACCGACGAACCCCTCGCCCCCAACCGCCTCCGCTGGGGCCCACTCGAACCACAAGACGCCGACTGGCTAGACTCGCTCACGACAATGCTCGTCGCGGGCGAAGGCCCCAAGACGCAGACCGGCGTCGCCATGCATATCTACCGCGCAACCAAGGACATGGTGAACCGCGCGTTCGTCTCGGCGGACGGCGAGTTGCTGATCCTCCCGCAACAAGGCCGCCTCACGCTCTACACCGAACTCGGAAGGATCGACCTCACTCCAGGCGAAATCGCGATCATCCCGCGCGGCATCCGCTTCCGCGTCACGCTCCCCGATGGCACCGCCCGCGGCTATGTCGCGGAAAACCACGGCGCCCCCTTCCGCCTCCCCGACCTCGGCCCGATCGGCGCGAACGGCCTTGCCAATCCGCGCGACTTCGAAACGCCGGTCGCCTGGTACGAAGACGTCGAGGGCGACTACGAACTCGTCCAGAAATTCCTCGGCAGCCTGTGGACCACCAACCTCGGCCGCTCGCCGCTCGACGTCGTCGCGTGGCACGGCAATTACGCGCCGTGCAAATATGATCTTGCGCGGTTCAACACGATCGGCAGCATCAGCTTCGATCATCCCGACCCGTCGATCTTCACCGTCCTCACTTCGCCCAGCGACGTGCCCGGCACCGCGAACGTCGACTTCGTCATCTTCCCGCCGCGCTGGATGGTGGCCGAGGACACGTTCCGCCCGCCATGGTTCCACCGCAACACGATGAGCGAGTGCATGGGCCTCATCAAAGGCGAATATGACGCCAAGGCGGACGGCTTCGTCCCCGGCGCGCTGTCGCTCCACAATCAGATGAGCGGGCATGGCCCCGACGTCGCGACCTGGTCCGCGGCAAGCACTGCGCCACTCGCGCCGCGCCGGATCGATGGCACGATGGCGTTCATGATCGAAAGCCGCTGGGTCTTCACGCCAACCCGGTTCGCCGCAGAAACGAGTTCGCTGGACGAAGATTACGACTCGGCTTGGTCGGGCTTTCCCAAAGCGCAACTGCCGAACACTTGACCCTTATCAGCAAGAATTCGCGGAACTGGCATGCGATGCAAGAGTCTTGTTGGTCTATGCCTACGCCCCAGACTCCCTTGTTCCCGTGGAAACATCGTGCGCAGCACGATTTTCAGGCCCTGCTCGATGCGCATGTCGCGGAAGCGGACTTCCCCTGTGTCGGCGCCAAGGCGGCGCTTGCGAAAGGAACGCTGTCCGTCCTCGCGTGCGATCGGCTCGACAGCGCGTGGGACGATCTGCGCATCCACGACGGGCTGATGCATTTCGCCGCCGCCTACCGCGAGGACCCTGGCCTGTTCCGCAGCTTCGCGGTCATCTTCGACGGGCCGGACGATCTCAGCGAGGCACAGTTCGAGGCGGCTTTGTGGCAACGTGTCCAGTCGATCTCGGACAAGGACGTCTGGCGTGGCCAGGACTATGACACGACGGTCAGCACCGACCCCGACAGCCCGCATTTCTCGCTGAGCTTCGGCGGCGAAGCGTTCTTCATCGTCGGCCTCCACCCCAACGCCAGCCGCCCCGCACGCCGCTTCGCGCGTCCGACCATGGTGTTCAACCTGCACGACCAGTTCGAGACGCTGCGCGCACAGGGCAAATATGAGGGCATGCGCGAGAAGATCCTGACGCGCGACGAAGTCCTCGCCGGCTCGCGCAACCCGATGCTCGCGCGCCACGGCGAGATGAGCGAAGCGCGGCAATATAGCGGGCGCGTGGTCGACGAAGCCTGGGCCTGCCCGTTCCGCTATTCGGGCGCCGCCGAATGAGCGATGTCGTCGAGATCCCCGAGCGGAGCGGCAACGCGTTCCGGCTGGCGGCGGGACAGACGCTGACCGTGATCGACCCGCGCGGGGTGCAGGTCGCGGATTTGCTGGCCTATAATGCCCAGGATCTGGACGAGGTCATCTCGTCGGGACGGTCGCTCGACTATGCCGAGACGATCTATCTGACCACGGGCAACCTGCTGTATTCGAACCGGTCGCGACCGATGCTGACGATCGTCGAGGACACGGTCGGGCGGCACGATTTCCTGCTGACGCCGTGCTCGTACGACACCTTCCACCATTTCTACCCCGACCTGCCGCCGCACCGGGGCTGTTTCGGCAATCTAGCGGCAGCGCTCGAGCCGTATGGGGTGAAGCCGGACATGATCCCGACCGCGTTCAACTGCTTCATGAACGTCACCGTCGATGCCGCGACGGGCAAGCTCGACGTCCTTCCGCCGATCAGCAAGGCGGGCGACCAGATCGTCCTGCGCGCGGAGATGGACCTGATCATCGGCCTTACCGCCTGCTCGGCACCCGCGAGCAATGGCGGGAGTTTCAAGCCGATCCATTACCGGGTGGATTGAAGCCAGCGCCCCGCTGCAAAGCAGCCGGAAAGCCCGCTACTTCATCTGTCGCCGTACGCTCGTCATCGTCGCCTTGCCATAAGGCGGCTTCAACCCCGCCAGCTTCGCGACATCCAGCTTCGCCTGCTTGAACACCGCCTTGGCATGGCTGAACGTCTTGAACCCGTCGAACCCGTGGTACGACCCCATCCCCGACGGCCCGACCCCGCCGAACGGCAGATCCTCCATCGACACATGGAACACCACGTCGTCGATCGTCACGCCGCCCGAGATCGTCCGGTCGAGCACGCGCCGCCGCTCCCCTTCGTCCGGCCCGAAATAATAAAGCCCGAGCGGCCGATCGCGCCGGTTCACTTCGTCGATCGCGCTGTCGATCCCGCCCGCATAGCTGCGCACCGGCAGGATCGGGCCGAAGATCTCCTCCTGCATCACGATCATGTAGTCGGTCGCATTCCGCACGATATGCAGCGGCATCTTCCGCGCGTTCGATCCGGCGAAGTCCTCGCCCCCCGGATTGACCACTTCGACCGTCGCGCCCTTGGCGCGCGCATCGTCGACCCAGTCGGTGAGCCGCTGGTGATGCCGATCGTTGATGATCGCAGTGTAATCCGGGTTCGCCAGCAACGTCGGATACATCGCCGACACCGCCGCCTTCAGCCCGTCGACCACCGCCTGTTCCTGCGCCTCAGGCACCAGCATGTAATCGGGCGCGAGGCAGATCTGCCCGGCGTTGAGCATCTTGCCGATCGCCACCCGCTCGGTCGCGCGCGCGATGTCGGCGTTCTGGCCGATCAGCACTGGCGACTTGCCACCGAGTTCGAGCGTCACCGGCGTCAGATTGTCCGCCGCCGCATGCAGGATGTGCCGCCCGATCCCCGTAGCGCCGGTAAAGATCAGATGGTCGAACGGTAGTTCCGAAAACGCCTTCCCCACCTCCGGTCCGCCACTAAAGAACGCGAGTTCGTCCGGCGCGAAGTATTGCGCGCTAACCGTCTCGAACAAGGCGGCGGTGCGCGGGGTGAATTCGCTCGTCTTGACCATCGCGCGGTTTCCCGCGGCGAAGATCCCCGCGATCGGCCCCATCACCAGATTGACTGGGAAATTCCACGGCGCGATCACACCGACCACGCCCTTGGGCTGATACTCCACCCACGCCCGCGCACCGAGCAACCCGAGCGGAAACTGCACCGCGCGCTTGTCGCGCTTCGCCCAGACATCGAGCGAGCGTAGCGCATGCTTGATCGGCGCGATCGATGCGGCGACATCGGTCAGCATCGATTGCTCGCGGCTGCGATGCCCGAAATCCTCGCTCAGCGCGTCGCAAAAGGCAGCGGCATTGTCCGCGATCATCTCCGCGGCACGCTTCAACCGGTCTTTGCGGACGGTCAGCGAAACGGGCAATTCGGCGTTGAACGCCGCGCGCTGCGCCTGAAGCGTCTCGTCGAGTGTCATGCCCGTCTCCCCTTTACGTGCAGCCGATCAACCCCGCCACGGGGATGATCACGCTATCCTGCCCCGTCCGGTCGAGTTCGAGGATGCCGTCCGGCACCGCCCCGCCGTCGGTGATCGACGTGCGGGTCTCGGCCCGCATCGTCAGTTTGATCGTCGTACCGGCACCGGCATAGGTCGTGGTTTCGGGAAAGCCGAGCGAGATCGCCCCAAGCTGGCCGGTACGGTCGAGATCAGTAACCTTCCCCCCGATCGACAGCCGCAGCCGCGCAGGATCGGTCCCCCCGCCGCCCGTCGCCATCGCGACCAGCGCCCGCGTTCCGCTCGCGGTCCACAGATACGCCGCGCAGCCCTTGCGGGGCAGTTCCTGCCGCGGGATCGACCCGATCGGCAGGCCGTCGACCGAGGGCAGGACCGGCGCGGGCGGTGGGGCCTCTTTCGGCGCGGCCTGCTGTGCCGCCGCGAGCGAGAGCGCCGCAAGGATCGGAAACGCGTTCATGACGCCATACCTACCAGCATCAGCCACGCTGGGTAAGCCGCGATCGCGAGCAGCGCGCCGAACGGCATCCGGTCGGTCAGCGTCGTCGCCCGCCCGCGCAACGCCCCGACCACCGCGACCGCAAGCCCCGCCAGCGCCGCGAACAGCACCACCGTCGGCAGCATCCGCCACCCCAGCCACAATCCGATCGCCCCCAGCAGCTTGGGATCGCCCCCGCCAAGCCCGACCCGCCCGCGCACCCGCTGATACCCCGCACCGACCGCCCACAAGGCGACGAACCCGACGCCGCCGCCGATCAGCCGATCGTCCAGCAACGGTGGCACCCCCAGCGCCCCCGTCACCACGCCGCCCATCGCCAGCGTCACCGTCAGCACGTCGGGCAACCACAACGCCACTACGTCGAGCGCACCCAGCGTCAGCAACAGCCAGCCGAACACCGCCCCCGCGACCCCGACCGGTCCCGGCACCGCCAGCCCTGCCGCGACACCGATCAGCAGTGCCATCGCCTCGATCTGCCAGTGCCGCGGATCGATCGCCGCGCCACAGCGGCGGCACGTCCCCCGCGCCACCAGCGCGCTGACCAACGGCACCAGATCGCGCGGGGCGAGCACCACCCCGCACGCGTCGCAGGCAGATCGCCCGTGCAGCACCGATCGCCCCTCGGGCCAGCGCACCACGATCGTCGCGATGAAGCTCCCGAAGATCGCGCCAAGCCCGCCCAGCAGGATCGGCCAGATCCAGTCATCCATGCGTATCGCCTCGGTTTTCGTTTGTTCCGCTGGTCATTCCGGACCGTGCTATAGTTTGTAAATCGGCAAAGTCGGCCCTAGATCAGTTTCAATTGAAACTGACCCTTCCCCGTTCGGGCTGAGCGAACGGGTCTGGGTCGGGCGTGCCGCACCGTATCCCAGATCGCTTCCATCAGAGGTTTCCCCACATGGCCACCCGCCCCGCCGCCGACCCAGTAGTCATCGTCTCCTACGCGCGCACCCCGATGGGGTCGTTCCAGGGCGCACTGGCAGGCGCGACCGCGACCGAGCTCGGCGCAACCGCGGTCGGCGGCGCGGTCGAGCGCGCGGGGCTTGCGGGCGCGGCGATCGAGCGGATCTACATGGGGTGCGTCCTCCCCGCCGGGCTCGGCCAGGCCCCCGCGCGCCAGGCCGCGCTCAAGGCCGGGCTCCCCGACCATATCGAGGCGACCACGATCAACAAGATGTGCGGCTCCGGAATGCAGGCGGCGATCCTCGCGGCGGATGCGCTCGCGGCGGGCTCGGCCGATCTGCTGATCGCGGGCGGGATGGAGAGCATGACCAACGCGCCCTACCTCTCGATGCGCCACCGCGGCGGCGCGCGGATCGGGCATGACGTGCTCAAGGACCATATGTTCCTCGACGGGCTCGAGGATGCGTATGAGCCCGGCAAGCTGATGGGCAATTTCGCCGAGGACAGCGCCGCGTCGTACCAGCTCACACGCCAGCAGATGGACGATTACGCGATCGAATCGCTCCATCGCGCACAACGCGCACAGACCTCGGGCGCGTTCGACCGCGAGATCGTCCCCGTGGAGATCGCCGGGCGCAAGGGGCCGACCACGGTCAGCCTCGACGAACAGCCCGCCAAGGGCGACGTCGCCAAGATCCCGACGCTCAAGCCCGCTTTCTCGAAGGAAGGCACGATCACCGCCGCCAACGCCTCGTCGATTTCGGACGGTGCCGCCGCGCTGGTGATGACGCGCGCGTCGGTTGCGGAAAAGCTTGGCCTCACCCCGCTCGCGCGGATCGTCGCGCATGGCGCGCACGCGCACGCGCCGTCGCTGTTCACCACCGCGCCGGTGTTCGCGATGCGCAAGACGCTCGAGCGCGCGGGCTGGTCGGCCAGCGACGTCGACCTGTTCGAAGTCAACGAAGCCTTCGCGGTCGTCGCGATGATCGCGATGCGCGACCTCGACATCGCGCACGACCGGATCAACGTAAACGGCGGCGCGTGCGCGCTCGGCCACCCGATCGGCGCGAGCGGCGCACGCATCCTCGCGACGTTGCTGTCCGCGCTGGAAGCGCGTGGGGGCAAGCGCGGCCTCGCGTCGCTGTGCATCGGCGGCGGCGAGGCGACCGCGGTCGCGGTGGAGTTGATGGCGTAACCGCGGACACCCCGCACGGCGTCGCGCTCCCCGCGCGGACGGTTCCAGCCCCGCGCTCGATCTCGGCGCAAGCGCGCGCGATGCTCGATCGTGCGGTGCGCGCCGACGGGGTGCCGCTCAACACGCTCCACGTCCTGCCCGATCCGGCGGACCATGCCGCCTGGGCGGACCTCAAGACCGCCGCCGACGCAGGCTATGCGATCGCGATGGAGGGGATCGCCGGAAGCCTGCGCGCGACCGTCGAGACGATCACGATCGGCGCGGCGCGAGTCCATGTCGCAACCCCCGAAGGCGCGTTCGACCCCACGCGCGCCTATATCGACCTGCACGGCGGCGCGCTCGTCTTCGGCGGCGGCGGCGCGTGCCGCACCGGCGCGCGGATGCACGCCGACCAGCACGGGGTACGCTGCTACGGCGTCGACTATCGCACCCCGCCCGAACACCCCTTCCCCGCCGCGCTCGACGATTGCGTCGCGACCTACGCCCACGTCCTCGCGCACCACGCCCCAGCCGACGTCGTGATCGGCGGACGCTCGGCGGGCGGCAATCTCGCGCTGGCGATGCTGCTCCGCGCGCGCGCCGAAGGCTTGCCGATGCCCGCCGGGCTGGTGCTGCTGTCGCCGCAAGCCGACCTGACCGAATCCGGCGACAGTTTCGCGGTCAACGCGCTGGTCGACGTCGTGCTGCCGGGGTCCCTCGCCGCGACCAACCTGCTGTATGCGAACGGCGCGGACCTGCGCGATCCCTTGGTGTCGCCGCTGTTCGGCGATCTCTCAGGCTTCCCCCCGACCCTCCTGCAATCGGGAACGCGCGACCTGTTCCTGTCGACCACCGTCCGGCTGCACCGAGCGCTGCGGCGCGCGGGCGTGGCGGCGGAGCTACATGTGTTCGAGGCGATGCCGCATGGTGGGTTCGGCGGCGGGACGCAGGAGGATGCGGAACTGCGGGCGGAAGTTGCTGGGTTTGTTGCCGGGCGGTGGGGTGGGTCTCAGGTCTAGGGCCGGGGCAGAATAAGCGCATGGCCCCTTTCGCCCACTTGCAGCCATTGCCTTTTAGTCGGCTGCCTGCTCGTGCGTATCAGCCTTCTCGCGATCGGCCTTAGCTCGATCCTCGGATGGTCCAGTTTTTATGTCGTTCATATACCGCTTGATTTGGGGAACGCTGCCAAACCAAATGACGAGCAGAAGGGCCGGAATGAGCAGAAGCGGTAGGTAGCTATCCATGCGAATCCCATAGCATACGAACGGCGGCTCTCCACCAATTCGAGACATCCTCCCAATCCCCCTCACCCCCGCAACCGCCGCTGCATCCGCTTCCAAGCCGCCTCATCCGCCCCCCAGTCCGGAAAGGTCGGCGGTAGCGGCGTAGGGCGGATCCGCATCGGTCGCCCCCCGCAGTGCGAGCAGCGCAAAAACCCCGGCAGCGCATCGACCGTCCCGCGCAACCGCTTGAGGAAGCACCACCGCGCGAGCCGGTCGCAATGCACCACGCCCTCGTGCGCGCAGGAACCGCAGACGCAGCCGACGTTCATCTGGTGCCGGGTGAAATCGAACAGCGTCCGGAATTTTACCGTGCCCACCTCAAAGCGGCAGCGCCATCTGGCGCGGGTCGCCATCGCCCGGGAACCCCTCGAGCGCGCACACGATCGTGCGCGCCAGTTCGGCGGCGGCAGCTTCGCGGATGCGTTCGCTCGGGGCGGTCAATCCGACTCGGGCGAAGCCGCTGCTGGTCAGGAGGGCGTGGGCGATCAGGGCGCAATCTGGCTGGGTCATGCGCCACTTGTTCCCTATATGTTCCGATTCGTCCAGCCCGTTTTATCTGAAGCGATCGGCAGTGATTTGTAAGCAGGGACAATTCGCAAAGCGCATCGGTGCGCGCCCGACCGACCGGCTGTCCTACAACCGCGGCACGGCGTAGCGGGAAGGACGCGCTCTTTGACAGCATCGGCCCCGCAGTCTTGCCTCCCACAACAGCGCCGCAGGCACAGCGATTCCGCCTAACTTTCCCCTAACCTTCCGCGCCCCGCCCCCCGGCGGCCTCCGCCAGATCCATCGTAAAGTATTGCGCAAACACGAGATCGTCATAATCGCCAAACGGCGGGCACGCCACGAACCCCGCGCGCCGGTACAGCGCATGCGCGGCGGCGAACGGCGCGTTGGAGCCGGTCTCCAAACTCAACCGGCGATACCCCCGCGCCCGCGCCTCGGCGATCAGCCGGTCGAGCAGCACCGCCGCCACCCCGCGGCGCACATGCGCGGGCGCGGTGCGCATCGACTTCACCTCGCCCCAGGTCGGATCCAGCTGCTTGAGCGCGCCCATCCCCAACAGGACGTCGCCCTCCCACGCGGTCCACACCGTCACCGCCGGATCGCGAAGCCCGCTTGCGTCGAGCGCGAACACGCTTCCCGGCGGGCTGTTCTCATGCGCGGCGCGCAGATGCAGGTCGAGCAACGCCAGCACGTCCGGGTGCGTCAGGTCGTCCCGCCGGATCGTCCAGTCGCGCCCGACCCGCGCGCTCACGGCAGCGATTCACCCGCTTCGCTGCCCCACACCCGCATCTGCTCGACGAACCCGCCCCGCCCATGGACATCGAAATAGCACCAGCCGCCGGCGCATTTGCTCAGCCGCCCGACCACCCCGGGCGCCGCGCGCCAGACGATCCGGCCCTCGCCGTCCGGACGATCGCGCAGTTCGGCGACCGCGCCCGTGACCAGCGCGGTGCGCGTCTCGCTCACCAGCCCGCCCATCATCCAGCCCTGCGTGCCGCTCGGGTCCTCGACCTTATACCACTGGCCCCGCTGGAACACGCCGATCACTTTCACCGGGAGGTCGGCGCGTTGGTAAAGCCAGCTGACCGGATAGGTGCGCGCCGGCCCCGTCCGCATCCGTGCCTTCTTCGCGCCGACCGAGGCGTAGAACGGCAGCTTGCGGTCGGCCATCGCCGCGCCGGCCGGGCTGAACGCCGCCACGCCCATGCCCATCGCCCCGATCACCAGCGCAGCGCGCGCCCCGATCCGCATCGTCTTGTGGTCATGCATCATGCGTTGCGCTTATCGCGTTTCCATGCGGCGCTTCAACACCCGTTGACGCCGCGCGGAGCCTCCGCCAAGCCATGCCGCATGGCTGAGACGAGACGTGTCCCCAACCCGCGCGTGGTCGTGACCCGCGAATTGCCCGATGCGGTGATGCAGCGGATGGAGCAATTGTTCGACGCGAGCATTCACCGCGGCGCGGTCGCGCTCTCGCGCGCAGAGCTCGCCGCCGCGATGGCCGAGTGCGACGTGCTCGTCCCCACCGTGACCGACGAGATCGACGCCGCGCTGATCGAGCAAGCCGGTCCGCGGCTGAAGCTGATCGCGAACTTCGGCGCGGGCGTGAACCACATCGCGCTCAAGGCGGCGCGCGCGCGCGGCATCCTCGTCACGAATACGCCGGGCGTGCTGACCGAGGATACCGCCGACCTGACGATGGCGCTGCTGCTGTCGGTCCCGCGCCGGCTCGCGGAGGGGGAGAAACTGGTCCGCTCGGGCGCATGGCAGGGCTGGACGCCCGGCGGGATGCTCGGCCACCGGATCGGCGGCAAGGCGCTCGGCATCCTCGGCATGGGGCGGATCGGCCAGGCGGTCGCGCGGCGCGCGCGTGCGTTCGGGCTGTCGATCCATTACCACAATCGCCACCGCCTGCCCAAGGTGGTCGAGGCCGAACTGCAGGCGCAATGGCACCCGAACCTCGACGAGATGCTCGGCACGATCGACTTGCTGACGATCCACACCCCGCGCAACCCGGACAGCGAGGGGCTGATCGATGCGGATCGGATCGCGCTGCTCCGGCCGCATGTCTATGTCATCAACACCTCGCGCGGCGGGATCGTCGACGAGGATGCGCTGGTCGGTGCGCTCGAAAACGGTCGGCTGGCGGGCGCCGGGCTCGACGTGTGGCAGCACGAACCGCAGATCGACCCGCGTCTGCTCGCGCTCCCCAACGTGGTGATGACTCCGCACATGGGTTCCGCGACGTTCGAAGGGCGGCTGGCGACGGGCGAGAAGGTCATCACCAACATCCGCATGTGGGCGGACGGCCATCGCCCGCCCGATCAGGTGCTGGAAGGCTGGGCCTGAACGACGCGCGCGGTCCGCGGCAACACGCCGCCGGTTACACGCGCGACGGCGGGATCAGCCGCCACGGCAACGGCAGGCGCTGCCGCCACGCCGCCGCGTCGCGCTGGCGTTGCGACAAGTCGGTGGTCAGCGCCGCGATATCGTGCCGCGACAGCCCCGATCGGTAGCAGAAATACGGCCGCTGCGGCACGCGCGCGAAATAGCTGTAGAACAAGGCGGCACGATCGCCCCCCGTCGCGGGCTTGCCGCGGTGGAAGAACCGCGCGGTGTCGGCGACCACCACCGTACCCGCCACCCCCTCGCACGTGATCGGGTGGACACCCAGGATCCGCCCGTCGATCTCCCTGTCCTCGCGGTCGTCGAGATAGAAGCGATCGTGCCGACCATCGGCATCCGCCACCGGGCCGTCCGCCGGCAGCAACTGGAACGGCCCGCTGTCCGCATCGACATCGCTCAGATACACCGCGAGCTTGATCATCCGGCGATCCTCGCGGTCGCGATGCCATTTGCGCGTCGACACCGCGCGCCCGTCGGCGACCGTATATTGCAGGTTCACCCCGTCATACGCGACCGGCAGGCCGAGATAGGCTTCGGCGAGATCGAGCAGCACGGGATGGAGCCCGAACTGGTAGATCGCGGGGTGCGCGGCGATTTCCGCAGGCGGCACTTTGAGGAACTCCTGCCCAGCGCGGGCTTCCGCGCGCAACCGGTCCGCCCAGCGCCGGACCAGCGCGGACGCCTCGGCGACCATCGCTTCCGAACCATCGAGGCCGAGCGTCGCCAGATCGGTCTGGAACACGCCATCCGCCTCCAGACCGTGAACGATCTCCGCCACCATCGGAGTCAGCCCGGGCAAGCGGGCCCGGTGCCGTGCGCGGTCGGCGTCGTAGCGGCGCTGGCGTGCGGCGTGGATGACTCGCGTCCGCGCGAGGGTGGCGGCGATCCGCCACGGGACGGTCCCTGCCCGTCGTTTCAGTCCCTGCAGAACGTTCATGCGGCTACGCCTTACACAGCTCCATAACGAAACCGTTCCGCGGCCGATACGATGGCCGTCGGGTCCCCTATGCGCGCAATCGCCCGATCTGCCTATCGTTCGAAGATAGCAGGTGCCCCAACCTCGGACGAACGCCGGCAGGTTGCACGGCAGGAATGGCGACGCCCTCAGCGCGTATGGAAGAAATCGTACAGTTGCTGCGCCACCGCCGCGCTGACGCCCGGCGCGCGCTGCAGGTCCGCGAGGCTGGCGTTGCGCACCGCGCGCGCAGTGCCGAAGTGCATCAGCAACGCCTTCTTCCGCGCCGGACCGATGCCCGGCACGTCATCCAGCGGCGACGCGCCGATCGCCTTCGCACGCTTCGCCCGGTGCGCACCGATCGCGAAGCGGTGAACCTCGTCGCGCAGGCGTTGCAGGTAGAACAGCACCGGCGCGTTAACCGGCAACTGGAACTCGCGCCCGTCGAGCATGTGGAACACTTCGCGCCCGTCGCGCCCGTGGTGCGGCCCCTTGGCGATCCCGACGAGAACCACGTCCTCGATCCCCAGTTCCTCGAGCACGCCCTTCACCGCATTGAGCTGCCCGCGCCCGCCGTCGATCAGCACAAGATCGGGCCAGTCGCCCGAATCGCGATCGGGATCGTCCGCCTGCGCCCGCGCGAAGCGACGCCCGAACACTTCGCGCATCATCCCGAAGTCGTCGCCCGGGATCGTATCGGGGTTCTTGATGTTGAACTTGCGATACTGGCCCTTGCGGAACCCCTCCGGCCCCGCGACGACCATCGCCCCCAGCGCGTTGGTCCCCTGAATATGACTGTTGTCGTACACTTCGATCCGGTCGGGTGGTTCGGGCAGGTCGAACAGCTCCGCCACTTCGCGCAGCAACTTGGCCTGCGTCGTGCTCTCCGCAAGGCGCCGGTCGAGCGCTTCCTCGGCGTTGCGCTTGGCCTGTTCGAGCAACTGCCGCCGCGACCCGCGCTGCGGCATCGACAGCGCGACCTTGAACCCCGCCTGCGCGCCCAATGCCTCGCCGAGCAGCGCGGCTTCGTCGAGCTCCCGGTCGAGCAGGATTGTCCGCGGCGGCGGAACCTCCTCGTAAAATTGCGCGAGGAAACCCGAGAAGATCTCGTCCTCCGGCACGTCGGCGGTATGCGCCGGGAAGAAGCTGCGGTGCCCCCAATTCTGTCCGCCCCGGATGAAGAACGCCTGGATCCCGATCACGCCGTTCTTGCACGCCATCGCGAAGATGTCGGCGTCGCCCAGCCCTTCCGCGTTGATCGCCTGGCTGCCCTGGATGAACGTCAACGCGCGCAGCCGATCGCGGATGATCGCGGCGAGTTCGAAATCCATGTTCTCCGCCGCGATCTGCATCTGCGCACCGAGCTTGGCCTGCACCTCGGTCGACTTGCCCCCGAGAAACGCCTTGGCGTCCGCGACAAGCTCGGCATAGCCCGCCTCGTCGATCCGCCCGACGCACGGCGCGGAGCAGCGCTTGATCTGGTACAACAGGCAAGGCCGGTCGCGGTTCTTGAAAAAGCCGTCGGTGCAGCTCCGCAACAGGAACAGCTTCTGCAACGCATTCAGCGTATTGTTGACCGACCCCGCGCTGGCGAACGGCCCGTAGTAATTGCCCTTGGCGCGCCGCGCGCCGCGATGCTTCTGGATCCGCGGATACGCGTGATCGGCGCGCAGCAGGATGAACGGGAAGCTTTTGTCGTCGCGCAACAGCACGTTGTACGCCGGGCGATAGCGTTTGATCAGCTGCGCTTCGAGCAGCAGCGCCTCCGCCTCGTTGTTGGTCGTCACGATCATCATCGACCGCGTCTGCGCGACCATCCGTTGCAGCCGCTTCGACAGCCGATCGACCTGCGTATAATTGGTCACGCGGTTCTTGAGAGCGCGTGCCTTGCCGACGTACAGCACGTCGCCGCGCGCATCGAGCATCCGGTACACACCCGGCCGGATCGGCAGCGTCGCCAATACGTTGCGGATCGCGGCAACGCCCGCCTCGATATCGGGCGCGTCGCTGCCGCGGACGGTGAAGGTGGCCTTGTCTTCGTTGAAGCGGGTCGGGGCATTGGGATCGGACATTGCGTACGATCTAGGGATTCGTGCGGGCCGACGCCACGGGTTCGTTTGCCCGTCGGCCAATAATGGATGCCACGACGTCCAGGGCCGGTGGATACACGCTTCCCAACGCTGCGGCCCGGCGCGGGTGACTGATCCTTATCAATGCGAATACCGAGGCTTAGCGCGGACATTTTACGCGCACCCTGTCGTTTCATCGCTCGCCATTACGGCACGTCGGAGATGGAAACATGGCTCTTAAATTCGCCGGAACGATGAATGCGATCAATCGCGGTCTTGATACGACCAAGGCGACCAAGGGCGCCGACATGATCGAGGATTGGGAAGCCGCACTGGCCGACGTGGACACGTCGGGCGCCAAGGGCATTCTCCGCGACCTCGGCTCGCTCCGCAAGCAGCTCGAGCGCGACGAACCCGACGCCGACCGAGTCCATGCGCTGCTCCACCGCCTCGGCATGGCCACGACGAAGATCGCCGAGAAGGCGGATTCGTCGCAGGAGAAGTTGAAGGCATTGGGCGAGGCGCTCACCGAAGCGGGCGAAGACTCGCCTGACGAGGAAGAGGACACCGCCGCCGCCGCCGCCCCCAAGCGCGCGCGCAAGAAGGTCTGATCGGCACGGATCGAAACACCACCCGCCGTCTCCACCGAGACGGCGGGTTTTTCGTGTTCGGACACATCCGTTCGACAATCTGCGCGGCCTGACGGTACATCAAGCAATCACGCGAAAGGGACAGCCATGCCGACGACCGATCCGACCCGCCGAACGCTGTTGATCGGGAGCGCCGCGCTCTGCACCCTCGCCGCTGCCCCGCTCCCAGCGCAGCCGTCGCGCGACGAGATCGTCCCGCTCTGGCCCACGGCAATCCCCGGCGATCGCCGCAGCAAGATTACGCCGAGCGTGGAAGAGCGCAGCAAGGACCCGAGCCACCCGGATCGGTGGCTGCGCGGGGTGCTGAGCCCGGTTCTGACCGTAAAGCGCCCCGCTCGCCCGAACGGTTCGGCGGTGCTCGTGATACCCGGCGGCGGCTATGGCTTCCTGTCCTACGACAACGAAGGGCTGGAACAGGCCGCGTGGCTCAATGCGCGAGGCGTCACGGCATTCATCCTGCAATATCGCTTGCCGGCGGAAGGCTGGAACGATCGCGCGTTGGTGCCCTTGCAGGATGCGCAGCGGGCGATGCGGACGATCCGTGCCGGGGCGACCCGGTTCGGGATCGACCCCGCGCGCGTGGCGACGCTCGGCTTCTCGGCGGGCGGGCATCTCGCGGGATCGCTCGCCACCCGCCACGACGAGGCGACGTACCCGCCGTCAGATGCGATCGACCGGGTGTCGGCGCGGCCCGATTATGCCGGGCTGATCTACCCGGTGGTCAGCCTGGAGGCGCCGTTCACGCACGGCGGATCACGCGATTCGTTGCTCGGCAAGGACGCGCCCGTCGCGCTCCGCCATGCCGCCTCGGTGGAAACGCGCGTGACGGCGACGACCCCGCCGATCTTCCTCGCGCATGCCGCTGATGACGATCTGGTGCCGGTCGCCAACAGCATCGCGCTGTTCACCGCGCTGCACGCCGCCGCGCGCCCCGCCGAGCTGCACGTGTTCGAAAGCGGCGGGCATGGCTTCGGCACACGGCTTCCCCCGAGCAAACCCGCGTCCAAATGGCCAGAGCTGTTCATGGCCTTCGGAACGAGCAAGGCGGTCTTCCCGGTCTGAATATCCATTCCGTCCGCGAAAGTTGCTGTTCATATATAAATGTAGTCTTTATGCTTGCTCCTCACAGGGTCGGGTCGCGGCTCGACGCTGGAGGAGGTGGAGATGCGCTGTTCCGCATGGATGTCAGGAGGGCTGGCGATGCTGGCACTGACCGGCGCCTACGCCCAGACCGCCATACCGGGCGATCCCTATGCGAGCGATCCGGTCGGCATCGTCGCGGAGCCTTGCGTCTCGCACCCCGCCCCTGACGGCGCGACAGGAGCTCAGATGGCCAACCTCCACCGGCTCGCGCGCGATTTTGCCCAATATTGCCGCTACGCCGTACAGAACCGGTCGCTTGCCGGACAGAAGGTGCGGGTCGTCTTCATGGGCGACTCGATCACCGACAACTGGATCCGCGCCGACCCGGACCTGTTCACCAAGGGCCTGGTCGATCGCGGGATCAGCGGGCAGACCACCCCGCAAATGCTCGTCCGCTTCCGTTCCGACGTGATCGCGCTCAAGCCGCAGGCGGTCCACATCATGGCGGGCACCAACGACATCGCGGGCAACACCGGCGCGGCGACGATCGAGACGGTAGAAGGCAATATCCAGAGCATGGCCGAACTCGCACGCGCGCATGGGATCAAGGTGATCCTCGCCTCGGTCCCGCCCGCCGCCGCCTTCCCGTGGCGCCCCGACAAACAGCCCGTGCCCCAGATCGCCGCGCTCAATCGCTGGTTGCAAGGCTATGCCAAGGCGAACGGCTTTACCTATGTCGACTATCACGCCGCGCTCGCCACCCCCGACGGCGCGATGAAGCCCGGCTACGCCAGCGACGGCGTCCACCCGACCCCGCAGGGCTATGCGGCGATGCGCCCGCTCACGCTGGCCGCGGTCGCAAAAGCGCTCGGCACGTGACGCCAGCTGCGCTTACCCGCCGGTCGATCCTCGCCGGCCTCGCCGCGTCCCCGCTGGCGCACGCCGCGCTGGCGAAAAGCCCGATGGGATTGACCCGCGGCCCCGTTCAGCCGACCTGGCCGTCGCTCGTTTCCAATTATCGCTACCCCGACTGGTTTCGCGACGCGAAGCTCGGGATCTGGTCGCATTGGGGCCCGCAATCGGTTCCCGAGCAAGGCGATTGGTACGGGCGCTTCCTGTATATGCAGGGCCACCCGATGTACGAGCATCACCTCAAGACCTACGGCCATCCGTCGGTTGCGGGGATGAAGGACATCCAGCACCTGTGGACCGCCGACCGCTGGGACCCGGACGCGCTGATCGCGCGCTACAAGAAGGTCGGCGCGCGCTATTTCATGGCGCTGGCGAACCACCACGACAATCTCGACTGCTTCGACAGCCGGTATCACGCGTGGAATTCGATGCGCGTCGGCCCCAAGCGCGACATCGTCGGCACGTGGGAGAAAGCGGCGCGCAAAGCCGGGCTCAAGTTCGGCGTGTCCAACCATTCCGCGCACAGCTGGCACTGGTATCAGACCGCGTATGGCTATGATCCGACCGGCCCGCGCAAGGGCGAACGCTACGATGCGTTCCGGCTGCGCAAGGTCGACGGCAAGGGCCTATGGTGGGACGGGCTCGACCCGCAGGAACTCTACACCGGCGGCCATGCGGTGATGCCCGACGGGATCGACACGATCCCGGCGATGAAGGACTGGCACGAAAAGAACGACGGCCAGTGGATCGAAACCGGCCCGACCGACGACCCGCGCTACGTAACACGCTGGCTGCTCCGCCAGACCGATCTGGTCGACAAGTACAAGCCCGACCTCGTCTATTTCGACGACTACGGCCTCCCGTTCGGCCCGATCGGGCTGCAGGCCGCGGCGGATTATTACAACCGTTCGATCGGCTGGTCTGGCAAGATCGACGTCGCGCTGTTCGCCAAGCAGTTGAAGCCGCACGAACGCTTCGGCGTGGTGCAGGATGTCGAGCGCGGGTTTACCGACCATATCTGGGACGAGCCGTGGCAGACCGACACCTGCATCGGCGACTGGTTCTACAACGTCGCGCGGCTCAACGACAAAAGCTACAAGACCGCCGAGCAAGTGGTCCAGCGGCTCGCGGACGTCGTCTCCAAGAACGGCAATCTGCTGCTGTCCGTGCCGCAGCCCGGCCACGGCGCGATCGATGGCGAGGAGGAGAAGATCCTCGACGCAATGGGCGACTGGACCGCGGTCAACGGCGAGGCGATCTTCGGATCGCGCCCGTGGCGTCGCTACGGCGAAGGCCCGACCAAGCTTCAACCCGGCATGCAGAATGAAGCGGGCGCGGGGGATTTCACCGCGCGCGACGTGCGCTTCACCACCAACAAGGGCGCGCTGTACGTGCTCTTCCTCGGTTGGCCGAGCGGCACCGCCACGGTGCAATCGCTCGCGCTTGGCCGCGCGCCCGGGCGCATCGAACGCGCGACGCTGTTGGGCGGCGGCCCCGTCCGCTATCGCCGCGACGCTGCAGGCCTGCATATCGATCTACCGCCCAAACCCGCTGGCGGGTTCGTCCCCGTAATCCGGCTCGATGGAGATTTCGCATGAACCGGACGGAAACAACGCGCGCGTCACTGGCGGTGCCGATCGTCCTGATCGTCGCCCTGTTCTTCCTGTGGGGCGTCGCGAACAATCTCAACGACGTGCTGATCTCGCACTTCAAAGGGCTGTTCAGCCTCGGCGATTTCGGCGCGGGGCTGGTGCAGTCGGCGTTCTATCTCGGCTATTTCTGCCTCGCCATTCCGGCGGCGCTGTTCATGCGCTCCTATGGCTATCGCGCGGCGGTGCTGCTCGGGCTGATCCTCTACGGCGCCGGCGCATTGCTGTTCTGGCCCGCCGCGAGCGCGCTCAGCTATCCCGCCTTCCTCGCCGCGCTGTTCATCATCGCGAGCGGCCTCGCCTTCCTCGAAACGTCGGCCAACCCGCTGATCGCGCGCCTTGGCAGCCCTGAGACGGCGTCGCGCCGGCTCAACTTCGCACAGGCGTTCAACCCGCTCGGGTCGATCACCGGCGTGCTGGTCGGGCGTGCCTTCATCCTGTCGGACAGCACCGTCGAACAGCTCGACCGCACCCAGGCAGCGGCGGCGGTGCAGATGCCCTATCTTTTCATCGGGATCGGCGTGCTGGTCTGGGCCGTGCTGATTCGCCTCGCGAAATTCCCGCCGATCGCGACGCAACCCGATGTCGAGGAAGGCGTCGGCGCCGCGTCCGATTTCGCCTGGCTGTTGCGCTCGCCGCGCTTCCTGATGGGGGTGCTCGCGCAGTTCTTCTACGTCGGCGCGCAAGTTGGCGTCTGGAGCTTCCTGATCCGCTATGTCGAGACCGTTCTCCCCGGCACCCCCGCGACCACCGCGGCGGGCTATCTCACCGCGTCGCTGATCGCGTTCCTGGTGGGCCGGTTCGTCGGCGTTGCGTTGATGGGACGGGTTCGCCCGCTCCTGCTCCTGGCAATCTTCGCGATGGCGGCGGCGATCCTGTGCGCGATCGCCGGAGTCGTCGGCGGCATGACCGGCGTCCTGGCGCTCGTCGGCAGCAGCTTCTTCATGTCGATCCTCTACCCGACGATCTTCGCCGAAGCCGTCGACGGGCTGGGCCCGCGCACCAAGGCCGGATCGGCGTTGCTGGTGATGGCGATCGTCGGCGGCGCGGTGTTCCCGGCGGTGATGGGGCTGGTGTCCGACGCCGGCGGATCGATCGTGGGCGCGATGCTCGTCCCCGCCGCCTGCTTCCTGGTCGTGCTCGCGTTCGGCCTGTTTCACCTGCGGAGGCCTGCATGATCACTCTTCCCCCGATCGGCATGGGCTGTGCGGGCATCGGCAACCTGTATCGGCGCGTCGACGACCATGTCGCGACCGAGACGGTGGCCGCCGCGCTCGACGCCGGAATCCGCTATTTCGACGTCGCCCCGCATTACGGCTTCGGGCTTGCCGAAACGCGGCTCGGTGTCGCGCTCGCGGAGCATGACCCCGAAGGTCATGCGCTCATCTCGACCAAGGTCGGTCGCTTGCTCGAACCGACCGACAGCGACGCGACCGAACGCCACGGTTTCGTCGATGCCCCCGCGCTCGAACCCGTGTTCGATTACATGCATGATGCGGTGCTGCGCAGCCACGCGGAGAGCCTCGGGCGGCTAAAACGCGACCGGATCGACCTCCTGTTCGCGCATGATCTCGGCGTGGAAACCCACGGCGACGCCGCCGCGCGGCACATGGCCGATTTCCTCGATGGCGGGTATCGCGCGCTCCGGGACTTGCGCGACACCGGCGCGATCGGCGCGATCGGGATCGGCGTCAACGAAGTCGCCGTCTGCCACGCACTGCTCGACTCTGCCGAGCTCGACATCATCCTGCTCGCGGGCCGCTACACGTTGCTCGAACAGGACGACGCCCTGTCCCTGATCGAGCGATGCGCGGCAAGCGGAACACGACTGGTCGTCGGCGGCCCGTACAACAGCGGCATTCTGGTCGAGGGCAGCCGCAGCGCGCGCCATTTCAACTACGCGCCCCCACCGCCCCACGTCGTAACGCGCGTGGCCGCGCTGGAAGACGCGTGCGCGGCATTCGACGTGCCGCTCCCCGCCGCCGCGCTCCAGTTCCCGCGCCGCAACCCCGTCGTCGCCAGCACGATCCCCGGCCTGGTCGGGCGCGACCAGGTCGAGGCGACGGTGCGCTTTGCCGAATGGCCGATCCCCGACGCTTTGTGGGACCGCCTGACCGCCACCCTTTCCCCCGTATCGGACGTCTTCGCTTCATGACCGCCATCCTGCTTCATCCCAACGACAATATCCTCGTCGTCACCGCCGCGATCGCGCCCGGTGACGCCGTTCCGATCGATGGCGTCGCGGTCATCGTCCCGATGCCGGTGCAGGTCGGCCACAAGATCGCGCGCCGGGCCTTGAGCCTCGGCGAGACCGTCATCAAATACGGCGCCCCGATCGGATCGATGACCGCCCCCGCCGCCGCCGGCGACCACGTCCATCTGCACAATATGAAGAGCGACTATATCGCGTCGCACATGCGCGACACGCTCGAACGGAGTAGCGAGTCATGATTTCAGCCTGGTCCCGCAGCGACGGCCGCAAGGGCATCCGCAACGTCGTCGCCGTCGCCTATCTGGTCGAATGCGCGCATCACGTCGCGCGGCGGATCGTCGACAAGAGCGACGATCCCGACATCCAGTTGATCGGCTTCCCCGGCTGTTACCCCAACAGCTATGCCGACAAGGTGATGAAGGCGATCGCGACGCATCCCAATGTCGGCGGGCTCGTCATCATCTCGCTTGGCTGCGAGAGCTTCAACCGCGAGGGCCTCGCCGCCGCGGTCGCCGCCAGCGGTCGCCCAGTCGAGACGCTGGTGATCCAGCAGAACGGCGGCACCGCGTCGACCATCGCCGCGGGGCTCGCCGCGGTCGCGCGCGTCAAGGCGATCGCCGACGCCGGCCCGCGCATCCCGATGGCCCCCAGCGAACTCGTCATCGGTACGATTTGCGGCGGCTCGGACGGGACCAGCGGGATCACCGCCAACCCCGCGGTCGGCCGCGCGTTCGATCGCTTCGTCGCGGAGGGCTCGACCTGCATCTTCGAGGAAACCGGCGAACTCGTCGGGTGCGAGGCGATCATGTCCGACCGAGCGATCACCCCCGAGCTCGGCGCGGAACTGATCGCGAGCGTCGAGAAGGCCGAACGCTATTACACGATCCTCGGCTTCGGCAGCTTCGCCCCCGGCAATGCCGAGGGTGGCCTGACGACGCAGGAAGAAAAGTCGATGGGCGCCTATTCCAAATCGGGCAGCTCGCCGATCTCGGGCATCGTCAAGCCCGGCGACGTACCCCCTTCCCCCGGGCTCTACATGCTCGACGTCGTGCCCGATGGAGAGCCGCGCTTCGGCTTCCCCAACATCTCGGACAACGCCGAGATCGTCGAACTGATCGCGTGCGGCGCGCACATCAACCTGTTCACCACCGGGCGGGGATCGGTCGTCGGCTCGGCGATTTCGCCGATCATCAAGATCTGCGCCAACCCGGAGACCGCGCGGCGGCTGGCGGACGACATGGACATCAATGCCGGCCGCATCCTCGAAGGTGCGGCGACGATCGAGGAGGTCGGCACCGAAATCTACGAACGGACGCTTGCCGTCGCCGCGGGCGAACGCAGCGTGTCCGAAGAGCTTGGCCACCAGGAGTTTATCTTGACCTACAAGAGTTTCGAACCCGTCGGCCCCGCCTGCCTGCCGCGGAGGCAGGCGGCATGAGCGGACGGCTGAACGGCAAGACCGTCTTCATCACCGCCGCCGGACAAGGCATCGGCCGCGCGAGTGCCGAACTGTTTCTTTCGGAAGGCGCGACCGTCATCGCGACCGACATCGACGCGGCGAAGCTGGACGGCCTCGCGTGCGAGACCTTCGCGCTCGACGTGCGCGATGCCGCCGCGGTGGCCGCGCTCCCGGCGCGGACCGGCCCGGTCGACGTGCTGATGAACAGCGCGGGCGTCGTCCACAACGGCACGATCCTCGATTGTGACGAGGACAGCTGGGCGTTCGCCAACGACCTCAACGTCACCGCCATGTATCGCACGATCCGCGCCTATCTGCCGCTGATGCTGGATCGCGGCGCGGGCAGCATCGTCAACGTCGCGTCGATCGCAAGTTCGGTGAAGGGCATCCCCAACCGCTTCGCCTACGGTACGACCAAGGCGGCGGTGATCGGGCTGACCAAAGCGGTCGCGGCGGATTTCGTCGCGCGCGGCGTGCGCTGCAACGCGATCTGCCCCGGCACGGTCGATTCCCCCTCGCTCCAGCAACGGCTGCGCGATACCGGGGATTATGATCAGGCCCGCAAGGATTTCACCGCGCGACAGCCAATGGGACGGCTCGGCCGCCCCGAGGAAGTCGCCGCGCTGGCGCTGTACCTCGCCAGCGACGAGTCCGCCTTCACCACGGGCCAGGCGCACATCATCGACGGCGGCTGGATCAACTGACGGTTTCGGTACGACGCCCCCTTCCGTCCTTCCTTTCCTACACCCCGCATTCCCCTTACCTTCGTCCTCCCCACGAAGGCGGGGATGACGGAGCCTAGAGACCACCTCCCAGGAGTTTCCCCATGAAGTTAGTTCGCTACGGCACCCCAGGCGAAGAACGCCCCGGCCTGATCGACGCCAACGGCACGCTCCGCGACCTGTCGGGGGAGATCCCCGACGTGATCGGCGCCACGCTTTCGCCCACGATCCTCGCCGATCTGGCGAAGCTCGACCCCGAGACGCTCCCGCCGGTCGAAGGCAACCCGCGCTTCGGCGCGTGCGTCGGCCAGGTCGGCAAGTTCCTGTGCATCGGCTTGAACTATTCCGACCACGCCGCCGAAAGCGGCATGACCGTCCCGGCCCGAGCCAGTGCTGTTCACCAAGGCGACCAGCGCGATCGTCGGCCCCAACGACACCGTCCGCATCCCGCGCGGATCGACCAAGACCGACTGGGAAGTCGAGCTCGGCATCGTCATCGGCACCGCCGCCAAATATGTTTCGGAGGCGGACGCCCCCGCGCACATCGCAGGATATTGCCTGATCAACGATGTGTCGGAGCGCGAATACCAGCTCGAACGCCACGGCACCTGGGACAAGGGCAAGGGCTGCGACACGTTCGGCCCGATCGGCCCGTGGCTGGTCACCCCCGACGAGGTCGGCGATCCGGACGCGCTGCACATGTGGCTCGAGGTCAACGGCCATCGCTATCAGGACGGCACGACCGCGACGATGGTCTACAAGCCCGCGTTCCTCGTCAGCTACCTCAGCCAGTTCATGACGCTCCACCCGGGCGACGTCATCACGACGGGCACTCCTCCCGGCGTCGGCATGGGCCAGAAGCCGCCGGTCTATCTCAAGGCGGGCGACGTGATGACGCTCGGGATCGAGAAGCTCGGCGAACAGCGCCAGGAAGTCTCGGCAGACTGATGCAACAGGTCCTGCTGCTCGACCTCAAGGACGATCCCGCCGGGATCGCCGAGTACGAACGCTGGCACGCGGCGGGCAATGTGCCCGCCGCGGTGACCGCGAGCATCCGCGCTGCCGGAATCCGCGACATGCGGATCTTCCGCGCGGGGAATCGGCTGGTGATGCTGATGGAAACGGGGCCGCACTACGACCCCGCCGCCAAGGCCGCGAGCGACGGCGCGAATCCGGACGTAATCGCGTGGGAAACGCTGATGAATCGCTTTCAACAGGCGCTGCCCTGCGCGAAACCTGGCACGAAATGGACGGAAACGACGCAGATTTACGCGCTTTCCGACCAGGGCTGACGCGCTCCGGCGCTATTCGTACCGCCCCGTCGTCACCCGCAACAGCACCGGCCGATCGACGAACGTCAGCCCGTAATCGGTCTGGTCCCCGTTCCACACCCGGTCGGCCACGAACCCACTTGGGCTGAGCCGCCCCTCCTCGACGCGCAATATCAGCGCGTTCTTGGGGGCGCCTGCCCCCGGCGTGAAGTCGATCCGGACATGATCGCCCGCCACAAGATACTGATTCGGCGCGATTTGTGCGACGACCGCGCCACCGATCGGTTGCGATGCCCAGGCCGGCGGTTCGGATTTGATCCACGTGTCGGTGCGATGCCCGAACTGCCACTCGCCATAACTCGCCGTGATCGTCCACCCGCCCATCGTGGTCGATTGCGGCGTACCGTCATCGGGCTTGGCGCTGCCCCACGTCGGATGCTCGAAAGCGATCTTCGCCCATGCCCGCTGCATCCCCGCAAACACCTGATATGGCACGGCAAATGCATCGAGCGTGGCGTCGTCGAGCGTCTTCGCGCCCAGCGGATAATTGGTATAGCCGGTGTCATCCATCCCGAACGGCGCAAAGCCGATCGCCCCGCGCCCGAACGCCGCCCAGGCATAGCGCGCATATTCCGCGGCATTGCCAATCTCGGGCACTACCAACGGGTTATCGGGCCGGCGATAGGCGTCGAGATAGGCGAACACCTTCGCACTCTTGCGCTCGTAAATGTCCGGCGCCGCGAAATCGATCGCGGGTGCCGCCGCCTTCCAGATCTCGATCACATCCTGCTGCGGCCCACCACTCGCTACCGCCGTCGGCGCGGGCACTTTGAAGGGATCTGACAGCGCCGCATTAACGTACATCGGCAATGGCTTGATCGCCTTTCCTGCCACGGCCAGCGCGTTGCAATAAGCTGCGGTATACCAGGTATTGAACGCCCGATCCGCCTGCGCGCCATAGGCCTGCGCCCACGTCCCCTTGCGCCCGAGCTTTGCGGGCACCGGCCCTGCGAACAACGCCTGCGCCGCTGGGCCAAAATCACGCGGCACCGCATAGCTGCCGGTCTCATTCTCCACCTGCACCAGGATCGTGGTGTTCGGCCGGTCATGGTCGCGCAGGTAAGTGATAAGCCCCAGGAACGCGCGCTTGTCCGCTTCCAAAGTCGTCTTCGCATGCGGCGAAAGCACGTAATGGTCTGTTCCGTCCGGCTTTTTCATGCGCGGAAAGCGCCGGTTATCCTGCTTGACCCAATCGGGCACATAGCCGGGGCCGGTGTTCTTGTACGCGCCGAACCAGAGCAGCACGAGCCGCTTGTCGTGCGCACGCGCCTGCTCCAGCAGCGTCTGGACGAAGCCATAATCGAACCGCCCTTCAACGGGTTCAATCTGCTGCCACGCGACCGGCACCTCGACCGTATTGGCGTGGATCCGGTCGAGAATCGGCCACACCTTGGGGAGCGCCGACGCGTAATTGCTTGAATTGTTGACCTGCGCGCCGAGCATCAGGAACGGTGCCCCGTCGACGATCAGCGCATGACGTCCGTTCCGCGAGACGATTTGCGGCACGTCGCTCGACTGCGCCGAGACGGGCATCGCGGCAAGCACCATGCCTGCAAGCGCAACGCACGCTGCCGCCTTAAACGGTTTGGTCGTCATGGTTCTTTCCCCTCCCCGTGGCGCGGTCTTTCCGCACGCTACCGCTTTCTCCAGACAAAAGTCCCGCACACAATGCGGTGGTACGATCGGGAGGGATCGCATTGACGCTTGCGCCAGTGAAGTGATTGCCCATAGGTGAACGAAGGGACCAGACGCGCGGATTGGCGTCAACTGCTCGAGCGCAGGATCCGCTAGGGGAGCAGAATGGCAAAAGCCGCAGCAGTGCTGGACTATCGGGCCCGCGCGCAACGCCGCCTGCCGCCGTTCCTGTTCGAATATCTCGACGGCGGATCGTATGCCGAAGTCACGTTGCGCCGGAATGTCGCGGTGCTCGAACAGCTTGCGTTGCGCCAACGCGTGCTGACCGACGTGTCGTCGATCGACCTGACGACCCGCGTGTTCGGGATGGAGCAGGCGCTGCCCGTAATGCTCGCACCGATCGGCCTGGCCGGCATGAACGCCCGGCGCGGCGAAGTGCAGGCGGTTCGTGCCGCCAATGCGGCGGGCGTTCCGTTCTGCCTGTCGACCGTCAGCGTCTGCCCACTCGCCGAAGTCGCCGCCGCTTCCAAGGCGCCTTTCTGGTTCCAGCTGTACATGATCCGCGACCGCGGGCTGGTCCGGGCGCTGCTCGACGAGGCGCAGGACCTCGGCTGTTCGGCGCTGGTGTTCACGGTCGACATGCCCGTGCCGGGCGCGCGCTACCGGGATTACCGATCCGGTCTGGCGGGGGCACCCGGCTTGCGCGGCGCCGCACGACGCTTCGGTCAGGCGCTGACGCACCCCGACTGGGCGGTTGATGTCGGCTTACGCGGTCGTCCGCACCATCTCGGCAACGTCGCGCCCGCGCTGGGCGACAAGACCGGGCTGGAGGATTTCCTCGGCTGGATGCGGACCAACTTCGATTCGAGCGTCACCTGGCGCGAACTTGATTTCATCCGGTCGCACTGGAAGGGGCCGCTGATCATCAAGGGCATCCTAGACCCGGCCGATGCGCGCGCTGCGGCGCAGACCGGTGCGGACGGGATCGTCGTGTCGAACCACGGCGGCCGACAGCTCGATGGTGTCCCCGCCACCGCGGATGCACTGCCGCCGATCGTCGACGCGGTCGGCGACGCGCTCACCGTGCTGGCCGACGGCGGCGTGCGCTCGGGCCTGGACGTCGTGAAGCTGCTGGCCTTGGGCGCAAAGGGTGTCCTGCTGGGACGCGCCTGGGCTTATGCGCTCGCCGCGGATGGCGAAGCGGGCGTTGCGCACATGCTCCAGTTGATCGAAGCCGAAATGCGCGTGGCAATGGCACTGTGCGGTCGAACGCGCATTGCCGACATCGACCGATCGATGCTTGTATCTGACGAGATCTGAATCGGGGGTTTCCAATGAGCGACGCCGCGACATCCAAACGCCCTCTCGCGCGCTGGACGGGCGCGGCGGCGATGGCGCTTCTCCCCCTCGCAGCGGCGCAGGCCGAGCCGATCGCAACGGTCGATCGCAACGGCAGCCTCGTCGCGATCGAACCCTATGCTCCCAACATCGTGCGCGTCACCATCGCGCTCGACCGCGCGCAGGCCGATGCGGCACCCGGCCCCGGACCCAACGCCAAGGCCAACGCTACCGGTTGGACGCACCGGACCGACGCCTCGGGCGACGTGTTCGCGTCCTCGGCGCTGTCGCTGACGGTCGCCGCGCAGCCATGGCCCAAGCCGCCATCACAGATGGAACGCTATTTCGCGCCATCGCTTCCTCCCGTCACGATCACCCTCACGGGCACCGATGGTCACGTCATCACCCGGATGAACGGCTGGGAGATGGCGCCGCATACCGTGTCGGGCGAGAAGACCTTCAAGGTCGGTGCGAGCTTCGCCGCGCCGCTTGACGAGCATTACTACGGGCTCGGCCAGAACCAGGAAGGCAAGCTCGACCTGCGCGGACGGACGATCGACTGCCGCCACAATTACGATGCGCCGGCTGGCGAGACGGTTTGCGTGCCCTTCCTCGTCACCAACAAGGGGTATGGTATCGTCTGGGACAACCCCTCTACCACCACCGTCTCGCCGGGACTGAACAACAGCACGCACTGGCAATCCGAAGTCGGTGATCGCGTGTCGTTCTTCGTCATCACGGGCGACACGACCGACGCACTGTACGCTGGCTATGCGACGTTGACGGGGGCGACGCCGCTCCCCCCGAAATCGGCATTTGGCCTCATCCAGAGCAAGGCGCGCTACGAGAGTCAGGCGGAGCTGCTGGGCATTGCGGAGGGCTATCGCAGCCGCGGCTATCCGCTCGATACGATGGTGCTCGACTGGTTCTATTGGACCCGGATGGGCCAGCTCGACATTGATCGAAGCGCTTTCCCGGATCCTGCGGGCATGAACGCCAAGCTGAAGGGCCTGGGGATGCGCAGCATCATCAGCGTGTGGCCGCGGTTCGAGAAAGAGTCGCGCTACTACAACATGCTTTCCGCAAAAGGCTGGTTGCTGCACGACGCGGACGGCAGCGTCGTCGACGGCTTGCCGATCCGTTCGGACCGGGCGGGCGCACTGCTCGACAGCACCAATCCCGACGCCCGCAGCTGGTTCTGGGACCGGATCCGCGACAACATCGCGTCACAGGGCTTCGACTTCTTCTGGCTTGATGAAACCGAGCCGGATCTGGTCCCCGACGGCCATCAGTTCGCGATCGGGTCGGGGGATCGCTACCACAACCTCTTCCCGCTGGTGCACACCGCCAGCGTCGCGGACGGGTCCGCAAAGGACCGCCCCGACTTGCGCAACCTGATCCTGTGCCGCGCCGCCTATCTCGGCACACAGCGCAACGGTTGCCTGTTCTGGTCGTCCGACGTCCAGGCGACGTGGGAGGTGCTCAAACGGCAGGTGCCGACCGGCCTCAACTTCACCGCCTCCGGCATGGCCTATTGGAGCAGTGACACGGGCGGCTGGCAATATCCCTCCGGTCCAAAGGCGCCGAACCCGGTCCTGCTCGATCCCGCCGGCGCGACCGCGATGGGGGCGAGCTACCCGGACTATCCCGAGCTGTTCGTCCGCTGGTTCCAGTACAACACCTTTACCCCGACGCTGCGCATCCACGGCCAGCGCCCGGCAACCGCGATCTGGGAATATGGCAAGGCGGCCGAGCCCGTGCTCGCGCAATATCTGCGGCTGCGCTACGCGTTGATGCCGTATCTCTACGCCATGGCGCAACAGACCAACCAGACCGGCGCGCCGTTCATGCGCGCCTTGTTCATGGACTTTCCGAACGATCCCAAGGTCGCTGACATGGGCGACGAATATATGTTCGGCCCCGCCTTCCTCGTCGCGCCCGTCACCGACCAGGGCGCGACCAGCCGCCCGGTGTACCTGCCGGCCGGCGCCGACTGGTACGATTACTGGACCAACGAGCGCCTTGCAGGCGGCCAGACCATCACCGCCGCGGCGCCGATCGACCATATCCCGCTGTTCGTCCGTGCCGGATCGATCATCCCGATCGGCGTGCAGGTCCCGAGCACCGCGACCCGGCAGGCGCTCGACAGCATCCGGGTCTATCCCGGGCGCTCGACCAGCTTCACGCTGTACGACGACGATGGCGTCTCGAACCGCAAGACCGGCAGCAGCGCCGTGCTCCGCTGGGACGACACCGCCAAGCGGCTGACCGCATCGGGCAAGCTTCCGACCGGGCAGGACGTCGCCGGGTTGGTCAAGGTAATGGCGCGTTGACAGCACCCGGTGGAGGCGCGGCTGGTGCGCTTTCGCCACGCTACGCTAAAGTCGCGCCCTGCCACGGGCAAACCGGGAACGATCATGGACGACGCAGCAGACGAGGCACGCCGGTACAAGGCGCCTGCCCTGGAAAAGGGGCTCGATATCCTCGAGTTGCTTGCCGACGCGCGCGATCCGATGCCGTTCTCCGCGATCGCCGACCGGCTCGACCGGTCGCGCGGGGAATTGCACCGGATGGTGCAGGTGCTCCAGTTTCGCGGCTATATCGAACAGGATCCGGGGTCCGAGGGGTTCCGGCTGACCGATCGGCTGTTCTCGCTGGGGATGCGGCAGCCGCGGACTCGTAATCTGGTCGAACTGGCGCTGCCGGTGATGCGGCAACTGGTTCAGGACAGTGGTGAATCGTGCCATCTCGCGCTGCACAGCCGCGGCGAGATGGTGGTCGTGGCGCGCGTCGAATCGGGCGACCACCTCGGCTTCTCGGTTCGGGTCGGCTACCGCCGCGCCCTCCCCTCCACCGCCTCGGGGGCAGTGCTGTACGCCTTCCAGAGCGAAGCCGTGCGGGACCGCTGGGAGACGCTGTTCGAACCGTCGCTATCGCCGGACGCGCTCGCAGCCTTCCGTGCTCTGGCCAAGGACGTCCGCGAGGCTGGACTGGAGCAACGCCCCAGCCCGCTGATTGCCGGCGTGACCGACATTTCGGTCCCGATCCTGCGCGGCAACGCCGCCGCCGCCGCGCTCACCGTCCCGTATCTGGAACGCCGCCAGCCGCTGCATCCCGCCAAGGACGTCGCGGACATGGCGCTCGCCGCGGCACGCCAGATCGCCGATCAGCTCGTCCAGAACGACGAGCGACTGTAAGGCAATCCCGCTGCGATTACGCCATTGCGAGCGACCGGGTCGCGGTGGTCGCTGCAAGATTGGCGACTGCGATCGACCCGAGCGGACCCGCCTTGTCCCCCAGCGCCGGCGCGATGATGTACGGGCCGTCCTCGGGCAAGGTCATGTACCCATTGAGGCTGGCGACCAACGCCGCCTCGATCCGTTCGAGCAGATGCGGCTGCCCGGTCACCACGCCACCCCCGATCGCGATCCGGTGCGGTCCGGTCGTGCAGACGATCGTATGACACATGACCGCGATCGTGTGGATGACCGGAACCCAGACCGGATCGTCCTCGGCCAGATCGCCCGTCGCGCGGCCGCCCAATCGCAACGCCAGCGCGGATCCGGAAGCCAGTCCTTCGACGCAATCATCGTGGAAATGGCAAAAGCTCGGGACGGTATCGCCCGCGAGCCGCGGCACGCGGATATGCCCCAATTCGCTATGCCCGATCCCACGGGTCGGCAATCCATGGACGACCAGACCGACCCCGACACCGGTGCCGACCGTGACATACGCAAAGTCCGCCAACCCCTGCGCACACCCCCACGCCATTTCGGCCAGCGCCGCCCCATTGACGTCGGTATCGAACCCGACCGGCACGTCGAACCGTTCGGACAAGATCGCGCGGACGTCGGTCCCGCGCCAGCCCGGCTTGGTGGTCGCGCCAATCTGTCCGAAACGGGGGGACGCGGCGTTGAGTTCGATCGGCCCGAACGAAGCAATTCCCAACGCCCCGAAGCCGGAGGTGGCCGACCAGCGCTCTAGCGTCGCGACGATCGCAGGGAGGGTTTCGTCCGGATGCCGGGTCGGAACGGTAGACTGGTCGACGATCTCGCCGGTTGCCTGTGCCAAGGTGCAGACACACTTGGTCCCGCCAAGTTCAATGCCAGCCCTGAGCGTCGACATTCCCGCCGGAACCGTCACGCTTCCATCGCTCGCGCGGAAACCTGGATCGTAAACGCTACCTGCATATGAATTCCGTAACCTGTTCACACTTGAGTGGCCTGAATACCAAAACGATACCTCTGTTTAATTAACCAACTTACCTAATTCAATCCTCCGGAAGGGCGAAGCGGTTACCAAACGCAGCAGTTGGCACCGTCCTCGATGGAGTACTTAAATCGGTATGCGTCCAAAGGACGGCGGACGGTCTTCCTTCGCGGCCCCGAAGCGCGATGGCGTGGCACCCATTTCGAAAGTCAGTGTGCCGCCCTTGACCAGATCCGCATGCGCGATCCAGTTGCGACTCCATGGCCGTCCGTTCCACTGGACCGACTGCACGTACGGCCGGTCCGCCGCATTGCCGCGCGCGACAACCCGCAATGTACGGCCCGGCGCCACGTCGACCTCTACCCGATCGAACAGCGGCGATCCCAACACATACACGGCGCTGACCGGATCGACCGGATAGAAGCCGAGTGCGCTCAGCACGAACCACGCGCTGGTCTGCCCGCAATCGTCGTTGCCGATCACGCCGTCCGGATCATCCTTGTACATTTCGGTCAGCAGCCGCCGGACCATCGCCTGGGTTTTCCAAGGTGCACCGGCGTAGGCGTACAGATAGGCGGCGTGCTGGTCGGGCTCGTTGCCATGCGCATATTGCCCCAGCAGGCCACTGATGTCGGGCGGCGCGTTCCTGGGCAGGGTCGAGGGCGCGGTGAACAGCGCATCCAGCTTGCGCTCGAACGCAGCATCGCCGCCAAAATGCGCGATCAGCCCGTAGATGTCATGCTGGTTGAGGACGGTCGCCTGCCACCCGTTGGTCTCGGTATAATCGCGGTACTTGTCAGGGGCATGGCCGAGCTGGATCGGATCATAGTCCTGCCACCAGCTGCCGTCGGCAAAGCGCGGCCGGGCGAAACCGATCGTTGGATCGAGCACGTTGCGATAATTCCCGCTCCGCCGCCGCAGCGCAGCCGCATCGTCGCTCGCGCCCGCGGCATCCGCCAGCGCGGCCATCGCCCAGTCGTCATATGCATATTCTTGCGTGCGACTGACGGATTCCCAGATCTTGTCCGCCGGAACATAGCCCAGATCGTAATAATAGCCCCGCCCCAGCGATGCGTCGGTATCCGCAAAGGCGCGGTCGAAGGCGCGACGCCGGATGTTGGGCCAGGCGGCGGCGTAGTCCGCCTTGACCCCCTTGGCGTGCGCCTCCGCCAGGATCACGACCGAATGCCAGCCGATCATCGTGCCGGTCTCGACGCCCTGCAATTGCCAGACGGGCGGCCCATATGGGCTTTGCTGCGTCTGGCGGATCAGGTCGCGCGCGAACATCGTGGCGCGTTCGGGCTGGATCAGCGTCAGCAGCGGATGGAACGCGCGATAGGTATCCCAGGTCGAATAGGTGCTGAACGCGGGCGAGTCCGCCGGGGCCTGATGCACCGCACGATCCATGCCGACATACCGGCCGTCATGATCGGTGAAGAGCGTCGGCGAAAGGAAACAATGGTAGAGCGCACTGGCGAGGATGGTGCGCTGCGCCGGTGTCCCGCCCTCGGCGCGGACGCAGCCGAGCTGCTTCGCCCAACGCGCGCGTGCGGCGCGCCGTGCCGTGTCGAACGGCCAGCCCGGCGCTTCGGCCGCGAGCGCCCCCTTGGCCCCGGCCACGTCGACCGCGGAAATCCCGGTCTTGATCAGGATCGGCGCCCCACCCGCCTCGTCGAAGAACAGCGCGACCTTCAACTGGTTGCCCGCGACGCTCCGCGCACCCGCGGGCGCCGCCGCATCCCCGTCCCCAAAGAACGCGACTCGGTCCGGCTTGCGAGAAAGTTTGAGCGCGAAATGGATCCGTCGACCCTTCGCCCAACGGTGGACACTCCGGCTTCCGGTCAGTGTCCCGTCTTCTTCCAGCGCGAGCGACGCCTGGTCGATCACCACGCCCTTGTCCCACGAATCGATCGTCCGATGCGCGAAGTCGATCAGGATATGGCCCGGGCCCGCCGGAAAGCGGTAGCGATGCAGTCCGGTCCGCTCGGTCGCGGTTAGTTCCGCGGCCACGCCGTTGGCAAGCTGGACGCGATAATAGCCGGGCTCGGCAACTTCATCGGCATAATGCTGACGATAGCCCGTCTCGGGCTGCTCGAGCGATCCGGGCTGGAGTTTCAACGGCCCCCGCGCGGGAACGACCAGCACGTCGAGCATGTCGCCGATCCCGGTGCCCGACAAATGGGTGTGGCTGAACCCCATGATCGAGGAGTCGCCCTTGTGGTACCCCGAGCAGGAATCCCAGCGGCTGTTGTCGGTGTCCGGCCCGATCTGCACCATGCCGAAGGGCAACACGGCGCCGGGATAGGTATGGCCATGCCCACCGGTCCCGATGAACAGGTCGGGCTTGCCTGCCGCGGGGCGCGCGTACGCCCCGCCGGGGATGGCCGCCGCAAGCGCGCTCAGCCCAGCCCCGCCAAGCAACTGGCGACGATTGGCGGTCAACATATCCAGATTCCTCGAAACAGTTTCATGTTTTGCAACCGCATCCGATGCGCCCGTTCTAAGGCCGCTCGGCCAACAGCGCGGGCTTGCGCCGCAGGGTGTCGAGGATCAGCTCACCGAACAGTCCGTTGGCCCAGGCGAACCACGGTCGCGTGAATTTGGTGGGGTCGTCCTTGTGGAAGCTCTCATGCATGAAGCCGGTGCCCGCATGCGTGGTTTTCAGCCAGCGCAGGCATTGCCGGACCACCGCATCGTCGTCGCTGTTGCGCGCATGGACCATGATCGACATCGGCCAGATCATGTCGAGCCCGATGTGCGGCCCGCCAATGCCCTGCGCGGCGCTGCCTTCGAAGAAGAACGGGTTGCGCGGGCTCCACGCCTGCGCCGCTGTCCGGCGGAACAACGGGTCCGCACGGTCCGCGGCGCCAAGCAACGCAAGGCCGCACAGGCTCGGGACGTTGGCGTCATCCATGAACAGCGTGCTGCCGAAACCATCCGCCTCATATGCCCAGATCGTTCCGCCCTGCCCGTCCGACATCCGGCCATGCGCGACAAGGGCCGCCTCGACTTCCGCGGCAAGCGCGAGACAGTCCCGCGCCGCCGCGGCATCACCACGCGCTTCCTGGTGGACCTGCGCCAGCATCCGCAGCGCGGAGACCGCGAACAGGTTGGAGGGGATCAAGAACGGCAGCACCGTCGCGTCGTCCGACGGACGGAACATCGAATGGATCAGCCCGACCTTACGCGTCGGCGCGCCATAGCCGCCGAGCATCAGCGTCTCGGTCGGCGATGGGTCGACGCGCTGGAAATGGTAAGGCCCCGGTCCGTCCTTGCGCTGCTGTTCGCGGAAGGTGGCGACCGCGCGCGCCATCGCCTGCGCCCACAGCGCGTCGAACGGGGCTTTGTCGCGCGTCGCGGTCCAATAGGAATGCGCCAGCCGCATCGGATAGCAGAGCGAGTCGATCTCCCACTTCCGCTCCGCTACGCCCGGCTTCATCTCGGTCTTGTCGGACACCGCGCCGAGCGTCGATTTCGCGGTCGGATCCTCCATGAAGGCATTGGCGTAGGAATCGATCAGGATGCAGCGCGCCTGCCGCTGGATCAGCCCGTGGAACACCCGGCGCAGATCGGCATCGCGCGGGGCAAGGTGGACGTAGGTCTGCATCTGCGCCGAACTGTCGCGCAGCCACAAAGCGTCGATGTCCCCGGTGATGACGAACGCGTCGGGTTTGCCGTCGATCGTCGAAAGCTTGACCGTCGTGTCGAGCGTGTTCGGGTAGCAATTCTCGAACATCCAGGCGAGTTCGGGGTCGGCGATCCGCGCCTTGACCGCACGGATCTCGGCCTCGACCGCCTTGCTGGTGAAACGGCGCGCGCTGACCGGCGGCCGCTTCGATCCGTAACCAGCCGTCGCCGCACGGGCGGGGACCGCCGCTGCAACCGCAAGCGCGCCTGCGCCCGCGATGATGTCTCGACGATTCATGCCAGTCTCCCGTTCCGTTGTCAGGTCAGCGCGCGACCGGCGCGCTCATCGAGAAAGGCGCGTTCGCCTTGGCGGTGCCCCAGCGCGTGTTGGGGGTCGACCCCATCACGAACCGCAGCGTCCCGCCTGCCTGTAATGCAGCGCGCGACAGCCACGGCTTGTCGTGCGGCTTGCCGTTCAGCGTCACCGACTGGATGTAAACGTTCTTCGGCCCGTTGTTGGGCGCCTCGATCGTCAGCACCTTGCCACCCGGCATGGTCAGGCGGACCGATCGGAACAGCGGGCTGCCGATGGCATATTGGCCGACCGTCGGAGTCACCGGATAGAAGCCCATCGCGGAGAAGACGTACCAGGCCGACGTCTGGCCATTGTCCTCGTCGCCCGGATAGCCGTCCGGCGTTGCCGAATAGAGCTTCGCCATCACGTTGCGAACGTGACCTTGCGTCTTCCACGGCTGTCCGGCCCAGTCGTACAGATAGGTCATGTGCTGGATCGGCTGATTGCCGTGCGCATATTGGCCCATGTTGACGATCTGCATCTCGCGCGTCTCATGGATCACCGATCCGTAATAGCTGTCGTCGAACACCGGCGGCAGCGTAAAGATCGAATCGAGCTTGTCGGTGAACGCGCGATCGCCGCCTTGCAGATCGATCAGACCCTGCACGTCCTGCATCGCCGAGAAGCTGTAATGCAGCGCATTCCCCTCGGTGAAGGCATCGCCCCAAGCGAACGGGTTGAACGGCTGCATCCAGCTGCCGTCCTTGTTCCGTCCGCGCATCCAGCCGGATTGCGCGTCGTAGAGCTTGCGGTAATTCTGCGCCCGCGCGGCGTATTTCTGGGCATCCTCGGTCTTGCCTAGCGCAGCGGCAAGGCGCGACAGGGAGAAGTCGGCGGTGGCATATTCAAGTGTGCGCGCGGCGCTCTCGTTGATGCCAACGTCATAGGGCACATAGCCGAGCTTGTTATACCATTCGACGCCTTCGCGGCCGACCGCGGTGACGACATTGCCCTTCTTGTCCTTCGGTCGCCCTTCCGAGGTGGTCGCGTTCTTGACCATCGCCTCGTACAGCGTCTCGACGTCGAACCCGCGCACGCCTTCCAGATAGGCGTCGGCGATGATGTTCGCCGAGTTGGACCCGATCATCACGTCGCGCTGCCCCGGGCTCATCCACTCCGGGAGCCAACCGCCTTCCTTGTACGCGTTCGCCAGCCCCTGCATGATCTGGCCGTCGAGCTCGGGCCGGACCAGCGCGAAATACGGGAAGACCGCGCGCCACGTGTCCCAGAAGCCGTTGTCGGTATACATCGGCCCGTCGTGGACCTTGCCGTCATACGGGCTGTAATGGACCATCGTGCCGCGCGCATCGATCTCGTGGAACTGCCGCGGGAACAGCAGCATCCGGTACATCGCCGAATAGAAGGTGCGCTTGTTGTCGAGACTGGGGTCGCTCACCCGGATGATTCCGAGTTCCTTCTCCCACGCGGCCTTCGCCTTGGCTTCGGTCGCGGCGAAGCTGTCGCGGCCGACTTCGCTGTCGAGATTGCGCTGCGCCTGTTCCGCGCTGATGAAGGACGAAGCGACCTTGACGCCGACCTGCTCGCCGTCACGCGTCTTGAAGCTGACGACCGCGCCGACATGGCCGCCTTCGCGCGTGGTGTCCGCGCCGATCTGCCAATTATCGTCCCAGGTCCGGCTGACGCTGAAGTCGTGGTCGAACTGCGCGACGAAGTAATTGTGGAAATTGTCGGGCACGCCGCCGTGGTTGTTGCGGACATAGCCGGTGATCCGCCGGTTGGCCGCGTCGATCTTGACCATCGACCCGCCCGCCAGCCCGTCGAGCAGAATGTGCGCGTCGTCGCTCTTGGGGAAGGTGAAGCGGAATTGCGCGGCGCGGTTGGTCGGCGTCACCTCGGCGGTGACGTCATAATCCGCGAGATAGACCTTGTAATTGTACGGGTGGCTCGTCTCCGCCTTGTGGCTGTACCAGCTCGCGCGCTCGTCTTCCTTGATCTTGAGCGGGCCGGTTTCCGCGAACAGCGAGAAGGCAGCGTAATCGTTCATCCACGGGCTCGGCTGATGCGTCTGCTTCAATCCGTTGATCTTGAAATCATGGTACATATAGCCCCAGCCGCTGCCGGGCTTGCCGGTCACCGGGGTCCAGAAGTTCATTCCCCACGGCACTGCGACCGCGGGATAGGTGTTGCCGTAGGACAGTTCGTAGGTGGAATCGGTCCCCATCAACGGGTTGACCAGATCGGCGAGCGATTCCGCCGCTTCTCCCCGCTGTTGCGCCATCGCGGGCGCGAAAAGAAGCGGCGCAGGCAGGCCGAGGCTGGTGACGGCGAGCAACGCAAGGCTGCGCCCGGCGGATGCGGCAAATCGGATCTTCACGTCAGGTCTCCCGGAAAATGCGGATCGATCATTTCCGCCGCACAATCGGGCGCAGAGGAGCACCGCTATTGGTCAGCACGACCGGCTTGATCGTCCCGTCCGCAGCAAAGGTCATGCGATCGATCGCGATCTGGCGATGCTCGCCCTTATCGTCGCCAAGCGGACGGCGGTGATAGACGATGTACCATTCGTCGGTGCCCGGCACCTTGACCACCGAATGATGCCCTGCCCCGCGCGCGATCCGCGAATCTTCCGCGAGGATCGTGCCTTTGGGCGTAAACGGGCCGGTCGGGCTCTTTCCCGTTGCGTAGGCGACGCGATAGTCCGAGCCGGTCCAAGCGCCCTCGGACCACATCAGATAATAGATACCCTTGCGCTTGATGACGAACGAGCCCTCGACATAGCCGGGGGGCGTAATGTCCTTGTAGGTCGTGCCGTCCGCGAAGGGCCGCACGCTGCGCAGGTCGTCGCTCAGGCGGACGACGTTGCACTGCTTCCAGCCGCCGTAATAGAGATACACCTGCCCGTCGTCGTCGCGATAGACGAACGGATCGATCGGCTGCGCCTTGTTGTGGAATGCCCCGATCAGCGGCTTGCCGATCGCATCCTTGAACGGCCCGCCCGGCCGGTCCGCCACCGCTACCCCGATCCCGCCGTGTTCGGCGTCGCTCTGAATGTCGTTCGCGCCGAAGAACAGGTAATAGCGGCCCTTGTGCGCGATCGCCGAGGGTGCCCACACCGCATAGCCAGCCCACGCCACGTTGGCGACATCGAGCACATGGCTGTGCTTGGTCCAATGGACCAGATCGGGCGAGGAAAAGGCGTTGAAGAAGGTCTGCTGAAGGTAGGACGGCCGCACGGTATGCTGCCGGCGCAACTTTACCTGTTCGGGGGTAAAATGCGGCGATACGTCGGGCTTTCCGGCGTCGTCGGAGTAGGTCGGGTAGATCCAGTACCGGTCACCGAACACCCGGATCTCGGGGTCGGCATACCAGCCCGGAACGATCGGATTGCGCGCCGCGACCGGAACGGCAATCGCCACTGCGGCCAGCGCGGCCAGTCCCAACCTGTTCATGGGCACATCATCCTTGCTCCCGGATCGGAAAATGGCGCGGCACCGCCTGGGGGAGACGGTGCCGCGCGGCGTACTCGGGGAGGGGTACGCCGTCTCAGAAAGTCCACTGCACGCCGGTGTAGAAACGCCGCCCGGTATATTGGCTCGAATAATACCGTGCGCTCGTATCGTTCCCGAGATGCGCGCGCTGCTCGGACTTGGTCAAGTTGATCACGGACGCAGTCAGCGAGATATGATCGGTCAGATTATACTGACCGTTCAGATCGACCTGTTCGTACGGATCGGAATAGATGTTCAGGCCGGAGACGATTCCGCCGACCTGCTCGCCCTTGCGGTTGTACGACGCGCGCAGCAACACGCCGTGCTTTTCATAGAAGACCGAAGCGTTCCACTGCGTCTTGGCGCTGCCGACCAGCGGCGACGTGCCGATCTTGGTACCGTTGAGTGAGACGTCCGCGGTCGAGGTATGGTTGTAGGTGAAGTTCACCTGCGCCCCAAGCCCGAAGTCCAGCGTATGCTGGGCGTAGAGCTCGACGCCCTCCGATACCGCGCTGGCGCCGTTCGCCTGGGTCGAATATTGCCGCACCAGGACTTGCTGGCCCTGCACCGTCTGAGTCAGGTCGAGCACCAGCGGGACCACGAAGTTCTTCACATCCTTGCGGAAAAGAGCAGCGCCGATCACCGATCCACGATGGAAATACCATTCCGCACCTAGGTCATAGGCCCAAGCCGAGAAGGGTTTCAGGCCGAAGTTGCCGCCATTGCCAGACCAGCCCGCAACTTCGCCGAACTGATTGCGGTCATACGTATAGGCATCGGAGTTGAAGGTGAGCGAGCGCGCCGCCGCCAGATCGTTGAACGCCGGACGCGCGACGACCTTCGATACGGCACCGCGCAGCAGCACGTTGCTGGTCACGTCCCACGAGATGTTGAAGCTCGGCAGGACGTCGGTGTAGCTCTTCGACTCATTGTTCGGGCTGAATTCGCGGATTTCGCGCTGGCTCTGCGGCAATACTTGGCAATTCCCGTCCGCGCCGATCGGCGCAGGGCTGAACGGACCGCCGGGTCCGTCGCGGCAATAATCGATCTCGCGATAGATCGTGTCGGTCGACGTGCCCGACTGCTTGGTATTGGCGATGCGCACGCCGATGTTTCCGCGCACCGGCCCGGCCTTGAAGTTCGCCTCGACATAGCCCGCCCAGATCCGTTCCTTGATCTGGTACAGGTTCTGCGGCTGCGGCACGGTGACCGCATTGCCATAGGTCTTGTTCAGATACCCAAGGTAGTTATCGAGGTTGACGCCCGGAAAGGACGTCGCGGTGAACCCACCCGGGATATTGCTGATCGGCTGATCATAGAAAAACGACGGCTGCGCGACCGCACCCTGCGCCGTGTCCTGGAACCGCAACAGCGTAGCCGGATCGGCATACCAGTTGAGTTCGCCCGTCCGCCGCGTGATCTTGCCGTCGCGCCATTTCGCGCCGACCTGGATCGCCTCGAGCACGCCGCCGAATTTGCGCGTGACGTCGACCTGTCCGTATTTCTGCTCGATCGAACTGTTGGTGAAGCCCGATCCCGTCGAGCCGGTATCGATCTGCGCGATGCCGTTCATCAAATTCTGTTGCAGTTCCGGCGAGAACGCCATCGCCAAGCCGCCACCACTATAATTGTAGGAGCTCAGGAAATTGCCGTTCTGCGTCACCGTGCCGGTCAGGCGCGGCTTGGCCGCGACCTGGAACTGCTGCGACGGTCCACCGGTCGACCGCGTCTTGCCCGCGATGAACGATACGGAGAGGCGGTCCTGCGACCAGTCGCCATGCAGGTCGAACGTGTTCGAGACGTCCTTTTCCTTGGAATAGATGCCGGCAAGCTGCGGCGTCTCCATCGTGCAGATCGGCGTCTGCGTCAGGCAACCCGTCCCTGCGTTCGGCACCTGGAAGGTCGCGGATTGCAGGACCGTGTTGCTCTTGTCGAACTTCGCGGCGGTAAAGAAGTTGTCATACCCCCATTCGGGGATCTTGAGCGCGTTCGTCCGGGTTTCGCTGTTGAGCTGGAAGCGGAAATAGTTGGCGGTCAGCCGCAGATTGTCCGTCGGCTTCCATTCGAGCGTCGCCTGCGCGCCGATTCGCTCGCGTTCCGACACGAGGATCGATTCGTTGACCGACTGCGGTGCCCAATAGCCGTTGTAATGCTGGCCAGACTGCGTGGTTTCGCCGCGATTCTGCGACCAATAGGACACCGCGGCATCATTGGCGATCGGCCGACCGTTGACGTCGGTCGCCTTGATCCCGTCGCGCCCGCCGTCGGTCCACCACTGCCAGCTCTCGGTCGAGCCGTTCATCTCGCGATTGGTGCGCTTCTGATACGTCCCGCCGAGCAGAAGCCCCAGCGTACCCGACGCATTGTGCCAGGAAAGCTGGCCCGACACTTGCGGTTCGACCTTCTCGGTCACATCGGCGATCGTCCCCTCTGCCGAGACGAACCCCGACCAGGGCTTGAGGTCGAGCGGACGGCGGGTGTGCAGGATGATCGTGCCGCCGACCCCACCTTCATCGAGCCGCGCTTCGGGCGATTTATAGACGTCGATGCTGCCGATCATGTTCGACGGCAGCAGCAGATAGTTGAACGACCGCGACGGGTCGCCGGTGTCCGCACCCGCGATGAAGTTGCCGTTGAGCTCGGTCAGCGTCAGGTCGGATTGCAGGCCACGGATGCTGACCCGGCTGCCCTCCCCGCCGTCGCGCTCGATGACCACGCCCGGCACGCGCTGGAGCGAATCGGCGACGTTCTTGTCGGGGAACTTGCCGACATCCTCCGCGGTGATGACGTCGATGAAGGCGTTGGCGTCCCGCTTCCGGGCGAGACTGGTTTCGATCGAGCGACGATACCCGGTGACGACGATATCATCGGCGATGACCCTGACTTCCTGGCCTGAGGCGGCGCCATCCGCTGCTGGTGCGGGCGCCTGGTCTGCGGGGGCGGTCGGCTGCTGCGCGTTCGTTACCGGCGGCGGCGGTGCCGTCTGCGCCTGAGCTACTCCCCCGAAGACGATGATTGCGCTTGCCGACGTCAGCCAATGCCGCAGAAGCCGCGCCTGCTCCGCAGACGATCCGTAAAACCGTGCCATCCCTGTTTCCCTCTCCCTGCCGGACCAGCGATCGAAGTGTCGCTTTATCGTTGGTCCGGGTCGTCCCTGACGCCCCCAGGATCCAAATATAAAAACATTTTGTCAATTAAAACATTTTCAGGGAATTCCGGAGGGATACCGGAATTTTACACGGCAGTTACTTTAACAAGAATGGTAACGGCAACATCGGCGTCGCCCGAAACCTGCAGGGCATCAGCATCAGAGGTGCGCCGGTAAAGACGGTTCGAGACGGGAGCTGGAAACAAAAAAGCCCGCCAGCTCGAAGAGCTGGCGGGCTTTTAATGGTGGGCGTGGCAAGGATTGAACTTGCGACCCCTGCGATGTCAACACAGTGCTCTACCACTGAGCTACACGCCCACGTCGCCGCGGCGCTGCCGGGCGAGGGGTGGCCTTTAACGAAGGCTTTCCCGTCGCGCAAGCACCCTTCGCGACGAATCAGAAATTTCCGCCGACCCGCTCCAGTTCGAACATCCGGTCCACTTCCAGCACCAGATCGCGGAGGTGGAACGGCTTGGACAGGACGCGCGCCTGCGGCATCGACTTGCCCGCCCGCAGGGTCACCGCAGCAAAGCCGGTGATAAACATCACGCGCAGGTCGGGCACCATCTCGCTCGCCTTCTGCGCGAGTTCGATCCCGTCCATCTCGGGCATCACGATATCGGTCAGCAGCAGGTCGAACCGTTCCTCCTGCAACAGTGGAATCGCAGCGGTGCCGCGGTCGACCGCCGCGACCGAATAGCCGGACCGCTCCAGCGCCCGCGTCAGATATTCGCGCATCACGCGATCGTCTTCCGCCAACAAGATCCTGATCATGCCATTGCGTCCTGGTACGTTCCGTCGGGCCAAAACGCCCGAATTTGGGGTATTGTATGCGCGAAGGCCTTAAGATTTTCCAGCCGGATCGCCGCACGGGCTGTGCTACTATAGGCCAATATGGCCGCTTTCGATCCCCATGCCCCTGCCCCGCTGCGACCGCCGTTCGACCGTTTCGGGGGCACGATTCCCGCCAGTCCGGTGATTGTATCGGTCCCGCACGCCGGACGCGACTATCCAGCCGCGCTGCTGGCCGCGTTGCGCGTTCCGTTCGTCGCGGTGACCGTGCTCGAGGACCGCTATGTCGATGCGGTCGCGCTGCTCGCCCACAAGGATGAGACGATGCTGATCCAGCGTCGCGCCCGGGCGTGGATCGATCTCAACCGCAACGAACAGGAACGCGATCCGGCAATCGACGAGGGCGCGCGCGCGACCGGAACTCCTATCGCCTCCGCCAAAGTGCGCGGCGGGCTCGGCTTGATCCCGCGGCGAGTCGCCGGAGCGGGGGACTTGTGGAGGCGGCGGTTTGGCGCGGACGATATCGCAACGCGAATCACGCAGGACTACCGCCCCTATCATGCGGCGCTGACCGGTGCGCTGCAGGCGGCGCGCGCCCGCTTCGGCATAGCGGTGCTGCTCGACGTCCATTCGATGCCCAGCCTCGGCCTTGGCGGCCCGCGGATCGTGCTGGGGGATCGTCACGGCCGCAGCGCCGGCGCACGCTTCGTCGACGCGATCGAACGCACCGTTCGGGCCGCCGAAATTCCGTGCGCCCGCAACACGCCCTATGCCGGCGCGCACATCCTCGACACGCAGGCGCAGGGCGGCGTCGTGCATGCGATCCAGATCGAATTCGACCGGACCCTGTATCTCGATCCGGCCGGCGACTTGCCGGGTGACGGCCTGCACAAAACCGCGCGCTTGCTTCGCGCGATGATCGATTCGGTCGAAGCCGAGGCAAGCGGGCGCATCACGGCGCCGCACGCGATCGCGGCGGAATAAAGGACATAAAAAAACCACCGCGTGCAGTGCACGCGGTGGCCAAGGTTCAGGGAGGAGACACTCCCGAAGGAGCGTCGCGCGGCCCCGCGAAAGGGGGGAACACGAAACCGCGTAAGACCGATATAGGTAAGCGGTTTTCCGGGTTCAAGACGAAATCGCCGCGATCTGCGCACCCGCCGCAATTTTCATCGCAAAATCAGTCGATAAACCGATAAGGCATTGTTTCAGAACAACAAAAAACCCCGCCGCAGCGCGACGGGGTTCTTGGTAGCAGGGCATATGCGGCGTTTGCCGCAGGCCCGGCTCAGTTTACCAGTTGCGGCGCCGGGGCCTTGCCCAGCTTGACCTGGCGGTCGAAGATCTGCGGCAGAGTCGTGAGCGAGAACAGGTGCGCATAGACGAGCGGCAGCAAGCCCGACTTCTGGATCTTGCGAAGCTGGTCGCCGCGCAGATCGTTGAGTTTCTCTTCGTTCACGATCTGGAAGCCGCGATAGATGAACGGTTGATCGTTGCCCGCCATGTTGAGCGTAAACTCGCCGTCCATCAGCAAGTCCATTTCGCGCAGCTCGGTCATGAAATTGGCGGTGCGTGCGCCAGCCTGCTCGAACTGCTCGTTGAAGCCGAGGATGTTCTGGACGAGCTCGGTCGGCTTGCCATCGGCGAACAGCGCCTCGCCTTCGTCGAACGCGCCGATCGTCGGGCTGGTCGGGTCGAAGCACAGCGACAGGTCCTGCGCATCCGGACGAAGCCGGGCGAGCATGAACGGATAGCGGCGGATGTACGCCGGGATGTAGACCTTGTCCTCGATCAGCTTGCCGTCATCGCCGACGAAGACGTTGACGCCCTCGTTCAGGCCCATCAGCGCGATCGGGATCGAATCCGCCCCCGTGGTGAAAACGATCGGCAACCACGGCTGGGTCGCGACGAATTCGTCGACGGTGACGGGAATGGCATGCTGGTTGACCAGAAACGGTGCCGCATCGCCCGCGTTGAACCGGAAGGTCGCGTGCGTCTCGCTGGAAAGCGGCTCGAGCGCATTGTAAAACAGGGGAAGGGTTTGCGGCGCGCTGGCCATGATCGTCTCCATTGGTAAAAGTCGCGCGCAGGTCCCCCACGCCTTGGGTTCGCCGTCTATGGTGCGCTTCGGTTTTCTGCAAGGGCGAGGAGCTTGCCCGGGTTCATCAACCCGTCGGGATCGAGCCCGTGCTTGATCGCCCGCAGCGCCGCGATCCGGGCGGGAGACGACAGCCGTTCCAGCTCGTCCCGCTTCATCTGCCCAATGCCATGTTCGGCGGAAATCGACCCGCCCGCCGCCACGACCAGATCATAGACCATCCGGCTGGCGGGGGCGCCGATCTCGCGCTGCCACCGGTCAGCGGCAACGGGATCATGCTGTAATCCCGCGGGCGCGTTGACGTGGAAATGGACGTTGCCGTCACCGAGATGCCCGAACCCGGTCGCGTGGACCCCCGGATACGCCGCCTCTACCGCCGCCGCCGCGCGCACCATAAAAGTCGGGCATCGCATCGACCGCGACCGAAATATCGTGCGCAATCGTCGGGCCTTCGGCGCGTTCGGCTTCCGAAATCGAGTCGCGCAACCGCCAGAATGCCGCCGCCTGCGCCATGCTTGCTGCGACCACCGCATCGCGCGCCAGACCGTCCGCCAGCGCCGTAGTGAGCAGTTGCTCCAGCGCATCGTGCGCATTTGGCTGCGCGGTCTTGGTGACGTAATCGATCAGCACCAGCCACGGATGGCGGGCTTCAAGCGGAGCCCGCGTGCCGGGAACATGCTTCAGCACGAGATCGAGGATCTCACCGGGAACGAGCTCGAAGCTCTCGATCGCATCGCCCGAACGCCGCTCCAGCATGCGCAGCAACGTCAACGCGGCCTGCGGGCTCTCGGCCCCGATCCAGCCGGTCGCCCGATCCGCCTCGGCCGGAACGATCCGTAGCGTCGCCGCGGTTACCACCCCCAGCGTGCCCTCGGCACCGACCAGCAACTGAGTCAGGTCGTAGCCGCGATTGTCTTTCTTGAGCGCGGACAATCCATCCTGCACCTGCCCATCGGGCAGGACGATCTCAAGCCCGGCGACGAGCGCGCGCATCGGACCGAAGCGCAGCACTTGCGTGCCGCCCGCATTGGTCGACACGAGCCCGCCGACGGTGGCGCTTCCGCGTGCGCCAAGCGTCAACGGGAACCGCATCCCCTCCGCTTCCGCCGCGGCATGCAGGTCTTGAAGAATCACTCCCGCCTCAGCGACAGCAAGCCCAGCCGCGGGATCGAGCCTGCGCATCCGGTTCATGCGGCGCAACGAAAGGATCAGCGCGGAGCCATCCGCCGGCGGCGTCGCGCCGCCCACCATGGAGGTGTTGCCGCCCTGCGGCACCAGAGGAACGCCATGATCACGCGCCAGCCCGACGATCGCGGCGACGCCAGCGGTGCTGTCCGGCGACAGGATCGCCGCGCTCGCCCCGTGATAGCGACCGCGCCAGTCGGTCAGCCACGGGGCGATGTCGAAGGATTCGGTGGTCACGGCCGCATCGCCCAAGCGGGCGCGGACGGCGTCGATGAAACGGGTTTGCGCAGCGGTCACGCGGTTTTCCTAGACCCGATCCGCATTGGTTGCCAGCCGCACCCGCACCGTTTGGCCGTGATCGGGACAGGCTTCGTAGAAACCATTCGAAAAATCACCAAAAGGCGAACCAGAACGGTTCGAATGCATCAAAGCACGTTACGCTTTCGTAATGATTTCAACATCGTCAGTGATGTGACAGTTCTGCAACATATGGTTGTAAAAGATACCGTATCGCCACGAATACGTTCAGTTCTGGTTGCATAACCTTTCCAAACCGTTCGATTAACGAGCCCTGAAGAGTATCAAGTAAACAGGGAACTACCATGAAATTTAACAGATTTCTGCAGGCGACGGCGCTCGTCAGTGCGCTTTCGGCATTCCCGGCCGTAGGCTTCGCGCAAACCGCCACCAGCGCCGACGGACGTGCGGAGACGCAGACCACGACCACTGTCGGCACCGACACCAGCGCGCAGGCCGATACCGCCGCCGCGCCGCAGGACATCGTCATCACTGGTTCGCGCATCAGCAGCCCCAACGCGACCTCGACCAGCCCGATCACGACGATCACGCCGACCGCACTGCTTGCGACGTCGCGCGTTTCGATCGGTGACACGCTCAACACTCTGCCCCAGCTGCAGAGCACGTTCAGCCAGGCGAACTCGACCCGCTTCCTCGGCACTGCCGGCCTCAACCTGCTCGATCTGCGCGGCCTCGGCACGCAGCGCACGCTGGTGCTGGTCAACGGCCGCCGCCACGTCGGTTCGGACATCCTCAACAACGCCGTCTCGGTCGACATCAACACGATCCCGTCGGACCTGATCGAGAGCATCGACCTTGTGACCGGTGGTGAATCCGCCGTCTATGGGTCGGACGCCATCTCTGGCATCGTCAACTTCCGGTTGAAGGACAATTACCAGGGCCTCGAAGCCCGCGTTCAGGGCGGCATCAGCCAGTATGGCGACGCCGGTTCGTTCTTCGGCAGCGTGCTCGCCGGCAAGAACTTCTCCGAGGGTCGCGGCAACATCGCGATCAATGCGGAATATGCGCGCCAGAACAGCGTGTACGCATCGGACCGTCGCGCGCTGCAGCAGAATGACGCCTTCGTCGGCACCGACACCGACTCCGCAGGGATCGCGTCCGGGCAGACGCTGCCGAACTTCGACGGCATCCCGGACAACACCTTCTTCCGTGACATCCGCTCGGGAACGATCGCAGCGGGCGGCATGGCGACCTTCGCCAGCCCGACCGGCGCTTGCGGCGCGGACGCCACCGGCCGTCGCTTCTCGTGCAACTATCTGTTCCAGCCCGATGGCTCGCTGACCCCGCAGACCGGTACGCGCGTCGGCATTGGCACCAACAGCAGCTCGCCGAGCGGCGCGCCGTTCGTCGGCGGCAACGGCGACACCAACCGTGAAGGCCAGCTGGTTCAGATCCAGCCCGCGCTCGATCGCTATTCGGCAAACCTCGTCGGCCATTACGAAATCTCCGAGGCGCTCGTACCGTTCGTCGAGGCGTCCTACTCGCGCACTGAAACCTACGGCCAGGGCAGTTCGGGGCCGGCGTTCATCACCGGCGCAACGCTCGCCGGGTATGACACCTCGACGTTCGAGCGTCCGCGTCTGGACAACCCGTATCTGAGCGCAGCGGCCCGCACGACGATCACCAACGCGCTGGTCGCCGGTGGCGCCGATCCGGCAACCCTCACCGACGCAACGCGCTTCACGGTCCGCAAGAACCTCGTCGATCTCGGCGTCCGGTCGGAGCAGTCCAAGCGCCAGACCTATCGCATCGTCGGCGGCATCCGCGGAAAGTTCAACACCGACTGGCGCTATGAACTGTCCGCTAACTACGGCGAGTTCCGCGAAGACACGCGGGTTCTCGGCAACCTGAACGTCCAGCGCTTCCTGCTCGGCCTCGACGCGCAGCGTAACGGCGCCGGCCAGATCGTCTGCGGTTCGCAAATCAGCGCTGCCCGCGGCGGCACCGACATCGGCGGCAACCCCGCCATCCTCGCCGCCGACATCGCGGCGTGCCAGCCGATCAACCTGTTCGGCAAGGGCAACATCTCGAACGCGGCCAAGCAGTATGTGCTGCAGGACACGATCTCGCGCGGCAAGATCACGCAGCTCGACATCTCGGGCTTCGTCAACGGCGACACGAGCGGCTTCTTCAACTTGCCGGGCGGCCCGCTCCGCTTCGTGGTTGGTGGCGAGTATCGTCGCGAGACCAACTACTTCAAGCCGGATCCCCTGGTTGAAAGCGGCTACACCTTCTACAACGCACTCTCGACCTTCGCACCGCCTGCGTTCGAGGTGAAGGAAGCGTATGGCGAAGTCCAGATCCCCGTCCTGAAGAACATGCGCTTTGCCGAGGACCTGAGCTTCACCGCCGCTGGTCGTGTCTCCGACTATAACAGCAGCGCCGGGACGGCCTACACCTACAACTTCGGCGGCAACTATTCGCCGATCCCGGACATCAGCTTCCGCGCATCCTACGCCCGCGCCGTCCGCGCACCGAACCTGTCGGAACTCTACTCGCCGCAGGGCCAGAACTTCGCGACGAACTTCAACGATCCGTGCTCGGCCAACTTCATCGCAACCGGCACGCAATTCCGCGCGGCGAACTGTGCCGCTGCCGGCATTCCGACCAACTATAACTACCTTTACCAACAGTCGCTCGAGATCAACAGCGGCGGCAACCCCAACCTGAAGGTGGAGAAGTCGGACTCCTACACCTACGGGATCATCCTGAAGCCGCGCTTCACGCGCGGGCTCACGCTGTCGGTCGATTACTACAACATCAAGGTCGCCAACGTGATCACTGCGCCGACCGCGCAACAGATCGCCAACAGCTGCTACGATTCCCCGACCGGCGGCGGCCAGTTCTGCAACCTGTTCACCCGTGTCGGTGCGGGTCAGACCGGGCCGAACGGCGAAGTGCCGTTCCAAATCCTCGAAGGCAGCCTTCAGCAGACGCTGCTCAACTACGCCAGCCTGCGCACGCGCGGTCTCGACGTGAACTTGAGCTACAACCATGACTTCGGCTTCGTGAAGGCGAGCTCGGTCCTGATCTACACGCACCAGTTCGAGAACGCCGCGTTCATCGATCCGAGCCAGCCGACCTTCGGCGACAACCAGCTCGGCGAGCTTCCCAGCCCGCGCGACAAGCTGTTCTGGAACCTGAACGCCGGCTTCGGTCCGTTCGAGATGAACTATCAGTTCAACTACCTCTCGAAGATGGCGGTCGGCCTCATCGAGGACACCAAGGCCTATCAGGGTCGTGCCCCGCAGAATGCGGATCGCTACAGCATCCCGTACTACCCCGACGTCGTTTACATGAACGCGCGCTTTGCCCTCAACATCCAGGGTGGATCGCAGTTCTACGTCGGGCTCGACAACCTCACCAACCGCATCCCGCCGCTCGGTTCGACCGGCATCGGTGGTGGCTCGGGCATCTACGAGCCGATCGGCCGCCGCTTCTATGCGGGGTTCAAGGCCAAGTTCTGATCGCCTGATCGGAACCGACTCTCGGAAGGGGAGCGATCGCACGATCGCTCCCCTTTTTTTTGGCGTCCTCTCGGACGACACCGCCACTGACCGCAAAAGTCCCCTGCCCGGCGACCGGCACTGCTCGCGCCGCCTATAACACAGAGAGTGTGCCCGGGTGTTGGCGGGCATCCGCCGGGGAAGATCAAGCATGTCGAATAAGGTTGTAGCAGAACGTCTTACATTCATGGGGATGGACCAGAAGCAGCGCGCCACCCTCGCTGGTGTCCTCCCGCTGGTCTCCCGGCTGATCGGCCCGGCACTCGATCGTTTCTACGACAGTGCGCGCGCCACGCCGGAGACCGCCGCCTTCTTCCGCGGCGACGCGCACATGAAAAAGGCCAAGGCCGCGCAGGAGGCGCATTGGCGGCGAATCCTCGACGGTTCCTTCAACGACGACTTCTACACCAGCGTTCGACGGATCGGGTCGGTGCACGCACGCATCGGCCTTGAGCCCCGCTGGTATATCGGCGGTTATGCGCTCGTCCTCGAATCCCTGATCGGGAACCTTCACCGCGCGATGTCGCCGTGGCGCCGCCTGCTGACGCTGTTCCGTGGCCCCGATCCGGTCGCGGTCAGCATCGCGGTGGTCAAGGCCGCGCTGCTCGACATGGAATTGTCGGTATCGATCTATTTCGAAGAAGCGCAGGTCGAACGCGACCAGGCGATCGCCGCGCTGGGCAAGGCGCTGACGACCATGTCCGATGGCGACCTGACCCAGGAATTGCGCGGTTTGCCAGCGTCCTTTGCCGAACTCGAGAAAAGCTACAACGCGACCCTCGAGAAGATGCGCTCGACGATCGGCGCGGTCGGCGCCAGCGCGGATGCAATCCGCACGGGTTCAGGCGAGATTTCGATCGCATCGCAGGATCTCGCGCGCCGCACCGAAAGCAACGCGGCCAGCCTGGAACAGTCGTCCGCCGCGCTGATGCAGATCGACAGTCGGATCAAGACCAGCACCGAAACCGCCGGACACACCGTCAAACGCGCCGATCAGGCAATCGCAACGGTCGGGGACGGACGCGCCACCGCCGGGCAAGCCAAACAGGCGATGCAGCGCGTATCGGATAGCGCCAAGGGGATCGACGACGTGATCGAGGGGCTCGACAAGATCGCGTTCCAGACTCGCGTCCTGGCGATGAACGCAGCGGTCGAAGCGGGTCGCGCGGGAGAAGCCGGGCGCGGGTTCGCGGTCGTCGCGGATCTGGTCAGTGCGCTGGCAATGCGCGCCGAGGAAGAAGCGAAGCGCGCGCGCGACCAACTGACGCTGACGCAGACCGACATCATCACCGCGGTCAATGCGGTCGAGAAGGTCGATGACGCCTTTGTCGCGATCACTGCCGATGTTGGCGAAGTCCACACGCGGCTGTCGGGCATGGTCACCGACAATCTCGCCCAGTCCTCGGCGATCACCGAGATCACCGTCGCGGTCGGCAGCATGGAACAGGCCACGCAGCAAAACGCCGCAATGGTGGAGGAAACCTCCGCCGCCGCGCGCAACCTGACCGACGAGGTGGCATCGCTCACCCGCCAGACCGGACTGTTCCGGGTCGGCGGGACCCCAGGGTCTTACCAGACGACGCATTGATCCGGCGGCGGCGCTAACGCCGCCGTCACCATCCACGCGCCGGATCGGGGCGCTGGCCCGCGCCAGATTGGCTCGGTCAGCGCCCCGTCGGTGGTTCTTGGGGCGTTTACATCGGCGGGGTGAGGCCGTCCTTGCCGACCGCGACGAACTTCGCGCCTGGCGCGTCCGCGGTCTGGACGACGAACACCTTCTGCCCCTTCGCCACGACCGAACGCTCCGTCGGCTCGAACCGGACGATCGGGGTTCCGGCGGGGACCAGCACCTTCGCGGTGCCGCCCTTGTACGAAACGGTCAGCATGGTTTCCCCGGCGGTCCCGGCTGTGCTGGAAACCGTGCCGTTGGTCATCCCGCTCTGTTCCTGAACGGTGCCGTTGGTCATCCCGCTCTGCTCCTGGACCGTGCCGTTGGTCATCCCGCTGCTACCCGCGCTGGAACCGCCCGATGCGGCGACGACACCGGGAACGTCCCAGCCGTAATGCCCCTCACCCGAACCGCGCATCGATTCCGGGAAGATCACCACTTCGACCGCGCGCAGCGCGCTATCCGGACCAGTGGTCGCGGTGCCGATGAAGTCGCCCGTCTTGAGCGTCGCGAGGCTCGACCCGACAACCCAGGCGAACCCGGTCTTGGCGTCGATCGGGACGGCGGAGGTCTTACCGTCATACCCCTGGATCGTCAGGGCATTGGCATCGACCTTCTGGACCACGCCGCGCACGCGCGTCGCCGCCGGTGTCGCAGTCGTCGTGGCAGTGGTCGTGGTGTTGCCGTCGGTCGCGGTCTTGCTGCCACAGCCGGCGAGCAACAGGGTCGCTCCGCTGAGCGCCACGAAAGTCTTGGTGAGCATCGGACGAAATCCTGGAACTGGGGTTTCTTTGCAAATCGATCGCATTGCCGGTCATTGCTAGGCGCACACGCCGCGCGTCACAAGCAGCCGTATCGGTGGGGCTGTTTCCCATGCCGCCGCCTCGATGGCCGCCGTCGCAACCCCGCGCGCGGCGCTTTCCGCCGTTCAGGCCAGGCAAACAGCCGCGGTGGTGGAAAAGAATGCCTACCTCCCCCCAAAGCATCCTTGAATTGCCGCGCGGACTGGTTCAGCCCATCTGACAGCGATGGCAAGCCTCCTAGATCCAACCGCCCGCGGGCGAGTCATTCTCGTCGGCGCGGGTCCCGGCGACCCTGGCCTGCTCACCGTCCGCGCGGTCGAGGCGCTGAAACAGGCGGACGTCGTCGTCCATGACGGCCTGATCGATCGCCGCGTGCTCGATATCGCCCCAGCCGGCGCGCAACGCATCTCCGTCGCCAAGAAGCGCGCGCGGCATACGCTGCCGCAGGAGGCGATTAATGCGCTGATCGTCGCACATGTGACGGCAGGCAGCGTCGTTGTGCGGTTAAAAGGCGGCGATCCGTTCATTTTCGGACGGGGTGGCGAGGAAGTCGAGGCGGTTCGCGCCGCCGGGCTCCCGGTCGAGGTGATCCCCGGCGTATCGGCAGCGCTCGGCTGTGCAGCGGAGGCGATGCTCCCGCTCACGCACCGCGATCATTCCAGCGCGGTCAGCTTCGTCGCTGGCCAGTGCAAGGGCCTGGCCGAACAGGATTGGTCCGGGCTCGCGGGCAAGGGCCGCACGTTGGTCATCTATATGGGCGTCGTGACCGCGCCCGACATTGCCGACAAGTTGATGCGCGATGGCGTGGCGCCCGAAACCCCGGTCGCCGTGCTCGAACGCGGGACACTGGAAGGGCATCGCGCGATCCGGACCTTGCTCGCCGATCTCGGCCCGATGGTCGAGCGTGAGGGCGTCGCCTCGCCCGCCATCATCGTGGTGGGGGACGTGGTCGAGCTGTCGGACGCGGAAGACAAATTGGGGTCCTGGGCGCGCATCGCCGGGACGTTAGCGGAGACTGTTGCGTGAAAGTGCTGACCGGGAACGACTTGCCGACGGGCGATGTGATCTGGTGGACCGGCAATGGCTGGTCGCGTCATATCGAGGATGCGGGCGACGTCGCCGACCAGGGCGAGAGCATCGCGCGGGTCGAGGAAGCCGCGCGGCATGTCACCGGCCCCTATGTGATCGACGCCACTGTCACCGCGGACGGCCCCCGCCCCGCGCACATCAAGGATCGCGTCCGGGCGCTCGGCCCGACGGTGCGGCCCGACCTGACGCTCAAGCCCGCCGACCCGAACGCTGGAAGCTGGGTGATATGATTTCTGATCTCGCAAAGGCGCAAAGGCGCAAAATCATGCCCCTGCGCCTTGGCGCAAATCGATCGCCTTCCTTCTTCGCGGCTTCGCGCCTTTGCGTGAAAAATTCTTCTGCGATCCTGCCCGGAATTGCCCATGTATAAATATGACAAGTACGACCAGTCGATCGTCCATGCCCGCGTCGAGGAGTTCCGCGACCAGGTGAAGCGCCGCCTCGCGGGCCAGATCACAGAGGATCAATTCAAGCCGCTCCGGCTGATGAACGGTCTGTATCTGCAACTTCATGCGTATATGCTGCGCGTAGCGGTGCCATATGGGACGCTGGACGGGCGTCAAATGCGCATGCTCGGCCACATTGCGCGCAAATACGACCGTGGATACGGCCATTTCACGACGCGGCAGAACATCCAGTACAATTGGATCAAGCTGTCCGAAGCGCCCGACATCCTCGCCGAACTGGCGACGGTCGAGATGCATGCGATCCAGACCAGCGGCAATTGCATCCGCAACATCTCCTCCGACCAGTTCGCCGGCGCTGCCGCGGACGAAGTTGCGGATCCGCGCGTGTGGGCCGAGCTGCTCCGCCAGTGGAGCACCTTCCATCCCGAATTCAGCTACTTGCCCCGCAAGTTCAAGATCGCGGTGATCGCCGCGGACGAGGACCGCGCGGCGATGCGGCTCCACGACATCGGCATCCAGCTAGTCGAGCGTGACGGTGTGCTCGGCGGGCGCATCTTCGTCGGCGGCGGCATGGGCCGCACCCCGATGATCGCGCCTGAAATCAAGGACTTCATCACCGCCGACGATCTGCTGAGCTATGTCGAGGCGTGCCTGCGCGTCTACAATCGCTACGGCCGCCGCGACAATATCTACAAGGCGCGGATCAAGATCCTGATCCACGAACTCGGCGCGGACGAATACCGCCGCCAGGTCGAGGAGGAGTTCGTCGCGGTCAAGGCGCTCGGCCTCGACCCGCCCAAAGCCGAATTCGACCGCATTACCAAGATGTTCGCCCCCCCAACGTTCGCCACGTTTGGCCCTCAGGCCGATACCGCGCCCAACCCGGCGTTCGACGCCTGGCGCGCGCAGAACACGGTCGCCCACAAGCAACCCGGCTACGCGATCGTCACGATCAGCCTGAAGCCCACCGGCGGCATCCCCGGCGACGCCACGGCCGACCAGATCGACCTCATGGCCGACTTGGCAGAGCGGTTCAGTTTCAATGAGTTACGCGTAACCCACGCGCAGAATATCGTCCTGCCGCACGTCGCTGTAAGCGACCTTCACCATGTTTGGACCGCACTCGATGCGGCCGGTCTGGCGCCTGCCAACATCGATCTGATCAGCGACATCATCGCCTGCCCCGGCCTCGATTACTGCAGCCTAGCCAACGCCCGCTCAATCCCCGTCGCGCAGAAGATCGCCACCCGCTTCGCGGACCCCGAGCGCCAGCGCGACCTTGGCGAACTGAAGCTGAAGATCAGCGGCTGCATCAACGCCTGCGGCCACCACCACGCGGGCCACATCGGCATCCTCGGCGTCGACAAGAAGGGCACCGAGAATTACCAGCTCCTCCTCGGCGGCTCGGGCGCGGAAGACGCGAGCCTTGCGCGGATCACCGGGCCAGGCTTCAGCGAAGACGGCATCGTCGACGCGGTCGAGACCGTGACCAACGTCTATCTCGACAAGCGCGAGGCGGGCGAACGCTTCCTCGATACCTACCGCCGGCTCGGCATGGACCCGTTCAAGGAGGCCCTTTATGGATAACGCGACCATCGCCATCGGCTCCGACGAGCCAGCGGTCACGCTCGATGCCTTCCTCGAGGACCAGGCCAACGCAACCGCAGTCCGCCTTGAAGCGGGCGAGGATGCGCGCGCGCTGCTCCCGCACCTCGACCGGATCGCGCTGGTCGAAGTCAGCTTCCCGAGCTTCCGCGACGGTCGCGGCTATTCCGCCGCGCGGATCTTGCGGGAGGCCGGGTATCAGGGCGAACTGCGCGCGCAGGGCGACGTGCTGGTCGATCAGATGCCGCTGATGAAGCGATGTGGGTTCGACAGCTTCGCGCCGGAGGCAGAGATCGATTCGGCAACGCTGGAAGCGGCGCTGACCCGCTACGACCACGTCTATCAAAAGGCCGCCGATGGTCAGGTTCCGGTTTGGAAACTGCGGCATGGCTAGTGTTGCCCACCGCCTGGACATCATCGACGTTGCCCCCTTCTCGCCCGCCGACGCAGCCGCGATGGAAGCGCGCTTCGCCGGCGTCGGTACGGGTGACTTGCTCGGCGAGCTGCTGACGGGAGAGCTGCGCGGTCGGGTCGCCGCTGTTTCGTCGTTCGGCGCAGAGAGCGCGGTACTGCTGCACCTGATCGCGCAGGTTGACCGCGACATTCCGGTGATCTTCCTCAACACGCAGAAGATCTTTGGGGAAACGCTGGCGTATCGCGATCAGCTGTCGGAGAAGCTCGGCCTCACCGACTTGCGCGTCTTCCGCCCGGACCCGCGGTTGCTCGCGGCCAAGGACGCCACCGGTTTGCGCTGGAATTACGACCCCGACGGCTGCTGCGACCTGCGCAAAGTAGAGCCGCTGCGGCGTGCGCTGGCGCCGTTCGATTCGTGGATCTCGGGACGCAAGGGTTTCCAGGCTGGCACGCGGATTGCGATGCCCCGCTTCGAAGAAGACGAAGGACGCTTGAAGATCAATCCGCTCGCGGATTGGGACAAGACCAAGTTGGAAGCGTATTTCTCAGAGTACGAACTCCCACGCCACCCGCTGGAAGCACAAGGCTATCCGTCGATCGGATGCGCGCCCTGCACGTCGAAGGTCCAGCCCGGGGAAGATCCCCGCGCCGGACGCTGGCGGGGTTGGGACAAGGTGGAATGCGGCATCCACGTACCGGAGAAGCCGGGTGAAGAGCCAGTATTCTAAAGCGTAGGCGTCCCGGTTGAAACCGGGAACGCCGCCTTAATACCCTACGTAATCGCTGAACCGGGTCACGCTCGGCTCGAACTTCAGGATCACCTTGCCGGTTGCGCCGTGGCGCTGCTTGGCGACGATCAGCTCGGCCAGACCGAACACGCGCTCCATTTCCAATGCCCATTGCGCGTGATCCTCGAACACCTTGGGATTGTCGCCTTCGACCGGGCGCTTGGGCTCGCGTGCGGCGACGTAATAATCCTCGCGGAACACGAAGAACACGATGTCGGCGTCCTGCTCGATCGATCCCGATTCGCGCAGATCCGACAGCATCGGTCGCTTGTCCTCGCGGCTTTCGACCGCACGACTGAGCTGCGACAACGCCATAACTGGCACATTCATGTCCTTCGCCAGCGTCTTCAAACCGCGCGAAATCTCCGAGATTTCCTGCACGCGGTTGCCCTCCGAACTCTTGCCCGACCCGGTCAGCAGTTGGAGGTAATCGACCACCACCAACCCGATCTCGTTATTGTGACGCCGCTGCAACCGCCGCATCCGCGTGTGCAGCGCGCCGATCGTCAGGCCCGCGGTATCGTCGATATAGAGCGGAAGGTTCTCGAGATCCGCCGCCGCGGCCGCGAGTTGATTGAACTCGTTGCGACTGATTTTACCCATGCGCAGCGCTTCCGAGCTGATCCGCGCCTGCTCGGACAGGATACGCGTCGCAAGCTGGTCTGCCGACATTTCCAGACTGAAGAACGCAACCTTGGCCCCGACCGAGTCGGCCGGCTTGATCCCGTCCTGCATGTCACGCATCCAGCGCGCCGCGGCGTTGAAGGCAATGTTCGTCGCAAGCGAGGTCTTGCCCATGCCGGGGCGGCCGGCGAGGATCATGAGATCGCTGTGATGCATGCCGCCGATCTTGGCGTTGACGCTGTCGAGCCCCGTCGTGATGCCGGACAGCCCTCCGCCGCTGTTGAGCGCTTTCTCTGCATTCTTGACCGCCAGGGTGGTGGCTTGCGCGAACGACTTGATCGCCGTTTCGCTGCCGCCATCCGCCGCGACCTTGAACAATTCCTCTTCCGCCGCCTCGATCTGCGCGCGCGGATTGACCTCCTCGGACGTGTCCATTGCCCGATCGACCAACCCGCGACCGACCGTCACCAACGTGCGCAACATCGCAAGGTCATAAATCTGCTGCGCGAACTGACGTGCGCCGATCAGGCCCGCGCCGCTTCCCGTCAGCTGTGCGAGATACGCCGGACCGCCGAGCTCGCGCATCCCTGCGTCCTGCTCGAACATCGGACGCAACGTCACCGGGGTCACCAGCATGTCGTTGCCGCGCAGCATCTTGATTGCGCTGAAAATGCGACCGTGGAGCGGCTCGAAGAAATGCTCGGCGTTGAGTTTGTCGACCAGATCGTCGGCGAGCCGGTTGTCGATCATCATCGCGCCCAGCATCGCCGCTTCGGCCTCAACGTTCTGGGGAAGCGAAACCATCTCTGGAACAACGGGGGGAGGAGCAAATGCAGTGGCCATGCGGCGCGGTTTGGACCTCTCGGGGCGGCGGCTCAAGGGCGTTGCGCCGGGCCGCTCGTCGCACCTGTGGATAAGTCCGGCATAAGTCTGGGAAAGCTGGTGCAGAGCTATGGGGATAAGCGGTGGACAAGCGCGGGACAACGTCGGCACAAACGCGGCATAACCATGGGACAAGTCCGGTAAGCCGCGTGGGCAACCCTGTGGATAACCTTTGTATAAGTCCGGCAGGCCGAACGCCGTACCACGCTACCTTCACGTCACCCGCTAGAAAGCGTTGATTCTCCCTGCCCTTCCAATCTACGGCGGGTACATGGCCGATCCGCGCATCATTGCCGTCACGCTCGACGAACGTACGATTCTGTGGCGGTCGGCGGATATCGAGCAGGAGCGACGGATCGCGATCTTCGATCTGATCGAAGGCAACCATTTCGCGCCGCAACGCGACTATCCCGACGGCTATGCTGGCCCGTACCGGATTGCGCTGGCGGTGGAGGAGGGACGGCTGGCGATCGCGATCCACCGCGAAGACGATACGCTGCTCGAAACCTACGTCCTCGGAATGGGTCGATTTCGTCGTCCAATCAAAGATTACTTCGCAATCTGTGATAGTTACTATCAGGCCATCCGCAACGCGACGCCTGCTCAGATCGAAACGGTGGACATGGCGCGCCGTGGCATCCACAATGAGGCAGCAGAACTCCTGCGGGAACGGCTGGCGGGAAAGATCGAAATCGATTTCGACACCGCACGACGCCTCTTCACGCTGATCTGCGTCCTCCACATCAAAGCATAATTAGGGGTAAGACGTTGACCGTTCGCCGTTTGGGCAGACTGGTCGCTGTGTTTGTGTTTGCCGCGGTGGCGCTCGGACTGGCAGCGATCGCCGCTTGGGTTTACTCCATGACCTGGCGGCCTGGTGCCCCCTACACCCTCCAAGGCGTCGACGTCTCCGCTGCTGATGGACCAGTCGACTGGTGGGCGGTCAAACGCGACGGCGCGGCGTTCGCCTATCTTCGTGCGACCGTCGGCGCTGACCGGCGCGACACGCGATTCGAAGAGAATTGGGCTGCGGTCGGCGCAACAGGAATGCCCCGGGGCGCGATGCATCGCTATTCGCTTTGCAAAAACGCGACCGATCAAGCCAACAACTTCAATACCACCGTTCCCCGCGTGGAGGATGCACTCCCCGCAGCGGTCGTCCTCGATTTCTCGGCGGATTGTACCGCGCGGCCAGCCCCCGCGGTCCTGCGCGAGAGCTTGCGCCAGTATCTTGAGATGGTCGAGGCGCACACTGGCAAGCCCGTGCTTATCAAGATATCGAAACCATTCGACCTGGCTTACGGCGTGACGGCGGATCTTCCGCGGTCCGTGTGGGCGGTCCAAAACTATCTTGCGCCCGAATATCCTTCGCGCACATGGCGCATGTGGCAGGCCAACGATGCCCGTCACATCGAAGGCGTCGAAAAACCGGTGCATTGGGACGTCGTCCGACCATGAAGGAAGCCGCCATGACAGATTCGTCGACCGGAGCCATTCTCATCGCTGCAGCACGCCACGCGGCGCTCAATGCGCACGCACCCTATTCACGCTTCGCGGTCGGTGCGGCAGTGATGCTCGACGACGGTCGTATCATCACCGCTGCAAATTTCGAAAACGCCAGCTACGGCCTCTCGCTGTGTGCAGAAACCGTTGCGCTTGCGATGGTCAGCAGCGCCGGCGACCTAGCGCGCGTGACCGAGATCGGCATCATCGGCGGTGCCATGGACAGTGATGGGCGCCCGACCGGCACAAGCCCGGTCGGCCCCTGTGGCCGCTGTCGGCAAGTCATCAACGAAGCCGCGCAAGTCGGCGGGAGGGACGTCATCGTCTGGTGTGGCGCTGCTGAAGGGGATGCGGTCGAACGCTATCCGCTGTCGCTTTTACTGCCGCACGCGTTCGGGCCTGCGGACCTTGGCCTCGGCAAGATGAACTGATTTCTTGCTCCTTAGCGCCGATCGCGCGAAACGGGCGCACCTCATTAGGAGCATTGCATGTCGATCATGTCCGACCGCTGGATTCGTAAACAGGCGCTCGCGCATCGCATGATCGAGCCGTTCGTCGACGGCCAGAAGCGCGACGGGTGCATTAGCTACGGCTTGTCGTCCTACGGGTACGATGCGCGCGTGTCCGATGAGTTCAAGGTCTTCACCAACATCGACAGCGTTATCGTCGACCCCAAGGACTTCGCATCGAACAGCTTCGTTGATCGCAAGACCGACTGCTGCATCATTCCCCCAAATAGCTTCGCGCTGGCGCGGACGGTCGAATACTTTCGGGTTCCGCGCGACGTCCTCGTCATCTGCCTCGGCAAGTCGACCTATGCGCGGTGCGGAATCATCGTCAACGTCACGCCGCTCGAACCCGGTTGGGAAGGCCACGTGACGCTCGAATTCTCGAACACCACCCCGCTTCCCGCCAAGATCTACGCCAACGAGGGAGCCTGCCAATTCCTTTTCCTCGAGGGTAACGAACCGTGCGAGACGAGCTATGCCGACCGCGCGGGTAAGTACATGGGCCAGCGCGGGGTTACCCTGCCCCGGCTGTAACCCACACCGCGCCGCGCGGTTTAGCGCGCGCTATACTGTAGCCCGTCGAGACGCCCAAGCGCAGCGTTCGCGAGCGCGTGGGACGACCGAGGCACCGTTGCGCTCGGCATGTCCATCGGCTCGTCTGGGCGGGACAGCACGGTCCGGTACAGCGCACGCGCCTCGCTCGTCCGTCCAGTCCGCTGATAAGCGACCGCGAGATTGAGCATCAGATCTGGATCGGTCGGGAACATCCGCTGCTGCGCGAGGATGATGCGCTCGGCGCTCGCGTAGTCCCCTTGAAGGATCTGCGTCGCACCGTTGAAATCGTCCTGCGCCAACGCCGGACTGGAGACCGCCACCATCGCCGCGACGGCAAAACCGCTGAACTTCATCATCACGCCTCCTAGCCCTCTCGTGCGTGAGAGGTTTCATTTTTGTGACAGTAAGGTGTCACATTTGTGAAACGTCGGCAAGCGAGACCTTTGACGTATTTCTAGGCGCCAGAATCAAAAAGGGCGGCCCCGAAGGACCGCCCTGAAAGACGTAGATCAATGTCGATAGCGCTTAGAATTCGCCGCGATATTGCTCGTTGCCGATGAAGCCGAGCTTCGAGACGTTGGACCGCTTGATGATCGCGAGAACCTGATCGACCTTTTCGTACCGTGCTGCCGGATCGGGCTGGAAGTGAAGTTCCGGCTCGGGGTTCAGCTGAGTCGTTTGGGTCAGGTACTGCTGCAATGTCGCCGCGTCAGTCGGTGCGCCGTTCCACAAAACCACGCCATCGGGGGTTATGACGATCTTGTTTTTTTGCGGATCGACCGCCGGCTTGACCTGGTTCGGATCGTTGATCGGCAGATCGACCTTCACCGCGTGCGTCTGGATCGGGATCGTGATGATGAACATAATGAGGAGCACGAGCATGACGTCGATCAACGGCGTCGTGTTCATGTCCATCATGGGCTCGCCTTCGGCGCCGCCTACACTCATAGCCATGGGTATTACTCCTCGGTGCTAGCGCACACTTACGATGACGGACCGCCGGTGGGGGGCGGCTCGGAAATGAAGCCGACCTTGGCAAAGCCAGCCGACTGCATCGTGTAGATCGCGCCGCCAATGCACTTGTACGGCGTTTCCACGTCGCCGCGGATATGCGCTTCGGGGAGATCCTCGGTTGTCAGGTTGGCGGCGCCACCTGCCTTGTCGACGATTTCCTTGAGCTTGTCGGTCGCCCGCTTGAGCAGTTCTTCATGCGTCACGCGAGTGAGGCCCCAATAAACGGCGCAAGCACCGCTGGGATCACGCGTGATCGAGAGCGAAACGTTCTCGGGCTTTGTCACGGTCGGGTCGTACTTCACATCGGGCAGCTTCAGCTTGACGCTCTGCACAATGGCCGGAACCGTGATGAGGAAGATGATCAGCAACACCAACATAACGTCGACGAGCGGCGTCGTGTTGATGTCGGACATCGGGGCGTCTTCTGCACCACCAGTACTAATCGCCATGAAAGGCCATCCTATCCGTATCAGTCAGGCCACCCGGCACGTCCGGGTAGCGAGAAAAGCGGGGCCGTCCGGCTGGACGGCCCCGGGTCGTTCTTAGACGCGCGTCTGAACGCCACCAGCCTGGCCGGCGGTGGTCGTTGCAGGAGCAGCAGCCTTCGTGCCGCCAACGACAGCGGCACCCTTGGCCGATGCGGTGCGCGGAGCGGCCGGGCGGACGGCGCCGTTCGAAGCGAGGTAGCCCAGAACGTCGGTCGAGAACGCGCTCAGATGCTCTGCGATCGCCTTGTTGCGGCGCTGCAGATAGTTGAACGCGAGCACTGCCGGAACCGCGACGACCAGACCGAAGGCGGTCATGATCAGCGACTCACCAACCGGGCCTGCGACCTTGTCGATCGATGCCTGGCCAGCCTGGCCGATGCCGATCAGTGCGCGGTAAATACCAAGCACCGTACCGAACAGACCCACGAACGGTGCGGTTGCGCCGACCGTTGCGAGGAAGGCGAGACCGCCACCCAGCTGCGAGTTGATGATGGCTTCCGAACGCGACAGCGAACCGTGGAGCCAGTCATGCGCTTCGACCGGATCGGTCAGGCGACCGTGCTGCTCTTGCGCCGCGATGCCGTCGTCGACGATCTGCTTGTAGGCCGAGTTCTTCTCGAGCTTTGCAGCGCCTTCCTTCAGCGAGTTCGAGTTCCAGAAGGTTGCCCGGACGCGACGGCCCTGGTTGATGATCTTCTGCTGCTCGAAAATCTTGGTGAACAGAATGTAGAGCGTGAAGAACAGGAAGATCGTCAGGATCGCAGCAGTCGTCCACGTGACGGGGCCGCCCTGCTTCATTGCGTTCATGAAGCCAAAGTTGTCTGCAGCCGATGCTCCGGCGGCGAGGATGGTGGTCGACATTGAGGGTACTTCCTTCTCGATTGAAAAGCCGTGCGACCCGCCGGGAGCCGCACGGCCGGATGATTATTCGGGCAGACGCCAGACGACGTTGCGCGATTGGCCACTGGTCCGCATCGGCGCACCGCTCTGGTCGAGCGCAGGCGAGTAGCGCCCACGCCGCGTCAAGGCGCTGCAAGCTGCGCGATCGAGCGACGAGTTGCCGCTGGAGGAGACGATCGTGCAATTCTCGACACGGCCTGCGGGACTGATGTCCCAACGGATCTTCGTCGTACCCTGTGCTTCTGCGCTCAGCGCATCGGACGGATAATCGTCGTTGGTGATCCAGTCGGCCGGGTTACCCTTGGGACCAGCTGCCTTGCTGACGACCGGAGCCGCCGGTGGAGCCGGTACAGGCACGGGTGCTGGCGCAGCGGCGACAACCGTAATGGGTGCGCTTGGCGGCGGGGTGATGACGGTGGTGACCGGCGGCGGCGGAGCCTGCACGCGCACGATCGGCGGCGGCGACACGACCGGCGGGGTCTGCAGCTGCGGCTGTTCAGGCGGCGGGGGCGGCGGCTTGTCAGGCGGCGGCGGTGGCGGCTCGACGACGTCGAACGTGTTTAACTTCTCGGTAACCTTCTTAATGTATTTGAAGGTCAGACCGTTCACGAAGCCCCACGCGAACAGCGCGACGATGATCGAAACGATCACGATCGACACGGCGCGGCTGCCACTTGTATTGCGATCAGCGTAAGCCATTCAGAAACGAAACTCCTCTTTTCCGGCACGACGGTCCAAGCCCGATCCGTAACGTCCGCTCGTTATCCGGCCTGTCATGGGTTAATATATCCTGGACAGGCCACAACCTCTATCGCGCCAAAAACCACGACGCAAACGCTTTGTCTCACGCAACAAACGTACAAGCTAAGCATGGCAGAATTATTTCTGTTTAAAACTGGCACGGTCGGGTATCGGATCGCCATGACTCACCCGATGAAATGGCTGCTTGCCACCTGCGTTCTGGCAGCGACGCCGAGCTTCGCCGCGCTACAGCAAACAGCTCCAATTGCGCCGGAATCCGCGGTTTCGGTTGAGACCCCCGCTGTACCCTATTCGGATTATGCCGATCTGGTCATCGCCTCTCCGGTGATCATCGATGCGACCATAAGAAGCCAAGTTCGGCTGAAACCGGCCGAGGCTCCAGATGTCCTACAAAATGCGGTTCGGCTTTATATCGAGGCAGACGTAACGGCTCTGATTCGCGGAACGGGCGCCGTTCCGCCGAGAATCGGGTATACGATCGACGTTCCACTGGATTCGCATGGTCGACCGCCGCGCTACCGCAAAATGCGTGTCTTGCTGTTCGCGCGCGGCGTGGCGAACAACCAGGGGCAGATTCAGCTGGTCCGGTCGGATGCGCAACGCAATTGGACGCCAACCAATGATGCCCTCACGCGGCGGATCGTGCGTGAAGTGCTGGCGCCGGATGCGCCACCAACGGTCACCGGGATTGGCAACGCCTTCTACGCGGCGGGCGCTCTGCCTGGCGAAGGGGAGACGCAAATCTTCCTCACGACGACGGATCACCGCCCGATCTCGCTCAACGTCCAGCGCCAGCCCGACCAGCCGCCGCGGTGGTCAGTAGCGTTGAGCGAAGTCGTCGATCAGGCCGCCCCGCCCCCGCCCCGGGAGACGCTGCTGTGGTACCGGCTCGCGTGCAGCTTGCCGGCCGCCATGCCCGATACCGCACTTCACGGGAGCGAAGCCGACAATGCGATTGTACGGGAAGATTATGCAACGGTTCTGAGCGGCCTAGGCCCCTGCGGTCGAAGGGCTAACCCAGCAGGACAGTGATCGCTGCGGCAGGGGCACCGCTTCTGCCGGCTTAGCCGACGACGAGACTCTGCCCGGTGGTAGAACGCGCAAATGCTAAATAGCGGGCGGCAGCCACAACGCGTTCGCTCGCGGCGCCATCCGCCAGCGAAATGGCGTTGATCCGTCTGGGCGCAAGCTCGAGCGCGAGGCGCCCAAGTGCCGCGATCAGCATCGCCCGGTCGATTGCCGCGAAGTCGGGCTGGATCAGCACGACGATCGCCTCGTCCGCGGCCGCCCCCCGAAGCCGCGCCAGCACATCTACCAAGACAGCATCCGCGTCTGCCACGACGAGCGCAGTCGTTGCCGGAAGCGCGGCACCCACCGCCTCGTTCAGCAGCACGCGGTCACCGGCGGTGCCGCGTCAACGTGATCCCGATCGATTCCCCCGCCTCTGCAATCGCGAGCTTGACGATGGTCACTTCGACCCGCGTCACGCGCCGGTCCTGCAGGAACAGCGTTTCGCAAATGTGGTCTGCCACCGCTTCGATCAGCGTAAAGTGCACGCCTTCCGGCAGAGCGGTGGTCGCCGCATGCTTCAAATCGAGGTAATTCTTCGAGGCACTCAGCGGCGTATCGGGCGTATAGCGCTCCGCCATCATCAGGTCGACCGTCAGCGAGATGCGCAGCGGTTGCGGCAAATGCGTCTCCTCGGAATAGATTCCGGTCAGCACCTGCACTTCAAGGTCGTGCACGTTGAGCGTCAGTCGGTCGTCCAAGGAAAGCCCTTCACTTCGGTCACGTCATAAAAGGGACGCGCGCGCGCCATAGCAGATCGGCGCGTCAGGGGAACCGTCCTGACGCCGCCGCCGCGGCACGCCAACGGGATTGAATAGCCACATGACCAGGACCGCTTCTTTCTTGCGTTCGACGCCATGACGGCTAAAGCGCCCCGCCCCGTCGGTTCATCCGGGACCGGACGCGGTGAGGACTCGCCTGTGGTCGCCGCAAAGATCGATAGCCCGATCACTATCGTCCCGATTGCCGACATCGCGTCCGAGCGCGTCGAGCGCCTGCTCGATCAGGCTTTTGGTGTCGAGCGCCACGACAGGACGGCATACCGGATCCGGAAAGGGATGCCCGTCCTCCCGGCGCTGAGTTTCGCTGCGCTGGCACAAGAATCCCTGCTGGGGACGATTCAATGCTGGCCCATTCGCTTCGCTTGTGATGCCGGAAACGATGTGGCGATGGTGCAGATTGGACCGGTCGCGGTCGACCCGGCGCACCAACACGGCGGGATCGGGCGAATGCTGACCAACCGGGCGCTGGACGCAGCAGCGCAGGAGGGGCTTGGCGATGCGCTTACGTTGATCGGCGATCCGGAATATTATGGACGCTTCTTCGGTTTCGATGCCAGCCGCACGGCCCAGTGGCGTGTCCCGGGCCCGGTCGAGCCGCACCGCTTGCTGGCGCGGGGCGCGGCGGTTCCTGCCCGCGCCGGAATGCTTTGCCCCCGGATCCATGCGCTGGCTTGACCGGCGTTCGAGGCACTTCGCGCAGCCACCGCTTTACGCCCGCATCCCGCTGTCCTACCGCCGTCGGCATGCCCATGGAGCCGATCCCCGATCTTTCGTCCTTATCGCTCGCCGACATCGCCCGGCTGGCCGAAGACCATAAACTGCCCCCAGTCGAGCGTTGGAACCCGACTCATTGCGGCGACAGCGAAATGCGCATCGCGCGGGACGGCACTTGGTTTCACCAGGGGTCCCCGATCGGTCGCCCGGCAATGGTGCGCTTGTTCTCGACGATCCTCCGACGCGAACCGGATGGCGGCTATGTCCTTGTGACGCCGGTTGAAAAGCTCGACATCGTCGTGGAGGACGCGCCGTTCGTTGCGGTCGAGATGAAGGTGGAACGCGACGGTCGTGATGCAGTGCTCGCCTTTCGGCTCAACACGGGCGACATCGTGACGGCGGATGCCGACCATCCCTTGCGGTTCGAACCTGGCGAGGACGGCCCACGCCCGTATCTGCGGGTCCGCGGTGGCCTGGACGCAGTGATCGCGCGCGCCGTCTATTACGATCTGGCACAACGCGCGATCGATGGGGCCGACACGCCGCCGGGGGTTTGGAGCGCCGGGACGTTCTTCTCGATCGAGCCAGTCGAATGACGCTGGTCGAACGACTCCGTCACGCGCTGACCGCTGGGTCTTCGGTCGATGCCGTGCTGCTCACCGGCGACCATGTCGATCACGATCTGCTTCCCACCGTGCTGACGCAGGCGGCGGTGCTGGTGCCGGTGACCGACCGCGCGGCGCCCGGGGTCATCCTCACTCGGCGTACCGATACGATGACACGCCATGCGGGACAGGTCGCCTTCCCTGGTGGCCGGATCGACCCCGGCGATGCCGACCCAGTCGCCGCGGCGCTGCGCGAGGCGGAGGAGGAAATCGCGCTCCCCCGCGCCGCCGTTAGGATCGTCGGCGAGGCAGATCGCTATCGCACCATCACCGGATTCGAAGTGACCCCGGTGATCGGCGTCGTCCCGCCGGACCTGGTGCTGACACCCAATCCAGCGGAAGTCGCGGCCGTCTTCGAAGTGCCGCTCGATTTCCTGCTCGATTCGGGCAACCACATCGAAACGAGTGTCGAATGGCAGGGGCGCAATCGCCATTATTACGAGATCCTGTGGGGGGAGCACCGTATCTGGGGCGCGACCGCGGCAATGATCGTCAACCTGTCGCGGCGGTTGCGATGGAACGGGTGACTCTTCCCGCGGCAGGCTGGCGTGACCGCGAAGAATTGCAGGCGTTGTGCCGGGTCCTCGGCGCGGACGGGGGCGATACGCGCGTCGTCGGGGGTGCGGTGCGCGACACGTTGCTCGGCTGCCCGGTGTCCGACATCGACCTTGCGACTCGTCAGGCGCCAGAAGACGTTTTAGCGGCGCTTCAGCGCGCCCGCGTCAAGGCGGTTCCCACCGGCTTGGCACACGGCACGATCACCGCGGTCCTGTCGGATGGGCCGGTCGAAGTCACGACCCTGCGGCGCGACCTCGCGACCGATGGGCGCCATGCCGTCGTCGCCTTCACCGACGACTGGCGCGAGGATGCCGCACGCCGCGATTTCACGATCAATGCGCTCTATGCCGACCCCGCGAGCGGCGAAATCTTCGATTATTTCGGCGGTATCGACGATCTCGCCGCGGGGCGTGTCCGTTTTATCGGCGATCCCTTGCAGCGGATTGCGGAAGATCATCTGCGCATTCTGCGATTCTTCCGCTTTCACGCGCGGTTCGGCAGCCTACCGGATGCGGCGGCGCTCGCGGCCTGCACGGCGCGCGCGAATGACCTGATGGCCTTGTCGCGGGAAAGAATCGCGGCCGAGCTGCTCAAGCTGCTCGTCGCGCAAGGCGCGGTGGCCACGCTCGAACTGATGATCGCGCACGACATCCTGCTGCCGGTGTTGCCGGAAATCTCGATCGAGGGCGTCGCCAAATTGGCCGAGGTCGCGGGCTATGAAGCCGCTGCGGACCTGAAGCCCGACCCTTTGCGACGGCTTGCCGCGCTCCTCCCGCGGGACACTGCACTTGGCGAGGCGATCGCCAATCGCCTGAAACTGTCGAATGCACAGCGCAAGCGGATCGTCTCTGCGCTGGGTGCGCCTGGAGGCACGCCGCCGGAACTGACATATCGCCTAGGTCGCGATGGTGCACTCGATCGCTGGTTGTTGACGACCTCTGGAACGCCAGCGGTGGACGGCGCACGAGCAATCGCGGCGTTCGCGATCCCCGCCTTCCCGCTGACCGGCGGCGCGCTGGTCCAGCGCGGCGTCGGCAAGGGGCCGGACGTTGCGCGGATGCTCCGCGAAGTCGAAAATGCGTGGATCGCGGAGGGTTTCCCGGACGCCGAGCGCACCGCGCAACTCGCCGACGAGGCGGTCGATCAGTGGCGGCGCTCAAGCAGCATCGTATAGGCCGCCTCCGCTTCCAACGGGCGAGCATAATAATAGCCCTGCCCGAAGGTGCAGCCCAAAGCCGCGAGTGTCTGTGACAATTCGATCGTCTCGACGCCCTCGGCGGTGGTCTTCATCCCAAGCGCCTGCGCGAGGCTCAGGATCGCACGGACGATCGCGATCTTGTCACGGTCGGCGAGCATTCCGGTCACAAAGCTGCGATCGATCTTGAGCACGTCGATCGGAAGTTTTTGGAGGTAGGCGAGGTTCGAATAGCCTGTCCCGAAATCATCCATCGCGATCGTCGTGCCAAGTGCCTTTAGCGCCTGCATGATTCCGGCAATGCGATCGGGATCGGTGACCAGCGCGCTTTCGGTGAGCTCGAGCGTGAAGCGCTGTCCGCTCAGGCCGTTGCAATCCAGCGCGGCCTGCACGACCGCCGCGATCGAATCCCGCTGCAACTGGATCGCCGACAAATTGACCGCGAGCTTGATGCCGCAATCCCCGCCAAGCCGCGCGTCCCAACCGGCCAATGTCGCCGCCGCCTCCTGAATTGCCCAGCGACCAAGCGGAACAATCAGCCCGGATTCTTCCGCAACAGGAATGAAATCGTTCGGCGAATATTCGGTGCCGACCTCGTCGCGCCACCGCGCGAGCGCTTCGAACGCGACGAGCTTGCCCGTCGCGAGATCGATGATCGGCTGATAGCACAACCGCAATTGCCCGCGCTCGATCGCCCGGCGAAGCGCGGTTTCGATCCCGAATTGTTCGCGCGCGATGTCGAACGCCTGGGTCTGGTATGCCTCCGACTTGCCGGTCACTTTCGACCGCTTCACTGCGAACTGCGCGTGGCGGATCAGTTCCTCGGCATCGTCGATCTCTGCCGCGCCGAACGCAATGCCTATCGAACAGGCCACGCGGATTTCGAAATCGGACAAGCGAAACGGCGTCGAAAGCGCGCCAAAAATACGTTTGGAGACATGCTCCGCATCGATCGCGCCATCCTCGAGGGTCAAGAGAATCGCGAATTCATCGCCCCCGGTGCGCGCGAGCACATCCTGCGCGCGAAGGGCCCCCTTCAGGCGCCGCGCCACGGTGATGAGCAGTTCGTCCCCCGCCATCGATCCGAGGCACGCATTGACTCGGCTGAACCGGTCGAGATCGATCACCAGCACCGCGTAGCGATCACGCGTCAGCGGGTTTTCGATCAGCGTTTCGAGCCGGTCGCTGAACCCAGCGCGATTAGGTAGGCCGGTCAGGCTGTCGGTCAGCATCTCGCGGCGCAAATTATGTTCGGTGCGCAACTCGGCGGTCTGATCGACCAGCGTCAGGATGCAGCGTTGTTCAGGGTTGCGGATCAACCGCGCCAGCGTCGCCTGATAGTGCCGACCATCGACTACGTCGCCGAAATCGATTCGAAATTCCGTCCGCAAGGCATCGCTGCGGATAAAGGTTTCGATTTGCGCCTCGATCTGAACGATGAGGGAGGGGCGCCGGTCGACCGGGCCAAGCCCCGCGAGGTTGAACGCCGTATTGGACGCTTCGACCCGCACCCCGCCCGACGCGAGCGTGACCAGCGCTGCCGGAATCGGCAGCAAGTCGATCGCACGCGATACGAGCATGACCGACAAGGCATTGTTATCCATCGCGATCAGCGCACCGACCACGGGATCTTCTACCAAGACAGGATGAGTCCTGAGCGCCATGGCTGCGGTGCTAGGGTCGAATAGTTAATAAGCTGCTGCGAAGGCCAATTTCAGCCGGCTTTGTATAGATCTTAGCTGGCGGATTCATGCGCGCAGACCATCTCCACTCCCGGCTGGGCTGCGCTTTCCAGAAGCGCCCGGTCAGCCGAATCGGTTGTCCCGCGGGAAGCCGTTCGGCGGCATCCGCCCGGCAGCACCCCGCGCCGCCCGCCAAGCGCCGAGATCGGTCTCGGTCCGAACACGACCGCTGTCGCCGCCCATTGGCCAGCTCAGCCCGTTCGCGAAGACGAACGTGATCGCATCGGACAGACCACCGTCGCGGAAGCGCATCAACTGCACCCCCTGCCCGCGCGTCAACTCGGGCAGTTCCGCCAGCGGGAAGACGAGCAGACGCCGATTGTCCCCGATCGCGCCGACATAATCATCCTCGACCGAAATCGGCCGCACGATCTTGAGTTTTGCGCCAAGCCGCGGCGTCACCACGGTCTTCCCCTTGCGCGTTTCGGCCAACGTGTCGGCAGTGCGCACGATGAACCCGCGACCGTCCGTCGCCGCGACGATCCATCGATCGGCCAGACTCGCCCGGAACACTCCGACGATCCCGATGTCGCCGTCGAGGTCGATCATCAGCCTGAGCGGTTCGCCGAACCCGCGCCCGCCGGGCAGCTTGTCCGCCGGCAAGGTGAAGAAGCGCCCGTTCTCCGCCGCGACGAGGACCTTGTCGGTTGTCTGCGCGTGAAAATCGAACAGCGGCGCATCGCCGTCCTTGAACTTGACCGCTGCGACCCCGGCGGCATCGACATGCCCCTTCATCGCGCGGATCCATCCGCGTTGCGACAGGATCACCGTGATCGGCTCGCGCTCGATCATCGCGTCGAGCGGAATGTCGCGCAACGGCGTCGCCTGCTCGATCGTCGTCCGCCGCCGTCCGAGCGTCGTCTCGGGGCCGTAGCGATCGCGCAGCTTGCCGAAATCGCGCTTCAACCGCGTCCGCTGCTTCGCCTCGCTGGCAAGCAAGCCCTCCAGCCCGGTGCGTTCGCGATCGAGCAGATCGCGCTCCTTGCGCAACTCCATTTCCTCGAGCCGGCGCAAGCTGCGCAGCCGCATGTTGAGGATCGCCTCGGCCTGGCGGTCGTTCAATTCGAACTCGGCGATCATCACCGGCTTGGGTTCGTCCTCGGTGCGGATGATCTCGATCACGCGGTCGAGGTTGAGATACGCGACGATATAGCCGTCGAGCAGCTCGATCCGGTCCGCGATCTTGCGCAGCCGATGCTCGGCGCGCCGCCGCAGCACGATAAACTGGTGCTGGACCCACTCGTTGAGCGCCTCCGCAAGGCTCATCACGCGCGGCGTCCGGCTCGCATCGAGCACGTTGAGGTTGAGGCTGAAACGGCTTTCGAGGTCGGACAGCTTGAACAGGCTCTCCATCAGCACGACCGGGTCAACCGTGCGGCTGCGCGGCTCGATCACGATTCGGATCGCCGCGTCCGATTCGTCGCGGACGTCCGCCATGATCGGCAGCTTCTTGTCGTTGACGATCGCGGCGAGCTGCTCGATCAGCTTGCCCTTCTGCACGCCATACGGGATTTCGGTGACGATCGCGGTCCACGTGCCGCGCCCGAGATCCTCGACCTGCCAGCGCGCACGCACCCGAAAGCCACCGCGCCCGGTCGCATAGCTCTCGGCGATCGCGGCGGGCGAATCGACCACCAGCCCGCCGGTCGGGAAATCGGGCCCGCGGACGTGATCGAGGATGTTGAAGCCGTTCAGATCGCCCGACCGGTCGATCAGCGCGATCGCGGCGTCGTACAGTTCGGCGACATTGTGCGGCGGGATGTTGGTCGCCATGCCGACCGCGATCCCCGCCGCGCCATTGGCGAGCAGGTTGGGGAAGGCACCGGGGAACAGCTCGGGCTCCTGTTCCTCGTTATTATACGTGGGCTTGAAGGAAACCGCGTCCTCGTCGAGCCCGTCCATCAGGTCGATCGCGACCTGCGTCAGCCGGGCCTCGGTGTAGCGGAAGGCGGCGGCGTTATCGCCGTCGATGTTACCGAAGTTCCCCTGCCCCTCGACCAGCGGATAGCGCACCGAGAAATCCTGCGCGAGCCGGACCATCGCGTCATAGACCGACTGGTCACCGTGCGGATGATATTTGCCGATCACTTCGCCGACGACGCGCGCGGATTTCTTGAACGCGCTGCTCGGGTCCATCCTGAGCGCGCGCATTGCCCACAACAGGCGGCGATGCACCGGCTTCATCCCGTCGCGCAGATCAGGCAGCGAGCGCGCGGTGATCGTCGACAGCGCATAGACGAGATAGCGATCCGACAGCGCGCTATCGAACGGCGCGTCGGCGATCGCGTTAAAAGGATCGTTGGGGTCGATGATGTCGGTCGCCATCTGTTCCGGTTAGCAGGCCGGGGCGCCCCGCGTCCACCGCGACGCAGCCCCTTCGACAAGCGCCCGATGCCGTCGTATCGAAGGAGCGATGCTAAGATTCGCCCTTGCCGCCGCCACGCTGCTCACCGCCACCGCGCTCCCGGCGCAGGATCCCCAAAAACCGCTGCTGACCTGGCCCGATCTGACCGAACGCGCAAAGCCAGCGCCCGATGCCACGATCGACTATGGCACCGACCCGTACCAGAAGGTCGACGTCTGGGTGCCCAAGGGCAAGGGCCCGTTCCCGACCGTCGTGATGGTCCACGGCGGCTGCTGGACCACCAGCATCGCGGATCGCACCCTGATGAACTGGATCGCGGACGATCTGCGCCGCGATGGAATGGCGGTGTGGAACATCGACTATCGCGGCGTCGATCGACCGGGCGGCGGCTATCCCGGAACCTTCGCGGACACCGCCGCCGCTGCGGACGCGCTGCGCACCTCGGCACACACCTACCACCTCGATACCAGGCGTGTGGTCGCCATAGGCCATTCCGCTGGCGGGCATCTCGCGCTCTGGCTGGCGGCACGCGGCAGGATTCCGAAGAGCAGTGCGCTGTACCAACGACATCCGCTCAAGATCGCCCACGCCATCAGCCTCGGTGGCCTCCCAGATCTGGAAGCGACGGCCGGCAGCCCAGACAATGGCTGCGGCGTCGAGGTCGTCGCCAAACTCGTCGGCGCGCCGGGCGTGCGGCCCGATGTCTATGCCGACACATCCGTCCCGCGGCTGTTGCCGATCGGCGTGCCACAGGACCTCGTCAATGGACGGGAGGACAAGATCATACCGCTTCGGATGGGTACGGATTATGTGGCGGCCGCCCGCGCCAAAGGCGACCGGGCCGACCTGCACGTGGTCGAACACACCGGCCATGTCGAACTGATTGCTCCCGAAACCCCGGCGTGGGCGGAAGCGAAGCGCCTGATTCGCGCGGCGTTGGCCAAGTGACCCCGCAGGAAGCCCGCGCACGCGACGCCGCCGATCCGCTCCGCGTCTATCGCGACGCGTTCGCCTTGCCGGACGGCGTGATTTATCTCGACGGCAACTCGCTCGGCCCGCTTCCGCGCGCGACACCGGCGGCGCTCGCGGACATCGCCGAACGGCAATGGGGCGAGCGGCTCATCCGCAGCTGGAACGAAGGCTGGATCGAAGCGCCCCGTCGAGTCGGTGGTAAGATCGCGCGGTTGATCGGTGCCGCCGAGGACGAAGTGATCGTCGCCGATTCGACCTCGGTCAATCTGTTCAAGCTGCTCGTCGGCGCGCTGCGCCATGCCGCACCGCGCACGACGATTCTCAGTGAGACGGGGAACTTCCCAACCGATCTCCATATCGCGGAAGGCGCCGTCGGCTGCGTTCCCGGCGCACGGCTCAAGGCAGTCCCGCGCGAGTCCCTCCGGCAGGCGGTCGACGCCGATACCGCGGTGCTGATGCTGACCCATGTCCATTACAAGACATCCGAGTGTTTCGATATGTCTCAATGGTCCTCGATAGCTCGGGAAGCAGGCGCGCTAAGCCTCTGGGACTTAAGCCATAGTGTTGGCGCGATACCGGTCGACCTCAACGCCGCCGGTGCCGATCTCGCGGTCGGATGCGGTTACAAATATCTCAACGGCGGCCCTGGCGCGCCGGCCTTCCTGTACGTGTCGAAGCGTTTGCAGGAGCAACTGGCCAGCCCCTTGTCCGGGTGGATGGGCCACGCCGCGCCCTTCGGGTTCGCGGATGCCTACGCCCCTGCCCCCGGCATGATGCGCTGGCTGGCGGGGACTCCACCGATGCTCGGGCTTGCTGCGCTGGAAGCGGGCCTCGACGTCTGGCAGGACGTCGATCAGCAGCATGTCGCGCAGAAGAGTGCCGCATTGTTCGACGTCATGGCCGCGATCGGCAGGAAGCTGGGGCTCGTTTGCGTGAGCCCCGCCGACCCGGCGCAACGCGGAAGCCACATCTCCTTCCGTCACCCGGATGCCTATGCGCTGTGCCAGGCACTGATCGCGCACGGCGTGATCGGTGATTTTCGCGATCCGGATATCCTTCGATTCGGGCTTACCCCGCTGTATCTCGGGTTCGAAGACGTGGTTCGGGCAGGCGAGATCCTTGGCGATATTCTCGCGAACGACACCCATCACGATCCAGCATTCAGCAACCGAAACGCAGTAACCTGACGCCCTCCAGCGTAAAGGCCAAGCGATTGCCGAGCGATTGCCAAGCGATTGATTGCACCCCCGGCATCGATTCGGTATAGCGTTGGGCTTCCCGCCCCGGCCCGCGTGATCCGCGTTGCCGGGGCCGCTCATTTCCGAGGGTTAGCGCACATATGGCACGCCGCCGCCAGATCTACGAAGGCAAGGCCAAGATCCTGTACGAGGGTCCTGAGCCTGGGACGCTGATCCAGTATTTCAAGGACGACGCGACCGCTTTCAACGCCCAGAAGAAGGGCACGATCAGCGGCAAGGGCGTGCTCAACAACCGGATTTCCGAGCACATCTTCACCCTGCTCGGCGCGATCGGCGTGCCGACGCACTTCATCCGCCGGCTCAACATGCGTGAGCAGCTGATTCGCCAGGTCGAGATCATCCCGATCGAAGTCGTCGTCCGCAACGTCGCCGCTGGCTCGATCTCGACTCGCCTCGGCATCGAGGAAGGCACGCAGCTGCCGCGCACGATCATCGAATATTACTATAAGGACGATGCGCTCGGCGATCCGATGATCACCGACGAGCATATCGCCGCGTTCGGCTGGGCCGGACAGGAAGAGATGGCCGACATCGCCGACCTGGCGATTCGCGTGAACGATTTCCTGTGCGGCCTGTTCGCCGGGATCGGCATCCGCCTGGTCGACTTCAAGCTCGAATTCGGGCGCGTATGGGACAATGATTACCCGCGCGTGATCCTGGCGGACGAGATCAGCCCCGACGGTTGCCGTCTGTGGGACATGACCACCAACGAGAAGCTCGACAAGGATCGCTTCCGTCGCGACCTCGGCGGCGAAGTCGAGGCGTATCAGGAAGTCGCCCGCCGTCTCGGTTTGCTCCCCGAGGACGCCGACGGCGCGGTCCTCGACATGGAACAGCACCGCCTCAACAAGGGCAAGTAAACGCGGCCCTCCGCGATCCGCTCCCCCGGCGCAGACCTGCGCCGGGGGAGTACGGCAATTGCAGCAACGGGGACGCGGCAAGCGCGAATACCATCACCCCCTTGCGACCCGCGCCGTGCGCGAGCATAGCGACCCACATTCCCTACCGTCGCAGCAGGACATATCTATGAAGCTCCGCATCTTCGTCACGCTGAAGCCCGGCGTGCTCGATCCGCAGGGTCGCGCAATTCACAAGGCGCTGGACGGCCTCGGTTTCGCCGGTGTCAACGATGTCCGCGCGGGCAAGCTGATCGAACTCGACGTTGCCGACGACATGCAGGACGCGCAGGTCGACGAGATGTGCCGCAAGCTGCTCGCCAACACCGTGATCGAGAATTTCCGGGTGGAACGCGCATGAAGACCGCGGTCATCGTCTTTCCGGGATCGAACTGCGACCGCGACGTCGCGGTTGCCTTGCGGGAGGTGAGCGGGACCGCACCGACGATGGTGTGGCACGGCGACACCGCGCTCCCTGACGGAATCGACTTGATCGCCCTCCCCGGCGGCTTCTCCTATGGCGATTATCTGCGCTCTGGCGCGATCGGTGCCCGTTCGCCGATCATGAAGGCCGTCACCGAAGCCGCAGGGCGTGGCGTGGCGGTGCTCGGCGTGTGCAACGGCTTCCAGGTTCTCACCGAAGCCGGATTGTTGCCGGGCGCGCTGATGCGCAATGCCGGTCTCGATTTCGTCTGCCGTGAAGTCGCGCTAACGGTGGAAAATGCGCAAACCGCGTTCACCAGCCGCTACGCCGCGCAGGAGAAGATCGTCATTCCGGTGGCGCATCACGACGGCAACTATTCGGCCGACGCCGAAACGCTGGATCGGCTCGAAGGCGAAGGCCGCGTCGCGTTCCGCTATGCCGAGCCCGTCAACGGCTCGTCGCGCAACATCGCCGGCGTGCTGAATGCGGCGGGCAACGTCCTCGGCCTGATGCCCCACCCCGAACGCCGCATCGACGGCGCGGCGCACGGGGGCAATGATGGACGACGGATGTTCGAAGGCTTGCTGGAGACGGTTCGGGCCTGAGCCCGACCCGGTCTAGTCCAGCGGCCTCCCGATCGCGAGCGCATCCGCGGGGCCGACATGCTGTTCCCCGTCGAACAGCCGATCAAGCCGCCCGCGGATTTCGCCACGATAGCCCTTGGCCGCGAGCGAACGCGGGGCGGTCACCGACACCTCGTCGGCAATCGCATCCTTGATCCGGTCGAGCGCTGAATCATCGAGCACGTTGGCACGCTTCAGCTCGTGACAGAGCTGGACCAACCCGACCGCGGTCGCCTGTGCCCGCAACCCGACGTTGGTGAGATCGAAATGCAGCTTCTTTTGCTTGTCATATGAGATCGTCATCGGACTCTCCTTCCGCGCCTACCGTAAGCCCGAAATCCCCGCACGGCTAGCGCTACGCAAGGCGCTTGGTCCACATCGCGAGCATACCGATTTTTAGACGCTCGTTTTGAAGGGCGAAAAGTCCGTCCCGCGATCATAGACGTCGATCCCCTCGCGGCGCTTGAGGAACCCAACCACCAGATAGGTAATGGGGGTCAGCAGCACTTCCCAACCGACCTTGAGCACGAACTGGCTGAGCATCACCAGCATCATCGCTTCGATCGGCCAGTCGGGCGCGCCCAGGAACGCCAGCGGATAGAAAATGAGGCTGTCGAACCCTTGAGCGACGATCGTGCTGCCGATCGTGCGGGTCCACAACATCCGCCCTTCGGTCAGGATCTTGAGCTTGGCGAGCACGAAGCTGTTGGCGAGTTCCCCCACCCAGAAGGCGGCGACGGACGCGACGATGATCCGCAACCCGGTCGCGGCCGCGGGGTCGATCAGGACCGACCTTCCGAACACATATTCATACGCCGCCTGTCCGCTCCACCCCGCCGCGGGCGGCAGCGCGACGACGACCTGTTCCATCACCGCGAGAAACACGAGTGCCCCGAAGCCCGCCCAGACGCAGCGCCGCGCGCGGGCGTAGCCATAGACCTCGGTCAGCACGTCGCCGATCACGTAACTGACCGGGAAGAACAAGATGCCCGCCCCGAACGGCCACGGCCCGATCCCCGGAAGCTCGATCACCGAGCGCTTGCCCGCCCCGACCACATTGGACAGCAACAGGATCACGACGAACGCAACCATGATGAAATCGTAATATCGGAACGCGCGGCCACCCAGGTCGCGTGCAGCTATCCCCTGCGGTCCGTTCATGCGCCCCCCGTTCCTTCCGAGCGCTCCGGTATGAAGACCGTTTCGTTGTCACGCAATCCGCGCTACAGCCCTGCCCGGCGCGCGCCCGTAGCTCAGTTGGATAGAGCAAGGAGCTTCTACCTCCTCGGTCGGGGGTTCGACTCCCTCCGGGCGCGCCAAAACCACCGATGCCACGCTCCTGCAATTTCGCCGATTGGAAACGGTTCGCGATCCCGCGCGCAAATGATCCCGTTCCGAAAATAGCGGCGCGTTGGAACTGCCGGGTGGGACACCTCCTGCAAAAAACAGAACTGATGTTTTCGGTCCGCGACTACCCCTTCGCAAACGCTCTTAATCTATGTTTCGGTCTAATATTCTGAATGACTTGACCACGCCTGCAGCGACTGAAAGATTTCAGAAAAGCTACCGCTTACAGGATGATGTGCATGTCCCATTTACCCGAAGCACCGCGATGAATTGGCGCTCGCAATATGAGCTTTTCATGCCGCACGGAATGTGTTTCCTGTGGCAGCCGGAGTTAATGTCTCTCCACGTCGTATCGGACGCGTTGATCGCGCTGGCGTATTTCACGATCCCCTTTGCAATCTTGCGATTCGTCCAGGGGCGGAACGATCTCGAGCCCAGGCATCAGCGCATGGCGCTGCTCTTCGCTGCCTTCATCGCCTTTTGCGGCCTGACGCATGTCGTCAGCATCTATGTTCTCTGGGTGCCGATCTACATCATCGAAGGGTGGCTGAAGGCGATTACGGCGGTAGTTTCGGTTGCGACGGCGATCGGCTTGACGAAGCTCGTGCCGCAAGCGCTCGCGCTTCCGTCGGCCGAAGCGATGCGGATCGAAATCCGGGCACATCGCGAAACGATGCTCGCGCTGGACGCCGCGCGCGCGGCGCTCGCGGTCAAGGTGGATCGCACCGAGGAGGCTTTGCGCGACAGCGAACAGAAGTTCGGCGCGGTTGTCGAGCACATGTCCGAGGGGCTGATGATCTTCGACCCGCACGGCGCCGTGACCTTCCACAATCCCGCGTCCGCACGGATTCACGGGATCGAGCACGAATCCGATGGGCTATTCCATCGTGACGAATTGCCTGTCCAGTGGCGTGGCTGGACCCGTGAAGGGGAGCTTCTGCCCTTCGAGGAATGGCCGCTGCTACGCGTCCTTCGAGGCGAGCGTGTCCGGAACCAGTATCTCCACGCCGAGCGGGCGGATACGGGTCGATCGTTCGACGCGGTTTATAATGGTGCGCCGATCTACGCAGCCGACGGCACCTTACTGCTGGGATTCATCACGCTTCGGGATGTTCGGGACGAAATCGAAGCGCAACAGGCGCTGGCGCGCACGAACGATCTGCTACGCGGTTTCACCGACGCGATTCCGGGGGTGATCTTTGCCAAGGACCGCGAAGGCCGCATGGTGTTCGCGAATGACGGCACCGCCGCGCTGATCGGCAAGGCAAAGAACGACTTCCTCGGCAAGACCGATGCCGAGTTCCTGGACGATCCGGCACAAGCCAACGCCGTTATGGCGAACGATCGTCGAGTGATGGAAACCGGCACGACCGAACAGATCGAGGAGCAAGTGAGCCTGCCGAATGGCGCGGCCGTGACCTGGCTCTCGACCAAGGCGCCATTGCGAGACGCCGACGGCACCGTCACCGGCATCATCGGACTATCCGTCGACATCAGCGCGCAAAAAGCGAGTGAGGCCGAGCTCGGTCGGCTCAACGCCCAACTGGAAAGCCAGACCGAGGCTTTGACGGTGGCCAACGGGCGCCTCAGCGCGGCGTTGGTACAACGCGACCTGCTACTCCAGGAAGTCTATCACCGGGTGAAGAACAACATGCAGATGGTCGACAGTTTCCTGGTGTTGCAAAAGGCCGCTCTAACCGACCCGGTGGCCAAGAACGCTTTGACCAGCCTTCGTAAACGCGTTCACGCCTTGGGTCTGGTCCATCACCAGTTGATGCAATCCGGTAATCTGACGACCTTCGATATCGCACCGTTCCTTCGCGAACTTGCCGACAATATCTTGGATGGAAGCGCCTCACATGACGTAGGCATCAGCGTTCATGCCGACACGCTTGACGTTGGCCTCGACTTCGCGATCCCATTGGCGCTTCTGGTTACGGAACTCGTGACCAATGCGCTGAAGCACGCCTTTCCCGGTGGGCAAGGTCACATCGACGTCCAACTGTCTCGAAACGCCGATGGATCCTTCGCCTTGGTGGTGTCGGACACGGGGATAGGCTACACCAACGCGCTCGGGCCTTCCGCTGGCGGTCTTGGAACCAAGATCATCACGGCGCTCGTACGGCAGCTCAGGGCGACGATGACAATGCATTCCGAACACGGCACGCGAGTCGCCATCCATATCGCCGCAATAGAATGAGCGCGCTGCAGCGCCAGGTTCTGGTGGTGGATGACGAGTTCATCATCGTCATGGGTCTCATCGATCAGGTCGAGGAAATGGGTTTGACCGTGTGCGGTTCGGCGGCGACGGCGGACGAAGCGGTCGCACTCGCGCGCCAACATCGGCCGATGGTCGTGCTGATGGACCTCCGCCTGGACGGCACCAAGGACGGTGTCGATGCGGCCATGGTCATCCACGAAGAGATCGGCTCGAAGGTCATTTTCATCACCGGTTCGCAAGAGCCGGACAGCGTGGCCCGGATGCGTACCGATCACCCCTGCGCGATCCTGTTCAAGCCCGTGTCGAGCCATAAGCTTCGCAACGCGATCACCGCCGCACTGAGCCCGTGCGATGTTTGAAGCCTATCGCACCGGTTTAGCCCTCGGTGCTTCCGCCTGCCCCAGAGTCTTCAGCTCGATTCAAGCTGAACTGCAGGCTTTCCACGCGGTCTGAAAGACCGCTTGCGTGGTTTCCGGCCAGTCGGGCGGAAAAGGTCTCGACGGCTCTGGCAACGCCCTCCGCGGTGACGGGCTTTTGCATCATCAGGCTTTGGGGCGCGGTCGTGCGCCATGCGTCCGTCGCTGCCCCGGTCAATGGCGCGCCGGCAGCGGCTACACCCGCTCCCCAAGGCGGACCACCATCGTCGGCGTAAACGGGAACCCGGCATCCGGCGCAGGCGCGTTCGCCCCCGGATGGACGAGTTCGGTAACATATCCCGGCAGCGCCTTGCGCGTATCCAGATAATAGAACGACGCCACGTCGTCGCCGAGGCCGCCGCCCATGCACACCGGCACGTCGACCGACTCCATCCGCGCCCTGATGGTCTCCCAGGCGGCACGGTCGGGGAGGAAGCCCGCGAAGATGTGGTGAATGCCTTCGCCCAGCGGCTGCAGGAAGTCCTCCTTATAGTGGCTCGGCCCGAAGGTGGGCTGGATCAACTCGAAGCTCAGCCGTTCCCCGATCGACGGGGTCGTCGTGAAATAGGCGTGATCGACCTGCACCCCGTTGTTTTCCGGGTCGGTAAGCAGGCCGGGGGCTTTACGCCAGTTCATGAACAGGAAATCGGTCTGGCCGAACAAACCGTTCCACCGCTCCACGACCTTCATCAGGTCCGTCACCACCACGCCGAAATGCAGGAAAGCGGGAATCGGGAGCAACGCCCCTTCCGCGGGAATTTCGCCCGAGAGATCCCAGGTTTCATCGATCCGGACCTTCGCGCGCCAGTCGGCCTCGCGGGCGACGAGCAGTTCGACATAGAAACCGCCCAGCGCCGCCCGCGTATCGAGCGTCACGCGGTCGACCACACCATCGGCCCGAACGGACTGGGCAATCGCGATGCCCTGCTCCGCCAGCCACGGCTTCAACGCGGCAAACGCCTCCACGCCAATCTCGGCAACGGCTACGCCGATGATGCCTTCCCCGCGAGTGATCAGCCATTGCTGGTAGATGGTCCAGCCGGACGTCGGCTGCACCAGCTCGAACGTCACGGGACCCGTCCCGGTCATCACCGTGCCCGTCGCCGTGACATAGCCGAAATCCGAGCGGAACCCCCCGACCACGGTTTCGTCCAGATGCCCGCTGTCGCCAACCACGTGCCATTCCGCAATGCCGTACATCCGCGCCAGCTTGGCCGCCGATGCGCGCGCATCATGAACGACGAGGGAGATATGGTGGAGCTTGTCCGCTGGAATCTGCATTGCCGTCTCCATTGCTTCGGCTGCCCGCTCATTACGAGCTTGTAGCCATGTCGTTATCATATTATCCAGATTGTGTCACCATTATGCAGAATTGCAACGGGATGAGGAGAGCGCGATGACCAGTGTAAGAATGCTTCTGCGCGCAGAGGGCCCGGATGCCGCGCCTCGCAGCGCTCACCGAAGCGGCGCGCGCCCTGCCGGGATGCCTGCACTCCGAGGATTTCGTCGCGCTCGAATCCGATTCGCAATTCCTGCATGTCGAGCTGTGGGAGACACCCGGAGCCTGGGACGCCGCTTATGCCGCGCGTACCGAAGCCTTGACCGCGCTCGCGTACAGGCTGGAATTCTACAAGTTCGCGCGCTTTGCGCCGACCGGCCCGGCCTGGGTCGCCGTGGATAGCGACGCGCGCGGCGACACCCTGCGCTGGCCCGCAGCGCCCGGGCCAATCCGCATTCTGATTCAGGTAACGGGCGATCCGACGGATCCGGCCCAACCGCTGGTCGCCCTATCGTCCGGGACACGGGAAGAAGAAGGCTGTCTGGAGTTCATCTTTTTCCGCAGCGTCGATTTCCCCGAGAATCTCGCGCTGCTGGAGTCCTGGGCATCACCGGCGATCTACGACCGACACTGGCAATTCCGGCTCTCGCAAAACAGCCCGCCGCCGCCCCCGGCGCCGGAGCGCCGATATGGCGAAACGACCTTCGAATGGTACCCGGAGTGCCACTTCATCCTCAAGAACGGATGCTGGGTCGCAGAGGAACCCGCCAAGCGGATGGACACGGTCTTCTGGTGACGCCAGCCGTGTGGGCGCTACGGCGCTGCCTCGGCCGTCAGATCGTGGGTCGTGCCCGATATCGGAGGGGGTAGGTCTTCCTCATTATTCCCACTCGATCGTGCCGGGCGGCTTGCTCGTATAGTCGTAGGTCACGCGATTGACGCCGCGGACTTCGTTGACGATCCGCGTTGCGACCCGCGGCAGGAAGTCGCCCGGGAACTGGAACGCCTGCGCGGTCATGCCGTCGGTCGACGTCACGGCCCGCAACGCCAACACGTTGTCATAGGTGCGTCCGTCGCCCATCACGCCGACCGAGCGGACGGGCAGCAGCACCGCGAACGCCTGCCAGATCGTGTCGTACAGCCCGGCGCGGCGAATCTCGTCGAGATAGACAGAGTCGGCCTTGCGCAGAATGTCGCAGCGCTCCTTGGTCACTTCGCCGGGAATGCGGATCGCGAGCCCCGGTCCGGGGAACGGATGCCGCCCGACGAAGATCTCGGGCAACCCGAGCTCGCGACCGAGCGCGCGGACTTCGTCCTTGAACAATTCGCGGAGCGGCTCGACCAGCTGCATCTTCATCCGCGCGGGCAGGCCGCCGACATTGTGGTGGCTCTTGATCGTCACCGAAGGCCCGCCGGTAAAGCTGACGCTCTCGATCACGTCGGGGTACAACGTCCCCTGCGCAAGGAAGTCCGCACCGCCGATCCGCTTCGCTTCTGCCTCAAAGATGTCGATGAACGCGCCGCCGATGAACTTGCGCTTCGCCTCCGGGTCGGTGACGCCCGCCAAGCCGGCCAGGAAGGTCTCCTCGGCGTCCACATGGACCAGCGGGATATGATAATGGTTGCGGAACAGCGTGACGACCTGATCGGCCTCGCCGCTGCGCATCAGCCCATGGTCGACGAAAACGCACGTCAATTGCTCGCCGATCGCCTCGTGGATCAGCACCGCTGCGACGGCCGAATCGACCCCGCCCGACAAACCGCAAATGACCTTGCCGCTGCCGACCTGCGCGCGGATCTCGGCGATCTTGGTCGCGCGGAACTCGGCCATCGTCCAGTTGCCGCTCAGCCCGCAGACGTGCCGCGCGAAGGTCGCGATCAGCTTTGCACCATCTGGGGTGTGGACGACTTCCGGGTGGAACTGCATCGCGTAATAATGCCGCGCATCGTCGGCGATCACCGCGAACGGCGCACCCGGGCTCGCCGCGACCGGACGGAAGCCAGGGGCAAGCTCGGTCACCTTGTCGCCGTGGCTCATCCACACCTGGTGCGATTCGCCGGTTTCCCATGCGCCATCGAACAACGCGCAGGTGTCGCGGATCTCGATCACCGCGTGGCCGAACTCGCCGCTGTCCCCGAGCGTCACCGTCCCGCCGAGCTGGTGCATCATCACCTGCTGACCGTAACAGATCCCCAGGAGCGGCACGCCGCTGTCGAGGATTGCCTGCGGGATGCGCGGGCTGTTCTCGTCGAGCACCGAAGCGGGACTGCCGGAGAGGATCACGCCCCTGGGCTGCATCCGCTCGAACGCATCGGCGGCGGTCGTGAACGGCGCAATCTCGCTATAGACCCCCGCTTCGCGCACGCGCCGGGCAATCAACTGAGTCACCTGGCTACCGAAATCGACGATGAGGATGGAGTCGCTGGGATGGGTCATGCGGCAGCGCATAGCTGCACTAGACTTTGTAGGGAAGTATCCGCCTACAACGCGACTTGATCGCGCCGCCTCTGAGGATCGAACACGAGGAGTGCGCACGTGTCGCGACGGACGATGCGACTCTGTGCAAGCTGGCTTGGATTGAGTTCGTTCGACAAGGGCAAGGCGACGCAGGAGGTACGAACGATCCGCATCACGGCGTTAAAGGCTTGGGGGCTGACCGGATCCGTTAAATCCGAGGCTGGCGCATCTTCGCTATCGAACAGGGAGTTGCGATCCAGCCCGAGACAGTCCGCCGCGTCCAGGACAGTCATTTCCTTCTCCAGATTTGCTTTACTGCTGTGACACTTGGTGGTCATGCCCGCCGCTACGGTTTCCATCCCGGCGCGATACACCCCTGCCCCGCGGTGAAATGCCCCAGCCATGTCTGCCGTGGCCCCCAATGCTCCCCAAGCCGCCGACAACACATCGCCTTTGGCCAGCTTGTTGAGGAACGCGCGTGCCCGATCGGTCGGCAGAGCCGCTATCATCGCCCGGGTGACCCTAGCCTCGATCCGCGCCACGTCAGCTTCGTAATTGACGTAATAGCCGTCACATTGGGCGTCGGCCTGCATCGGAGTTACCGGAGGCGTGGGCGTGGGCGTGGGCGTGGGACTTGGTGTTCGAACCAAGCATGTCCTTGCATTGCCCATCCCCAGATTGGCAGCAGCATGGTTGATCTCCCCTGCCGCGTTGCCCAACAGGCGGGCGAAGCCGTCGCCGTCTTCGCCCCGGACAGATGCCTCCCCCACCCGCGCAGCGATCGCAAGGACCATGGCCCCTCGCAGGAGCTGCAACTGCTTGTTCGCGCTTGCGTCGAATGTCCGCTCGTCCAAGATATGCCCGGGGTAACCGCCGGGATACCGCACCTCTTTTAAGATGACGTTGCACCCACCCAAGAGTGGAACCACAGTCAAACAAAGAAAAAGCTTGCGCATGTCCCATCTCCCCCAAGACAGGGATCATGTCATACTGTTGTCCAATATCAAGTACACCTTTTGAGTCTAACGACCCTTACTTAACCGGCTTGACCTGCAATCCGGTCCATTTTGCGGCAAATGCCCAGGCATCCGCCGTCTCGGCGATGACCTTGTCGGTCGGCTTGCCCGATCCGTGCCCGGCGCGCGTCTCGATCCGAACGATCCGGGGCTTGGGGCCCAGATCCATCGACTGAAGCATCGCGGTATATTTGAACGTATGACCCGGCACGACGCGGTCATCGGTGTCGGCAGTCTCCGCGAGGATCGCCGGATACGGCTTGCCCGCGCGGATGTTGTGATACGGCGAGTAAGCGTACAGCGTCTTGAAGTCGGCTTCCTTCGACGGATAGCCGTAATCGTCGACCCAGTAGCGCCCGGCGGTGAACCGGTCGAACCGCAGCATGTCCATCACGCCGACCGCCGGGATCGCCGCCGCGAACAGGTCCGGGCGCTGATTGGTCACCGCGCCGACGAGCAGCCCACCGTTCGACCCGCCCTGGATGACGAGCTGGTCCTTCCCGGTGATCTTCTGCGCCTTCAGATATTCCCCCGCCGCGATGAAATCGTCGAACACGTTCTGCTTCTGCGCCAGGCGTCCGCCATCGTGCCACGCCTTGCCATATTCGCCCCCGCCGCGGATGTTCGCGACCGCAAGGACGCCCCCCTGCTCGAGCCACGCAAGCCGAGTCGCGGAGAAGCTCGGGGTCACCGAAATGTTGAACCCGCCATACGCGTACAGCAGCGTCGGCGCGGGCCCGGTCACGTCCTTGCGCCGGACGATGAACATCGGAACGCGCGTGCCGTCCTTGCTTGTGTAGAAGCGCTGGTCGACTTGATAGCGTGCCGGGTCGAACGCAACCTTCGGGCTCGCCCACGGCGTCGCCTGCCCACTTTTCACGTCGTACCGGTAAATGGTCGTGGGGGTGGCGAAGCTGGTGAACGCGTAGAAGGTCTCGCTGTCGTCCGCATTGCCGCCGAGCCCGCCGACGGTCCCGATCCCGGGCAACGCCACGACTCCGTCGGGCTTGCCGTCGATCGTAAACCGGCGAACCTCGCTCTTCACGTCCGCGAGATAGGACACGAGCAGACGACCACCGATGAGACTGGCGCCGTCGATCACGTCCTTCCCCTGCGCGACGACTTCATGCTCGGGCACTTCCGCCGACCGCGCATACAGGTTGGTCGCGACGATCCGGCCCCGCGGCGCGCCCTTGTTGGTCACCCAGTAGAAATTACCACCGACGTTCCCGGCCAAGGTCCACTCGTTCTCGAGGCCCTTGACGATCGTGCGCGGCGCCGGCTTGGGCGCGGTCAGGTCGATCACGGTGATCTGATAGCGGTTGTCGGTGCCTTCGTGCGTCGTGATGACGAGCCACTTGCCGTCGTCCGTCACCTGCGCGTTGTGCCCAAGCCTGGGCTGGTCCGGCGTCGCATAGACCAGCGTATCCGCCGCCTGCGCGGTGCCGAGCCTGTGGAAATAGACCTGCTGGTTCTCGTTCAGCGCCTGGAATTTGGCGCCGTCCGCTGGGGCGGCGAAGCGCGAGTAATAGAATCCCGACCCGTCCTTCGCCCAGGACAGCCCGGAGAACTTCACCCAATCGACCTGATCCGACACCGCACCCGTCGCGACGTCGAGCACCTTGACCGTGCGCCAGTCGGTCCCGCCATCCTGCACCGCATAAGCGAGCTTCTTCCCGTCCTCGGATGGCGACCATTCTGCCAGCGCCGTCGCGCCGTCCTTCGACCAGCCGTTGGGGTCGATCAGCACGCGCCCCTGCCCGTCCACGCTGTCGCGGACGTACAGCACCGCCTGGTTCTGCAGCCCCGCGTTGCGACTGTAGAAATAATGCCCGCCTTTCTTCACCGGGACGCCGAACCGTTCGTAATCGAGCAACTGCTTCAACCGCGCCGCGAAGATGTCGCGCCCGGGCAGCGTCGCGAGATACGCGTTGGTGACCGTGTTCTGGTCCGCCACCCATTTTGCGACTTCCGGATCGGTCCGGACGTCGTTCTCGAGCCAGCGATAGGGATCGGCAACCTTGACGCCGAACTGTTCGTCCACCTGCGCGGTGCGGCGGGTTTCGGGATAGTGCATAATGGGAGCCTGTGTCTGCGCGAAAGCGGGGGAAGCCAGGAGAACCGCGAGGATCGGAAAAGGACGCATGCAAACCCCGAAAACGACAAAAGGAGCCGCACTCTTAGCGAGTGCGACTCCTTTCTCAACGTCCGATGACGAAGGGCTTATGCCGCCTCGTCATACTCTTCGCCGGTCATCACCGGGCCAGAGTCCTGGCCCTTTGCAGTGACGTCACGGTCGACGAACTCGATGATCGCCATCGGCGACGCATCCGACAGACGGATACCGGCCTTGACGATCCGGGTGTAGCCGCCGTTACGGCCGGCATAACGCTCGGCCAGAACGTCGAACAGCTTGGTCAGCTGCGCATCGTCGAGCAAGCGGGCATGCGCGAGGCGACGGTTGGACAAGCCACCCTTCTTCGCCAGCGTGATCAGCTTTTCGACGTAAGGACGCAGTTCCTTCGCCTTGGCGACGGTCGTGGTGATCTGCTCGTGCTTGATGAGCGCGGCGCTCATGTTGCGGAACAGGGCGATGCGGTGAGCCGAGGTCCGCTGAAGCTTACGGCCGCCTACGCGATGACGCATGGTATGTCCTTCGTTCGTTAAGGGGCCGTATGAGGTACCCCAGAGCCGGTGGGGACGGTGGCCCACCCGAAATACCGTCGCACCCGCGACTGCGGGGGCCCGTAAGACGCATGAGCCTTAGCCCATGATCTCCTGCTCGAGCTTCTTGGCCATCTCTTCGATGTTCTCAGGCGGCCAACCGGGGATTTCCATCCCGAGGCGGAGACCCATGCTCGACAGTACTTCCTTGATCTCGTTGAGCGACTTGCGGCCGAAGTTCGGCGTGCGCAGCATCTCGGCTTCGGTCTTCTGGACCAGATCGCCGATGTAGATGATGTTGTCGTTCTTGAGGCAGTTGGCGCTGCGAACCGAAAGCTCGAGCTCGTCGACCTTCTTGAGCAGGTAGCGGTTGATCTGCTGCGTGTCGCCCGAAACCTCGGTGCCACCAGCGGCAGGCGCTGCCTGACCGATCGGGGCCTGACGCGTAACGCTCGAATCGTCGAACCCGACGAACAGCGCAAGCTGGTCCTGCAGGATGCGACCGGCATAACCGACGGCTTCCTCAGGCGAAACGGTGCCGTCGGTCTCGATCGTCAGCGTCAGCTTGTCGTAATCGAGTTCCTGCCCGACGCGGGTGTTCTCGACCTTGTAGCTGACCTGCTTGACCGGCGAATACAATGCATCGACCGGGATCAGGCCGATCGGCGCGTCGGCCGGACGGTTGGCGACGGCGGGGACATAGCCCTTGCCGACGTCTGCAGTCAGTTCCATGTTCAGCGTCGCGCCATCATCGAGATGGCACAGCACGAGCTGCGGGTTCATTACTTCGATGTCGCCCGAAACCGCGATGTCACCCGCCTTGACCGGACCCGGGCCCGTTGCCGACAGTTGGAGCCGCTTGGGGCCTTCACCCTGCATCCGCAAAGCGATCTGCTTCACGTTGAGAACGATGTCGGTCACGTCCTCGCGGACGCCCGCCAGCGACGAGAATTCGTGGAGCACGTTCTCGATCTTGATCGACGTCACCGCCGCGCCCTGCAGCGAAGACAACAAAACGCGCCGCAGCGCGTTGCCGAGCGTCAGGCCGAAACCACGCTCCAGCGGCTCGGCGATGAAGGTCGCCTTGCGCTTGCCGTCACCGCCGGGCTTCTTTTCGAGGCCGGACGGCTTCTTCAGTTCCTGCCAGTTCTTTGCATTGACGGACATAGGCTATCCCTTGATTTTGGGTCGGCACGGGCGATGCCGACCAAGTGGGAATCGGACCGTGCAGCGCGATCAACCGCGCACGGCCGAGACGAAATCAGACGCGGCGACGCTTCGAAGGACGCACGCCGTTGTGCGGGATCGAGGTGACGTCACGGATCGACGTGATCTGGAAACCGACCGCCTGCAGCGCGCGAAGCGCCGACTCACGGCCCGACCCCGGGCCCTTCACTTCGACTTCGAGCGTGCGGACGCCGTGCTCGGCTGCCTTCTTGCCCGCGTCTTCCGCTGCGACCTGTGCCGCATACGGGGTCGACTTGCGCGAGCCCTTGAAGCCCATTGCGCCGGCCGACGACCACGAGATCGCGTTGCCCTGGGCATCGGTGATCGTGATCATGGTGTTGTTGAAGCTTGCGTTCACATGCGCGACACCAGAAGTGATGTTCTTGCGCTCACGCCGCTTAATGCGTTGCGGTTCACGTGCCATTGTCTTGTCCTAACCCTACTGCAGGAGCGAGCCGCGGTCACCCGCGGCTCAAGCTCACTTCTTCTTACCGGCGATCGGCTTTGCCTTGCCCTTGCGGGTGCGCGCATTGGTATGCGTGCGCTGGCCGCGAACGGGGAGGCCCTTGCGATGGCGCAGTCCGCGATAGCAGGCCAGATCCATCAGGCGCTTGATGTTCATCGCAACGGTGCGACGAAGATCACCCTCGACCGTGTAATCGGCGTCGATGGTTTCGCGGATGTGGAGGACTTCCTGGTCGGTCAGGTCCTGCACGCGCGCCGTCATCGGAATGCCCAGCTTGGTGACGATTTCCTTGGCCTTGGTGTCTCCAATGCCGTGGATGTAGGTGAGCGCGATAACTACGCGCTTGTTGGTCGGGATGTTGACCCCGGCGATACGTGCCATGAACTTGGTTCTCCTGCTCCACGGGACCTGCATGGCTGCACATCCCATCTCATCGCGTTGCGCTACCGAACTCCGTGTCCCGTTGCGGAACGCAACATACCGACGAACGCACGCATGCGCCGCCGGAGACCGGTGGTTTGGAATGCCGGGCTGGTAAACATCGACTCGGCGCCTGTCAAGCACGCGCCATCGAATGCTTAACGAGAGATGGGAACCACGATCGCCGCGATCAACCCCGGTGCATTGTCGTGGAGTTCGACGCGCCCATCGTGCAACCGCGCAACCGCCTCGACCAGCGCCATGCCCAGCCCTGCTCCCGGCAAGCTACGCGCCCGGTCGAGCCGCCCGAACCGCCGCAGCGCTTCCGCCCGATCCGCTTCCGCAATACCGGGCCCGCGATCCTCGACCTGGAAGCGCGCTTCATTGTCCCGTAGCGCGAGCCGCAGCACGATCTCACCGCCATTAGCGGCATGGCGCAGCGCATTGTCGATGAGGTTGGCGATCGCCTGCGTCATCAATTCGCGGTGGAGCGTGATCTGCGGCAGCGCGGGCGCGACGATTGCCTCGAACCGCATTCCGGCATCCTCCACCACCGGCGCGTACAGGTCGGCGATTTCCTCGACCAGCGTCGCCGGGTCGATCCGCGCGAGCCGGTCCCGCGATACGCTCTCGGCGCGCGTAATCTCGATCATCGTCGACAGCATCCGCATCACCAGATCGGTCTCGATCAGCAAGCCCCCCATTGCCGCCTCGCGTTGCGCGGGATCGGCCTGGAGCACCGCCGCCTCCGCCTTGGCGCGCAGCCGCGCGAGCGGCGAGCGCAGGTCGTGCGCGAGCCCGTCGGTGACGATCCTGAGTTCGCTCATCAACCGCTCGGTCTTGTCGAGCATCTCGTTGAGCCGCACCGCCAGCCGGTCGAACGCATCGCCGCTCGCGGCATTGCCGACCCGCCGCGACAGATCGCCCGCCGCGACGCCTTCGATGACGTCCGCGACCCGGTCGAGACGTCGCCCGACATACCGCGTCACCACCAGCCCGCCCCCGATACCCAATGCGAGCGACAGCAGCATCGCGGCGGCCAGCGCGCGCTCGATCCCGCGTTGCTCGGCATCCCAATCGTCGAGCACCCGACCGCTCACCAGCCGGTACGGCCCGATCTGGCGCACCGCATAGCCGACCTCGCGGTCCGACCACGGCGTTCCCATCGCGCGAATCCGGAAGCCGAGATTGGGCCACCGCGCGAGTCCATCGAGTTCAGGACCGACCCCGGCGATCAACCGCCCATCGCGTGCAATCACCGCGACGATTCGCGAAACATCGCCAGGCGCACGCGCTTCGCGGATCGTCCGACCGAGCGCGGGCAGGCCACCGGTGCGATACACCGCGATCAACGCGTCGGACTGCTCGACCGTGTCGCGGCGCAATTCATCGATCGCATCGTCGCGCACAACCTTCCAGACGAAGGCGACGAGCACGAGATTGGACACCAGCGCGAGCAGGATCGACAGCAGCGCGATCCGCGCCGTGACCGACAGGCGGATCAAGGCTCGACCGACAACCGATACCCGGCACCGCGCACCGTATGCAGGATCGGCGCGGGGAAACCTTCCTCGAGCTTGCGCCGCAAGCGCCCGATATGCACGTCGACCACGTTCGAGCCCGGGTCAAAATGGTAATTCCAGATCTTCTCGAGCATCATTGTCCGCGTGACGACCTGCCCGGCATGGCGCGCCAGATATTCGAGCAGGTTGAACTCGCGCGCGCCGAGCATGATCGCCTTCCCTTGCCGCGCGACCGTGCGTGCGAGCAGGTCGATCTCAAGGTCACCGACCGACAACCGCGTGGTCTGGCCTTCTGCCGCGTTGCGATCGACCCGGCGGAAGATCGCATCGATTCGCGCGGTGAGTTCTGCGAAGGAGAACGGCTTGACGAGATAGTCATCCGCGCCCGCGTTAAGCCCGTCGATCCGGTCGTCGACCGTTCCCAGCGCCGAGAGGACCAACGTCGGGGTGCTGACGCCCGCAGCGCGAATCGCGCCGAGCATCGCCAGGCCGTTCAGACCCGGCAGCATCCGGTCCGCGATGATGAGATCGAAGATCCCCTCACTGGCCAGGAACAGGCCGTCGCGGCCATCGCCGCAACTTTCCACGGCATAGCCAGCCTCCGCCAACCCTTTGGCGAGATAAGCGGCGGTCGAGCTATCGTCTTCGACGATCAGAATCTTGCGGGTCACAGGCGGCATTCCGGGCGGTTTCCTCATGCCTAGAATGAAATGAGGCCGACGGAAAGCGAGCCTTCCGCCGGCCAACGGCACCCCCGGGAGTGCGAGTGCCGATCTCGGTGATCATTTCCGGCCGCGTGCAACGGCCACAAGGCGAGGTTTGCACCGAATCGCCCGTGCGATCCGGTGACATTGAGGTGACGAAAATGTCATTTGGGGTTCTAGGATGTCGCGCGGATGCAGCGGGGAGCACACCGCCGCCCGCCACTCTTCTGCCGTCATGCTGAACTTGTTTCAGCATCCACCGCCCAACAAGGACGGTCCGAACTCGTGGAGGGCTGGACCCTGAAACAAGTTCAGGATGACGGGCGTGGGGGGTGCATGCCGTCAAGCGCCCAGCGCCAGCCCCCGCACCACATCAAACCGCGTCGAGAATGCCCTCGATCGCCTTGGACACGCTATCCATGTCCTTCATCCCGTCGACTCGCGCGAGAAGTCCACGCGCTTCGTAGATCGGGATGATCGGCTCGGTCTTCGCGCGATATTCGGCCATGCGCGTGCGCACGGTCTCTTCGTTATCGTCCGGACGCCGCTTGAACTCATGGTGCCCGCACACGTCGCATGTGCCGGCAACCTTGGGCTGTTTGAAATGGTCGTGATACCCGGCACCGCAATTACCGCAGGTGAAACGCCCGACGATCCGCTCGACGAGCTTGTCCTCGTCGACCGTCAGTTCGATCACCTTGTCGAGCGTCCGGCCGCGTGCGGCGAGGATCGCGTCGAGCTGTTCGGCTTGTGCCGCGGTACGCGGGTAGCCGTCGAAGATCACACCCTTGTCGGTGTCCCCCATGTCGAGCCGCTCGCCGATGATGCCGGAAACGATCTCATCGGAGACAAGCTGCCCCGCCTCCATCACGGCCTTTGCCTGGAGCCCGACCGGACTCCCCGACTTGACGGCTGCGCGCAGCATGTCGCCTGTCGAGAGCTGTACCATGCCCCGGTCGGTCTCGAGGCGCGCCGCCTGAGTGCCCTTGCCCGCGCCCGGGGGGCCCAACAAAATGATGTTCACGCGACTCTCCCGTTTACCGTTGCCGCGCTTAGCGCAGGCGCCCGCCCTTCAGCTTCGCCTTCTTGATCAAGTCACCATATTGGTGCGCGAGCAAGTGGCTCTGGATCTGCGTCACCGTATCCATCGTCACGTTGACGACGATCAGCAGGCTGGTCCCGCCAAGGTAGAAGGGAATCGACAAGGCCGACACCAGATACTCGGGCAGCAGACAGATGATCGCGAGATAGCCCGCACCGATTACGGTGATGCGCGTCAGCACATAATCGAAATAGGTCTCGGTGTTCTTGCCCGGACGGATGCCCGGAATGAAGCCGCCATGCCGCTTCAGATTGTCCGCAGTCTCTTCCGGGTTGAACACGACCGCGGTGTAGAAGAACGAGAAGAAGATGATGCCCGCACCGTACAGCAGCATGTAGGCCACGCTGCCATGCTGCAGATACTGGTTGAGCGTGATCACGACCGACCCCCACCAGGTATCGCCCGACACGTTCTTGCCCGCGAACTGCGTAATTGTCAGCGGCATTAGGAGCAAAGACGACGCAAAGATGGGTGGAATCACACCCGCGGTGTTGATTTTCAGCGGCAAATGGCTGCGATCCGACTGCATTCCGCGCTGCGTTTGACGCTTCGGATACTGGATCAGGATACGGCGCTGCGCGCGCTCCATGAAGCAGATGAACAGGATCAGCCCGGCAACCGCAACGATGATCGCAACAAGCGTGAATCCAGTGACGTTCCCGCCCCCGGTCCGCGCAGTCTGCGCAAGATTGAACAGCGTTGTCGGCAGGTTAGCGACGATACCGGCCATGATGATCAGCGACATGCCGTTGCCAATCCCGCGGCTGGTGATCTGCTCACCGATCCACATCAGGAACATCGTACCGCCGACGAGGCTGATCACCGACCCGACGATGAACAGCATTCCGGGATCGACCACCACGCCTTGGCTCTGGAACCCGAGGCTGAGGAAATATCCTTGAATGACAGTCAGTGCGACGGTGCCGAAGCGCGTGTACTGGTTAAGCCGCTTGCGCCCGCTCTCGCCTTCCTTCTTGATCGCGGCAAGCGTCGGCGACAGCGAGGTCGCGAGCTGCACCACGATCGAAGCGGTGATGTACGGGGTGACGCCCAGCGCGATCAGGCTGGCACGCTTGAGCGAACCACCGGAGAAAGCGTTGAAAAAGTCGAGCACGCCGCCATTCGTGCGGCTCGCCAGCGCGGCCAGCGCGGTCGGGTCGATCCCCGGCAGCGGCACGTAGCTGAGCAAGCGGAACACGATCAGCGCGCCGATGGTGAACCACAGCCGCTTCTTGAGGTCGGTCGCTTGCGCGAACTTCGACAGGCTGATGCTTGAGGCCATTTTATCGGCTGCGGATGCCATGCGGTTGATCGTCCTGGAAACGGAATCGACGGAAACAAAAACGGCGGGAAACGTTTTACCGCCCCGCCGCTTCATATAGGGGCCCGAACGGGCTTGTCTAATGCCTAGCGTTTACGCTCGACCAAAATGCGCTTCGCCCCGGGACGAGCCCAGGGCGAAGGCAAGATCGGAAACGCTACGCCAGAGCGACAGTTACGCCTTGAACGACGCCTTATGCGCCTGGCGCTCCTTGTACTTCACGCCCTTCTTGGCAGCAGCCTTTTCCTTGGCGGGCATGACGTAAATCACGTCGACCGAACCACCAGCCTTCTCAACGGCTTCGATCGCGCCCTTCGAAGCGCCAGCGACAGTGAACTTGAGAACCGTGGTCAACTCGCCCTTACCGAGCAGACGAACGCCGTCCTTGCCGCCGCGCGCAAGGCCAGCGGCCTTGAGCGCCTCGTGATCGATCGCCGCACCGGCTTCGATCTTGCCCGCGTCGATTGCCTTCTGGATCGCACCGAGGTTCACCTCGGCATAATCCTTGGCGAAGATGTTGTTGAAGCCGCGCTTAGGCAGACGCATGTGAAGCGGCATCTGGCCGCCCTCGAAGCCGGCGATGGAAACGCCCTCGCGGCTCTTCTGGCCCTTCTGGCCGCGTCCTGCGGTCTTGCCCTTGCCGGAACCGATACCACGGCCGACCCGCATCTTCGACTTACGCGCGCCCTGATTGTCGCGGATTTCATTGAGCTTCATGGTGCACTCGCTTTCGCTTTTGTCGCGCTGATAAAAAGAGAAAGGGGCCGTTAGCCCCCTTCTCCAAATTTGTCACTAGAGTTCCTGCCGAGGCAGCAAAACAAGCTTAGATGTGGAGCGGTTTGAACCTAGGTTACGGCCTGCGCCGCAACCTTGGAGCTTACGCCTCGATCTTCACCATATGCGCAACCTTGCGGATCATGCCGCGGACTTCCGGGCTATCCTCGAGCTCGCGCGTCTTGTGCATCTTGTTGAGGCCGAGACCGATCAGCGTTGCGCGCTGGTCCTTCTCGCGGCGGATCGGCGAACCGGTCTGCGTGATCTTGATGGTCGCCATCGATATTACTCCGCAATCGCTTCGGCCTGGGCCTCGGCGACGTCCTTGTCCGCACCACCACGGCCGAGCAGGTCCGCAATCTTCTTGCCGCGACGCTGCGCTACCGCCTTCGGGCTGACCTGTGCGGTCAGTGCTTCGAAGGTTGCACGGATCATGTTGTAGGGGTTCGACGTACCGACCGACTTGGTCACCACGTCGCCGACGCCGAGTGCTTCGAAAACGGCGCGCATTGGGCCGCCTGCGATGATGCCCGTGCCCGGAGGTGCCGAGCGCAGCGTAACGAGGCCTGCACCGAAGTGCCCGCGACCGTCATGATGCAGCGTACGGCCTTCCTTGAGCGGAACGCGAACCATTGCCTTCTTGGCAGCAGCCGTCGCCTTGGAAATGGCTTCCGGCACTTCGCGTGCCTTGCCATGACCGAAGCCAACACGACCCTTGCCGTCACCCACGACGACCAGCGCTGCGAAGCCGAAGCGCTTACCACCCTTGACCGTCTTCGAGACGCGGTTGATGTGAACCAGCTTCTCGATCAGCTCTTCGCCACCATCGTCGGAACCGGGACGGCCCCCACGATTGTCGCGACCGCCACGGCTATCACGGCCACCCCGGTTGGGGCCACCGCCACCAGGACCGGTGCGACCACGACCACCACGCGGGCCACGGCCCTGCGGTGCGTCGTTCGGCGTCGTTGCCGGAGCGGCGGTTTCGCCGGTGTTGATCTCATCCGCCATGTCTTAGAACTCCAATCCGGCTTCGCGCGCGGCTTGCGCCAGCGCCTTGACGCGGCCGTGGAACAGGAAGCCGCCACGGTCGAACACGACCTGCGTCACGCCGGCTGCCTTGGCAGCCTCGGCAACGCGCGTGCCGACTGCAGTCGCTGCATCGATGTTGGCTCCGGTCGTGTCGCGCACGTCCTTCTCCAGCGTCGAGGCAGAAGCGACCGTCACGCCCTTGGCGTCGTCAATGATCTGCGCATAGATGTGACGACCCGAGCGATGGATCGAAAGGCGCGGACGCCCCGAGCCACGCGCGCGGAGCGCGGTGCGGTTGCGGCGGCGCCGCTTCTCGAACAGAGACATACCCTTGGTAGCCATTACTTCTTTTTCCCTTCCTTGCGGAAGATGAACTCGCCGTCGTACTTGATACCCTTGCCCTTGTACGGCTCGGGCTTGCGCCAGCGACGGATTTCAGCGGCCAACTGGCCGACCTTCTGCTTGTCGGTGCCCGAAATCTCGATCGTCGTGTTGTCGGGGGTCTTGACCTCGATCCCCTCCGGCACGTTAATGTTGACGTCGTGGCTATAGCCCAGCTTGAGGTTCAGGTTGCGACCCTGGGCCGCAGCACGATAACCAACGCCGTTGATCAGCAGCTTCTTGGTGAAGCCATCCGACACCGCCGGTGATCAGGTTCTGAACCATGGTACGCTGCATGCCCCAGAAGGCCCGCGCGCGCTTCGTCTCGTTCGCCGGAACGACCGAAATACCGCCGTCCTCAAGCGTGTAGCTGATCTCGTCGCGCAGCGGCATCGCGAGGGTGCCTTTGGGGCCCTTCACGCTGATCTGCCCGGCGTCGATCGTCGCAGTAACGCCTGCGGGAACGGTGACCGGCTTTTTACCGATGCGGCTCATCAGAACACCTCCGCGAGGACTTCGCCGCCGACGTTCTGCTCACGCGCTTCCGCGTCGGACAGAACACCCTTGGGGGTGGAAACGATCGTAATGCCGAGGCCGTTCATGATCCGCGGCAATTCGGTCGAACCCGAGTAGACGCGACGACCGGGCTTCGAGACACGAGCGACGTGCTTGATCGCGGGCTGGCCCTCAAAATACTTCAGCTCGATGCGGATGCCGGCCGCAGGGCCCATCTGCTCTTCGCTATAGCCACGGATGTAGCCTTCGCGCTGGAGCACATCGAGAACGTGGGTCCGCAGCTTGGAGCCCGGCGTCAGGACAGAGTCCTTGCGCGCGCGCTGGCCGTTGCGGATGCGGGTGAGCATATCACCCAGGGGATCGGTCAATGCCATCTCGTGATCCTTACCAGCTCGACTTCGTAACGCCGGGGATGAGGCCCTTGTTGGCCAGATCGCGCAGCTGAATACGGCAGAGACGGAACTTGCGATAATATGCGCGCGGACGACCCGTCAGCTCGCAGCGGTTGCGGATGCGCGTCGGGTTCCCGTTGCGGGGAATCTCGGCCATCTTGAGGCGGGCTTCGATCCGCTCGCCGTCGCTCAGCGTGCTGTCGGCAGCGATTGCCTTCAGCGCGGCGTACTTGGGAGCGTACTTCTTGACGAGCATCTTACGACGCTCGTTCTTGTTCACCGAACTTACCTTGGCCATCTTATGCCGCCTTCTTCTGGTCGTCAGCAGACTCTGAGCCAGTCACTTCTGGCGGGAACGGGAAGCCGAACAGGCGGAGCAACTCGCGCGCCTCGTCGTCGGTCTTCGCGCTGGTCGTGACGATCACGTCGAGACCGCGGATCTTGTCGATCTTGTCGTAGCTGATTTCCGGGAACACCAGCTGCTCCTTCAGACCGCAGGCATAGTTGCCGCGTCCGTCGAACGACTTGGGGTTGAGCCCGCGGAAATCGCGAACGCGCGGAAGGGCGATCGTGATGAAACGGTCGAGGAATTCGTACATCCGCTCACGACGAAGCGTGACCTTGACGCCGATCGGCATGCCCTCACGCAGCTTGAACTGCGCGATCGACTTTTTGGCCTTGGTCACGACCGGGCGCTGCCCTGCGATCAATTCCATTTCGCCGAAAGCCTGGTCGACCTTCTTCTTGTCCTGCGTCGCTTCGCCCACGCCCATGTTGAGCGTAATCTTTTCGATGCGCGGAACTTCCATCGCGTTCTTGTAGCCGAACTTCTCGGTCATCGCTGCGACGACCTTGTCGTCGTAGATGCCCTTCATGCGGGGCTTGGTAGCTGCATCAGCCATCGATCTTGTCTCCGGTCTTGACCGCAACACGAACCTTCTTGCCGTCCTGGGTCTCGAAACGAACGCGCGTCGGCTTGCCGTCGGCGGTCACATGCGCGACCTTCGAAACGTGCAGCGGCGCTTCCGAACGCATCAGGCCACCCTGCGGGTCACCCTGGCTCGGCTTGGTGTGGCGAACGGCGATGTTCACGCCGGAAACAACGACCTTGCCGTCCTTCGGCATCGCCATCGTCACGTCACCGGTCTTGCCCTTGTCCTTGCCGGACAGGACGATGACGCGGTCGCCTTTCTTGATACGTGCAGCGGCCATTACAGCACCTCCGGCGCAAGGCTGATGATCTTCATGTGCTTCTTGCCGCGAAGCTCACGCACGACTGGGCCAAAGATACGGGTGCCGATCGGCTCCTCGTTCTTGTTGACCAGCACGGCCGCATTCGAATCGAAGCGGATCACGGTGCCATCGGCGCGGCGAATGTCCTTCGCCGTCCGCACGATGACGGCACGGTGCACGTCGCCCTTCTTCACGCGGCCGCGCGGTGCGGCCTCCTTCACGCTGACGACGATGATGTCGCCAACGCCTGCAACACGACGCTTGGAACCCCCAAGCACCTTGATGCACATAACCCGCTTCGCGCCGCTGTTGTCAGCGACCTCGAGATTGGATTGCATCTGGATCATTGGATCCGCTTCCTTCTCATCTGGGGCCGATACCGACCGGTCCCCGCCTCAATAAACATTGACGCTTACGCGTCGACGTCAACTCGTTGCGGCGTCGCGTGGGCGTTGACCCGCTCGATCACCTTCCACGTCTTCAGCTTGGAAATCGGCGCGGTCTCTTCGATCCGCACGATCTCGCCGAGCTTGAACTCGTTGCCCTCATCATGGGCATGGTACTTCTTGGTACGACGGATGATCTTGCCGTAGAGCGCATGCTTCACCTTGCGCTCCACGTTCACGACCACCGTCTTGTCGCCCTTGTCGGAGACGATCAGCCCCGTCAGCACGCGCTTTGGCATGTCTAAATCCTTACTTTGCCGCAGTGTCGCGCGAACGCGCGGTCTGCAGGGTCTTGATGCGAGCGATGTCGCGACGGACTTCCCGAACCCGGCTCGGCTTTTCGAGCTGATTGGTCGCGGCCTGGAAACGGAGGTTGAAGGCCTCGCGCTTCAGGTTGCCGAGCTCTTCACCCAGCTGGTCCTCGGACTTCGCCTTGAGGTCGTCAATGCGGGCCATCTTATGCAACTCCCAGATGCGAGGTGTCGCCGAGACGGGCAACGACCTTCACCTTGATCGGCAGCTTCATCGCTGCGCGGCTGAACGCCATAGCGGCAATGTCACCGGGAACGCCATCCAGTTCGAACAGGATGCGGCCTGGCTTGACGCGGGCTGCCCAATATTCCGGCGAACCCTTGCCCTTACCCATGCGAACTTCGGCGGGCTTGCCCGAGACGGGAACGTCCGGGAAAACGCGGATCCACAAACGGCCCTGACGCTTGATGTGACGCGTGATCGCGCGGCGAGCCGCCTCGATCTGACGTGCGGTGAGACGATCCGGCTCCATCGCCTTCAGGCCATACGACCCAAAGTTGAGCGTGGTGCCACCCTTGGCGTCGCCATGGATGCGGCCCTTGAAGGCCTTGCGGAACTTGGTCTTTTTCGGTTGCAGCATGATCTATTCCTTAGCGGCGCGGATCAGGCCGGACGCCGGAAGTCTGTGCTTCCATCATCAGCCGGTCGGTCGCCATCGGGTCATGACCCAGGATTTCGCCCTTGAAGATCCAGACCTTCACGCCGCACACGCCGTACGCGGTGTGTGCCTGCGCTTCAGCGTAATCAACGTTTGCGCGCAGCGTGTGGAGCGGAACGCGACCTTCGCGATACCATTCCGACCGTGCGATCTCGGCGCCGCCAAGACGGCCACCGCAGTTGATCCGAATGCCTTCGGCGCCGAGACGCATCGCCGACTGAACCGCACGCTTCATGGCGCGACGGAAAGCGATACGACGCTCGAGCTGATCGGCAATGCCCTGAGCGACGAGCTTGCTGTCGACTTCCGGCTTGCGGATTTCGACGATGTTGAGGCTGACGTCCGAAGACGTCATCGCACCGAGGGTACGACGCAGCTTCTCGATGTCGGCACCCTTCTTGCCGATGATCACGCCGGGGCGTGCAGCGAAGATCGAGACGCGGCACAGCTTGGCCGGACGGTCGATCACCACCTTGGAAATCGCGGCCTGCGGCAGCGTCTTCATGATGTAAGCGCGCATCTTGAGGTCTTCGAGAAGAAGACGCCCATAGTCGGCGCCTTCGGCGTACCAACGGCTGTCCCACGTACGGTTGATCTGCAGGCGCAGACCGATCGGGTTTGATTTCTGACCCATTATGCTTCTTCCTGCTCGCGCACGACGATGCGCAGACGGCTGAACGGCTTGAGGATGCGCGTCGACTTGCCGCGACCGCGGGTCGCGAAACGCTTCATCACGATCGACTTGCCAACCGAAGCCTCTGCAACGACGAGCGAGTCGACGTCGAGGTTGTGGTTGTTCTCCGCATTGGCGATGGCCGAGGCCAGAACCTTGCGCGCGTCGTCCGCCATGCCCTTGGTCGAGAACTGCAGGATGTTCATCGCGTCGCCGACCTTCTTGCCGCGGATCAGCGCTGCAACCAGACCGAGCTTCTGCGCCGAACCACGAATCTGCGTGCCGACCGAGAGCGCCTCGTTATCCGCCACGCGGCGGGGAGCTTTTGCCTTAGACATTAGCGCTTGCCCTTCTTGTCCGCGGCATGGCCGGGGAAATAGCGGGTGGGCGCGAACTCGCCGAGCTTCATGCCCACCATGTCCTCGTTGACCGAGACCGGCACGAACTTGCGGCCGTTATAGACGCTGAACGTGAGGCCGACGAACTGCGGCAGGATCGTCGAGCGACGCGACCAGGTCTTGATCGCACCGCGCGCGTTGGTTTCCTGCGCGGTTTCTGCCTTCTTGAGCAGATGAAGGTCCACGAACGGACCCTTCCAGACTGAGCGAGCCATCTTAGCCCTTCCTCTTCGTCGAATGACGCGAACGGATGATCATCTTATCCGTCGACTTGTTGTGACGGGTGCGCGCACCCTTCGTCGGCTTGCCCCATGGCGTGACCGGATGACGACCACCCGAGGTGCGGCCTTCACCACCGCCGTGCGGATGGTCGACCGGGTTCTTCGCGACGCCACGCGTCAGCGGGCGGATGCCCAACCAACGGTTGCGACCGGCCTTCGCCAGGTTGGTGTTGCCATTGTCCGGGTTCGACACCGCACCGACCGTCGCCATGCAATTGGCGTGGAGGTAACGCTGCTCGCCCGAATTCAGGCGGACCATGACCATGCCCTTGTCGCGACCGACGACCTGCACGTAGGTGCCAGCCGACCGTGCGAGCTGACCGCCCTTGCCCGGCTTCATCTCGACGTTGTGGACGATCGTGCCAACCGGCATCTGGCCCAGTTCCATCGCGTTGCCCGGCTTCACGTCGGTCTTCTTGTCCGCGATCACCTTGTCGCCAACGGCGAGGCGCTGCGGCGCAATGATGTAGGCGACGTTTTCCTTGCCATCGGCGGTCTGACCATAATTGATCAGTGCGATGAAGGCAGTGCGGTTGGGATCATATTCGATCCGCTCGACCACGCCATCGACGCCCCAGTTACGGCGCTTGAAGTCGATGATGCGGTAGCGCTGCTTGTGACCGCCGGCGATGCCGCGCGAGGTCACATGGCCCTTGTTGTTGCGCCCACCGGTCTTGCGCTTGCCTTCGGTCAGCGCCTTGACGGGGCCGCCCTTGTGCAACGCCGAACGGTCGACGAGGATGAGCCCGCGTTGGCCGGGGCTGGTCGGATTATAATGCTTCAGTGCCATCGGATCAGATCCCCGTCGTCACGTCGATGGACTGACCGTCCTTCAACGTCACGATCGCCTTCTGATTGATGTCGGACCGCGTGTAGGGCGCACCCTTCCACTTCTTGGTCTTGCCCTTCTGGACGATCGTGTTGACCCCCAGAACGGTCACGTCGAACAGCGCCTCGACTGCAGCCTTGATCTGCGGCTTGGTCGCGTCGTTGGTGACCTTGAACACAACGGCGTTATGCTCGCTGAGCAACGTCGCCTTCTCCGTGATGTGCGGTGCAACGATCACGTCGTAATGACGCGCGTCGATCGCGGTTTTTGGCTTAGCCATTGAAGCGCGCCTCCAGCATTTCGACGGCAGCGCGGGTCAGAACCAGCGTGTCGTGCTTCAGGATGTCGTACACATTGGCGCCAGCAGCCGGCATCACGTTAATCGTGTGCAGGTTGCCCGCGGCCAGTGCGAAGCTGTTGTCGACCATGTCGCCGTCGATCACGAGCGCGGTCTTGCCCGCGCCGACCTTCGACCAGCTGCCGATGAGCGTCTTGGTCTTGTTCTCGGCGACAGCCAGGCTGTCCATGACGACCAGCGTGCCAGCCTGCGCATGGCTCGAAAGCGCCATCTTCAGACCGAGCGCACGAACCTTCTTGTTCAGGCCGGGATTGAAGTCGCGAGTCCGCTGACCGTGCGCCTTACCACCACCGACGAAGATCGGTGCGCGGCGATCGCCGTGACGCGCCGTACCGCCGCCCTTCTGGCGACCAAACTTCTTACCGGTGCGAGCAACGTCGGCGCGCTCGCGCGTACCGCTTGCGGTCGCACGACGCTTTTCGAGCTGCCAGGTGACGACGCGGTGCAGAATGTCAGCGCGCGGATCGAGGCCGAAGACCTCGTCGTTGAGCTCGACTTCCGTGCCGGCTGCGCCGTCGAAAGACTGAGAGGTAACCTTCATGATCAGCCCTCCTGGCCGTCAGTCGCATCCACGGTCGCGACGTCGGAAGACGTCTCGGCGGGAGCGGTGTCGTTGTTGTTGGCGACCTGACGGAGACCGGCGGGGTAAGGCGCATCGGCGTGACGCGCGACCTTCACCGAATCCTTGACGAGCAACCAGCCACCCTTCGAGCCAGGGACCGAACCCTTGACGAAGATGAGGCCACGCTCGACGTCGGTCGATACGATTTCGAGATTTTGCTGGGTGCGATTCTTGTCGCCCATCTGCCCGGCCATCTTCTTGTTCTTGAAGACCTTGCCCGGATCCTGGCGCTGACCGGTCGAACCGAGCGAACGGTGCGAGACCGAGACGCCGTGGGTCGCGCGCAAACCGCCGAAGCCCCAACGCTTCATGCCGCCCTGGAAGCCCTTACCCTGGGTCACGCCCTGGATATCGACGATCTGGCCAGCAACATAATGATCTGCCGAAATCGTCGAGCCGACTTCGAGGACTGCATCCTCGGCGACACGGAATTCGGCGACCTTCGCCTTGGGCTCGACTTCGGCCTTGCCAAAGTGGCCACGCTGCGGCTTGGCGACATTCTTCGCCTTCGCAACGCCAGCACCGAGCTGTACGGCAGTATATCCATCACGGTCGGCCTCGCGAACGGCCACCACTTGCAGATTTTCCAGTGCCAGGACGGTGACGGGCACATGGCGCCCATCGTCCTGGAACAAGCGGGTCATCCCCAACTTTTTCGCGATCACGCCAGTGCGCATGACCAATGCTCCAATCAGTGCAGAGGCACATCCCGGACCATTCCGAAACATGCGTGCTGGGCCCCCGTCGAAGCATCGCTCCGACGAGAACCCGGTTCAGCCCAATTTTCTTTTATACTGCTGCCCCGACCCGGGCTGGTGCCCCCGCCATGGCGGGAAACGTGTCGGGGGACGCAGACCCAGCATATGCTGGCGGTATCCCTATCAGGCCCGTCGAAACGGGCCGAATCTCTTGCGAAGCGTCGCTATTAGGCGAGCTTGATCTCGACGTCAACGCCTGCGGCGAGATCGAGCTTCATCAGCGCATCGACCGTCTGCGGGGTCGGCTGAACGATATCGAGCATGCGCTTGTAGGTGCGGACTTCGAACTGCTCACGGGACTTCTTGTCGATGTGCGGTCCACGGTTGACCGTGAACTTCTCGATGCGCGTCGGCAAGGGAATAGGGCCACGGATGAGTGCGCCGGTGCGGCGCGCAGTGTCGGCGATGTCGCCGGTCGCCTGATCGAGCACGCGGTGATCGAACGCCTTCAGACGGATGCGGATGTTGCTGTCCATAGTCCCTACCAATGCGAAAGAGCGGGCCCGTTACCGGGCGCTAGTTAGTTTCAATTAAAACCGGAGGCGGGGCATTACAGCGGCCTCCATAAAAAGGCAACCGCCCGCGCCTCGATTTGAGGCACGGGCGGCAGCTTTTTTTTCAGACGATGTGTCTTACTTGGCGATCGCGCTAACGATGCCCGAACCGACCGTACGGCCACCTTCACGGATCGTGAAGCGCTGACCAACGTCCATAGCGATCGGTGCGATCAGCTTGACGCCGAGGGCAACGTTGTCGCCGGGCATGACCATCTCGGTGCCCTCAGGCAGCTCGACCGTGCCGGTGACGTCCGTCGTCCGGAAGTAGAACTGCGGGCGATAGTTGGCGAAGAAAGGCGTGTGACGGCCACCCTCGTCCTTCGACAGTACGTACACTTCCGAGTTGAAGTCGGTGTGCGGCTTGATCGAGCCGGGCTTGCAGAGAACCTGGCCACGCTCGACTTCTTCACGGCCGACGCCGCGGATCAGCGCGCCGATGTTGTCGCCTGCCTGGCCCTGGTCGAGCAGCTTGCGGAACATTTCAACGCCCGTGACGGTCGTCTTGCGGACTGCCGGGTGGATACCGACGATCTCGACTTCTTCGCCAACCTTGACGATGCCGGTCTCGACGCGGCCGGTAACAACCGTACCACGACCCGAGATCGAGAAGACGTCCTCGATCGGCATCATGAACGGCTTGTCGAGCGGACGCTCGGGCTGCGGCAGGTACGTGTCAACAGCCTGCATCAGCTTGAGGACGGCATCATGGCCGATCTCAGGCGTGACGTCGTTGAGGGCTGCAACAGCCGACCCCTGGATGACCGGGATGTTGTCGCCGTCGAAGTCGTACGACGAGAGCAGCTCGCGGATTTCCAGCTCGACGAGCTCGAGGATCTCGGCGTCGTCGACGAGGTCGACCTTGTTCATGAACACGACCATCGTCGGCACGCCGACCTGGCGTGCGAGCAGGATGTGCTCGCGGGTCTGCGGCATCGGGCCGTCGGTCGCCGAAACGACGAGGATCGCGCCGTCCATCTGTGCCGCACCGGTGATCATGTTCTTCACATAATCGGCGTGGCCCGGGCAATCGACGTGCGCGTAGTGACGTGCTTCGGTCTCATACTCGACGTGTGCGGTCGAGATCGTGATGCCGCGCTCGCGCTCCTCGGGAGCCTTGTCGATGTTGGCATAGCTGGTGAACGTAGCGCCACCGGTCTCAGCGAGCACCTTGGTGATCGCAGCCGTGAGCGACGTCTTGCCATGATCGACATGGCCGATCGTGCCGATGTTGAGATGCGGCTTGTTCCGCTCGAACTTTGCTTTCGCCATGATTTCCTACCTTATTGATCGTTTTCGGTTCGCCCGGAGCGCTACGCGAAGCGCGCCCCATAGCGGGAGTTTTTGGGTAGCGCCAGCCCTGACGCCCAAAGAGGGCGTCAGGTTTGGTGCCTTAGGCCAGCTTGGCCTTCACTTCGTCGGCAACGTTCGCGGGAACTTCCTCGTAATGCGAGAACTGCATCGAGTAGTTCGCACGACCCTGCGTGAACGAGCGCAGCGCGTTCACATAACCGAACATGTTCGCCAGCGGAACCATCGCGTCCACCGACTGCGCGTTGCCGCGGGTGTCGGTGCCCTGGATCTGGCCACGGCGGCTGTTCATGTCGCCGATCACGTCACCCAGGTAATCCTCAGGCGTCACGACCTCGACCTTCATAATCGGCTCGAGCAGCTTGATCCCGGCCTTCTGCGCGACTTCACGCATCGCGCCACGAGCACAGATTTCGAACGCCAACGCCGACGAGTCGACGTCATGGTAGGCGCCGTCATAGACGAGGATTTCGAAATCGATGATCGGGAAGCCGACCAGCGAACCGGTCGCCGCCGTCTCACGGAAGCCCTTTTCGATCGCCGGGATATATTCCTTCGGAATATTACCGCCCTTGATCTCATCCTTGAAGATGATGCCCGAACCGCGCTCGCCTGGCGTGACCTTGACCTTCACGCGACCGAACTGGCCGGTACCACCCGACTGCTTCTTGTGGGTGTAATCCACGTCGACTGGCTTGCCGAGATATTCACGGTAAGCAACCTGCGGCGCGCCGACGTTGGCCTCGACCTTGAACTCACGCTTCATGCGATCGACCAGGATCTCAAGATGGAGCTCGCCCATGCCCTTGATGATGGTCTGGCCCGATTCGGAGTCCGACGAAACGCGGAACGACGGATCCTCGCGCGCGAGACGATTGAGCGCGACGCCCATCTTCTCCTGATCGGCCTTGGTCTTCGGCTCGACCGACAGCTCGATCACGGGCTCGGGGAATTCCATCCGCTCGAGGATGATCGGAGCGTTCATCGCGCAGAGCGTGTCGCCCGTGGTCGTGTCCTTGAGGCCCGCGAGAGCGACGATGTCGCCCGCATATGCCACCTGGATGTCCTCGCGCTCGTTCGCATGCATAAGCAGCATGCGACCGACCTTTTCCTTCTTGTCCTTGACCGAGTTCGTGACCTGCGACGCGGTCTCGAGCTTGCCCGAGTAGATGCGCGCGAAGGTCAGCGTCCCCACGAACGGATCGTTCATGATCTTGAACGCCAGCGCCGAGAACGGTGCCTCGTCCGACGAAGGACGCTCGTCGACGGTCGTGCCGTCGAGCTTGAGGCCCTGAATTGCCGGAACGTCGAGCGGCGACGGCAGATAGTCGACGACCGCGTCGAGCAGGGGCTGGACGCCCTTGTTCTTGAACGCCGAACCGCAAACCACCGGAACGAACGAGAAGTTGAGCGTGCCCTTGCGGATCAGCTTCTTCAGGTCGGCCGTGCTCGGCTCGTTGCCCTCGAGATACGCCTCCATCAGCGCGTCGTCCTGCTCGACCGCCATTTCGATCAGGTCGCTGCGATACTTCGCTGCCTTGTCGACAAGATCCTCGGGGATCTCGGCATATTCGAACTTCGCGCCGAGGCTCTCTTCTAGCCAGATGATCGCACGGTTCTCGACGAGATCGACGAGACCCTTGAAGCCGCCTTCCATGCCGATCGGGAGATACAGCACAGCGGGACGCGCACCCAGGCGATCGATGATCGACTGAACGCAGAAATAGAAATCAGCTCCGGTCCGGTCGAGCTTGTTGACGAAGCACATCCGCGGAACTTTGTACTTTTCAGCCTGACGCCACACCGTCTCGGACTGCGGCTCAACGCCGGCAACGCCATCGAAACAGGCGACCGCACCGTCGAGCACGCGCAGCGAGCGCTCGACTTCAATCGTGAAGTCGACGTGGCCGGGGGTGTCGATGATGTTGATCAGGTGCTCTTCGCCCTTGCCTTCTTCGGCGCGCCACTTGCACGTCGTAGCAGCGGACGTGATCGTGATCCCGCGCTCCTGCTCCTGCTCCATCCAGTCCATCGTCGCAGTGCCTTCATGCACTTCGCCGATCTTGTAGGACTTGCCGGTGTAATAGAGGATACGCTCGGTCGTCGTCGTCTTGCCGGCGTCGATGTGCGCCATGATGCCGATGTTGCGATAGCGGTCCAGCGGATGGCTGCGGGCCATGATCGTGCTTCCTTAAGGATATGGGGAGCCAGCGAAACCGGCTCCCCAATATATAGGTGTTAGTTCTGTCGGCGAAAAGCCGCCGTCTGAACGATTACCAGCGATAATGCGAGAAGGCGCGGTTGGCTTCGGCCATGCGATGCGTGTCTTCACGCTTCTTGACCGCGTTGCCGCGATTGTTCGCCGCATCCATCAGCTCACCCGACAGACGTGCCGACATGGTGTTCTCACTGCGCGCACGGGCGGCAGTGATCAGCCAGCGGATCGCCAGGGCCTGGGCACGCTCGGGGCGAACCTCGACCGGGACCTGATAGGTCGCACCACCGACGCGGCGGCTGCGAACTTCGATGCCAGGCTTCACGTTGGTCAGCGCGTCATGAAAGACCGCGATCGGGTCCTTCTTGGCGCGCGTCTCGACGGTTGCGAGCGCACCGTAGACGATCAGCTCCGCGACCGACTTCTTACCGTCGAGCATCACGCTGTTCATGAACTTGGAGAGAACCTCGTCCCCATACTGGGGATCCGGAAGAATGACCCGCTTTTCGGGCCGACGACGACGTGCCATATCAAAAACCTTTTCTAACTTCAGCCATAAGATGGTCGGCTATCAGAGCCGACCGGCTTACTTCGGACGCTTGGCGCCGTACTTCGAACGGGACTGGCGACGATCCTTGACACCCTGTGTATCGAGGACACCGCGCAGGACATGGTAACGCACGCCGGGAAGATCGCGAACGCGACCGCCGCGGATCAGCACGACCGAGTGCTCCTGCAGGTTGTGGCCCTCACCCGGAATGTAGCTGATGACTTCGCGCTGGTTGGTCAGGCGAACCTTGGCCACCTTGCGCAGAGCCGAGTTCGGCTTCTTCGGGGTCGTCGTGTAGACGCGGGTGCAAACACCGCGCTTCTGCGGGTTGGCTTCCATCGCAGGGACCTTGGACTTGGCCTTCTGCGGATCGCGGCCCTTGCGGACCAGCTGGTTGATTGTCGGCATTGAATCTCTTCACCTTGGATCGATGGTTACTTTGCTGGAGCCATGACGCCCCCCGAGAACAAAATTTCGGGAATACAAAAAGGACCGTCAGGGACATATGCCCCACGGGTCCTGGAATGCATCCAGCAATGTTCAAGCACCGTCCCGGAGAAAACCTCCGGTCGAGCGGAGGTGCGCATACAGCGGGACGCAAGCGGGGTCAACCGAATCGCTCGTTCACCCCTATGGAATCGAACGGTACGGCAGGAGTCCGGCTTCCTTACTCGGCCAGCCGCGCCGGGTCGATGACCACATGTTTAATCCGAACCCGGTTCCACGTGTAGGTAATGTGGACCAGGCCATCGCGCGACTGGATGACCGCAGGATAGGCATACCCATCGGGAATCGGCTTGTCTTCCAGCGTCAGGACGTTGCGCCAATGCACGCCGTCGCTGGATAGGCCTACGTTCAGGGGCCAGCGGGGTCCATCACCGGGTCGGTCGGGCCAGTGCGCACTGTGGTTATACACGATCAATTGCCGTCCATCCGCCAGCGTAACCGCGTCGGTGCCCGCATTGGGGTTGGGCAGATCGATTGCCGCGAGCGGGCTCCACGATATCCCATTGTCGCGCGACCAGCTCATCGCAAGCGCCCCCTGCCGCGTCCGCGCAACAAGTTCGAGCCGGTGATCAGGATAGGTCAGCACGCTCGGTTGAATCGCCTCTATCCCCATCGGGGATGCGATCGGGTCCAGCGCGCGCCACGTTGTCCCGCGATCGGTCGATCGTTCCATTCGGAGGAACCAGCGATTATGTTCGGGCGTGCCCTCTTCGCGGCTCGACGGGGACAGCCAGCTGCCGTCGGCGAGGGCGACGGGCTTGTTCTTGATTGGTCCGAGGATCCCCTCCGGCAAAGAGTGCGGAGCACTCCAATGCCACCCGCGATCGCTCGAGACGATCTCCATACCCTGCCATGCCCGGGGATTCGGGCCGATCTTGTAAAACAGTCGCAACGGACCGCCGGGCGGCTGGAACAGCACCGGGTTCCAGGTCGGAGTCCGAGTACCGTCCTTCAGGCGCCCGATCGCAACGGCCACGGGCTTCTCCCAGCCCGTCGCCAGCCGCCGCGCGAACCAGATCGAGACGTCCGGTCGCCCTTCACCCGACCCGCCGAACCACGCCGCAGCGAGCGTGCCGTCCGCCAACTGCACGATCGTCGACGCATGCGCCTGGGGATAGGGCGGCGACGGGTCGATCATTTCGGACAGGATGACGGGGGACGGCACTGGAGATCCCGCCGCCAATGCAACCCATGCGGCACTTGGCGCGGCGCCTCGCTGCAGCGCGCCCACGAAAGCGGCGATCAATTTGTCTGGCATGGCAGGGCCAATGGCAGCGGGGCGATCGGACTGCAATCCGCATCGCCTCTCCTTCTAAACGCGGGTCGCATCCTCCGTAACTGTACGATACAGGACAGCGGTGACATATGATCTTCTCATCGTCGGCGGCGGTATCAACGGGTGCGCAATCGCGCGCGAGGCGAGCCTGCTTGGGCTCAAGGCGCTGCTCGTCGAACGCGACGATATCGCGGCGCACACTTCGTCGGCATCAACCAAGCTGATTCACGGCGGGTTACGCTATCTCGAGTATTACGAGTTCAAGCTCGTCGCCGAAGCGCTGCGCGAACGCGAACGGCTGGTGAAAGCGGCGCCGCACATCATCCATCCGCTTCGCTTCGTCCTACCGCACGAGAACGCAGTGCGTCCGTGGTGGATGGTGCGACTCGGGCTGTACCTTTACGATTTCCTCGGCGGAAAAATGACGCTCGCGCGCTCGCGCGGACTTCGCAAGAGTGACGCGGCATTTCTTGCCCCGCTCAAAGGCACGGCCAAAGGCTTCGTCTACTCCGATGCCTTCGTCGACGATTCGCGACTGACGGTGCTCAACGCGATGGATGCCGCCGCGAATGGCGCGGACGTGCGGGTCGGGGTCGCGCTCGACTCCGCGCGGCGCGAGGGCGAACTGTGGCAAGCCCGCCTGTCCGACGGCAGCACGGTTGGCGCCCGCGGGATGGTCAACGCAGCAGGACCCTGGGTGGCGCAACTGCTCGGACGGCTCGGCGTCAATGCCGCCTCGGGGGTCCGGCTGGTCAAGGGCAGCCATATCGTCGTGCCACGCCTGTATGAGGGCGACCATGCATACATTTTGCAACAGCCCGATCGGCGTATCGTCTTCGCAATTCCCTATCAGGACGGCTTTACCGAGATCGGCACCCACCGACGTGCCGGTCGAGATGCCGGAAGACGCGGTGATCGATCAGGACGAGATCACCTATCTCTGCGACGCCGCGAACCGCCACTTTACGCGGCAGATTTCGCCTTCCGACGTAACATCCACCTGGTCCGGCGTGCGTCCGCTGTATGACGATGGGGCCAGCGAGGCAAAGGCGGTCACGCGGGACTATGTCCTCGAACTCGACACCAACGGCCCCGTCCTTCTGTCGATTTTCGGCGGCAAGATCACCACCGCGCGGCATCTCGCTGAGGAAGCCCTCGGCAAGCTGGCCGCACCGATGGGGTTCGTCGCGCATCCGGTGACGCGCACGCGCGTGTTCCCAGGCGGTGCCATCACCGACTTTCGGCATTTCGTCGATCAGGTCCGTGCGACTTGGCCGTTCCTCGGCGAAACCCGATCCGAACGGATGGCGCATGCGTATGGATCGATGCTCCCGGATATGTTGAAAAATGTGACGGCGGTGGACGATCTCGGTGCTGACCTGGGCGGCGGCGTGACCGAAGTCGAGGCGCGCTGGTTGCGGACGCGCGAATGGGCGCGCAGCGCGGACGACGTGCTGCTGCGGCGCTCCAAGATCGGACTGCACCTGAGCGAGACGGAACGTGCCGCGTTCGTCAGCGCGTGGGACGCGCTTGCCTGATCGGAGTGGCTCGTCCATTCCCGACCAGGGCCGTAGGAGGGCGCGATGACGTCGACGGCGCAGCTTTCCGAGCGCAAGACTGACCGCATTCGCGCCGCGATCGGCATGCGGCTCATGTCGGTGATCCTTTTCGCGGTGATGAACGTCGTCATCAAGCTCGCCGAACGGCACGGTGCGGCGCTCGGAGAAATCCTGTTCTTCCGACAGCTGGGCGCGTCATTCCTGATTGGCGGCATCGTCTTGGCAGGCCCCGGCTGGCGTTCGGTCGCCACGCAGCGAATCGGCACGCATATCTCTCGCGCGGTCCTCGGGCTCGCCGCGATGGCGTTCACCTTCACGACCATCGTCACGCTCCCGCTCGCCGAGGCGACAACGCTTGGCTTCACTATGCCGATTTTCGCGACGATCCTCGGCGCGCTGATCCTGCATGAGCCAACCGGATGGCACCGATGGGGCGCCGTGCTGGCGGGGTTCGCCGGCGTTCTGATCGTCGCACAGCCGGGGAGCGGTCATTTCCCGCTGTGGGGCGCGGCCACCGGATTGCTGGGTGCGTTGGGAACGGCGGGCGTATCCATCCTGCTGCGCCAGATCACGCGGACGGAAAGCGCGATGACGGTCGTATTTTGGTTCTCCACGCTATCGCTGCTGCCGCTGGGCATTTGCTACGCGTTGGTGGCGCGCAATCACCCGGTCGAAGTGTGGCTGTTGCTGGCTGGGGTCGGCCTCATCGGCGGAGTCGCGCAGCTCGCGATGACGAGCGCGCTCGGGCTCGGCCCGGTGTCCGTCGTCGTCCCGATGGATTATTCTTCGCTGTTGTGGGCGACGCTGTTCGGCTGGCTGATTTTCGGCACGCTACCCGCGCCGACGCTGTGGATCGGCGCACCCGTCATCGTAGGGAGTGGCCTGTATATCCTCTGGCGAGAACGCATCCGCCACATCAACCGGTTGCCCGAACCGGTCCAGTGAAGGCGCTACGTCCGGCGGAACACGAGCATCAGATTGTTCGCCGGCATCTCGATCAACCGGTCCTGAACCAGATCATGCCCGGCAGCAACTTGCACGATCGATTCGACTTGACGCAAACCCCAACGCGGATCGCGTGCGCGCAAGGATTCGTCGAACGCAATGTTGCTCGGCGCGGTCGGGACATCGGTTTGCAGGAACGGACCGTACAGGATCAACGGTGCGCCCGATCCCAGCACCCGCGCCGCACCGGCGAGCAATCCCAGCGTCGCGCTCCACGCGCTGATATGGACCATGTTGATGCACAGCACCGCTTCGGCACGCTCTACCGTCCAACCGGCTGCCCCCGCATCGAGATCGAGCGGCGGCGCCACATTGATGATCCCATCACACCATGCTGCGATCGACACGCGCGCAGCGGGATCGGGGTCGCTCGGCTGCCACTCCAGCGCGGGGAATTCCTCCGCCAAATAGGCGACATGCTCGCCCGATCCGCTCGCCACTTCGAGCACGGTGCCCGAGAACGGCAGAATCTCACGCAGCACGTCCGCAATCGCCATCCGGTTGCGCAGCGTGGCCGGTGCGTGGCGGCGGGTGTCCCCCGCCGCCTCGCCCGGGATCCACGGCTCGGTCACTCGGCGGCCTGCGCCAGGACCGGCTCCTTCCAGACGAGCACCGGCTTGCGCGCGGCGAGCGTCTCGTCGAGGCGGCTGCGCGGCGCGAAGTGCGGCGCGCTCTTCAGGCTGACGTCGCCCGCCTTGGCGCGCTCCGCGACCGAACGCAGCGCAGCGACGAACTGGTCGATCGCGGCCTTCGATTCGGTCTCTGTTGGCTCGATCAGCATCGCGCCGTGGACGACCAGCGGGAAGTACATCGTCATCGGATGGAACCCCTCGTCGATCAGCCCCTTGGCGATATCGATCGTCGAGAAACCGGTCGCGAGCCCATTATCCGAGAACAATGCCTCATGCATGCACGGCCCCGACGCCCCGAACGGCGCGTCGAGCGTCGTGTCGAGCGACCGCAGGATGTAGTTCGCGTTGAGCACCGCATCCTCGGCGACCTGCCGCAACCCGTCCGCGCCATGGCTGAGGATGTAGGTAAGCGCGCGCGTGAACATGCCCATCTGGCCATGGAACGCCACCATCCGGCCGAACGCGTGCGGGTGGTCGTCGCCCGCGGTCTCTTCCTCGATCAGCGCGAAATGGCCATCCGCCTGCTTGGCGACGAACGGCAGCGGGCCGAACGGCGAAAGCGCCTCCGACAGCACGACCGGGCCCGAACCGGGTCCGCCGCCGCCATGCGGGGTCGAGAAGGTCTTGTGCAGGTTGATGTGCATCGCATCGATGCCGAGATCCCCCGGCCGCACGCGCCCGACGATCGCGTTGAAGTTCGCGCCGTCGCAATAGACATAGCCGCCCGCCGCATGGACCGCGTCCGAGATCGTCCGCATGTCGCGCTCGAACAGCCCGCAGGTGTTGGGGTTGGTGATCATCACCCCCGCCACGTCCGGCCCGAGCCGCGCGATCAGCGCCTGTGTATCGACGCGGCCTTCGGCGGTCGCGGGGATATCCTCGACCTGATAGCCCGCGAATGCTGCGGTCGCCGGGTTGGTGCCGTGCGCGCTTTCGGGGACGAGGATGATCTTGCGATGCCCCTCGCCCTTCGCTTCCAGTGCAGCGCGGATCGCGAGTACGCCGCACAGCTCGCCATGCGCGCCCGCCTTGGGGCTCATCGCGACGCCGTGCATGCCGGTGAGCGTGATCAGCCAGGTGGCGAGCTCGTGGATGACGCCGAGCGCACCCTGCACGCTGTCGACCGGCTGGAGCGGATGGATGTCCGCGAAACCGGGGAGCCGCGCCATCTTCTCGTTGAGCCGCGGGTTGTGCTTCATCGTGCACGACCCGAGCGGGAAGAACCCGAGGTCGATCCCGTAATTCTGGCGCGACAGGCGGGTGTAGTGGCGCACGGTCTCGGGCTCGGACAGACCGGGAAGACCGATTGGGGTGGTGCGGAACAGACCGGCAAGGAGATCTGCACTCCCCTCCCCTTCAGGGGAGGGGCTGGGGGTGGGGGAAGTCTCACCGAGACCAGCGCCCGGTACAGCCCCACCCCAACCCCTCCCCTGAAGGGGAGGGGCTTCAGAAAAATCCACCCCGGTCGTATCAGCATCGCCGATCTCGAAGATCAGCTTCTCTTCCAGCATCAGCCCCTTGTTGCCAGTAACCGTCAGGGAAGCCTTGCCCCCGGAAACGGGCGCTTCGGGGCGCCATCCGCTTGCGTTGATGCTCATGCCAGGATCTCCTCGAGCGCTGCCGCCAGCGTTTCCACATCTTCTGCCGACGTCGTCTCGGTCACCGCGACGACGAGCCCGTTGGCGAGACCGTCCTCACCCGGATACAAACGCCCGAGCGACACCCCCGCCAGGATGCCGCGATCCGCCAGCGTCCGCACGACCGGGCGCGCCTCGACCGGCAGCTTGAGCGTGAATTCATTGAAGAAAGCGGGCGTGACCAGTTCGACACCCGGCACCTTGCTCAACCGTTCCGCCGCCGCGACCGCGCCGACATGGTTGATCTGCGCCAACGTCCGCAGCCCCTTCTCGCCCAGCAACGTCATGTGGATCGAGAAAGCCAGCGCGCACAGCCCCGAGTTGGTGCAGATGTTCGAGGTCGCCTTCTCGCGCCTGATATGCTGCTCGCGCGTCGACAACGTCAGCACGAACCCGCGCCGGCCATCCGCGTCATAGGTCTCGCCGCAAAGGCGACCCGGCATCTGGCGGACATATTTGTCCTTGCAGCCGAACAGCCCGACGTAGGGCCCACCGAACTGCAACCCGACGCCGAGCGACTGCCCCTCGCCGACGACGATATCCGCGTCCATCTCGCCCGGCGACTTGATCGCACCCAGCGCGACCGGCTCGGTCACGACCGCGATCAGCAGCGCCTTGTTGGCATGGCACGCATCGGCGAGCGGCGTGAGATCCGCGATCCGCCCGAGAATGTCGGGATATTGCACGACGACGCACGACGTATCCTTGTCGATCGCGCCGATCAGCGCCTCGAGATCGGTCTCGGCGCTCAGCGTCGGCGTCGCGGTTTCGAGCAGATCGCCCGTGAACTTGGCCATCGTCTTGGCGACCGAGACGTAGTGCGGGTGCAGCCCAGACGACAGGATCGCCTTGCCGCGCTTGGTGATCCGCCGCGCCATGCCGATCGCTTCCCAGCATGCGGTCGAGCCGTCGTACATCGACGCGTTCGCCACATCCGTGCCGAGCAGCCGCGCGACCTGCGTCTGGAACTCGAACAGCATCTGCAGCGTGCCCTGCGCGATCTCGGGCTGGTACGGCGTATAGGCGGTGAGGAACTCGCCACGCTGGATCAAATGATCGACCGAGGCGGGAACGTGATGCTTGTACGCGCCGCAGCCGAGGAAGAACGGCGCTTCCCCCGCGGTCAGGTTCTTGCGCGCGAGTGCGGTCATGTGGCGTTCGACCGCCATTTCGCTGGCGTGCATCGGCAAGCCGTGGATCGGCCCGTCGAGCCGTGCGGCTTCGGGCACGTCGACGAACAGATCGTCGATCGTCGCGACGCCGATCACACCGAGCATCGCGTCGCGGTCAGGCTGAGTCAGGGGTAGATAGCGCATTTCCGAAATCTCCCCCCTCCCCTTCAGGGGAGGGGCCGGGGGTGGGGCCGTACCACGAGTGGAGCGCCCGCGGAGAGGCCCCACCCCAACCCCTCCCCTGAAGGGGAGGGGCCAGTTCAGATCACAGCTTTTCGACGAACGCCTTGTACGCGATCTCGTCCATCAGCGCGTTCAGCTCGTCGGTATCGCTCAGCGTCAGCTTGAAGAACCAGCCTTCCGCCTCGGGATCCTCGTTGACCAGCCCGGGCGTGTCGGCGAGCGCGGCGTTGCCCTCGATCACCGTGCCCGACACCGGCGAATAGACGTCGGACGCGGCCTTGACCGATTCGACGACGGCAGCTTCGTCGCCCTTGGCGAGTTCCTTGCCCTCTTCCGGCACGTCGACGAATACGATGTCGCCGAGCTGGCTCTGCGCATATTCGGTGATGCCGACGATGCCGACGTCGCCATCGACATCGACCCATTCATGATCTTCGGTAAAATAACGGCTCATCACTTGCCTCCTGCGCGGACATAGCGGTGGGGAATGAACGGCATCGCGGTGACGGTCGCCTGATGGACCTTGCCGCGCTGCGCGAGTTGAATCGTGGTGCCCGCAACCGCCAGCGCGGTCGGCACATAGGCCATGGCAATCGGCGCACCGACGCTCGGCGCGAACCCGCCCGAGGTGACGCGGCCGACTTCCGAGCCCTGATCGTCGAGCACCGCCGCGCCTTCGCGCACCGGCTGCCGCCCTTCGACGAGCAGCCCGACTCGCTTGATGATCGCACCCGACTCGCGTTCGGCGAGAATGCGCGGCGCGCCCATGAAGTCGCCCGCCTCGCGGCGGCGCTTCGACAGTGCAAAACCGAGGTCGGCCTGGACCGGGGTCGTCTCAGGGTCGAGATCATGGCCGTACAGCGGCAAACCCGCCTCGAGCCGGAGCGAATCGCGTGCGCCAAGACCGATCGGCTTGACCTCGGGCTCCGCGGTCAGCGCATCGGCGAGCGCCTCGACATTCTCCGCAGGCACCGAAATCTCGAACCCGTCCTCGCCGGTATAGCCCGAGCGGCTGATCCACAGCGGAACGCCGTTCCACTCGAACGCGCCTGCGGTCATGAACACCAGCGCTTCGACGCCCGGCACCAGCCGCGTGAGCGCGTCGACCGCCTTGGGCCCCTGCAGCGCGAGCAGCGCCTGATCTTCCATGTGGTTGAGCGCGATGCCGTCGGTGAGATATTCGAGCAGATGCGCGATATCGTCGATCTTGGTCGCGCCGTTGACGACCATGTAATAGCCCTGGATGTCGAACGGGTTGGCGTCCGGCAGGTGCGTGACCATCAAATCGTCGAGGATACCGCCATCCTCCGACAGCAGCAGCGAATAGCGCTGCTTGCCCTGCCCCAGCCCGGCGACATCGGCGGGCAGTACCGCTTCCAGCGCCGCGACGACGTCCGCGCCCTCTTCCGAGCGGAACAGCAACTGGCCCATGTGGCTGACGTCGAACAACCCAGCCGATTCGCGCACCCACAGATGCTCGGCCATGATGCCTTCATATTGGACGGGCATTTCGTAGCCCGCGAACGGCACCATCCGGCCACCCCGCGCGCGATGCCACGCATCGAGCGGGAGCTGCTCGATCGCAATCTCGTCGGCTTCGGTCTCGTAGGGGTCGAGGTCGCTCATGTTGGTCTTCCGCAAGAGGTCAACGGCGCGCCATGGCGCCGGAACGCCGTGATGTGCCGCCCCCTCTGTCACGGAACCTGAGAGCTTTCACGGAACCACATGGTCCGCTTACCCCTTCGGTGGCGCTCGCCCTAAAGGACAGCGCGCTTTCCAGAGTGTCGAGTCGATCCGCGCGGTCCGGTTGCCTGAGAGATTCCGGGGCGGTTGCTCCTTCGGCGGTCCGAGTTACCCCGGACGCTCTCCCGCGCGTACCCTTGACGGTTGCCCGTCAACGACGCGGCCGGTTTGCCGCGCCGCAACAGGCAAGTCAACGAGAAGGGTCAGCGCGTTGCGTTATATTTGAGCTGCTCGTCGGTTAGCTGGAACCCGACCAGTGCTTCGAAGGTCGCGCGCAAAACGGCCTGGCGGATCTCCGGGCGGCTGAGCGGATCGGTCGCAGCATCCTCGTCGCCGGCCTTGCGCTTCTCGGTCAGCTTCTTGCGGATCTCATCGGGCAACGTCGCCGCAGCGCGCGAGACGCTCGCCGTACCCGTCCCCTGGGCAGACGCGCGCGCCTGACCGGCGTCGAAGTGGAGCGTCACCCGACCGACGCGCTTGGCAACCACCGCGTTACCGCCCTGAACCACCGTAACGAAATACGGCAGCGTCACGTCGCGCGCCGCTTCGGTGTGGACCCGGCGTGCCTCGACCGAGAAGGTCACTTTGGTCAGCACGTCCGCAGTCGTGTCGTCACAAGTCGACCGGACGTTGGTCATCACCGCGGTCAGGTCGATCGCATTGGCATCCCGGCTGGCGGGAGGGTCGAACATCGTGACGTCCCCGGTCGCGGCAGGCACGCCGACCGAGGGACAGGCGTTGCGAACCGCGGTGATGCCGCCGGAGGCATCGAGCTCCCCGGTCTTGGCGCACCCACCAAGCAGGATCGCACCGCACGCGCTGGCCGTGAGAGCGGCAATGGCTGATTTCCGGATGGTCACGGGGGCACGCACCTTATCATGCAAAGGGATTCCGTGTCGTGAAGCGACGGCACGGACGTCCCGCTTCATAGGAACCGCCTTTCGCGCACGCAAGCAATCGCGTAGGATCGCCCCCGCATGAGTACCACCGCCGCAAAGCTTCCGCTCGACCTGATCATTGCTGCTCCGCGCGGCTTCTGCGCAGGAGTCGACCGTGCCATCCGCATCGTCGAACTGGCGCTGCAGAAATTCGGTGCCCCGGTCTACGTCCGCCACGAGATCGTCCATAACCAGTTCGTGGTCGATCAGCTGCGGGCGAAGGGCGCGGTGTTCGTCGAGGAGCTGGATGCCGTGCCCGACGGCGTTCCCGTCGTCTTCTCCGCGCACGGCGTGCCCAAAACGGTTCCCGACAAGGCGACCGAACGCGGGCTCGATTTCTTCGATGCCACCTGTCCGCTCGTATCCAAGGTCCATCGCCAGGCCGAACGGATGGTCGGCGTCGGGCGACACATCGTCTTCATCGGCCATCGCGGCCACCCGGAAGTGATCGGCACCTTCGGACAAGTGCCCGAGGGCGCGATGACGCTGGTCGAGACGGTTGCCGATGCCGAAGCCTATACCCCCGCCGACCCCGCGAACCTTGCGTTCCTGACGCAGACAACGCTGTCGATGGACGATACCGCCGACGTGGTCGCCGTCCTGAAGCGCCGCTTCCCCGCGATCCAGGGGCCGCCGGGCGAGGACATCTGCTACGCCACCTCCAACCGTCAGGCCGCGGTCAAGGCGATCGCGCAGGAGTGCGATGCGATGCTGGTGATCGGGGCGCCCAATTCGTCCAACTCGCTCCGTCTGGTCGAAGTCGCCGAGCGCGAAGGCACGCCGGCGCGGCTGATCCAGCGGGCTGTGGACCTGGACTGGACCTTCCTCGAGGGCGTCCGCACGCTCGGGCTGACCGCGGGCGCATCCGCCCCCGAAGTGCTGGTGCGCGAACTGGTCGACCAGCTCAGCCAACGCTTCGACGTCACCGAACGCGAAGTGGCGACGACGCGCGAAACGGTCTCGTTCAAGCTTCCCCGCGGCCTCGACGTCGCGGCCTGACCCATGGCAGTCTACACACAGGTTTCGGCCGAGGCGCTCGGCACCTTTCTCCGCGGGTTCGACTGCGGCGAGCTCGTCTCCGCCAAGGGCATCGCCGAGGGGGTGGAGAACACCAACTACCTCGTCGACACGACGACCGGGCGGTTCATCCTCACGCTGTATGAAAAGCGTGTCGATAGCGACGACTTGCCGTTCTTCCTCGCCCTGCTCGACCATCTCGCGGCGCGCGGGAACCCGGTCCCGCCCGCGATCAAGAATCGCGACGGGGTTGCGATCCATAGGCTCGAAGGGCGCCCCGCCTGCCTGATCCAGTTCCTGCCGGGCGTGTCGATCACACATCCGACCGTGGGACAAGCGCATGCCGCGGGCGCGGCGATGGCCGGGATGCATATGGCGCTCGCCGATTTCCCGCTTACCCGCGCCAACACGATGGGCGTCGACAGCTGGCGCCCGCTGTTCGACCGATGCGGTCGCAGCCTCGATGACATTGCGCCCGGCCTGTACGACGAGCTCGGGTTCGCGCTCGATGCCGTCGTCGATCGCTGGCCGGACGACTCGCTCGATCGTTGTGCGATTCACGCCGATCTGTTTCCGGACAACGTGCTGATGCGCGGCGATACCGTGTCGGGGCTGATCGACTTCTATTTCGCGTGCACCGATATCCGCGTGTTCGATCTCGCAATCATGGATACCGCCTGGTCGTTCGATTCGACGGGTGCAAAGTTCGATGCCGGGATCAGTGCGGCGCTGCTGCAAGGCTATGGCGAGCGCTTGCCGCTCTCGGCGGAGGAAACCGCGCTGTTCCCGACGCTGGCGGCGGGCGCGTGCGTTCGCTTCGCGTTGTCGCGCGCGTGGGACTGGCTCAACACGCCTGCCGACGCGCTGGTGACGCGAAAAGATCCGCTCGCCTATGTCCGGCGGCTGTCGCATTATGCCCCGGAGCTGGCTAAGCGGACGCGATGACCGATACGCCTCCGCCGATCACGCCGCCCGAACTCACCAAAGTCGAAATCGCCACCGATGGCGCGTGCAAGGGCAACCCCGGCCCGGGCGGCTGGGGCGCGCTGATTCGCAGCGGCGGGACCGAGAAGGAGTTGTCCGGCGGCGAGAAGATGACGACCAACAACCGCATGGAGTTGATGGCCGCGATCGAGGGCTTACGCGCGCTGAAACGCCCGTGCCGCGTCACGCTGTCGACCGACAGCCGTTATGTGATGGATGGCCTGACCAAGTGGATCAAGGGCTGGCAGAAGAACGGCTGGAAGACCGCCGCGAAGCAACCGGTCAAGAACGCCGAGCTGTGGCAGGCGCTGCTCGACGCCGCCAAGCCGCACCGGATCGACTGGGTATGGGTCAAGGGCCATGCCGGCCATCCGGACAACGAGCGCTGTGACCGACTGGCGAGCGATGCCGCGATGCTGGCGGCGCGGCGCTAACGCCCCGCCAGCACAAAGCAACTCTGGCGTTCAGAACCGCTTGCTTGCCGTAAGCCCGATCGTGCGGGGTTGGTTGGTCGTAAAGGCCAGCCGCGCACGCCCGCCGCGCTCGCGATCGAACGAGAGCAAGGCGTTCTCATCGAGCAGATTGTTGACGTATACCGAAACGGCGAGATCGTGCGCGAATTCGAGCCCGGCGCGCAACCCAACCAGTTCGTAGCGTGGCAGACGCAAGTCGATCACGGTCGCCGCTGTCGCTGGCGCACCGCCGAACGGCAGACCGGTGACGAACCGCCGGGGGTTGTTCTCCTGATCGCCCGGCTGCGTAAAGCGGCTGCCGACATGCTGGAACGACCCGCTGAACACTGCATAAGTCGATGCCGCGACCGCGAAGCGGTAGCTGGCGTTGGCCGACACTTGGAACTTCGGCACCGAGGGCAAGCGGTTGCCATCGCGGATCCCCTCGATCACGCTGCCGTCGGGGCGCGCCAGCGTCGCATCGAACTGCGCTTCGAGCACGCTGCCCGACACCCCCAGATCGAGCCCCGTCACCGGCGTCATCGACAGTTCGAGCTCGACCCCCTTGGAATGCGCTTTAGGCACGTTGAACACGATCCGCGAAGAGCAGCTTCCCGCGTCCGCCGTGACCTGCAAATTGCTGATGTCGTTGTAGAATGCCGCGGCGTTGAGCGTGACCGGCCCGAACCGCGCCTTCATCCCGCCCTCATAGTTCCACAACGTCTCGTCGCCATAGCGCGGGCGGTTGCCAAAGGTCGCGGCGTCCGGACCGCCCGCACCGCCCGAGCAAAGCGGAATGTTGAGCGGGTCGTTGACCCCGCCAAGCCGGAAGCCCTTCGACGCCTGTGCGTTGAAGGTCACGCGATCCGCCGCCTTGTAGCTCAGCAGCAACCGTGGCGAGAATCCTTCCGAGGACGTCCGGTCGCTGTTGTTGTCGCCATTGGTGAACAACCCGCCCGACTTGAACACGCGCGATTCGTTGTACCCGTAATAGCGCCCGCCCGCGGTCGCCTTGAGCCGGTCGGTGATCGCGAGGCTCGCCTCGCCGAAGATCGCGAGCTGTTTGAGCTTGTACGGGATGTTGGCGTTATACGGCGAATCCGCCGCGAACCCGTTGGCGACCGCCGCCGCCGTCCCCGCGCCGAGCACGCTATCGGTGAAGGCGTCATAGCCCGGCGTCGGCAGCCGCTGCGCATAGTCGCGGTCGGTGCTCGAGAAGAACCCGCCGATCAGCCACTGGAACGGGCTCGCATAGGCCGAGGCGAAGCGGATTTCCTGCGTGAAGGACGTCACCTTGGTCGTGTCGCGCAGGTTGGATGGGAGCAACACCGCAGCGGTCGGGAAGCCGAGGTCGACCGAGACGCTTCCGGTCAGCGCACTCGCATCGCGACTGACGAGGATGTTACGGTCGGTGTAGCTCGTCACCGTGGTGATATCGACACCCTTGACATTCGCCTGAACCGTCAGGTCGCCGATCTTGATATCGTCGGTGAACTTCTCGTCGAGCAGCAGATATTGCTCGCGCTCGCCGAGCGTCACCTTGGGGCGTGTCGTGGTGAAGTCGTTGGCGAAAAGGTTGTAGCGCTCCTGCCGGTTGAACCCGTTGACGTCGATCTTCTGGTAGATGAAGCGCGGCGTGATGCTGAGCCCCTCGACCGGCTTGATCAGCACCGCGATTCGCCCGCCATAGCGTTCGCCGTCGTTGACGTTCTTGTCGATCCCGCCGCCCTCGCGCCGCGCATCGATGAAGCCCGCATACCGCGTGTAATAGCCGACCGCGCGAACCGCGACCTTCTCGCTGAGCGGAAGATTGATCGCGCCCTTGAGATGCCCGCCGAGCGCATCCTCCGCAACGACGTTGACGTTGGCCTCGACCGATCCCTCGATCCGGCTCGTGGTCGGCTGGTTGGTGATGTAGCGGATCGTGCCGCCGACCGACCCCGACCCGAACAGCGTCCCCTGCGGCCCGCGCAGCGTCTCTATGCGGTTGAGGTCGTACAAGTCGAGATCAGGCGTAAACAGCGACAGCGAAATCACCGACTCGTCGAGATAGATGCCGACCTGCTCCTTCACGCCCGGCTGGTCACGCGCGACCTGCCCGGCGGAGACGCCGCGGATCCCGACCTGACTCTGTCCCGGCCCAAGGTTCTGAATGGCAAGCCCCGCGACGTTGCGCGACACGTCCTCAAGCGTCGTCGCGCCCGAGCGGCGGATGTCTTCAGAGGTCTGCGCGTTGATCGAGAAGGGAACGTTCTGGATCGTCGTCGATCGCTTGTTCGCAGTGACGACGATGTCGTTTCCGTCGGCCGCGGGTTCGGCCTGTTGCGACGTGGTATCCGGCGCGACTTGCGCAAGAGCCGGCGTGGCGGCCGCCCAAGCGACAAAGGCGACGACAGAAAATCCGGACGCCAGAACGGCGCGCGGCGATGCATATGCTTGCATTGATCCCCCCCTAGTTACGGCGCCTTTGGCTACCGGTATGGCGGGACGCTAGTCCGGCTGAAGCGCCGTATCAAGTAGAACCGCGCCGGCCTCATTGCCGTGTCATTCCAGTTACCTGACTGGCGCAAACCGCCCCGGCGCATAGCGGTCCGCATCGATCCCACCAACGCTGGCGTCCGGCACGCGCCCGAGCAGCAGCGCACTTGCCAGCGCCGCCGCAGCGGGCGCGGTCTGGATGCCGAAACCGCCCTGCCCCGCGCACCAGAAGAACCCCGGGGCATCGGGCGCGAACCCGTAGACCGGCAACCGGTCGGGCGCGAAGCTGCGCAGCCCCGCCCAGCGGCGCTCGACCCGAGTCACGCGCCAGTCGACGACACGTTCGAACCGGTCGATTGCGATGGCGACGTCGATCTCCTCGGGCTGGACGTCGCCCGGGTCGGTCGCGGTCTCGTCGTGCGGGCTGAGCCAGATCTTGCCGCCCGCCTCGGGTTTGAAATAGAAATCGCCGCCGATCCCAACGACATGCGGCAACCCCTCGGGTGGACCCGGATCGGTCGCGAGCTGGACCATCGTGCGGCGGTAAGCGGTGATCCCGATCGGCGCGACCCCCGCCATCCGCGCGACCGCATCGGCCCACGCCCCGGCGGCATTGACGAGCACCGTGGCGTCAAACAGGCCCGCCCGCGTTTCGAGTGACCAGCCGTCGCCGACGTGCGTCACGCCCGACAGCGCAGCGGACACGACCAGCCGGACGCCCCCGCGCCGCGCCTGCGCGAGATAATGCGCATGGAGCGCCCCCACGTCGATATAGGTGCTGCTCTGTTCGAGCACGCCGAGCGTCCAGTCGGGCCGCAGCCCGGGCACCATCGCCTGCGGATCGACTCGCTCCAGTGCGACCCCGCTGCCGTCGAACTCCGCCAGGAACGCCTCGATCGCAGCGCGGTCCGCTTCGCGCCCGATATGGAGCGACCCCAACGCCTGGAGGAACCCGCCGTCGTGGAGCGCGGGGCCGGACGCGGTGGTCAGCGGTTGGACCCCGGGGCCGCCATATGTCTCCGACCAGAACGCCGCCGAGCGCCCGGTCGCGTGATACCCCGGCTGGTCCTCGGCCTCGAGCAGGACAACCGAAGCATAAGGCGCGATCGCGGCGGCAAGGCTCGCGCCCGCCATGCCGGCCCCAACGATGGCGACGTCATAGCGCATGTCGGACTATCCCCTTGCCGTGTGCGCGGCGAAGAACGCGTCGATCGCGCCGATCGCACGGGTGCGGACGCCGTCTGCCTCGCGCAGGATCTCGTGCGCCGATTCGGGGCCGAAGCGCAGGGTCTGGCTCTCCGGCATCCGGGCCGCGACCTGCGCGGCAATCTTGGTCGACACCAATGTGTCCGCATCGGCGAGCAGGAACAGCGTCGGCACGCTCAACAACCCAAGCCGGGAATCGCGTTGCAGCGCTCGCGTCGAGGCGAACGCCTGCGATAGCCAGCGCCAGCTCGGTGGCCCAAGCAGCAATTCGGGCCGCGTCGACTGCCAGAAGATCTCGTCCTCATAGCGCGCGGGATCGTGCGTCAGCAGCGCTTGGCGTGTTTCCGTCGTTGCGGGACGCTCGTTCCCGCGCCACGCGGCACGCGCGGGATCACCCAGACGCGCCATCATCGCGGCGATCCGTCCGCCAAGCCGCTGACCGACCGGACTGTGCAGGCCAAGCATCGGCGCGACCAGCACGACCGCATCGGGGGTCGCGGCGCCCTCGACCAGTGCGCGCAGCACCAAGTGCCCGCCCATCGAATGGGCGATCACGACGTGCGGCCCGGCGCCCTTGGTCACCCAGTCCGCCCAGAACGCCCGGAAATCGTCGATATACTGTCTGAAGTCCTCGACATGGCCGACGTGCGCGGACTTCGAGAGCCGCCCCGATCCACCCTGCCCGCGCCAGTCGAACGATGTCACCGACCAGCCCTGCGCCTGCCAGTGCGCGAAGCTTTCCAGATACTTCTCGAAGATGTCGCCCCGCCCGCCCTGGAACAGCAACCGCCCGCGCGGCGTGCCCTTCGCAGGCCAGTCGAACCGGCGGAGCATCCATCCATCCGGCGCGGACCAGCGCGTGATTCGCGCCGCTGCGGGAATCGCGCGCCGGTACAATTGGGGGGAGACCATCCGGCATGGTTACGTTTTCGAAAGGCACGTCGTCTAGGGCTTTCGGCCATGGGCGTGCCTTCTCTTTCGACTGCGGTCCTCCTCGCGCTGGTATGCCTGCTCCTCTCGGCCGCGGTCGAGGATGCGCGCGTCCGCGAGATCGCCAATTGGAAGAACGCAGCCATCGCGCTACTCGCGCCCGTGTGGTGGTGGAGTAGCGGGCTTTCGCCCTGGCCCGACATGGCGCTTCAGTTCGGTCTCGCACTCGTCGTGTTCGCGAGCTTCGTCGCGGCGTTCCACTTCGGCTGGATGGGCGGCGGCGACGTCAAGATGATCGGCGCGCTCGCCTTGTGGCTCCCGCTCCAGCCGTTGCTGTGGATGCTCGTCGTCATGTCGCTGCTGGGTGGGGTGCTGACGATCGTCCTGCTGGTCGACCGCGCGATGCGCCCGCGCCCCACCCCGATCGAGGTTCCCTACGGAGTCGCGATCGCAATCGCTGCGCTTTTGGTGCTGCGTGCACCGCTTTTTAACCACCTAGGTGGATATGCTTAACGCAGGCCCAACCGGCCGCGTTCGAGAGGTCGGAATCGGAAATGGATAGTCGTAAGATCCTGTTGCTGGTGGGCGCGCTGATCGTCGCGGCGATCACCGCATTTATGGCGCGATCGCTGATCGTCGGCACCCCGGCCCCGCAATCCGCCGCGATGACGGTCGTCGCTGCGGCACCCGATGGCCCCGACGTGCTCGTCGCGACCAAGGCGCTGCCGGTCGGTACGATCCTCGACGCAAGCTCGCTGCGCTATCAGCCGTGGCCGAAGGAACTCGTCCAGAACGTCTACTACATCAAGAAAGCCGGGTTCGACCCCAAGTCGCTGCAGGGCACCGTCGTCCGCAACGCGATCACCGCGGGGCAGCCGTTGACGCAAGGCGCGCTGGTCAAGCCGGGCGACCGTGGGTTTCTTGCGGCAGCACTCGGACCGGGCATGCGCGCGGTCACCGTCCCGGTCGAGGCGACCACCAGCGTCGCGGGCTTCGTCTTCCCGGGTGACCGAATCGACCTGATCCTCACGCAAAGCGTCGTCGGTGGCGGCGACGGCCCGCCGCTCAAGGCAGCCGAGACGATCATGCGCAACATGCGCGTGCTGGCGACCGACCAGCGCACCGACAATGCGGTCGGCGACGACGGCAAGACCGTGGTGAAGACCTTTTCGAACGTGACGATCGAGGCGACCCCGCGAATGGCCGAACAGATCGCGGTCGCGCAGACGGTGGGGACGATCTCCCTGTCGCTGCGCTCGATCGCGGACAACAGCACCGAACTCGAGCAGGCAATCGCGAGCGGCGACGTGTCGATGCCTGACGACCCCAAGGCCGAACGCGCGATGCTGACGCGGATCGCCAGCGCGCCCTCGGCAGGCAGCGGCTCGATGGCGACCGGTGCGGACGTGTCCCGCTATCAGCGCCGCACCGTGCCCGGCAAGGCAACGGATATGTCCGGCGCAAGCCCTGGCACCGGCATGGCCCCGATGGGCGCGCCCGCCGCCGCCTTTCCAGGCGGAACAGCCCGCACGGGCCCGATGGTCCACATCGCACGTGGCAATACGGTGACGGACGTCGCCGTCGAAGGGAAGAAGTAGATGCGTAGCGTTTCGATCTCGCTCGGCTGGTCGCTGGCCGCCGCGTCGGTCGCGGCTAGCATGGGCGCCCTGCCCCAGGCGGCCGCCCAGACCGTCGCGTCCGTCCAAGGCGCCACGACCGCGCCAGTCTTTCAGGTCAACACCGGTCGCGGCCGTCTGGTGACGCTCGCCCGCCCGATGAGCGACGTCTTCGTCGCCGACGAGAAGATCGCCGACGTGCAGGTCCGCTCACCGACCCAGCTCTATATTTTCGGGCGCGGCGCGGGCGAGACCACCATCTCGGCGACCAGCAAGAGCGGCGCGGTGGTCTATTCCGCGACCATCCGCGTCGGCAGCAACTTCGATTCGATCCAGCAGATGCTGGGTCTTGCAATGCCCGACGCCAAGATCGTCGCGACGCCGATGAACGGGCTCGTACTGCTGACCGGCACGGTCGCTTCGCCGGAAGATGCCGCCGAAGCCACGCGGCTCGTCCAGGCGTTCGTCGGCGACACCGCCAAGGTGCTGTCGCGGCTCGGAACCGCAACCCCACTGCAGGTCAACCTTCAGGTCCGCATCGCTGAGGTCAGCCGCAGCTTCGTCAAAAACCTCGGCGTCAATCTTAGCTCATACGACAGGACCAGCGGGTTCAAGTTCGGCATCGGACAAGGTCGCCCCGCCGCCACGCAATATGTCCCGAGCGGAAATCTCTTTACCGGAATGGACAAAGGCAACGATACGACCAGCGTGCTATCGAAACTGGCTGGTAACACGACCTTCGGTCTAGCCGGTCGAGTGCTCGGTCTCGATCTAATTTCCGCGCTGGATCTAGGCGAAACCGATGGCCAGGTATCGACCCTCGCCAACCCCAATCTCACCGCCATCTCGGGAGAGACCGGATCGTTCCTCGCAGGCGGCGAAATCCCGATCCCGCTCAGCCAGGGGCTCGGCGCGGTATCGGTCGAATTCAAGCAATATGGTGTCAGCCTCGCCTATACCCCGACCGTGCTGGCGGATGGCCGCATCTCGCTACGCGTCCGCCCCGAAGTGTCCCAGTTGACGTCCGATGGTGCCGTGACGATCTCGGGCACGACGATCCCGGCACTGACCACGCGGCGCGCGGAAACGACGGTCGAGCTGGGGTCGGGCCAGAGCATGATGATCGCCGGGCTGCTCCAGAACACGCACAACAATTCGATCACCAAGGCCCCGGGCGTCGGCGACGTGCCGGTCCTGGGCGCGCTGTTCCGCTCGAACGCGTTCCAGCGCAACGAAACCGAACTGGTCATCGTCATCACGCCGTATCTGGTGAAGCCGGTCAACGCGAACGACATCGTGCTGCCGACCGATGGCCTGAAAGCGCCGACCGATCTCGACCGGGTACTGTTCGGCCAGCTTGGCGGCGGACAGACCGGCGCGGAGCGGCCCAAGCCGCATCTTGCGCCCGCCACGCCGACGCTTCCGCTGGATCAGGGGCCGCGCGCGGTCGCGCCCGCCCCGACACCCACCGCCCCCCGCCCGTCCGCCAAGCGCAGCCCCGCCGCCGCACCCGGCTTCAACCTGAATTGAGGTCTTTGAGCGACATGACCATGGATATGCGCGCAAGGTCGATCGCGACCGGCCTGCTCCCTGCTCTCCTGCCCGCCCTGCTCCTGGTGAGCGGTTGCGCGGGGACGCAGAATCGCGGGCTCGAATCGGTCCACCAGCCCGTCGTCAGTCGGACCAGCTATGCGTTCGACGTCACCACCACGCCCGACGGCCTCGCTCCCGGCGAACGGCAACGGCTGGCCGGATGGATGGCGTCGCTCAGGGTTGGCTATGGCGATTCCATCGCAGTCGAAAGCGCCGACGGCGATGGCGGCGCGATCCGCGATACGGTCGCCGCCGAGACCGCGCGTTACGGCCTGCTGCTGGCGAACGACGTGCCGCTGACCGATACCCCGGTCCCGCCCGGCACGGCACGGATCGTCGTGACTCGAATGTCCGCAAAGGTCCCGGGCTGCCCCGATTTCAGCCGGGTTCGCTCGCCCGAGTTCGAGAGCAACACCTCGTCCAATCAAGGCTGCGCGGTCAATTCGAACATCGCCGCGATGGTCGCCAATCCGGGCGATCTGGTGCACGGTCAGGTGACTCGCCCGATCACCGACCAGGCGACGTCGAACCGCGCGATCGACGCCTATCGCAAGGCAGTGCCGACCGGAAACGGCGGCATTACCATCCTGACGGAAAGCACCGGCGGCGGGAGCAAGAAATGAACGCACCCTTCAACCCCGGTCGTATAGGGTCGCGGGACCCCTTCGCCGCCTATGTCTGCGACGAGACCACCGCCGAGACGCTCCGCCCGGTCGCGGTCGAAATGGGCTGGGCACCGGAAAAGGTGAACAAGGGCGGACTGCGCAACGCCGTGCAGTCGCTGTCCGTGTCCGCCTCCCCGCAAATCCTGTTCGTCGACCTGTCCGAGAGCGGCGATCCGATCAACGACATCAACGCGTTAGCTGAAGTGTGTGAACCCGGCACGGTCGTCATTGCTGCGGGTCAGGTCAACGACGTCCGGCTGTACCGAGAGCTCGTCGTCAGCGGCATTCAGGATTATCTGCTCAAGCCGCTCAGCCCCGACATGCTGCGCGACGCGTTCGGCCATGCCCAAGCGATGCTGAATGCGCCCAAGGCGGTCGAAGCCACAACCGAACGCCCGCATATCTCGACCTGCTTCATCGGCGCCCGCGGCGGCGTCGGGGCATCGACCCTGGCAACATCGATCGCGTGGATGATGAGCGAGAAAGGCGCGCGGACCACCGCTCTGCTCGACCTCGACGTGCATTTCGGCACGGGTGCGCTAGCGCTCGATCTCGAACCCGGGCGCGGCCTGACCGATGCGATCGACAATCCGAGCCGGATCGACGGCCTGTTCATCGAACGCGCGATGGTGAAGGCCAGTGAACGGCTGTCTGTCCTGTCCGCGGAAGCTCCGATCAGCGTTCCGGTGATGACCGATGGCACGGCGTTCTACCAGTTGCAGGAAGAAATGCGCGCCGCGTTCGAATGCACGATCGTCGACTTGCCGCGCGGGATGCTGGTGCAACACCCACATCTGATGACCGACATCCAGGTCGCGGTGATCGTGACCGAACTGACGCTGGCGGCCGCACGCGACACGATCCGGCTGTTGTCGTGGCTCAAGACCAACGCGCCGCAGACCCAGGTCGTGGTGGTCGCGAACAAGCTGCAGGTCGCGGCCCAGCTCGAAATCAGTCGGAAGGACTTCGAGGGGTCGATCGAGCGCAAGATCGATTACGCCATTCCGTTCGATCAGAAGCTCGCCGCGCAAGCCGCGAAACTGGGCAAGCCGCTCGCCGAAGTCGGCAAGACTTCCAAGACGATTCAGCCGCTGGCGGAGCTTGCCGCCAATCTGATGGCGGTCGGCGATTCCGCGCAGTCGATCGACACCGGCGGCAAGAAGACTGCGGTCAGCAAGGGCACGTCGCTGATCGGCAAGTTCGACCTGAAGGGGATGCTCTCCAAGTCGGGCAAGAAAAAGTGACCGCGTTCGCATTCATGCGGGGCGTGTGACAGCGCCATGAACCTCATCCCGATCCTTTCGCTGGGCCTGGGCGCGCTGGTCGTGCTGATGCTGATGGCGTTTGCCTTCACCGGGCCCAATGCGGACCGCTCGGGGTCGCGCCGCCTGGATGCCGTGCGCGAACGGCACAGTGAAACGGGCAATGTCCTGGCGGATGCGCAGTTGCGCCGGATCTCGGCCGCGCGGAGCAACCGCATGGATCTGGCCGCGGCACGCTTCCTGCCGAACCCCGCCCTGCTCAAGAAGCGGCTCGCGATGACCGGCAAGACCTGGACGGTCGGTCAATACGGCGTGGCGACGCTTCTTGCCGTCAGCGGCGTCACGCTCCTGCTCGCGATCCTGGGGCTGCCCTTCCTGCTCGCGCTGCTGGTCGGCGTCGTGATCGGGGCGGGCGTGCCGCACAAGGTGGTCGGGTTCACGATCAAGCGCCGGATCGGCAAGTTCACCGCCAAGTTTCCCGACGCGATCGAACTGCTCGTCCGCGGCTTGCGATCCGGCCTGCCGATTACCGAGACGATCTCGGTCGTGGCGCAGGAAGTCGACGGGCCGGTCGGCGTCGAGTTCAAGACGATCACCGACAAGATGAAGATCGGTCGAACCATGGACGCCGCCCTGCAGGATACCGCGGATCGGCTCGGCACGCCCGAGTTCCAGTTCTTCTGCATTACCATCGCGATTCAGCGTGAAACCGGCGGCAATCTGGCCGAAACGCTTGCCAATCTTGCCACGGTCCTGCGCATGCGGGGTCAAATGAAGCTCAAAATCCGCGCAATGTCGTCGGAATCGAAGGCGTCGGCGTACATCGTCGGGTCGTTGCCGTTCATCGTCTTCACGCTGATCTGGATCATCAACCCCCCGTATATGGCGAATTTCTTCATCGATCAGCGCCTGATGGTCACCGGCGGGATCGGGATGCTGTGGATGGGCATGGGCGCGTTCATCATGAGCCGCATGGTCAGTTTCGAGATTTGACGATGGCACCTGCACACACCGGTCCGATGGTTCTCGGCTTTGACGTCTACACCGTGGCGACTCTGCTCGCCGGGGTCGCGGCCTTCATGGTTTTGCTCGCCCTCTACGCGGTCACCACCGTCAACGACCCGATGACCAAGCGCGTCAAGGCGCTCAACGACCGACGCGAGCAATTGAAGGCGGGGATCACCGCCTCGACCAAGCGCCGCGCGAAGCTCGTCACCAAGAACGAGACGACCGACCGCATCAAGAACCTGTTGTCGAGCCTGAAAGTCCTCCAGGACAGCCAGGTCAAGGCCGCGCAGGTCAAGCTGATGCAAGCGGGAATCCGGTCGAAGGAATACGCCGTCGCGGTCATTTTCGGTCGGCTGGTGCTGCCGCTGACATGGGGCGTGCTGGTCCTGTACCTGGTCTACGGCAGCGGCATTTTCGCCAACTGGACGCCGTGGAAGATGTACGCGATCGTCGCGACCAACTTCGTGCTGTCGTACAAGGCGCCCGATCTCTATCTCGACAACAAGATCACCAAGCGGTCGCAGGCGATCCAGAAGGGCTTGCCCGATGCGCTCGACCTGCTCGTCATCTGCGCTGAGGCGGGGCTGACCGTCGACGCTGCGTTCAACCGCGTCGCGCGCGAACTGGGCAAGGCATACCCCGAACTTGGCGACGAATTCACGCTGACCGCGATCGAGCTCGGGTTCCTCGCGGAACGGCGGCAGGCGTTCGAAAACCTCGCCTCGCGGGTCAAGCTCGACGCGGTCAAGGGCGTGGTCACCACCATGGTGCAGACCGAGAAATACGGGACCCCGCTCGCGTCCGCCTTGCGCGTGCTTTCGGCCGAATTCCGCAACGAGCGGATGATGCGCGCGGAGGAGAAGGCGGCACGGCTGCCCGCAATCATGACGATTCCGCTGATCCTGTTCATCCTGCCGACGCTGTTCATCGTCATCCTCGGCCCCGCCGCATGCTCGATCGCAGACGCGTTCAAATAGAAGCACTTGCGACGTGCTTGTCGAACGGTCAGGGTCGTCGTCACCGCTTTGGAGCAGGAGACCCGACATGCCGTTTACGACACCCCAACAGTTCGTCCTGCTGGCCGTCGTGTTGGTCGCCGGGTGGCTGATCGGCTATGCCAGCGCGCCCGGAACGCGGAAGTACAAACGCCAGTTGCAGGACGAAACGGCGCGCAACATGGTCTATCGGCAAGAGACGGAAGGCCATCTGCGCGCCGCCGACGAGCGCGTCGCCGAGCAGAACCGCGAGATTGAGATGCTCCGCACCGAGCTGGCGGACGCGGATCGGACGATCGCAGCACTGCGGGAGTCCGGCCCTTTGCCGCCACGCGACAGGATGTAAGACCGAACCGTCGCACCGAAGAAGTGGGGGGAACGACGCCCCCCACCCCTTGTCTCAGTCGCGCTTGGCCAGCGCAGCCTGCGCCGCCGCCAGCCGCGCGATCGGGACACGATAAGGCGATGCCGAGACGTAATCGAGCCCGACCGTCTCGCAGAAGGCGATGCTCGCCGGATCGCCGCCGTGCTCCCCGCAGATTCCGAGCTTGATGTCCGGACGCGTCGCCCGTCCGCGTTCTGCCGCGAGCGCGATCAGCTGGCCGACACCCTCGACATCGAGGCTGACGAACGGGTCGCGTGCATAGATCCCGCGCTCGACATAAGTGCTCAGGAAGCGCGCCGCATCGTCACGGCTCACGCCTAGCGTGGTCTGGGTCAAGTCGTTGGTTCCGAACGAGAAGAACGCGCCGACCTCGGCGATCTCGCCCGCCATCAGGCAGGCGCGCGGGAGCTCGATCATCGTGCCGACGTGATAGTCGAGTGTCGTGCCGGTCGCTGCGAACACCGCCTGTGCGGCCTTGTCGACCACCGTCTTCATCAATTCGAGCTCGCGCCGGGTGCCGACCAGCGGGATCATCACCTCGGGAATCGGCGCCGCGCCCGACCGCTGCGCGACGTCGACCGCCGCCTCGAAGATCGCGCGCGCCTGCATCTCGTAGATTTCGGGATAGGTCACGCCCAACCGGCACCCGCGATGCCCGAGCATCGGGTTGAATTCGTGCAGTTCCGCCGCGCGGCGCTTGAGCACCGCGATGTCGATCCCCGCCGATCGCGCGACCTCGGCGAACTCGGCTTCCTCGTGCGGGAGGAATTCGTGCAACGGCGGATCGAGCAAGCGGATCGTCACCGGAAGCCCGGCCATCACTTCGAACAGCTGGACGAAATCGCTGCGCTGTTCGGGCAGCAATTTGTCGAGCGCGGCGCGGCGGCCTGCTTCGTCCTCGGCCAGGATCATCTGGCGGACATCGGTGATCCGCTGCGCATCGAAGAACATGTGCTCGGTCCGGCACAGACCGATCCCCTCCGCACCGAACTCGCGCGCGACCTTGGCGTCGAGCGGGGTCTCGGCATTGGCGCGGACCTTGAGGCGCCGCACGCCATCCGCCCACACCATCAACGCCGCGAAATCGCCCGACAATTCGGGCTGCACGGTCGGGACTTCGCCCGCCATCACTTCACCGGTGGTGCCGTCGATCGTCACCATATCGCCCGCCTTGATCGTGCGATCGCCGACGCGCATCGTGCCGGCCTTGGCGTCGATCGCGATTGACCCCGCGCCCGAGACGCACGGCCGCCCCATGCCGCGTGCGACGACGGCCGCGTGGCTGGTCATCCCGCCGCGGGCGGTGAGGATGCCGCGCGCAGCGTGCATCCCGTGAATGTCCTCGGGCGACGTTTCGGTGCGGATTAGGATCACCGAATCACCAGCGTTGGCGCGCTTTTCCGCCGTATCGCTGTCGAAAACGGCGTATCCCGACGCCGCACCCGGCGAGGCGGGCAACCCCTTGGTCAGCACGTCGCGCGTCGCCGTGGGGTCGAGCGTCGGGTGAAGCAGCTGGTCGAGCGCCATCGGATCGATCCGCGCGACCGCTTCCTCGCGCGTAATCAGCCCCTCGTTCGCCATGTCGACCGCGATCTTGAGCGCGGCCTTGGCGGTGCGCTTGCCCGAGCGCGTCTGGAGCATCCACAGCTTGCCCTGCTGCACCGTGAATTCGATGTCCTGCATGTCGCGGTAATGCGTCTCGAGCAGGTCGAACACCTTCGCCAGCTCGCCGTACACTTCGGGCATCGCCTCTTCCATCGAGGCGGGCTTGGCGCCTGCCGCTTCGCGCGCGGCGACGGTGAGATATTGCGGGGTGCGGATGCCGGCGACGACGTCCTCGCCCTGCGCATTGATCAGGAACTCGCCGTAATAAGCGCGCGTGCCGATCGACGGATCGCGGGTGAAGGCGACGCCCGGTTGCCGAGGTCTCGCCCATGTTGCCGAACACCATCGCCTGGATGTTGACCGCGGTCCCCCAGCTTGCCGGGATGTCGTTGAGGCGGCGATAGACTTTTGCGCGCTCCGACTGCCACGAACCGAACACCGCACCGACCGCGCCCCAGAGCTGGTCGTGCACGTCCTGCGGGAAGGGCTTGCCCCATTGCTGCTCGACCAGGCCCTTATATTCGGCGACGAGGCCGCGCAGATCGTCCGCGCTGAGATCGGTATCGAGGAAATAGCCGCGATCTTCCTTGGCGATTTCCAGCGCTTCCTCGAACGCGCCGTGGTCGAGCTCGAGCACCACGTCGGAATACATCTGGATGAAGCGGCGGTAGCTGTCCCACGCGAAGCGCGCGTCGCCCGAGGTGGTCGCGAGGCCCTCGACGGTCTGGTCGTTGAGCCCGAGGTTGAGGACGGTGTCCATCATCCCCGGCATCGATGCGCGTGCACCAGACCGGACCGAGACGAGCAACGGGTCGGCCGCGTCGCCGAACACCTTGCCGGTGATGCCCTCGATATGCGCGATCCCGGTCGCGACTTCGTCGCGCAGGCCCTGCGGGAACTGGCCGCCCTCATCGTAATAGACTGCGCAGAAATCGGTCGAAATCGTGAAGCCCGGCGGGACCGGCAGGCCGATCGACGCCATCTCCGCCAGATTCGCGCCCTTGCCCCCCAGCAAATTCCGGTCGCCCTTGCCCCCATCGGACACCCCGCCGCCGAAGCGGTATACGTACTGAGTCATGCGTCTTCCCTCTAACAGGTTGAATTCGCTGGGGAGGCGATTGGAAGGTTAGGCTAAGGTTAGGCGTAAAGCGGTTGCATCATCCCTCGATCCGCGAAAAGTCCGCCACATTGTGCACCGCAGCACGAACCCGGTCGAGCAATGCGAGACGGGCCGTGCGCTTTTCGGGCGCGGGGTCGTTGACGATCACGGTTTCAAAGAACGTATCGATCGGTGCGCGCAAGCTGGCGAGCGCGGCCATCGCGGCCTCGAAGTCCTCGCGCGCGATCGCCGCAGTGGCGGCGGGTTCGGCGGAGTCGAGCGCGGTGGCGAGCGCAGTCTCTGCTGGTTCGGGCGTGTAGGACAGCGAAACCTTCTCCCTCTCCCCGCTTGCGGGGAGAGGGTCGGGGAGAGGGGCAGTATCGGGCGATGGCGCTTGTGGCAGCCCCTCTCCCCGGCCCTCTCCCCGGAGGGGAGAGGGAGAAGAAGGAACGCCCTCTTTCTTTAGGATATTCGCGGCGCGTTTGTACCCGGCGAGCAGGTTCGTGCCGTCCTCGGTGCCGATGAACTTCTGCAACGCATGGACGCGCGCGAGCAGGCGGACGAGATCATCCTCCCCACCGAGCGCGAACACCGCATCGATCAGGTCGTGGCGGACACCGGCTTCGCGTTGCTGGACCTTGAGGCGGTCGGCGAAGAAGTCGGATAGAGGCCCATCAATACGAGCTCCTCTGCTACGGATTTCTTCCATAACTGCGGCTCGTTCGTCGTCTTGCTCTGTGGTCTGCCCAATGTCAGGAATTGCTTCAAGTACGTCGAACAGATCTCCGTACTCGGGGCTGATCCATCCGATCACCTTTTCCAGCTTTGATGCGCGAAGCGACAAATGGAGCTGATTGGTCGTTATCAGCAGAATTGAAGCTACTGCCGCCCGCCTCAGTGCAAAGGGATCCTTCGACCCAGTCGGACGCATGTCGTATGAGAAAAAGGTTAGAAGGGTATCCAGCTTGTCTGCCAGCGAAACCGCCACCGTCACCGGATCGGTCGGCACGTCATCGCCCTGCCCGACCGGCTTGTAGTGATCGCGGATTGCGGCGGCGACGCGGGGGTCTTCGCCTTGCGCGGCGGCGTAATAGCCGCCCATCAGGCCTTGCAGCTCGGGGAATTCGCCGACCATGCCGGTGACGAGATCCGCCTTGCAGAGCCGGGCCGCGCGTTCCGCCAGATTGGCGAGCTCTTCCTTTAGCCCCTCCCCTTCAGGAGTGGCGGGTGAACCGCGCCCCGCGCGGTTCAGATCAGGCTGGGAGCCTGATCGACCCGCCACTGGGTTGGGGTGGGGCAGTTCAGCAATCTGGCCGTCGGAAGCAGGCACGGCCCCACCCCCAACCCCTCCCCTGAAGGGGAGGGGCTTTACGATGCCCTCTTCGACCAGCCACCGTGCCAGCTTCGCTACGCGCGCGACCTTGTCCGCGACCGTGCCGAGCTTCTCATGGAACACGATCCGGTCAAGCTTCTCCGCCTGTGCCTCTAGCGGCACCTTGAGATCGGTCTCGTAGAAGAACTTTGCATCCGACAGCCGTGCCGCGAGCACCTTGCGGTTGCCCTCGACGATCTTCGCGCCGCCATCGACCGCATCGATATTGGCGGTACAGACGAACGCATCCGCCAGCGCACCACCGGCATCCCGGCACACGAAATACTTCTGGTTCACGCGCGCGGTCAGCTGGATCACTTCGGGCGGGACGCTCAGGAACGACGCGTCGAAGCGCCCCAACAAAGGCACCGGCCATTCGGTGAGCCCGGCATTCTCGGTCAGCAGCCCCTCGTCCTGCACCAACTCTAGCCCCGCCTTGCGCGCGGCCATCGTCGCGCCGAGCGCGATGATCTGGCGGCGTTCGGCCTGGTCGACGATGACGTGGCAGGCGCGCAATTTCTCGACATAATCGTCGGCCGAACCGATCGTGATGATGCCGGGGTGGTGGAAACGATGCCCGACGGTGGCGGCACCGCTGGTGATGCCGGCGATAGCGACGGGCACGATCTCCTCGCCGAAGAGCGCGACGACCCCCTGCAACGGGCGGACCCAGCGCAGCGATTCCATCGTGGTCGACGTCCCGCCCCAGCGCATCGCCTTGGGCCAGGGGAAGGCGCGGATGATCGCGGGGATCGCATCCGCGAGCACGCCGGCGGTCGCGCGACCGGGCTTGTCGACCACCGCGAACAGCACGCCGTCGCGCTCGACCAGTTGCTCGCGCGTAAGGCCGGTCTTGCGGAGAAAGCCTTCGAGCGCCTGCGGCGGCGCGCTGGCCTTGGGGCCCTTGGTTTCCTCGGACACGGCGGCGGTCTCGGTCGGGAGCCCGCGGGCGATCAGCGCGAGGCGGCGCGGCGTCGCGTAGGTGACGAGCTCGGTCGCGGCGAGACCGGCTTTCGCCAGTTCGGCGGCGAACAGCTTGGCGAGATCCTCGCGCGCGCGGTCCTGCATCCGCGCGGGGATTTCTTCCGAGCGGAGTTCGAGGAGGAAATCGGTCATGCGGGCACCGTCAAGAAGGGTTTTATCACGCAAAGGCGCAAAGACGCCAAGAGAAGGGAGAAGGAAGGGCCATAGCCTTCGGCGGGAAAGCCCGAGCGAAGCTCAACAAAACCCTCACCAGCGCGCGCGCCGCCTGCTGCGGCACACACCCTCTTAGCGCCTTTACGCCTTTGCGTGATCAAACCCTTCTTCTCACACAAAGCCACAAAGCCACGAAAAGACGGAAAAATGCCTGCGGCGCGGATCATGCGGTCCACCCCGGATAGGCTTCCTGCCACGCGGGCGTGTGCTTTTCGATCCACGCCTGGCAGCTGCCCTTCGCGAGATCGCGCACGCGGCCCATATAGGCCTGCCGCTCGGCGACCGAGATGACCCCGCGCGCCTGCAACAGGTTGAACACGTGGCTCGCCTTGATCGCCTGCTCGTACGCCGGGATCGGCAGCCCCGCCGCCAGGCTGTTCTCACATTCGGCGACATGCTTGCGGAACGAATCGAACAGGCTGTCGGTGTCCGCCACTTCGAAGTTCCAGGTCGACATCTCGACCTCATTCTCGTGGAACACCTCGCCGTACGTCACGCCCGCGTCGTTGAACGCGAGGTCGTAGACGCTATCCTTGTCCTGGATGTACATCGCGAGCCGCTCGAGCCCATAGGTCAGTTCGCCCGCGACCGGCTTCATGTCGAACCCGCCCATCTGCTGGAAATAGGTGAACTGGGTGACTTCCATCCCGTCGCACCAGACTTCCCAGCCGAGGCCCCAGGCGCCGAGCGTCGGCGATTCCCAGTCATCCTCGACGAAACGGATGTCGTGTTTCGTGAAATCGATCCCGATCGCCGCGAGCGACCCGAGGTACAGCTCCTGCAAGTCCGCCGGGCTCGGCTTCAGGATCACCTGATACTGGTAATAATGCTGGAGCCGGTTGGGGTTCTCGCCATAGCGGCCGTCGGTCGGGCGGCGGCATGGCTGGACGAACGCGGCATTCCACGGCTTGGGGCCGAGCGCGCGCAGCGTCGTGGCGGTGTGGAAGGTCCCCGCCCCCATTTCCATGTCATAGGGTTGCAGGATCAGGCATCCCCTATCGCTCCAATAGTCATGGAGCGTTAGGATCATCCGCTGGAAGCTCATCGGGCGGTCGGTCATGATAAGCAGGGCTTTGGCGCAGCGCAGCAAGGGGGTCAACGCCTCATCGGAAAGCTGTTAACCCGCGCTGGTTTAGGGGTTAGGGCGGCGACCATTCGCCGGACACGCATCGGGACGCTTCGCAATGACCTTCACCCGCCCCTTTCTTGCGCTCACCGCGCTGTTACTGAGCAGCGGCGCGGTCGCGCAGACGGCACCCGCGCCGGTGCAGATGCCCGCCACCCCCCGCGCCGCTACGATTCCGGCAGATCCCGCACTGTGGGTGGTCAAGGACAAGGATACGACGGTGTATCTGTTCGGGACGATCCACGCGCTCAAACCACATCTTGGCTGGTTCGATTCGGCGGTGCGCGAGGCGTTCGACGCGAGCGGGCAGCTGATCCTCGAAATCCCCCTCCCCGATCCCGCGACCGCGCAGGCCGTGATGCTCCCGCTCGCAACCGATACGTCGGGGGTGCCGTTGATGCAGAAGCTCAACGCCGGCGACCGCGCCGCTTATGCCGCCGCGATGACCAAACTCGGCATCCCGCCCGCCGCGGTCGAGAAGTTCGAGCCGTGGTTCGTCGCGGTCACCCTCTCCCAGTTGGCGTTGCAAAAGGCCGGCTTCAGCGCGGCGGACGGCGCGGAAGCAACGCTCACCGCCGCCGCGACCGCCGCGGGCAAGCCGATCAGGGGGCTCGAGACGCTGCAGCAGCAGCTCGGCTATTTCCATGCGCTGTCGCAGGCGGACCAGATCGCCTTCCTGGTGTCGAGCGTGCAGGACATCGACAAGTTCGACGGGATGATCAACGCGATGCTCGACCGCTGGAAAGCGGGCGACGCCGAGGGCCTGAGCGCGCTGATGAACGAGGACCTGACGAGCCAGCCCAATCTGTACCGGATCCTGCTGGTCGAGCGGAACAAGCGCTGGGCGGCGTGGATCTCCGAACGGATGAAAAAGCCGGGGACGGTGTTCATCGCGGTCGGCGCGGGGCATCTCGCAGGGCGCGACAGCGTGCAGGTGCAACTGGCCAAGCGTCACCTCAAAGCCGTGCGCATCCGCTATTGATCCGGCGCTTCGGCCTTATGTTCGCGTTGCTGCTGGCGGGATGCGATCGGACACCGCCGACGCCCGCGCGGCCCGCACTGTGGCGGGTGTCGGATACGGATACGACGATCTGGCTGATCGGGACGATCCACGCACTGCCCCCCAAGGTGCAATGGCAGACGCCCGAAGTGGAGCGCGCGATCGGCGCGGCGGACACGCTAGTGCTCGAAGTGCCCCCGGTGGCGAGCGCTAGTGCGCACGAACAGTTCGAGACGCTCGCCCGGCAACGCGGCCTGCCCGCGCTGCTCGATCGCGTCCCGCCCGCGGATCGCGCGCTCTTAAAGCAGGGCATTGCCGCGGCGAGCCAGTCCGCCGCCGATCTCGACGGGTACAAGACCTGGGCCGCCGCGCTGGTAATCGGCGCGGGTGCGGGGCATGTCAGCCAGGCGTCCGCCGACGACGGGGTCGAGGCGGTGCTGACGCAGCGGTTCGCGGGCAAGACGATCGGTGCGCTCGAATCACGCGAGGGACAGCTCCACCTGTTCGATCGCTTTGCCCGAGGCGTCGCAGCGGCGGTTGCTGCTGGATGCGGCGCGCGATGCGATCGACCCGGAGCAGGGGTATCGCCCGCTCCTCGCCGCCTGGATCAAGGGCGACGCGGCGAAGCTGTCCGCCACGCTCGATCCCGTCCGCCAGGACCGCGCGATCGCGGACGCGCTGATCGACCAGCGCAACCGCCGCTGGGAGCGCGCGATCGTCGGGCGGATGGCGCGCCCCGGCCGCGTGCTGGTCGCGGTCGGCGCGGGGCATCTGGTCGGGCCGGGCTCGGTCATCGCCCTGCTCCGCGACCGCGGGCTTAACGTGGAGCGGGTCGAGTAAGCCCGTCTTACACGTTCACCCGACCGGTCCGCACCAGCTTGCCCCAGCCGACGCGCGGGCCGCGCAACGCCTGGGTGATCGCCTTGAGCACGACGTAATACATGATCTGGCGATAGCCGAAGCGCTGCGGGATCAGCAGCCACAGCAGGCGCCAGTCCTCGCGCCGCTCGAGCGCGAACGCGACGATCGCGGCGAGCAGGTCGATCAGCGTGAACACCAGCCAGTAGATCAGCATCTTCTCAACATCATGCTGGGTCTGCGCCCAGCCATGCGCTAGCACCGCGAGATAGGTCATCACGAAGCTGACGATCAGCGCGAGATCGATGATCGGTGAGATCGCCGCGAAGACGATCTGGAACAGGATCGCCTGCGGCAACCCCACGCGCGCGAGCCCGCGCGGCTTGCCCGTCGCCATGATGCTGCCGTGCTTCCACAGACATTGCAGCGTGCCGAACGCCCAGCGGAAGCGCTGCTTGGCGAGACCCTTGATCGTCTCGGGTGATTCGGTCCAGGCGACCGCATATTGGTCGTAGGTGACCTTCCACCCGGCACGCTGGATCGCGATCGTCAGGTCCTGGTCCTCGGCGAGCGTATCGTCGGGATAACCGCCGACCTGCTTGATCGCCGCCAGACGCCACGCGCCGACCGCACCCGGCACCACCGCCATCGCATCAAGCCGTGCGAGCGCGCGGCGTTCGAGGTTCTGCGCGGTGATATATTCGACCGCCTGGAACCGCGTCAGCAGATTGACGCGGTTGCCGACCTTGGCGTTGCCCGCAACCGCGCCCAGCGTCGGATCGACGAACCAGCGCGCCAGACGCGCGATCGTGGTCGGCTCGAACTGCGTATCGGCATCGAGCGCGATGACGATCTCGCCGGTCGCCAGATCCAGCGCGCGATTGAGCGCGCGCGCCTTGCCGCCGTTTTCGAGCGTGAGCAATTTGACGCGCGGGTCATGCGCGAACGCGGCGTCGACCACGGCGCTCGTCGCGTCGGACGATCCGTCATCGATCACGATCACCTCGATCCGCACGTCGGTCGACGCGAGCACGCCCCGGACTGCACGTTCGATCACCAGTTCCTCGTTGAACGCGGGGATCATCACCGTGACGAACGTGTCGGGGTCGATCGGCGGGAACACCATCCGGCTCTCCCGACGCGCCTGGATCAACGCAAGCGCCGACAGGATGACCGCGCGTGCGATCCCGATCGAGATCGCGAAGAAGAAGATCCAGCCGAGCGCGACGACGATCCCGCCGAGCGCGCTGAAGATGAACAGGTTGAACTGCGCGGTCACCTGCTCGCTCTTGGAGATCGGCGGCATCGCCACGTCGCGCGGGATGCCGGCGAGTTCCGACACCGGAACGAAGCGATAGCCCTTGGCGCGCAGTTGATCGATGATCTGCGGCAGAGCGGCGAGCGTCTGCGACCGGTCCCCGCCCGAATCGTGCAGCAGAATGATGTTGCGGCTGCACTGCGGTTCATCGTCGTCGGTGCAACGGCCCGCCGGATCGATCACGTCCGCGACGGTCCGGTCGATGATCTCCTGTGTCCCCGGTCGCTTCCAGTCATCCGGATCGACGTGGAGCCCGACCGATATGTACCCGAGATTCTGTGCCTGCAACGCCGGCGAGATTTCGTCCGCCGTGGTCGGCTCGGCATCGCCGAAATAAGGTGCGCGGAACAGACGGAGCGAATGGCCGGTAAACGCCTGGAACAGCCGCTGCGTGGTGTTGAGCTGAAAACGCGTTTCGGTTTCGGACGAACCCGCCAGGTTGGGATGGGTGTAGGTATGGCTGCCGATCTCATGCCCCTCGCGGATCATTCGTTCGAGCAGGCGGCGTTGGGTCAGCGCGTTCTCGCCGATCACGAAGAACGTAGCCGGTGCGTTCTTCTCTTTCAGGACGTCGAGGATCCGCGGCGTCCACACGGGGTCGGGTCCGTCATCGAAAGTGAGTGCGAGCAATCCCGGACGATAGCCCGTTCGCGCGACGATATAGGGCGACGGCAAGGTCACGAAATGGACGTCCGCGATCCCGCCGTTCCTGCCGGCGACCGCTTGCCGCACACCCGCAACGGGGACACCCGCAATCTTCAGGATCTCGCCGCTGCCCTCGATATCGACATCGGTACCCGCCGGGATCGCGTTGATCGCAGAGGGAGCAGGCAGACTGCGATGGGACCGCCCGAAGATCGACCATAGCGATGGGTCCTCCGCGCCGAGCCGCCACACCGCGACGCCGTTCAATCCGACACGGCTGAGGAATTTCATCTGGTTGTAGGCGGACGCCGCGTCGAGCAGCCAGACGACGTGGCGGTGGCTCCCTTCCATATACGCAAAGCCGGTGTTGCCGCTGGCCTTGTCGAAGACCGGCATCGCGCTCGACTCCCGCGCGGCCTGCCACGCTTCGTCGATCGGCAGCGGTTCGCCGCCGCCGTCGTGCCAGTCGTATCCGTAGCTGCCGATCGCGACGACGATCTTGTTGCGCGGCACGCCCTTCACCGCACGCGCGACCGAGCGTTCGAACCAGCCCTGCGAGGCGATCGGCCCGGAATCGCCGCTGGTCTCGTGTTCGTCATACGCCATCAGGAAGACGCGATCGACGATCGCGGCGAAGGATTTGATGTTCCATCCCCCCTCGTCGTCCGCCGCGCCGATCGGCACCGCGATTGCGATGACCCAATTGCGCTTCGCGAACCGCGCCTTGGCTTCGCGCAGGAACGTGCGGAAATCCGCCTGGCCGCGCGGGCTCAGTTCCTCGAAATCGAAGAACGCGCCGCCCGCACGGTTGCGCACCAGCCACGGCTCGAGCTTGTCTAGGAACGCCTTGCGCTGCGGCGCGGACCGCAACAGCGCTTCCATGCCCTTCGCATCCCAGACGCCGTCCTTGGCGTTCTGGATCATCGGCAGGAGCAGCGGGCGGTGCGTCGAACGGTTGATGATCTCGCGCCCCGCCGTATCGCGAAACACGGATATGTCGTGGTTCGTGCCCGTAACCGAAACCCACCCTGGGATCAGCCAGTCGAGATCGTTGATATGACGCCGCAGTGAGGCGACGCTCGATTCGTCCCACGGCACGTGAAAGCCGATCGCCAGCGGCTGATCGACCGCCGCGCCGACCCCGCGTGGGGGGGCCGCACCCATGAGGCGCGCGTAATCGACGATGTCGCGCCGTGCGCGCTTGAGCAGCGGATCGTGCGGCGGGGGCAGCTTGGTATAGGCCGCATGTTCCGCTTCGACCGGGAGCAACGGCGGCGCCGGAACCACGCCGATCGACACGCTCAGCGCAGCGATCGACAGCAACACGAGCAGGACGAAGGCCGCGACCGCCATCGCAAAGCGACGCCGCCGGCGACCCGAGGCGTCATAGAAAATTGGTGCGCGGCTCATCGGCGAGGCATCCCCTGAAATGTTCTCATCCGTCACGATCGTTCACGATCGCATCGCCGCTTTCGCATGGCGTTAGCGCGACGCCAAGGTGACATTGATGTCATCTGTCAGGCGTTAACCTCATAAGGTTAACCGCTTGCTCCCCGGTCGCTTCCGGTTACGATCATCGGGCAGGAGAGCGAACCCAATGCGTCACATCGCGATCGTCGGTTCCGGACCGGCAGGATATTACACCGCGGAGGCATGCCAGAAAGCGTTCGGGGACGACTGCCGCGTCGATATCATCGATCGGCTGCCTGTTCCCTACGGGCTGATCCGCAGCGGCGTCGCGCCCGACCACCAATCGATCAAGGCGGTGGCGCGGCGGTACGAAGCGGTCGCGCTGAGCGATACGGTGCGGTTCGTCGGCAACGTCTCGGTCGGTGAGGCGGTATCGGTGCCCGAATTGCTGGACCTGTACGACGCGGTCGTGCTCGCCACCGGCGCGCCCGCCGACAAGCCTTTGGGCGTGCCCGGCGACGATCTGCCCGGCGTGATCGGCTCCGCCGCATTCGTCGGCTGGTATAACGGCCACCCGGATTTCGCGGCGCTCGATCCGCCGATCGGCGGGCTCGACGCGGTCGTCGTCGGCGCGGGGAACGTCGCGCTCGACGTCGCGCGGATCCTGGCGAAGACCGAGGCCGAATTCGGCGGATCCGACATCGTCGGCCACGCGCTCAACCGGCTGCGCGCCGCGGAACACGCCACGGTCACGCTGCTTGCCCGGCGCGGACCGCATCAGATCGCGATGACGCCCAAGGAACTGGGGGAACTGGCACATCTGACGCGTGCGGTCCCGCTGGTCGATCCGGCGGACTTGCCGCCGCTCGCAGACGACGCCGCGCTCGACCCCGGAATGCGCAAGGCGGTCACGCATCTGCGCGATTTTGCGCAACCCCACGCCGACAAACCGGTCCGGATCGTGTTCGACTTTTTCGCGCGCCCCGTCCGCGTCGAAGGCGCCACCCACGCCGAGCGCGTGATCGTGGCTCGCACGCGGCTCGACGAGTCGGGGCGGCTGGTCGACACCGGCGAGGAATATGCGCTTCCCGCGACCCTGGTGGTCAGCTGCATCGGCTACCGCACGCCCCCGATCGCGGGGGTGCCCTATGACGACGCGCTGGGCCGCTTCGCCAATGTCGACGGGCGAATCGCGCCGGGGCTGTACGCGGTCGGCTGGGCGCGGCGCGGTCCGACGGGCACGATCGGCACCAACCGGCCCGACGGCTTTGCGATAGCGGACCTGATCGCGGCCGACATTGCGCGCGGCAGCGAAAAGGCGGGTCGCGCGGGCCTCGATTCGGTGCTGACCGAGCGCGGCGTCGACATCGTCACTTTCCGCGACTGGCAGAAGATCGAAGCCGCGGAAGTCACCCGCGCACGCGAGGGTGCCCCGCGCGAAAAGTTCGCCACGATCGCCGAGATGCTCGACGCCCGGACATGATCCCGGCGCAATTGCGGGGTCGGCGCAACTTTTCGCTTGCTAGGGTGCCCCTCCCCGGCTAACCGCTCGCCCCTGCAATGTGTCGGGGCGTGGCGCAGTCTGGTAGCGCACTGGTCTCGGGGTCCAGGGGTCGTAGGTTCGAATCCTATCGCCCCGACCATTGCAGCGATAGCTTCGCCTGACAGGGCTTGAGGCAGTTTCCCCGAAAAGTTCAAATCATCCGTACGAACCTGCGGCGTGCCGCTGGGCCGAATAGCGCACGTCCCGTTACTTGGCCGCGCGCCACCGTACCGTGACCTTCGCGACCACCCCTGCGTTCGCCGGGGTGGTCGCGGCGTGATCAGCCCTTGTGCTTCGCGCGCCAGTCGCGAACCGCCGCAAGCGTACCCTCGACATGACCGACCGGATTGTTCTGCGTCAGTTCGTAAATCACCTCGCCGGTCGGCGCGATGACGTAGGACGTGCGGCTCGTGATCTTCGAACCCGCGGCATAGGATACGTCGTAATTCGTGATCATCGGCAGCGTGGCGGCGGCGACCGGAAAGGCGCTGCGGCATTCTTCTTTCGAGAAGGCGTCGATCTTGTCGATGCCGCCCGCCGTCAGGCCGACCAGCGTCGCGCCCGCCTTCTTGAAGTCGGCGGCGGCTTCAGCGAACTTATGCGCCTCGATCGTGCAGCCCGCGGTAAAGGCGGCGGGGAAGAAATACACGACCACCGGCCCCTTCTTGAGTGCCGACGCGAGCGAGAAGGTGAACGGTTTGCCACCAAGCGCGCCCTGCGTGCTGAAGTCGGGTGCCCTGGCCCCGACCTTCAGCGCGGCGGTGGCGGGCGCTGCGAGCGCGACGGTCGCGGCCAGAGCGAGGGCGGCGGCAGCATAGGGGCGAGCGAACGTCATGCGGATTCTCCTGGCGATGTTTTGCAAAGCCTAGCTCGCCCCCTTTTGTTCCGCCAGCGGCAATCGGCCCGCGACGAATCGCCCATGTTGCGTTGCCCTGTGCGCATGCTATCGCCGCAAGCATGACCACCCCGCTTGACCGCATCCGCAATTTTTCGATCATCGCGCATATCGACCATGGCAAGTCGACCCTCGCCGACCGGCTGATCCAGCAGACCGGCGGCCTGACCGCGCGCGAAATGTCCGAGCAGGTGCTCGACAATATGGACATCGAGAAGGAGCGCGGGATCACGATCAAGGCGCAGACCGTGCGCCTCGCGTATAAGGCGAAGGACGGCCTCGATTACGTCCTTAACCTGATGGATACGCCAGGACACGTCGACTTCGCCTATGAGGTCAGCCGCAGCCTCGCCGCGTGCGAGGGCGCGCTGCTCGTGGTCGACGCGGCGCAAGGCGTCGAGGCGCAGACCTTGGCCAACGTCTACCAGTCGATCGAGCATAATCACGAGATTGTGCCCGTCATCAACAAGATCGACCTTCCCGCCGCCGAGCCCGAAAAGGTCCGCAAGGAAATCGAGGACGTGATCGGCATCGACGCGTCCGGCGCGGTGCTTGCGTCGGCAAAGTCGGGGATCGGCATCGAGGACATCCTCGAGGCGATCGTCACCAAGATCCCACCGCCCAAGGGCGATCCCGAGGCGCCGCTGAAGGCGATGCTGGTCGACAGCTGGTACGATCCGTATCTCGGCGTCGTCATCCTCGTCCGCGTGATCGACGGCGTCCTGAAAAAGGGTCAGCAGATCAAGTTCATGCAGACCGGCACGATGCATCTGGTCGACCGGGTCGGCTGTTTCCGCCCGAAGATCGAGCAACTGACCGAGCTCGGCACCGGCGAAATGGGCTTCATTACCGCGCAGATCAAAGAGGTCGCGCAAACTCGCGTCGGCGACACGATCACCGATGCGAAGCGACCGGCTTTGGAAGCACTGGCGGGCTTCAAGGAAGTCCAGCCGGTGGTGTTCTGCGGGCTGTTCCCGGTCGACGCCAACGACTTCGAGAAACTGCGCGAGAGCATCAGCAAGTTGCGCCTCAACGATGCGAGCTTCTCGTTCGAGATGGAAACCTCGGCGGCGTTGGGCTTCGGCTTCCGCTGCGGGTTCTTGGGACTGCTCCACCTGGAGATCATTCAGGAGCGCCTGACGCGCGAATATGACCTCGACCTGATCACGACTGCGCCGTCAGTGGTGTACGAGATTCAGCTGACCCACCCCGATCCTGCGGGCACGACGCAAATCGAGTTGCACAACCCCGCGGACATGCCCGAGCCCAACAAGATCGCGACGATCAGCGAGCCGTGGATCGAGGCGACGATCTACGTCCCCGACGAATATCTCGGCAGCGTATTGAAGCTGTGCCAGGATCGCCGCGGTATCCAGAAGAACCTGACCTATGTCGGCGGCCGCGCGCAGGCGACCTACGAGCTGCCGCTCAACGAAGTGGTGTTCGATTTCTACGATCGGCTGAAGTCGATGTCGAAGGGTTATGCCAGCTTCGATTACCATCAGATCGGCTATCGCGAGGGCGATCTCGTCAAGATGAGCATCCTCGTCAACGAGGAGCCGGTCGACGCGCTGTCGATGATCGTTCACCGCGGCACCGCAGAAGTGCGCGGGCGCGGGATGGTCGAGCGGTTGAAGGACCTGATCCCACGCCATCTGTTCAAGATCCCGATCCAGGCCGCGATCGGCGGCAAGGTGATCGCGCGCGAGACGATCAGCGCGATGCGCAAGGACGTGACCGCGAAATGCTATGGCGGCGACGCGACCCGCAAGAAGAAGCTGCTGGAAAAGCAGAAGAAGGGCAAAGCGAAGATGCGCGAGTACGGCTCGGTCAGCATTCCGCAGGAAGCGTTCATCGCCGCGCTGCGAATGGGCGACGACGGCTGACGCGCTGGGGGTCGGGCTCGCCCTTCCCCCCTGCTAACCGTCACTCCGCGCCCCCCAAAGGCTGCCGTCATGCTGAACTTGTTTCAGCATCCACCGCGCAACAGGCATCGTCCGGACTCGCGGAGGGCTGGATCCTGAAACGAGTTCAGGATGACGGACGGTTTTTCAGAACGCTCGCTTTTGCGGGAATGACGGCGTTAGCGACCGACCTCAAACGCCAAAAACCCCGACCAAGGCCGGGGTTCTGGTATCATTGGCGATGTGTCGAAGCGCTCATTTGCCCTGCGGCACTGCTCCACCCGGGGCTCCACCCGGAACGCCCGCAGGCGCACCCGGCATTCCGCCCGGCGGCATGCCGCCAGGAGCGCCGCCGCCCTGCATCATCTGCTGCTGCATCATTTGCTGCTGCTGAAGCTGCTGGACCGCGGCCTTGGACAGGAAATCGAGCATCTCGATGTCGAACACCAGCGTGGAATGCGCCGGCATCCCCGGACGCGCGGTGTCGCCATACGCGAGGCTAGGCTTGATCCACACGCGGTATTTGCCGCCCTTGGGGATCAGCGACAGTGCTTCCTCGAAGCCGGGAACGACCTGATGCTCGCCAAGCGGCACCGGGAACGGACGCTGGCTCTTGTCGAACACCGTGCCGTCGACGAACTTGCCCTCGTAATTGACGAGCGCGACGTCCTGGTCGGTCGGCGGGGCACCGGTGCCCGGCGTCAGCACCTGATATTGCAGGCCCGATGGCGTCTGCTTGACGCCCTTCTTCTGCGCATTGTGCGAGAGGAAGGTCGCTGCCGGATCAACCGGGGTCTGCACCGCCAGCGCCGCAGCGCCAACCGCGGCCACCGCGATGCCGGCCCACAGATACACCAACACACGCCGCTTGACGGGCTTCAGCGGAACAGCGGTGATCGACATGGGCGCTCCCAGGTGGGCGGTCGGGTCAGTAGAAGAGAGACTGGCGGGCCAATCACGACCCGCCCGAAGTCACGGTGTTACCGTGCTCCGTCACGCTCCATGCGCTTACGCTCGAGCTTGCGCGCGCGACGAACAGCAGCGGCACGCTCGCGGGCGCGCTTCTCGCTCGGCTTCTCGTAATGCCGGCGCAACTTCATTTCGCGGTAAACGCCTTCGCGCTGCAGCTTCTTCTTGAGCGCGCGCAGCGCTTGGTCGACATTGTTGTCGCGAACGATGATTTGCATAAACCCGAACAGCTCCGAATCGATAGAAAAGCGCCGCCGCGAACATCAGGTCCGCGTCGCAAGGCGTGCGCCCTACACGGCTGGGTTGTAAGTTTCAACCCGTGGCACAGCTTTTACGTGACTTGCCGGCCCTCCCCTCGCTAAGCGAACGGCATGACCGGAACACCGCTTACCCTATATAACAGCCTGACGCGAACGCTAGAGCCCTTCGCGCCGATCGACCCGCATGTCGTGCGGATCTACACCTGTGGCCCGACCGTCTATAACTATCAGCACATCGGCAACATGCGCGCGTTCCTGTTCGCGGACACGCTGGGGCGGGTGATTCGCTGGAAGGGTTGGCCGACCAAGCACGTCATCAACATCACCGACGTCGGCCATCTGACGAGCGACGCGGACGCGGGCGACGACAAGATGGAAAAGGCCGCCGCCGCGCAGGCCAAGTCGATCTGGGACATCGCCGCGCATTATACCGCCGCGTTCAAGGACGACGTCGCGCGGCTCAATATCGAGCCGCCCGCCGAATGGACCGTCGCGACCGACCACATCAACGAGATGATCGCCTTCGCGCAGAAGATCGAGCGCGACTGCTATCTCATCGACGGCGGGCTGTATTTCGATACGAGCAAGGTGCCGCATTATGGTGCGCTCGCGCGGGCGACAACCGATCAGGGTGAGAGCCGGATCGACCCGGTGTCGGGCAAGCGCAATGCCGCCGACTTCGCGATCTGGCGGCGCTCTCCCCCGGGTGAGCAGCGCCAGATGGAATGGGACTCGCCGTGGGGCAAGGGCGCGCCGGGGTGGCATCTCGAATGCTCTGTGATGAGCCTCAAGCATCTCGGGCATCCGTTCGACATCCATACCGGCGGGATCGACCACCGCGAGATCCATCACCCCAACGAAATCGCGCAGAATCAGGCGTTCTGTTCGTGCGAGGACACGGGCGCGCAAATCTGGATGCACAACAACTTCCTCGTGGATCGCGGCGGCAAGATGTCCAAGTCGACCGGCGAATTCCTGCGGTTGCAGACGCTGGTCGACGCCGGGTTCCACCCGCTCGCCTATCGGCTGATGTGCCTGCAGGCGCATTATCGCAGCGAATTGGAGTTCACCTGGGACAATCTCGCGGCGGCGCTGACTCGGCTCAAGCGGCTGGTGATCGCGCTGGATGCGTTGCGCGGACGCGACGACGGGACGCTCAAGGGCGATGCCGAACCGTATCTGGCGCGGCTCGAGGAAGCGGTCGCGGACGACCTCAATACGCCGCGCGCGCTGACCGTGCTGGACGAACTGATCGCGGACAAGAAGCTGTCGCCAACGGTGCGGATCGGCGCGATCGGAGATTTCGATGCGGTGCTGGGGTTGCGCCTCGCCGAACTGACGAGGGCGGAAATGCGGTTGCGTCCGGGGAGTGCGACGATCGACGAAGCGACGATCGACGTGCGGATCGCGGAACGCAAGCAGGCGCGGGTCGACAAGGACTTCGCGGCATCGGATGCCATTCGCGATTCGCTCGCGGCGGCGGGGGTCGAGGTGATGGACGGCGATGCGCTGGGATGGGACTGGAAGTTGGGCGCTTCGTAGGGCCAGACGTAAGGAGCACCTTGCTCGAATGCCGGCGTTCCGAGGGAGGGGCCAAGAACGCCCCCTCCCCCACGTCCGTCATTTCCGATCGGCGGGCTTGGATCGGTACCGCCGTTTCATCACAGCGTCCGCCAGTGGCGAACCCCGCGGGCACGGGGGAACGTATGTGGCGGTGAAAGCGCGCCTCAATCGTGCACGGTCAGCCATTCCATTGTGGGCGCCCGCGCCGCCCGCACCGCATTCGCCGGATCGGCGGTGTCCTCCAGCCCGATCGCCATGCCACAGAACAGCATGCGTTCCCCGGGCAAGCCGATCGCTGCGCCGACCGTCTCTGGATACATCGCCCAGCATTCCTGCGCACACGTCGCCAGCCCCGCCTCGACCGCGAGCAGCATCACGGTCTGAAGATACATGCCGAGGTCCGCCCATTGCGGCGGCCCCATCCGCCGGTCGATGCTGCAGAACAGGGCGGCGGGGGCGCCGAAGAACTGGAAGTTGCGCGCGAACCACGAGCGCCGCGCCGCCGTGTCGGCGCGCGGGATGCCGAGTTCGGCGTACAGCGCCTCCCCGACCGCGAAACGCCGGTCGCGGTATGGCGCGACGAGGTCACGGGGATAGATATCATAGGCCGGCTCCTCGGTCTCGCCGCGCAACAGCTTCGCGGCGATCGTCTGCTTGAGCGCGGCGAGCGGTGCACCGGTCATCAGGTCGACGTGCCACGGCTGCAGATTTCCGCCGGTCGCCGCCCGCGCAGCCTTTGTAACGATCGCGTGCAACAGTTCCGGATCGACCGGGTTCGGGAGGAACCCGCGGACCGATCGCCGCGCCGCAATCGCTTCGCTGACGAACATGGAATCTCCTTTCGAGCCTTGGGTATGCAAGCGCACTCTTGCCCGGGAGCGGCATTCAGGGCAAGACAGTTGCAAAATACAACCCTTATGGAGAGTCGAGCATGGCCGAGGCCTATATCGTGGACGCAGTGCGCACCGCCGGCGGCAAGCGCGGCGGAAAGCTCGCCGGGTGGCATCCGGTCGATATGGCGGCAGCGGTGCTCGACGCGATCGTCGCGCGGACCGGGATCGACGGCGCGGCAGTCGACGACGTGATCATGGGCTGCGTCATGCAGGGCGGGCAACAGGCGGGGCAAGTCGGCCGCAACGCGGTGCTCGCGGCGAAGAACCTCCCCGACAGCGTCCCTGCCGTATCGATCGACCGGCAGTGCGGCTCGTCGCAACAGGCGATGCAATTCGCTGCGCAGGCGGTGATGTCGGGGACGCAGGACATCGTGATCGCAGCGGGGGTCGAGAGCATGACGCGCGTCCCGATGGGCACCACTGCGACGCTGTTCATGAAAGAGGGGCTGGGCAACTACAAGTCGCCGCTGCTCGAGGAGAAATACCCCGGCATCATGTTCAGCCAGTTCATGGGCGCGGAGATGATCGTCAAGAAGCATGGCTTCACCCGCGAGCAGCTCGACACGTTTGCGGTCGAAAGCCACCGCCGCGCCGCCGCCGCGACCGACCGGGGTGCGTTCGACAAAGAGATCCTGGCGCTCGACGTCGAGACGCCCGACGGCATCATCAGCCACCGCACCGACGAAGGCATCCGCGCGGACGCGACACTGGAGAGCATCGGTTCGGTCAAATTGCTGCAGGAAGGCGGCAATATCACCGCCGCCAACGCCAGCCAGATCTGCGACGGCGCCTCCGCGGTGATGATCGTCAGCGAACGCGCGCTCAAGGAACACGGGCTGACCCCGCTCGCGCGGATCGTCAACCTGACCGTCACCGGGGGCGACCCGGTGATCATGCTCGAGGAACCGCTGTTCGCGACCGATCGTGCGTTGCAGCGCTCGGGGATGAAGATCGCGGATATCGACCTGTATGAGGTCAACGAGGCGTTCGCGCCGGTGCCGCTCGCGTGGCTGAAGCATACCGGCGCGGATCATGCGCGGTTGAACGTCAACGGCGGCGCAATCGCCTTGGGGCATCCGCTCGGCGCGTCTGGGACGAAGCTGATGGCGACGCTGGTCCATGCGCTGCACGCATCGGGCGGGCGCTATGGGTTGCAGACGATGTGCGAAGGCGGCGGGATCGCCAACGTCACGATCATCGAGCGGCTTTGATTTTTCTTAGCCCCTCCCCTTCAGGGGAGGGGTTGGGGTGGGGAAGTCCAGCAGAACAAACCTCTCTGCGAGGCACGCTCCACCCCCATCCCCTCCCCTGAAGGGGAGAGGCGTTCTTGCTCCAAGGGAGGGACTCCGACATGAACCTAGACTCCAGCAAATCCGCGATCGTCACCGACGGTGCATCCGCCCGCGCCGCCAAGCGCGCCAACGCCGCGATCATCGAACGACTCTGATCTCACTTAGCCCCTCCCCTTCAGGGGAGGAGTTGGGGTGGGGAAGTCCAGCAGAACAAACCTCTCTGCGAGGCACACCCCACCCCCATCCCCTCCCCTGAAGGGGAGGGGCGTTCTCGTTCCAAGGGAGGGACCCTAACATGAACCTAGACTCCACCACCGCCGCCGCCGCCGTCGTCACCGGCGGCGCCTCCGGCCTCGGCGCCGCGACCGCGCGCGCGCTTGCCGCCAAAGGCGTCAAGGTCGCGATCTTCGACATGCAGACCGAGAAGGGCGAAGCGATCGCCGCAGAGATCGGCGGCACCTTCTGCGAAGTGAACGTGACGTCCGAAGAGTCGGTCGACGCGGGCTTCGCCAAGGCACGCGCGGCGCACGGGCAGGAATCGATCCTCATCTGCTGCGCGGGCACCGGCAATGCGATGAAGACCGCGAGCCGCTCGAAGGAAGACGGCAGCATCAAGCATTTCAGCCTCGCCGCGTTCGACTGGCTTATCCAGATCAACCTCGTCGGCACCTTCCGCTGCGTCGCCAAGTCGGCGGCGGGGATGCTGACGCTCTCGCCCGGTGAAGACGGCGAACGCGGCGCGATCGTGATGACAGCGAGTGTCGCCGCCGAGGACGGGCAGATGGGCCAGGCGGCCTATTCCGCGTCCAAGGGCGGGGTCGTCGGCATGACGCTGCCGATCGCGCGCGACCTGATGGGGGAAGGCATTCGCGTCAACACGATCCTTCCCGGCATCTTCGAGACGCCTTTGATGCAAGGCGCGCCACAGCAGGTGAAGGACAATCTCGCCGCCTCGGTCCCCTTCCCCAAACGTCTGGGAAAGCCCGAGGAATATGCCAAGCTCGCGCTCTCGATGGTCGAGAACAGCTACTTCAACGGCGAAGACGTGCGGCTCGACGGCGCGATCCGGATGGCACCGCGCTGAATGGGACGGCATGATCCGGCGCGACAGGACCGCGCGCATTACCCGCACACCACGACGATCCAGACACGGTTCCAGGATCTCGACGTGCTCGGCCATATCAACAACGTCGCGATGGCAGCGCTGTTCGAGAGCGCGCGGGTGCGGTTCAACCGGTCGCTCGACCTGGCAGGCTGGTCGGGGCATCGCTGGCTCGTCGCGCGTGTGGAAATCAACTATCTCGCCGAGGCCTATTTCCCCGATGACGTCGAGGTCGCGACCGGGATCGGCGAGATTGGCAATCGCAGCTGGCAGATCCTGTCGGCGGCGTTTCAGCGCGGCGCTTGCGTCGCAACGTGCGACGTCGTCCTCGTCATGAGCGCAAGCGGCGGGCTGACCACATTACCCGACGATTTCCGCGCCGGGCTGGAGGCGAACCGGGTCGGCTGATCGATAAGCTCGTCACCCCGGCAAAGGCGAGACTTCTGCGGCGGGAGTTCCGTAAAATTGCCCGTCATCCTGAACTTGTTTCAGGATCCAGCCCTCCGCGAGTCCGGACCATGCCCCCTGCACGGTGGATGCTGAAACAAGTTCAGCATGACGCCAGCTTTGGGGCGAGGGGTACTCGAACATAGCGGCCCCGGCCTTCGCCGAGGTGACGGCCGTAGCCACACGCCACCCCAACCTTGACTTCCGCCCCCGCCTCGGCCATATGGCGCTCATCGAAGCGTCATGCAGCGTGATCGGACTTTATCGTCCCAGCTCCGCCTCGGTCGTTACCAAACGGACTTCCCTTTTCACGCGGGGTGTCAAATCTCCCCCCGCCATCCGCGCGTCGAGAACGTGCGTCCATGGCATATGCAATGGAATACACTTTCATGTCTTTCGCACATCTCGGCCTTGCCGAGCCGCTCGTCCGCGCGCTCGAAGCAAAGGGCTATACCTCCCCCACACCGATCCAGGCGCAGTCGATCCCGATGCTGCTCGAAGGCCGCGATCTGCTCGGCATCGCGCAGACCGGCACCGGCAAGACCGCCGCGTTCGTGCTGCCGTCGATCCAGCGCCTCGTCGCGGCCGACAAGCGCGTCCTGCCGACGCATTGCCGCATGCTGGTGCTCGCGCCGACGCGCGAACTCGCCAGCCAGATCGCTGATAGCGCGCGCGATTATGCGAAGTTCTCCAAGATGACCGTCGCGACGGTGTTCGGCGGGACCAGCATCAACAAGAACCGCCAGGACATGAGTCGTGGTGTCGACATCCTCGTCGCCACGCCGGGCCGTCTGCTCGACCTGATCGAGCAGCGCATGGTCAGCCTTGCGATGCTCGAAATCCTCGTGCTCGACGAAGCCGACCAGATGCTCGACCTCGGCTTCATCCACGCGCTGCGCAAGATCGTGAAGATGCTGCCGCGCGTGCGCCAGACGCTCTTCTTCTCGGCAACGATGCCGAACGCGATCCGCGAGCTCGCCGACCAGTTCCTCAACGATCCCGCAACCGTCAAGGTCGCGCCGGTGTCGAGCACGGCCGAGCGCGTCGAGCAGTATGTCTATTTCGTCAACCAGGGCGAGAAGCAGGCACTGCTGACGATGCTGCTGGCGGACGGCGCGATCGAGCGTTGCCTCGTCTTCACGCGGACCAAGCACGGCGCGGACCGCGTCGTGAAGCTGCTCGGCGCGAACGGCATTCCCGCCAACGCGATCCACGGCAACAAGAGCCAGCCGCAGCGCGAGCGTGCGCTCGGCGAGTTCAAGACCGGCAAGGTCAAGGTGCTGGTCGCGACCGATATCGCGGCACGCGGGATCGACGTTTCGGGCGTTAGCCACGTGTTCAACTTCGAGCTTCCCAACGTGGCAGAGCAGTACGTCCACCGCATCGGCCGCACCGCGCGCGCCGGCGCCTCGGGCATCGCGATCAGCTTCTGCGCGGATGACGAGCGGAGCTACCTGCGCGACATCGAGAAGCTGACGCGCGTCAAGCCCGACATGGTCAAGCTCCCCGAGGGCTTCATGGCCGAAGCCGCCCGCATCAAGGCGGCACGCCCGGCGGGTTCCGACGTCAGCGATCGTCCGCGCGACGAGAGCGGTCGTCACCGTGCGCCGCCGCGCGCAACGCACGCCGCCCGCCCGACCGGCGAGCGTCCGGCCGGCGGCAGCCGTCCGTATAGCGCTGGCGGCGCAGGCCGTCCGGCGGGTGGCGCAGGCCGTCCGGCAGGCGCTGGTCGTCCGGCCGGTAGTGGTCGTCCCGGTGGCAGCGGCCGTCCGGCGGGTGGTGGTCGCCCAGCTGGCGGCGGCGGCGGTCGGCGGTCGCCTGCGGCTGGCTGAGGCTTTGCAGCCTTGAGCGGTTAAGGAACGGTCGGTCCCACGGGACCGGCCGTTTTTTTGTAAGTGCCACCGACCCTACGCCGTCATCCCTGCCGCCCCTTCCCTTCGCGCTCGCCCGCGCTAAGCTGCCCCCCGGACACAACCGGGGGGACGTGACGATGCAGGGCAGGATCTTGGGATACGACACCGACAGCGCCGAGGGGATGATCAGCGCTGAGGACGGACGCCGCTACGCCTTCACCCCCACCGATTGGCGCCACCGCACCGCGCCGCAAACCGGGCAGCGCGTCGATTTCGAGGCACGCGACGGACGCGCCACCGGCATCTATGTCACCGGTGGCACCGCGATGACCGCCGACAAGAACCGTTTCGTCGCTGCGCTGCTGGCGCTTTTCCTGGGCACGCTCGGGCTCCACAAATTCTACCTTGGCAAGATCAAGGCCGGGATCATCATGCTGTGCGTCGCGGTGTTCGGGTCGATCCTGTTCGGCGTGCCGACCGCGATCATCGCGCTGATCGCGCTGATCGAGTGCATCATCTATCTCGCCACGCCCGACGCCGCGTTCGAGCGGAAATACGTCGAAGGCGACACCGCCTGGTTCTGACCATCGCCGAAAGATTGCCGATGAAAATCGTCCTGCCCGCGCTTGCCCGTTCGTTGCTCGAAGCGCGGCTGCCCGCCGGCCTCGAGATCGCCTGGGTCACGACGCGGGCGGAAGCTGTCGAAGCGATGGCCGATGCCGAGCTCGGCTGGGTCGACCTGTACCCGCACGGGCTGACGTCGGAAGCGGTCGCCGCCGGCAAACGGTTGCGCTGGCTGTTCACCGCAGTCGCCGGAATCGAGTCGCTCGATCTGCCGGCGCTGCGCGATGCGGGGACGATCGTCACCAACGGCGCTGGCATCAATGCGATCGCGGTCGCCGAATATGCGGTGATGGGCGTGCTGGTCGCAGCCAAGCGCTATGACGAGGTGGTCCGCATCGCCGACCGCCACGTATGGCCCGACACCGCGCCCGGACGGCAGGAACTGTTCGAAACGCGCGCGCTGGTCGTCGGGTATGGCGCGATCGGGCGGCTGATCGGGGAACGGCTGGCGGCGTTCGGAGTCGCGGTGACCGGCGTCACGCGCTCCGGGCGCGATGAAACGCTGACACCGGATGCATGGAAAGCGCGGCTTGCCGAGTTCGACTGGGTCATCCTCGCCGCACCGTCGACCGACGGCACCAAGGCGACAATCGCCGCGCCGGAGCTCGCAGCGATGAAATCGGGCGCGTGGCTCATCAACATCGCGCGCGGCAACATGGTCGATCAGGATGTGCTGCTCGCGGCCCTTCGCGAACGGACGATTGCAGGCGCGTTCCTCGACACGGTCGACCCCGAGCCGCTCCCGCCGGAGCATCCGCTCTGGACTGCCCCCAACGTGATCCATTCGATGCATCTCGCCGGACGCAGCCAGACCAAGATGTTCGTCCGCGCCGCCGACCTGTTCCTCCGCAACCTTGCGAAGTTCCAGGCAGGAGAGCCGATGGAGAATGTCGTCGATCTCGACGCGGGATATTGAAGCACGGACCGCGAACAGGGGCGCGCAGCGCGTCCCGCCACCCGTGGCAGTGTGTTCACTGCGGGCGCTACACATCTTTGACGCCGTAATGGGCATAAGGGCGACGGGTCGCGTCCGACGACCGGTGGCGGAGCCCAGCAATGCGTCGTCGGGGAATATCTCTCGACGGGCGAAACGCCCCTCGCCGCTACTACGAGGTAAGCTCCAAGATCGCGAACGACTAAGGCTGATGGAAACCGGTCGCTCAACGCAGAACGGCTAACAACACTTCAGGCGGCAGGTATGGCGTCGAAGATGGCTCCGTCAAATACCTCCAACTGAGCTGGTTTTCGGAGTAACCCTTTGCCGCTCAGGCGAGCGAGAAGGTGCGCCACTGCAACTACCATCTCAGATGGGCGATAGGGTTTGGGCATCGAGCCTATTGCCACAGTCTCGGCAGAACAGGCTCGGCTGCCTTGCCCGCTAATCAGAAGCACCGGTATCCCCATCGCCTTCAGATGCCTCGCAAGCTCGATGCCGTCTTCACCGCCCGCAAGCGAAATGTTGACCAACGCGATAAGGGGCTTTTCGGCTGTGGCGACTTGGAGCGCCTCGTCCTGACGATCCGTTAGATCGAGCACTTTGTATCCCGCCAGTTCGAATTCGTCGCGAAGGTCGATCGCGATCAACGCCTCGTCTTCGACGATCATCACAGTTTCAGACTTTTGGCTGACGTGTGATCCAGTCATAATCCACCTTACAGTTCGCGAGGTGCCACTCGTGTGTGCGTGCCAAGCCAAATAGCTGAATTCTAACGCATTCGAGACCCGCAAAGTTGCTGCCGTAAACCGACGACTTCATGCGGGAGCCATCCGGCGGGATTAGCTGCGTTTGGCGACGGCTCAAAAGGTCAGATAAGGCTCCAGCCCAAGGCTCAAAAATATGGCGGTGCTAGCCACCCGGTAAACGGGGGCTGCTCCTTGCAATTTTCGCGACCAGTCGCCCCAAGTCCCAAATCTCGCAGTCGCTGTTAAAATGATGCTGCCGCACATGCGTGATGGCGGCCTCGTCGCTATCACCAACAAATTCGATCCGGCTGGTAATGCGCCCCTGATCATCTAAACAATATAGTTTGTACGCAGCCATAATGGGTACCGTACATATTGTAGATACCGTTCCCTAGCTTTTATAACAGATTGCAGTCTTTTCCTATGCGATCGCGAACAAGGTCGATCCTTAGACGCCTTGTTGACCGCGCTGGAACGCTACTGGGGTGGGGACGGAGGGTAGACAAAGGAGAAACTCGTGGGACGCCGACTTAACGATCGGCATGGCACGCTCTGCCATGGCTAACATCCGTTAGCGTTTCGCCGTCGAGGTCCGCAACTGAGCGTAAGCGGACATTCTACGTTTCCTCCACTTCGCCGATTACACGCAAAGTGAGTCAATCGGGACTATCTCAAGCGCCAACTGGTTTTAGGGCTTTTTGGAAAGGGGGACTGGTTCACCAATCAATGCACCTTGTATCGGCCAAATCGTGTTCGTTGATGGGATGCCCACCAACACCGGCTTGCCAAGTACCAGCGAATTGAAGACGTGGATTTCGGTCGGCACCGGATCGAGAGAGTGCGTGATAAACATGACCTCCGGTTTGGCCCCCGACGGCAGTTGCGGTTGAGTCGGCATGTCGAGGCAGGAGTTGGTGAAATGCCGGATGCTGCCGGCCTTGCCCGAGGCGTCGACATCGACCTCATAATGCCCTCCGAAAGGGATGGCCTTACCGCTTGTTTGTGGTGTGAGGAAGTAGACGGAGATCGCACCATCTACACTGTCGGGAGGCAGCACGACTGTATTGAAAGGTTTCGAAGAACAAGCTCTTACGCTGCTATCAGTCAGGATAGCTGCGCGCGCAGACGCAAGAGCGAGTACCATGCGCCTATCCAGCTCGGAAAGCGCTACATTTTCAGCGGCGCCGAGAACGCGCCCTTCAACGAGACGGTTGGCTCTAAACGCTGCGACGTACACGGCCTTTCGCCCCGCCTTGTCGAAGAAGATGAGCCGGGGGTTCGTTGCCGGGCCATCGACGATGTACCCCCCGATTATGTTCGACGGGTCGGCAAGCTTGGCAAGCATGTCGTCAGTTCCGTGCCATGCGGCCTGATCATAGGCGTAGAGGAGCGCACCTCGCTGACTCGCTCGTTCGAGCGCCTTTTCTTGCCCGGAGTTTTTCGCCGATGCGCCTTCGGCGAGCATAGTTGCAAATGCCCAGAGAAGCATAGCCATGTATCGAGTGCTTACTTTCATCTCGATAGATTATAACGTCTTGGTAGCCCGTCAACGACGCAATTGAGCGTCGATATTCTTTGTCAGCCAGATCCTGCGAACTTCTGCCTATGGGGAGAAAACAGTCATCGCTATCCCGGCTTAAGAAACCTATCCCTCCCTGGCCGGATCGAAGAAGAACCAGTGTTCGTGAATCTTCCCGTCCAGGATCCGCACAGCATCCGCACCGCTCACGATGACCTGGCCCGGCGGCCCGCCACGCCAGCGTGTTACCGCAACACCGTGATGGCCGAGCGTTGGCCCGGTCACCTCGAACCGGAACCCGGGCGGCATGTCGGCGAGGACCCCGGCGACGGTATTGGAAATCGCCCCATGCCCCGTAATCGACCGCTCGGGTTCGTGGATACGCGCCTCGGGATGATAGATCTCGGCGATGGCAGCCAGCCGCTTATCGCCGTCGCGCTCGTTCCAGACCCGTTCGATGCTGGTTTCCAGCAGCCCCGTCGCGATCACATCGTTCATGTCGGGTTCCCAAATCTGTAAGGCAACAATGCCTGAAGGGTGCCACCGAACGCCTGGCCGAACCTTCGTATCAGATTTGCTTCCGCGGCGGCAAATCTTGCACGGACGCCACACCGTCCGCCAAACGCTCCTCAATTACCCAACAAGGGAAATTCTGTATTGCACCGCTTACCCAGCCTGGGTAATAGCATCCGCATGACGACAATGGCCGGCCTCAAGATCAAACGCTTCCGCGAAGAACGGGGTCTCACCCGGGCTGCGTTCGGGGCGTGGTATGGCGCGCCCGGCTCGACCGTTCAGGGCTGGGAAGAGGATGGCAAGCGCGCCAGCGGCCCGGTGGTCAACCAGATCGCCGCCAACGCCATCGCGGCCCACGCCGACTGGTATGTACAGATTCGTATGGAGAATGACATGAGCAGCTGGGCCCCCGATAGCTGGACCCGCGCCGACGCGCGCCAGATGCCACACTATGAGGATTCCGCAGCGCTCGACGCCGCGACCACGCAGCTCAGCAGCTTCCCGCCGCTCGTCTTCGCGGGCGAAGCGCGCAACCTGACCGCGGATCTCGCGCGCGTCGCCGAGGGCAAGGCGTTCCTGCTGCAAGGCGGCGACTGCGCCGAGAGCTTCGCCGAGCATAGCGCGAACAACATCCGCGATACGTTTCGCGTCATCCTCCAGATGGCGGTCGTGCTGACCTTCGCGTCCAAGCTGCCGACGGTGAAGCTCGGGCGGATGGCGGGGCAGTTCGCCAAACCGCGCTCTTCCGACACCGAGACGATCGGCGACGTCACCCTGCCCGCCTACCGCGGCGACATCGTCAACGACATCGCCTTCACCCCCGAAGGCCGCCAGAATGACCCGCAGCGGATGATCCGCGCGTACAGCCAATCGGCGGCGACGCTCAACCTGCTGCGCGCGTTCGCGGGCGGTGGCTATGCGAACCTCCATCAGGTCCACCGCTGGACGCACGATTACATGGGCCGCAGCCCGTGGGCGAAGAAGTTCGCCGACGTCGCCGACCGGATCGGCGAATCGCTCGATTTCATGGAAGCGTGCGGGATCAGCCCCGAGACGGTGCCGCAGCTCGCGCAGACGAGCTTCTACACCAGCCACGAGGCGCTGTTGCTGCGCTACGAACAGGCGCTGACGCGGCAGGATTCACTGACCGGTGACTGGTATGACACCAGCGCGCATTTCCTGTGGATCGGCGACCGCACCCGCTTCGAAGGCAGCGCGCATGTCGAATATCTGCGCGGGATCGGCAATCCGATCGGAATGAAGTGCGGCCCGAGCCTCGAGCCGGATGCGCTGTTGCGGCTGCTCGATACGCTCAACCCGTCGCGGATCCCGGGGCGGATGACGCTGATCACCCGCTATGGCCACGACAAGATCGAGGCGGGGCTCCCGAAGCTGGTCCGCGCTGTCCTACGCGAAGGGCATCCCGTAGTATGGAGCTGCGATCCGATGCACGGCAACGTCATTAAGGCGGCAAACGGCTACAAAACGCGACCATTCGATCGCATTCTGGCGGAGGTTCGCGGCTTTTTCGCGGTACATCGCGCGGAGGGGTCGATCGCTGGCGGCATTCACGCCGAGATGACCGGGCAGAATGTCACCGAATGCACCGGCGGCGCGGTCGATGTGACCGAACAATCGCTGGCGGATCGCTATCACACGCACTGCGATCCCCGTCTCAATGCCGGGCAGAGTTTGGAGCTCGCGTTCCTGCTGGCGGAGATGCTCAACGTCGAAATGGCAGAAAGGCGGCGCGCGGCGGCCTGAGCCACCGCGCGCTAAGCTATTGGACTATATCGCGGAACGACCCTGCAACAGGCGGACCACGACGACCACCGCGGCAATCACGAGCAGAAGGTGAATCAACCCGCCACCGATATGAACAGCAAGGCCGAGTGCCCAAAGCACGAGTAGAATGACGACGATCGTCCAAAGCATGTGAAATCCCTTTTCCAATACCGGCCCCTCGCCGGAACGGGTGACGCGGCCACCCATCGATAAGGAAACGTAACGATGCCACGCAGGTTCCACGGGATCGTGCGCGGCAAAACGTGCCTTGACGCTGATCACCACCGTGCGTATGGACGCACCTCCCGCGACGGCCCCTTCGTCTAGCGGTTAGGACGACGCCCTCTCACGGCGTAAGCACGAGTTCGATTCTCGTAGGGGTCACCATCTCGCCATCCCAAGGCATTTGAAATGTGCCGGAAACAGCAGTTTCCAGCGGGTTCATTCGATTTGAGCATCGGAATCAGAGTGACGGGACGCTGCTACCCGTCACTCCACCGGATGAAGCTGATAGCTGTTCTTAGGTTGCTTGTGCCCCTCGCGACAACTCAAAGACGCGCTGCCAATGAAAACAGAACAGAGCGGGGAGCACCGGGGTAAATCCACAAGGCGCTATAGCTGCTCTGGGCGTATGTCTGGTCAAGGATGTTGTCGACCTCGACACGCGCCGTCAGGCTTTTTGTGACCGGATACCCGAGACTAGCCTTGGCTTTAACATAGCTGTTCAGCCGCAGGTTGCCGCCGTCGAGCGCCGCAGCCCGCGAACCGACATAGGTCGCGCCTGCACTCATAGCGAGATCGCGTCCTGACAGTGGTACGGTGGCAAAGAATTGTAAGGTGCCAGCGTGGCGTGGAACATTGAGAACGTCGGCGCTGGGAAAAGCCGGATCTTGAGCGGATGCGTCTGTAAAGGCATAATTGCCGATCACCCGCACACGGGAGGTCAGATCGAGTTCCCCATCGAGTTCGACGCCGCGCGACCTGATCCTACCAACCGTGGCAAGGAAGTTCACGTCGATCGGATCGGCCGCGAGGATGTTGCGCTTGGAAACACTGAACCAGCTGGCGGCGGCGCGGACCGAAGGCAGGACCAGCTTGGCACCGACTTCATAGCCACGCCCCGTTTCCGGCGCGAACGCCTCTCCCAGCCGTCCGACGCTCGAATTGGCGCGCGAGCCTTCCCCCCAATTGGCATGGAAAGCGAAGCGCGGGTCGGGCCGATATCGAAGCCCGGCACGGAATTCGATCGGGTCACGCTTCAGGCGGCTGAGTTGCCCCGAACGCAGGTTGTCAATGCGCTGATCAAGATGCTCATAACGCAGCCCACCTACTGCACTGAGGGAGTCGGTCAGCTCCCACATGTCCTGACCATAGACGGCAACGGCTTTCCGCCGCTCGTTGGTGATGGTGAACGGTGTCAGGGGGCCGGCGGTGCCACCATAGATTGGGTCGAAGACGTTGATCGGATAGGGTTCTGTAGCGCTGGGCCGAAACCGTACCTGATAGGTATCGAAGTCGAGGTCGTAGAGCGTCACGCCAAAGCTCGGTCGGTGAAGCCCCAAGGCAGTCACCGTGCCGCGCACTTCGACGCGTCCCGACCAATCGGTCAAGCTCCAGTCGCGAAGGCGGCGTTGGCGGCGAACGATACCGTTTACCGGCGAGGTCGAGGTTTCGCTGGAGAAGCCGCGGATGCGCGCGGCACGATAGGCGGTACCGCCAACCAGGGTCCAGCTGCCCCCCAGATTCTGCTCTAGCGTCAGCTCGTGGCGCCAGTTGCTGGACGAAACGCGACCGTCACCCGGCTCCCCCAAGAAGCGATCGCGCGATACCGCTTCGGTATCGCCGTTGATCGCCGGAATGCCACGGTCAAACGGAGAGCTGAACTGGACATATTCCCCTTGATAGGTGAGCGTTGTGCCGTTCATCGGGAGCCAGCTGATCGACGGTGCGAACAGGCGGCGCCTGAGATCGACGAACTCGCGAAAGCCGTCGCTATTCTCCATTGCGCCGACCAACCGGATCGAGAACGATGGCGACAGCCTGGATTCGACGTCGCCTTCCAGGCGGTAAGTCCCGAACGAACCACCACTCGCCGTCAGATTTCCACCAGTCCGGAAGCGCGGCTTCTTGGTGACGACGTTGATGACACCAGCCGGATCGACGGAGCCGAAAACGGCGCCGACCGGGCCCTTGAGGACCTCGATCCGTTCGACGTTGGCCGGATCCCGCGGCGGTCCGAAACCGCGGTTGGCGAGAAAGCCGTCGATGAAGTACTCGGCTCCCGTATCAGGCGTCCCAAGGAAGCCGCGGATTGCATAATTGTCGCGCAGCCCACCAAGATTGTTCTGCTGTGAGATGCCGCTGACCAACTCCAAGGCATCGGCCAGGCGGCGCACGCCATAATCGTCGAGGATGCTGCGATCCAGCGCGATGCTGGCCTGCGACATCCGCTCGGTTACGATGTCCGATCCGTTGGTCCGATCGAGGCGCCGCTTGCCGAGCACGACGATGTCGTCGACCGTTGGTTTCTGCACTTGCGTTGCTTCTTGAGCGAAAGCGGGCGTGATCGAACAAGTCGTCGCGGCAATCGCGGCGAGCGACGCGCATTCGCAAAGTGACCAGCGCTTCCGCCCCAAATTTTGCACGACCTTAGACACAGCTCTGATCACGGATGCCCCCGAATTTCATGTGAAAGCGCAGGGCATCTATGCCTTGCGTAACGATACATCGTCTCATAGACGTCGCTAATTCCGGCGCAAGATGAAAATATGGTGACACGATGATGACGAATGACGCAGGCGTTCCCCTGCCGATCGACGTGCGCGAGGTGCGACACAGCTACGGCGAGCGCGAAGTGTTGTGCGGGCTCGATCTCTCGGTGGCACCAGGCGAGATTTATGCGCTCCTGGGTGGCAATGGTGCCGGCAAATCGACCACGCTGTCCGCGTTGCTCGGCTTCATCGTGCCATCCTCGGGAAGCGTGCGTGTCGGTGGCATCGATCCTGCTGCCGATCCGGCCAGGGCACGCGCACAGCTCGCGTACGTGCCTGAGAGTGTTGCGCTGTATGATCAGCTGAGCGCACGCGAGAACCTCGACTATTTCCTTGCGCTTGCCCGCGCCCACAGGTCACCGGATACCATCATCGCGCCTGCGCTCGAAGCCGTCGGGCTACCGCAACACGCCTGGAACCAACGCGTTGGCGGTTTCTCCAAGGGCATGCGGCAGAAAGTGGCGATCGCGCTCGCGCTGGCGCGTCATGTGCCAGTGCTCTTGCTCGACGAGCCGACGTCGGGGCTTGATCCCCGTGCCACCCTGGAGTTCAACCGCCTGATCGAGACGGCGCGTGACCGCCAGGTCGCCATCCTCATGGTGACGCACGATCTCCTGAGCGCTGTCGACGTTGCGGATCGCATCGGCTTCCTCGCCAACGGACGGATCGAAGAAGAGCTTGCTGCCGGAACCGGATCTGTCCGGTTCGATCTCAACGCGCTCCACGCCCGCTATACCGGAACGAGGGTGGCGGCGTGAACGTTCGCGTGATCCGCATTGCGCTCGAGGAATGGCGCAGCCTGGCCAGGAACCGCGCTGGTCTTGTGGCAACTCTGCTGCTCGTTGCGCTCGTCATTGTATCTGCGCTGGTCAGCTTCGAGCGCCGCGCCGGGATCGAGGCAGAACGGGCACACTATCAGACTTTGGTGGACTCAAACTTCGAGAATCAGCCCGCCCGCCATCCCCACCGGATGGTGCATTATGGGCAATTCGTGTTCCGGCCGCTCAGCCCCCTCGCCTTCGTCGATTTCGGCGTCGACAGCTTTACCGGCAACACCATCTTTCTCGAAGGGCATCGGCAGAATAGCGCCAACTTCTCGGAAGCACGCCAATCGTCGCTGCTTCTGCGCTTTGGTCAGTTGACCCCGGCGTTCGTCCTGCAGACATTGGCACCGCTGTTACTTATCTTCCTGGCGTTCACCAGCGTGGCGAGGGAACGCGAACGGGGCACCCTGCGGCTTCTGCTGGCGCAGGGTGTCAGCGGCTCGCAACTGCTTATCGGCAAATTGCTGGGCCACGGCGGTATTGCGCTTGCGATCGGCACGCCGGCGTTTCTGCTCCTCGGCTGGCTGGCGGCAAGCGCCGCTGCACCCGCAAGGATCGTTGTCTTGCTTGTCATCGGGTATGCCGCGTGGCTGCTGCTCTGGGCTGCGCTCGCCGTGCTCGTTTCTGCGCTGGTCACTCGCTCGCGCGATGCTCTGGTGGCGCTCGTCGGTATCTGGATGGTCGTCGTCGTTCTGCTGCCCCGCGCCTTGCCCGAGGTAGCGGCGACCCGCACCGTGCTGCCGAGCAAAATCGAGACCGAGATCACGCTGCACCGTGCGCTCAAGCAGATCGGTGACGCGCATAATCCCGACGATCCGTATTTCGCCGCCTTCAAGGCGCGCGCACTTGCCCGGTACGGAGTGTCGCGTGTCGAAGACATGCCGGTACAATATGCGGGTCTTGTCGGCATGGAAGGCGAACGGTTGACGACCGGCCTCTACGCCAAGTCGGCGAGGGCAATCGAGGCGCGCGAGGGGGAGCAGAACGACTTCGTTCGCGCCTTCGGGACGATCAGCCCGCTCATCGCAGTTCGGCAGTTGTCGATGGCACTCACCGGCACTGGCCTTGCCGCTCATCAGGACTTTCTCAACCAGGCGGAGGCGTTCCGCTACCGGTTCGTGCAGGCGCTCAACTGGATGCAGGCGGAGAAGATCCCGGTCGTAAACGCCGGCGAGGATCCGCGCGTCTCCGCCGACAACTGGAAGACCATCCCCCGCTTCCAGTATCGCCCGTTCGTGCCAACTTCCGCGATGATCTGGCCGAACCTGCTGGTGCTCGGCGGCTGGCTGGCGGGCCTTGGGCTGCTTTCAGTGCCAATTGCCCGCCGTCTGGGAAAGGCAACACGATGAGCTTGGCCCGAGTAGAGCTGCGCCTTATCCTGCGCTCCCGTCTCGCCGCGGCAGCGCTTGGGTTGTTGTTCTTGCTATCAGCGCTTTCGATCTGGTCCGGCCTATCGGCGGTCGACCGGCAAGACGCCACGATCGCGCGTGTCACCGCCGAACAGGCACGCGATCTTGCGGCGGTGGCCAAGGAATATGGCAAGCCGGACGGTGAGGCAGGCTATGCCGCATATTATTCGTTTCTGCTGACTCACGACCGACCTTCGCCCCTCGCCTTTCTCGCGCTGGGGCAGCGTGACGTCCAACCGGCAGTCCTTCGGGTTCGAGCCTTGAGCTTGCAGCAGCAACTCTACGAATCTGAAACGCTGAATGCCGAACAGGCACTCCCGGGTGTGTTCGACTTCGCCTTCGTCGCGATCTATCTCGCGCCCCTGGTAGTAATCGCGCTGACTCACGATCTGGTCACCGGCGAACGGGAAGGCGGACGGCTCCGCCTGCTGCTGTCGATGCCGGGCACCGGTTTGTGGCGGCGGCGGATTGGTCTTCGCTACCTGCTTGTCGCGCTGTCGCTGCTGACACCGGCCGCTGTTGCCCTTGTTGCTACCGGCGCCCCTGCCATGCTCGGAGTTGGGATCATGGCCGTGGTTTCAGTGTACCTTGCCTTCTGGTTCGGACTCAGCGTGCTCGTCGCCAGCCGGGTGCGTGCATCGGCAACGGCGGCAGCAGGCTCCGTCGGATGCTGGATTGTGCTGACCCTGCTGCTCCCCACCCTCGCCAATGCCGCGATCGCGCGCGCTGTGCCAGTCAGCAAGGGCATCGACTTGACCTTGGCGCAGCGTGAGATCGTTCATCACGGCTGGGACATCCCCAAGCCTGCAACGTTCGATCGTTTTCTGGCGACCCATCCCGAATGGCGTGGTCACGAGACCTTCAAGGGTCGGTTCCACTGGAAATGGCTGTTCGCCATGCATCAGGTCGGCGACGAAGCCGTGGCGGCGCAGGTTGCTGCCTATCGTGCCAGCCTGCTCGACCGCGAAAGCTGGACAGTCCGGCTTGGCTGGCTCCTGCCAAATGTCGCGGCGCAGGGAGTCCTGCATCGGCTCGCCGACACCGATCTTGTCGCGCAGCTCGATTATCAGGACAGCATCGGTGCGTTCCACAAGGAGCTGCGCTCGTTCTTCTACCCCTATCTCTTCCTCGATCGGCCCTTCACGCGTGCCGACTTCGGTTTGCTGCCAAGCTACCACGCCCGTAGCGGCACGGCTTCCTGGCCAGCCATCCCGATGCTGCTGTTGCTGATCGTGACGGGCCTTATCCTCGCAGCGAACGCAGTTCAGATACGCGGGATCAGCCGCGACGATTCCCGTTGAACCAGATCCCTACCATCGTTCCCGAAAGTCTATCCGTGTCCCCTCGTAAACCTTCCAACTTGGCGTTTCTTTTCCTCATGGTCGCAGCACCGCTCGCGGCGCAGGGCCCCGCTCCCCTGCCGCCAACTCTGCCGTGGTCTGGCAGGAGCGAAGCGTTGATCGTTAAAGGCGACGATCCGTGGATTACCCCGGCAGAAGCGTCTGGGTTCAAGTCAACGCCGCCTTATGCCGACGTGAAAGCGTGGCTTGCGCGGCTGGATGCGGCCTCGCCGCTGATCACCGTGCGCAGCTTTGGTCGTACGGGCGAGGGGCGTGATCTGCTGTACGTGCGCGCGAGCAAGGGCGGCGCGAACAAGCCAGTGGTGCTGGTGCAGGCGGGAATCCACTCGGGCGAGATCGACGGGAAGGATGCAGGGCTGATGCTGCTGCGCGACATCGCGTTGCGCGGAAAGGAGGATCTGCTCGACAAGGTCGATCTGGTGTTCGTGCCGATCTACAACATCGACGGTCACGAACAGATGAGCGCGTATAATTTCGTCCATATCCGTGGCCCCTCCCAGAAGGGGCGCGAGGCAAATGCACGCAATATCGATCTCAATCGCGATTACGCAAAGGCGGATGCGCCAGAGACCCGCGCCATGATCGGACTGTTACGGGCGCTCGACCCGATCCTCTACGTCGACTGCCACGTCAGCGAAGGCTTCGACATGCAGTATGACGTAACCTTCACCTATGCGGGCTGGGGCAAATACGCCCGGCACCGAGCGACCGCAGACTGGTTGGAAGGTCGCTTCGGGCCAGCTGTCACCGCCGCTCTGACGATGGCCGGGCATACGCCGAGCATCTATCCAAGCCCGATCGACACGCGCGCGCCCACCAAGGGCATCCGTTTCAGTCCAGAGGGGCCACGCTACTCGACGGGTTACGGCGACTTTATCGGCGTGCCGACGGTGCTGGTCGAAAACCACATGCTCAAACCCTATCGTCAACGTGTGCTGGGCACCTATGTCCTGCTCGAAGCCGCCTTGAAGATTGCAGCGCAGGATGCACAACGCATCGCTACAGCGAAGCGGAACGACCGCGCCACCCGTCCCACCGAGCTTCTTACCCGCTGGTCTCCCGCAGAACAGCCGATCGGCTGGATCGAACGCTTCAAGGGGGTGGCGTTCGACACCTACCTGTCTCCAGCATCCGGGCGCATGGAGCAACGGTGGCTTGGAAAACCCCTTACGTTCCGCATGCCGATCATTGGCCAGCGCGCTACGCAAACGGTGCAACTCCCCAAGGCGTGGTGGGTCCCGGCCGCGCAGACTGATGTGATCGAACGGCTGCGTCTTCATGGCATCACTTTGGAAACAAGCACCGTCTCGCGGACGCTGGACGTCGATCAGGTCAGGTTGATCGATGCGAAGCTGTCCCAGCCAAGCGAAGGACGCGTGCCGATCACCGCTACTTTCTCGCATGAACGGCGCGAGCAGGTAATGCCCGTCGGCAGCGTCCGCGTACCCGCGGATCAGGAATTGGGACTATTAGCCGCGGCGCTGCTGGAACCGGAAAGTCAGGACTCGTTTCTTGCGTGGGGCTTCTTCCCCGAGATGATGGCGCCAGCGCCGAGCACGGATGCGTTCGTTCTCGCCGCCTTGGGCGATCGCATGCTCGCGACCGATCCCGCGATCAAAAGCGCGTTCGAGCCAAAATTGGTCGCCGAGCCTGGCTTTGCGACTGATCCTGAGGCGCGACTTGCCTGGTTCTACGAACGCGCCGGCCCCGGACATCCGTACCCTCTCCGCTATCCCATCGCCCGCGAGGTCGATTGAGCGCTGAAAGGGGACGAGAGTCCGCCTCGGATAGAGCGATGGCTGCGAAAACCGCTGGCACTACCTCCACGGGGGGTTGCGGCGCGTAGCAACGGACCACGCACGCCGCCCATCCGGCAGGCAGCAGATCGCACTGACTGGTATCGTGAGTCCGTGTGGTTCTCGTCTTGCCAAAACCAACCCTCATGTCGTAATGATACAACATATCATGACGTAGGGTGCAGTTCGATGGTTCAAGATGTAAAGGCTCTCTTGCCGGTGACGGTCCTGTCCGGATTCCTGGGCGCTGGAAAGACGACGCTGCTCAATCACATCCTCGCCAACCGAGAGGGCCGGCGGGTGGCCGTGATCGTCAACGACATGTCCGAGGTGAACATCGATGCGGATTTGGTCCGCAGTGGGGATACCGCCCTCTCACGCGGCGAGGACACGCTCGTCGAAATGACCAATGGCTGCATCTGCTGCACACTGCGCGAGGATCTTCTCGTCGAGGTTCGCGCGCTGGCAGACGCCGGGCGGTTCGACTGCCTCGTGATCGAAAGCACGGGTATCTCCGAGCCGTTACCGGTCGCTGCCACCTTCTCGTTCGAGGACGAACAGGGCGAAAGCCTGTCGGATGTCGCGCGTCTGGATACGATGGTGACGGTGGTCGATGCCGCAAACCTGTTGCGTGACTATGCAAGCACCGACTTTCTCGCCGATCGCGGCGAAGCGCTCGGCGATGATGATCGGCGCAGTCTCGTGGGGTTGCTGGTCGAGCAGATCGAGTTCGCAGACGTGATCGTCATTACCAAGGCCGATCTCGTCGATGCCGCACAACTGGCGACCGTGCGCAAGCTGGTGGCCTCGCTCAACGCCGACGCCCGCATCGTCGAGGCACGACATGGAGCGGTGCCGCTCGACTCCGTGATCGAAACCGGATTGTTCGACGATGAAAAGGCGGAATTGCATCCGCTGTGGGCGAAGGAACTTTACGGCCACGCCGATCACCGTCCCGAAAGCGAGGAATACGGTGTCGAAAGCTTCGTCTACCGGGCTCGCGCACCTTTCGACCCGGCTAAGTTCCACGATTTTTCGCGGGGCGGGTGGCTGGGTGTGGTGCGGGCGAAGGGCCATTTCTGGCTTGCGACGCGTCCCGATTGGTGCGGAGAGCTCGCTCAAGCCGGAGCCCAATCGGTGACGGAAGCGCTCGGCCGCTGGTGGGCCTGCATCCCCGCGTCGGAGCGTCCGAGCGGCGAAGCATGGGACCGGATGGTGGCTGCCAGATGGTCGCCGATCTGGGGCGACCGACGGCAAGAACTTGTCTTCATCGGCATCGACATGGACGAGGCCGAGATCAGACGCCGCCTCGATGCGTGTCTTATACCCGCCGCCGCCTTCACGCCCCGGCTATGGGAGGGAATGCCCGATCCGTTCCCCGCCTGGGGTGTGCGAGAGGTGGCCTGATGAACGGCGCGTCGATACTTGCCTCTTCCCGCTCGCACGTTCGTCGAGCGCCCACCATCGATGCGTTTACAGCGATCCTCGATCCCAGAGTGAATCTCGCGATCTGGGAGAGGCCTTCGATGGTGCCGGTCGGGCCTCTGGACGGTTTTGGTACCATCCAGATGACGACCGCGATCGATCATGCGCACGCAGCGCTGACGGAGGCGTTCGCACGGCAGCCACCCGCCGCTTGGCATTCGGATATCGCTACCGATATCGCTTCACTCAGCGCAGCCTTTGCAGTGATCATGGCGTTGTCGCATGTCGCAATCCGCCTGGAGCGGGTGGTCGGCGACGCGTGCAAGCGCTGGCACGCGGATTACGTGTCCGTCCGGCTGATCTGCACCTATCGCGGGTCGGGAACACAGTGGATCGAACGGTCGGTCGACAGCACCGATGCATTGGTGGTCGAGACGCCCCGATCGCTTTCTCCAGGCGCGGTCGGCCTCTTCAAAGGCCGGAACCTCGCCGGTGAAGAGGCCATCGTCCATCGCTCCCCGCCGATCGCGGGCACGGGCGAAGAGCGGTTGCTGCTGGTGATTGACGGTCCACCACCAGCGGACACCGCCGCGCTCTGGAACCGAGCGATGCAAAGTGGCTGACATATTCGCAGGCCATCATCGGTATGCGATCGGCAAGAGTATCCTTACCCTTTCGATGACCCAAGCCTTGAGGATCGACACTCCGTGACTCATTTGCCGCTACTCATCGCCGCCATCCTCGCAAGTGCTGGCGCCATTGCCGGCGCACAACAGTCGCTCGGGCCGGGGGGTTATTTGAGGCCGGGCGCGTTCGACGTGCTGGCTGTCCTACCACCTGCCCCGACGCCGACCGATCCCCGGGGTATCGCCGATCGCGCGACCTTCAAGGCGACCCGCGCGCTTCAGGGCAGTCCTCGTTGGGAGATGGCGGTAAACGACGTCAAGTCCGCCCCGTCTGACCTGTTCTTTGACTTCAGTTGCGCACTTGGCATCACGCTGACACCCGAAAACGCCCCGCGAACCGCCGCGCTGCTTCGGCGCGCCATGTTCGATACGGGACGCCAGACAGGCACTGCAAAGACATATTACAAGCGACAGCGCCCATTCCAGATCGACAGCGGGCCGATCTGCCAGCCCGCGGCGGAAGTGGCGGATAGTTATGATTATCCATCCGGCCATGCGACGGCGGGCTGGACCATGGCGACGTTGCTGGCGCAGGTCGCACCGGACCGCGCAACCGCGCTGCTAGCGCGCGGCCGGGCTTACGGCGAAAGTCGGGTCGTGTGCGGTGTCCACAATGCCAGCGCGGTCGAAGCAGCGCGTCTTTCGGCCTCGTCGACATTGACGGCTATGCAGGGCGAGCCCGCCTTCGCCGCCGATCTCACAGCGTCCAAGCACGAGGTTGCAGCACTTCTGAAGGCCGCAGGCGCAGCAAAACACGACACTCCGGCTTGCACGCGTGAAGCGAAACTGGTTGCCCAGCGCCTCTACTGACGAGCTACTGAAACTTCGCCCGCTGGCGATTCTATTGGTAAAAAACCCTCGCCACCAATTGCGATTACCGACCTGCGAAACGTCGGTCGGCAGTTCACACCGCGGTAGCATCGTGCCGTATCACCGCGCGTCGATCGCGCGCGAAAAGATGAGTGTTACGCCTTCTCTACTCTGGCGCTAACCCCGTAATCTGTCACATGGCATAGAGAACGGAATTGGGACCACGATGACGGCGGAAGTGGCTGACGAGCGGACGGCGCAGCGGGTTGCCGCCCTGACTTGCTATGCGGTGCTGGATGCGCCGCGCGATCAGTCGTTCGATGAGCTTGCGGAGCTCACTGCCAAGCTGTGCGATACGCCGATCGCCGTCGTCAATCTGATTGCCGCCGATCGACAGTTCTTCATGGCGGAGGTGGGTCTTGGCGTCCGCGAGACTCCGTTTGAAAGCTCGTTCTGCGCCAAAGCCATTCTGGAAGAAGACTTCCTGCTCGTTCAGGACGCGGCGCAAGACCCCCGGTTCGCCTGCAACCCGCTCGTCATCGGTGAGCCACACATCCGATTTTACGCAGGGGTTCTTCTCAAGAGCGAGGAAGGCGTCCCGATCGGAACGCTATGTGTCCTTGATTTTCGTCCACGGGACCTGACTCAGCTTCAGCTGGATACGCTCCAAATTCTGTCCCGACAGGTCATGGCGCAGCTCAACCTCCGGCGGGCCGTGCTCGATCGGGAGCGCCAGTATAATGCGGCCTGCGAAAGTGAGGCGCGTTACCGCACGCTGTTCGATTCCATCGAATCCGGCTTCTGTGTGGCTGAAGTCACCCAGCGGAACGCGGATGGTCTAACGGATTACCGTATCACCGACGCAAACCCCGCCTTCTTCCGACAGACCGGCTTCGACGAGACGATCCGAGAAACCTGGTTGCGAAAGGCTGTACCCGAGCTCGAGGAGCACTGGTTCGACATCTACGGCCGTGTGGCCTCTACCGGTGAGCCGATCCGTTTCGAACAGGGTTCGCAGGCCCTCGGACGCTGGTTCGACGTGTACGCCTTTCGCATCGGAGAAGCGGGTGAGGGGCGGATCGCAATTCTGTTCAACGACATCTCTGCGCGCCGCCGCGCAGAAGAAGCGCTAAGAGCGCTCAACGAAACACTCGAGCAGGAGGTGGCGAGTCGAACAGCGCAGCTTCAACTGTCCCAAGACATCATTGAGGCCAGCAACGATCCGATTTGCGCGTTCGATACCGAATGCCGGTTGATCGCCTTCAATAAGGCGCACAGCGACGAAATCTTTCGGATCTTCCATCATGAAGTTCAGTTGGGGGAGGTATTCCCCGATCTGTTCCCACCGGACCAGGCACCGATAATGCGGGCCTTCATGGAACGTGCTCTTACCGGGGAAAGCTATACCATCAGCGAAGCCTTTGGAAATCCTGACCTCGCCAAGCCTGTTTGGGAAGTCTCCTACTCGCCGTTGCGGGACGCCAGTAACCAGGTCGTCGGCGCATTTCACTATGCCCGCGACATCTCTGTTCGACTGCGGGCCGAGGCAGAGCTTGCCGAAACCCATCAGGCCCTCCGCCAAGCACAAAAGATGGAGGCCGTCGGCCAGTTGACCGGCGGTTTGGCGCATGACTTTAACAACTTGCTGACTGGCATGATGGGGAACCTCGAACTTCTGCAACTTCGTGTTGCCCGTGGTCGGCACGATGATCTAGACCGCTTTGTGAATGCAGCCCAAGGTGCGGGCCGGCGCGCTGCCTCGCTGACGCAACGATTGCTCGCCTTTTCGCGTCGGCAGACGCTCGATCCGAAGCCCACCGATGTGAACAAGTTGATCTTCGGTCTGGAGGAGATGCTCCAACGCACGGTTGGGGCGACCACGGACATCGAGATCGTCGGCGCAGCCGGTCTATGGACTGCCGAAATTGATGCCGGTCAGCTCGAAAACGCCATTCTGAACCTGTGTATCAATGGACGCGATGCGATGCCGCATGGCGGAACACTCACGATCGAGACTGCGAATAAGTGGATCGATGATCGCACCAGTCGCGAGCGGGATCTGCCTCCGGGACAGTATATCTCCGTGTGCGTGACCGATACGGGCACAGGCATGAGCGCAGAAACAATCGGGCGCGCTTTCGAGCCGTTCTTCACCACAAAACCCATTGGCCAGGGGACCGGCCTAGGCCTATCGATGATCTATGGTTTCGCGCGTCAGTCCGGAGGACAGGTTCGCATCTATTCCGAAATCGACCATGGAACGACGGTGTGCATCTACCTCCCGCGCTATCACGGCCAGGCGGAATCCGACGGCACCGATACCGAAGGTGTACTTGTCGACGGAACAATGGGGCCAGACGGTGCTCGTGGTCGATGACGAGGCAACGATCCGACATCTGATCGACGAGGTGCTGGATGAGCTCGGCTACACGGTCATTGGCGCAGCCGACGGTGCCGCCGGTATCAAGGTCCTACAGTCGGGCGCTCACATTGACCTACTCATCACCGATGTTGGCCTTCCCAACGGCATGAACGGTCGTCAGGTCGCGGACGAAGCGCGGCGATTGCGGCCCGGGCTGAAGGTGCTGTTCATCACCGGGTTCGCTGAGAATGCTGCGGTCGGCAATGGCCATCTGGAACACGGCATGGAATTGCTCACGAAACCTTTCACCCTCGAGGCGCTGTCGTCAAAGGTTGCGAGCATGCTGAAGCGAGCGGAAGAATAGATCCACAAGCGTTCCACTTTACCGGGGCAACGTCGGCGCGCGTCCCTTTTTCGTTGGGGAGATGATTATCCGAAACGAAAGCCGGAGATCGGCTTTCCGAGGGCATGTCCGTGAAAGTCGGTCCGGCCGGGCTCTCCGGACGCAGCACCCGCCGCCACCATCAGCGGCAGCAAGTGATCTTCCCGTGGCTGCGCATGACGAGCGCCGGGAGCCTGTTCCCAGGCAATCAACGAACGGTCCCGCGTGTTGCCGTCCACCATCGCTTCACGGAGCCATGCGTCGAATGCCTCGGCATCCGGCTCAGCTGGTCGGCTACCGCCCATGAAGCCGCTCATGTTGTGGTAGCTCTGGCCGCTGCCGAGGATCAGTACGCCCTCTTCTCGCAGCGGCTTAAGCGCGCGACCGATGGCGAGATGGGCTGCGGGATCCAGCCCACGTGTGAGCGACAATTGGACCGTTGGAACGTTGGCTTCAGGGAACATGACCTTGAGCGGTACGAAGACACCATGGTCCCAACCGCGCACCGTGTCTGCACCGCTCTCGATACCGGCAAGACCGAGCAGGCCACGCACCCAATTTGCCACCTCCGGACTCCCGGGGGCGGGCCATGTCAGCCGGTAGGTGTGGTCGGGAAAGCCGCCATAGTCGAACAGTAAAGGCGGCGCAGCGGCGGCGTTGACTGTCGCTCGCGCTTCTTCCCAATGACCTGAAATGACGAGGATCGCGCTGGGCTGCTCGGTGAGTGCTGTAGCAAAATCACGGAGATATTCCTCTAGCTCCGCCCATGCTTCCCGCATCGGACCGGGATCGAGGAAAAAGCACGGACCACCACCGTGGTTGATGAAGAACGTCGGTTGCATCGTCTTGATATAGGCGTCGCGACCGCATTGCAGGAGTGGTCAAATCATGATCGTCTCCGTCGTCGGAGATGTTCGGTAATGATTGGCCGGGTCGAGCCCTTAACAGGTTCGCACGCTCGTCCCGATCGCTCCCCTGTGATCCTCTCGCAGCTTTGAAACGCTCCGCAGGACCGGGTGACCTGAAGCCGCGCGTGCGTGTGTGGCTTTGTGATTTTCAACCGACAGTTCGACTTCCGGCTTGCTGGCGTCGGATCGTGCCGAATGCCGGAACATCTCGTCGCGGCACCCATCACTGGCGGACAGCTGATCCCGATCGAAATCCAGGACGCCCCGCCCAAAAAGGGGGCTCACTCTTTATCGACTGGTCGCACGGTCGAGCAGATCCGCCATTGCAGTGTTGGCCTGTCCGGCCGCGATACTCGCCGGGCTGTTCCCCGCGACGTCGATCACCGCGGTTTCAGCACCCGCGGCGAGCAACATCTCGACGATCGCACTGTGCCCGAACATTACCGCGTTCATCAGCGCGGTTTGACCCGCGAGATTGCGCTGGTTCGCGTCTGCACCGGCATCCAGCAACAGACGCGCGATATTAGCATAGCCTTTGAAGGCGACGCCCATCAGCGCGGTATTCCCCCGAGCACCATCCCCGGCAGCGGTATCCGCGCCATGCGCCAACAACACCGCGGTCGCGCCTTCGTGGCCGTTGTAACTGGCCAGGATCAGAGGCGTATATCCTTTTGCGTCGCGCGCTTCAGCATCTGCCCCAGCCTGAAGCAGCGCGGGAAGGACGTCGTCCCGTCCCAAGCGTGCGGCCTGATGCAACAGGTCCTGCAACCGCTCCGGCGACGGCAACGGTGGCTGGTCGGTCATGATTTGTGCGTCTGACACAGGAAGTTCCTAACAAGGCTGATCCACACCAACGATTTCGCAACGAAACAGGCTCCCACGATCGAACACAATGCCCGGGCAAAACGGACACACGGCTTTGACCGAACCGCGTCGCCATCATAAGCCACGAGGCACCGCCGTTCCGCATCAGACCGGCTTCGCTCGCAGGGATGTGCGTATGTCCAACGATTACGACCACGGACGCCGTGACGGGCTTAGACTGGCGATCGCCATCCTCGCCGCAGAGGAAGCCAAATGGGCGGCGCTGCTTGGGGAAAGCCCGTCGTGGCGGACCAACCAGACGCGCGAAGTCCGGCACAAAACACTGCAAGTCGCCCAGAAGCGCGTGCAAACGGTGCTGAACCGGCTTTCGCCCAAGCAGGACGACGGCATGAGTGATGAACTCGCTGCCGCGTTGGACAGCGCGGGGCTCTAACGCGTCCTGGCATGCCAGCGCCCCGTTGGCTGGCCCTACCCCGCGTACGCCTTGACCACATCAAACAGGTAATCGCGCCCGTCATACAGCGACTTGACGTTCATCCGCTCGTTGAGACCGTGTGCGCGGTTGATGTCCGACGCGATAAACATCCCCGGCACGCCGTACACCGGGATCCCTACTGCCTCTAGAAACACACCATCGGTCGCGCCGGTCGACATCATCGGCAGGATCGGGACGCCGGGGAAATGCTTCGCCGCAACGGTCTTCGCAGGTCCCAGGATCTTGGGATCGAGCGTCGGCGGAACCGCGGTCGGGCGAATTGGCTGGTTGGCAGTGACCGTCACCTTGTCTCCCGCCAGTTCCTTCAGCTTCGCCAGCGTTGCATCGACGGTTTCGCCGGGAAAGATGCGGCAATTGACGTTGGCGATCGCGCGCTGCGGCAGCGCGTTCTCGGCATGGCCGGCGTTGACCAGCGTCGCAACGCAGGTGGTGCGCAGGACCGAATGGAAGGTCTTGTTCGCGCTCACCACCGCATCCGCCGCAGTATCGGTTGGATCGGCTAGCAGCCGCTTGATCGCATCACCCATTGGTCCGGGCTGTGCCGCCGCATTTCCGGCGAAGAAGGCGCGGGTCGTGTCGGTGAAGCGGATCGGGAACTCATACCCTTGCACCGCCTTCAACGCGTCGGACAATTGGTAGATTGCGTTATCGGGGGTCGGCTGAGAGCTGTGCCCGCCGGGGTTGGTGGCGAGCAGCGTAAAGTTCTGCGCGGCCTTCTCGCCCACTTGGAGAAACAACGTCTTGCGTTCGCCCTGTTCGGTCAGCAATCCGCCACCGCCTTCGTTGAGCGCGAATTCCGCAGCGATGAGGTCGGGCTTGTTTTTCGCCAGCCACTCTGCGCCGTTGAACGCGAAGGTCGTCTCCTCGCCACAGGTCAGCGCGAGCTTGATCGTGCGCTTGGGGTGATAGCCGCCCGTCTTGAAGCGGATCATCGCGTCCGACCAGATCGCCGCCTGCGCTTTGTCGTCGGTGCTGCCGCGCGCGTAATAATAGCCGCCGTCCTCGACCAGCTTGAACGGATCGCGCGTCCAATCCTCCCGCTTGGCCTCGACCACGTCGAGATGCGCGAGCAGCAGCATTGGCTTCATGCGCGCATTGCTGCCCTTCAGTACGGCGACGAGGCCACCTTCCTTGGGATGATCGGGCACCGAAAAATAGGTGATGTCGCTGTCAGCATAGCCCGCCGCCTTCAGGCGCGCACCGATTTGCGCAGCGGCTTGCGTGCAGCTCCCGACGGAAAGCGTGGTGTTGGTTTCGACCAGTTCCTTGTAGATCTCAAAGAAGGCCTTCTGGTCCGGCCTGTCCTGCGCCGTTGCTGCGGAGGGGAACCCGGCCACCGCTGCCGTCGTACCGAGAAGGATCGCCAAAGTAGTCGCGCGCATGTTGCCCCCTGCCTGCTGATCTAGCGAGGCTAACGCCCTGAGCGGGGAACGCAACGGGGTGCGATGAACGGCGCTGTCACGCCTGGCTCGGTCATAACCGTGCAGGCGCCTTTTTCGGGCGTGCAAGATGGAGTTCACGGTTGACGAAGTCGATCCGGACTTGTCCGAACAACTGCAATGCATCCATCCCGAGAAGCAAGGCGGGCCGGTCCGCCAAGCCAAGCCGCGTGAACGGGGCGGCGTCCGAAAAGGCGATCGGCAGGTTCGCCAATTCGATCTCGCCGATCTTTACCCCCGTCACGATGCTGTATTGCGCCTGCAGCGTGGCTCCGGTCACGCTAAGCAGACTTACCGAGGTCATCGGACCGCTGCTCTTGGCGACGAGCCGCTGGAGCGCGATATTCCCCATGCTGACGACCGCCCCTGTATCGATCACCACGCGGATTCTCTGTCCACCATAGCGTGCATCAGTGACGACGAGCTGACCGAACAGGTTCTTGGCGCGAATGACAATGTCGTCGCGACCAAAACGCTCGAGCCGGGTTCGGCGCGTTGCCGGGGTTACGGTCATTACGTTGCGCGCGAAATCGATCTGAATCGATTTCCCTTGCAACGTATCAATACCGACGAGTCCGGACGCCCCCAGATGGCGTTCGAACAACACCGGCGCCTCGATGCGGGATCCCGTAAGATGCGCTCCCACCTTGGGCGATCCCACGACGATCATCGGGACCAATACAGTCCCAACGGGAACCGTTCCCGCCATCGCGGTTACGCGAACCCGTGGCCCCGGCGACAGCTGCAATCGCGTCGCCAGTTCCTGCGACAGCACGGTCCGCTCCGACCCGGTGTCGACGATGAACGGAAACGGGCCGTCGTCGCCGATCTCGACCGGCACCGTCATGCGCGTCTGGTCGATCCCGAAACCAAGCTCTTCCGCCAACGCGTGCTGCTCCGTTGGCTGGTCTTCGGTCTGGGGTTGTACCGGTGTTTTCGGTTGGGTGGTTTCCTGCGGCAGGGGCTGCACTACGGTCTGGATGGAGCCGAGCAAGGCGACCACCGGAGCGGCAAGAAGCAACGCCAGAAACATTCCTGCAAGCTACGCTCGTTCCGCCTTCTGAACAAGCAACGTCAGTCGACCCGCATGGCTTCCGCCACGAGCACTTCGGCTTCCTCCAACAAGGCATCGTCAGACATTCCCTGCGCGACTTTCTCCCGCCCGATCAGCGTCAGCACCGGGACCGCTAGCGGTGAAATGCGCGGCAGATCGACGTGCAGCATCGTATCCGCCGCACGGTCGAGCAGATTGGCGAGCCGCCCGACATCAGTCATGCGAGCACGCGCATCCGCCCATGCCGCTTGCAGCAGGATATGCGCCGGCTCGTACTTTCGCAGCACGTCGTAGATCAGGTCGGTGGAGAATGTAACTTGCCGGCCGGTCTTGCGTTTCCCCGGGATTTGGCGCTCGACCAGCCCGCCAATCACCGCGACTTCACGGAACGCACGTTTGAGCAGCGCGGATTGCTGCACCCAGTCGACGAACTCGTCCTCCAGAATATCGGGCGAGAACAGCGCGCGCGGATCAGGAATGGGGTCGAGTCCGAAACAGGCGAGCGCATAGTCGTTGGAAACGAAGCCGATCGGCCGCAGCCCCTGCGTTTCCATGCGCCGCGTGACCAGCATGCCGAGCGACTGGTGTGCGTTCCACCCCTCGAAACTGTAGGCGACCATGTAGTGGCGCCCCTCGCGCGGGAACGTCTCGACCAGCAACTGGCCCGGGCTTGGCAGGATCGAACGGGCCTGCTGCACCTCCAGCCATTCGCGTACGTCATCAGGAAAGCGCGCCCATTCGGACGGGTCGGCGAGGAACCCGCGCACCCGATCCGCCAGGTTGGTCGACAGCGGCATTCGCGACCCGCCGTAGCTCGGAATCCGCGCAGGCCGGGCGGTGGCGCGGACGACCAGATCCTCGGTATCGATCCGTTCGACTTCCAGGCTCATCCCAGCGAAGAAAAAGGTGTCGCCGGGACTCATCGTCGCGGCGAACGCCTCTTCGACTCGCCCGAGCGTACGCCCGTTCTTGAAGCGAACGCTGAGCATCGTCGCCTCGACGATGATCCCGGCGTTGAGCCGATGTTGCGCGATGAATTTGGGATGCGTGATTCTCCACATCCCGTCCGTGTCCTGGGTCAGCCGCTTGAACTTGTCGTAGGCCTGAAGCGCATATCCCCCGTCGCGAACGAAGTGCAGCACTTGGTCGAACGTCTCCGCGGTCAGCGCGGAATAGGGCAGCGCGGACCGGATCTCGTCGAGCAGCACCGCCTGATCAAACGGTGCGGCGCAGGCACACGCCATCACATGCTGCGCGAGGACGTCGAGCGCACCCATGCGAAAGACGTCAGCGTCAAGCTCACCAGCTTCCACCGCATCCAGTGCGGCGCGCGCCTCCAGATATTCGAAGCGATTGCCAGGGACGACGATTGCCTCCGAAGATTCGTCCAGCCTGTGGTTGGAACGGCCAATCCGTTGCAACAACCGCGACGATCCCTTGGGCGCCCCCATCTGGATCACACAATCGACATCGCCCCAATCTACGCCAAGATCCAGGCTCGCGGTCGCGACCAATCCGCGGAGCTTTCCGTCCGCCATCGCGCCTTCGACTTTGCGGCGTGCCTCCAAACTGAGCGAACCGTGATGGACACCAAGCGGCAGGTTCATCGCATTGGCCTTCCACAAATCCTGGAAAATCAATTCGGCAAGGGCGCGGGTATTGCAGAAGACAATCGTGGTCTTGTGCGTCTCGATTTCAGCGATCACCTGTTCGGCGGCGTAACGCCCCGAATGGCCCGACCAGGGAATGCGGCCCTCGGGCAGCAGGATTGCGATGTTCGGCGGCGCACCGGGATCGCCCTGCACCAGCGTCACCGTATCGATGTCGCCATCGGGGGCGAGCCACGCGCGGTAGCCGTCAGGGTCTGCAACCGTCGCGGACAGCGCGACACGACGCAAACCGGGGGCGATCGCCTGCAGCCGTGCCATTCCCAGAGAGAGCAGGTCGCCGCGCTTTCCGGTTGCAAAAGCATGGACCTCGTCGACGACAATCGTCTTCAACCCGGCAAACATAGTCGCTGCATCGGGGTAGCTAAGCAACAGGCTGAGCGATTCAGGCGTGGTCAGCAGGATTTGCGGAGGGCGAATGCGCTGCCGCGCCTTGCGGTCGCTGGGGGTATCGCCCGTACGCGTCTCTATCCGGATATCCAGCCCCATTTCCTCAACCGGCGCGAGCAGGTTACGCTGGATATCAACCGCGAGGGCCTTGAGCGGGGAAACGTAGAGCGTGTGAAGCCCTTCGATTGGGCTCTCGATCAGCTCGGCGAGCGTCGGCAGGAAACCGGCGAGCGTTTTACCCGCGCCCGTCGTAGCGACGAGCAACCCATGTTCGCCGTTCCGCGCCACTGCAAGCATATCGAGTTGATGCCGACGCGGCGCCCAGCCTTTGGCCGAGAACCAGTTGGTCAGGTCAGATGGAAGAGACGACGCTGGTGGTGGCACTTGCGTCATATGGGGCGTCGACCGGAACGGTACCAGCCGTCCTGTGCCTCAGAGGTACGCAACCTTTGTGGCACTCGCCCCGAGGTAATCGGCGCGCGACGAAAATGCGTCGCGCGCCGGATAATCAACGGACCGCCGCGGCCTCGTTTGCGATGACTTCGCCACGTTGTTCGGGGGTCATTGCCTGGGCATTCACGTCGGCGGCGCGGATTGCGTCTGCGCGCTCATCGGCAGTCTCTCGCTCGGCCTTGGCGGCTTGCTCCAGGTTTTCGGCCTGTGCTTCCATCGCATCGGCGCGGTTGTCCGCTGCCTTTTCGACCTGCTTGGCGAGCTTTCCATCGCCATTTCCGCCACACGCGGCCAGCGGGAGTGAGAGCGCTGCAAGCGCGACGAACATCGTATTCTTCATTGGCTAGTCCCCGTTACACATGCCTTAACTCGGCACGCACGGGAGAACCGGCAACGCGAAAGATCGTTCCGCTTCCGCATCGGCGCAGACCGCGCGACGCGATCTGCCCCGACGTGCGGCTGCTTCAGACGTGGATCGCCTTGCCGCGTACGGCCATCGCAGCCTCCTTCATAGCCTCGGCGTGCGTCGGATGGGCATGACACGTATATGCGATGTCTTCGCTGGTCGCGCCGAACTCCATTGCCGTGCAGGCCTCGGCAATCATCGTCCCCGCCACACTCGCGATCGCCCACACGCCGAGGACGCGATCTGTTTTGGCATCTGCAATCACCTTCACGAAGCCATCCGGCTCGTGGTTGGTCTTGGCGCGGCTGTTGGCAGCCATCGGGAACTTCCCGACTTTGATCTCAGCGACCTTCTCGCGCGCGGCTTCTTCGGTCAGGCCGACGCCTGCGATCTCGGGCCAAGTGTAGACGACCGACGGGATGACATCGTGATTGACGATGCCTGTGAGCCCCCCGATGTTCTCGGCGACCGCAATGCCCTCATCCTCGGCCTTGTGCGCGAGCATCGGGCCGGGGACGACATCGCCGATCGCCCAGATGCCGGGGACCGACGTCTGGAAGCGGTGGTCGGTCTCGACCTGCCCACGCGCGTTGGTCGAGAGACCCGCGGCTTCGAGGTTGAGGCCATCGGTGTTGGGACGCCGCCCGATCGACACGAGCACGGTATCCGCCTCGATCGTCTCGGGTGCGCCGCCCGCAGCGGGCTCGACGGTGATCGTCGCCTTCTCGCCCTCGACCGTCACGCCGGTGACCTTGGTCGACAGCTTGAACTCGATCCCCTGCTTCTTGAAGATCTTGTTCGATTCCTTGCGAATCTCGCCATCGAAGCCGGGGAGGATCTGATCGAGATATTCGACGCAAGTGACGCGCGCGCCAAGCCGCTTCCATACCGAACCGAGCTCGAGCCCGATCACACCGCCACCGATGACGACCATATGCTCGGGCACCTTCGCCAGTTCGAGCGCGCCGGTCGAATCGACGACGACCTTCTGGTCGACCGTCACGCCCGGCAACGGGGTGACCGACGATCCGGTCGCGATCACGATGTTCTTGGCACGGTAGGTCTTGCCCGCGACTTCGACGCTGTCCTTGCCGGTGAAGCTCGCCTGGCCCTTGAGCCATTCGACCTTGTTCTTCTTGAACAGGAAGGCGACGCCCGCGGTCAGCTGCTTGACCGCGTCGCGGCGCTGCTCGTGCATCGTGTCGAGGTCGAGCGAGACGTTGTCCATCTTGACGCCGAGCTTGGCCATCATGCCGTTCTTCGCGTCGTTGTAGAATTCGGACGCGTGGAGCATCGCCTTGGACGGGATGCAGCCGACGTTGAGGCAGGTGCCGCCAAGCGTCTCGCGGCTCTCGACGCACGCCGTGCGCAGCCCGAGCTGTGCCGCACGGATCGCCGCGACGTAGCCGCCGGGTCCGGCACCGATGATCAGAACGTCGAAATCATAGTCAGCCATTTTATGCTCCACTTGTGTTCCTGCGTAGGCAGGAACCCAGAGTTACGCGGGGCACCGTTTGAAACCTTGGACTCCTGCTTTCGCAGGAGAACGGATTTTCAGAACAGCGTCTCGTACAAATCCTTCCACTGCGGATTGTCCTGTTCGATCAACGCGATCTTCCAGGCCCGCTGCCACTTCTTCATCTGAAGCCCGCGATACCGCGCTGCCTCAAGATCGTCACACGCGTCGTACCAGACAAGATGCGTGCAATTGTATTGTTTGGTGAAGCCGTCGATCAACCGGTTGCGATGCTGGTAGGCTCTGGCCAGCAAGTTGCTGGTGACGCGCAGTTAGAGCGTCCCATTGCGCTGGCTTGCCATCAAATAGACGCAGCCCGGTTTCGTATGACCTCTCCTGTCCTTCGTCGTGTTCCTGCAAGGGCAGGAACCCAGAGTTACGCAGTACAGCGTTCGAAACCCTGGGCTCCTGCCTGCGCGGGAGCACAACGGTCAGATCACAAGTCGATCAAGATCCGCGTCGGATCCTCGATAGCATTCTTGAGCGCGACGAGGAACGTCACAGCCTCGCGACCATCGATCAACCGGTGATCGTAGCTGAGCGCGAGGTACATCATCGGACGGATCACGATCTGTCCGTCGACCACCACCGGCCGCTCGTCGATACGGTGAAGGCCGAGCACTGCCGACTGCGGCGGATTGATGATCGGGGTCGACATCAGCGAGCCGAACACGCCGCCGTTCGAGATGGTGAACGTGCCGCCCTTCATCTCGTCCATCTTGAGCGCGCCGTCTTTAGCGCGCTTGCCGAAGTCGCCGATCGTCTTCTCGATCTGCGCGACCGACATCTGGTCCGCATCGCGGATCACCGGAACGACGAGGCCACCCGGCGACGACACCGCCACCGAGATGTCGGCGTAATCGTGATAGACGATGTCGTCGCCGTCGATCGACGCGTTGACGCTGGGAATGTCGCGCAGCGCCATGGTGGCGGCCTTCACGAAGAAGCCCATGAAGCCAAGCCGGACGCCATGCTTCTTCTCGAACAGGTCCTTGTACTTCGCGCGCGCCGCGATCACCGCGGTCATGTCGACGTCGTTGAACGTCGTGAGCATCGCGGCGGTGTTCTGCGCTTCCTTGAGGCGCTTGGCGATCGTCTGACGCAGGCGCGTCATGCGCACGCGCTCTTCCTTGCGGCCGCCCGTTGCAGCGGGTGCGGGAGCCGCGGCAGGCGCTGGCGCGGCGGCAGGGGCCGGGGTCGAGGCGGCGGCGGCGGCGACGTCGTCCTTTGTCAGGCGGCCGTCCTTGCCGGTGCCCTTGACCGTCGACGGGTCGACGCCATGCTCGAGCACCGCGCGGCGTACCGACGGGCTGAGCGCAGCGGGGCCATCGCTCGACGACGACGGAGCCTGCTGGCCCGCGGCTGCGGCAGGAGAGTCAGAGGCGGGAGCGGGAGCGGCGTCTGACGTTGCAGTGACCGCCGGCTGGGCGGCAGGCATCGATGCAGCCGCACCGTCGCCTGCGTCGATCGTCGCGAGCATCGCGCCAACCAGGACGGTGTCACCAACCTTGACCGCATGTTCGCCCATGATCCCGGCGACCGGCGACGGTACCTCGACCGAGACCTTGTCCGTCTCGAGGCTGGCGATCGGCTCGTCCGCTGCGACCTTGTCGCCAGGCTGCTTGAGCCATTCGCCGAGCGTCGCCTCGGTGATCGATTCGCCGAGTACCGGTACTGTGACTTCGGTTGCCATATGCGCCTCTTTTATCTTCCCCGGCGAAGGCCGGGGCCCAGGTGCGCAACGCTCGCTGATCAAGCGCCGCGCGAAATTACCTTATGCCTCACTACTGGGCCCCGGCCTGCGCCGGGGAAGCAGTGAGGGTGAATCAAACTTTCCGCGTGCGGCGGATTTCCTCGCGGACGCTGTGTCCGAGCGCATCGGCGACGAGTGCCGCCTGCTCGGTCTGGTGCCGCTTCATCAATCCGGTTGCGGGCGAAGCCGAAGCCGCACGGCCCGCATAGCGCGCCCGCGTCACCGAACCGCCGACTTCCGTCAGAACCTCTTCGATGAACGGCTCAACGAAGCTCCACGCGCCGTTGTTCTTCGGCTCTTCCTGTGCCCACACCACCGTCTCGAGGTTGGGCATCCGCTTCATCCGCTCGACCAGCGGCTCGCCCGGGAAGGGATAGAGCTGCTCGACCCGTACGATCGCGGTGTTGGTATCGCCCGCTGCGTCTCGCGCTTCGATCAGGTCGTAGGCGACCTTACCGGAACACAGGACGAGCCGCTTGACCTCGACGTCCGCCGGCGCGGAGGGATCGCTCAGCAACCGCTTGAAGTGGCTGTCACCGAGGAACTCGTCGACCTGCGACACCGCCATCTTGTGCCGCAACAGCGACTTGGGGGTGAAGACGATCAGCGGCTTGCGGAACGACCGATGCATTTGCCGGCGCAGCAGGTGGAAATAGTTGGCCGGGGTCGTGCAGTTGGCGACCTGCATGTTGTCCTGCGCGCACAACTGCAGGAAGCGCTCGATCCGCGCTGAACTATGCTCTGGCCCCTGCCCTTCGTAGCCGTGCGGCAGTAGCATGACGAGACCGTTGGCGCGGAGCCACTTGGCTTCGCCCGACGCGATGAACTGATCGATCATGATCTGCGCACCGTTCATGAAGTCGCCGAACTGCGCTTCCCACATGACCAGCGTCTTGGGGTCCGCCAGCGCGTAGCCATATTCGAAGCCGAGCACGCCATATTCGCTCAGGGGGCTGTCGAGCACCTCGAAGCGACCGTGCGGGATCGTCTCGAGCGGGCGGTATTTGTGCTCGTCGGTCTGGTCGACCCAGACGGCATGGCGCTGCGAGAACGTCCCACGACCCGAATCCTGTCCGGACAGACGAACGCCATAACCTTCCGACAGCAGCGACCCGAACGCCAGCGCCTCGCCGGTCGCCCAGTCGAAGTTCTTACCCGACTTGAACATCTCTCGCTTGGCATCGAGCACGCGGTTGAGCGTCTTGTGGACGGTCAGTCCCTCGGGGATCGTCGTCAGCGTACGACCAAGCGAGTCGAACAGCTTCTGCTCCATGCCCGTATTGACGTTGCGACGCGCGGTCTCCGCATCGGCCGGCGCATGGAGTCCCGACCAGCGCCCGGCGAACCAGTCCGCCTTGTTGGGCTTGTAGCTCGCGCCCGCCTCGAACTCGCCTTCGAGCAGCGTGGTGTACTGCTTGATGTTCTCGTCAATCCACGCGGAATCGATGACCTTCTGCTCGATCAGCTTCTTGCCGTAGATCTCGCTGACTGGCGGATGGTCCTTGATCGCCTTGTACATGAGCGGCTGCGTGAAGCCCGGCTCATCGCCTTCGTTATGACCGAAGCGGCGGTAGCACCACATGTCGATCACGATGTCGCGATGGAATTTTTGACGGAACTCCATCGCCATTTTGGTAGCGAAGGTGACGGCTTCTGGGTCGTCGCCGTTGACGTGGAAGATCGGCGCCTGGACGCCCTTGGCGACATCCGACGGATAGGGCGACGAGCGCGCGAATTGCGGACTGGTGGTGAAGCCGACCTGGTTGTTGATGATGAAGTGGACGCAGCCTCCGGTGTTATACCCGCGGATACCGGAGAAGCCGAGCGTCTCCCATACGATCCCCTGCCCCGCGAACGCCGCGTCGCCGTGGATCAGCACCGGGAGCGATGCCTTATGCTCGGTCAGGTCGTTCGCGATCGTCTGGATCGCGCGGGTCTTGCCGAGCACGACCGGATCTTCCGCTTCCAGATGCGACGGATTGGCGACCAGCGACATGTGGACGCTGATCCCGTCGAACTCGCGGTCGGTCGAAGTGCCGAGGTGATATTTCACGTCGCCCGAACCCGCTACGTCATCGGGATTGTCCGAACCGCCGCCGAATTCGTGGAAGATGATGCGGAACGGCTTGGCCATCACGTTGGTAAGGACGTTCAGACGCCCGCGATGCGCCATGCCGAAGACCATCTCCTTTACGCCGAGCGAGCCACCGTATTTGATGACCGATTCGAGCGCGGGGATCATGCTCTCGCCACCGTCGAGGCCGAAGCGCTTGGTGCCGACATACTTCTTGCCGCAGAAGCGTTCCCACTGCTCGGCTTCGATCACCTTGTTGAGGATCGCCTTCTTGCCGAGGTCGGTGAACTCGATCGCCTTGTCCTTGCCTTCCATGCGGTCTTGCAGGAAACGGCGCTCCTCGACGTCGGCGATGTGCATGTATTCGAGGCCGACGTTGCCGCAATAATTGGCGCGCAGCGTGTCGATCAATTCGCGCACGGTCGCCCATTGCAGCCCCATCGTGCCGCCGAGGTAAACCGGACGATCGATGTCGCTATCAGAGAAGCCGTGATATTCGGTCTTGAGGTCGGCCGGCATCTCGCGCTGCGAAAGACCAAGCGGGTCGAGATTAGCGGCAAGATGGCCACGCACGCGGTACGTGCGGATCAGCAGCATCGCGCGGATCGAGTCGCCTGCCGCGCGGATGATGTCGTCCTGGCTGACCGCAGGGGCCGCGGCCGGAGCAGGCTTGGCGCCGCCCTTCATGGGCTTGGGCGCGGGCTCCATCTGGGTCGGGTCGAGCGCGGCGGTCAGATCGTCCGTGGTCGACAGCGGCCACTTGGCCGACTGCCAGCTCGGACCCGAAGACGAACCCTCGAGTCCTTCGAAAAAGCCACGCCAGGCCGGCTCAACGCTGTCCGGGGACGTGCGGAAACGCGCGTAGAGCGTCTCGATGAACGCGGGGCTGACGCCGCCTGCGATATCGCCGAAGTCCTGGTTCTCGTAGCCCATAGCGAGTCCTCGTCACCCCGGAACATTGGGGTCTTTAGTAGTGGGACACCGCCGCGCCCGACTGGACACGGCGGCCCCGGCATGACGCCGGGGCGACGTGCCTTTAACCCTTGAGCACTTCCAGCAAGGTCGTGCCCAGTTCGCTCGGCGATGCGGAGACACGAATGCCTGCGCGCTCCATCGCCGCAATCTTGTCTTCCGCGCCGCCCTGCCCGCCCGAGACGATTGCCCCGGCATGGCCCATGCGACGACCCGGAGGTGCCGTACGGCCCGCGATGAAGCCGGCCATCGGCTTCTTGCGGCCACGCTTGGCCTCGTCGATCAGGAACTGCGCTGCCTCTTCCTCGGCGGAACCGCCGATTTCGCCGATCATGATGATCGACTTGGTCGCGTCGTCCGCGAGGAACAGCTCGAGCACGTCGATGAAGTTCGTGCCGTTGACCGGATCGCCACCGATGCCGACCGCGGTCGTCTGACCGAGACCAGCGTTCGACGTCTGGAACACCGCCTCATAGGTGAGCGTGCCTGAACGGCTGACAACGCCGACCGAGCCCTGCTTGAAGATGCTGCCGGGCATGATGCCGATTTTGCACTCGCCGGGGGTCAGGACGCCGGGGCAGTTCGGGCCGATCAGGCGCGACTTGGACCCCGACAGCGCGCGCTTGACGCGAACCATGTCGAGCACCGGGATACCCTCGGTGATCGTGACGATTAGCGGAACCTGCGCGTCGATCGCCTCAAGGATCGAATCCGCCGCGAAGGGGGGCGGAACGTAGATCACGGACGCGGTCGCACCGGTCATCGCGACGGCTTCGGCCACGGTGTCATACACCGGCAGGTCGAGGTGAGTCGTGCCGCCCTTGCCCGGGGTAACGCCGCCGACCATCTTGGTGCCGTATTCCAGCGCCGCCTTGGTGTGGAAGCTGCCGGTTTCCCCGGTCATGCCCTGGGTGATAACCTTGGTGTTCTTGTCGACGAGGATGCTCATGCAGCACTCTTCCTAATTAAGAGAATGCGGGGATCGCGCTGTCGCGCGCCCCGCAGAGAATATCAGTTGAGCGACCCGTCGATCGCCTTGCACGCGACGAGGAGTTCCTTGACCGCATCGACCGACACGCTGAGGTTCTGCTTCGCTTCGTCGTCGAGCTTGATCTCAATGACTTCCTCGACGCCGCCCGCCCCGATCACGACCGGGACACCGACATAGAGATTTTCGATGCCGTACTGGCCGGTCAGGTGTGCCGCTGCCGGAAGGACGCGCTTCTGGTCGTACAGATAGGCTTCGGCCATCGCGATGCCGCTGGTGGCAGGCGCGTAATAAGCCGAGCCGGTCTTGAGCAGCGCAACGATCTCGCCGCCGCCGCCGCGGGTGCGCTTGATGATCGCGTCGATCTTTTCCTGGGTCGAACGGCCCATCGCGACGAGGTCGGGCACCGGGATGCCCGAGACGGTCGAATAGGAGATGACCGGGACCATCGTGTCGCCGTGCCCGCCAAGCACGAAGCTGGTGACGTCCTTGACCGAGACCTTGAACTCGTCGGCGAGGAAGTGGCTGAAGCGGGCCGAATCGAGCACGCCGGCCATGCCGACAACCTTGTTGTGCGGAAGCCCCGAGAATTCGCGCAGCGCCCACACCATCGCGTCGAGCGGGTTGGTGATGCAGATGACGAACGCGTCGGGTGCGTTGGCAGCGATGCCCTCGCCGACCGCCTTCATGACCTTCAGGTTGATGCCGAGCAAATCATCGCGGCTCATGCCGGGCTTGCGCGCGACGCCAGCGGTGACGATGATCACGTCCGCACCTGCGATGTCCTTGTAATCGTTGGTGCCGGTGATGGTCGCGTCGAAGCCTTCGACGGGGCTGCACTGGCTGAGGTCGAGCGCCTTGCCCTGGGGTACGCCTTCGACGACGTCGAACAACACGACATCTCCGAGGCCCTTGAGCGCTGCGAGATGGGCGAGCGTGCCGCCAATGTTGCCGGCGCCGATCAGCGCGATCTTCTTGCGAGCCATCCGGGATCCTTTTCGCTTAGGCCCGCCCAGGGCGTTAATAACTCAAGAGCGATCGGGCGAGCTCTGCCGGGCGTCGCCTTAGGCGGGTTTTCGCATTTGGGCAACCCGTGAGACAAAGGATTTGCCACAGTATTGCAATTCATTCGCAAGTGCAATTAGCCTTTATCGGGATCCTCCGCAGGCGCGAGCCCAGCGTTACGGAGATGCGACGCGTATGGCTCTGGATCCCCGCCTTCGCTGGGAAACAGTTTCTTACGACGCGTCGGATTCAATCCCCGCCATGCCCCGCAGCAAGATACTCTTCCGACCGCATCTCTTCCAGCCGGCTGATCGTCCGATCGAACTCGAACCGCCCATCCCCGCTTTCGTACAAGTCCTGCGGCTCGGCATCCGCGGCGGCGAGCAGCTTGACCTTCTGTTCGTACAGCGCGTCGATCAGCGCCACGAACCGCGCCGCCTCGTTGCGATTGTCCGGCCCCAACTTTGGAATGCCGACCAGGATAACGGTATGATAGCGCCGCGCGATCGCGATATAGTCCGCGCTCCCGCGTGCCTCCTCGCACAACCGCTTGAAGCTGAACACGGCGACGCCCTTGAGCGCCTTCGGAACATGGACGCTGCGCCCCTGCACCACCAGATCCTCGGACGGGACATGCGCGCGGTCCTCGACCGGGAAGTCGGTCAGGCGGAAGAAATCGCCCGAGAGCAGTCGGGTCGCTTCGGGGCCGTTCGGGACGAGCCAAGTGTCGACCGATCCCAGCCGATCACGGCGGTAGTCGGTCGGTCCATTCAGCGTAATCACATCCATCCGCGCTTCAATCAGCGCAATGAAGGGCAGGAAATGCTCCCTGTTGAGCCCGTTCTTGTACAGGTCGGCGGGTGGGCGGTTGGAAGTCGTGACGACCGTCACGCCCTCCTCCAGCAACAGCGTGAACAACCGCGACAGAATCATCGCGTCGGGGCTGTTGGTCACCATCATTTCGTCGAACGCGAGCAGCCGCGCCTCCTCGGCGATCGCTTTCGCCAGCGGTGGGATCGGGTCCCCCAGCTCCTTGGCGCGCTCGACCGCGAGGCGTTGGTGCACTTCGAGCATGAATTCGGCGAAATGGACGCGCCGTTTGCGGCGGATGTCGAGCGCGTCGAAGAACAGGTCCATCAGCATCGACTTGCCGCGACCAACCCCCGCCCCACATGTACACGCCGCGCGGAGGCTCCGGCTTACGACCGAGCACGCGCCATAGCATCGAGCCGCGCTTGGGCGTTGCCTCCAGTGCGGTCGCCAATTCCGCCAGGCGCCGCGCCGCGGCTGCCTGCTCAGCGTCGGGACGGAGTTCGCCGGAGGCGATCAGCGCGTCATAGCGCGCGATAACATTGGTCATGCCGGGATCATTCTGGTTGGGGAAGCGTCGCAGCCGGGGACGCGGACTTGCGGAGCGTGCCCGAAAAGCTGGCGATCGTGGGAGTATGGTCCTGGACGATCAGGCCGCGTAGGAAGAGCAGGTTACGGGTTTCGCGCAGCAGTTCGATCCGCGCCTCGAGCGGGACGTCCAACGCGCCACCCCCGATGAACTGCGCCGACAGGTCGAGCGTGACCGCCCCGCCCGCAGACAAGACATCGAACCCGCGCGCCGCGGCGAACAGCGCGACATCCATGAATCCGAGCAGCGCACCGCCATGGACATGGCCCCGCATATTGGAATGTGCCTGCCGCGGCATCATTCGGACTCGTGCGATCTCGCCTTCGACCCGAACCTGAAGCGGTTCCAGGAAGGCATTGTAGCGGGTGGCGTCGTGAAACTGCCACCGCTTCCATCCGGCCAGATCCGGATCATCGTCGAACGTGAACGGAGCGGTCAAACGTCGTTTATCCTCGGGCGTGGCCCCGTCCTCACGGACGGGGCGGCGCTGCTCATACGACGCGTTCTGCTTCCATCTTCTTAATTTCGGCAATCGCCTTGGCGGGGTTGAGACCCTTGGGGCAGACGTTCGCGCAGTTCATGATCGTGTGGCAGCGATACAGGCGGAACGGATCCTCGAGTTCGTCGAGTCGCTCGCCGGTCATCTCGTCGCGGCTGTCGGCGAGCCAGCGATAGGCCTGCAACAGGATCGCCGGGCCGAGGAACTTGTCCGAATTCCACCAGTAGCTCGGGCATGCCGTCGAACAGCAGGCGCACAGAATGCATTCATACAGACCATCGAGCTGCTCGCGCTCGGCCGGCGACTGGAGTCGTTCCTTGCCGGCGGGCGGCGGCGTGACCGTTTGCAGCCACGGCTTGATCGACGAATATTGCGCGTAGAAATGCGTGAAGTCAGGAACGAGGTCCTTGATCACTTCCATATGCGGCAACGGCGTGATGCGGATGTCGCCCTTCACGTCTTCGATCGCGGTCGTGCACGCCAGGCCATTCTTGCCGTCGATGTTCATCGAGCAGGACCCGCAAATGCCTTCGCGGCACGAACGGCGGAAGGTGAGCGACGAATCCTGCTCGCCCTTCATCTTGATTAGTGCGTCGAGCACCATCGGGCCGCACGAGTCGAGATCGACCTCGAACGTGTCGTAATGCGGGTTCGCGTTCGCATCGGGATCGTACCGATAGATCTTGAACTTCTTGATACGTTTCGCTTCGGGCGCCGCTTTATGAACCTTGCCACCCGACTTGGGCTTGGAGTTGGCGGGGAGGAAGAATTCGGCCATCGCTTGCTCGCGTTTTCCATCCAGGAGGGCGGGTTACCGCCGGGTTGTGCGGGTAGCCGTACACAAGCAATGCCCGCCCCGCAAACCCTTGCGGCATCGAATTGCTGCAAGTGCGATTGCGGGGCGCGGCCTCATCCGATCAGATGACGTCGAGCACGAGCCCACGATCGCGCGCTTCCTCGGCTTCGATATACCAGTTGGACGGGGCCTTCTGGCGCAGTTCCTCGAACGAAACCTGGCTGTCGCGGACGATCGCCTGAAAGCCTTCTTCCTCAATCTCGATCGAATGCTCGACCTCGTGGAGCGCCGCTTTGATGGACGCGACGACCATCCGTAACGGCCCGTTGAGGTCGATCTGCTTGGTGATTTGCCGTTCGTGCAGCATCAGCCGGGTGTGGCGCGTCAAGAAGCGACGCGCGACCGGGAAAGCCGACATGAAGGTCGCACCCGCCGAATAGACCGCGACTTTGCCAAGAAACAGGATCTCGCGTCCGTCGTGATCCTCAAGCAGCCGGATATCGTCCGCCATCGTCCGCGCAACTTCGGGATCGCCGCCCAACGTTGTCAGCGCGATGACAAGCGTACCGTCCTTCGGGCAATTGCCGAGCTGTGCGCGAAAGTTCTCGTACATTAACTGGTCCACCGTGCCAGACAGACGAATGTGCGGGTTGGCGAGCAGCGGATAGCGCGTAGGATCTGAGGTCTGGGTCATGGCCGCCGAAACCCGCATACAAAGCCTGCGGTTCCTCCCGATCGTAATTAACCACGATCGATCGCAATCAGACCGGAGTCACGACCCGGCCACATCGCCTACGTCGGCGCGAACGCCGAGGCGTCCCGGAATTGCAGATGCGGCCAGCGCACCCATGCGCTTCCGGTTCGCCGCCCCCTCGCGGATCGCCTGCAACGTCATGACGTCAAGAATCGTCCACGCTTGCCGTGCCAGGCGATATCGGAAGAGCTTCCGGCGATAACGCCGCTCCGTCGGATTGAGCGCGACCGCCCGCGCCATCTGCACGACGGCTGCTGCGCGCTCACCCCGCCGCCACAGCATCGTCGCATACCAGTTCCGCAGGTGACCGACGTCAGGCTCGGCATCCACCACTTCCCCGGCAACCGCGATCGCCTCCTGTCCGTCCCCCGCACTGACCAGCGCATTGGCGAACGGGACGAGATACATCGGCAGACGCTTAACCTTGACCGCGATCTGACGATGGATCGCCAGTGCTTGGTCGTGATTGCCGGTCCGCGTCAGGGTTTTGGCGAGACTGAGCATGCCAAGCTCCGAATCGGGCTGTACCAGCCGCGCCTTGCCGGCAAGCGCGATCGCAGTACGTGGACGGACAGCCGGTTGCCGTTCCGCCAGCGCGCCCAGATAGACCGCGCTGTATGCGCGTCTCGCCCGGATCTCCATCGCCATGGCGCTCGCATCGAACCGGTCATACAGCAGGTCCTCGAGCAACCTACGCAGCAGACCGACTTCGCCTAGAAACGTGCTGGCAGGGTGCAGGCAATGCGCCACCGGCAACAGTCGCGATCCGGTATGCTCAGCGATCAGTTGGGCATGGCGGCGGTCCAGCGGCAGGTGTGGATCATAGACGAGCACGGTGGATGCAGGACAGCGCAGCGGCCCGGCCATCGTACTCAACCAGCGGATGCGATTCGCATCCTGCGACCAGCGATTGTCCCAGCTTACGATCGCGGGATCGACCGACCATTGCGGCGAGAGCGCCAAGACGGCCTCGGCCCCGATCGCATCGGCTAAGCGAACCGCAGCATATGCCCCCATGCTCGATCCATACGCGACCCGTCGCACCGCGCGGCTCGTCGCGGCACGAACGACCGCAGCCGCCGCGAAGATGTCGTCATATTGGTACCAATCATTACCGCGGCCGAGCATGTGAATCGCTGATATGCCGTTTGCCTTCAGGAAGCTTTCGCCAAAGCCTTCGCGATCAAAGCCATCCCCGATACTATGATGATCGAACGTGATGACCCATCGGTCACATTCCTCGATCGCCACCTGCCTGACCACAAGCGTATTGCTACGATATAGCTCGATCGGCACCCCTACCCCCCAACTTGTCTCAACCACCCCAGGCACTTCTATTCCATTTAAGAGACCGGTAGAAAACCTCTTTTGATAGTCCAACATCCGGAATGTGTTTGCCGGCAAGGTTATGCCTAGTTCGGCTCCGTGACGACGGGCCATGGGTCAGCCGCACACCGCAGCTTTCGCTCACCTCAATCTGCATCAACCATCTTTTACGGAACCTACCCGCCCCGCGTTCGTCGTCTGCCCGAACCCCCAAAAAGGCTCCCTACATGGCAGATTTCGACACGGTCACCGGCAACGGTGGCGAGACGCACCAGCAGGCGCAAGGCGATGCGCCGGTCCTGACGACCAACCACGGCGTCCCCATTTCCGACAACCAGAACAGCCTGAAGAGCGGTTCGCGCGGCCCGACGCTGCTCGAGGACTTCGTCCTGCGCGAGAAGATCTTCCACTTCGACCACGAGCGGATCCCTGAGCGGATCGTCCACGCACGCGGTTCGGGCGCACACGGTTATTTCGAAGCGACCGACGACATTTCGGACCTGTCGCGCGCAGCGGTGTTCAAGAAGGGCGAGAAGACCGAGGTCTTCGTCCGCTTCTCGACCGTCGCCGGCGGCGCAGGCTCGGTCGATACCCCGCGTGACGTGCGCGGCTTTGCGGTCAAGTTCTACACGACCGAAGGCAATTGGGATCTCGTCGGCAACAACATCCCGGTGTTCTTCATCCAGGACGCGATCAAGTTCCCCGACCTGATCCATTCGGTGAAGATGGAAGCCGACCGCGCCTATCCGCAGGCCGGCAGCGCGCACGACACCTTCTGGGACTGGGCATCGCTGATGCCCGAAGCGACTCACATGCTGATGTGGGCTATGTCGGATCGTACCCTCCCCCGCTCGCTGCGGATGATGGAAGGCTTCGGCGTCCACACCTTCCGCCTCGTCAACGCCGAGGGCAACAGCAGCTTCGTCAAGTTCCACTGGAAGCCCAAGCTCGGCCTCCAGTCGACGATCTGGGACGAGACGCTCAAGCTTCAGGCCGCCGACAACGACTATCACCGTCGCGACCTGTTCGAGGCGATCGACACCGGCGATTTCCCCGAGTGGGAGCTCGGCATCCAGGTGTTCGACCAGGCGTTTGCCGAAGCGCAGCCGTATGACGTGCTCGATTCGACCAAGCTGATCCCGGAAGAGGACGTCCCGGTCCGGATCATCGGGCGGATGGTGCTCGACCGTAACGTCGACAACTTCTTCGCCGAGACCGAGCAGGTCGCGTTCCTGCCGACCAACGTCGTGCCGGGGATCGATTTCTCGAACGATCCGCTGCTCCAGGGTCGCCTGTTCAGCTATCTCGACACGCAGAAGTCGCGTCTGGGGACGACCAACTTCCACCAGATCCCGATCAACAGCCCGCGCTCGCCGGCCGGCAACTTCCAGCGTGACGGGATGATGCAGACCAAGGTCCCCAAGGGCCGTGCGAATTACGAGCCCAACAGCCTTGCCGCGCACGGCGAGGATGGCGGCCCGCGCGAGAGCGCGACCAAGGGCTATGTGACGACCAATGCCGCGACCGGCGACAATGAGACGGGCGACAAGCTCCGTGTCCGTTCGGAACTGTTCGCGGATCACTACAGCCAGGCACGGTTGTTCTTCAATTCGGCGACCGAAAACGAGCAGGCGCATATCGCGTCGTCGTTCGTGTTCGAGCTATCGAAGGTCGGTCTGCTCGATCAGGTTCCGCCGCGGATGGTCGCCAATCTGCGCAACGTCGATGAGGGTCTCGCGCAGCGTGTCGCGGACGGCCTCAACATCGACCTGCCCGAGAAGGCGAAGGCCGCGCGCGAGCCGGTCGACATGAAGCCTTCGGACGCGCTGTCGATCCAGAAGAACATGAAGGAGACGCTGGAAGGCCGCGTCGTCGGCATTCTGATCGCGGACGGCACCGACGCCGCCGAACTCGACGCGCTGGTTGCGTCGATCAAGGACGCCAAGGGCAAGGCCGTGCTGGTCGCGCCCAAGGTCGGCGGCGCAACGCTGTCGGACGGCAGCAAGCGCAAGGCCGATGGCCAGCTCGCCGGCACGCCGTCGCAGATCTTCGACGCGGTCGCGATCGCGTTGTCGGCAGAGGGTTGCGCGATGCTGCTCAAGCAGGGCGCGGCGGTCCAGTTCGCGATGGACGCGTTCGGGCACCTCAAGGCGGTCGGTGCGAGCGCAGCGGCACAGCCGTTGCTCGACAAGGCCGGCGTAGAGAAGGACGAAGGCGTGACTGATCTGGGCGCGGACTTCGCCAAGGCAGCGGCGAAGCGCTTCTGGGCGCGTGAGCCGAACGTGCGCGATCTCGCCTGATTCGCAAAACGATAGTCTGAAGGAAAAGGCCCGGTGCGATTTGCACCGGGCCTTTTTTTTGATCCGGCGTCATGCCGGGCACCCTTGCTTTGCCTGAACTCATCGGGCGGCATACGGAGGGATTACCGCAGCGCCGCCGCCACAGCCGCCGAGCAATTAATCGTCGTCGGCGGCCGCCCTTCCGCCGAGGATGGCGTCTTCCGGATCCCCAGCGCCTCCCCGATCGAGCGCCCCAGCACGCGAAGCACCCCGCCTGCGGTCGGCTTCTCCGCTGCGCCGATCCCCGCGACCGACACCGTTGGCGAACTCATGGTCCCGCGCACATGGATCGGATCGGTAATCCGCAGCAACGCGTGGCTCTTGCTCGCCCCCGCTAGGGTCAGATCGAGTCGTTCGCCGTCGAGCACGATCCGCCCGGAACCGCGCCCGACCGACGCGCCCGTATCGATTGCGAGCGGGTTTGGCGTCAGCACGCCCCGCGTCGCGCGGAAGTTCGCGACGAGACAGCGCAGCGGAACTTCCTGGCTCGGCCCGCTGATAGCGTGCGACACCGCGCCGCTCAGGTTCTGCCCGAGGACATCCGCGACCATCCGCTGGACGTGCCCGTCGGTCGCGACGATCGCCGCCTTGCCGCTGGCGTGCGCCATCGCCTCGCGCACGGTATCACCCTGCCCGTTCATCACGATATGCCCGCGCACCGGCCCCGAGATCATCTTCGGCTGGCCGACCAATGCGTCCAGCGTCAGCCCGGCCAGACGCACGTCGACCCCGAGCTTTGGATTGCCGCTGCGATGATCGACCTTGACCGTCCCGGTCATTCGACCACTCGCCAGCGTCGCGACGATGTTGCTGACCGTCACCGTCCGGTGATCGAGCGTGAGCGTGCCCGACAGGCTCTTGAATACCGTCCCGCCACTCGAAAGCAACTTGTGCGCGGCGAACACCAGCCGCCCGTCGGTCTTGCCGAGCTTGGACAGGTTGATCCGCGTCGGCGGGATCACGCGTGCGCCGATCGCGGCCTTACGCGCCGCCGATTTCGCGCGACCTTCGGTATCCGCCAGATCGTCGAAGTCGAACTGGCTTGCATCGATTTTCGCGTCGATCATGGTTCGCGCACCATCCTTATGGATCGTCGCCAGGCCAGAGAAGCGCGATCGCCCCATACTCCCGGCAATCCGGTCGACATACCAGTCACGTCCATCATGCCGGATCTTGCCGCGAAAATCGATCGGTTGTGATCCAAACAGCCCCGCCTCGATGATCCGGTCGAGGTTCTTGAGCGTCGGCGCCTGCGTGCTGACGTCGGCGGTGAAATGGCGCGTGTCGAGTACACCGCGCATCGCCCCCTTCACCGTCATGCGCAATGCCGGCGATGCGAGCGACACGGCGAACGGATAGGACGCGGTAGGGTCGATCCCGGTGATCTTGCCGCCGTGCAACTCCAGTCGGGCAGGCGTATTCTGGAAGGTGCCTGTCGCCGCATATTGTAGGCCACGCGCAGCATCGACGCTTAACGGACCGGAAACCGTCAACCCGCGCTTGGCATCGCGGATGACGATCTGGCTGTTGGTGACGGTCAGATCGGACAAGCTCGGGCGGCTGTCTCCCCCACGCTTGGGCGTCTTGCGCTCAGGTTCCCAGTTCTTGCGCCCCGACACGTCGCGCACCAGCGCCACGCGTGCGCCGTCCACGCTGATCCGATCGGGCTTGAAAGCGCCTGTCAGCAACCGGAACACCGGCACGCGCAGGCTCACGCTATCCAGCCGAACGAAATCCCCCGGTCCAACCCATGCAGGCTGGGCGATCCAAACGTCGCGAATCGATACGGTCGGCGTGTAGGAAAACAGCGTGTCGCGCGTGACCGAGCCGACCTGTACCTTGGTATCGAGCGCCGCGGACAAGCGGTTTTCAACGACGCCGCGCATCATCCCGACGGGAAACGCCCCGAGTGCAACCAGCGCGATGACGACGATCCCGCCGCCTACCGCAGCGGTCGCCAGCAACCGCGAACGCCATCGCGATTTGGATGTGGAAGGAAGGGCGGGCTGCTCGGAAGGGGCCGAAGCGGGAAGATCGATCACGCTTCAACAACCCTAGAACCGTCAGTTGGTTTCACCAGCGTATCTGTATGTGTCTCGTTCAACATTGCGAAGCCCCTTGCCCCTTTCGCCCGCCCCCGTTGACTTTCCCCCACATCCCTTTATTGGCCGCCGCTCTCCTGATCCGAGTTCGCTTGGGCCGGGACCGTCCGAGACAGCAGGTGGCCGAATTTCGTCGGTCTTAATGCCCTGCCGAGACGGGGACAGGATTTCACCGCACACCGGTTTTCCGGCGTGACGGCTTGCCGCCTACCCACCGCTTCGTCGGAGGTTGGCGTCGCTTCCATTCCCCATCGCTGGACACCTTCCGAGGCGCAACTGCGTCTCGGTTCGTAACCGGTCGTGCCGTTCGCGGTGCGACCATAAGTGGAGAATGGCATGGATCGCGCTCAAAAGACCGAGCTCGTTACCGAGCTGAACCGCACTTTTGCCGAAGTTGGCGTGGTGGTTGTCACCCGTAACCTCGGCATGACCGTTGCCCAGTCGACCAAGCTGCGCAACGCGATGCGGGATGCCGGTGCGACCTACAAGGTCTCGAAGAACAAGCTTGCCAAGATCGCTCTGGACGGCACCGACTACACCCCGCTGGGCGACATGCTCACCGGTCCGGTCGGTCTCGCCAGTTCCATCGACCCCGTCGCGGCCGCCAAGGTGGCCGTGGAATTCGCGAAGACGAACGACAAGTTCGAAATCGTCGGTGGTGCGATGGGTGCGACCGTCCTCGACGTGGACGGCGTGAAGGCACTCGCGACGATGCCGTCGCTGGACGAACTGCGTGCCAAGATCGTTGGCCTGCTGGTTGCACCTGCAACCAAGCTCGCGACGATTGCGCAGGCGCCTGCGGCTCAGCTCGCTCGTGTGCTTTCGGCCTACGCCGAGAAGGACGCCGAAAAGGAAACGGCGGACGCCTGACATCTGTCGGGTATTCGAGACTTTTTGAACTGAAACCATGGGGCGACGCCCCGACCAATGGAGACTACACATGGCAGACCTCAACGCGCTGGTTGACCAGCTTTCGGCTCTCACCGTCATCGAAGCAGCAGACCTGTCGAAGATGCTCGAAGAGAAGTGGGGCGTTTCGGCCGCTGCGGCAGTCGCAGCAGCACCCGCAGCAGCCGGCGGCGCAGCTGCTCCGGCAGCTGAAGAGCAGACCGAATTCGACGTCATCCTCACCGGCGACGGTGGCAAGAAGATCAACGTCATCAAGGAAGTCCGCGCGATCACCTCGCTCGGCCTGACCGAAGCTAAGACGCTGGTCGAGTCGGCTCCCAAGGCCGTCAAGGAAGGCGTTTCGAAGGACGAAGCAGCCAAGATCAAGGCCCAGCTCGAAGCAGCTGGCGCGACCGTCGAAGTCAAGTAAGGCGGACGAAGGGCGGCGGGCAACCGGCGCCCTTCCCCACCGGACCTTGGTTCGAACCAAAAAGGGCGGCCCCTGCGAAGGGGTCGCCCTTTTTGCGTTCGGGTGCCCTCATGGATCGCGGCCCTGTTGCATCCTCGCCCCCGTTCGGCTATGCGCGCACCCTTCCAACGAGACATCGATGGACTTTGCGGGAGGCGGCTCTTTACCGAGGCGTCGCTTGAACCGCTAAACTTGAACCGGGCGTCGCGCTTAGGCGCTGCGCCCTATGACAGAGTGAGACCGCCTTATGGCAAAGAAGATTACAGGCTACATCAAGCTTCAGGTGCCGGCCGGCAAGGCCAACCCGTCGCCCCCGATTGGTCCTGCGCTGGGTCAGCGCGGCGTCAACATCATGGAATTCTGCAAGGCGTTCAACGCGTCGACCGGTGACCAGGAAGTCGGCACGCCGCTCCCCACCGTCATCACCGTCTATGCCGACCGCAGTTTCTCGTTCGAGACCAAGACGCCGCCCGCGACGTTCCTGATCAAGAAGGCCGCTGGCCTCAAGTCGGGCTCGAAGGAGCCGGGCAAGACGGTTGCCGGCAAGATCAAGCGCTCGCAGCTTTCGGAAATCGCGACTGCGAAGATGAAGGATCTCAACGCCAACGATATCGACGCGGCAACCCGCATCATCGAAGGCTCCGCCCGCGCAATGGGCCTCGAAGTGGTGGAGGGCTGAGATCATGGCAAAGCTGACCAAGAAGGCAAAGACGCTCGGCACCGCAATCAACAGCGAGAAGCTGTACGGCATCGACGAAGCGATCGCGCTGGCGAAGACCCACGCAACGTCGAAGTTCGACGAGACGATCGAAGTCGCGCTCAACCTCGGCGTCGATCCGCGTCACGCGGACCAGATGGTCCGTGGCGTCGTCACGCTGCCTAAGGGCACCGGCAAGACGGTTCGCGTCGGCGTGTTCGCCAAGGGTGCCAAGGCTGACGAAGCCCGTGCCGCTGGTGCAGACGTCGTCGGTGCGGAAGACCTTATGGAAATCGTCCAGGGTGGCACGATCGATTTCGATCGCTGCATCGCGACCCCGGACATGATGGGCGTCGTCGGTCGCCTCGGTAAGGTGCTCGGTCCGAAGGGCCTGATGCCGAACCCGAAGCTCGGCACGGTTACGATGAACGTCGCTGAAGCGGTCAAGGCAGCCAAGGGCGGCCAGATCGAATATCGCGTCGAGAAGGCCGGGATCATCCACTCGGGCATCGGCAAGGCGTCGTTCCCGGCTGCTGACCTGCGCGCAAACTTCGACGCGCTGGTCGATGCGATCGTCAAGGCCAAGCCGACGGGTGCCAAGGGCAAGTATGTCCGCAAGGTTGCCGTCAGCTCGACCATGGGCGCCGGCATCAAGGTCGACACCGCCGAGGTTTCGGCGGCGTAAGCCTTTCCTGCCTCAAGCAATCCGAAAGGGCCGGGGGAAACTCCGGCCCTTTTTGTATGGGCTGAAGTTAGGGCATCGGCTGCGAGGCGAGACGTTCTTCGATAGTGGGCACTGGTCTACGCAGATGCCATCCTTGCGAACGCAGGAGCCGAATGGGGCAACGCCCTGAGACGATCCTCTGATCTCCCTGCGCGAAACCTTTGTGGGGATCGTCGCACAGTCTCTTGCTGCGTCACCCCGGCCTTGCGGCGGGGTCCACCGTGTGAATATCGGGGTGACTCAAGAACACAAATGGCGGTGGCCCCCGGGACCAGCCTGAGGCAACGAAGACCTTCGCAAAAGTGTTTCTAATGCAGGATAATGGAAGAGGGACGCGGGCTAAGCCGACGTATCCGATGGCGACGAAGGCGCCAGCGCTAGCGTCACGCTATGCGACGCAAGACATTCGATTCCATAAGATCGGAGCGGTGCCGTTCCCCTGCAATTGCAGGAAGTCCGGCACCGCTGCCGACAGCAATCAGTAAACGCGCTTCTTCGGCTTAATATACTCGGCATCGTCCGTGAGCGTGTAGTCATGCACTGGGCGATAGCCGATATCGACCTTGCCCGCCTTGCCGCCCCAGCCGTTGAAGGTCGCGGTGGTGTGCTTCATCCAGTTCGCATCGTCGCGATCGGGATAATCCTCGTTGACATGCGCCCCGCGCGATTCCTTGCGGTTGGCTGCACTCTCCATCGTCACGACCGCCTGCGCGAGCAGGTTGTCCAGCTCGAGCGTCTCGACCAGATCGGTGTTCCAGATCAGCGAGCGATCGGTGACGTGCACGTCCTGCAGCCGCTGATAGGTCGCGGTGATCTTCTGCTGCCCCTCGGCGAGCAGCTCGTTGTCGCGGAACACCGCGCAATGCTTCTGCATCGTGCGCTGCATGTCGGTCCGGATCTGCGCGGTGGGCGAACTGCCCGTGGCGTTGCGGAACGTATCTAGGCGACCGAGCGCCATGTCCTCCGACCCCTTGGGGAGCGGATTGTGCGGCGTGTTGGGCTTGAGCGTCTCCTTGAGACGCAGACCCGTCGCACGGCCGAACACCACAAGATCGATCAGCGAGTTGGAGCCGAGGCGATTCGCGCCATGGACCGAAACGCACGCCGCTTCACCGACCGCGAACAGGCCGGGGACGACCGAGTCAGGGTTACCGTCGCGCAGGTTGACGACTTCGCCGTGATAATTGGTCGGGATGCCGCCCATGTTGTAATGGACGGTCGGCGTCACCGGCAGCGGCTGGCGCGTCAGGTCGACGTTGGCGAAGATCTTACCCGTCTCGGTGATGCCCGGAAGCCGCTCTGCCAGCACCTTGGGATCGATGTGATCGAGGTGCAGGAAGATGTGGTCCTTATGCTCGCCGACACCGCGGCCTTCGCGCATCTCGAGCGCCATCGAGCGCGACACGACGTCGCGCGACGCCAGGTCCTTCGCCGATGGGGCATAGCGCTCCATGAAGCGTTCGCCCTCGGAGTTGGTGAGGTAACCACCCTCGCCGCGTGCACCCTCGGTGATGAGGACGCCCGCGCCATAAATACCGGTCGGGTGGAACTGGACGAACTCCATATCCTGCAGCGGGAGCCCAGCGCGTAGCACCATCGCATTGCCGTCGCCGGTGCAGGTGTGCGCCGAGGTCGCCGAGAAGTAGGTGCGGCCATAGCCGCCCGTCGCCAGCACGACCGAATGCGCGCGGAAACGATGGATCGATCCGTCGTCCATGCACAAGGCGATCACGCCACGGCACACGCCGTCTTCCATGATCAGGTCGAGTGCGAAATACTCGATGTAGAAATCGGAATTATACTTCAGGCTCTGCTGGTACAGCGCGTGGAGCATCGCGTGACCGGTACGATCGGCCGCGGCGCAGGTGCGCTGGACCGGAGGCCCCTCGCCCATGTTCTGCATGTGGCCACCGAACGGACGCTGGTAGATCGTGCCATTGTCGTTGCGGCTGAACGGCACGCCGGCATGCTCGAGCTCGTACACTGCCTGCGGCGCTTCCCGCACCATATACTCGATCGCGTCCTGGTCGCCGAGCCAGTCGGATCCCTTGACGGTATCGTACATGTGCCAGGACCAATGGTCCGGCGAGTTGTTGCCGAGGCTCGCCGCGATGCCGCCTTGCGCCGCCACCGTGTGGCTGCGCGTCGGGAAGACCTTGGTGATGCACGCGGTCTTTAGGCCGCTCTCCGCGATCCCCATGGTCGCGCGGAGGCCCGAGCCACCCGCACCCACGACGACGGCGTCATAGGTATGGTCGATGATCTTATATGCCTCAGGCATGCGGCACTCCGGTGGTAGCGGTGAAGGCGACCTTGAGGATCGCGAAAATGGCGATGCCGGCGGTCACGACGGTGAAGAAGTTGAGCGCGACCATTGCGAGCACGCGGCTCTCGGCATGGGCGTAATCCTCGATCACGACCTGCAGGCCGAGCCGGAAATGGTAGAAGACCGAGACGATCAACAGCATCATCGGAATCGCCGCCCAGCTCGACGACAGCCACGTATGGACCGTGTCATAGTCATACGCCGGCAACCGCAGGATCGCGAGGAAGAACCACAGCATCAGGAACAGGTTGGCGCCCGCCGTCAGGCGTTGCTGCCACCAGTGATGCGCGCCTTCCTTGGCGCTGCCGAGACCGCGCACGCGGCCGAGTTCGGTTCCATATGCCATGTTACTTGACCCCCAGCAGGTAGACCCAGACGACCGCGGTGGCCGCAACCGAGAAGACCATCGTGGCAAGGGCACCGGACTTGTTACGCTTGAGCTCATAGCCCGCGCCCGTATCCATCACGAAATGGCGGATCCCGGTGGCCATATGCTGGAAGAAGGACAGCGTCAGCCCGATCCCGAACAGATAGCCAAGCGCGCCGCCGGCGAATTCGCCGAACACATGATGGAACGTGGCGTAGCTTTCGGCTCCGCCCGAAATCGCGGCCAGCCACCATACCATGACGAGCGTGCCGACCGTCGCCATCCCGCTGCCGGTGACGCGGTGCAGGATCGAGACCGTCATGTGCGGCCCCCATTTCCAGATGCTCAGATGCGGGCTGAGCGGTCGGGCGCGTTTGGTCGTTGGTGTCGTGCTGGCCAAGGCGGCATGTCCTCATCAATTGCAGGGTCGATTGCCGATCGAATGCGGGTTGGTGCCCTCTTAATCCGACGAGCCGATGATGCAAGGATTCTGGCTGATACCGCAGATGCATCCGACACAATCATCCATTTTGCCGGTTACACTGCGTTAACCAGCAGGCGTTACTCAAAGGGCGGGCGTTTCGCGCGCCGGCCTTGCCAGAGACGGAGCGTCCACGTTGAACCTCAGTACATTGCCCGCTCCCGGAGAGATTGCCGCGACCATCGATATCCGCGCACGACTCCGGGCGTTCGACTTCGACGATACGCTCGAAGCCGCAGCGCGCGCCGTATGGGCGGTGCTTGAACCCGATGCGCCCGAGATCGCCCGTGCGTTCTGGGGGCAATGGCGCCGCGCCGGACTTGGCGAGACCAATTGGCAACCGCACGAGGAAACCAGGATGGTCGAGCTCGGAGTCGCCTATCTGCGCAATCGCTTCTGCGATGTCAGCGGTCGTGCCTGGGTTGAATCGATGGAGCGTTCGGTTGCCGCGGGCTATGCCGCAGGCGTCTCGACGATGGCGCTTCTGTCGATGACCTGCGCCAGCGACCGCGCCGCGTTGACGATCCTGTTCAAGCGGATCGAACCGGGCGACCCGCGTCTCCCCGCCTTTATCGACACCGTGTTGCGGCTGACTGGTCTCGAAAGCGAGATCACGGTCGAAATCTACAATGCCTTTTGCGCGCATAGCGCAGCGGGCCAGCGTGATCGGCTTGCGGCCGAGTTCCGCGAGGGGATCGCGTTGACGGTCGAGAAAGCGACCCAGGAATCCGAAGTCTTGCGCGGCCAATCGATGCGCACCTCCACGTCCGCGCGCGGCATGCTCGGCAAGACCAGCGAAGTCGCCGCTGCCGCCGAGCAGTCCGCGGTCGCAATGCGCGAAGCCGCACAAACCGCCGCCGGCCTGATCCGCGCGATCGAGGATGCCCGGACCGAAGTGGAAGCCGCCGCGGAAATCGCGAACCGCGCTTCGACACAGGCGGGCGCAGCGGTCGGCATGTCGGAAACGCTCAGCGACCATGCCAAGTCGATCGAATCGATCCTCGGACTTATCCGCGACATTGCCGGCCAGACCAACCTGCTCGCGCTCAACGCTACGATCGAAGCGGCCCGCGCCGGCGACGCGGGGCGCGGCTTCGCGGTGGTCGCACAGGAAGTGAAGAGTCTCGCCAGCCAGACCGCCCGCGCTACCGACGACATCGCCGCCAAGATCGCCGCGATCCAGTCTGCCACGCGCTCTACCGTCGAAACCAACGCGTCGATCAAATCGACCGTTGCAGAAGTCCAGGAGAGCGCGAACCGGATCCGCTATGCAATGGAAGCGCAGGCCCAGACCGTGACCGCAATCACTGCGGCGGTCGACGAAACCGCGCTGGCGGCGGATTCCATGTCGAACACGATCACCGCGATCCGGGAAGACACCGAATCCGTGGCCTCCGAGATCGACAGCGTCGGGCGCGGTTTCGACTCGCTCGACAGCAAGCTTGGGGCACTCAAGAACAGCGCCGGAGAATTCGTGACCAAGGTCGCAGCGTAACCGAAATCGAGCGGGTCTTGTGGCGCTCCAGGGAGTAAGACGATGACGAGTCAAGTGGGCAGATGGAGCGGCGAGAACCGGTCCGCTGCGCAACGGGTCGCCGACTATGATTGGGACGATACGCTGATCGCGGCGAGCGCCGAAATCGCTACGATCATTAGTGGTGACGAGCTGGCGATCTCGCGGACGTTCTGGGAGTATTATCTGGCTTTGCCGGTATCGGCCCATATTCGTCCGATGTTCGACGAAGCCGCGCTCGCATCGAATGTCGCGGAAAGCGGTCGCTATACGCTCCTGAAATATGCGGCACCGAAGAGCGAGGAGTGGGCGCGCATGGCGACGCACCACGTCGCCAGATCGCAAAACGCGGGAATCCCGTTGCAAGCGCTGCTGGCCTCGTTGAGTTTCGCGCACAGTTGCACGCTGCGCCTGATCGAGGAAAAGATTGGCGTCGGATCGCCCCGCCTCCGCATCCTGGCGGATGCGGTGCAACGGCTGGCGCTGGTCGAGGCGGATGTCATGGCGTCACATCTCGGCACGCACGACGCCGAACGCACACGCGCAGAACGCCGCGACCGTTCCGCGCATTTCAGCGAAACGATCGCCACGTCGATCGAAGGCACCGTGGCGCTGGGCAATCGCTTGCGGGTCCAGGCCCAGGGTGCGGCTTGTTCGACGCGCGGAATGACCGGCAAGACCAGCGAGGTCGCCGCCGCCGCAGAGCAATCCGCCACCGCCATGCGCGAGGCGGCACAGACCGCCGCCGGCCTGATTCGCGCGATCGAGGACGCCCGCACCGAAGTCGAGGCGGCAACCGCGATCGCGACACGCGCCTCGACCCAGGCGGGGACCGCGGTCTGTATGTCGGAGACGCTCAGCGATCACGCCAAGTCGATCGAATCGATCCTTGGGCTGATCCGCGACATCGCCGGACAGACCAACCTGCTCGCCCTCAATGCCACGATCGAAGCCGCGCGCGCGGGCGATGCCGGTCGCGGGTTCGCCGTGGTTGCGCAGGAAGTGAAAAGCCTCGCGAGCCAGACCGCGCGCGCGACCGACGATATCGCGTCGCAAATCTCCGCCATACAGTCCGCCACCCGCTCGACCGTCGCCACCAACGCGTCGATCAAGGCGACCGTCGGCGAAGTTCAGGAAAGCGCGATCCGCATCCGCCATGCCATGGAAGCGCAAGCACAGACGGTGACGGCCATCACCGCAGCAGTTGACGAAACCGCGCTCGCAGCGGACTCAATGTCGCACACGATCGTCGCAATCCGCGAGGATACCGACCATATCGCTGGTGAAATCGACACGCTTGAACGCGAATTTGGCAAGGTCGATGATCAATTGCGGGATCTGAAAGGCGCGGCAGACGCGTTTTCGGCGAGCGCCGCCGCCTGATATCGCGTCCGGCGAGGGTTGGTTGCGCCGCGGGTCCCCGGTAGGACAGGCACATGACCAACATTCTTCTCACCGGTTCGTCGCGCGGCATCGGTGCCGCCATCGCAGCAACGCTCGATCGTCCCGACGTCGCGATCGTCGGGCACGGTACCCGCAGCGGCATCCCGGCAGACTTCGCCGATCCCGCCGCGCCGCGCGCCTTGTGGGATGCAGCGCTCGAACGGCTTGGCGGCACGATCGACGTATTGATCAACAATGCCGGGGTGTTCGACGCCAACCCGTTGGAAAACGACGATCACGCATGGGTCGAGGCGTGGGACCGCACGATGCGCATCAACCTTACCGCCGCCGCAGAGCTATGCCGGTTGGCGGTGCTGCACTGGCAAAGCCGTGGCACCGGCGGTCGAATCGTCAACGTCGCGAGCCGCGCTGCCTATCGCGGGGATTCGCCTGCGCACTGGCATTACGCCGCGTCCAAGGCGGGAATGGTAGCAATGACCAAGAGCATCGCGCGTGGCTACGCCAGCGAAGGCATTCTGGCCTTCGCCATATGCCCCGGCCTCACGATGACCGGCATGGCGGACGACTATCTGTCGAGCCGCGGGGGCGACAAACTTCTGGCGGACATTCCGCTCGGCCGCGTCGCCGCGCCGGACGAAGTCGCGGATGTTGCGCGTTTTCTTGCGCTGGAGGCGCCAGCGTCCATGACCGGCGCCGTGCTCGACGTAAACGGCGCGAGCTACGTGCGGTAACGACGGCGGGCTGCGCACCAGGAACGAATCAATTCCCCTGGAAACCGCGCAAGGCGATCACCGCTTCCCTTGCGCAAACGGTCCGATCATCGTCCCGACGAACCCACCCGCCTTGTTGGTGCTGAGGTTGGTCGCGTCCACGTCTGGCGCGAGCGTTACCCACTGTTTCCCGAGCGCATAAGCGAGATCGTACCGCCCGCCCCGCGCCGAGATCCGGAAACGCACCGGCCCCGCCACCGGAACAGCGCGCTCTGCCAAAGTCACGCCGGTGCGGGGTTCATCTTTCCCGGCACGGCGCGCCGCGCGGATGAAGGTCTTGCCGTCATGCCGGGTCAGCGCGATCGTCAGGAAATAGGCGTCGTTCTGGACCGCGGCGAGCCCCGCCATCTCTCCCTCACCGGGCGTGAAGCGAACCTCGGTGGTGACGCTCGCGGTGCTGTGTTCCTGTCGCCGCGCGACGAACGCAGGCTTACCAAAATCGCCAATTCCGTCGGTCAGCGGATCAAGGTGCAACGTGCCTCCGCCAAGTTGATACGGCGCACCGCGCATCGTCATCCACTCAAGCCCCAGCCGCGGCCCCGTAAAATCGGTCCGAACCGAAAAGGTCCCAGTCAGCGGCACGGAATGCGCCGTCACCGCCGGCAACGGTGCGCGCACCACACGCGGCACGGTCTGGCCCTTGGGCAGGATCACCGGCCAGCCCGATGACCAGTCGACCGGCAGCAGGAAGGTCTCGCGCCCGATGTTGTAATAGTCCTGCGCATACGGCCGGGTCCCGAGGAACACCGACCACCAGCGCCCATCCGGCAGTTGCACCAGATCGGCATGCCCGGTCGCGCTGATCGGATCGGCGCGACCGGCGGGCTGGTCGCGTTGGGTCAGGATCGGGTTGATCGCTCGCGGTGCGGGGACATAGGGTCCGGTCACCGAGTCCGATTTGAATACGACCTGGCTGTGATTGACGCTGGTGCCGCCCTCCGCCGCGGTCAGATAATAGGCGTCCTTGACGCGGTAGATATGCGGTCCTTCGATCCAGACCGGCTTCGCGGAAAGATCGACCCCGCCGTTGACCACCATCTTGGCATTGCCGAGCATCTTGAGGCGAACCGGATCGAACTGTTCGATCCACAGCGCGCGATGCCCATCATAGGTCGATCCGCCGACGGGTTCACGGTTGTTGATCAGCCACGCCTTGCCGTCGGTATCGAAGAACAGCGACGGATCGATCCCCTCGACCGTCGGCAGGAACACCGGGTCCGACCACGGCCCCGCCGGATTGGTTGCAGTGATGACGAAGTTTCCGCCGCACCGAACGCAAGTGTTGACGATATAGAACCGTCCCGCATGATAGTTGATCGCGGGCGCGAACACGCCTTCCGACATGCCGCGCCCGGTAAAATCGAGCTGGCCCGGCCGGTCGATCGCGTTGCCGATCTGCCGCCAATGGACGAGGTCACGGCTGTGGAACACGGGGATGCCGGGGAACCAGGAGAAGGTCGAGTTGACCAGATAATAGTCCGCGCCGACGCGGACGATGCTGGGGTCGGGGTGATAGCCCGCGAGGATCGGATTGCGATAGCTTCCCGCCGGGACCGCGGTCCCGTCGGTGCCGCGATACTCCACCCAGTCGAACCGCGCCGGGCCCGCCGCCTGCGCGCTGCCTGCGACCGAAGCGATCACCACCGTTGCGATTGCAGCGGATCGGATCGTCGTCGAAATCGGTCGGGACATAGCGCGCATGGTCAGTCTCGCCTTGCAGTTGGTCGCGGCAAACCCTATTATGTCTGAGTTATTATGGAAGGGCTTTTCGTGATCGATGGAGCAATTTTGATCGGGACTGACGTTCGTCAGGCCGATACGCGGTTTACCGCAATCAACCCCGCGACCGGCGAAACGCTCGAGCCGAACTTCTCGGCTGCCGGTCCTGACGCAGTCGCGGAGGCTGCCGCACTGGCAGAGGAAGCATTCCCGGTCTATTCGACGACCGACCTGCCGACGCGAGCAGCGTTCCTGGAAGCGATCGCCGAGGCGATCCTTGCGATCGGCGACGACCTGATCGTCCGTGCGATGACCGAAAGTGGCCTGCCCCGCCCCCGCCTCGAAGGCGAGCGCGGCCGTACCGTCGGCCAGCTTCGCATGTTCGCGCAGATGGTCCGCCAGGGCGATTTCCTCGATGCGACGATCGACCCGGCGCTCCCCGACCGTGCCCCGCTGCCGCGTCCGGACCTGCGCCGCATTAACGTCGCGGTTGGACCTGTTGCGGTCTTCGGCGCGTCCAACTTCCCGCTCGCTTTCTCGGTCGCTGGCGGTGACACCGCATCGGCGCTGGCCGCGGGCTGCCCGGTGATCGTCAAGGGTCATCCGGCGCATCCCGGCACCGGTGAACTCGTCGCGCGTGCGATCGCGTCGGCGGTTCGGTCGAGCGGCTTGCCGGCGGGTGTGTTCTCCTATCTTCCCGGCGATACCAATGCGCTCGGTGGCGCGCTCGTGGCGGACCCACGCGTCAAGGCGGTCGGGTTTACCGGGTCGCGCGGCGGTGGCCTTGCGCTGATGAAGATCGCAGCAGAACGCGATGAGCCGATCCCGGTCTATGCCGAAATGTCGAGCATCAACCCGGTCATCCTGTTCCCCGCCGCGCTTGCCGCGCGTGCGAAGGAGCTGGGCGCGGCCTATGTCCAGTCGCTGACGATGGGGGCAGGGCAGTTCTGCACCAATCCCGGGTTGGTGATTGCGGTCGAAGGCCCTGATCTCGACACGTTCGTCGCTGCCGCTGGCGAAGCGCTCACCGGCAGCGCCGCGTCGACGATGCTGTCGCCGGGGATCCACGAAGCCTATGAAAAGGGCGTTGAGGCACTTAGCGGACATGCGGCGGTTCGCACCGTCGCGCGCGGGGTCGACACCACCGGCCCGAACCAGGCAATCGGCGCGCTGTTCGAAACCGACGCCGCGAGCTTCCTCGCGGATCGTGCGCTTGGGCATGAAGTGTTCGGCTCGTCCTCGGTCGTGGTGCGCTGCAAGGACTTGACCGAAGTCGGCCATGTCATCGCATCGCTCGAAGGCCAGCTGACCGCGACGGTCCAGATCGACGACGGCGACGCCGAAGCCGCGGCGGGGATCGTCCCGATCATCGCCGGGCGCGTTGGGCGCATCCTTGCGAACGGTTGGCCGACGGGCGTCGAGGTCAGCCATGCGATGGTGCATGGCGGTCCCTTCCCTGCGACCAGCGATGGACGCACCACTTCGGTCGGAACGCTCGCCATTTACCGCTTCCTGCGACCGGTTTCGTTCCAAAATCTACCGCAAGCGATGCTTCCTGCAGCGCTTCGCGACGGAAATCCGTGGGATATTGCACGCCGGATCGACGGTGTGCGGGAAGCGTCCGCTCGATGATCGCATCGCTCGTACAGTTCGATGACGGCGCACGTGGCGTCGCGGCAATGACCTCCGATGGCGCGCGTCGCGTCATCGGGGTATCGACCGTGCTCGAGCTCGCCGAACTCGCGGTCCAGTCCGAAATCGGGCTGGCGGCGTTGGCGGAAACCCGGCTCGGCGACGCGGTCGATCTGGCGAGCGTCCGGTTGCTGGTCCCGATCGACCATGTCGACGACGCGCATCTGCTCGTCAGCGGCACCGGACTGACGCATCTCGGTTCGGCCGAGGGGCGGGACCAGATGCATCGCTCCGCGGTCGAGAATCCGGCGCCGACCGACTCGATGAAGATGTTCCTGATGGGCGTCGATGGCGGCAAGCCCGCCGCGAGCGGCGAAGGCGTCCAGCCCGAGTGGTTCTACAAGGGCGACGGCGCGATCCTCGCGGCACCCGGCGATGAGCTGACGATGCCGGGCTTCCGCGCTGGATGGCGGAGAAGAACCGGAAATCGCGGGCGTGTATCTGATCGACGCGAACGGCGCGCCGGTCCGGATCGGATTCGCGCTTGGCAACGAGTTTTCGGATCACGTCACCGAACGCGGCAATTACCTGTGGCTGGCGCATTCCAAATTGCGTCCGGCGTCGCTCGGCCCCGAGCTGTTGCTTGGAGAGCTTCCCGCCGACGTGCGGGGCACCAGCCGGATTGTCCGCGACGGCGCGACTGTGTGGGAAAAGCCGTTCCTGTCGGGCGAGGCGAACATGTCGCACAGCATCGCCAACCTCGAACATCATCATTTCAAATATGCCGGGTTCCGGCGTCCGGGTGATGTCCACGTCCACTTCTTCGGCACCGCCACCTTGTCGTTCAGCGAAGGGTTCCAGACCCAGCCGGGCGACGTGTTCGAGATCGAAGCGGCGCCGTTCACCCTGCCGGTCCGCAATCCGCTCGCGGTCGGCGAGGCCGCGGTGCCACAGGTCCGCACGCTATAACGGCGCGCCGCTCCCCGACATCGGCGCACGACGGACACGGTCGCGCCGATCCGCCGGGGAGCGGCACGACCGGCGAAGACGATCGCCTGCCCGGGCTCCGCATCCACGGCATCATCGCGCATGACATCGGCGTCGAGATCGTCAGCGGCGTGCGCCAGCCAGGCGCGGTGTTTGGCGGCGAGATCGAAGCGAGCGAAGCGCTGGGCGTTTCGCGCACCGCGTATCGCGAAGCGATCCGTATCCTCGCGGCGAAGGGACTGGTGGAAAGCCGCCCGAAAGCGGGAACCCGCGTCACCCCGCGCAGCCGTTGGAACCTGCTCGACGTCGATGTGCTGGCGTGGACGTTCGAGGGCGAGCCCGACACCGACTTCATCATCGACCTGTTCGAACTGCGCGGCGTGATCGAACCCGCGGCGGCAGCGTTCGCGGCTCGGCGGCGCAGCGACGCGGATCTGGTGGATCTCGAGGAAGGCATCGCGGCGATGCGCCTGTACGGGCTCAAGGACTCGCGCGGGCAGACCGCGGACCAGCGGTTCCACCGGGCGATCCTGGCGGCGGCGCGCAATGAACCACTCGCCGCGCTCGCCAACAGCGTCGGGGCGGCGGTGCGCTGGACGACGACGTTCAAGCAACGCAAACACGCACTCCCCCGCGACCCCCTCCCCGATCACGAGCGCGTCCACGACGCGATCGTCGCAGGCGACGCCAAGGCTGCGCACCGCGCCATGGTGGACTTGCTGCGGCTCGCGCTCGGCGACATGGGGCTGACCGAGCGGGAGTAAAGCGGCGTGCCGTCCGGTCTCCGGCGGCGGCGAGACGTATCAGAACGTCTTGGAACCGGTCGTTCATGCGGCACACCGGCCTCGTGCCGAGGTTCCGTAGTCCTTTACCGTCGGGGCCTGCTGCCCCCTACAATGACTGGCGCGACTGGCCCCTGCCTTGGCCGGAACATGCCTGGTATGGTCTAAGCCGCAGAGGCCCGGCTTCTTTCGGGCAACCGAAGGCGAACTGACCGCAAACGCCTACACCTGGACGTTCAAGCTGGCGATCCAGCCTTCAGATAACGGCCTTCGTTAAGCGCGATCTTTCCCGTTTCTCCGTCTGCGATTGGCCAATTGGGGGCGGATTTCAGAAGGGAGGTTGCCCCGGATGGCTGTCTGCGTGATCGCCGGGGCGTGTCCCACTCTAGGTTTGTCTTTGGGAAGGTCTCTACAGTCACCCCGCCTGCATCACTTTTCTTGTTGCGCCCCTCGCAGATCGGCATCGATCAGGGCCGCGACGTCGGTGACCGGAAGGCCATGCCGATCATTGAACGTGCCTGCCTTCGGCCAGGACACACCGCGACCGATCGCGAAGGCGGCGCGGTACTTGCGCATCATGTTTTTCGGATCGTTCGCTAGCTCCTCCATCAGGAAAGGCACGGTCCAAACCGACCGCTTGAAGACCCGGCCCAGTGCCACCTCCAACCTGTCCGCGACCTCGCCATAACTAACGGTGTCACCGGCCAGAAAGACGATCTCGTTGCGGATCGTCGGCTCGAAGAACACGATCTCGGCGGTCAGCATACCGATGTCATCCGGCGTCGTCAGCGTCACAGCGGTATCAAGGCTGCCGAGCGCGTGAACTTCGCTATTCTCCAGATCAACGACACCAAAGTCCGGCTCGAACAGGTAGCTCATGAACATGCCCGTAGAGATGATGACCCACTCGGTCTTGTCCTGCGAGCGCAGCAACTCGCGCACATCGAGCTGCGCATCGAAGATGTCCTGCGGCCCGCCGCGGCCGATCGCGTCGAAGTCGACGCCGAACTGCCACGGGAAATAGCGCGGGATACCGGATTGCAGCGCCGCCTTGGCGAGCTTCATCGGCGTGTTAATCCCGGCTGCGTAGCCTGCACAGCCGATCACCGTGTCGTAGTCCGAAAAGAGCGATGCCAGCTCATCGATCGTGTCGTTCACCAGGTCGCCGAGCACGATCTCGATCCCGGCTTCGCGGATTTCGGCGATGTCACGCTGCTTGGAGGGATCCCCCGACTCGACGGCACTCTCGCGGAGAAGGACGCTGATCCTGGCACCGTCGATCCCCTTGGCGTGACGCGCCAGATTGCGGAGCACGGGCATGCCAAGCTCGCCGGCACCCAGGACAAGGATATTGCGGGATTTCACGCTGGAGACTGTATCGTTCATCGTTCTAACTCGTTTCGCCTCGGATGCCGGTCATCTGGCAAGCCACGGGCAAGCGTGAAAGATGGGTACATGCGTGATACTGCCGTTCAATCTCTAAGCGAGGAGGACATCCTCCGATATTCGCAAACGGTGTGCGATGGCCTGCGGGACGATGACGACGGGGTGCGCCGTGAGGTGTTGGCGCATGCCGGCAACCGCTGGTCGCTTGGTGTCATCCATACGCTTGGCGTGTACGGCCAGCTTCGCCACGCGGAAATCGGCCGACGGATGCACGGTATCACGCAGCGGATGCTGACGCGCACGCTGCGCCATCTGGAGCGCGATGGATTGGTGGTGCGTCACGACTTCGAGGAGGTCGTTCCTCATGTAGAATATGCTCTGTCCGAAACCGGATTGAAGCTACTGGTCAGGATGGTTCCGCTTTGGACGTGGATCGTCGAGAACGTCGACAGCTTTCGGACATCACGGGAGATCTTTGATCGGGAACACGCGGGAGAAGAGCACTGAAGGCGAAATCGGCTTACGGGCTTAGCGCTCCAGAAATACCATCGTGTTCGGGAAAGGCGGCGCCCCGCTATGTCTGCTGCTATCGGAATAAACCTCGCCGTAAGCAGACAGTCCGCTTTCCACCAGGCCGGGAAGTTCAGGCGCTTCTAGCGTGCCAACGGTTCGTGAAAGCCGATTGGCAGCTTTCGGACGGTGAAACGGACGGACAGGAAACGCCCAATCCCCCCCCACAAGATAGACAGGCTGCTTTTCACCGAAGGCCAAAACGTTTGCACCCGCCAAGTCGCACACCAAAACACTCAGCGTATGCGGAAGAACGACGACGCATTTTTGATCGAAACGCCTGTTGCACTCCCACCAGAATTCCGTCCCCGATCACGACGAGTAAGCCTTGAGGGCCCGTTGATGGCTCGGAAGGGCCGCGCGCTTGGAACACTGTGATGAATTTGGTTAATTTCGGAGCAACCTTTTAACGAGGCCTCACGTAGCTTCCCCCGGCGTGGCAAATCAAAAAAGCTCCGTCTGTAAAAATAGTGGGAGAGTGAAATAAAAAAGCTTGCTTTAGTGATCGCAGGAATGGCCGCGATCATCGCACTCCCCGCAAACGCGGCGCAATTCAATTTCAGCTTTGATACCACAAGCACCCTGTTCGGCGGCCCTTTTCAGACGGCACGCGGCATTTTTACGACCTCGGACACGGCGGTTCAGCGATTTGGACAAACGGCTCTTGCGATCACGGGCATCTCCGGAACGATCAACGGAGTCGCAATCAGCGGTCTATTCGACGCACCGGGCAGTCCGACATACTATTATTTTACGTCAGGTCCGACGTTTCTGGACGGTAGCGGAGTGAACGTCAACGCAGGCGCGGCACGGGGCGTCGCCTTCTTCCATCAGGATAACGTCGCTGCCGATATATACCGGATAAACGGTAACGGCACGATCTCTGCTTTCGGGACCGCATCGTCCAGCCCAGTGGCAACTGCCGGCGCCATTCCTGAAACCGCGACCTGGGCGATGATGCTCGCGGGTTTCGGCATGATCGGCTTTGCGGTGCGTCGTCGCCAGTCGGTTAAAACGATTGCAAGCTACGCATAGAGGCTTTGCCGTTGCGAACGCTGAAGCCGCTGGCCGAAAAGCCGGCGGCTTTCTGCGGTTCGCTTTCCAAAGGACGTCCGCTCGATACCTTCCTAGACGCCCCGTGGTGCATCATGGTCCCGCGCCCCTCACCGAAGGACGCGGGCCATGAGGATGCCGGGACAGGCCTGGCATCCCCCATGGATCTCAGTGGTTGTCGCGCGGCAACCCACGGGTCTGGGCGATGCGCTGATACGCTTCCGCCCCTTCGAGGATCGCGCCGGTGCCGAGCTGGCCAACCACCGCGCGCTGCATTTCCTGCCACGGGGTCTGCGACGCTGGATAGGCATAGCCCCCGGCCGCTTTCTGCGCTTCGCGCCGCGCTGCGATTTCGGCGTCGTCGATCAGGACGTTGGCAGTGCCGCGGTTGAGGTCGATCCGCACGCGGTCGCCCGTGCGCAGCAAGCCGAGCGTGCCGCCCGCAGCTGCTTCCGGCGAGGCGTTGAGGATCGACGGGCTGCCGCTCGTTCCCGACTGGCGACCGTCGCCAATGCACGGCAGCGCGTGGACGCCATCGAGGATCAGATGCGCCGGCGGGCGCATGTTGACGACTTCGGCAGCGCCCGGGAAGCCGATCGGCCCGGCGCCGCGCATCACCAGCAGCGTTTCCGCGGTGATCCCGGTTGCGGGGTCGTCGATCAGGCGATGATATTCCTCCGGCCCGTCGAACACCACGACCGGACCTTCGAACGCATCGAGGTCGTCCGGGTTGGAGAGATAGCGCTCGCGGAATTCGGGCGAGATCACGCTCGTCTTCATCACCGCATTCTCGAACAGGTTGCCCGACAGGACGACGAAGCCCGCCGCTTCCATCAGCGGAGTCGCGAATGGACGGATGACCTTCTCGTCCTCGATCGCCACGCCACGGCAATTCTCGCCCATCGTCTTGCCGTTGACGGTCATCGCGTCTTCGAGAATCAACCCCTGGTCAATCAGCTGCGACACGACCGCCGGAACGCCGCCCGCACGGTAGAAATCCTCGCCGAGATATTCACCGGCGGGCTGCAGGTTGACGAGCAAAGGAATGTCGAGGCCATGCTCCTGCCACGTCTCGACCGGGACATCGACGCCAATGTGGCGCGAGATGGCGGTGAGATGGATCGGCGCGTTGGTCGATCCGCCGATCGCGGAGTTGACGCGAATCGCGTTGAGGAACGCGTCACGCGTCATGATGTCGGAAGGCTTGAGGTCCTCGGCGACCATCTCGACGATGCGCTTGCCGGTCAAATAGGCGACTTCCTGGCGATCACGATACGGCGCGGGGATCGCGGCCGAACCCGGCAGCGACATGCCAAGCGCCTCGCACAGCGAGTTCATCGTCGTCGCGGTGCCCATCGTGTTGCAATAGCCGGTCGACGGTGCCGACGACGCGACGAGACGGATGAATTCGGCGTGATCGATCTCGCCCGCCGCGAGCAGCTCGCGCGCCTTCCAAACGATCGTGCCGGAGCCGGTGCGCTCGCCCTTGTGCCAGCCGTTGAGCATCGGGCCGACCGACAAGGCGATCGCCGGGATGTTCACGGTCGCCGCCGCCATCAGGCAGGCGGGCGTGGTCTTGTCGCAGCCGATCGTCAGCACGACGCCGTCGAGCGGATAGCCGTACAGCGTCTCGACCAGGCCGAGATAGGCGAGGTTGCGATCGAGGCCCGCGGTCGGGCGCTTGCCGGTTTCCTGGATCGGATGGACCGGGAATTCGAGCGCGATGCCACCGGCTTCGCGAATGCCTTCGCGCAGCCGCTCGGCGAGCACGAGATGGTGACGGTTGCACGGGCTGAGGTCGGAGCCCGTCTGCGCAATGCCGATGATCGGCTTGCCCGACTGCAGCTCGGCAAGGCTCAACCCGAAGTTCAGATACCGCTCGAGATACAGCGCGGTCATATCAATGTTATCGGGATTATCGAACCACGCACGGCTGCGGAGCTGGGGAGGTGTGGACTCAGACATTTTCGGGAACTCCGCGTTTGACGCTATCCAGATCGAGATATACTCAGACATTTATAAGATCAATGAGGATGCGTGCCCATGGCAATAACACCCACCCGGCAACCGACGCTGACCGAGGCGCCACCGGAGGGCGGCGTGCGCCCTTCCTATGTCAGCGCGCTGGTGCTGCTTGGCACGCTGTTCTTCATGTGGGGGTTCATCACCGTCATCAACAACACGCTGCTGCCGCATCTGCGCAGCGTGTTCGAGCTGAGCTATACACAGACCACACTGATCGAGAGCGTGTGGTTCATCGCCTATTTCTTCGCGTCGATCCCCTCGGCGAAGCTGATCGAACGTATCGGCTACAAGAAGTCGCTCGTCGTCGGTCTGCTCATCATGGCAGCCGGCGCAGTCGGCATGACGGTGGCCGCGAGCATTCCGTCCTACGGCGTCACGCTCGTCATGCTGTTCGTCATCGCGAGCGGAATCACGCTGCTGCAGGTCGCGGCCAACCCCTATGTCGCGGTGATCGGGTCGCCCGAGACAGCGTCGGCGCGCTTGAACCTCGTCCAGGCGCTCAACTCCGCCGGGACGATGCTTGCGCCGCTGTTCGGTGCGTATCTGATCCTCGGGCGCTCGACCAGCGGGACCGCCAAGTCGGGCGCGGTGTTCACCCAGGCCGAGCGGCTCGCCGATGCGCAGTCGGTGGTCCTGCCTTACGTGCTGGTGGCGATCGTGCTCGTCATCCTCGCGGTCGTGATCGCGCGGTTCCCGTTGCCTGCGATGGGCACCTCGACCAGCCGGATGGCGAAGGCCGACCGCAAGAACCATTCGCTGTGGAAGCACCGCAACCTGGTGTTCGGCATCCCCGCGATCTTCATCTACCTGATCGCCGAGATCGGCGTCGCCAACCTGTTCGTCAATTTCGTCAGCCAGCCGCAAATCGCGGACCTGACGCATGAGCAGGCCGGTCGCTACCTCACCTTCCTGTGGGGCTTCATGATGATCGGTCGCTTCCTCGGCTCGTTCATCATGCAGAAGATCCCGGCGGAGACGGTGCTTGCGGCGTTCTCGATCGGCGCGTTCGTCGTGATGCTGGTCACCGTCTTCACGACCGGGCCGATGGCAATGTGGGCGCTGATCCTCGTCGGGCTGTTCCACTCGATCATGTTCCCGACGATCTTCACGCTCGGGATCAAGGGCCTCGGCCCGTTGACCGAGGAAGGGTCGGGGCTGTTGATCATGGCAATTGCCGGCGGTGCTCTGGTCGTCGTGCAGGGGCAGATTGCGGATGCCTATGGGTTGCAGACGTCCTTCCTGCTGACCGCGGCGTGCGAACTGTACATCCTTTTCTACGCCCTGTGGGGCAGTCGGACGACCGAGATCGCATCGGTACCGGGTCAGCCGCTTGAGGAGTGACGAAGGCTTAGCGCCCCGTCTTATTCAAAACAAAACCCGCCGTGCGCCATGCGCACGGCGGGTTTTTCTTAGGTTGTGGAACAGCTCCCCCATACGGGGGAAGCGCTCCCCTAGAACCCCTTCTTCACCGTCACGAAGAACTGCCGCGGGGCGCCGGCGAGCAGCGTCTGGCTGTCGCCGCTCTTGCCGAAGCCGTTCGACCCGATCGTCGCGACATAGCCGAGGTCGGTCAGGTTGGTGACGCTGCCCTCGATCCCCAGTCCGTTGAGCACGCCCTCACCCCGGAAGGTGTAGCCGATCGTCGCATCGACCAGCACGCGGCCCGGGACCGACTGGTCGTTGAGATAGGTGAAGTAGCGCTTTGACATATAGTTGGCGCCGACCCGCGCGAGGAAGTGGCCGTCGTCATAGACCGCCTCGCCCTTCAGCATGTGCTCGGGGTTGTCGGGAACGGTCTTGCCCTTGGTCGCGGTATCGATCTGCCCGACCGAGCCGACCGCGGTGCTGATGACGTTGTCGCGATATTCCGCCTTGCCGTAGGAATAGGAGGCATAAAGCGAAACCGCCGGCATCACCTTGTACGTGCCGGTCACTTCGACGCCGTAGTTGCGCACCGAACCGACGTTCTGCAGCGTCGTCGGGTTGCCCGCGCCGCCCGTTCCGTTCGCCAGCGACAGCAAGCGGTTCGAGAAGTCGACATAATAGCCTGCGATCGACGCCTGGAACCCGGCCATCCGGAAGCGCCCGCCGACTTCGTAGCTGTCCGACCGCTCAGGCTTGAGCGTGTTGCGAATCAGGTCGAGCCCGGCCTGCGTCGTAGCGAAGGGCGACCCGCCGACCGCGCCGGACGTGAACGCGCGCATGTTTTGCGTGAAGGTCGCGAACACCTCGGTCTGGCCGCCGATCCGGTACAAAGCGCCGACCTGCGGCAGGAACCAGTCCTTCGACTCGATCTTTCCGGCAGCGAGCGTGCCGACGATCGCCTTGGCGCGGTTGACGACTTGCAAACCCTTCCACCCGCCGGTCAGCGTCAGGTCGCCCAGCGTCAGCTTGTCGGAGACGTAGTACATCAGCGTCTCGGTGTTGAACTTGGCATCGAACTGCGTGAAAAACGGATTGCTCTTGAACTGAAGCGTCGGCAGCGATGCAGTCGACTGATTGGCAAGACCGTAGAACCGCCGCGCATTCTCGGAATCGTTCGATTCGTACCAGCCGCCGATTTCGAGGTGGTTCGGCCCGGTGTCGACCGCGACATGCCCCAATACGCCACCGCGATGGATATCATATTCGGTCGTGCGTACCGACAGCGAGGCGCCGCCCGGCGTCGGCGTATAGGGCAGATACCAGACGCCCTGCCCGTGATTGTCGTGATAATAGCCGGTCAGCTTGAGCGAGACATGGTCGGTCAGCCGACTGTCGAACGTCGCGCCCGCGAGATAATCCTGCCGCAGCCCGCCAGCATCGTAATAGACGTCGTCGACCGTCTTATAGGGTGCCGGAAAGGTCGTTCCCGCAGCCGGATAGGGCAGCGGGCGGCCGGTGGCGGTGTTCTGGTTCGCATAGACTTGCGCCAGCTGCGTCGCGAGCGGGAAGTTGTTCGAGATATTGTCGAGGTTGTAGCCGAACCGCTTGATCAGATCGAGGCTGAGATCCTGATAGTCCTGCTCGCGCCGGTCCGAATAATCGAAGAAACCGGTGATCGAGCCGCGGCTGCCGAGATCCTGGACGATCTTCGCGTTGACCTGATGCTGGCGCTGTTCGCCGAAGCCCTTCCACTTGTCGGTCTTGAGATAGCCGTAGCTGATATAGCCCTTGAGCCCCTGCCCGGTGATGTCACCGCTCTCGAGCCGGACGAACCCGCGATACGTCTCGTTGCTGCCATAGGTGCCCGACGCGACGATCCCCATCGTGTCCGACGGTTTGAGCGAGGTGAATTCGATCGTTCCGCCGAGGTTGCTGCTCGACGCGGTGCCGAGCGCCCCCGCGCCCTGCGCGACCGACGCGACGCCGAGGTTCTCGGAAATGATCGCGCGGCTGATGTGGAGACCGTTGGTGTTGCCGTAGCTCATGTCGCCGAGCGGAATGCCGTCGAGCGTAAAGCCGAGCTGGTTCTGGTTGAACCCGCGCAGCGTGATCCGCGACGACCATTCGTACGCGCCGAAGGCGTCGGCTGCCTGATAGTTGACGCCGGGAAGCTTGGCGATTGCCTTGAGCGGGGTCGAGCCGGGGGTCAGGCGTTCGATGTCGAGATTGCTGACCGTCTGCACCTGCCGCGCCTGCCCGAAGCCGAGCACGACGATGTCGGACGTGTCGGCGGCGGGGGCGTCGCTTGCGGGGAGGTCGGTCGCCTGCGGCTCGACCGGCGCGGCGGTTTGCGCGACCGCAGCGGTCGAACAAAGGGCAAGCATCATCGAACCCGCAAGCAGGTGAAAACGAAGCGTCATTGCTGGAAACTCCCTGACGGGCCGATTGTCGGCCTCGTCGTGGCGCATGCCGACTTTGTGTTGCGGGGTCATGACCGTTTCGGGTCTAATCCGCGACGGTTCGAGGGGTGCGCGTGTGGCGAGGGCCGCGTTTCGGCTGCTGGCCAACCCACCCCCGGCCCCTCCCTTCCAGGGAGGGGAGGAGAACGGTTGCCTCAACTGCCTCCCCTCCCTGGAAGGGAGGGGTTGGGGGTGGGTCGCTCTCCGTATCGTACACCCTGGGACGCGGACCGCGCGGGGACGGAGCCTTACCCCCCGTAAGCCCCGGCCTTCGCCAACACCCCGCGCGCCTGCTTCAAATGCGGAATATCCAGCATCCGCCCATCGAGCCCAACCGTCCCCGCGCCACCCGCCGCATCGAATGCCGCGACCACCCGCTCGGCGAACGCGACCTCCTCCGCATCGGGGAGATAACTCTCATTGATCGCCGCGACCTGCGCCGGGTGAATCGCCAGCCGCCCGGTAAACCCCTCCGCCCGCGATGCGCGAGACGACGCCCGCAACCCGGCGTCATCGCGGAAATCAACGTACAGCGTATCGACCGCCTGCACCCCCGCCGCCTTCGCGCCGAGCAGCGTCAGCGTCCGCACGGTGCGGTAGGTCAGCGCCCATCCCCCCGCCGGATCGAGATTGGTCGACGCGCCCAGCGCCGCCGCCAGATCCTCCGCCCCCCAGGTCAGCCCGGCAAGCCGCGCCTGCCGCACCTTGGCATAGTCGCCGAGCGTGAATGGCGCGGCGGCAGTCTCGGTCGCGACCGGCAGGATCGCGATCGATCCGGCGGCGACCCCGGCCTGCGCCTCGAGCGCATCGAGATAGAAAGACAGTTGCGCGATATCGGCAGGCCCGCCGCATTTGGGCAGCATCACGCCATCGGGCGCCGCCGCCACCACCGCGACCAGATCGTCGAGCACCATCCCGCTGTCGAGCGGGTTGATCCGGACCCACAACTGGCTGGTCCGCGCCGCCTGCGGCCGATCCGCCAGCAGCCCCGCGACGAGATCGCGCCCGCGTGCCTTGTGCTCAGGCGCGACCGAATCCTCGAGATCCAAAATCAGCGCATCCGCACTGGTGCTGTCGGCCTTGGCGAGCTTCTTCTCGCTGTCGCCCGGGATGAACAGCCACGATCGCAGGTCGATCATGCGCTTGCCTCCACCGGGGTCTTGCGCTGCAATCCGGTCCGCTTGCACGACGCAACGAGTTCCTCCCGCTGGTTGAACGCGCGGTGGACGAAGGTGACTATCCCCGCGTCGGGCCGCGAGCGGGACTCGCGCAGCTCGACCACTTCGGTCTCGATCCGCAGCGTATCGCCGATGAACACCGGCGCGGGAAACCGCACCTCATCCCACCCGAGATTGGCGACCGCGGTGCCGAGCGTCGTATCCCCGACCGAAACGCCGACCATCAGCCCGAGCGTGAAGGTCGAATTGACGATGATCCGCCCGTAGTCGCTGTCCTTCATGTATTCAGCGTCGAGATGCAGCTGCGCCGGGTTATGCGTGAGCGTCGAGAACAACAGGTTATCGGTCTCGGTCACGGTCCGCCGGATCGCGTGGGCAAACGTCTGCCCGACTTCCAACTGCTCGAACCACAATCCCGCCATCGCCTGCCGCTCCCAATTACCGCCCTGTGCCGGGCCTGCTGTGTTGCAAGACCGGCCATACCAGCGATTTTCGGAAGGGCTAGGGCGGGATGGCCTTCCCCCAAACCGTTCGGGGAGAAGGGGTGCTTACCCCAGTGCGGCGATGAACGCGCGCGCGTTCGCGCCGACCTGCTCGGCGGTCGCGCCGACCGAATAGAGCGCACCGCCCAGGCCGAACCCGGCAGCGCCCGCCGCGGTCCACGGTGCCATCCCCTCGGGGGTGATTCCACCGACCGGCAGGACGCGCGCCGTCTTGGGCAACACCGCGCGCATCGCCTTCAGGATCGTCGGGCTTGCCGCCTCTGCCGGGAAAAGCTTGAGCGCAGTCGCACCGGTTTCGAGCGCGAGGAATGCTTCGCTCGGCGTGGCGATCCCCGGCAGCGACACCAGCCCCGCCGCCGCCGTCGCTGCGATGACGCGCGGGTTCATGTTGGGGGAAATGATCATGGTCCCGCCCGCCGCCTGCACCGCGGCGACGCCGTCGGTATCGAGCACGGTCCCCGCCCCGATGATTGCGCGGCCCTCGAACCGCTTCGCCAGACGCGCGACGCTGTCGAGCGGGTCGGGCGAGTTCATCGGCACTTCGATCAGCGTGAACCCCGCCGCGACGAGTTCCTCGCCGATCGCCTCGACCTCGTCGGGCCGGACTCCGCGCAGGATGGCAACGAGCGGGCAACGTGCGAAGGCGGCGTCGAAATCGGAAACCATGGTCATGTGATCATTCTCCAAGCGCCTTTGCCAGCGCGATGATTCCGGCCGCGAACGCGGCGTGGCTGTCGACGACATGGGGCGTGCCGCCATTCGCTTCGACCGCGAGGGCATACAGCCCGCCCAGGTCGGGATCGGACAGGATATGGACATCGCCCGCCCCGGTTTCGAGCCGCACCGCAACGTCGCTGCCGATCAGCAGACCGCTTGCGTAAGAGGCGGCGTCGGCGTCATCGCGCTGCCCGAGCAGCTTGCTCGCGCGGATGCCGAACAACGCGGCGGAAAGGTCGCGTCGCTTGCCCGCTTCGACGCCCTCGCGGAACGCCGCCCCGGGAACGACCGCACCGACGAGCTGGGTCGACAACAATCCGTGACCGCGCAGCAGCGCGAATAGTTCGCCGGTCATCGCGGTGGTGAAATCCACGACGATCCCATCGGCCATCCGCGCCCATTTGCAGTGGGTTCCGGGCTGGCAGAGCAGGCCGTCGCGCGGCACGAGCCCCGCCTCGGCCGCGCCGAGCAACTGCACTTCCTCGCCGCGCATCACGTCCGCCCGGCCACCCCGGAGGACCGACAGGCCCGGAACGATCGCGGTCCGGTCGTCGATCCAGCCGAGCCCCTGCGCGAGCGTCGCGAACCCGGCAGGCACCGCGACATAGGGCAAGTCGCGCCAGCCGATCGTCGACCCGACCATTCCGGCAAGCAGCATCGGAAGATCCCCGAAGCGCGCACGGATATCGGCGACTTCACTGGCGAACCCATCCTTCGCCACGGCGGTGACGCCGCGCGCGTCGCGGTCGGTGGCGACGACCTTGCCCGCCTCGATCCGATAGACGCGACGGTTCGTCGTTCCCCAATCGACCGCAAGGAAGGCATCGGTGAAGGCCGACGATACGGACATGGTCAACGCTTGGACTCCTTCGCACCGACGGCGGCGATCACGCCCGCGCTAAGCGGTTGCGGGCTGCTGCGGTATTTATCTGACTTATTCCGTGTGTCCAGCGGATCCGCACGGGTCTGGATGGTGACAGTGCCCCAACAAACGGTCAGAATGGGCGCTTATGGCCCAGCAGACACAGCCGCCCGCGCGCAACCTGACCTATCGTCTGCTCGACACGATCGGGCTCGCGATCGTCACCGGCCAGTATGAAACCCAGCCCTTCCCGACCGAAGCGCAGCTTGCGCAGACACACGGAGTCAGCCGCTCGGTGACCCGCGAAGCGGTCAAGATGCTGACCGCCAAGGGCCTGCTCAGCGCCCGTCCACGGCAAGGCACGGTCGTCCGCCCGGCCGAAACGTGGAACCTGTTCGACACCGACGTCCTGCGCTGGATGCTCGAGCGCACTTTCTCGGTCGATCTGCTGCGTCAGTTCAGCCAGTTGCGGATCGCGATCGAACCCGAGGCGGCGGCGCTGGCGGCGCAGTTCGGCGGGGCGGCGGACTTGCGGCAGATCGATGCCGGGCTGGACCGGATGATCGCCGCCGATCGCGAAGCGGATGATCCGCTGGACGCCGACATCGCGTTCCACATCGCCATCCTCAAGGCGTCGCGCAATCCGTTCTACGGGCAATTCCGCGATGTCGTCGCCACCGCGCTGCGCACCTCGATCCGCTTCACCAACCGCATCAAGGGGCGTAACGCGAGCATTACCGATCACGCCGCCGTCCGCGACGCGATCGTCGCGCGCGATCCGGTCGCGGCGCGGGCGGCGATGCGCCATCTGATCGGCGACGTGATCGAGCTGATCGACCGAGTCGAAGGGACGGACGGATCGCCGACGGGTTGATGCCGCCCCCGCCGCCGCCTAGGAGCGCGGCAATCATCATACAAAATACGAGTGCCGCCATGCCGACCGCGACCGACCCCGCTCCGCCGCGCGATGGTGTCCTCCGTCTTGGCATCGTCGGCATCGGCAAGATCGCGCGCGATCAGCATGTCCCCGCGATCCTGGCGAATCGCCGCTTTGCCCTGATCGGGACCGCAGATCCGCACGGCAGCCTGGCGGGTGTCGCGGCGTTTCCGGATCTGGCGGCGATGCTGGCCGCCGTGCCCGATCTCGACGCGGTCGCCGTCTGCACGCCGCCGTCGTACCGGGCGGAGATCGCCACCGCCGCGATCGATGCGGGGCTGGCGGTGCTGCTCGAAAAGCCGACCGCCGCAACGCTCGTGGAAGCCGAGGCGATCGTGGCGCACGCCGCCGCCGCCGGCACGACGCTGATGGCGACCTGGCACTCGCGCGAGGCCGCCGCGGTCGCCGAAGCGCGCGCATGGATTGCCGAACGGAACGTCGTGGCGGTCGAGATCGTGTGGAAGGAAGACATCCGCCGCTGGCACCCGGGACAGGAGTGGATCTTAGCGGAGGACGGTTTGGGCGTGTTCGATCCTGGGATCAACGCGCTGTCGATCCTTACCTTCATCCTGCCCGACCCCGTTCGCATCGAAACCGCGCGTATCGCGATCCCCGAAGGCCGAGGTGCCCCGATCGCCGCGACGCTCGCGATGGCGGCAGGCGACATCCGGATCACGGCGGATTTCGACTTCCTGCAAACCGGCCAGCAAAGCTGGGACATGCGGATCGATACCGATCGCGGGAGCCTGTTCCTCAGCGACGGCGGCGCGACGATCGCGATCGACGGGGAAGCACCGCGCAAGTCGGAGAACATCGAGTATCGCTCGATCTACGCGCGGTTTGCGGATCTGGTGGCGGCAGGTGAGTCCGAAGTCGATTTGTCGCCGCTGCGACTGGTCGAAGACGCGCTGCGCATCGCGGATCGCACGACGGTCGCGCCCTTCACGTTTTGAGCGTCGCTCGCCCGGGCCTTCGTTACCGCCGCACCGCCGCCACGTCCGCTTCGGTCCACCCGCCCCCCATCGCCTGGTACAGCGCGACATAGGACGTCAGCCGATCTGCATTCGCCTGCACCAGCGCAAGCTCTGCCGTGAGCAGCCCGCGTTGCGTATCGAGCTGGTCGAGATACGACGAATAGCCCGCCCGGTAGCGGTTCGATGCGTTGCGGAGCGCGGCGGCATAGGCATCGCGCTGCCCGCGGATCGCGACGGCCTGCTCGCCCGAGCGCTGGACCCCGGCGAGACTGTCGTCGACTTCGCGAAACGCGGTCAAAGCGGACCGCCGATAACTGAACGCCGCCTGGTCCCGCCGCGCGACGGTCAGATCGACGTTCGCGCGCAGCCGCCCGCCGTCGAACAACGGCGACAGCACGCTCCCGCCGAGCGAAAAGATCCCGACCGGATTGGCCAATGCGGTCGTCAGGATCACCCCCGCCGAACCGGTCAGCGCAATGTTCGGGAGCAACGCCGCGCGCGCACTGTCGAGGCTGCGGTCGGCGGCGACCAGCGTCTGTTCCGCCTGGAACAGATCGGGCCGGCGGCGCAGCAGATCGGCGGGCAGCCCATCGGGGATCGGTGGCAGGACCAGCGCGGTCAACGCCGCGCCACGCCCGATCGCCCGCGGCGTCGCGCCGAGCAACAGGCTCAGCGCATCCTCTTGCCGCGTGATCGCCAGTTGCGCCTGCGGGATCAGCTGTTCGGTCGCGCGATATTCGCCCTCCGCCTGATGCAGTTCGAGATTGGACGTATAGCCCGTCTCCGCCCGTCGCCGCGCGATCCGCAGCGCATCGCCGCGCGCCGCAAGCGTATCGCGGGCGACCGCCAGCCGCGCGTCGAGCGCGCGTAGCGTGATGTACCCGCTCGCGACGCTGCTCGCGATGGCGAGCCGCACGACGTCGCGCGCGCCTTCGCTCGCGAGCAATTGCGCGCGCGCGGCGGCGCTGGCGTTGCGCAACCGCCCGAACAGGTCGGGGTCGTAGCTGGCGGTGATCGACGGCGTCGCCGTTAGATTGGTACTCGCTGTGCCAAAGGCATTGAGCGCGCGTGAGTCGGTCGTCGGCACCCCCACGCTGACGGTCGGCGACAGTTGCGCGCGCGCCAACCGCTCGGCCGCGCGGGCTTCGTCGACGCGCCCCGCTGCGATCCCCAGGTCGGGATTGTTGGCAAGCGCTTCGGCCACCAGGCGCGTCAGCACCGGATCGCCGAACGCATTCCACCATTCCGCGCGGACCGGCGACCCCGGACCGAGCGCGGTCCGCCATGCCGGTGGCGCGACGATCGCGGTCGCCACCGGTGCCGCGGGCCGCGGACCGACGCAGCCCGTGACCAGCACGCCCAAGGCGACCACGCCCAGCGCGCGTCTCATCGGATCCGCGGCCCGGAGGACGTGTCGATCCGCGTCTGAACCGACATTCCCGGGCGCAGCCGCGCCGCGAGCGGCTGGCCCGGATCGATCTTGATCCGGACTGCGATGCGCTGCGGCACCTTGGTGAAATTGCCCGTCGCATTGTCCGCCTTGAGCACCGCGAATTCGGAACCGGCGGCGGGCGACAGCCGCTCGACATGACCGGTCAGCCGCGCGTTGGCGAGACCGTCGACGGTAAAGCTCGCGGGTTGCCCGACCGCCATGCGCGCGGTTTGCGCTTCCTTGTAATTGGCGATCACCCAGGTTTCGGGCGGCACGAGGAACATCAGCTGCGACCCGGCTGTGACATATTGCCCGACCCGCACGCCCACTTCGCTCAACCGCCCGCTTTCAGGCGCGCGCACCACCGTATTGTCGAAATCGATCTGCGCGAGCCGCTGCGCCGCCTCCGCGCCGCTGACGCCGGCTTGCTGCCCGCCGCGTCCGACCTCGACCGTGCGGATGTCCTGCCGCGCGATCTCGCGCGCGGCCTTGGCCTGCAACACGCCCGCCTGCGCTTGCCGGAGGGCCGCCAGCGTCTGGTCGCGTTCGCGCAGCGACACCGACCCATCGGTGACGAGGTCGTTGACTCGGTTCATGTCCGCCTGCGCGCGGAGCAGCTGAGCGTTGGCGTTGGCCACCGCCGCATCCTGCGCCTGCAAGCTGGCGGCGCGCGCGCGGGCGGTCTGGTCGCTGTTCGCCAGCGTTGCTTCCTGCCCGGCAACCTGCGCCTTGGCCTGATCGACACGCTGGCGGTAGATCCGGTCGTCGATCCGCACCAGCGGTTGTCCCTGCGTCACGCTCGCAAAGTCGCGCACCAGCACCGCGGTCACATAGCCGCTGACCTGCGGGCTGATCACCGTGGTGCGCCCTCGCACATAGGCATTGTCGGTCGCCTGGTTCGCGGTGGCGAAGGGCGGCAGGCGCCACGCATACAGCACCGCGCCGATCCCGACCGCAGACAATACGATCGCGACGATCAACGCCCCGCGCGAGGGACGTGGCGGGCGCCAGCCCGATCCGACCGGCGCAGCGGGGGCGGCGGGGGCGGCAGCGTTCTCCTCGGCGCGGGCCTCGGTGACGGGGGTAGCTGCGACGGGATTTTGCGGAGTCTGGCGCGTGTCGGTCATGCAGGAGCCTTGGCAAGCGCCGCGCGACGTTCGCGCCTCGTGCGGCGAATCAGGAGAATCGCAAGATAGACGGTGGTCAGCCCGGCGAGAACCGCCACCAGCCGAAACGTATCGTCATAGGCAAGGACATTCGCCTCGCGTGTCGCGGTTTGGGCGAGCAGCGCACCGCCCTCGGCGGCGCGCAACGTCGGATCGCCGACGACCCGCCCGACCGCGCCGCCCCCCGCCGCGATCCGCGCAGCCACGATCGGATCGGTCGGGTCGATCGACTGGACGATCGCCGCGCTGTGCGCTTTCTCCGCGATCGTCTGATACGTCCCCAGCAACGCCGCCCCGCCGAGCCCGCCGATCGCATTGACCATCCCGAACAGCGCGAGGAAACTGATGATGTGCCCTGCGCCCGCCTTCAACGCGCGGGTCATGCCGAACAGCAGCGACGGGCCGAGGAAGAAGGTGCCGGCAAACGCGATCACCGCTTGCGTCAGGTACAACTGCGGCGGGCGCGTCAGGCTGGTCGACAGTGAATCGACATAGGCCGCGACCGCGACCAGGCCGATCGCGAGCATCACCGGATGCGTCAGCCGGTTGACGTCGAGCGTCACCGCACTCGCGATGACGCCTGCGATCGAGGCGATGAAGATGATGACGAACAGCGTCCCGAACTGGTCGTTGTTCTGCCCCAATACGGTGAGCAACCCGACCGCGGCATAGGTCTGTTCGGACAGCACCAGCCGCGCCATCAGCGTCACCACCGCGAAACGCACGATATCGGCGCTGCCCAGCCAGCGCGTGTTGAGCAGCGGGTTGGCGCGCCCATGTTCGATCACCAGCGCCGTCGCGAGCAACGGGATCGCGACGACCAGCGACCAGCCGATCCACGGCGCCTCGAACCACCACACGATCCGCCCCTGCCCGAGCACCGCCGAGAACAGCGCAATTGCGACGGCGAACAGCGTGAAAGTGACGAAATCCAGCGGTTCGAACGCGCTTTTGCGTTCGGTCGGGGGCAAACGCAGCAAGCTGACCGCGACCAGCGACAGCAATGCCAGCCCGAATTCGAACAGGTACAGCGCGCGCCATTGCGACATCGCGAGCAGTTCCGGCGAAAACAGTCGCGCCAGCGGGGTCGCGCATTGCGGAATCCCGATCCCGATGACCAGCGCCCGCAACCGCCATTTCGTCGGCAACGCCTGCATCATGTAATAGAGGCTCAACGAACTGAGCGCGGCGCCCGCCATCCCGCTCGCCGCGCGCACCGCGATCGCCGACCAGAACCCGTGGACGAACAGGTGCGCGAACGCGAGCAGCACGTACAATCCAAGGAAAATGATCGTAAAGGGTCGCAGACCGTATTGCTGGCGGAACTTGATCAGCAACAGGTTCATCGACGCATTGGTCATCACGTACACCGTCGGCAACCACGCGATCTCGGTCGGATCGAACCCGAGCGAGCCCTGCAATGTCATGGTGTTGACCGAAATCAGCGCGGTGCCGAGCCCGCCGGTCAACCCCACCAGGATCGCAATCGCGCCATACGCCAAGCGGACGACCGCGGAATGTTCGGGCGATGCGGGCGAGCCGGGCAGTGCGGGCCGCTCATGCGGCGCGAAGGTCCAGTTTTCCTCGGTCAGGAAACGGCGAATGCGACTGGCGGCCATCGTCTTTCCCTACGCGGTTGACCGGGATCGGATCAATCCATCCCTATGGGCGATCGCCCGATAGGGAGGATGCAACGCGCGTCCTTCCCGATCAAAAAACGGTTGTTCGTCCGCGCTCTTGATCCATATCAGTCCATAAAATCGGCGTGGGCGTTACGACCCCCGTCAAAGGGGAAATTGTGTGGCAGATTGTCCAACCGGCGTGGCGGGTCTCGATGACATTCTGGCCGGAGGACTCCAGCGCGGCCGCCTGATCCTGCTCGAAGGCAGCCCGGGCACCGGCAAGACGACCATCTCGACCCAATTCCTGCTGCAAGGGGCCGAGGCGGGCGAGCGGGTGCTGTACATTACCTTGTCGGAAACCGAGGAGGAGTTGCGCGAAGGCGCAGAATCCCACGGCTGGACCTTTCCCCCCAGCTTTACCGTGTTCGAACTCGTCCCTCCCGAAAGTCTGCTCAACGACAACCACCAGCAAAGCCTGCTCTATTCGTCCGACCTGGAACTTGGAGAAACGACAAAGCGGATCTTCGAGATTTTCGAGCAGATCAAGCCGTCGCGGATCGTGCTCGACAGCCTTTCCGAAATCCGTCTGCTGGCGCAGAGCTCGCTGCGCTATCGCCGGCAGATCCTCGCGCTCAAGCATTACTTCGCGCAGCACGACGCGACCGTCCTGATGCTGGACGATCTGACCGCGGACATGATGGACAAGACCGTCCATTCGGTCGCGCATGCGGTCATCCGGCTGGAGGAATTGTCGCCCACGTACGGCGCGGAACGGCGGCGATTGCGCGTCCTGAAATATCGGGGCCGGCGCTATCGCGGGGGCTATCACGATCTGGTCATCGACACCGGCGGGATCCGCGTGTTCCCGCGCCTCGTCTCGGCGGAGCATCGTGGCGCGTTTTCGCGGGAAAGTATTCCGGTCGGCAACGCGGCGTTCGACCGGCTGATCGGCGGCGGTTTCGAACGCGGCGCCAGCACCCTCGTGCTCGGCCCGGCGGGCACGGGCAAGTCGCTGTTGACGCTGAGCTTTGTGAAGGCGGCCGTCGAGCGGGGCGAAAACGCAGCGATGTTCGTCTTCGACGAGGAACTCGGGCTGTTGTTCAGCCGCGCGCTTGGTCTCGGGATCGACCTTGAAGCGATGGTCGCTGCGAACAAGCTCGTGATCGAGCAGATCGACGCGGCTGAACTCTCGCCAGGCGAATTCTCGGAGCGGGTGCGGATCTGTGTCGAACGCTACAAGGCACGGACCGTCGTGATCGACAGCCTCAACGGCTATCAGGCGGCCATGCCGGAAGAGCAGGCGTTGATCCTGCACATGCATGAATTGTTGCAATATCTGAACCGGCAGGGCGTGATGACCTTCCTGACCGTCGCGCAACACGGCTTGGTCGGCGACATGAAATCCCCGGTCGATGTGACCTATCTGGCCGACACCGTGATCCTGTTGCGATATTTCGAAGCGACCGGTCGGGTCCGACGCGCGATCTCGGTCGTTAAGAAACGTATGGGAAGGCACGAAGACACGATCCGCGAATTCAGGATTGGGCAGGCGGGGATTACCCTGGGCAGCCCGCTGACGGCTTTCCAGGGTGTTCTACGCGGCGTCCCGACGTTGATTGGCGAAGACGATGAACTGTTGCTGGACTGACATGCGCAAGACCGCTTCTTGAACCGCACGCTCGCCGAAGGCGCCATCATCCTCGCTCCGCGCGGTCGCGATTCCGCGATTGCACGGGCGATGCTGGAGGAAGGCGGGCTCGAGGCCGAGGTTGCCAGCGACTTGCCGGCGCTGGCGGCGATGGTCGCGCGCGGATGCGGCTACGCCATTCTGACGGAGGAAGCGCTACGCGGCGCGGACTTGCGAGAGCTGACGGCCGTGTTGGCGCAGCAGGCGGAATGGTCGGACCTGCCGTTCATCGTGCTGACCGAACGCGGTGGCGGCCTCGAACGCAATCCTGGGGCAGTCCGGCTGCTCGAGGCGCTCGGCAACGTCACTTTCCTCGAACGTCCGTTTCACCCGACCACGCTGCTGTCGCTTGCCCGTGCCGCGCGGCGCGCGCGTCTGCGCCAGTATGAAGCCCGCAACCGGCTGGAGGATATTCACGCCGGGCAGGAACGCCTCAAACTCGCGATCGCGGCGGGGGGACTGGGGGCGTGGACGCTCGACATGACGACCACCACGCTCCACGTCGAGCCCGATACCAAGGCGCAGTTCGGTCGCACCGCGGACGAGCCGTTCGACTATCTCGATTTGCTCGCCGCGATCCACCCCGACGACCGTGACGATACCGTTGCGGGCGTACGACGCGCTTTGGCGGACGGATCGGATTATCGCGCCGAAGTCCGCTGCCTGTGGCGCGACGGGTCGCTCCATTGGCTGCAGGTCGACGGTCGGGTCGAGCGTAGCCCCGCGGGACGGCCAGTGCGCGTCGTCGGCGTATCGCACGAGATCACCGATCGCCGGGTTATCGAATTGCGGCAGCGCGCGCTGCTGTCGCTGAGCGATCGGTTGCGGGAGGCGCCCGACACCGAAGCGATGTCGTTCGAGGCGGCGGCGATCCTCGGCAGCACGCTTGGGGTCAGCCGTGCCGGCTATGGGATCACCGACCCGGTCGCCGAAACGATTACGATCGAGCGCGATTGGGGCATGCCGGGAATTCCGACGCTCGCCGGCGTGCTGCACTTCCGCGACTATGGTTCGTACATCGAAAATCTGAAGCGCGGCGAGTTGGTCGCGTTTGCCGATGCGCGTACCGATCCGCGCACAGCGACCACGTCCAGCGCACTAGAAGCAATCGACGCGCGCGCGGTCGTCAACCTGCCCCTGACCGAGCGCGGGACGTTTTCGGCACTACTGTATCTGACCAACCGGCAACCGCGGATCTGGACGAAGGACGATCTCACCTTCGTCCGCGACGTGGCGGACCGGACGCAAGCCGCGATCGAACGTCGCCGCGCGGAGGACGCGCTGGCCCAATTGGCGGAGACGCTGGAGCGACAGGTCGCCGAACGCACGCGCGAACGCGATCGGACCTGGCAGAATTCGCAAGACATGCTTGCGATCCTCTCCGACGACGGGATCATCCTGTCGATCAATCCCGCCTGGACCAAGATCCTTGGCTGGACTGCCGAGGAGATCGTCGGGCGCAGCCATCTCGTGTTCGGTCATCCCGACGAGGTACCCGCCAACGAAACCGCACGGGAAGAAACTTTGGCCGCGCCGCTGCGGCAATATGAGAATCGGTTCCGGCACAAGGACGGCAGCTATCGCTGGATCGCCTGGGTCGCGACCCTCGAAGGCGACCGGATCTATGCCAGCGGTCGTCACATCACCGCAGAGCGCGAGGCGCATGCCGATCTGGAACGCGCACAGGACCAGTTGCGCCAAGCGCAGAAGATGGAAGCCGTCGGCCAGCTCACGGGCGGGCTTGCGCATGATTTCAACAACCTGCTGACGGCGATTTCGGGCAGTCTCGAACTGATCCAGGCGCGCATCAAGCAGGGCCGGATCAACGACGTCGATCGCTACATCGGGATGGCGCAACAAGGCGCCAAACGCGCCGCCGCGCTTACGCATCGGTTGCTGGCCTTTTCGCGGCGCCAGACGCTCGACCCCCGCGCGACCGACATCAACCGACTGATCGCGAGCTTCGAGGAGCTGTTGCAACGATCGGTCGGGCCGTCGATCGAACTGGTCATCGTTCGCGATGAAGCGTTGTGGACCACGCTGGTCGATCCGAACCAGCTCGAAAACGCCGTCCTGAACCTGTGCATCAACGCGCGCGACGCCATGCCGGACGGCGGACGCATCACGATCGAGACCGGCAATACGGCACTCGATGCAACCGCCGCGCGTCGAAAGGACATGGCGCCGGGGCAATACATCACGCTGAGCGTCACCGACACAGGATCGGGGATGACCCCAGCGACGATCGCGCGTGCGTTCGACCCGTTCTTTACGACCAAGCCGCTGGGCGAAGGGACCGGACTGGGTTTGTCGATGATCTACGGCTTCGTCCACCAGTCGGGCGGCCAGGTGCGGATCACGTCGGAGATTGGGCATGGAACCACGATGCGGCTGTATTTGCCGCGTTCTGACGAAGTCGCTTCCGCCGATCTCGAGGATCAGGTAGCGCCCGACGCCATCGGTGCATCCAGCGGAAAGACCGTCCTCGTCGTTGACGACGAACCGGACGTGCGGGCGCTGGTCGTCGATACGCTCGCCGATCTCGGCCATTCCGTGCTGGAGGCGGGCGACGGGCCAAGCGCGCTGACGCTGCTGCATTCCACGGACGTGATCGATCTGATGATCACCGACGTCGGATTGCCGAAGGGGATGAACGGGCGGCAGGTCGCAGATGCCGCAAGATTGGCAAGGCCAGACCTCAAGATCCTGTTCATTACCGGCTACGCAGAGAATGCGGCAGTCGGAAATGGACACCTCGACCCAGGCATGCATATACTTACCAAACCGTTTGGGATGGATGTTCTGTCCGCGCGAATACAACAGCTCACCGCATCGTAGATACTCAATTAGGAGTAGTTCAAAGGGTAGTCGCCCCCGCGCATTGCGCCGTCATCCCGTTTCCTCGATACTCCAGCACCGTGCTGAGGGGACTGATAGGATGGACGGGCCAAGGCAAATAACGGGGCGCTTGATGACGTGTAACGACTTCGCCGGGCACGTCGGGACGACCTTCTCGCTCGGCCCTCCCCGGCTGGACGGCATGCCGTTGACGTTGGTCGAAGCGTCACGCAAACGCGGAGGGGGAATCGGCCGGGCGCCTTTCTCGCTCGTCTTCCGGAGTTCATCCGGGGAAACCTTGCCGCAGTCGACCTATCACCTGACTCACCCGGTGATGGGGAAGGTGGACATTTTTCTCGTTCCGTTCCGCCGCGTCGAGAATGGCATGGATTACGTCGCAACGTTCGACTGACCGTCGCGCGAAACGGCGTGTTTTCCCGTCGCAGGGAAGCAACCGAAGAGGCCGCGTCGCGTTGGCCCGACATGACGCGCAAACCGATCAGCTTCTTCATCCATCATCAGGGCCGCGGCCACGCCAATCGCGCGATGGCGATCATCCGGGAACTCCCGGCGGAGCGTCCGGTCAGCGTCTTGTGCGCGCGCCCCGAGTTGTTCGACGGGTTCGACCGGCCGATCGAGATCGTCCCGCTTCCCAACATGATCGGCGCGCCCGTCCCCGCCCCCGGCCTGTTCGCGCAACCCACGCCCGAGATCATGCATTGTGTCCCGCTCGGCGTCGCCAAGACCCGCGGCACGATGCGGACGATCCTCGACCATCTCGACGATGCCGATCCCGCGCTGTTCGTGGTCGACGTTTCCGCCGAAATTGCGATGCTCGCGCGGATCGCGAGCGTCCCTGCGATCAGTTTGCGGATGCATGGCGATCGGCTCGATCCGGGTCATCTCGGCGCGTATCAGGCCAGCGTCGGGTTGCTCGCGCCGTTCGACCGCACGCTCGAACAGGAGGATACGCCCGATTGGGTGAGAGATACGACGTGCTACACCGGCGGGTTGTGCACCACCGTCGACGCCATCCCCACGCGGGAGGCCGCACGAGCCAAGCTCGGGCTCGACCCAACGCAGGAGATCATCGTCGTCCTCACCGGCGGCGGCGGCGCCGGGACGCCCTATGCGCCGTTGACGATGGCGGCGCGCGCGGTTCCGAACGCGCTGTGGCTGGTACTCGGGCCGACGCATCGCGAGGGGCATGAAACCGATTTCGGGAATCTGCGCGAGCTGGGCTGGGTCGCGGGCGTGACCGATTACATCGCCGCAGCGGACGTCGTCATCGCCTCCGCCGGGGACAATACCGTCCACGAAATCGCCCGCGTCGGGCGGCCCTATGTGTGTGCCCCGGAATGGCGATACTTTGCCGAACAGACGCGCAAGGCCGAACGGCTCGCCGAAGTGGGCGCCGCGGTCATGCTGCGGGAATGGCCCGGTGCGCTCGCGCCGTGGCGCAAGATCCTGGATGCTGCGAAAGCGCTCGACCCGGCTGCGCTAGCGGCCCTGTACGACTCTACCGCAGCGCAGAAAGCCGCGACCTATCTCGAACGGATGGCGGTGGATTTGTGGGCGAACGAGACACCGATTTCGACGCAGGTCGCGCAGGGCGTAGGGAACGACGCGCCCCCGTTGCTATCGGCGGCGTAACCGCCGCCGTCCTGCTCAGCTGAACAGCGCGGACGCCTCCAGCGTCGCGGCGACTTCGTCCGGGGTAGGATGCCGCAGTACGGTCAGGCACGCATCCTCGATCGTGATCAGGCCACGCTCGGCGAATTGGCCCAGCCAATAGTCCATGCACCACCGCCCCCATGTCGCATGGAACAGCCGCGCGTTGCGCAGGATCGCTTCGAAATGCTGGAGCGGAGGAATATGGATCGGATGATGCTGGTGATACGCCCGCGCACCGCCGACCCACGCCATCGTCACCCCCGCGCGTTCGAGCCGCGCGGCAAAGTCGGTCTCTTCCCCGCCGTAACCGACATATCGCTCGTCCATACCACCCGTTCGCGCCCAGTCGGCGGCGGACATCGCGAACGACAGGCCCCACAATTCGCCGTGGCTCGGTGTCGGGCGAACCTCGTCCTCGGCGATCGCGGGTTTGGCCGGGTGCCGCACGCCGATCCGGTCGAGCGCAGAATCGCTCGCCCCCGTGGGGTCTCCTGGCGGCAGGTACAGCACCTCGCCAAGCCGGACACCCGCCGCGTCCGCCGTCGCGCCATAGCGTTCGACCAGTCCCCGCGCCGGAATGCAATCGACATCGAGCAGGATCAATTGCTTGCCCCGTGCAGCGGCTGCGGCGCGGTTGCGCGCAGCCGCGAGCGGCATCGGATCGCCGGGGACCATTACCGATCGCACCGGGAAGCGGGTCGCCGGCAGGGGCGTCGGCGTGTCCTGCATCCACGCGATCACCAGCTCGTCGGGCAGGCGCGTTTGCCGATCGAGCCCCGCGATCAGATTGGCGAGGTGCGCCGATCGTCCACGGACGATCGTCAAAACGCTGATCGTCACGCGCGCTGGGCGGTCTTGCGGAAGTGCGCAACGCCTTCGAGAATGCCGTTGGCGTAACTGCTGCGCGCGACGTAGCAGCGGCTAAGGTCCTTCCGCTCGGCAAGCCCGTCCGAATGATTGCCGACGATGATCGCATTGGGGACCGACCGCAACATCTCGATGTCGTTGCCGCTGTCCCCCGCAACGACGACTTGCCCCGCCGCGAGCCCGAGCGCCTGGCGGACATGCTCAACCGCCGTGCCCTTGGATGCCGCGAACGGCAGCACGTCAAGATACCGCCCGTGGCTCTGGATGATCGTGCACGAGAGACCGCGGGAGTCGAGTAAAGTCCGCAGCCGCCGACCTGCATCGGGATCACCCTGGATCATGTAACTGAGCTTGGCGCGGCGTTGCTCGAGCGGGCTTTGCGGTGTCAGCCCGCCTTCCTCAGCGATGACGCGCGCGATTGATTCGCGGTCCCAACCCGCGGCAACCTTCGCGTCCCAAGCGGTATCGCGCGCATACACACCACCCGGCTGGCGATGGTAGATTTCCGATCCAACCGAGGAGATCACGATCGCGGGCAATGGCGCATGATGCTGCGCCAATACCGCCATCGCACTGTGGAAGCTGCGGCCAGTCGCCACCGCGAAGACGAGCGCGCGCTCATCGCCATGCCACTGCCGAAACGCCGACAAAGCATCGCTGCACCCGAGCAGCGTGCCGTCGATATCGGACACGAGCAGATGGTCCGCATCCCTGTGCCCAACGGATTGCGCCATTGGGGCGGCGGCGACTTCGGCCAGCAAGTCGGCGTAGATCGCGACATGTGCGGTCCAGTCGTAAACGCGCATCGCGGTGCGACCACCAGCGACATATTGCTCGTAGCGAGCTGCATTGCCCAGGATCGCCAGCAGCGCGTCGGAAATCGCATCGGGCGAGCGCGGATCGACCAGCAGGCCGTTACCACAAGTCTCTACGATGTCGTTCGGCCCGCCGCTGTCGGTCGCCACGACCGGGAGGCCCGATGCCGACGCTTCCAGCAGAGTCAGTCCGAACGGCTCGTTGAGAGCCGGATTGACGAACACCCCCCGCCGCGTGCGGGCGTGCGCGTAAACAGCGGGAATGTCGCAGGGCCGATGCGTCTTGGGATAAGCAACCTTGCCGTACAGGTCGTACCGGTCGATCAGGATAAGCAGTTCGGCGAGATTGTCGCGCACTTCGGGTTCGAGCGTGCGCAGGTCTTCCCGCGTCCCCGCAACGATCACCAGATTGGCCGCTTCCTGCAACGCCGGGGAACGGCCGTAGGCCTCGACCAGTCCCGCTAGGTTCTTCTTCGAAACGGGGCGTGCGATCGCAAGGATGGTCGGCTTGGACGGATCGGCAAGGAACCGACCGATCGATGCGTCGATGGCTGGGTCCGTCTTCGCTTCGGCGAAGTCGTGAACGTCGCTGCCCGGCGCAATGATGCGAATCCGGCCCGGATCATACGCATCGTACAGCGCATATTGCAGTTCCGCCTCGTCGCGCGACGAGGCGATGATCGCCGATGCACCGGCAATGGCGCGATCCTCGATCGCGATGCGGCGCTCCAGTCCGTCAACTTCGCGGCACGGACCGTCGAACGCCGCGCGCTTCACATGTCCCAGCGAATGCGCCGTGAAGACGTACGGTATGCCCAATCGCGCTTCGATTTCGGCAGCAAGGGCGCCGGCGTCCGCATAATGCGCGTGGATCACGTCCGGCCAACGATCGAGCGCGCTGATATGCGCGACGGCCGCCTCGACCAGACTATCGTGCTGGGTCCAGAGCTGTTCCTTAGCGAGATAGGCCTGATCGGCACTCCGCAAACGAACGATCCGCGTGTGATCGTCGATTGTCTCGATCCACTGATCGTAACATTCGCCGTGCTCCGGGTCGACGAAGGCCCGCGTCAGGATCTCGATCCGGTCGATCGCCGGATGGGCATCGCTCGCGCGGACGAGATCGAGTAGATAGCGGATGTGTCCGCCGGTGTCGGCCGTCATGCCATATTCCACATCGTGCCCGCGAAGGCAGCCTTGCAATGCGATGTGAAGTACGAACATGGTTACCGTTCACTGGAGATACAGAAACAGGGAACAGATCCGCGCTCATCGCAGTTCCGGCACGATGGTCGTGAATCTACCTGATCCAGAGCAAGTCTCCTCGCCGTTGCAGGTCGGGCTGCTGACTTGGGCGTTACCACCCGAGAAAAGCGGGCTTTCTCGCGCGGCTCTCGAAATCGCGCATGCGGTGGCCGAGGCTGGCGCGAATGTTCGCGTGTTTACGCTCGACCGACACGGGCGAACGCGAGATGGCGCACTCGACATCATCGGCTGTGCGCCGCGCGGCGGGCTCGCTACGTTGCGGCGGCTGGCCGCGTTCGGGCATCTTGCTGCACCGCTCGCGTTTCGCGGTGCAGTGATGGCGGAGCATCGCCTGCGTCCCTTCGACGTTATCGAGGCGACCAACTGGTACGCCCCCGGCGCCGGTATCGCCGCGACCCGGAGGATGCCACTGGTGACGCGCAATTCGACGCCCGCGGCGATCTCGCTGGCGCAGGACCCGACGTTGCGGAACCGGTTCGATCGGGCGGGCGCGACGCTGATCGAACGCCTGTCGGCGCGCTGGAGCGGCGGGTTGATTTCGAATACTGCCGCGCATGGCGATACCATCGCGGACCTCTACGACGTGCCGCCCCCTGGACCGCGCCACGCTGTGATCGGCCTCAGTTTGCCACAGGCGATCACCGAGCGCGGTCGGCGAGCGACGTACCCGACCAGTCAGAATCCGGTCGAACTGCTGTTCGTTGGCCGGAACGAGCCGCGCAAGGGCTTCGACGCGCTGTGCGGCGCCGTCGCCCTGCTTGCAGCGGACACGGCCGCCGGATGCCTGCCGGCGTTCCGCCTGACGCTGGTCGGGGCACAGGCGGAGGATGTCGCCATGCTTCCCGCTCAAGCACAGTCGTTTCTGCGTCTGTTCCACCGTGTCGATGAGACTGCGTTGCACGATCTATTCGAAGCGGCACACGTCGTGGTCGCGCCATCGCGCTACGAGAGCTTCGGTCTCGTGTACCAGGAAGCGATGATGTTTGGTCGCCCCGTGGTCGCCTGCGCCGAGGACGCGAGCGCACGGCTCTTCGTCGGCGAAAGCGGCGCCGGCGCGTTGGCGGCCCGCTGCAGCGCCGAAGCTGTCGCCGCCGCACTGCGTCCGCTGATCGCCGATTCCGCCGTACGTGCGCGCTATGCCGCCGCCAGCCGCGCGGCATCGGGGCAATTCACCCGGCGGACGCTCGGCGAACAGACCATCGCGGCTTACCGATCGGCGATCGGATCGAATGGCCGCAGCAATCGCGCCTCGTCCTCGGCGCGCGCGCCGTCGGCCGACATGGCGGCATAGGTCAACGTGCGCACACGGACCCGCGCGGAATCGAGCCGATGCTCGATCGCACCCACCAGCGCGAGCGAGGTCTGCGCGAACGGGACGACCGGACGTTCGTGCACCGCTCCCGAAAACCGCACGTTGGCGCGGTTGAGCCGATACTGGATGTCGGGAAACAACGCCGACGCCACACCGTCGACCAGATTGCGCCGCGCCAACCCGAGCGACCGTAGCCCGTCCGCTTCCGCCGCCGACACGAGCCATCCCAGACTTTCGCGCAGCAGCGGGTCCGGGCGTTCATCACTGTCGAGCTGGAGCACCCACCCGTCCCCGGCGAGCGCCTGAACCCGGTTGCGCTGCGCCGCGAAATTTCCGTCGAGGGGATGGGCATGCACTTCCACGCCGGGAAACCGCGCCGCCCACGGCGCCGCATCCGGCGCATCGATCAGCACGATCCGCCGCCCGAACTCCGGTAATGTCGCAACGAGCGCCGCCGCCGCGTCACATTCGGATGGCTGCGTGATGATCCCGAGCGTGATCGTATGATTGCGCGCTTGCGCCGGGGATGCGTGCCCCTGCTCCACCACATAGCCGAACCGCCACGCGGCGTTGCGCCACGCTTCCGCAGTCATCGACCAGGGATCCGTGCCAAGGGCGCGCGCCGTCCCGTCCGCCAGCCGGCCCCGGATCGCGCGTTCGACCCCGTCCAGCGGAACGTCCGCGGCGACCCATAGCCCGCAGTGCGTGCATTCCTCGCCGTGCGTCCCCGCATCGTCGAATCGTTGGTGCCAGTCGGGATTGCCGCACACCGGACACCGCCAGCGTGCGGCGTGCCGCACGGTCATGCCGTCGCCCCGGCAATCTGCGCCATGTACAAATCGACATAGGCGCGCGCCATGCGCTCCGCGGTGAAGCGCGCTTCGAACGCGCGGCGGATCGCACCGCGATCGAGCGCCGCCGCCTGCGCCACCGCGGCAATCGCGTCCGCCTTGCTGGAAACGATGAACCCGGTCACGCCCGGCTCGATGATCTCACGCACGCTGCCCTTGTCCCAGGCGATCACCGGAGTCCCGCACGCCATCGCTTCGATCATCACGAGACCGAACGGCTCGGGCCAGTCGATCGGAAACAGCAAAGCCACCGCACCGCCCAGCAACTGCTGCTTCGCTTTGTCGTCCAACTCGCCGACATGCGTGATCGTGTCGCCGAGCGCGGGCGCGACGTGGCGTTCGAAATAGGTCGGATTGCCGACATCGACCGCACCCGCCAGCCGCAACGGCATCCCCGCCGCCGTGGCAATCGCAATCGCCCGGTCGGGGCGCTTCTGGTCGGTCATCCGCCCGATGAAGGCGAGATAGCCGCCAGCCCCATCGCCGAGCGTATAGCGGTCGCGCGCGATCCCGTGGTGGACGATCCCCGCGAGGTTCGCGCGCGGTAGGGCAGACGCTTGCGATGCCGAAATCGCAGCGACGGGCAAATCGGCAAAGTGCCCGAAGAACAGTTCCCGGTCGCATTCGTCGAGCCGCCAGTGCACCGTCGTGATGCTCCGCGACCGCGCCGCGCCAAGCACTGCCGCATGCGCAAACTCGCCATGACAATGGATGATGTCGAACCGGTCCAACCGCGCGCCGAGCAGATCGAGCTGCATCGCCTCCAGCGCGGCGGGCACGCCGGGCGCAACGTCCCCGCGCGAGCGCTTGAGCGCCGCAAGGCTCGGTCCCGCAGAAATCAGCCGCGCCGACGTGACGCTGTCCGACGGCGCGAACAGCGTGACGTCATGCCCCTGCCCCACCAGTGCCTCGGTCAAATCATGCACGACCCGCTCGGTCCCGCCCGATCCCGTGGGCGGCGTGGGAAAGATCACCGGGGCGACTTGCGCGATCCGCAAGCGGTGGTTCGTTGCTGCGTCGGTCATGCTTCCCCTGCGCCGGGGCACCAATCCCCGATCCGGGGGGTGGACGAACGCGCGTGGTGGTCGGTTCCCACACGCCTCGTCGACGCCCGCATGGATCGATGCACCCAAATGCAGCGAAAACCGTTTGCCCAGCGCAACCCAAACGAAAGGCATCCGTATGTCCATCGACGTTATCTACAAGACCAAGGCCACCGCCACGGGCGGTCGTGACGGATCGACCCGCTCCGATGACGGATCCGTCGACGTCAAGCTGGTCGTGCCCAAGGAAATGGGCGGCCCCGGCGGTGTCGGTGCCAATCCGGAGAAGCTTTTCGCGGCAGGATATTCCGCCTGCTTCCTCGGCGCGATGAAGGCGGTGTCGGGCAAGGCCGGTGTCAAGGTTCCTACCGACGCCAGTGTCACGGCGGAAGTCGGGTTCGGACCGCGCTCGGAGGGCGGCTACGGCATCACCGTGGACCTCTTCATCACGCTGCCAGGTGTCGAGAAGGCCGACGCTGAAAAGCTTGCGCATGCCGCGCACGAAGTTTGCCCATACTCCAACGCGACCCGCAATAACGTCGATGTCGGTCTGAACATCGCGTAATGGGTTGAGCACCCCGGTCGGCGCAGAGCGTCGACCGGGGTCCGCCACAGCCATCCGCAAACGCTCAACCTAAACTGAAGCTGAACGGCGCGGTTCAGTCGATCGCTGTCAATGCCTTGATATCAGGGCTTTGACGAGACGATGCCTCCCGACGACATCCGCCGGAAAACAATCTTCGTACCGTTGCGACCATATCGGCCCCTTTACGTTACGGTGGCTGGGATTCGGAGCTCTGCGTGATGATCGAATGTTTTAGGCGTGTGTCGACCGTTCGCGCGCGCCCTTGCCGGTGACACTTGCGACCGGCCTGACCTGGGGAATTTGCGCCGCCTCCACCGCTGGCGTCATCACGCGCCCGTTCCGCTGGCCCGAGGCGATCTGGGCCACGCTTGGCGCCGGATTATTGCTCGAGCTCGGTCTGCTCCCGCTCCAGGCAGCCCTGGCGGCGGTCGGCAAGGGGGCGGACGTCTATCTGTTCCTGATCGGCATGATGCTGCTGAGCGAAACCTGTCGCCAGCGCGGCTTGTTCGACTGGGTCGCAGCAACCGCGGTGAACCACGCCAACGGGTCTCGCGCGCGCCTTTTCCTGCTCGTCTATGCGACCGGCGTCGTCACGACGACGTTCCTGTCGAACGACGCCACCGCGGTGGTGCTGACGCCCGCAGTCTACGCTGCGGCGCGCAAGGCCAAGGCGGAGCCGCTGCCGCTGCTCTTCGCGTGCGCGCTGATCGCCAACGCGGCGAGCTTCGTGCTGCCCATCTCGAACCCCGCCAATCTCGTGCTCTATGGGGGGCATATGCCCCCGCTCGGGCAGTGGTTCGGCTCGTTCGCGCTCCCCTCGATCGCGGCGATCGTGGTGACCTTCCTGGTGCTGCGCCAAGTCGAGCGTACCCGGATCGTCGGGGAATGCCTGTCCGGGGTCGAGCGCACGCCGCTGACGACCGGCGGGAAGATCGCGCTGGGCGGGATCATCGCCACCGCGATCGCGCTGCTGGCGGCTTCTGCCTTCGACATTCAGCTCGGCCTGCCGACCTGTATCGCCGGGGTGGCGACCACGCTGGTCGTCGCAATGTACACGCGGACCTCACCGCTTGCGGTGGCGCGCGACGTGTCGTGGAGCGTGCTGCCGCTCGTCGCGGGGCTGTTCGTGCTGGTCGAGGCGCTCGATCATACCGGCGTCATCCGGCAGGTCGCGCAAATGCTGCGCGATGTCGCCGCCGACCCCACTTGGGGTGCGCTGACCGCTGGCACGGTGCTCGCCTTCGGGTCGAACCTCATCAACAACTTGCCCGCCGGGCTGATCGCCAGCAGCGCGGTGGCGCAGGCGCACCCGCCGCGGATGGTGATCGACGCGCTGCTGATCGGGGTCGATCTCGGCCCGAACCTGTCGATCACCGGGTCGCTCGCCACGATCCTGTGGTTGCAGGCGATCCGCCGCGAGGGGGAAGACGTCGGCTTCTGGCGCTTCCTCAAGGTTGGCGCGATCACGATGATTCCGGCCCTCGCCGCCGCGCTGCTGGCGGCGTGTCGCCCTGGGCTGACCTGCCGCCCCTGACTTTCTCCCTACCTGCCCCGCCCCCCCTTCACTGCGCGAGACCCTTTATGGCCACTGCCTTCGCACCTCCCCAGTCCGGAGGCGCCGCTCCCGGGCGTTCGAAACCGGGCACGACGCTCGACGCCCTCAACTTCTTCCTTGCCGATGTCCGCGATGGGCTCGGCCCGTATCTCGCGATCTATCTCGTCGCAGTCCGCGGGCCAGCCCACGGCTGGAACGAAGCGACCGTAGGCCTGGTGCTGACGATCGCCGGGATCGTCGGGCTGCTTGCGCAGACACCCGCCGGGGGACTGATCGATCGCAGCAAGAACAAGCCGCGGATCGTGATGATCGCCGCGCTGCTGGTAACGATCAGCAGCCTGTCCCTGCCGGTCGTATCGGGTTTTGCGGCGGTGACGGTGACGCAATCGATCGCCGCGGTCGCAGGGGCGGTGTTCGCGCCCGCGATCTCCGCGATCACGCTTGGGCTCGTCGGACCCAAGCTCTTCGCCAAGCGAGTCGCGCGCAACGAAGCGTTCAACCACGCGGGCAACGCCGTGTCCGCCGCGCTTGCGGGCGCGCTGGCGTGGAAGTTCGGGCCGGTCGTCGTGTTCTGGCTGATGGCGGGGCTGACCGTCGCCAGCGTCGCGACCACCTTCCGCATCCGCAACAAGGACATCGACAATGCGGTCGCGCGCGGGCTCGATTGCGAACCCGAGGAGGGCTGTGAAGAGCCGAGCGGCTGGAAGGCGCTGGTCGAGAACCGCCCGCTGATGCTGTTCGCCGCCATCGCGTTCCTGTTCCACCTGTCGAACGCGGCGATGCTCACCTCGGTCAGCCAGTTGCTCGCGAAGACCGTGGGCAAGGATCAGGCGACCTCGCTCACCGCGGCGTGCATCGTGGCGGCGCAGCTCGTGATGGTCCCGGTCGCGATCGTCGTCGGGCGCTGCACCGAACGGTTCGGGACCAAACCGATCTTCCTGCTCGCCTTCGCTTTCCTCGCGGCGCGCGGGGCGCTCTATACGGTGTCGAACGACCCGTATTGGTTGGTCGGCGTGCAGGCGCTCGACGGCGTCGGCGCGGGGATCTTCGGCGCGCTGTTCCCGGTCGTGATCGCGGACCTCACCGAGGGCAGCGGGCGGTTCAACGTCAGCCAGGGCGCGGTTGCCACGACCCAGGGGCTGGGTGCTGCGCTCTCCGCATCGCTTGCTGGCAGCGTGATCGTCTGGGCGGGGTACAGCGTCAGCTTCCTGACGCTCTCCGCGATCGCCGCAGCCGGGTTCACGCTGTATCTGCTCGCGATGCCCGAGACGAAGAAGGACCGGGCGTGACTCAGTCGATCCGCAACCCGGCGCTCAGCACCTCCAGCAACGCATCGACCTTTGGGCTGAACTGACGGCTGCGCTGCCAGACCAGGTGGAGCGGCAACCCATCGGTCGCCTGGTCTGGCAGCACCTCCACCAGATCGCCCCGCGCGAGTTCGTCCGCGATCAGCCAGGTCGCGAGCTGCGCGATTCCGAACCCCGCCTTGACCGCCTCGACCTGCGCTTCCGCGCTGCCGAGCACGATCCGCGGCTCCATCGGGCGATGCTCGACCCCGCCCGCGCCATCCGCGAACCGCCACGCGATCGTGCTGCCATCCGCGCGACCGTACAGGATGCAGTCCCGCTGCATCAGCGCGTCGATCGTCTTCGGCACGCCATGCCGCGCAAGATACGCAGGCGACGCGCAGACGATCACGCGTTCGGTCCCGAGATGGCGGTGCCCCAGCGCATCGGGCCATGCCGCCACCGTGCCGATCCGCACCGCGACGTCGACCCCTTCCTCGACGATGTCGACCAGCCGATCGGTGAAGGTGACATGTGGCCGCACGTTTGGGTTACGCTCGGCATACGCCAGCATCAGCGGCATCGCGCGCATCCGCCCGAACGCCACGGGTACGTCGACCTTGATCCGCCCGACCGCCTCGGAGCGATGCGCCGCGAGCACCGCCTCCGCCTCGACCAGATCCGCCAGCACCCGCACGCACGTGTCGTAGAATGCGGCGCCCGCCTCGGTCAGCGTCAGCCGCCGTGTCGTCCGGTCGAACAGGCGACTGCCGAGCCGGGCCTCGAGCCGCGCGATCGTCTTGCTGATCGCCGAGCTCGACAGGTTGAGCCGCTTGCCCGCGGTGGTGAAACTCCCCGCATCCGCCGCACTGACGAAGGCCTCGATGCCCTTGAGGCGTTCCGACGGAATCATGCTGGCTCACGATTGATGACGATTGGTCACAAGTTAGGCGAATTCTTGCCGCGTGACGAGACGTTTCGTCATCCTACATCGGAGAGCTTCCGTTGGAGACGTCCCGATGCCCCCTACCACTCTATCTACCGCCCATGCCGGGGCACCGCCGCAGACGAGCGGCAACAGCCTTGCCGTACTGTTGCTGGCGATCTCGGCGTTCGTGATCGTCACGACCGAGTTCATCATCGTCGGGTTGCTGCCGAGCCTGGCGCGCGACCTCGGCGTTTCGGTCGCGGTGGCGGGACAATTGGTGACGCTGTTCGCCTTCACCGTCATGCTTGCGGGTCCGTTCCTGACCGCGATGCTCTCGCATTTCGAACGCAAGCGGCTATTCGTCGTCATCCTGTTGCTCTTTGCGGGTGCGAACGCGTTAGCCGCCGCCGCTCCCAACATCTGGATCCTCGGATTCGCCCGGTTCCTGCCCGCGCTCGCGCTCCCGGTGTTCTGGGGCACCGCGAGCGAAACCGCCGGCGCGCTCGCCGGGCCCAAACGGTCGGGCAAGGCGGTCGCCAACGTCTACCTCGGAATCTCGGGCGCGATGGTGCTTGGCATTCCGCTCGGCACCCTCGCGTCGGACGCGTTCGGCTGGCGCGGGACGTTCTGGGGGCTGTCGGCCCTGTCGCTGCTGATGGGCGTGCTGCTGTTCTTCGTCATGCCGACGCTCGCGCGCCCCGCTCGGGTCCGGCTCGCCGAACAGGCGCAAATCCTGAAAGACCCGTATTTCCTCGGCAACGTCGTCCTGTCGGTCGTCGTCTTCACCGCGATGTTCACCGCCTACACCTATCTTGCCGATACGCTGCAGCAGCTTGCCGGAATCCCGGCGGGTCAGGTCGGCTGGTGGCTGATGGGGTTCGGGATCGTCGGGCTGGCGGGCAACTGGCTTGGCGGGCATTTCGTCGGCAAGGGACCACTGCAGGTCACCGCGGTTGCGGCGCTGGTGCTCGCGGTCGGGATCGCGGCGACCACCGCGTTCGTCGGATCGCCCGTGTGGCTCGGCGTGGCGCTGGCGGTGTGGGGTGTCGCGAACACCGCGCTCTACCCGATCTGCCAGGTCCGCGTGATGCAATCGGCCAGCCACGCACAGGCGCTCGCGGGGACGCTCAACGTCTCGATGGCGAATGCCGGGATCGGCCTCGGCGCGATCATCGGCGGAACGATCATCGTCCATAGCGGCCTGCCGAGCGTGGGTTACGTCGCGGCGGCGGTCGCGCTGCTGGCGGTGGTGCTGACCCCGCTGGTCGCGCGGCTGAAGCGCTGATCCCGTTTGCCTCCCCTCCCTGGAAGGGAGGGGATCGAGGGGTGGGTCGGCCCGCAAATCGAACGCACCGCCAGCCTCACACCGACCCACCCCCGGCCCCTCCCTTCCAGGGAGGGGAGGCACAGGTCTTTGCAGCCCGAACACCCTCCCAGCGTTGACCATCGACGCTGCGTCAAAGGAGCATCCGAATGCCCAAGCCAGCCACCGATCACGATTACGCGGCCCGCGACGCCAGCATTGCGATCAACAGCTACACCACCGTGCTGCGGCGACCGCATGTCCCGCACGACCTGTTCGCCACCTATTGGCGCGACGTCCACGGCCCGCTGTGCGCGCGGATTCCCGGCCTCGGCTGGTACGTGCAGAATCATTTCGACCGCGATCAGGATGCGCATCTGTGGCCCGCCGTCGACGGCATAACGCCCTTCCCGGACTATGCGCTCGACGGCGGCGTGGAGATCGGGTTCGCCTCCGCCGCGGACCAGGCGACGTTCAACGACGCCAGTCCTATCCTGTTCTCGGACGAACAGAACATCTTCGCCGCCACCGTCGCCTATGCGCTCCCGGATGGGTCACGCACGTTGATCGACCGTATTCCCGATCCGATCCCCAATGCCGACGATGGGTTCGACCGAATCCATGTCCATTTCGGCGCGGCGGGCGACGATCTCGCGGCGTTCCGCGCCTTCCTCACCGAGTTCGCGGAAATGCTCGCGGCGTCGGCAGCGGTGCTCAAGGTGCGACTGCATCTGCCTGAGCGCTACGACAATGCGAATCCGGCACCGCCCGCCCCCAAGGTCGATCACCAGGTCCCGCCCGAACGCACCGCGATCGCGATCCTGGAGCTCGCGTTCGCGACACCATTGACGCGGCGTGCCTTCCTCGAAAGCGAAGCGTTCCGCGCGACCGAGGCGGCGCAGCGCGTCCATATCCGCCACGCCACCGCCTTCGCGGTCAGCGGGGTCTATACCTATGTCCGCGACAAGACGCTGACGCTCGCCGGCCTGCGCGGGAGCCGTCCGGCGCAATTGATCGAACGATTGGGCGCGAACAACCAGACCACGGACGACGTACGCCGGCTGATGCTGACCGGCAGGCCGTGATCGAACGACCGCGGCCACGGCGGTTCGCGGCGTATCGCTGGACGTTTGCGCGGCCATGCCTATATACCGCTCGGTATGAATAGCGTGTGTTCCATCTCCGCCCCGAAAGGCCGGCCCCGCGAGTTCGACATCGACGTCGCGCTCGGCAAGGCGCTGCTCGTGTTCTGGCGCAACGGCTATGAAGCCGCGTCGATGACCGAACTGACCAGCGCGATGGGGATTACCAAGCCCAGCCTGTATGCCGCGTTTGGCAACAAGGAAGCGTTGTTCAACAAGGCGCTCGATCTCTACGAACGCGAGAAGCTGGCCTATATGACGTCCGCGCTGGATGCCCCCAGCGCGCGCGGCGTGGCCGAGCGGTTGTTGCGCGGCGCGCTCGAGATGCAGATGAGCACGTGCGATCCCAAGGGATGTCTCGGCGTGATCAGCGCGGCGACGTGCGGCGCGGAAGCCGAGACGATCAAGGCCGCGGTGGTCAAGCGTCGTGCTTCGTCGGAGGCAGCCCTGATTCGGCGGTTCGAGGAAGCGCAGGCGGCGGGCGAATTGCCCGAGGGCATGACACCGGCGGCGCTTACCCGGTTTCTCTTTGCGATCCTGCAGGGTCTCGCCCTGCAGGGCGGCTCGGGTGCGACGTGTACGGAACTGAGCGAGCTGGTTGCAACGAGCATGGCGGTCTGGCCGACCAAGTAGGGCTATCAGCCCCCTTGAGATAAATATTCGGACCGGTATAGAATGCAGTTGACGGAATGCTTCAGCCCTTTATATACCGACTGGTACTGAAGCCGGGTTCTACTGTGGACCTGGTGCCGGCAAAGGGGTTCCTGCCCATGATTCTCTCAACCACCTGATCCGGCCCGCGCACCCAGCGCGCGCCCGTATTCCTCATCATCCGAACCGCCAGACGGCGCGCCGTGCGTCTCCGTCAGCGGCATCACCACGCCTTGCGACCTTCCCACCGTTGACGATGGTTCGTCCGCGATGCCGGTCGTGCGTCCTGCAAAGACCCGAAGGGGGAATTTCCATGGCCTATTTCGACATCAACCACCCATTCGCCGCACCCGTCCCCGCGCGCAGCCAGACCGCGTCGGCGGCCCTGCCAACCGAGCCGACGACCGCCGCACGCGCCGGCTTCTCCGCGCTCGAATGGAGCGTCATCGCGCTGGCGCAGCGGGATACGCTCGGCAGCCTCAACACGCCCGGTCGCATGTCCCGCGCGCTGGGCACGGTATTCGGGCGCGGCACCGCATCGCGTCTCGCTGATCCCAAGCTCGAAGCGCTCCGCCGCGCCGCCGTCTACGCGCGCCATCGCGGCTATGCGATGCCCGTCACCGAAATTGGCAACTTCCATGAAAACGGTTTCTCCGAGGCGCAGATGGAGACGCTCGTCACCAGCATCACTGGCCTGCGGATCGGCAAGCCAGCCCGGAGTACGTCCGCATGAACATGATCACACCGATCGCGACGACCGAGCACAGCGCGCAAATCGACGCTACGCCGCCGAAACGCTGGACCCGCTGGCAGAAACGCAGCGCGATCCTCGTGCCAGTCGCGATCGCGGGCGTCCTTGGCGTCAAGTTGTTCGACCATTCCGACGCGGTCGCCGCCGCCCCGCCCCCCGCTGCGGTGACGATCGCGACCCCGCTGGTCCGCCAGATCAGCGAGTGGGACGATTATGTCGGCCGTTTCGCGCCAAGCCGCTCGGTCGAGGTGCGTCCGCGCGTCGCCGGCGAAGTGACTGGCGTCCATTTCCATGATGGCGACGTGGTCCGCCCGGGCCAGTTGCTCTTCACGATCGATGCGCGCCCGTTCGCGGCGGCGCTCGCCGAAGCACGCGCCAACGAAGCGAGCGCGCAGAGCGCGCTCGTTCTCGCGCGCACCGACCTTGGTCGCGCGACACGCCTGATCGATGACGAAGCGGTCTCGGCGGGCGAAGTCGATGCGCTGCGTGGGAAGCTCAAGGCGGCGCAAGCGGGGCTCGCCGCGGCGCAGGCACGCGTCCGCGCGCGGGCGCTCGACGTGTCGTTCACCCAGATCCGCGCACCGATCGGCGGACGCATCTCGGACCGCAAGGTCGATGCGGGCAATCAGGTTGCGGGCGGCGAAGGCACCGGCGGCAACGTGCTGACCACGATCAACGCGCTCGACCCGATCTACTTCACCTTCGACGGGTCCGAAGCGCTGTACCTCAAGACCCAGCGCGCCCGCCGACCGGGCGCCGCCGCGCCCGCGGTCGAGATCCAGTTGCAGGACGAGAGCGCGCATCGCTGGAAGGGCAAGCTCGACTTTACCGACAACGGGCTCGACACGCATTCGGGGACGATCCGCGGGCGGGCGGTGCTGCCCAATCCGGGGCTGTTCCTGACGCCGGGGATGTTCGGCAACATGCGGCTCGCCAGCGCCGGGACCAAACCCGCGCTACTCGTTCCCGACGATGCGGTGCAGACCGATCAGGCGCGCAAGGTGCTGCTGACGGTCGATGCGAACAATGTCGTCACCGCCAAACCGGTCGTCGTCGGCGCGGTGGTCGACGGGATGCGCGTGATTCGCTCGGGCGTCGGCCCCAAGGACCGGATCATCATCAAAGGCACGCAAATGGCGATGCCCGGGGCCAAGGTCGCGCCGACGCTGGGCAAGATCGCGGTGTCAGCGGATACAGCCGCACCGATGGCGCAGCCGATCGCGGGCGAAGCGACGCTGACCAAATAGCCGCCTTCTACCCCGGCGAAGGCCGGGGCCCAGTCGGGACGCACTCTCGGCTCCATTCACTGCCGTTCCACTCCTGAACCCCGGCCTCCGCCGGGGAAGGAGGGAGTGTGCCCGCGGAATAGGAACTCGCACCATGCGCTTCTCGCGCTTCTTCATCACCCGGCCGATCTTCGCCGGAGTCATCGCGGTGGTCATCACCATCGTCGGGCTGATCGCCTACTTGGGGCTCCCCGTGTCGCAATATCCCGACATCGTACCCCCGACCGTCACCGTCAGCGCGGTCTATCCCGGTGCATCCGCCGAGACGGTCGCGGAGACCGTCGCCGCGCCGATCGAGCAGGAAATCAACGGCGTCGACAACATGCTGTACCAGTCGTCGCAATCGACCGGCGACGGCAAGGTGACGATCACCGTCACCTTCAAGATCGGCACCAACCTCGATGCGGCACAGGTGCTGGTGCAGAACCGCGTCGCGGTCGCCGTCCCGCGCCTGCCCGAAGATGTGCAGCGATTGGGTGTGGTGACGCGCAAGACGTCGCCGGACTTCCTGATGGTCGTCAACCTCGTCTCGCCCGACGGTTCGCTCGATCGCGGATACATCTCCAACTATGCGCTGACGCAAGTCCGCGACCGCCTCAGCCGCATCGACGGCGTCGGCGACGTGCAACTCTTTGGCGCACGCGACTATTCGATGCGCGTGTGGATCGACCCCGGTCGCGCCGCCGCGCTCGATCTTACCGCGGGCGAAATCGTCGCCGCTTTGCGCGCCCAGAACGTCCAGGTCGCCGCGGGTACGCTCGGCCAGCCGCCTTACGCTACGGGCAACGCGTTCCAGCTCAACGTCGAGACGCAGGGCCGCCTGACCGACCCCAAACAGTTCGCCGACGTGGTGATCCGCACCGACACCGACGGCCGTCAGGTCAAGGTGTCCGACGTCGCGCGGGTCGAGCTCGGCGCGCAGGATTATGGCGCGAACACCTATCTCAGCGGCAAGCCGACCGTCATTGCCGCGGTCTTCCAGCGTCCCGGCTCCAACGCGCTCGCCGCCGCGCAGGCGGTGTCCGCCGAGATGGAGACGATGTCGAAGAAGTTCCCTAAGGGGCTGGCGTACAAGGTCATTTACAACCCGACCGAGTTCATCGCGCAGTCGATCGACGCGGTGAAGCATACTCTGATCGAGGCGATGATTCTCGTCGTCCTCGTCATCCTCGTCTTCCTGCAGAAATGGCGCGCCGCGATCATCCCGATCGTCGCGATCCCGGTCTCGCTGATCGGCACATTCGCGGTGCTAGCGGCGGTCGGATATTCACTTAACAACCTGTCTTTGTTCGGACTTGTGCTCGCGATCGGGATCGTCGTCGATGACGCGATCGTCGTGGTCGAGAATGTCGAGCGCAACCTGGAACAGGGGCTTTCCCCGCTCGACGCGGCGCGAAAGTCGATGGATGAAGTGTCGGGGGCGCTTGTCGCCATCGTACTGGTTTTGTGCGCCGTTTTCATTCCGACCGTGTTCCTGACCGGCCTGTCGGGCGCGTTCTACCGCCAGTTCGCGGTGACGATCTCGACCGCGACGATCATCTCGCTGCTGCTCTCGCTCACCCTGTCGCCGGCGCTTGCGGCGATGCTGCTCAAGCCCCATATCTCGACCGGCACAGGCGGTCGCCTCACCCGGCTCGTGCGGCGCGCAGGCGACGCATTCAACCGCGGTTTCGAGCGAATGAGCGCCGCTTATGGTCGTCTCACCGCCCGTTTGGTGCAAGCGCCGCGCCGAATGATGCTGGTTTACGGCGGTTTGATCGCGCTCACCGCGGTCGTCTTCACCGTCACCCCCGCAGGCTTCGTCCCCGCGCAGGATCAGGGCTATTTCCTGACCGTGATCCAGCTCCCGCCGGGCTCGTCGGTCGAACGCACCGATGCGGTGATGCAGAAGGTCGCCAAGCGCATCCTCCCGCTCGCCGGGGTCAAAGGCGCGGTGATGCTCGCGGGTTTCGACGGTCCGTCGCAGACGCTCGCGCCCAACAGCGCCGCCGCCTACATCCCGCTCAAGAGTTTCGAGGAGCGCCGCAAACTCGGCGTCACGCTCGCGTCGATCATGGGCGAGGCGCAGAAGGTCACCGCCGACATCAACGAGGCACGCTTGCTGATCGTCCCCCCACCGCTGATCCAGGGGATCGGCTCGGCGGGTGGCTATCGGCTGATGGTGCAGGACCAGGGCGGCCACGGCTATCAGGAGATGGGCAAGACCGCCTATGACCTGATCGGCAAGGCCAACCAGACCAAGGGTCTCGCGCAGGTCTATACCTTCTTCGACACCGCCACGCCGCGCATCTTCGCCGATGTCGATCGCACCAAGGCGAACATGCTGGGCGTGCCGCCAGAGCGCGTGTTCGAGGCGTTGCAAGTCTATCTCGGCTCGGCGTTCGTCAACGACTTCAACCTGTTGGGGCGCACCTACCGCGTCACCGCACAGGCCGACGCGCCGTTCCGCAACACCACCGCCGACATCGCCAACCTCAAGACGCGCTCGAACACCGGCGAGATGGTGCCGATCGGCTCGGTCTCTACCTTCCGCGACAAGACCGGGCCGTACCGCGTCGTGCGCTACAACATGTTCCCCGCGGTCGAGGTCGACGGCGATACCGCCAAGGGCTCGTCCTCCGGCCAGTCGCTCGTCGCGATGGAGAAGCTCGCCGATACCGCCCTGCCCACCGGCTATGCGCACGAATGGACCGGCATCGCGTTCCAGCAGAAGTCGGCGGGGAGCACCGCCGCGCTCGTCTTCGGCATGGCGGTGGTGTTCGTCTTCCTCGTGCTCGCCGCGCAATATGAAAGCCTGACGCTCCCGCTCGCGATCATCCTGATCGTGCCGATGTGCCTGCTCGCCGCCATGACCGGCGTGAACCTGCGCGGGATGGACAACAATGTGCTCACGCAGATCGGTCTGGTCGTGCTGATCGCGCTGGCCGCCAAGAACGCGATCCTCGTGGTCGAGTTCGCCAAGCAAGCCGAGGACGAGGATGGCCTCTCCCCGGTCGAGGCGGCGGTGCGCGCCGCGACCGACCGGTTGCGCCCGATCCTGATGACGAGCTTCGCCTTCATCCTCGGCGCGGTGCCGCTGGTGATCGCCGAGGGCGCTGGTGCAGAATTGCGCCAGGCGCTCGGCACCGCGGTGTTCTTCGGGATGATCGGCGTGACCGGCTTCGGCCTGCTCTTCACGCCCACTTTCTACGTCGTCGCGCGGGCACTGGCGCAGCGGTTCGAACGCCGCCGCCCAACCCCAGCGCCCGCCGCGCCATATGGCCCGGTAGCGCCGCACGCGCTCCAGCCAGCCGAATAGGACCGCTCATGAAAATCCTTCTGCTCACCGGCCTCTCCGCGCTCGCGCTCTCCGCCTGCGCCGCCGGGCCGACCTACGTCGCGCCGCTCCCGTCCCCCAAGGCGGCGGCCGCATTCGCCACCACCAGCGCCGCGACCGTGACCGCCGCGCCCGACGACGACTGGTGGCGGATGTACCGCGATCCCGTCCTGGACGGCCTGGTCGCGGATGCGCTCGCCGCCAACACCGACCTGCGCGTCGCGGTCGCGCGGCTCGACAGCGCGGGCGCGTCGCTGCGCGGCGCCAAGACCGATCGCGAACCGCAGATCAACGCGGGCGCGAGCGGCAATTATGCGCGCACCTCGCAGCTCCAGAACCTCCCCGGTCTCAACCGCGAGCGCGCGACCTACGATGTCGGACTCAACGTGAGCTACGAAGTCGATCTTGCCGGACGTGTCCGCCGCAATGTCGAGGCGGCGCGCGGGGATGTCGGCGCGGCGCAGGCGGATGCCGATGCGGTGCGCGTCTCGATCGTCGCGGCGACCACCCGCGCCTATGTCGACGCCGCGTCGTCCGCCGAACGGCTCGGCGTCGCCCGCCGCATCGTCGACCTGCTCGACAAGTCCACGACCTTGACCGGCAAGCGCGTCGAGGCAGGACGCGCCGCCAGGCTCGATGAAGTGCGGATCGCCGCGCTGCGCAGCCAGCGCGCCGCGCTCATCCCGCAAATCGAAGCCGAGCGGCAAGCGGCGCTGTTCCGGCTCGCGACGCTGACCGGGCGCACCCCGCAGGATCTTCCCGCCACCGCGGGTGCACGCACCACGACGCCGCGAATCGACCAGCCGATCCCGGTCGGCGACGGTGCGGCGTTGCTCGCGCGACGTCCCGATGTTCGCGCCGCCGAACGGCGCCTCGCCGCCGCGACCGCGCGGATCGGGGTGCAGACGTCGCAGCTCTACCCGCAGATTTCGCTTGGCGGATCGATCGGCTCGACCGCGCTGACGGTGGGGGACATCTTCACCGGTGGTCCGGTCCGCTGGCTGGTCGGGCCCTTGCTCAACTGGACGCTCAACCAGTCCGCGGCGCGGGCGCGGATCGCGGGTGCGCAGGCGGATACGCGCGGTGCGCTCGCCAGCTTCGACGGCAGCGTGCTGGTCGCGCTCGAGGAAACCGAGACCGCCTTGTCCAATTACGCCCGCGAGCTCGACCGCCGGACTCAGTTGCAGGCGGCGCGCGACAGTGCCGCGACCGCCGCGCGCATCACCCGGGCGCGACAACGCGAGGGCACGATCGACTTCCTCGAAGTGCTCGACGCCGAACGCACGTTCGCGGACAGCGATGCCGATCTCGCCAGCGCCGACGCCCGCATCGCGGACGCGCAAGTCGACCTGTTCCGCGCGCTCGGCGGCGGCTGGCAGCAACCCGATAGGGCACGCCCAACGCTCGGTTAACGGTCCATCGACCGCTGAACGCGGCCGACCGGCGCGGCGCGGCCACGGTACCGCGCCGCGATTGTGGGGACCGGGCGCTCGGGCGCACTCGCTGCGGGGATCGCGGTCAGCACGGCGAACAGGACCGCGATCTGCAAGCCGAAGTCGACCGACGTCGCACTCCCCGCAAAGGGCACCATGCTGATCAGCAAGCTCCGTTTGGCGCCCGCGACCAACAGCCGATCCGCGAACCCGGCACGCACGATCGGCTGGAACACGAGATTGAGCAGGAACAGCCCCAACAGCGCCGTTCCGATCACCCCGGTCCCGCACACCAGCGCGATGATCCAGCTCGACGCGCGAGTCGAACCGACGCCGAGCCCGACCCCGCCCGTCGCGAAAAAGCCTTCGAGGCTGACCGTGTTCCAGTACAGCCGTTCCTCGAACGATCCGGTCGTGGTCTTCTGCACGACTGCGGCGTCGAAGATCTCGAGCAGATGCGCGCCGACGCCGGGCAATACGGTCATCATCAGCCCCGCCGCGATCGCAAGCCCGGCCAGCACCGTGAGGTTGCCGACCAGACGCCCGGCCTCCGAACCGCCCTGTCCGCGCATCAGGAGGACGATCGTATCGGACGTCAGGACCAGCAAAAACACCAGCAGGCCAGACAGTGCGCCCGACGACGTCGACATCGCCGCCATCGTGAGACAGGCCCAGCCGGTGAGCGGAGCAAGCCAGCGCCATGCGCGATCGAGCATCGCTGCCGGACGCATCAGGACGATCATCGCGCCGAACGACAGCGTGACATAGCCGAAGCTCGATGCCTCGGGCTGCAAACCGACGACGCGGCGCGTGCCCGCCATGTCGGCGTTGGTCAGCATCGCATAGCCAGCGGTCCGCAACGGCTCCAGCACGCTGCTGCCGTAGGTGACGATATCGGCGACGCCACTGAGCACCACCGCGATTCCGCCGATGATCAGCCCCTTCCGGAAGATCTCACGCCCGCTTTCGTCGGACAGCAGCAGATACAGCGCCAGCGTCATCAGGCAGGAGTTCGTCAGGTAGAGGCCTTGCGTGAGATTTCCGGTGCCCGGCGCGAGTGGCATCGCTTGCTGGATGTTGAGCCCCATCGTCGGAACCCCGGCAAAAAGTCGCGGCGCCACCCCGGTGAGCAGGATGGCGTAGAGCACGAAGGCGATCAGAATCCCCAGATGTCGCCAGTCGAGCGCAGCGTCCCACACGGCGGCAGGATCGCTCTTCAAAATCAGCCGGACGATCAGGAGGGAAGACAGGATCGTCGGCGGAATGAGGTTTATCCCACCGCTCATCGTCAACGGTACGACCGCGATCGTGCCGAGACTCATACTCGCAAACAGACCGTAGACGAGAATTCGGATTGGCATGCCGATCGCGAGAACGGCAAATGCCCAGAACAGCGCAAGGACCATTTCGTTGTTACCAATACCGCAGGTCTGCGGTATCCATACTGTATGAAGGTCCTCTTGAACATGCCGAGTCAAGCATCGGACAGACCGGGGGGTGTAGGGCGATTTGGACTTGAACTGACTCGACAGTTGCTGTCGCGAAATACGCACGCCTACTCCTTGCGGTCACAATTCTTGAAGAGTGACCTCGATCCTTCGTTTTCAGGTTTGAAGCGCGTCGAGACGATCGGTCGCGTTCGGCAGTTTGCGCGCGAAGTCGTGGAATCTTCGCTTTATTCGCCCTTTCATGGCGTGTTTCGATCGAACGACCTCATCGTCAATATCGATCCGCTCGGGATCTTCGCTGGAGGGCGCGCGCGCGTCACGATCGTCCACGACCTGTACTTTGCGACGATGCCGGCGCTGTACAGCCGGTTCGACATCGCAAAGGCGTGGCTGGTCTATCGGCTCGTCCTCAACCGCAGCACGCGGATCGTCGCGATTTCGGAGTCCACCGGGAACGACATCAAACGGCACTTCCCCCATCTGGCACGCCGCGTCCGCGTCATCCTGTCGGATACGGCGATGGATGCCGCGCCGGACCCGGCAACGCTCGCGCAGTGGACAAACCAGCGCTTCGTCCTCGCGGTCGCCAACGCCAGCCCCAACAAGAACCTCGAAACGCTCGGACACGCCTTTTGCCGTGTCGCCGGGGCGGAACCCGGCCTGCTGCTCGTCCATGTCGGGAGCGATCCGGCGAACCGTCTGGCGGCGGTGATGGCGGAGCACGGCCTGTCGGACCGGCTGGTCCGCCAGCGCGGCATTTCCGATCCCGCGCTCGCGGCTTTGTATCGGTCGGCGCTGTGTCTGGTGACGCCGTCGCTGTACGAAGGGTTTTGCCTGCCGCTCCTCGAGGCGCAACGCTATGGCTGCCCCGTGATCTTCGCGGACGCGCCCGGCACTGCGGAGATCGGCGGGATCGGCGGGTTGCGGTTCGATCCGCGCGACGTTGCCGCCTTGGCGCGCTTGCTGGAGCGAGTCATCCACAAGCCGTCGCTGCGATTGGTGATGCGCGCGCGCGGGCATCGCAACGCGACGCGGTTTTCGTGGGAAAGAAGCGCGCTCGAGTATGAAACCGTCTTTGCAGAAGCGCTGAGCGAGATCGGCCGGGGGTAGCGAGCAAGCCGGCCCGGTCGCGCTACAGGTCCAGAATGTTGGTCGGGTGCAATCGCCCGCGAAGCAGATCGCGCAGCGCGAGGACGTTGCCCTTCAACCGTCCCGCGCGATCGATCCACGGCTCCGGAAACCACGACCGCGCGAGGTTCTTGGCCGCATGGCGCGCGATGAAACGGAGCATCGCGGTCCGGCGCAACGTGCCCTTCCGCCACAGGTAGATTGGGTTCGCGACTTGCGAATAGCCCAGCTTCACGCCACTCGTCCGCCCGTGCTTGATCCCCTGGTGAACGCCGGCGAAGGCGTTGGTGTAGGCGATCAAGCCCCGCCCGACGAGCGCGCAACCGAAGTCCACGTCCTCCAGCCATCCGTACAGCGGAAGCTGCTCGTCGAACCGCACATCCCCGATCGCGCGCGATCGATAGACCATGTTGCACCCGTAGAGCCCGCCTGGATGCGCCCGCACCCAGACCGGTGGCGGCGGGCAGCGATCATAAGCGTCGACCTCGGCAAGCGCGGTCGCATACGACAGCCCCGCCCCGCCGATGCCATCGAGCAACAGATGCCCGGACGCCGCGATCAGATCGTCATTGGCGTGAAACAGCGCGACGATGTCCGCCACCGCCGTCCGCGACGGGACATAATCGTCATCGAAAAAGGCAATGATGTCCGCGCGATCGATCGCATGGGCCAACCCGGCGTTGCGCTGGATCGGCAATCCCTTGGGACTGAAGACCACGTCGCATTGCAACGGCCAATCGTCCAGGACCGGCAAGTCATCGGGACCGGACACCGCAATACAGAACAGGTCTGGAAGGCGAGTCTGGCGTTGCAGATGGTCTTTCCACTGCAAGATCTCGCGGGGTCGCCCGGTACTCGCGATGATGATCGCCAGAGAAGGGCGCCGTTTCGCAAGCACGATTGATCGAGACTCCAGATGTCTCGACTCCATGCACCATTGTTCTTGACCGGTCCAGCCGATCGCGGCGACTAGCCGCTGATCAACCGTTCCGCTTCGCGCGCCAGCCGCCCCAGCGCCATCAGGTCGGGGGCTTCATCGCGCGGAACCATGTCGACGACGCAGAGCGCGCCCAGCGCATATCCCGCGCGATTGACCAGCGGAATGCCAGCATAGAACCGCACGAACGGCGCCTCCGCGACGGTCGGAAACGATGCGTACCGTTCGTCCTTCCGCGCATCGAGGATGACGAGCGGCTCCCCCGGACGCAGGATGACTCGGTCGCAGATCGCGGAAGACCGCGGCGTCTCGGTCACGTCGATACCATGCCCTGCCGCAATCCACTGCCGGTTCCGGTCGATGATCGACACCGACGCGATCGGCGTACGCGCGAGGGCGGCGGCCTGCTCGACGATCCGTTTCAGCTCCCCTTCGCGTTCGGTCGTCGTCTTGCGCGCAGCATCGACCGCCATCTGGCGTCGCAATTCCAGCGCCGCGCCGTCCCGGCTCTCAAAATGCTGCATCGTCTACGCTTCCGTACATCAAGTCCGCTTCCCCACCTTTGCTGTCGCAATCCTTAACGGTTCGTATCGACCTGTTCCTGCGACAAAAATCTTTGTGTCCATGGGGCGGGGCTGTCCTCGTACCGCGCCGCGCGACCAAAGCGTGAAACGCCATCAGCAGCGGTTACGCCGTGATGGCATCGACCTCCTTGATGAAGGCCGCCATCCGGATCGTCTTGGTGAGGAAAACATCCGCACCCGCAGAGCGACACGAGTCCTCGTCCGTTTTACCGCTCAGGACCGTGATCGCCATGATCGGGATGTGCTGCGTCAGCGGGCTGGCCTTCAGCTGCCGGATGATCTCGCGCCCGTCGACATAGGGCAGCCGGATATCGGTTATGATCGCGTCGGGCTGCCGGGAAACCGCCTCGAGATAAGCCAGCCGTTCGTCGGGAACCAGAACCGGTTCATGCCCCGCCTTTTGGAGCCACGCCGCGAACAATTTGCGGTGCAGCATGTTATCTTCGATCACCAAGACCGTTTTCGTCATACGCACCTTCTCATCCCGATTATGACATCTACGATAGGGACGATCGCAGCCCTTTTACAAGCGTTTGCAAAATGCGCAGCGCTTTGCGGGTTCCGCGGAAAGGTTGCCGCCATTCAAGGGCTTGGAAACGGTGTTCGACAGGTCGCGCGATTGCCGCCGCGCGCGTGGCTCGGCCAGGTCCGCGCGTCCGACCGTCCGGCAATAGTTCCGGTTTCCGTTGCCGCGTGCGCCTGCTAGGCTGTGGCGGTGGACAATGTGAAGTTTCCTCCCGTAGCCGATGACAGCGACGCCGCCCCCGCGGTCGATCCCCCTGCCCGCCAGCCGCGCGGCAAAGGGCGGCGGTTACGCGGCGCCATCGCGCACAAGCTCGGCGTGGCGATCCTGTCGGGCGAATTCGCGCCGGGCGAGACCCTGTCGAGCGAGGTCGTCTTCGCGGAATCGCTCGACGTTTCGCGCAGCGCGTACCGCGAGGGGATTCAGGTCCTGATCGCCAAGGGGCTGGTCGAAAGCCGCCCGAAAGCCGGAACGCGTGTCCTGCAGCGGGACAGGTGGAACCTGCTCGACCCCGACGTCCTTGCCTGGGCATTCGCCGGCGAGCCGGATCCGCAACTCGTCCGCAGCCTGTTCGAATTGCGCGCGATCATCGAGCCCGCCGCCGCGGGGCTGGCCGCGACCAACCGCGATCGTGCCGATTTGAAACAGATGAAGGAAGCGCTGGCCGCGATGCGCCGCCATTCGCTCGCGACCGATCTTGGCCGCGCCGCAGACCGGCAGTTTCACGACGCGATCCTGCGGGCGACGCGCAACGATGCCTTGCGGGTGTTGAGCGCCTCGATCGGCGCGGCGGTCAGCTGGACCACGCAGTTCAAGCAACGGCTGCGCGCCCTTCCGCGCAATCCGATCCCGGATCACGTCGTCGTCTACGACGCGATCGTCGCCGCCGATCCGGTCGCCGCCAGCGCGGCGATGCGCCAGTTGGTCGATCTCGCGCTCGAAGACACGCAGAACGCGATGGCGCGCTAAACCAGCACGCCATCCGACCGCGCCAGCCCCCGTCAGCGACGACTGGACGTGGTGACCAAATTCTTCCCGAAGAACGGAATCACATGGTCCTGGAAGCGGCCAGCGACGTCGCTGACATGCGTGCCCGGATAGATTTCGAAACTGTTGGCAATGCCGTAGCGATCCATCGCCGCATGCAGCTTGGCGGCGTCGTCCTTCAACCCGTCCTGATCCCCGACATCGATCGCGATCGCGCGATACTGCCGTAAGTTGCCGACATATTGGTCAACCATCGCAAGCGGCGCATTCGCCGTCCACCGCGCGAGCACGTCGGGCTGCACCACGCCATTCTTGGTCGGCAGGTCAAGAAAGAACGGCGGGTTCTTCGGGTTGGGCGACCAGGCGGCAGCCGTGGCGAATTGCGCGCGCCCGCCGAACGGCAACGCCGCCGCCGCCTCGCGCGTCTGCACCGCCTCCAGCGCCGCCCCGGCCTTCGCGTCGAACTGCGCCGGATCGCGCGGCGACAGGCAGCACGGGCTCATCATGTAGATCGCCGCGAACAGATCGGGATGCCGCATCCCGATCCGCGTCGTGCCATACCCGCCCATCGAATGCCCGGCGAGCCCGCGGCTACGCCGGTCAGCGAGCGTGCGGTACTTCGCATCGATCGCGCGGATTAGGTCGCGCGTAATGAAGGTCTCGAAATCGCCCGTCGTGACCGAACTCGAATACATCGACCCGTTGTGGACCGTCTTGGAATCCGGAATCACGACGATCATCTCGGGCGCGCCCTTCGCGAACGCGCCTTCGATCGTCTGCGGTACGTGGATCTCGCCGATCCACTGCTCCGCGCCGATCGAATAGCCGTGCAAGGCGTAGAGCACCGGATAGCGCCGGGTTGGGTTGGCGGCATAGCTCGGCGGCAGGACCACGATCACGTCGCGGTCGGCCGCATTCCCTTCGAGATTGCCGACGAGGCTCGGCGCGTGGACCTTGATGCGTTCCATCACGACCGCGCGCGCCCCCGCAACGGGCGCAGGCACGTGCGTCGGCACTTGCGCCACGGACGGCAAAGCCACCGCTGCCGTCACGGCAAGCGCGCAAACGCCGCCAAAAACGGTCCGGCGCGCACCCCGCGCCAGTGCTGAACGATCGTACCGCATCTGCATCCCCCCATTGTCGTTTCTGTGTGCTTGGCGTGCGCCACCACCCTGATCGCGCGGCAGCGCCTTGTCCGTCTAAACGACCCGATCGTCAAACCCCGCGACGGTCGACCATCCCGATCTTATCCCCCGCGCAGCATCTTCATCACCCACGCCCGGATCCGACCGTAATTGCCCTGGCCCAGCGGTCCGAGAATGCCGTGCTGCGCCTCCGGCAAATGCGCGAGCGGATGCCCCTCCGGCCGGAAGACGTAATGATCGAAGAACGCGCGCCACGCGGCACGCTCGGCGGGCGGGCGTTCGGCGATCGCGATCATCGACAGCAGCATCGCGGTATACGGCGCGTCCGGCCCCGCGGCGAAAGCGTCCCACCAGTAATTGACCAGCACGTTGAACGGCGCGGTCGCCTCGACCGAATGCCACCACAGCTTGGGCATGTACAAGGCGTCGCCCGGTGCGAGATCGACCACCATCGCGCGGGCGCGCGCCGTCGCAACGTTCGGATAGCGCGGGTCGCCGGGTGGTGCGTTGGCCGCGAGGCTGATCGGCTGCCCCGCCATCGTATGGTCGATCGGGCCGACGTACAGCTGGCCGATCGCATCCGGCGGATACAGCGTGAACCGGCGCGTCCCGGCGACAACGCAGGCGAGGTTATCGAACGTGTCGTAATGACAGGCAACCGACGAAGCGGTCCCGATCCAGATTCGCGGACGCGCGGTGGCCGGCACGATCGGCAGGATGTTCTCCGCCGCAAAGCCGGGGAGATAGGCATCGGTCGGCAGCGATCCGAGATAGACCGACTCGGTCTCCGGTGCATCGGCAGCGGCAACGATCCGCGTCAGCGCATCCCCGAACCGCAGGCTTTCCCGCGCGAAATTGAACCCGGCAAGGTCTTTGCCATAGGCATAGTGACCGGCGATTGCCGGATCGCCGACGAACGCTTCCGCGGTGCGCCCCGCATCGAACCGCGCGAGATACGCCACCAGCGCCGCGCTCGATCGGGTCGCCGCGGTAACGACCGGCCAGTTGCGGCAAAGCCCGCGCACCACGACCGGCAGGCATGGCTGGGCGATGTCCCGCACGAACGCCGCGAGATCCGTGATGGTCGCGGCGTCGACGCTGCGGGGTTCCGGGCCGCGTTCCATCATCCGGTAGCCAGACGATCGTTGCGCAACCGCGCGAGGCGACGGACATGCTGGAGCGAGGCGATCACGCCGTGGATCCGTTCCAGATCCCCCGATCGGAACAGCTCGAGCACGACCGCGTCGGACAGTTCGGCAAGCGAATCCCGGCTTACGGTATAGAGTCCTTCGACGCTCAGCCGTTCGCCATCATCGAAGGTGAAGGTCAGGTCGATCGGCTCGACCAGCTTCAACGACAGCAACCGCGCGATAAACGCATTGGTCGGCGCAATCCCGGAATGCAGTTGCCCCAACGCGCGCTGGATTCCGCGCAGCGCTGGCGACGCGGAACCATCGGTTTCGAACACGGGCGTACCATATCCGGTCCCGAAGCGCGGATGCTGCGGATCGATCGCGATCGCCTCGTCGGATATGTAAAATCCTTCACGAACAACGTCGTTCAGGCGATTCGCGTGATCGCCATCCGCTTCGCCACGAACGAGGTTCTGCCCCGGTTGCAGGCCCAGCATAGCCCCGGCGTAGAATTCGCCGGTGTCGGCATTCTTGCAAAACAGAATTGGGAAGTGTGCTGCTACCGATTCGATCTCGCTCGTCACGATCTGCACGAAATGGCGGTCGCCCGCGTCCGGCGGCGTGATCTGGAGCGAGTCGTGCGCGTGAATGTTCAGCAATTCCAACGTCGCCATGCCTGGCTCCCTCTCCGTCACACGGCTGACCCGCGGTACGCCCTCCGAATACGCGGCATGGCGGCGACCGCAAGGCTCGTACTCGTTATTCTATAATACACGGACAAATCGCTTGCATCCTAATTGTGGTAGCGATACCAACCCTAACGGCTCGATGATCGCACAAACGATCGCGGTCCATGGGCACTTGCGAGTCGGTCGTTTCGACGGTTCGGTACGGTGTCCTGAACGAATAATGAGAAAAATCTCATAGAGGAGGGGATCGATGAAGAAATTTATCCAGCACGACGGCTTTAATTTTGCGGCGCGCCAGCGCCGCCGGTGCATGCTCGTCGGTGCCACCAGCTTGGTTGCGCTCACACTTGCGACTCCAGCGCTCGCCCAAACCGCAGACGCGCAGAACGCAACGACGAACCAGCCCGCTCCGGTCCAGCCCGCAGTCGCTGCCCCCGCCGGCACGGTGACGGCCGCGCAGGCCGGTACGCCGCAGGATGAGGCAACGTCCCCCGCCGCCGGAAACACCGCAGGCGCGCAAGGCGACGACATCATCGTCACCGGCCTGCGCGGCTCGCTCCAGCGCAACCTCGACATCAAGCGCAACGCCACCGGCGTTGTCGACGCGATCTCGGCCGAAGACATCGGCAAGTTCCCGGATTCGAACGTCGCAGCATCGCTCCAGCGTCTTCCCGGCGTGTCGATCCAGCGCTCGGGCAACCGCGGCGAGCCGACCGGCATCACCGTTCGCGGCTTCGGCGGCGATTTCAACACGACGCTGTATGATGGCCGCCGTATCTCGACCGCAACCGGCGGACGCCAGATCGATTTCTCGACCGTCGGCGTGGACTTCATCGGCCAGTTGAGCGTGTTCAAGACGCCGGACGTGACGCTGTCGTCCAACTCGATCGGCGCGACCGTCAATATCGAATTCCCCAAGCCGTTCGATCACCCCGGCTTCCGCATGGCGGCAAGCGGTTCGGGTTCGATCCAGGATCGTTCGGGCAAGGTCGTGCCGACCGCAGGGCTGCTGCTCAGCAATACCTTCGCCAACGATACGCTCGGCGTTCTCGCCGACGTGATCTACACGCGCCGCGACACCACCAGCAACCGCGTCTCGGTCTCGGGCTGGGCCGGCGGCTTCTACGCACCGTGCCAGTTGGCCGGAGCGACCACCACGACCTGCGCACCGTCGACCAACATCACGGCGGCACCGGGCAACCGTGCGAACATCACCGGCTGGTTCCCGCAGCAATATGTGATCAGCCAGGAAGCCGTTAAGGACGAGCGCGTCGACGGCCGGATCGCCCTGCAGTGGCATCCGTCCGAGTCGGTGATGGTCACCATCGACGACAATTACTCGCGTCAGGAAATCGTCACCAACGTCCCCGCGCTTGGCGTGTGGTTCAACCAGGGTGCGCTGCGCAACGTCACGCTCGACGGCAACGGCACGGCGGTCAACTTCAGTCAGCCGGGCGGTTCGCCGACCGATTTCACCGCGGCACGCAACACGCAGGTTCTCCAGACCAACCAGCTTGGCGGCAACGTCAAGTGGGATGTCTCGGACAACTTCTCGGTCAACGGCGACCTTGCTTGGGCGAAGAGCTGGCTCAACCCGGACGGCGACACGATCGGCAGCCAGAACGGCGACATCGGCTATGGCGGCGCGCAGGCAAACAGCGCCGGTATTTCCATCACCGGCAACAGCAACAACAGCTTCCCGTCGCTCACCGCCTTCGGTCCGCAGGGCAATGCCGCCAATTTCCTCAACCAGGGGCTGATCGGTTCGCACGTCACCGTCAACCAGACGCAGAACAACGTCGACGAGCTCAAGCAGGGCCGCCTGACCGCGACTTGGAAGCAGGACGACCTGACGATCAAGTTCGGTGGTCAATATTACGAAGACAAGTTCAACCTTCGTAACAAGAGCACGTTCACCAACAACTTCTGGCAGGCTTATGCCGGCTACGGTGGCCCGTCCGCACAGGGTTCGGGCATCGCGCCGCTCCCGTCCAGCCTGTATCAGGGCACGGTCAACCTCGGCAGCAACTTCATCCCCGGTTTCAAGGGAACGCTGCCGTCGTCGCTGATCGTGTTCGATCCGGCTGCGTATCAGAGCTATCTGACGGGTCTGGGCAATCCCCAGGCAACGCGGGTTCCGGGCTTCAACTACCCGAGCAACACGACCGACGGCTTGAACGGCTTCACCGGAACGTTCGATCAGCAGGTCGATCCGAACAGCGTCCAGCAGATCACCGAAAAGACGTGGTCGCTCTACATGAACGTCGCGTTCCAGACCGAAATCGCGAGCATGCCGTTCCACTTCGCGGCGGGCGTCCGCAACGAGAATACGCATCTCGTCTCGGTCGGCCAGGGCCGCCTGCCGACCTCGATCTCGACCAGCACGGCGGATCCGACGCTGCTCAACCTCAACTTCGGCGCGATCTCGCCGATCAGCGCGCGCAGCAACTATTCGTACTTGCTGCCGTCGATCGACACGCGGCTTGAAGTGACCGACAAGCTCCAGCTGCGCTTCGATGCGTCGCGCACGCTGACGCGGCCGGGCCTCGGCAACCTCAACCCGGTGCTGGCAGTCGGCGTCGGCCAGCGTGTCGGTGCCCTCACCGGCAGCGGCGGCAACCCGAACCTCAAGCCGTACCTCGCGGACAATTTCGACGTCGCGGCGGAATGGTATTACCAGCGCAACTCGTACCTCTCGATCGATTTCTTCCTGAAGAACGTCAGCAACTTCATCGTTGGCGGCGTGACGCGGCAGGCGATCAACGGCGTGATCGATCCGACGACGGGTTCGCTCGCCAACTTCGCGGTCTCGCAGCAGGTCAACGGGCCGGACGCGACGGTCCGCGGCGTCGAGCTGGCGTGGCAGCAGGTGTTCGGCACCTCGGGCTTCGGGTTCAACGCGAACGCGACGTTCGTCGGCACCAACAAGCCGTATGATCCGACCAACATCTCGCAGACTGGTTTCGCCGTCACGGGCCTGGCCAACTCCGCGAACTTCGTCGGCTTCTATGACAAGAAGGGCTTCCAGCTCCGGGCCGCGGTCAACTGGCGCGACAAGTATCTGCTCCAGTTCGGCCAGAACCAGAACACCAGCAACTTCGGTGCCGAACCGACCTTCGTCAATTCGAGCCTCCAGCTCGATCTGTCGACGAGCTACGACATCAACAAGCACTTCAGCGTGTTTGGTGAGGCGATCAACGTCAACAACAACCAGCAGAGCACGCATGGTCGCTTCGCGAACCAGCTGCTGGACGTGTACGACTATGGCCGCCGCTTCGTAGCGGGAGCACGCTACCGCTTCTGATGTTCCTCCCCCGGGGGGTGTCGTATCGGCACCCCCCATTTTTTGGTACGAACCGGGCGCCATGCAGACCGTCAGCAACATCGTGATCGTCGGCGGCGGAACCGCGGGCTGGCTGACCGCCGGGATCATCGCCGCGCGCCATCAGGGGCGGATTGCCGCTGGAACCTTCACGGTAACGCTGGTCGAATCCCCCAACACCCCGATCATCGGGGTCGGCGAAGGCACCTGGCCGACGCTCCGCTCCACACTCTCCAAGATGGGCGTGTCGGAAAGCGACTTCTTCCGCGAGTGCAACGCCTCGTTCAAGCAAGGCGCGCGCTTCGCCCGCTGGACCACCGGCGAGCCCGATGAGGGCTATTATCATCCGCTGATGCTCCCGCAGGGCTTCACCCGCGTCAATCTCGCCGAGCATTGGCTCGCCGATCCCAAGGGCCAGAGCTTCTGCGACATGGTGTCGCCGCAAGGCCTGCTCTGCGACGACGGCCTCGCCCCCAAGACGATCGCCACCCCCGAATATGATGCGGTCGCCAATTACGCTTACCACCTCGACGCGGGCAAATTCGCGGGCTTCCTCCAGCGGCATTGCTGCGAGAAGCTCGGCGTCCGCCACGTCCTTGCCGACGTGCAGCATGCGACCCAGGCCGAGAATGGCGACATCCTCACCGTCGTCACCGAACAGGCGGGCGAGATCGCGGGCGACCTGTTCATCGACTGCACCGGTTTCGCCGCGCTCCTGATCGGCAAGACGCTCGGCGTGCCCTTCAAGAGCTGCGCCGACACGCTGTTCTGCGACACTGCGCTCGCGGTGCAATTGCCGCACGAGGACCCCGACGGCCCGATCGCGTCGCACACCATCTCGACCGCGCAATCCTCGGGCTGGATCTGGGACATCGGCTTGCCGACCCGCCGCGGGGTCGGGCATGTCTTCTCCAGCAGCCACATCTCGGACGACGCCGCCGAACAGGAACTGCGCGCCTATCTCGGCCCGGCGGGCAAGGACCTGCCGGTGCGCAAGCTCGCGATCCGCGCCGGACACCGCGAGACCTTCTGGAAGAACAATTGCGTCGCGGTCGGGCTGGCGGCAGGGTTCCTCGAACCGCTCGAGGCGTCCGCGATCGTGCTGATCGAACTGTCCGCCAAGCTGATCGCCGAGCAGATGCCGGTGTGTCGCGAAGTGATGGATATTCTCGCCGCGCGCTTCAACGCGACGACGCACTATCGCTGGGGGCGGATCATCGATTTCCTCAAGCTGCATTATGTGCTGACCAAGCGCACCGACAGCGATTTCTGGCGCGAAAACGTGCGCCCGGAGACGATCCCGGATCGGCTGCAGGACCTGCTGACGCTGTGGCGCTACCAGCCGCCGTGGTTCCACGACGAGTTCGACCGGGTCGAGGAAGTCTTCCCCGCGGCAAGCTACCAATATGTCCTCTACGGCATGGGCTTCCACACCGAAGTCGCGCGCGATGCGATCGCGAGCGACCGGCGGATCGCAGACCAGGCACGACGCGAAGCCGCGACCCAGACCGAACGGATGCGCCACGGCCTGCCGCGCCACCGCGACCTCATCCGCAAGATCGTCGAGCGCGGGTTGCCGACGATCTGACGTCTCCTTTCCCCGACCAGAGGTACAGCATGGCATCGACCGTCTCGCGCACTGCGCGTCTCATTCTTCTGGTCGGAGCCGGCGTCGCGGCGATGACCGCGCATGCACAGACCGCACCCGCTGAAACCGCACCGCAGCCCCCCGTCCGCGCGGAGGCCGATCGCATGGCCGCCGCGATCGTCGCGCGGATGACGCCGCAGGAGAAACTGCCGCAATTGCTCAACGTCGCGCCCGCGATCCCGCGGCTCGGGATTCCCGCGTACAATTGGTGGACCGAATCGCTCCACGGCGCGATCGGCCCGGTGCCGACCACCAACTTCCCCGAGCCGATCGGTCTCGCCGCCAGCTTCGACGCGCCGCTCGTCCACCGGGTCGCCGAATTCATCAGCACCGAGGTCCGCGCGCTCCACACGCTCGGGCGCCAGACCGGCAAGCTTGGCCGGATCGGCACCGGGCTTGATACCTGGTCGCCCAACATCAACATATTCCGCGATCCGCGCTGGGGCCGGGGTCAGGAAACCTACGGTGAAGACCCGTATCTGACCGCGCACATGGGCATGGCGTTCATCACCGGGATTCAGGGCCCCAACCCGGACATGCCCAACGTCATCGCCACGCCAAAGCATTTCGCGGTCCACAGCGGCCCGGAATCGACCCGGCACGGCGCCAACGTCTATGTCTCGCCGCACGATCTGGAGGACACCTATCTGCCCGCCTTCCGCGCCGCGATCGTCGAGGCACGCGCGGGGTCGATCATGTGCGCGTACAACCGCATCGACGGCCAGCCCGCGTGCGCGAACGATCTGTTGCTCAAGGATCATCTGCGCGGCGCCTGGGGGTTCACCGGCTATGTCGTGTCGGATTGCGACGCGGTGAAGGACATTGCCGACGGCCACAAATATGCGCCTGACCAGGCAACCGCGATCGCGGCGGCGATGAAGGCAGGCACCGACAACGAATGCCACACCCAGACGATCGGCGACATGGGCGGCTTGCCCGAACGCTTCGGCGACGCCTTGCGGCGCGACCTGATCTCGCAGGGCGACATCGACCGCGCGCTGGTGCGGTTGTTCTCGGCGCGGCTGCGCAACGGCGACCTGCCGGGAATCGCCGGCGCCCCCGACGTGGTGCCGGTTCGTGCGATCCTGACGCGCGATCACACCGCACTCGCGCTGGAGGCCGCGGAAAAGAGCCTGGTCCTGCTCAAGAACGACGGCGTGCTGCCGCTGCGCCGCGGCGCCCGGATCGCGGTGATCGGCCCGCTCGGGGATGCGACGCGCGTCCTGCGCGGCAATTATTCCTCGCCCCAGTCCGCCACCCCCATTTCGATGGTCGAAGGATTGCGCCGCGCCGCCGGGGCACGATCGGTCACGCTGGTGCCGTTCGGGGAATCGATCACCGATGGCGATCGTATTCCCACGGTCGCGCTGCGCACGCCGGACGGCAAGCCCGGGCTGCTCGCGCGCTATTTCAACCCCGTGACGCCCCCCACCCTGCCCTTCGCCCCCGGCACCGATCGCGCCGCGATGGCGGCGCTGACCTATCAGGATCGCCCCGTCGTCACGCGGCGCGAGGACGATGTCGCGGCGCGCGGGCTGCTGCTGCCGACCGTCAACGATTATCACCGGACCGAATGGACCGGGTTCCTCGTCCCCCCCGAAACCGGCAGCTACCGCCTGGGCCTCGGCGGCAGCGGGCTGATCGAACTCGACGGCAAGACGTTCCTCGATGTCGGGGCGGATCATCGCGGGCCGCTGCCCTCGCTCAAGACCGTGACGTTGCAAAAGGGCCATCGCTACCGCCTGCGCGTCGTTTCGACCGCGCGCGGGTTCGGCAATACCGATCTGGTGTGGAAACGGATCTCGACGCAGCCCGATGCGGCGCTCGACGCCGCCGCCGCGCGCGCCGACGTGCTCGTCGCGGTGGTCGGCCTTACCTCCGATCTGGAAGCCGAAGAGACCGGCACCGACATTCCGGGCTTCAAGGGTGGCGACAAGACCTCGCTCGATCTGCCCGCCGAGCAAGTGGCGATGCTCGAACGCGCCAAGGCCACCGGCAAGCCGGTGATCGTCGTCGCGATGAACGGCAGCCCGATCAACCTCGCCTGGGCGAAGGACAATGCCGCCGCGATCGTCGAAGCCTGGTATCCAGGCCAGTCCGGTGGGCTCGCGGTCGCCAACGTGCTGACCGGCAAGACCGATCCGGGCGGGCGCCTGCCGCTGACCTTCTACCGCAGCGTCGCCGATCTGCCGCCGTTCGACGATTATGCGATGACGGGGCGCACCTATCGCTACTTCACCGGTACGCCGGTGTACCCGTTCGGGCACGGGCTGAGCTACACGCGCTTCGCTTATACGCCGCTGCTGGTCACCCCCGCTGCGGGCGGCGCGGACCAGGGGCTTCGCGTGACCACCGAGGTCAGCAACACCGGCAAGCGCGCGGGCGACGAGGTCGCCCAGCTTTACCTTACCTTCCCCACCGTCCCGGGCGCGCCGCGGATCGCGCTGCGCGGGTACAAGCGGATCACGCTCGCCGCCGGCGCGCGCCAGAGCGTGACGTTCGACCTGTCGCCGCGCGATTTGAGCGCGGTCGGCGTGGACGGGGTACGGCAAGTGATGGCGGGCCAGTTCCACGTCAGCGTTGGGTCCGGCCAGCCCGATACCGGTGTCCCGGTCCAGTCGGCGGACTTCAAGATCGACCGTACGGTGCCGCTGCCGTTGTAAGGGCACCTACCGGCTATTGCCCTGGCTTGCACCCAAAAAGCCAGGGCAATCGGCTATGTGGAGTGCTCGCGAGGATAATAGCTCGGAACGGCAATAAACGGCAGTTTGCGCCCACCCTCGGACACTTAGCTTGGCGATCTATGAGCCTGAAAGCAGCCATTCGTTAATCGCGATCATTCCCGCTTTCCCATCTCCGACTGGCAATTTCGGTAAAAGAGGATCGGGAGCGGACTTTGCGATAGCGGATGCCGGGACGGCTCCCGGCGCCATTGCTAACGCGACTACCCCGCATGGTTTAGTCTGTAGGGAGAGCCGACCTATTGCGACGCCATGGATCCGGACCGCAGGCGATCAATCGTCTGCCGCTCGAAAGCATCCAGGTTCAGTTTGGCAGTCCGGAGCATGTCCTCCTCCAGCGCCATTGCGACCTTGCCATCGGCAAGCATGAGACCGACGTCACACGAGGATGCCAGCGTGCCGAGGTCGTGCAGGGCGGTCATGAGCGTCAGTCCACCATCAACCCGTTCGCGCAAAGCTGAGCGCAGATCGAAAATCGCCACGGGGTCGAGCCAGTTGAACGGCTCGTCCAAGATCACGAGCGGATGACCGCCCGCGAACGCCGCAGCGATCGCGATCCGTTGTCGCATCCCGGCCGAGCAGTCGCCCACCCAGCGGTCAAGCAGCGGAGCCAAGTTCAATGCTTCGTGTAGCGTACCCAAACGGAAGCGTACATCATCCATGCTCCCGCCGACGAGTTCGAGAACGTCGCGTCCACGCAGCGCATCTGGCAATTTGTCGGCTGGCGGAGAGAAGCCAAAACGCCGCGCGCGTCCGGTACGATCTTCGGCCAGTTCCTCACCATCCACTCGGCACGATCCGCCGGCAAAGGCCAGTCTGCCGGCAAGCGCCCTCAGCAGGCTGGTTTTGCCCGATCCGTTCGCGCCGATGAGACCGAACCACGATCCGCGCGCGATCGTGAAACTGACGCTTTGGACGACACGCTGTCCTGTTCGTTCAACGGCTACCTCTGCAAGTTCGACAGCGGGGTTCATGCCAGCAGCCACGTTTTTGCCCGCCCCCGACGTTGCAACTGCCAGAGGATAGCGATGGCAATGACGGGCAAGGCTACGGGCATCGAGTAGGCAACAAGCAAGAGCAGTCCGGTAAGACTGGAGACGAGGAGATCGGCGAACCGTTTGGCGTGCAGCCGATAGGCGAGGATTCGTAAGGTCAAGAGCAGCAGCGTCGCGACGCCCGCGGCAGCGACGATGCCGGCCGCGACGGGTCCGAGCATAGTCCAGCATCCCAGCACCGCTATCGCGAGGAAGGACGCCGCCCCCCTGGCATGGCGAACGATGATGCGTCGTGCCTTGTGTCCAGCAATGGCCATGAAGCGAACAATGGCGTCATCGACGCTGGTCAGCAGTAGTGCGAGCAGTACCGCCTCAATGCCGACGATCGCCATCAGTGCATTCGCCCCCAACGTGCGTGCGGGCAGCAGCGACATGAGCAAGATCGTTGCGGCCCACACCCCGGCGATCGGTCGATGAGCCCATGCCCAGATCGTCCATCCCGGCCGTATTGTGCGAGGGATGCGTCTTGGCATCCTGACGTCACTCATCATTCCAACCACCACAGCCCCCGCGAGGTAAGCAGGAACGCTAACGACCAGCAGTGACGGGCGGGCGATCAGCGTGACAACAATTAACAGCGTCAATCCGACGCCATGCCATGCAGCCATGTAGCTCCGGCGTGTCGGCGGATGCAGGGCATCGGCAGCGAGGACTCCATCGAAGGCGTGGAACGCGAGGCGCGTTGCGATAAGACGTCCCGCCCCAATGCCGATCACGGTGCCGGTAGCAAGTGCCGCCCATGCCGCTATCGTCCAGGGGCGGTCGGATAACCAGGCGCGGGCGACCGCCAGCGCAGCCAGCAGCACGAACGCGGCGACTACCCGATCGCGCCAGCTCGCAAAAGCTGCACAAATCGTGTTCCGGACGATCAATCGATCCTGAAGGAACAAGCGCCTCGATTTCCTTTGGCCCGATTGGGCACCCGCTAATGATTGTACCATTTGGGCATTCTAGAAATCAGGCCGGTTAAGCCAAGGCGGTGTCGTTCAAATAGGATCACGATGTTTCCCGCTTCGAGATCACAGACGGCATAATGGAAGGATTGCTGAATACCGGCGTCCGGTCCCTTTTAAGGGAAAGGCGCTAGCCGTGCGCAATGTCGGCTATGCCAACCGCCTTCCCGAAAGCAGACGTTCTGTTTTCCACCAATTATTGCCATTCGTGCCCGCGCACCGAGCGTCTCGCGTTCGTCGCGCCGAATGGGATTTGCGTCTCAGCCATCGTGCGTTCCCAGCCGCCAGCGTCTTACATGATCCGGGCCCGAAAAAGCCATCTTTTGCAGTTCTGGCCGCGCATCCTTGCGAGCCGCTACAGCTATGGTTGAAGCTCGACCAGAACCACGCCTTGCCGGGGGATCGTCACGTCGATCCCGCCCGGCGTCACCGCGACCGTCTCCGCAACAAGGCGCGAGGCGGTCTTCAACTGCGCGACCTGCGCTGCGCTCGGTTGTGCCGGACTACCCAGCTTCTGCCATTCGCCGAACGCGTTGGCGTGCGTCGCATCGACCCGGCCACAGCCGCGCGGTCGTGCCGTGCTTTCCGCCGAGCGCGACGTGCACCGCGGCGGCAGGCCCCGGCACGTCGTCGTCATGATAATTCCACAGCAAAATCGCGACCTTGCCCGCGCGATCGCGCGTTGCCAGCGCGCCGACGTCGGGCGCCGCCCGCACGCCATCCCGCACGATCGTATCGAGCGCGACTTCGCCGTCACTCGTCGCGGCCATCTGATTTTCGCCAAGCTTTGCGAACAAGCGGAACACGTTGAGCACCGCGAGATCGACCCCGTTGCTCGCGAGTTGCCGATAGCCGGCGAACCACGGTTGCCCGACGAAGGTGTACGACCACGACAGCGCGCCCTCCAGCGTGACGCCCCGCCGCCGCGCCAGCGTCCACAGCCGCGCATAGCTCGCCGCGGTGTAACTCGCATAGAGCGGCCCGTTGCGATAGGCGTTCGCCGGGCCGGGGCACGCCGCGCAGCCTTCGGGATCATTCTCGCCGATCACGATCGGTTTGTGCGCCAGGGACGGTACGGCGGCGATCTTGGCGAACCCGGCATCCGCGGTCTTCAACTGGTTGGCGATCCCCATGCGGACATGCCCGTCGACCACGCTCGGCTGGCCCTTGGCGTGGAACGAGACGAAATCGGTCGGCGTCCCGACCTTGCCGGTCGCGTAGTTCTTCCCCATCGTCACATGCGCGAGGAAGCCGTCCATGAACGCATCGCCCGACCCGGCGACGTCGGGTCCGCCGACCCGCGCGGTCGGCAACGCGCGCCGCACCGCGTCGATCGCGACATCGTGCATCCGGTAGAATTGCTCCGGATTGCCCGACCAGTAGAAATCGAGATTGGCCTCGTTCCACACCTCGAAATACCAGCGTTCGACCTCGGCGCGGCCGTAGCGTGCGACGTTGTGCCGGGTCCATTGATAGATCAGCTCGCCCCATTTGGCATAATCGTTGGGCGGGTAGGACCAGCCCGCGGTGATCCCCTTATAGTCGTTCCCGGGCTTCCACGCGCGGCGATAGGGAACGCCCTTGGGTGCGGACGACAAGGCCTCGGGCATGAACCCGATCTCGAGATACGGGCGCACCCCGCGCGCGCGATAGCTATCGATGATCCCGTCGACGATCCGCCAGTCATAGACGGGCTTGCCGTTCTTCTCGGTATAGGCGTTGGTGCTGCCCCATTTGAAATCGGCGGTGCCGTCGCCGGTGGTCAGCAGATTGTGCGCGCGGAAGTAGACCGCGTCGTGTCGCAACTCCCCGAGTTCGCGCATCAGCGCGGCGCCGTCGGGTGCAGTCGCATAGTTGGGCTCGTCCGCGCCAAAGAAGCGCCAAATCGGCGGCAAAGGCGCGACAATGCGGTCTGAATCGACGCGAACCGTCACAGGAATTGGCGGCAGCTCGGCGGATGGAGCGGCGGTTGCCGGCCCGCTCGACAGCAACACTGCGCTCACCCCGACTGCAAAGCTGCTCAACCGCATCGTCCATCTCCCTGTCGTCGGGCCGCAATCTTTGTGCGTGTCCGTCCGGGAGAGCGCTAACACGGAACCTGCCAAGTCAAAACGACTTGTCTTGAAGGATTTGCCTTAACCTGTTGCCGATACGGCCACTTCGATCGCGCCGGGGGCGATCTTCGCGGTCACCGGCGTACAGGCAAGGACTTCGCCATCGATCGATATGCGTTGCGGCGGGTCGATCGTCACTTTGAAACACTCGCCGACGAAATCGCGGCTGCACGCATCCTTGTCCCGCAGCTTGAAGAACTTGGCATACCAGTCCCGCGCCAGCGCGACCTTGCTCTGCCCGACCACTGCCTGCAGCAACAGTTTGCGCGAGCCGACGTCCGCCGTATCCGACAGCGCAACCCCGCCGTGATGCCGCCCGTTGAGGATGCGCAATTCGGTCGCCCACAGCGTTTGCGATTGAGTCCCGTCGTCGATCGTCAGCCGAAACGCCCGGAACCGGACCGAACATTTGAGCGCCCACATCAAATACCCGACGCGCCCGGCATAGCGCTTGAGCTTGTGCGGCACCGTCTCGCCGATCATCGTCGACAGGCCGATCGAAGCACCGTTCACGAAGTAATCGTCGTCGATCATGCCCAGATCGACGCGGCGCCGTTGGCCGTTGGCGATCACGTCGATCGCGCCGTCAAGATCCAGTGGCAGATGCAGCGACCGCGCGAAGCTGTTCGCGGTGCCGAGCGGGAGCACGGCGAAGACGCAATCCTTTCCGACCACCTCATCGACTACACCCGAAAGCGACCCGTCCCCGCCACCGACGATTACCATCGGCACGCCACTGGCGACGACGGTGCGCATCGTCTGTTCCATCTCGTCCGGGTCCTTGACCGCGTGGCACGCGGTGAGGATCACGCCCGCGGCGACCAGCTTGTCGCGTGCGGTCTCGAACAGATCCTGGCCCTTCCGCGAATGCGCGTTGATGATCAGCGCAGCTTCGCGCGGCAGGGGCTTTGTTTCCATTTCGCAACAACACATGAACTGCGTGGTTGCTCCAGCGTGGTGCAGTTAAACCAATCAAGCCTCCCGCACGGCACGGTTGACCGGCGCAACCGCAATCGTCAGGCGGACGATCATGCCACGCCCGCTTGAGAACCCGGCAATGCGACGCAGCCAGAACCGCCCTAGCGCGATGCAGTTCGTGGTGTTCGGCGCGGGCGATTTCGCGTGCAATCTCTACTGGCAGAGCGTCTCGCTGTACCTGCTGTTCTTCTACACCGACGTGCTCGGGGTGTCGGCTGCGCTTGGCGGTACGCTCTACATGATCGGCGCGTTGTGGGACGGGATCGCGGACCTGCTTGTCGGGATTGCGGCGCAGCGGCCGGGGGTGCGGTATCGGCGGTTCATCGCCTGGGGTGCGGTGCCGTTGGGGATCGCGTTCGTGCTGCTCTATTCCACCCCGGACCTGACCGGCGCGTGGCTGGCGGGCGTGATCGGCGCGACGCAGATCCTGTTCCGCACGCTCTACGCGCTGGTCAACGTGCCGTATGCGGCCTGGACCGCGCGGTTCAGCCCGGACAGTCGCGATCGGACGACGCTCGCGGGGGTGCGGATGCTGTTCGGGACGATCGCGGCGCTCGTCGTGACGATGGGAACGCCGTGGATCGCGCTGCGCGTGACGGGCGATGCGACCAGTCAGGCGGGGTTCGCCAGCGCGGCGATCGTTTACGGCACGGTTGGTGCTGGGCTGTTGCTTGCGCTGGCTTTTGGCGCGCGGGAGGCTTTGCCGGCGGCGACGTCCAGGGCGCAGGCACCGCTGCTGACGTGCCTGCGGTTGCTGCTCGCCAATCGAGCGTTCGTCACGCTCAACCTGGCGGCGATGGTCGCGGGGCTGGCGGCGGCGGTGCTGACGCAATCGGTGCTCTATTATTTCAAGCACGTAGCAGCGCAGCCGGCGCAGGGGCCGCAGACGCTTGCGCTGATGGCGGTTGCGGGGGCGATCGCGGTGCCCGTGTGGTTGCTCGTCACGCGCTGGATCGGGTTGCGCGGCGTCTGGTTCGCGGCGGTCGCCTGGGGGCTCCTGTGCCTGGCGCTGTTCGGCTTCGCGCCCGGTGGCGTGGCGACGATCGCGGTGCTCGCGGTGCTGCAGGCGGCGTTTACCGGGTTCAATCTGGTGTTCTGGTCGATGCTGCCCAACACGGTCGAATATGGCGAAGATCGCACAGGCGCGCGGGTGGAGGCGCTGGCGTTCGGGGTCGCGGCCTTGTGGCAGAAGATCGGGCTCGCCGCAGCGGCGGGAGGACTTGGCTTGTTTTACAGACACATAGGCTATGTCGCCGGCGCGACCCAGAGCGCGGCCACCGCTGCGGGGATCCGCGACCTGATGCTCTATGCCTGCTCGGCGGGGTTGGTGGCGTCGGCGCTGGTCATGCTGGGCAATCCGCTCAAGCGCGGCGTCCATGCCGCGCTGGTCGAGGATCTGGCACGCCGCGCCGACGCCTGAGGATCAGGCCGCAACCAGTTCGAAGGAGGCGCTAACGCCTTCCGCTTGCGCCGAGGGAGCGACCCACAGGCGGAACTGGCCCGGTTCGACGGTCGGCTTGAGATCGAGCCCGACGAACTGCAGGTCGCTGCGCTTGAGCGTGAAGACCACGTCCTGCCGCGCCCCCGCAGCGAGCCGGACGCGGCGGAACGCCTTGAGCTCGCGTACTGGCCGCGTGATGCTGGCCGCAACGTCATGAATATAAAGCTGAACGACTTCCTCCGCCGCACGCGTCCCGCTGTTGGTGATCGTCGCGCGGACTTCGAGCGTTCCGTCCCACGCCAGCTTGCCGCCCGCCAGTTGCAGGTCGGAATAACCGATCTTGCCGTAGGTCAGCCCGTGCCCGAACGCGAAGCGCGCGGCGTTGGGAACTTCGCGATAGTGCGCTTTATAGTCGACCCGCGGCCCGTCGGGGTTGGGACGACCAGTCGATTTGTGCGCATAATGGTACGGTTCCTGCCCGGTTGCATACGGAAAACTGACGGGTAGCCGCGCGGACGGCGCGGCGATCCCGAACAGGATGTCGGCAATCGCAGGGCCGGACTGCGACCCGAGGAACCATGTCACCAGAATTGCAGGGGCATCGAGCACCGCGCCCGACAAGGCCAGCGCGCGCCCGTTGCGCAGCGCGACGACGATCGGCTTGCCGGTCGCCGCGACCGCCGCAGCGAGCGCCATTTGCGCCGCCGGGACGACGATATCGGCACGCGATTGCGCTTCTCCCGACATGTTTTGCGCCTCACCGACGGCGAGAATCACGATATCCGCGCCGTTTGCCGCCGCCACTGCCGCCTCGATCCCGCCGGGAAGCGGCGCGTCGATCCCGGATCCGTCGGTCGCGGTGACCGAGGCGGGGTCAGCGACCAGCGCACGTACCCCGCTCAACAGGTCGACCGCTTCCTTGTCCGATCCGTAGACGTTCCACGGGCCGATCAACTCACGCTGGCCTTGCGCGAACGGGCCGATCAACGCGATCCGCTTGCCCGAGCGGGGCAGCGGCAACAGGTCGCCGTCGTTCTTGAGCAGCACGATCGAGCGCCGCCCCGCATCGCGCGCGAGCGCTAGATGCGCCTTGGTCCGCACGCGGGTGCGTTCGCGCTTGGGGTCGATCCGGCGGAATGGATCGTCGAACAGGCCGAGCGCCTGCTTCGCCAGCAATACCCGCCGCACCGCCTGGTCGAGCCGCGCCATCGGCACCGCGCCCGATGCGACCAGCGCGGGCAGATGATCGCGGTAGAAGTTGCTCTGCATGCTCATGTCGACGCCAGCCATGAACGCCAGCCGAGTCGCCTCGCGGGCATCGGCGGCAAAACCGTGCGCGATCAGTTCCTCGTCGGCGGTGTAATCCGACACGACCAGTCCACCGAAGCCCCATTCCTTGCGCAAGACCGTGTCGAGCAGCCACGGGTTGGCGGTCGCGGGGACGCCCGAGATTTCGTTGAACGACGCCATCGTCGATCCCACGCCAGCGCCGAACGCCGCCTGGAACGGCGGGAAGTACACGTCGCGCAGCGTCCGTTCGGACACGTCGACCGAATTATAGTCGAGCCCCGCCTCCGCCGCACCGTAAGCCGCGAAATGCTTGGCACAGGCCATCACCGCATCGTCGGCGGTAAGCCCCTTGGTCCCCTGGAACCCGCGGACACGCGCGGCGGCCATCACGCGACCGAGCAACACGTCCTCGCCCGCGCCTTCGACTGCCCGTCCCCAGCGTTGGTCGTGTGCGATGTCGACCATTGGCGCGAAGGTCCAGTCGATCCCGGCGGCAGACGCCTCGACCGCCGCGGCGCGCGCGGTCTGTTCGGCGAGATCGGGATCGAAGCTTCCCGCTTCCGCCAGCGGGACCGGGAAGACGGTGCGGAAACCGTGGATGACGTCGGCGGCGAAGATCAGCGGGATCTTGAGCCGTGCTTCGCGCATCGCGGCGGTCTGCATCCGCTGCGCCATGTCGGTACCGTGGCCGTTGAACACGCCGCCGAGCTGGCCTGCGCGGACTTCGCCGAGTTGCGCATCGAACGTCGCTCCGGCCTTGGTCGGGTTGAGGGCGTTGGCCGCGCCGCCGGCCCAAGCGGCGGCGTTCAGGGTCAACTGCCCGGCTTTCTCGGCGACCGTCATTGAGGCGAGCAGCGACTCGATCATCGGCGAACCGGCGATCGCATCAGCCCCGGCCAGCAGCGCCCGCGCGGGACTTGCCGCCCAAGCGGTCACGGCCCCTGCCCCCAGCAGCATTGCGCGCCGTGAAATGCCCGACGATTCCATCGCTTATCCTCCTGTTGGGGGAACTTCCGCCGCCCAGCCCGTGCACCGGAATGCCCGGTCTTGAACAGCGTTAATGAATGATGTAACCGGTTACATCAAGCAGGGAGATCGGCAGGGCCTCTGTCCCAGTCGGCGGAATGCAAAGCGGAGGCGCCCTCCGCAGCGCTCTCAGGAAGGATGTTCTCGACCCATGGCGAACGCCACGATCCGCGATGTTGCGCGTGAAGCCGACGTATCGGTCGCGAGCGTGTCGCGGGCGCTCAACGGGCACAGCAACGTCCGTCCGGAGCTGCGCCGCCATGTCGAAACGGTCGCCGCTGCGCTTGGCTATGTGCCGCACGCGGGCGCGCGCAACCTTAGTATGGCACGCGCGAATGCGATCGGCGTGGTCCTGCCCGACCTGCACGGCGAGTTCTTCTCCGAAACGCTGCGCGGGATGGATCGCGCCGCGTCCGAACGCGGGCTGCAGCTGTTGCTGTCCAACCTGCACGACGGTGACCGCGCGGTGGCAATGCTGCACACGATGCGCGGTCGGGTCGACGGGCTGATCATCATGGCGCCGCATATCGATCCAGCGCTGTTGCTGGCGGGCTTGCCGTCGAGCATCCCGGCGGTTCTGGTCAATTGCGCTGCGCCAGGGAAGGATCGCCCGACGTTGCAAGTCGACAACGTCGCGGGTGCGCGCGTGATGACCGAGCATCTGATCGCGACCGGGCGCCGCCAGATCGTTCATCTTTCCGGGCCGGAGAGCAACGCCGAAGCGCGCGAGCGGATCGAAGGATACCGCGCCGCTATGGATGCCGCCGGGCTGCAACATCGGATTGTCGCCGGCGACTTCATGCAGGAAACCGGCGCCGCGCTGACCCCGCAGATCCTGCGCGATCATCCCGAGATGGACGCGCTGTTCGCCGCGAACGACATGATGGCGATCGGCGCGCTGATCGCGCTGCGTGCCGCAGGGATCGAGGTGCCCGGGCAAATCGCACTCGCCGGTTTCGACGATATCCCGCTGTCCCGCCTGATCTCGCCCGCGCTCACCACGATGCACGTCGATATCGCCGGGATCGGGGAGCGCGCGGTCGCGCGGCTCACCGATGCGATCGCAGGATCGAAAGATTACCAGCTCGAGATGTCGTTGCCCGAGCTGATGGTACGAGAAACGACACAAAAAGCCCGCGTCAGTCGGGCGTAAAGCAGGGAACACGAGTATGAACATGCGTAACCAGAAGTCTCTCCGGCTGTTGCTTGCGAGCGCAGCCATCTCCGCCGCGAGCGTTGCCGCCGTCCCCGCCTTTGCGCAGACCAGCACCGCCGCAATCCGCGGGCAAGTGACCGACGCCGCGGGCGCACCGGTCGCGGGCGCGAGCGTCGCGGCGGTCAGCAGCGACACCAACCAGACGTTTCGCGCGACCACCGATGCGAGCGGCAATTATGCGCTCAACGGGCTGCGTCCGGGATCGTATCAGGTGACCTCGACCGCGACCGACGGCCAGACCACGACCCAGCTCATTACCGTCGCGATCGGCCAGACCGCCTCGCTCGACGCGACGGTCGAAGCCCCCGGTGCCGCCCCCTCGACCGGCAAGGACATCGTCGTCACCGGCAGCCGCCTGACCGAGACGCGCACCAGCGAAATCGCGACCAACGTCAGCCAGGCGCAGATCCGCGCTCTCCCGCAGACCGACCGCAACTTCCTGTCGTTCGCGGCGCTCGCGCCCGGCGTGAAGTATAACGACAGCGAGACCGACAAGGGGATCCAGTCGGGTGCCTCGACCGCGAGCCAGGTCAACGTCTTCATCGACGGCGTCAGCCTCAAGAACAAGATCAGCGAAGGCGGCATCGCCGGCCAGCAGAACAGCCGCGGCAACCCGTTCGGGCAGCTTGCGGTCCAGGAATTCCGCGTCCTGACGCAGAATTACAAGGCGGAATACGAACAGGCCGGGTCCGCGATCATCACCGCGGTGACCAAGTCGGGCACCAACGAATTCCACGGCGAGGTGTTCGGCCAATATACCGGCAAGGGCCTGTCCGAAACGTCGTTCCTCGACAAGCGCGACGGCAACCCCAAGCCCGACTTTACGCGCAAGCAGTACGGCATCGCGCTCGGCGGGCCGATCATCAAGGACCGCCTGTTCTTCTTCGGGACCTATGAAGGCAACGACCAGAACCGCGCGTTCAACGTCAAGAGCTCTGGTTCGGCCGACGCGGTCACCGAATTCGAGCAGGTGTCCGGCCGTCGTCTGCGAGATTTCGAGGGCGCTTTCATCAGCCCGTTCCGCGGCGACTTCTACTTCGGCAAACTGACGCTGACGCCGGACGATCGCCAGACCTTCGACGTTTCGTTCAGCCGCCGCCAGGAAAGCGACATCCAGAATTTCGGCGGCAACGTCTCGTTCGAGAATGCCGAGAACAAGCGCAACACGGTCGACACCTACCTTTTCAAATGGGCGTATAAGGGCGACAACTTCGTCAACGAATTCAATGCCAACTATCTGGAATACACGTTCAATCCGTCGTCGATCAATCCGGACCTGCCGACCTATGACTATGACGGCGTGATCGTCTTCGGCGGCAAGGATTCAACCCGCAAGCAAGTGCAGCGAGGCTATACGCTGCGCGACGATTTCACCTTTTCGGGGATCGACGGGCATACGATCAAGGTCGGCGGACGCGTCGAGATCACCGATCTGTCGTTCGACAACCAGACGTACGTCCAGCCGCGCTACACCTTCCGGCGCGACCCGCTGACCAACCTCACCTTTTCCTTCCCGTCGGAAGCGCGCCTCGGGCTCGGCAGCGGCCTGATCCAGAGTTCGAACACGCAGATCGGCCTGTACGCGCAGGACGACTGGAACCTGACCAACCGGCTGCAGTTCAATCTCGGCGTGCGCTGGGACTATGAGACCAATGCGGTCAACAACGACTATGTCACCCCCGCCTCCGCCGCGGCGGCGCTGCGATCGCTGCCCACCTCGCCCTATTTCAACCCCGAGAATTACATTTCGACCGGGTCCAACCGCAAACCGTTTGCCGGCGCAGTCGCCCCGCGGGTCGGATTTTCTTGGGACGTGAAGGGCGATCGGTCGACGGTCGTCTTCGGCGGGTTCGGGCGGTATTATGACCGCAACAACTTCAACAACACGGTCGACGAACTGTCGCGGGCGATCAACCCGATCGGCATCTTCCGCTTCTCGGCGGACGGCCTGCCGCGCAATGGCCTGTCGACGATCCGCTGGGACCCGTCCTATGCCACCCGCGACGGCCTGCTCGCGCTGCGCGCCAGCTCGGCGACGGCGGGGGCGTCCGAACTGTTCGCGGTGAAGAACAACGCCAAGCCCCCGGTCAACGACCAGATCAGCCTGGGCGTCCGGCAGCGGATCGGCGTCTTCGAGGCATCGCTGACCGGATCGTATCAACGCGGTCGCAACGGTTACACCAACATCTACGCCACGCGGAACACCAACGGCCTGGGGACGTGCTGCAACGTTTCGACGATCGAGCCGCTTGGCTATTCCAACGCGCTGATCGGCTATGACGGGCTCGATTCCCGCTACAAGGCGATCTTCTTCACGCTCGACAAGAACTACACCAAGGCGTCGGGCTGGGGGCTCAACATCGCCTATACGCTGTCCAAGGGCGAACAGAATGGCGACGGACTGTTCAGCCTCGATAACGTCACGCCGGATTCCTATGGGTGGCGCCCGCGCACTGGCGACGAACGGCATCGCGTCGTGCTGTCGGGGCTGGTCGATCTCCCGCTCGGCTTCCAGTTTGCGACGCTGAGCACGCTGGGCAGCGGACAGGCGTTCCGCGTGATCGACGGGACCAACGGCACCGCCGGGATCAGCCCGTTCAGCGCGCGCTACCCGCAGAAGAACTGCATCAAGGGCGTGTTCGCCTTCTGCGAGATCAACGTGACGCTCTCGAAGAAGATTCCGGTGCTCGGCAAGGATACGCTGGAGGCGGCGGTCGACGTTCTCAACGTCTTCAACAACAACAACTTCTCGGGCTTCGACGACGCGTTCAACAACACGATCAACCCCGCCACCGGGCGCGTCACCGATACGCTCGATCCGGCGCGGATCGGCAATTCGCTGCTGTCACTGCCACGGCGGATCCAGTTCCGTCTGGGGTATCGTTTCTAAGGCGTTTCTGCCGGGCGGACGGTGCAGTGGCGCTGTCCGCCCCTCTTTCTGACTGCGTTGCGCGAGGCTTACCCGATGATCGACCGGCGTCACTTCCTCGGCTCCGGTGGGCTGGCGCTTGTCGGGCTGGCAAGCGGCGGGATGGCCGCGCAACGGCGGCGGGTCCGACCCAAACCGGTCGTTGCGCCCGAGGAAGCGCTGATCGGCGACCTGCAACGCCGCACCTTCCAATATTTCTGGGACACGACAGACCCGGTGACGGGTCTCGCGCCAGATCGCTGGCCGACGCCGGCGTTTGCGAGCATCGCCGCGACCGGCTTCGCGCTTACCGCTTATCCGGTCGGTGTCGTCAATGGCTGGATCAGCCGCGATCAGGCGCGCGCGCGAACGCTCGCGACGCTGCGGTTCTTCGCCAATGCGCCGCAGGGCCCCGCCCCGAGCGGTACCGCTGGGCACAAGGGCTTCTTCTACCACTTCCTCGACATGCAGAGCGGCACGCGCTTTCGCCAGACCGAGCTGTCGACGATCGACACCGCGCTGCTGCTGGGCGGGGTGCTGTTCGCGCAGAGCTGGTTCGACAGCGACCATCCCGACGAAGCGCAGATCCGCGCGCTGGCGGAGCAGATCTATGCCGCGGTCGACTGGACGTGGTTCACCCCGCGCGCGCCGTTCGTGTCGATGGGCTGGCACCCCGAACGCGGCTACATCCCGAGCGACTGGGACATCTACAATGAGTCGCTGATGATGTACCTGCTCGCGCTCGGATCGCCGACGCACCCGCTGCCGGCGGAAACGTGGAACGCCTGGACCGATCGCTTCGCCGCCGCCTGGAGCGACCGCTGGGGCGAACCGCACCTCGCCTTCCCGCCGTTGTTCGGGCACCAATACAGCCAGACCTGGGTCGATTTCCGTGGCATCCGCGACCGCTTCATCGCGACCAAAGGCCTCGACTATTTCGAGAACAGCCGCCGGGCGACCTATGCCCAGCGCGAGTATGCGATCGCCAACCCGGGCAAGTTCGTCGGCTATGACGCGGCGTGCTGGGGGCTCACCGCCTGCGATGGACCCGGCGATTTCACGGTCACGGTCAACGACGTCGAGCGCCGGTTCTTCAGCTATTCGGCGCGCGGCCCCGGCGACCGGGACGACGGCACGATCGCCCCGACCGCGGCGCTCGGTTCGATCGCGTTTGCGCCCGAGATCGTGCTCCCGGCAGCGGGTGCGTTGCACAAGCGCTACGGCAGCGGGATCTACCAGCGCTACGGGTTCATCGACTCGTTCAATCCGACCCTGACCGCCGCACCGCCCGGAATGCGCGCCGGCCATGTCGACCCGGGGATCGGCTGGATCGATCAAGATTATATCGGGATCGACCAGGGGCCAATCGTCGCGATGATCGAGAACCGTCGCACCGGGCTGATCTGGCGCACGATGCACCGCAATCCGCATTTGCGCCGGGGGCTACGTCGGGCAGGGTTCAGCGGCGGCTGGCTTGCCTGACAGGCGTCGGCAAGGAGGTTCCGTCCCCGTCCCCGTCCCTGCCCGGCCCCCTGAACGAAACCTTTCTGATTGGTGTACCATCCGGGACATGCGGATCGGTTCGGCGCACGCCGACCGCAGACTGGCGCAGCGCTATTGCCCATCACCTCCGTAGGAATAGCCTTGGGTCACACGTCGTGGATCGATTCGCACCGTAAGACCGGGCGTCTGATCCGACGTACGGACAGGAGAGTAGTCATGGACCGCGACGTAAGGGAACATGCGACGGAACCCCGGGCGATCCTCGTCAGCGTGGCAGGCGATCCGCCCGCGCCGGCCGGGATCGAGCACGTCATCCTGGACCTCTCCAAATTCCACAATGGTCGCTGGGCGCTCGAGCTCGACGCCGCTTTTACCCGGCGCCAGACCCCGGTCGTTATCCTGGCGCGGGGGCTCGCCTGTCTTGCGGTATCGTGGTGGGCACAGCTGTCGCCCCGCAGTTACCTGCGGCAAGTGCGGGGTGCGGTGTTCGAATCCCCCTTGTCCGTCGATTTCCACCATGTCGCGGCAGCCGCGAGCATCCGCACCGGACCGACCTATCGGCTGCCTTTCCCGTCGGTCGTCGTCAGCGACGGATCCTTCCAGATCGAACAGGTTCTGGCGCTCGCCGACAAATGGGGCAGCCAGCTTGTGACGCAACCGTCGGACATGATTGCGGACCATACCAACCGCCACGCAGCCTCGGACGGCACGGCGATGTTGCTGACCTATGCGCAGTTGCTGGACCGGACCGGTCGTGAGACTCCAGAACCAGCAAAGTGGTTTCGATCCCAAACGCTTATCGGGACTATCGGGCGCTGACCGGCGCCGCTTCGCGGTGATCTCCGCTTGCCCGGCAACGCTCTCATACCTTTGATTGACAAGGGATCGGACCTAAACCACACTCGAGGAAGTGCCCAGCTTCCCGCAGTCCGAACCGCCGTCGCTGCCACCGCAATACACCAGCTTCATCGAGGAGCAGGTCGCTTCCGGTGCCTATCGCGATTCCGAATCCGTCGTCGCGGCGGCGTTGGATCTGTTGCGGGCACGAGAGACCGCGCAACCCGCAGATATACAGCCCCAGCCCGGCGCACACCCATGGCCCCATGAAGGTGGGGACTGCGGCAGCATCCTGCGCGCGCGCGACTGGAGCAGGACCGTGCTGGGTCCGATCGCCGACTGGCCGGCCGAACTCCGCACGACGGTGACCAACATCCTGCATTCGCCGATCGCCAAGGTGCTGATGTGGGGTCCCGAGCATATTATGCTGTACAACGATCCCTATCTCGCGATCGCGGGGGACCGGCATCCGATGGCGCTGGGTATGCCGGTCGCCACTGCCTTCCCCGACGTATGGGACTGGAACCGACCGATCCTGGAAGCGGGCTTTCGCGGCGAGCGTTTGTCGCATCGCGACCAGACGATCGTCTTCAACCGCCCAGACGGGGCGGAAACGATGGTCCTCGACCTGTTCTACACCCCCGTTCACGACGCGAACGGGCAGGTCGGCGGGATCATGTGCACGCTGTTCGACAATAGCGCCCGAGTCGACGCCGAACGCCGCGTCGCCGCGGCCGCGGCGGAATTGCGCCGGATCACCGATGCGGTGCCGATGTTGGTGTCCTACGTCGATCGCGACCAGATCTACCGGTTCGCCAACGGCTGCTATCGCGACTGGCTCGACATCGACCCCGACGCAATGATCGGGGAGACGGTCGAAAAGGTGCTCGGTCCGGAACTGTACGCGCTGCGCCGCCCGTCGATCGAACGCGCGTTGGCGGGCGAGCGTCTTTCTTCCGAAGCAACGCTGTTCCACCGCGACGGAACGCCCAAGCGCAGCGAGGTGCGCTACATTCCGCACATCGATGCCGACGGATCGATCCCAGGGGTCCATATCCTCGCGATCGACATCGAGGAACGTGCCCAACGCGAGGCGGCGCTCGCGATCAGCAACGGTCGGTTTCGCACCGCAATGGATGCGATTCACGGCGTCCTGTGGACCAACAGTCCCGATGGCCGGATGATCGGCGAACAGCCGGGGTGGGCTGCGCTCACCGGTCAACCGATCGAACAGTATCAGGGCTATGGCTGGACCGACGCGCTCCATCCGGACGATGTCGAACCGACCACGCGCGCCTGGCAGGCCGCCGTCGCCGCCAAATCCATGTTCGTGCATGAGCATCGCGCGCGGCACCATTCGGGCACGTGGCGCACCTTCGCGGTGCGCGCGCTGCCGTTGTTCGACGATACCGGGGAGATCCGGGAATGGGTCGGCGTCCATACCGACATCACGCACCAGCGCGCCGCCGAAGCCGCGCTACGCGAGCAGGCCGAAAAGCTTGCGCGTGAGGCGACGCATCGTCGGCGCGCGGAAGATCAACTGCGCGCGCTCAACGAAGAACTCGAGGCGCGCGTGATCGCCGAGATCGACGAGCGTCGCCAGGCCGAGGCGAAACTCGCACAGTCGCAAAAGATGGAAGCCGTCGGGAAACTGACCGGCGGCGTTGCGCATGATTTCAACAACCTGCTCCAGGTCGTGTCGGGCAATCTGCAATTGCTGGCGAAGGACATCGCCGGCAACGACCGTGCCGAGCGGCGCGTCGCCAATGCGATGGCGGGGGTGTCGCGCGGCGCGAAGCTCGCTGCGCAATTGCTCGCCTTCGGTCGGCGGCAGGCGCTCGAGCCAAAGGTCGTCAACGTCACGCGCTTCGTGCGCGGGATGGACGAAATGCTGCGCCGCGCGATCGGCGAGGGGATCGAAGTGGAAACGATCGTCGGCGGCGGATTGTGGAACACCTTCATCGATCCCGCGCAGATCGAGAACGCGCTGCTCAACCTGGCAATCAACGCACGCGATGCGATGGACGGGCAAGGTCGGCTGACGATCGAGCTCGGCAATGCGCATCTGGATGACGGCTACGCCGATGCCAACGACGACGTGACGCCGGGGCAATATGTCATGCTCGCGGTGTCGGACACCGGCAGCGGGATGCCATCCGACGTGATCGACAAGGTCTTCGAACCGTTCTTCTCGACCAAGAGCGAGGGCAAGGGCTCCGGGCTGGGACTCTCGATGGTCTATGGCTTCGTCAAGCAGTCGGGCGGCCATGTGAAGATCTATTCCGAGCTCGGCGAAGGAACGACGATCAAGCTCTATCTTCCGCGTGCGATCCAGTCGGAGGACGTCGAGGTGATGACCGCGGCGGGCCCGATCGTCGGCGGAAACGAGACCGTCCTCGTGGTCGAGGACGATGCCGAAGTCCGCACCACCGTGGTCGAGATGCTGGCCGACCTTGGCTACAGGGTGCTCAAGGCGGTGGACGCGGCGAGCGGGCTGAGCGTCATCGAAAGCGGGATCGCGATCGACGTGCTGTTCACCGACGTGGTGATGCCCGGCCCGATGAAGAGCCCCGAACTCGCGCGGAAAGCGCGCGAACGCTTGCCCGACATCGCGGTGCTGTTCACCTCGGGCTATACCGAGAACTCGATCGTGCACGGCGGCAAGCTCGACGCCGGGGTCGAGCTGCTGTCCAAGCCCTACACCCGGGAAGCACTGGCGAGGAAGTTCGAGCATGTGCTGGCGAACCATCGCCAGCGCGCCGAGCAGGACGCCGCCATGGCGCCTTCGGTCGGGTCGGACGACGGTGCCGCGGCGCGCCTGCAACGCCGGACGGTGCTGCTGGTGGAGGACGATGACATGATCCGCCGCAACAGCGCCGAGATGCTGCAGGCAAGCGGTTATGCCGTGGTCGACGCAGCGAGCGCGGAAGAGGCGATCTCGGCAATCAGGACGGTTCCGATCGACGTGCTCGTCACCGACATCAACCTGCCGGGGATGTCCGGCCTCGAGCTGGCGCGGACGGCGCGCGCGCAACGGCCCGAACTCGGGATCGTGTTCGCCAGCGGCGACCTGACGGTCATCGAAACGGATGTGGCGGCGGTGAAACTGCCCAAGCCCTATCGGCCGATCCATCTCGTGGCCTCTGTCGAAAAAGCGCTTGGCGTGGTCGAAAGGTTCGATACCGGCGCCCCACGATCCGACTGACCGATCGTCCCCGTTTCCGGACGACCGCCAGGTCCTGTTCTGCGTTTCGCGCGACCTGCGCTCCATTGATACTAAAAACGGAGGAGACGATCGATGAAATCCCTGTTCCCCTTGGCCATCGCCGGCGTGCTTGTCAGCACCGCCCCTCTCCCCGCCGCCACCCCGCCGACCGCGGAAGCGGTGACGATCGACAGCGGGCCGATCCGGGGTGCGCTGGCGGACGGCGTGCTGAGCTGGAAGGGGGTTCCGTTCGCGGCCGCCCCGGTCGGCCCGTTGCGCTGGCGCGCGCCGCAGCCCGTCGCGGCGTGGAAGACGGTGCGCGACGCGACGACCTACGCGCATGATTGCATGCAGGTCCCCTTCCCCAGCGACGCCGCCCCGCTTGGCACGCAACCCGCCGAGGATTGCCTGTACGCCAACGTCTGGAAGCCCGCGCAGGCAAGCGGCAAGCTGCCGGTGATCGTGTGGATCTACGGCGGCGGCTTCGTCAACGGCGGGGCCTCCCCGCCGACCTATGCGGGGGCGAATGTCGCCAAGCAGGGCGTGGTGTTCGTCAGCTTCAACTATCGCGTCGGGCGGTTCGGGACGTTCGCGCATCCGCAACTCACCCGGCAGAATCCCGATGGCGGGATGCTCGGCAATTACGGGTTCATGGACCAGATCGCCGCGCTAAAATGGGTCCAGCGCAACGTCGCGGCGTTCGGTGGCGATCCGGCGAACGTCACGCTCATCGGCGAAAGCGCAGGCGGCATGTCGGTCCACGCGATGGTGACGTCGCCGCTGGCGAAGGGCTTGATCGCCAAGGCGATCGTGATGTCGGGCGGCGCGGGCAAGACCGCGCCCGAGGCAACGCTCGCATCGGCTGAGCAGATCGGCGTCAACTTCGCGCAGGCACACGGCGTGGCGGCGGGCGATGCCGATGCCATGGGCAAATTGCGCGCGCTGAGCGCGGAGCAGGTCACCGACGGGCTGAGCATGATGCAATTGTTCCGCCCTGCCCCCGGCCCCAAGACCTTCACCGGGCCGATCGTCGACGGGACGGTCGCGGTCGATACGGGCAAGGCCTATGCCAGCGGCGCGTTTGCACAGGTGCCGATGATGATCGGCGCGACCAGCCTCGACATGGGGGGCAAGACCGGGTTCATGATCGGCGGCGCCCGTGCGGCGGCGATCGCGGTGTCGGACAAGGGTGTGCCGACGTACGAATATCGCTTCTCCTACGTCGCCACTTCGGTCGATCGCCCGGGCGCCGACCATGCCTCGGACATTCCGTTCTTCTTCGACAATGCCGCGATCAAATACGGTGCCGCGACGACGCCGCGCGACGCCGCGATGGGCAAGACGATCAGCGCGTACATCGTCAATTTCGCGAAGACCGGCAATCCGAACGGGGCCGGTTTGCCAGCCTGGCCGGCCTATCGCCATGAGACCGATTCGCTGATGGACTTCACCCCGGCGGGAACCGCGCAGCCGCAGAAGGACCCGTGGGGCGCGGAGATCGAGGCCGCACCGCCGCCGGCGCGGTGACCGGCTAGACCGTCCCCGACGCACGCGGCGGCGCCCACCGCAGAAACGCGTGCGTCGGGAAACGCGACGGGAGTCGCCCGAAACCCGACCGCGTGTACAGGCGGAGCGCGCCGACATTCTCCGACGCGACGTACAGCGCGACGGATTCGGCCGCTTCCGCTTCGGCCATGCCTTGAACCCATCGGATCATCGCCGACCCGCGCCCGTTCCCGCGCTCCTCGGGGAGAAGCGATAGTTCGATGACGTGCCACGCGCGCCGACTTCGGTCGAGCGAGAGCCGGCCGATCGGCTCGGTCGCCGGGCCGCGGTCGATGAGCCAGTAATCGGCCGCAGGGTACGCCGCTAGATAATGCGCCTGTTGCAGGCGGAACTGGTCCGCGATGAAGGCCTGCTTGCGGCTTTCCGGCCATGCGCATCCGCGCAACTCCGGTGCCCGAACGCTGCCGTAAAGTGTCAGCAGAAAGGGCCTGTCCGCGCGTCTGACGGGACGGAGCCTGAGATCGTCCGGCAAGCGCACGTCCGACCCGGGCCGACAAGGCAACGGCGGGGTGGTGGATCCGCGTGTCATGCGGTCTGCCAACCGTATCCGTTGTCGTTCCATCGCCTTCTGGAGGCGCGCATTCTTCGGCAAGAAACGATCGAACCGCCGTTCCGCCTGTGGAGGATGCCCTGAAATGCGCCTGGTGAAACCCGAAGACTTCGAACCCTGGGTCGGCCGGCGCGTGCGGGTCGACACCGCCCCGCGACCGGTCGAGCTGGTGCTCGCGCAGCTCGACCGCATGCCGCCGATCGTGGGTGCGGATTTCCGCGAGCCCTTTTCGATGCTGTTCGAAGGATCATGGCCGGTGGTGCTGCTGGATGCCACTTATGTGTTCGACTGCGGTCGCGGCGGTCCCCACGCCTTTCACGTGACGCAAATCCTCCCGCGGGGACAGACGCGACGGTATCAGGCGATTTTCGCCTGACCGACAGGACCGCCGACGCCGCATTGCGGCTCAATCGGGTCGTTCGGGCCAGATCCCGACCGTCGCGATGATCGTCGTCACCGCAAGAAACGGCGACATCACACTAAACGCCGCGCCTTGACCGGCCTGCCCGACGGTGACCGCGCCGGACAGCCCCGCGATCGTCCCCGTGACGCCGGCCAGCTGAACCGGCACGACGCCCGGCAAGCTCGCGTTCGCCGCCGGTACGTACAGCGTGGGTGTGACGTCGGGATCCTGCACCTTCCCCAGGAACGCGTTGTTTTCGGGGTCTGGGACCTGCTGCGACGGCGTCAGGCCCTTAAGCGCGGTCAGCGTACCGGCGACTCTGGGGGTGCCCGTCATCTGGAACGTCGCGCTATGATTGTGCACCGGCAAATGCGTGATGTTTAGCGCGACCGCTTCCCCCCCGCCGTTGGCGCCCGGGTTGCGCGGTGTCAGTCCCGGTCCCTGCCCGGTCCCAAGCATCGTCCGACCGCGTGCGTCCGGCAATCCGAAATCGGTCTTGCCGTTCCCGCCGAAGGTGTTCCCCAGCAAGGCGTACAAGGCGTTGTACTGGTTGACCTGGAGAATTGCGCCATTGCATGCCAGCCAGTTGACTGGAGCATATCTGAAACCGACTTGCATGATCTGACCTATGAACGGATCCAATGTCGCCTCCCACTACCAATAGGCGATTATACTATAGTGTGAGTGCCTCCTACACTTGGTATTACTGGTTCAGTTTGGAGCATAATCATTCACTAGAGTCTTCAATTGAGGTAACTTTATTACCTGGTTTTGCTTTGCCTGCCGTCTTTCAGACCAACCGTTATTAACATGAATACTGGCTCTACAAATTTACCACCATACGTCTCGAATTAAACCCTGAGCAAGGCTGGATCGTCGGCAATCCTCAGGCAGCAGTCTGTTTCAACGTGTGGGTGCCAGGGGACCGAGGGGGAATTGGATGCTGGAAGGCGTCGTTTTTCGTTTGCACGATGCTTTCTCAGGTGGTGCGCGTCGCTCCGCGAGGATGGCGATCGCGGCAGGAATCCTGGCCGCCGCCTTTTTCCCCGCACAGGCGCACGCGCAGAGTAGCGGGTGCTCCGCGATCAATGGCGGCTTGCTCGATTTTCAATCCGTGTTCGCCAATGGCGAGCCGACTTCCGGCACGACCAGCAACTATCAGATCCATGTCGCGCTCTCGATGATGCGGACGACGACGGCCTATACCGACAATGTCACCGGATCGTCCTTCGTGCCCGACGGCGTGACGACCTACGCGTTCGTGACGGGGGACAGGGTCGTTTTCAACACGACCGTGTCCTCCGTCACCAGTACCACGCGGATACGCATCCGCTCCGCCCCGTTGGGGTCAAGCGGCGGAGGTTATGCGGCGACGGGGTCCGGCGCGCGTGTCGATACCAGCACGCCCGGGACGTTTACCGGCAGTTACACGGTCCCGGCCGGGTTGCAGGCGGTTGGCATGTCGGTGGACACGGTTAGCGGAAATTCTGTCAGTAGCGCGGTGGTGACCTGCATTCCGTTCGTCGACCCCGGCCTGTCGCTCGGCGTCACGATGACGCACGGCGGCACGCCCGCGCAGAACGGCACGGTCGACTATACGATCACCCCCAGCGCGAGTGGCGCAAGCACCGGCACCAACCTGACGCTCGCCTTCACCTTGCCGGCCGGGTTGAGCTTCGCCTCGGGCTCCGGCTCCGGCTGGAGCTGCACCTCGACACGCTGCACCTACGGCAACGCGATCGGTTCGGGTGCCAGCGGCAACCCGCTGACCCTGCGCGCGAACGTCGCGAGCACCGCCAGCACGAGCCTGACCCCGAGCGTAACGCTTTCCGGCGGAAATGCCGGCAACGCGGCCAACGCAAGCGACCCGACCACGATCGCGCAAACCGCCGCATCGGTGAGCGTCGACGGCGGCAACAACCAGACCGCCGCCGCCGAAACCGCGTTCGCCACGCCGTTGAGCGTGACCGTGCGGGATGCGGCCAACGCCGTGATTCCCAACGCGGCCGTCACCTTCACCGCGCCCGCATCGGGGGCGAGCGGGAGCTTTACCAACACCAGCAACACGATCACCGTCACCGCGTCCGGCGCGGGCGTCGCCAGCTCGGGAACGTTCACCGCCAATGCGACCGCGGGGGCCTATTCGGTCCTTGCGACGGCGGGCTCGGTGTCCGCGACCTTCAGCCTGTCGAACACGGCGGTCGTGGGGTTGCCGACCGTAACCGCGATCACCCCCACATCGGGTACGACGGCGGGCGGCACTTCGGTGGTGGTGACGGGCACCAATCTGGCTGGCGCCAGCGCGGTGCAATTCGGCGGGGCGGGCGCTACCAGCTTTATCGTCGATAGCGCGACCCAGATCACCGCCACCACGGCGGCGGCGAGTGCGGGCGTGGTGGACGTGACGGTCACCACCCCCGGCGGCACCAGTGCGACGAGTGGCGCCACGCAATTCACCTACGTGGTCCCTCCGGCGACGCCGACCATCCCTTCCGCGCCACCTGCGCTGTCGAACAGCGCCAGTGCGACTTTCCAGTTCACGATCGCCAATGGATCCGCGGAATGCGCGATCGACAACGGCAGCTTCACCGCGTGCGTCAGCCCGGTCACGTTCAGCGGGCTCTCCGATGGCGCGCACGTATTTCAAGTCCGCGCGACGAATGGCGGGCTGACGGGGGCGCCCGCCTCGTATAACTGGACGATCGACGCGAGCGCGCCCGCCGCACCTGTGGTCACGACACCCGCCAACGGATCGAGCCGCGCCGTGTCTGAACGCGGAGTCAGCGGAACGGCCGAGCCAGCGAGTACGGTTACGGTCTATCTCGACGGCACGCCGGACGGGACGACGACGACCGCTGGATCGGGTCAGTGGAGCTTTACGCTGACCGCCCTGACCGCCGGCCCGCACACGGTGAAAGCACACAGCACCGATGCGGCGGGCAACGTCTCCACCGATTCCGCGGTCAGCAACTTTACGGCCGTGACGGCGCTCACCGCGACCCAGGCGGTGGCGAGCGTGTCGGCGACCATCAACACCGCGCTCACGCCCGTTCAGCCGGTTACGGCCAGCGGGGGGCTGGCGCCGATCAGCTATGCGTTGAGCGGCGGCACCCTGCCCCCTGGCCTGAGCTTCGACACGGTGACCGGGCAGCTTTCCGGCACGCCGACCGCTACGCTGTCCCCGACGACCTTCACCGTGACAGCAACCGACGCCCTCCCCCAGTCGGACGCGCGGACGTTCAGCCTGAGCGTCGGCAATGCAAGCCAGACGATCGCCTTCACCTCGACCGCGCCGGTGGCTGCGGTGATCGGGGGCGCAAGCTATACGCCGGCCGCGACCGCGACCTCGGGGCTGACGGTCACCTTCACGATCGATGGCTCGAGCAGCGGGGTTTGCGCCATCGCCGGAGGCGCGGTCAGCTTCAGCGGAGCGGGCACGTGCCGGGTCAACGCCGACCAGTCCGGCAACGCCAGCTTCTCGGCCGCGCCCCAGGTCCAGCAGAGCTTCGTGGTCGCAGCCGCAAGCCAGACGATCGCCTTCACCTCGACCGCACCGATGGCTGCGGTGGTCGGGGGCGCAAGCTACACGCCGACCGCGACCGCCACCTCCGGCCTGACGGTCGCCTTCACGATCGACGGCTCGAGCAGCGGGGTTTGCGCCATCGCCGGAGGCGTGGTCAGCTTCAGCGGAGCGGGCACGTGCCGGGTCAACGCCGACCAGTCCGGCAACGCCAGCTTCTCGGCCGCGCCGCAGGTCCAGCAGAGCTTCGTGGTCGGGGCCGCAAGCCAGACGATCGCCTTCACCTCGACCGCGCCGATGGCTGCGGTGGTCGGCGGCGCAGGCTACACACCGACCGCGACCGCCACCTCCGGCCTGACGGTCGCCTTCACGATCGACTCGTCGAGCACCGCGATCTGCACGTACAGCGCGGGTGTCGTCGGCTTTACGGGCACGGGGACGTGCCGCATCAATGCCGACCAGCCGGGCAACGCGAACTATGGCGCTGCACCGCAAGCGCAGCAGAGTTTCGCCGTCGGCATGGCGAGCCAGACGATCAGCTTCACCACGAGTGCGCCGGGGACGGCGCGCGTCGGCGGCGCGGACTATACCCCTGCGGCGACCGCGACCTCGGGGCTTCCGGTCGTCCTGACGATCGATGCCGGTAGCAGCGCGATCTGTACGCTGTCGGGCAGCAGCATCGCATTCACCGCAGCCGGGACGTGCCTGATCGACGCCAATCAGGCCGGGAACGCGGGATATGCCGCCGCTCCGCAAGTCCAGCAGAGCGTCACCGTCGCCAAGGGCGACCAGACGATCACCTTCTCTGGGCTGGGCAATGCCTCGCTCTCCGCGTCCCCGCTGTCGCTTTCCGCCACCGCGGGGTCGGGGTTGGTCGTCCAATTCGCCAGCAGCACGAGCGCGGTCTGCACCGTTGCGGGGACGGCCCTGACGCTGGTTTCCCAGGGCACCTGTACCGTCACCGCGGACCAGCCGGGCGACGTCAACTGGAATGACGCGCCGACCGTGACGCGCAGCTTCACCGTGCTGCCGGTGACGCTCGCGGTATCGAGCGGATCGGTCGCGACGGCGGTGGTCGGCACGATCTATACCCAGACCAATACCGCGACGGGCGGCGTCGCTCCGTACCACTTCACGCTCGCGGGGGGCGCGCTGCCGCCGGGCGTTAGCCTCGACGCCGCAACCGGAACAGTGAGCGGCAGCCCGACCCAGGCCGGTGCGTTCAGCTACACCCTCTCGGTCAGCGACTCCGCCGCACCGCCGTCGACCGTCACCGGCAGCGCGTTCGGCGGGAGCATCGCGAAGGGGAGCCAGACGCTCGCCTTCACCTCTTCCCCACCCGTCCCCGCGATCGTCGGCGGCAGCTACGCCGTCGTGGCGGTTTCATCGGCCACCTTGTCGCCGAGCTACGCGATCGAGTCCGCAAGCTCGGGCGTGTGCAGCCTCGCCGGATCGACCGTGAGCTTCGTGGCCGCCGGAACCTGCGTCATCCTCGCGGACCAGGCGGGAACCAACGACTATGACGCCGCATCGCAGGTCAACCAGTCGATCACGGTTCTTGCCGCCCCGACCACGGCGGATCGCACCGTCGCGGTGCCGTATGACGCGGCTGGCACTGCGATCGATCTTTCCTCGAGCATCGGCGGCGGGGCGCACGGCAGCATCGCGATCGTCACCCCACCGACGCACGGCACCGCGACCGTGGCGGGGGACACCGTCACCTATGTTTCGGCCTCCGGCTATTTCGGTGCGGACAGCTTCACCTTCAGCGCGACCGGGCCGGGCGGAACATCCGCCCCCGCGACGGTGCAGATCACCGTCGCGACGCCCGCGATTCCCGGCGCAGCAGCGGGCTCCGCCGATGTCGCGTACGACAGTCCGGGACAGGCGATTCCGCTCCAACCAAGCGGTGTCTTCGCCAGCCTTGCCATCGCCACCGCGCCAACTAAGGCGACGGTCACGATCGCCGGCACGACCGCGACGTATATCCCGACACCGGGCAGTTTTGGCGCGGACAGCTTCACCTATACCGCGACCGGACCCGGGGGGACGTCCCCACCCGCCACGATCGCCATCACGATCGCACTCCCCGCAACACCCGGTGCCGCAAACACGACCGCGCAAGTGGCGTACGGCGCCACGGGTCAGGCGATCGCGCTCCTTCCGAGTGGGGTCTATACCAGTGTTACGCTGGCAACCCCGCCAACCAAGGGCACGGTGACGATCGCCGGAACGACCGCAACCTATGTCGCGGGCGCGGGAAGCTTCGGCGCCGACAGTTTCACCTATACCGCGGCCGGACCCGGCGGCACCTCCACCCCCGGAACCGTCAGCGTGACCATTGCCACCCCCGCTGCGCCGGGCGCGGCGAACGTCTCCGCCGACGTCGCGTTCGGCAGCAGCGGCCAGCCGATCACGCTCGCGCCCAGCGGAGTCCATACCTCCCTCGATCTGGTGGCCCTGCCAACCAAGGGCACGGTGACGATCGCCGGAACGGCCCGCGACCTATGTGCCGAACGCAGGAAGCTTCGGCACCGACAGCTTCACGTACACCGCGACCGGCCCTGGCGGCACCTCCGCGCCCGGAACCGTCAGCGTGACCATTGCCACCCCCGCGGCGCCGGGCGCGGCGAACGTCTCCGCCGATGTCGCGTTCGGCAGCAGCGGCCAGCCGATCACGCTCACGCCCAGCGGAGTCCATACGACGCTCGGTCTGGCGACCCTGCCGACCAAAGGCACGGTGACGATCACCGGCACGACCGCGCTCTATGTGCCGAACGCGGGAAGCTTCGGTGCCGACAGCTTCACTTATACCGCAACCGGGCCCGGCGGCACCTCCGCGCCCGGAACCGTCAGCGTATCGATCGCAGCACCGCCACCGCCAGTCGCCGCGCCAATCGACGTGGCCGCAGCCGGGACGACGGTGGAGGGGGGCGCGAGCGTCGGCATCGATCTTGCCAAGCTCATATCGGGGACCTTCGCGACGATCGAAATCGTGACGCAACCGGCGCACGGCATCGTGACGCTGCGCCCACCCGGCGCGGCACGCGCATCGGGGGCGCGGAGCGGCGGCGACGCGGGGCTCCTTGCCGTTGCCGACTGGATCGCAGTCTATGCGCCACAGGCTGGCTACGCCGGGAAAGACAGTTTCCAGTTCGTCGCGGTCGGCCCAGGTGGACGGTCGCTGCCCGCGGTCGTCGAGATTACTGTCAGCGGCCAGCCCCCGACCGCGCTCGCCAAGACTGCCATGACGGGCGACGCGCAGACCGTTTCGGTCGAGCTGACCGAGGGTGCGATCGGCGCCCCGTTCACCACGGCAACGATCGACGGAATCACCCCGGCGGACGCCGCCACGGCCCGCATCGTGCAAGGGGGCACCGCCGCGCAACCGAGCTACCGGCTCGACCTGACCACCCAGGCGCATTTCGGCGGAAAAGTGATCGTGCGCTATCGCCTTGGCAACGTCTTCGGCCTGTCCGCCCCCGCCGAGGTGACCGTCACGGTTACCGCACGCCCGGACCCGTCGGCCGACCCCGTGGTCCGCGCGATCGCCGACGCGCAGGCGGAAACCGCCCGCCGCTTCGCCCGCACGCAGGTTTCGAACTTCATGGCCCGCGCGCAACAGCTTCACCACGGCGGCGGCGCGACCAACCCGCTCGGGATCGCGCTCAACTTGCGTGACGCGGTCCTGACCCCGGGCGGGCCGAACACGGTCGCGGACGATTCCGCGGTGTCGCCGACCGGGCGCAACCGCTTCGTGTCCAGAAGCGTCGCGGAAGCGACCTTGCCGGGACGATCGATCGGCAACGCGCCCGCAGACGAGCGATCCTTCGATGCGCTGCGCGGTTCCGACACCGCTGGCCACGAACAGGAGGATAGGTCGACAGCCGGTCCGCGCCCGATCGGCGATGTCGCGCTGTGGACCGGGGGATCGATCGAGATCGGCACGCTCGATCGGCGGTCGGGTCGGGCGAAGATCACGCTGGCGAGCGGTGGGCTGTCGACCGGCGCGGATATCCGGATCGCGGACTGGGCCACGTTCGGGCTCGGCGGCGGCTATGGCAGCGACGTCAGCCTGATCGACGGCGAAGCAGCGCGGGTTCGCGGCGAGACCAAGGTCTTCGCTGCTTACGGGAGCTTTGCCCCGATCGACGGCGCCTTCGTCGACGCGATGGTCGGCCATGGCAGTCTCGACTACACGACACGCCGTTTGGTCGCCTCGACCGGGGAACTGGCGCGTGGGCGGCGTGACGGGCACATGACCTTTGGCGCCGTGTCAGCGGGCGTGGACCGTGAGACGGACGATCTGCGCTGGTCGGGCTACGGCCGTCTCGAATGGCTGAACGGCAAGCTCGATGCCTATAGCGAGACGGGCGCGACGCGCTATGCGCTGCGGTTCGACACGCGAAGCGTCCGCTCGCTCACCGGCGTCGTCGGGGGTCGGTTGGAGGTCGCCCAGGACTTAGGCTTTGCGCGGGTCAGTCCCCGGATCGCGGCCGAATGGCTGCATGAGTTCCAGACGGCCGGGGTACAGAGCCTCGACTATGCCGATTTCACCGGCACATCGACCTACCACATTCGCGGAACCGGGTGGCAGCGCGAACAGTATCAAGTGTCAATCGGCAGCCGCTGGAGCCTGATGGTCCGGTGGATGATCGACATGGAGCTCGGCATGCGCGGTGCCGCGGGCGAACATGCGGCACAGGCGCGGCTGCGGATCAGCAAGCGTTTCTGAACCGCACCGTCCCCCGCACTAGTTCTTGAGCCGCCACCCGCTGCGAAAGATCCAGCCGACGACGCCGAGGCACAGCACCAGGAACAGCGCGGTGACGCCGAGGCTCAGCCCGACCGAAACGTCACCCTTGTCGAAGAACGCCCAGCGGAACCCGCTGACGAGATACACCACCGGGTTGAACAGGCTGACCGTCCGCCACGGCTGCGGCAGCATGTCGATCGAATAAAAGGCGCCGCCGAGGAAGGTCAGCGGGGTGATCAACAGCGCGGGAATGAAGTTCAATTGTTCGAACCCCTTGGCCCAGATGCCGATGATGAACCCGAACAGGCTGAAGGTCACGCTGGTCAATACCAGGAACGCGAGCATCGCGAACGGGTGGACGATCTGCAACGGCACGAACAGCGCCGCGGTTGCGAGGATGATCAGCCCGATCACGATCGACTTGGTTGCGGCGGCACCGACATAGCCGACTACCATCTCCATCGCCGAGACCGGCGCGGAGAGAAGCTCGAACATCGTGCCGGTGAATTTGGGGAAATAGATGCCGATCGAGGCATTGGCGATGCTTTGCGTCAGCAGCGACAGCATGATCAGCCCGGGCACGATGAAGCTGCCATAGCCGACCCCGCCGACCGTGCTGATCCGCGAACCGATCGCGCCGCCGAACACGACGAAATAGAGCGACGTGGTGATCACCGGGGTGACGAGGCTCTGCCACAAGGTGCGCAAGCCCCGCGCCATTTCGAAACGATAGATCGCCCAGATGCCGTTGACGTTGATCGCGGGGGCTTTGTGCGTACCGCTCATGCCGCGTCCTTCTTTTCGACCAGGTCGACGAAAATATCCTCGAGGCTCGATTTCGAGGTCTCAAGATCCTTGAACCCGATCCCGAGCTCGGCAAGCTTGCGCAGCAGCGAAGGGATGCCGGTATGCTCGGCCTGCGCATCGAAGATGTAGCGCAAGGTCTTCCCGTCATTCTCGAGCGCGACGTCCCATTCCGCGAGTTCGGTCGGGAGCGTAGCCAGCGGTTCCTGCAGCGAAATCAGCATCTGGCGCTTGCCGAGCTTCTTCATCAACTCGGCCTTGCCCTCGACGAGGATCAACTGCCCCTTGTTGATGACGCCGACGCGGTCGGCCATTTCCTCGGCCTCCTCGATGTAATGCGTCGTCAGGATGATCGTCGTCCCCTTCTCGCGGAGCCGGTGGACGAGCTTCCACATGTCGCGGCGCAAGGCGACGTCAACGCCCGCGGTAGGTTCGTCGAGGAACAGGATGTCGGGTTCGTGGCTGAGCGCCTTGGCGATCAGCACGCGGCGCTTCATGCCGCCCGACAGTTCCATGATCTTGGCGTTGCGCTTGTCCCACAGCGACAAGTCGCGCAGCACCTGTTCGAGATACGCCTCGTTCGCGCCGCGCCCGAACAGGCGGCGGCTGAAGCGGACCGTGGCGATGACCGTCTCGAACATGTCGACCGACAGTTCCTGCGGGACCAGCCCGATCGCGCGGCGCGCGCTGCGGAAGTCGGTCAGCGCGTCATGACCCAGCACGGTTACGCTACCGGTCGTGGGGGTGACGATCCCGCAAATGATCGAGATGAGCGTCGTCTTGCCCGCGCCGTTGGGACCGAGCAGCGCGAAGATCTCGCCCCGGTTGATCGACAGATCGATCGGCTGGAGCGCGTGGTGGCCTGATGCGTAGGTCTTGGAGACCCCCGCGACCGAAAGTATGCTGTCCATCAAGCCCCCATGTGTTGTCCCGGAGATAGGGGCGCTGGTGCGGCGCAACAAGGCAGGCTTAGATGCGCCGCGCTTCAGCGCCCGATCCGACGACGCAGGACCGACAGGCTGATGGCGATCGCGCGTCCCAGCGGGATCGGCGGCTTGCCGACCAGCGTCCGGATCTTGTCCAGCCGCGTGGAACGCCCCGCATAGAAGCGGCGGACAAGCGCCGGTCGCAGGCCGTAGAAACGCTCGATGACGCGATAGCGTTCTTGCGGATCTGCCCCGAGGAACATCATTGCGTTGAGAAAGCGATAGAAGCCGCGCGCGCGCCAGGCGGTTTCGCTATGGCGGCGCTGCGCCGCATGGATCGTGGTGCCATCGATCACGTCGAGGGCGGCGATCAGGTCAGCGGTCCGCACCGCGTCGGGAAAGCTGTAGCCGGTCGCCGGTTGGAACAGCCCCGCGCGGAGCCCGGACAGCGTGACGCCCTCGGGTGCCGTGTCCCACAGGTCCGCCGCGTCCCCGCCGATCGCCATCGGCAACACCCCCGCTTCGGTGCGGACGATGCTGGCGACACGCCAGCCTTGCGCGGCGGCATAGGCGAGCACGCGCGCACGCACCGCGTCGTTCGCCAGATCGGCATCATCGCTGAAATAGGTATCCTCGACCAGCAGGCGACGCGGGCCGAACGGGAGCGTGTAGACGAAGCGATAGCCGTCCTTCTGCGCGACGGTGGCGTCCATCACGATCGGGCCCGACAGCCCGTGATCCGCTTCCAGTTCCAGTTCGAGCCCGACGAACTTCTGCCAGCGCAGGTCGAGCGGATGATCGCGCGGAAGACCGCGTCCGTCGATCACCGCCTTGCTCCGGAGCACCCGCTGGTCCGCCAGCGTGACCGAGGTCGCCTCCAGCGCGACCACGCGCGTTCCAGTCAGGATGTGATCGGGTGGCACCGCCGCGCGCACCGCGGTGTCGAGCAGCACGCTCGTTGCAGTGCGATACCCGGCGCGGATCCTCCGCACGCGCTTGGGAAAGCGGACGGTGTATTCGTCCCAGCGATAGGCGATCAGCGGATTGGTCCAGCGCCGCTGCTCGGGCTCCATGTCGTCGTCGAACGAGGACCAGATATGATCGCCGCCGATCGTATCCCCCGCCTCGACGATCGCGACCGAAATCTCGGGACGAAGCTGTGCCAGCCGCAGCGCGATCAGGCCGTTCGACAGACCGCCCCCGACGAGTACGATATCGAAGACCAACGGCGCCCCCTCGCGTGGCCATCCCGACCGATGGCTTATCCGCTGACCATACCAGAAAGTAGCGGCTGGTGCGGCACGCAATACGCCGTGGCTATTTCGCCGCGCGGGCTTCGGCGACCGCCTTTTGCAACGCTTCCAGCGTCAGCGCGGAGGACACCACGCTGTTGCCGATCACCCAGCTCGGCGTCCCCGTAAGCCCCAATTGCCGTGCGATGCCCATGTTGGAGGCGATCTGCTCCTCGGCCTGCGGAGCGAACGCTGCCGCCTTGGCAAGGTCGACGCCCGCCGCCTTGGCGGATGCGGTGATCGTCTCGCGCGACACCGGGCCCGCCGCGTAGAGCGCGTCGTGGAATGCCTTGAACTTGCCCTGCTGCGCGGCGGCAAGGCTCATGCGCGCTGCGTCGACGCTCGCATCGCTCAGCACCGGGAATTCGCGGAACACCACGCGAAGCTTGGGGTCGCTCTTGAGCAGCGCCGCGATCGTCGGGAGGCTGGCACGGCAATAGCCGCAATTATAGTCATAATATTCGACCAACGTGACGTCGGGATTGGCGCTGCCCATCCAGGCGCTGCCGAACGGTTTCAGGATCGCGTCGCGGTTCGCCGAGATGACGTCGGCATGTGCGCGGTCGCGCAACGCGTCCATCGCTTGCGGGATGATCTCGGGATGGCGCAGCAGATAATCGTGCACCACCTGCTCGGTCCGTGCTGCATCGGGCGAGTTTGCGGGGACGAACCGGGCGAGCGCCCAGAACGTCGCCGCGCCGAGGATGGCGGCGACGAACGCCACCGCGAAGGAACCTGCATAAGGGCGCATCAGCGTCTTTTCTTGTATTTCTTGGGGTTGTCCGACATCTCGTTCTGCGCGGCCATGGCAATGTCTTGCGCGCGGATCCAGTCGGTCGAATTGGGCGGCAGGCCCGCCATCGCGCCACGCGCGCTATAGGCAGCGGTGCGTTGGTCGCCGGTCAGGCTGGCCTGCTCGGCGGTCGCGAGCAGCGCGCGGGTCTGGTCGCCCGACGCCTCGTAGACGGTACCGAGCTGATACCAGGCGAACGGATTGTCGTCGTCACGCGCGACCGCCTGGCGCAGCACCTTGATCGCCTCGGGATAATTGGCCTTGTCCTCGGTCGCGATCAGCGCGTGGCCGAAGGTGGTCGCGATCAGCGGGCTGTTGCGCGACAGGTCTGTCGCCTCGCGCAGCGGCGCAAGCGCCTCGCTCGGCTTGCCCGCCTCGAGCAGGATCTGGCCCTGGATCTCGAGGAAATACGGGTCATGCGGCGCGGTCTTGATGAGCGCAGCGGCCTCCGCATCGGCCTTCTGCGGATAGCCGGATTTATGCCAGGCGTACGCCCGCGCATAATGCGCATAGACGCTCTGGTCCTGCTCGGGATATTTGTTCAGCGTCGCCTTGGGGTCGGCGACATAGCCCATCAGCTTGGCCTTCACCCGCTTGAAGCGTTCCTCGAGCCCGGGATCGGGCCGATTGTTATACGCAGGCGAAGCCTGGACGTCGGCGGTCAGGTTGGCGATGCGTTCGCCCGACAGCGGGTGGCTCTGCGCGAACGGGTCGATGTTGTTCAGCCCGTAGGCATATTCCTCGTTCTGCAATTTCTTGAAGAAGGTCAGCATGCCCTTCCCGCTAATCCCGGATTCGCGGAGAAATTTCGCGCCGGTCGCATCGGCGGTCGACTCCTGGACGCGCGTATAGGCGAGGAACTTGCCCTGCGCCGCGCTGGTGCCCGCCGACAGGATTCCCGCCCCCGCCTCGGGCGCGCCCGCCGCGATCGCCGCAACGCCGAGCACCATGCTGAGGATCGAAATGCCCATCGCGGGGCGTGCGCCGCCGTCCATCAGCACGACATGCCCGTCGGCAACGTGGCCGAGCTCGTGCGCGATCACGCCCTGGACCTGATTGGCGTTGTCGGCGGCCTGGATCAGCCCCGAATGGACGTAGATCGTCTGCCCGCCCGCGGTGAAGGCGTTGACCGAATCGTCGTTGATCAGGACGACCTTGACCGCCGCGGGCGACAGTCCCGCCGCCTTGACCAGCGGCAGCGCCATGTCGTTGAACATCGCTTCGGTCTCGGCATCGCGCAGGATCGACTGTGCTGTTGCCGGTTGTGCGAGGAGCAGGAGGGAGGCCGCGAGTCCCGCGATGTACCGCTTCATGCTTCTCCTATCCCCGAGTTTGCGCGTGCGGGCAACCGTGGCGGCACTGCGCGCAGCGGGCTGAACGGCGGGTGAAGCCAGGGAGCGCCGGACCAGCGCGCAAGCCGCGCGGCACGATGGCGTTATGGTGTACCCGCTGCGTCTGCGCCCAGCCGCTTCTCGGTCAGGACGCTCCATCCGGTCAGGAACAGCGCGCCGACGATCGGGCCGACGACGATCCCGCTCAGCCCGACCAGTTCGATCCCGCCCAATGTCGTCACCAGGACCAGCCAGTCCGGAATGCCGGTGTCGCGCCCGACGAGGATCGGCCGCAGGATGTTGTCGACGAGGCCGATCACCACCACCCCGGATACGATCACCACGCAGGCCTGCCAGATCGCACCCGTCGCGAACAGATAGATCGCGACCGGCCCCCAGATGATCGCCGGACCGATCGCGGGCAGCAAGGCGGCGATCGCCATCAGCACGCCCCACAGCAATGCCGCGGGTAGCCCGACGATCCAGAAGGTGATCGCGCCGAGCGCGCCCTGCACCAGCGCCACGACAACCGACCCCTTGATCGTCGCGCGCGCGACCGCCACGAACTTATCGGTCAACCGCTGTGCCACGTCCCGTTCGAGCGGCAGCGCGCGCATGACCGCCGGGCCAAGCCGCTCGCCGTCGCGCAGCAGGAAGAAGGTGACATACAGCCCGACACCGAACGCCAGCAGGAATGCCGCGGCGTTCGCGCCGATCGAGAACGCGCGCCCCGCCAGCATGCTTGCACTGTTGGAGACCGCTTCCGATATCTGCGCTTGCGCGCGTTCGAAGCTGCCAAACCCGCTGCTGTCGAGCATCTGCTGCAAACGCTGCGGCAAAGCGTCGTGAACCTGCTCGAAATAGGACGCGACATTGATCTTTCCGGCGCGGAACTGACCATAAACGCCGGCAGCCTGATCAATAATCATGCTGCCCACGATCAACGCCGGGATGATCACCGCCACCGTGATGATCAGCAGTGCGACAAGCGCCGCGCGGTTGCGTCGCCCGGGCCAGCGCGCGAGCAGCCGCTGGAACAACGGCTGGAACAGGATCGCCGCCAGTGTCGCCCAGAGCAACGCGCCCAGAAAGCTGGTCACGACCAGCCCCAGCGCGATGGTGATCAGGACGAGGAAGACAATAAGTCCGCCATTTTCCACGCGCTGCCGTTCGATAGCGATTGTCTTATCCTTGAACATGAAAACGAGCACACCGAGCCGGGCAACCGTCTGGGTCGTTGCGGGGGTGAAACTCTCAACCGTGCAAATCGCTCCACGCGAAGCGGTCATGCTTAAGATGCAATGCTAGCAGGGAGATTGGCGCGGGAGGTTGGCCTGTCGCCGCATGCGGCACGCGTTCGGCGCGAGACGCCCCTCAGGCAAAACCGCGGCGGACCGGAACGGTGCAATATCAGCAGCGTGTCGTCGCCGACTCGCTGGGAAGCCCCCGCGTCCCCCGGCACGATGCCGGAGGACGCGGGGTCAGAGTCACGCGCCGAACGTGCGCTGCCACCAACCGCGACGCGGCGTGCCGGCTTCGCCCGGATCGGGATCGATCGCGGTCGGCGCGGGGGCCGGCGCTGCACGGTCGCTGTCCGCGGCGGGCGCGGTGGCTTCCGGGGCAGGCTCGATCGCCGGGGTCGATTCGACCGCTACGACCGGGTCAATCGCCGGGGCGCTGTCCGCGACTGGTGCTTCGGCAACGACTTCGGCCTTCGCCTTGGGACGCCGCGTGCGCTTGGGCTTGGCAGGCGCTTCCTCGGCGACGGTCGCGACCGGCGCTTCGACGACGGCTTCCGCGGGAGCCTCGGGGGCGACGGCCTTCTTGGTGCGACGGCGCTTCGGCTTGGCATCGGCCTCGGCGTCGACGGCGGGAGCCTCGACCACCGGGGTCTCGGCGACCGGCGCTTCGACCGCTGCAGCCTTGGCTGCGGGCTTGGCGTCAGCGTCGGGCTTGCGGGCCTTCGGACGACGACGGCCCTTCTTGGGCGCCTCTTCCTCGAGCACAGGCTCAGCCGGTGCTTCCGCCTCAGTCAGCGCAACCATCGTCTCGACGTCGACCGCGGGCAATTCCGCAGCAACTTCGACCGGCTGGGCTTCCTCAGCAGCGGCATCGCTCGACGGCTCGACCGCAGCCTGCTCGCCCTCTGCACGACGACCGCCGCGACGACCGCGACGACCGCGACGGCGCTTGCCGCCCTCACCTGCCGCGGCATCGCCTTCGGCGCTCGCAGCCGTTTCGTCACCATCGGACTCGGGCATGATGTCGGCACCGAGCAGCTCGGCGACATCGGACGCTTCCGACACCGCGTCGCCGCGATCCTCGTCGGTGTCCGCCATGGCTTCGCCGTCGGGCGAACCCTCGACCTCGCCCTCCCCCTCGGGACGATTGCGACCGCGACGCCCGCGACGGCGGCGGCGGCGGCGCGAACCACCCTCGTCGTCGCCCGCCCGCTCGGTCCGCTCCGGACGCTCGCGCGGTTCGCGCGCCGCCTTGGGCTCTTCCTCTTCCTCGACGACGTCGTCGACCTCGTCCTCATACTCCTCGTCGGCGATGTCCTCTTCGATGTCCTCGATCGGCGCATCGAAGCGCGGCGTGTAGGCGGGCGGCGGTCCGGAGACCTCGACCGACATACGCGCGCCTTCCTGCTCGCCGTCGGGCGAGACTTCGATCATCACGCCGTAGCGTTCCTCGATCTCGGCGAGTTCGGCGCGCTTGCGGTTGAGCAGGTAGAAGGCCGCTTCCTGGCTCGCGCGGAGCAACAGCTGCGATCCGCGACCTTGCGCGGCTTCGTCCTCGAGCAGACGCAGCGCCGACAGGCCCGACGACGAAGCGGTACGGACAAAGCCCGAGCCCTCGCAATGCGGGCACGGACGGGTCGATGCCTCGAGCACGCCGGTGCGCAGGCGCTGGCGGCTCATTTCCATCAGGCCGAACGACGAGATGCGACCGATCTGGATCCGCGCGCGATCGTTCTTGAGCGCTTCCTTCATCGCCTTCTCGACCTTGCGGACGTTCGAGCCGTTATCCATGTCGATGAAGTCGATCACGACGAGACCCGCCATGTCGCGCAGGCGCAACTGGCGCGCGATCTCGGCAGCGGCCTCGAGGTTGGTCGCGGTCGCGGTCTGCTCGATCGAATGCTCGCGAGTCGAACGTCCCGAGTTGATGTCGATCGACACCAAAGCCTCGGTCGGGTTGATCACCAGATAGCCGCCCGACTTGAGCTGGACCACCGGGTGATACATCGCGGAGAGCTGCTCCTCGACGCCCGCGCGCTGGAACAGCGGCACGGGGTCGCTGTAATGCTTTACCTTGCGCGCATGGCTCGGCATCAGCAAGCGCATGAAATCCTTGGCGTGCTGATAGCCTTCGGTGCCCTCGACGATGACTTCGTCGATCTCGCGATTGTAGATGTCGCGGATCGCGCGCTTCATCAGGTCGCTGTCGCCGTACACCAGCGCCGGCGCGGACGAGGACAGCGTCGCCTCGCGAATCCCGTCCCACAGCCGGGCGAGATAATCGAAGTCGCGCTTGATCTCCTGACGCGTGCGCTGGAGCCCTGCGGTCCGCACGATGCAGCCCATCGACGGGGGCAGCTTCATGTCCGCCATGATCGACTTCAGACGCTTGCGATCGCCCGCGTTCGAAATCTTGCGGCTGATGCCGCCGCCGTGCGACGTGTTGGGCATCAGCACGCAATAGCGACCCGCCAGCGACAGATAGGTCGTCAGCGCGGCACCCTTGTTGCCGCGTTCTTCCTTGACGACCTGGACGAGCAGCACCTGGCGGCGACGAATGACGTCCTGGATCTTGTAGCGGTGGCGCAGGTTGGTGCGACGCTCGCGAAGATCGTCGGCGGCATCGTCCGATGCCGAGCGCTTGCGGCGGCGACGGCCACGGCCCTCGCCGGGGTTTTCGCCTTCGGACGCGACTTCGCGATCAGGGACGATCTCGTCCGCGTCGTGCTCGCCATCATCCTCGAACCGCTCGATCGCATCCTCGTCGGGCTCGAAGCCTTCGTCGTCGGCTTCCAGATCGTCCTCGGCGTCCTGCTGGGCGCGCAAGGCTGCTTCTTCAGCAGCATGCTCGGCCTCTTCGCGCAGGAGCGCGTCGCGATCCTCCTTGGGGATCTGGTAATAATCGGGGTGGATTTCGCTGAAAGCGAGGAAGCCGTGGCGGTTGCCACCGTAATCGATAAACGCGGCCTGGAGCGACGGCTCGACGCGCGTCACCTTGGCCAGATAGATGTTCCCCTTGAGCTGCTTGCGCTCAGCGGATTCGAAATCAAACTCTTCGATCCGGTTTCCCTTGACGACGGCAACACGGGTTTCTTCCCGGTGCCGTGCGTCGATCAGCATACGCGTGGTCATGTAAATATCTCCGGACACGCGGCCGGCTGCGCCATGGCGCTAGCCGCGCGAAATAAAGGTACGCGGAGCGAGGGGCGGTAACGCCGCCGGTTTCGCTCGCGCGGTGGGTTGCTAAAATCGCCTCTGTTCGCTCTGCATGCCCGGCCTTCCGGCCCTGGGCATCCCGCGCAGTCGCGTTCCCGCCGGTAGCAACCGGGGGAAACGAGAAACGGGAACCATGCATCATGCGAACGTCAACCTGGATAGGCCGCGGCCAGAGAACACCGGGGCGGCCGAGTGGACCTGTCGCATCCGTTACTTGGGTAACGATCAGGTACTGGTTATTGCCTAGCACCGACCTGCGCGCGCAGCAACCGGCACGTTTAGCGACGATATCGGGTAATTCTATGGTTGGACGACACGTTAACGTTTGTGCGCTATCACCCGCGAAATGGTCGTCGGGGGATCCGAGAAGGTGTGCGTAGTGCGCTTGGTGCAGGTGTTTTCTGCCATGTTTGCGTCGATCCGTGCCAGGTTTGCACCCGCTGGCAGCCCTTTTCGAGCCGTTCGTCGCACGTTTACCGCCGGTTTCTGCGTGGCGACGATCAGCCTGGGGACGGCGCCTGCGATTGCCGAGGCAACCGCACAAGAGACAGATCGTGTTCCGGCCACCGCGATCAAGACCACGACGCCGAAAATGCCAGCGACCCGCCGATCCGCTGCAGCCCTCCCCCGGCCAGCACCGCAGCGTCGCGGGAGGCTGCCGCGGATTTATGGCGAGGACGAGCGTCGCCCGCTGGTCGTGATCGATGCGGGGCACGGGGGCATGGACCCCGGCGCGATCTCGCCGATCGACGGGCGGCGCGAAAAGGACGTGACGCTCAAGATCGCGCGCGCGATCCGCGACGAACTGGTCCGCGCCGGGCGCGTCCGGGTCGCGTTGACGCGCGAGGATGATCGATTCCTGATCCTGCGCGAACGCTACGGGATCGCGCGGCGGCTGGGAGGAGCGCTGTTCATCTCGATCCATTGCGACAGCGTCGGCTCGGGCGCGGCCACGGGAGCGTCGGTCTACACCCTGTCCGAGGTCGCCTCCGACCGCGAGTCCGCCCGGCTGGCGGCGCGTGAGAACAAGTCCGACATCATCGCGGGCGTCAATCTCGCGTCGACCAACGCGGACATCTCCTCGATCCTGATCGACCTGACCCAGCGCGAGACGATGAACGCGTCGGCGGGGTTCGCGCGGCTGCTCGGCCGCGAGGCGCGCGATCGCGTCCCGCTCAAACCCAATTTCCACCGGATGGCATCGCTGATGGTATTGAAGGCGCCCGACATGCCGTCGGTGCTGTTCGAAACCGGCTATATCTCCAACCCCGCCGACGCGGAGTTCATCGACAGCGAGGATGGTCGCCAGCGGATCGCGGAAAGCGTCGCGCGCGCCGTCGAAATCCACTTCGCGCGGCGCATGGCAAACCGCTGAACGACGTACGCAGACCCCCGCGATGCGACGGGTATCGGGCTGCGCGGGATAAGGCGGCTGGCAAGCGACGCGAAAGTTGCTAGAGCCTCGTGACTTATGGCCGAGCCCGACTCCACCGTGACATTCCGTATTCGTCGGGAAGAGGGGAGCTCAGAAGGCTTTCTTCGGCGCGCCTGGAAACGCTGGTGGGTCAAGACGCTCGCGATTCTGGCAGGTCTTGCCGCCATCGGCGCAGGCGTGGGCTGGTATGTCTTCGCGTCCGACTTGCCCGCGGTCGAAAAGCTGCGCACCTACGAGCCGCCCTTGCCGAGCAACGTCCGCGGGAACGACGGGACGCCGATCTACACCTATGCACGCGAACGACGGGTCGAACTGAGCTACGCCGAATATCCGCCGATGCTGGTGAAGGCGTTCCTTGCCGCCGAGGACAAGTCGTTCTTCGAACATCACGGGGTCGACTATCTCGGGATCGCCGGCGCCGCGTTCCGCAACCTCAGCACTGGCCGTCGTCCGGCGGGCGCGTCGACCATCACGCAACAGGTCGCCAAGAACTTGCTGATCGGCAACGCGCCCAATTACAGCCGCAAGATCAAGGAAGCGATCCTCGCGTACCGGATCGAAGGCGCGCTGACCAAGAAACAGATCTTGGAACTGTATCTCAACCAGATTGCGCTGGGGCGGAACGCCTTTGGCGTGGCGGCGGCGAGCTATGCCTATTTCGGCAAGGATCTGAACAATCTCGACCTTGCGCAGATGGCGTATCTGGCGATCCTGCCCAAGGGTCCGTCCAATTACGATCCGGTCCGCCACACCCAGCGCGCGCTCGACCGTCGCGCCTATGTGCTGCGCGAGATGCTCAAGAACGGGTTCATCACGCAGAGCCAGCATGATAGCGCGCTGGCCGAACCGCTCGGCACCGTTCCGCGCCAGACCCCCAAGCGCGAAACCGCGGGCGCAGGCTATTTCGTCGAGGAAGTCCGCCGCCAGTTGATGGGCAAATTCGGCGAAGACGCGCTCACCGGTCCGTACAGCGTCTATGCCGGCGGGCTGTGGGTGCGCACCTCGCTCGACCCCAAGATGCAGGATTATGCGCAGACCGCGCTGCGCGAAGGCCTGCTCCGGTTCGATCGCGGACGCGGCTGGTCCGGGCGGCTCGATCATGCCGAGATCGACGGCGACGCGTGGCAGAGCGCGTTTCTCAACAAGAACATCGGAGTCGATTACGACGACTGGCGCGCCGCGATCGTGATCGCGCTCGATACCAGCGCGGCGACGCTCGGGTTCGCCAACGGTGAGACCGGAACGATGCCGCGGTCCGCCGCGCAAATGCCGGTGCGGGGCGGGGGCGGCACCGCATATGCCGCGCTCAAGGTCGGCGACCTGATCGCGGTCGCGCCCGAAGGCGGCAGCTTCGCGCTGCGGTCGGTGCCCAAGATCTCGGGCGCGTTCGTGGTCGAGGAACCGCAGACCGGCCGCGTGCTGGCGATGCAGGGCGGATTCGATTCACGTTTGCAGGCGTTCAACCGCGCCACCCAAGCGCAGCGCCAGCCGGGCTCGACGATCAAGCCGATCGTCTATGCCGCCGCGCTCGAGGGCGGGATGACCCCCGCCTCGATCATCGTCGACGGGCCGTTCTGCGTCTATCAGGGCGCACGGCTGGGGCAGAAGTGCTTCCGCAACTTCGGCAACATGCGTGGCGCGGGACCACACACGATGCGCTGGGGCGTCGAGCAATCGCGCAACCTGATGACGGTGCGCACCGCGGCGACGACCGGTATGCCGCGGATCGTGTCACTGATGGACCGGATCGGCGTCGGCAAATATCCGCCCTACCTCTCCTATGCGCTCGGTGCGGGCGAGACGACGGTGTCGCGGATGGTCAACGCCTATGCGATCCTCGCCAACCAGGGGCAGTCGCATCCGTCCTCGCTGGTCGATTTCGTCCAGGACCGGCACGGCAAGGTGATCTGGCCCGAGAACTGGCGCGCGTGCGACCGGTGCAACGCGCCCAACTGGAACGGCAAGGCGATGCCGCGCCCGGTCGTGCGGGGCAAGCAGATCGTCAGCGCGATGAGCGCGTATCAGATGATCCACATCGCCGAGGGCGTGATCCAGCGCGGCACCGCGACCGTACTGCGCGATCTCGACCGGCCGATGTTCGGCAAGACCGGGACCAATTCGGGGCCGACCGACGTGTGGTTCATCGGCGGCACGCCGCAGATGATCGGCGGGCTGTATATCGGCTACGATCAGCCGCATTCGCTCGGCGGCGCGGCGCAAGGCGGCACGGTCGCGGCGCCGATCTTCAAGGCGTTCGCGGTCAAGGCGTATGAGGGCCTGCCCAAGATTCCGTTCCGCGCGCCTGCCGGAATCCGCATGGTGCGGATCGATCGCGGCAGCGGGCGTCCGGTGTTCGGTGCATGGCCGACCGACGACCCCAGGGCCCCCGTCATCTGGGAAGCGTTCAAGCCCGAGAGCGAACCGCGCCGCGTGATCCACCGCGACGCGACCGTTCCCGACCCCGTCGCTGCCGCCGCTGCCGCGGCGAAAGCGCGCGCCGCGGCCGAGGCGCAGAAGGACACGCGCCGCGACAGCGATTTCTTGCAAAGACAGGGTGGTATTTACTAGCACCACCCCCGGCCCATATACGTCGTCCCCGCATTGGCGGGGATCCATGCCCGTCTTACGGTCGAAATCATGGGTTCCTGCTTCCGCGGGAATGACGAAACGCTGTTTTCTGGAAGGTTTTCCGATGCGCGCTGAAGCGCAGGCTCATATCGACTCGATCAAGGACGCGCTCGCGCTGCTCCGCCGGTTCCTCGACTGGGACCGCGCGCTGCGGCGGCTCGACGAGCTCAACGCGCGCGTCGAGGACCAGGCCTTGTGGAACGATCCCAAGGCCGCGCAGGCGGTTATGCGCGAGCGGCGGCGTCTTGATGAGGCGATCACCGCGACGCGCGCGATCGAGAGCGAACTCAACGATACCGCAGAGCTGATCGAAATGGCCGAAGCCGAAGGCGATACCGAGATGGAGAGCGAAGGCGTTGCCGCGCTCGCCGATCTCGCGCGCCGGGCGGACACCGACAAGGTCAAGGCGCTGCTCGCGGGCGAAGCCGATGGCAACGATACCTATATCGAGGTCAACGCCGGCGCAGGCGGGACCGAGAGCCAGGACTGGGCGGGGATGCTCAGCCGGATGTACTCGCGCTGGGGCGAGCGCCACGGCCTCAAGGTCGAGCTGATCGACCAGCATTCGGGCGAGCAGGCCGGGATCAAGTCGGCGACGCTGCTGCTCAAGGGCGAGAACGCATACGGCTATGCCAAGACCGAGAGCGGGGTCCATCGCCTCGTCCGGATCAGCCCGTATGACAGCGCCGCACGCCGTCACACCTCGTTCGCGAGCGTGTGGGTGTACCCGGTCGTCGATGACAATATCGAGGTCGAGTATAACGAAAGCGACCTGCGGATCGACACGTACCGCGCGTCGGGTGCGGGCGGGCAGCACATCAACACGACCGACTCGGCGGTGCGCATCACGCACATTCCGACCGGGATCGTGGTGCAGTGCCAGAACCAGCGATCGCAGCACAAGAACAAGGCCGAAGCCTATAACCAGCTCCGCGCGCGTCTCTACGAGCGCGAGCTGGCGATCCGCGAAGCTGCCGCCAATGCCGAGAATGCGGGCAAGACCGACATCGGCTGGGGTCATCAGATCCGCTCTTATGTGCTTCAGCCGTACCAGATGGTAAAGGACCTGCGCACCGGCGTCACCTCGTCGAGCCCGTCGGACGTGCTCGACGGCGATCTCGATGCGTTCATGGCGGCGGCGCTGTCGCAGCGGGTCACGGGCGAGACGGTCGAGGTCGAGGACGTCGAATAGTGGGGGGACGGCGCATTTCGGGTTTCCTAGGCGGTGCCGCCCCGGCGTATGTCGGGGTGATTAGCCAGCGTGGATCGCTCCGCCGCGCCGCCCTCGCCGCCTTCATGCTCGTCTCCGCGTGCGATGGCGGCCCGGCGCGTGTTCCGGACCGGACCGAGAAGGCCGGCCCCTTCCCCGCGCCGGACCGTCCGGTCGCGCCGGTCGTCTCGTCGCGCTGGTCGACCGAAGAGGAACGCGACCGGCTCAACGAAGCGAGCGAGGTCATGGCCAAGGCCGGGATCAAGCGCGGGATGACCGTCGCCGACATCGGCGCGGGCGAAGGCTATTACACGATCCGTCTCGCCGCGCGTGTCGGCAAGGAAGGCCGCGTGCTGGCGGAGGACATCATCCCCGCGGTTCGCGACAGCCTTGCGCTCCGCGTTGCGCGCGAGCGGCTCGAATCGGTCAGCGTGCGGCTTGGCGCGGTGAACGACCCGAAGCTGCCCGACGCGAGCTTCGACCGCGTGGTGATGGTCCATATGTATCACGAGATCGAGCAGCCTTACGAATTCCTGTGGCGGCTGCGCCCGTCGCTGCGCCCCGACGGGCTGGTGGTGGTGGTCGATGCCGACCGGCGGACGCAGGACCACGGCACCCCGCCCGCACTGCTCCGGTGCGAATTCGCCGCGGTGGGCTATGTTCAGGTCGGGACGTACGACATGCCCTCGGCGGGCGGCTATCTGGCGACCTTCCGCCCGCAGGGACCGCGGCCGGAGCCGGCGTCGATCAAGCCCTGCCGGATGCCCTGACCCTGCTATAGCAACCCGCGCGCGCGGAACCGGTCGCACCCGCCGCGCGCGAGCACGACATGCTCGACCAGCCGCACCCCGATTGCGTCGAGCGTCACCGCCAGCCGGCGCGTGATCTGGTAATCCGCGACGCTTGGGGTCGGATCGCCGCTTGGATGGTTATGCGCCATTGCGACGGCCACGGCATCGAAGGCGATCGCATCGGCCACCACGGTGCGCAGCGATAGCGCCAGCGAGGCAGCATTCCCCGCAGCGACGTGCCGCATGCCGAGAACCCTCCATTCCGGATCAAGATAGGCAAGGATCGCAACCTCCTGCGCCGCGCGGGCAAGCGGCGCGAAGTGGCGGTCGAGCCGCCGCAGCGCAGCGGCGACAGCCCCGTCGACCCTTTCTGGAGGATAGGCGATCATCCCCGATCTAGACGCGGCGCCACCGCATCCGCCCAGCCGAGCCTTATCCGTTACGGAGTGTGTGCCGCCGCAAAGGCCACGCTGGCCGCTCGCGGGAAAGATGCTAGGTCGTCCGACGGGCGACCGGCGACACGACAATGAGGCAGGACATGCGACACCCGGAATATCAGTATCTCGACCTGCTCGAGACCGTGCTCGATCGGGGCGACGAACGCGTGGATCGCACCGGCGTGGGCACCCGCTCCGTCTTCGGCGCGATGGTGCGGTTCGATCTGTCGGGCGGACACGTGCCGATCCTCACCACCAAACGCGTCTATTGGAAGACCGCGGTCCGCGAGATGCTGTGGTTCCTGACCGGCGGCACCAACATCCAACCGTTGTTGCGCGACAATGTCCGGATCTGGTCCGACTGGCCGCTCGCCAGCTACCGCCGCGAGACGGGCGATCCGATCGCGCAGGCGGCGTTCGAACAGCGGATCGTGGAAGACGACGCGTTTGCGGCGCGCTGGGGGGATCTGGGCCCGGTGTACGGCAAGCAATGGCGGCGCTGGCTGGGGTCGGACGGGCAGGAACATGATCAGATCGCGACGCTGATCGAAACGCTCAGGACCAACCCGTCAAGCCGCCGGATGCTGTTCCACGCGTGGAACGTGGCGGAGATTTCGGGCATGGCGCTGCCGCCGTGCCATATGGTGTATCAGTTCCACGTCAGTTCGCGCGGTGCGCTGAACTGCCTGATCTTCCAGCGGTCGTGCGACCTGTTCCTGGGGGCGCCGTTCAATTTCACCGGGGGCGCGGCGTTGCTGCTGATGCTGGCACAGCAAGCGGGCCTGGAGCCCGGGGAGCTAGTGTGGGTGGGGGGCGACGTCCACATCTACAACAACCATCACGATCAGGTCCGCGCCCAGCTGGCGCGCGAACCCCGGGCCATGCCGACGATGAGACTGGTGCGGAAAGCCGATTCGATCGATGGATACACGATCGATGATTTCGAAGTGACGGGCTACGATCCGCATCCCTCGATCCACGGCGACGTGGCGGTCTAGCCGCGCCGTTGCACTGGAAACACGCATAGGATTTGCCGAAATGCTCCCCCTGCCCACGGTTCACATGCCCTCGATCGCGATCACCGGCACCGACGCGCGCTTCCCGGTGCGCCGGATCTTTTGCGTGGGTCGGAATTATGCCGACCATGCGCGCGAAATGGGGGGCGACCCTACGCGCGAAGCGCCGTTCTTTTTCACCAAGCCGGGCGACGCCGTAATCGACAGCGGGAGCGTGCTGCCCTTCCCGAACCGGACGGCGGAGCTTCATCACGAGGTCGAACTCGTGCTCGCGCTCGGCGCGGGCGGCAGCGCCATCGCGATCGAGGACGCGGCTTCAAAGATCTTCGGCTACGGCGTCGGGATCGACCTGACGCGGCGCGACCTTCAGGCGGAAGCGAAGAAGGCGGGGCGCCCGTGGGACATGGCGAAGGGGTTCGACCGGTCGGCGCCGGTCGGTCCGCTCGTCACCACGCGCCCGGACGCGGCGGCGGAGATCGCGCTTTCGGTCGACGGTGCGGTGCGGCAACGCGGCAGCCTGTCCGACATGATCTGGACGATCGAGGAGATCATCGCGAGCCTGTCAACCTATGTGACGCTGGCGGGCGGCGACCTGATCTTTACGGGCACCCCCGCAGGCGTCGGTCCGGTTGCGCGCGGCGAGGGGATGCGCGGCACGATCGCCGGGCTTCCCCCGATCGAGATCCGCGTGGCGGACTGAACCCGACACGGGAGGCGCGGCCGTCAATGGAAGTCGTGCGACTTGAACCGCACGACCTCTTCCGGGTCCATCCCGTCGGCATGCGGCGGCCAGTAGCAATTGCGGGGTCCGGGGCTCCACCCCGCATCGCCGCGATCGGGCGACCCCGCATGCCGCGCGCCGTCACCGCGACCGGTGACGTGGTGGAAGGACATTTCCCCGACGCGGTGAAGCAAGTCGCCATGATCGATGATCCGGTCGCAAATGACATGGATCACCTCGCCCTCCTTCTGCACGCGCCCCTTGAGGCCGACCATCGCGGCGGTCATCACCGTCCGGCGTTGCTTCTCGAACCGGTCGGGCCACAGGATTCCGTTGGCGATTCCGGTCTCGTCCTCGATCGTGATGAACAGCACGCCCTTGGCGCTGCCCGGTTTCTGGCGGACGAGGATGATCCCGGCGACCTCGACGTGCCGCCCGTCGCGGATCGTGGCGAGATCCGCGCAGCGCGTGACGCCGCGCCGGGAAAGATCGTCGCGCACGAAAGTCAGCGGATGCGCGCGCAGCGATAGCTGAAGCGCGCGATAATCCTCGATCACTTCGCGCCCGTCGGTCAGCGGACGTAGCGCGACGTCGGGCTCGACCCCTTCCGCGCTGGCGGTCTCGGCGGCGCGGTCGGCCGCGGCGAACAGCGGCAGCGGTGCCTCGCCCAGCCCGCGCACTTTCCACAGACCCTGGCGACGATCGGTGCCGAAGGTGTGAAACGCGTCTCCGTCCGCAAGCTTCTCGATCGCCGCGCGCTGGACCCCGGATCGCCGCCACACGTCCTCGACCGCCTCGAACGCGGCAGTGCTGCGCGCCGCCACGATCCTGGCGCCGTCGGCGTTGGACAGGCCACGGATCTGCCGCAGCCCAAGCCGGACCGCCAGATACCGCCCGCCGCCCTGCTCCAACGTGCAATCCCATCGGCTCGCATTGACGCAGGGCGGGCGCACCTCGACGCCATGCTCGCGCGCGTCGCGGACGATCTGCGCGGGGGCGTAGAAGCCCATCGGCTGCGCGTTCATCAGCGCGGCGCAGAACACGTCGGGATGATGATGCTTCATCCACGAGGATGCGTAGGAAATCTTGGCGAACGATGCGGCGTGACTCTCGGGAAATCCGTAGGAACCGAAGCCCTCGAGCTGGCGGAACGTCCGTTCGGCGAATTCGCGGGGATAGCCGCGTTCGACCATGCCCTCGATCAGCTTGACGCTGAAGTGGCTGACGCCGCCGGTGAACTTGAAGGTCGCCATCGCGCGGCGCAACTGATCCGCCTCGGCCGCGGTGAACCCGGCGCCGACGATCGCCACCTTCATCGCCTGTTCCTGGAACAGCGGGACGCCGAGCGTCTTTTCCAGCACGGCCTTGAGCTCGGGGCGCGGATATTCGGGTTTCTCCAGCCCCTCGCGCCGCCGCAGATACGGGTGGACCATGTCGCCCTGGATCGGCCCAGGCCGCACGATCGCGACCTGAATCACCAAGTCGTAGAATTTCTTGGGCTTCATCCGCGGGAGCATCGACATCTGCGCGCGTGATTCGATCTGGAAGGTGCCGAGCGTGTCGGCCTTCGCGATCATCGCGAAGACGGCGGGATCGTCGTCCTGCAAATCGGCCAGCCCGACGCGCAGCCCCTTGTCCGCCGCGAGCATGTTGAACGCGCGGTTGAGGCAGCCGAGCATCCCGAGGCCGAGCACGTCGACCTTCATGAACTTCAGCGCATCGATATCGTCCTTGTCCCATTCGATGATCTGGCGATCCTCCATCGCGGCGGGTTCGATCGGGACCAGTTCGTCGAGGCGATCGTGCGTCAGGACGAACCCGCCGGGATGCTGGCTCATGTGGCGCGGCACGCCGATCAGCTTGCGCGCGAGCTCGAGCGTCAGGCGCAACCGGCGATCCGCCATGTCGAGGTTGAGCTCCGCGACATGCTTGTCGCCGACGCCTTCGGCCGACCAGCCCCATACCAGCCCAGCCAGCGAGGAGGTGAGATCTTCGGGCAGGCCGAGCGCCTTGCCGACGTCGCGGACCGCGCCGCGCGCGCGGTAGCGCGTGACGACCGCGGTCAGCGCCGAACGGTCGCGGCCATAGGTCTGGTAGATCCACTGGATGATCTCTTCGCGCCGTTCATGTTCGAAATCGACGTCGATATCGGGCGGTTCGCGACGCTCGGCCGAGACGAAGCGTTCGAACAGCAGCTCGTGCTTGATCGGGTCGATCGAAGTGACGCCGAGCACGAAGCAGACACAGGAATTGGCCGCGGACCCCCGCCCCTGGCACAGGATCCCGCGCCGCCGCGCCTCGCGGACGATCGCATAGACGGTGAGGAAATAGGGGGCATAGCCAAGCTCCCCGATCAGCCGCATTTCATGCGCGATCTGGTCGGTATAGGCAGCGGGCACGGCGCCATCAAACATCCGGTCGACCGCATCGCTCGCCAGTTTCTGGAGCGCCTCCTGCGCGGTCAGGCCGTCGATCAGCCGTTCGTGCGGATATTGGTACGCGAGTTCGCCGAGATCGAAGGTGCAGAGCCGCGCGATGTCGACGCTTGCGCGCAACGCATCGGGATAGGCACGGAAACGCCGCACCATCTCCTCCGGGGCCTTGAGCGCGCGATCCGCGTTGACCTCGCGGCGATAGCCCAGTTCGTCGACGGTGCATTTCTCCCGCACCGCGGTCACCACGTCCTGCAACAGCCGCGCTTCGGGGGCGTGATAGAGGACGTCGCCGGTCACGACCGCGCGCACTCCCGCTTCCCCCGCCTGGCGCGCCAGCGCGTCGATCCGCACCGCATCCCCCGGACGCCGCCGCTGGAACAGCGCCATATAGCCGCGCCGCCCGAACACCGCCTTCAGGTCCGCAAGCGCGGCAAGGTTCTCCGAATCCGGCTCGCGCGGCAGCAGGATGGCGATCACGCCATCCGACCAGGGGGCGAGATCGGCCCAGTAGAGCAGACATTTCCCCTTGCCCGCGCGCTTCTTGCCGGTGGTGAGCAGGCGCGTGATCCGCGACCAGGCGGGCCGGTCGGTCGGGTACAACAACAGACTCCGGCCGCAAGACAGGTCGACGCGCGTGCCCGCGATCGACCGGACGCCGGTCGCCTTCTGCGCTTCCCAGGCGCGCACGACGCCAGCAACGGTGCCGATGTCGCTGACCCCAAGCGCCGGATAGCCGAGCATCGCTGCTGCCGCGAACAGCTCGTCGGGCGCGGACGCGCCGCGGAGCAGCGAGAAGTGGGTGAGCACCTGAAGCTCGACATAGGCGGTCATCCGAACAGCCCGTGAATCCACCAGGACAAGTCCCCGGTGTCCTCTTCGAAGCCGTCGCCGCGACGGAACAGCCAGTAGCGCCCGCCTTCTTCATCCTCGACGCGGTAATAGTCACGGACGGCCCACACTTCCGCATCCCGCCGCCACCATTCGCCGTGGACGCGCTCGGGGCCATCGCCTGCCACGACAGTGTACGTCTTGCCGCGCCATTCGAACCGCCGCGGCGGCTGGTCCGGCAACAGCGCCATCACATGCGACAGCGGTTCGGGCCGTGCGAACAGGCGGATCGGGCGTTGCCACGCGGGCCAGTTGCCGGGCCGCTCGTTCGGATCGGAGTGGACGACCGCACGCTCGGGCACATGGCTTTCGACGGGTGCGATCCTGAACACCGAGCGCACGCCGATCCGCCCCGCGATCACGTCGACCAGCCGCGCCGGATCGCGCACCAGCGTCTCCCCGGCAAGCACCGCCCCCAGATCGACCGCGTCGAGCGGCTCGGTATGCGATGCCACCAGGCGGAAGTGTTCGAGGCCCATTCCCGGATCGATCCGTTCGATCCTGAGCTTGAACAGCCGCAACAGGTGCGACACCTCCCGCGTCGGGCGTGAGGTGCCGACCGCCACGACCTGTTCGCCGCCGTCGACGCGCAGACCGGTCAGCCGCAGCGATCGCGCGCCGAGCCCGTGTGCCTGGAGCACCACCGCCAGATCGCCGAGCAAATCGCGCATCACCTGCTCGATCGCCTCCGCCGTGCCGATCGGCTCGAGCAGGCGTCGCTCGACCACCGGAACCTGCGCATCCTCGCGCGGGGTGATCGGCTCGGCGACCGCGCCGAGCGCCTGATCCAGCCGCGTGATCGCAGCGAGGCCGAGCCTGCGCGCCAGCGGTCCCCGCGCGACCGGCAACAGGTCCGCGATCCGCTCGAACCCGAACTTGCGCGCGGCCGCCAGCGCGGACGGCGCCAGTCGCAGCGCCGCGACGGGCAAGGGTGCGATCGCTTCGGCGGTGGCACGCGGTTCGATTCGAGTCAGCTCGTCGCTGCCGAAGCGGGCGAGCGCATGCGCGGCGCCCGCCGTGTCCGCGACCGCGACGCGCGCGGTAAAGCCGGCGCGGCGACAGAAAGCGATCAGGCGCGCGCAGAACCGCTCCTCCCCGCCATGCAGATGGTCGCAGCCGGCAAGGTCGATCCACAGCCCGTCGGTCGGCGTCACCGCCGCGATCGGCGACCAGCGCCGCACCGCCAGCAGCGCGAGCCGGTCGAGCAGCGCGGCATCCGCCGCTGGTTCGGCGGGCCGAAAATCGAGGTCGGACACGAGCGCGCGCGCATGGGTGGCGGCCATGCCGGGATGGATGCCGAGCGCGCGTGCCCCGACGCAGGCGGAGACCACCTCCTCGCGCCGCCCGACCTTGCCGACCAGCGCGAGCGGCGCCTGTTCGAACGGCTGCGGGACCGTTGCGATGATGCGCCGGGTCGGCACGCCAGCCTTGTACGGATGGCTCGCCGCTTCGGATCGCCGCCCGAGTTCGCGCATCGGGGGCTGGGCATGCGTCGGGAGCGCCGCGATCTGCGCCGCCACGTCGCCATGCGACGGCGTATCCTGGCGGGCCCAGCGCGCGCCGGGTCGCCACCCACCACGCCGTGGCGCGGAGCAGTCCCCCGGATCGTCATCGACCGGACAGTGCAGGACCGCCCGTTCAGGCAGCCGCATGGCGGGCCGTTCCAACCGTCTCAGCCGCTCGATGGCCAAGTTCGGCAGGAACAGCGAGACGACCCGTCTCATCGCTGCCCTCCACAATCAGGGAAAAGGATTCGCCGCCACGCTGCCGCGCGAGGTCCAGCGACCAGCGCGCGCGCCCGACTCCCGCGACATCGAGCCGGGCCGAAGGGGCGGAACCGATCCGCCAGCGCGTCCACGCGGCGGACGGCTCGGCAAACGGGTCCTGATCGCGTGCGCGGCGGCGGCGCAGCAGCAGCACCGGCATGTCCGCCTCCGCCGCGACCAGTTGCAGGCGGCGGGTCGCGACCATCGAGACCTTGCTCGCTTCCGCGACGATCGCGGACGGCGTTCCGTCGCGCACCGCATCCTCGATCACCGCGAGCAGCGCCGCATCGTCCGCGGGTTGCGCGTAGAGGACGCTGGCGGAGGACAGCCCCGCCTGCGCGAGCCCCGGCGCGTACAGGTCGCAGCGGCACGTTGCCCACAGCACGGGGCCTCCGGTGCTCGCCGCTTCGCGCGCGGCGATCCCGGCGAGGAACAGCGTCGCGGCGCCATCGTCCGCCATCGAACCGCTGCGCGCGGTGGCCTCGTGCAAGGCGCCCGCGCGCAACCCGCCCGCCGCAAGCCGACGATCGATCGCCTCCACCCCGAACGGCAGGACGCGATAATCGGTCACCGGCGTGGCGATCGTCCGCAGCTGTTCTATTCTGGGCGCAAGGGAATCGGGGGCGACGGACATTGGGTACAGACTCGGTTTGTTCCTATTATGTTCCACCTCAAAACCAAGTTGGTCAAGGTCGGATCCGATCGGCTCATCGATTCAAAAGGAACGGAATCGAAACGAAAACCTGCCGGGCGGGCGTGCCACGCTACCGGTTGCAGAAGCCCACGCGACGCATACATCCAAGCCTTCCCCAACCCGAGCAGGCCTTGCGCGCGAGCGCTACGGACTAGCTGAAAGGACATGGATCATGGCGCTCAAGGATGTTCTCCCCGATACGCTCGGCTTCGGCGCCGCGCCGCTCGGCAACATGTTCCGCGACATCCCGGACGACGAGGCGCTAGCGACCGTCCAGGCGGCGTGGGACGATGGTATCCGCTACTATGACAACGCCCCCTTCTACGGCGCGGGCCTTGCCGAATTGCGGATGGGCGAAGCGCTCGCCGGCAAGCCGCGCGACCAATATGTCATCAGCACCAAGGTCGGCCGCGTGATCCTCGACGAGGTCGAAGACGTCAGCGCACGGCAACAGGGCGAGAAGACCGGCGTCTTCGCACACGGGCGCGCCAACACCGTCGTCAACGACTATTCGCACGATGCGACGCTGCGCTCGATCGAGGGCAGTCTCGAGCGCTTGCGGACCGACCATGTCGACATCGTCTTCGTCCACGACCTCGCGCGCGATTTCTGGGGCGACGCCTGGATCGCACGGTTCGAGGAAGCCCGCACGGGGGCGTTCCGGGCACTCGACCGTCTGCGCGACGAGGGCGTGATCAAGGCCTGGGGTCTTGGCGTCAACCTGTGCGAGCCGATCGAAACCGTGCTCGACTTGAAGGCGCCGCGCCCGGATGCTTTCCTGCTCGCTGGCCGCTACACCCTGCTCGATCATTCGCGGGCGCTCCAGCGCGTCCTGCCGACGGTTGCCGAGCGCGGGCTGGGCGTCATCGTCGGCGGACCGTACAGTTCTGGCGTGCTCGTCGGCGGTCCCAACTTCGAATATGCGCCCGCCACGCCGGCGATCCTGGACAAGGTGGCGCGGATCAAGGCGATCGCCGACCGGCATGGCGTGAGCATGAAGGCGGCAGGGCTGCAGTTCCCGCTCGCGAACCCGGCGGTCGCCGCGGTCATCCCCGGGGCCAGTCGCCCGAGCCGGATCGCCGAGGATCGCGCAGCGCTGACGGAAGTGATCCCCGCGCCGTTCTGGCAGGATCTGCGTGGCGCTGGTCTGGTCGATCCGGCCGCGCCACTGCCGGGTGGTGTCTGACCGTCAAGGCTCCGGAATACTGTTCTTGACGCCCCCTCCCCCACGATCGAAGGTAACGATATCAACGATAAAGGAGGGGATCGCATGCGCGATTTCACACGTCGCGACATCACGCTTGCCGCCGTCCTCGGGACCGCGGCGGCATCGCTCCCGGCGACTACACGGGCGGCGACACGGTCTGCGACCTCGCTCGATGCGCTGGCGCGGCGCAAGGGGTTGCGGTTCGGCTCCGCGATCAACTGGTCGGCGGCTGGCGCGGATCGCGGGTCGATCGCCAACCCGGCCTATGCGCGTCTGGTTGCGGCGGAATGCGGGGTCATCGTTTCCGAAAACGAACTGAAATGGCAGGCGGTGCGCCCCACGCCGACGACCTTCGCCTTCGAACGGTTCGACGCGATCCTCGCCTGGGGCGAACGCCAGGGCATGGTGACGCGCGGCCACAATCTGCTGTGGCACCAGTCCAAATGGTTTCCCAAGTGGCTCAACAGCTACGACTTCGGCGCGACACCGCACCGCGACGGCGAACGCGTGCTGACCACGCATATCGAGACCGTCCTCGGACGCTACAAGACACGGATCGCGAGCTATGACGTGGTCAACGAAGCGGTTCGCCCGGAGGACGGGCAATTGTACGAAACGAGCCTGTCCCGCGCGATCGGCGGGGCGGAGGCGACGCTCGACCTCGCCTTTACCATCGCCCGCGCCGCGGCGCCCAAGGCCGAGCTGGTGTATAACGATTATATGAGCTGGGAGCCCGGGAACGCCGCGCACCGCACGGGCGTGCTCAAGCTGCTCGAGGGGTTCAAGCGGCGCGGGATTCCGGTCGATGCGCTCGGCGTCCAATCGCACCTGATGACCCAGGGCCTCGATGCCAAGGCGAGCGTCACGCGGCTCGAGCGCGACTGGCGGGCGTTTCTCGATGCGGTGACGCAGATGGGCTATGCCCTGGTGCTGACCGAACTCGACGTCCGCGACAACAACCTGCCCGCCGAGATCACGCCCCGCGACCGCGCGGTCGCGGATTTCACGCGCGGCTATCTCGACGTGACGTTGAGCTATCCCGCGGTGCGCGACGTGGTGAGCTGGGGCCTGTGCGACCGGTACAGCTGGATCGAGGGGTTCGAACCGCGCAAGGACAAGGCGACCCGGCGCCCGACGCTGTACGATTCCACCTTCCGGCCAAAGCCGATGCGCGACGCGGTCGCAGCCGCCTTTGCCGCCGCCCCCACGCGCTGATCGGACCAGCCAAACGCCACACGCTTGAAATGGTGTCGATTTTTCCGGTGCACCCGCGTGTCAAAAGCTATGGACAGTCAGGGGTGGGTCGTGAGAAACAGGAGCCAGCGGGAGAGTCGTAACCGACCAACAGGAGCAGGATGATGAATCTAGGATCGACACCGTCTTTCCGGACGTCTTATGGACGGCTGGGTCTTGGCCTTGCCTGTGCGGCGTTCGCGCTGACGGCGTGTGGCAAGAAAGCCGAAACCACCGAAACCAGCACCACGACCACCACCGCCGCCACGACGGAAACCGCCGCGCCGGCGGCGACCGAAGCCGCACCCGCCGCTGCGCCCGCAGCAGCCAAGGCACCTGCGCCCGACAATACCGATACGGTCGCCGGCGTGAAGTTTGCGGCCTATACCGGCGATGCCGCGAAGGGCGCAGTCGACTTCGTCACGTGCAAGACCTGCCATGCGATCGAAGCGGGGGTGAACCGGATCGGTCCTTCGCTCCACGCAGTGGTGGGCCGCGCGGCCGGAACGATCCCCGGCTTCACCTATTCGCCTGCGAACAAGAACAGCGGCATCACCTGGACCGAAGAAAAGCTGTTCCAATATCTCGAAAACCCGCAGCGAGTCGTTCCCGGCACCAAGATGACCTTCGCCGGATGGCCGACCGATCCGCAAAAGCGTGCGGACGTGATCGCTTACCTCAAGACCCAGTCCTGATGCGTTCGGACGGGATCCGGCGCGAGGCCGGATCCCGTCCGGCGAACCGTGCGCCTGTCCGCACGACTGGACGTCCAGCGCTGCGGTCGCCCGCCCTTCCTTCCCGACCCTGCCGTATCAGCGCCGTCGCGCGAGATCTGCGAGATGCGCCGGAAACGACGCCGCAAGCGCAAGCGCGATCCACGGCCAGGCAAGCCCGGTGAGGGCGGCGCGCAGCGCGAGCAACATCATCGCCCCCGGGAGCAACCGCAAGGTCGCCGCGCGTACCGTCCACTTCAGGCGTTGCGTCAGGACGACCCATTCGACCAGAATCACGACGAGGACCAGGTCGACGGCATGGGCCTGCCCGAACAGCCAGTGCCCGATCGCGTTCAGCCGAACGGCCCGTTCAACCGGGCGAGCGTCATCGTCAGATACCCCGCATAGGTCACCCAGGCGAGATAGGGCAGCAACAACAGCGCCGTCGCGACCGAGCGCGGCCAGATGACGTAGATCCACAAAGCGATCGCCGCCCACCACGCGACCGCCTCGACCATCGCCCAGTCCGGGCGGTGGAGGCGAAACAACAGCACGCTCCACACGATGTTGAGGAAGCCGTTGAGCGCGAACAGGCCAATCATCCATTCCGCTGCCGACTGGTCCGGCATGCCGCGCCACCCCGCCACCGCCGCCAATGCGGTGCACAGATAGACCGCGGTCCACGCCACGGCGTAGACCTGCTCGGGCAAGGCCCAGCTTGGCTGGACGAGCGTGCGATACCACGGGTCGATCTCGGTGATCGTGGCGCCCATGGCGACGACGGCAACCGCCGCGATCGCCGCCATGCTGATCGGCAACCCCCACGAGCGGTGGACCCCGGGCGCGCGAACCCTCATGCCGGTGCTAGCCCGAGGAGATGCCGCACGTCCTTCAGGAAAATGCGGACGTGCGCGATCGGCTTGGCGCGGACCAGTCGCTTGTTCATATAAGCGTCCCACGTCAGCCGCTGGACGTCCGGATCCTCGCAGATCTTGACGAAGCGTTCGCGACGCGTGTCGCTCGAATACCAGAAATACTGCATCATCCGCAGGATCCAGAACACCCGACCATGGTCGCGCATGAAGCGTTTGCGCGCCAGTCTCAGCGCGGACACCTTGCCCGTCGCAAGGAACAGCGTGACCGCCTCGGCGACGTGGCGACCGCTCGCCATCGCATAATAGATCCCCTCGCCCGATGCCGGCGCCACCACCCCGGCGGCATCCCCGGCGACGATCACATCGCGGCCATTGTCCCACCGTCGCAGCGGCTTGAGCGGGATCGGCGCGCCTTCGCGGCGCAGCGTCGCGCAGCCGTCCAGCCCGGTCTGCTTGCGCAGCGCAGCGATCGCGTCGCGCAGGGCGAGCCCCTTCTGCGCACTGCCGACGCCGATGCTCGCGGTGTCGCCATGCGGAAAGACCCAGGCGTAGAAATCGGGGGAATGCTTGCCTTGATAGATGACATCGCACCGTGACCGCGCATAATCGGCGCTGCCGTCGGGCGGCGCGGCGATGATCTCGTGATAGGCGAAGACGTAGCGCATCCGCTCCGCGCCCTTCAGTTCGGACCGCGCCACGCCGGAGCGTGCGCCATCCGCGCCGATCACGGTCCGCGCCGTCACGCGCTGTTCGGGCTCGCCGCGGTCAGGGCGGTAGACCACCACCGCATGCCCGTGCGCATCGCGCTCGATCCGCTCGAAGGTTCCCTTGCGGCGTTCGGCCCCGGCAAGTGCGGCCCGCGCGCGCAGCCATTCGTCGAACGTCTCGCGATCGACCAGCCCGACGAAACCGTCGCCGACCGGCATGTCGACCGTTTTCGCAGACGGCGCGACCATCCGTGCCATCGTCGCCTTGCTGACGAGCAGATGATCGGGAATTGCGAAATCGGCAATCGCGCGCGGGGGGATCGCCCCGCCACACGGTTTGATCCGCCCGGCGCGATCGAGCAGCAGCACCGTATGCCCGGCGCGCGCGAGATCGGTCGCGGCGGTCGCGCCGGACGGGCCCCCGCCAATGACGATGCAATCGAATATGGTGCTCATAGCACAACCTCCCGATCGAAGCGGACCGCCCGGGGCGGAGAGCGGAGCGACACCGCTGCCGCCGCCAGAAACAGCACAGCTTCCACGCCGAAGACGACCATGAACGTGTTGGGCACAGACCCCGTCAGCGCGCGTCCCGCGTCGACCGCGACCGCGCCGGTCACGCCCCCGAGCCCGAAGGCGATCGCCTGCGCCGCCCCCCAGATGCCCATGCGAAGGCCTTCGCCGTGCGGCTCCCCGTGCGAATTGCCGTGTGATTTTCCGGTCGGCCCCGCGCCGGCCAGCGCCATCATCGCGCCGATGGCGGCAACGGCGAACACCCCGTTGGCAAAACCGAGCGCGAAGACGTTGGCGAGAATCGGCCAGCCCGGACCGACTCGCGCAGCGATCGCAAGCCCGCACAGCGCGATCGCCGAGCCCGCACATCCCCCGACGATCCAGCGCCGCATCCCCGCCGCGGTACGACCGCTGGCCCCGCTCCCCGCGACCCCGGTGAGAATCATGCCGAGCAGGACCCCGCCATGCTGGATGCCCGACACCTGCGTCGACTGGCCCGGCGATAGACCGAAGCGCAAGCCGGTGAACGGCTCGAGAATGAGATCCTGCATCGCATAGGCGAGCATCGACAGGAAGATGAAGCCGGTGAACCGCCGCGCCTCACGGTCCGCCCACATTGCTGCAAGGGCATCCCAGAAACGCGCTTGCGGAGGGGCAACGCGTGCATCGACCGCGGTCAGCGACCCGCGCTCAATCCCGGTCACCGCGAGGATCGCGACGAGCAACGCGACCCCCGCCACCCCGGCAACGACCCGCAGCAGGCGCGCGAACGAGAACGGATCGAGCAACGCCCCGGCGATCCCCGCGGACACGGCGATCCCCGCGACCATCATGATCCACGTCACCGCCGCTGCCCCCGCCCGCCGGTCGGGCGCGACCTGGCGCGCCAGCAGCGCGAGCAGCGACGTTCCTGCGGCGCCGACCCCCGCACCGATCACCGCGAAGGCGAGCACCGCCAGCGCATAACCAAAGGTGGAACCGCCTGCGATGACCCCGAGCGCCCAGACGGCGGTAACCGCCCCTGCTGCCAGCATCCCCATTCCCACGATGATCCACGGCGTCCGACGGCGTCCGCTATCCGACCCATGTCCCCACAGCGGACGGGACAGCTGAACCGCGTAATGCCAGGCGACGAGACCTGCGGGAAGTGCCGCGGGAAGTGCATATTCGACCACCATGACGCGGTTGAGCAGCGACGTCGCGAGCATCACGATCGCACCGATCGCGCTTTGCACCAGCCCAAGCCGGACGATCTCCAGCCAGGTCAGCGACGCGCCAGACCGACCCGCGCTCATAACCCCAGCACTCCGCCGAGCCCGAATGCGGAAGCAAGCATTCCAAGGACGTAGAGGCTCGTCCCGGTCGCATTGTACCAGGGCGTCTCGCGCAACGGATTGCGCAACAGCCGCGGCATCAGTGCGAGTTGCCCGGCCAGCAGCACGCCGACCACCGCCGCGACCAGCATGTGTCCCCACCATGCAAGACACGCGACCACGACGATCTGTGGCACTGCCATCACGACACACGCGATCCGTGCCGCCGGACCGACCCCGAGAGTCGCCGGCAGTGAGCGGATTCCCATCGCACGGTCCCCCGCGACCGCCTTGAAATCGTTGAGCGTCATGATTCCGAATGCGCCGGCGCTGTAGAGGCTGAGCAGGATGAGGATGGGCCCATTGGGGAGCGTGCCCGCCATCACGCTCGCTCCGGTGAACCAGGTGAGCCCTTCATAGGTCAGCGCGACCGCGGCTGGTCCCCAGATCCCGCTGCGCTTCAGCCGGAACGGCGGCGCGCTATACGCCCAGGCGAACGCCAGACCGACGCCCGTAGCGAGTACGACCCAAATGCCGGTCGCCGCGGCAACGCCGATCGCGAGCACCGTGCCGACAATCGCGATCCACAGCCCCCACTGCCCGCCGACTCGGCCCGACGGGATCGGGCGGCCCGGCTCGTTGATGGCATCGACGTGCCGGTCGAACCAGTCGTTGACGGCCTGGCTCGTCCCGCACACCAGCGGCCCGACCAGCAGCACCCCGGCGATGAGGAACGGCCAGCGGCTCGAAACCGCGACTCCGGACGAGATCACCCCGCACAGGAACGCCCAGATCGGGGGGAACCAGGTGATCGGCTTGAGCAATTCCAGGACATCACGAGCGCGGGGCCGCGCGCCGGGTGCGGAGCGGGATGTGAGCCGATGGGTTGCCATACGTGCCATGAGAGAAGGCTAATATGGACAGTCGATGTCGTCAAATCTATTTGACAGTCAGCACGGCAACCGCGTCAGTTTTCCCCCGACACCAGATTGCCCAGCCCATGCCGATGGAGCTTCGAATAGAGGCTCTGCCGGCTGATCCCGAGGATCTCCGCCGCCGAAGCACGGTTGTCCGACGTGTAGGCGAGCGCCGCCTCGATACAGAGCCGTTCGATCATGTCGGTCGACTCGCGCACGATGTCCTTGAGCGACATGCGCCCGACCAGCTCGGTCAACTGTTCCACCGACCGCGGCGTTTCCCGTTCCGTGGTGGGGACGACACGCAGCCGACGCGCGACGTTGCGGATCGTGAAACCGTAGCAATGGTCGCCATCCTTCGGCGCAACCACGCCTGAAATCTCGATTTCTTCGTGACCACCGCCGGTTCCGCGCAGGATCGTGGCGACGTTGCGGACCACGCCGTGTTCGCGCATCTGGTTGACGATCAGGTCCAGATCGATCCCGGGGCGTCCAAGCCACGTCGCCAGCGGTGCACCCACCACGCGCGCGACCGACGCCGCCCCCGCAAGCTCGACGAACGCGCCATTCGCGAACAGGATATTCAGCGCCGAATCGACCAGCACGAACGCGTCGGGCATATGTTCGATGACATCGCCCATCGCCGTCGTATGGCCAGCGTCTTCGGTGGCAACCTGCGTCGGCAACAACCGCACGAGCAGCAGCGCCGCACGCCCCTGCCGGAACAGACGCGCCGAGATTGCGACTTCTCGCCCGCTCGCCAGCCGTACCGAAATCGCGGACAGATCGTCGCTTGCGCCAGCCGCGCCCAGATGCGCGATGAATGCATCGCGATCGGCGGCGTCGACGATCGTCCCGACGGGCTGGTCGTTCACGGCGTCGGGCTTTACGCCGATCAGATCCGCGGCTGCGGGATTGATCTCGCGGATCCGTCGCGTTGCCGCATCGATGATCAATACGGGCTCGGTTCCGAGGTCGAACAGCAAGCGATAGCGTGCCTCCGCCTGGCGAAGCTTGATATAGTCGCGTTCGAGCGATTGCTGAGTCTGGAGCAAGCGCTGCTGCATCGTTGCAGTGGCGCGCATGTCCCGCCCAATCGCGATTGCCCCGCCTTGCGCGAGCCGCATCACCAGCCATCGTACGGGGACATCGCCGCCATGCGTCGGATGGTTGATCTGGCGCCAACGCGCAGGCTCCGAGCCAGCGCTGTCGGCGAGCATCTGGACGACCTTGGTCCTGCTTTCCACCGTTACGGTGTCGATCCAGTTCTGGCCGATCCAGTCACTGAAACCCTGCGCAAGGAGATCGGCATTGGCGATCGCTATGTCGCGGATCATACCGTCTGACCCGAGGACCAGCGAAATATCCCCTGCCGACGCGAGCAACGCAGCGGCGACATCGGGCGCAAGGGTATCCGCGACAGCGGAGGGGCTGGTAAAGGCATGCGGGGCGAAAAGGATGGGACGATCGTTCATCGACGAACAATTTGCTCCTGCAACTGGTGTCGCGGTTCGTACCCTGCCCGCGACCCCCGATCGCGATCAACCGGTCATGGCCGAAACCGCCTCCCGCGCGACCGCGTCGACCAGTTCCCCGGCAACGCGAACCGCTACCCTTGCGTCGGGGGCCGTCCCGTCCGCACCGATTGCGGCGGCAAGGTCCGCGTTTTGAGCGAAGACCCGTCCACCGACCATCACACAAATCCGAGGATTTCTGGATGACGCCCGCACGCCGCGGACGATCGAAGGCAAGGCGGCGATATGGCAGTCGCACGTGATCGTCAATCCGATCAAGTCGAACGCCTCGGCGCGGACATACCGGAACAATTCATCCGTCGACACTTCGTTGAGCCGATCGGTGAGCCAGCCGTTGGCACTAAATATCTCATCGATCACGACCGTCCCGAAACTATGCTGGTCTCCTTCCAGCGATGCGAACAGCGCGCGGCGGAAGCGATGGTCGTCGTGCACCCCCGTCCGGCTGCTGCCCGAAAGTTCGTGGACCACTTCCTGCAGCCGCCACAATCCCATCGTCACGTCGACGAAGTCACAGCGATCGTCATCCCACAATTCGCCAAGATGCCGTGCGGCGGGCGCGAGCAGGTCGACCAGCAACATTTCATAGGATATTCCGCGGGCGACCAGTCCCTCGACATGCTGAAGCAGTTCGTCTGCTTCGACCTGAAGGGCGAGCGGCGCGAACGCCGCGACTTCTTCTGCCGTAATCATGGAAAGCGGCTCGCCTGCACTCTCGAAGAGCGGCCCACTGGTATGCGCTGCCAACAAGCGGGGGATGATCTCGCCTTCGATCAGGCGGGTAAGGGAACGGGCCTGCTCATTGACGGCCTCGACCTTCCGGTCCGGCATCGTCGCGCCACGCATCATGGCGCTTCGCTTCGGATCGAGCCAACCGCAACCACTTCGAAAGAAATGTTCAAGTCCGGTAAGCGAAGTCATCCTGACCCCCTCCGGTCTGGTTGAACATGCGAAGCGGTCGAACGCACCATATTTGGCTGGTCCGGCGACTCGCAGCGTATCCCGATCGAAACGACCTTGCAACGGACAAACGTTGCTGCATCGCGGCATGTGTCGATCTTTCTTTACGTCAAGATGTGTTGACACTTTGCAAGGTACGGCGATAGGTTGCGCAGCGAGAGGCGAGGCAACCATGCGGACAAACAGTCCAGTCCTGGCAAAGACACCGCGGCGATCCGCGGATGCTCCGCTGTACACGCCCGAGCAGAAGCAACGGCGCGATGCGACCGTCTGGACGATCGTCCAAGCCATCCTGGCACCGCTGCAATTTGCGATCTTCCTGGTGAGCCTCGGGCTCGTCCTCCGGTATCTCGCGACCGGCGAGGGCGCACTGGCGGCGACGGTCTCGATCGTGGTCAAGACGCTGGCGCTCTATACCATCATGGTCACCGGATCGATCTGGGAGAAGGTCGTGTTCGATCGCTGGCTGTTCGCACCGGCGTTCTTCTGGGAAGACGTGTTCAGCTTCCTCGTTCTGGCGCTGCACACTGCGTATCTGGTGATGCTGATCGGCGGGCTGGGGACCGAACGCGACCGGATGCTGCTCGCACTCGCAGCCTATGCGACCTACGCAATCAACGCGACGCAGTTCCTGCTCAAACTGCGCGCCGCGCGCCTGCAGGCGGCGGCTGCGCCCGCGAACCGCAATACGGTGGCAGCGTGAACGCGCTGGCCCCTTGCGTCGCGCCGGACGGCACGGAGGCCGCGCCCATCGCGGGCACGACGATCCTGCGCGAACGCGGGCAGCGCGAGGTGTTCTGCGGGCTCACCGGGATCATCTGGCTCCATCGCAAGATCCAGGATGCGTTCTTCCTCGTCGTCGGGTCGCGCACGTGCGCGCATCTGCTGCAATCCGCGGCCGGGGTGATGGTGTTCGCCGAGCCGCGCTTTGCGACCGCGATCATCGAGGAACGCGATCTTGCCGGCATGGCCGATTGCAACGACGAACTCGACCGAGTCGTCGACCGTCTGTTGCTGCGCCGACCGGACATCAAACTGCTGTTCCTGGTCGGCTCCTGCCCTTCCGAAGTCATCAAGCTCGATCTCGCGCGCGCGGCGCAGCGGTTGTCGGTCGAGCATGTCGGGCGCACGCGCGTGTTGCACTATTCCGGCAGCGGGATCGAGACGACCTTTACCGAGGGCGAGGACGCGTGCCTCGCCGCACTGGCGCCGGAGCTTGCCGCGACCGCACCCGATGCAGCGCTCGAACTGATGATCGTCGGCGCGTTGCCCGATGTGGTCGAGGATCAGTTCCTCCGGCTGTTCGCGCAAATGGGAATCGCGACCGTCCGGAGTTTCCCTGCGCGCCGCGCGGGCACGATGCCCCCGGTCGGGCCGAACACGCGCTTTTTGCTGGCCCAGCCGTTTCTCGGCGAGACTGCCCGCGCGCTTGCCGATCGCGGCGCGGTGAGGCTGGATGCGCTGTTTCCGTTCGGGGCCGAGGGGACGAGCGACTGGCTTCACGCCGCCGCCCGCGCGTTCGGGATCGACGAGATGCACTTCCGCTCGGTGATCGCGCCAGGCCGCGAACGCGCGCAGCGCGCCATTGCCCATGCGCGGGAACAGCTTGCCGGAAAGAGCATCTTCTTTCTTCCCGATTCGCAGCTCGAACTGCCGCTTGCCCGGTTCCTCGCGCGCGAACTGGGGATGACCCCGCTCGAAGTCGGCACGCCGTATCTCCACCGGGCGCATATGGCGGCCGAACTGGCGTTGCTTCCCGCCGATACCGTGATCAGCGAAGGGCAGGACGTCGACCGCCAGCTCGACCGTGTTCGCGCCGCGCGCCCCGACCTGACGGTCTGCGGGCTCGGGCTCGCCAACCCGCTCGAGGCCGAGGGGTTCACGACCAAATGGGCGATCGAACTGGTGTTCTCGCCGATCCACGGGTTCGACCAGGCGGGTGATCTCGCCGATCTGTTCGCGCGGCCGCTGCGGCGGCGCGACGTGCTGAAGGTATAGCCGCGATGCAGCTGACCGTCTGGACCTATGAAGGACCGCCCCACGTCGGCGCGATGCGGATCGCGACCGCGATGAAGGACGTCCATTACGTGCTCCACGCGCCGCAGGGCGACACCTATGCCGACCTGTTGTTCACGATGATCGAACGCCGCGACAAACGTCCGCCGGTCACCTTCACGACCTTCCAGGCGCGCGACCTTGGCAAGGATACCGCCGCCTTGTTCCAGACCGCGGTGCAGGACGCGGTCGACCGGTTCGCCCCGAAGGCGTTGCTGGTCGGCGCGTCGTGCACGGCGGAATTGATCCAGGACGACCCCGCCGGGCTGGCCGCGGCGTTGCGGTTGCCGATCCCGGTGATCGCGCTGGAGCTGCCGAGCTATCAACGCAAGGAACATTGGGGCGCGGCGGAGACCTTCTATCAGTTGGTGCGGACTCTGGCAGCGCCGCAACCCGGCGGCGAGGACGTCGCTTCTCCGGCGCAGGGGAACCTGGCGAAGCGCCCCAGCGCCAATATCCTCGGTCCGACCGCGCTCGGGTTCCGGCACCGCGACGACGTGGTCGAGATCACGCGGTTGCTCGGCACCCTCGGGATCGACGTCAACGTCGTCGCGCCGCTGGGGGCGAGCCCGGACGATCTGGCGCGGCTGTCGGCGGCGGATTTCAACATCTGCCTCTATCCCGAAATTGCCGATACCGCGTGCCGCTGGCTCGAACGGACGTTCTGCCAGCCGACCGTCCGCACCGTCCCGATCGGTCACGGCGCGACGCGCGATTTCATCGCCGAGGTCGCTGCGCTCGCGCGCGTCGACCCCGCCGCCGCGCTCGACACCTCGCGGTTGCCGTGGTGGAGCCGGTCGGTCGACTCGACCTACCTGACGAACAAACGCGTCTTCATCTTCGGCGATGCGACGCATGCCATCGCCGCCGCGCGTGTCGCACGGGACGAGTTCGGGTTCGAGGTCGTCGGGCTGGGCTGCTACAACCGCGAATTCGCCCGCGACATCCGCGCCGCCGCGCAGCGCTACGGGCTCGATCCGTTGATCACCGACGATTATCTCGCGGTCGAACAGGCGATCGCGGCGCTCCAGCCCGAACTCGTGCTGGGCACGCAGATGGAGCGCCACATCGCCAAGCGGCTGCGCATTCCGTGCGCGGTGATCTCGGCGCCGGTCCACGTCCAGGATTTCCCCGCACGCTATTCCCCACAAATGGGGTTCGAGGGCGCCAACGTGCTGTTCGACACCTGGGTTCATCCGCTGGTGATGGGGCTGGAAGAACATTTGCTGACGATGTTCCGCGACGATTTCGAATTTTCGGACAGCGCTGGGGCGAGCCACCTGGGGCATTCTTCTGCCCCCCTCCCGCAAGCGGGAGCGGCTGGGGGTGCGCCCGCACCCTCGGCGGAAGATGACGGTGATGCCGCGAGCCCACCCCCGACCCCTCCCGCGAGCGGGCGGGGAGGATGGAGTGCCGAAGCCGAGCGCGAACTGCTCAAGATTCCGTTCTTCGTCCGCGGCAAGGCGCGGCGCAACACCGAACGCTATGCCGCAGAGCAAGGCATTGCCGCGATCACGCTCGACACGCTTTACGATGCAAAGGCGCATTATGCCCGCTAGCGCACCCTCGCCCGCCCCCATTGGCAGCCCCCCCGTGCGCGTGGTGATCATCACGCTCGACAATCATTTGTCGGGTGCGGTGCAGCGCGCGCAGGTCCGGCTCGCACGCGAAAATCCCGGAATCACGATCGGCTTCCACGCCGCCGCCGACTGGGAGGAAAAGCCCGCCAGCCTCGATGCGGTCCGCGCCGACATCGCGCGCGGCGACGTGGTGCTGGTGACGATGCTGTTCCTCGAGGATCATATCCGCGCGATCCTGCCGGACCTGCAGGCGCGGCGGGACGCGTGCGACGCGATGATCGCGCTTATGTCGGCGGGCGACGTGGTCAAGCTCACGCGGATGGGCGACTATCGCATGGACAAACCCGCCTCGGGGATGCTCGCGCTGATCAAGAAACTGCGCGGCACCAGCAAGACCGGGGGAAGCTCGGGCGCGGGCCAGATGGCGGTGCTGCGGCGGCTCCCCAAATTGCTCAAATTCGTTCCGGGCACGGCGCAAGACGTCCGCGCCTATTTCCTGACGATGCAATATTGGCTCGCCGCGTCGGACGACAATGTCGTCGACATGATCCGCGCGCTGGTCGATCGCTACGCCGCCGGGCCGCGTGTCGCCTTGCGCGGGACGATGAAGGCCCACGCCCCGCGCGATTATCCCGAGGTCGGGGTCTATCACCCGGCCCTCCCCCACCGGATCGCGGCGACCGCGACCGAGCTGCCGCGGCGCCGCGGCGCGAAGGGCACGGTCGGGCTGCTGATGCTCCGCTCCTATGTGCTGGCAAATGACGCCGGCCATTATGACGGCGTGATCGCGGCGCTCGAAGCACGGGGGCTCGACGTGATCCCGGCGTTTGCGGGCGGGCTCGACGGTCGGCCCGCAATCGAGGCGCTGTTTATGCGCGACGGGGTCGCAACGGTCGACGCGGTGGTCAATCTCACCGGGTTCAGCCTGGTCGGTGGGCCAGCCTATAACGATGCCGCCGCCGCCGAAGCGATTCTCGCGCGGCTCGACCGGCCGTATCTTGCCGCGCACCCTGTCGAATTCCAGACGCTGCAGGCGTGGGGCGCCAACCGCCAGGGGCTGCTGCCGCTCGAATCGACGATGATGGTCGCGATTCCGGAGCTCGACGGGGGCACCGTGCCGATGGTGTTCGGCGGTCGCTCGGACGGGTCCGATGCGCCCTGCACCGGGTGCGCGCGCGGCTGCACCTTCCCCCCGGCGAGCGAAGTCCGCGCGATGCACGCGTGCAGCGACCGCGCCGAAATGCTCGCCGCGCGAGTCGACCGCCTCGTCGCGCTGCGCCGCGCGGAGAATGCCGAGAAGCGCGTCGCGATCGTCCTGTTCAACTTCCCGCCCAATGCGGGCGCCGCCGGGACCGCGCAATTCCTCAGCGTATTCGCGTCGCTCCACGCGACGCTGCACCGGTTGGCGCGAGAGGGGTACCGAGTCGAAATACCCGCCGATGTCGATGCGCTGCGCGAGGCGATCCTCGGCGGTAATGCCGCACGGTTCGGGAGCGAGGCGAACGTCCACGCGAAGGTCGGCGCGGACACGATCGTCGCGCGCGAGACATGGCTGGCCGAGATCGAAGCAAGCTGGGGACCGGCGCCGGGCAAGCTGCAATCGGACGGCACCTCGGTCCAGATCCTCGGACGGCAATTCGGCAACGTCTTCGTCGGGCTGCAACCCGCGCTCGGCTATGAAGGCGATCCGATGCGGTTGCTGTTTGCGGGGCGATTTGCGCCGACGCATGCCTTTGCCGCCTTCTACCGGTGGTTGCGCGACGATTTCCGCGCGCATGCGGTGCTGCACTTCGGCACGCACGGCAGCCTGGAATTCATGCCGGGCAAGCAAAGCGGGCTGAGCGCATCGTGCTGGCCAGACCGGCTGATCGGCGATTTGCCCAACATCTATCTGTATGCCGCGAACAATCCGTCGGAGGGCGTGCTGGCGAAGCGGCGGTCGGGCGCGACGCTGGTGTCGTACCTGACGCCTGCGCTGACCAATGCGGGAGTCTACAAGGGGCTCGCCGCGCTCAAGGCGTCGATCGAACGGTGGCGCGTGGCGGAGCCGGGCAGCAACGAGGCGCGCGATCTGGCCGAACTGATCCACGATCAGGCGGCCGAACTCGATCTCGATCGGGCGTCTGCGCCGCTGTTGAGCGACGCCGGAAGGACGGGATTCGAGGGCAGCGCGCCGTACCAACCCCCGCAGGACCATGCGGACGCAGCGATCGCGGACCTTGCCGCCAAACTATATGAAATCGAACGCGAACTCATTCCGCAGGGGCTTCACGTCGCGGGCGAAGCGGCGACCCGCGAGGAACGCATCGCGATGCTCGCCGCCGCGTCCGACGCGCGCGGGGAGACGCTGTCGCATGATATCATCGTCGCGCTGATCGATGGCGCGATCACGCCGGACACGCCGCTGCTGACCGACATGGCTGCGCTCGACCGTGCGCTGTCGCGCAATGCCGAGATCGATGGGATCGTCGCGGCGCTGGACGCACGCTACATTCACCCGGTTACCGGCGGCGATTTGCTCCGCAGTCCCGAGATCCTGCCGACCGGGCGCAACATCCACGGCTTCGACCCGTTCCGTATCCCTTCGGCTTTCGCGGTCCGCGACGGCGCGGCGCAGGCCCAGCGGTTGATCGAGCGCAGCCTCGCGGACTCGGGGCATCTTCCCGAGACGGTCGCGATGGTGTTGTGGGGCACCGACAATCTCAAGAGCGAAGGCGCGCAGATCGCGCAGGCGCTGGCGCTGTTCGGTGCGCGACCGCGGTTCGACAGCTACAACCGGCTGGCCGGGGCGGAACTCGTCCCGCTCGCGGAACTGGGCCGGCCGCGGATCGACGTAGTGGTCACGCTCTCTGGGGTGTTTCGCGATCTGTTGCCGCTCCAGACCCGTATGCTTGCGCAAGCCGCGCTGCTTGCGGCGGAGGCGGACGAGCCGGACAGCCACAATTTCGTCCGTCGGCATGCGCGCGCACACGCCTCCGCGCAGGGGTGCGACATCGAAACAGCAGCGTTGCGCGTCTTCTCCAATGCCGAGGGGGCTTACGGCGCCAACGTCAATCTGATGATCGACACCGGCGCATGGACCGACCCGGACGAACTGGCCGACAGTTTCGAGCGGCAGAAGGGGTTTGCGTACGGGGTGAAGGGCGCCCCGGTCCGGCAACCGGACGTGCTAAAGGCCGCGCTGCAGACCGTCGATTGCGCGTATCAGAACCTCGAAAGCGTCGAGCTCGGCATCACCAGCATCGATCAATATGTCGATACGCTTGGCGGAATTAGCCGCGCGGTGACGCGCGCGAAGGGCGGGCAGACCGCGCCGGTCTATATTGGCGACCAGACGCAAGGGACGGGCAAGGTCCGCTCGCTCCAGGAGCAGGTCGCGCTCGAAACTCGGACGCGCGTGCTCAACCCGGTGTGGACCGAGGGACTGCTGCGCCACGGTTATGAAGGCGTCCGCCAGATCGAGGGGAGCGTGACCACGACGATGGGCTGGTCGGCAACAACCGGCGAAGTCGATCCGTGGGTCTATCAGCGGATCAGCGAGACCTATGTCCTCGACGCGGCGATGCGCGAACGGATCGCTGCGCTCAACCCCAAGGCATCTGCGCGCGTCGCCAACCGCCTGATCGAGGCGAGCGAGCGCAACTACTGGTCCCCCGACGCGGCGACGCTCGCCGCACTCCATGCCGCCAGCGACGAACTCGAGGACCGCCTCGAGGGGGTCGTCGCCGTCGCCGCCTGAAGGAAAAGAGAATGGCTCTACTCGATCCCCCCCGCGGACTGGATGGCGAAGGCTCGCTCCAGGTGGCGCTCGATCCCGGTGACCGGATCGGCAACGCCAAGGTGTTCGCGGTCTATGGCAAGGGCGGGATCGGCAAATCGACCACCTCCTCCAACCTGTCCGCGGCGTTCTCGCTGCTCGGCAAGCGCGTGTTGCAAATCGGCTGCGACCCGAAGCACGACAGCACCTTCACGCTGACCAAGAAGCTGATGCCGACCGTGATCGACGTGCTCGAAACGGTCGAATTCCACGCCGAGGAACTGCGCCCCGAAGACTATATGTTCGAGGGGTATAACGGCGTGATGTGCGTCGAGGCGGGGGGACCGCCGGCGGGCACGGGGTGCGGCGGCTATGTCGTCGGGCAGACCGTCAAACTGCTCAAGCAGCACCATCTGCTCGAGGAAACCGACGTCGTGATCTTCGACGTGCTGGGCGATGTGGTGTGCGGCGGGTTCGCCGCCCCGCTGCAACATGCCGAGCGCGCGGTGGTGGTCGCGGCGAACGATTTCGACAGCATCTTCGCGATGAATCGGATCGTCGCGGCGATCAAGGCGAAGGCGAAGAATTACGACGTGCGGATGGCGGGCGTGATCGCCAACCGCTCCGCCGCGACCGACGAGATCGACCGGTTCAATGCGGCGACGGGGCTCAAACGGCTCGCGCATTTCCCCGATCTCGATGCGATCCGCCGCTCGCGGCTCAAGAAATGCACGTTGTTCGAGATGGACTCGACCCCCGAGGTCGATGCCGCCTGCCTCGAATACAAACGCCTCGCCGCGCAGATGTGGGCGGGTTGCGAGCCGCTGGACGCGCAGCCGATGAAGGATCGCGAGATCTTCGAATTCCTGGGGTTCGAATGATGCGCACGGCGAGCTACACCCACTTCCGCGGCAACCTCGAAACCTATTTCGATCGCACCGCCGCGAAAGCGTGGGAACAGCTCACCTCGGACGCGCCGGTCAGCGGGATCCGCGCGACGGTTCGCGCGGGGCGCACCGAAATGCGCGAGACGTTGCTGTCGTGGTTGCCCGCCGACATGACCGGGCTGCGGCTGCTCGACGCCGGATGCGGAACCGGCGCGTTCGCGGTCGCGGCGGCGGAGCGCGGGGCGCAGGTGGTGGCGATCGACGTCGCGGGGAGCCTCGTCCAGATCGCGCGCGACCGCGCGCCGGCCGGCCTTGCGATCGACTGGCGCGTCGGCGATCTGCTCGACCCGGCGCTCGGGACGTTCGATCACGTCGTCGCGATGGACTCGCTGATCCATTATCCCGTCGCCGATATCGTGAGCGTGGTGCACCATCTCGCCGCGCGGACGCGCGGATCGATCGTCTTCACCTTCGCGCCGCAAACGCCGCTGCTGCTGGCGATGCTCGGGATGGGGCGACTGTTCCCACGCAGCAACCGGTCGCCCGCGATCCTGCCGGTGCGCGACCGATTGCTCCGCACGCGGATCAAGACCGCGCTGCCGACCGCACAGATCGGGCGCGACCGGCGCGTGTCGGCGAGCTTCTATACCAGCCACGCGCTCGAGGTGCTGCCGTGACGCGCGACCTGACCGCGCTCAAGGCGTCGCTGCAACCGCGACCCGCGCGGTTTGGCGCGTTGCGCAGCGGTGCGTTCTGGAACCGGCTGGGCGCGCGTTTCCTGCCGTTCGCGGATGCCGCGACCGTCGAACTGCCGCTCGGGCGGCTGCTGCGGCTGTCGTTGTTCCAGGTGTCGGTCGGGATGGCCGCGGTGCTGCTGACCGGTACGCTCAATCGCGTGATGATCGTCGAACTCGGGATGGCGAGCTGGGCGGTCGGCGCGATGGTGTCGCTGCCGCTGGTGTTCGCGCCGCTGCGCGCGCTGATCGGCTTCAAGTCGGATCATCATCAGTCGCTGCTCGGGTGGAAGCGCGTGCCGTATCTGTGGTTCGGCACGTTGCTCCAGTTCGGCGGGTTCGCGCTGCTGCCCTTCGCGCTGCTGGTGATGACCGGGCTGGGGCATGGTCCGCAAATCGTCGGGCATCTCGGTGCGGGGCTCGCCTTCCTGATGGTCGGCGCGGGGATGCACACGACCCAGACCGCTGGCCTCGCGCTCGCGACCGATCTGGCGCCGCCCGACAGTCGCCCGCGCGTCGTCGCGCTGCTCTATGTGATGCTGCTGGTCGGTATGATGGTCAGCGCGATCGTGATCGGGCGCTTGCTCGACCAGTTCACGCCGACGCATCTCGTCCAGATCGTCCAGGGCGCGGCGGTGTTGACGGTCGTGCTCAACATCACCGCTTTGTGGAAGCAGGAACCGCGCCGCCGCGGCGGCACGGTGACCGAGGAGCGCCCGGCGCGATTCCGCGAGATATGGGCGATCTTCATCGCGCGGCCACGGACGATGCGGTTGCTGGTCGCGACCGGGATCGGGTCCGCGGCGTTTTCGATGCAGGACGTGCTGCTCGAACCCTATGGCGGCCAGATCCTGGGGCTGTCGGTCGGCGCGACGACGTCGCTCACCGCCTTGTGGGCGATCGGGATGTTGAGCGGGTTCGCGCTCGCCGCCCGCGCGCTCGGCAAGGGGGCGGAGCCACACCGGCTCGCAGGCTTCGGCGGAGTCGCGGGGATCGCGGCGTTCCTAAGCGTCATCTTCGCGGCGCCGCTGCACGCCACCGGATTGCTGGCGGTCGGCGCGGCGATCATCGGGTTTGGCGGGGGACTGTTTTCGGTCGGCACGCTCACCGCGGCGATGGCGATTTCGGACGCCAAGGACCTTGGCGGGCGGACCGGCCTGGCGCTTGGCGCCTGGGGTGCGGTGCAGGCGACCTGCGCGGGGACCGCGATCGCGATCGGGGCGATCCTGCGCGACGTCGTCTCCGCCGCCGCGGTCACGCATGCGCTCGGTCCGACGCTCGCCGATCCCGCGACGGGCTATGGCATCGTCTACGGGGTCGAGATCGCGTTGCTGATCGCGACGCTGATCGTGCTCGGACCGTTGGTTCGCCCGGCCACCGACCCGAGCCGAATCCGCTTCGGCCAAACGCGCTTCGGCCTTGCCGAATTTCCGGCCTGAACAGGGGAGACAGAGCATGCACCCGACCCTTACCCCCGGCATCGATGTCGCGTTGCTGGTCTTCTATGCGTTCGTCTTGTTCTTCCTGTGCCTCGTCTTCTACCTGCGCCGCGAAGACCGGCGCGAAGGCTATCCGCTCGAACATGAATTCACCGGGCGGCTCGAATCCGAGGGCGGACCGTTCCTGACCGCGCTGCCGAAGACGTTCAAGCTCCCGTTCGATCGCGGGACGGTCACCACGCCGACCAAGGACCGCGAACCGGTCGAGATCGCGGCGCGCTTTACCGATCGCTTCGCGGGTGCGCCTTATGCACCGACCGGCAACCCGCTGATCGACGGGATCGGCCCGGCAGCGTTCGCCAACCGCGCCAACCATCCCGACATCGACCTGGAAGGGCATCCGCGGATCGTCCCGATGGGCACCGCGCTCGATTTCTCGATCGAACGCCGCGACCCCGATCCGCGCGGGATGGCGGTGCTGGGATGTGACGGCGTCGTCGCCGGGACGGTCCAGGAGCTGTGGATCGACCGCGCGGACCGCCTGATCCGGTACCTCGCCGTCGCGCTGGCGTCGGGCAGCGGGACCGTGCTGGTGCCGATGATGATGGTCGATGTCCAGCGCCGCCACGGGCGCGTGGTGTGCGACGCGATCACCGCGGCACAATTCACCGACGCGCCACGGCTGGAGGCCACCGACCGGATCACTTTGTACGAGGAGGATCGCGTGCTCGGCTATTTCGGCGGTGGATATCTCTACGCCACACCCGATCGGCAGGAGCCTTTTCTGTGACTGAGCATGACCACGAACCCATTCCCGGGCTGCCGGGCGTGTTGCCCAAGGACGAGCGCATCCTTTGGCAAGGGGCACCCGACTGGCGGATGCTGGCGCGGACCGCGTATCACACCCGGATCGTCACCGCCTATTTCGTGGTGCTGGCGGGGTGGTCGTTCGGGGGTGCGCTGGGACGCGGGATCGACGGGATCGGCGATCTTTCGGGCGTTGCGCTAACCGCCGGGTTCGGCCTGATCGCGCTCGGTCTGCTCAACGGGCTCGCCTGGAGTGCCGCCCGCACGACCTTGTACACGCTGACCAACCGGCGGATCGTATTCCGTATCGGGATCGCCTTCTCGAAATGCATCAACCTGCCGTTGCGGCTGGTCGACACCGTCGGCCTGGCGGTGCACGCCGACGGATCGGGCGACTTGCCGCTTGCGCTGCGCAGCGACCGCAAGCTCGGCTTCCTCGCGTTGTGGCCGCATGTCCGACCGTGGCGGGTCGCCACGCCCGAACCGATGCTGCGCGCGGTCCCCGACGCGCGCCACGTCGCCGCGCTCGTCGCCCGCGCGTGCGTTTCGGTGAATCCGAACGGCGCAATGGCACGCCCCTCCGCGGACGCGCCTCGCGAAAAAGCGCTCGGTCAGGCGGTGGCAGCATGACCCGAGCGCACCCCGAAGACGTGCCGCGCAGCGCGCTGATCCTCGCCGGGACGCTCGTCGCCTTCGCGTTCACGCTCACCGCTGGCATGCGGATCGCGCATGTCGCGCCCGCAGCCTCGCCGGCATTGCTCCGCAGCGCCGAGCATATCGCGCCGGTCCGGTCGCGCGACCTGCGCTTCGTCGATCAGGCCGACCGCGGCGTACGGATCGAAGATGTCGGTACCGGCCAGACCGCATCGGTGATCGTACCCGGGCAGCAGACCGGCTTCATTCGCGGCGTGATGCGCGGGCTGGCGCGCGAGCGACGGATGCGGGGGATCGGAAGTGCGCCCGCGTTCACGCTGACTCGGTGGCAGGACGGCGAACTGACGCTGACCGATACCGCCACGGGGCGTTCGATCGAGCTCAACGCCTTTGGCACCACGAACCGCGCAGCGTTCGCCGCGTTGCTCGATGGACCGGAGGCGGCACGATGATGCCGTTCCGCCGCACCTCCTTCGACACGCCCTGTCGGATCGAGGTCGAGCATAGCGACGAGTTCCTGTGCGCGCATGTCGAGCTTGCCGATGGCATTGCGATCAACCCGGGCGACCGGGTGCGCGTCCACGGCGACCCGATCCATGTCGCATTCGGCGAATCGCGGGTGATCGAACGGCTCGCCACCGTTGAGCGAGCGGGCCTGGTCGAGCGGTTGTGGACCCGGCTTTGCGGCCATTTCGAAATGACCGAACTCTACGAAGTCAGCTTTTCGGATCGGAGACTGTCATGAACGCCGTCACCCCGTTCGCCCCCGCCGACACGATGCGGATCGCGCGGCAGGACACCGTCCTGTCCCCGCGCTTCTACACCACCGATTTCGCGGCGATGGACCGGATCGACGTCTCGCCAGTGCGCGCCGAATGGGACCAGTTGATCGCGGAGATGGTCGCCGACCCCAACCGCCGCCACTTCCGCCGGACCGATGCGTTCGACGGCGTGATCGAATCCCTCCCCGCCGGGTTGCGCGAGGAATTCATCGATTTCCTGGTAAGTTCGCTCACCGCCGAATTCTCGGGCTGCATCCTCTACGCCGAGATCCAGAAGCGCGCGCAGAACCCCGACATCAAGGCGCTGTTCAAGCTGATGAGTCGCGACGAAAGCCGCCACGCCGGCTTCATCAACGATACGCTCAAGGACGCCGGGATCGGGGTAAACCTCAGCTTCCTGACCAAGACCAAGAAATACACGTATTCCCGCCCGAAATTCATCTTCTACGCGACATACCTGTCCGAGAAGATCGGTTACGCGCGGTACATCACGATTTTCCGGCACCTCGCGCAGCATCCGGAATGGCGCTTTCACCCGATCTTCAACTGGTTCGAGGAATGGTGCAACGACGAGTTCCGCCACGGCGAGGCGTTCGCGATCCTGATGCGGACCGATCCCAAGCTGTTGCGCGGGCATAACGTGCTATGGATCCGGTTCTTTCTCGTTGCGGTCTATACCACCATGTATGTGCGCGACCACAATCGCCCCGCCTTCCACACCGCGCTCGGGATCGACCCGACCGACTATGACCAGCGCGTCTTCACGGTCTGCTCGCAGATCACGCGACAGGTTTTCCCGGTCGTGCTCGATACCGACTCCCCCGGGTTCCGCGCTGGGCTGGAGCGGATGCGCCGGATCGCCGCACGGATCGATGCGGCGAAGGCGCAGGGTGGCGTCATCGGCGGGCTCAAGCGGATCGGCCTGATCGGCGCGGCGGGGGTGGCGTTCGTGCGGCTGTACCTGACGCCGGTCCAGCGCAACGCGATCCCCGCCTCGGCACGGCTGGTCCCGGCCTGGTGAGCATTCCGCCGCTCCTGTTCGCGCTCGTCATGTGGTTCATCGGCACCGCAGCGGTGGTGTGGCTCGACAGCCGCCCGCGCGCGACGTTCCGCACCAGCTTCACGCTGGCAGGGATCGTGGCGGCGATCGCGACGGGCGCGGTATATTGGTCTGCCGCCGATGCGACTTGGGGCGGCGCCTATTGTGGTTTCGCAGCCGCGATCCTGATCTGGGGATGGCATGAATTGGCCTTCCTTATGGGGTTCGTCGCCGGGCCCAACCGCTTGCCCTGCCCCCCCGGTGCAACCGGCTGGACTCGGCTCAGGAGCGCGACCGCGACGGTCATCCATCACGAGATCGCGATCGCCCTCACCGCGCTGCTGCTGTTCGCGTTGACGTGGGGCGAGCCAAACCAGGCCGCGCCGCTGACCTTCCTTCTGCTGTTCGTCCTGCGGCTGAGCGCCAAGTTCAACCTGTATCTCGGTGTGCCCAACCTCAGCGACGAGGTGTTTCCGGCGCATCTCGCTTATCTCAAGAGCTATTTTCGCAAGCGCGCGGGGAATCCGCTGCTGCCGGCGTCTATATTGGGTTCAGGCGCGCTCGCCGTGTGGACGTGGACGCTCGCCGAAGCCGCGCCCGTGCAGAGCGGCGCTGCGGTGACCGCGACGCTGCTTGCGGGACTGTCCGCCCTTGGGATGGTGGAGCATCTTTTTCTTGTGTTGCCGCTTAGGGATGCCAAACTGTGGCAGTGGGCGTCGGCAAAGACCAAAGCGGCAAAAGCCGCTGCCAACGACTAGAAGCGGGAGGGTATGCAATGGATTACGAGGCATTCTTTCAGGTTCAGCTCGACGTGCTGAAAGAAGACGGGCGCTATCGCAGCTTTGCCGAGCTCGAGCGCCGCGCCGGGCACTTCCCCCGCGCCCGCCATTATGGCGAGGACGGCGTCGACGAGGTCACCGTGTGGTGCTCGAACGACTATCTCGGCATGGGGCAACACCCCAAGGTGCTCGCCGCGATGCATGAGACGCTCGACGTGTGCGGCGCCGGCGCAGGCGGCACGCGCAACATTTCGGGCACGACGCATGCGCATGTGCTGCTCGAAGCCGAGCTTGCCGATCTGCACGGCAAGGAAGCCGCGTTGCTGTTCACGTCCGGCTATGTGTCGAACTGGGCGGCGCTGAGCACGCTCGCCGCGCGGTTGCCCAATTGCGTGGTGTTGTCGGACGAACTCAACCACGCGTCGATGATCGAGGGAATCCGCCATAGCCGGGCGGAGTGCATCCGCTTTGCGCATAACGATCCGGCCGATCTCGATCGACTGCTGTCCCAGATTCCGGCGGACCGACCCAAGTTGGTCGCGTTCGAAAGCGTCTATTCGATGGACGGCGACATCGCGCCGATCGCCGAGATCCTCGACGTGTGCGAGCGCCACGGCGCGATGTCCTATCTCGACGAAGTGCACGGCGTCGGGCTGTACGGGCCGCGCGGCGGTGGCGTCGCCGAGCGCGAGGGGCTGATGGCGCGGGTCACGCTGATCGAGGGGACGCTGGGCAAGGCGTTCGGCGTGATGGGCGGCTATATCGCGGGCTCGGCCGCGTTGTGCGACTTCATCCGCAGCTTCGCGAGCGGGTTCATCTTCACGACCGCCCTGCCCCCCGCGCTGGCGGCGGGCGCGACCGCGAGCATCCGCCATCTCAAGCACAGCGCCGTCGAGCGGGCGCAACACCAGGCGCGGGTAGCGCAAGTACGGCGACGGCTGGATGCGATCGGCATCCCGACGATCGACAACCCCAGCCATATCATCCCGGTGATGGTCGGCGATGCGCACAAGTGCAAGATGATCAGCGACTGGCTGCTCGAACACCATGGCATCTACGTGCAGCCGATCAACTATCCGACCGTGCCGGTCGGGACCGAGCGGTTGCGGCTGACCCCGTCACCGGTTCATTCGGATGGCGACGTCGACAAGCTGGTGAGTGCGCTATCGGAAATCTGGTCGCAATGCGCGCTGGCCAGGCGGGCAATGGCGGCGTGAGCGCGGGCTGCGCGAAGTAACGATTACACTCTCCCCGTTCGTTTGGGGGGGCGTTTCGGGCATCGTCGAGAAACCTGGAACCGGGTTTCTCGGCAAGGCTCCGCTCGACGCGAACGAGGGGTAATCGGTTGGACGTGCACGTTCCCACACCCCTGATCATGCCCGGGTTACCGACGAACACAATGTCTGCAGATAGCGTGTTCAAGGGAGCGGTCACCCAGCCGCGTTACTCCGACAGCCCCCGCCGGAACCGCCGCGCAAAAAGCCATGCGCCCCCGAACACCAGCGGCACCGCGGCGACCATCACCCATTCCTTCCAGGCATGCGCCGGGGCGGCAAGATAGCCGATCAGCGCGACCGCATAATAACTGATCGCGACCACCGACAATCCTTCGACCGTCTGCTGCAGCCGCAATTGCAGCTGCGTCCGCGTGTTCATCGATTCGAGCAAATCGCGATTCTGCTTGGCGAGTGCGATGTCGATCCGTGTGCGAAGCAGTTCGCTGGTCCACGCCGCGCGTTGGGACAAGTCCGCGAGCCGTGCGGAAAAACTGTCGCAGGTCCGCACCGCCGGGGTCAGCCGCCGCTCGGTGAAATCGGCGAGCGTCTGATAGCCAGGGATCCGGCCGATCCCGAGCGTCTCGAGCCGGTCGAGGCTGAGTTGCGCATAGGCTCTGGTCGCGCTCATCCGATAGCGCGTTTCGGCCAGCAGGCGCGCGAGCTCGGCCGAGAGATAGGTCAGTTCGTCGAGCAGGCTGTCGTCCTGCGACACCCGTTCGGACACCGAGGCGGTGAGGCTCGCCAGCCGCGCCTCCAGCCGCGAGACATCGGGGGTCAGGCGCTGCGCGAGCGGCAGGCCCAGAAGCGCCATGTTCCGGTAATTCCCGAGTTCCTGCAGACGGAGCACGAGCTGCGCCGGCTCGTCGCGCAGCAGCCCCTGGTCAAGCAACAGCAGTCGCCCGAACCCATCCGCGTGTAACCGGAAATCGGACAGGACGCGCGCCTTGGCGTCGCTCACGTCGCACAGGATCAGCGCCTCCGGGACGAACAGCGTGTCGAGCGCCGCTTCGTCGGGCAAATCGGTTCCGCAGGGATAGAAAGCGATCTGCGTCGCGCGGATCACGACACCGGGCATGTCGGCGAGGATCGTCGACGCTGCCGGATCGAACACCCCGCTGGCAAAGGGCTGGTCGAACGGACCTTCCCGGACGAACGTGTAGCTTGCGAACTCGGTGTGCCGCTCGAGCACCAGTTTCATCGCGCCGACATCGACCACCGCATATTTGGTGGCGGCGGGAAGCGGCACCCCAAGCCGCGCGGCGATCGTTTCGAAATGTGCCCCCGCGCTTGCCGCCCCTGCCTCGCCAAGCACCGTCACCACTTGCATCAGCCGGCACGGCGCGGCGAAGCGCGGCAACCGCCGGACGTGCATTTCTTCCGCCAGCGCGGCGCGCAGCGGATGGCTGTGCAGGCTCAACCCATCCATGCGCGCGCGCCCGGCGCGTGCGGGCGGCGCGCGGTCATTGCCGCCGCGTCATCGCCTGCGGATTGGCCAGCACTGCGGGAACCGCAGCCCCCGCCGCACCACCCTCGGGTGCCGCGGTCGGCACCGGTGGCCCCTTCAATGTCGGGTTGTCCTTGAGCATCGAGTACCCGCCGAGCGGCTTGGACTGCCCCTGGTGGCACGTCTGGCAATTGACCTTATACGGGTCGCCATGCGGTCCCTTGCGATAGGCCGGGAACACCGCGGCGAGCGGGGAGATATAGCCCTCGTTCGCATCGCGGACCATGCGGATCCCGTAATAAGCGGTCGCCCGCTGCGGCCGGCTCAGACTCCACGATCGGAACGACTGGCTGTTGTGGCAATAGGTGCAATTGACGCCGAGCGCGGTGCTCATGTGCATCATCAGACCATAGGACTTTTCCGCTTCCTTGATCGACACGACATGGTTGGGCGACGGATATTGGCTGCTCGCCGCAACGCGGATCTGCGCCTTCCCCGCCAGATAGGTCTGGAACGGATCATAAGGCAGCGAAGCGTAGCCGACACTGACGTTGGGAGAATTCTGCCCATGTTTGTTGCGGACGATCGTATCGGGATCGGCCACGCCTTCGGCAATCGCCCATTTGTACGTCGGCACCGCGTTGCCCCGGTGGCAGGTGTAGCAGGTCACGCCGGTGCCCTTTACGTGGCTCGACCATTTCCCGTTGATCGTCCGGGTCATTTGCAACATCCGCCGCGCGACGACCTTGGTGTATTTTTCGTCCGAGGCCATGTTGTTGGGGTTGTGGCAGTAATTGCACCCCTGCTCAGGCGGCGCGACCCACTGGTTGATCGCGGCCATAAGGTGATTGAACCGCTCTGCCGACACGTCGCCCAGCACCTGGACATTCTGATAGGCCTCCCGCGCGCGCGGCCCGCTGTCGTCGGGAAGCGCATAGGGCGGCGGCGGGATCGCACCGAGCTTCGCGACATGGTCGGGATCGACGATCTGCGCCATTCCGGTCCCGCGAAAGCCGGTCTGTTGCGATTGCTTGGGCCCGAGTTCGCACCCGCCAAGCGCGATGGTTACGGTCACCAGCCCCGTGGCCGCGACTATCCTGCCAAGACCGCTCATTGCGATGCTCCCGGAAGCGTGGCGGGATCGATCACGCCCGGGCCCGGATACGCGGGCGCATAGCCGTGCTGGATCGCCCACAGATACCAATTGTCGACAACGGTGCCGGTCAGCAGGATCCCGATCCCGCCGGTCAGTGTCGTCAGAACCGCGAACCACCATGCCCAGCGATGGATCGATTCGTACGTCGCGTTGAACCCCATGGTCCAGCGCCAGAACAGCGCGGCGCGTTCGGCGGCGGTGCCTCGGTCGGTGATATGCTCGATCTCGCGCTCGCCGCCATAGCGCCCGACCGCGAGGATCGTCGCGCCGTGCATCGCGAACAACAGGGTCGATCCGTAGAGGAACACGATCGAAAGGCAGTGGAACGGATTATAGAAGAGGTTGCCGTAGCGGATCGAGAACGCCGCGGTCCAATCCAGGTGCGGGAAGATCCCGAACGGCACCGCTTCGGCCCAGCTGCCCATCAGCATCGGACGAATGAAGCCCAGGACGAGCATCAACCAGATCGCGCTGGCGAACGCCCATGGGACATGCGTCCCCATCCCCAGCGCCTTGGCGCGGCGGAAAGTGCGCAGCCACCATAACAGCACCGACGCGCTCATGCTGAACCCGGCGATCTGCCACCAGCCGCCCTTGGCCAGCGGCACGAACAGCTGGAAGCCATATTCCGGCCCCGGCGGTTCGAGCGCCAGCCACGGCAGTTGCCGCGCGAACTGGACCGGATCCCACCCGACCGACGCCCACATGTTGAGCCCGACCACCTCGAACGCGAGGAACCCGAAGAACAGCGACAGGATACCGAGCCCGCCCAGATAGATCGGGCCGATCTGCGCATTGCCGATCTTGCCGATCCAGTAGGAGAAGCCTGGCTTGCCGAGCCGCGGAAAGTCATAGGGCCCGAGCAGCGGGCCCATTTCCGGTGCCCCGCGCAATTGCACCTGCGTGAAGATGTTCTGATAGCGTGCCATCGTCTTTCCCCCTCACGACCAGATCGGCAGGTTGAGCCACCAGCTCCACCATTCCGGCCACCCGCGGGCCCACAATGGCCCCGAGATGATGATGCAGATCGCGCTCCAGAACCCCGCACTCAGCGCGAGGAACAGCCCGAGCCGGTGGATCCCCAGCGTCCCGATCGAATAGCCGATCGTGTCGCGGAAGAAGGCGTCCTCATATTCGGGCGACTTGACCTCGCCTTGCGTCCCGTCGGGGTTCTTGGCGGGGTTGACCGCGGACAACACCAACCCGCCATGCAGCGCGAGCGCGAGCGTGGTGGTGAAGAAGAAGCTCACCGCGAGCATGTGCGCGGGATTGTAATGGAAATGGAGATATTGGTAGCCGGTGTTCGACACCCAATCGAGATGGCTGAAAATGCCGTACGGAAAGCCGAAGCCCCACGCCCCGAGCAGCCACGGGCGGATCACCACCAGCGAGACATAGGCGAAGATCGCGACGCCGAAAGCGATCGGCACATGATAGCCGATCCCCAGCTTTCGACAGATCTCGACTTCGCGCAACGCCCAGGACACGAACGACCCGACCGCGCAGATCGTGATGATTTGCCAGAACCCGCCTTCGCGCAGTGGCGCCAGCGACAGGCCATAGGACAGGTCTGGCGGCGCGATGCTGATCAGCCAGATGTTCCACGTCGGCCCGAGCGACGCGGCATAGACGATCAACGCCGTGCCAAGCCCCGCGAACAGCGCGGTCGTCACGCCGAAGAAGCCCACGTAAAACGGCCCGACCCAGAAATCGAAAAGATCGCCGCCGAGCAACGTGCCTCCTCGGACACGGTATTTCCGTTCGAAACTCAGCAACGCCATGACGACTTCCTCCTCCCCCGGAAGGTCGCGGACGGCCCAGACCCGGGTTTACAGTCTTTGCGGTTCGCTGCGACGGGAACGGATATTCCGCACCCGCCGCACCGAATGTCTGCGTTTCACTGCGCCGGCGGCGCCGCTGGCGCGGTTGCCACCGCCTGCGCGTGATGCGGACCGTCGAGCCAATTGAACCGGTCGGTGCTGAGCAGGATGAAGTGGATCAACAATGCCAGCACGAACAGGAAGGCGAACAGCGCGACGAGCGTCCGTCGCGGATCGAAGATGAGCCAAATTCTCCACATGGTGGAAGTCTCCCTTTTATCTGTATCAGGCGATCACTGGATCCACGGTTTCCACATCCACACCAGAATGTGCGCGACGATCGCAACCGCCGTGAACAGGGCGAAGCTGGTGATGAAGATCTTGTGGAACTCCCTCGCCTCTTCAGGGGTCAGGTAGGTTCCCGGACCGAATCTCTCGTCTCTCTTGTCGCTCATTGTTCCGCCTCCATCGTGACGACCAATATCAGGAGCGTCGGATGCGCTCCCCGGCTGCATCCGCGCGGCGTTGCACCGTGGGGATCTGGGGTCCGCGTTGCCGCGGCAGGGAGCGCGCGCGGAGTCATCCGCCGCGGCTCTCGAGAAGGGCGTGCGCAAGGCGAGTCGGGGTGACCGATTCCTCGCCTGCACGGCGGGCGCCACGTTCCGCGGCATCGCGAATGCGTTTGGCGGCGGAGATCCGGACCAGCACCGGCTCCCGCTCGACCGCTGCGTCGAGCGCCGCCTTGGCGGCGTCCTCCCAGGCGACCGCGCGATCAACCCGTGCCGGTGTCGGATCGACCTGATCGAGCTGCCCAGCGAGCGGAAGGATGTGGAAAAGCGCGTCGAACAACGCGTTGCACACTTCCTGGATCAGATAGGTCGCACCGGCATAGCCCATGAACGGGGTGCCGGTATGGCGGCGGATCACCGCGCCGGGGAAGCTTGCGGGAATATAGACCCCGCGCGCACCCGCTTCGGCCATGTACATCCGCTCGTTGAAGCTGCCGAACACGATCAGCGGCGGATTTGTGCGGATTGCGTCGATCACCGCCTGATTATCGGGCTTCACGCCCGCCGACCGAGCGAACGCAAAATGGCACGGCAACCCCATGTCGGTTTCGAGGAAGTTCCGGATTCCCCGCGCATAGGTTTCAGTAGCGACGATGCCGAAGCTTGCGGTGCCGAAGAAGTCCTGCGTGACCGAGCGCCACAGGTCCCAGAGCGGCTTGATCGTGGTGTGCTTCTCGCGTTCGATGAACGGCTCGGGATCGAGACCGAGCAGATCGCCGAGCGTGCGCAGGAACAGCGTCGTGCTTTCCAGCCCGATCGGTGCCTGCAGATACGGCCGCTCCAGCGCCTCACACAGGCCGCGCCCGAATTCGCGGTACATGCAGACGTTGACCTGCGCGTCAGCGAGTTTGCGGACATCGGCGAGATGGCTGCCGAGCGGGAAGACCATGCCCACCTGTGCGCCAATCCCCTCGATCAGGCGGCGGATCTCCGCAAGATCGGAGGGCATGTTGAAGCTGCCGTACATCGGCCCGATGATGTTGACCCTGGGACGCTCACCCGGTTTGAGCGGACGCGGCGCCGGGACCTTCTTCGGCCCGAACTGAGTCCACAGCCAGGTCAGCGCGCGGTCCCCCGACTGCCACTGATCCTCGTCGATCGTGCGCGGGAGGAAGCGCTGGATATTGGTGCCTTCGGGGGTGACGCCGCCGCCGATCATCTCGGCGATCGAGCCGGTCACCACCACCGCGGGCAGATCCGGATCGAGCGTCGCCCAAGCGCGCTTCATCGCGCCTTCGGTCCCGTCGCGCCCGAGTTCCTGTTCGCCGAGCCCGGTCACGACGATCGGCAATTCATGCGGCGGCAGCGCATCGGTATAGTGGAGCACCGAGGTGACGGGGAGGTTCTCGCACCCGACCGGGCCGTCGATGATGACCTGCAACCCTTTGATCGCGGTGAAGGCGTAGACCGCGCCCCAATAGCCGCCTGCGCGGTCGTGATCGAGGATGAGGGTCATTGCGTTACCTCCCCCCCGAATGCTCCGTCATGCTGAACTTGTTTCAGCATCCACCGCGTCACAATGGCAGTCTGCCCTTGTTGCGCGGTGGACCCTGAAACGCGTTCAGGGTGACGGCTAAGAAGGGGGCCGCTCATACCCCGACGCTTTCTTCGGCCTTGGCCGCAGCGATGCGTTTGGCGGCGTATTTCGCCTTGAACTCGGGCCGGTCGACTGGCGTGTCTTCCCACACGCCAGCCGTCGCACCTACGCCCACCCCTTCGAAGAACGCCGTCATCTTGTCGAAGCGCGCCTGATTGGCGAGCGCCGCGTTGACGACCATCGCAAGGCTCCCCGCCCCCGCCGGGCCCATCAGCGGGCGCGCCGAGATGAGGTTGGTGAAATACAGCGCGGGGATCGATTTCTGCTTGGCATGCTGCACCACCGGAGTCGTGCCGATCGCCAGATCGGGGCCGAAGGCATCGACCGCGGCGAGATCCTGTTCGAGGCTTGCGCGATACTGGACCTGGACGCCGCGGCTGACCAGCCAGTCGCGGTCGGGTTCGGACCAGGGGGTGCGCGGGCAGGCGGTGCCGACATAGGGCACGTCCGCGCCGCTTTCGATCAACAGCCGCGCGACGAGCAGCTCGGAGCCTTCATACCCCGAGACGGTGATCCGCCCGGCGATCGGCTTGGCCGCAAGCGCGCCGCGAATGGCGGGGAGGAAGCGATTCTTCGCCGCATCGACCTTGTCCTGCGCGATGCCACAGGCCGCGCCGATCGCGTCGAGCCACGCCGCGGTCCCGTCCGCGCCGACCGGCGCCGAGCCGACGACCGTGCGCCCCGCCGCCTCGAACTCGCGGATGCTCGCGGTGTAGAAGGGGTGGATCGCCGCGACGACGGCGCCGTCGAGCGCGGCGTAGAGTTCGCGCCATTCGCGCGTAGGAACGACCGGGCCGGCCGCGAGGCCCAGCGGTTCGAGCAATAGCCCGATTCCTGGCGGGTCGGCCGGAAACATCTCGCCCAGGAGAGTCACGGTCGGCCGGTCCGGTCGTTGCTTGGGCGCAGCGACGGGGCCGAGCTCGGCCTCCTTGCGCGCATAGGCGAGCATCGCGCCCGCCAGGACATCCTTTGCCTCGGCATGCGTCGGCACCCCGAAGCCGGGGACATCGATTCCGATGATCCGCACCCCGTTGATCTGGTCGGGGAGCAATTGCAGCGGCACGCCTGAGGCGGTGGGGACGCAGAGGTTGGTGACGATGATCGTGTCGTACAGCGCCGGGTCGGCCAGTTGGTGGACGGCATCGCGGATGTCTTCGAACAATTTGCCCGTCACCAGCGTCTCGGACGAGAAGGGGACGTAGCCGACGCTGCGTTTGGCGCCATAGAAATGCGAAGTGAAGGTCAGGCCGTACACGCAGCAGGCCGAACCGGAGAGGACGGTCGCTGTGCGGCGCATCCGCAGGCCCACGCGGAGGGAGCCGAAAGCGGGGCACATCGATTGCGGTTGGTCGTGAGGACCTTTGGGGTAATCGGCGTCGTAGCGGGCTAGGATGTCGGATTTTCCAGCGAGCTCGGCAGCTTCTCGGAGGGTGGTGCCGTTCGAACACGCAAGCCCCTCCTCTTCAGGGGAGGGGTTGGGGTGGGGCAGTCCAGCAGACACACCGCCGGAAGCAGGCACGGCCCCACCCCCAACCCCTCCCCTGAAGGGGAGGGGCTTGAGAAGATCTTGGCCCTCAGACGGCATCGTACACGACCTCGAGCGTCGGCTTCGACACATAGGCAACACCGCGCATGTCCGCCTGGCTCGCGGGCTTCAGGGCATAGTCCGCCCCCGTCACGTCCGCCGAGAACAACCCCAGCAACCCGTCCTGATCCAGCGGCGACGGCCGTAGCGGCGGGGCTTCTGCAACGTTGACCGCAAGCTCTTCGAACAGGCTCGCCCATTGCCCGCCGGGCTTGCCGATGATCTGGTAGTTCGCACTTTTCTTGCGAATGTCCTCGTTCGCGGGGATCGCAGTCAGCACCGGGATGCCGACCGCTGCGGCAAACGCCTGCGCTTCGCCGGTGCCGTCGTCCTTGTTGAGGATCATCCCCGCGACGCCGACATTGCCGCCCATCTTGCGGAAATATTCGACCGCTTTGCACACGTTGTTCGCGACATAGAGCGATTGCAGGTCGTTCGAGGCGACCACGATCACCTTCTGGCACATGTCCCGCGCGATCGGCAGGCCGAAGCCGCCGCACACCACGTCCCCCAGAAAGTCGAGCAGGACATAGTCGAAGCCCCATTCGTGGAAGCCGAGTTTCTCGAGCGTCTCGAACCCGTGGATGATCCCGCGCCCGCCGCATCCGCGCCCGACCTCGGGTCCGCCCAACTCCATCGCGAACACGCCGTCGCGCTGGAAGCAGACGTCCTCGATCCCGATCTCCTCGCCCGCGAGTTTCTTGCGCGACGAAGTTTCGATGATCGTCGGTGTGGATTTCCCGCCGAACAGCAGGGACGTGGTGTCGCTCTTGGGATCACAGCCGATCAGCAGAACCCGCTTGCCCTGTTGCGCCATCATGTAGCTGAGGTTGGCGAGCGCGAAGGATTTCCCGCTGCCGCCCTTGCCGTAGATCGCGATGATCTGGGTTTCCTTGGTGACCGGGCCGGTCGGGACCGGGTCCGGTTCCTGGGCGGCTTCGTCGCGCAGGGGGCCGGGATCGAGCATCGTCATACGGCTCTCCAGTCGAGTACCATCTTGAGGCAGGCAGGGTCGCCGAACGCCGCCGGATAGGCATCGGCCGCATCGGCGGCTGGGCGAACGTGGCTGATCAGGGAATCGAACCTCAAAGCTTTGGTCGCCACCAGCGCGGTCGTGGCGGCGACATCCGCTGGCGTGAACTCGGCGGAGATGCGGAACCGTGCCTCGCGTTGGAAAGCCGGCGGAAACGCGAAGCTCAACCGGTCGTAAAACCCGGCGAGGACGATCTCTCCGCGTTTGGCGAGGCGAGACACGGCCAGATCGAGAATGTCGGCCGCGCCGCTGGCGTCGCAGATCGTCGCATAGTCGCGGCGGTCATCCTGACTCGGGTCGATCACCGTATAGCCGTCGCCGTCCTGGCGTGCCGGATTGGTTTCCCAAACGACCGGCGCGGGTGCGCCGAGCGCGACCACGATCCGCGCGATCAGGCGTCCGACGATCCCGTGACCGATCACCAGATCCGGCGGATTGCCCCCCGCCACCGCATGATAGGCCGTCGCCGCCAAAGCGGTCAGCGTTCCGTCGGCGCCGAGACGTTCGTCGATCGGCATGGCACGGAGCGACGGAAGTACGACCCGGCGTGCCGTTCCCCCGAACAAGCCGCGCGCGTCCCGGTAGCAATTGGCGCCAGGGACGAAGACCCATTCCCCGATCCGCCCCCGCACATCGGATCCGGCATCGACAATACGCCCCACCGACTCATATCCCGGCACCAGCGGATACCCCATGCCCGGGAAGGCGGGCATCCGGCCCGACCACAGCAGTTTCTCGGTGCCCGAGCTGATCCCGCTCCAGGCGACTTCGATCAGCACGTCTCCGGCGCCGATCGGGTTCAGCGCGAGCGGACGGAGCAACAGCCGTTCCGGCGCCTCCAAAACCACTGCCAGTGTCTCCACCGCGCCTCTCCCAAACCAACCGCCGAACCAGCGATATCGTTGAGTGTCATTTTAGTTGGACATTTCTGACTGTCAATATCGTTGATCAATTACCGCGCGACGCGACGATGATGCTGCACGTCAACGGCAAGGCGGTCGCGACCATGCGCGCCGTTGCGAACCCGGCCAGCCGGAGCATTGCGTCGATTTCGTGTGACGTCCGCGGGCGACCGGACCCCATCGCAAACAGATACATTCCGAAATAGGCGTCCCCCGCCGGTTCTGCCCCGCGCGTTCCCGCCATCGGTTCCGCGATCAGCAGGCGTCCTCCTGCCGGGAGCGCGTCGTGGATCGCGCGTAACAGGCGGAGCGCCGGTGCATCGTCATGATCGTGCAGCACGCGCACCAACGTGATCAGATCATACCCCCGCGGCAACGGATCGCCCAGAAAACTTCCGGCATGGAACGTCGTTCGCGATTCGAGCCCCGCTTCGCCGAGTCGCGCCCGCCCGCGCTCGACGACGGCGGGAAGATCGAACAGGCCGAGGTTGAGCGCCTTGGCCGTACCCGCGACCGTTTCGAGAAACCGCCCTTCCCCACCGCCGATATCCAGCATGCGCCGATGCCTGGAAAACCGATAGGATCGAACGATTTGCGCGGCGACCAGCGGCTGCGACGCGGCCATCAGCCGCGAATACGGGTCGACTTCCGCCGACTCCAAGGCGTCGTCCGTCCGGGCATAGCCCCAATAGTTGGCCAGGCGTCCGCCGCCCCCGCCCCGACGCAGCAACCCGACCGGATCGGCGAGATCGGCGTAGAGCATCGGGTGATGCGTGACCATTTCGGTGATACCCGCATTGCCGCACAGCGCCGCCCCGGCACGCCCCAACGCCCAATCCTCGCCGAGGTGTTCGACCAGCCTTAACGCCGCCGCCGAACGCAGCAGCCGGAGCGCCGCGGGTGGCGGCAAGGCACAGTGCTCCGAAACGTGCTCGATGCTGGTCGGCCCGCGCGCCAACAGGTCGAGCAGCCCGGTCTGAACGCATGCCGTCAGCGTCTGCGTGTAGACGAACCCCGCCACCAGATCGAACAATTCGCGTGCGCGCGCACGGGCGATCGGCCGGGTCGGCCAGAAGCGCGTCGCCGCTTGCTGAAAGCGCGGCGACGCCAGCACCCGGTTGCGCCAGCCGACCCACGCCGTCCGCATCCGCAACAGATAGCCCTTTGACATGTTGCTTGAAGTGGACGACACCATATGTCCAGTTGATTGGACATAAATCCTGCTTCGGTCAACTGGCGGGAGCGCGTTCGATGGTATCGCAGCACAATACCGTGATCATCGGGGCCGGGATCGGCGGACTGGTGAGTGCTGCCCTGCTTGCCGCACGCGGCATCGGCGTCACGGTGGTAGAGGCTGGCGTAGCCCCCGGGGGCAAGCTGCGCGAGATCGTTGCAGACGGGGTTGCGATCGATGCGGGACCGACCGTGTTTACGCTCCGCGACGTGTTCGACGAGGTTTTCGAACGCTGCGGCTCGACGCTCGACGCCCATCTCTCGCTGCGCCCCGCCGCTATTTTTACCCGCCACGCCTGGGGAGCCGATCGGCTCGACCTGTTCGCCGACCCCGCGGAAAGCGAAGCTGCGATCGGTGCCTTTGCGGGAGCACGCGAAGCGGCGGGCTATCGCGCCTTCCGGGCCGAGGCGAAGCACATTTTCGAGACGCTCGACCGTCCCTTCCTGCGCGCGCCCGCCACCAATCCGCTCGGACTGACGTGGCGGATGGGGTGGCGGGGGTTTGCCGACCTCACGCGCATTCGCCCGTATGAAACGCTGTCGCGGGCGCTTGCCGGCCATTTCCAGGATCCGCGACTCCGGCAATTGTTCGGGCGGTACGCGACCTATGCCGGATCGTCGCCGTACGCCTGCCCGGCAACGCTGATGCTGATCGCGCATGTCGAGGCAGCGGGGGTCTGGCTGATCGACGGCGGGATGCACGCCTTGGCCCGTGCGCTCGAAGCGCTCGCGATCCGCAATGGCGCGACCTTTCGATACGGCGTGCCGGTTCGCGAGATTATGGTGGACCGCGGACGGGCGGCGGGCGTCATCCTCGCATCGGGGGAACGGATCCCGGCCGCCGCGGTGGTGTGCAACGCCGATCCTGCGGCGCTTGCCGCAGGAGCCTTCGGGGATTCCGTCCGCCGGGCCGTTTCCGGCGTCGCACCGGAGCGGCGGTCGCTGTCGGCGCTGGTGTGGTGCGCGCGCGGAACCGCCGACGGATTTCCGCTGGTCCGCCATAACGTGTTCTTCTCCGGGCAATCCCAGGCCGAATTCGGTGCGCTCGCGGCGGGCCGGCTGGCCGACGACCCGAGCGTCTACGTCTGCGCGCAGGATCGCGGCGCAGACCGGTCGGAGCACGCGTCCGGAGACGCCCCCGACGGGCGCACGCCGAACCCCGAGCGCTTCCAGATCATCGTCAACGCGCCACCCACCGGCGACACTTCCCCCCTGACTCAAGCGGAGACGGACCAATGTACCCAGTCGATGCACGCAACGCTGCGCCGCGCCGGCCTGACGCTGGACTTGCCGGCACAAGCGACGGTTCTCACGACGCCGGCTACTTTCGCCACGCTGTTCCCACAGACGGGTGGAGCCCTTTATGGACCGGCCTCGCACGGGTGGGCGGCATCCTTCCGCCGCCCGGGCAGCCGGACGCGGATCCCTGGGCTTTATTGCGCGGGCGGGAGTACCCATCCGGGCGCGGGCGTCCCGATGGCGGCCTTGTCCGCCCGCCTAGCCGTCGCATCCCTGCTCACGGACCACGCTTCGATGGCGCGGTCGCACCCGGTGGCTATGCCTGGTGGTACGTCGATGCCTTCAGCGCGGACCGCCGCTTCGGCCTGACCATCATCGCGTTCGTGGGGAGCGTCTTCTCCCCCTATTACAAACTCTCGGGTCGCGAACGGCCCGACAATCATTGCGCGATCAACGTGTCGCTCTGCGGGCCGCGCGGAGGGGCGTGGGCAATGACCGAACGCGGGCACAAACGCGTGCGGCGCGACGCGGACCATCTCGCGATCGGACCGAGCGCGCTGAGCTGGGACGGCGATACGCTGGTGATCGACATTGCGGAGATTTCCGCTCCGTTGCCCTATCCCGTGCGCGGCACAATCCGCGTGAAGCCCGAGATGATCGGCACGACCGCGTTCGCGCTCGATCCGGCAGCGCGGCATCGCTGGCACCCGGTCGCCCCGCGCGCGCGCGTCGAGGTCGACATGATCCATCCCGACATGCGCTGGTCGGGGGACGGATATTTCGATTCGAACTTCGGGGACGAGCCGCTCGAGACCGGGTTCGACGACTGGCATTGGTCGCGCGCGCATCTGACACGCGACGTCGCGGTTCTTTATGAAGGCCGCCGCCGAAGTGGCGAGCCGTTCGATCTCGCGCTCAAGTTCGACCGGCAGGGGCGCTGGCACGATGTTGCGCCACCACCGCGAGTCGCCCTGCCGCGGACGGGCTGGCTAGTGTCGCGGGCGACTCGCGCGGATGTCGGATCGCACCCGAAAGTCGCGAAGACCTGGATCGATGCGCCCTTCTACGCCCGCTCCGCGCTGGATACGCAGCTGTTCGGCGAGCCCGTGCGGGCGGTGCACGAGAGCCTGTCGCTGGGGCGTTTCCGCTCACCCATCGTCCAGTCGATGCTCCCCTACCGCATGCCCCGCGCTTTCTGGTGACTCCGCCTTCTTCGCCTTGTCCCGCGCGATCTCGCGGTTGATCGAGACGAGCTGCCAGACGACGAACACGATCGTCGGCACTCCGACGATCGCCATGTCCATCAACGCGAACAGGCCGGCAGGCATTGCGCTACGACACCGCTTGGGGGACCGGCGTCGATGCCGATTCCGCTGCAAAGGCGCGGAGGATCGCCGCGACGTCGGCGGGCCGTTCTTCATGCGCCAGATGCCCCAGGTCCGGCAGGACCTGCACGTGACAGGCGGGCATCCGTTTCGCCGCCTGCTCGACCGACGCCAGCGGGATCGCCGCATCCGCCCCGCCGTGGAGCAGTAGCGCTGGCACGGTCATCCGGGGCAAGTCGCGCGCGAACGTGTCGAGATCCCACGCGGCCATCATCGTCAGCGCTCCCTCGACGTGATCCGACGTCGCGAAGAGCCGACGGTACAAGGTGACCCCAACGGGATCGATCCGCGACCCCGTCGCGCGCTGGAGATAGGCCGCCGCATCCCCCGGTCCGCGGGCGAGCCCCGCGACCAGATGCGGTACGAAGGGGTTGACGAACAGCATCCGGGCGAAGGTCGGGAACAGCTTCGCGGCCAGCCCCGGAAACGGCATCAGCGCCGGGTTGAGGCCGACGACGGCGTTCGGCGCGACGATGCCATCCAGCACCATCCGGAACGCGATCGCGGCACCGGCGGAATGCCCAACGACGAGATCGGGCGCAGCCCCGAGCACCCGGAGCAAGTCGCCGACGCTCCGCGCCATTGCGGGCATCGCCAGACCACCGGTCGGACGCCCGGTCGTGAAGCCGTGCCCCGGCAAATCGGGGGCAATCACCGTGAAGTCCGCCGCGAGCAAGGGGGCAAGCGCCCGCCAGCTGTGCGTTGCCGCGCCCGTACCGTGTAGCAGCAGCACTACCGGCGCAGTGCCTAATTCTGCGCCGAGGACCTGCACGTGCCAGCGGATCCGCCCGGTATCGACGAAACGGCTCGCCGCGCGGTTGGGCCAGTCGCGCCCCTCGTCCGACCAGGTCACACGACTCATGCTGCCTGTACCGCCGCGATCGCGCGGTGCATCGCCGCGGCATCGGCGCGCGGCAACGGCAGGTAGCGCGCGCCCATCGCCAGCGCGAGCCGTGCGCCCTCAGGCCGCGGACGGGCGGCGGTATCGATGAACACCGCCCCGATCCGCGCCTGCCCGATCGAGCGCGCCGCCAGCTCGGCTTCCTGCTCGGCGCGCGCGCGGACCGCGCTGCCGTCGAGCGCGATGTTCGCGCGACCATCGGTGAGGACGACGAGAAACGGCGTCCGTCCCCGCCCGCGCGCCGCTTCCGCCAGCGCGCGCGCGGCATCGAGGCCGGCGGCCAGTGGCGTTCCTCCGCCCCCGGGCAAGTCCGCCAATACGCGCCGGGCACGCGTCAGCGAGCGCGTCGGCGGAAGCAACACCTCCGCCGCAGTCCCGCGAAACGCGATCAGCGCGACCTGCGCGCGTTTCACATAGGCCTGGGCGAGCAACAGTTCGACCGCGCCCTTGGCTTCCGCCAGTCGCGCGGCAGCCGCCGATCCCGATGCATCGACCGCGAAGATCGTCAGCGTTTCCGCGCGCGCCTCGAACCGGCGAATGCGCAAATCGTCCCGGCGGATACGGATCGGGCCGTCCCCCCGATCGCGCAGCGCCTGCCACGGCGCAGCGGCGCGAAGCGTATCGATCAGACTGAGCCGCAATCCGCCGCGCGGCACCCCTGCGCGCGCACTCAACGGCCGTCCGCGCACGGCGGACTTGCGCCGTTCCCCCGCGCCCCGCGACCGAGTGCTCCCGCGCGGTCCCCGTCCGAGCGCAAGGCGTTCGAGCACGTCGCGCGGAAGCGTCGCCAGCGCGGCGGCGAGGATCACATCCTCGGGAAGCTCGGATCCGGTCTGCTCCCCCTCGCCCTCGTTGTTTTCGGGCGGCGGCGGTGGTGGGGCGGTGGTCCTGTCGGGCTCGGACGTCGGTGGAAGCCGGGTCGCGCGCGAGCCAAGGACGAGGCGCACCGCGAGCAGCACGTCATCGCTGTCGATCGTCGAACGCCCGGCCAATGCTGCGGCGGCGCGAGCCGCCCGGAGCGCGAATACCGGTGCGCGCGCCGACTCGACGCCAAGCGCCAGCGCGGTCGCGGCGAGGATCGTGACGGGGTCGATCGCGGAAGAGTCGTCTTCCGTGCCGCTTGTCGAAACAGGCGGGTGCGCCGCCATGCGCTGTTCCGCGAGCGTGCCCGGGACAGCGGCATCCGGGAGTCTGCATTCGGAAAGATCGATCCGAAACGCCAACCGCTCGACCAGCGCGGGCGGTGGTGCTTCTTCCTCGACGCCGTCGTCGAGCGCGATCACCGCAAGCCGTACGGGTGCGCCATCCACCGCCCCCGCATCGAGCACCGCCGCGATCTGCGCCGCCGTCGCCCCACTCATACGCTCCGCCATCGGTAGCACGACCACGCCACCGTCCGCAGCAGCCAACACGCCGGGTTGCCGCACCGGTCGGCCAAGCGCGAGCGTTGCGGTGAGATCGAGCCCGCCGACCAGTCCGTCGCTATCGACATGCGCAGGGATTCGCCGCAGCGGGGCGTTGTCCGGAAGCGCCGCGTGCAGGGCCGCGACCACCTCGTCGCGCAGATCTCCGCCGCCCCGCAGGATGATTCCGCCCAGCCCGACCGAATCGATTGCACATAAACGTGCTGCCATCAGCGCATCGTCCAGCGCCGAAGGCTCGGCGATCATGCCGCCGCCAGGTCTTCCAGCGCGCGTTCGATACGGACGGTCGATCCGGTTTCGTCGAGCACCCCACGCCGCAATCGATGCCGCAGCGCGAGCGGCGCGACCCGTGCGATGTGATCCGCCGCGACCGACCCTGCGCCTTCCAGCGCCGCGAGTGCGCGGCTCGCGCGCATCAGCGTCAGCTCGCCGCGCAGCCCGTCCGCCCCAACCGCCATACACAATTGAGCCGCACGGGCGAGCATCGCGTCTGGCACTGCCACCGCGGACACGGCTGCGCGTCCGCGCGCGATCCGCTTCACCGTCTTCTTTTCGGAACTGTGCCAGCTTTCGGCAAAGGCTTCGGGGGTTCGCTCGAACGCGTCGCACCGCTTCAGGATCTCAACTCGGCTTGCCAGGTCCTGCGGGGTCCGCACCTCGACCGACAGGCCGAAGCGGTCGAGCAATTGCGGACGCAGTTCGCCTTCTTCGGGGTTGCCGCTGCCGACCAGCACGAAGCGTGCGGGATGCCGTACCGACAGCCCTTCCCGCTCGACGACATTCTCGCCCGAGGCTGCAACGTCGAGCAGCAGGTCGACGATATGGTCCTCGAGCAGATTGACCTCGTCGATATACAGGAACCCGCCATTTGCGCGCGCCAGCAGACCAGGCTCGAACGCTTTCACGCCAGCCCCCAGCGCACGCTCGAGATCGAGCGCGCCGACGACCCGGTCCTCGGTGGCGCCCAAGGGCAGATCGACGAAGGGGACCGGTACGGTGGCCTTCGCCGGCGGCGGTACTGCGCCCTCCGGATGGAACCCCGCGAGCGCGGCGGACATCGGCGGAAGTAGCGCCGCCAGCGCCCGCACTGCGGTCGACTTGCCCGTCCCGCGATCCCCGAACACCATCACGCCGCCGATCCGCGGATCGACCGCGGCGATCAGCAGCGCGAGCTTCATCTCGTCCTGACCGACGATCGCCGAAAAGGGAAAGGCCTTGCCCATACGCTTGGTGTATCACACACTTGACACCGGGCAAGTGGACACTGGTGTTTCGGGGCGCGATGCTTCAAGGAATTTACGATGAATCCGCTCTATGTCTCCGGCGCCTGTGCGATCGTGCTTCTCGTAGCCGGCGGTCTCGCAACGCCGATCGGCGCTTGGTACCGCGATTTGCGCAAGCCGAGCTGGCAGCCCCCCAATTGGCTGTTCGGTCCGGCATGGACGATTCTGCTGGGCCTCGCGGCCTGGTCGGCGGCGATCGCGTGGACTGCGGCTCCGGATGCGGCGGGGCGCACCACGGTGGTCATCCTGTTCGCGGTCAACGCGCTGTTCCATTTCCTGTGGAGCCCGCTGTTCTTCGCGCTTCGCCGTCCCGATTGGGCCCTCATCGAGGTCGTGTTCCTGTGGGGGTCGCTCGTCGCGCTCCTCGTTGGCCTTGCGCCGATCTCAGGCTTTGCCGCGCTGCTGATCGTGCCCTATTTCCTGTGGGTCAGCTTCGCTGCGGTGCTCAACTGGGCGATCGTGCGCCTCAACGCGCCGTTCGGACAAGCGGATCGGGCACCGCGCGCCCAGTCCTAGACTGCGCCGCCGCCATCCGCGCGAACTGGTCGATCGCGGCGACCCGCTCGACGATGTCGGCGCGGTAGGGCGCGCCCGCCGGCGTCACCGCCAGCGCATACGCCCAGAAGGGACGCGCCGCGGTCAGATCGCCCGCGTCGACATACGCCATTCCGAGAAAGAACGCCGGCCCCGGCGTGCCGGGCGCAAGCGCCACCGCTCGGCTGAACGCGAATTTTGCGGCGGGCGACACCGCGCGATCGTGCAAGGCCAGGACATAGCCGAGTTCGGTCCACAACGCCGAATCACGCGGACGTTGCGCGAGATCCTGCAACAGCCCCTGCGCGGCGGCGTGCGTATCCCCCGTCTCGAGCCGTCCATCCGCACTGGCGAGCGCGAGCGCGTCCGGCGATTGCGGCGCGAACACCGCCGTCCGGAACGCCACCATTCCGGGATCCACCGCAATCGGTACGCTGGCGGCGCGGACCGGGATCCCCGGCTGGTGCCGAACTGCCTGCACCGCAAACCCGGTCGCCCCGACCATCAGCGTAGCGCCGACCAGCATCGCGAGCGACCGCGCGATTCCCAGCGACCACAGCAGACCCGCGGTCGCCGCCCCCATCAATGCCAGCATCACCATGTTCATAGCATCACGCCCCGCACGGTTGCCGTGCCGATGCGCTCCACCCCGACCAACCGATCCGCCATATCGGCCAGGGCAGGACATTTCGACACCGGTACGGGATACGCTTCCTTCGATCCGAGCGCCACAATTTCAAAGGAGCGGCAGATCGGCAGCGCAAACAGATCGACCGCGACCGACCCGGCTCGCTATGACCGGCGCAGGAGGAGCCCATTGTGACCAAGCCATTCAACCCCGGGACGCCGCAATGATCACGCTGATTCTGGCGCGCGCCACGAATGGCGTGATCGGTCGGGACGGCGCGCTGCCGTGGCACATTCCCGCCGACCTCAAACGCTTCAAAGCGCTGACTATGGGCAAACCCATGATCATGGGGCGGAAAACCTTCGACAGTTTCCCCGCGCCGCTGCCGGGGCGGCGCCATATCGTGCTGACCCGCGACCGGGACTGGCGCGCCGACGGGGCGGAACCGGTCTACGACGTGGACGCCGCACTCGCTTGCGCCGGCGACGAAGCGGTTGCGGTGATCGGGGGCGCCGAGGTGTTCGCGCTGTTCGAACCGCTCGCCGACAAGCTTGAACTCACCGAAGTCCATGCCTCGCCCGTAGGCGACGTGACCGTCCCGCGCTTCGTCGGTTGGCAGGAAACCGCGCGGGAAGACCATTCCGCGACCGAATCGCAACCGGCGTACAGCTTTGTAACCTCCGCAAGACTTTGAAACGCGGCGCGGGGTTGTCGCCACCGTTACCAGACCGCATACCGACGGCGTGACCGGACGTGGCATCGCGGATGCCGCATAAAAGTCCTGCATGATGGAGAGCGGTGCCGATGCGCAAAGTCCTGGGGGCGGTGGCCGGCATCGTCGCGCTTGCGGCAATCCTGTTCTTCATGCTCGCGCCCGGCATGGTCGAGCGCAGCATGAACGTCGTGGCACCGCTGCCCTTACCGATCTCGCCGCGCGCCGCGGCGCTGCACGCGCGGTTGCAGGTCGCCGACATGCATGCCGACAGCCTGCTGTGGAACCGCGACCTGCTGACGGAGTCGCGGCAGGGACAGGTCGACGTCCCCCGACTGCTGAAAGGCAATGTCGCGCTGCAAGTGTTCTCGTCGGTCACGAAGACACCGAAACGGCAGAATTACGACTCGAACCCGGCCAACAGCGACACCATAACCGCGCTCGCCATCGCCCAATTGCAGCCACCGCGCACGTGGGGATCGCTGCTGCAACGCTCGCTATGGCATGCCAGCAAGCTCGATCGTTTTGCCGCCGCCTCGAACGGACGCTTGCGCGTGATCCGGTCCGCCGCGCAGTTCGACCGCCTGCTCGCCGATCGAGTCGAAGGCGCCAAGGTCGTCGGCGCGATGCTGTCGATCGAGGGGTTGCAGGACCTCGAAGGTCAGCTTTCCAATCTCGACGTCCTGCACGGCGCCGGGTTTCGGATGGCGGGGCTTGCGCATTTCTTCGACAATGATGTCGCGGGATCGATGCACGGGGAGCGCAAGGCAGGTCTCACGCCGCTCGGACGACAGGTGGTGCGGCGGATGGAAGCGCTGGGGATGATCGTCGATATCGCCCATTCCAGTCACGCGACGATCGCCGACGTGCTCGCGCTGGCCCGCCGCCCCGTGGTCGCGAGCCACGGCGGCGTCCAAGCGACGTGCCGGATCAATCGCAACCTGACCGACGCGGAAATCCGCGGCGTCGCCCGGACCGGTGGCGTCGTCGGAATCGGCTATTGGGACGGCGCGATCTGCTCGACGCAGCCGGATGCGGCTGCGGCGGCGATCGCCCACGTGCGCGATCTCGTCGGAGTGGATCATGTCGGCCTCGGCTCCGATTTCGACGGCGCGGTCACCACGGCGTTCGATTCGGCGCACGTTGCCGCGATCACGCAAGCGCTGCTCGATCGCGGGTTCAGCGGTGCCGAGATCGGCAAGGTGATGGGGGGCAATGTGCTCCGCGTGATCCGCGCTGGGATCGTTCCGAACAAACCTGCCTAGCGCAGCCGCTTCGCCGTGCTTATAGGCCGCATTCATGGAGCGGCTCGACGGCAGCTCGGCGGTTCCGGAGCGCTTGCGCGGCGGGATCATCGCGCTCGGCAATTTCGATGGATTTCACCTGGGGCATCAGGCCGTGGTCGGCCGTGCCGTTGCGCGCGCGCGCGCCGAGGGACGTCCGGCGTTGGTCGGGACGTTCGATCCACACCCGATCCGCCATTTCGTGCCCGACAGTGCTCCGTTCCGGCTCAGCACGCTCGATCAACGCCAACGCCTATTCGCGGAAGCCGGAGCAAACGCGATGGTGGTGTTCCACTTCGACACCGCGCTCGCCGCGCTGGGGGCCGAGGCGTTCGTAGAGCAGTTGCTGATCGACCAGATCGGGATCGCCGGCGCGGTTACGGGCGAAGACTTCACCTTCGGCAAGGGCCGCAGCGGATCGGTCGCAATGTTGGCGGAGATTGGCGCGACGCGTGGTTTCTCGGTCGATACGGTGGCGCCGGTGATGCTCGACGATACACCGGTTTCGTCGAGCCGCATTCGCACCTTGCTTCAGCAGGGCGATCCGCGCGGCGCCGCGCGCCTGCTCACGCGCCCGTTTGCGATCGAAGGTACCGTCCAGCATGGCGACAAACTCGGGCGGACGATCGGCTACCCGACGGCCAATCTCGACATGGGGCAGTATGTCCGGCCGGCCTACGGCATCTATGCAGTGCGCGGACGTCTGGCGGACGGGCGGATGGTGGACGGTGCGGCGAACCTTGGCATCCGCCCAAGCTTCGATCCGCCGAAGGAATTGCTCGAGCCGTTCTTCTTCGACTTTTCGGGCGATCTGTACGGTCAGGTAATCGAGGTTGCGCTGATCGAATATCTCCGCCCAGAGGCGAAGTTCGACACGCTGGAAGCGCTCACCACGCAGATGGACGCCGACTGTCTGCGCGCGCGAGACCTGCTCTCGGCCTGACGTTAACCAGGTAACGCCAAGACTTCGTTCGATATTCTCAAGTACTCCCCGCATTTTCCGACACACTGCGCGTAGCTGAACGGCAGGTTGTTTCAGGTTCATGCAACGTTGCTAGAACAGCGATCGTTCTTGCTGTGGAATTGATCCAAGCACGGTGTAACTGGGAGAAACTTTCATGCGTACGTTCTTGATGGCGCTCAGCGCCGCTTCGCTCGCCATCCCCGCAACCATGGCGTTCCCGACCGCGGAAGCGAGTGCGCGCGATCATCATCGCCGCTATGCGCCGCGCGTCTATGAGGGGCGCGACGGTCGCCGCTATTGCCGCCATTCGGACGGCACGACCGGCCTGCTCATCGGCGGCGTCGGCGGAGCGTTGCTCGGCAACCAGATCGCCGGTCGCGGCGACAAGACGCTGGGCACCGTCCTCGGCGGCGTGGCAGGGGCGTTCGGTGGCCGCGCGATCGACCGCGCCAGCACGGCGAGCCGTCGCTGCAACTAACAGCCGTCACATCCGCACCCTATATCCAGCGCGGGCCCCAACGGGCCCGCGTTTTTTATGCGCCAAGGAGAATGACGATGACCACACGCAGCGGATCGGCCAAATATGACGGCCTCGGCAAGGCCGGCAAGGGCCATGTCTCGACTCAGTCGGGCGTTCTTTCGGACACGCAATATGGCTTCAACAGCCGCTTCGAGGACGGTGCCGGCACCAACCCCGAGGAACTGATCGCAGCCGCGCACGCAAGCTGCTTTACGATGGCGCTTAGCTTTGCACTCGCGAAGGCCGGTTTCACCGACGGCAAGCTCGAGACGACCGCCAAGGTTACGCTCGACAAGGACGGCGATGGTTTCACCATCACCAAGTCCGCGCTCGACCTCAAGGCGACGGTCGACGGGATCGACCCCGCCAAGTTCGAAGAGATCGCAGCGGGCGCAAAGGCGAATTGCCCGGTTTCCAAAGTGCTGAATGCCGAGATTACATTAACCCATTCGCTTAACGCTTAATTTTATCTGACAAGAGTGTGAACGAACGGTAGTTTTCGGTTCACGCAACTTAGCGGCGGGGGATGAGTTCTCTATCCTGATCCACGACATGGATTTGGTTCAAGGAGCTCATCCCAATGCGTACGTTCATTCTGGCAGCGGCAATCGCAGCGAGCACGCTCACCGCGATTCCCGCAGTCGCCCAGAACAATCCCAACCGCGAATATCGCGAGGACGTCCGCGACGCCCGCCAGGAGTACCGTCGCGACATCCGCAACGCCGACTCGCGCGATGACGTCCGCGACGCCCGCCAGGATTATCGTCGCGACGTGCGCGACGCTCGGCGCGACCGCAATCGTGATTGGCGCCAGTATCGCAACTACGATTACAATCGTTTCGAGAATGGCCAGCGCGCGTATTACGCGGAAAATTACTATCGCAACGGCCAATACTACCAGCCGCGCCGCCTGACTCGCAACGACCGTATCTATCGCGGTCGCGACAATCGCTATTATTGCCGCCGTGGTGACGGCACCACCGGTCTGATTATCGGCGGTCTTGCTGGCGGTGCGCTCGGCAACACGATCGCAGGTGGCGGTTCGCGTCTGCTTGGGACATTGATCGGCGGCGGCGCGGGTGCGCTGCTTGGCCAGTCGGTCGACCGCGGGAAGGTCGTCTGCCGCTAAGGTAATCGACAGGATGAAGAGGCCCGGCGTGCAGACGCCGGGCCCTTTTTCTTGTTCGGCGTTACAGCAATCCGCCGCCGAGCATCAGCCGGATCGCCGCGACGATCAGCACGAAGATATTGAAGTTCCGCCCGCTCCTGTGTCCCGACAGCATGCCGAGCGCAGCGCCAACGACCGCGATCGGAATCGCAAGGTAATTGGCGAGGCCAAAAAACGGCACAAGCCCGACGAGTGCCACCGGCAGGGCTACAAGGCCGACCAGAACTGAAACGATGTTGAAGATCATACCCATGACGCGAACATGACGTCGGGGGCGAGCTTATGCAAGGTGCGGCCCCTAAGGCCACGTGGATCCACGGCGATCCGGCGGTCGTCAACGTGCGTCGCACGACGTTTCCGCAGGCCGGGGTGACGACGGCTTCATTCCGCGCTAACGCAGCCGCAATGTATCAGCTTTTCCTCGTTATGGCGGGCGGTGCCGTGGGCACTGCAGCGCGCTATCTCGTCGGGCGTGGCGCCGTCGCCGCGTTCGGCCCGGTCTTTCCTTTCGGCACGCTTGCGGTCAACCTGATCGGCGGGTTCGCGATGGGTGTGCTGATGGGCATGCTTGCGCGTGTCGGTGGCAACGAGAATACACGGCTGCTGCTCGGCGTCGGGGTACTCGGCGGCTTTACAACCTTCTCTTCATTCTCGCTTGAGGTCGTGACGATGGTCGAGCGCGATGCGTGGATGACCGCGCTCGGCTATGTCCTTGCGTCGGTCCTCGGCGCGGTGCTGGCGCTGTTCGCCGGCCTCTGGCTTACCCGGATCGCAGCATGACCACGAAAACTCCCGACAAACCCAGCAAAGCCACCAGCGACGTCCGCCAGTTCAGCGTCGGTGTCGACGATGACGGAATTAGGCTCGACCGCTGGTTCAAGCGGCATCTGCCCGACACGAGCTACACCACCGTCGCCAAATGGGCGCGCACCGGGCAGCTCCGCGTCGATGGCGCGCGCGCCAAGCCGGGCGACCATGTCGTCGCCGGCCAGGCGATCCGCGTGCCCCCGGCCGAGCCGGTCCGCGTCGACGCGCCGCAAAAGCGCGAGCGTCCGCCGCTGAGCGACGACGAGATCACCTTCGCGCAGGAAATGGTGATCCACCGCGATGCGCAGGCGATCGTGCTCAACAAGCCACCCGGCCTCGCGACGCAGGGCGGGACCAAGACGATCGAGCATGTCGACGGTCTGCTCGATGCGTTGCAGGACGACATGGAGGGCCGCCCCAAGCTGGTCCACCGGCTCGACAAGGATACGAGCGGCGCGTTGCTGATCGCGCGGACCGCGCGCGCGGCGGCGTATTTCTCCAAGTCCTTCTCGTCACGCACGGCGCGCAAGACCTATTGGGCGCTGGTCGTCGGCGTGCCGTCGATCGAGGACGGGATGATCGAACTGCCGATCGCCAAGCAGCCCGGCACCGGCGGCGAGAAGATGCACGTCGACGAGAAGGAAGGCAGCCCCGCGCGCACGCGCTACCGCGTGATCGAGATGGCGGGGACGACCACTGCGTGGCTAGAGCTGATCCCGCATACCGGGCGTACGCACCAGTTGCGCGTCCATCTTGCGGCGATCGGGCATCCGATCGTCGGCGACGGCAAATATGGCGGGCAGGCCGCGTTTCTGACCGGCAACATCTCGCGCAAGATGCATCTGCACTCGCGCCGGATCCGGATCGACCATCCCGATGGCGGTGCGATCGACGTCCAGGCCGAATTGCCGACGCATTTTTCCGAGAGCCTCAAGCAGCTCGGGTTCGACGAGATGCTCGGCAACATGATGCCGCTCGAATCGCCCCCGCCGCCCAGCCGCGAGGTCAAGAAGCAGCAAGCGCGCCAGCACGCCAAGACCTACCGCAAGGATCGCAAGGGCGAGCGGCGGCGGCGCGGTTCGGCGACGTGATCGGCATCCGCCTTCCTGCGCATGCGTTAGGCTGATGCATCCCGATCCGGCCTTTCGCTGGGAAGACCGCAACGCGATGCGCGCGCTGGTGCGCGAACTCGGCTTTGGCGCTTTGTTCGTCGCGACGCCCGATGGCCCACGCGTGGCGCATGTCCCGGTGGTGTGGAACGACGACACAACGCTCGCTTTCCACGTCTCGCGCGGCAACGGGATCGCGCGGCATCTCGACGGCGCGACTGGCGTATTCGTGGTGCAGGGCCCGGACGGTTATGTCAGCCCCGACTGGTACGGGCTCGGCCCCGACCAGGTGCCGACGTGGAATTACGTCGCGGTCGAGCTGGAGGGCCGGATCGCGCGGCTTGATCATGACGGGCTGGTCGAGCAGGTCGACTGCGTCTCGGCGCTGCAGGAGGAACGGCTCGCGCCCAAGACGCCGTGGACCCGCGACAAGATGGATGCCGCGCTGTTCGAGCGGATGACGCGCGGAATCCTCGGGTTCACGCTCACCGTCCAGGCGTGGCGGGGCACGCTGAAGCTCGGGCAGAACAAGCCCGAAGCGGCGCGGCTCGCGGCGGCGGATGGCGTCGAAGCGGCGGGGCGACGCGGGATCGCACATTGGATGCGGAACGTATGACGCCCGCACGCAACACCCAGCCCGATCGCCAGCACGACGAGACCCCGGCCTGCGCCGCGGAACGGAGCATCGTATGACAGCCATCCCTTCTCCCGCCCGCCTCGCTTTGTTCGATTGCGACGGCACGCTGGTCGACAGTCAGGACAATATCTGTCGCTCGGTCGAGGAAGCGTTCACCGGGGCAAATCTGATCGCGCCCGATCGCGGCGCAATCCGTCGAATCGTCGGCCTCAGCCTCGTTGAGGCAATGGAGAGGCTGTTGCCCGAAGGCGACTCCGCGCTGCACCGCACATTGGCGGACGACTACAAAGCGGCGTTCTTCAAGATGCGGACCTCGGGCGCGATGAGCGCCGAACCGCTGTACGACGGCATCCTCGACGTGCTCGACCATCTTGCGGCGGACGGCTGGAAACTCGGCGTTGCGACCGGCAAATCCGACCGGGGCCTTGCGCATATCCTGGCACATCACGGGATCGCTGCGCATTTCATCACGCTCCAGACCGCCGACCGTCACCCTTCAAAACCACATCCCTCGATGATCGAGACCGCAATGGCGGATGCGGGCGCGGTGCCGGAAACGACCGTGATGATCGGCGACACCAGCTACGACATGTTGATGGCACGCGCGGCGGGGACGCGCGCGCTGGGTGTAGCGTGGGGCTATCACCCCGCCGACGAACTGACCGAAGCGGGCGCGCATGCGATAGCAGAGACGGTCGCCGCGCTTCCCCGATTGATGGAACACCGATGAACGACCCGGATACTACCGCGCGCAACCGCTATTTCGCGATGGTCGGCGCGCGCCTGCTGGGCGTGGCCGGCGCGCTGCTCGGGCTGGTCCTGATCGCGCGCGCCGACGCGACTGTCCCCAAGGCGATCGGTACCGCGCTGGTGATTTCCGCGCTGCTGCTGATCGCGATCGTCCCGCGCGCGCTGGCACGGCGCTGGCGGACCCCGCCGCAGCCATGAAGCGCTTTTGGAAACACGTCGCGGTCGATGCCGAGCGCGGGATCCGGCTCGACGAGCGCCCGCTGCGGACGCCGGGGCGCGTGCCGCTCGTGCTGCCGACCGCGGCGCTGGCGGAGGCGGTTGCCGACGAATGGCGTGCGGTGGAGGATGGCCAGGAGATCGACCCGCGCGCGATGCCGCTGACGGGCCTCGGCAATGCCGCGATCGACCGGGTCGGCGCGGACCAGGCGCTGTTTGCGGCGGGTCTCGCGCATTATGGCGAGAGCGATCTGCTCTGTTACCGGGCGGATTCGCCCGAGGACCTGGTCGCGCGGCAGGCGGCGGCGTGGGATCCGCTGCTCGACTGGGCGCGGGCGCGCTACGATGCGCATATCGAAGTCGCGACCGGAATCCTTCACCGCGCCCAGCCTGCTGTGACGCTCGCCCGGCTGGGGGACGCGATCGCAGCGCGCGATGCGTTCACGCTGGCAGCGCTGTCGCCGGTGGTGACGATCGGCGGCTCGCTGATCGCTGCGCTCGCTTTGGTCGAGCGTGCGGCAACGGCGGAACAGGTGTGGGACGCGGTGACGCTCGACGAAGAGTATCAGGCGGAACGCTGGGGCCGCGACCCGCTCGCCGAGGCGGGCATTGCCGCACGGCGGCGTGATTTCGGCGGCGGCGTGCGGATGCTGGAGTTGCTGGGGGACTGATTTCTAGGCATAGGCCTCGCCCCAACCGCTCCTTATTTCTCCGGCAACCGCCGGATGAATCCGATCATTCCGCGCTGGCGCGACCGCTTCAGCCGTTCTGCGGTCAAAATCGTCTGGACGCACTCGTAACAGTCGTCGAGATCGTCGTTGACCAGCACATAATCATAGCCGTCCCAATGGCTCACTTCGGCAAGCGCGCGATCCATGCGGCGGTCGATGACCTCCTGCGAATCGGTTGCGCGCTTCTCGAGCCGGTCGCGCAGCGTCTTCAACCCCGGCGGCAGGATGAAAACGCGTACCACATCGCCGCCCGCGAGCTGGAACAATTGCTGCGCACCCTGCCAGTCGATGTCGAACAGAATGTCCTGCCCGTGCTCCAAATCCTTGAAGACGGTGTCCCGCGGCGTGCCGTAGCGTTCGTCGAACACACGCGCCCATTCGAGGAACTGGTCGTCCTCCGCCATGTGACGGAAGGTTTCCTTGTCGACGAAATGATAATCGCGTCCCTCGACTTCGCCCTTTCGCATCGGGCGAGTCGTGTAGGACACCGACATCTTGAGCTTGTTACGCTCTTCCTTGAGCAGGCGATTGGCGATCGTCGATTTGCCCGCGCCAGAAGGCGAGGACAGGACGAACATCAATCCACGGCGTTTGAAGCTTTTGGGCTGCGAAGAGCGATGGTCGGGCATGCCCGCTAGTGGCGCGCACGCCGGAAGGCGTCAACCCATCCGGCGCTCAGCGGCGTACGGGTTCGTCCGTGCCAAACACTTCGTCCTTGAGCTTGCCGATGCCGCGCAGGACGAACCAGCCGGTCGCGAAGGTCAGCGCGAGTGGGATCACCGCGGTGATCACCTTGGCCGCGATCGCGCCGCCGATCGCGCCGTCGAGGTTGCTGTCTTCGCCGTCGGAACCGTCGATTGCCGCGCCGATGGCTGCGCCGATAAGGGTCGTTACGCTCATGATGATCTCCTGTGTCGGGAGCGGTAGCGTTCGGGCGCGGCGTTGGTTCCGTCTGCGTCAGACCATGGTTTCGGGCCGCACCAGCCGGTCGAACGTTGCATCGTCCACCAATCCGAGTGCATGCCCCGCCTCGCGCAGCGTCAGGCCCTCGTGGTGCGCATACTTGGCGATCTTGGCGGCTTTATCGTAACCGATCTCAGGGGCGAGCGCGGTGACAAGCATCAGCGAGCGATCGACCAGCTCGGCGATTCGCGTCTCGTCGGGTTCGATCCCCTCGACGCAGCGTGTCGCGAAGCTCTCCATCGCGACCGCGAGCAGATCAATCGAGCGGAGCAGCGCCGCGCCGAGCATCGGCTTGAACACATTGAGTTCGAGATGCCCCTGCAAGCCCCCGATCGTGATCGCCTGATGATTGCCGATCACTTGCGCCGCAACCATCGTCAGCATCTCGCACTGGGTCGGATTGACCTTTCCCGGCATGATCGAGCTGCCCGGCTCGTTCTCGGGAAGATGCAGTTCGCCCAGCCCCGAACGCGGGCCCGAGCCTAAAAGGCGAATATCGTTGGCGATCTTGGTGAGTGCGACCGCCAGCGTGTTGAGTGTCCCCGACAGCTGGACGATCGGATCGTTCGACGCGAGCGCCTCGAACGCATTCTCCGCCGGATGGAACGGCAGGCCGGTGATCTCAGAGATGACCAGACAGATGTCGCGCGCGAAGCCCTTTGGCGCATTGAGCCCGGTGCCGACTGCGGTCCCGCCTTGGGCGAGACGGTTGGTGCCGTGCGTGACAGCGGGTTCGATCCGGCGTCGGCAGCGGTATAACTGATTGGCGTAGGCCGAGAATTCCTGACCCAAGGTGATCGGCGTGGCGTCTTGCAGATGCGTTCGGCCGATCTTGACGATCCCGCTCCACGCAGCCGCCTTCTGCTCCAAAGCGGTCTGCAGCCGATCCAGCGCCGGAAACAGCCGCTCAACCACGCCGATCGAGGCGGCGATGTGGAGCGCTGTCGGGAAACTGTCGTTCGAGGACTGGCTTTTGTTGACGTGATCGTTCGGATGGACCGGCGTTTTGCCGCCACGTGCGCCGGTTATGCGCTCATTTGCGCGGCCTGCGATCACTTCGTTGACGTTCATGTTGGTCTGCGTGCCCGAGCCCGTCTGCCAGATCACCAGCGGAAACTGGTCGTCGAGCTTGCCCGCCGCGAGTTCCGCCGCCGCCGAATCGATCGCTTCGGCGATCGCAGCGTCGAGGCCGTGTGCGCGGTTCACCCGCGCGGCGGCCTGTTTCACGATCGCCAGCGCGTGGACGATCGCGAGCGGCATCCGCTCGGTCGCCGGGAAGGGAAAGTTTTCAGTCGAGCGCTGCGTCTGCGCGCCCCAATAGGCGCTTGCCGGAACCTCTACGGGGCCGAGCGAATCGGTTTCGGTACGGGTGTCGGTCATCGCCAGTCTCCACTGCCCCCGCGCCCGTCAGCGGGGACCGGAGGGCTTATTTCTTGCGCTTGAAATCGACCGCGACGACGTTCGATCCATCCTCGATCGGAGTCGCGGTGGGGCCGTCATTCTCGGCTTCGTCGTGCGGTTCGGGGCCCTCGGAACCTTCCGCCGCCTGGAACCGCAGTTCGAAATTGACCGCAGGATCGCTAAACCCGGTGATCGCCGAATAGGGAATGACCAGTTTCGACGGAACCTGGTTGAAGCTCAGCCCGACCGAGAACTTGGTGTCATCGACCAGCAGATCCCAATAGCGGTTCTGCATGACGATCGTCATCTCGTCGGGAAAACGCTCCATCAACCGAGTCGGGATGTCCACGCCGGGGGCCTGGGTCTTGAAGGTGATGTAGAAATGATGCTCCCCCGGCAATCCGCCGCTTTCGGCAACCGAGCCGAGCACGCGGCCGACGACTGCGCGCAGTGCCTCCTGCACGATATCGTCGTAGGGAATCAGGCTATCGGGAAGACCATCGCTCATGCGCCCTTGGGTAGCGCCCTTTGGTCCCCGGTCAAGATTGCACGGGTGCAAAGAAGCGTTATGGGAAGGCCATGCGCACCGCCACCATCAGCCGCCGTACCAGCGAAACCTCGATCGACGTCACCGTCAACCTCGACGGGACCGGTCGTTACACCGTCTCGACCGGGGTCGGTTTCTTTGACCACATGCTCGAGCAGCTCTCGCGCCATTCGCTGATCGATATGGACATCAAGACGGTGGGCGATCTGCATATCGACCAGCATCATACAGTCGAGGACACCGGCCTCGCGATCGGCGAGGCTGTCCTGAAGGCATTGGGCGAGAAGCGCGGGATCCGGCGGTATGCCGATGCGCTGTCGCCGATGGACGAGACGCTGACGCGCGTGGCGATCGACATCTCGGGGCGGCCGTATCTGGTGTGGAAGACCGAATTCTCGCAGAAGCGGCTGGGGGAGATGGACACCGAAATGTTCGAGCATTTCTTCCACTCTTTCGCGCAGACTGCAGGCGTTACGCTGCACATCGAGACGCTTTATGGCAGCAACAACCACCATATTGCCGAGGCCGCGTTCAAGGGTGTCGCGCGGGCTTTGCGCGAAGCAGTCGAGATCGACCCGCGCAAGGCCGATGCGATCCCGAGCACCAAGGGGACGCTCTGACATGGCCGCTTCGTTTCGCGCCGATGGGCCGCTTTGCCTGATCCTGCTCGACTATGGCCCCTCGCTCGAAGCAGTCGATGCGCAGTTGAAGCACCATGTTGCCTGGCTCGAAAAGGGGTTCGCGGAGGGCGTGTTCCTCATTGCCGGGCGGCAGGATCCGCGCACCGGCGGCGTGATCGTCGCGCGCGGGCGCAAGGCCGAGGCGGAGGCTCTCGCCGCGACCGACCCGTTCGTCACCAGCGGCGTCGCGACCGCGCGAGTCGTCCAGTTCAACGCGAGCTTCGCGCTGCCCGAGATTGCGGCGCTGCTGGCATGACGCTCGCGCTGATCGACTATGGCGCGGGCAACCTCCATTCGGTCGCCAATGCGTTGAAGGCGGCCGGCTGCACCGACATGCTGATCACCGCCGATGCCGACGCCGTGACGAACGCCGACCGGATCGTCCTTCCCGGCGTCGGCGCGTTCGCCGCCTGCGCCACCGCCTTGCGCGCGGTGCCGGGGATGGTCGAGGCGCTCGAGCAACGCGTCCAACGGGATGCGGTGCCGTTCCTCGGGATCTGCGTCGGCATGCAGTTGATGGCGGAAACCGGCGAGGAACACGGCACCCATGCTGGGCTTGGCTGGATCCGCGGGACGGTGCGCCACCTGACCCCCGACGATGCGTCCGCCAAGGTGCCGCACATGGGCTGGAACGACGTGGTGCCCAGCCGCGATCATCCGCTGATCGTGCCAGGCGAAGCGTATTTCCTGCATTCCTACGCCTTCGAAGGCGCCGACGTGATCGCCGGAACGAACCATGCCGGGCCGGTCACCGCGGCGATCGGGCGGGACAATCTGCTCGGCGTCCAGTTCCATCCCGAAAAGAGCCAGCGTTATGGGCTCGATCTTCTCACCCGTTTCTTGAGCTGGAAGCCATGAGCCTTATCGTTTTCCCCGCGATCGACCTCAAGGGCGGCCAGGTCGTCCGCCTTGCCGAGGGCGATATGGACCGTGCGACCGTCTATGGCGATGATCCCGCCGCGCAGGCGATGCTGTTCGCCGAGGCTGGCGCGGAGCATCTGCACGTGGTCGATCTCGACGGCGCGTTCGCGGGGGAATCGGTCAATGGCGATGCGGTGCGGGCGATCGTTTCGCAATTTCCGGGGCATGTGCAGCTGGGTGGCGGGATTCGCGACCGTGCGGGGATCGAACGCTGGTTCGATCTCGGCGTTTCGCGCGTGGTGATCGGCACCGCGGCGCTCGAGAATCCGGAGCTGGTGCGCGACGCTGCGCGCGATTTTCCGGGCGGGATCGTCGTTGCGGTCGATGCGCGAGACGGGTTCGTGGCGACCAAGGGGTGGGCGGATGTCTCGACGGTCGAGGTGATCGACATGGCGCGGCGGTTCGAGGATGCGGGCGTGGCGGCGCTGCTGTTCACCGACGTTGGTCGGGATGGGATGCTCAAGGGGTGCAACGTGGATGCGACGGTCGATCTGGCGCGGAGCGTGCGGATCCCGGTGATCGCCAGCGGCGGGGTCAAGGGGATTGCCGAGATCCATGTGCTCGCGCTGCATAACCGCGATGGGGTTGAGGGCGTGATTACCGGGCGGGCGCTGTATGACGGGCGGCTGGATCTGGCGGCGGCGCTTGCCGTGGCGAAGGCGGCGTGAGGGGCGCCGCAGGGAATTTCCCCCTCCCCTTCAGGGGAGGGGTTAGGGGTGGGGCTGTGCCTTGTAGAGAGATCGGCGCGCTGGACGGCCCCACCCCAACCCCTCCCCTAAAGGGGAGGGGCTTTCGATGACCGTCCGTGCACGCGTCATTCCCTGTCTCGATGTCGCCAACGGGCGCGTCGTCAAGGGCGTCAACTTCGTCGAACTGCGCGATGCGGGCGATCCCGTCGAGCAAGCCCGCGCCTATGATGCGGCGGGGGCGGACGAGCTCTGCTTCCTCGACATCACCGCAAGTCATGAAGCGCGCGGAACGATCCTCGACGTGGTGCGCCGCACCGCCGAAGTGTGCTTCATGCCGCTGACCGTCGGCGGCGGGGTCGGCTCGGTCGCCGATACGCGCGCGCTGCTGCTGGCGGGTGCGGACAAGGTCGCGGTCAACAGCGCCGCGGTCGCACGGCCCGAGCTGGTCGGCGACATGGCGGACCGCTTCGGCAGCCAGTGCGTCGTCGCCTCGGTCGATGCGCGGCGCGTTGCGGACGGTTGGGAAGTTTTCACGCATGGCGGCAGGCGCGCCACCGGGATCGACGCGATCGCGCACGCGCTGCGGCTGGCCGAGCTCGGCGCGGGCGAATTGCTCGTCACCTCGATGGACCGTGACGGGACGCGCGGCGGGTATGATCTGGAGCTGATTCGCACGATTGCCGATCAGGTCCGCGTGCCGGTCGTCGCGAGCGGCGGCGTCGGCGGGCTGGACGATCTGGTCGCGGGGATTGTCGACGGTCACGCCAGCGCAGTGCTGGCGGCGTCGATCTTCCACTTCGGCGAATCGAGCATCGCGGACGCGCATGCTGCGCTGGCGGCGGCGGGGATTCCCGTGCGGCGGCCGGTGGCGTGAGGTTTGCTCATCGCAAAATCTTCCTGATTGGGGCATTTGGGGCAACCCAGGCTTTCGCTGCCCCGCACAGCGGCGTGGCCACCCCGCGCACTGGCCCCGCACTCTCCGACATCGCCTTGTTCGTCGTCGCGGCGATCGGCGTGTTCCTCGTCCGCCGGGCGCTGCGCAAACGCCTCCTGAAGCGACCACCCAAGGATTGACGCGCGCGCCTGGTTGCGCCAGCCCCGACCGCATGGCCGACGACATTCTCGATACGCTCGCCGCGACGATCCTTGCCCGCAAGGATGCCGACCCCGCGACCTCCTACACCGCCAAGCTGTTCGGCAAGGGCCGCAGGAAGATCGCGCAGAAGGTCGGCGAGGAAGCGGTCGAGACCGTGATCGCCGCGCTGACCGAGGACAAGGCCGCATTGGTCGGCGAAGCGACCGACCTCGTCTTCCATCTGCTCGTCCTGCTGGCGGATTGCGACGTGACGCTCGACGACGTCCGCGCCGAGATCGCACGCCGCGAAGGCGTGTCGGGGATCGACGAAAAGGCCGCGCGCAAACCGGATTGAGAGGAAGCCCCATGCCCGTCGACGCCACCCTGCCCTATGACGACCAGAACATCTTCGCCAAGATCCTGCGCGGGGAGATCCCGGCCAAGCGGCTGTATGAGGACGATTTCGCGATCGCCTTCCCCGACATTAACCCGCAATCGCCGACGCATATCCTGGTGATCCCCAAGGGGGCCTATGTGTCATGGGACGATTTCAGCGCGCGCGGCTCTGACGCGGAGATCAGCGGTTTCGTCCGCGCGGTCGGCGCCGTTGCGCGTGACGCGGGGCTGGTCGCGCCGGGGTATCGGCTGCTCGCCAATGCGGGCAAGGATTCGATGCAGGAAGTCCCGCATCTTCACGTGCATATCTTCGCAGGGCGCGGGCTCGGGCCACTGCTCGCGCGCTAAGGGTCTTGCGCGAGGGTAATTTGCGGCTAGGCTCGCGCACAATCATTGCGCGGCGCCAGACCGCGCCCATCCCCAGGGGAAGTCACCGCATGCTATTTGGGCGTATCAAGTCTCTCGACGCCATTCTTGCGACAGCCGAAAAGAAATCGCTGCACCGCTCGCTCGGGTGGTTCCAGCTGACCCTGTTCGGGATCGGCTGCGTCATCGGCACCGGCATCTTCGTGCTGACCGCCGCCGGTGCGCAAAAGGCCGGCCCCGGCCTGATGCTCGCCTTTGCGATCGCCGGCGCGATCTGCATCGTCGCCGCGCTGTGTTATGCCGAAATTGCCGCGATGATCCCGGTTGCCGGGTCCGCCTACACCTACACCTATGCTTCGATGGGCGAATTTCTCGCCTGGACGGTCGGCTGGGCGCTGATCCTGGAATATGCGGTTGCCGCCAGCGCGGTCGCGGTTGGGTGGTCGGGCTATTTCTCGGGCACGATCCTTCAACATACGTTCGGGATCCATTTGCCCCCCTACCTTGCGGCGGGGCCGCTTGCGCTTGGTGGCGCGCCGGGCGGGTTCATCAACTTGCCCGCCGTCGCGATCGCGCTGCTCGTTACCTGGTTGCTCGTGATCGGCACGAGCGAGAGCGCCAAGGTCAATGCGGTGCTGGTGATGATCAAGATCGCCGCGCTGCTGGTGTTCATGTTCCTCACCGTGCCGCGGATCGACCCGGCGCAGTTCAATCCGTTCCTGCCGGCAGGGCTGTTCGGCGGGTTCGGTACGGGCGTCGGCGCGGTCGGTGCGGCGGCGACGATCTTCTTCGCGTACGTCGGGTTCGATTCGGTCTCGACCGCGGCCGAGGAAACCAAGAACCCGCAACGCAACGTCCCGATCGGTCTGATCGGCAGCCTGTTGTTCTGCACCATCTTCTACATCATCGTCGCGGCGGGCGCGATCGGCACGGTCGGCGGCCAGCCGATCATGGGCCCGAACGGGATCCCCTTCCCCACCGGGTCGGAAGAGCTGGCGCGGCAATGCACCCTGCCCGCGTATCGGGACGCGCTGGTCTGCTCGAACGAGGCGCTGGCGCACGTGTTGCGCCAGATCGGCTTCGGCCAGGTCGGCAACATGTTGGGCTATGCCGCCTTCATCGCGCTGCCATCGGTGATTCTGGTGCTGCTGTTCGGCCAGACCCGCATCTTCTTCGTGATGAGCCGTGACGGGCTGCTGCCCGCTGCGTGGAGCAAGGTCCATCCGAAGTGGAAGACCCCGCATATCGTGACGATGATCACGGGCTGCGCGGTCGCGCTGGCGGCGGCGTTCCTGCCGGTGGGGCAGCTGGCCGATTATGCCAATGCCGGGACGCTGTACGCGTTCATGATGGTGGCGATCGCGCTGCTCGTGCTGCGCAAGGTCCAGCCCAACCGCAAGCGCAGCTTCCGCACCCCGTTCGCCTGGGTCGTTGCGCCGCTGACGATCGTCGGTTGCCTGTTCCTGTTCTTCAACCTGCCGCTGGTCGCGATGCTGGTGTTGCCGGGCTGGGGGCTGATCGGGTTGCTGATCTACTTCCTCTACAGCCGCCAGCGCAGCCATGTCGGGCGCGGGCTGGACGATCCGGAGGAAGCAGAGCTGGCGGGGATGCCGCCACCGCGGTAATCTTTGTTATTGCTAGGTATGCAAAAGGCCGGGGAGCGATCCCCGGCCTTTTTGTTGTCTGCCTTATAGCCCCTCCCCTTCGGGGGAGGGGTTGGGGTGGGGCTGTGCCTCGCAGAGAGGACGGTTTTGCTAGACTGCCCCACCCCCAACCCCTCCCCTGAAGGGGAGGGGCTTGGAGTGTCCCTTACCCCAGCTTCGATTCCACCAGCACCTTCAGGTCGACCTGGGCGCGGGCGCCGTAGTGCGAGATGATCTCCGCCGCGCAGACCGCTCCCATCTTGAGCGATGCCGCGACGTCCTTGCCCTGCGCTTGTCCGCGCAGGAAGCCCGCGGCAAACAGGTCGCCCGCGCCGGTCGTATCCACCACGCGCTCGATCGGCTCGGCGGGGACGTGGACGGTCTCGCCGCCCGTCACCGCGATCGCGCCATGTTCGCTGCGCGTGACCACCAGCATCGGCACTTCCGCCGCCGCCGCCGCGACGGCCGCGTCGAAGTCCGACGTTTCCATCAGCGCGGTGATCTCGGCTTCATTGGCGAACATGATGTCGATGAGGCCGTCCGCCATCAGCTGGCGGAAGTCGCCGCCGTGGCGCGAGATGCAGAACGTGTCGCTCAGCGTGAACGCGACCTTGCGCCCCGCCGCCCGCGCGATGTCGATCGCGGCGCGCATCGCCTGGCGCGGTTCCTCGGGATCCCACAGATAGCCCTCGAGATACAGGATCGCCGCATTGGCGATCAGCTCGCGGTCAAGCGCCGCCTCGGGGAGGAACTGCGACGCGCCGAGGAAGGTGTTCATCGTGCGCTGGCCGTCCGGCGTCACGAAGATCAGGCAGCGTGCGGTGGTCGGGTCGCCCTCGCGCGCCGCCGTCGTGAAATCGATCCCGACCGCGCGGATGTCATGCGCGAAGATGTCGCCCAGTTCGTCGTTCGCGACCTGGCCGATGAAGCCGCACTTGCCGCCCATCGCCGCGATCGCGGCCACCGTATTGGCCGCCGAGCCACCGCTCGCCTCGATCCCCGGGCCCATCTTCGCGTAGAGCGCGTCGGCTTCTTCCGGCGAGAACATCAGCTGCATCGAGCCCTTGGTCATCGCCGCCGAAGCGAGAAAGGCATCGTCGGACTGCGACAGTACGTCGACGATGGCATTGCCGATCGCGACGACATCATAGGTTGGCTCGCTCACAGGGAAATCTCCGGTTCCAATATTCAGTTGCCGCGCCGTACCGGGGGGGTGCTTGCGGCGCAACCGGAACACTGTCTCGCGTGCCCGACAGAAGAATTCCTGTCGGTAAGGAATTCGGCTACGGCACTGACATGGTGCGCGCATTCCTCCTATCGCTGGCCCAGCTCGGCGACCGCCGAATCCTGGCCGTGTTCCTCAAATCGCTCGCGGTGACGGTAGTGTTGATCGCTGCCTTCGGTGCCGCCTTATGGTATGGCGCGACGCATCTGGCGACGAGATGGGGTTGGGACGCGACATCGGGCGGGCTGCTCGGCGCCGTTGCGCTGCTTGCCGCCTTCGGAGTCAGCTGGCTGCTGTTCCGCGCGATCGCGATCGGCGTGATGGGCGTGTTCGCGGACGATGTCGTCATCGCGGTCGAGGCGCGGCATTACCCGAAGGCGCTCGCCACCGCGCAGAACCTGTCGATGGCGCGCGGGATCGGACTCGGGCTGCGCTCCGCAGCGCGCGCGATCCTGATCAACCTGGCGCTGGCGCCGGTGTATGTCGCATTGCTCGTCACTGGGGTCGGTACCTGGCTGCTGTTCTTTCTCGTCAACGGCTGGCTGCTCGGGCTCGACCTCGGGACGATGGTGGCCGCGCGGCACGTGCCGTCTGCGATGATGCGAGACTGGCGCAAGACCGGCGCGGTCGACCGGTTCGCACTGGGGGTTGCGGGGACCGCGCTGTTCATGGTTCCGTTCCTCAACCTGTTCGCCCCGATCCTGGGCGCGGCGATGGCGACACATTTGTTCCATGAAAGACGTTCGGTATGACGAAACGCGTGACGAAGCGGGGGAAACCGTGAGGAAGCTGGCGGGATCGGCCCTGCTGCTGGCGGTGCTGGGCGGGTGCGCGTCCACCGCGACGAGCATCCCTGTCGCGCGTGCGCCGATCATTCCCATTCCGACGGGTACGGGCCTCGGCCAGGTCGTCGGCGCGACCGCGGCCAACCTGACGCGGATGTTCGGCACGCCGATCGCGGACGTGCGCGAAGGCACCGCGCGCAAACTCCAGTTCAGCAACGCGACCTGCGTCCTCGACACCTATCTCTATCCCAAGGGGAAAGCGGAGCCGGTCGTGACCTATCTCGACACCCGGCAGACCGACGGATCGCCGATCGACCGCGCGAGTTGCGTGGGGGCGTTGCAGATCGGGCGCCGGAAGTAGGGGGCTTCTCGCAGGCCCCTCCCCTTCAGGAGTATCGGGTGAACAGCGCGCCGCGCTCTTGAGGTCATGCTGGCAGCATGACCGACCCGACACTGGGTTGGGTTGGGCCGCTTTAAAGCCCCTCCCCTTCAGGGGAGGGGTTGGGGGTGGGGCTGTGTCTCGCAGAGAGGTTCGTTCTGCTGGACTTCCCCACCCCAACCCCTCCCCTGAAGGGGAGGGGCTTTAGACTAGGAGAGGCGTGCCAGCGCCCATTCGGCGGCTTCCGCCACGACCGTGTCCGGATCGTCGCGCAATGCCTGTACGCGTTCGATCAACTCGGTGTCCCCGCTGTTGCCAGCGGCGATCAGGCAGTTGCGGATCATCTTGTTGCGGCCGATCCGCTTGATCGGCGAGCCGGCGAAAACCTGACGGAAGCTCGCGTCGTCCAGCGCGAGCAGATCCGCCAGCCGGGGGGCGACCATTTCCGCGCGGGGCAGAAACGCGCGGTTCGCGGCGGCACGTTCGGCAAACTTGTTCCACGGGCAGACCGACAGGCAATCGTCGCACCCGTAGATGCGGTTGCCGATGCTTTCGCGGAATTCATGCGGGATCGGGCCGGCATGCTCGATCGTCAGATACGAGATGCACCGTCGCGCATCGAGCCGGTAGGGCGCGGGGAACGCATCGGTCGGGCACGCGCGCTGGCAGGCGTCGCAGGACCCGCACCGATCGATGACATTTTGCTCTTCCCCCTCCCCCTTATCCGCCGGGGAAACCCCCTCGAACGCGCTAGCCTCGAGCGTGGTGTAGATCGCGCCCAGGAACAGCCAGGACCCGTGGTCGCGGCTGACCAGATTGGTGTGCTTCCCTTGCCATCCCAACCCCGCCGCGGCGGCGAGCGGTTTCTCCATCACCGGCGCGGTATCGACGAACACCTTGAGGTCGGTCCCCGGCACTTCGGCCACCAGCCACCGCGCGAGCGCCTTGAGCGCGCGCTTCACCACGTCGTGATAGTCGCCCCCCTGCGCATAGACTGAGATTCGCCCGATCTCGCCGTGATCCGCCAGCGCCAAAGGATCGACGGCGGGCGCATAGCTCATCCCGAGCGCGATCACGCTGCGGACTTCGGGCCACAACGCAGCAGGGCTCTCGCGCTGATGCGCGCGCTCCTCCATCCAGATCATGTCCCCGTGCATCCCGCCGCGGAGCCACGCTTGGAGGCGCGCCGCGGTTTGCGGGGCGGCATCCGCGCGCGCGACCCCACAGGCGACGAACCCCAATTCGCTCGCCTTGGCGCGGAGCCGCTGCACCAGTGTCTTGTCTTCCTGCACCCGGCCCCGCTACCACGAGCGGGGCTATCTGGGGAATTGGCGTTGCGGCAGGATCTGGCGGTCGACGCATCGGGCTTGGTCAAGCTGTTCGGCGGACGGCGCGTCGTCGACGGGGTCGATATCGCGGTGCCCAAGGGGGCGATCTACGGCGTCCTCGGGCCCAATGGTGCGGGCAAGACCACGACGCTGCGGATGCTGCTCGGGATCATCGAACCCGATTCCGGGCATCGCACCCTGCTCGGGCATGATCGCCCGCGCGAGGCGAGCGACCGCGTCGGCTATCTCCCCGAGGAACGCGGCCTGTATCCGGCGATGCGCGCGAAGGACGCGATCGCGTTCATGGGCGCGCTGCGCGGGCTCGATCTCAAGACCGGGCGCAAGCGCGCGGTAGCGTTGCTCGAAACCGCCGGGCTGGGCCACGCGATCGACACCAAGATCCGCAAGCTGTCGAAGGGCATGGCGCAACTCGTCCAGTTGCTCGGCTCGGTCGTCCACCAGCCCGACCTGCTCGTGCTCGACGAACCCTTTTCGGGGCTCGATCCGGTCAATCAGGAACGGCTCGAGGCGCTGATCCTCGCCGAACGCGACCGCGGCGCGACGATCCTGTTTTCGACCCACGTCATGGCCCATGCCGAGCGACTGTGCGACCGGCTCGCGATCATCGCGGGCGGAAAGCGCCGGTTCGAGGGCACCGTCGGCGACGCACGCGCGATGCTGCCGATGCGCGCGCTGTATACGCCGACGCGCAACGATAGCGGTCTTGCGGGGCATTTGCCCCCCGATGCAGAGCCGGTCGGCGACGGCTGGCGCTTTACCGTCCCCGACGACGGCGTAGAGCGGATCCTCTCTGCGCTGATCGCTGCGGGACATGGCATATCGGGCCTGTCGATCGAACGGCCGTCGCTCCACGACGTGTTCGTCAAGGTCGTCGGCCAGGCGGCGCTGGACGATGCCGCCGGGGAGAAGACCGCATGAGCCGGTTTCGCATTTTGCTCCGCCAGATTTGGACGATCGCGCGGCGGGACTTCGTCGCGACGGTGTTCACCCCGACCTTCCTGATCTTCCTGCTCGCGCCCGTGGTGATGGGGTCGTTCGGTGCGATCGGCGGGCTTGGCGCGAACGCCGCCTCCAAGGGGGCGGAAGCCAAGACGCGGATCATGGCGATCGTCGATCCGGCGCGCAGCGCGGACGTCGCTGCGATCGACCAGCGCCTGCGGCGGCTGTACCGCCAGTCCGAGGAAGCGCCGCCGATGCTCGAGACGGTTGCCCCCGCCGCCGACCCGGCAGCGCAGGCGCGCGCGCTGTTCGACGACACGCGCGTCGACGTGGTTGCGGTTTTGTACGGTCCACTGACCACCCCGCACCTGCTGTACACGCCGACGAGCCTGCGTTCGGCCGATTATCTCGCGCTTCTGGCGGAGGACGTGGTGCGCGCGGATCGGAGCGGGATCGCGCCGCTCAGCACCCCGACCAGGACGGTGATTCCGCGCACCGCCCCGTCCCTGCGCGGGGCGAGCGCGTCCGCGTTCTTTGCGGTGTTCGGCTTGTTTTTCCTGACCCTGCTGCTTGCGGGACAAGTGGTCAGCGGTGTTGCAGAGGAGCGCGGCAACAAGGTGATCGAGGTGCTCGCGGCGGCGGTTCCGCTCGAATCGGTGTTCTTCGGCAAGCTGCTCGGCACGTTCGGGGTCGCGGTGCTGTTCCTCCTGTTCTGGGGCACGTTGATCAGCCAGGCGAGCATGCTGATGCCGCCCAATTTCGCCGCCGGTCTGGCGGGTTTGACCCCGGCGCTGGGGTTGCCGGTCTTCACCGCGCTGTTCTTCGCCTATTTCACCATGGCGTACATGCTGCTCGGCGCGGTGTTCCTCGGGGTCGGCGCGCAGGCCGCGAGCGTGCGGGAAATCCAGCTGCTGTCGTTGCCGATCACGCTGATCCAGGTCGCGATGTTCGGGCTGGGTGCGGTTGCGGTGTCCAAGCCCGACAGCTGGCTCAGCACCTTCGCCGCGATTTTCCCGCTGAGTTCGCCTTATTACATGGCGGGGCGGGCGGCGCAGTCGGACAGTCTCGGGATCCACCTGCTCGCGTTGCTGTGGCAAGCGCTGTGGGTCGCGATTTTCATCGCGGTCGGCGTGCGCGCTTTCCGCCGGGGCGTGCTGCAATCGGGAAGCGGCACGTTCCGCTGGAAGCGCCGGCGGGCCGCGCACAACGCTGTTGACACGACTGTCAGTTAGAGGTCTGCTCGCTCCAAAATAGGAGAGAGCCATGGCCACCGCAGCGATCGAGTCGGACTCCGTCAGCCCGTTGCCCGTCGATCCGTTCGACGTCAGCCGTCCCGAACTGTACCGTGACGACGTGTGGCAAGCGCCGTTCCGCGAACTGCGCGCGACAAGTCCGGTCCACTACGTCGCGCAGTCCGACTTCGGACCCTATTGGTCGATCTCCAGCTACAAGCCGATCGTCGCGGTCGAATCGCTCCCCGATCTTTATTCGAGCCAGGCGGGCGGGATCACCATCGCCGATTTCATCGAGGATCGCGGCGATGTGAAGATGCCGATGTTCATCGCGATGGACCGGCCCAAGCACACCGGCCAGCGCCGCACCGTCGCCCCCGCGTTCACCCCGTCCGAGATGGTGCGGATGACCGACACGATCCGGGCCCGGACGGCGGAGATCCTCGATGGGCTCGACTGGAACACGCCGTTCGACTGGGTAGATCGCGTATCGGTCGAACTCACGACGCAGATGCTGGCGATCCTGTTCGATTTTCCGTGGGAGGACCGGCGCAAGCTGACCTTCTGGTCCGATTGGGCGGGCGACATCGAAATGGTCAAGACCGCCGAGCTGCGCGCGCAGCGGTTGCAGCACATGTATGATTGTGGGGGCTATTTCCAGAAGCTGTGGAACGACAAGGTCGGCAAGGAACCGACCCCCGACCTGATCTCGATGATGATCCATTCCGACGCGATGGCGGAAATGGACCAGATGGAATTCCTCGGAAACCTGATCCTGCTGATCGTCGGGGGCAACGACACGACGCGCAACACGATGAGCGCGGTCGCTTATGGGCTCGACCGGTTTCCGGACGCCCGCGCCAAGCTGGAGGCCGACCCCGGGCTGATCCACAATGCGGTGCAGGAGATCGTCCGCTGGCAGACCCCGCTCGCGCATATGCGCCGGACCGCGACGGTGGACAGCGAGCTCGAGGGGCAGCGGATCGCCGCCGGGGACAAACTGATTCTGTGGTACATTTCCGCCAACCGCGACGAGAGCGTGTTCGAGGATGCCGACAGCATCCTGGTCGATCGCCCCAATGCGCGGCGGCACCTTGCGTTCGGACACGGCATCCACCGCTGCGTCGGCGCGCGGCTGGCGGAATTGCAAGTGTCTGTCCTGCTGGAAGAAATGGCCAAGCGGCGAATGCGCGTCAACGTGGTCGGCGCGCCCGAGCGGGTGGCGGCGTGCTTCGTCCATGGGTATCGCAAGCTGCCGGTGGAAATCAGCCGCTATTGAGCCGCGGTCGGGTGCGTCCGCTTGGCGAAGCCCTGCGTACCTCCCACATGGGGGTGCGTACCCCTTGCCTGTTTAGGACCATTCGATGCACGATCGCCGCCATTTCCTGACGCTTGCTGGTTCAGGCGTCGCCGCTTTCGCGCTGTTCGGATGCAAAGGCGCCACCGCTGGACCGCCCGAGACGTTCGAGGTCACGCTGAGCGATGCCGCGTGGAAGAAGAAGCTGTCGCCCGCCGCCTACCGCGTGCTGCGGCAAGAAGGCACCGAGACCCCGTACACTAGCCCGCTCAACGGGGAGCATCGCGCGGGGATCTTCGCGTGCGGCGGCTGCGCCCTGCCGGCTTTCTCGTCCAATGACCAAGTTCGAGAGCGGGACCGGCTGGCCGAGCTTCTGGGCGCCCTTGCCCAATGCGGTGCGCAACCGGGTCGACGGGTCGCTCGGGATGGAGCGCACCGAAGTCCACTGCCGCCGTTGCGGCGGGCATCTCGGACATGTGTTCGATGACGGCCCCAAGCCCACCGGCAAGCGCTATTGCATGAATGGCGTCGCGATGACCTTCACGCCCGGCAAGGCGTAACGCCGCCGGGGCCGCCCGCGGCCGCGGCATCGCGCGCTTCGCGGTATCCGGGGCAGCCGCACTCTATTCGGTTAACGTAGCCATAACGCCGCCCCTGATCGACGTTGAGCCGAGGCTGTAGCGCACCGCCCGCGTACGGTCCTTGTCATGAATGTTCGCCAGGCGATCTCGACAACGGTGGTTTCAAACGCACGCGATGTTTCGCGGGCGCCGAAGTCGATGCGCTCGAACACCGCCCGGCACAGGCTATCGCGATGCGATACCGCGCGAGTTTCCTGCAAGCGGTCTACCTCAAGACGCATCCGTACCGTCTCCGGCGTCTTCGGCGTGGCATTGCTCGGGATGCCGTCGACGTGTTAACGTTATCATGCGGCGGCGTTTGCAGCGCTGCCGACGGCGGCGCGCTAGACCAATGACCGGATCAATCCGGCCCCGCGTGATGGAGAGTAAGGATCGGCATGTCGAATACTTTGAAACGAGGCCTTTTTGCTTGCCTCCTGGCAAGTGTCGCCACACCGGCACTGGCCGAGGATGGATATGATCTGTGGCTCCGCTATCATCCCCTCGCGACGTCTGGCGTCATCGACGCCGCGACCGTCGCGGTGCTGGGCGACACGCCGACGCTGAAAGTCGCTGGACAGGAAGTGCAGCGGGGCTTGGCGGGGCTCTCGGCGCATCATGTACAGTTCGGCACTGCGATCCGTTCGGGCGGGGTCGTCCTCGCCTTGGCGACGGAACCACGGTTGCAGGCGCTCGGGCTCAAGACCGACGCGCTGGGCAGTGAAGGCTATCTCGTCCGGTCGGTCGATCTCGACGGACGTCGCGTCACGCTCGTTACCGCGAATAGCGATCACGGCGTGCTGTACGGCGCGTTCGCGCTGTTGCGCTGGGTCCAGACCGGGCATCCGGTGTCCGCCGCGAACCTCACCTCGACGCCGCACATAGCGCTGCGCGTGCTCGACCATTGGGACAATCTCGATGGGACGGTCGAGCGCGGCTACTCCGGACAGTCGCTGTGGGACTGGTGGACGCTCCCCGACTATCGCGATCCGCGCTACACCGATTATGCACGCGCCAACGCTTCGATCGGCATCAACGGCAGCGTCCTCAACAACGTCAACGCCAAGGCTGACAGCCTTACGCCATTCTACATCGCCAAGGCGGCGGCACTCGCCGATATCTTCCGGCCCTATGGCATCAAGGTCTATCTCTCGGCGCGCTTCTCCGCGCCGATCGAACTTGGCGGACTCAAGACCGCCGACCCGCTCGACCCCGCGGGGTTGCGGCATGGTGGCGCGCCAAGGCGGACGAAATCTACCGCGCGATCCCCGATTTTGGCGGCTTCCTCGTGAAGGCCAATTCGGAAGGCCAACCCGGCCCGCAGGACTACCACCGCACGCATGCCGACGGCGCGAACATGCTCGCCGCCGCGGTCGCGCCGCACAAGGGAATCGTGATGTGGCGCGCGTTCGTCTACGCGCAGGAAAACGCCGAGGACCGCGCCAAGCAGGCGTATGACGACTTCCATCCGCTCGACGGCAAGTTCGCGTCCAACGTCATCGTCCAAGTCAAGAACGGCGCGATCGATTTCCAGCCGCGCGAGCCGTTCCATCCGCTGTTCGGGGGCATGCCCAAGACACCGCTGATGATGGAATTTCAGATCACCAAGGAATATCTCGGGCAGGCGACGCACCTCGCCTATCTCGGCCCGTTGTTCGAGGAGACGCTGCGCGCGGATACGCTCGCGCAGGGGACGGGGTCGACCGTCGCGCGCGTCGTCGACGGCACGCTCGATCATCACGCGCTGACCGGCATGGCGGGCGTCGCCAACATCGGGCGCGATCGCGACTGGTCGGGGTCGACCTTCAACCAGGCCAATTGGTACGCGTTCGGGCGGTTCGCGTGGAACCCCGACGACACGTCCGACGCGATCGCGCGCGATTGGGCGGCGATGACGTTTGACCCTGCCCCCGCGACCGTCACGCCGGTCGTGCGGATGATGGCCGGATCGCGCGAGGCGGTGGTCGATTACATGACCCCGCTCGGCCTCGCGCACGTCATGGCGACCGGGCATCATTATGGGCCGGGGCCGTGGATTTCGGATCTCAAGCGACCCGAATGGAACCCCTATTACTATCACCGCGCGACCCGGGATGCGATCGGCGTCGAACGCGGCCCCGCAGGCAACGCCGCCACCGCGCAATATGCGCCCGCGCTCGCACGGCAACTGGCGGACCCGAAGACCACCCCCGAACGCGACCTGTTGTGGTTCCACCGTGTGCCGTGGACCTACCGGCTGCGGTCCGGCGAAACGCTGTGGCAGGGAATGGTCGGTCGATATGATCGCGGTGTCGCGGCTGTCGCCGACATGCGCGCGGACTGGGCCGCGCTGCGCCCTAAAGTCGATCCTGCCCGCTTCGCCAAGACCGATAGCTTCCTCGGGATCCAGCAGCGCGAGGCGATGTGGTGGCGCGATGCGAGCCTGGCCTATTGGATGTCGGTCAACGGTCTGCCGCTCCCGGCCGGCGTCAGGCCGCCCGCGCATGATCTTGACTGGTACAAGGCGCAGAAATTCCCCTATGCACCCGGTAACCCCTGACTTGCCGACCGCGTGACGTTGGCGTCATAGTCCCCGCAACGAAAGGACCCGAATGACGGACACCCGACCCTCGCGGCGCCAGCACAACGTTCCGACGATAACCGATGTCGCGCGCAAGGCCGGAGTATCCCCGATGACCGTGTCGCGGGTCATCAACGCCAAGCATACCGTGCGCGAACAGACCCGCATCAGGGTCGAGGCGGCGATCGCCGAACTCAACTACGCCCCCAATGCCGCCGCGCGGACGCTGGCCGGGGGTGAGGAAATGCGGATCGGCCTGCTGCATTCCAACCCGAGCTTCGCCTACCTCAGTGCCTTCCTGGTCGGCAGTCTCGATCAGGCGAGCCGCAGCAACGTCCAGCTCGTGGTCGAAAAGTGCGATGAACCGGGACAGGAAGCGGCTGCGGTCGCGCATCTGCTCAACGGTCGGATCGACGGGATCGTCCTGCCGCCACCGCTGAGCGATTCCCCCGAGGTTCTTGCCGCGCTCAAGGCCGCCGGTGTGCCGATCGTCGCGGTCGCCACCGGCCGTGCGCCCGAATGGGCGCTGTCGGTCAGCATCGACGATCGTCGGGCGGCGTATGACATGACGCGGCATCTCGCCGCGCTCGGCCATGTGCGGATCGGCTTCATCACCGGCAACCCCAACCAGACCGCCAGCGCGGAACGACTCGACGGGTACCGTGCGGCGCTGGCCGACATGCACCTTCCCGATGATCCGGCGCTGGTGACCGAGGGTTTGTTTACCTATCGCTCGGGGCTGGACGCGGCGGACCGCTTGCTCGACCTTCCCGACGCGCCGTCGGCGATCTTCGCATCGAACGACGACATGGCCGCCGCGACGGTCGCGATCGCGCATCGGCGCGGACTCGACGTCCCCAGCGATCTGACCGTCTGCGGGTTCGACGACACCGCCCTCGCCACGACGATCTGGCCCGAACTGACCACGATCCGGCAGCCCGTCGTCGAAATGTCGCGGATGGCGGTCGAGCTGCTCGTCCATGCGATCCGGCTGAGCAAGGCCGGGCGTCTCGAAGACATTTCCGAACCGCACATCCTGGCGGACTATACGCTGATCCGGCGCCAGTCGGACGCCGCGCCACGGCGACGGCCTGCCGCGCGGCCGGTCGCCCGCTAAAGACCTGCCGCGGACATCGTACGATCCGTACCGCATTCGGCTAGTATCGGAGAATGGCCCGGCTATTTAAGCTCGTGCTCCGAGGACGCCTGACGGAAGGGGGAAGCATCCATGCGGCTCGCACTGGCGATGCTGACGGATCAGCACGGCTACCCCCTTGCCCGCTACGCGATGGCCTCGGCGCTGTTAACGCAGACCGAGGCCTTTTACCCGCATTTGTTCGTGAACGGCTGGGACGGGCCCGGGCCGGACGATACCGTCCTCGCGCTGGCGCGCCGGTTGGGCAAACCGATCGAGGTGACGCGCCTGCGCGACGATCCGCTTGCTGCCATGACGCTCAAGACGGCAGCCCACATCACGCCGACCGCTTACGGCAAGTTCGCCGCGCTGGAGACGCTGGCCGACCGCTATGACATCGCGGTCTATGCGGATACCGACATCCTGTTCTTCGATCCCATATCGGTAAGCACGATCGATTTCCGGGGAAACGCAATCGCCGCGGTGAACGATCTCGCGGACTGCAATGCGGGCGCATTCTACCAGTTGCAGGTCCATCACCCCGACCGGACTCACCGGCATTATTTCAACTCCGGGCTCATCGCGTTCGATTTCCGGAACTTCGACATGCACGCGATGCGCGAAACCTATCTGGCGAATTGCGTGCGGCATCAATCGGGGTGCCCGATCTATGTGCGGTGCACGACCGCGGATCAGTGTCCCTTCAACCTCACCTTTGCCGGGAACTGGGTTGCGCTGCCGCTGGCGTGGAACATGCAGACCTTTGCGCTGCATACGTCGGCCTGGGCGACGGCGTCGGTCCGCCATTATACCGGCGCGCGCAAATTCCTGCCGGTGCAGGCGAGGCGGGCGGATCGCCGCGAGCGGGACTTTCTTGCGCGCATCGCGGCTGCGCTGGGCGAGGCCCCGCCACGGTCCTGGCCGGGGATGGGGCTGGTCTATTGGGCCAACAGCGTACGGCGGTCGCACGCTCGGGGCCTTGCGGAAGCCGCGGTCGCGCGGATCGAAACCGAAATGTCGAACCGCAGCGCCGAGCCTGCCATACCGGCGTGACCGGGAGTCCCCGGACCAAGGACCCTGCCGTGTCGGCAGGCCCCTTGGTCCAAGGGCAGTCCCTAGCCTTCCATGTCTTCCAACTCGCGACCACGGGTTTCGTTGATCATCGCCTTGACGAAGAAGAACGACAGCGCCGCGAAGATCGCATAGCCGGTGTAGGTGACCGCCAACCCGGGCGACACCGCGAGCGTGGGAAAGCTGACCGAGATCGCCGCATTCGCGATCCACTGCGCGAAGCCTGCGACCGCAAGCCCCGATCCGCGGATCTGGTTAGGGAACATCTCGCCGAGCATGACCCACATGATCGGGCCCCAGCTGAAGTTGAAGAACACGACGTACAGGTTCGCCGCAACCAGCGCGATCACGCCGTTGTTGCCCGGCAGTGATACGCCGCCGTCCGCCGCGGTTACCGCGGTCGAGAAGGCGTAGGCGACCGTTGCCAGCGTCACCGCCATGCCCGCCGAACCGACGAGCAGCAGCGGCTTGCGACCGATACGGTCGACGAAAGCGATCGTGAAGATGCACGCACCAATCGACAGCGCGCCGGACAGGATGTTGATCTGCAAAGCGTAATTCTCGGAGAAGCCGACGGCCTCCCACAACGTCGCGCCGTAATAGAACACGACGTTGATGCCGACGAGCTGCTGGAAGATGGCAAGACCGATACCCGCCCACAGGATCGGACGGATCTTGCCGGTGCGCTTGTCGAGCAAGTCGGACAGCCGCGGCTTGTGATGATCGGCGGCGAAGCTGGCACGGATTTCGGTGACCTTGCGATCCGCCTCTTCCTGGCCGAACAAACGCGCGAGAACGGTGCGCGCGCGCTCGTCATGCCCCTTGGCCATCAGGTAGCGCGGGCTCTCCGGAATGATCAGCAGCGCGAAGAAATAGATCGCGGCGGGGATCGCCTGGAGCCAGAACATCCAGCGCCATGCCGGCTCGCCCAACCACAGGATCGCGGTCGATCCGCCGGCATAATTGGCGAGGACGTAATTGGCGACGAACGCGCCGGTCAGGCCGGTGATGATCATCACCTGCTGGACGCTCGACAACCGGCCGCGGATCGACGCGGGGGTCACCTCGGAAATATAGACCGGCGAGATCACGCTCGCCGCGCCGACGCCAAGGCCACCGATGATACGGGCAATGATGAAGACGATCGACGATCCGGCCGCACCCGCGGCGATCGCGCTGACAAGGAACAGCACCGCGGCGAGCATCATCACGCTGCGACGACCGATCCGGTCGGCCAGCCGCCCGGCGGTGAACGCGCCGATCGACGACCCGACGAGGATCGCGCCGACGTTGATCCCGATCCCGAGCTTGCCGAGATCGAACGCGGCCTCCAGCCCCTTCTGCGTGCCGTTGATTACGCCCGAATCATAGCCGAACATGAATCCGCCAATCGTCGCCACCGCGACGATGGCGGCAATAAAGCCGAAATTGACCTTGCTCATATCCGGGCCAAGCCCGGGCAACGATGCCGTCGCCATCAGTGTTTCCTCTTTTCCCGATTTTATAGTTTTGCCGGCGTCACGGGCAGGCCCGCCACGCCGGGGTCGAACGCGAACACATTCCCCGCCTCGGGTTGGTCCGCCAGCGCCGCCGGGTCGATCCCCTTGCGCGCGGTGGTGGCATAAGCGGTGCGCAGGTCGGCACCGCCAAAGGCGATCTTGGTGATATTGGAGACGGGGAAGCGCACCTCGCTGATCGCGGCGCCCGCCGGATCGTACCGCCGCACCCGCCAGCCGCCCCACAGCCCGGTCCACAGGCAGTTCTCGGAATCGATCACGCACCCGTCCGGATGCCCCGCGCCGTCCTCGATCTCGACGTGCACAGCGGGCGTGCCGAGCGTGCCGTCATCGTTAATCGGCACGCGCCAGATGCGCTTGCCGAGCGTATCGGTGTGGTAGAGCGTCGTCGCATCCGCGCTGACCGCGGGACCGTTGGTGATCGCGACGGGCGGGAGGCCGCTGTCCTGCGTCGTTCCGTCCGCAAGGCGGTGGAGCCGCCCGGTCTCGCCCGCTTCATTGTCGTCCATCGTGCCGAACCAGACGCGCCCGCGCGAATCCGTCGTCGCGTCGTTGAGACGATTGTCGGGGTGATGCGGTTCAGGATCGTGGAACAGAGTGAATGCGCCAGTCGCGGGATCGAAGCGGTGCAGTCCGGTCTTTACCCCGGCGAGCAGATCGCCGCTTTCGGTCGGGAGTACCCAGCCGATCTGGTCGGGCGCGGTCCAGTGCTGTGCCGTTCCGGTCGCCGGATCGAAACGGTACAGCCGGTGCGCCTTGATGTCGACAAACCACAGCGCATCGCCGATCCAGACGGGGCCCTCGCCCAGCGTTGCCCCGACTGCGAAAACCGACTGAACCATCGTCACCCTCTCCTCAGCGCCAGCCGGCATCGACGAAATAGTCGTGCCCCGTGCACATGCGGGCATCGTCCGACGCGAGGAACAAGGCAAGCGCTGCGACGTCCGCAGGCTGAATCCGGCCGTCAAGGCATTGCGCCGACACGATTTCGGCTTCGCCTTCAGGCGTGTACCATCGCTCCTGCCGCGGCGTCTGGACGTTGCCCGGGACGATTGTCGTGACGCGGATGTTGTCGCGACCGAGATCGCGGGCGAGGCTGCGTGTCATGCCTTCGATCGCGGCCTTGGCGGTCTGGTAGAGCACCAGATCCGGCAGGCCCAGATGCCAGCTGATCGACCCAAAATTGACGATTGCGCCGCCGCCGGCCTGCCGCATGTGCGGAACGACCGCCTGTGCAGCGAAGAACAGGTGGCGCAGGTTGGTCGCCATCCGGTCGTCCCAATAGTCGGGCGTGACCTCGGCGATGCTGTGCCGGTCGTCGTTCGCGGCGTTGTTGATCAGGATGTCGATCCCGCCGAGCTGGTCCGCGACCGTGGCGATCGTCGCCTGCAGCGCGGTGATGTCGCGAAGATCGCAACGGTGGAACCCGCCCGGCGCGAACCGTTCGGCCACGGCCGCCCCTGCGGTGGCGTCGATATCGACGAACGCGATCTTGGCCTTTTGCGCGGCAAAGGCCTCGACCAGCCCTGCGCCGATCCCGGTGGCACCCCCGGTGATCAGGATGCGCTTGCCCGTAAGGCTCGGATATTGCGCGCGAATTGACATCGCGTCGGTGGTCGGCATCGCCGTCACTGCGTCTTCTCCAGCAGGCCGCGTTGGGCCAGATTCGTCATCAGGGCACCGATCCCGGTCTGCCACGGCGCGGCATCGCGCGAGGTGACGACGCGGTTGACCAGTCGCCCGAGCTTGGCGCTCTCGATCGAGACGATGTCGTTGATCTTGTGGGTGAAACCACGGCCAGGATCGTCGCGATCCTGGACCGGGGCGAACAACGTGCCGAGGAACAGCGCGAAACCGTCGGGATATTGATGCTCGCTCAAGGTTTGCCGCACCAGATCGAGCGGATCGCGGCTGATCTCCGCCATGTTGCTTGCGCCTTCAAGGACATAGCCGTCCTCACCGACGATGCGCAGCGCGACTTGCGCGGTGCGGACATCGTCGATCGTGAAGCTGTCGTCGAACAGCCGGACCAGCGGCCCGAGCGAACAGGATGCGTTGTTATCCTTCGCTTTGCCGAGCAAAAGCGCCGATCTGCCTTCGAAATCGCGCAGATTGACGTCGTTTCCGAGCATCGCACCGACGGTTTTGCCGCTATTATCGACCAGAAGCGCGATTTCGGGCTCAGGATTGTTCCAGGTCGAATCCGAACGGATCCCGATATCGGCATCCGGCCCCACCGTTGCAAGCACGGGGGCCTTGGTGAACACTTCCGCATCCGGGCCGATCGCGACTTCGAGATATTGCGACCACAGGCCATCGTCGATCAGCGCCTGCTTGAGCGCGGCCGCCTCAGGCGTCCCCGGCACGACACCGCGGATCGACCCGCCGACGCGGGCTTCGAGCCGCTCGCGGATCGCGCTTGCGGCGCCGGGGTCCCCGCGCCCGCGTTCCTCGATCACGCGCTCGAGTGCGGACACCGCGAAGGTCACGCCGCAGGCCTTGACGCATTGCAGGTCGACCGGGCTGATCAGGTCGACCGAGTCGAGCGAGAAATCGGCGATCGGCGCGCCGCCGGTGCCGCTGAAATCACCGCGCTCGATCACCGCCGCGACCGTCGGTGCGACGCTGGACATATCGAACGCTGCGCCGCGAACGACGAGCACTGGCGATGGTCCGGCCTCGGTCAGCATCCGCCCGACGAACGTGCCCGACCTCCAGTCCGCCGGAAGTGCCGACGTCATCTCGCCTTGTTCGCCCCTCATACCCACTCCACTCGACATATTATTTTGATAGCGTTACCAACACTAGCGTCGACGCGCTGTCAAGGGCGCCAAAGCCACATGATAGTGGCGTAGAGAGGGAAAACCGATATGAAAACGATCCGTCTGATCGGTCTGGCGTTTATCGCGTGCCTTACGCTCGCCGCGCGCCCGCCGGAGCACGACCGATGGGTCGGAAGTTGGGCGACCTCGCAGCAAATTCCCGAACCCCGCAATGCGCTTCCCGAGGCCGCGCTGACCGATGCGACGCTGCGCCAGACGGTGCGGCTGTCGCTTGGCGGGGCACGCGTGCGGATCCTGCTCAGCAACGCGTTCGGCACCGAGCCGCTGCGGATCGACACCGCGCACGTCGCGCGCGCCGCAGGTGGCGCGGCGGTGACGCCCGGGACCGACCATGCGCTGACCTTCGACGGTGCGCCGGACGTGCTCATCCCGGCCGGCGCAAGCTATTGGTCGGACCCGGTCGCGATCCAGGTTCCCGCCTTGTCCTCGGTCACGATCTCGCTGCACCTGCCGGCTGCCCCCACGGGCCAGACCAGCCATCCCGGATCGCGGGCGACCAGCTATCTGGTCCCGGGAAACCACGTCGCCGATCCGACCTTGCCGGGCGCACAGGCGGTGGAACACTGGTTCCAGATCGCCGGGGTCGCGGTAGCCGCGCCCTCTCCCGCTGCGCGATCGATCGTCACGCTCGGCGATTCGATCACCGACGGACATGGCGCGACCACCGACGGCAACGACCGCTGGCCCGACCTGCTCGCGAACCGGCTCCACGCGAACCCGGCGACCGCGACGGTCGGCGTGCTCAACCACGGGATCGGCGGCAACCGCGTGCTGTCGGACGGGCTCGGCCCCAACATGCTCGCGCGGTTCGACCGCGACGTGCTCGCGCAGCCGGGGGTGCGCTATCTGATCGTGCTCGAGGGGATCAACGATCTCGGCACGTTGACCCGCGAAGCGCCGGTGTCGGCGGCGGCGCATGCGGCACTGGTCGCGCGGATGATCGGCGCGTATCGCCAGGTCATCGCGCGCGCGCATGCCGCGGGGATCAAGGTGTATGGCGCGACGATCCTGCCGGATGGGGGATCGGGCTATTATCACCCCGACGCGCAGAACGAGGCCGACCGCGCGGCGGTCAATGCGTGGATCCGGGCGCCGGGGCATTTCGACGCGGTGATCGATTTCGACGCTTTGATGCGCGATCCTGGTGCGCCGACGCGGTTGCGGAAGGCGTATGATTCTGGGGACGGGCTGCATCCTTCGCCGGTGGGGTATCGGGCGATGGCTGGGGCGATTCCGTTGGGGTTGTTTCGGTAGGGGTGGGGTCGGCCGAAGGGTCGAGGATGTTCGTTTCTAGCCGATCCAGTTTTCGTAACGCATTTCGCTGAAGCTGCCGACCCGCTCCAGATTGCGGTTCGACAGCACACGACCAACGCAAGTCAATCCGCGGTCGGCGCATGAATATCCGCTCAAGCCGGATCCGGTCGTTCGTATGCTGTACCGAAGCCGTACTGCTGTCCCCTTCCGTACCAGTCATCACGCCGCCCGCGAATGAACTTGCCCCCTTAACGAAAGACTTTTTGCTCAGCGTGCGTGGTTCGGTCGAACTGCGCGGGGCTGAAGTGCTCGGCGCGGTAGAGCGGCCATAGCAAGGTCGCCCCGAGACCTTACTCCACAGGGAATGGACCAGCACCGTAGTAGTCAATGTCTGTGGGACTAGGGAGTATTGTTGCGTCGAGTCATGCCAGGACCGTAACGACTTGCAACTCCAAAACCCTATCGCTAATGCGAACGCTTATCATTAATGGGGTGGGGTAATAATGAAATTCAGGGTCTCGATGCTCGCCATGGCTGCGGGCTGTCCAATGTATGCGTCGGCGCAGACCGTGTCCGAGGCCGCAGAAGGACAGAACGAGGATATCATCGTGACCGGCCGCGCTCGCCAGCTTTACACGGTACCGGACACGAGGATCGGGAAGGTGGCAGAGGATCCGATCAACATTCCGCAATCCGTCGACATCATCAATTCGCAGTTGATCCAGGATCAGGGCGCCCGCCAGATCACCGACCTGTATCGCGATGTCGCGGGGGTGAGCTTCTTTTCCTACTCGGGCGTCACCTTCCGCGGGTTTCGTCAGCAGGGAGCGTTCTACGACGGGCTTCGCGGCGATCCCTACCAGGCGTTCTCCGTGCCGCAGCTTTTCACGATCGAGCGCGTCGAATTCCTTAAAGGCCCTGCGGGCATGTTGTTCGGTCCAGGCTCCCCCGGCGGCACGATCAACTACGTTACCAAGAAGCCAGGCGACACCTTTGCGGCGGACTTGCGGGGGATCGTCGGCACCTTTGACCGGGTTGGCGGGTCTGCGGACGTAACGGGGCCGATCACCGCGGACGGCGCGGTTACCGGACGGCTTGGGGGCTTTTATGAAAAGTTCGACGACTTCCGTCGCAATGCCAGCAACAGGACGGCAATCGGAGATGCCGGGCTGCAGTTCAAACTGGGTGAGCGCACCAAAGCAACGGTGCAGGCGACCTATGCCGATCAAAACCTGCCCGGCAATCGCCTTCGCGGCGTCCCCGTCGATCGGCAGGGAAACCTGCAGGCCGGCGTTCGGTTCAATGCAGCGGAGCCCACGGACTTCATCAAGCTCAACACGCAATATTATCAGGCGCTCGTCGAAAGCGAACTGAGCGATGCGGTGTCCGTCAATGTCAGCGGCCGCTGGTTCCGCTACAACGAACGCCAGCAATTCCACAATCCCAACTATCAGTTCGGCTCGGACGGCCGCGTTCTCGACAGCGTGCCACGGGACTATTCGGATCAGATCCGTCGAACCGAAGGCTTGTCGACGGCTGCCAATGTGATTGCGAAGCTGCACACGGGCGGGATCGCGCACACCGTTCTGGCGGGTGGCGACTGGTATCAGGAGGATGCGCTGTTTCGGAACCGCGGTGCCGACCCGGTCGAGGCGGGTGGCGTGGTGCCCCCCATCAGCCTGAGCAACCCGATCTACGGTGCGACGCCAATATCCAGCTACGGCGTCGCCGCAATGCCGTTCGAGGTCGATCGATCACGCGCGACCCGCTACGGCCTCTACGCTCAGGATCAGATCGCGCTCGGCGACCATATCCTGCTTGTCGGAGGTGTCCGCCATGACTGGTTTCGGGACCAGGATCGCGTGGCACGGACGGGCGCAGATGGTGGGGCCACGACATGGCGCGCCGGTGCGATTTACAAGCCTCGTTCCGACATATCGGTCTATCTGAACTGGTCGGATAGTTTCGAGCCGCAATCCACCAGCAGCCAAGCCACCGATGCCGGCGGCCCGTTCGCGCCGATGACCGGCAACCAGATCGAAGGTGGCGTCAAAACCGCGCTGCTGGGCGGCAAGGTCCAGGCGGGCATAGCCGCCTATCGCATCGTCCGTCGCAATATGCTGCAGGTCGATAGCACCAAACCGCCCGTCAACGGCGTCGACCAGCTCGCGCCGATTGGGGAGGTCACCAGCAAGGGCGTCGAGCTGACGCTATCGACAGACATCACCAAAAACTGGCTGCTGCTGGCCAATTACGCCTATAACGACACGCGGATCACCGGGACCCTGCCGGGCCAGTCGCTGTCCAACGCCGTCGGCGATCGCTTCGTCAATGCGCCCGAGAGCCAGGCAGGCTTTTGGACGCGCTACCAGGTTGCTCCTCTCCGGACAGCGTTTGCAGCAGGCGGCCAATATGTCTCCGCCCAGCGGGGCTTCAATGGGGAGCGGGTGAAGCCTTATGTCGTGTTTGACAGCACGATCACCACCGATCTGGGCTTCGCCGAAGTCATGCTGCGGGTCGAGAATCTGCTCGATCGCGAATATGCGGCGTCCGGCTTCGGCCTTCGGAACGGGTCCTTTCCAGGCAAGCCGCGCACTGCGTTCGTAGAGTTCCGCAAGCGTTTCTGACGTCATGGCGAAAACAAAGGGGCGATCCGCGTGGTGGGGGGTCCATAGCTGGGTCGGCCTGAAGCTGAGCGCCATACTCACCTTCATCCTGGCGACCGGTACGCTAGCGACCGTATCGAACGAGATCGACTGGCTACTGACGCCGGTGATGCGCTCGGCCGCGCCCGCAGACGCACCGGTCGCGTGGCGCGCGCTTCACGCGACGGCGCTTGCGCATGCCGACGGCGGGCGGGTCGAGATATTGCGCGCCCCCATCGGTCCGGGTTTTGCCGCCCAGGCAAGTGTCGCCTTGCCGTCGGGAGAAACGCGACGGATCTGGGCCAATCCTGTCGACGGCCGGTTCGCGGGCACGACATCCTGGCGCAATGTCCAGCAGGTGCTGCGCCAATTGCACCGGCGCCTGATCCTGCCGAACGCTCTTGGGTATTTCATCGTCAGCCTGTTCTCGGTTTTACTTGGCACGCTGCTGGTGACGGGTCTGGTGTCGTACAAGCGTTTCTGGCGAGGGTTTCTGCGGTTGCCGCAGTATCGGCGCGGGCGGTTGCGCCAGTTCGCCGGCGACCTCCACCGCTTCGCAGCGCTGTGGTCGCTATGGTTCGTCGCAATCATTGCCGTCACCGGAATGCTGTACCTTACGGCATCGATCGGGATTGAACCGTCCGGCGCATCGCTTGCCGCCCCGCAGAGTGCGGTGCGGGAGCGGACGACGCTCGACCAATGCCTCGATCTGTTGGGCGACCGGGTGCGCGGGCTGGATATCGCCCTTGTCGTTCTGCCCGAGACTCCAGGCGATCCCCTCGTGGCGATGGGACGAGACGGCGCTGTGTTGACGGCGGACACTGCGAGCCGGGTGGCAATCGATCCAACGCGATGCACGATCGTGAAGACTGCGCTGGCTGGGCGGCAGAACGCCGTCGCACGGCTGTACCTGGCGTCCAACCCGCTGCATTTCGGCACGTTCGGCGGCTTGTTCACCAAATTGCTGTGGTTTGCGTTGGGCACGGTCGTGACGGGTATCTCCCTCACCGGTTCGATCATCTACGCGTGCCGCATAGGTCGAGAGGTTGGACCTCCCGGGCGGGGAGCCCTCACGCGGTGGCGACACGGCCTGGGCATATGGGCCTACCCAACATTCGGCCTCGTTATTTTCGCTCTCGTGCTGCTGACAGGAGCCTTGTCCGGGCCGGTCGCTTTTGCGCTGGATGATTGGCATTTGTGGTAGGGGCTGCCCGGAATGGCATCGTATCGTACCGAGTGTAGCTCGGGAGATGGCGATACGGAATTGATCTGGCTTTCCGAGGGCCATATGCGCCGGATCGATCCCCTATTGTCCGCTGTCCCACGGTGTACCGCGGGTCGATGACCTTCGTATCATCAGCGGCGTCATGTTCGTGATCAGGAATGGCCTGCGGAGGAGCGATCCCCCTGCGCAGTATGGGCTGACCAAGGCGGCCTACGACTGGTTCAGTCCCTGTCGCAGGCTCGGTGTGTCCGCACGATCGGTCGACCGCCGCAGACGTTGCGAAAGGCAGGAATGTCCCATTGCCAGCCAATTACACTTTGCGTTGGCCTGCCCGGTCAACGGCGGTTTCTGGGCTCGCAACAACCTTCGCCACCACCCAAACTCACAATCTAGCAACACTCTGGAACACCCCCGCTCGCGGAACGTATCAGCGGGGACTTCCGAGGACTGCAGACCATGCCGCCACACGACCTCCACGCGCCCCAGACGGTGCCGCCCCCGCATCCGATCCACACGCTGCTCGCCGCGTTTCCGCTCGCGTTCTTTACCGCGGCGTTCCTGACCGACCTGACCTACGTCAACACCGCCGAGATGCAGTGGGCCAATTTCTCGGTGTGGCTCATCACCGGCGGGCTGATCATGGGCGGGTTCGCGGCGGTGGCCGGGATCGTCGATTTCGCGCGCAACCGCCGCAGGGTGCGGCGGGCGCCGCGGCCGTGGTTCCATAGTCTCCTCAACGTCGCGGTGCTGGGCCTCGCGCTGGTCAACGCCTTCATCCACAGCCGGGATGGATGGACTTCGGTGATGCCGACCGGAATCATCCTTTCGGCGATCGTCGCGGTGCTCGTGATCGTATCGAGCTGGACCGGCACGACGGTCGCCCATCGCCAGTCCACAGGAGCCGCATGATGCGCAGCCTTCCCCCGCTTCTCCTGGGCGCGGCGACGCTCGCGCTGGCATCGTGCAGCGGTGCCGGCGGGTCGACCGAGAAGCAGATCGGCGCCGACCCGCATCTGCCCGCCATCAACCAGTATCTCGTGCCCCCGATGCACGTCGCGCCGGTCGGAAGCTGGGCGGGCGCCGCACCGACGGTCGCGCCCGGCTTGCAGGTGACCGCGCTCGCGACCCAGCTGCAGCATCCGCGCCAGCCCTACGTCCTGCCCAATGGCGACGTGCTCGTCGTGGAAGCGAACGGCCCCGGCAGCGAGCCGATCAAGCGGCCCAAGGAAATCATCATGGGTCTGGTGCAGGGCTATGCCGGCGCCGGGGCGAAGGGCGGCAACCGGGTAACGCTGCTCCGCGATGCCAATGGCGACGGCAAGCCCGAACTGCGCAGCGTGCTGCTCGACCATCTCCATTCGCCGTTCGGGATCACGCTGGTCGGGGGCGACCTGTACATCGCCAATACCGATGCGATCATGCGCTATCCTTATGTCCCCGGGCAGACCCGGATCACCGCACCGGGCGTAAAGCTGACTGAACTCCCCGGCGGCCCGATCGACCACCATTGGACCAAGAGCCTCACCGCCAGCCCCGACGGCAGCAAGCTCTACGTCGGCGTCGGATCGAACAGCAACATTACCGAGAACGGGATCGAAGCCGAAAAGGGTCGCGCCGCGATCTGGGAAGTCGACCGTGCGACGGGCGCATCGCGTCTGTACGCGACCGGCTTGCGCAACCCCAACGGGCTGACCTTCAACCCGGCGAGCGGGCAGCTGTGGACGGTCGTCAACGAACGCGACGAGATCGGGCCGGACCTGGTGCCGGACTATATGACGTCGGTGAAGGGTGGCGCCTTCTACGGCTGGCCGTACAGCTATTGGGGCCAGCACGTCGATCCGCGGGTGATGCCGCAGCGGCCCGATCTGGTGAAGGCGGCGATCCGGCCCGATTATGGGTTGAGCTCGCACGTCGCACCGCTGGGGATGGTGTTCTATGCGGCGAGCGCTTTACCCCGCGGCTATCAGGGCGGAGCGTTCGTTGCGGAGCATGGCAGTTGGGATCGGGGCAATCTCAACGGCTATAAGATCGTGTATGTCCCGTTCTCGGGCGGCAAGCCCAATGGCAAGGCGCAAGACGTCGTCACCGGGTTCGTCGGTCCCGATGGCAAGGCGCGCGGGCGTCCGGTCGGGCTGGCGGTCGATTCGCGCGGTGGGCTGCTGATTGCGGACGATCTTGGGAATACGGTTTGGCGGGTGACCGCGAAGGCTGCGCCGATGGCGACGGCTTCGCTGCGGTAGGGGTTGGGGGCGTCTAACGGGCCGACCCACCCCCGGCCCCTCCCTTTCAGGGAGGGGATCTCCACCGAACGCCCAGCGCCTACCGCCCTTGCAGCAAGCGCGGTGTCGGTTACCAAGGGGCTTTCCGCGAAAGGATCGACCCCATATGTCGCGCCACATCTTGCTTGCCGTGATGCTCGCCGCGATCGCCACGCCCGCCGTTGCGGACCGCTATGACGACCGGGTCGCCAAGGTCCTGCGCGCGACGCCGCTGATCGACGGGCATAACGACTGGCCCGAGACGCTGCGCGACCGCGAGGGCGAGAAGCGCTGGACGATCGATCTCGCCGCCGGCCTCGACCGCGTCAGCCCCCGCTACGACACCGATATCGCGCGGCTGCGCGCGGGCGGGGTCGGCGGGCAATTCTGGTCGGTCTATGTCGATGCGGCGCTGCCGGGGCTCGAACAGGTCAAGCAGACGCTCGAACAGATCGACCTCGTCCACCAGATCGTCGCGCGCTATCCCAAGGACTTTGCGATCGCGCACACCGCCGCGGACGTCCGCCGGATCCATGCCGCGGGCAGGATCGCGTCGCTGATCGGGGTGGAGGGCGGCGGACAGATCGATGCGAGCCTGTCGGTGCTGCGGGCCTATCATGCGATGGGCGCGGGCTATCTCACGCTGACGCATTCGCGGACGATCGACTGGGCGGACTCCGCGACCGACGATCCGCGGCATGGCGGGCTGACGCCGTTCGGCGAGGCGGTGGTCGGCGAGCTCAACCGGCTGGGGATGCTGGTCGATCTGAGCCACGTCAGCGAGGACACGATGCGCGACGCGCTGCGCGTCACGAAGGCGCCCGTGATCTTCTCGCATTCGGGGGCGCGCAGCGTGAACGATCATCCCCGCAACGTGTCGGACGACGTGCTGCGGCTGGTCGCGGCGAACGGCGGCGTGGTGATGGTCGATTTCGCGCCAGTCTATGTGTCCGATGCGTATCGTCGCTGGTCCGCGGAGAAGGCCGCCGAAGCGACCCGGCTCAACGCGCCACCGTTCGGCGGATTGTACATCGGGCAGCCCAAGGCGGCAGCGGCGGCGATGCAGACCTGGCTGGAGCAGCATCCGGCACCCCGCGTCACGCTCGCGCAGGTCGCGGACCATATCGTGCATGTGGCGAAGGTCGCCGGGGTCGATCACGTCGGGATCGGGTCGGACTTCGACGGCGTGGGGAGCGTGTTGCCCGAGGGGCTTCGCGACGTATCGACCTATCCCGCGTTGCTCGCGGAACTGATGCGGCGTGGCTGGAGCGACGGCGATGTCGCCAAGCTCGCGGGCGGGAACGTGCTGCGCGTGATGACCGCGGCGGAGCGGGTGTCGGCGGATATGGCGGGGGCGTTGCCGGCGACCGCTACGATGCCGGCCAAGTAAGACCGCGCATCCCTCCCACTACCCGTACGCCCTGAGCGAAGTCGAAGCCTTGCGCGCGGTGCAAGGGCCTTCCGACTGCGCTCAGGGCGAACGGTGAAAATTGTTCTTAGAAGCTGACCGTCGTCGTGTCGTTCAGCGAAGCGAGCACCATCGGCGCGCGCGGGGCCTGTTCGACCGTGTCGTCGCCGCTGTCATTCAGCGGAGCGTGGTCGGAATAGATGAAGCCCTTGGTCGGATAGGCCGAGGTGCCGAGATCGCCCTGCGGACCATACCACACCTTGACCATGCTCCAGTCGCCGTTCGGCGATACGTCGACCGCGCGCACGTCGCGCTCGACGCCACCGCGGCGCGACCAGTTGGCGTGGGTCAGCAGGACTTCGCGCTCGCTGACGACTTCGCTGACCATGGCGACATGGCCCATCCGCATCCGGCTCGTGGCGGAGAAAGCAAGCACTGCGCCGACCTTGGGGGCGTGACCGCGGGCGTAGTGACCGGCTGCCTGCGACCACCAGGTGTTGGCATTGCCGCGGATCTCGATGCCGGAAATCTGCCGCGCATAAGGCGCGCACTGCCAGAACTGCGCCATCGCCGGGGTCGCCATCGTCAGGGCGCACGCTACCACCAGCGCAAAACGCGCTGTCAAAGCCTTGAAATTCATGGGACCCCCACGGTCTTGGAAACAGGTCTAGCTCGTCGTTGAGCCTGTCAAAGCAGGTCCGGTGCCGCGTGGAAACCCTTGCTCCCCGATGAACGGAACCTTTTCGGATGAAGCGAGTTGGCCGCGCGATGACTGCCATTTCGGGCGTCGCGAAACGACTGCGAAACACGATCGCGCTCGCCAAACGGCTGCCGCGCGGCTAGGATTCGCGGCATGAACCGAACCGCTACGGCGTTATGCCTGCTGCTTGCCGCCTGCTCGTCCGGCGGAGGATTCGGCAACGATGCGGATCTGTACGACACGAACACGACCGCGCCGGCGCCTGGCGTGCAGCCGGTCCAGACCGGCGAAGGCGGCTCCGCCTTCCAGGCGTGCGCCGGGGTCGGCGAGGTCGTCAATCTGTCGCCTGCCGGAGAGGCGTATCTTCCCTTGCGCGCCGCCCCGTTCGCGGAAGCCGACGAAGTCGCCCGGCTTGGCGAGGGCACGCGCGTGTTCCGCTGCACCCGATCGCTCGATCAACGCTGGCAGGGGATCGTCGTGATGCCCGCCGATGGGGGCGATTGCGGAGTCGCCGCGCCGATCGCCGCGCCGCGCCCCTATGTGGGACCGTGCAAGTCGGGCTGGGCGCTGACCGGGTTTATCCGACCGATTGCCGGCTAATCCCTCGCCCGCAGCCGCGCGTCATGCTCGGCGCGGCCAAACGGGAAGCGCGCATAACAGAGCCCCGCCGCGACGTAGAATCCCAGTTCGAGCACGATGAACACCAGCGTCAGCCGATCGATCGTCGCAACCGGAACCTGCCCCGGCTTCGCGCCGTCGGGAAACGCCGCGAACGCAAGAATCCGCCCGGCAACGAAGATCCCGAGCCCGCCGACCAGCTTCTGCACGAAGAACCCGCCCGCGAAGAACACGCCTTCGGAACGCTTGCCGGTGCGGACTTCCGAGTCTTCGACCACGTCGGACAGCATCGCCGCCCCGAGAATGAACGCCGACACGCCGCAGGCGGTATTGGCGGCAAAGATCGTCAGCAGCACAGGCAGCAGCAGCGGCGACCCCGGATTCGGGAACAGCCCTGCGAACCGCAGCAGATAGGGTGCTGTCAGCAACACGCCCGCGCCGAACGACAACGCCATCGCGCTGCGCGGCTTGTCCCCGCCGCGGGTCAGCGCGGGGGCAAGGAAGAACGCGCCGAGCGCGCCCGCCATCAGCGCGAGCGACAGATAATTGTAATCCCCCTGCGCGAAGACCCAGACGAATTGGTACATGTACAGCGACAGCGCGAACGAAATACCCTGCGCGGTATAAGCGAACAGCCCGGCCGCCATCAGCCACAGGAACCCGCGGTTCCACACCGTCCGACCGAAGTCGCGCAGATGCTCCGCGAACGTCTCGTCCGAGCGCGGGACTTGCGGCAGGTGCGGGATCTCCGGGTGCAGCCCGATCGCGGACACCAGGATCGACGTCGCCATCACCAGCGCCGAGACCGCCGCCATCCGGGAGTAGCCATCCGCGTTGAGCGTCCCCACCGGGTGCGTCGCATCGGGCACGAGGAACACGCCATACGCCAGCGCGAGCATCGCCAGCCCGCCGCCCCAGCCGAACAGATAGCGATACGAGAACAACCGCGTCCGCTCGTCATAATCCGCGCTGAGTTCGGGGCCCAGCGCGGCGCCGGGAATCTCGAACATCGACAGCGCGACCCGCACCAGCAGCGCGCTGCCGAACACGTAGAGCAGCATCGCCTCCTGCCCCCATTCGGGCGGGTTCCACAGCAACAGCCAGCCGATCGCGACGGGCAGTGCCGACGCATACATCCACGGATGCCGCCGCCCCCATCGCCCGCGCGTATGATCCGACAGATAGCCGACGAGCGGATCGACGAACGCCTCAACCACCAGCGCCGCCATGATCGCGAGCCCGACCGATGCGGCGGGCAGGCCGATCACCTGATTGTAGAACAGCAGCAGGAAGGTGGCGAAGCCATTGTCCTTCACGCCGTACGCGATCGACCCGATCCCGAACGACAGTCGGCTTCTGCGCGACAGCCGCCGCGCAGCGGGCGCGGCGATTGCGACGCTCACGAGGCGAACGCCTCCAGTGCCGCAAACATCGAGGGGGCCTTGGGGTCCCAACTGTGCCGCGGGCCGATCGTCAGCCCGCCATCGACGACGATCCGCGTTCCGGTGACGAACGCCGCATCGTCGCTCGCGAGATAGGCGACCGCCGCCGCGATATCCTCCGACGTGCCCGCGCGCTGGAGCGGTTGCGCCTGCGCCGCCGCCTGGCCGATCATCCCGTTCGCCAGATCGCGCTTCTCGCCCTGAATGCCGAGTGCGGAGGTGAAGATGTTGGTCGTGATGAACCCCGGGCACACCGCATTCACGCGGATCCGGTGCTGTGCAAGATCGGCGGCGGCGAGCGTCGTCAGATGCAAGACGCCCGCCTTGGCGACCGAATAGGCGGTCGGTGCCGCGCCGGTCTGGAGCGCCGCGACCGACGACGTGTTGACGATCGCCCCGCCCTGCCCGCGCGCGATCATCAGCGGGGCCGCATAACGGATGCCGAGTGCGACCGAGCGCAGCAGCAGTGCCTGGGTGCGGTCCCAATCCTCGGGCGAGATTGCGTCGATCGAATCGCGTGACCCGGCCGCGCCCGCATTGTTGAACACGACATCGAGCCCGCCCGCGGCATCGGCCGCGTGCATCATCGCTTCGATCTCGCCTGCCTGAAGCACGTCGGTTCGCAGGAAGTGGATTCGCCCGTTGGATGTGGCGGCAACCTCTGCACCGCCCGCTTCGTCGATGTCGCCGATCCACACCTCGGCGCCTTCCTGCGCCAGCCGAAGCGCGGTTGCGCGGCCGATGCCCGAGGCTCCGCCGGTGACGACAGCCCGTTTGCCCGCAAAACGCATCTACCTCTCCTGTGCTTTTGAACACCTTAGTACGGGGGTTTAGCGGGTCAATGCGCCACGTTGATGATGATTTTGGAATTTCGGGTTTGCGAGACCCGCCACTTTGGGGCATCGCCGATGCCACGCTTCAAAGATGCGAGAGGATCCATGGCACTCGACCCCGAAACCTTCGACGCGCTGATCGACACGGTCCGCCGGTTCGTCGCCGAACGGCTCCGTCCGCTCGAGGCTCAAGTCGAAGCGGACGATGCGATCCCCGCCGACGTCGTGCAGGAAATGCGCGAGATGGGGCTGTTCGGCCTGTCGATCGACGAGGAATACGGTGGCCTCGGGCTGACGATGCTCGAAGAGGCCAAGGTCGCGATCGAGCTTGGCCGGACCACGCCCGCGTTCCGCTCGACTTTCGGGACCAACGTCGGGATCGGCAGCCAGGGGCTGGTGATGGCGGGAACGCCCGAGCAGAAAGCCGCATGGCTCCCGCGGATCGCGAGCGGCGAGATCATCACCAGTTTCGCTCTGACCGAGCCCGAAGTCGGGAGCGATTCGGGCGCAGTAAAGACGCGCGCGACCTTCGACGGGCAGGCGTATCGGCTTTCGGGGACCAAGCGCTACATCACCAATGCCGACAAGGCCGACCTGTTCACCGTGATGGCGCGGACCGGCGACGATCCCGGCGCGCGCGGCGTATCCGCCTTCCTCGTGCCGCGCGATCTGGCCGGGGTCAGCATCGGCGAGCCCGAGAAGAAGATGGGGCAGAAGGGCGCGAAGGTCGCCGACGTGCATTTCGACGATGTCATCGTCCCCGCCGAGAACCGGCTTGGCGCGGAGGGCGAAGGCTTCAAGATCGCGATGCGCGTGCTCGATCGCGGGCGGTTGCATATCTCGGCGGTGTGTGTCGGCGTGGCCGAGCGGCTGATCGCGGATTGCGTGGCCTATGCGACGACGCGCAAGCAGTTCGGCAAGGCGATCTCGGACCATCAGTTGATCCAGGGGATGCTCGCGGATTCGAAGACCGAGGCGCTGGTGGCGCGCGCGATGGTACTGGAAACCGCCGCCGCGAAGGATGCGGGCAAGGACGTTGTGATGGAATCCGCCGCCGCGAAGTATTTTGCAAGCGAGATGGTCGGCCGCGTCGCCGACCGCGCGGTGCAGATCTTCGGGGGCGCAGGGTATATCGCGGATTACGGGATCGAGCGGCTGTACCGCGACGTCCGGCTGTTCCGCATTTACGAAGGCACCAGCCAGATCCAGCAGATCATCATCGCACGCGAGACGATCAAGCGGGGGGGATGAACCGACTTCTCCCCTCCCGCTTGCGGGAGGGGCCGGGGGTGGGCGCCCGGTATAACAAAGCGTTCCGTACGCGGAGAGCGGGCGCCCACCCCCAGCCCCTCCCGCAAGCGGGAGGGGAGAGTATTGCATGGACACCACCAACCTGTTCCGGCTCGATGGCCGCATCGCGCTCGTCACCGGGGGCTCGCGCGGGATCGGCAAGATGATTGCGGCGGGCTACATCGCGCAGGGCGCGACCGTCTATATCTCCGCGCGCAAGGCGGACGCCTGTTTCGAAACCGCCGCCGAACTGGGCGAGAAGTGCATCGCGCTGCCGCAGGACGTGTCGACCGTCGCGGGGTGCAAGGCGCTCGCCGCGCAACTGGCCGAGCACACCGACCGGCTCGACATCCTGGTCAACAACGCCGGTGCCGCCTGGGGCGAGCCGTTCGAGGTCTTTCCCGAAAAAGGCTGGGACAAGGTGATGGACCTCAACGTCAAGTCGCCGTTCTTCCTGACGCAGGCACTCCACGCGCCGCTCAAGGCCGCCGCGAGCGCAGGGCGCCCCGCCAAGGTCATCAACATCACCTCGATCGATGGGCAGCGGCTCAACCCGTGGGAGACGTACAGCTATCAGGCGTCGAAGGCGGCGCTGATCTATCTCACCAAGCGGATGGCGGCGCGGCTGGTGACCGACCACATCAACGTCACGTCGATCGCCCCTGGCGCGTTCGCGAGCGAGATGAACAAGGCGGCGCGCGACCATGGCGAGGCGATCGCCAAGTCGATCCCGGCCAAACGCATCGGGGTCGACGAGGACATGGCGGGCGCGGCGATCTATCTCGCCAGCCGCGCGGGGGATTATGTGATCGGCGACACGATCACGGTCGACGGCGGGCTGGTCCATGCCGCGCTGGGGACGAGCATCGACGCCTGACGGCACGACGCCCATACAAAACGGCCTGCCGCCCCTTCGGGCAGCAGGCCGTTTTTGATCATGCAATCGTCAAGGCTTATGCCTGGCGCGTGCCCGTCATCGGGAAGCTGCCGAACGCCCCGGCGCCGACCGAACCCGTCAGCGTGTCGCCCTCGGCGGTCGCGCTGCAATCGAGGCTCATCGGCATCGGGACGGTGATCGACATCGTCCACTTGATCGTGTCGCCCTCGACCTTGCCATCCGTGATGTCGACCGCGCCCATCGCGCCGACCTGGCTACCGGTCCAGCTGTCGCCGTCGGTCTTGACGGTCAGCACAGCCTTCTGGTCGCCCAGCGGCGACTTGACGATCGTATCCCAGCTTCCATCGACAGCAGCCATCGTATCTCTCCTGAATCAGCTTAGCGCACGTCCGCTACGGACGCCGCCGGGACCACCTCGACCGGTAGGCCGATGCTGTCAAGCTGACCGCGGACCTTGCTCGCGTCGCCCACCACGACCCAGACGATCTTCGACGGGTCGAGCGCCTTGCGTGCCGCAGCGTCAAGTTCGCCCGGCGTCATTGCACGATATTTTTGCGGGAGGGTCGCGAAATAATCGTCCGGGCGGCGATACAGGTCGTTCGACTGCATCGCGCCGAGGACCGCGCCCGACGTCTCGAAGTTTCCGGGCAGCGACCGAATCGAATCCGTGATCGTCCGGTCGAATTCGGACTGGGTGATCCCCTTGGTCGTCAGGAACGCCTTCACGTCGCCTTGCAACGCCTTGATCGAGTCTCCCGTGCGATCCGCCTGAACCGGCGCGGTGAGCAGGTACGGCGTTTGATGCTCCGCCCGGCGGAACGAACCGCTGACTCCGTAGGACCAGTGCTTGGTCTCGCGCAGGTCGAGGTTGATGCGCGACAGGAAATCGCCCCCAAGCGCATCATTTGCGGTCGTCACGGTGAGCAAGTCGTCGGTGCCGACCAAGCCGGTCGGCAGCGCGCCGACGATCAGCGACTGCGGAGAGTCCGGTCGGTCGATCAGCACGATCCGGGGGGTGGCGGGCGTGGTGGCGACGGTAAAGTCCTTGGTTCCGCGCGCGCCCGTCGGCGTCCAGTCACCGAACCGCGCATCGAGGACCCCCTTGATCTCGGCGAGCGGCCGGTCGCTCACGACGAAGATCTTGGCGGTATCGGGGCGGATCCAGCGGTTCTGGAACGCGATCAGATCGTCGCGCCCGAGCGTCGCGACCGCCTTGGCGTCGCCACTGCCGAACGCCTTGGCATAAGGCGAGGCGGCGCCGTAAAGCAGCGTGGGATAGACGCGCGAGGCAAGCCCGCCCGGGCTGGTCAGTTCCGCCGCGATCCGCGACAATTGCTGGTTCTTGAGCCGCGCGACTTCGGCGGGATCGAACTTCGGGTGGCGGACGATGTCGGCGAACAGCTCGGTCGAGGCGGCGAGGTTCGCGCTTGGCGTGAACAGCGACAGATAGGTGCGGTCCGCACTCGACCCTGCCGAGATGTTCGCACCCAGCCGCTCCTTGGCTTCCGCCAACGCGATCGAGTCGCGCGTGGTGGTGCCTTCGGTCATCATCGCGAGCGTCAATTGCTGCGTGCCGAGCTTGCCCGCCACGTCCGCCGCGACGCCCGCGTCGAAGCTCATCACCGCCTTGGTGATCGGCACTGCGTTGCGATAGGCGTAGACCAGCTCGATCCCGTTGCGCAGCTTGGCGCGCTCGATCTTGGGATAGACCAGTTCGCCGAGCGTCCCGACCGCGGGCAAGCCGCCGCGCGTGCCCTTGACCGCGGGCTCGGGCGCGGTGACGACCTTGGCAGGCGGGGTCGCCTCGACATAGGCATCGCGCGGGCCGGGCACCACGGTGAGGCCGTAGACCGGGCGCAACAGCCACTTGGCGGCGGCGGCCTTGACCTTCTCCGGCGTTTCCGCGGCGAGCATGGCGAGCTGCTTCTTGTAATAGGCCGGGTCGTCCGCAAAGAGCGCGCCCTGCGCCAGCGCGACCGCCTTGCCGCCGAAACCGCCGGTCGATTCGAGTCCGGCGATCGTGCCCGCCGCGTCGCGGGTCGCCAGCCGCTGGACTTCGTCCGCGGTGGGACCGTTGGCGATGAAATCGGCGACGATCTCGTCGAGCCGCTTGGCGACCAGCGCCGGATCGACGCCGGGGCGGACGTCCGCGCTGATCGTGAACATGCCGACCTGCGCCAGAGTCTCGTTGCTCGCCGATACCGAGACCGCGAGCTTTTCCTTGCGGACCAGCGCATTGTCGAGCCGACTGCTCGACAACCCGCCGAGCGCGCCCGCCGCGACGTCGAGCGCGACCCAGTCATTGTCCTTGAAACCGGGCACCGCCCACATCCGAAGGATGCGCGTATTCGCGACGCGGTCCTTCATCGTCTCATATTTGGCGATCGGGAGCGTCGGCACGGGTGCGGGTGGCGCGACGCTCTGCGGCCCGCGCGGGATCGCGCCGAAATATTTGGTGACGAGCGTCTTGGCCTTGGCCGCGTCGATATCGCCCGAGAGGACCAGCACCGCATTATTGGGGCCATAATGCCCGCGGAACCACGCCTTGACGTCCTCGACGCTGGCGGAATCGAGATCGACCATCGATCCGATCGTGGTGTGGCCATAGGGGTGCGTCGGGGGGAACAGCGTCTCGACCTGCTTGTATTCGACCAGACCGTAGGGCTGGTTGTCGCTCTGCCGTTTCTCGTTCTGGACGACGCCGCGCTGTTCGTCGACGACCGCCGGGGTGATCGCCCCCAGCAGATAGCCCATCCGGTCGCTCTCGAGGAACAAGGTGCGTTCGAGCGCGGCGGCGGGAACGGTCTCGAAATAGTTGGTGCGGTCGAACGAGGTCGTGCCGTTGAGGTCGGTCGCGCCGATCGCCTTGGTGTAATCGAAATAGTCCCCCGGCGCGTTTTCGCTGCCGTTGAACATCAGATGCTCGAACAGATGCGCGAAGCCGGTCTTGCCCTTGGGCTCGAACTTGGAACCGACATTGTACCAGATGCTGACCGCCACGACCGGCGCCTTGCGATCGGTGTTGACGATGACGCGCAGGCCGTTGGGGAGGCTGAACGCGCTATAGGGAATGTCGACCTGGCGGACGAGATCCGCGACCGGGGCGGGCTTTGGTAGCGCGGCGGGGGCGGTTTGCGCGAGCGCCGGTGTGGCGAGCGTCGCCAGCGCAACGCCAGAGAGCGCGAGGAGTTTGACGGTCATACTGGTACGTATTCCTCGGAGTTAACGGTCCTCGGCAGACCGCTATGCGCTGCGGTATAGCAATGGCATTTAGGGTTGCAATTGGTGCGCAGCTACGGCGCACTGGCCGCGCGGGCCAGACGGTGGAATCAGTCCTGCGTGGAACCGCCGATCGCGGACATGGCGTCGCTTGGCCCGGTTGGGTCGGTAGCGGGGCCGGCCACTTTCCCGGCAGATCTCGGGAACAGGATACGCGCGGGATTGCCCACCGCAGTCGCGCCTTCGGGGACGTCGGTGATGACGACCGCATTCGCGCCGATCAGGGCATGCGCGCCGATCGTCACGCCGCCGATGATCTTCGCGCCTGCGCCGATGTCGACGTGCCCGCGGATTGTGGGGATGCCGCCCTTCGCCGCGCCGATCGTCACCTGCTGGAAGATCAGGCAATTGGGTCCGATTTCCGCATCGGGATGGATGACGATGCCATTGGGATGCGGCATCAGCAAACCGCCGCCCAGGCGTGCGTTGAGCGGGATGTCGGCCCCGGTCACCACCGTCCAGAATCGGTGACGCAGAACCGCCACGCGCTTCCGCACCGCAGCGATCGCGCCGGATGCGTGGCGTAACCGTTGATAATCGCGGACCGACGCCAGCAGCGCCTTCGACGGGACCCACCCGGTCCGCCGCTCGCGCTCCCAATCGGGCGTTTCGCTGGAAATCATGATCATGCCCTTGCAATATCATCCCGCACGACGCTGGTCGACAGCGCCATCCAAGCGCGGGATATGGCCCAGTCTACTGATTCCAATAGCCAACGCCAGTTTGACGCTTCGGCACTATGCTACAGGCAGCGTCGATTGCCCCGTGCTCTGCGGCTAGGGCCGATACACGCGTTCCACGTTTCGCCGGAGGTCCTCGCGCCAGAACAGCACCGGCTTGAAACGGTGCGCGGCGAACAGTGGCGCCTGGTCGGCATAATGCGGTGACTCGGGCCGCGTCGTCGCAGCGCCGAACGGCTGGATCGAGCGCGATTCCACCCGCCCTGCTTTGTCCCATGTCATCAGCATGATGAAGCTGTCGCCGTGATTGACGACGAGCCGCCCGTCAGGGGCCTCGTTCCACGTCGACGCAGCGCGCAACACGTCGGGCGCACCGTCGAGCGGGAGGTCGACCTTCCCCTGCCGCAACCGCAGCACGGTGCCGAGCGGCGGGTCGAGCGTATCGAAATGCTTCTGGAGATACGCCGCCGCCTTTACCAGCGCATCGCGCGGGTCGAGTTCGGGGCGGCGCTGGTAGTGCCATTTCTGCCCGGTCCGCAGCAGGATCGCGGCGAGTGCCTGCCCGCTGTGCTGCCCATCGAAGTTTCTGTTCCAGCGTTGCAACAGGTCGAGTGCGGCCAGCAACTGGGTGTCGCCGCGCGGATCGATCGCGGCGATGTCGCGATACCATTTCGCGGCCCAGCCATCGCGGCTGATCCCGGTATCGAACTTGATCCTGAGCAGATCCGCCTCGCTGATCCGCGGGGTCTGACCCATCAGTTCGAGCGCGCGGGTGCCGCGGTTGGTGGTGTCGGTCTCGATCCCGAGCAGCGGGCTGTAATCCTGCGGGCGAAGCTCGGACCCCTGCCCTGCCGCCTGATACGGCGTGTTGTTGGCGTTGATCAGGAAGCCGGACGCGGGATTCACGTTGCGCGGGACCTGCGCAAACGGGACCGTTCCCGGCATCAGGTCGCGCGACGTGTCACCCGGCAGCAAATGCTGGTAATCATAGCCCGGTCGCCGGTTGGGGAAGCTCGCGTTATAGACATAGGCGATGTTCCCTCGCGCATCGCCGTAGAGGAAGTTGGTTGCGGGAACGCCCTGGATCGCCAGCGCGCGCTGCCATTCCCCGAAAGTGCGCGCGCGCGTCAGGCGGTAATATTCCTCGATCATGCGCAACTGGTCCGCGCCGGCATAGCGGATCGCATAAGCGCCGCTCTTGTTGACGATCACCGGCCCCTGCACCGCGCGGTAGACCGTCTTCGGGATCGGCAGCACGAACGGCCCGACCCGCACGCCCAGCCACACCCGGCGTGCCTGTAACGGCCGCCACGCGCCGTCAAAGCGATAGCGGGTGTGCGCTGCATCGGTTTCGAGCTTGTAGACGTCGGTCAGGTCGGGCCGGTTGACCGTGTTGGTCCAGCCGAGATGCGCGTTATGCCCGAGCACCGGAAACGGCACGCCGGGGAAGGTCGCGCCCGAGAAGTGCCAGCCGGTCCCCGATTGCACCGACAGCTCGTACCAGGCGACCGGCCCCTTCCACGGCTGATGCGAATTGGACAGGACACGGGTGAAGCCGTCCGAAGATCGCTTGGGGGCGACGACGAAGGCGTTCGAGCCGTTCTGATTGCCCTCCCCGGTAGCCGGAAGCGCGGCGGGATCGGGCGCATCGGGCGTCGCGCCGGCGCTTTCGCGCGGCAGCGGCTTGTTGTTCGACAGCGCGCCGAGCACCTGGTCCAGTCCGAAAAAGAACGGGGTGCGCAGGACGAAGCCGGTTGCGATATCCTCGCCATTCGCGGGGAACAGCCGCGCCAGCCGCACCTGCCCCGGATGCCGCCGGGCATAGGCGTTGAGCCCGGTCGCATAGGCATCGAGCAACGCGCGGACATCGGCGGGTTGCTTGAGATAATCGCGATGCGCGGTCTCGCGCGCGCCGAGCAGCGCGAGCGTGTAATCGACCTTCGCGCCGTCCGCGCCCGTCATCGCCCCGAGCCGCCCACGCGCCATCGCCACTGCTTCCTGCAGCGTCGCGAAATCGTCCTCGGCATGCGCATAGGCGACGCCGTACGCGACGTCGGGGTCGGTCTTGCCGAAGATGTGCGGCACGCCGAAGCGGTCGCGCGCGATCACGCTGTCATAGCGATGCGCGGGCGGCGCGGTCGCGCTGGTCGCCGCAATCGGTTCCCAGATCGCAAGTCCGGCGGCAGTGACGACCAGCAGCCCGGCCAGGCTGAGCCCGAGTGTTCGCAGCATCCATTCCCCCTGTGGCTCTGGTCTTGGCCAGTTCGCGCGCTATCTTGGCGTACGGAGCGGATTTGTCACGCAATCCGTAGTCTCACGACTTGTGTTGTATATTTACAACACCATATCGGCGCGAAAGCAACTGTGAGGGTGGTGAATGAACATCGAGAAATTTACCGATCGCGCCAAGGGTTTCCTGCAATCGGCGCAGACCGTCGCGATCCGCATGAGCCATCAGCGGATCGCGCCCGAACATATCCTGAAAGCGCTGCTCGAGGATGAGCAGGGCATGGCGTCCGGGCTGATCAGCGCGGCGGGCGGCGATCCGAAGCGCGCGGCGAGCGAGACCGACCTGCTGCTGGCGAAGATCCCGGCGGTATCGGGCAGCGGCGCGCAACAGACGCCGGGGCTCGACAATGATGCCGTGCGCGTGCTCGACCAGGCCGAGCAGATCGCGACCAAGTCGGGCGACAGTTTCGTCACCGTCGAGCGGTTGCTCGTCGCGCTGGCTTTGTCGCTCAACACCGCAGCGGGCAAGGTGCTCAAGACCGCGGGCGTCGCGCCCGAGGCGCTCAACGCCGCGATCGAGAAGGTGCGCAACGGCCGCGTCGCCGATAGCGCGGGGGCCGAGGACAAGTTCGACGCCTTGAAGAAGTTCGCGCGCGACCTGACGCAGGCGGCACGCGACGGCAAGCTCGACCCCGTCATCGGCCGCGACGAGGAAATCCGCCGCACGATCCAGATCCTCGCGCGCCGCACCAAGAACAACCCGGTGCTGATCGGCGAACCCGGCGTCGGCAAGACCGCGATCGCCGAGGGGCTCGCGTTGCGCATCGCGAATGGCGACGTTCCCGATACGCTGAAGGACCGCAAGCTGATGTCGCTCGACATGGGTTCGCTGATCGCGGGTGCCAAATATCGCGGCGAGTTCGAGGAGCGGTTGAAGGGCGTGCTCGACGAAGTGAAGGCCGCCGAGGGCGACATCGTCCTGTTCATCGACGAGATGCACCAGCTGATCGGCGCGGGGAAATCCGAAGGCGCGATGGATGCGGGAAACCTGCTGAAACCGGCGTTGGCGCGTGGTGAGCTCCATTGTGTCGGCGCGACCACGCTCGACGAGTATCGCAAGTACGTCGAGAAGGACGCGGCATTGCAGCGCCGCTTCCAGCCGGTGTTCGTCGGCGAGCCGACCGTGCCCGACACGATCTCGATCCTGCGCGGGTTGAAGGAGAAATACGAACTCCACCACGGCGTGCGGATCACCGATGCGGCGATCGTCGCGGCGGCGACCTTGTCGAACCGCTACATCACCGACCGCTTCCTTCCCGACAAAGCGATCGACCTGATGGACGAGGCCGCGTCGCGCATCCGCATGGAGGTCGAGAGCAAGCCCGAGGAAATCGAGATCCTCGACCGGCGGATCATCCAGCTCAAGATCGAGCGCGAAGCGTTGAAGCGAGAGAGCGACGAAGCGTCGCGCGACCGGCTGGTCAAGCTCGACGGCGAACTCGCCAATCTCGAGCAGCAGTCGAGCGAACTGACGACGCGCTGGCAGGGCGAGAAGGACAAGATCTCCGCCGAGGCCAAGCTCAAGGAGCAGATCGACGCCGCCAGGCTCGAACTGGAACAGGCGCAGCGTGCGGGTGATCTGGCGAAGGCGGGCGAGCTGTCCTACGGGCGCATCCCGGATTTGCAGCGCCAGTTGGATGCCGCGGCGGGTGCGACCAAGGGCGCGATGCTGCGCGAGGAAGTGACGGGCGAGGACATCGCAGGCGTCGTCGCGCGCTGGACCGGGATTCCGGTGGAGCGGATGCTCGAAGGCGAGCGCGACAAGCTGCTTGCAATGGAAGCGACGATCGGCAAGCGCGTGATTGGCCAGCAGAATGCGATCCGTGCGGTGTCGACTGCGGTGCGGCGCGCGCGCGCCGGTTTGCAGGACCCGAACCGGCCGCTCGGCTCGTTCCTGTTCCTCGGGCCAACCGGCGTGGGCAAGACCGAATTGACCAAGGCGCTTGCCGAATTCCTGTTCGATGATCCGACCGCAATGGTCCGCATCGACATGAGCGAGTTCATGGAAAAGCACGCCGTCGCGCGGCTGATCGGCGCGCCTCCGGGCTATGTCGGTTATGAGGAAGGCGGCGTGCTGACCGAGGCGGTACGGCGGCGGCCGTATCAGGTCGTGCTGTTCGACGAGGTCGAGAAGGCGCATGGCGATGTGTTCAACATCCTGTTGCAGGTGCTCGACGACGGGCGGCTGACCGACGGCCAGGGCCGCACGGTCGACTTCACCAACACGATCATCGTGCTGACCTCGAATCTCGGTAGCCAGGTGCTGACGACGCTGGGCGAAGGCGAGGATGTCGCGAGCGTCGAACCACAGGTGATGGAGATCGTCCGCGGGCATTTCCGGCCGGAATTCCTCAACCGGCTCGACGAGATCGTGCTGTTCCACCGTCTCGGCCAGGCGGAAATGGCGCCGATCGTCGACATCCAGGTCAAGCGGATCGCGACGTTGCTCGGGGAACGCAAGGTCGGGCTCGACCTGACCGATGCGGCGCGCGTGTGGCTCGGGCGGGTCGGCTATGATCCGGTGTATGGTGCGCGACCGTTGAAGCGCGCGGTGCAGCGCTATCTGCAGGACCCGCTCGCCGATCTGATCCTGCGCGGGAGCGTGAAAGATGGCGCGACGGTGCGGGTCGACGAGGGCGACGGGAAATTAGAGCTGGTGGTGGAGTGATGGTCTCCCCTCCCTTCACAGGGAGGGGAGACCAAAAAAAGGGCGGCCTCCGGATGGAGACCGCCCCTTTCTCATGTCCGATCCGGAAGGGATCAGAACTTGAAGTTGGCACCTGCCTTGATCGAGCGGCCGATGATGCCCGATGCGGCCCAGGCCGGGTTGTAGTTGTTGCCGCCGTACGTGTTCGGGTCGAACGGTGCGTGCGCATCGAACAGGTTCTGGACGATCGCGTAGAAGGTGAACTTGTCGTTCACCTTGACGCTGCCGTTCAAGTCAACGCTGAGGAAGTGCTTGACGGTGCACTGCAGCGCGTTGCCCGCCCGGCGCGACAGGTCGCCGTTGTACAGATAGCTCGACGCTGGCGTGTCGTTCGGCCCGCAGCTGCCGACGCCGTTATAGTCGGCGGCATAGCCCTTGTACCCGCTGGTGAAGTAGGTCGTCGCGGTCAGCGAGTAGGCGCCTGCTTCAAGCGTGTTCTGCCAGTTGGCGCGCCAGCGCGGCGTGCCCGAGGCCGAGGTCGTGTTGTACGGTCCAAGCGTCCCGAGATAGTCGTACACGCCGTTGATGCCGGTGTTGACCTTATACTCGAGGACCAACGTTCCCTCGAGTGCGGAGGTCAGCTTGATCCCGCTGCCGAGCGGGACGCTCGCCGAGATCTGGCCATCGATGCCCGACGTCTGGAGCGACTGGCCGTTGATGTACGCCGCGTTGACGAACGCCGGGGTCGGACGCAGGGCCGGGAACGACGGATCCGCCGGGTTCGGCGTGATCGTGATCCCGGTCGGAAGCGCGCCGCCGTTCATATAGGTGTTGGCGTAGGTCGAATCGGCCGGGTTGTAGATCAGGTCCTTCTTGTGGATGTTGTAATAATCCATCGTCAGGCTGAGCCAACGCACCGGCTGGAACACTGCGCCGCCGGTAAAGCTGCGCGAGGTTTCCGGCTTCAGGTTCGCATTGCCGACCGAGTTGAGACCGAGGCTGTACGTGCCGACATAGGAGTTGCCGCCATGCGCTGCCTGCACTGCTGCGGGCGGCGTATAGTTGACGAAGCCGACGACGTTGCCGCTGGTTTCGGGGATCGACGGTGCACGGAAGCCCTGCGAATAGGTCCCGCGGATTGCCAGCTGGCGGATCGGCGTAAACTTCGCGCCGACCTTGGGCGAGAACCGCCCGAAGCCGGTCGAATAGTGATCGTAGCGCCCCGACAGATTGACTTCGAGCTGCTTCAGCACCGGCGCGTTGAGTTCGAAGAAGCCCGACGTCACGAACCGGTGGCCAACCGCCGAGAAGGCGTTGATGTCGAGGAACTGCGACCCCGGGTTCGGAGTGGGATCGTAGATGTTCTCGTAGCGGAATTCGCCGCCAACGCCGAGGTTGAGCGGGCCGCCCGGCAAATCGAACAGCGCGTGCGTCAGGATGCCCTGAACTTCGGCAGTCTCCGAATGCGCCTTGCTCTGCTGGTTGGGCGAGATGAGCGACCGCACCGCCGCGCTGTTGGCGGTCGGGTCGACGAAGTTATAGGTGCCGTTGTTGATTGCGCTGGTGAGGCCGGCGATGTTGATGTTGCCGGTGCGGTCCTGCGTCAGGTTGGTGCGCATGTACGTGCCGTGCAGCGTATAAGCCCAGCTGTTGTCCCCGCCGAACTTGCCGTCGATCCCGCCCGCGATGCGGTAGGTGCTCGAAGTGTTCTTGAGCGTCGAGGCGATGTCGCCGAAACGATAGAAGATCAGCGCGCCCTGCCCGGTGGCCGCATAGGGGTTCTGCGGGTTGAGCGTGCCGTTCGACAGGTTCGCCGGGAGCACCAGGCCGAAGGTGTAGGCCGGGTTGTTCGACCGCAGCGAGCTCGGCGTGCGCTGCTGGAAGATGATGCTCTGGTAGAACGTACCGGTCAGATAGGCCTGTGCGTTCGAACCGATGTTCGCGGTCAGATGCGCGGTGCCGCCGAACCGGGTCTGGTCGGGAAGGATCTGGCTGTACTGGTTGATCAGATCCTGTTCGCAATATTGGCCGTTGACGTTGCTGTGCGCGATGTTGGTCTGCGCCGCACCAGCGCAACCGCCCTGCTGGAGTACCTGATACTGGCCGCCAACGATCGGCACGCCGCTCAGGATATTGCCCGGGGTGTAGGTTGCCGGGCGTACGACCGCGGCGGTCGTGCTGCTCGAAGCGGACGTGCTCGGCGCCAGGAAGTTGGTGTTGCCGTTGGCCCCGGTAAAGCCGCCGCCTGCGTCGATCGAGGACAGGTTCTTGGTGTTGTAGGGGAATTCGCGCTGGTTCGCGAACAGCGCGTTCTGGTGCTGATATTCGCCGCTGACGTAGAAGTTGAAGCCCTGATCGGCGAGATCGCCGTAACCCGCGGTCAGGCGCGCACGCTGCTGACCGGCATCGCCGCGCTCGGAAATGCCGCCTTCGACGTTGCCGCTGACGCCCTTGATTTCCTTCTTGAGGATCACGTTGACCACGCCGCCGACCGCGTCGGCACCATAGGTCGACGACGCGCCGTCGCGCAGCGTCTCGATCCGCTCGACGATCGCACCCGGGATGGTGTTGAGATCGACGAAGCTGCGCTGGCCGTCATCGGCAAGCGGATAGTAGGCCGGGCGAAGACCGTCGAACAGCACCAGCGTCGAGTTGGTCGACAGGCCGCGGAGCGAAACGCCCTGCGCGCCCGACGCGAACGCGTTGCCGAAGCCCTGCGGGATGCTGCCGCCATTGCCCGCCGAGATCGACTGGATCACGTCGGCGGTGGTGGTGAGACCGCGCGCGGCGATGTTCTCGGCGGTGATGACCGACACCGGCGATGGCGTTTCGGTGTTGGTCCGGCGGAAAAGCGTACCGGTGACGACGATGTCCTGACCCGTTTCGGCGTTCGCCTGCGCGTCCGCGGGAGCGGACTGCGTCTGGATCGCGGCCGCACCGGGGGTATTGGCGTCAGCGGGGGCGGTCGGCGCCGTCTGCGCGAGCGCGGGCGTTGCGCCAAGCGAAAGCAGAACGGCACACGTGGCAGCACCCGTCAGAAGTCGGGCCTTCGAAATTTCGAACGGATTTTTGGTCACACATACATCCTTGCGAACGCAACCGCGGCGCGAAAACGCGGCGCTGTGGCGTAGTTGGCAAGTCCCGTAACCGATGCATACAGATGCTCGGCCCCCCGAGACATGTCGACTGATTGGCGTCGCGCCGGACTTGTGTAAAGCCGCCAAAACGCCGCGCAGGACACTTCAGCAATAGACTGTAACTGCATTGCAACATTACAGCCGCAACGGACTTATTGTCATGGTTGCAAAGGTTTCGCGAAATTCTTGAAGGGAATGGCCCCGCCGTGAGTGACGGGGCACCCGACCATATCGGCGGCAGTGCCTAGGCCTCTCAGCCCCGTTACGGGCGTCCCGGATGGTCGGGCCGCAGTGGCGGTTCAAAATCGATCCTCCGCCAGATCGCGTCGGCGGGCTCTTCCGGATCGGGGATCGCGCAAGCGAGATATCCGAAATACGTCAGGATCACCCGCTCCGCAGTATCGACGATTGCGGTCCTGCCGTGCAGGAAGCGCGTGTTGTCGAGCATCAGCAGGTCACCCGGATCCCATTCGATCTCGGCACTGAGATGATCGCCGGTGGCCTTGATTGCCTGCAACCATTCGTCAGGAACAGGATACCCGTCATCCAGCACGGGGTGATCGTTGCGGCCATGATTGAAGCGCGAGAAAAGCAGGAAATTGCCGAACGCCGGCGCATCGGTGAACATCGGCTTGTGGAATGCCGGGCGGCTGAACACGCGCAAAATCCCCCGGTCGGGATACCGCCGGAAGTAATAGGGGCATTCGGGCGGTGGCGCGGCGAGTTGCGCATCGGTCGGCGTAGCGGTGCCAAGCCAATATTCCAGCAGCGCAGGCCAAGTCGGCTTGATGTACAGCAGACGTCGGTCTGCAAGCTTACTGCGCACGGCCCCCGGCATTTCCCGGACCAGGGCAACCCCGTCACAGATCGTGGTACGCCCGCCCGATCGTGGCGCGACCAGACAGCCGAAGAAGGCCACGTCAGGCTTCCACGGTTCGCGGGAGAGTTCGGGATGCAAGGCAAAGGCGCCGTTTCCCGCATCCACCGTGAATACGTTGGCCGCGGCATCGACCGGCTCGCGTCCGGGGCTTTCGTTGACGACCGCCGTCGAACAGAATTGCCGGGCGAATGCCCCGAAATGCGCAACGTCGATCCCGAAACCGCGGAACAGCACCGCGCCATGCACCTTGTAGAGGTCCATGATCAGCGCGGGGTCGAGCGCCATAATCGACTCTTCGTTCTCCGCTTCGATGACGACATGCGGCTGGTGCAGAACAGGCAGGTGAATCTTGGCCATAGCGGCACGGGGATAGCCGCCATGCGCGGCGCACGCTATAGGGGAAGCGTGGCCTTGACCTTCGACGATCTCTTCACCTCGCCCGATCATTACCTTCAGTCGTTCGAGGCAGACCATGCTACGTTCGTCCCGATGGACCGCGCGGCCTATCATCGATCGATCTTCCTCGATCGCCGGATCTCCCCGGCGCACGAAGAACGGCTCGCGATCCCGGTCGACGCGCTGGTTCCGCGCATCCCGCCCGCGCAACCCACCTCGTGGATTTTCCACATGGCGCATTGCGGATCCACCTTGCTCGCCCGCGCGCTCGATGACCCTAGGGCGGGTCTTGTCCTGCGGGAGCCGCTTGCGCTGCGGCAATCGGCAATCCGGCGGGATGGTGCGCTGCTTCGGCTATCGCTCGCGATGGCGTCGAAACGGTATCGGCCCGACGCGCCAACGCTGGTGAAGGCGAACGTGCCCGTCAATTTCCTCCTGCCCGACATCGCCGCCGCCGACACGACGGCGCGCGCCATCCTGCTCTACCTGCCGTTGCGCCCCTATCTCCTCGCGATCCTGCGCAACGAAGACCATCGCGTCTGGCTGCGGAACGTGACCACACAGCTCGCCCCCTATCTCGGCGACTGGTCGGCCTATGGCGATGCCCAGCGCGCTGCCGCCCTGTGGGTCGCCCAGGCCACGGCATTTGCCGAGACCCTCGCCGCGCTCCCGAAGGCGCGCACGCTCAACGCCGAAGTATTTTTCGCCGACCCCGTCCCGGTGTTGACCGCCGCCGCCGTGCATCTGGGCTTGCCCAACGACCGCGCAGCGCTTGAAAGGGCCGTCGCAGGTCCGTTATTCTCGACCTATTCAAAGAATCCGGGGGTGGCGTTCGACAATGCTGCCCGTCTCGCGCGTGAAGCCGCGGTGGCTGCCGCGATCGCGCCGGACCTCGCGATCGCGGAGGATTGGGCGGCACGCCACCCCGCCCGCGCCGCGCTGGACGCGGCCCTCGCCAACGCGGCACTCAGTCGCTGATCTGAATGACCGACTGCTGCGCATGGTCGGTTTCGCCAGCCACCGCATAGAAGCGTCGCAGCAATCCCCGCTCGTCCTCGGTAATATACGGATTCCAGACGTCGAAGATCAGGATCGCGCGCATCTGCTCCGACCGATTCCACGCTTCATGCTCGATCGTGTCGTCGAACACCCAGGCTTCCCCTTCCCGCCAATCCCGGGTCTCCCCCCCGACGCGGAAGCTGCAACCCGTCGGCACGATCAACGGCAGATGGACGATCGCGCGCACATTGCTGACACCGGTATGCGCCGGCAGATGCGCACCCGGCTGCAGGATCGAAAAGAAGACGGTGGGGGTTCGCTGCGGCAGGTCCGACAACGGAAGCGCCTCGATCGCAGCAGCGGTCTGCGGCGCGCGCGCGCAGACGGCATCGTCCCGCCGCCCGTCCTTCCACAGATGCAGCGCGCCCCATTGTAGCGAATGGTCGAGCGCCGACCATTTGTTTGCCGGAGTGCCGGGCGCCATCGCGACGTAGGGACGCACGAGTGCCGCATCCTCCGCCAGGATCGCGGTGAGCTCGTCGCGGATTACCTCGGTCTTGGCTTCGATTTCGGCGAGCCAGGGGAAGTGCTGCCGTGGGAAGAACTCGTCCGCCGGTAAAAACGGAAAATGTATTCCGGCACAGTTGTTGGTGTAGATCGTGCGGCGCCCGAGCGCGTGATCAATGCATGCATCCACGCGTCGGCGATCGATTGCTGACAGAGCCCCCCGCTCGGCCGCGAGACCGGTGTCGATCGTACGGGCAAAGGACTCGCGCTGACGCAGGACATAGTTGCGCGCATGATCGAGCATCGCGACAAGCCCGTCGTTCGGTTCGTCAATCCCCGCCGCGATCGCGAGCACGCCGCCCCAACGCTCGGCCGCACGCACCGAGTCCCCTTGCCGCTCGTGCAGCTCCGCCATCCGAACCAGCGCCATGAAATACCGCTGGTCGATCGCAAGCGCGCCGTTCAGCGCGGCCTCTTCGCCGGCATTGTCGCCGCGTTCGCGGTGCGCGCGCGCAAGGTTCATCCACAGTTCGGGGGCAGTCGGATCCGCTGCGATTGCACGCTGGAGCAGCCCGATCGCCGCATCGTGCGCGCCGGACTCCAAAGCGTTCAACCCAAGGGCATTGAGCGCCTTCGGATGTTCGCCACCCTGCGCGAGCACGTCTTGAAACAATTGGACCGCGGCGGCGGTCCGCCCCGCGCGACGTTCCTGAACGGCTGCGTCGAGCAGCCGCTGTATCCGGGCATCATCCATGCCCCTGCATATCGGTGCGGCAGCGACTAGACAATGCGAGGCAGGATGCACAAACAGCAGCGATGACACAGGCTAACTTGTCAGGCGGACCGCAAAGCCGCCCCCCTTCGGTCGAGGCGGTGGCGCGCGATGCGACGTGGTTGGCGCATCGCTACGATCCGGGGCATGACGCGGTCCATTTTCTACCCGTGTCCCGGGCAATCCACGCGCAGGCGACCTTTGCCACCGACGAGCATCTGCCTGCTGGCCTAGATCCACTGGTCGTACGGCGGCAGGATGCGATCGCCGCCGCGTCACCCCGCGCGCCGCTACACTTTCTGTTCCACTCCGCCTTCTGCTGCTCGACGCTGCTCGCGCGCGCGTTCGATCGTCCGGGCTGGGGAATGGGATTGAAGGAGCCCGTCATCCTGAACGATCTGATCGGCTGGCGCCGCCGCGGCGGCCAGGGATCCGATATGGCCGAGGTGCTCGATGACGTGCTCACGCTGCTCGCGCGTCCGTTCGGGCCGGGTGAGATGGTGTGTGTCAAGGCGTCGACCGCGGTGAATGCGCTGGCGCCAGCGATGCTGACCTTACGGGAAGAGTCCTGCGCGGTGCTGCTCTACGCCCCGCTGCGCACCTATCTCGGCTCGATCGCGCGCAAGGGGTTGGACGGACGGCTATGGGTACGGACATTGCTGACCGGGATGCTTGACGACAAGCTCGTCCAGCTCGGCTTCGGTCCACGCGACTACCTTGGGCAGACCGATCTTCAGGTCGCCGCAATTGGCTGGCTTGCCAACCAACAGCTGTTCGCACGCCTTGTCGATCAATTCGGGCCGGAGCGCGTCCGGACGCTCGATAGTGCCACGTTGATGCGCGATCCAGCGGGCGCGGTCGCAGCATTTGCGGCGCTTACCGCTCGCCCTCTAAGCGCAGCGGATGTCGCCGAAATCGCTGCAGGACCGGCATTTCGGACCCATTCCAAGTCGGGCACGCCCTTCGACGCGCGCGACCGGACCACAGAAATCGCGCATGGCGACCAGCTCCATGCGGATGAGATCGACAAGGTCGCACACTGGGCGGAGAAGGTCGCTGCGTCCGCAGGGATTGCACTGGACGGGCCGTCTCCGCTTGTCGCCTAGCGGGTCAGCAGGGGCCGCCATTGCCGGAATTGCGGCAAGAATCGCTCCCGGGACCGGTGGCGCGCAGCGCTTCCCGCTCGATATCCCACTCACGGCGTGTCTTGCACGACTTGTAGGAACTGACGAGCGACCCGGTTACAGCGAAACGTCTACAGATTACTTTCTCAGGATCGTTTGCAGATTTCGTGGCAGGCGTTGGCGATGGTGTTGTCTGAGGCTCTACGCCGAAGAGAGACACTAAAAGCAGGATCAACATAAGAACCTCACCAGTGACGGGATATGGCGGTCTGCCAATTCGATGATAAGGATTGAAGAACGACAATGTCAAACCGACCGATCAAGGGGCATCGTTCGCGCGGATCCGGTGCCGACGCTACCGATCGCGCAAAGATCGAACAGGCGCTCTCCATTGGCGACATCGAGCGGGCGGCCGTCTTAGCCGAGCGCGCCGTCGCGCTGAACCGGATCGATCCGCTAATTCTCAATCTTGCGGCATGGCGCAAGGAAGAGGCGGGGGATTATGGCGCCGCGCATGCGCTGCTGCAGCGCGCGCTGGCGATCAGCCCGGGGGACGTGGCGATCCTCGGATCGATTGGCGCCGTCCTGCGGAAGCAAGGGTTTCTGGACGAAGCGCTTGCGGTGCTCGACACCGTCGTCGCAGCCGAGCCGCGCCATGCCGCCGCCTGGCTGGAACGCGGTTATGTGCTCGACGCACAGCGCGCCGACGAAGCCGCGGCGGCGAGCTACGAACGCGCCATCGCGCTTGATCCGACGCTGTCCCCAGCGCTCGGGAAGCTCGGCGATGGCGCCGCGCGGCGTGGCGATACCATCGCAGCGGAGACCTATGCGCGCCGCGCGCTCGCCCTCAACCCGCACGAACCCTCTGCCAGTTTCGCCCTCGCCTTGCTGGCGGTCGAAGCGCGGGACGGCGCGCGCGCCGAGGCCGTGCTGCGCCCGCTCCTCGCAACGCGACTGGCTCCGGAAGATCGGATCCGCTCGCTCACTTTGCTCGGCGACGCTCTGGACCGGCTGGACAGACCGCCCGAGGCGTTCGCCTGTTACCAGGCCGCACAGGCCACGTTCCGCGATGCGCATCGCGCCTTGCTTGCCCCGCAACCCGGCCGACCGTCGCACCGCGCGTTCATCGAGCGGATCACCGCGCAGGTCGTCGCGACCGGCCACGTCGCGACACGCCCTGCGGTCGCGCCAATCCCCGCAGCGGCGGCAACGCATGTGTTCCTGCTCGGCTACCCCCGTTCGGGAACGACGCTGATCGAGAACATTCTCGCCAGCGCGCCCGATGTCGTCGCGCTGGAAGAACGCGACACGCTGGTCGATCTCGATGCTCGCTTGTTGGCCAACGACGGGACCATGCCGGCAATCGATACGCTCGATCCCGCGATCCTCCACGAGCTGCGGATAGCGTATTGGGATCGCGTCATGAACCTTGCCGGTCCGGTTGCGGGCAAGGTGCTGGTCGACATGAATCCGTTCAACGGGATCAAGCTGCCGATCCTCGCGCAGGTCTTTCCGGACGCGCGCTTCGTCGTGATGCGCCGGGATCCGCGCGACGTCGTGCTGAGCTGTTTCCGCGTGAATTTCACGCCTGGCGCAGGGGCCTGGGCCTTCAGCGAGCTCGAGGAGACCGCCCGGCATTACGACGCCTTGATGCGGCTGATCGATCTGGCGCTGGAACGCCTGCCGATCGCGTTCCATGAAGTGCGGTACGATCAGCTCGTTGCGAACTTCACGCCGACCGTGCGCGCGCTCGCCGATTTTGTCGGGATGGCGTGGACCGACGATTTCGAGACGTTCGCCCGCACCGCAAAGGCTCGCGGCGTTCGCACCGCGAGCGAGACGCAAGTCCGCAAGGGACTGTACAACGGCGGCGGACAATGGCGGCGTTATGCCGACCAGCTTGCACCGGTCCTTCCAATCCTGGCCCCGTGGGTCGCGCGGTTCGGCAGCGACGGTTAGTCGACACCAAGCGCCTTTACCGAAACCAGAAAAAAGGGCGGACCTCGCGGCCCGCCCCAGTTACGTCCTTATTATACCAGTCGTCAGAAGCGCACGCTGGCACCGATCGCGAAGCGACGACCAAGCACGTCATACGTCGACGGATAGGTATTGCCGCTGTTGAACGAGGTCGACCCGACGGTTCCGCCGACAATCGGAGCACCGCGATCGAACAGGTTCATCACGGTGAAGGTCAGGTCGAAATGATCCCCGACCGCAACGCGGGTTGCCAGATCGAAGTAGTTATACGCCGGGATCTTGCCGAAGTTGACGACCTTGCCGGCCAGCGCACCCGTTGCGATCGTACCCGAGAAGGTCGTCACGCCGTCTTCAACGCGCATGCGGCTGATATGACGCCAGTTCACCGAGAAATCGATTCGATCGAAGGTCAGCGTCGTGCGCTGGTTCCAGGTGATCTGGGGTTGCAGCGACCCGGCCGACGACGACGGACCCGCCGAAGCCGGCGACCCGCAGTTCTGACCGTAGAGCCCGACGCAGTTCAGCACGTCCGAACCCGGCTTGGCCTGGAACCGCGACCGTGCGGTATAGTTGCCCAGGAAGCTGAGGTTCAGCTTGGCGAAACCGAGGTTACGCCGGTAGTTCGCGCTGAGATCGATACCGTCGGTCAACACCCGGCCGTCGTTGGCAGGAATGATACCGAGCCCCTGCGTCGTGGCGGGATCGCCATCGAGCGCACCCGTTGCCGGGTTGCGGCGGATCGAAAGGCAGTTCGGATCGGTTGCGCTAGAAGCCGTCAGGCCCCCACCGGTGCGGTTGCCGAAGCACAGGTTATACGCGTTGCCGGCCGTCAGCTGCGAAATCGCATCACGGATCGAGATGTTGTAATAATCGACCGAGATCGAAAGGCCGGGAACATATTCGGGCTGGAACACGACACCGAGCGTATACGAATCCGACTTCTCGGGGCGGAGGTTGATGTTCCCGCCGCTGGTGAAGTTTGCCTGCGCCGCCGTCGGAACCTGAATGCTCCCGATCGACGCCGTCGGCGCACCCTGTGCAAGGCAGACGGAACGCAGAACCGCGTTGGTCGTTGGAGCGACGCCTGCGCACGCATCATACGAGAGGTTGGTCAGACCGGTCGTGACCGGCGCGAACAGTTCGTTGATGTTCGGCGCACGGACCGCACGCTGATAGGTACCGCGGATACGGATGCCCCGCACTGGCTCCCAGTTTGCGCCGCCCTTGTAGGTGACCGTGTTGTAGCCGCGCGATGGCGACGTATCGACCTTGTAGCTCGAATAGCGCAACCCGCCCTCGAGCGTCAGGCTCTTGAAGAAGGGCTTGTCCGCGACGAGCGGGACGTTGAGCTCGCCGTAAGCTTCCTTGACGTTATATCCACCGGTGTAGCTTGGCGCAGCACCGCCGGCACCGCCCAGTTCGCCCGCTTGCTGCGACAGCGTGTCCGACGATTGCGAAGCCTGATAGTCGCGATATTCCGCACCGAGTGCAAAGCCGATCGGATCGCTGGCGAAGGGCGAGGCCGCACCGATATCGCCCGTCAACAACGCGCGTGCCTGGGCGAGCGACGTGCGGTTGGTCGAGGTGCTAGTCGCGGTCAGATACGAGATTTGGTTCGCCCCGATCGACCCGTCCGGCCCGAACAAGTTGATCGGAACGCAACCCGTGCCCGCCGTGATGCTGGCGGCACCATTGGGTGCACCGGCGAGACAGGTGGTGGTGTTGGTGGCGAACGCGGCTGCCCGGACGCGCGAGGTCAGGACGTAGTTCTGGATCGTCTGGACGTTCTCCGATTCGCCATACGACCCGTTGACGTCGAGCTTGATCGAGTCGGTGATGCCAACTTTCACGCCTGCGCGATAATCGAACAGCGTCGTCTGATAGTCAGAAATGCGCGACCCGACTTCCGACGTGCGACGGTTGGTTGCGACATTGAAGTAGCGGAAGTTGGGGTCAGCCGGCGAGGTGGCCGTAGCCGCCGCCGCGCACTCGGCCGCAGTAAGCTGTGCAACCTGCACATTGTTCGCGTTGAAGGTCGGGTTGTTGTTGCAGAAGGTCTGCCGTGCTGCTGCGGGAAGGTACGGGTTGGAGAACGGAATCGACAGCGACGAGCCGAAGATGCCCGATGGTGCGATGATCGTGCTCACCTTGTTCTTCGAGAACATGCCGCGCGAATAGACTTCGATGTTGTCCGACACTTCATACCGTGCCGCACCGTAGATGTTATAGCGCTGGAACGGCGTCTGGTAGACGTTGTACGGGTTGAAGTTGAACGGCACGACCGGCGACTGCAGCGCGCCGGTGGTCGGGTTAATCTGGCGGTTGCCCGAGACGCGGTTAGCGCCGGTGCCGAGACCTGCGACCGAAAAGCGCGTCGGAACCGTGGTGCCGGAACCGCCCTGCGCGCCGCTGGTCGAAGTGTAGTTGTTGATCGAAATATCGCGGGCGCCCTGGTACACAGGGTCGGACTTCTGATAGCCGAGCGACAGCACGGCGTTGCCGCGCCCGTCATCGAAATTGGAACCGACGGTCAGGTCGCCACGGAAATACTTGCCATCGCCGCGTTCGGTGATCTGGTTCGAGACCGAAGCCTCGACGCCCGAGAAGTCCTGCCGCGTAATGAAGTTGATGACGCCCGAAACCGCGTCTGCGCCATAGGTGGTAGCAGCGCCGCCAGTCAGCGTGTCGACACGCTGCACCAGTGCGAGCGGGATGTTGTTGAGATCGACACGACCAACGGTGCTCGAAGGCGCAATCCGGTTGCCGTCCAGCAGGATGACGTTGCGGAAGTTGCCGAGGCCGCGAAGATCCGCGAAGGACGCGCCGCCGTTGCCGTTGTTGACCGCCGAACCGATGCTCGCGACCGCGCCCGGCAAGTCACGCAGGATTTGCTCAGCGGTGTTGGTCTGGCGGAGCGCCAGCTCGTCGGAGCTGATCACCGAAACGGGCGTGGAGCTGACCAGATTGGGGTTCCGGATAAGGCTGCCGGTGACGATGATGTCGCTGCCGCCGCTATCGGTGGGAGCAGGCTGGCCAGCCGTATCGGATGGCGGCGTTGCCGGTGCTGTCTGAGCAAAGGCTGGTGCACAGCCCATTGCCGCTGTGGCGAAAAGCGTCGAACCAAGCAGCAGCGATCTCGTCGATGTCTTCATGTTACCCCCGTTTTGGCCGGTACGGCCATATACCTCTAATCCGTTCGTTGCCGGATATTGCAGCATTGCTATTCTAACAGCGGGCAACACGGCAACGACCTAATATGGCGCTAATCACATATTTGTTACGCGTGTGACGTTTTAGCTACATAGGGCCGTCCCGGATGCAATTGCCGCGCTCGGCTTGCAGGGTATAACGGGGCACATTTTCCTTCGGAGTACGGTCCATGCGTCATCGCGTCGCGCCACTATTTGTCAGCTTGGCGTGCTTGCTGCCCACGGTTGCACCGGCCGCCGAGCGACGTAGCGACAGCCTCGTCTCGACCATGAAGGCCTGTGCAACAATACCGGTCGATCAACGTCTTGGCTGTTACGAACGGTCCACGTCGGACCTACTTGAAGCGCTCGACAAACGCGAAATTCGGATCATTGATCGTGAGGCTTTGCAAAGTGCCAAACGTTCGCTTTTCGGCTTCTCGCTCCCGCATCTGAACCTGTTCGGCACCAGCCAGGACGATCCCCGCGCTGCAACCGATACCGACGTCAAGGAGATCACCAGCACGGTGACGGCGGTGCGGCAGGTGTCCTATGGCTTGTGGGGGATCACGCTTTCCGAAGGCGGTGAATGGCAGTCGTTGACCGATTCGCCTGCGTTCGCGCCCCGCAAGGGCGACACGATGACCATCAAGGCTGGGCTACTCGGTCGCTACACCGCGCGCATCGGGAGTGGACGGGCGGTCGACGTCAAACGCATCCGCTAACGCCGTTCGTCTTCCACCATCGGGCCTGCGACCAACAGCGGGTCGATCTTCGCCGCGTTCCAGCGCAGGCTCCAGTGCAAATGCGGGCCGGTCGCGCGGCCGGTCGCGCCCGACAGCGCGATCGGTTGCCCGCGCCGGACATGATCCCCGACTCGCACGTCGATCCGTGACAGATGCAGGAACGCGCTGTTCAGGCCCATCCCATGATCGATCATCAACAGGTTTCCCTCCAGCGTGAACGGGTGGTCCGCCGCAAGGATCACCACACCGTCGGCGGGCGCCACGATGACCGACCCCGTCGGCTTGGCGACGTCGAGCCCGGAATGATACGATCCCGCCTCGCCATTGCGATAGATTCGCTGCGATCCGAACAGCGTCGAGATCCGTCCGGTCGTCGGCCATATGAAGGCTTGTCGCCAGCCTTGCGCATCCGTCTGGATGCGCCGCGCGGCGACGATTTGCGCGAGTTCGGCGGGACGGAGGCGATCGAATTCGGGTTGCGGCAACGGGATCTTGGGCAAGGTCGACAGGCGCGAAATATCCCACGCGCGCGGCGCGACAGTCAGCGTATCTCGCACTATCTGACCGTCGTCGCGAGTGGCCACGAGCGTCGCGCTTGGCGCCGCATCGCGGTCGAACGCGATCACGAAGCGCCCGTCTGCGGCTACCGGGATGGCGACGCCGTCGAACAGCAATTCCCGCGTCCGTTCGGGAGCGATGCCCAGCAGCAAACCGCCCTGCGTGCGGTTGCCAGTGTAGGTGAAGCCGGTGCGCTCGGGTCGCGCGATGGATGCGGGCGCCCGGACCGGGGCAACCGTTGGTCTTGGGCTGCTACGTGGTTCCCTTGCATCAAGCGGTGGCGTCGTCGGAACGACCGCGCAGGCCGCCAGTAGCAGCGAAAGCCCTGCTACCGCACCACGAACCGGGACGTTGCCTAGAACAGCCTTACGCGCCAGCGTCGCCGCCCATTGCCTGGGTCGCGAGCGCCGCCGTGGCATAGGCCTCCTGCCGCGCCACGCTCCAGTAGCGCAAGTCGTCGAGCGCGACCCGCGCGCCCGAAACGGCGCAGACGACATGATCGCCCGGGTTCAGCACGCGAAAGCCGTTCGCCATGAAATGCAGGCGTGCCGCGCGATCGGTGTTGGACATGAGCATCGGCTGAGCGCTTTCGGATGAGGGGACTTACAACAGGGTCGGCTGATCGCCGACGGGACCGACATACGCCTTGCCGCCGCCACGCTCAACCTTGGCGTCGACCTCGCCATCGCGGAAGTGGAGCGTTACGGCCCCTGCCGCGCGCGCCGCCGCCGCCGATCCGACGACCGCGCCGCCTGCCGCCGCGCGAGTCGAGACGAACGCATAGCCCCGGTCGAGGATGCTGTTCGGCCCGAGCGACTGGACGAGCCGCCATGCCGCCGCGGTGCGATCGCGCGCGCGTTCGAGCTGGCGTTCGAGCGTCGCGAGCCGCAACGCCCCCGCCGACCGGTCGAGCTGCCCGCGCGCCAGCGTCACGCGGCGTTCGAGACCGCGGTCGAGCCGCGCGCCGACGTCGTCCGCGCGCTGGCGTTGCGGGCCGAGCAGCGCGTCGCGCTTGGGCAGCACGCGGACGAGAGCGGTCAGTTGCTCGCGTCCGCGGTCGTGATAGCGCCGCGCGCATTTGCCGGTGCGCTGACCATAGCTTGCGATCGTCAGGCGCAGGTCTTCGAGGACCGGCACCGCGATCTCGGCAGCGGCGGTCGGCGTTGGCGCGCGACGATCGGCGGCGAAGTCGGCGAGCGTGGTGTCCGTCTCGTGCCCGATCGCCGAGATCGTCGGGATGGTGCACGCGGCGAGCGCGCGGACGACGACTTCCTCGTTGAACGCCCACAGATCCTCGATCGACCCGCCGCCGCGCGCGACGATGACGAGGTCGGGCCGCGTCTCGGGGGGCATCGCATCGAATCCTCGGATCGCGGCGGCGACTTCCTCAGCCGCGCCCGCGCCCTGCACCTTGACCGGCCACACCAGCACATGCGTCGGGCAGCGATCCTCGAGCCGGTGGAGGATATCGCGGATCACCGCGCCGGTCGGCGAGGTGACGACGCCGATCGTCCGCGGCAGGAACGGGAGCGATTGTTTGCGATCCGCCGAGAACAGCCCCTCCGCGGCGAGCTTGGCCTTGAGCTTCTCAAGCAGCGCCATCAGCGCGCCTTCGCCGGCCAATTCCATCCGGTCGATGATGATCTGGTACTTCGAGCGCCCCGGATAGGTCGTGATCCGGCCCGAGACGATCACCTCCGCGCCGTCCTGCGGCTGGAACCCGAGCGCGGCGACCTGCCCCTTCCAGATGACGCCGTCGAGCACCGCGCTGTCGTCCTTGAGGCTCAGATACGCATGGCCCGAGGCAACGCGCTTGTAGCCCGAGATTTCGCCGCGAAGCCGGACGCTGCCGAACTCGCTTTCGACCGCGCGCTTTAGCTTGCCCGCGAATTCGCCGACGCTCATGACCGAATTGCCTGGTGCGCCCGCTGCCGAGGGGCCGTTGTCGGCAGCACCGTCCCCCGCTAGGAGGCGGGCCGCGGCGTCAAAAAGAGGGTCCGACATGAATATCCTACTGATCGGATCGGGTGGACGCGAACATGCGCTGGCCTGGAAGCTCGCGCAGTCCCCGCTGTGCGATACGCTGTTTGCCGCGCCGGGCAACCCGGGGATTGCGGAACACGCGACGCTCGTCCCGCTCGACGTGCGCGACCATGCGGCGAGCGTTGCGTTTTGCACGACCAATGCGATCGCGCTGATCGTCATCGGGCCGGAAGCGCCGCTGGTCGACGGGCTCGGTGATTCGCTGCGGGCGGCAGGGTTTGCGGTGTTCGGGCCGGACAAGGCCGCTGCGCAGCTCGAAGGGTCCAAGGCGTTCACCAAGGCACTGTGCGACCACGCGCACATCCCGACTGCACGCTATGCGCACGTGAAGTCGCTCGACGAGGGGCTGGCGAGCCTGGGCGCGTTCCTGCTGCCAGTGGTGGTCAAGGCGGATGGCCTCGCGGCGGGCAAGGGCGTGACGGTTGCCGCCACCCGCGCCGAGGCCGAAGCGGCGCTGGGCGACCTGTTCGCCGAAGCGGGCGGCGAAGCGGTGATCGAGGAATTCCTCGACGGCGAGGAAGCGAGCCTGTTCGTGCTGACCGATGGCAAAGCGCTCCTCCCCTTCGGTTCCGCGCAGGATCACAAGCGCGTCGGCGAGGGCGACATTGGTCCCAATACCGGCGGGATGGGCGCGTACAGCCCGGCGCGCGTGCTCACTCCAGAACTGGAGGCGCGCGCCCTCGACGAGATCGTCCGGCCCACCGTGGCGGCGATGGCGGCGGCGGGGACGCCGTTTTCGGGCGTGCTGTACGCTGGGCTGATGCTGACCGCGGACGGCCCCAAGCTGATCGAATATAACGCGCGCTTCGGCGACCCCGAATGCCAGGTGCTGATGGCGCGGCTCGAATCGGACCTCGTGCCGATCCTGCTCGCGGTCGCGCAGGGCACGCTTGCCGACCACGGTGCCGCGCATTGGCGCGATGCGGTTGCACTGACCGTGGTGATTGCCGCGAACGGATATCCGGGGACGCCCGAGGCCGGGAGCGCAATCGACGGGATCGCCGAGGCCGAAGCGACCGGCGCGATCGTGTTCCAGGCTGGTACGCGGGCCGCGGCAGGCGGAATCGTTGCGTCTGGGGGCCGCGTACTCGCAGTGACCGGGTTGGGTGATACGATCGGCGCGGCGCGTGACGCGGCGTATCGCGGCGTCGACGCGATCGCCTTTCCCGGCGGTTTCTGCCGCCGCGACATCGGCTGGCGCGAGATTGCGCGCGCGGGCAACTGAGCGCCCGTTTTCGCGCGACGCCAAGGGTTGGCGTGCGCTACGACGATCCACTGTATTGAGGAGTAACCGATGGCCGCCACGCCCGAAAACCCGAACCAGGCGATCGACTTCATGATGCCGATCACCACGGCGCACGTCGCGCTGATGGTCGTGCTCGCCGTACTGGCAGTGGCGACGATCGTTTGGGGCAGCATCCTCCTCCGCCGTCGCAAGGACGCCGCGAAACAGGTCGAACGCAATTTCGAGATCGCGGAAGCGAACGGCGCCACCCACGAGCCGACCGTCTCGCCGGACGGCACGCAGGTCACGACGCTGTCGGAGGACGTGGCCGAGCAGCCTGTGCCATCGCCCGCGCCGCGCACGGTGGCCCCTGCTCCGACTCCGGCAGCCCCCCCGCCCCCTGCCCCGCGCGCCGCGCCGACACCCGATCCGTTACCGACGCCCGCGCCAGTGTTTCAGCCGACCACGGACAACCCCGCGGCGACCGGGCTGACGCAGATCAAGGGGCTCGGCCCCAAGCTTGCCGTGACGCTCGCCGATTTCGGGATCACCCACGTCGACCAGATCGCCGCACTGAGCCCCGCAGAAGCCGAGACGCTCGATGCGAAGCTCGGCGCCTTCCGCGGCCGGATGGCGCGGGATCGCTGGATCGAACAGGCCAAGTTGCTCAGCGCAGGGGACCGCGCGGGGTATGAGGCGCAGTTCGGGAAATTGGGGGGCTGAAAGCGCTCCACCCTGCGGCGCTTCTGAAAGCCCGGGGTTACCAACGCGGTCTTCTGGAGCTCTGGGTTCCTACCTTTTACAGGAACACGGCGCTACCCGACTTCGCTGACCAGCAGCTTGTCGATCCGGCGGCCATCGAGATCGACCACCTCGAACTTCCACCCCTGTTCGACGAAGCTTTCGCCCTCGCCCGGCAGGTGGCGGAACACCGCCAGCGCGAGGCCAGCGACCGTCGCATAATCGCGGTCCTCGGGCAGATCGATCCCCAGCCGCTCGGCCAACGCATCGACCGCCATCTGCCCTGCGACCAGCAGCGACCCGTCATCGCGGGTCACCACCGAGGGCGCTTCCTCGGGGTCCGAATCGGACGCGAACTCGCCCGCGATCGCGGCGAGCAAGTCGGCCGGAGTCACGATCCCCTCGAAATGCCCGTATTCGTCGTGGATCAGCGCCATCGGCACTTCCGCCTGCCGCAGCGCGTCGAGCGCGTCCATCGCGTCGATCTGGTCGAGCACGACCGGCGCCTGACGCATCAGCGCGCGCACGTCGAGCGGCTGGCCCTTGAACAGCGCCACCGCAATGTCGCGCGCCTGTACCACGCCGATCACGGTATCGACCGACCCCTCCGCAACCGGCAGGCGGCTGTGCGACGCGGTCATCAGCGCCGCGCGGATGCCCATCTCGTCGAGCGTCGCGTCGATCCATTCGATGTCGGTACGCGGCGTCATCACCTCGCGCACCGGGCGATCCGCGAGCCGAACGACACCCGAGATGATCGAGCGCTCATGCTCCTCGATCACGCCCGACTTGGACGCCTCGGCGACGATCAGGTGGAGTTCCTCGGCGGTGACGTGCTCCTCGGTCTCGCGCTTCAGCCGCATCAGGCGAAACAGCAGGCCGGACGACGAATCGAGCAGCCACACCACTGGTGCGGTCGCCCAGGCGAGCCACAGCAGCGGCCCCGCCATGATCGCGGCGATCGGTTCCGGCGCGCGCAGCGCGATTTGCTTGGGGACGAGTTCGCCGATCACCAGCGAGGCATAGGTCGTGATTCCAATCACTAACGCGAAGCCGATCGTCTGCGTCAGCTCGGTGCCGAGCCCCAGGAACTGGAGTCGTGCGCCGACGGGCCCGCCCAGGCTCGCCCCCGAATAGGCACCCGACAGGATACCGATCAGCGTGATCCCGATCTGCGTCGTCGACAGGAATTTACCGGGGTCGGACGCCAGGGTCAGCGCAACGCGTGCGCCGCGCTTTCCGCTACGGGCCATCGCGTCGAGCCGCGCCTTGCGCGCGGAAACGATGGCAAGTTCGGACATGGCGAAAACGCCGTTGAGCAGGATAAGCGCGAAAATGATCGCGACGTCGATCCAGGGAAAGGGGGGAAGTGGGTGCATGGCGCACGACGTCCTTTGCGCGATTTGCGCGATTGCACAACCGTTCTGCTGCGACGAGTCGCGTTTCGCTACGGTCTGGACACCCAATCAGCGCCGATTGCCGAAGAAACCGCGCAATAATGTCGCGGCCTCGCTCTCCCCGATGCCGGGAAAAATTTCGGGCCGGTGATGGATCGTGGGTTGCGTGAAGATCCTCGGCCCATGTTCGATCGCGCCACCCTTGGGATCGCTCGCCCCGTAATAGAGTCGCGCGATCCGCGCATGGGCGATCGCGCCAGCGCACATCGCACAGGGTTCGAGCGTAACCCACAAGTCGCAGTCATCGAGCCGCTCGTTGCCGATCGCCATTGCCGCCGCGCGAATCGCCAGGATCTCGGCGTGCGCGGTCGGATCGTGGAGCGTGCGGGGGGCATTGGCCGCCGTCGCGATGATCTCGCCGCGCCGCAGGACGACCGCGCCGACAGGCACCTCCCCCGCCTCCGCCGCCTGCGCCGCGGCGTCGAGCGCGGCGCGCATGGCGGGAGGGAGCAGCAGAGAAGCGATCGACATCCGGTCTTCCTGCCCGATTGGCGAGCGCCGAACCAGAGCCTCGCAGGCCCTCTGCACGGCTTATTGCGTGGTTACCGTATTGCTGTTCGCATCGGCCGGCTTGTTGACCTTGAGAGTCGGCACCGAAATCGTCTTGGTGGTCGTTCCGACCGTGGGAACTTCGACCGACTTGTTCGCCGTACCGAATTCGACCGTCGCCATCTTCGCCTCAACCTCGGGCGCCTTGCCGCCCTGAACACTCACCGATGGCAACGCGCCGGCGAACGTATCGATCTTCAACATGCCGAGCGAGACGAGCGCAACCACGACCAATGCCGCGATCCCCACCAAAGCCAATAAAAAGCGCATCCTACTCTCCCCAAACGCCCTGACATTCGAACCGTTACCGTAACCAAACGCGGTTTGCGCGCGGAAGGTTGCATCGCTCCGAGCGGGTCGGGGGACGCCGCGATGTTGCAGTAAAAAGGCTGAATCGGTTGACGGGCCCCGGCGCTTTCGGTAAGCGCGCCCCCTTCTAGGGGTTCGTCATGGGCCCCACCGGACATTCAGGAATTTACGATGTCGCGTATTTGCGAACTGACCGGCAAGGGCCGGATGGTGGGAAACAACGTCTCCCACGCCAACAACAAGACCAAGCGCACGTTCCTGCCGAATTTGCAGAACGTCACGCTGATGTCTGATGCGCTGGGCACCAGCATCAAGCTGCGCGTCTCGGCACACGGCCTGCGCTCGGTCGAGCACGTCGGCGGTCTCGACAATTGGCTGGTCAAGACGACCAACGACAAGCTGTCGCTGCGCTGCCGTCGCCTCAAGCGCGACGTTTCCAAGAAGCTCGTCGCTGCACAGGCTCCTGCGGCGTAAGCCTCAGTTCCGGTCGCCGCGTGCGACCGGATCCAGTCTGAACTTCAGCAGCAGGCTGCGCTGCACCGGCAACTGGTTATCGTCCGAGACGAGCCAGATGACGGTGGCGCGGCCTTCTTGCGTTGCGGTCACCCCTTCGAAATTGTCGTGGATCAGCGGGGCCTCCAGCGTCCCGATCTCGCGTCCGCGAACCTGCGCGCCCGGCTTCACGTCGGCCGGGTCGACGATCGTCAGCACGTTGGAGAAGCGGAACCACGAGAAGCGTCGGTTGAGAATCAGCCAGCGCCCGTCGGGGAGTAGCGTCATGTCGCTCGGGCTGCTGTCCTTGGGCGGGATATAGTCGAATCGGAACCCGCGCCGTGGATCGACCGTAGGGTCGCCCGCGAAGACGATCCCTGCCCGACCCTTGTGTCCCCGCCACGGCTTGACCTCTCCGATCGTGACCATCCCCCCGCGGGGAAGCAGCATCATCGCTTCCGGCCCCATATTGTCGGGCCACCCGCGCATCGCCGGCGGCGCGACGTGCGCCTCGGCGTGGGTAAAGCTTGGATCGTAGCGCCAGAACGCATTCTCATTCTCGAACCCGACCCAGATCGCGCCGCTCTGCGGATCGACGCTCATCGATTCGCTGTCGCGATCGCGTTTCTCCCAGCCGGTGGCGGGGCCGTCGGGCAACTCGGCGAAGCTCTGTTCGTGGACCTGCCACTGCGAATCGAGCCGGAAACGGACGATATCGCCGCTGTCGCTCAGCAAGGTGAACCGATCGCCCGCTAGCGACAGAGACGAGAATCCCCCGAATTGCGGGTCGCGGCTCTTGAGTCGAACGCCACCCAGATAGACCAGATCGCCGACTCGTCGACGCTGCGGCGCACGCGGGTCAAGCGCGACAGGCTCGACGACGAAGCTGGGATCAGGGCCGAGCAGCGGGATGCGCGCATGTCCACTCCATTCGGGGACGAACAGCGCGAACAGCAAGGCACAGATCAAGAAACGCACCGACAGCCCCTGCGGGACGCTTCCGGACGACGCAACCGGCTTTCTCGCCTGAACGGACGCTAACAACCGCATTCAGGCTCGTATCAGCGCGACTCGCTCATATCGGCAGCATCGGAACACACCACACCGAGAGGGAGACGACGATGTTCAAGAAGCTCATGCTCGCCACGACGACGATGGCCATCGCCGTTTCCGGCTTGGCCGCAACCCCCGCCAGCGCGCAGCGCTATTACGATCGCGGCGACGCGTACGCTTATGATCGCGCCTATCGCGACGGGTACAATCGCGACGACGGGTATCGCGAGGTCTACCGCGGTGGATATCGCGACGATCGTCGCGGCTATTATGAGGATCGTCGTGGCTATGACGACGGCGGTTACAATGACCGGCGCTATTATAACACGTCTCGCAACCGCTGCCGCAGCGGTGACAGCGGCACGATCATCGGCGCGATCGCGGGTGGCTTGCTCGGCAACGTCGTAGCCGGACGCGGCGACCGGACGCTGGGCACGGTGCTCGGGGCCGGTGGCGGCGCCCTCGCGGGCCGCGCGATCGATCGCGACGGACGACCGGGCTATTGCCGTTGATCGGCTGACGTTTTCACCAGTTTCCCCCTGTAGCGTATCGGGGGAACGGGGCCGGCGCTTCTTAAGAAGGGTCGGCCCCGAAATTACTCTCCCAATTCGTACCTGTCGCTCTCCCTAAGGAAAGCCGGTTCGCAGAAGTCTTTTACCGGTCCCGCCGCCCCAAGAGCCGCAACCGCAGCGCGTTCAGCTTGATGAACCCGGCGGCATCGCGCTGGTCATACGCGCCCTGGTCGTCCTCGAACGTGACGACCTTCTCCGAATAGAGCGACTGCGGCGACTTGCGGCCGGTGACGTTGACCGACCCCTTGTACAACTTGAGCCGGACGGTCCCCTCGACCTTCGCTTGGCTGTGGTCGATCGCCGCCTGCAGCATCTCGCGCTCCGGCGAGAACCAGAAGCCGTTGTAGAGCAGCTCCGCATAGCGCGGCATCAGCTCGTCCTTGAGATGTGCAGCACCCCGATCCAGCGTGATCTGCTCGATCCCGCGATGCGCGAGGTGATAGATCGTGCCGCCCGGCGTCTCGTACATCCCGCGCGACTTCATGCCGACGAAGCGATTCTCGACCAGATCGAGCCGCCCGATGCCATGCTTGCGGCCAAGCTCGTTGAGCGCTTCCAGCAGCGTCGCGGGCGACATGCCTACGCCGTTGAGCGCGACGCCGTCGCCACGCTCGAAATCGATCGTGATCGTCTCCGGCTGGTCGGGCGCGTCCTCGGGGTTGACCGTGCGCGAATAGACATAGTCCGGCACCTCGTCCCACGGGTTCTCGAGCACGAGCCCTTCCGACGAGGTGTGGAGCATGTTCGCGTCGGTCGAAAACGGTGCCTCGCCACGCTTGTTGTGCGGGATTTCGATCTGGTGCTGCTCGGCCCATTCGATCAGCCGGGTGCGGCTGGTCAGGTCCCACTCGCGCCACGGTGCGATCACCTTGATGTCGGGTGCGAGCGCATAATAGCCGAGCTCGAAGCGGACCTGATCGTTGCCCTTGCCGGTCGCGCCGTGGCTGACCGCATCTGCGCCGACCATCCGCGCGATCTCGATCTGGCGCTTGGCGATCAGCGGCCGCGCGATCGACGTGCCGAGCAGGTACAGCCCCTCGTACAGCGCATTGGCGCGCATCATCGGGAAGACGTAGTCCTTGACGAACTCTTCGCGCAGATCGTCGATGAAGATGTGCTCGGGCTTGACGCCGGCCTGCTGCGCCTTGCGGCGCGCTGGCTCGAGCTCCTCGCCCTGCCCGAGGTCGGCGGTGAAGGTGACGACCTCGCATTGATAGGTCTGCTGCAACCACTTGAGGATGACGCTGGTGTCGAGGCCGCCCGAATAGGCGAGGACGACCCGGTTGATTTTGTCAGTCACAGGCAGGATCCTTCAAGTTCGGCTGCCCCCTATGCGAGGGGGCGGGAGGGTGCAACGGGCTAGCCGCGAAAAGCGCGCTCGGTCTCGATCATGTAATCGCGCGTGATCGGGAGGACGTGGCGGTTCTTTGCGAACTGGATCTGATAGTTGACCATCCCGCCGAAGTGGAAGGCGGCGCCCGCCCCCGCCAGATAGAATTGCCACATCCGGTAGAACGGCTCGTCGTACAGCGCGATGATCTGCTCGCGCGCGGCGACGGTGCGGTCGTACCAGTCGTCGAGCGTATAGCCATAGTGCAGCCGCAGCACCTCGACGTCGGTGACCATGAAGCGCAGCCCTTCGTTCGCCGAGATGATCTCGGACAAGGCCGGATTATAGCCGCCGGGGAAGATGTACTTGGTCGTCCACTTGTCGGTCACGCCGGGCCCGCCCGCGCGGCCGATCGTGTGGAGCAGCATCACGCCGTCCTCGGTCAGCAAGTCGCGGCACTGGCGGAAGAAGGTCTTGTAATGCGCCGGACCGACATGCTCGAACATGCCGACCGAAACGATCCGGTCGAACGTGCCGGTCAGGTGGCGATAGTCGATCAGCTCGAACTTGACGCGATCGGCGACCCCCGCCTCCTGCGCGCGCCGCCGCGCGACCTTGAGCTGTTCCTCGGAAAGCGTGACACCGAGCACATCCGCGCCGGTATGCTGATGCAGATACAGCGCCATCCCGCCCCAGCCGCAGCCGATGTCGAGCACCGTCATCCCCGGCTCGAGCGCGAGCTTGGCGGCGATATGCGCCTTCTTGTCGCTTTGCGCCTGCTCCAGGCTGTTGCCCGGGCTCGCATAATAGGCGCAGCTATACTGGCGGTCTTTGTCGAGGAAGAGATCGTAAAGGCGATCGGACAGATCGTAGTGATGCGCGACGTTGCGCTTCGAGCGGCGCGCCATGTTCACGCGCTCGATCCGGTGGGTCACCGCCTGGATCGCGCGGCGCATCGGCGATGCGGCAAGGCCGTTCGCGCCCGCTTCCCACGGGTCGTTCGCGGTCAGCAGCCGGACGAGGTCGCGGACGTCACCCTGCTCTACCACGAGCCGGCCATTCATATAGGCTTCGCCCGCGCCGAGGCCGGGATCGCGGACGATCGCGGCGGCAGCGCCGGCATCGGTGAAGCGAATGGTTACGTCCGGGAAGCGCGGATCCGCAGTTCCGAAGCGAACGGTCTTTCCATCGGCATGATGTACGGTGAGCGTGCCACGCTTTACGCGCCTGGCGAGAAACAAGTCGATAAGGGCCATGTGCGGCCCATTAACGCCTCATATGCCCGCATACCAATCGTAATCGACATTATCCTCCCAATAACCGCCCTTACCGAGGCCGATCCCGGTGAGCGAGGCCACCGCATCGATCGCCATGACGTATTTGGCGTGCTTGTAGCCGAGCTGGCGCTCCAGTCGCAGCCGCACCGGCGCACCGTGCCCGACGTCGAGAAGCTGGTCGTTCATCCCCCACGCCAGGATCGTCTGCGGGTGGAAAGCGTCGATCAGGTCGATCGACTCGTAATAGTTCGCGCCCGAGTAGAGATCCGCGCAGGTGAAGACGATGTAGCGTGCTGAGTCCTTCACCCCGGCTGCCTTGAGCACGCTGCCGAGCATCGGCCCGTGCCACTTGCCGATCGCGCTCCAGCCCTCGACGCAATCGTGCCGGGTGATCTGGGTGCGCGCGGGCATCGCCATCAGTTGCGCGTGCGAGATCGCGAGCGGTCGCGTGACGAGGCCGCCGACCTTGAGCCGCCAGCTGGCGAACTTGTCCGCGACCATCGCGGCATATTCGGGCGTGCCGGGGTTGCTGGTGCCGTTGGTGCGGAAGAAGGGCGACATCTGATCGACGCGGTATTCGGGCGCGAGGCTGTGCCGGTTCGACAGCGCGCGCTGCAGCCCCATGTTGAGCTTCTCGCCCGAGAACAGGATCTTCCGTGCCGCAGGCAGCTCTGCGACGCGGTCGCACCCGGCGAGCAAAGCGCCGGTGCCGAGCGCGGCAGTCGTTACCAGCGCGCGACGGGTGATCAGGCTGCTCATGCTGCGTCCTCACGCTTGTCGTGGCCGGGGATGCGCCACCAGCCGGTAATCATCGAGCGCGTTTCGGGCCACGCCCCAGCCAGGATGACGAGCGCGAGATGGACGATGATGAACAGCACCACCCCCACCATCGCGATGAAATGCACCGAGCGCGCAGACGCGCGCCCCCCCATCAGATCGAGCAGCCACGGCCACGCCGCATCCATGCCAGGCGACAGCGCCAGCCCCGACAGGATCATTGCCGGCAGCAGCACGAAGATCGTCAGCACATACGCCAGCTTCTGGAAGATATTACGCGCATTGGGCTGCTTCGGATCATGGAAGCGCAGTGCGGCATGCTCCTTCGCGTCGTACCAGAGATGCGCAGGCGTCAGTTCGCGCGCGCGGATCCGGAAGTCGCGCTGGAAGTGGCGGTTGAGCAAGCTGGAAACCATGTAGAACAGCAGACCGAACCCGAGCACCAGCGCGAACAGGAGATGCCAGCGCCGCGCAATCGCAAGATTATAGCCCGCCGGGATCGTCAGCCACGACGGCGCACGTACGGTGTGCAGCCAGGCGTGGTCCGCATTCGCGCCGAACTGCCCCCAATAGAGATGCGGATGCGCGTTGAGGATGGTCAGCCCGCTGCCGATCATGATGAAGATCGTGATCGCGGAAACCCAGTGCCAGATTCGCGTTGTCAGCCGGTGCCGATAGACCGGCGTGGCCGTACCGGGCGGGGGGATGTCGGGGGAGCGGGTTGCGTCGGTCATGCAGGTGCCTATTCGTGCGGTCGGCGGCGGTGCTTCCCTCTACCGCGATTCCGTTGCTTCGCCCACCGCAAACCACGCCTCCGAGGATAACGCCATGTCGGACCACGATTTTTATGAACCCAAGGATGGCCATGCGGGCATTCCCGGGCTCCGCCATGATCCGCTCAACGCGATCATCGCGCCGCGCCCGATCGGCTGGATCAGCACGCTTGCGGAAGACGGGACGCGCAACCTCGCGCCATACAGCTTCTTCAACCTGTTCAATTATCGCCCGCCGATCATCGGCTTCTCGTCGATGGGGTGGAAGGACAGCGCGGCCAACATCACCGCGACGGGCGAATTCGTGTGGAACCTCGTCACGCGCGATCTGGGCGACGCGATGAACGCGAGCGCAGCGACCGTCGGCCCCGAGGTGGACGAGTTCGATCTGGCGACGCTTGCCACGGCACCCGCGCGGCTGGTCAAACCGCCACGTGTCGCATCAAGCCCGGTCGCGTTCGAATGCCGCCACACGCAAACGTTGCGGTTGACCACCAAGGAGGGCGACGCTCTCGACCAGTGGATGATCCTGGGCGAAGTGATCGGCATCCACATCGCCCCGAACCTGATCGCGGATGGGGCGTATCAGACCGCGGCGGCGCATCCCATTTTGCGCGGGGGCGGCCCGGGTGACTATTTTGAGATCGGGGAGGACGCGTTGTTCAAGATGCGGCGGCCGGGGTGAGGCGCCGGCGCCCCTCAAAAGTCTTAAAAGTGCGCGCTTGGCCGTTCTATGATTTGGCTTTAAGGCTTTAAGGCGATGAATATATCGCTTCCTACCGTTCAGTTCGGAACGGATATCTCCGAGTGTGATCGCGAGCCGATCCACATTCCCGGCAGCATCCAGCCCCATGGCTTATTGCTCATCGTAACCGCCGCCGATCAGCGCGTTGTTGCGGGTGCGGGCAGGTTGGAGACGGTATTCGGGGAGGATTGGCTGGGACAGACCGTCACCGCGCTGCTAGGCGAAGGCGCTTCCCAGTTGCTCGGTGATTCGGTTCGACCGGTGTGCGTGTTCAGCGAGGTCGCCACGGCGGGTTGGGAGGGCGCCGCGCATCGCGATGGAGATCGCTGGCTGATCGAGCTCGAACCGTCCGATGCACACAGTGCTACCGATATTCTCAGCTGGATCGACGATGTCGGAGTCAGCTTCGAGCGGTCGGGCGGCTTGATCGAACTGTGCGAGCGCGCGGCGAAGAACTTTCGCAGCCTGATCGGGTTCGACCGGGTGATGATCTACCGGTTCCTCGATGATGATTCCGGCGTGGTCATCGCGGAGGATGCCGCGCCCGGTCTCGCCAGTTATCTCAACCATCACTTTCCCGCGTCCGACATCCCGCAGCAGGCGCGCGCGCTGTATTTGCGCAACCGCGTGCGGGTGATTCCCGACGTCGATTACCAGCCCGATCCGATCCGCCCCGCCGTCGAGGCTGGGGTGGACCTGAGCGATGTCGAACTGCGCAGCGTTTCGCCGATCCACATCCAGTATCTCAAGAACATGGGCGTTGCCGCTTCCGCGTCGATCTCGATCGTCAAGGATGGCGTGCTGTGGGGCCTGGTGGCCTGTCACCACATGGCGCCGCGGCACTTGAGCGCGCCGACACGGCGCGCGGCCGCTTTGGTGGCGGGCGGGCTCGCGCGTCAAATCACCGCCAAGGAACAGGCCGACGATTACCGTGAGCGCCTGCGGATTCGTGCCGACGAGGACGTGATCGCCGCGCATCTGGCGAGCGACACAGACCCGGCGCATCTGTTCAAGACGGCGGGTGCGGATCTGCGGCGGATGTTCGAAGCCGATGGCTTCGCGATCATCGACGGAGACACCATTCATGTCGACGGAGCAACTCCCGAGCAGGATCAGATCCTGCAGGTTGCCGGCTGGTTTCGCCAGAAGGGCGTCGAGCCGTTCCACACCGACAGCCTGTCGACGCTTTTCCCGGCCGCCGCCGCCTATCGCGAACGCGCGAGCGGGCTGCTCGCGATCACCCTGTCGTTCCAGACGCCAACCATCCTGATGTGGTTCCGGGCGGAAGAGAAGCAGGTCGTCGAATGGGCAGGCAATCCGCACAAGGCGGTCAACCTGCAACCGGGCGAGAAGCTGACGCCGCGGGCATCGTTTGATTCGTGGTCGCAGGTCGTGCTCGGCAAGGCACGGCGGTGGTCGCATACGGAAATCGAGGCGGCGCGCCGGTTGCTCGGTCGACTGTACGATGCGCGGCAGAACCGCCGTATCCGTGACCTGGCGGACAATCTCAGCATCGCGGTCGCCGACAAGGATCGTCTGATCGCGCAACAGGAGACCTTGCTGAAGGAGGTCAACCACCGCGTCCAGAACAGCTTGCAACTGGTGATGGCGTTTCTCGCGCTGCAAGGCCGCGCCAGCGAGGACCCTGCCCTGACCGCGCACTTGACCGAGGCGCAGCGGCGCCTGTCGGCGGTCGCGCTGGTCCATCGGCGTCTCTACACCGACGATAACGTCCAATCGATCGACCTTTCGCGCTACCTGTCCGACCTGATCGTCGACCTCAAGGGGTCGATGGGTGCGGAATGGGAGAACCAGTTCGTGCTGGATCTCGCCCCCGTCACGATCGCGGCGGACGATGCGGTCCAGGTCGGGCTGGTGCTGGTCGAACTTATCATCAACGCACAGAAATACGCTTATGGCGGCGCGCCGGGACAGATCTTCGTGACGCTGGAACAGCATCGCGCGCGTTTCCGGCTGATCGTAGCGGATGCGGGCCGCGGCAAGACCGGCACGCGCAAGGGCTTTGGGACGCGGATGCTCGACTCGATGGTCCGGAGGCTGAGCGGCACGCTTGAAGTCACCGACAATCTTCCCGGTGTCCGGACCGTGCTGACCGCCCCCATCACCCATCCGCGCAGTCCCGCGGAAACGATTGCGAATGGCACATATCAATGAGCATGGATCAAGCCAGCGGCGTACCGGCAGACGGCGCGTTCGATGAGCCCAGCGACGATCTGATCGGTCGCCCCGGGGAACGCCACTGGAAACAGAGCACGATTACCGACCCGTCACTGGAGAAGCGCGGCGGCATCTTCTTCGCCGCGATCGAGATGACGCGGATGCCGATGGTTCTCACCAATCCGAGGATGACGGATAATCCGATCGTGTTTGCAAACAACGCGTTCCTGGATCTTACCGGATACGATCAGGACGAAGTGGTCGGTCGCAATTGTCGCTTCCTGCAAGGCCCGCTGACCGATCGCGCCGTCGTCGCGCAGTTGCGCACTGCGGTCGCCGAACGCCGCGCGATCAGCCTTGAAATCCTCAATTACCGCCGCGACGGCTCGCCCTTCTGGAACGGGGTCTTCCTTGGGCCGGTTTATGACGAAGCGGGCGAACTGCTGTATTTCTTCGCGAGCCAGTTGGACGTGAGCCGCCGCAAGGAGGCCGAAACCAATGCCATGCAGAGCCAGAAGATGGAGTCGATCGGGCAATTGACCGCCGGTCTGGCGCATGATTTCAACAATCTGCTTCAGGTGGTCAACGGCAGCCTGGAGCTGATGGCGGCGAAGCGCGAGGACCAGCGTGCCTTCAAGCGCTATCACGAGGCAGCGCTGACCGCCGCGCAGCGCGGCACCAAGCTCACGGCGCAGTTGCTGTCCTTCGCACGCCGCAGCCGCCTGGAGCCCCGCCAGGTCGAGATTTCGAGCTTGGTGTCCGAAATCGCGGAGTTGCTCGAATCAACCGTCGGGTCGCGCGTCGATCTGCAACTGAATCTGCGCCGCCGCCTCCCCGCGATTCAGGTCGACCCGGTCCATTTCGAAACCGCGCTGATCAACGTGGTCAGCAACGCGCGCGATGCCATCGAGGCGGGCGGGACGATCACGATCGCGACGTCGCTGCGGCAGATCGCTACGGACGAGATCCTCGGTCTCGCCGCTGGCAGCTACGTCCTGCTCGAAATCGCGGACAGCGGCCACGGAATGACGCAGGCCGTGCTCGACCGCGCGATCGAGCCATTCTTCACGACCAAGCCGAAAGGCGCCGGAACCGGCCTTGGGCTCGCCATGGCACAAGGGTTCGCGCAGCAATCCGACGGAGTCCTGAAGCTGAGCAGCACCGAGGGCGAAGGCACGACGGTGCGCTTTTACTTTCCAATCGCGGAGCATGACAGGCCAGTTCAGGCGCTCGAACCGGACACAACGGGGTTCCGTGCGGAGGAAGTCGACAAGGTGGACCCGCCGCTTATCCTGGTGGTCGAGGACGAAGCGGCGATCGCTTTCCTTGCGGAAGAAATCCTCAGTGACGCAGGATATGCGGTCAAGGTCGCGAACGACGCGGACGAAGGGCTGCGCCTGTTCGAGCAACTCGATCGCGAGAACGGCGTGGCGCTGGTGTTCTCGGACGTGGTGATGCCGGGACCGCGCAACGGCCTTGCGCTCGCGCACGAGATCCGCGGGCGGAACCCCAAGGTTCCGATCCTGATGACGACCGGCTATAACGACGAGATGTCGATCAATGGCCCGCAACCCGAAGCGCTCGACGTGCTCGGCAAACCGTATCGCAAGGAGGAGCTGGTCGAACGCGTACAGGCGGCGTTGCGCCGACGCGCCGGCCCCGCGCATCAGCGTTCCGACTTCGGCCACGCGCTGGGATGATCCGGAACACGCCGCGAAGACGTTCGATATGGTAAATCCGTCAGCGGCGGTTCCAGTCGCCAGTCATCTGCGCACCATCACGCGCGCCGCGCACGACACGGTCGATGCCGCGTTCAGCCAGTTGGATCTTGCTGATCGGGGAGATTACGCACGGTTTCTGCTGGCGCACGCCGCGGCGACCGCTGCCGTCGAGGCGGTCCTGTCGGGCGACCCGACGCTCCCGCGGTGGCGGTCGCGCCTGGCGCTGCTGCAGAACGACCTCGCCACGCTGGAGCTCGCGCCCCCGTCCCCGCTGCCGTTCGACCCCGGTGGTACGTCGGCTGCGCGCTTGGGTGCGCTTTACGTTCTCGAGGGATCGCGGCTGGGGGGCGCGGTGCTCGTCAAACGCGTATATCCGGGTGCGCCGACGGCTTTCCTGTCCGCGCGCCACGATCCGGGTGAATGGCGCGCCTTTCTGCGTGCGATGGACGAGCGTGGCGTCGGGCAGACGCCCGACTGGCTCGACACGGTCGCGTGCGGTGCGTCCGCCTGTTTCGCGTTGTACACGGCGTCTTCGCAGGCGCTCCCGGTTCCGCACTGACGATCGCCGTCGGGCTCGCCGCGCTCAATAATTCCACTGCAATTGCGTCCGGATCACGTCCCCCTCGGCGCGACCGGTGCGCCGTTCATCCGCCTCGCTGCGCTGCATGTGCGCATAAGCGAGCGTCAGTTCCAGCGCGGGCACCGGCTGGAACTCGATCCCGAGCTCGACTTCATCGGTCTCCAGCCTTGGCGCGTTGGTCAACGCCTTCCACCCGCCGCGATACCGTTGCCACCGGGCATAGGGCATGAACGGACCCACCGGGGACCGTCGCACGCGCGCCATCGTCTGCACGTACCCCCCGTTCAGCGGAAGCGAGCGGATCGCTCCGCGCGCGACGTCGTATTCGGGGCCGCGCCCCCAGTTCCATTCCGCCTGGAAGCCCAACGGTTGCGGGTACAGGATTGCATGGATTCCGCCGCGCACCTCGCGATAGGTAATGCTGCTCGTCCCACCACTACGAATCTCCGGCTCGATCCCGTTCTGCAGCGCCGCTCCACCGACTTCGAGCACCTGCCCCGCAAATCCGGCGCCGAGTCCGTCGAGCGCGAACGGCCACGTCCCCATCGCGACCGTCATCACGCCGTCGTTGGTTTCGGTCCGGTTGATGCCCTGTCCGTTGAAGACGCCGACGCCGAACGCCCCGTAATTGCCGAACAGTTTCTGGCCGTCGTCCTCGAGACGGTCCCAGATTCGGGCGACCTGCGGCGGGGTGTAATAGGCGATCACCCCGATGTCGCGCTCACCCGGCACTGCGCTATTGATCCCGTCGCTGCGATCGAGCGTCAGGCGGTTGGACGAGGACTGCATGTTCTCCCAACCGAACGGCACCTTGGACTGGCCGACCCGCAGCCGGAACCGCTTGTCGCGGTCGAGGAAGGTATCGACATACGCGTCGCGCAGCTGGACGAACCCCTCGCGCCGCTCGCCGCCCGACTGGTTGCTGATGCTGTTGGCGAAATCCGGCTGAAAATAGAAGGATACCCGATCGCTCAAATCGCCCTGCAGGATCAGCCGGATGCGCCGGAACGTGAAGTTGGTATCGTCGCCGATCCCGCTGTCGCCAACCGAGCGCAACCGCGACACGCCATCGGGCGCGCGGCGATCCCCGCTGACGATTTCGTTGAACCGCACCTGGGTGTAGCCGCGGATCCCGATCCGGTCGTACCAATGCGGTTTGGCGGGCTTCGCCACGGCAGCGACCGCAGATGCCGGTTGCTCCGCGCGGGGTGCAGCCGGCGCGGCGATCGGGGCCGGTACCGCCGCGACGCTTGCGGGCGGCATGGGCGCTGGTCCGGGTGACGCCTTGCCTTTCTGCGCGGCTTTCATCTCGGCGATCGTCGCCTTGAGTTCGTCGATCTGTGCCTGCAATTCCTGCACCGTCTGCGCTGGCGCCCCCTCAAGCGGGAGGATCGAGCAGGCAGCGCCGAACGAGGCGGATAAAAATCGTCGTTGCACGGATCATACTCTCGGATCGTCGACGCTGCAGGCGGCACGGCACCGCCCCTGATCGCCGCTGCGGACCCCGAACACGGGCCGCCGATCACCCCGCCATTGCCGCAGGATCAGGACCTCGGCAAGATCCCGCCGCCGTGCCGATCCACTCGTATGCGCCGGAAATCCGTCAGTGCTGCGGCATTCGCGGCAGCCCGAGCGGAGGGTGGCAAGCCAACACCAGCAGCAGACCTCAATGCGTCGTGCACCCCCTTGCCCTGCGCCGTCGTGCGGGCGACAACGGCGGTCGTCTGGGGAGTATCATCATGCGCCGTCGTACCTTTATCGCGTCCTTGCCCGCGGCCGCCCTCCTGCTGCCGGGCGTCGCGCAGGGACAAAGCGGCAAGACCAGCACCGATCCCGCGCCCGGCCCCGGCCAGGGTGCCGCACCGCCAACCGACCCCAACCCCACCGTCTGGATGCCCGGCGAGGAACGCTTCCTCCGCCCCGACGTCCACGCCGGCGACCGCCCGATCGGCGCGAGCTTCGCCTCGCGCACCGCCGTCTACGGGCTCAACGGCGCAGCGGGGACCGCGCATCCGCTCGCGACGCAGGCGGGGATCGACATCCTGAAAGCGGGCGGCTCCGCGGTCGATGCGGCGATCGCGATCAACGCGTGCCTCGGCTTCCTCGAACCGACGTCGAGCGGGATCGGCGGGGACGCCTATGCGATGATCTGGGACCCCAAGCGCAAGGCGGTGGTCGGTCTCGCCGGATCGGGAGCGTCGCCGCGCGGCCTCAGCCTGGAGACGGTGCGGTCGCGCGCGAAGAACGGCGCACTTCCGCCGCTCGGCGCGCTCAGCGTGTCGGTGCCGGGGACGGTCGATGCGTGGTGGACGATGCACCAGCGCTACGGAAAGCTGCCGTGGGCGGCGCTGTTCCAGCCCGCGATCGCGCTGGCGGAAGCGGGTGCGCCGGTGCCCGACATCATCGCCTATTACATCCGCCGCAGCATGGCCGCGTTCCGTCGCCCCGGGAACGGGCTGGAGGAATCGCAGAACGCGCTGCGGACGTACGGCCTCGCAGACGGCAAGGGCCCCGCGGCGGGCGGCGTGTTCCGCAACCCCGACCTCGCGCGCACCTATCGTGCGATCGCCAGCGGCGGGCGCGATGCCTTCTACCAGGGCGACATCGCGCAGAAGATCGAACGCTATTTCAAGCGGATCGGCGGATGGCTGTCGGCGGCGGACCTCGCCGCACACCATTCGGAATGGATCGCGCCCAGCACCACCGACTATCGAGGCACCACCGTCCACGCGCTCGGCGCGAACACGCAGGGGCTGGCGACGCTCCAGATGCTCAACATCCTCGAACGGTTCGACCTGAAGCGCGCAGGGTTCCAGTCTGCGCTGTCGATCCACCTGCAAGCCGAGGCCAAGCGCCTCGCCTATGAAGATCGCGCGCGATACTATGCCGATCCGCACTTCGCCAAGGTGCCGGTCGAGTGGCTGATCTCGAAGGACTATGCCGCACAGCGCGCCAAGCTGATCCGACCCGACCGGCTGCTGACCCCGGTCTATCCGGGCCAGGCCCCGAGCCACGGCGACACCACCTATTTCAGCTGCGCGGACAAGGACGGCATGATGGTGTCGATGATCCAGTCCAATTTCCGCGGGATGGGATCGGGCCTCGTCGCGGATGGCCTGGGCTTCATGTTCCAGGATCGCGGGCAATTGTTCAGCCTCAAGGACGGGCACCCGAACATCTATGCGCCGGGCAAGCGCCCGTTCCAGACGATCATCCCGGGCTTCGCGACGCGCGGCAACACGCCGTGGATGAGCTTCGGCGTGATGGGCGGCGACATGCAGCCGCAGGGGCAGACCCAGATCATCGTCAACCGCGTGGATTACGGGCTCGAGATCCAGTCGGCGGGCGATTCGCCGCGCTGGCATCACGAGGGATCGTCGCAATCGATGGGCGAGGATACGCCCGGGCTCGGGCCCACGGGGCTGCTCCGGCTCGAAACCGGCGTGCCGGTCGCGACCCGCCAGCGTCTCGCCGACATGGGCTGGAAAATCGGGGAGCCGGATGGCGGCTTCGGGCGCTACGAATGCGTCGAGCATCGGATGGACGGCGACACCCGCGTCTATGCCGCGGCGAGCGAAATGCGCGCCGACGGCTGCGCGCTGGCGTATTGAGGATCTGACGATGCGCCTGTTCCTGCTCGCCGCGCTTGCGCTGGCGTCTCCCGTTGCTGCCGAAACCTATGAGTTGAAGGCGACCCCGCAGACGGTCGCCTGGGGGCATTACGATGCCGCCGACGCGCCGGTGCTGACGATCAAGTCGGGCGATACGGTGGTGATGCACACGCTGCTGACCAACAGCCCGACGGGTCTCGAAAAGGCCGGGGTCGCGCCCGCCGACATTGAGCCGGCCTTGCGAGCGGTGTTCGACGGCGTGCCCGCCGCGAAGCGCGGTCCGGGTGGGCATATCCTGACCGGGCCGATCGCGATCGAAGGGGCCGAACCCGGCGACACGCTCGAAGTCCGCATCCGCAAGATCGATCTGGCGATCCCTTATGCGTATAACGCGTTCCGCTACGGCGCGGGGTTCCTGACCGACGATTTCCCGTATGCGCGGATGAAGATCGTCCCGCTCGACCTCAAGCGGATGGTCGGCAAGTTCGGTCCTGGGATCGAGGTGCCGCTCGCGCCCTTCTTCGGCAGCATGGGGGTCGCGCCGCCGCCCTCCTTCGGGCGCTACGATTCCGCGCCGCCGACGATCAACGGCGGCAATATGGACGACAAGGCGCTGGTCGCGGGGACGACACTGTTCCTGCCGGTCCATGTCCGCGGGGCGCTGTTCCAGGCGGGCGACGGGCACGCCGCGCAGGGCAATGGCGAAGTCGACATCACCGCGCTCGAAACATCGCTGACCGGCACGTTCGAGTTCATCCTCCACAAGCGCGTGCCCACGCCCTACCCGCGCGCCGAAACGCCGACCGCCTATATCGCGATGGGGTTCGACGACGATCTGAGCAACGCGACGCGCAAGGCGCTGCGCAACATGATCGACTTCCTCGTCGCGGCGAAAGGCATGACGCGCGACGACGCCTATATGCTGATCAGCGTCGCGGGGGATGTCGAAATCACCGAACTGGTCGACCGCAACAAGGGTGTCCACGTCGTCCTGCCCAAGGCGCTGTTCGTCAAACGCTGACGCCGGCCCTGTGGCCTGCCATCGCTTTGCGAGCGAGCAGATCGCCGTACAGCCGGTGATAGTCCGCCGCCATGCGGTCCGCCGAGAACCGCTTCAGCACGTCCGCGCGGCAGGCGGTGCGGTCGATCCGGCCGATCTGACCGATCGCGGCGACCGCCTGTTCGGCGGTATCGACGACGAACCCGGTCTCGCCGTCGCGGACGATGTCCGCCATCGACCCGCGTCGGAACGCGATCACCGGGGTTCCGCACGCTAGCGCCTCGACCACCGAAAGCCCGAATGGCTCTTCGAAATCAATCAGATGGAGCAAGGCCATCGCCGACCCGAGCGCCGCCAGCCGATCCGCGCCGCCGAGCGGCCCGTCGTAGCGTACCGTGACCCCGTCGATATGCGGGCGAACCTCCTCCTCGAAGTAGCGCTGGTCCTGGACGATCCCCGCAATCCGCAACGGCACCCCCGCCGCTTTCGCCACCCGGATCGCGACAGCCGTCCCCTTGTCCGGATGAATCCGCCCAAAAAAGAGCAGTTCCCGCACCGGTTTCGCGCCGAACGGGAACGTTTCGACCTGGATTCCGTGCGGAATGGTCGCGGAATAGCGCAATTCCGGGCTGCGATCGGTCGTGCTGATCGCGACATAGTCGACGTCGTGCTGATATTCGCGCAGCATCGGCAGGATCCGTTCGGACGGCATCCCGTGGACCGTCGTAACGATCGGCGTGGCGATCATCCGGCTGAACGCGAGCGGGACGAAATCGGCCTGATTGTGGATGATGTCGAACCGGTCAGCCCGCTCCATCACATGCGCGACGTGGCGCATCTCCCAGACCTTCGCATCGATCGCGGGATCGTCGTTATACGGGCGTGGCACGACACCGGCGAGCGTGCCCGACGTGACACTGTCGAGCGTCGCGAACAGCGTCACGTCCACGCCGCGCGCAACGAGCGCTTCGGTCAGGACGCTCGTCGCGAGTTCCCATGGGCCGTAATGGTGCGGCGGCGTGCGCCACGCGATCGGCGCGAGCATCGCGACGCGGATCGGCACGGGCGTCTTCACGGGGTCAGCAGCGGACATAGGATTGCACCCGCCAGCGTCCGGTTCGCACGTCCCCCGCCGCGCGCCATTCGACGCCGGTGTCCGCCAGGAACCGCGCGTGGATCTGCGCAGCATGTTGCACGAAGTCCGGATAGTCGACGCGGTGGTGCGCCAGGATCAGCCGCCCGCCGCGGCGCAGCGCCACGGCGATGTCGCGCGCGACGTGCCGCATCGCGCGTGGGGAAAGGTAATAGAGCACTTCTGCAACCACCGCGGCGTCGTACACAGCGGCCGGAAACCGACCGGGCAGCACCAGCCGGCGAACCCGCACGTGCGGGGCATCCCCAACCGCGCGGCGCACCAGATCGACGCCACTCTGCGTCCCCTCGGTCGCATCGAAGCGGAGCGCGCGCCGCGCCAGCGCCACGCTGTTCGATCCATTCCCGGCGGCAAGCTCGAGGACACGGCCGGTCGGCCCAGCCCCCAGGCCGTGCAGGATCGCGCCGCGCTTGTGCACTTCGTCGCGGTTGGTGAAGGTGCTCCACGGATCGGCATTCGCGGCAAACTTCTGCTCGAACCCGGCCAGGTCGATCGGTTTCATCGGCTTGCCTCGCGGTAGCGTTCCACGGGGTGAGCGAAAGCGGCGAGTTCGTTCCGCGCAATCGTGAACCCACCCGGATCGTCGGTGATCATCCCGAACTGGCTGCGATACCGCAGGATCGCACCCCGCTTCGCCGCAGCCCCGACGCCGAGCGGGAACGCGTGCGTTGCAGGGCGCGCGCGGGTCTGCCGGTTGGGCCACACCAGATATTCCAGCCGCCGGATCGCGGGGCAGTCGGCGGCGACGGCGGCCACCACGCGGTGATCGGGATGATCGTCGTCGCGCGCGGGCATGACGAGCAGGTCGTGCCCGCGCGTCTGCGCGAGCGCGCGGGCTAAAGCGCGCCGAACCGCACCGCCACCGGCCGTCAGCCCGCCGTCCGGCAGTGCGAGGAAGCGAACGTCGTTCGCGCCGATCCCGATTCCGCGCAGCACCGCGCGCGTCTCGCGACGCCGCGTCGCCACCAGCCGTGTGCGGGGCCATTTCCGGCTGCCCGGATGCGATCCCGCACCGTCGGTCACGATGATCACGCGCACCCGTGCTCCCCGGCGCTTGAGCAGGCGCATCAGGCCGAAGGCGCCGATCGCCTCGTCGTCGGGATGCGGCGCGACGATCAGCGCGCTCCGGACACCGTGAAGCCGTAGCGCCTTCACAGATCCGGCACCAGCACCGCATCGACCGCCGCCTGCCCGACTCGCATGCGCTGCGCATCGGGTGCCGGCTGGCGGAGATAGACCATCAGATTGGTCATCGCCGCCGACAGCGGATGCGCGACGAACATCCCCGACACGCCGACCGTCTGCTGTGCGAGCGTGATCGCGTGCTCGGCGGCGGCGGCGACCGCGAGCCGCGCCGCAGCGACGCGCTCGACGAAGCCGGGTTCTGGCCAGGTCGCGGCGACCGCGCGCACCGCATCCGCCGCCGCTTCCGCCGTGCCGTACAGCTCGGCGATCCGTCCGAGCTGGTGCGGGTCGCCGCCGCGCCCCGTGGCCAGGAGGTGGTTGCGGACGTGATCGAATACGCCCGCGACACCACCGGCATGGCACGCGACGAAGCGCAGCGCACCCCCGCTGAAGAAAGGTTCGCGGACGTAATCGCCGGGCGCCCCAATCGTCCGGAAGCTGGCGGGAGCCGCGCCGTTCCAGCGGACGACATGCGTTTGCGAGCGCTCCATGCCCACCACGTTCCACCACGTGCGATCAATCTCGGGCGCGGAGGCGGCGAGATCGACCAGGAGCATCCGATGCCCCTCCGGCGTATCGGCCCCGGCGATCGCATGCGTCAGGATTCCGGCCCCCGAAGCGAAGCTCTTGCCACCGTACAGACGTCCGTCGGTGACCCGCAGCGGTTCGCCGACCAGCGCCGCGTTCCATACGCCGAACAGTGCCCCGCTTCCGGCCGACGCGAGGACACGGTCTGCAGCTGCGGGGTCGTCGTAGCGCTGGATGATCTGCAGCGCGTCGACGTGCCCCTCGACCAGTCGCGCAAGCGGCAGGTCGTGCCGTCCGATCCGGTAGAGGAAGCGCAGCAGCGCGAGCATTTCCCCCGGATCCCGTGGATCCCCCGCCACCGGCACCAAGCCATGCAGCGTGCGCAAGGCGCGTCCCATCGCCGGATTGTCCGTCCCCGTGGTCGACAAAAGCATATCGAGCGGATCTGGTGGCCCGCTCATGCCGCTGCTCCCCCGTGACGCGCCAGCAGCGCGGCCAGCGCGGCTTCCGCAGTGGGAAGATCGACCAGCCGCTCGCCGCCGGGAATGTCGGGCACCACCTGCATCGCAAAGCCCTCGGCATTCGGTGCGGCGGATGCCGCGGCGTGCACCTCTTCCTCCGATCGCCCGACTGCTGCTGCCAACACCGAGGCGGCGGTGTCGACGTCCGACCATCCGGCACGCGCCACGGCGTGACGCGCATAGCGCCACGCGACGTCTTCGGGATGCGCCATCCGCGCTGATGCCCCGCCGGTCCGGTCCATGTCGCGCAGATGATCCGCGAGGCCGCCGCGCGCACGCCCGTCGCGCCGGGCCGACGTCTCCACGCGAACCGCACCGTCGCGGCGGACGCGGAGGCCAAGCCGGTGCGCCGTATCCACCAACCGCGCATCTTCCCCGGCCGGCACGGGCTCGAACCCGCCGAGCGCCCGATAGGTCTCGGCCGAACACGCGAGGCTCGCGGCGCTGGTATAGTGATGCGGCTGCGCGCTTTCCCACGGCAGCGGATCGAGCACCCGCCGCAACCGGGCGAGGCCGTCGTAATAGGCTTCGATCCGGTCCTGCGCCGGACTCGGAATGCCGCCGCTTCGGTCGATCCGGCCGACGACCACGTCCGCCATTTCCAGCGCCGCCAGGTTTGCCGCCACCCAATCCGGGGCTGGCACCGAATCCGCATCGGTGGACAGCAAGATGCCATCCGGCCCGACCGTCTCGATTCCCAAGTCCATCGCAGCGGCGCGCGCTCGTCCTGCATTGGGCGCTGAATCGGCGACGCTTTTCCGCGTCACGATCTCGAAGGGAACGCCGTTGCAATGCGCCGCAACGATCGCCTCGCTGTCATCGGTACAGGTATCGAGCAGCAGGCACAGCACGAACGCATTTGGGTCATCCTGCGCCGTCAGGGCCTTCAAGAACCGCGGAAGAAGGGCCGCTTCATTCCGCGCGGGGACGCAGATGGCCGTGGCGGACGTCTCCCGGTGTCGGCGCTCCTCTGGATTGCCCGACGCCAGTGCACGGCGGGACGTCGCGTTGCGCGCATCGAGCAAAGGTATCGGCAGGTTGGTCTCGCTTTCGGGGTACAAACGCAGTGCACCCCGAAAGGATCACAGCCGCTTGAAAGTTCGATGGGAGGGCCAGGCGGTACTGACGCGTATCGACCGACGCCTGCTGACCCACCCGCACGGACAAGGTCCGGCGGCACCGTGCCTTCCGTCAGCCAGAACCGGGATGCTCCGATTCCTGCGCCTCCGCCCCGTCCCGACCGGTCGTCCCCATCGCTTCAGCCGCCGCGATCCCGGACGTATCGACGACCTCGATCGGACGCCCTTCGACAGTCGTGGAACGGGGATATTCCTCGGCGGTGTTGTCTCCATCCCCAACCGGCCCGGGTTTGGGCCCGGCGTCGCCGTCCGCGTGCGGACCATCCCCCTTTGTCGTCGCGTTCTCGGTTTCGGAGCCTTCGCTCCCGAGTTGTCCGCCCCCATGATAGCCGATGGCGGTTTGACCACCGTGCCCGAAGAACCCGCCGAAACCGCCGTCGCCATCCTTGCCGCTATGCGGGTTTTCGTAACTGCCGCCCCCGCTGTCGCCGCCCTCGCCGCGCCCCGGGGAATTCACGCCATCCGGCTTGCCCTTGTCTTCTTCATTCCCGCTCACCGGGGTCGGTACTGTGTCAGGCATAACGGTCTCCTCAGAAGGGTAGAAAGGGCGTCAGGGAACTGGGCCCACGCTTATGGTCGTTCAGCGTGGCTGGACGGTGGCGGACGCCGCTGCGATCGGCGACGCGTCATAATCGTTGAGCAAGGCGGCCACGTCGTCGTACAGCTTGATCGCCCCCGCGGCGCGAAGCGCTTGATCGGTGAACTTGCCCGATCGTACGGCGATCGTGGCGATCCCGCTCTTGCGGGCTGCCTCAATGTCGTACGGCGTATCGCCTATGACGAGGACCTCGTCGGCGGACACCCCGTCCAGCTTGCCGAGCGCGACTGCGAAGATATCGGGCGCGGGCTTGGTGTTCTCCACGTCGTCCGCCGTCGTTGTCTTCGAAATCAACACGCGTGCGTCGAGGAGATCGACATAATGATCGCGTTGCTCGGCCGATGCCGACGAAGCCAGCACCACTCGAATACCGTCGTCCCGAACGCGGGCCAGCAAGTCATGCGCCCCGGGGAACGGCCTTACCCGATCGATGAACCGATCCTTGAAAATGGCGCCCTGGACGCTGCCGAGTTTCTCATGCTCCGCTTCGTCGAGATCCGGAAGCAGCGTCGGGACCAGCATGTCGGCACCCTTGCCGATCTGATTGTGCACCGTCTGATCGTCGAACGTGGCGCCGATGCCGCGAAACACTTCCTGCCACGCTGCGACGTGGAAATCGTTGCTGTCCACCAATGTCCCGTCGATATCGAACAAGACTGCCTTGACCGCCATTGGATCCCCTTTCCGCCGCCCGCCGGGGGGACATGAAGATCCTTAACGCCCTGATCGAAGAACCGATCCGATCATGAACGGCGCGGTCGGCGTATCAGGCGTGCGGCTCGCTATCGCGATCGGCGAACGGATCGCTGCATGTGACGCGGCCGGGCACGTCGCTTCGCCCGGCGACACGGCGGCGATAGTCTGGGCTGGCCGCTGACGTGAGCGTGATGTCGTACCAGCCGTAGGTTTCGTGGAGCGGCCACCGATAGCGCGCGCTCGTGAGCCGTCTCGTGCCGGGCGCGGCACCGATCCGCTCGACCTGCGCCACCAGCGACATGCCACGGGCTGCGGGGGGCAAGCGCAGGATCAGAGCGTCCCCCGTCACGTGCCATGCGAGCGCGGAGAGCGCCGCCGGATCGTCTGCGTGCCCGGCAAAATGCCGGTGGAAGCCGTTCGGGCCGAGCACCCACAGATCGTATCGCCCGGTCCGATCGACTGTCCAGCGGCCCTCCAATGATCGTCCGGGCGCAACGGTGAACCGGCGCGGGGCCTGCGCGAGGTTGGTCCGGTCGTAGACATGAAACACCGCCGCCGCGGTCCCTTCCGCCACGAAACGAAGCTGGATCGCGCCGTCCGTCCTCTTTTCTTCGACCTGCAACATATATGGCAACGGTCGCGATCGGCGGATCCCCGGTTCCTGCCAGGGGGTCGCGTTGGTGACGGGTGCCTGCGGCCGGGGCTGCTTGGGGATCGCCGCGGCGCGCTTGGCGTCGCCATGCGGATCGGGAATGCCCGAAACGGGCACCGCGTCCGCAACGGCGAAATCGAACGCGGAGGTCAGGTCGCCACACACCGCGCGGCGCCACGGCGCGATATTGGGCTCGTGGAACTCGAACCGGCGCTCGAGGAAGCGGATGACCGAGCTATGATCGAACACCTGCGAATTGACCCAGCCACCGCGGCTCCACGGCGACACGACATACATCGGCACGCGCGGGCCGAGGCCGTAAGGACGCCCCCGATACGCCGGCAGATCGAGCGCCTTGTCCGCGATGCTGTCATGCTCGTGATACGACCCGGCAAGATCGACCGACGATCCGCCGAGCACTGTCCCGTCCGCCTCCCGCGATGGCGGCGCGGGCGGCGGGACGTGATCGAAGAAGCCGTCATTCTCGTCGAACATGACGAACAGCGCGGTGCGTGCCCATACGTCCGGATCCGCCGTCAGCGCGTCGAGCACTTCGGCGGTATAGGCGGCGCCCTGCGCCGGGCTGGACGGTCCGGGATGCTCGGACCCGGCGGCAGTCGCGATGATGTACGACACCTCGGGCAACCGGCCGCCGAGCACGTCCGCGCGCAACACGTCCAGTCCGCGGGTGCTCAGCGCTCGGTCGCGCAGATTGGCGGCGTCTCCCGTGCCGCCTTTATGGGCCGCGCGGAACGCTGCGAACCCGACGAGCGGATTGTCAGTAAAATTGTCCGCCATGTCCTGATAGATCCGCCAGTCGACTCCAGCCGCCTGCAACCGTTCGACCACCGTGGTCCAGCGGTACGGATCGGGATAGCCGCCACTCTCCGGGAAACTGTCGTGCGAGTTGCCGATCGCCGGACCGCCGTGCGTCGCGTCCGGATCGTTGGTGCCGCTCCACAGGAAAAGGCGGTTGGTGTTGGTCCCGGTGTGGACCGAGCAATGATAGGCGTCGCACACCGTAAACGCCTCGGCGAGCGCGAACTGGAACGGCAGATCCTCGCGCCGGTAATGCCCCATCGCGCGCTGGCTCTTGGCTTCCGGCCAATGCGCCATGCGCCCCTCGTCCCAACCGCGCTGCGCATCGGGCCAGCTGTGCGGCGTTCCCTCCATCCGCATCAGATCGTAATCGGTCCGGGTCGCGAGGTGGAACGGCCGGACGGTGCGCGCGCCCCCTTCCGCCGCCCGGTCGCGCTGATCCCATACGGTCCCCGGCGCCATCGTGCCCGGAACGGCGGAGACCGGAATCGGGAAGCGGTCGGCGAAGCCACGCACGCCGCGCATCGTCCCGAAATAATGGTCGAACCCGCGGTTTTCCTGCATCAGGATCACGACATGCGCGACGTCCTTGATCGACCCGGTCGAACGCGCGGGCGGGATCGCCGCGGCCCGCGCGATCGCGGCGGGCAAGGTCGCGAGCGTCGCCCCCGACAGACCGGCAGCCAGCAAAGCACGACGCGAAACATGGGTCACTGACACCCTCCAAAGATACGACGCGTGTGAACCGCTCGAACAAGCGGATCGCACTGCAAACGCGCAATCCGCCTTACGCTCGAAACGCGCGGCATTGCATGAAATCGAACAGCGGCAACGGTGCCACCACTTCGAAGTCTCTGGTCGGGGCCAGTGACACCCCGGTGACAGTCGAAGATTATCGACGAGCAACGATGTCGGCGTGCCTCACCGACTGGTGACCGGCCCACGTCCGAACGGGGTTTGAACGGGCGCTGCAGTCCGCGCCAATACGATTGCACGCACTGCACTTGTAAATATCTTTTGCCAATGTATCTGCCCATGCAGCTAATGAGGTAGAAGATAATGGCGGTATTCAATTTGGAGGATTGCTCCGCCAGTCGCGCGCCGGGGCGTCTGCTGCGACGGCTCGACAAGGTCATGTCCGCCTTCGTCGACTCGCGCATCAACGCCGGCGACTTGTCCTATCAGCAATGGGTCGCGCTCAAGGTGGTGCGCGACGGACTCGCCGATACGGCCGGTGAGCTTGCGCGCGAACTCGGCATCACGACCGGTGCGACGACGCGATTGATCGACGTGCTGGAGACGCGAAAGCTCCTCGCCCGCGATCGCAGCGGCGAGGACCGCCGCGTCGTCCGCCTGATGACGACCGAACTCGGCAGCAAGAGGGTGGAAACGCTCCAGGGTGACGTCGTCGGTGCCTGGAACGAAGTGATCGCGCCCCTGTCGCAGGACGAGGCGAACCAGTTCGTCACCATGCTGGCGCGCATCCTGGTGGAGGCCGAGCGCGTCGCCGGGGTGGCCCCGCTCGTGGAGGACGACCAGTGACGCGCGGCGTCGGAATCGCCGCCCTTGCCGCGGTGCTGCTGTCGTCCTGCGCCGCGGTGCCGCACGATCCCCCGCGTGTCGCGCAGGTCCAGCCGGCAGCGCTTGGGCTCGCCGCCACGTCCGCTCCCATCGCACAGGATTGGTGGACCGCATTCGGCGATCCCCAGCTCGATCGCCTGGTGACGATGGGGCTGGCGGACAATCCCTCGCTGGACCGCGCGCTGGCGCGGGTGCGCATGGCGCAGGGGACGCTCGGCGTTCGCCGCGGCGATCAGTTGCCGCAGGTGACGCTCGACGGCCAGTCGATCTACCAGCGCTTCTCCAATCGCGCGGTCTATCCGCGGCCCTATGCGGGCAACGCCTATCCGCTCTCGACCGTGCAGGCGAACCTGAGCTGGAACCTGGATCTGTTCGGTCGCCAGCGCGCGCTGGTGGCGGGCGCGCGCGCCGACGTTGCGGCGACGGCGCTCGATGCGGCCGCGGCGCGACTGACGGTGTCGACCTCGATCGCGCAGGCCTATGTCGGGCTCGCACGGGCCGATCAGCTCATCCGCGTCGCCGACAGCTTCGTCGCGACGCGGCGACAGGCCTTGGGCTTCATCAATTCGCGGATCCGCAACAAGCTCGCCAGCCAGTTCGAACTGCGCCAGGGCGAGACGTTGCTGGCGGAAGCAGACCAGGCGCGCACCCGCGCACTGGCGCAGCGCGAGCTGCTGGTCCACGCGCTTGCCGCGCTGGTCGGGCGCGGCGCGGACTTCTATCCGCAGATCACCAACCCCAGACTGGCGTTCGACGCGCCGCCGGTAGTGCCGGACCTGTTGCCCGCGGATCTGCTCGGGCGCCGTCCCGATCTGCTTGCCGGGCAGGCGCGGATCGATTCGGCGGCAGCCGGACGCCGCGTCGCGCGGGCGGATTTCCTGCCCAACGTCAATATCCAGGCGCTCGCGGGCTTTACCGCCTTGGGGCTCGGAAACTTCTTCGACCTTGGCGCGCGGACGTACGGCGCAGGGCCTGCGATCCATGTGCCGATCTTCGAAGGCGGCAAGCTCAAGGCGCAATATCAGGGCGCGACTGCCGCGCTCGACGAGGCGGTCGCCGCCTATGACGACGCGGTGCTCGGCGCGGTGCGCGATTCGGCGGATGCGCTGACGCAAGTCCGCGCATCCGACCAGGACGCAGCCGCGCAACGTCGCGTCGTCGCCGGGCTGCGCGAGACGGTGCGGCTCGATCAGGTCCGCGTCTCGACCGGGCTCGGCTCGCAGCTCGACAGCATCGACGCGGGCTTCCGCCTGCTCGAGGCCGAACAGGCGCTGGTCGGGCTCCAGTCCGATGCGCTCACGCGGCGTATCCAGCTCATTGCCGCGCTTGGCGGCGGTTTCAATCCTTCCTCGCAGTCCACTGCGGCTGCTCTTGCGGACAAGACGTCATGAACGACCAGACCCCCACCGATTGGAAGCAAGCGGCGGAACGCGCGGAGCGGATCGAGCCGGTCGTCGGCGCCGAACCTGCCGCCGCCGATGCTCCGCCGCCCGAAACCCCGAACGCGGATCGACGCCGCACGCGGATCCGCCGGATCGCGTTCGGCCTGCTCGGGCTGGTCGTCCTGATCGGGCTGGTCCTTTACGGCATCAGCGTCTTTACCGCGCCGCCGACCGAGGAAACCGACGATGCCTATGTCGCGGGGAACGTCATCGCGGTCACCGCGCGCGACGGCGGCACCGTACTCGCGCTCCATGCCGACAACACCCAGTCGGTGAAGCGCGGCCAGCCGCTGATCGATCTCGATCCGGCAACGGTCGGCGTGCAGATGGACGCGGCGCAAGCCGCGCTCGGTCGCGCGGTCCGTGCGGTCCGGTCGACTCATGCGCAAGTCGACGAAGCCGGCGCGGAGATTGCGCAGGCGCAAGCCGAATTGTCGCGCGCGCAGAACGATTACGGTCGCCGCCAGGGTGCCGCGCGCGATGGCGCAATATCGGGCGAGGAACTGTCGCACGCCGCCGACGCGGTCACCACCGCCCGCGCTGCGCTGGCGCTGGCGCGCGCCAAGCAAGCCCAGGCCGCAAGCACCGTCGCTGGCACCGACGTCGCCAATAATCCGCAGGTCCTGGCCGCGATCGCCGACGTGCGCCGCGCCGCGATCGACAGCAGCCACATGAAGATCGTCGCCCCGGTCGCCGGGATCGTCGCGCAACGCACCGTCCAGCTCGGCCAGCGTGTCGCAGCGGGCACGCCTTTGATGGCGGTCGTCCCGCTCGACAGCCTGTGGATCGACGCAAACTTCCGCGAGACGCAGCTCCAGCATCTCCGCGTCGGTCAGCCCGTGACGATCACCGCCGACGTGTACGGCAAGGCCGTCACCTTCCACGGCAAGGTGCTCGGGCTCGGCGCGGGCAGCGGCAACGCCTTCTCGCTGCTGCCGCCGCAGAACGCCTCGGGCAACTGGATCAAGATCGTCCAGCGCGTCCCCGTGCGGATCGCGCTCGACCCCGCCGAACTGCGCGCGCATCCGTTGCGGATCGGGCTGTCGGTCAACGCGGTGGTCGCAACGAGCAACCTGTCCGGCGCGATGGTCGCGGAGAGCACCGCGCCTGCGGGCGGAACGCAGCAGAGCCTCGACGGCGGCCCCGAAGTCGATGCGATGGTTCGCCGCATCATTGCCCAGAATCTTGGGCAGAACCTCGGGCGCGATCGGTGAGCGCACCGGCCGACGCGGGGGCGGCCCCGCTGCGTGGCGCGACGCTGGCGATCACCTCGCTCGCGCTCGCGCTGGGAACCTTCATGCAGGTGCTCGACGGGACGATCGCCAACGTCTCGCTGCCGACGATCGCGGGCAACCTCGGCGTCTCGACCGATAACGGGACGTGGGTCATTACGTCGTTCGCGGTGGCGAACGGCGTAACCGTGCCCCTCACCGGCTGGCTGATGCAGCGCTTCGGCGTGGTGAAGACGTTTACCGTATCGGTCATCCTGTTCACGATTGCTTCGCTGCTGTGCGGTCTGGCGTGGGACCTGTCGTCGCTGATCGGCTTCCGCATCCTGCAAGGCGCGGTGTCCGGGCCGATGATCCCGGGTAGCCAGGCGCTGCTCATCTCGATTTTCCCCGCGCACAAACGCGGCACCGCACTGAGCATCTGGTCGATGACGACGCTCACCGCGCCGGTGTTGGGACCGGTCCTCGGCGGCTACATCTCGGACAATTACCATTGGGGCTGGATTTTCCTGATGAACGTCCCCGTCGGCATCGCCTGCGCGTTCGTCTCGTGGCGATCGCTTGCGAGCCGCGAGACCCCGACGCGCAAATTGCCGATCGATACGATCGGGCTGATCCTGCTCGCCTTCTGGGTGTTCAGCCTGCAGACGATGCTCGATCTCGGCAAGGATCGCGACTGGTTCAACAACCCGTTGATCGTGATCCTGCTGGTGTGCGCGATCGTCGGGTTCGCCGCGTGGCTGATCTGGGAACTCACCGATGGCAATCCCGCGGTCGACCTCAGCCTGTTTGCGCGCCGCAACTTCGCGTTCGGGACGCTGGCGTTGTGCCTCGGCTATGCATTGTTCTTCGCCAACAACCTGCTGCTGCCGCTGTGGCTGCAGGCGCAGATGGGGTACACCGCAACCTGGGCCGGGTTCGTCGCGGCGCCGAGCGGGATCGTTGCGGTGATCGCAACGCCGTTCATCAGTAAACTCAAGATCGATCCGCGCTGGCTGACGACGACGGCGTTCCTCATCTTCGCCGCCTCCTATTTCATGCGGTCGCAATACACCCCGGATGCGAGCTTCTGGACGCTAATGTTCCCGCTGCTGTTGCAAGGGCTGGCGATGAGCATGTTCTTCGTGCCGCTGGTAACCATCTCGTTCGACGGCATCCCCGGTGATCGTGTTCCCTCGGCAAGCGGCATCTCGAACTTCGCGCGCATTACCGCGGGCAGTTTTGCCGCATCGATCATCACGACGTCCTGGGATCGTCGCGAGGCGCTGCACCAGACTCGGCTGACCGAAGTGGGCACCGCGTATTCGCCGATCTATCGTCAGGCGGTCGAGCAACTCCAGGCGGCGGGCATGACGTCGACACAGCGCGGCGGGGTCGATCATGCGGCAGATCGTTACCCAGTCGTATCTGCTGGCGTCGGTCGAGGTGTTCTGGATCTGCGGATGGATGGCGGTAGCGATGGTCGGCGTGATCTGGCTGACGCGGCGTCCAGCCCCGAGCGACATCGTCGTGGCGGCGGACTGACCGGCCCCCGTCCGGTTTACGGACGGGGCCGCACCGCATCCCACGACGCATCCGCCAGCGTTTCCTGGAGGAACGCCACCAGCGCGGTGATCGCGGGCGGAGTCGACGGTCCACGCGGATAGACCGCGTGGACCGCGAGATCGTCCGGTCCCTCCCATCCCGCCAGCACGGGCACCAGCGCTCCACTGGCAAGCGCCTGCTCGACGTCCCACAGCGAGCGCAGCGCGATCCCGACCCCGGTAATCGCGAGTTCGCGGATCACTTCACTCGAGTTGGTCCGTACATGGCTCTCGCCCTCGACGGTGAAGCGCCGCCTTCCCTTGACCAGACGCCATGGCATTTGCCCGGCGGCGGCGAGCAGACGATGCTGCGCGAGCGTCTCGATCGTCGCCGGCGGGCCGTGCCGTTCGAGGTAGCGCGGACTGGCGCACAACAACCGGCGACTGCCGCCGAGCCGATGCCCGACCAGATTGGGCGGGATCGCCGTTGCGATCCGGATCGCGAGATCATAGCGTCCGCCATACAGGTCGACCGTGTCGTCGGACAGGTCCAGCTCAAGCCGGACTCGCGGATAGTGCGCCAGAAAGGCGTGCAACTTGGGCGCCACGTGCAACCGTCCGAACGACGTGGGCGCAGACATCCGCACGGTCCCCGCAGGTTCCGACCGAGTCCCGATCAGGCGGCTTTCCGCATCGCGGACGGCCTGCAGGATCGCAGCGACGTCGCCGTGGAATCGCTCCCCGGCATCGGTCAGCGCAAGCTTTCGGGTCGTACGGTGGAACAGACGCACGCCCAGCCGCTCCTCCAGCCGTGCCAGTCGCTTCGAGACCATCCCAGGTGAAAGATGCAGTGTGCGCGCCGCGGCCGACAGGCTTCCGCCCGCAACGATCGCATCGAAGACGTCGTAATCCGGGTCCATTCGTTCTTCTCGTGAACAAGTGTTTCGACGTTTGATCGGCTGGCGTCGGAATTGGCAAGCGCCTATTCCTGTACCGACAACCCCGATCATGTCCCGGAGGATCGTCTCGATGACACAGCCAGCAGATCCGTCGCCCGCGACCAGCCCCCACGGCGTCGACTATCAGCACCGCGCCGGCCTCCAGGTCGCGGCCCCCCTCGCCGCGTTCCTCGAAACCCGCGCCCTGCCGGGCAGCGGCGTTACGCCCGATGATTTCTGGCAAGGAGTCGCCGACATCTTCGCGCGCTTCGCCCCCGAAAATGCGCGCCTGCTCGCGGTGCGCGATGTGTTGCAGGCAAAACTCGACGCATGGCACACCGAACATCAGGGCGCGGCGTTCGACGCAGATGCATATCGCACGTTCCTCCACGACATCGACTATCTCGTCGACGTGCCGGAGCCGTTCACGATCGCGCCCGAGAATGTCGACCCCGAGGTCGCGCAGCTTGCCGGCCCGCAGCTCGTCGTCCCGATCCTCAACGCGCGGTTCCTGCTCAACGCGGCCAATGCGCGCTGGGGCAGCCTGTACGATGCGCTCTATGGCACCGACGCCCTGCCGGGCAGCGCCACCGGGAGCGGCTACGATCCCGTCCGTGGTGCGGCGGTGATCGCCTGGGCGAAGGGCTTCCTCGATCGCGCGGTGCCGCTCGCCGACGGGTCGTGGAATGCGTGGACCGGCGACACCCCCGTGCTCGCCAATCCCGATCAGCGCGTCGGACAGGCGGGCGACACGATCCTGCTGCGCCATAACGGGCTTCACATCGAACTGGTGATCGACCGCACCCACCCGATCGGTCGCGACGACCCCGCCGGGCTCGCCGATGTCGTGCTCGAATCCGCGCTCACCACGATCGCGGACCTCGAGGATTCGATCGCCGCGGTCGATGCCGAGGACAAGGTCGCGGCCTACGCCAACTGGCTAGACCTGATGCAGGGCACGCTGGAGGCGCGCTTCGACAAGAACGGGCGGACGATGACGCGCACGCTCGCGCCCGATCGCCAGTACGTGCGGACCGACGGAACGCCGCTCGTCCTGCCGGGGCGCAGCCTGATGTTCGTCCGTAACGTCGGGCATCTGATGACGACGCCAGCGGTGCTGCTGCCCGATGGCACGCAAGCCCCCGAGGGCATCCTCGATGCGATCGTCACCTCGCTGATCGGGGCGCACGACGTCAACGGCGCGCGGACCAACAGCCGCGCGGGATCGATCTATATCGTGAAGCCCAAGATGCACGGTCCCGAAGAGGCGGCGTTCACCAACCGGTTGTTCGATGCGGTCGAGGATCTGCTCGGCCTACCGCGCCACACGGTCAAGGTCGGCGTGATGGACGAGGAACGCCGTACCAGCGCCAATCTCGCGGCGTGCATCGCGGCGGTGAAGGACCGCATCGTGTTCATCAACACGGGCTTCCTCGACCGGACCGGCGACGAGATGCACAGCGCGATGCGTGCAGGTCCGATGGTGCGCAAGGGCGAGATGAAGCGCGCCGCGTGGATCCAGGCGTATGAGGATCGCAACGTCCAGATCGGTCTGGCGAGCGGCTTTGCGGGTCGCGCGCAGATCGGCAAGGGCATGTGGGCCGCGCCCGACCGGATGCACGACATGCTGCGCGACAAGATCGCGCATCCCCAGAGCGGCGCGACCACCGCCTGGGTCCCGAGCCCGACCGCGGCGACGCTCCACGCGACGCACTATCACGACGTCGACGTCGCGGCACGCCAGTCGGCGCGGCGCGACGAAGGCATCGCGCCGCTCGAAACGCTGCTCTCGCTGCCGCTGGCGACCGGGCACAACTGGCATCCCGACGAAGTGCGCGAGGAGCTGGAGAACAATGCGCAGGGGATTCTTGGCTATGTCGTGCGCTGGGTCGACCAGGGGATCGGCTGTTCCAAGGTGCCCGACATCCACGACGTCGGACTGATGGAAGACCGCGCGACGCTGCGGATCTCGTCACAGCATATGGCGAACTGGCTGCTCCACGGCGTCGCCACGCCGGAGGACGCCGACGCCGCGCTGCGGCGGATGGCGGCGAAGGTGGATGCGCAGAATGCGGGTGATCCGCTGTATCGCCCGATGGCGGCGGACCCCGACACCAACCTTGCCTTCCGGGCGGCACGGGCGCTGGTGTTCGAAGGGCTGACCCAGCCCAACGGCTATACCGAACCGCTGCTCCACCGCTTCCGTGCGGAGGCCAAGGCCCGGGGCTAGGACACAACGCGCTCCCGATCCGCGCGGCTCAGAACCGCCGCGCGGATCGTCCGGTCAGCGACATCCCCGCCGCGGACAATTGGCTTTGCAACCTTCCGACGGCCTGATCCGATTCGGGCGGCAGGTCGCGCGCGGGCTTGCCCTTGAGCAGCCGACGACGGTCCGCCTCGCTCGGCTCGATCCGCCGTACGCGCACCGCGGCGTGCCCACCCTGCCGGATGCCGAGTTCGTCCGCAGCCCCTTGCGACAGGTCGATGATCCGCGCCCCCGGTACGAACGGCCCGCGATCGTTGATCCGCACGACGATCCTGCGCCCGGTCGCGAGCGCGGTCACTTCGACATAGGTCGGCAATGGCAACGTCTTGTGCGCGGCCGTGATCCACTTCGGCCGGAACCGCTCGCCATTGGCGGTGCGGTTGCCGGACTCGCTCCCGTACCAGCTTGCGTAGCCGAGCATATCATAGGTCGGGTCCGCCGCCGGAACCAGCGTCACGCCGCGCACGACATAGGGCTTGCCGATCTTGACCAGCGCGTCGCTCGGCGGTCGGTAATTTCCGCCCGCGCAGGCGGACAGCGCGAGCAGCGTGGCGGCGATTGCGCCGCTCCGCAGGGTCGTACGACTGGACATGGCGGCTTTGTAGGCACGCTTGCCGATCGGCGGAAGGTCTTTCCGAACTCAGTCCGGTCGACCAATCCGATAGGGTCCGGCCCGTGTAGGGAGCGCCTGCCCCTTCCAGCTCAACCGGATCACGCCTTCGTCCACCAGGTGATCGACCGCAGCGTGCACTGTCGGCATTTCGCGCCGCCAGTCGCCGCCCTTTGCCAACGCGCGGGCCACCTCGCTCGGGCAAACCGTCGCTCCCGGAGCCCGCATGGCCAAAAGCGCCAGTGTGGCGTCGCGTGCGGTCATGGCGGCGATCGTCTTTTGTAAAGTGCCCGGACGCACCGCGTCCGGGCAGGTCGGATCAATCCTCGGCGGCTTCGGCTTCGGCCTTGGTCTTGTGCGCGACGCCGGGTTCTTCGGCGGGCGGCGAATAGACGGTAAACAGCTTGAGCGGCGCGTCGCCCTTGTTGATGATGTTGTGCAGCGCGCCCTTGGGAATGACGATCAGATGATTGTCGCTGACCTTCTGCCGGCTGCCGTCGACTACCGTCTGCCCCTCGCCCGAGACGAAGAAGGTCGTCTGGTCGGCGTCATGCGTTTCCTCGCCGATGTCGTCACCGGGTTCGATGTGCATCATCACGACCTGACAATTGTCGTCGATGTACACTTCTTTCTGGAAGTAGGTGTTCGCCTCGACCAGCTTGATGATGTCCTTGTTGAATACAGCCACGACGTTTCTCCCGAATGAAGACCGCTAAGCGCTGGATCACCGCTGCAAGTTCCACCGAAACACGCGATCATCGCGCGACGGCTCTTCTCGCGGCGTGCGGCGTTGTCCGCCGATGACCGTCAAGATCGACCCGCCCCATCCCGACACGCGCCCCGACCGCGAGCAACTCCACCGCATCGTCGAAGGGCTGAGCGACGGAGTCGTGTTGATCGAGCCCGACGGGGAAATCGTCTGGGCGAACGAAGCCGCGCTCGTGATGCACGGCTGCACAGCGTTGTCCGACTGGGGCGGGACGGTGAAGGGCTATCAGCAGGCGTTCGACCTGCGGCTGCGTGACGGCCAGCCGATGCCCAAGGCGGCCTATCCAATGGCCCGGCTGTGCCGCGGTGAATCGTTCGAGGACGTCGTCGTCGACGTCCGCAAGGCAGGACAGGAGGAACCCGACTGGGTCCACCGCGCGCGCGGCTTCGTGCTGGACCGTGGCGGCAAGCCCGACTGCCTCGTGCTCATCATCGGCGATGCGACCGAAGCCTATGAGGCGGGCGAACGCTTCGAAAGCATGTTCAACGCCAACCCCGCCCCGGCGTTGATCGTGCGTCTTGCCGACCTGCGCTACGTGCGGGTCAACGAAGGCTTCCTCGACCTATCGGGCTGGGAGCGCGACGCGATCGTCGGACGGTCGGTGTACGAGCTCGACATCCTCGCGCAGGCGGCGGACAGCGACAGCGCCAAGGCCCGGCTAACCGAAGGCCAGATCGTCCCGCAGATGGAGGCCGAACTGCCGCTCCCCAACGGCGACAGCAAGCTCGTCCTGCTCGCGGGGCACCCCGCCGAGATGCCCAACAACGAAGCGTGCATGATCTTCACCTTCGCCGACCTCGAACCCCGCCGCCGCGCCGAAACCGCGTTGCGCCAGAGCGAGGAGCGCTTCGCCACCGCCTTCCGTTTCGCGCCGGTGCCGATGCTCCTGACCAGCCTCGACGGCCACCGCATCCTCAACGTCAATCACGCCTTCCTCGCCCTGACCGACTGGGGGCTAGAAAGCGTCGTCGGGCGCAAGCCCGCCGAGATCGAGCTGTTCGAAACGTCTGCAACCCGGCGCGAAATCGAGAAAAAGGTGTCCGAAAGCGGGTCGTTTCGGGGTTATGAAGTGCAGATCAAGACACGAACCGGCTCGCTTGTGACATGTCTGGCGTCGGCCGAGACGGTCACGATCAACGGGCAATACTGCATTCTCGCGGCGTTCCAGGACATAAGTGACCGTAAACGAACCGAACTCGACCTGATCGGCGCGATCGAGGGGGTAATGCAGGATTCGAGCTGGCTCAGCCAGAAAATCATGGACCGACTGGCCGCCTTGCGCGGCCCGACCCCCCGCCCGGGCACGACGGTTCGCCCGGTCGAATTGACGGCGCGAGAACGCGAAGTGCTCGCGCTGATCACCCGCGGCAAGAGCGACGACGCGATCGCCGACGCGCTCTCGCTCAAGCGCAACACCGTGCGCAACCACGTCGCGCGGCTCTACGCCAAGATCGGTGCGCACAGCCGCGCGGAGGCGATCATCTGGGCGCGCGACCGTGGCCATCAGTTGAGCTTCGAACCCGTCGACTGATCGCGCGCAAGCGAAATACCCGGCCAAAACTTTCTGCACCGAGAGGCGCGCGTGCACCCATGCAACGGGTGCCCGCGCATCTGTGGTGCGTTGATCCTTAACCCTATTTTCCAATCATCCGGGCAGTTGCCCGCTATGAGAGGAGAACGTCACATGTCCATTCTTGCATGGATCCTGCTGGGTCTGGTCGCCGGTTTCATCGGCAGCAAGATCGTCAATCGCAGCGGCGAGGGCCTGATCCTCGACATCATTCTGGGCGTCGTTGGCGCGGTCGTCGGTGGATTTCTGTTCAACCAGTTCGGCGCGGCCGGTGTCACCGGTCTCAACCTCTACAGCCTCGTCGTCGCCGTCATCGGCGCGATCGTCGTGCTGGTGCTCTACCACATGGTGGTCCGCACCACTGTTCGCTGAACCGCCCTACCGCTTTCAAACCTACCGGTTGGGGCTCGGCCGGATACAGGAGCATATCATGACACAGACCATCACAGGCTTGTTCGAACACTACGACGACGCCCGCCGCGCCGTGCAGGATCTGGAAGCCGCCGGCATCGCCCACCGCGACGTCAGCATCGTCGGCCATGACAAGCACGGTGACTCCCCCCGCACCAGCGACGCTGGCGAAGCGGCGGCGGAGGATGCCGGGACCGGCGCCGGCCTCGGTGCAGCGGTCGGCGGGGTCGGCGGCTTGCTTGCCGGTCTTGGATTGCTCGCGATCCCGGGGATCGGCCCGGTCGTGGCGGCAGGCTGGCTCGCGGCGACCGCCGTCGGCGCAGCAGGCGGCGCCGCGATCGGTGCAGCGGCAGGCGGCCTCGTCGGCGCACTGACCCATGCCGGCGTGCCCGAGCAGGACGCGCACGTCTATGCCGAGGGTGTCCGCCGTGGCGGGACGCTCGTCACCGCCAAGGTCGAGGAACCGCTGGTGCAGATCGCGCGCAACATTCTCGACGACGATCGCTCGGTCGACGTTGCGGACCGTCGCGAGGCCTATCAGGCGCAGGGCTGGAAGACCTTCGACGACACCGCCCCGTCCTATTCCGACGCCGACATGGCAGCCGAACGCGGGCGCTACACCCGCATCTGACGATCTGAATTGAAAGGATGAAGCGCATGCGAATCATACTTCCCCTGCTGCTCGGCGCCGCCGTGCTGGCAAGCCCGGCCATCGCGCAGGACGCACCCGCCAAGAACAACCGCGTCGTGAAGGACACGCACACCGTCAACGACGGCGGCGCACGGCGCGGGGCGAATTCGTTCACCCAGAACCAGGCGCGCGCGCACATCGCCAAGTCCGGCTTTGCCAACGTTTCGGCCCTGACCAAGGACGCGCATGGCGTGTGGCGCGGCAAAGCGACCAAGGATGGCCGTACCGTCGACGTCGGGCTCGACTTCAAGGGTAATGTGACGACGGGCCAATAAGCCCTCCGCAACGGCAGCGCGTGGGTCCCCCAACGCGCTGCCGTTCGCGGCTCTCCCCCCGATCGGCTAGGCGATGGCCGGTCCGAACACCGACCAGCCGGTCCGGGCGACCAGCATCTCCAGCGCGCGGACACCGAGGATCGAGTTGCCGTGCTGGTCGAGGTTGGGCGACCATACGGCGATCGCAGCCCGTTCCGGCGCGATCGAGAGAATGCCGCCGCCGACACCGCTCTTGGACGGCAAGCCGACACGAACGGCAAAGTCCCCAGACCCATCATAATGGCCGCAGGTCATCATCAACGCGAGGACCGTGCGCATCCGGCGCGCCCGCTCCGCCGCCGCATCGTCCCCCTGCGGCAGGCGCGTCCGAGTCAGGAACCGTCCCGCCAGCGCCAGCCCGGAACAGTCGACCGAAATCGCGCATTGCCGGACATAGCCGTCCATGATCCGATCGAGCGCCCCCGCGACATTGCCGTGATGCTTCATGAAGCTGAGCATCGCGCGATTGAGGTCTCCGTTCTCGTTGAGCACGGCCTGATCCAGCGGGGCCTCCCGACCGTCGAGCTGGTCGCGAACGAAGGACACGACGGCATCTTCTCCGTGCGGCGTCGCGACGAGCATGTCGACGACGACCAGCGCGCCTGCATTGATGAAGGGATTGCGCGGAACGCCGTGCGTGCGTTCGAGGTCGATCATCGAATTGAACGGATCGCCCGAGGGCTCGCGTCCGACGCGGTCGAATACGGCATCCCCGAATTCCCGCAGCGCTAGGTTGAAGGCGAACACCTTGGAGATGCTCTGGATCGGGAAGACGACGTCCGCGGCCCCTGCGGTCAGGACAGTGTCGGCGGTCGCAACGGCAATCCCGAAGCGACCTGGCGCCGCCGCCGGGTCCTTTGCATCGGCGGCAGATTCGATCGCAGCCGCGCTGTGGTCGATTTCGGCGGTGATCTCGTCGAGGATGGTTTGCAGGTTCATCCTCGGGGAACGTCTCATCCCCCCTTCAGGTCCGCAGCCGAACCCCCGACCGGTCTACGCACCCGCGCCGCCGTGCAACCGCAACACCGCATTCTCGTGCTCCAGCAACCAGCGTTTGCGGTCGATCCCGCCGCCGAACCCGGTCAGCGCGGCGTTCGCACCGATGACGCGGTGGCACGGAACGACGATCGCAACCGGGTTGAGGCCGTTCGCCGCCCCGACCGCGCGCGCGGCTCCAGCGCTGCCCAACTGCTTGGCGAGCGCACCGTAACTCGTCGTCGTGCCCGGTGCGATATGGCGGAGCTGCGCCCACACCCGGCGCTGGAACACCGTCCCGCCCGTCGCGACGTCAACCGTATCGAGCGCATCGAACCGGCCCGCGAAATAGGCCTCCAGCGCATCCCGGAGCGCGGTCGGTGGTGCCGCGTCCTGCAACGGCACGAGGCCATAGTGCCGTTGCAGCAGGCGATGCATCCGCGGCGCGTAATCGTGGAAGTCGAGCGCGCGCAAACGCCCTTGTGCGTCCGTGACGAGCAGGATTTCACCAATCGGAGAGTCGACTCGGGAGAGCGACAGCCGGTCGACCCCGGGCACGATCGCGCCGGTCATACGTCACGATCCTGAACGGCAGATCCCATCGCCGCACTGTAGCCGAGCCGGTCGGCGGAGCAACCGCCCCCGTGGCGGAGGCTTCGTCCCTAAAGCCTACGTTAAACACCCCATTTGGCCAACCTCTGCCCGACCCCATACCGCGTCATCGCTCGATACGAAAAAGCCGAAACCGGCATGTCCTTGGGAGGGGATATCGACGTCCAGCATGCCACCACAGGGGGAACGATGACCGCACGTTCGAAGATCCGGATACTCTTGCTATCGGCCAGCACATTGGGCGGATCGTTCGCGGCCGTTCCCGCCTTTGCCCAATCCACCACCGTCACGCTGGCACCGGATACTGCCGATGCGGGTTCCGCCGACGCTGCCCCTGCCCCCGCCCCCGCCGCCGACGCCGACGCCGCCCCTGCCGACATCATCGTAACGGGCACGCGCCGGTCGACCTCGCTTTCCGATGTGCCGATCAACATCACCGCAGTCGGAAACGCCCAGCTCGAAACGCAGCGGATCTACGACATCCGCGGGCTCGCCGATTTCACCCCCGGGGTCACGATCAACCAGACGGGCCCCCGCGCCACCGGCACCGTCGTGCTGCGCGGGCTTTCTGCCAACGATACGAGCGACTTCGCCAACAATCGCGACAATGCCGTCGCGATCTATCTCGGCGAAGTGCCGCTGTATCAGGATTTCAAGCTGCTCGATCTCGAACGGGTCGAGGTGCTGCTTGGCCCACAGGGTACGCTGTACGGCGCAGGGACGCTGGCCGGCGCGATCCGCTACATTCCGAAGCGGCCCGACACCAATGATTTCAGCCTCGACGCGCATGTCCGCGGGTCGACCGTCGCGCACGGCAGCCAGTTCGGCTTCCAGGGCGACTTTACCGCCAACATCCCGATCATCCGGGATCATGTCGCGCTGCGCAGCACGGCGGGCTATTATTACGAGCCGGGCTTCATCGATTATCCGTTCGTCCTGCAAAACCCCGGCACGTCCCTGCCGCAGCCAAGCGGCGCTTTCGATGAAACGGTGACGCAGCAGCAATATCAGGACAATTTCAAACGCACCAAGGACGTCAATTTCGAACGCACCTGGACGACGCGCAACACGCTGCTGCTCGAGGCGAACGAGAACCTCAAGGGCTATCTGACCTTCGGTTTCCAGCAGACCAAGACCAACGGCCGCCAGTCGAACGGTGCCTTCACGTTCAATACCGGCAAATATGAGGGTCCGTGGCGGTATCTGGAGCCGTCGGATCGCCGGGCGTATCTCTACGCCTTCGAACTCCAGGCCAATCTCGGTCATATCGCGCAACTGGTGTCGTCGACCGCCTACACGCTGCAGCGGACCAACGGCACGGCGGACAATACCGACCTGCTGCTCGACCTCAATTACAGCTATGAAGCCTTTCCGGCGTTTTCCTCCTACGCCAACAATTCCACGCGCAACGAACAGTTCACGCAGGAACTGCGGCTGGTCTCGACGCACGGCGGGCCGTTCAGCTGGACGCTGGGGGGCTTCTACAACCATTTGAAGAACGCCGGCGATCGCCAGGAATATACGCCCGGCTTCGCAAACTTCATCAACTCCCCACGCGTCGACGATCTCGAATACATCTCGTTCTTCGACAATTCGAACAAGGAGAAGGCGGTCTTCGGCGAAGCGACGCTCAAGCTGACGTCGGCATTCCAGGTGACCGGTGGCGTCCGCTACTATAAATACGACGCAACCGCGCGCGGCGGGACCGATTTGCCGCTGTTCGGCGGCGGTTTGACGCGGACGCCCTATCCTTTGATCCAGTTTGCGCCGTCACGGATCGGGACGGGCAAGTCGAATTCGGACGGCGTCGTCTACAAGGCGAACGCGTCGTACAAGTTCCGCCCGGGGCTGATGGTCTACGGAACGTACTCGACCGGCTATCGCATCGGCGGCCCGAACACGGTCGCGCCGTGCATCCTGCCGCTCCAGCCCGGCCAGAACGTCTGCGCGCTGTCCAACGAGCAATTCTACGGGCCGGACAAGACGTACAACAAGGAAATCGGCGTCCGCGGGACTTTCTTCGGCGGGCGGCTGACGGTCAATCTCGACGCCTATCACATCGTCTGGCGCGACCTCCAGGTCGCCAGCCAGACGATCAACGGCGCGGTCGGCATCACCACCAACGCGGGCGCGGCCGTATCGAAGGGCGTCGAACTGACCGCCACGGCGAGCCTGACCGACCGGCTCAAGCTCAGCGGCAATTATGGTTATACCGATGCGCATCTGACCAAGGACGCGCCCGGGCTGATCGTCGTCAACAACGACACCTTCGATGCGCGGGCCGGGGATCGCTTGCCGGGATCGCAGAAGCATTCGGGCAGTGTGGCGGCGAACTACACGATCCCGCTCGCCAACGATTCGGATATCGCGGTCAACTGGGCGCTGACCTATCACGGCGACGTCTTCACCAAGACCGGCAATCGCGGCTTTGGCGAAGTGATTCCCGACTACGTGCTCAATCGCGCCTCGCTGACGTACCGGACCAAGCGCTACGACTTCAGCCTGTACGCGCTCAACATCTTCGACGTGTATGCGATGAGTTCGGTCGGCAACGATTTCAGCAAGATCGGGGCGCTGAACCAGGATTACGGGATCTCGCGCCGCTTCTACAGCTATTCGGTGGTGACGCCGCGGACGGTCGGGTTCGAGGCCAGACTGCATCTGTGAGGCCCTCCGGACCTTCGTCACCCGCGGACTCGTCCCGGGTGACGAAGGGCACGACCAGTCAACAGCGTTCACAAGGGACGCAGCGGGTGGTGCTTCAGACCGCGATCCCGGCGCTCTCGAAAAAGGCGCGCACCGGCGCGAGCGTGGTTTCGTGTGCCCGCCACCGTTCGACCGAATCGCGATACATCGGGCGCCGAACCTGTGCCGCGCTCGGCGTAGCGACCGCGGCCGTATTGGTATGGAAATCGAGCGCCGAGTCCGTCCAGTCGAGGCCACAATGCGCAAACAGCCGCCGGCTCTCGCGTTCCTGCTGCGCGACCAGCGCTTCATAGCCGAGCTGCAGGACACGCCCCGGCAGCAGCCGGTCCCACAGCGCCATCAAGCGATCGAACCGCGCATAATAACGCGCGGTGTCGACCAGGTCGTGGCTGTAGGCGTAATAGGCCGAGGTCGTCGCGAACAGGTTCTTGTAGTTGCTCCACACCGTGTCCATCGGGTTGCGGCGGAGACAGACGATGCTGGCGTGCGGCAACGCGCGCGCGATGTAGCCGACGTGCAGGAAATTCGCCGGCAGCTTGTCGATGAACCGCCCGTCGGCGCGCCGGCGATGCTGCGTCGCGTGCGCCATATAGGCGCGGCCGACCGCATCGGGGGAGAGAGCGCCCGACGCCCGGATCGTCTCCGGATCGGTGATCAGTCGCGACCGCGTTCCGCTCAACTGCTTGATCGCCAGCGGCATCGCCTGGAGTTCGCCCGCGCTGTGGACATCGGGATGCGACGACAGGATCCGGTCGACCAGCGTCGTCCCGGTCCGCGGCATGCCGATGACGAAGATCGGCGCATCCTCGACCTGGCTCGGCCCGGAAAAGAAGGTCGGGTCGCCGAACGCCGCCTCGATCGCGTCGAAGATCGCGGCATCGCTCGAAAAGTCATAGGCGATCCGCACCTTGTGCGCGGTATTGGCGGCGGACAGGTGGCGGAACGCGCGCTCGGCATCGCCGACGTCGTCATATTCCTTGGCCAGCGCATAGCGGATCCGGAGCGCATCGTCGGGCGACGGCTGCTCCGCGAGCACCGCTTCCAGCCGCGTGATATTGTTCGTGGCGGGGGTCGCCTTGGCCAGCCCCGACAGCGCATAATGTGCGCGCCCATGCCGCGGCGCGCGCGCCAGCAGGATCTCGTACTGCGCAGTCGCCTCAGCGGTGCGTCCTACGAACCCGAGCGCCAGCGCGAGGTTGTAGCGATATTCGAGATTGGCCCCGTCCTCCGCGACGGCGGGTTCGAAACAGCGCAGCGCCGCCTGATGATCGCCGAGCCGCGCGTGGATGCAGCCGATGGTATCATAGGTCAGCGCATCCTCGGGTCCCGCCGCGACCGCCGCCTCCGCCGCAACCCGCGCCTCCCCGTCGCGGCGCACGAGGATCAGCAACCGCGCGAGTTGCGCGAGATATTCTGCGCGCGATGCCACCGCGATGGCGGCCTCCAGATGCGCGATTCCGGCGCTGACACGCCCCTGCACCGCATCCGCGAGCCCCAGCACGAAGCGTGCATCGGCGCGGTCCTTGATCCCCGCCGCCAGCTGCCGCGCGCGATCCGCATCCCCTGCCCCGATCGCGCGGCGCGCCGCTTCGCCCTGCGCGTCGATCATGCCGTTCGCCCCCATCGTGCCATCGCGTTGTGTGGTCGCCTCCTCAACTCGACAGCGTCTTCACTGCCGCCGCCGCGGCGGACGCGCGATTCTCGATCCCCATCTTCTCGAACACCTGCTCGAGATGCTTGTTGACCGTGCGCGGGCTGATCCCGAGGATTTCGCTGATCTCGCGATTGGCCTTGCCGCGACTGATCCACAGCAGGACTTCGGCCTCCCGGTCGGTCAGCCCATGCCGCGCGGCGAGCAACCGCTCCTCCGCGCCGTCGAGCGCTTCGGAAAGACGGAACAGCCATTCGTCCGGTCCGCTGCGCGTCAGCAGCGTGAACTCCAGCTCACCGCCTTCGATGGCGTGGCGAAAACTGCGCGGATCCTCGCTTTCGATCATCCGCAACAATGCCGATATCACGGGCGGAGGGAGCGGCTCGCCAGCGAAGTGCGCCGCCAGGATCGTGACCGTGCGCGGGGTGGACCAGAGGATCCGCCCCGCCCCGTCGAGCGCGAGCAGCGACCGGCCACTCTGGTCGAGCGCGGCCTGGCTCCGCTGGCTGATCCGCGCATTGCCGAGATGGACGCGGATTCGCGCGAGCAATTCCTCCACCACGACCGGCTTCTGCACGTAATCGACCCCGCCTGCGGCAAGCCCGCGCAGCACGTCCTTGGTTTCGGTAAGACCGGTCATGAAGATCACGGGCACGCCCGCGAGCCGCGGGTCCGCCTTGATCCGCTCGGTCGTCGCGAACCCGTCCATCACCGGCATCATCGCGTCCATCAGGATGAGGTCGGGCACGACCAGCGCGAGCGACAGCAGCGCCGCCGCACCGTCGGTGGCGACCAGCACCGTCATGCCTTCGGCTTCGAGGGTCGCGGGTGATGAAGCTCAACGAGTCGAGCGTGTCATCGACGACCAGAATGGTGGCACCGGGCTGGCAAGGCGGGGCGTCAGTCAACGGCGTTCAACAGATCGAGATAGGCTTTGAGATCGAACCGCCGAAGGTAATCGCGCAATTGCGCCACCAGCACCGCACTGTCCGGGAAGTCGGTGCTCAGCGCATCCAGCGCACCGTCGATTTCGCGGACATTGCCGACCCGCCCGAGATAGCGCAGCCGGGCAATGCTCGCCGCCGCCCCGGCAAGATCCGGCATCGGCGTCGCGGGGGCGCCGCCAGCCCCCGGCTCGGCGGAGCACCATACCAAGCCAAGCTGCGCCGCGATTGCATCCAGCAACGCTTCCAGCTGGACGGGTTTTAGGACGAACCCGTCGTGCGCCGCAGCCCCGTCGCCGCCCGCGGTAAATTCATGCGCGTTGGCGGAGACCAGCAGAATCTTGATGCGGCCACCGCCGTTCGGCGGGACGGCATCGTCGATCGACCGGAGCCGCCGCGCGACATCCCATCCCGTCAGCCCCGGCATCTGGATGTCGAGCAGCACCAGATCGGGCTGGCAGCGCAACGCGAGGTCGATTCCCTCCGCGCCGCCCGACGCCGCATAGACGCTGAACCCCAGCGGACGCAGCAAGCCCTGCAACACCGCCAGTTGCGCGGGATCGTCATCGATGAGGAGGATCGTGCGGCGTGGCCCTTCATACCCAGTAATCGCGCGCCGCCGCGCCGTCGGTGCCGCCACATCCCGCGCCTCGCTCAGCATCAGCCGTAGCCGGAACACGCTGCCCCCGCCAGGAGCCGGACTAAGCGCAACGTCGCCCCCCATGAGCTGCGCGAGCACCCGCGTGATCGCGAGGCCCAGACCGGTCCCCGGCTGGTCCTGCGCGATCGCGGAACTGCCGCGATCGAACGGTTCGAAGATGCGCTCCACGTCCTCGGGCGGGATGCCCATGCCCGTATCCGACACCGCGAAGTCCGCGATCAGCCCGCTGTAGCGCACCGTCAGCGCGATGCTCCCGGAGGGGGTGTATTTCACCGCGTTTGACAGCAGGTTGACCAGGATCTGGCGCAACCGTTTCTCATCGGTGCGGACATGCGCGGGCAGGTTGCGCGGCGCTTCATAGGTCAGCCGGAGCCCCTTGGCCTCGGCCTGCACGCGGAACATGCTGACGATCGCATCGAGAAACTCGGGCAGCGGGACGATGTCCCGGCTGAGCGTCATCACGCCGCTTTCGATCCGCGAGATATCGAGCAGCCCGTCGACGATATTGGTGAGATGCTCGGACGACCGCCGGATCACCCGCGCGGCCTCGACGGGTTCGATCGCCCCGGGCCGCTCGAGCAACTGGCCATAGCCGTAGATGGCATTGAGCGGTGCCCGGATCTCATGACTGACCCCGACGAGATAGCGCGTCTTGGCGACATTCGCGGCCTCGGCGACATCGCGGGCCTTTTGCAGCGCGGCCTGACCGTCGCGCAGGGCGGCAAGTTCGCCCGTCAGCGCGCCGATCTTGATCGTGGCCGCGTGTTCCCGGCGTCGCAAGCCCACGACGATCCACACGGCGGCACCCAACACCACGGCGACCGCAAGGGATATCATCCCCAGCGTCGCCGCGCGAAGGATGCCGCCGTCCATCAGCCGCGATTCCCGCAGACCGTGCAACGGTGCCGTAGAGTTGGGGCACCCGTCACGGCAGCGCCTTTGGCGGACGCGGGAAGACGATGAAGTCTCCGGCATTCGCCCGCTTGGGGTTCGCCGCCATGCCGTGCACCGCCGCCTGCAACCGCGCAATCGCGCTCGGCGGCAATTCGAGCGGGTGTTCGGCGGGATGGCTGGCGGCCTCTATCGCATAGTCCTTGCCCGGCACGTTGGTCATTTCGATATGCGCGCCCAGCAGCGCCTTGATCGGATGGGTCTTCGCGAAGCTCGCCAGCCGATCGGCGCTCGCGACAAAACTCGGAAACTGGTCGGTCGGAACATACAGGCGACCGGGATACAGCATGTCGCCCGAGAACAGCAGGCGTGTTTTGGGGTCGTACACCATGATGTGCGCCGCTTCATGCCCTGGCGTCGGGATGATCGACAGCGCGCGTCCGCCAAGGTCGAAGGTCGCGATATCCTCCGGCCAGTGCGCGACACCAAAGAAGCGCGCGACCTCCGCGGGTTGCAGTCCGACGACCACGGTATCGGGACGGCCGACGAACGCGCCGTCGCCCTGGTGATGATCCCCGTGGCTATGGGAGTGCGCGACGACCAACGGGATCGATCCCCGGCCATGCGCGGCAAGCCATTGTGCGATCACCGCGTCGACCGCGGGACGGATGTCCAGCCCGCCCGCGCCGGTGTCGATCAGCAACGCTCGGTCCCGCCCGAACAGCAGATACAAAAACGGCGCCTCGAAATTGGTCCGGACCGACTGCCGAATCACGAAGGTGTCCGCGTCGTAGCGCTGCACCTGGGTCTGCGGTTCGCCCGCATGGGTCCCGTCGATCCAATGCGCGAAGGGATGCACCTCCCGTGCCTTCGCCGGACCGACCGCGAGCAGCGCCGCCAGTGCGACCGTGAGGCCCATCCCGCGATACCCAGCTGCCATGATCGATCTCCTGTTCGAGCAACGATTCTGCGTACGAAAGGGATGGCGCTTCGTACGAGACGACAGTATGGTTTATTACTGATTGGATCAAACGTAATATTGCAATCATCGTGCTAATGCTGGACTGCGGCGGTAACTCTTTGTGGAGACACGATTTATGATGCACTGGTTCCACAAGGCTTCCACCGCGACTCTGGTCGCCGCTGCGCTCCTGCTGACCGCTTGTGGACAACCGGCCGCCCCGGCCAAGCCGCGCACCGAATTCAAGATCGGCTGGTCGATCTATGCCGGCTGGATGCCCTGGCCGTACGCACAGCGCGCCGGGATCGTGAAGAAGTGGGCCGACAAATACGGCATCAAGATCGATATCGTGCAGGTCAACGATTACGTCGAATCGGTAAACCAATACACCGCGGGCAAGCTCGACGGTGTGACGGTGACCAACATGGACGCGCTCACCATCCCCGCCGCCGGGGGCAAGGACACCGCCGCGGTGATCGTCGGGGATTATTCGAACGGCAATGACGGCATCGTCCTCAAGAACGCGCCGTCGCTCGCCGCAATCAAGGGCCGCACGGTCAATCTGGTCGAACTGTCGGTGTCGCATTATCTGCTCGCGCGCGCGCTGAGCACGGTCAACCTCGCCCTGACCGATGTGAAGACGGTGAACACCGCGGATGCCGACATCGTCGGCGCGTTCGCGTCGCCCGGCGTCACCGCGGCGGTCGCTTGGAACCCGCAGCTCAACGAGATGAAAAAGGCGCCCGGCGCGACCCTCGCGTTCGATTCGTCGAAGATCCCGGGCGAGATCCTCGACCTGCTCGTGGTCGACAAGGCGACGCTCGCCGCAAACCCCAATCTCGGCAAGGCGCTGGCGGGGATCTGGTACGAGACGATCACGCTGATGCAGCGGCAGGATGCGCAGGGCAAAGCCGCGCGCGCCGCGATGGCGCAGCTGGCCGGATCGACCCCCGCCTCGTTCGACGCACAGCTTTCGACCACGCATCTCTATGCCACCCCGGCGGAGGGCGTGGCAGCAGCGACCGCGCCGGAGCTCGTCACGACGATGACGCGGGTGCGTGATTTCAGTTTCTCCAAGGGGCTGTTCGGTCCGGGGGCGACCTCCCCCGATGCGATCGGGATCGCGTTTCCTTCGGGCAAGACGCTCGGCGACCCGGCGCGCGTGAAGCTCCGCTTCGATCCGACGTTCATGAAGCTCGCCGCCGACGGCAAGCTGTAAGGCGCGCGCGATGGTGCGACTGGTCAACATCCGGCCGACGCGACGTGTGGCGGCGATGCTCGGTGCGACGCCGCTGCTGCTGCTGGTTCTGGCGTACCTGATCGCGTCGGCCAGTCGCCACGCCCTGAACCCGGCGGACAAGATCCTGCCGACGCCGGAAGCGATGGTCTCCGCGATGCGGATGCTGGTGATGCTGCCCGATGCGATGACCGGGGAACGGCTGTTCTGGTCCGATACCTTCGCGAGCCTGCAGCGGCTCGGCATCGGGCTGGGGATCTCGACGATCTCCGCGCTGTTGGCGGGCCTGGTACTGGGCTTGCTGCCGGCGGTGCGCGCGACGTTGGGGCCATTGGTCACGACGATCGCGGTCATTCCGCCGGTCGCGCTGTTGCCGATCCTGTTCATCGTGTTCGGCCTGGGAGAATCCGCCAAGGTCGCGCTGATCGTCATCGGCATCCTGCCGCTGATGATCCGCGACATTGCCGCGCATGTCGAGGCGCTGCCGACCGAACAGATGATCAAGGCGCAGACACTCGGCGCAAGCAGCTGGCAACTCGCGCTGCGGGTGGCGTTACCGCAAGTGATGCCGCGGCTGATCCACGCGGTGCGGCTGTCGCTCGGGCCGGCATGGGTGTTCCTGATCTCGGCGGAGGCGATCGCGTCGGATGTCGGGCTCGGCTACCGGATCTTTCTCGTCCGGCGGTATCTGTCGATGGACATCATCCTCCCCTATGTCGCGTGGATCGCGCTGCTCGCAATCGCGATGGACTGGGTGCTGCGGCAGATCAGCCAGCGTGGCTTCGCCTGGGCGCATGGCGCGCGATGAGCAGCATGCTGTCGCTCCGCAACGTCTGGGTCGAATATGGCGAGAAGGTCGTGCTCGAACGCGTCGACCTCGACATCGCCGAACGCTCCTTCGTCTCGATCGTCGGGCCATCGGGCGCGGGCAAGAGCACCCTGCTCCGCCTGCTGCTCGGCCAGGAAGTGCCGACGCGTGGCCGGATCCTGCTCGACGGCGTCCCGCTCAAGCCCGAGTGCGGGCCCGATCGCGGCGTGGTGTTCCAACGCTATTCGATCTTCCCGCATCTGGATGCGCGCCACAACGTGCTGTTCGGGCTGGAATGCGCCGCCGCGCCCTTCACCGGGCGGCTGTTCGGGCGGGCGCGCCGCATCGCGCTCGACGAAGCCGATGCGATGCTCGCGGCGGTCGGCCTGGGCGATAGCGGTCACGTGTTCCCTGCGCACATGTCGGGCGGAATGCAGCAACGACTGTCGATCGCACAGGCGCTGGTCAAGCGGCCCCGCATCCTGTTGCTCGACGAACCCTTCGGCGCGCTCGACCCCGGGATACGCGCCGACATGCACGTGCTCGTCACGCGGTTGTGGCGCGAACAGGCGCTGACGATCGCGATGGTGACGCACGACATCAGCGAGGCATTCACACTCGCGACGCGCGTGCTGACGCTCGACAAGCGACGGCACGATCCGCACGCGCCGCACCGCTACGGCGCGACCGCGGTCTACGATCTGACGCTCGATCGCCGGGTCGCCGCAGAAACTGCGCATACTGCCAGTATTACGATTGACGATAATGTTAATAACTGAGACTGATTGCGTATGACAGACGAAGCCCCCGGTACCGGCCTTTCAAGGCTCAGCATGAGCTTGCCGACCGACCTGTACCGTCAACTCGACGTGATGGTGCAGGAGCGCGGCTTGCCATCGCGGTCGCAGATGATCGCCGAACTGATCCGCCACGCGCTCGCCGAACATGGCGAGGCGACGCACCCCGATGCGTTGCTCGCGGGCACGATCACGCTGGTCTATCGCTCCAACATGGGCCGGGTGCGCGAACTGCTCGCGCAGACCCAGCACGAGTATCTCAAGGAAGTCATTTCCGCACAGCACGTCTTCCTTGAAGACGACCAGTCGCTCGAGGTGCTGCTGGTGCAGGGCCCGGCGGCGCGGCTGCGCGACCTGTGCGATGCGCTGCGCAAGGTGCGCGGCGTCCAGCAGATCAGCCTGTTCACCACCACCGCCTTGTTGCCGCCGCTCCACGAGCAGGTCAGCTTCAAGGGGGCCAAGTCGAGGAAACCCGCCTGATGGCCGCGCTCAACGATCCCCTCGCCGCGCGCGCGCATGCCCGCGCGATGGAAGGCAGCGTCGCGGAAGCGATGCCGATCCTGCCGCCGGTCGCGAACGATCTGCCCGAGGGCGTCTTGGCGGACGATCTGTTGTGGGAAGAACGGATCGCCGCCGGTGGCTATGCCTCACGGCGTCTGCCACGCGGGTCGATCACACGGCTGATCGATCTCGACGGCGATGCATGCGCGTCGATCCAGCTGTTCAACGCCGAGATGCCGACCGAGCGGCTGAACGTCGCCGATACGGTCAAGATCCAGTGGAATGCGTATCTCGGGGCGGGCAAGCTGTTGCTGTCCGACATGGGCCGCGTGCTGATGAGCATCATGTCCGACGATGCGCAGACGCATGACGCCTTCTGCGGGGCCTCCAACGCGGCGTCCAATGCGCGGGCGTACGGCGACGGCAGCAATGCCGGGCCCTTCCCCAATGCGCGCGACCGGCTGCTGCTCGGCGTGGCGAAGCATGGGCTGGGGCGGCGCGACGTCCATCCGTGCATCAATCTTTTCAAGGGCGTGACGATCGCCACCGATGGCGCGACCGTCCCTGATCTGGGACCGTTCGCACCGGGCCGCGCGGTGACGCTGCGCGCCGAGATGGACCTGATCCTGGTCATCGCCAATTGCCCGCACGTGCTCGATTCCCGGCCGTGGAGTGTGACGCCACTGCGCGCGACCGCGTGGCGCGGGCCGATCGCGGGGCCGGACGATGCGATCCGCACCGCGACGCCGGAGGGCCGCCGCGCCTTCCTCAACGTCGACGATTATTACCGCCGCTAGGAGGCAGACGATGGCCGATCAAATGCTCCAAGGCCTGGACGGCACGGTGCTGCACGACGAAGTCGTCGCCGCGCGTGCCCCCTGGATGCACCGCGTCGATGCGGGGCAGTCGCTGCGGATCGTCGATCTCGAAGGGAATCAGGCGGTCGACTTCCTGCTCTACGCCGCCGACGACGATGCCGAACGCTACAGCGCGCAGGACACGATCGCGGCGCAGGCCAACATCTTCCTGCGCACGGGGGCGCGCCTGCTCTCCAACGAAGGCCGCGCGATGATGACGATCACCGCCACCTCGGTCGACTATCACGATACGATCGGCGGCGCCTGTTCGTGCGAGTCCAACACCTTGCGCTACGGCCACCACACCAAGGCGCAGCACGCCTGCGTCGACAATTTCCTCGACGCGAACGTCCGCGCGGGTCGCGGCAAGCGCGACATGGTGTCGAACATCAACTTCTTCATGAACGTGCCGGTCGAGCCCGATGGCGCATTGGGGATCGTCGATGGCATTTCCGCCCCCGGCCTGACGGTCGACTTGCGCGCGGAGATGGACGTGATCGTCGTCGTGTCGAACTGCCCGCAGATCAATAATCCGTGCAACGGCTTCAACCCCACCCCCGTCCGCATGATCGTGACGGCATGAGCTTCGACACGGTCCTGATCGCCAATCGCGGGGCGATCGCCTGCCGGATCATCCGCACGCTGCGCCAGATGGGGTTGCGCTCGGTCGCGGTCTATTCCGACGCCGATGCGGGGTCGTTGCACGTCGCCGAAGCGGATCTCGCGATCCGGATCGGCGCCGGGCCGCCGGGTGAGAGCTATCTCGACATCGCGGCGATCCTGGCGGCCGCCCGCGAAAGCGGCGCGGGGGCGATTCATCCGGGCTACGGCTTCCTCGCGGAAAACCTGGGTTTTGCCGAGGCATGTGCCGAGGCCGGGATCGTCTTCATCGGGCCGACCCCCGACAATATCCGCGCATTCGGCCTCAAGCACAGCGCGCGGGCGCTCGCGGTCGCGCACGGCGTGCCGCTGGCACCGGGATCCGATCTGCTGGTCGACGTCGACGCGGCGTCGCGCGCGGCGGCGGAGATCGGCTATCCGGTGATGCTCAAGGCGACGGCGGGCGGCGGCGGTATCGGGATGCGGATCTGTCGCGACGACGCCGAAATCCGCGACGGCTTCGCCACGGTCGCGCGCCAGGGCGCCGCCAGTTTCGGCGACGCGGGTGTGTTCCTCGAACGCTATGTCGAACGCGCGCGCCATATCGAGGTACAGATCTTTGGCGATGGCGAAGGCAAGGTCATCGCGCTGGGCGAACGCGACTGTTCGCTGCAAAGGCGCAACCAGAAGGTCGTCGAGGAAGCCCCTGCCCCCAATCTCGATCCCGCGGTGCGCGCGGGACTGATCGCGGCGGCGGTGCGTCTGGGGGAAGCCGCGCGCTATCGATCCGCCGGCACGGTCGAATTCCTGTACGATGCGGTGCGCGGCGACTTCTTCTTCCTCGAGGTCAACACGCGGCTGCAAGTCGAACACGGCGTGACCGAGCAAGTGCTTGGGATCGATCTGGTCGAATGGATGATCCGAGCGGCGGCGGGCGACACCGCGTTCCTCGATGCCCCGCCGCGCGAACCGCACGGCGCGTCGATCCAGGTGCGGCTCTATGCGGAAGACCCGGCGCTCGACTATCGCCCGACCTCGGGCAAGCTGACCGAGGTCGTCTTCCCCGAAGTGCGCGTCGAAACCTGGGTCGCGAGCGGGACCGAGGTCAGCAGCTTCTACGACCCGATGCTCGCCAAGCTGATCGTCACCGCGCCCGATCGCGACGCGGCGGTGCTGGCGATGCAGGCGGCGCTCGACCAGACCCGGATCACCGGGATCGAGACCAACCTGCGCTGGCTGCGCGACGTCGTCCGCACGCCCGCCTTCACGTCGGGCGACGTGTCGACCCGCGCGCTCGACACGGTCGTCTATCACCCGCGTAGCCTGCGCATCCTGTCGGGCGGCACCGCCACGAGCGTGCAGGATTACCCCGGCCGCCAGGGCTATTGGGCGATCGGCGTGCCCCCGTCGGGACCGATGGATGCGCTGTCGTTCCGGCTCGGCAACCGGCTGCTCGGCAATGCCGAGGGGCTGGCGGGGCTGGAGATCACCGCAACCGGGCCGACGATCCTGTTCAACACCGCCGCGAGCATCTGCCTGACCGGCGCGGATTTCGGGGCGACGCTGGACGGCGTCCCGGTCGCACGCAACGCGCCGATCGCGATCGCGGCGGGGCAGACGCTTGCCATGGGCCGCGTCCGCGATGGCGGGGTGCGCGGGTATCTGCTGGTCGGCGGCGGGCTCGACATTCCGGCCTATCTCGGCAGCCGCAGCACCTTCGATCTCGGCGAATTCGGCGGCAATGCCGCGCGCCGCGTGGTGGCGGGCGACACGCTGCATCTGGGCGATGCGCCGACCGACACCGTGCCCACGGCCGCGGAAATTCCTGCAATCGGGACCGACTGGACGTTGCGCGTGCTTTACGGCCCGCACGGCGCACCCGATTTCTTCACGCCCGACGACATCGCAACCTTCACCGCGTCCCTGTGGAAGGTCCATTACAATTCAAACCGCACCGGCGTCCGCCTGATCGGCCCCAAGCCGCATTGGGCGCGGCAGGATGGCGGCGAGGCGGGGCTCCACCCGTCGAACATCCACGACAACCCCTATGCGATCGGCGCGATCGATTTCACCGGCGACATGCCGATCGTGCTCGGGCCCGATGGCCCGTCGCTGGGCGGGTTCGTCTGTCCGTTCGTGATCATCGCAGCAGACCTGTGGAAGATCGGACAACTCGCCGCCGGCGACAGCGTGCGCTTCGCGGTCGTCACAGCAGAGGCGGCAAGCGACGCTGCGACGTTGCAATCGGCATGGCTGGAGGGTGGCGCACCACTGGCCGAAAAAGTCCAAGACGGTGCGGCCCAGGAAACCGGCGATCAGTCCCCGATCCTCGCCGACTTGCCCGCCGCTAACGGGCGACCACGCGTGACCTATCGCCAGCAGGGCGACCGCAACATCCTGGTCGAATACGGCCCGATCGTGCTCGATCTCGAGCTGCGGATCCGAATCCACGCGCTGATGATCGAACTCGAGCGGATCGCGCTGCCCGGCGTGATCGACATCGTCCCCGGCATCCGATCGCTCCAGCTCCATTTCGACGGGATCGCGCTCGATCAGGCATCGGCGCTCGCCGCACTCGTCGCCGCGGAGGAAAGGCTCGGCGGGCTCGACGATTTCACGATTCCGTCGCGGATCATCCATCTTCCGCTCAGCTGGAAGGACCCCGCGATCTACGAGACGATCGCCAAATATCAGGAAGCGGTGCGCGACGACGCGCCGTGGTGCCCCGACAATATCGAGTTCATCCGCCGCATCAACGGGCTCGACGACGTCGACGCGGTCGAGCGGATCGTGTTCGACGCGACCTATCTCGTGATGGGGCTGGGCGACGTCTATCTCGGCGCGCCGGTTGCCACCCCGATCGACCCGCGCCACCGGCTGGTGACGACCAAGTACAATCCGGCGCGCACCTGGACCCCGCCCAACGTCGTCGGGATCGGCGGGGCGTACATGTGCATCTACGGGATGGAGGGACCGGGCGGCTATCAGCTGTTCGGCCGCACGATCCAGGTGTGGAACACGCACCGCCAGACCGACGCGTTCGTCGATGGCAAGCCGTGGCTGCTGCGTTTCTTCGACCAGATCCGCTTCTTCCCGGTCAGTCATGACGATCTGGTCGACTGGCGGCGTGACTTCCCGCTCGGTCGCCGCGCGATCCGGGTCGAGGAAACCGAATTCCGGCTGGCCGACTATCGCGCGTTCCTCGCCGACAATGCCGATGCGATCGACGCGTTCCAGCAGCACCGCCAAGCCGCGTTCGACGAGGAACGCGCGGATTGGGCGCGGCGCGGCGAGTTCGACCGGGTCGCCGCGCTGACCGAAGGCGACGCCGATCGCAGCACCGATGCCGCGATCGTGCTGCCCGACGGCACCGACTGCATCGAGGCACCGTTCGGGGGCGTCGTGTGGAAACTGCTGGTCGCACCGGGCGACGTGGTCGGGCCGGAAACCCAACTTGCGGTGATGGAGGCGATGAAGATGGAATTCCCCGTGGAAGCCCCCGGCGCCGGGACGATCGAGGCGGTCTACGTCACCGAACGCCAAGCGATCCAGCCGGGTGTCCCGATGTTCGCCTTCCGGCCAGCGGCATGAGCGCGTTGACGCGGCTCGACGCGACCGCGATTGCCGCCGATGTCACCAGCGGGCGGCGTTCCGCCGTTACCGTGATTCAGGACGTTCTGGCGCGGATCGCCCTCTACGATGCCATCCAGCCGCAAGCGTGGATTGCGCGATTCGATGCGCAGACGCTGCTCGCGACGGCGCACGCGGTCGATGCCCGGATCGCGGCGGGCAAGCATCTCCCGCTCGCGGGCGTGCCCTTCGCGGTGAAGGACAATATCGACGTCGCTGGGATCGATACAACCGCCGGCTGCCCGAGCTTCGCCTATCGCCCCGATGCGCCCGCGACGGTCGTCGCGCGGCTGATTGCGGCGGGGGCGATCTGCATCGGCAAGACCAATCTCGACCAGTTCGCCACCGGCCTCAACGGCACGCGCAGCCCGTACGGCGCGCCCACCAACGTCTACAACCGTGCCTATGTCAGCGGCGGCTCCAGTTCGGGGTCGGCGGTGGTCGTCGCGGCGGGGCTGGTCGCGTTCGCGCTCGGGACCGACACCGCAGGATCGGGGCGCGTACCCGCGGCGTTCAACCATCTGATCGGGTTCAAGCCCTCGCGCGGACGCTGGAGTTCGACCGGGCTCGTCCCGGCGTGCCGCACGCTCGATTGCATCACGGTGCTCGCCGCGTCGGTGGCGGATGCGCGGATCGTCGACGATGTCGCCGCCGGGTTCGATCCGTCCGATCCGTTCTCCGTCACGCTCCCCGACCGCCCCCGCCCCGCGCAGCGGCTCGGGGTCCCGCTCCCGCATCAACGGCCGTGGTTCGGCGACCTCGAATCCGAACGGCTGTACGATCGCGCGCTCGATCGGCTCGCCAGCGCTGGCGCGGAGATCGTCGCAATCGACATGACCCCGCTCAACGAGACCGCGCAACTGCTATACGGCGGCCCGTGGGTGGCCGAACGGACCGCCGCGCTCGAAGCGGTGCTCGCGGCGAACCCCGACGATCTCGACCCGGTCGTACGCGAAGTGGTCGCAGGCGGGCTCGAGCTGCGCGCGGTCGACCTGTTCAACGGCATCTACCGGCTCGCGGAGCTACGTCGCGCCGCCGATGCGCTGTGGGAGACGATCGACCTGATCGTCCTGCCGACGACCGGCACGACCTATCGCATCGCCGAAATGCGCGCCGCGCCGATCGCGCTCAACAGCAACCTCGGCGCCTATACCAATTTCGTGAACCTGCTCGACATGGCGGCGATCGCGGTTCCCGCGGGCACCCGCCACAATCGCACCGGCTTCGGCATCACGCTGATCGGCCCCGCCGGAACCGACCATGCGCTGTTAGCGGCGAGCGATGCGTATCTCGGCGGGGCGGATCTCGCCGCGCCACCACCCCTGGACCTGGAGGGCCTTATGCAGACCGTCAAACTCGCCGTCGTCGGCGCGCATCTGAAGGACATGCCGCTGCACTGGCAGCTCACCTCGCGCGAGGCGGTGTTCGTGGAGGCGACCCACACCGCCCCAAGCTATCGCCTGTACGCGATGGCGGACAGCGTTCCCCCCAAGCCCGCGCTCGTCCACACCGGCAGCGGCGACGAAAGTGGGGCGGCGATCGCGGTGGAGATCTACGAACTCGACGTGGCCGCGTTCGGCAGCTTCGTCGTGGACGTACCGCCCCCGCTCGCGATCGGCACGGTGACGCTGGCGGACGGCAATACGGTCAAGGGCTTCGTCGCCGAAGCCCGCGCGACCGCCGGTGCCGAGGACATCACCGGGCTGGGCGGCTGGCGCGCCTATGTCACGCGGGGTCGCTGAGGGGGCAAAAGCCGCGCGTGCTACGTCATTTGTCCACCTGCCCGCGCGGCGCGACCGTTTAAGATAGGCTAGAGCGGGGCGTCGCGCCGATCCTCCCAGGCCGGGCCGCCCCGCTCGTCGGTTCCTCCGCCTTCAGCCGGGTGAGCCACTCCTCGAAAGCAACAGGAACGGGGTTTGCGGTCGATGACGAAGACGGTGTTCAATCTGCTCCCACCCGCGACAGTTGCGGCGGTCGTCCTGTTCTGGGCGTTCGGTCCGGCGGACTGGATCAACAGCCCGTGGTCGATTCTGGCGGCGACGGCAGTGACCACCGCGTTCGTCCTGGCGCTCGAATGGATCTACGAACGCCACGCCGCGTGGCGCCTCAACCTGCGCGAATTCGGCACCGACCTGTTCTACATGGTGCTCGGCTCGACCGCGATCGCCTGGGCGACCAGCACCTTCGCCGAGGCACCGCTGAAGGCGATCAAGCAGGCGCTCGGCATCCACACCGAATGGGCGATGCACGTGCCGTTCGTGCTGCAGGTCGCACTGGTCATCCTTGTCGTCGAAGTCGGTCAATATTGGATGCACCGGCTGATGCACAACAATGCGTTCCTGTGGTCGACGCACGCGCCGCATCATCACATCACGCAGCTCAACGCGATGAAGGGCTATGTCGGCAATCCGATCGAGCTGTTCCTGATCAGCCTCAGCCTGGTCGCGCTGTTCGATCTTCCGCAGGCGGCGATCTTCTGTGGTTTCAACGTGCTCGGGGTCGTGTCGACGTTCGCCCATGCCAACGTCCGCGCCGATCCGCCGCGCTGGTACGCGCTGTTCTTCACCACCATCCGCAACCACAGCCTGCATCACACCGCGCTCAGCTATGAGGATACGCGCTGCAATTATGCCAATTCGCTGATCCTGCTGGACCGGCTGTTCGGCACCTATCGCGAGGGCGAATCCGCGGTCGTGGGCCAGGATGACCGCAAGCGGCTGACCATCCGCGAACAGATGGTGTTCCCCGCTCGCCCGGTGATCGCGCGGATGGCCGAAAAGCAGCGCAAATCCGCATCGGTTGCAAACTGAACCAGCATCCCATCGCGGCATCGGCCTGCCGCGCACGCCATTCTCGTTTTCCCTGGAGGTCGATCTGAAAAAACATTGGGCAGTCGCGACAGTCATCGGTGGCTGCATCGCCTTTGCAACGGCCGCAGCGGCGGCGCCGCACGAACGGGTCCTCACCGTTCCCGGTTTCGCCGATTTCCTCGCGGTCGACGGCAAGACCGTGTGGGTGACCAATGCCGGACGCGTCGAGCATTGGTCGAGGCGCAAGAAGCTCGCACAGGTGGCGATGGCGCATCCCTGTGGCGCGATGGCGATTTTCGCGGGCTCGCTGTGGGTGGCCGATTGCAAGGACCGCACGCTCAACCGGATCGACCTCAAGACCGCAAAGCTGTCCGTCGCGATCCCGACCGGAATCGGCAACCCCAAGGGCGAGCTGAACGTGGTGGCGGGGGCTGGGTCGATCTGGGTCAGCAGCGCCGCCACGGGGACGATCGCGCGGGTCGACCCCGCGACGAACGCGGTCATCGCCTCGGTCCGGGTCGATCCCGACAGCGATTATCTATCGTTCGGCTTCGGTGCGCTTTGGGCGGCGAGCGGGACCAGCCAGACGCTGCAGAAGATCGACCCGCACACCAACAGCGTCGTCGCGAAGACGCCGCTCGGCCGGACGCCGGGGTTCCTCGTCGCCGGTGAAGGCGCGGTCTGGGTGCAGGAACAGGGCGACGGCACCGTCGCCCGCGTCGATCCGGTGAGCGCTGCGGTCACTGGCCGGGTCAAGGTCGATGAAACGCTTAAATACGGCGACATCGATGCCGGCGGCGGCAAGGTGTGGCTCCGCACCACCGCTGGCCAGACGTTCGCCGTCATCGATCCCACATCGCTCGCGGTGCGCGCGCGGGTCGGCACCGCCTCCGGCAGCGGGGCGCTGCGCTATACGCCGGCGGGGGTGTGGACGACCGCGCATGATCTCCACACGCTATCCTGGTGGCGCAAACCTGCCGCGATCGATCGCTGAAGCGGCGGAACCGCCGCGCTAGGCGGCGGACACCCGCTTGCGGAACAGCGCATTGACCAGCCGGTCTTCGAGAATCCGCCCGACCACGTACAGCACGGCGAAGATCCCGGCGAAGACATAGGCCGGTGTGGGCGACGGCAGCTTGGCATCGTCGGCCTTCTTGTCCTTCCCCTTCTTCTTGGGGGGCTCGGGTGCGGGCGCGCCCAGCGCCTTGTCGATCGGGTTGAGCGGAAAGACCTTCTTTTCCGGTTTCTTGGGCGCGGTACCCGCCTTCTCCGCCGCTTCGGCAACCGCTTTCTGGTGGGCGCTCAGCAGGATCGTCAGCTGCGCCACCGCAAGGAACAGCAAGGGCGCCAGGAAACAGTAGAGCAGCGCACGGCTGACCAGATCGTACCGCAGCACGGGGCCGGACGCACGCTGTTCGAGCGTCAGCACGCCCTCGTCGAAGACGGACATCTTGTCCTGTGCCGCCTGATCCCGTTTCCGGAACACCAGCGTGTCGCCGACGCGGTCGAAACTCGTCCCGGTTTGCCGGAAGACCGGATCGAGCTTGTCGAACACCGCGTCCCGCGAAGCATCGGACGGCAGCGCCACGCTACCCCGCACATGCCAGATCCATTCGAGGAAGCGCAGGTTCACCGGAAATCCTCGAAGGCGGGGTGGTTCGACCGATGCGAAGGCTCTCGAAGACGCCATCGCTTATTCGGCCGGGACGGCGATTGGCTGGTCGTCCGAGCTCCGCCGTCCCAGCCTGTGCTTGATCGACTTGCCGACCTCGGCGAACGGATAGACCATCGTTTCGCGGATCGACATGCGGCGTCCGCCTTCCATCCCGAGCAGCTCCGCCTCGCCGTCCACGCACGTTCCGAACAGGCGATCGATGATGATCCAGGTCCCGGAATAATTGCTGCGGCTGGCTTCGAAGTCCTGCGAATGGTGGACGCTGTGATGCTCGGTCGTGTTGAACAGGAAGCGCCACCAGCGCGGCGTGTTGAACCGGACGTTGATGTGCTGATACACGCTAACCGCTAGGCCGAACGTGCCCGCAAGCAGCGCCGCACGCGGCAGGAAATCAAAGAAACCGCCGATCCCCAGCCCGATCAGGAACAGCTCGACCGGATTGCCGACCGCGCCTTTGTTGATGTTGAGCTGCGTGATGTAATGGTGCGGCGCATGGGTCACCCACAATGGGTACCAATTGTGCATCCCGCGATGCATCCAATATTGCCCGAAATCGAACAGCACCGAGATCAGGATGGCCTGTACGAGCAACGGCAGCGTCATGAACCAGGCGAACTTGTCCCAGTGCAGCGCCTTCTGGACATAGTCGATCATGACGTCGTCGCCGATATACCCGTCCAACAGCCGCAGCATCGTATAGCCGATCGCGACGTAGAACAGGTCGGTCGCCGCCTCTTTCCAGGTCAGGCGCCAGCTGTCGAAGCGCGGATTGACCCATTCGAGCACGAGCAGCAGCGCCTTGAAGCCGATCCCGATCGCGACCGCGGTCGACGCCTTGGCAATCGAATTGGGCGCATAATACCAGAAGGCGATGAGCGCGAAGAGCATGGCCGGCTGGAACCAGGTAAAGACGAACTGCTTTACCGGGCCGCCTTCGACCTTCGGAATATTCTCCCAACCGACCGTGACCGGGGCCTGCGCACCGATCACCCGATTGCCTACGCGCGTTCCCGTCATATGTTTTCCCGTGAATCGAGCATTGCGGTCACGGTATCGAAGCGGTCGAGTCGGCAGGATACGTCATTGGACGTATCGCACGGCGCGTGGACCGACGGTCAGCCGCCGCGCACGGCGATGCAGGTCCGATCATCGTCGAGCTGCAGCACCAGATCGGCATAATCGGGCATCGTTTTGAGAATATGCCGCGTCAATCGCTCGTAATGACGGACGAACGCCCGAACCTCGTCGTCGGACATCACCCCCGCGCCGTGCGCACCGGAGCGGCGCAGCGCCTTCTCCTGCTCCAGCCGCCACGCCAGCACCTGTGTCCAGCGCGGCGCCCGCAGCAGCGCGAGCAGATCGATCCGCGCGAACAGCCGCTGATACGCGCCGGCGAGCGCGGCATTGGCGTAGCGCCGCCAGACGCCGGCGGGATCCTCATCGCGCTCCAACGCATTGACGGGATCGGCCAGCGCAGCCGCATCCTGGGGCCGCGCACCGACACACCAGCCCTCGAAAATCACCAGTTGCGGTAGCCCGGGCGCCGCGGCCCACCGCGCGGGATCGACGCGGTCGTCGGTCGCCTTGTCGAACCGCGGCAAGGGCGGCGCTTCCCCGGCGTCGAGCTGCGCAAAGGTCGCCAGCCCGAGCGCAACGTCGTGCGTCCCCGGAACCCCGCGCGTGGCCAACAGCGGGTGGACATCCCGCGCAAGCTGCGCCCGTTCCCGTCGCGTGCGATACAGATCGTCGAGCGACAGCACGACCGTATGCGCAAACCGCGCCGCGAGCGCCGCCGCGACGGTCGATTTGCCGCTCCCCTGCGCCCCGCACAGGCCGAGCACCAGCGGCATCCGGCGGGGCTGCTCCAGCGCGCGCTCGATCGCGGTCGCGAGAATGTCCTCAGGCGACACGATCGGGCAATGCGCGACCCGCAAAGAACGCGTCGAGATTGTCGACCGCCTGCATCCCCATCGCCGCGCGCGCGCCGCGCGTCGCGCTGCCGAGATGCGGCAGGAGAACCGTCCGCGGGCTCGCCAGAAGCGCAGCACTCACCGCCGGCTCCTTCTCATACACGTCGAGCCCCGCCGCCGCGATCCGCCCCTCCGCCAGCGCCGCCACCAGCGCCGCCTCGTCGATCACCGTTCCGCGCGCGGTGTTGATGATGATCGCGGTCGGCTTGGCTTTGGCCAGCAGGGCGGCATCGAGGAAATGATGCGTCGCCGCGCCACCGGGGATGTGCAGCGACACGACATCCGCCTCCGCCACCAGCGCTTCGGCGGATGCGGCGCGGGTCGCGCCCAGCATCGCCTCGACGTCGGGCGCGACCGGGCTACGCGAGAAATAGCGAATGTGCATTCCCAGACCCCGCGCGCGCGCCGCGGTGCGCCGGGCGATGCGGCCAAAGCCGATCAGCCCGAGTGTGCACCCCTCGAGCGACTGGCCCACGAGATGGGTCGGGCGCCAGCCGGTCCATTCCCCCGCGCGGAGTTCGCGCTCGCCCTCGCCGGCGCGACGGGCGGCCATCAACATCAGCAGGATCGCGAGTTCCGCGGTCGCTTCGGTCAGCGCCCCGGGGGTGTTGCTGACCGCGATCCCGGCCGCCGCGGCCGCGGCGACGTCGATATGCTCCACGCCAGCGCCGTAATTGGCGATCACCCGGACGCGCCGCCCCGGGGTCGCCAGCAGATCGGCATCGATCCGGTCGGTGATCGTCGGCACGATCGCATCGAACGAGCGCATCGCATCGCGCAAGTCTGCGCTGGTCAGCGCGACGTCCCCGGGATTGAAGACCGCGTGATAGGTCTCGGCAAGGCGCTGTTCGACGACTTGCGGCAAGCGCCGGCTCACGCGGATGCGGGGGCGATCGGTCACCTCAGATCAGCGTCGTCAGCAGGTAGAAGAGCGCGCCGACCGCCGCCGACGCCGGGATGGTGATGATCCACGCGACCAGCACGTTCTGCGCGACGCCCCAGCGCACCGCCGATGCGCGCCGCGCGACGCCCGCGCCGATGATGCACCCGGTGATCGTGTGCGTCGTCGACACCGGAATCCCGAGTAGCGACGCGGCAAACACCATCACCGATCCACCGAGCGACGCGCTGAACCCCTGATGCTGCGACAGCTTGGTGATCCGCGATCCCATCGTCTCGATGATCTTCCACCCGCCCGTCAGCGTGCCGAGCCCCATCGCGACGTAACAGCTGATCGCGACCCAATGCGGCACCTCGAAATCGCCGTGGAGATAGCCGGTCGAGAACAGCAAGACGGTGATGATTCCCATCGTCTTCTGCGCATCGTTGAGGCCGTGGCTAAGCGAATAGGCGCCCGACGAAATCAGATGCAGCGCGCGGAACGAACGTTCCGCGACGCGGTTGCTCGCGCGCCGGAACAACCAGCTCGAGATCAGCATGATCAGCATCGACAGGATCATGCCGAGCACCGGCGACAGCACGATTGCGATCAGCGTCTTGTTCAATCCGCTCCACTGCACCCCGGTGATGCCGGCATGCGCGACTCCCGATCCGATCATCCCGCCGACCAGCGCGTGGCTCGACGAGGAGGGAATGCCCTTCAACCACGTCACGACGTTCCAGAACATCGCGCCGACCAGCGCGCCGAACACCACCGCCGGGGTCACCAGTTCCTGGGCAATCAGCCCCTTGCCGATCGTCGAGGCGACCGCGTGCAGGCTGGGGAAGGTGATCGTCAGGAAATAGGCGGCGAAATTGAAGAATCCGGCGAACAGCACGGCATGGACCGGCTTGAGCAGCCGGGTCGAAACGACCGTCGCGATCGAATTGGCCGCATCGTGCAATCCATTGAGGAAATCGAACGCAAGCGCGACCGCGATGAGGCCGACGAGCAGCGGAAAGGCGAGACTGTACATCTGTCGGTCGTTCAGGCGTGATCGATGACGATGCCATCGATTTCGTTGGCAACGTCCTCGAACGCGTCGACGATACGTTCAAGATGCTTGTACACCTCCCGCGAAACGATGAACCCGCGCGTATCGGTCGCGCCCATTTCCTTGAACGCGCGCTTGACGCCGTTGGTGTGGATCTCGTCGGCGTGGCTCTCCATGCGCACCATGCGTTCGGTCAGCTCGTGCAACCGCGCGCCGTTGCGCCCGACGTCGCGCAGCAACGGCATCGCTTCCGCGGTCAACCGCGCGGCATCGACGATGATCGCCGCCATGTCCTTCATCTCCTGGGTGAAGCTGGTCACCTCGTACAGATCGATCGCCTGCACCGCGGCCTGCATCTCATCGATCGAATCGTCCATCGCGCCGATCAGGCTGGTGATCGCGCCGCGATCGAAGGGCGTGAGGAAGGTGCGGCGCACCGTCAGCAGCATCTCGCGATTGATGTTGTCGGCATCCTGCTCGCGTTCGATCACCTCGCGGATATGGTCCGCGGCGGCGCCAGATTCGCCCTGCAGCAAGCGGGACACCGCGTCGGCCCCCGCTCCGATCGCGACGGCATGGGCCTCGAACAGCTCGAAGAAATTGCCCGTACGGGGAAGCAGACGCTGGAACCAGGCGAACATCGGACTGACTTTCGATTTCTGGGCTACGGTTGCCAGCACACCATTGCGTTGCGCGGCGGTTTTGAATTCGGACGGACCGAAGGAACGGATGAGGTCGCTCAGGTCGCTTTCGTCGACGGCATTGGCGGCATCGGGCAGCGAAAACCAGCGCCGTTCGCGCTGCGACTGCTCCTTCCACGAATCGAGCTCGCGCGTGACGGCCAGCGGGAAGACGTCCACGTCGAGCATCAGCGACGCGCCGTTCCCCTTCCGCTTGCGATAGCGATACGACCCCAGCGGAGTCGGGCAGACGAGACCGCTGACGCCCGCCTCTTCGTGGGCCTCCACCGCGGCCGCCGCATGCGCCAGCATCCCGGTCATCGGATTGCCCTTGGGGATCACCCAGCGCTTGGTTTCCCGCGACGTGACGAGCAGTACGCGCACCGGCGAATCGATCTTCGTCCCGTCGGTGCGATACGGCAGAGCAGCAATTTGACGAATAACAAGGCTCCCTTTGCGCAGGGACCGTATCGAAGCGCGCCCGCGCAGCCAATGCTTTTGCACCAATCGCGCGGCCATCCGCTGCCACATGCAGGCCTGCGACGGTGATGCCCGTTCGGGCGCAGCCTTACGCGACCACGGCGGGCGGGGCGTCCTTGTCGGGGTCGCGGCCATGCCGCCGGTCGAGCAGCCGCATGATCGGCGTCACCGTCAGCCCGTGCAGCACGATCGAGAACAGCACGACCAGCCCCATCAGCCCCCACAGGCGCTCGGCCTGCGCGACCTCGATATGGTTGAGCCCGTACGCGAGATAATAGATCGATCCGACCCCGCGGATCCCGAAGAACGCGAGCGTCAGCTTCTCCGAGCGATCCGCCTGGTGCCCCGTCAAGCCGATCAACCCGGTAATCGGGCGGATGACCAGCAGGATCACCAGCGCGATCAGCACGTCCACCAGCGACACCGACGCCAGCAGCCCACTCACCAGCGCGCCGCCGAACAGCAGCAGCAACACCATCATCGCCAGCCGTTCGATCTGTTCGGTCACGTCGTGCATGTCGTGGTGGAAGTCGTGCGTCCGGTGCGTGCCGCGGAACGTCAACGCGGTCACAAACACCGCGAGAAAACCGTAGCAGTGGAGGAGCTCGGTAAAACCATAAGAGATGCAGGTCGCCGCCAGCGCGATCAGCCCGTCGCCGGTCTGGGCAAGCTTGGTCTGCGCCGGGACATGGAACGTCAGCCACCCGAAGGCACGGCCGATCGCCCACCCCACGCCGATCCCCGCGCCGATCTCCCACACCACCCGGTACGTCAGCCACTCCCCCACCCACGGCCGGCTCGCCCCGGCGGCGGCGAGCATGATCGCGAGATGGACGAACGGAAACGCGAAACCATCGTTGAGGCCAGCCTCGGACGTGAGCCCGAACCGCACCTCGTCCTCATCCTCGCTCTTGGGCGGCCCGACCTGAATATCGGACGCCAGGACGGGATCGGTTGGCGCAAGGCTGGCCGCGAGCAGCAGCGCGATCGCCCAGGGCAGTCCCATTCCCCACGCCGTCACCACCGCAATCGCCAGGATGCCGAGCGGCATCGTGATCGCCAGCAGGCGCCAGGTGACGGTCCAGTCCTTCCAGCGGAACACCCGGTCGATCTTCAACCCCGCCCCCATCAGCGCGATGATGACGACGAATTCGGTAAAGCGCTCGGTCACCTCCGGGTAAAGCAGCGGCAGCGGCTTGAGCGTCACTTCCGGCAACGAGAACAGCGCCGCCCCCAGCGCGATGCACACGATCGGCAGCGACAGCGGCAGTTTGCGCAGCGCCAGCGGCAACCACACGACGAGCGCGGTCAGCAAGCCGAAGCCGGTGAGCATGAGAATGTACGGATCGGGTGACCCGAGAGCGGCAATCATGACGGGTCTTTCCGTTGCAAACACGCCGTCGCGGCAGCACGGTGTATGCCAGGACAGTGGGGCGATATCGGGACGACACGCGACGGGACCAAGCATCCCGCGCCGCATATGCAAGAGGGAAACGCCCCAGAAGCGATTTGGACCCTTCGGGATCTCCGGCCATGCTCGCCCCGGATCGTACGGCGTGAAGGGATCGATCCGCTACGCCTGCCGAAACCGTCATGGCGGATCGTCCCGCTCGGGACCTTTCTGGCGAGGCAGGCGTATCGCTTGTTCGTCAGGATGGCACAGAAAGAGACCAGCGGATGATTGCAGCGGACGTGTTCACCACCCTCGACATCGAACTCAAACCGGATCCTTCCCGTACCGTCATCCGTCCGTTCAGCTTCGAATATCCCTCCGCGTTCAACCAGACGCCGACGCGCCTCCAGGAAGTCGCGGCGCGGGTCATGGCGTTGGAGCCAGAAGCGCGCGACCGCATGTTGCGACTGCTCAACGATGCGATGGCAACGCGGCACCGTAACGTCGAAAACGTGTTCCTGCGGCGGTTTGAAGAGGTCAAAGGCGACCTCGGCGACCTGAACGTCCCGGAAAAGCGCGATCAACTGCTGTTGGGTGCCTATTTCAGCCAGGAGTATGCGTTCGAATCCGCAGCGTTGTTCAACCCGAGCATCGTCACCCTGCCCGACCAGGATCCGAACGACGACAGCATCCGCTTCATCATTTCGCTGCGCGGCGTGGGCGAGGGCCATATTTCTTCCGTCACGTTCCGGACCGGGACGTGGGACGGCGGCACCGATCTCGTCGTCGATCCCCCGAGCGAGCAAGGTGTTCCGCCGCGGATCGACAGCGACAACGACGGCTGGGTGCGGATGCGCGCGGAGGACAGCGAGGACATTTCCGAAACCGTGATCTTCCCGATTCTGCCGAGCCAGCGGAAAGGCGTCGAGGATCTGCGCCTCGTACGGTTTACCGATCACGACGGCGTGGAAAGCGTGATCGGGACGTACACTGCGTTCGACGGCAACACCGCGCGCGCCGAGCTGCTGCGCGGCATCGATCAGCGGACGTTCGAAATGCGGGCGCTGACCGGCGAAATGGCCGGATACAAGGGCATGGCGCTGTTTCCGCGACGGGTCGATGGACGCTTCGCGATGATCGGGCGGCAGGACAACGTCAATCTGTGGCTGCTCTATTCCGATGATCTCCTGAACTGGGATGAAGGCAGCCCGATCATGGGTCCCAAATACCCGTGGGAGTTCGTCCAGATCGGCAATTGCGGCTCGCCGATCGAAATCGATGAAGGCTGGCTGCTGTTCACGCATGGCGTGGGCATGGTGCGCGGCTATTGTGTTGGCGCCTGCCTGCTGGACAAGGACGACCCGTCGAAAGTCCTTGCCCGCACCCCGTCCCCGCTCCTGTTCCCCTCCGGCGAACAACGCGGCGGCTATGTACCGAACGTGACGTACAGTTGCGGAGCACTGCTGCATCGGCGGCGGATCCTGCTGCCCTATGCGATCGGCGATGAATACAGCGCCTTCGCCACCGGCAGTGTCGACGACCTGCTCAGCGTGATGGTGTAGACCGTCACTGACCAATAATGCGGTCTGACGCGCACCTTGCGAACGGCGGGTAGCGTAGTCCCGCCTTGCCAACGCGCCGCCCCGCGCGTTGGCAAGGATTCGCCTTGATAGTGCGACGTCGCACCCGTCGGACTGGCTACGCTCTCTGCGGCGTCCGGCGTCGCTCCTCGCACGCTGACCCGACTTCAAGCCGCTGATCCTCGATCGACCTGTCGAGAGCATCGCAATTCGCGCGTCATAGACCCCATACGGTCATGCGCTGCCTCTGGCAATAACCGGATACTCTACCCGCCGATCTTCGTAATAACCTTATTACGCCGGTTAGTTTATCACGCGTCGAACATTAGCATTTTCGAGCAAAATAGTACGAGCCTAATGCAACTAGGCTTTGATATTATAATACTTTTTCCAATAAAAATACGACCTTCTGTGCTCTCCTTAGTTCTCTTAATGCCGTTCAAGTCGTTTGGTTGTTCTTCGACTCATTAACTGTGTTCCAAAATGGAATGTTATCGACTATAGACTCGCCTTTAGATCGAGTCCGGAAGCGTGTTGAGCTTCTTATACCGATCTTCTGTACCCTATTATTGCGTGCGATTTGGATGGAACAGCATTTGCCTGTCTAGGGCCGATGCTTGGTCGGGGGAAGCATGCGCGTCACGGGCTATCTACTTCAGTCGTTGGTTTTCGTGGCGACGATTCCGCTGTGTGCGATGAGTGCAGATGCTTCAGCGAGATCGAGCGAGCGCTATGAATTCCGCAGTGAAGATCTCGAAACGACTCTTGACATAGGCAATCCAACGCCATCGTGGAAAACGACGGCGAATACCAGTGCTCGACTGACGATCAATACGCCGCCCCGTGGCGGCCTACTATCGTCTGATGGTTGCGATGCACAGGAATACTCTTCCAATGCTTCGATCACTCGAGATTTGGTTTGCACTACGGAAAGCGGCCTCGCCCACCTTGGCGAACCGTCCCGGCGGATGGCCGGAATCCGGCCCGTTTCGGCGTTCATCGACATGGGCGACAGCATGAGCAACCGCATCATGTACAAATATCACAAAAGCCAGGTCCACGAATTCGAGATCTTGAGCTTGCTCAAACTGTATCCCGGTATCCTCGAAGCGCTACGGGTAAAATTCGGGAACCCTGCCGGAGACCGGAACACTAGCGTCATGAACATCTACCGGCCGGACTAAGCTGTTCTTGTAGTGCAGGCACCGACGCCGTGTTCATGCGTCGGAATCCGCCGTGCGCCCGCCCTGCCCCCTCGACACGACGCCAAAACGCCTGCGCGAACGGTCCGAAGTTCCCGACAGATGACGGAATCGTCCACGTGCCTTTTGAAGACCGGCACGACCAGCCGGCTCGCCCTCCCGACAGGAAGGCAGAGGGCGTCCGGGATGCAGACCGATGTTGGGCAGTAATCGCGCAGCACGGATACGGCGCGCCTCATGCGCTGGGTTTCGCGTAGCGCTTCCAAGGGAGGATCGCGAGCGATCCGCCGGGCACGCGCCGCTGCCGCTGCCGTGCGCAACCCGCGACAAAAAACGGGCGGCTGAGGAGCAGCCGCCCGCGCGCGCAGTAAAAAGGGCGCTGCCCCCGCCCGTTCGCCAGGCAGGGGCAGCAGGACTATTATTTGGCGTAGACCTTGCGCGCGAACGCGGCGATCGCGTCGGCCATTGCCTTGGGCTGTTCGGGCGCCATCGCATGGCCGGCGTTGGGAATGACCTGCACCGTCACCCGGTCGCCGAGCATGCTCTTCAACACGCCCGAGAACCGCCGTGGGGCGACCGTGTCCTTTTCCGCCTGGAGGTCGAGGATCGGCGCGGTGCCGGCGGCGAAATAGTCGTCCACCGGCGTGTTGTTGCGCGCATACCCCTGCGCGTCGTGGGTTTCCTTATGCCAGCCGCCCAACCAGACGCGGGGATCGTTGCCGGGCGCGAAGAACGCCTTGCGGAGATACTCGAGCCGCTTGGCCTCGGGGAGCTCGGTATGGCTCGGTCCGTCGATCGCCTCACGCATTTCGGCGTTGATCGGCTTCTCGCCCGACCCTGGCGGCACCTTCCCGGCGGAGGCCGCGACGAGCACGACGCCCCGCACCAGATCGGGGCGATCGGTTGCCAGCTGACGCGCGGGGAAATTGCCCCAGGCGTGGCCGACCACCACGACCGGCCCGGCCTTCTCATGCTCGACCACCGCCGCGACGTCCTTGGCGAAGTCGTGGACGGTCAGCTTTTCCATCGGCCCCTTGCTCCGCGCGATCCCGCGCGGCTCCGGGCGAAGGACGCGGAAACCCGATTGCTGGAGCCGCGCCGCAACCTTGTCATAGTCACGACCGGACCGACCGAGCGACGGCAGCATGACGATGACCGGTCCCTTGCCCTGCGTGGTGACGTCGATCTGGACGTTGTCGTAGCGAACGAGTTCGTGACCGAGGCGCTGCGCGACCGCCGGCTGCGCGGCGACCATCGCCACCACGGCGATCGGTGCGAAATGACGGGTGAAGCTCTTCATGATCGTTCTCCTGGGATACATGGGAATTGCGGCGAGACTGGAGGCGTTCGGGCCCGTGCTCCGTCAGCAGCGGCCTGGAGGCGGCGCGCGTCCGGATGGTGCGCAACGGTCGCGCTGCGGCCACCGGCAACAGCCCTCGGCAACAGCGTTCTGCGGAGGAAGCGGAAAACCGACCGACATCAGGCGTACAACCGCGTCGGATTGTCGACCAGAACGGCCTGTGCCCGCGCATCCGTCGCGCAGACGTCGAGGATGAAGGCGAGAAGCGCCGCGTCGTCGGGCACCGGTCCCTTGATGTTCGGGTGCGGCCAGTCGGTTCCCCAGATCGCGCGATCCGGCGCCGCCTCCAGCAGCATCCGGGTATAGGCGGTCGCGTGCGGCGATGGCTCGGCAGCGCCCTGCATCGCACGATCCACGCCGGAAAGCTTGATCCACCGACTGGGGTTCTGGAGGTGTACAACCAGCGCGGCAAGCTGCGCCGGGTCCACCGGCGCGGTCAGATCGGGCCGGGCCATGTGATCGATCACCAGCGGCGTCGCCAGCGTGGTCCATTGCTCGAGCACGGGGATCAGCACCGGCAGTTCGCCATGCACGAGCACGTGCCACCCGAGCGCGTGCACACGCTCCGCCGTCCGACGCAGCGCCGCGGGATCGCGACTGCCGGGCAAATGGCCCATCAGGTTGAAGCGGATGCCCCGGATGCCACCATCGTGCAGATGCTGGAGCTGCGCGTCGGTCGTTGCCGCATCGATCACGCCGATCCCGCGATACCGGCCACCGCTCGCGGCGATCGCCTCGAGGATCGCCGCATGATCCGTGCCATAAGGCGCCGCCTGGACGAGCACGCCCTGGGCGATGCCAAGACGCTCATGCAGCGCCTGCAACGCGGTGAAAGGCGCCGCGTCCGGCGTGTACGCCGCCGTGGCGGGCAGCGGAAACCGGTCGAACGGACCATAGATGTGGGTGTGACAATCCCACGCTCCGTGCGGCATCTTGGTCGAAGTCATCGATAGTCCTTGTTCGGTCGTCGCATCGACACAGCCAGCCAGAAGCCCCCCCGCCAGACCGACGGCGGCACCACCCAGAAGGTCGCGGCGGCTCGGGTGGTCCGACGTCATCGGGCGTAATGCCCGGTTCCACGCGGTGCGGTCCCCGGCTTCGCGCTTGCCACTGCGGGAATGGCGTTCGGGCTCATGCCGTCACCGTCGCTTCGGGATGGGCGGCGGCGGGCGTCTCGATCGGCTTTGCCGGGCCGCGCAGGAGACTCCGCCCCGGTGCGTGGCCGGTTTCCGCTTCGAACGCTGCCGGGTCGAAACCGCCCTCCCACCGCGCGATGACGAACACCGCGAGCGTGTTGCCGACGATGTTGGTCAGCGCGGTCGCGGTCGCCATGATCCGGTCGATCCCGAACAACAGCCCCAGACCGCCGAGCGGCAGCGTGCGCACCGATTGCAGCGTCGCGGCAAGCTTGATGAACGCGCCCCCCGCGACCGTCGTACCGCCCTTGGAGGTCAGCGCCAGGATCGCGAGCAACCCGATCTGCTGCCACAGGCTGAACGGCGTGTCGGTCGCCTGCGCGATGAAGCCGATCGCGACCGCCATGTAGATCGACGTGCCGTCGAGATTGAAACTATACCCCGCCGGCAGGACGAACCCGACCACGACATCGTCGCACCCGCTCTTCTTGAGCTTCTCCAGCAATCGCGGGAAGGCGACTTCCCCCGATGCGGTGCCGAAGACGAGCAGGATCTCGTCGCGGATCAGGCTGAGCATCGGGAGGAACGGCAGGCCGATCACCCAGGCGATCGCCCAAAGGAAGATGAACACGAACAGCGCGGAAGCGAGATAATAGACGCCGATCAGCTTCAGCAGGTACAGCAGCGTCTCGCCGCCATTGCTGCCGACCGCCGCCGCCATCGCGCCGAACGCGCCGAGCGGGGCGAGTTTCATCAGGAAGCTCAGCATCTTGAACAGGATGGTCTGCGCTTCCTCGATCCCGCGCACCGTCAGCGAATCGGGGCCGCACACGCGGTTGATCGCGATGCCGGCCAGCAGCGAGATGAGCAGCACCTGCAGGATATCGCCGGTCGCAAACGCGCCGACGAGCGTATTGGGAATGATGTGGAGGAAGAAATCGACGGGCGCGATCTTGCCCGCGTTGACGGCGGCGGCGGGCTCGACCAGGTCGGTCGCGTGCAAGCCGACGCCGGGCTGGAGCAGATTGACCGCGACCAGACCGAACACCATCGCGACGGTGCTGACAACCTCGAAATAGACCAGCGACTTGATCCCCATCCGCCCCAGCGCGCGCATGTCGGAGACGTGGGTCAGACCGTGGACGAGCGTCAGGAAGATGATCGGCGCGAGCATCATCTTGAGCAGCGCGATGAACGCCTGTCCGATCGGCTTCATGGCGGTGCCCCAGGCTGGCACGACCAGACCGAGGATCACGGCCAGGACGAGTGCGATCAGCACCTGGACGTGGAGTTTCTTCAGATGCTTCAAGACGCGCCTCTCCAGGGTTCCGGGCTGTATGCCCGCCGATTGCCCATTGTCCGACACCGCTGACGATGTTGATGCAATGCTATGCGGTCTGTTGCCGCTTCTTGCCGGAACCCTTGGTACGGCGAAGTTCGAGCTAGAGCTAAAACCGATTTTATATGGCAGCTTATGCCGTTCCGGCATATTGAGGCGAGCCGACCTGTTCAGACGGTCGTGGACCCCCTGGCCTTGGCACGCGATTCGGTCGCCCCCGTCATGGCCTGTTCACCTCGATGCCGCGATGGTGATCCTTCACCGGAGACCATCATGCCGATCCTCGCCCTGCTCTTGCTCGCGGCGCCAGCGCTATCGCTGCCGCCGTGTCGTGCGGGTCAGCTGCGCCTGACGCTCGACGGCCACGATGGCGACTTCAACGGCATGTCGCATGCGGGAACCGAACTTTCGATCCGCAACGTCGGCCCGGCGTGCGCGCTGGACGCCTTGCCCGCGGTGCGGTTCCGCGACGCGCGGAATCGCGCGCTGCCCGCCGCGCGCGCGGCACCCCGCGGCATGCACCCCGGTCCGGTGCTGGTGCCGGTCCGCCTCGCCACGGGGGATCGCGCGACATCGCAGCTCCGCTGGATTTCCGGCCCGGTCTTCCCGCGCAACCGAACCCTGCGCGCGCGCAAGATCACGGTCGGCATCGGCACGACCACACTGCCGACACCGCTCCGCGCATCGCTGTACGGCCCCGCCGGGCAACCCGCCCCGTTCGAGCAAACCCCTTTCCACGCGATCGAAAGCGGGTCCGAACGGTGACCGCCATCCCCAACACCCTCGAACTCGCCGGACGGGCGATCGTCGACATTCCAAGCTTCTATGCCGAGATCAATCGCGTCTTCATGGCGGACGAAACCTGGGCGCTGGCGGAGAGTCTCGATGCGTTGAACGACCTGCTGTACGGCGGCTATGGCGCGATCGACGGGCGCGCGCCCGTCGAACTCGTCTGGCGGGAGATGGAGGCGAGCCGAGCCGCCCTCGGCATCGAAACGACGCGGGCTTGGTTGCTGGAGAAGCTGCAAAGCCCCGCCACGTTTAATACCGATGTCATCCGCAACCAGCTCGACGCGCTCGAACGCGGCGAAGGACAGACCTATTTCGACATCATTCTCGAGATCATCGGGGATCATCGCAACATCATGCTCGTACCGGCGTGACGCACAACGCGTCAGGGGGCATGCGCTCACACTTCGAAAAGGGACGACGAATGCGACTGCTGAAAATGATGACGGGCGCAACGCTCGCCCTGGCCGGGTGCGCAGCGCCCCAGCGCGAAGCCGCGCCGCACCCTGCCGGATCGCCCCCGGCGCAGATCCGCAGCGTCACCTATGCCACGACGCCATGCCACGGTTTCTGCCCGGTCTACAGCGTCACGATCGGCGCCGATGGCGCGGGCGTGTTCACCGGCACGCGCAACACCGCGGTAAGCGGCGAACGCCGCTTCACCGCGACCGCCCGGCAGGTCACCGACTTCTTCGCACGGTTGCACCCCTATCTGCCCGTCGGCGAACGCCTGCTGACCGGACCGGAAACCTGCAAGACCTATGCGTCCGATCTGTCCTCGGCGGATGTTACCTGGAGCGGCGCTGGCGGCAACGGCCACCTGGTCTACGATTACGGCTGCGATCGCGGCGGGAACCAGGCGCTGGCCGAAGCCTTGCGCGGCGCACCCCAGGCGCTCCCGATCGCCGACCTGATCGGCAAGCGCTGAGCGTCCCGCCCCGCAAAGGCCGGGGAACGCCGCTGATCCGTCACGCCGCGTCGCGGGATTGCTCGGACAGGCGTTCCAGCAACCGGTCGAGCGGCAGCGGGCGGCTGATGAAATATCCCTGGATTAGGTCGCATCCACAGCGTTCGAGGAAGTCGAGGCAGGCTTGGTCCTCGACGCCTTCCGCGACGACCTTGAGGCCGAGATCGTGTGCCAGGGCGATCGTGGACCGCACCAGCACCCCGTCCGCATGGTTGCTATGGGCGTGCTGGACGAAGCTTCGGTCGATCTTCAGTTCGGTGAGCGGGAGCTGCCGCAGATAGGTCAGCGTCGATTGGCCGGTGCCATAATCGTCCATCGACAACGCCACGCCAAGATCGCGATAACGTTCGAGCGCCGCGATCGCGCTGGTCGGATCGGACATGGCGGCGGATTCGGTGACTTCGAAGACCAGCGCGGTCGCCGGGACATCCGTCTCGTGAAGGATCCGCTCGACCGCCGCGTTGAATGCCGCATCCGACAGCAGGTTTGCGGAGATGTTGACGGCGGCCGTGATGGGACCATGCTGCCGGCGCCAGGCGGAGGCATCGCGTAATACCGTTCGCAGCACGTGCAGCGTGAGCGGTGCGATGCGGTTGGTCTTTTCGGCCAGCGGAATGAACAGGTCGGGTCCGATGAACCCGCGCTGCGGATGCCGCCAGCGGACCAGCGCCTCGGTACTGGTGATCCGCCCCGCCCGCACATCGTATTTCGGCTGGTAGAACACCTCGATACCGCCGTCCGCGAGTCCGACGTCCAGCTCGCCCATCAGCGAGATCGTGCGCTCGAGATCGCCATCGTCGGCCAGGCTGCGCCGCCAGAAACGCCCGCCCTGCAGCGCGTCCTCCGCGGCCAGCGCCGCGTCGGCCAGCAAGCGTTCGATCGTGGCCGCGGCCCCCACTGCCACGCCCAGCACGGCCGCGACATCGACCTTGCGGCCGACCACTTCGACCGCCTGCAACACCACGGCGCGCAGCCCGTCGAGCGTGTCCTCGACGGGCTCGTCCCGCGGCAACAGGAACGCAAGCTGCCGGTCCGCCGAACGGTAAACGCGGTGGCCCGATGCGACGAGCGCGAGGCGATCGGCGACTCGCACCACGACATCGGCCGATGGCCGCGAACCGAGGATCGCGACGAGACTGTCGTAATTGACCAGCTGCAGGACCACGAGCGTGCACATCGCGTCGCCGCGATGCTCCGCAACCAGCGACAGGCCGTTGGGCAGGCCCGTCGTCTCGTCGATCATCCGCTGGGCGCGGAACCGCCCGGCCACGTCGCGGCCAGCGCAGGCCAGGCCCGCAACCGCGATCATGCTCAGCGCGGCGGCCAGCGGATAGGTGACGAGCACAACGTGCTGCGCGAACAGCACGACCCCCGTCACGACGATCCCTGCCCCCACAACCGCGACGAACAGGCCGGTGCCCCGCGTGCGCACGATGCCGAGCAGCGTCAGCAGCGCGAGCAGGAACGGCATCGTGCCGCTGCCGTAGCGCGGAATTCCGCGCAGCAGCGTTTCGGCGGCCATCGCCTGAACCACCACCCCGGGGATGACGCCCCACGACGGCGTCGCATAGCGATCGCCCATCTCCACCGCGGTCGCGCCGATCAGGACCGACCGACCGCGCACGCGTGCCAGATCGGCCTTGCCGTCGCGCACGTCGATGAAGCTGAGCCGGGGAATGGTCGACGGGTCGATCGACATGTCGATCGGGAAGCCGACGTCCACGACCCCCGAGCGTTGCGCGATATAGGACGACAACGAAGGGCGCGGTACGCCGTCCGTCATCGTGCCGAACGGCATCGACCGGACCTGTCCGTCCGGATCAGGCTGGATGCTGACCGACGCAAGCGCAGCCTGCGATCGGAACATTGCAAGTGGCAGCGCGTCGATCGTCCGCTGATCGGTGGCATCGGCGCTTTGCCCGAACGTCGGCAAGGCGACCATGCCATCGGCCCGCGCCAGCGCTGCGGCAAAGGCGGTGTCACCCTTGGCGTCGGACGCCGATGAGAAATCGACGTCGAACACGATCGCCGCGGCACCGGCCCGGCGCAGGGCATCGACCACTGCGGCGTAATGCGCGCGGGACCATGGCCAACGCTGGATCGTGGCGGCACTCTGGGCGTCCATCTCGACGACCACGACCTTGCCGCTCGCAGCACGCGGAACGATCCCGAACCGGGCAACCGACAGCGTGCGGTCGAGCACCGCGCCGAGCGGGAGGATCGCCAGCAGCACGCCCACCACGATCGCCGTCCCCAGGATCAGCCAGCTGGACGGTCGCCGGTCGAAGATCGCGGTGAGCATCGCCGCCCCCCGCATCAGAACACCCGCGCCAGGCGGAACGACACGCGCGGATCGCGATTGCCCGTGTCGAAGCGGTCCCGGTTGAGCGGCAGCGCGACTTCGAGCATCCCGCTCAACCGACCGCGGCTGACGCGCGCGCCAGCAGCGGCGGAGAGCAACGCACCGCCGCCAGTGCCGCCGCGCAAATTGGCGACATAGCCCCCGTCGACCGAGGCGTAGAGTTCGACCCGGTCGACCACCGGTGCGGCGACATGGCCCAGATCGAAGCGGATTTCCCCCGATCCCAACACGCCATTGTCCCCGGTCCGCTCGGCATAATCATACGCGTGCCCGAAGCCCGGCCCCCCGACCCCGAGTTCGAAAGTCGCCAGCAACGGCCGCGAGGCCAGCTGCGCCTCCGACCCGAGCGCCAGGCTAACCTTGCGGGACAAGGGCGCGACCCATTCCGCTGCGTAGCTGACGACGACGAACCGGGCATCGCCGTCGCGCCGCGAGATCATCGCGTCGCCTTCGTGCGATACACCCGGCAATGGAAGTCCATCGGTAACCCGCAAGCCCCCGCGCAAGATCCCCGCCCCCGCGCGCATCGTCCCATTGACCGCGCCGGTCAGCGTCGCAACCGAATCGCTTCGCAACGGAAAGTCGCGCAGGGTCTGATCGCTGCGAAGCCCACGAATCTCGACGGTCGCCCACAGGCTATGTTCGCGCGACCGCACGATCGGCTTCGAATAGAAGACGCTCGCGTCGACCGTCTCTCCGGTCACATCGAGCGGCGCCAGGGATGCGCCGGGATTTGCCAGACCATAAGACGCCGACAGCGACAGCGTGGCCCCGTTCGCATCGACCGGGGCAGTATAGCGCCCGCGGACGAAAACGAATTCGGATGGCTCGATTGGCGTGTTCGCCAGAATCAGGCTCGCCTCGTCCCCCGCCGTCAGAAGATGTCGCGCATTGCCGATCACGGTCGTCCGGATCGGACCGACTTCTTTGCTGCCACGATTGTCGACCTGCGCGTACGCGCTCAGGCGATCCTCCTCGATCGTCACCAGCAGGATCCCGAAGCCGTCCTGGCGGAGATACTTGCTCTCCTTGACCGTCACCCCCGGAATATCGCCAACGAGCAGGATCGCGCGCTCCAGTTCCATGCGGCGGACCGGTCGTCCCGTGACGAGCGCGCGCGTCAGGATGCGATCGGCAAGCGCATTGGCATGGCCGATGACCCGCACCGCCGTAAGCGCGCCCGCATCCAGCCGAACGCGCAACACGCCGTCCGCCATCGCTTGCGGTTCGATCCACGCACTCGCGAACGGATATCCCGCCTGTCGTGCGACATCGGCAACCGCGCGGGACAGTGCCTTCAGATCGTCGCTCGAAAGATTACGTCCGATATAGCCGGCCAGCGAATTCCTGAAGCGGTCGCGCGCGATTTCATCGCCCCCCTCGACGACAATCGCGCGGGCCAGTCGCGGTGCGATCTGCGGGTCGGACGGCACCGATCTCGGGCCGGGGGCGACGACGGGATTGTCGCTGGGCATCGTCGGCGCGGGGCGCGGCAGGCTTCGCGAGATGATCGAAGGGTCCGCGCGATTGAGCTGCTCCTGTGCCTGCGCGGCGCCCCACGGATACAGCACGGCCGCCCCGCCGGTCAGCACAGTTTTCCCAAAACGCATTCGAAATCCTCCAGCCTCTATCGGCTGGTTAGGGAGCAAGCCTTTGCAAAAGGTTAGTTTCTTCGATGGCTAACGCGTGATTAAGCGTGCGCTTGAACGTTTTGAATAGGGCCACGCGCTACTCGATCCTCGTGGATGAGAGGGTATTGGGATGCGTAAACGGTTGATCGCGCTTTTCGCTGTGGGGTGTTCCTCGACTGCGATGGCTTCGGGCCCGGGTTGGACGGTGAGCGAAACGAGCGGCCCGGTCCAGATCGGCCATGCCGGTCTCAGCAAGGTGGCGACGCGCGGTCTCGGGATCGCGGCAGGAGACACGGTGACGACGGGTCCCGGCGGTCGCGCGGTCCTGGTGCGCGGATCGGAATATATGATGGTCGCCGCCGCCTCGCGGCTCCGGTTGCCAGCGGAAACCGCGCCGACCGGCGTCTCGCAGGTGATCCAGGAAGTCGGCAACGTCGTCTTCATGATCAAGAAGAAGATGACCCCGCATTTCGAGGTGAAGACCCCGTATCTCGCCGCCGTGGTCAAGGGCACGACCTTCTCGATCGGCGTGTCCGAAAAGGGCGCGTCGGTTCAGGTGCTCGAGGGCGCGGTGGACGTGGCGACGCCCGACGGCGGCGCGCATGATCTGTTGCGCCCCGGCTCGGTCGCGGTGATCGGCGCACAGGATTTGTATCGCATGCGGGTGGATACCGCCGGGGTGAGCAAGATCGTGGCGTCGCCGGCTGCGCCAGCCGACGCTGTCTCCGCCGGCCCCATCGCCGCAAGCGCGCCCGCACTGGCAGCCTCGGCAGCGCCCACCGAGACAGCGGCGATCGACGTGACAATCCATGAAGCCCCGGTCTCGCTGGCGGCAATCACCAACGGGTTGGTCGGCGGCACGACCGGCGGCGCATCCGACCTGACCGAAGTCGCGGCGGTCACGCGGACCGTTACCGAAGCCTCGACCTCGGCGCTCAAGACGGTCGCCACGGTCAACGCCGCGATCGCGGCTGGCACAGCGAATACGCTCGCGACCGAGATGGCCAGCAATCAGGCGAATGCAGCGCAAATGGCGGCGCAAGCCAGGATGGCAGCGGACCAGGCCGCGCAGCTTTCCGCGCTGAACGCGCAACAAGCCGCCGCGGCGACGGCGCAAGCCGCTGCCGACCGCGCCAACAGCGAGGCGGCCGCCGCTGCTGCGAAAGCGGTCGCGGACGCGGCAGCCCAGGCGGCCAGCGAGGCGGCGGCCGGTGCAGCGAAGGCGCAATCCGACATATCCGCAGCCGCCGAAGCGCAAAGGAACGCCAGGGCGGCCGCCGACCAGGCGGCCAAAGCGGCAGCGCAGGCCGCGCTGGAAGCAGCAAACGCCGCGGGAAATGCTGCGGCCGAAGTTGCGGCACAAAAAGCCGCCGCAGACGCAGCAAAAACCATGGATGATCTTGCCAAGGCCAATGCGGCCGCGGCGCTGGTGGCCGCCGAAAAGGCAGCCAAGGATGCAGCGAGGGCCGCGTCCGATCAGGCCGCAATCAAGGCGGCACAAGACGCCGCCCACGCCGCCAACGAGGCAGCCAAGGCCGCTGCCGACCAAGCTGCCAAGCAGGGTGAAGGCGCGTCAAAAGCTGCGGCCAACGCTGCGGCACAGATCGCCGCAAACCTGGCAAAACAACAACAGGAAGCCGCAAAGGCCGCAGCGCAATCCGCAAACGAAGCGGCATCCGCCGCAGCGGCGGCTGCGAAGAACGCTCAAAACACGGTGAGTACGATTGTATTATCGACGTTGAACGCGCTCACGGGTCTCTTCAAAGGGAAGTGACCGCAATCTCTGGGAAAGGTTCCGCAGTTATGCGCAAGCTCGTCGGCTTGCGTATGGTTGCGTTACGCGCCCCGTTCTTGGGCCGACGCCACGCAACCACATGCGAAATCGGTCTGTCTCTAACGGTTTCACAGGATCCCCTTCAAGGTCGGCAGCGAACACAATGTCCTACCCGCGGGTGTTGCTCCTAGAGTGGTCGTTTCTGCGGGTTGGGTGCCACGGGGTCGAGTAGCCGGGACTGATCTCCAGGTTCTCGGCGTCCGTTAGACGAAGGGATTGTCACTGGCCCGCCGGTCAGTACACGTCGCGTCGGTATCGACCATCTTCGGCAAGGCGATCGAGTCGCTCGGCGCCGATGATCGACTCCAACGCGTCGTGAACACCTTGCGCCATTCCCTCGAGGCTACCGCAGACCATCACCGTCGCGCCCGCGTCGATCCACGCGCGAAGCGCCGTCTCCGTTTCATGGACCAGGTCCTGGACGTAGCGGCCACAATCCACGTCGCGCGAATAGCAGCGGTCCAGCCGGGCGAGCGTCGCATCCGCGAGCCAGCCGGTCAGTTCGTCGTCGAAATACCGCTCATGCGCGGCGGTGCGTTCGCCGAACAAGAGCCAATGCCCACGGCGCCCGGCATGCGCCTGTTCGCGCAGATGCGCGCGCAAGCCAGCGATGCCGGTGCCGTTCCCGATCAGGATCAGTGGCGTCGCGTCACGATCGTCGGTGCGGAAGCTCGGGTTGGGGCGAATCCGCAGCGGCGTGGCCGATCCGAGCGGGAGATACGCGGTCAGCCAGCCCGACCCGGTGCCCAACCGACCATCGGCGTCCCGCACCTGCCGTACGACGAGGTCGAGCGTCCCGTCCGCAGGGATCGAGGCGGCGGAATATTCGCGGATCGGCAGGGGGCGCAGCTTCGCGTCGGGCGGCAGCATCACGGTCATCAACGTTTCGCGCGCGTGCGTGGCGCGCGTGAGGACATCGCCGTCGTCGGCTTGGGCGGCGAGCAGCGCATCCACCGTCGCTGGCGCGTTGCACGGCTGCACCTCGACGATGTCGCCCGCCGCCCAGTCCATCGCGGAATCGACCGGCGGCTCGAAGCGCAGATGATAGGCCTTGAGCGCGTCGCTCCCCGGATTGAGGTCTACGCGTTCGACGAGAGTCCAGTTTTCGAACGCGGCGGCGGTCTGGCCCCGCGTTCCCACAAGGGCGCCGAGCTCGTGCAATTGGCTTGCCCAGCACGCCCCGGCTTCGGCATCGTTCCGGTCCATGGCGATCATCGCGAACAACGGCTTGGCTCCGGCACGGGCCAGCCACGACTCCACCGCGCAGCCGTAGCCGCAGAAGTCGGGATATTCGCGGTCCGCCAAGCGCCAGCACGCCGTAAGCGAGATGGGCGAGATCAGGGTCTTTCCTCCCGCGCAGCATGCGCGTGGTGAACCCGCGCGCCATGTCGGGCGGCTCGCCATCGCCATAGGTGCTGACGACGAAGAGCACTTTCGTGGTCGTGGCAAGCAGTTCGGGCGTGACCGCGCCGACCGGAACCACCTGCACGCGGACTCCGCCCTGACCGAGCGCCTGCGCCGCGTTGCGGGCGAGAATTGCCGCCGTACCGGTCTGGCTGGCATAGGCGATCAGCAGATCGCCCGCACTTTGCGACGCAGGAGATTGCGCTTCCAGTGCCCGCGCCGCGCGCGTCCGCTTGCGCCGCGAGAAATAGAGAAGAAAGCCGGTCACCGTGAACAGCGGCATGGTCAGGCTGGTCAACAGCATCACGATCCGACCGGGCAAGCCGAAGAACGCGCCACGATGCAGTTCGAACATGCTTTGCGTGACGATCGTGCCGAGCGGCCGACGGTCGTAGAAATCGCGCTTCTTGAGCTTGCTCGTCCCAGGAACGTAGCTGTAGCGGTCGAGCTGGCGCAGGTGGCGCGCGTCGGCGCGGCGCGCATCGAAGGTGATCGCCTGCATCGGCTGATGTGGCGGCGGGCGGGAGATACGCACCCAGACGTAGCGGTCGCCCGTCACAGCGCGGAAGTTCGCCCAGGCGGGATCGATGGCGGGGCGCGGCGCGATGCCGCCAGCGGCCTTGTGCATGCCGTTACCGTCCTCGCCGCCAGCCTTTCCGGTCAGGGCATAGGTCACGCCGCGACTATACCAGTCGTAGCTCCACCAAAGGCCCGTCAGCGCGCTCAGCAGGTAAAAGAGCAGCACCCAGGTGCCGATCACGACATGCAGGCCGCGCCACAGGTTGCGGCCGGTCTTGCGCAAATCCAGCACCAGCCACGCGCGCCAGTCCAGCGCACGACGCGGCCAGCGGAGATAGAGGCCGGAGAGCGCGAAGAAGATCAGTGCCATCGCGCTCGCACCCGTGATCTGGCGGCCGATCCCGTTGCCGCCGCCGGGCAGCGCCAGCCAGCGGTGCAGGTCGTCCACCGTATCGAAGAAAGCCGCGCCCGCGGGCTCACCGAGCCAGCGCCCGGTCGCCCGGTCCGCCCGGCCCTGTTTACGGTCGTGCCCCGCGTTCGCGGTAAGACGGACCGCATGCGAGCGGTCGCGCGGCACTTCCCAGTCGAGCCGACTGACATAATAGCCCGGATTGTCCGCCTGCACGCGTGCGATCACCGCGTCCGGTGACAAGTCTGCGCGCACCGGCACGCCGGGCGCGTAGAGGCGCGGCGACAGGGCCTCGCTGATCTCGTCCTCGAAGCTCATCGCCGCGCCGGTGACGCCCATCACCGCAAGCACGATCCCGGCGGTGATGCCCAGAAACCAGTGGATCTGAAAGAGTATGCGCTTTGCCATTGACGGTCCGTTTGCCTCGAAGACCACGCCTATCACGCGAACGCACAAATATGCAATTGCGAGTTAATTGCATTAACAGTAGGGGCCAGCCACAGTCAAAGGGGGTTTCATGGGTTTCTGGTTGGTAGCAGCGTCTGCTGCGGCAATGGCGACGAACACACCGGCAGCGGGTAACGGGGCAGCGGGTGACCGGGTCGCGGGTAACGGGGCGGCGGGTGACCGAGCGGATCAGATCGACCCCAAGCTGGATGAGGAGATCATCGTCATCGGCCGGTTGCCGACGTTCAAGACCGATGTCGTGCAGATCGGCGCGTTCCGTAATCAGTCGATCCTCGATACGCCGGCGACGGTCGCGGTGATCCCCAGGGCGCTGCTCGATGCGCAGGGCGCCACCGGACTCGAAGACGCGTTGCGCAACACGCCCGGCGTCACCCAACAGGCGACCAGCCCCACCACCAGCAACAATTTCGTGTCACGCGGCGTCCTGATGAACGCGCGCACCAACTATCGCCTCAATGGCGCGCTTCAGATCATCAACCTCAGCCCGGTGCCGATCGAAAACAAGCAGCGGGTCGAACTGCTCAAAGGCGTTTCCGCGCTTTATTACGGCATCGCCACGCCCTCGGGCATCGTCAACGTGGTGGCCAAGCGCGCTGGCGCCCACCCTGTCACCAACGCCTATGTCAACGGTGATGTCGAAGGCAGTTTCGGCGGCGGTGTCGATATCGGGCGCACGTTCGGTGACGCGGGGCAGTTCGGCGCGCGGATCAACGCCTATGCGTCGCATGTCGAAACCCCGATCGATGGCGTGAACGGCCACCGCTACCTCGTCAGCGGCGCGTTCGACTGGCAGGCGACCGAGCGGCTGTCGTTCAAGCTCGATGTGGAGCATTATCGCCGCGCGACCGACGAACCGGGCGGCATCGCGCTGTCCGCGTTCCAATTGCTCGATCATATCCCTGACCCGCACCATCGCTACGCCCCGGTCAATGCGCCCTATCGGACGTGGTCGACCAACGTGTTGGGGCGCGCCGATTACGTGCTGGGCGGGGACTGGTCGATCCGCGTCGAATCGGGGCTGGCGCAATCGCGGCGCCAGCGCAGCCGGGCCGATTTCAGCTTCACCAGCGCCGCCACGGTCGCGCGCGGTGCCGGCCGGATTTCGGGCAATTACACACCCGATCAGGCATATCGCAACGAATATGTCCGCGGCGAAATCGCCGGCAAGGTCGAGACCCTCGGCATCACCCACGACCTGTTGTTCGGTGTGGCCCGCAACCGGCAGGTGCAGGAGGACCAGCATCAGGCCAGCTACACGGCGGTGGCGCAGAACATCAACGATCCGGTCGCGATCGACTTCGGCAGCCTGGTGTTCGCCGCGCCCCGGCTTCAGGCGGGCAGCGTCAACATCGACACCGGGATCTACGCGATGGATATCGCGCATGTCGGAGAGAAGGTGCTGTTGATCGGCGGCGTGCGCCGCGTGCTGTACGACACCGCGGATTCGACCGGCAACTACCGGATGACGGCGTGGACCCCGACCGGGGGCGTGGTGTTCAAGCCCACGCCGACATCCAGTCTTTATTTCACCTATATCGAGGGTCTGGAAAGTGCCGGCACCGCTCCCGCCGGGACCGCCAACGAAGGCGACGTCCTCGCGCCCGTGCTCAGCAAGCAGATCGAAGCGGGCGCCCGGATCGAGGTCGCCGGCGCGTTGGCGAGCGTCGCTTATTTCCACATCGATCGCGGCCTCAGCTATACCGACAGCAGCAACGTCTATGTCGTCAACGGTCGCGCGATCCACGAAGGCGTCGAAGCATCGCTACAGGGAAATCTGACGCGGCAGCTTTCGGTCGCGCTGTCGGGCCAGTATCTCGACGCTACCCAGCGCAATACCGGCCTCGCCGCGCAGAATGGCAAGCGGGTGGACAACACCCCGCAATGGTCAACCTCGCTCTTCGCGCAATATCGCCCGGCCGCCCTCCCCGCGCTGGGTGTGAGCGCCGGTATCTATTATACGGGCCTGCGCTACGCCGATGCGCGCAATCGGTACGCGATGCCCGGCTACACGACCTACAGCCTCGGTGCGGACTATAAGATCCGGCTCGCCGATGCGCGCGCGCTGACCTTGCGCGTGAATGGCGATAACATCACCAACACACGCTATTGGTCGACGGGTGGTTCGGTGTTTTACGTCGGCCTCGCGCGGCAGGTCCGCTTCTCGGCAAGCATGGATTTCTGACCCGGCGCGGCCCCAGAGCGAAAGGTGCCGATCGCGCGACGGTGTTTTGCAAGCGCATGAATGATCTTCGAAAAAGCGCGGCATTTGCGCGCCGGGCAGCAAATACAAATCGCTTGTCGCCAGTCTCGTTACAGAGCCTGAAACAGATCGCGCCGCTCACATTAATAAGTCTTAACCCTGATTTCGGCCCAGATCCAAAGGGCATTTTGCCAACAGTGCAATTGATTACCAGCTTTCTCGGAAATCCTATAAAGAAGAAATAGAACATGGCGAGCAAAGGCGGAATCGACCGGTTCATTAATGCTTCGGCGCGGTGCTCGTTCACCCTTCCGGCACTCAAAGCGAAGGGACGACCACCATTTCACGCGTAGCAGGCCTCGTGCTTCAATTAACCCTCCTGATCGTTGCGATCGGCCTCGTCGTGGTTCTTCACGATGGTGTCTGGGCATCGGACACCATCGTGATATGGACAGCGGTGGTCGCGGTGGTCCTCTCGCTCATCGTCATTTCCCAGATCTGGATGGTGTTGAAGAGCTCGGAACGCGCAAAGATCGCGGAGCGCGGGAAGCGACACGAGAGCAAAAAGCGCCCCCCCAGCAACCAGCGCCAGGTACCGCCAGCCGCCAGAAAGGAAAACGCGGTGAACCATACGCAGCGCTTCAGAGGGTTGATGATCGCGCGCGAGCAGGCAAAGCGGGAAAGCGAACGAGAAGAAAGCCGTCTTTTGAATATCGAAGCCGATATTCGCATCATGAACGAAACGAAGAGCAAATGGTAAACAGGCCGCCGCCCGCAGTCTTCGGCGACCGCGGCAGCGCCCCCCCTACCGGTAGCGGCTCAAAATGACGTGAACCGCTCCTTGTCTGTCGGAGGCTCCAACTCCTGACAAGGTGAAGCTTCGGTCGTCCACAGGCCACTAGCCGCTTTCCGAAAGCACACGACCGTTCCCCTTACCGCCCCCGCCCATCGCTCGCCGGCAACCAGCGCAAGGCGGTCCGCTTAGATCCCAACCGAGTAGAGCGCGTGGTGCGCGAGGATGAACAGCGTCCGCTTGTCCGGGCCGCCGATCAGCACCTGGAGCGGCCGCTCGGGAACGTCGATGCGCCGCACTTCACGGCCGTTCTTGTCATAGACCCATACCTGCCCGTTCGCGACATAGAGGTTGCCCGTGGAATCGCGTGCCACGCTCTCGCCGCCGCGCGGTGCCACGACGCGCAGGTCGCTAAGCGCACCGCTTGCCGCCACCTGGCCGCTGTAGGTCAGGTTCTCCGAGCCGTTGGTCAGGGTGACACGCTCGCCCGCGCGCGCGGTTACCAGCCCGTAGCTGTCGAGCGTATCGGACCAACGCCAGCCCTGGTGATCGTCCGGCCCCTGGTTCCACACCCGGAACGCGGGGATCGCGACCGAGCCGTCGGGCGAGACATAGGCCTGCCGCTTCGGTTCGCCCATCTTGCTGGTGAAGAAGCTGGAGAGCGGCGGATATTCGTACGTCTTCTGGTCGATGCGATCCGCGAACTCGCCGTTCGCCCAGACGTTGACCGGGAGCGCGACCGCGCTGCCAGCGCGGGGCGCGGTGGCGGCGATGGTACGGACGTCGTCGGGCGCCTTGGGGTCGATGCTGTAGACCGTGCCATCGCGCCCGGCGCTCGACAGCACGAGCAAGCGGCCTGAACGGTCAACCGTCAGGTTCACCGGGTCGAGCGTCGCCTGGCTGACGGTGGTAAGTCCCTCCGACGACGACCAACCGTGGATGCGCTGATGGAACCGGTCGATGAAGTAGAGCTTGCCTTGCGCATCGATCGCGCCGCCCGCGATCGAGTAAAAGCCATCGGCCAGCTTCGTGACACCAGGCGTCACCGGAACCCCCGCGACCGTCGCCGGGCGCGCGCTGGCGGCGGGCACGTCCAGCTTCGCGAACTCGCGCTCGCGAACCTCCTGACCGGACGTCAGGTCCGTAATGGCGTTTTCGAACGGATATTTGCTCGCGCGAACATAGGTGCCGCACCCTTCGGTGTCGCAATGCGCATAGGCGCTCTCGGCGTTTACATGGACATTGCGGAAGCGGATGTCGCCCGAATTCACCAGCCGCACGGCGGTGTCCATCGGCTTGGCGGTGCGGGTGACGCGATAGCCGTGATAATTGGCGAACAGGATGTTGCGGCTGTTGTGGAACTCGGTCGAGACCGCATACACGCCGTCGCGCACTTCCTGCTCGGTCTGCGGCGCCAGGAACTCCCAATTCTCAACGTTGCGCAGCACGATTTCGTTCTTGAAATGATGCTCCGCCGACAGCTCGTAGACGTGCCCCGGAGTCTTGGTGTCGGTCACGGAGAAGCCGGTGGAAGCCAGCCCGTTCGGGGTCCAGATCGCGGCGAAGGTGCCGCCGCCGCCGTCGGTGACCGAGATGCTGGCCTGCTGCCCGTCCCAGCGCGCCTCGGGATCGATCCCGCCGCCATGCGCTTTGCCATTGGTGTAGACGACCGGCCCGTGGATTCGCACGTCGTTGATCATCGACCGCTCGCCGGCGCGCCAGATGATGTTGGAGGCGCGCGGGTTCACGCCCCCGGCATAGAGCCCCAGGCCGTAGACGATGGCGTTGCCGCCCTTCGCACTCTCGACCATCGCCTTGGCCCCGCCGACACCGGCGAAGGCCGGGGTGTTATCCGGCAGATAAAGCTGGGTCTGGTTCGGATGCAGCGAAATCAGCACGCTGTCCGGCCGGAGTTTCAGCGTGTCGGTAATACGGTATCGGCCGGTCGGCAGGTAAACGACGCGGTGCGCATTGACCGCGCGCTGGAGCGCGGCGGTGTCATCGGTCTGGTCGTCGCCCTTCGCACCGAGCGTGCGGGCATTCGCCCACTCGCTGACCGGCGGCAGCAGCGGGAGCGCCGGCGCCTGCGGCGGTGGGGTCGCGCCAAGCGGAGTCATGGTGATGTCGGTCGCCACCTTGCCCATTTCTCCGATGCGAGCCACTTTCAGCCCATGCGAGAAGTCGCTGACGCGCCACCCGGCACCCTTGCCGGGAATCGTCCGCCCGCTCTCGCGGAATTGTGCAAACACCGGCGTGTTCACGCCCACCGCATTGTCGAAGCCGATCTGAGTGAAGGCGCTTTGTTCGCTGGAAATGACAACGCCTGCCCGGCTGACGTTCTCGAACCGGACGTTCTTGCCCCATAGCGAATCCGAATAGCCGCGGTCGATCTCGATCCCGACCGGCGCGTCGCGCATCGTGACGTTGACCAGCGTCAAATCGACTTCATGCTCGCGGATCGCGGCGTCACGCTGGCCGGAGAACTCGGAATCGATCAGCGTGAATTGCCACGCGGGGGACGTCTTCTCGGTCACAATGCCGTAGCGACCGCCGAAGAAGCGCAGATTGTCCGCCTCGTTTCCCGCCTGATAGATCCCGGCGAAGCCCGAACCGAGGCGGAAGTCGACATGCCGCAGGAAACCGTGCTGCGCGACCCGAAAGCGCACCGCAACCGCGCCCGCATTCCCATCGCCGATCTCGAAATCGACGTTCGCCAGCGCCGAATAGAAGGTGGTGGAAGTCGCGTCGAAGGTCGTGTCGCTGAAGGGCACGCTGGTGGGTGGCGGCACCGGCGGCTTGCCCGCGCGATACTGGTCCTCGCCCGTAAAGCTCAGCATCGCACCGATGCCCTTGGCGTAGCCAGGCGTGTTGTTCCCGAGAAGGAGCACCGGGCGAGTCGGTCCGACGCCGAACATCCGCACCCCGGAGCGCAGGAACACGGTGCGCGAAATCCGGTAGCGGCCCGAGGGGAGGAAGACGACGCCGCCACCCCCGCGCTGCCGGTCTGCCGCGACGGCATCGATCGCCTGCTGGATGGCGGCGGTATCGTCCGCGCGCCCGTCGCCGATACCCTTTACCGTCACGGCGCGGGGATCGTCGGGTGCGGTCAGGAAGACCGAGGTCGATTGTGCCAAGGCAGGGACGGGCGCAAGAACGAGCGCGATCAACAGCAGGCCGGACGCCTTCATGGGAGTGCTCCGTAATATGAGGGGCGGTGCGACCGCTGGAGAGAAAATCAGGCGCCGTGGAGCATCAACGATTCCGCCGCGATCGCCACCTGTGTGCGATTGTGCACGTTCAGCTTTCGCATCAACGCCGTCATGTGCGCCTTCACCGTCGCTTCGGCGATGCCGAGGTCATAGGCGATCTGTTTGTTGGCCTGTCCGGAACGGACGCCGCGCAGGACCTTGACCTGCTTCGGCGTCAGCTGCACCGACATAGCATCGTCACACGCCGGCGACGGCGCTGCGGCGAGCGCTACCATTGCCCCCTGACTGGTTCCCATCATACCATCCTCCCTCGTCTCTCAAAACCTGACGTGCCGTCGTATGTGCCGACAGGGGTGTCCGTCATGCTCCGGTTGATCCGGAATCGGTTGGACAGATTTTAGTATGTTCGACTACGACAGGCATGTTCAAGCCCTTTTTTCCGTGTATTCTCGAAATCTGTTGGACAACTTGGGCCATGAGAGCGCCCGAGTGTGCCAGGGGGGAGGATAGTGGTGTCAAAGCTGAATATCTGTCGGCGCGCCTCGTGACCGGCGGCAGTGATCTGCAGCTTGTGGCGGCGGCGATTGCCGGTATCGCGCTTGCAATCGTACTGATCGTGCGCGGACGCTTGCACCCCTTCATCGGGCTGCTGTGTGGCGCCTTCGCCGTCGGGTTGTTCGCCGGGATGCCGCTCGCCGACACGGCGAAGGCGGTGCAAAAGGGTGTCGGCGACATCGTCGGCGGCACCGGCCTGGTCGTCGCGCTCGGCCTGTCGCTTGGTGCGATGCTGCACCTGTCGGGCGCGGCGGTCGCGCTGGCGAGCAGCGCGCTGCGCATCACGGGTCCGCGCGCCGCACCTTGGGCGACGCTCGGCATTGCGATCGTCATCGGCTTGCCGCTTTTCTTCGAAACCGGACTGGTGTTGCTGCTCCCGATCGTAGTCGCCGCCGCCAAGGAAATGGCCAGCGGCAGCACGTCCGCCGAGCGAGACGCTGCAAAGCTGCGCCTCATCATGCCCGCGCTCGCCGGTCTGGGAGTCGTGCACGCGCTCGTCCCGCCGCACCCCGGCCCGCTGCTCGCGGTCGAGGCGCTGGGTGCGAACCTCGGTCTCACCATGCTGTACGGCGTGATGATCGCGATTCCGATCGCGGTGCTCGCCGGCCCCGTGCTGGCCCGCGTCGTAGCACCCGGCATCCGTCTGACGGAGCCGGTGCTGAGCGAACCGGTGACGGATCTGGTCGCCCCGTCGCATAGCCGCGCGCTGTTCATCGTCCTGCTGCCGATCGTGCTGATCGCCTCGGGCGAGTTGGGCAAGCTGATCCCAGGGCTGGAAGGCTCGGTTATCCTCGCCGCGATGGCAAACCCGGTGCTCGCCCTGCTGATCACCAACCTGCTCGCGCTGCCCCTGCTGTTCGGGCGGCGGATGAGCGAGGCCGCGATTCAGGAATCGATCTGGCACGAGACGATGGGCGCGGCGGGCGCGATCCTGCTGGCGATCGGCGCAGGCGGTGCGCTGAAGCAGGTGCTGGTGAGCGCAGGCCTCTCCGATCTGCTCGCGCGCGTCGTCATGATGTACTCGATCTCGCCCTTGCTGCTCGGCTGGCTTGTCGCGGTCGGCATCCGGCTTGCCGCCGGCTCGGCAACGGTCGCCACGATTACGGCGGTCGGGGTGATGCCCGGCGTCGTTGCGGCGTCGGGCGCCTCCCCCGAGCTGGTCGTGCTGGCGATCGGTGCGGGATCGGTGTTCTTCAGCCACGTCAACGATCCGGGGTTCTGGCTGGTAAAGGGCTATATGGGTACCAGCACCGCCGATACGTTCCGCACCTGGTCGCTGCTCGAGACGGTCATCTCGGTCGCCGGTCTCGCCATGGTCGCGGGGCTCAGTTACATCATATGACCGGTTCCGCTGTCGATGCGACGATAGAGGACACGCGCGCGTGAAGGCGGAAAGGCTCGCGGATCGCGCCTATACGGCGATCGTCGGAATCATCACCGACGCGGATCTTTCCCCCGGCGACCGGCTGCCGTCGGAGGCGCGGCTGGCGGAAACGTTCGGCATGTCGCGCACCATCGTTCGCGAAGCACTGGTGCGGCTCGCCGCCGATGGCATCACGGAGGCGCGCCGTGGCGCCGGCTCCTATGTCACGCGCTGCCCGTCCGAACGGCTCGGTGCCTATATGCCACTCGACGGGCTGGCGGCGACGCTCGGCACCTACGAAGTGCGGTTCGTGGTCGAAGCGGAGGGCGCGCGGCTGGCGGCGCTGCGCCGCTCGAGCGATGACCTTGCGTTGATCGAAGGGCGCATGGCGGCGCTACGCCGGGCGCTGCTGTCGAGCGCACCCGCGCATGATGAGGATTTCCTGCTCCATCGCGCGATTCTGGAGGCAACGGGCAATGACGCCTTCGTCGCGATCCTCGATCAGTTGCAGGACAAGGTCATGCGCATCCTGCGCGCCGGCGTGGACATTTCCCGCACGCGTCCGCCGCACGTGATCGAGGCGATGACCGATGAACACGCTGCGATCGTCGACGCGATCAGGACGCAGGACGGTGACGGTGCCGCGCTGGCGATGCGGTGGCACCTGTGGCAGGGCCGCAAGCGGCTGATGCCCTAGGCAACGATCTCGCTCCGCACCCGGTGCAGCACCGCATTGCGCAGTTTCTCTACCGACCAGGACCCAGGCAGGATCAGCGCGCGCTCGTCCGGTCCGGGCCGTTCGAGCGCGTCGAACTGGCTGTCGAGCAGGCTGGCAGGCATATAATGGCGCGTGCGGCTGGCGAGCCGCGCGGCGATTTCGTCGCGCCCGCCGTCGAGCAGCACGAACAGCAGCGGCACACCCGCGGCATGCTCCAGCCGATCCCGGTAGCTGCGCTTCAGCGCCGAGCAGGCCGCGACCGCCTGCCCCTCGTCGCGCACCGCCGCGCCGATCGCCGCGCCGAGTCGATCCAGCCACGGCCAGCGGTCCGAATCGTTGAGCGGATGACCCGCCCGCATCTTCGCGACGTTGGCCGCGCCGTGGAAGTCGTCTCCCTCGAACGCAGCGCAGGCCAGGTGAGCCGCGAGATCCTGCATCAGGGTTGATTTGCCACAGCCGCTCACCCCCATGACGATGATGGCGCAACGCGGCAGGGCAGCGGTGATCGACAGCGGTGGCACGGTCTTCTTCCTGGCTTTCGCCCTAATCGCAGGGCTCGGCCCTCGTTCCGTCGCGGTAGTGCCCGCTGCCGCGCGCGGTGACCATCGCGACCTTTGTCGCAGTCGCACGCGCAACGCACCATGCCTAGAAGGTTGCTACGCGCGATGAACGGGGACGATTGATGGACATTTTGGCGAGTACGATCCGGCGTGGGGTTCTGGTCTCCGTCCTGCTCCTCGGCACCCCCGCCACGGCGCAGCCTGTCCGCGCGGTATCGGCGTTCGAGACGGCGCCGAACGATCCGCGGGCGATCACGGTCAAGGCCATCGGAGACGGCCGCGTCGACGACAGCGCCGCGATCCAGCAGGCGCTCGACGCTGCGGCGGCGAAGCCGGGGGGCGGAATCGTCTTCCTCCCCGCGGGACGGCACCGCATCACGCGCACCCTCTACATCTGGCCGGGCGTGCGGATGTTCGGGGCCGGGCGGACGCGGCCCGTGCTGCTGCTGGCGCCGAAGACACCCGGCTTTCAACAGGGCGTCGGCAGCATGGTGTTCTTCGCCGGCAACAACCCGCGCGGCACCACGCTCGACAATTGGGGCAACCCGATCAAGAACGCGAAGGTCGTTCCGGTCCCGCCCCCCACCAGCGTGCCGTTCGATGCCAGCATCGCCGACGCCAATTCGGGGACCTTCTACTCCGCCCTCTCCAATGTCGACTTCGAGATCGGTGCGGGAAATCCGGCCGCGACCGCCGTGCGCCAGCACACCGCGCAGCACACCTACCTCGCCCACATCGACTTTCGCCTCGGCGCCGCGCTCGCCGGCATCTACCAGGTCGGCAACATCGGCATGGACTTGCGCTTCTTCGGCGGCCGCTACGGGATTCTCGCGGAGAAGACCTCCCCCGCCTGGCAATACACCCTGCTCGACGCGACCTTCGACGGACAGCGCGATGCCGCGATCCGCGAGCATGAGGCGGGGCTTACCCTGGTCAACACCGTGATCCGTAACACGCCGGTCGGGATCGACATCGATCGCGGGTACGGCGACTCGCTGTGGGGCAGCGACGTGCGGTTCGAGAATGTCTCGCAGGCAGGCGTCGTCATCAGCAACGAAAACTCCGTTCTCACGCAGATCGGCTTCGCCAACGCGCTGGCCAGCAACACGCCCGTGTTCGCCCGCTTCCGCGATAGCGGACGCACGGTCGACGGACGGGGCAAATCGTACCGCGTGGCGGAGTTCACCTACGGTCTCACGCTCGCCGGGCTCAACCAGCCGGGCACGTACCAGACACGCATGACCGCGGCGGCGATCGCCAAGCTGCCGAAGCGACGCGATCCGGCGATCCGCGCACTACCGCCCGTGTCCGCCTGGGTCGACGTGCGCACGCTGGGGGTGAAGGGCGACAACAGCACCGACGACACCGCCGCGATCCAGCGGGCGATCGACCGGAACCGAGTGCTCTACTTCCCCGCCGGTTTCTACCGCGTCACCAACACGCTCAAGCTACGGCCCGACAGCGTGCTGATCGGGCTGCATCCCGGCATGACGCAGATCGGCCTTCCCGACGACCTGCCCGATTATCGCGGCGTCGGTTCGCCCAAGGCGATAATCGAGAGCGCAAAGGGCGGCGACGCGATCGTCAGCGGCTTCGGACTGTCCACCGGCGGCATCAATCCGCGCGCGACCGCCCTGCTGTGGCGTGCGGGCGAACGCTCGCTGGTCGATGACGTGAAGTTTCAGGGCGGGCACGGCACCACGCTTGCCGACGGCAGCCGCTTCGACCCGTACAACGCCAACCACACCGCCGACGCCGATGTCAGGAAGCGCTGGGACGGCCAGTTCGCCAGCCTGTGGGTCACCGACGGCGGCGGCGGCACGTTCAACGGGCTGTGGACGCCCAACACCTACGCCAATGCCGGACTCTACGTCTCCGACACCAGCACGCCCGGCTATGTCTACGAAATGTCGGCCGAGCATCACGTCCGCGCGGAGATCGTGCTGGACCGCGTCCGCAACTGGCAGTTCTTCGCACCGCAGACAGAGGAGGAGGCGGGCGAAAGCCGCAACGCGATCGCGCTGGAGGTGCGTAATGCGCGCAACATCCTGTTCGCCAATTTCCACGGCTACCGCGTCACGCGCTCGATCCAGCCCGCACCGGCGGCGGTAAAGCTTTACGGTTCGACCGACATTCGCTTTCGCAACGTCCACGTGAATGCCGAGAGCGGCTTTTCGACCTGCGACGCGGCGGGCTGCGGCACCTATCTGCGCGCAAGCAAGTTCCCCTATGCCAATGCGATCACCGACGTGACGCGCGGCGGCGACGTACGCGAGCGGGAGTTCGCGGTGCTCGACATCACCGATGCGACGACCGCGACCCCGGCGACGCCATCGATCGCACCCGTCAGCCAGTTGGCCGACGGCTTCTACTCGATCGGCGGCGGCGCGGTGGATGCGGGCGGCAAGCTCTACTTCATCGACCGGCAAAATCAGCGCATCCATCGCTGGAGCGACAGCGGACGGCTGTCGGTGGTTGCCGATGCGCCGCTCGATGCGGTGAACCTGGCGGTGGACGCGTCGGGCACGCTGATGGTGCTCTCGTCCGACGGACCGGAAGGCACGGTCTATGCGATCGATCCCGACAAACCGAACGCGGTACGCCCGATCGTGCCGACCGCGGTGCGCGACCGGTCGCAGGCCCGCGTAGCGCTGCCCGGCAGCTTCTGGAACAACGGCGAGTTCCGCGACCAATATGATCCGAAGCGCGACCACTTCACGACGCTGGCGGAAATGTTCGCGCGCGACGTGGCGGTACCCAAGCCGCGCGAATATGTCTCCCCGGATGGAAGCCTCGTCCTGCCCGCCTATCGTGTTTGGCAGCAGGGCCCGGTCAACCAGCTCGGCTGGCGTTTCTCCGACACGCTCGACACCTATGGCTGGGTGACCGGTCGCGTCGGCGATCGCATCCATCTCGCCAACGCGTCGGAGAACCGCACCTATACCGGGCTGCTCGGGCAAGGCGGATCGGTGCGCGACCTCAAGCCCTTTGCGCAACGCGGCGGAGAAAGCGTGGCGACCGGTGCCGACGGCCGCGTCTATGTCGCGAACGGTAACGTGTTCGTGTACGACGCCGCTGGTCGCGAGATCGGCCGGATCGACGTGCCCGACCGACCGCTCCAACTGCTGTTCGGCGGCGAGGACAAGCGGACGCTGTACATCCTCACGCATCATGCCCTGTACGCCGCACGCCCCTGATACGACCTGCCCGCGATGGCCGCGACTAAGGTCGTAGATGTCGGCCCCGCGGCTATCCGCTACAGCCAATTCAACAGTGCGGGCCCGTGCAGGCGACGTACCGATCAGCATAAATCTTGGGGGATGGATGATGTACCGCTTTTCGTCTGATCGCTGCCGCCTCGGCACCGCGTCAAGCCTGTTTGCCCTGGCCTTCGGGCTGGTCGCGTCGCCGGCATTCGCGCAGACACCACCGAATGTCGCGACCGCCGCCCCGCAGGAGGCACCCGGCCCGCTCCCTGCCGCGCCCGTTCAGTCGCAGGCGGCGGACACGTCCGACATCACGGTCACCGGCAGCCGCATCATCGCCAACGGGTTCAACGCGCCGACGCCCACCACCGTCATCGGTGCGGAGCAGATCGCCAACAACGCGCAGCCGAACATCTTCAACACCATCCAGCAGTTGCCGTCGCTCCAGGGCTCGACCGGTGCGTCGACCGGGACCTTCAGCACCTCCAGCGGCACGCAAGGGCTCAGCTCCTTCTCGCTGCGCGGGCTCCAGCCGATCCGCACGCTGACGCTGCTCGACGGCCAGCGCGTCGTCGGCGCAAACGTGACCGGCGTGCCCGATATCAGCATGTTCCCGCAACTTCTCGTGAAGCGCGTCGACATCGTCAACGGCGGCGCATCGGCGTCCTACGGCTCGGACGCGGTCGGCGGCGTGGTCAACTTCATCACCGATACCCGCTTCAAGGGCTTCAAGGGCAACGTCCTTGGCAGCATCACCAACTATGGAGACGACGAGACCGCGCTCGTCCAGGCAGCCTATGGTACGTCGCTGTTCGGCGATCGCCTGCACCTCATCGTCAGTGGCGAATACGACCATGAAGGCGGCGTCGGCCCGGGCAATTACGGCACCGACCTCGCGGGCAGCCGCGATTGGCACCGCGCCTCGACATTGCTCAATTCCGGGATCACCAGCGGCCCTGGACCGCAATTTACCTACGCCGATTTCGCGCAGCCGTATCAGTATGCGAAGTACGGCCTGATCAACAACGGTCCGCTCCAGGGCATTGCATTCGATCCGAACGGTACGCCGGTCAATTTCAACTACGGGTCAGGCGGCAGACCGCTCGGCAACGGGCGCGTATCCAACTGCTATCCCGGCAACGCCTTCTGCGTCGGCGGCGACTTGTCCGGCGCGCCGGGTTCGAGCGCGTCGCTGAAATCCAAACTCGAGCGGATCAACGGCTATGGTCGGCTCGGGTACGAATTCGCCCCGAACAGCGAGATTTACGCCACCGTCAACATCGCGCAGGTCCGGACGAGCAACCAGCCGAGCCCGGGATACAACCGTCCCAACCTGACGGTCCAATGCGCCAACCCGTTCCTGCCGCAGGCCATCCGCGATCGGTGCTCCACCGCAGGGATCACGTCCTTCAACCTCGGCACGAGCAACGGCCAGCTTCCGAACCAGCTCGTCCAGACCGATCGCGACCAGTACCGCTTCGTCATCGGCGCCAAGGGGGCCTTCGACCTGGGCGGATCCAACTGGAACTATGACGCTTACTATCAGCATGGCACGACCAAGGTCGCCATCGACGTCGATCGTATCGTGCTGCAGCCGCGCTACGTCGCCGCGACCAATGCGGTGCTGCTGAATGGCGCCGTCGTCTGCGCCGATCCGGCCGCGCGTGCGCTCGGTTGCCAGCCGATCAACATCTTCGGCAACTTCGCCCCGAGCGAAGCGGCGCTGAACTACATCATGCCCCAGGCCGGCCCGCTGCAGCGCACGACGCTGAAGCAGGACGTGGCGAGCCTCAACTTCTCCGGACAGCCGTTCGACCTGTGGGCGGGTCCCCTGTCGGTGGCATTCGGCGGGGAGTACCGGCGCGAATTCTACAAGGTGCGCGGCGACGCGTACGGCGCTGGCGTAACCGACATCAGCCCGAACAGCGCGCTATACCCCGCAGATCCGCTGCTGAACTCGGCGCAGGGCAGCAATTGGGCCGCGGGCAATTACAAGAACGGCACCGGCGAATACCACGTCTATGAAGGCTTCCTCGAGCTCAATCTGCCGCTGTGGAACAGCGACGGCTTCGGTCGCGCCAACCTGAACGGTGCGGCGCGCGTGACCGACTACAGCACGTCGGGTACGATCTGGGCCTGGAAGGTCGGCGGCACCTGGAGCACACCGGTCGATGGCCTCACGCTGCGGGCGGTCACGTCGCGCGACGTCCGCGCACCGAACCTGTCGGAGCTGTTCGCCGCACCGACCGTGACCACGCTGCCGAGCTTCAACGATCCGTTCCGCAACGTCGCGGTGCAGGTCTTCCAGAATACGGTCGGCAACCCGAACCTCCGGCCAGAAACCGCGCGCGATACCGAACTCGGCATCGTCTATTCGCGCCCGTCGTGGCTGCCCGGGCTCAGCCTGTCGGTGGACTATTATCAGATCAAGCTCAGCGGCGTCGTCTCCACGCTTTCGCCCGATCAGATCGTCCGCTTCTGCTTCGAGGGGAACCAGGCGTTCTGCGGCGGCTTCCAACTGGACGGCGCGCAAGGCACCAACTTCGTCAACGTCCAGCCGTTCAACCTGGCATCGTGGAAGACGAGCGGCTTCAACCTGGAGGCGAGCTACCAGTGGAAGGCGCCGCTCGGGCTGCCGGGCACCTTCACGGTGCGCGCGCTTGGCACGCATGTCCGCGAATTCATCGTCGACGCCGGGATCGCCGGTGTCGCAAAGCGCGATGATGCCGGTGCCAACACTGGCGCCATCCCCAACTGGAAGTGGCTGGCGACGCAAACCTATGACAGCGGCCGCTTTACCCTGCTCGCACAAGAGCGTTGGTTCTCGGACGGCGTGTTCAACAACAACTACGTGGTCTGCCAGACGGATTGCCCGGTCTCGACGGGCAATTTCAATACCGTCAACACCAACCGGATGAAGGGCGAGTTCTACCTCGATCTTGGCGCGTCGTTCAACATTACCGACAAGATCAGCCTGTACGGCAAGGTCGACAATGTGTTCGACAACGATCCGACTCCGTCGCCGCAGACCAACACCGGTCTCGACGTCAATCCGGCGCTCTACGAGACGCTCGGCCGGATCTACCGCGCCGGCGTCCGCTTCAACTTCTGACGCCCCCCTGCTGGGGAGCATTCGGGCAGGTTCGGCCCTCCGCCGACCTGCCCGTCCCGCTTTCTGCGCGGCACGACCTGCATGCCACGCCCTTCCACTGGCCGATCGAAGGCAACGCCGCGCAGGACGCGGCTGCTATTGCCAGGATGCCCCACTGATCATCGCAACCGTGGCAGCGCCAAGTTCGCGCCGGAAGACCTGCCCACCGCCGAGCCGCACGTCGTGCATTCGGGCAAGCTCAACCGCGTATCATCCCGCGAGGGCCTCGGAGCCGTTCGAGGACGGTCGATGGAGATAGGCAAGGAGGTCGGTCGCATCGTTCGGTTCGAAGTTCAGGCTGCGGAGCCGCTCTGTGCTGCAAATATGATGTCCTACAGCCCGGTGTTGGTTATAGGATGAGCATTCGTATTGCGGAGTCTGGAGTGTGTTTGCTCGAGCGCTTCCAGCAATCGATGCTGCGTCGTTCGACGCGCCCGAAAATGCGGTTTTCGGGCGACGAAGTGACACCGATCGGCAGCAAACGGCCTGAGACTGGCGGCGATTTCACCACGAACGGACGCATTTCGACAGCAAACGCAAAAAGGCCCCGGACGCGGATGCGTTCGAGGCTGTGTGTTGTGTTTGGTTGCGGGGACAGGATTTGAACCTGTGACCTTCAGGTTATGAGCCTGACGAGCTACCGGGCTGCTCCACCCCGCGACGGTTCCGCTTAGGGAACGAGGGTAGATGACATGTGAATGGGTTCTTTAGATACGAGACGAACTTGCTGCTCACCGGCTTCAAATGCCTGGCGACGACCTACTCTTCCATCACTTAAGTGATAGTACCATGGGCGCAGTCAGGTTTCACGGCCGAGTTCGGGATGGGATCGGGTGGGGCACTGACGCTATAGCCACCAAGCAATGGAGCCGGTGAACAGCGGAGGGTTCGTATCTTAAAATCGGTGCACGCTTTACGTAGGTCTGAAGATGGTAGTTGTTAATCAGGCGTTGCATTTGATCATCCGCCATACAGCGACATCTGGTTTCCCAGGATTGTCATTGATGGTGGGACTCTCAAGCGCGAATAGAGCAATTAGTATCGGTTAGCTCCATGGATTACTCCACTTCTACATCCGATCTATCAACGTCATGGTCTCTGACGGCTCTATGAAATCTTATCTCGAGGGAGGCTTCCCGCTTAGATGCTTTCAGCGGTTATCCCGTCCATACATAGCTACCCTGCTGCGCTCTTGGCAGAACGACAGGTACACCAGAGGTATGTTCAACCCGGTCCTCTCGTACTAGGGTCAACTCCTCTCAAATTTCGACGCCCACGGCAGATAGGGACCAAACTGTCTCGCGACGTTCTGAACCCAGCTCACGTACCACTTTAATTGGCGAACAGCCAAACCCTTGGGACCTGCTCCAGCCCCAGGATGTGATGAGCCGACATCGAGGTGCCAAACAACCCCGTCGATATGAGCTCTTGGGGGTTATCAGCCTGTTATCCCCGGCGTACCTTTTATCCGTTGAGCGATGGCCCTTCCACGAGGGACCACCGGATCACTATGACCGACTTTCGTCTCTGCTCGACTTGTCAGTCTCGCAGTCAGGCGGGCTTATGCCATTGCACTCTAACAGACGGTTTCCAACCGTCCTGAGCCCACCATTGCGCGCCTCCGTTACTCTTTAGGAGGCGACCGCCCCAGTCAAACTACCCGCCACAGAGGGTCCCTGATCCAGTTTCATGGATCGAGGTTAGACATCAGAAACAAACAGGGTGGTATTTCACCTATGGCTCCACGTCAGCTGGCGCCAA
>NZ_JBEPNS010000001.1:3755000-4006003 GCF_040546365.1 Sphingomonas sp. PvP055
CCGCATCGCCGCTTCTGCCGGATCGGACCCGTCCCACGCGATGACGACGTTTCCGGTCAGATCGAGATGATGGACCCCCTCGGGCACCGCCAGAACCGGACGCCGACCCTTTGCCACCAGCTCTCCGGTAATCTCGCTCGTGTCGGGATACCACGTACCGTCGAGCCGGCGATTCACCACGATCAGATCCGAAAGTTTTGCCGCCGCCCGAAGGCAAGTCGCCGGGTCACCGGTCGCATCGACCCAGTCATAGGGGATATCCTCATGCGCGAGGCGTTCCTTGAGCACGACGGCGTTGCGCGATTCCCGCGCCTGCTCGTCCGCCAGCAACAGCGCGTCCCCGCCCGACGAAATATAATCCCCGACGAAAACGGGCACCGTCACGACATCGACGCACGTCAAATGCCCGCGTACCGCCCGAACGATATCGAACGCGACCTGAAGCCGCGCTTCCTGCCCTTCGTCGTCGTGAACAAGAACCAGGATATTCTTCATCGACCGTCTCCCGTGTCAGCGTTACGCCCCACGCTAGGTCGGGCCGCGGACGCCGAGAATCGGGAATTTTACGGAGAGATGCGCCGCCGCGGTCAGCGCTTGCGGCGGCGTAATCGGCGCAACAGCCCGCCCTTGACGATCCCCTCGATCGCGGCCCCCGGCCCTTCGGCGTCGAGCACCTCGTTATCGGCAAGCCATTCCTCGACCGCGGTCAGATCGGGCGTTTCGTATGGGATCAGCGTCTTGCCCGTTCCCCGCAGCGATTCGATCGTCGCGATCAGCGAGTCCGTTTCGTCGATCTTGGCGCGGACCTGCTCTTGCGAACATCCCAAATGCTCGGCGATCAACCCGTCGCGGATCCCGGTGATCACCGGGCCGTACCCCTCGTTCCCGGGGCTCGCGGTGGTGATCGTGACGTCACATTCGGTGTCGAGCCGCATCGAGCGGTTGTTCATGTTCGACGACCCGACCCGCAGGCTGACGTCATCGACGATCATGATCTTGGCGTGGACGTAGATCGCTTCCCCGCCCCTGGTATGCGGGTGATAGATGCGGAAGCGATGCTGCCGATCGCGACGGTGCAACGTCTCGTATAACCGCGCCCGCGCGGTATCCATCGCGAGCGGTTCGAGCCATCCTTGCGCGGACACCGGGTTGATCAGCACGATCTCGGGGCCATCGGGCTCCTCGAGCCGCTTGGCGATCGCCTCGGCGATCTTGCGCGACGCGAAATACTGGCTTTCGGCGTAGATGAAGCGCTTGGCGCGCGCGATCTGGTCGAGATACAACCGCTCGATCTCGATCACCGGCTCGCAATCGGGCATTTCGGGCGCGCTGCGTGCGATCGCGACGGTGACTTCCCCGAAGTGGCGTTCGAGCGCGTCGGGCCAGCAATCGCTTCCGCCGCGCACCGGCTCGATCGGATGTCCGCCAGCGCGTTCCCACCGCATCCGGGCATGCTCGCCGAGCGCGGCTGCGACCGGACCGGTCAACGCGGTGGTGGCGTCGTGCCACGGTTTGTACAGCTTGCCGTTGGGCTGCCGTCGACCGGGTTCGTCATCGCGGTGTTCGCGCGTGTCCCAGCGGTCGCCGGTCATGTCGATCCCGCCGCAAAAAGCGAAGCAATCATCGATCACGACGATCTTCTGATGATGCGACGCGGCGGGGGGATGCTTCGCGTCGAGCTTGGTGTGGATTCGCGGATGGCGCATCCACTTCACCACGGTGAAGATCGTCCGCCCCCGGAACAGCGTCTTCATCGCGCCGAGATCCCAGCGCAGCAGGAAGACCTCGAGTTCAGGATTATTGTCGACCAGCCAGAGGACGAAATCTCCGACCCGCGATGGCGCATCACGCGCCTCGTCGCTGGTGCCGAGTTGTATCCGCGCATCAAAGTCCCAACCGATCAACATGATCCGCTTGCGGGCCTTGAGCATTGCGGAACGCGCGTGACGAAAATAATCGTCTGCATCGACGATGACTGAGGCCGCTGTCGCCTGCTCGATTCGCCAGCACGTGTCGCCCGGGCGAAGCGACTCGGTGCCAGACTCGGCCGCAATGTCGGTCATAAACGGCGCACAGTCGGGCGCGGACTGGGGAAGCGATCCATTCCGCGCCCTTACGCGAAACCGCCACGCATGAGTCAAGAATTTCGCTTCGCCCCCGTCAGCAGCGCGGACCGCCGCTAATTTCCGTTTCATCTTGGGACCGGATCGCCAGCTCGGGTGTTTGTGCGCTCGACCCCGTGCCCTGCACGTTCGGCTAATTTTCCACCGTCAAACCCGCACGACATCACCATCAAGGAGTTGCCTCATGGATATCACCGACCTCATTCTCGACGACCATCATCAGATCCGCACCCTGTTCGCCCAGATCGAGCAGATCGACCGATCGGACACGGACTCGCTCGGCGCGATTTGGGGCCGGCTCAACGCGCTGCTCGATACGCATGCCGAGGCGGAGGAGCGCTTTTTCTACCCGCGACTGATGCAGATCGGCACCGGCGGCAACGATGCGGACAGCGCCGCAGAGGAGACCGAGGACGCGATCGAGGATCATAACAAGATCCGGGACGCCTCGTCTGCGGTCAACAAGGAAGAGGTCGGATCGGACGCGTGGTTCGAGGCGATCGGCAAGGCGAACGAGGAAAATGGCGACCATCTGGCGGAGGAAGAACGCCAGGGCCTGACCGACTTCCGCGAAAATGCGACGCTTCAGGAGCGGCACGACCTCGCGATCAAGTTCGCAGCGTTCAGCGCGCAGCACATCACCGGGGTCAAGCCGGTCGACAAGGACCCCGACCAGTGGGTCGCGGATCACGCCAAGAAGTAATCCCCTGCCCTCCCTCCCCAGGAGAAACCACATGTCGAAGACCACGATCGCAGATTTGTTCGCCCAGACGCTCCATCTTGCGGGGGTCGAACGGATCTACGGCGTGGTCGGTGACAGCCTCAACGGCCTGACCGAGGCGATCCGCGCGCAGGGCAAGATCAAGTGGATCCATGTCCGCAACGAGGAAGCCGCGGCGTTTGCGGCCGGGGCCGAGGCGCAGCTGACGGGGAAGCTCGCGGCGTGCGCGGGATCGTGCGGGCCGGGGAACATGCATTTGATCAACGGGCTGTACGACTGCAACCGGACGCGCGTCCCCGTGCTAGCGATCGCGGCGCAGGTGCCGAGCGGCGAGATCGGCTCGAACTACTTCCAGGAGACGCGGCCCGAGGCGCTGTTCCGCGAATGCAGCGTCTATTGCGAGACGATCAGCGACGCGGACCAGATGCCGCGCACGCTCGACACCGCGATCCGCGCGGCGGTGGGGCATCGCGGGGTTTCGGTCGTCGCGATTCCCGGCGACGTTGCCTTGCGCACCACGACCGGCACGCTCGCGCGCTCGGCCGATGCGTTACTGCCGGCCGCCCCCGTCATCACGCCCGCCGCGGGCGAGATCGCGAAGCTGGCGGCGCTGCTCAACGATGCGGGCAAGGTCACGATCCTCGCGGGTCGCGGCTGCCGCGATGCGCATCCGCAGCTGATCCGGCTGGCTGCGACGTTGCAGGCGCCGGTGGTGCATGCGCTCGGGGGCAAGGAATGGGTTGAGTACGACAACCCCTATGACGTCGGGATGACCGGGCTGATCGGCTTCGCCTCGGGCTATGATGCGATGATGGCGTGCGACACGTTGCTGATGCTCGGCACCGACTTTCCGTATCGCCAGTTCCTGCCGACCGACGCCAAGGTCGCACAGGTCGACCTCCGGCCCGAGAACCTCGGGCGGCGGACCGCGATCGACCTGGGGCTGGTCGGCGATGTCGCCGCGACGATCGAGGCGGTGCTGCCGGTGTTGGACGATGGGCGGGATCGGGATTTCCTCGACAAGTCTTTGAAAAACTACGCTAAGGCCCGCGAAGATCTCGACGCGCTGGCGGATGGCCAGCCCGGCGGGGTCCTCCACCCGCAGCATGTCGCGCGGCTGGTCAGCGAGATGGCGAGCGAGGATGCGGTGTTCACCGCTGATGTCGGTACGCCGACGGTGTGGGCCGCGCGCTACCTGAAAATGAACGGACGGCGTCGGCTGATCGGATCGTGGAACCACGGGTCGATGGCGAACGCGCTGCCGCAGGCGATCGGGGTGCAGGCGGCGTCGCCGGGGCGGCAAGTCGTGTCGCTATCGGGGGACGGCGGGCTTGCGATGCTGATGGGCGAGTTGCTGACGGTTCGCCAGCTCGGGCTGCCGGTGAAAATCGTCGTCTTCAACAACGGGACGCTCGGGTTCGTCGAGATGGAGATGAAGGCGGCGGGGCTGGTCGAGACCGGGGTCGCGCTCGACAACCCGGATTTCGCGGCGATGGCGCGCGCGATGGGGATGCAAGCGGTGCGCGTTACCGACCCGGGCGATCTCGCGCGTGGCGTGCGCGAGGTGCTCGATCATCCGGGCCCCGCCTTGCTCGACGCGGTCACCGCGCGTGACGAACTGTCGATGCCGCCCAAGATAACGCTCGAGCAAATGAGGGGCTTCACGCTCTACATGGCGAAGGCGATCCTCAGCGGGCGCGGCGACTCGGTGATCGAACTGGGCAAGACCAACGCGGGCCTACTCCGCAACCTGTTCTGAAGGAAAAAGCGATGGATTATCTGAAGCTCGGCATGACCGGCCTCGACGTCTCGCGGCTCTGCCTCGGGTGCATGACGTACGGCATTCCCGATCGCGGCAACCACGCCTGGACGCTCGACGAAGCAACCAGCCGCCCAATCCTGCAAAAGGCGGTCGAGGCGGGAATCAATTTCTTCGACACCGCCAACGTCTATTCGGACGGCACCTCGGAAGAGATCGTCGGACGCGCGCTCAAGGATTTCACGCGGCGCGACGAAGTCGTGATCGCGACCAAGGTGCATGGCCGGATGCGCCCCGGCCCCAATGGCGCGGGCCTCAGCCGCAAGGCGATCATGACCGAAATCGACGCCAGTTTGACGCGACTTGGCACCGATTACGTCGATTTGTACCAGATCCACCGCTTCGATTCCGACGTTCCGATCGAGGAAACGCTGGAAGCGCTCCACGATGTCGTGAAGGCGGGCAAGGCGCGCTACATCGGCGCATCGTCGATGTACGCGTGGCAGTTCGCGACGATGCTCCACGTGTCGGACGCGAACGGCTGGACGCGCTTCTCGACGATGCAGGGTTATCTCAACCTGCTGTACCGCGAGGAAGAGCGTGAGATGCTGCCGTTGTGCGAGGCGGAAGGGATCGGCGTCATCCCGTGGAGCCCGCTCGCGCGCGGACGGCTGACGCGCGATTGGGACGAAGCGACCAACCGGTCGGAGACCGACCAGTTCGGCGCGACGCTCTACAGCCACACCGCCGAGGCGGATCGCCGCGTGGTCGAGCGGGTGGCGGAGATCGCCAAGGAACGCGGCGTGCCCCGGGCGCAGATCGCGCTCGCCTGGGTGCTGGCCAAGCCCGAAGTGACCGCGCCGATCGTCGGCGCGTCCAAGCCGGGGCATCTCGACGATGCGATCGCGGCGCTCGAGATCGGGCTGACCGAGGACGAGATCGCGCGGCTGGAGGAACCGTACGTGCCGCATGCGGTGGTCGGGTTCGCATGAAGACGGTCGCGCTTCCCGATGGCACGCTGGTTCCCGCGCTGGGGCAAGGCACGTGGAACATGGGCGACTCCGCCGCCACGCGCAACGCCGAGATTGCTGCGCTGCGCGAGGGGATCGAGCGTGGGATGACGCTGATCGACACCGCCGAAATGTACGGTGACGGACGGTCGGAACATCTCGTCGGCGAAGCGATCGCGGGGGTACGCGAACACGTCTTCCTCGTCAGCAAGGCGCTGCCGCAGAATGCGTCGCGCGCGCGGCTGCGCACGGCGTGCGAGGCGAGCCTCGCGCGGCTCGGCGTCGAGCAGCTCGACCTGTATCTGCTGCACTGGCGTGGCTCGGTGCCGCTCGCGGAGACGGTCGAGGCGATGGAGCGGCTGGTCGCGGACGGGCTCATCGCGCGCTGGGGGGTGAGCAACCTCGATGCCGACGACATGGCCGAGCTGGTCGCAGCTGGCGGCACGGCCTGCATGACCGACCAGATTCTCTACAATCTGACGCGGCGCGGACCTGAGCTCGATCTGCTGCCGTGGCTCGGCGAGCGCGGGATTCCGGTGATGGCGTATAGTCCGGTCGAACAGGGCCGGCTGCTCGGGAAGGCTACATTGCGGACGATCGCCGCGGAGTTCGATGCGACGCCTGCACAAGTCGCGCTGGCGTGGGTGATGCGCGATCCGTCGGTAGTCGCGATCCCCAAGGCGGGGTCGGTCGACCATGTCCGCGACAACCACGCCGCGCTCGATCTGGTGCTGGACCGGGTGTTGCTGGACCGGCTGGAGGCGGCGTTTCCGCGGCCGAAGAAGCGCCGGGCGCTCGAGATGCTGTAGGAGGGTGGCGGGCGGCTCCCCTCCCCTTCAGGGGAGGGGCTGGGGGTGGGGCCGTGCCTGCTTCCAACGGTCGGGGTGCTGCACGGCCCCACCCCAACCCCTCCCCTGAAGGGGAGGGGCTTTTGTCCATCGCTTGCCCATGGTGGACATTCCCGCCCATTCCCGGAACAAGCGCGCGCATGATCCTCACCGATATCGCGACGCGTACCTATAACCACGGCTGGCGGCTCGATCCGATCGTGCGCAGCCTGCTCGATACCGATTTCTACAAACTGCTGATGCTCCAGATGATCCGCCACCTCCACCCCGAGGTGAGCGCAACTTTCTCGGTCATCAACCGCACGAGGTCGGTCCGGCTCGCCGAGGTGATCGACGAGGCCGAACTCCGCGCACAGCTCGATCACGCGCGTGCGGTGCGGTTCGGGAAGAAGGAGCTGATCTGGCTCGCAGGCAACAGCTTCTACGGCAAGGAGCGCATGTTCGCGTCGGATTTCATCGGCTGGCTCGCCGATTTCCAGCTCCCGCCGTACGATCTGCGCGTGGTCGACGGGCAATATGAGCTGCATTTCGACGGTCCGTGGACGCACACCACCATGTGGGAAGTCCCCGCGCTCGCAATTCTCAACGAACTGCGCTCGCGCGCGGCACTACGCGGACACGGGCGGTTCGAACTCGACATCACCTATTCGCGCGCCAAGGCGCGACTGTGGGACAAGGTTGAAAGACTCAAGCAATTGCCCGGCCTGGTCCTGTCGGATTTCGGGACGCGACGGCGGCACGGATTCCTGTGGCAACGCTGGTGCGTCGAAGCGCTCAAGGAAGGGCTCGGCGACCGGTTCATCGGCACGTCGAACGTGCTGCTCGCGATGGACACCGATCTCGAGGCGATCGGCACGAACGCGCATGAACTGCCGATGGTCGCCGCGGCGCTCGCGCGGGACGATGCCGAGCTTGCTGCTGCGCCCTATCAGGTGCTCGAGGACTGGCGCCGGCATTATGTAGGTAATCTGCTGATCGCGCTGCCCGATGCGTTCGGCACCACCGCGTTCCTGGCGAACGCGCCGCACTGGCTATCGGAATGGAGCGGCTTCCGCCCCGACAGCGCGCCACCGATTCCGGCGGGCGAGCAGATCATCGCCTGGTGGCAACAGCACGGTGTCGACCCGCGCGAGAAGCTGCTGATCTTCTCGGACGGGATGGACGTCGACTCGATCGAGCAGGTCTATCGCCATTTCCACGGGCGGGTGCGGATGAGCTTCGGCTGGGGGACCAACCTCACCAACGACTTCCGTGGCTGCGACCCGCGCGGGGGTGCGACGCTCGAACCGATCTCGCTGGTGTGCAAGGTGACGGAGGCCAACGGTCGTCCGGCGGTCAAGCTGTCGGACAACCCCGCCAAGGCGACGGGGAATCCGGCGGAAATCGACCGCTACCTCCGCGTGTTCGGCGCGGAGGGGCGGATCGCGAGCAAGGTCGTCGTCTGAACAGGACAGGCGCCGACCACCCTGGGGCGCTTACCCGGCGACGATTTCTCGCAGCGCCTCCGCCAGACCGCGCGTCTCCGCTTCGGTACCGATCGTCATCCGCAATCCGTTCGCCAGCCCCTGCCCCGGCAGCCAGCGGACGATATAGCCGCGTTCGAGCAGCGCCTTGTACGCGGTCTCCGCGGTGACCGCGCCTTCGAACAGGACGAGCACGAAGTTCGCCTCGCTCGGCACCGGGCGGAGCCCCGCATTGCCAAGACTGGCCATTTCGGTGGCAAACCAGGCGCGCCATACGCGATTATGCTCGCGCGACTGGGTGATGAAATCCGCCGCGCCGAGTGCCGCAACCGCCGCCTCTTGTCCGGCGGTGGTGCAGCAGAACGGCGCGCGAATGCGGTGCATCGCCGAGACCGCCTCTTCCGAGCCATAGCCCCAGCCGATCCGCTCCGCGGCAAGCCCGTGGATCTTGGAGAAAGTCCGCGTGACGATCACGTTGGGCTGGGTGCGCGCGAGTTCGAGCCCGCCGTCGTCATCCTCGGGCGCGAGATATTCGGCATAGGCCTGATCGAGCACGAGCACCACGTGCGCCGGCAGCGCAGCATGAAGCCGCGCGATCTCGTCCTTGCGCGCGAAGGTGCCGGTCGGGTTGTTGGGGTTGGCGACGAACACGATCCGGGTGCGATTGGTGACGCAGGCGAGGATCGCGTCGACGTCGGTCGCATAGTCGGTGTCCGGCGCGGTCACCAGCGTCGCGCCGACGCGGCGGGTGGCGATTTCATACACCGCGAAACCGTAGCGGACCTGGATCACCTCGTCGCCCGGCCCGGCATAGGCGCCCGCGATCAGGTGGAGCACTTCGTCCGAGCCGGTGCCGTAGATGACGCGTGCAGGGTCGAGATCGTGATGCGCGGCGATCGCCTCGCGCAGCGCGATCGCGCCCGCATCGGGGTAGCGTGCGAGGTCACCCGCATGGCGCGAGAAAGCGGAGACCGCCTGCGCGCTGGTGCCGAGCGGATTCTCGTTCGACGACAGCTTGATCACGGGGGCATCGCCATCCGTGGTCGAGCGACCCGGAACATAAGGAGCGATGGCCATGACCCAGGCCTTGGGAAGCGGTGCGTTCATGCCGAGCCCGTTAGCGCTTGCCGCACGTTATGGGAAGCGTTTGGGCCCGCCCGCGGTCTCGTCGCGCCGCAGCGTGAGAACCTCGACCCCGGTGGCGGTCACCGCGACGGTATGTTCGAACTGCGCCGACAATTTGCCGTCGTCGGTCACCACTGTCCAGCCGTCTTCCTCGGTCGAGACCTTGCGCGTGCCCTGGTTGAGCATCGGCTCGATCGTGAAGGTCATCCCCTCGCGCAACACCATGCCGGTGCCCGCGCGCCCGAAGTGGAGGACGGTCGGTGCCTCATGCATTTCGCGCCCGATCCCGTGGCCTGCGTAGTCGCGCACCACCGCATAGCCGTGCTTCTTGGCATGCCGCTCGATCGCGAACCCGATGTCGCCGAGCCGCGCGCCGGGGCGGACCGCACCGATCCCCTTCCACATCGCCTCCTGCGTCACCCGCACCAGCCGCCGCGCGGCGGGGGATGCGGTGCCGACGATGTAGGTCTTGCTCGAATCCGCGATGAACCCGTTCTTCTCGAGCGTGATGTCGAGATTGATGATGTCGCCGTCCGCGATGATGTCGTCTTCGCTCGGCACCCCGTGGCAGACGACCTGGTTGATCGAGCAGTTGAGCACATACTTGAAGCCGTATTGCCCCTTGCTCGCGGGGCGCGCGGCGAGGTCCACGGTGATGAACCGCTCGACCAGATCGTTGATCTGCAACGTCGACCGGCCCGCGAGCTCCTGTGTGTCGAGCATCTCGAACACCGCCGCGAGCAATGTGCCCGACTGGCGCATCAAGGCGAGCTCGTCGGTGGTCTTGACCATCTCAGGCTGACGCGTCGGCGGGAAGATGCACCTTGGCGGACGCGAGCTGCGCGGCGACGATGTCGTTGAACGACAGCGTCGGATGCGCCTCGGCGAGCATGCCGACCTTCATCCAGAATTCGGCCTGTGCGTTGATCGAGCGGCACATCACCGTGCTGGCGCGGCGCGCTTCCTCGTGCAGCACGTCGTCGATCTTCACGATACCCATCGGTGCGCTTCCGTACCTATTACCATATGGTTCGTATATGTTTCGTATCGTGGATCGTCAATGCGATCACGCCAGCCGCTCGTGCCGCGCGAGTTCGACGCGGACGCGCAGTTCGACATCGCGCGCGATTTCAGCGGCTTGCGGATCGTCGGGCGGCACGAACTGCTCCACCCAGTCGCTGAGCTCGGCGAGCATCGCAGGGGCCACCGGCCCGGTCGCGGACACCGCGTGCAGTCGCTCAAGCAAGCCCAGCCCGCGATCGACCGCCGCCACCATCCGGCGACGTCGCTCGCGCGGGGGTTCGGTCGCGGCGAGCGCGACGAGCATCTGGACCGACGTCGCCGCCTGCAACGGACGCGGCGGCGGGGGCAGCTCGGTCGCGGGCGCGGCGACGTCGCTCGCACGGAACGCCCCGGTCGCGCGCGGCAGCGCCGCGAGCAACGCCTGTACCGGCAGGGATACGCCTTCGACCCGCAAAACCTAGCCTCCGCGGCGAACCGACCTCGCCTTCCCTTTCTATAAGAGAGGCGAACGGCCTTCGGTGGCCGGGGGGAAGGGAAATATGCGCATGGCCGCGATACTCCGCATCACGCTGGTGCTGCCGCTCGGCGGCGCGCTCGCGCTCCTGCTGGCGAGCCCGGCGATGGCGAGCGGCCGGATCAAGGACGTGGTCGACGTCGAGAACGTCCGCTCGAACCAGCTCGTCGGTTACGGCATCGTCGTCGGGCTCGCGGGCACGGGCGACCGCACCCGCAACGCGCCGTTCACCGAGGAATCGCTCCAGGCGATGCTCGAGCGGATGGGGGTCAACGTCCGCGGCTCGCCGCTCAAGACGCAGAACGTCGCCGCCGTCTCGATTACCGCGACGATGCCGCCGTTTGCGCGCGCGGGCTCGCGGATCGACGTCACCGTCTCCGCGATCGGCGATGCGACCAGCCTGCAGGGCGGCACGCTGATCGTCTCCTCGCTGCGCGCGCTCGACGGCGAGATATACGCGGTCGCGCAGGGGCCGCTCGCGGTCTCCGGCTTCAAGGCGCAGGGGGCCGGCGCGAGCGTCAGCCGCGGCGTCGCCACCTCCGCACGGATCGCGGACGGCGCGATCATCGAGCGCGAGGTGCCCTATGCGCTGCGCTCCGCGACGACGCTCAAGCTCGCGCTCAAGAACCCCGATTTCACCACCGCCAACACGATCGCGGCGGCGGTCAACGGCCGGTTCGCGGGCACCGCGACGGTGCTCGACCCCGCCACGGTCGAGCTCCATTCGGGCAGCGGCTTCGGCGGATCGATGGTCGACCTCGTCGGCGCGATCGAGAACCTGCCGGTCAAGGTCGATCAGCCTGCGCGCGTCGTCATCAACGAGGCCTCGGGCACGGTCGTGATGGGCGCGGACGTGCGGATCAGCCCAGTCGCGATCGCGCAAGGCGGGCTGACGATCAGCGTCACCGAAAGCCCGGTCGTGTCACAGCCCGCGCCCTTGTCGAACGGCCAGACGACGACCGTCCCGCGCACCGCGATCACCGTCAACGACGGCAACAACGCCTCGCTTGGCCTTGTCGGCGGCGAACCGACGCTCGCCGCGCTGGTCAGCGGGCTCAATACGCTTGGCGTCAGCCCGCGCGACCTGATCACGATCCTCCAGGCGGTGAAGAGCGCAGGCGCGCTCCAGGCCGATATCCAGGTGCAATGATGGACCCGATCACGCCCGCCCGCGCTACGCCCCTGCCGACGATCACCCCGAAGGACCGCGCCACCGCGCAGTCATTCGAGGCGGTGTTCCTCGGCCAGATGACGCAGCTGATGATGGAAAGCGTCGACACCGGCACCTTCTCCGGCGGCCACGGCGAGGAAGTGTTCCGCGGCGTGCTCGCGGAAAAGCTCGGCACCGCGATGGCGGCACGCGGCGGACTGGGCCTCGCGCCCGCGGTGCTCGATCAGATCCTCCGGCTCAAGCAAGGAACCCCCGATGCCCAATGACCTGCTCGACTGCGTCCAGTCGCTGCTGTTGCTGATCGAAGAGGAAAGCGCGCTGCTCGGCCAGCCCGGCGGCTATCGTCGGATCGGCGAACTGGCGACCGCCAAGGCGCGCGTCGTTGCGCAATTGGAGACGCGGCTGGCGCAATCCGAGCGCGAGACGCCCGGATGGCAGGACCGGCTCGATCCCGAAGACCGCGTCGCCTTGGCGACGGCCTCCGAAACGTTGATGGATGCAGCGCGCGCGAATGCCGCGGTGCTTGCGCGGCAGATCGCGCTGTCGGACGAACTGCTCGCGGTGATCGCACAGGAAGCGCAACGCAAGACCGGCGCCACCGCCACCGCTTATGGCGCGGGGGGTGTATTGTGGAGCACCGAACAGGCTGCCCCGATCGCGATCAACGCGAGTCTGTAGGGGCACTTGCCGTGCTCCTGCGAAGGCAGGAGCCCAGAATTACGAACGCTTCGCCCGTTACCCTGGACTCCCGCCTTCGCGGGAGAACAACCTCAAGTCTTCACCCGCCGTGCTTGCCCAGCGCCGTCTGGAGCAACGCCTGCTGCTTGCGGTAGATGTTGGTGACCGCGGCGAAATCGGCCTGGATCTGGCCCATCTTGAGCAACTGGTCCTCCAGCGTGACATTGTTGCCGTCGGCCTTGGTCTCGAACGTGTCCGGATCCGCGACGACGCCGGCCCCGACCCCGGTGCGCGCGCCGAGCGCAACCATCGCCGCCGTCGCCGCCACGCGCGGCGCGGCAACCCGCGTACTGCTCCCCCCCGCACCGACCAGATCCGAAAAGTCGGGCGCGGTCACGTCCTGCGCCTTGAAGCCCGGCGTTTCGCTGTTGGCGATGTTCTGCGCCACAACACGCTGACGTGCCGCGAGAAAGTGCATCTGTTGCGCGGCGCCCGCCATCAGGTCTGTCATCGTCGTTGCGTCCCTCCGTTGACCGTATTGCGCGATGCCGAGCCCGAATACCCGTGGCGCGCCTCTATAATAGACGCGCCGCGCAGCGTTTGGCCGCGGTAACGATGTCGCTGGAGCAGTCCTGCCATGCTGATGGCCCCCGTCGCCGAACCCGTCGAACTGAAGCGTTTCACCCAGCGCGAGCGTGCCGCCGCGCTGATGCTCGCGCTCGGACAGGATTATGGCGCACCGATCTGGGAACAGCTGTCAGTCGAGGAAATGAAGGAGCTGTCCGCGGCGATGTCGCAGCTCGGGCGCGTGCCCGCGGCGGTGGTCGAACATCTGCTGCTGCAATTCACCACCGAAATCTCGACGCTCGCGTCCTGCCACGGCTCGTTCGAGACGACGGAGCGGTTGCTCGCGGGGATGATGCCGCCGGAAAATGTCCGCGACATCATGGAAGATATTCGCGGGCCTTCGGGCCGGACGATGTGGGACAAATTGTCGAACGTCAGCGAAGGCGTGCTCGCGGGGTATCTCAAGAACGAATATCCGCAGACGATCGCGGTGATCCTGTCCAAGCTCAAGTCGGACCATGCCGCGCGCGTGCTCGCCGCGCTGCCGCGCGATCTTGCGGTCGACGTGGTCCAACGGATGCTGCGGATGGACACGGTGCAGAAGGAAGTGCTCGCGCAGGTCGAAGCGACGCTCAAGAACGAATTCATGGCCAATTTCGCGCGGTCGCAACGGCGCGACCCGCATGAGGCGATGGCCGAACTGTTCAACGCGATGGACCGGTCGACCGAGGAAGCGATGCTCGAGGCACTCGACGCCAAGGCGCCCGAATCGGCGGAACGGATCCGCGCGCTGATGTTCACCTTCGAGGATCTCGCCAATCTGCTCCCTGCCGCGATCGGGGTGATCGTCCGCCAGGCGGACAAGCGGCAGATGGCGCTGGCGCTGAAGGGGGCGCCCGAGGTCATTCGGCAGCTGTTCTTCTCCACCATGACCGAACGGTCAGCCAAGCTGCTGCGCGAGGACATGGGCAGCATGGGCCCGATCCGTGCCCGCGATTGCGAGGAAGCCCAAAACACGCTCGTCCGCCTGGCGAAGTCGCTCGCCGAACGGGGAGAGATCGTGCTGGTCGACCCCAAGAGCGACGACACGATGATCCTGTGATGCAGAGGTAAGACGATGGACCTGTCGTTCCAGGCGCGCCCGTTCGCGTTCGATCGGATCTTCACCGCCGCGCCGTCGGCGCCGCCGGGCCGCGCGCCCGACCGCGATGCCGTGTCGCTCGCGATCGAGCTCGAACTGCTCCAGGCCGACATCGCGCGGCGCGATGCGGACCACCACGCGGAATTGACGCGCGCACGCGCCGACGGGTTCGAGGCGGGGCTGGTCCATGCGCGCGCTGACCGCGAGACTGCGCTGCTGGCGGCGATCGATGCGCTCCACGTCGGGGTCGAGTCGCTTACCGAGACGGTCGAGGAAACCCGCGCCCGGCTGATCGACGACGCGGCCGACCTCGCCCGCGCCGCCGCAACGCATCTGGCCGCGCATACGCTTGCGCTCGACCCCGCCGCGCCGATCGACGCGGCGATCGGGCGCGCGCTGGCGCAAGTCGCACGGGGGACCGAACTCGTCGTCCGGGTCCATCCCGACCTGCTGCCCGAAATCGAAGCGCGGATCGCGGTGCGGCAGGGCAACGACCGCCGCCGGTTGCGGCTGCATGTCGAGGCCGACGAAACGCTTGCCATCGGCGATGCCCGGATCGATTGGGATGAAGGCGGGTCGTGCCTGGATCGTGCCGCGCGCGAGGCCGCTATCCGCAACGAATTCGAAACCTTATTGGATCATAATTCGCTTCGCTCATAAGGGTTTGTGCGTCCATGAAAGGTGTCATCTTCAATCTCCTGGAAGAGGCCGTGGTGCTCGAACACGGTCCCGACACCTGGACCGACCTGATCGATGCGACGGGAGTCGACGGAGCGTTCACGTCGCTTGGCAGCTATCCCGACGAAACGCTGCTGGCGCTCGTCGATACGGCGGCGGCGGCCACCGGCAAGACCCCGAGCGACGTGCTCCGCTGGTTCGGCACCGCGGCCATGCCGCTGCTTGCCGAACGCTACGGCGTGTTCTTCACGGGCCATTCCGGCGCGCGGAGCTTCATCCTCAGCGTCAACGAAATCATCCACCCCGAAGTCCGCAAGCTCTATTCGGGCGCCGGTTGCCCGCATTTCCAGTTCAGCACCGACGCCGAAGGCGCCATGATCATCGGGTATCAATCCCCACGGCGGCTGTGCGCGCTGGCGGAGGGGTTCATCCTCGGCGCGGCGGCGCATTATGGCGAGCAGGTGACGATTACGCACCTCGCGTGCATGCTGGACGGCAGCCCGTTATGCCGGATTCGGGTCCGGTGGGTCGAATGATCCACGCCGGGGTGGCGGAACCGCCTTCGCTCGAGGCGCGGCTTGCTCGTGCCGAGCGCGCGACGATCCGCGAACGCACCGCGCGACTCGAAGCCGAGCGGATCGCCGAGCACGGCCTGCGCACGCTGTACGAAAGCAAGCAGCGACTGCAATTGCTCCAGCACATCACGGGTGTCGCCAATCGCGCGCGGACCATCGCCGAAGCGCTGGGGACCGCGCTCGAGGCGATCTGCGAGCGGATGAACTGGACGATCGGCAATGTCCTGATGGTGTCGGCGGACCGCACCTACGTCGAGGGATGCGACATCTGGCGCGCCAACGACGCAAGCGGCGTGATGGCGTTCGTCGAGGCATCGCGTCGGATGCGGTTCCCGATCGGCGAAGGCCTTCCGGGCCGCGTGTTTGCGACCGGGCGGTCGGAATGGATCGCCAACCCCGGTCATTCGGCGATGTTCGTCCGCGCGCCGGAAGCGATTCGCTGCGATCTTGGTACGGGTTGCGCGTTTCCGGTGCTGGCCGGGGACGAAGTGGTCGCGGTGCTCGAATTCTACATGCGCCAGGCGGTCCCCGAAGATCCCGAGATCGTCGAGATCCTCGAACAGGCGAGCATCCAGCTTGGCCGCGTGTTCGAACGGGACCGCGCGCAGCGCGCGCTGATCCATGATGCGCTGCACGACCCGCTGACCGGCCTGCCCAACCGCGCGCTGTTCAACGACCGGTTGCAGGAAAGCTTCGAACGCCTCACCCCCGCGCGCCGCCATGCGCTCGCGGTGCTGGTACTGGATCTCGACGGGTTCAAGCAAGTCAACGACACGCTCGGCCACCATGCCGGCGACCGGGTGCTCATCCGCGTCGGCCGCGCCTTGTCCGATGCGCTGACGCTGCTGGAGCAACGGCCGGGTACGGACCTCGACGGCATACGCTTCTCCCCCGCGCGGATGGGGGGCGACGAGTTCACCGTCCTGGTCGAGGATCTTGCGGGTGAGGATCTTGCACAGCACGGCGCGATCGACGCGATTGCCACCGCGCTTCACCGCGCGCTCGATGAGAATCTCGGTTCGGTGAGCGAGCCCGCACAGGTCGGCGCCTCGATCGGCTATGCGATCGGCAGCGCGGTCCACGCGAGCGTCGACCAGCTGCTGCGCGACGCGGACCTCGCGATGTACGAGGCGAAGGCCGGCGGGCGCGGACGGACGGTCGGGTTCACCGACGCCCTGGGCGACACGCTGCGCGACCGCGCGCGGCTGACGAACGAATTGCGCGAGGGGATCGAGCGCTGCGAATTCGAGCTCGACTATCAGCCGATCGTCACGCTCGATTCGGCGAAGTCGGTCTGCGGATTCGAAGCGCTGGTCCGCTGGAACCATCCGGTGCGGGGGCGGCTGTTGCCGGCCGAGTTCATCGCCGTCGCCGAAAGCAGCGGGCTGATCCTGTACCTGGGGGATTGGGTGCTGCGCGAGGCATGCCGCACCGCCGCAAGCTGGCCGGCGCCCGGCGGGCAGGCCCCGTTCATCAGCATCAACATCGCCGCGCGTCAATTCGCGCAACCGGGCTTTGCCGCGCGAGTCCGCCAGATCGTGCTCGAAACGGGCGTCGAGCCGACCCGGATCCGGCTGGAACTGACCGAAAGCACTGCGATCGTCGACATCGATCATACCTGCGCGGTCATCCAGGAAATCCGCAAATGGGGCGTGCAGACCAGTCTCGATGATTTCGGCACGGGCTTCTCGTCGCTGTCGTCGTTGCACCGGCTGCCGTTCGACGTGCTCAAGATCGACCGCAGTTTCGTGATGGCGATGGACGGGAACGGCAAGGGCGACGGGATCGTCCGCGCGATCGTCGCGCTTGCCCGGACGATCGGCATGACGATCGTCGCGGAAGGGATCGAGACCCCCGCGCAAGCCGAATTGCTGATCGGACTGGGGTGTGAACTCGGCCAGGGCTATCATTTCGGCCGCCCCGCGCTCGCTAGCCAGACCGCCGCGCTGCTCGAACGCTGACCGGCGCGCGGCGGAAGCCGTCGCGACCCGGCAAAAATTTCCCCCCGGCAAGACCTGCCGATCCGCATCCTCCCTATAAATTGCCAAAGCGGGGCCGCTGCCTCGCGCAGCGACGGGGTCTGGGTTGGAGCAGGTTCGCACTCTGATGGCCCAATTGGGGCCGAAACGCCTGATCATCATGGGCGTGGTCGCTGCGGCGCTGCTCGCGGTGCTGGGCGCGGTCGCGTTGCGCGGCGAGGATCGCACGATGGCGTTCCTCTACACCGATCTCGACCCCTCCGCCGCCGCCGCGATCGGCGAGAAGCTGCGCGCACAGAACATCCCGTTCCAATTGTCCGCCGACGGCAGCGCGGTGATGGCGCCGCAGGACAAGGTCGCGGCACTCCGCATGACGCTCGCCGGGGACCGGCTGGGCGGCAAGATCGGCTATGACGTGCTCGACGCCCAGCAGCCGTTCGGCGTGTCCGCGTCGCGCGCCAAGATGGAAGAGACTCGCGCGATCGAAGGCGAACTCGCCCGGTCGATCCAGAGTATCGATGCCGTCACGCACGCCCGCGTCCATCTCGTCATGCCCGAGCGCCAGATGTTCGCCGCCGAAGCGCGGCACGCGTCCGCGTCGGTCACGGTCAAGACGCGCGGCCGGCTGCCGGGCGAGACGATCCAGTCGATCCGGTACCTCGTTGCGTCCGCGGTGCCCGAGCTCTCCCCCGAAGCGGTGTCGATCGTCGACCAGACCGGCGCGCTGCTCGCGCGGGCGGGGGAAGCGAACGCGGGCGGCGGCGCGGATGCCGACACGCGCCAGACGCAGGTCGAGGCGAAACTACGCGATCAGGTCATCGCCTTGCTCGAGCCGATCGTCGGCCAGGGCAAGGTCCGGGCTGAAGTGTCGGCGCAGATCGACCGCGACCAGACGCGCGAGGATTCGACCGTGTTCGATCCCGACAAGCAGGTCATCGCGCATCAGGTGACCGTCGACAGCGACGACCAGAACCGTGAACTCCAGGGCACCGGCGCGGCCAGCGTCGCGACGCAATTGCCCGAAGCGCAGGGGCAGCCCCCCGCAACCGGCGGCAGCGACACGCGCCAGACCGCGAAGAAGGAAACCTCCGAGGATACGACCTATTCGAACAGCGCGACGCACAGCGTGGTCGTTCGGGCGCCGGGCAAGATCAATCGGCTGACGGTCGCGGTGATGGTCGACGGCGGGGCCAAAGGCCTCCCCGCGCCGCAGATCCAGCGGCTGACACGACTGGTCGAGAACACGGTCGGGCTGGACGCGCAACGCGGCGACAGCGTCGTCATCGAAAGCATGGCGTTTGCCACGGACGATGCGCTGGCGGACAGCAAGAGCGCATGGTGGTCGGTGCTGACGTCGGACCAGGTCGTCGGGCTGGTCAAGCTGCTGATGATCGCCGTCGTCGGCCTGATCGCGCTTCGGATGCTCCGCGCCCGCCGGGACCCGGCGCCGGCGACCGACCCCGAGGCAGCGCAAGCCGCGCTGGTTGATCAGCAGGCCGAGATGCTCGCCATTGCCGAACAGGCGGCAGGCGGCGACCCCGAGGCGCTGCGACGGCTCGAGGCGCTGCAGGCGTCGCAAACCGACCAGCCGTTGCTCGACCATGAGATCACCGTCGCGCAAGTCGACGGCCGCGTGAAGGCGTCGGTGCTCAAGAAGATCGGGGACAGCGTGGCGGCCAGCCCGCCCGAAGCCGCCGCGGTGCTGCGGCAATGGATGAACGCATGATGGAGCAGACCATGTCCGACGACGCCTTTCCCGCTGGCGATCCGATGTCGCACGATCTCGCGACCCTGAGTGGCGCCGGCGACGATGGGATAGCCCCCGTCTATCAGGAATTCGACGACCATCCCACGGAACAGCATCGCGCCAGACCGACCGGGCTCGAGGCGGTGCACGAGGTTCCGGTCAAGGTGCAGGCGGTACTGGGGCGGGCGCAAATGCCCGTCGGCGATTTGCTCGACCTGTCCACGGGCATGGTGTTCGAGCTTGACCGTCGCGTAGGCGAACCGGTCGACGTGTTCGTCAACGACCGGCTGGTTGCGCGCGGTGAAGTCGTGCTGGTCGATCATGCGCTTGGCGTGACGCTCACCGAAATCGTCCGGGCGGGGCGCTGAGCGGATGGGCGGTTCGATCGTTCGGATGCTGCTCGTCGGCCCTGCCGATGGTGCGTTTCACGTCGCCGCCGGAATGGCGCGCGATGCAGGGGCCGAAGTCGCGACCGCGACCACGGTCGAGGCGGCGCTGGCATGCCTGCGCGAACAGGGTGCCGCGCTGGTGATGATCGACATCGCGACCGACGTCTGCGGGTTCCTCGCGGATCTTGCCGCCGAGCGGTTCGCGGTTCCCGTCATCGCGTGTGGGATCGATGCCTCGGCGGCGCGCGCGGTCGCCGCGATCCGCGCAGGCGCGCGTGATTATGTGCCGCTGCCGCCGGACCGCGAACTGATCGCCGCGGCGATCCGCGAGATCGCCGCCCTTCCGGCCGGGCCGCTGATCGGCGCGCATCCCGCTTTCCTGCGCGCGCTCGACTTTGCCCGCGCGATGGGCGCGAGCCACGCTCCGATCCTGCTGACCGGCGAACGCGGCACCGGCAAGGAACGCGTCGCACAGGCGATTCATCAGGCCGGGCGCGGCGGCGGGACGTTCGTGACGATCGAATGCGCCGGGGTCGCCCCCGACATTCTGGAATATGAACTGTTCGGCCATGACGGGACCGCCTTCCCGATGGCGCGCGGACACCGTCGCGGCGCCATGACGACGGCGCGCGGCGGCACCGTCTTCCTGCGCGATATCGAGGTGCTGCCCGCGGCGTTGCAGGCGCGCCTGCTCGGCGCGATCGACGAGGCGGGCGCGCCCCGGATGATCGCGAGCGCGCGCAGAGCGCTGGAGGCACTGGTCGACGCGGGGCGGTTCCGCGCGGATCTGCTCGCGCGCTTCGCGCTGGCGACGATCATCCTGCCGCCGCTGCGCGCGCGCGGCGGGGACATCCCCTTGCTCGCGCGGAGTTTCGCCACAAGCTTTGCGGCATCGGAAGGGCGCCCTGCTCCGACGCTGTCGGATCAGACGTGCCGTCTGCTTGCCGGCTATGACTGGCCGGGCAACGTCGCCGAACTCCAGGACGTCATGCACCGCGCGGTGCTGCTCGGCGCGGGACCGGACCTCTCGCCGGACGCGCTGGTTCTGGCGGACGGGTCACGCATCGCGGCGACTGCGACGCGCGGGAATGGCCCCGCCGAAATGGACGCGCTGGTCGGGCGCACGGTCGAGGACGTCGAGCGCGACCTGATCCTGCTGACACTGGAACGGTGTCGCGGCAACCGCACCTCCGCCTCGCAGATCCTCGGCATTTCGGTGCGGACGATGCGCAACAAGCTCAAGACCTTCGTCGAGGCGGGAATCGCCGTGACACCGGCGGTCTGAGGCGATGCCCGTGCTCAACCAGATGTTCGCGCGGATCGGCGCGAACCGTGACATGGCGCTGGCGATCGGCGTGGTCGCAATCATTGCGATGCTCATCCTGCCCTTGCCCGCATGGATGCTCGACCTCGGGCTCGCGCTGTCGATCACGCTGTCGGTGATGATCCTGATGACCGCGCTTTTCATCGAAAAGCCGCTGCAGCTATCCGCTTTTCCGACGATCCTGTTGATCGCAACGATGCTTCGGCTCGGACTCAACCTCGCTTCTACCCGATTAATCCTCGCGCATGGGCACGAAGGCGCACAGGCGGCGGGCGGCGTGATCGGCGCGTTCGGCGAATTCCTGATCGGCGGGGAGACCGTGATCGGGCTCACCATCTTCGCGATCCTCGTCGTGATCAACTTCGTCGTCATTACCAAGGGCGCGGGGCGCATCGCCGAAGTCGCGGCGCGCTTCAGCCTGGATGCAATGCCCGGCAAGCAGATGGCGATCGACGCTGATCTGTCGGCGGGCATGATCACCGAGCAACAGGCGCGAGATCGCCGCGGCGAGGTCGAGGCCGAAAGCGGCTTCTATGGCGCGATGGACGGTGCGTCCAAGTTCGTGAAGGGCGATGCGATCGCGGCGTTGCTGATCACCGCAATCAACGTGGTGGTCGGGCTGATCATCGGCGTTGCGATCCACGGCGTACCGTTCGGCGAAGCGTTCCACACCTATACGTTGCTGACGATCGGCGACGGGCTGGTCAGCCAGATCCCCGCGCTGATCGTGTCGATGGCGGCGGGGCTGCTCGTGTCCAAGGGCGGGGTCGCGGGCAAGACCGGCGCGGCGCTCGGCGAACAGCTCGGGCGTTATCCCAAGGCGTTCGGGATGGTATCCGCGCTGATGGGCGCGCTGGCGTTGCTGCCGGGGTTGCCGTTCGTGCCGTTCGCGTTGTTCTCGGGGCTGGCGGGCTATGCCGCCTGGTCGCTGTCGCGCGCCGCCACCGTCACTGCCGCGCGCGCCGCCGCCGCCAGCGCGGCCGCCGAAGCGGAAGCGTCCGCAGTGGCCGAGGAACCGATCTCGCGCACGCTCGCGATCGATGCGGTGCGGATCGAGATTGGCTACGGCCTGCTCCCGATCATCAACGATACGGCGCGCGAGCCGAGGCTCGACGATCAGGTCCGCGCTTTGCGGCGACAGATGGCGACCGAATTCGGTTTCGTGCTGCCCGCGGTACGGATCATCGACAATCTCGCGCTCAAGCCCAACGAATATCTCGTCACGATCAAGGAAACCGAGGCGGCGCGCGGTGAGATTAGGCTCGACCGGCTGCTCGTCATCAACCCCGGTGGCGGCCCGACCGGCATTCCCGGCGACGCGACGCGCGAACCCGTCTTCAACCTGCCCGCGTTGTGGATCGACCGCGATCTGCGCGAGGAAGCCGGGTTCCGCGGGCTGACCGTGGTCGATGCGGGCACGATCATCACCACGCACCTGACCGAGCTGGTCAAAGGCAGCATCGCCGACCTGCTGAGCTATACCGAGGTGCAGAAGCTGCTCGGCGAGATTCATCCGGATTCGGCCAAGCTGGTCGCCGAGATCGTGCCGAGCCGCATCTCGGTGTCGGGGGTCCAGCGGATCCTGCAGAACCTGCTGAGCGAGGGCGTGTCGATCCGCGATATTCCGACGATCCTCGAAGGGATTGCCGAGGCGGCGCCGATTACCGCCAACCTCACGCAGATGACCGAGCATGTCCGCGCGCGCCTCGCGCGACAGATTTCGGCGCAACAGGCGATGGATGGCGCGATCCCGATCGTCACGCTGTCGCCCGACTGGGACGCCGCCTTTGCCGAAAGCATCATCGGCCACGGCGACGAACGCCAGCTCGCGATGGCGCCGTCCGCGTTGCAAGGCTTCATCGCCGCGGTGCGCGAGACGTTCGACCGGTTGGCCGGCGATGGCGAGATCCCGTGCCTGCTGACCAACCCGACGATCCGTCCGTTCGTGCGCTCGGTGATCGAACGCGTCCGCCCCGCGACCGTCGTGCTGTCGCAGAACGAAATCCACGCGAGAGCCCGCGTCCGGGCGTTGGGAAGCATTGGTTAGGCGGCGGCCATCCTGTCCGTTTGCAACGTAATGTTACCGCGACGTTGCGACCCGGATCATGACGGTTCACAAGCATGGTCATGACCTTAGCCCAGCCAGACCGAGCCCCCGCCGCGCCCGCCTCGAGCGGATCGACCGCGGAACTGAGCACCGCCGCGCGCGCACGCGCGATCGTCGCGGGGTCGATGGGCAATCTGATCGAATGGTACGACTTCTACGTCTACGCCTTCACCGCGCTGTACTTTTCCGCCGAGTTCTTCCCCACCGGCGACCGTACCGCGCAGTTGCTCGGCACGTCGGGGATCTTCGCTGTCGGCTTCCTGTTGCGGCCGCTCGGCGGATGGTATTTCGGGCGGTTCGCGGACCAGCACGGGCGGCGACGCGCGATGGTGGTGTCGATCATCCTGATGGGGATCGGCTCCGCGCTGATCGCGTCGCTGCCGACCTACGCAACGATCGGCGCGTTCGCCCCCGCGCTGCTACTGCTCGGGCGGATGATCCAGGGGTTCTCGACCGGCGGGCAATATGGCACCGCCGCGACCTATCTCAGCGAAATCGCTTTCACCGGGCGGCGCGGCTTCTTCGCCTCGTTTCAATATGTTACGCTGATCGGCGGGCAGTTGCTCGCGCTCGCGGTGATCCTGATCCTGCAGCAAGTCCTCACTACCGAGGAAATGCGCGCGTTCGGCTGGCGTATCCCGTTCGCGATCGGCGCGGTGGCGGCGTTGACGATCCTTCTCTTCCGGCATGTCCTGCACGAGACGACCAATACCGGTGCCAAGCATCCCGATGCCGGCACGCTACGCGGCCTGATCCCGCATTGGCGAGCATTCCTGACCGTGCTGGGGCTGACCGCCGGCGGATCGCTGATGTTCTACGTCTTCTCGACGTACATGCAGAAGTATCTGGTCAATACCGCGCACATGGACGCCAAGTCCGCGAATTGGGTGATGACGGCGGTGCTGATCCCGTTCGCCTTGCTGCAACCGGTGTTCGGCCTGCTGTCGGACCGGATTGGGCGGCGAACCAACATGCTGCTGTTCGGCGCACTTGCAACGCTGGCGACGGTGCCGCTGCTGTCGCTGCTCGCCAACGTGCAGAGTGCGGGTGCAGCCTTCGCGCTCGTGCTGGCGGGCCTGGCGATCAACAGCCTGTACACGTCGATCAGCGGTCTGTTCAAAGCCGAGCTGTTCCCGGTGCATGTCCGCGCGCTGGGCGTGAGCCTTGCGTACGGGATCGGCAACGCGCTGTTCGGTGGCTCCGCTGAATATGTTGCCTTGTCGTTCAAGGCCGCCGGCAATGAATCCGGCTTCTATTGGTACGTGACCGCAATTTGTGCGGTGGCGTTCGTCACCGCAGTGCTGATGCGTACAAACCGCGACCAGGACCCGCTCGATGATGCCCGGTGACCCTCTTGGCCTGTCCGCGCCTGCCCGATTTTGCGAGACCGTCCTAATATGGTAGGTACTGGAAAATGCTTAACCAGTCGGAACCCTCGGGGGAACACAAGGTTTAACACTTATGCTGCGCGATACTTGCCTAGACAGTTTGATCGACGCCTTCGAGGCGGGGTTCACGGATGCGGGCAACCGGTCGGGAACGACGATGTCGTGTCCATACGATGCGGCGGACGAGATCCGTCGACTCGCTTGGCAGGATGGGGTGTTCTATAACACCGCCGCGCGGCGTTCCGCCCCCCCTTTCCGCGAATCGATCGCGCCGATTGCGGCATATGGCGTGTTCATACCCCCCTCCCGGACAGATCATCCTTTTGTACGAACGTCTGTTTCATTTGGGGCGCACCGCAAGTAGCCGTCGCGCGTTAACCTTACAAACGGCACGACTGACCGAGCAGCCTGTTCAAAAGGCTGGCGTTTATTAACCCTATTCGGCAACTCCGCACTGTCCGGTAAGGCATTCCGTAAAGACAAATTTATGGAGACTGCCTTCAAGACGTGGTCGCGAGATCAGTATGTGTTGCTGAAATTGGGGGTTTGCGATGGGTATGCAGCCGGGGGTGTTCGTTCCGCACGGTGGGTTCGCCTCGCCAGCATCGCGGTCGGTCGATGGGGACACAACCCTACAACGCGCCTCGCTTTCCGCCGGGCGTTTTCGGACGGCCGGTGCAGATCGAGCTGGCCGACACGAGCGATCGTCGGGAAAATGCCTGTTCTCTGATCAACCGCCGCTATGCCTGGCGTGGTTATGGCAGCAATCATGCGCTTCCCGCCCATCGGGCGTGCGCAACCTTTACCGCAACGGCCGACGCCCAGGTGCTCGGGACCGTCACGCTGGTGGTGGACTCCGAGGCCGGGCTGGCCGCTGACGCAATCTTCGCCGACGAGCTCAACCCATTCCGCGAAACGACGGGTCGCAAGATCTGCGAACTCAGCCGGCTTGCGTTCGAAACCGGCCTGCCCTCCAAGCCGCTGCTCGCCGCGCTGTTCCATATCGTCTTCATCTACGGCTATCATCACCACCGCTGCACCGACCTGTTTATCGAGGTCAATCCGCGGCACCGGCGGTTTTACGAAGCAATGCTGGGGTTCAAGTCGATCGGCACACCGCGCACCAACACCAGCGTCGGCGCGCCGTCGCAACTGATGTGGCTGGAGATTTCGAGCATCCGGCGGCGGATCGACGCCGCTGCGGGCGATCTGTCGACGGGCGCCGTGGCGCGCTCGCTCTATGCCCTGTTCTTCTCGCGCGACGACGCTCTCGAGCTCGCGGACGAGCTTACGTCTGACGAAGCGATCCACCGCACGCAGTCGGGGAATGCGCTGGTGAAAGTTTTCCTGCCCGATCTTTGACGGACAAAAAAATGCCGCCGGTTTTCACCGGCGGCATTTCCTGACTTACCGCGATTAAGCGAAAGCGACGGTCGAGCTGCGACGACGATAGCGCAGGCCTGCACCCATCATGCCGAAGCCGGCGAGCATCATCATCCACGTTGCGGTTTCCGGAACAGCGCCTGCAGTCGGCGTGAACGACAGGCTGCCGCCGATCGATGCGCCGCCGAACGAGAAGCCGTTCACGGTCAGCGTGTTGAGCTGGCCAGCCGTGATCGGAACGAGCTCGAGCGAAGCGAACTCAAAACGACCGTTCGGTGCGATTTGAGCAGCCTGACCGTTGAAGAACACCGACGTGAAGTTGGCGTCGGTGAGCGCCGACAGCATGCCCGATGCGATCGAGGTTACCGAACCGCTGCCCAGACCGTCGGTCGGCAGGGTGAACGTGAAGATTTCCGAGAAATTGCCCTGGGCAATGTTCCGAACGCCGAACGAGCCGTTGAACGTGCCAGCGCCGCCTGCAGCGGCGGTGAAGAAGCCGTTGTTCGCAGCGTTCTGTGCAGTTGCGTTGACGGGGAAAACAGCAGCCGAAGCGGGCGCAACGCCTGCAACAGCTGCGATGGCGACGGCAGCAGCGGCGGAAAGAAGCTTGGTACGCATTTACAACACTCCATTAATTGACGAAACCTTACTAGCAAGCTCCGTGCCAACCCACGTTTTGTGGGAAACGCCGCTAAACCGTTCGCTCGATGTGTAAAATCCACTGACAGTGGGGTTTGTTAACCAATTTACAGCTATTAACGTGGCACGCTCGACCCGCGTTTTCGATCCATCCCCAAGCGAATTTTTATCGCTGCCTGCTCAAGGAGAACGGGCGATCCGTGGGCGTGGTCGCCCATGTCATGTTCGGCGATGCCTGCATGCGGAAGCGCAATGCGCCGCCTGCAAGGATCTGGTCATGCCGAAGATACGCCTTCGTGACGGGTCTGCCGTTCAGCGTCACACTGCCGACATAGGGGTGCGTCGGATCAAGTCCGTCCGCTACAATCGTCAACCGCTTGCCGTTGGGCAGCGCCAGCACAGCCCGCTCAACGAACGGACGACCGATGACATATTCGAGGCTGCCCGGCGTCACCGGATAGAAGCCGAGCGCCGTGAAGACCAGCCATGCCGACATCTGCCCTAAGTCATCGTTTCCTGCCAACCCATCCGGCGTCGGATGGTACTGGCTGGCAACGATCTGCTGTAGCCGCGCCTGGGTCCGCCAGGGCGCACCTGCGTAACCGTAAAGATAGGCGACATGGTGGCTTGGTTCGTTGCCGTGGATGTACTGGCCGATCAGGCCAGCGATATCCTCGGCGTGGCTGTAGTCGAGTTTCGAATTGTCATAGTCGAACATCGCATCGAGCTTGGCGACGGTCGCGCGGTCGCCCCCCAGCGCGGTGACCAGCGCGGCTTGGTCCTGGGGTACGAACCAGCTGTATTGCCAGGCGTTGCCTTCGGTATAATCCGACCCGTAGTTGATCGCGGTCGGGTCGAACGGCACGCGAAACGCACCGTCGCTCTTTCGCGCGCGGACGAAACCCGTCTTTGGATCGAAGCTGTTGCGCCAATAGCCTGCGCGTTTGGCGAAGGTTGCCGCAACGTCCTTGCGCCCCATCGCCGCGGCCATCCGGGATATGGTCCAGTCGTCATAGGCATATTCGACCGTCTTGGAGGCCGCTTCGGGCTCCCGGTCGATCGGGACGTAGCCGAGCTTCATATAGTCGTTCAGGCCACCGTACGGACCGTAGGTCGCGCTCGCGACCATCGCATCGAGCGCGGCGTTGGCATCGAACCCGCGGATCCCCTTCAGATAAGCGTCGGCGATGACCGGCACCGCGTGATAGCCGATCATCGTCCACGTCTCGCGGCCCTGGAACTGCCAGACCGGTAGAATGCCGTCCGGGCTGTGCACCCGGCTGTCGATCAGCGACTGGACGATTTCGCGCGTTGTCTCCGCCGGCTGGACCAGGGTGAGCAACGGATGTTCGGCGCGGAACGTATCCCAGAGCGAGAAGGTCGAGCGGAAGGTGTAGCCCTTCGCCTGGTGGACCTGATTGTCCGGCCCGCGATAGCGTCCGTCGAAATCCCCCGCGACCGATGGCGCGAGCAAGCTGTGATATAGCGCAGTCGCGACGTTGCGTTGCATCGGCGCGGGTGCCTGCAGCGTTAGCACATCGAGCGCCGTGTGCCATGCCGCCACCGTCTTCGCGCGGACCGCGTCGAACGAGGTCGGCTCACTCGCAAGATTGGCGATCGCCCCCGCCTCATCGACCGACGAAATCGCGACCCGTACTTCGAGCGGCTGCGTCAATTGTCCGAAATCGAGCCGCGCGGCCAGCGCCCGTCCCGACCGTTCGGCCACGGCATCGCTTCCGCGCCCCGGCCCCTGGAAGCCCTTGTATGGCACATCGCGCTCGGTGCTGACGAAGGCATGGTCAGTCAGCGGTGCCGAGAAGCGCATCGCGAAGAACAGCTGCCGATCGGGGGCCCACCCCCGTGTCTGCCGCGCGCCGACGATGGTGCCGTCGGGCAGCAGCCGGAGCGAGGACCACAGGATCTTGCCCGGATAGGTATAAAGTGAGCTGCGCAGATCAAGCACGAGATGCGCCGCCTTGCCCGTCGGGAAGGTATAGCGATGCACGCCGACACGCGTACCCGCGGTCATTTCCGCGCGGACGCTCGCATCACGCAGCGTCACCGCATAATAGCCGGGCACTGCGATCTCGCTGCCGTGATCGAACCGCGAGCGATAGCCCGAGCCGGGTTGCGCCGCGTCGCCGGGTTCTAGCGACACCGTATTCCCCGCCACCGGCATCACGAGGAAATCGCCGAGGTCGGAATGCCCGGCACCCGAGAAATGCGTGTGCGAGAAGCCCTGGATCGTCGGATCGCTATACCGATAGCCCGCCGCCCATTTGTAACTGTCCCGCACGAGATGCCCGGTGTCGGTGTCCGGGCTGAGCTGAACCATGCCGAACGGCGCGACCGCGCCCGGAAACGTATGCCCTTCCCCCCCGGTGCCGATCATCGGATCGACCTGATCGTACGTCGATTGGGCCGTGAGCGGCGTGGCAATGGCGATCGCCGACGATAGCGAAAGGGCGATGAGGCTGCGGGAAAGGGTCATGGCACGAAGTAGAGCAAACCCTTGCGTCCGTGAAAAGGGCGGTTGGCGGTTGCGGCGTCGCCCCGCTACCGCTTAAGCCGTTCGCATGTCCGATGATTCCACCGCCTGGCCACTGGAAAGCCGATCGGGATTGCCCGGCACGATCGCCTATCTGCGCGACACGTATCCGGCGCCGACGTGGCGGGAACACCACAATTTTGGCGAACTCGCCGCGTTTTGGTTGCAGGTTCACGCCAGTTTGCGCGATCAGGGCAACCAATTGCAGCAGATCACCCAGGCTTTCCGCGACGGTACCCTGGAGGCGAACGCGTTCCAGCAAGCGTTCGTACCTCGGTTTAACCAGTTCCTGCAGCATCTGGAGGGGCATCACCAGATCGAGGACGCTGCCTATTTCCCCAAGTTCCGCGCGCTCGATCCCCGGATGCAGCACGGCTTCGACTTGCTGGAAAGCGATCACCACCTGATCCACGGCGCAGTGCTGACATCCCTCGACGCCGCCCGCCAGCTCGTGACCGCGCTCCCGCGCGGGGGGAGTGCCGTGGCCGCTGCCCGCGACGGCTATTCCGACGCGACCGACCGGTTGATCCAGTTGCTGGCACGGCATCTGGAGGACGAGGAGGATCTCGTGATCCCCGCGCTCCTCCAACATGGCGAACGCAGCGTCGGATAACGCCAACGCTGGACTACACGGCCAGCCACTACCCTGGGCGCTTCAAAGGCCCCAACGCGATCCCGAGCCGCTTGACGCGGTAATAGAAGGTTTTGCGCGGGATCCCGAGATGCTCGATCGCCACGCCGACTTCTCCGCCAGCCGCGCTCATCGCGGCGATGATCGCGGCGCGCTCGAACGCATCGAGCCGCTCGGGCAGGCTCGCCGGCTGCGCTTCGGTGGTATCCGCGGTCGCGTCGAGCCCGAGGACGAACCGCTCGGCAAAATGGGCGAGTTCGCGAACGTTGCCGGGCCAGTCGTGCGTGGCGAGATGATGTTGCGCCGCCGCGGTCATCGCGGGCACCGGTCCTTCGATGCGCTGCGCCGCCTCGGCGACGAAATGGGCGAACAACGGTACCACGTCCTCGCGCCGTTCGCGCAAGGGCGGCATCCGCAATCGCACCGCCGCGATCCGGTATAACAAGGCGGGCGCGATCGCATCTTCCGCGCGCGCGCCGGGTTCGGCGGCGGTGGCGATCACGCGCAGATCGATCGGAACCGCATCGCGCACGCCGGGGGTGACCAGCGCGCGCGCCTCGACCAGCGCGGTCAGCCGCGCCTGAAGCGCGCGCGATGCCTGGTCGAGATCATCAAGCAGCACGGTGCCGCGGCTCGCCGCGACCACGCTCCCGCTGCCGACCCGGGCGAACAGGTCGCTGTCGAGCAACGCGTCCGGATACGCACCACAGGCGACGCCGAGCAAGCGATGCCGTCGCCGCTTGCCCGCCGCATGGATGCGCCGCGCGAGCAGCGCCTTCCCGGTCCCGGTCTCGCCCTCGATCAGCAAGTCGATGTCCGCGTCGGCCAACACCGGGATCATCGACCGCAGTCGCTCGATCGCGGGGGAATACCCGATCAGGCCGTTGCTGGCATCGTCCTCCGGCGCGCCCGTCGCCTGCGCCGCGGCGCGGAGTCGCCGGTTGTCCAGCTCGAGCATCCGCGCGGTCGCCGCGCGTGTGACCGCGGCCAGCAATACGTCGGGATCGAACGGCTTGGTCAGGAAATCCCACGCGCCCGCCTTCAGCGCGGAAACCGCCATCTCGACATCGCCGTGCCCCGTGATCAGGATCACGGGCAGGCTCGGATCGCGCGCGCGCAACTGCTCGAACACTTCGGTTCCCGAGAGATGCGGCAAGCGCACGTCGGTGACGACGACGCCCGGAAAGTCTGCCTGGATCGCGGCCAGCGCCGGGGTCGCCGCCGGATAGGCATCGACCGTGAACCCGGCGAGCGACAGCAACTGCGTCGTCGAGACGCGCAGGTCCTCGTCATCCTCGATCAGCGCGACGCGCAGGCCGGCGGTCATGGCGCTCTCCGCAATACGAGTTCGAAACAGGCGCCGTGCGGCTCCGGGGCGAGGCGCAGCGACCCGCCCAGATCTTCCATGATATCCTTTGCGATCACCAATCCCAGGCCCAGTCCCGCCGCCCGGCTGGTCGCGAACGGCGTGAACAGGCGCTCCGCGATCTCGGGCGCGATACCCGGACCGTTGTCGTGAATCCGGACGACGACGTTGTCGTCCCGGGGGTCGACCGTCACGACGATCGCCCCGTCCGGCTGCGCCTGAAGCGCTTCGGTCGCGTTTTGCAGCACGTTGACGAACACTTGCTCGAGCCGGATCCGCCCCGCGATCACGCAGAGGTCGGCTGCGACCGCCGGCCACGCGACCCGGATGTGCGACAAGGGCTCGCGCAGGATCAACTGCGCGCCCTCGATCACTTCGGTGAGCGGCACCGGGCCGATTTCCCCGCTCGCCTTGCGCGAGAACCCGCGCAGCTGCGCGGTGACCGCGCCGATCCGTTCGGTCAGGCGGGCGATCGCGCGGAGGTTGGTGCGGACGTCCTCGGTCGCGCCGCGGTCGAGCAGCGTCTCCCCAGTCGCGGCATAAGTGCGGATCGCGGCAACCGGCTGCGCTGTTTCATGCGCGACGCTCGCGGTGATCTGCCCAAGCGTGGCCAACCGGTTTGCCTGGCGCAACGCCTCGCGCAGGATCGCCGCGCGCGTTTCCAGCTCGGTCCGTTCCTCGATTTCGTGGCGGAGCGCGGCGGTCCGGTCGGCGACCGCCTGTTCGAGCTGGCTCGTCCGGTCCGCCCGGCGCCGCGCCGCGGACCATCCCGCCCCGGTAAGCCACAACAGCACTAGCGTGACCATCCCCGCGACGATCGCCCCCGCCCGGGCGACATCGTCCACCGCGACGCGCGTCGGTTGCGCGAGCGTTACGCGCCACCCCGCGCCGTCCGGCGCGGTCTGCACGACGAGCAAGGTGCCTTTCTCCCCCGGAACCGCGATCCGTCCGCCCCGTGCCGCCCGGAACGGGACCTGCAGCAAGGCAGCGGCGCCGCTGGTTCGCAAGGCGGTCGCGCGTTCGGTGGACGACAGCGGTCGTGTCATCGCAAAGCGCCACTGCGGGCGGCTCGCAATGAGGATCAGCCCGGCTGGGTCGGTGACGAAGGTGACGCCACCCGCCGCCGCCCATTGCCGTTCGATCGACCCGAAATCGAGCTTCACCACGACGACGCCAGCCGCCGATGTCCGTCGCGCAAGATAGAGGCCGGGGCGGTTGCTGACCGTGCCGAGCGCGAACTGCCGTCCCTCACCGCCGCCGCGCGCCTGCTGGAAATACGGGCGGAAGCGATAATCGTTGCCGACGAAACTCTTCCTACTGCGCCAATTGCTCGCTGCGATCGCTCGACCATCGGGCGCGATTACGTACATTGCCTCCGCGCCGGTTTCGACGGCCAGGCGTTCGAGCTTGCGATCGAGGATCGCTCGCGCATTCGTCCGCCCCTCCAACGCTGCGACGACATCCTGATCATCGGCCAGCGCAAGCGGCAGGAGGCGGAACCGCGCGACTTCGCTGGCGAGCAGCGCGGCGCGCAGCCGCGCATCCGCCGTCAACGATGCCACGAGCCGGATACGGGCCTGGTGTTCGATCACCCCGCCAACGGCCCACGCGACCGCAAGCGCGAGGAGGATCGCAACGACGGCAACGCCGACTCGTCGTCCAGAAAAGACCATCCGCATGCGAAACCCTAGCATCGTGGCGACGATGTGCAACTTTCGGCACAAGCGCCGGATCGTGACGGCCATTTTCGACACTTGGTTTCATGAGAAACTTCCACAAACCACCGAAAAGCGGGGGTTTTTGGTGAATTACGAATATGTGCCAAGCCGCGCGGCAATGGACGCGATACTTCGGGCAGCAGGTATCGCCGCAGAGCCGAACCGCGTGTTCAGAGGATGAAGGCCCCATGTCCATTTCGATCCCCGCTGCCGGCGAACAGCCGCCTGCCGCTCCAAAGCGGTGGTACGCGCAACTCTATTTCCAGGTTCTGCTCGCGATCGTCGCGGGCGTGCTGCTCGGCCATTTCGCGCCTCAGACGGGCGAAGCGATGAAGCCGATCGGCGATGCCTTCATCAAGCTGGTAAAGATGGTAATCGCGCCGGTCATCTTCCTGACGATCGTCACCGGCATTGCCGGGATGCGGGATCTCGGGTCGGTCGGACGCGTGGCGGGCAAGGCGTTCGCCTATTTCCTGTTCTTCTCGACGCTCGCGCTGATCGTCGGGATGGTCGTCGCCAACGTCGTCCGGCCAGGCGCGGGACTCAACATCGATCCCGCCTCGCTCGATGCATCGAAGGTCAGCGAATATGCCGCGAAGGCGCATGAGACGACGCTGACCGGCTTCCTGACGGGCATCATTCCCGACACGTTCCTGTCGGCGATGACGCAGGGCAACATCCTGCAAGTGCTGTTCATCTCGATCCTGTTCGGGATCGCGCTCGCGCTGATTGGCGAACGCGGGGCCAAGGTGCTCGATCTGCTCAACGATGTGTCGATCACCTTCTTCAAGCTGGTCGGCATCGTGATGCGCGCGGCCCCGATCGGCGCATTCGGCGCGATGGCGTTCACGATCGGCAAATACGGCGTCGGCACGCTCGCCAATCTCGCGACGCTGGTCGGCACCTTCTATGCGACCTCGCTGATCTTCGTGCTGGTCGTGCTCGGGCTGGTCGCGCGGCTGACCGGCTTCTCGATCATCAAGCTGATCCTCTACCTCAAGGCCGAACTGCTGCTGGTGCTCGGCACCTCGTCGTCGGAAAGCGCACTGCCCTCGCTGATCGAGAAGATGGAGCGCGCCGGCTGCCCCAAGTCGATCGTCGGGCTGGTCGTGCCGACCGGCTACAGCTTCAACCTCGACGGCACCAACATCTACATGACGCTGGCCGCGCTGTTCATCGCGCAGGCGTGCAACGTCGACCTGACACTGGGGCAGCAGTTGCTGCTGCTGAGCGTCGCGATGCTGTCGTCCAAGGGCGCGGCGGGCGTTACCGGCGCAGGGTTCATCACCCTCGCCGCAACGCTGTCGATCGTGCCGTCGGTGCCGGTCGCGGGGATGGCGCTGATCCTCGGGGTCGACCGCTTCATGTCCGAATGCCGCAGCCTGACCAACTTCATCGGCAATGCGGTCGCAACCGTCGTTGTGTCGAAATGGGAGGGCAAGCTCGACCTGGAGCAGCTCAATGCCGCGCTCTCCGGCAAGACGACGGTCGCCTCGCCTGCGCCTGCCAGCCCGGCTGCCGTGACGCTCGGCGTCGCGAACTGATCCGGAAAGGACGTTTGTCATGATGATTGCTTCGCGACTGCGTGTCGCCACGGCGTTCCTCGCGCCCTACGCCGCCCTCGCCGCATCGGGCGCGTATGCCCAGAAGAGTGCGGGAGAAAAGGCCCCGGCGACCGAGATCGCCACCAGCTATCCCGCCGCAGGCGGGGGCGAAGGCGCCAATACCAACGGCTACAACCTCTCCCGCTGGGCCGAGGACTGGAGCAATCTCCGCGATCCGGCGAAGCGCGACGATCCGCTCGACCGGCTCAAGTTCCTGCCGCTCGATTCGAACGGTGACGTCTACCTGACGCTGTCGGGCGAATTGCGGCTGCGGATGAACCACACCACCAACCCGAACCTGCGCGACAGCAAAGCGCAGCGGCAGGACATCACCCGCATCGTCGGAGGCGCGGACCTGCACGTCGGGCCGCATCTGCGCGGCTACATCGAGCTGGCGCACGGCGGCATTGGCGGGGTCGAACTGGGCCAGCCCGCCGCCAACCTGCGCAACGATTTATCGGTCCAGCAGGCGTTCGTCGAAGGCGACGTCGATGTCGGTTCGGTGCAGTTTGGCGCACGCTACGGTCGCCAGGAATTTACCGACGGCCCAAATTTGCTCGTCTCACAGCGCGACAACAACACGATCCGCTACACGCTCAACGGCATCCGGCTGTGGGCGAAGGGCAAGACCGTGCGTGCCGACCTGTTCGACCTCAAGCCGACCGCCTACGGCGATCTCGGGACCGACGATGACGTGAGCGACCCCGCGCGCCGCTTCTCGGGCGTGTCGCTCGGGTTCGTGGTGCCCAAGACCACGTTCGGCGGGTCGAACCTGTTCGTCGATCCGTTCTTCTGGCGGCGCAAGAATTCGGTCGGAGCCTGGGGCGGCAGGATCGGCCCCGCGGAACGCTTCTATGCGGGCGTTCACGCATATGGCGATGCTGGCCCGGTGACGATCGACTGGACCGTCAACCACCAGTTCGGGACCTATATCGACCAGCGGATCGACGCGTGGCAGTTTTTCATCGCGCAGACGTACCGCGTGAGCAAGGCCAAGACCGCGCCACGCGTCGGCGTGCATTTCGACTATTCGAGCGGTGGCGGCGGGTATGGCGGGCAGACGTTGCGCAACGCCTATGCGCCGTTCGGGAACAACATCTATTACAGCTATCAATTGTTCCTGACGCCGTCGAACCTCGTCACGCTTGCCCCCAACGTGACAGTATCCCCGACCAAGGCGCTGCGCGTGACGGCGGAATATGCGTTGAATTGGCGCGCAAACGTCACCGATGCCGTGTACCGTGCCAGCGGCGCACCGTTCGCGGGAACGCAGAACTTCCGCGCCGCGCGAATCGCCAACGTGTCGCGGTTGCAGGCCGTGTGGACGCTGTCGCCCCGCGTCTCGCTGACGGGACGCTACGAACATCTCGCCGCCGGGCCGGCGCTGCGCGACGCAGGCTATAAGAGCTCGGACTTCCTGGCAGGCTGGATCAGCCTGCGCTTCTGAAAGGACCCCCTTCTCATCGCTCCCGCCCATCACGCCGCCGCACGCGCACTGCTCGCCGATCCGCTGACCAACAAAGGCACCGCCTTTACCGAGACGGAGCGCGACACGTTCGGATTGCACGGGTTGCTTCCGCCGCACATCGGAACGCTCGACAGCCAGATCGAGCGGCGGATGCGCGCGCTCGACGGGATGGCGGACGATTTTCACCGTTACGCCTTCCTGCGCGAACTGCAGGATTCGAACGAGATCCTGTTCCACGCGCTGGTCCAGCGCGACCTGCCGCGGATGCTCCCGCTGATCTACACCCCAACCGTCGGCGAAGGATGCGAGCGGTTCAGCGAAATCTGGCACCGCCCGCGCGGGCTGTTCCTCAGCTATCCCAACCAGAGCCGCATCGCCGATATCCTGGCGGACCCGGCGTTCGACCGAGTCAAGGTGATCGTCGTCAGCGACGGCGAGCGGATCCTTGGGCTTGGCGATCAGGGTGCGGGCGGGATGGGGATCCCGATCGGCAAGCTCGCGCTGTACACCGCGTGCGCGGGGCTGCACCCGGCCGAAGTGCTGCCGATCCTCCTCGACGTGGGCACCGACAATGCTGCGCGACGCGATGACCCGCTGTACGTCGGCTGGCGCCATGCCCGTGTCCGGGGCGACGAGTATGACGGCTTCCTCGAAAGCTTCGTCACCGCGGTGGCCGAGCGGTGGCCGGGCGTCCTGCTCCAGTGGGAGGATTTCGCAGGCCACAATGCGCACCGCCTGCTCGACCGCTACCGGGACCGGTTGCTGAGCTTCAACGACGATATTCAGGGGACCGCCGCCACGGCGCTCGGCACGCTCTTGTCCGCGGTTCGGCGGACCGGCGGCACGCTGGCGGACCAGCGAATCGTGCTGTTCGGGGCGGGCGCAGCGGGCTGCGGGATCGGCGAACTGCTCGTCCGCGCGATGGTCGCTGACGGGTTGAGCGATGCCGAGGCGCGCACGCGGATCTGGGCGGTCGACCGAAACGGACTGATCGTCGACGACATGCCGGGGCTGACCGAATCGCAGCTGGCGTTTGCCCGTCACGACACCCCGCGCGATCTGTTCAATCCGAACGGGTACGATTTGCTCGCCACCATCGAGCTAGTTGCGCCGACGGTGCTGGTCGGCACGTCGGGGCAAAGCGGCGGCTTCAGCGAGGCGGCAATCCGCGCGATGGCCGCGAGCGTCGAGCATCCGATCATCTTCCCGCTGTCCAACCCGATTTCGCGTGCGGAAGCGCATCCGGCCGACCTGTTCGACTGGACCGGGGGCCGCGCAATCGTCGGCACCGGCAGCCCGTTCGGGGTCGCGGGCGTGACCCAGGTCAACAACGTCTTCATCTTCCCCGGCGTCGGGCTTGGCGCGCTAGCAGTAGGCGCCCGGTGCGTGAGCGAGGGCATGTTCATGGCCGCTGCGCGTGAGTTGGCGACGATGGATGGTGAAGGCGGCACGCTCCTCCCGCCGATCACGCATCTGCGCGATATCGCGCTGCGCATCGCCACCGCGGTCGCGCGGCAGGCGATCGTGGAGGGAGTCGCCCGGCCCGATTGCGCCGTCGTCGACGAAAGCGACATCGCATCGGGGATGTGGGCAGCGCGCTACGACTGATCGCGCGCACGGGGCGCAGCCAAAGCGGCCCTCGCCGCGTTGGCTGCGCTGATGGCTTACCCGATCGCTCTCCGCTGGCTGCGCCGGATCATCGTGCTCGTGCTGTGCGCGGCGGTCGCGCTGGTGGTGTTTGCGCTGTTCCGCCCCGCCCCGCAGGACTTGCCGTGGACGCCGTTGCGGCTGGACCAGCCGCCCGGGCTGTTCACCGGGCGCAAGATCGTCGCGCTTGGCCGCGATCCCGCCGCCTGCCGTGCGCTGCTGGAAACGGCGGGTCTCAAATTCACTGCCGTTCCGCCACGTGGCCCGGACCAGTGCCGGGCGCCCGACAGCGTTCGCGCGGCCCCACGCCAGGACATGCTGACGCTCAGCCCCGTAGTGACGACCGCCTGCCCGATCACGGTTGGGTTGCTTGCGTGGCAGGCCAACGTCGTTCAACCCGCAGCGCAACGCCTGTTCGGCACGACGGTGGCGCGGATCGAGCATTTCGGCAGCTACTCCTGCCGCCGCATGTACGGTCGCCAGGAAGGCAGCTGGAGCGAGCATGCGACCGGAAACGCGATCGACGTCAGCGCCTTCGTGCTGACCGACGGCCGTCGCATCGCGGTGCTCCGCGACTGGTCGCGCGACGATGCGCGTGGACGCTTCCTGCACGCGGTGCGCGACGGGGGATGCACGCTGTTCGCGACGGTCCTGTCGCCGGATTACAATGCCGCGCACCGCGATCACCTGCATCTCGATCAGGCGGATCGCGGCGACACGGGGTGGCGTGCCTGCCGCTGATACGGCGCGGCGGACCGAGCCGTATCGCGGGCGGCGAACCCGCGCCCCCTTGCGCCATGTGGCACAGAGGTTAAGTCCACCGCCGTTGAACACCGCCGCGGGCCTTATTGTGAACACAGGTCGGAAGCAGGAGATCTGATGCTTTTCAGAGCGATGCCGAAATCCGTACTGCGCCGCGCGCGATCGTTATCGCTTGTTCTGGGCGTATCCCTGACGGGCCTGTGCGCTGCATCGCCTTCCCTCGGCGCATCGTCTTCGTTCGATCTGGTCGGTCCGAACGTCATCGTGACGGTCAAGCACGGGGCGGTCACGCTGCCGCTCGAATCGGTCCCCAATCTCGTCGAGGGCGACGTCGTCTCGGTCAAGCTCGACTTGCCGGAGAACCAGACCGAGGGGTTCCGGATCGTCGCGGGGTTCCTGCGTGGCGTGATCGACCGTCCGTCCAAGGACTGGTTTCACGAGGCGCGCAGCTGGAAGGGCAAGGGCGCGGACTTTTCGCTGACCGTCCCCAAGGGCGCGCAGCAAATGGCGCTGCTCGTCATCCCCGAGAGCGGTGGTGGCGCGAATGCGGTAATCAGTACCGTGCGCAAACGCCCCGGCGCGTTCGTCCGCGCAATTCAAGAGCTCAACCAGGCAACGCTCGATCGCGCGCGGCTCGATGCGTTCCTGCGCGAAACACTCAAGGTCGAGCGCGAGAATCCCGACAGCGTCTCGGCGGCGTCGCAGAGCCTGACGCGCAGCCTGTCGATCAAGCTGAAGGCGGAATGCCTCCAGCAACCCGCCGAACTGCAGGCGGCGTGCCTCACCGGCGACCGTGAGACGCTGCTGCTGGCGGATACGCACAGCTCGCAACTGGCCTCGACGCTGGCGGGGGCGCCGACCGACCTCGCGTTCCAGCTGAGCGCGACTCCGCAGGGCGGATATGGGTCATACAGCTCGTACATCGGCGTGGTCCGCGACCTGTTCCGGCTGATGGGGGCGTTCCAGTCGACCCAGTTGCAGTTCATCCCGGCGCTGGCGCAAATCGGCAACGGTCGCGCGACGCTGCTGCTCAACACGCCGCTGTCCTTTTCCAAACCGACCTCGGTGATGGTCGTCGCGATGCCCGCGGTGGAAGCGGCCAAGCCGCCCCCGCTCCGCGCCACCACGCCCGACATCGCCTTGTGCGCCAACGCGGGCATGACCTTGCCGGTCGAGGGTGCGCCGCTAATCTACGCCACGCAATATGCGCGCGAGATGGCGCTGCGGTTGAAGCGCCCGGACGGAACGCTGGTCGACGTGCCGATCCATGCCGATCCGCGTCGCGGCGGCTATGTCCTCGACAAGCCGATTCTGGACGGCCCGTTCGGCGGCGCGATCCCGGCGCAAATCCACGGGTTCTGGGGCTTTGCCCCGTTCGAGGGACCGAGCTTCGCGCTGTCCAACCCGCTGCTCAACAATTGGAAGACCGCCGACGGCACGTCGCTCGTCGTCGGGCGCGCGAACGATGTCGAGGTGCTGGGCGGTGGTTCGGGATGCGTAACGCAAGTGTCGCTGCGCCGCGGTGACGGCGCGGCCCGGCCCGTGACGTGGAAACAGGCGGGCACCCGTGGAATTGTCGCGACGCTCCCGCTCGAGAAGATGGCGCCCGGACCAGTGTCGATCGTGATCGAGGGTGCAGCGGGCACAACGCCCGCGGTGGTGACCCTGTCCGCGTTGCAGGAAGCGGGCAGCGTCGACGACCTGACCTTCCACGCCGGCGATGCCGAGGCGATCCTGACCGGTGCGCGGCTCGATCAGGTGCGCGGGATGACGCTGGGCCAGCTGTCGTTCCACCCTGGTGGGCTGACGCGAGTCGACAATCAGGATCGACTGACCTTGCTCGCGGACGACCCCACCAAGGCGCAGACGATCGGCGCGGGGACGAGCCTGAGTGCGGAAGTCACCTTTGCCGCTGGTCGCAAGAAGACCGTCCCGGTAACGATCGCGGCACGGCGCACGGGCGCGACACTGGTCCACATCGCAGGCCAGGTGCCGGCACACGAAGGCACGGTACCCCTCGTGATGCGCACCGACGCCGTTTTCGCACAGGATGCGCGAATCAGCTTTGCCTTCCACAAGGATGCGATGGAAACGCTCGACGGGCAGGAATCGGTCGAGATCGCGACCGCGGACGGGCGCGCCTCCGGGATCATCAAGGCCGGCAAGGGCTATGACCTGCAGGATGCGACCACCGGGATCGTCGCCTTCTCGCCGGTCGAAGCGCTTGGCGCGCTCGCTTATGGTCCGGTGCGGTTCCGTATCCTGGAAGGCGATGTCGCCTCCAACTGGACTTCGCTCGCGACGATCGTTCGGCTGCCCGACATACGATCGGTCAGTTGCCCCGCGCGCGAGAAATGCCAGATCGCGGGGGATCGTCTGTTCCTCATCAAGGCGGCGGGCGCGAGCGAGCAGCCGGATGCGCTGCAGGAGATCCCGGACGGGTTCGTCGCACCCAAGATCACCACGACCGGCAGCCGTGACGGAAAGGTCTACCTGCAATTGCGCGATGCCCCGCAGGCGTTTGCTACGGTCACCGCCTCTTCGAAATAGACGGACGGGGGGGAATGCGCGTTCCGGTCTGGACAGCCGGGGCGCGCCGCCGGTATCGCCCCCGCCCATGAGCATTACCGCAACGATCATGAACACGGCCACCGGCCAGCCCATCCAGAAAATGGTATTCGGCCGGATGCCCAAGCCGTGGGTATCCTTCAATCTCGAGACGGGCGAGCTCGTCACCGCCGACCGCGTCGAAGTCGGCAAGCCCGCGCCGGGCAAGTTCGCGGTGCCGGTGGCGGTGTGGGTCACGCCCAAGGGCTGATTTGCCACCACCTCTCAAACGACAACGCCGGTCATGGCATCATGGCGCATCTCGCGGTAAGGGCCGGCGATGTTGCGCATTACCGAACTGGCCCTTCCGCTCCATCATCCCGATGAGGCGCTCCCCGCTGCGATCTGCAAGCGGCTCAAGATCAGCCCACGCGACCTGATCCGCTTCAAGATCGCGCGCCGTGCGCACGATGCGCGCGACAAGATGGCGATCCTTTTGGTCTATTCGCTCGACGTCGCGGTGAAGAACGAAGCGACCGTGCTCGCCAAGTTCCGCAAGGACCGCAACGTCGGCACCACCCCCGACACGCGCTACAAATTCACCGCGCAGGCCCCCGCCGTTCAGAGCGAGATCCGCCCGGTCGTAATCGGCGCGGGGCCGTGCGGGCTGTTCGCCGGGCTGATCCTCGCGCAAATGGGGTTCCGCCCGATCATCCTCGATCGCGGCAAGGTCGTGCGCGAGCGGACCAAGGACACCTGGGGGCTGTGGCGCAAGAGCGTGCTCAACCCCGAATCGAACGTCCAGTTCGGCGAGGGCGGTGCGGGCACCTTCTCCGACGGCAAGCTCTACAGCCGGATCAAGGACCCGCGCCACCTCGACCGCAAGGTGCTGACCGAGTTCGTCAAGGCGGGCGCGCCCGAGGAGATCCTGACCGAAGCGCATCCGCACATCGGCACCTTCCGGCTGGTGACGATGGTCGAGAGCATGCGCGAAAGCGTCGAGGCGCTCGGCGGCGAATATCGCTTCCAGCAGCGCGTCGAGGGAATCGACATCGAGACGCGCGGCGACGGCAGCCGCCACGTGCGCGGGCTCCACATTCACGACGGCAGCTATCTGCGCGCGGATCATGTCGTCCTCGCGATCGGGCATAGCGCGCGCGATACCTTCGCGATGCTTCACGAGGCGGGGGTCTATGTCGAGGCCAAGCCGTTCTCGCTCGGAGTGCGGATCGAGCATCCGCAATCGTGGATCGACACCGCGCGCTTCGGGCCGAGTGCTGGCAACCCGATCCTGGGGGCGGCGGATTACAGCCTGTCGCATCACTGCAAGAACGGGCGGACGGTCTATAGCTTCTGCATGTGCCCTGGCGGCACCGTCGTCGCCGCGACCTCGGAGGAAGGCCGTGTCGCCACCAACGGCATGAGCCAATATTCGCGCAACGAGCGCAACGCCAATTCGGGGCTGGTCGTGGGCATCGACCCCGAGCGCGACTATCCGGGCGACCCGCTCGCGGGGATCGCGTTCCAGCGACACTGGGAGTCGCTCGCCTATGTCGCGGGCGGATCGAGCTACAAGGCCCCTGCGCAACGGCTGGGCGATCTGCTCGAGGGCAAGCCGTCGTCCGCGCTCGGGCAAGTCGTGCCGTCCTATCGCCCCGGCGTGACGATGGGCGACCTGTCCGAATGCCTCCCCGAATTCGCGATCACCGCGATGCGCGAGGCGCTTCCGGTGTTCGGGCGGCAGATCCCGGGGTACGACCATCCCGACGTGCTGCTCACCGGGGTCGAGACGCGCACCTCCTCGCCGGTCCGCTTCAAGCGCGGCGACGATCTGCAGAGCCTCAACACGCGTGGATTGTATCCGGCGGGCGAAGGGGCTGGCTATGCGGGGGGCATTCTCTCGGCGGCGGTCGACGGGATCAAGATCGCCGAAGCGGTCGCCGCGAGCCTCACGCAGACGGCGATGCCGCTTCCGGAGTGAACCGAACGGTCCAACCTTTGTTGTGCACTGCAACACAAAGGGAGATTTGCTTATGGCCAGCACGGCCAAACCCCTCACCGCCGAGCGCGCGATCCTGATCCTCGGTTGGGTGGCGACGGCGACGGCGGTGATGATGTACGTGTCGTACATCTCGCAGATCCAGCTCAACATCGCCGGGCACAAGGGCTCGGTGATCCAGCCGCTCGCGACGGCGGTGAATTGTACCTTGTGGGTGGCGTACGGGCTGCTCAAGCCGCAGCGCGACTGGCCGGTGGCGCTGGCGAACGCGCCGGGGGTGGTGCTCGGCGCGATCACGTTCGCAACGGCGTTGTAACCACTTAGCCCCTCCCCTTCAGGGGAGGGGTTGGGGTGGGGCAGTCCAGCAGAGGCGCGCTCTCTACGAGGCACAGCCCCACCCCCAACCCCTCCCCTGAAGGGGAGGGGCGAACCCCGGTCCCTACGCCAGCGTCATCAAACTCGCATTCCCACCCGCTGCGGTGGTATTGATCGAAACCGAAACCTCCTCGCACAGCAAGTCGAGCGGATACGCATCCGCCCGCGCCACCACGTCCGCGCTCGAAGCGCCATGAAGCGACACGATCGCCCCATCCCGCTCCGCCAACGCCCGCGACGCGGCGGCAACGTCCGCCGCATCTCCCTCGACCAGCGCGCCCGCAAGCGCATCGACCTCCGCCAGCCCCTGCGTCGCCCAGTCGATCCGCGCCGCAACCACAGCGGGCAAGCCCGCCGGTGCCACCGCCAGCGGCCCGCCCGGAATCACCACCGCATGGTTCCCCGTCGCCAGCACCGCGCCGATCTGTCGCCAGAGCCCGTGCGCGGTCCGCGCGATCGCCGCGATCCGCCCGCGCGGGTGGAGCGCGTAGCGGTTGATCTCGCCGACCGGCCCCGCCAGTTCGACTTCAAGCCCAAGCCGCGACCGATCCGCGATCGCGCCGACCGCCGCCGCCATCTCGGGCTCGCCCTGCGTTCCGAGCCACGTCGCCAGCGTCCGCGCGACCGGATCGCCGCCCGTCGCCGAAACCGCCGCCGTCTGCGCGGCATGGACCAGCCGCGTCAGATACATCGGGCCGCCCGCCTTGGGCCCCGTGCCGGAAAGCCCGCGCCCGCCGAACGGCTGGACGCCGACGACCGCGCCGATCGTGTTGCGATTGACGTAGACATTCCCCGCGCCGATCGCGCGCGTAACGCGATCGATCGTCGCGTCGAGCCGCGTGTGGAGGCCGAAGGTGAGCCCATAGCCGGTCGCGTTGATCGACTCGACCAGCGCCTCCATCGCCCCGCTGCGGAAGCGGAGCACGTGCAGCACCGGCCCGAACACCTCGCGCTCGATCTGCGCGATGTCGTCGATCTCGATGATCGTCGGGGGCACGAACGTGCCGTACCCCGTCGCGGCGGGCAAAGGCGCCTGCTCGACCCGGTGCCCCGCCGCCTTCATCCGCGCGATATGCGCGTCGATTCCGTCGCGCGCTTGCGCGGTGATGACCGGGCCGACGTCGATCGCGAGCCGGTCGGTGCGGCCGATCGTCAGTTCCGCCACCGCGCCGCGCAGCATCGCGAGCGTGCGGTCCGCAACCTCTTCCTGCAGGCACAGCACGCGGAGCGCCGAACACCGCTGCCCCGCGCTGTCGAACGCGGAGGCGAGGACGTCGCCCACGACCTGTTCGGCGAGCGCCGAGGAATCGACGATCATCGCATTCTGCCCGCCGGTCTCGGCGATCAGCGGGATCGGTTTGCCCTCTGCGGTCAAACGCCCGGCGAGTTGCCGCTGGATCGTCCGCGCGACCCCGGTCGATCCGGTGAAGATCACCCCCGCCGTCGCCGCCGCGCCGACCAGCGCCGCGCCGACTGCGCCGTCACCCAGCACCAGTTGCACAACGTCCTCGGGCACGCCCGCGCGGTGCAGGACGCGCACCGCTTCCGCCGCGATCAGCGGGGTCGGTTGCGCGGGCTTGGCGACGACCGGGTTGCCAGCGACCAATGCGGCCGCAATCTGCCCGGTGAAGATCGCGAGCGGGAAATTCCACGGGCTGATGCACACCACCGGCCCGAGCGGCGTAGTGCCGTCCAGGGTGGCACGCGCCTCAGCAGCATAATAACGCAGGAAATCGACCGCTTCGCGCACTTCGGCGATCGCATTGGCGGCGGACTTGCCCGCTTCGCGCATGATCAGCCCAAGCAGCGTCGGCATCGCCGCTTCGAGCATGTCGCCCGCGCGATCGAGACAGTCCGCACGCTCCGCAACGGGAGTCGCCGCCCACCGCGCCGCCGCATCGACCGAGCGATCGACCGCCGCTTGCGCCGCGGCTTCGTCCGCTTCGAAGACATGGCCGACGATGTCGCGGTGGTCCGCCGGGTTGCGGATCACGACCGCAAGGCGTGCGCCCGTATCGACGCCGCCGGTCCATTCGGACGCGGCACTCGCTACCAGCGTCTGCGACAGCATGGCGAGCGTCGCTTCGTCGCTGAGATCGAGCCCCTGCGAATTGCGCCGCGCGCCATAGATCGCCGCGGGCAGCGCGATCTCGTCATGCGGCGCGCCGGGCACCGGCATCGCGCGGACGATCTCGACCGGATCGGCGATCAGGTCCTCGATCGGCACCGCGGGATCGCCGATCCGGTTGACGAACGACGAGTTCGCGCCGTTCTCGAGCAAGCGCCGGACGAGATACGCCAGCAACGTCTCATGCGTGCCGACCGGCGCATAGACCCGGCACGGCCGCGCGAGGCCGTTCGCGCCGACGACCTGGTCGTACAGCGGCTCGCCCATGCCGTGGAGGCACTGGAACTCGTAATCGCCGACGACGAAATCCTCGCCCGCTAGCTGATAGATCGTCGACAGCGTCTGCGCATTGTGTGTCGCGAATTGCGGGAACACCGCATCGCGCGCCGCCAGCAGTTTGCGCGCACACGCGATATACGCGACGTCGGTGTAGATCTTGCGCGTATAGACCGGATAGCCCGACAGCCCGTCGACCTGCGCGCGCTTGATCTCGGCGTCCCAATAGGCGCCCTTGACCAGCCGGATCATGATCCGCCGCCCGGTCCGCCGCGCCAGCGCGATGACGAAATCGATCACCAGCGGGCACCGCTTGCCATAGGCCTGGATAACGAAACCGAGCCCCTTCCAGCCGTCGAGCGCGGGATCCTCGGCAAGCGACTGAAGCAAGTCGAGCGACAGTTCGAGCCGGTCGGCTTCCTCGGCATCGATGTTGAAGCCGATGTCATAGCCCTTGGCGAGCAGCGCGAGGCCACGCACGACCGGCAGGAGCTCGGCCATCACCCGCCCCGCTTGCGCGCGGCTGTAGCGCGGGTGGAGCGCGGACAGCTTGATCGAGATACCCGGCCCGCCATACACGCCGCGCCCGTCCGATGCCTTGCCAATCGCGTGGATCGCCTGCTCGTAATCCTTGAGATAGCGCGCCGCATCCGCCGCGGTCGTCGCGGCCTCGCCGAGCATGTCGTAGGAGAAGCCATAGCCTCGCGCCTCGCGGTCCTTTGCGTGTCGCAGCGCCTCGTCGATCGTCTGGCCGGTGACGAACTGCTCGCCCATCATCCGCATCGCCAGATCGACCCCACGCCGGATCACCGGCTCGCCCACCCGCGCGACTAGCCGCGTCAGCGCGGTCGCGAGACCGCGGTCGTCCGCACTCGCCGCCAGCTTGCCGGTGACGACCAGCCCCCAGGTCGCGGCATTGACGAACAGCGAGCGCCCGTCCCCGATATGCGCCGCCCAGTCGCCGCCCGCGATCTTGTCGCGGATCAGCGCGTCGCGCGTCGCGGTGTCGGGAATGCGGAGCAACGCTTCGGCGAGGCACATCAACGCGACGCCTTCCTGGCTCGACAGCGCATATTCCTGCACCAGCGCCTGCACCCCGCCGCGCGCCTTCGACCCGCGCAACCCTTCGATCAGCGCGCGTGCAGTCCCGGCGGCAGCGCGGCGAACGGTGTCGGGAACGGTTGCCGCCTCGACCAATGGCGGCACGCAGATTGGCTCGGGCGTCCGCATCGCCGCGGTGATTGCCGCACGCATTGGATCGGGCGTGCGCACCGTCGGAGCAAAGCACGCAAATGGCATGGACGGTTCGGTGGTCATGGCGATCCTCTGGGTAGATCTTCGCCATACGCGCGTATTCCGGAGAGAATCTTCCCGTTCAAACTTGACGAGCACTCAATCTCGACCGCATTTCGGGGCTATGAAAGACAAATCGCCTGCACAACCACCGTCTGACAGTGAATTGGACCGGTTCGACCGTGCGATCATCGATTTGTTGGCACAGGATGGGCGGATGTCCGTCACCGATCTCGCCGCGCAGATCGGGCTGTCCAAGACGCCGACGCAGGTGCGGCTCAAGCGGCTGGTCGACCAGGGCTATATCCTCGGCTTCCGCGCAGTGACCAATCTCGCCAAGCTGGGGCTCGACCATGTTGCCTTCACCGAGGTGAAGCTGTCCGACACGCGCGAGAATGCGCTGCGCGATTTCAACGCCGCGGTGCGCCGTATTCCCGAAGTCGAGGAATGCCATCTGATCGCGAGCAGCTTCGACTATCTGCTCAAGGTGCGCACCACCGACATCCGCCGCTACCGCTATGTGCTGGGGGAGAAGATCTCCAGCCTGCCGCATGTCGCGAGCACGTCGACCTTTGTCGCGATGGAGACGATCCTCGACCACGATCGCTGACCGGGTCGAGCACCACCGCGCTTACTTGGGCGGTGCCATCGTCACCGCATTCGGCGTCTGCACGACCGGGCGCATCGTCCCGTCCTTGTTGTACGTCAGCGGATACACCGTCACCGCACGCCGCCCGATCGCGCCGCGCTGATCGTCGATCGCGAGATCGGCATTGTGGAGGAACAGATACGATTGCCCCCGGAATTCCGCGATCCCGGGATGGATGGTGAAGCTGTACTTGCCCGATCCGGTCAGCAGCCCGTGTGGCGTCCACGGCCCGCGTGGCGACGATGCGGTCGCGTAGGAGACATGCTCGTCGCGCTGAGTCTTCCGGTCGAGCGAGGCGTAGGTCAGGTAATAGATCTTGCCACGCTTGTGCAGCCATGGGCCTTCCTCGAAATGCGGCGGCGTGATCTCGGTGATCGGGCCGTCGAGCTCGATCATGTTGGGCTTGAGCTTGGCGATATAGCATTGCCGGTTGCCCCACGCGATCCAGGTCATCCCGTCCTCGTCGGTCATCACGGTGGGGTCGATGTCTTCCCAGCTATGCGTGCCCTTGGGCGTCATCTCGTTGGTGATCAGCGCGGAACCCTTGGCGTCGCGGAACGGCCCGGTCGGCGTGTCGGCAACGGCCACCGCAATCGCCTTGCCGGGGTGCGTGGCATCGTGCTCGACCGCAGCATAGAACCAGACCTTGCCGTTCTTCTGGATCGCCTGCGAGGCCCAGGCGTCCTGCTTCGCCCATTTGAAGTCGGCGACGTTCATGATCGGCCCGTGATCGGTCCAGCGCTTCATGTCCTTGGTCGAATAGACCATCCATTCGCGCATGTTGAACATCTCGTCGCGCTGCGCAACGTCATGACCGACGTAGAGGTACAGCGTATCCCCCACGACCATCGGCGCAGGATCGGCGGTGAACTTGTCCCGGACGATGGGGTTCGAGAGCTTCGGGGCGGGCGTTGCCGCGGTGATCGACACCGCCGTCGCCGCAAGCACCATTCCCCCAGCCACAAGGGCGCCAACAATCCGCATTCCACTCTCTCCTGTTGTCTCACGCAACGCTCGAGTGGGGATACGGCCCTATGCTAACGCTAACAAGGCTCAATCGATGTGATCGCCGGCCTGGGCTCGATTAGCCGGTACTGGCTATGAAGGGGGGGTGGTGGGCGATGACGGGCTCGAACCGCCGACATTCTCGGTGTAAACGAGACGCTCTACCAACTGAGCTAATCGCCCCCGTGACGGGGACTCGCGTAATAGCGTGGTTTTGACCGCGAGCAAGCGCATGATTGCAGATAATTCGCGGATCAAACGGGAAACGGGAGGACGCATCCGGAACGCGAAGTCCCGAAGGATTCCCGAAGCGATTCTGCGCGGGGCGGGAAGTCCGCTAAATGTTACCTTCCCGAAACCGATCTGTTGATCTCCGCACCTTATCAACGAGACGCATGATCCCAACAGCGGCGGTGACGCGATGTCGATCCTTAGGCTGGCCATGACACTCGGCTGTGCGGCGATCAGCTATCGATGGATCAAGCGACCAATGAACAATTGGTCTCGCAAGTGGGTTGCATCCCGCTCTCATCGCAGCGTTGGATTATTGCCCGAGCCAATGGCCCGAACTGTTTAAGGTCGGGCCAAACCCAAGGAGCCGTTACGGCTTCCGCATGTGTTTGAAGATTGTCGGTACCCGGGGGGGGGCGCTCGGAGCGCCTCCCCCGCTACCGGCGGGAGCGAAACGAGCCTCGTCAGGGCAACGCCGACCCCGTCCGGCGGACCGCCGACAGATAGGTTCGCATCCCCAGACTGGTTTGCGACGACAAGGCCATGAAGGCGCGACGGCGGTCGAACGGGTCGGGGCGGCGTTCGAACAACCCCGCATCGGTCATCCGCGAAATCCAGCGCAGCGCCGTGGTCGGCGCGACGGCGGCGGCGATGCACAGGCTGGACACCGAAACCTGGACGCGCTCGAGTTCGGCGGCGAACAGGTCCAGCAACATGTCCCACGCTGGATCCTCGAACAGCCCCGCCCCGAAGAACTGGTCGCGAAGGCGGCGCGCGCGGATCGCGTCGCGTACGTCCCGGACGCGGATGTCGGGCCGTTCCAGCAGGGGCGCCGAGCGATAGGTCAGACCCGGGTCGGAGACCGCAGGCAGGCGCGATAGTTCATCCTCGCCACGGGTAAGCCGCGTCAACGTCTCCGCGATTCGAGCGATTTCCTCGTTGAGACGCATTAACCTAACCGAATCGGGTGTTCCGCCAATATCCTGTAATCGCCGCGAGTCAGGGCTCAGCGCCACGCATAGACTGGCGACTCGCTCGGTCGTCGTCGGGGAACACAGCAGGTCGATCGGCGCGGTCCCGATTGTCCCCGTAACACAATCGATCTGGGACGGATCGAGCACGATCACCGCGCGGGTCGCCCCGGTGACGGCCAGATCGGCAAGCACGGACAGCACGCGTTCTAATACCGCATCGGGAACGCTCGAGGCTTCCGCCAGAATCGCATGGCACAATCCCTGGCGTTCGAGCCTGCCGGCTGCTTCTTCCCACGGCACCGGGCCGAGAAGCCGCGCATCACAGGCATGGATTGCCTCCGCCCCCGCCGAACAATCATTCGCGATCAGCAGGACGGATCGTTGGTCGATACGTGCCGGGTCGCGTCCGTATCGACCGAAATTGTCGAAGGCCATCGGTTCGGTCATGGTTGCGCTCCCCCACGCTGCGAGGCTCCCCAGCCCTCGCTTTCGTAAAGTACGCATTCTGCCAAAAGGGAACAGCACAATTCGCGCCACTTCGGCGATCATTATGCAAGATCCAGAGCATCCCACTCCGGATTGCACCAGAACGGACCCAATTGCCTAAGTACACTCAAATCGCCGGGTCAGTCTGCGCCCATAGGAGAAACAGGCCGATTCGAAATGGGGAATTGCGCTATCAGTCCAGAGACTTCACGATTTCCTCGACCATTTTCTTGGCGTCGCCCAGCAACATCATCGTATTGTCCATATAGAAGACATCGTTGTCGACGCCGGCATAGCCGACCCCGCCCATCGACCGCTTGATGAACAGCACGGTCTTCGCTTTTCCGACGTCGAGCACCGGCATGCCATAGATCGGCGAGGTCTTGTCGGTCTTTGCCGCCGGATTGGTGACGTCGTTCGCGCCGATCACGAAAGCAACGTCGGTCTGTGCGAACTCGCTGTTGATGTCCTCCAGCTCGAACACGTCGTCATACGGCACGTTCGCTTCCGCGAGCAGCACGTTCATGTGCCCGGGCATGCGGCCGGCGACCGGATGGATCGCATATTTCACGCGGACGCCGTGCTCCTTCAGCTTGTCGCCCATTTCGCGCAGCGCGTGCTGCGCCTGGCTGACCGCCATGCCGTAGCCGGGGACGATGATGACCTGTTCCGCCTGGCCGAGCAGGAACGCCGCGTCGTCGGCGGACCCACGCTTCCACGGACGCTGCTCCTTCGCTTCGCCGCCCGCAGCCGCCGCATCGCCGCCGAAGCCGCCTGCGATGACGCTGACGAAGCTGCGGTTCATCGCCTTGCACATGATGTAGCTGAGGATCGCACCCGAAGACCCGACCAGCGCGCCAGTAATGATCATCGCGCTGTTGTGGAGCGTGAACCCCATCGCGGCTGCCGCCCAGCCCGAATAGGAGTTGAGCATCGACACGACGACCGGCATGTCCGCACCGCCGATCGGCACGATCAGCAAGAAGCCGATGACGAAGCTGAGGCCGGTGATCGTCCAGAAAATCCAGGCGCTCTGATCCTGGGTGAAATAGCCGACGAGACCGACGATCGCCACCAGCACCGCGATGTTGATGACATGCCGTCCGGGCAGCAGGATCGGCTTGCCCGACATGTTGCCGTTGAGCTTGAGGAAGGCGATCACCGAGCCGGAGAAGGTGATCGCACCGATCGCGATGCCAAGCCCCATCTCGATCCGCGAGACGGTCAGGATCTGCCCGTCATCGCCCAGGATCCCGAACGCGCCGGGGTTGAGATACGCCGCCGCCGCAACCAGCACCGCCGCCATGCCGACGAGCGAGTGGAACGCCGCAACAAGCTGCGGCATGTCGGTCATCGCAATCCGTCGCGCGGTAACGATTCCGATCGCCGCACCGATCGCCATCGCGACCCCGATCTCGAACGGCGACGCGAGATGATGCGCGAACAGCGTCGTGCCGACCGCGAGCGCCATGCCGATCATGCCGAGCCGGTTGCCGCGTTGCGCAGTCGCGGGCGACGACAGGCCGCGGAGCGCGAGGATGAAGCACACCCCCGCGACGAGATACGCGAGCGCAACCCAGGGATTTACCGGTGCCGTATGTTCCATCGTCTAAACCCCTGCCCGCCCGTTCAGCCGCCCGTATCGCGTCACTTCGCGACCGGTCGTTCTTTCTTCTTGTACATCGCCAGCATTCGCTGCGTCACCGCGAAGCCGCCGAAGATGTTGACGCTCGCCAGCACCACCGCGAGCAGCCCGAGCCATTTCGACCAGACCGACCCTTCCGCCGCAGACGCGATCAGCGCGCCGACGATGATCACCGAGGAGATCGCGTTGGTCACCGCCATCAACGGCGTATGCAGCGCCGGAGTAACCGACCAGACGACGTAATAGCCGACGAAGCAGGCCATTACGAAGATCGACAGGATTGAGATAAAGTCCATGGATTGTGCCCCTATCGGTCGATCTTGGTTGCCATCCAACCCTGCAGCCCGCGGATGTCGGAATCGCGCCCGATCCGAAATTCAATCGGCGCCCGACCGGATAGATAGATCTTCAGTTCTGCATCGAGATCGAACGTGCCCGCCGTCTCGATCGAGAAGGCGGTAATCGACCGGTACGGCACAGTCAGATATTCCCGCTTTGCGCCAGTCAGACCCTGCACGTTGATGTACAGCACGCGCCAATTCGTGAACGCGATGAAATCGCGGACGGTCTTGAACACGAACCGCACATCTTCCTGATCGGTCAACGCATCCCCGTGCTTGTCGATCAGTTCGGCCGCCGAGGCCGCGGTTGCATTAAGCAGCCCCATCACCCCAACAACCGTGCGTTGACGATCTTGCCGTCCTGGGTCAGCCGGATCGCATCCCCAATCTCGGCGTCGAGCACGGGCTTGCCCTGCTCCTTGTCCCAGAATGCGCTCAGGAAATTGAACAGGTTGCGGGAGAACAGCGCCGAGGCATCCGCCGCAAGCCGCGATGGAACGTTGCGATGGCCGACGATCGACACACCGTTGACGACGACCACCTCACCAACGACCGAACCCTCGACATTCCCGCCGCTCTCGACCGCAAGGTCGACGATCACCGAACCAGGCCGCATGCTCGCGACTTGCGCCGCCGAGATCAGCCGCGGTGCCGGGCGTCCCGGGATCAGCGCGGTGGTGATGACGATGTCCTGCTTGGCGATATGGCCCGACACCAGTTCGGCTTGCGCCGCCTGATATTCGGGGCTCATCTCGCCCGCATAGCCGCCCGACCCTTCGCCTTCGATCCCGGCGACTTTCTCGACGAAGATCGGCTTGGCGCCAAGGCTCTGGATCTGCTCACGCGTCGCGGCACGGACATCGGTTGCGGACACCTGCGCGCCGAGCCGTCGTGCGGTCGCGATCGCCTGCAACCCGGCGACACCGACCCCCATCACGAACACCCGCGCCGCCGAGATCGTCCCCGCCGCGGTCATCATCATCGGGAAAGCGCGGCCATACGCCGCCGCTGCATCCAGCACCGCCTTATAGCCCGCGAGGTTCGACTGAGATGACAGGATGTCCATCGACTGCGCACGCGTGATCCGCGGCATGAATTCCATCGCCAGCGCCTCGATCCCCGCGGTGGCATAGCCATCGATCCGCGCACGGTCGGCGAAGGGATTGAGCGCGGCGACCAGCCACGCGCCGGACGTCGTGCCTGCCAGTGAAGCCGCGTCCGGCCCCTGTACCCCCAATACGATATCGGCGCCCGCAAGCGTCGAACCACGGTCCGCAACACTCGCGCCGGCCGCGGCATAGTCCGCGTCCGTGATCGATGCGGTGCTGCCGGCACCCGCCTCGACCGCGACGCTGGCCCCTAAGGCAATGAATTTCTTGACCGTTTCCGGGGTGGCGGCGACGCGGCGCTCGCCTTCGGCGGTTTCGCGGAGAACGGCGATCTTCACCGCTACTTACCCGAGATCAGCCACACCACCGCAAACGCGATGATGAAGCATGCAACCGCTCCGTATTTAAGGACTCCGATGACCTTGGTATAGGTCGCGCGGTGGACTTGCAGATCGCCCTCGTTCGCCATCGGATCGTTCCTCACCTTATCGTTCCGCCTGTGCTTAGCGGGCGTCTTGCAACCCCTCAACCCCTGCAATTACTTAGAGCCGCGTGTCTCTCGCGTCCCGCGCTGGGTCGTTTAAGGCGGCTTTTACACCTTGCCGTTAGAGAATCGCTCCAAACAGAGTGAATTCGGGGAAGAGCATGACGCGTAACGGCCAACGCCTGCTGATGCTGATCGACGACGAACCCGCGCAGCGCAGGCTGATCGCGGCAATCGCCGCGCGGCGCGGATGGCGTGCGATCTTCGCCAACGACGGCGATACCGCAATCGCCATGCTCGGCTCGGCGGAAGGGATGCAACTCGATGCGATCCTCCTCGACCATTGGGCGCCCGAAGCGGATCCCACCGCGCTGATCGCCGAAATCCGGGCGCGCCGCCCCGCGCTCCCCCTGCTGCTGCTGACCGCCAACGGCTCCGTAGCGCAGGCGGTGAACGCCATGCGATCCGGCGCGACTGATTTTCTGGTCAAGCCGCTGGCACCCGAACGGCTGCTTGCGGCGCTCGATGCCGCAGTCGCCGAAAAGACCGCGGGCGAATTACGCCCCCTGACAGAAAAAATTCCAGCCTTGCTGGCGTTCGACGAGATCGTCGGGTCCGCCCCCGATTTCCGTGCGGCCCTCGCGATCGCGGCCAAGGCCGCGCGGGCGCGCGTGCCTGTTCTGCTGGAAGGCGAGAGCGGTGTCGGCAAGGAAGTCGTCGCGGAGGCGATCCATGCAGCGTCGCCGCGCGGCAAGAAGCCGATGATCGCGGTCAATTGCGGTGCGATCCCCGCCAATCTTGTTGAAAGCGAACTGTTCGGCCATGAAAAAGGCGCCTTCACCGGCGCATTCGAACGCAAGACCGGTCGCTTCCAGGAAGCAGACGGCGGAACGCTTTTCCTCGATGAAATCGGCGAAATGCCGATCGAGGCACAGGTCAAACTGTTGCGCGTCCTGCAATCGGGCGAGGTCCAGTCGATCGGCGCGCGACAAGTGCGCGAAGTCGATGTCCGCGTGATTGCCGCCACCAACAAGCGGCTGACCGACGAAGTCGAAGCCGGGCGCTTCCGCGAAGACCTCTATTATCGCCTCAACGTCGTCCAGGTGACGATTCCCCCCTTGCGCGAACGCACCGGCGACATCCCCGCACTCGCCCGCCACTTGATGGCGCGAATTGCGCAGCAACCCGGGCTCCGCCAACTCGGCATCACCGACGACGCGCTGGCTTTGCTGGGACGCTATGACTGGCCCGGGAACGTCCGCCAGTTGCAGAACGCGCTCTTCCGCGCCGCCGTACTGTGCGACGGCGACGCGCTGACCCAGGCCGATTTCCCGCAGATCGCGGCGCTCGGCGGCAAACGCCACGCCGCCCCTGCTTCCGCGCCGCTGGGGACATCGGGCGGAGTCACACTGTTTCACGCGGATGGTAATTTGCGCGCGCTGGACGAGATCGAAGCGGACGTCATCCGCCTCGCGATCGGCCATTATCGCGGGCGAATGACCGAGGTTGCGCGGCGGCTCGGGATTGGACGGTCGACGCTGTATCGCAAGCTCGGCGAACTCGGGATCGACAACGCCGCCGCCTGATCGGGCTTTACCAGAGGATTCCCTTCACTGGCTTGACCGGTTCGGGCGCCGGTTCGCCGAGTGCCTGAAGAAGATCGATTTCGATCGTCGTGCACATCGACGTCAGCGGTACGTCGTGCACGGTGTTGGCGAACGGATCGACCAGATCGTCGCCGATCTTGAGCACGGCGAGGAACATCAACCCTGCAACCGTCGATCCGATCGGCGTGGCGAACCCCAGCGTCTCGACCAGCCCGATCGGAAGCAGGATGCAGAACAGCCGTGCGAAGAATTCGGGGAAGAAGCGATACTGGTTGGGCAAAGGCGTGTTCTTCAGCCGTTCCATCCCACCCTGCGCGTTGGCGATATCGACCAGCACGCGCTCGATCGACGCCTGCTGGATCGTGTCGATCCAACCCTTCTGACGCGCCTGGTCGACTCGGCGACCCGTGCCGTCGAGAATGCCGTTGGCGACGTTGTTGCGCGACAGCGGGGGCTTGGCCTCGTCGGGAGACAGGAAGCGCAGCGCTTCCTCGCGTGTATCCTGCTTGCGCAACTGGCACCGTAGGACGTGGACGTAGGTGATCTGGCGCAGGATGATCGCGCGTTGCAGGTCGCGGCCCTCTTCGTCGGGCAGGTAGCTGCGCGCCGCACGCGACAGGCTGCGCGACGCGTTGATCATCCGACCCCACAGTTCGCGCCCTTCCCACCAGCGTTGGTACGCCGAAGTACTACGAAACCCGAGGAACAGCGCGAGCGCCGAACCGAACAGCGTCAGCGGCAGCGACGGTGCCTTGAACGGCAGGATGTAGTAGGTAACCGTAACGATCACGTCCCACACGAACAGCGCGAGCAGCGGCCGCCACACTTCGGCGACGATCTGCCGATATCGTGGGACTGCGTCGATGATCATCAATTTCCTCCAGGCGTTGCGATGTTGCAGTGCGATACGAACATGGCGCCATTAGGTTCAGCATGGAACCCATGGGACTGAGCGCGCCCTTACCACGCGCCGCCGGTACGCATCCCTGCGTGTCATACGTATAACCAGAGTGTTATTTTCCGCTACGGACGCTTGACCGTGACGAACGGGGCGATTGAGCCGACCAGGCGTTCACCCCGCCACCAGCGCCTGATCGCGCAACCCGCGCCACACCCGCACCGCCTGAACCGTTTCGGCGACATCGTGAACGCGATGCAGCTGAACGCCAGCCTCGACACCCTTCAACGCAAGCGCAATCGACCCGCCGAGCCGTGCATCCGCCGCGGCTTCGTTCGACAGCGCGCCGATCATCCGCTTGCGGCTCGCGCCGAGCAGGACCGGGCAGCCGAGGCCGTGGAAGATCGCCAGGCCATTGAGCAAGGCGAGGTTCTCCGCAAGTGTCTTGCCGAAGCCGATTCCGGGATCGACGATGATCCGCGTACGATCGACCCCGCCCGCCACGACCGCGTCGATCCGCGCTTCCAGCCAGTCGAACACGTCGGTCAGCACATTGCCATAGCCGTGCGCACCGTGGCCGCCACCCGCCGGATCGGGTGAATGCATCAGCACGACCGGGCACCCCGCCCCCGCGACGACCTCCAGCGCGCGGTCGTCCCACAGCAGCGCGGCGACATCGTTGACGATCGCCGCCCCCGCCGCGAGCGCGGCTTCCATCACCCCAGCTTTGCGCGTGTCGATAGAAACCAGCGTTCCGCTCCGCGCGAGCCGTTCGACCACGGGCACGACGCGTGCGATCTCGTCGCCTTCCCACACCACCTGCGCACCGGGCCGGGTTGATTCGCCACCCACGTCGATGATCGCCGCGCCCGCCGCCGCCATCGCGACTCCGGCCGACGCCGCCGCTGCGGGATCTTCACCATGCGTGCCGCCGTCCGAGAAGCTGTCGGGCGTGACGTTGAGGATCGCGGCGACCGACGGCTGATCGAACCGGAGCGTCCGCTCCCCCAGCGTCATGGCGGCGCGCGGCGCGGTGATCCGGGCGTGGAGCCGCGCGGCGCGTTCGTCCGCCAGCAGATCAGCCAGCGCGGCGATCGGGACGGTGCGACGGCGACCGCGCTCGATGACGTCATAGGCGGCGAACCACAGCATCCCGCCCGCGAGCCGCGCGACCTCGCCATCGCGGCCGACGGGGGTATCGACGAACTGGACCGGGCGGAGGTGAAGAGGATCGCGCATCAGACCGTATGTCCTCGTTTCCCCAGCAGACGCCACCGGAAAAACCGACCGGACCGCATCACTCCGCCGCGAGCAGCGTCTCCGCCGCGCTGAGATCGACCGAGACCAGCCGGCTGACGCCCTGCTCGATCATCGTCACGCCGAACAGCCGGTGCATCCGGCTCATCGTCACCGCATTGTGCGTGACGATCAGGTAGCGCGTCTCGGTCTCGCGCGTCATCACGTCGAGAAGGTCGCAAAAACGCTCGATATTGGCGTCATCCAGCGGTGCATCGACTTCATCCAGTACGCAAATCGGCGCTGGGTTGGTCAAAAACAGCCCGAAAATGAGCGCAACCGCGGTCAGTGCCTGCTCGCCACCCGACAGCAGGGTGAGCGATTGCAGCTTCTTCCCCGGCGGCTGCGCCATGATCTCGAGCCCCGCCTCGAGCGGATCGTCCGAGTCGACCAGCTCCAGATGCGCGGCGCCGCCATTGAACAACGTCGTGAAAAGCCGTCGAAAATGTCCATCGACCGCCTCGAACGCGGCGAGCAACCGCTGCCGCCCCTCGCGGTTGAGCGTCCCGATCGACCCGCGCAGCCGATTGACCGCCAGCCCCAGTTCCTCGCGCTCGGCGGCATTCCCCTGCGATGCCGATTCCAGCTCGGCAAGTTCGCGCTCGGCGACCAAATTGACCGGCCCGATCCGCTCCCGGTCGACGTTAAGTTTCTCATGAACGGCGGATTCTTCCGCAGGGGAGCGCACCGTCGCACCGTCGAAGCCGACACGTTCGGGGAGCAACACCGACGGGCATTTGAAACGTTCGCCCGCAAGCCGGTTCATCTCGACTCGGCGCAATTCCTGGTTCTCCGCCCGCGCAGCCGCGCCAGCCCGCGCCTCGCGCGCCTGCGCGAGCGTTTCGGCGGCGGCAGCGGCGGTCGCCTCGGCAGCCCGGAGCGCGACATCGGCGGCGCGTTCGGCGCTTTGCGCGGCATCCGCATCTGCACGCGCGCTGGCATGAGTCGCTTCCAGCGCAATCACTTCAGCGGCGAGCGCCTCGGGCCGACCCGCCAGCGCCTCCGCCTCCAGCGCGAGCGCGGCATCACGTTTATCCATATCCGCGATCCGCTTGGCCGCCTCGCCCGCGCGGGTGCGCCAGCCCTTCGCCTCCGCCGCTATCGCCGCGAGCCGGTCACGCGCGCTGCCAAGGTCACGGTCGACCCCGCCACGGTCGGCGCGCGCGGTGGCGATCTCGGCGCGACGATGCTCCGCCGCGCGCGACAGTTCGGCGACGCGCGCGCGGGTAGCACTGCCGTCGGGAAGTGCTGCGTGAAGTGCGGCGGCACGGGTCACCTCGCCGGCGGCTTCGGCATGATCCGCCTCGACCCGCTCCCGCCGCGAGGCAAGATCGCTCCGTTGTGCCTCGATCCGCTCAATCGCGGCGGTCGCGCGATCCTCCGCGCGCGCCGCATCGCGCGCGCGGGTCTCAGCACTTTCGAGCAAGCGCCGGGCTGCCACTGCTGCGCTCCGCGCGTCCGCGATGGCCGCGTCGATCCGCGCCAGTTCGGTGTCAGCGGACTCGACCGCGCGTACCGCGGCTGGGCGCTGATCCTCGATCGCGCGCAACCGGTTCATCCGCTCGAGCCGTTCAGCAGCAGCGGCCCCGCTGGATTTCGCGACATAGCCGTCCCATCGTCGCAGACTTCCCCGCAGCGTGACCAGCCGCTGCCCGACCGCGAGCGCAACGCCCTCGTCCTTATCGACGACGAACACCTGCGCGAGCCGCCGCGCGAGCGCGGGCGGTGCGACGACTCGGTGCGCAAGCGGCACCGTTCCCGATGGCGCAGTCGGATCGTCAGGACAGACATCGGCGCCCGCCCAGAAGCGCTCGCTTGTCGTATCCAGGCCTGCCTCGAGATCATCCCCCAAAGCCGCCGCGAGCGCGCGCTCATACCCCGGTTCCGGACGCATCCGATCGAGCACGCGATCGCGCCCGTCGCGCTTGGTCGCGCGCGTTAGCGCCGCCGCCTCACTGTCGAGCGCCGCCAGATCGGCATGCGCGCCCGATCGCGCGGCCTGTGCGCGATCGCGCTGATCCCGCGCACCGCGTTCGTCGGCGTCGGCACGCGCAAGCCCGGCGCGCGCATCCTCGCCGTGTTGCAACGCCTGTGCACGGGCTTCTTGCGCAGCGGTTCGATTTGTGAGGAGCGGTGCAGCGTCGCCCAACGCCGCTGCTTCCGCCGCCACACGCGCGAGATCGCGCGCGCTGCGGTCCGCCCGTGCGCGCGCCGCTGCGAGCGCCGCCTCGGCAACGCGCGCATCCGCCACTTCGGTGGCCTGTGCAGCCAGCCCCTGCGCGAGCGCGACCTCGGCATCGCGTCCGGCGCGTTCCGCCTCGGCCTGGCGCGCTTCAAGCGTAGGAACGCGCGCGGTCATCTCCGCCAGCCGCGCCTCAGTGGTCCGGGTTTCGTCGGTCAGTCGCGCGATCGCCTCGGCGGCGTCGTGCGCGAGCGCGCCCTCGCGCAAGCGATCCTCCGACAACCGGGTGCGCGCCGAGGCCAGTTCGTCACGCCGCCGCACCGCTGCCGCTTGTTCGCCGCGCAAGGTTGCCAGCCGATGCGCCGCCTCGCTTGCCGCGTCACGCAGCGCTTGTGCGGCGGCGCGCGCGGTCGCCAGCGCCTCGGTTGCGGCGATTGCATAGGCCGCCGCCGCGCGCTGCGCTTCGGCCGCATCTGAGACCCGCGTCTCGCAGGTCGCTGCCTCGGCCTTGGCCGCATCCGCCGCCGCCTGCGCATCGCGCCAGCGCGCGTAGATCATCCGCGCCTCCGCCACCCGGATCTGGTCCGACAGAAGCCGATAGCGTTCGGCCTGCTTCGCCTGCCGCCGAAGCGATGCTGCCCGCGCATCCTGGTCGGAAATCAGTTCGTCGAGCCGCGCGAGGTTCGCCTCGGTCGCGCGCAATTTCTGCTCGGCATCGCGACGGCGGACGTGGAGGCCCGCAATCCCGGCGGCTTCCTCTAGCATCGCGCGGCGTTCGGCGGGCTTGGCCGCGATGATCGCGCCGATCCGCCCCTGGCTAACCAAAGCGGGAGAATGCGCGCCGGTCGCCGAATCCGCGAACAGCAACGCGACGTCTTTGGCGCGGACGTCGCGTCCGTCGATCCGATAGGCGGAACCCGTCCCGCGTTCGATCCGGCGGACGACTTCGCTTTCCTGCTCGCCCGACTCGATCAGCATCGACACTTCGGCGAAGTCGCGCGCGGGCCGGGTCGAGGTGCCCGCGAAGATTACGTCGTCCATCCCGGCCCCGCGCAGCGACCGCGCGGACGTCTCCCCCATCGTCCAGCGCAGCGCTTCGAGCAAATTGGACTTGCCGCACCCATTGGGCCCGACGATTCCGGTCAGCCCGGGTTCGATCCGCAGATCGGCGGCGTCGACGAAGCTCTTGAACCCCGACAGCCTGAGCCGCTTGATCTGCATCCCCCCGGACCTGTTCGGGTCAGCCGCCGGCGCGCTTCAGCGCCTGTTCGAGCTGCGGCCAGGCACCACCGGTCGGGTTCAGTTCTACCGGCTCATTGTTGATCAGGAAGGTCGGCGTGCTCTGGACGTTGTGATCGGCGTTGGCCTTAGCGGTCGCCTTGGTCAGCGCATCGAGCTGAGTCGAGTCCGCCAGACACGCACGCGCCTTCGCATCGGGCACGCCGCGCTGCTTGACGAAATCGAGATACCCCAGATCCTGAGCGAAGGTCGTCGCGATCGTCTGCGGCGATGCGCCCTGCATTCCCTGGACCTTCTGCCCGACTTCCTGCTCCTTCGCGAGCAGCGTCTGCTGGTTCGCCATCATCGCTTCCAACAGCGGGAAGAACGCGCTGTCGTCGACGCAATGGCCGAGCAGGATCGGCGCGATGTCGAGCGCACCGTGGATCGGGTAATCACGGAACTCGTACGAGACCTTACCGCTCGCGATATATTGCGCCTTGAGTAGCGGGAAGCCTTCCGCCTCGAACTGCGCGCAGAACGGGCACGCGCGCGAACCATATTCGACCAGCTTGATCGGCGCATCGGGGTTGCCCATGCGATAGCCATAGTCCGCGGTCTTGACGACCGTGTCGGTCCAACTCTGGCCAGAGGGAGCGGCCTTGCCCGCGACGGGCGCACTGGCGGCGGTGGTGGTGCCGGTGCCCTTGCTGTTGTCGCCACAACCGGCGACGAGCAGAGCGGGCAGCGCAAGCGCCAGGATACGGTTGGTCATGAAGCTAGCTCCTTGGTATCGGACGTTATTTAGCGGCAAGCGCGGTCTTCAGCACAGGCTCGAGCGTATCCCAGGCGAACACGTTCGGAATGACCTTGCCGTCAAGGATAAAGCTCGGCGTGCCGCTGATCTTGTAGGTCGACTGGCCGATGTTGGCGCGCGAGACGATCGTGTCGATCGCCTTGGGGTCCGCAAGACAGGCCGCAGCGCGCGCGCGCGGCAGGCCCATCTTCACGACCAGATCGGTATAGCCATAAAAGTCCGCCAGATAGGCCGCGACGACGTTGGGCGTCGCCTTTTCCAGTTCCTTGCCCTTCGCCTCGCCGACTTCGGCGGGCCGGCCGACCAGGCTCTTCTGCTGCGCCATCATCGCTTCCATCACGCGGAAGAAGTGCGGCAGCGGCACGCAATCGCCCAGCAGGATCGGCCCGAGGTCGAGCGCGCCATGCACCGGGTAATCGCGATATTCGTAGCTGACGCGTCCGTTCGCGACATAGCCCGCGACCAGCTTGGGTTCGCCCGCAACCGCGAATTCCGCGCAAGTCGGGCAAGTGCGTGCGCCATATTCGATCAGTTTGACCTTGGCGTCGGGGTTGCCCATCCGCACGCCACCTTCGGGCGTGCGAACCAGCGTGCGGGTCCAATCGACCGCCGCGGGGCGTGGCGCAGGTTTGCGCTGTACCGGCGCAGCCCCCACCGGCGCGACCAGCGCCGCGCTCGCCACGAGCGCGACCAAGCCTAGGCTCCGCATCATGCTTTCCGTTCCCCGATCACCGGCACGCCGCGCGATGCGGCGACCCCTGCGGCAAGCGCCTGGAGCACTGCCTTCAATTCCGGATCCGCGATCGTCCGCAGGCTCTCACCCAGCTCGGGCGGGGCGGGCGGGAGCACGGGCGGGGGCGTACGCTTGGCACGCGCGATGACATCGCCCTGCCGGATCTGTACCTTGGCGACCGCGGCATAGCCGAAGAAGCGATTGACCCGCTCGATGATCTCCGGCGCAATATGCTGCATCATCGTCGCATGCGCGCCGCGCACGACCAGGTTGAGCGTCCCGCCGGTGCGCTCGCCGTGCGGGAACTTGATCGATTCGGGTGCCGATACATTGGCATAGCGCGGGCCGACGATCTCGCCCCAGCGAGTCACGACAGCGCTCTGGACGAAGCCGAAACGGCGGAATGCCGCGCGTCCGGCGTCGGGCAGCAGTTCGGCGACCGAACGCGCGCGACCGCCGCGGCGATGCTCGGGCTGCGCGGGGGGTAACTTCGTCTTGGGGGGGGCTTTGGTGCCGCTGGTGCTCATCACGCCGTCCATGCCATAGCGATGCCGTGTCCGCCAAGCGTCCTTCCCAAATCGCCACCCATTTGCTCACCTGGTACGATGCGCACGCTCGCACGCTGCCGTGGCGCGCCGCGCCCAGAAGTAATGCGCCCGACCCGTATCGCGTGTGGCTGTCCGAGATCATGCTCCAGCAGACGACCGTCGCAGCGGTCACCCCGCGCTTCGCGGAATTCGTCGCGCGCTGGCCGAGCGTCGAGGCGCTTGCCGCCGCGCCCGAGGCCGATCTCATGGCGGCGTGGGCGGGGCTCGGCTATTATGCCCGTGCGCGCAATCTTCATGCCTGCGCGCGGGCAGTAGTCGCAGCGGGCGGGTTCCCCACGACCGAGGCGGGCCTCCTCACGCTGCCCGGAGTTGGTGCCTATACCGCTGCTGCGATCGCCGCGATCGCGTTCGGGGAGCGCGCGGTGGTGGTCGACGCCAATGTCGCCCGCGTCGTCGCGCGACTGTTCGCGATCGAGAACCCACTCCCCGGCGGCATGGCCGAGGTCCGCGCAGCGACCGATACGATCACGCCGGACACGCGCTCGGGCGACTTCGCCCAGGCGATGATGGACCTCGGATCCAGCGTCTGTACCCCGCGCACCCCGCGCTGCCTTGCCTGCCCGCTGTCCGCCGACTGCATGGCCTACGCGCAAGGCAACCCCGAGGGTTTCCCGATCAAGCAGCCCAAGCCGGTCAAGCCGCAACGCTACGGCACGATCTTCTGGCTCGAACAGGACGACCGCGTACTGCTGGTCCGCCGTCCGCCGCGCGGGCTGCTCGGCGGGATGCGCGCGCTGCCGACGGGGGCGTGGGCGGATGCACCGCCGGGGCTCGCCGATCCTCCGGTCGCCGCCGGGTGGACCCCCCTCCCCCAGACGGTCGAGCACGTCTTCACGCACTTCCGGCTCGAACTGTCGCTTGCCGTGGCGCACGGCGGTGGGCATGGCGATTCGAGTGAATGGTGGCCCATCGCCGAGCTCGACTCGGCCGGGTTGCCCACGGTCTTCGCCAAGGCGGCGACGGCGGTTCGGGTGGCAAACAGGAGAAGAAGATGATGAAACGGTATCTGGTTTTGGGAAGCGCCCTCGCCGCACTCTCCGCAGGCGCCGCGATCGCACAACAGCCGGCACCGCGGATGGTCTCGCAACCCGCTCCGCAAAACCAAACAGGCACGCCTGCACTACCCGCGACGCAGAAACTGTTCGCCGACTATATCGCCACCAACAAAATGCCCGGCATCGTCGGCGTGATCGGTCAAGGTGATGCCCCCCCCGCAGTCATCGCCGACGGCAAGCTCGGCGACGAGCCCGGCGCGGCTGCGACCGATGCCAACAGCCTGTGGCGCGTCTATTCGATGACCAAGCCGATCACCGCGATGGCGGCGATGATCCTGATCGAGGAAGGCAAGATCAAGCTCGACCAGCCGATCAGCGACTTCATCCCCGCGTTCAAATATATGAAGGTTCAGGTCAGCCCGGATTCGCTGACCGCGCTGCCCGCCACCCATGCGATCACGGTGCGCCAGTTGCTCACCCACACTGCGGGGCTCGGCTATACGATCATCACCAAGGGCCCTTTGCTCAAGGCGTATGAAGACGCCGGCATCACCCCCTTCACCGCCGACGTGAAAAGCGAAGCGCAGATGCGGCTCAAGCGCCCGGCGACGCTGGAGGCCTTCGCCAACAAGGTCGCGACGCTGCCGCTGATCGCGGAGCCCGGCACGCGCTGGAGCTACTCGATCGGGCTCGACGTGATGGGTCGCGTGATCGAAGTCGCGAGCAAGATGCCGTTCGACCGCTTCCTGCAGACGCGGATCTTCAAGCCGCTCAAGATGAACTCGACCTATTTCACTGTCCCTCAATCGGAAGTCCGCCGTCTCGCGACGGGCTATGCGATCGTCGGCGACAACCGCGTTCCGCTCGATCCGGCGGAGACCTCGGTCTATCTCCAGAAGCCGAGCTTCCCCTATGGTGGCGCGGGTCTGGTGATGTCGGCGGCGGATTACGACCGCTTCCTCCACATGCTCCAGAACGGTGGCACGCTCGACGGCAAGCGCATCCTCAAGCCGGCGACGGTCCAGCTCGCCATGTCCAACCTGCTCCCGCTCGGCGTGGTCTATCCGGGGTCGGTCTCGGCGACGGGCGGCACGACCAATGCGCAAGGGTTCGGCGCAGGCGGCTCGGTCACGCTGTACGATACGCCGGGCGGTCCGGGTAAGGGCACCTACAGCTGGGGTGGCGCTGCGGGCACGATCGCTTGGGTCGATCCGGCCAACAAGGTCCGCGCGACGATCATGGTCAATTACCTGCCGAGCGACAAATATCCGGTCCGCGCGGAGGCGACCAAGACGGTCTATGCCGATCTCGCGCCGGTTTTGGTCAAGCGGTGATCGCACCAGGCTTTACCGGCGGGACGCTCGACCGGGCGGACGTGCTGCGCCACGACGAGGCGGGGCTTGCCGCGCTGACCTCGGACTGGCGCTCGCGGCTGCTGCGGCTCGACGGGTTCGATCCCGTGCTGATGGGCGACGGCACGCTCGGCTGGACCACGCTTGCCGACGTACCGGACGGGGCCGAGCTCGTGTTGCTCGGGCTTGACGAGAACGGACGCGGGCATTTCGCGGCCTATGTGCCGGGAATGCGCGCGCCGCCAGGCCGCTCACCGCGACTGTTCGGGCTGCTCGGGCAATTCGCGCCGGGCGAGGCGGCGACCTATGCCGCCGCGCGCAGCGTGCTCGACTGGCATAGCCGCCATCAGTTCTGCGCGAATTGCGGACACCAGACCGAGATGTTCCGTGCAGGCTGGGGGCGGCGGTGCCCGTCGTGCAAGGCCGAGCATTTCCCGCGAGTCGATCCGGTCGTCATCATGATCGCCGAACATGACGGGCGCGCCTTGCTGGGGCGGCAACCCGCCTTCCCGCCCGGTCGCTATTCGGCGCTGGCGGGGTTCCTCGAACCCGGCGAATCGATCGAGGAAGCGGTCGCGCGCGAGATCATGGAAGAAGCGGGCGTACGTGTGCGCGACGTGCGCTACATCGCGAGCCAGCCATGGCCGTTCCCCTCGTCGCTGATGGTGGCGTGCGTCGGGATCGCGGAGAACGACACGATCACGCTCGACACCAACGAGCTGGAAGACGCGATCTGGGTCTCGCGCGAGGACGTGCGCGCGGTGCTGGCCGGGGGTGACGGACCGTTCCTGCCACCGCCGGCTTATGCGATTGCGTTTACGCTGCTGACGGCCTGGGCGGAGGGGTAACGGCGGCCTTTTTCCCCTCCCTGGAAACGATGGGTCAGGGATGGGGCGCTCTCCGGAACAGGCGGCGTCCGATCGACGGGCCAGCCCCTCCCTTTCCTGGAGGGGAGACCATAGCGCTAGCCGTTTTGCCATTTGGCTGTTGGACTGCAGCACCATGCTTTGCGAAGGGCATTCGAGCGACCGCCAACACACTGAAGACAAAGATCTTCCTAGCGGTCGCAAAGTACGGCACACGAAGCAGCTTTTAAATTCCGCAGTAAAGTCGTTCGTCCGATGCAGCCCGTTTCGCACCCTATTTCAGCGAACGACCTACCGAACGGTTGGTGGGAACGGCGCAGCGTCGTCTTTCTTCTGGTCCTGCTCGGTCTTGCACCACTGGCGTGGCCGGCCTTGCCACCACTGGTCGATCTTCCCGGACACATGGGTCGCTGGCACGTCCAGATGGCGATCGGCGCCTCCCCCGATCTGTCGCGCTATTACGCCTTCACCTGGGCGCCGGTCGGCAACCTCGGCATGGATGTGTTGGTCCCGTTGCTCGCCGTGCTGCTTCCCTTCGAGCTTGCCGCCAAGGTTGGCGTGATGCTGATTCCACTGCTGACGATGGTTGGTATGCTGTACGTCGCACGGACGGCGCATGGTCGGATTCCTCCCACGGCACTTGCCGCGCTGCCCTTCGCATACGCCTGGCCATTCCAGTTTGGCTTCGTCAATTTCGTGTTGGCGCAGGGGCTTGCGCTTTGCGCCTTTGGACTTTGGTTGCAGCTTGGACGCGATCGGCGGTTGGTGCTGCGGGCTTCGTTGTTCGCCCCGATCGCCTGCCTGCTGTGGTTTGCGCACAGCTTTGGCTGGGCGCTGTTCTGCGTAATGGCGGCAGGCGCGGAACTTGCCCGCATACATGGAGGGTGGCGGACATGGGGCTTGCAGCTTGGCAAGGCCGCGCTGCAGGGCATGCCGCTCGCGCTGCCGAGCCTGCTGATGATTGCGAGCCCAAGCGGTACCCGCGCTGCGCCGGACGACTGGTTCAACTGGATCGCGAAGGGCCAGTGGTTCCTGTCGATGCTGCGGGATCGCTGGCTCGCGGTCGACATCGCCTCGATCGTCATAGTCCTGCTGATACTGTACGTTGGGGTTCGCACACCGAATCTTCGGTTCACGCATACGCTCGGGATTCCGGCGGTGCTGTGCTTCCTCGCGTTCATCCTGCTCCCCCGGTTGGCGTTTGGTGGGGCTTATGTCGACATGCGGATCTTGCCGGCGACGATGACGCTAGCACTGCTCGCGATGCAGCCGCCGAACGACGGTTCGCGCCTGGCGTCCAGGCTCGCGGTCGCCTCCGTCGCCTTTTTCGTGGCCCATACTGCCGCAACGACGATGAGTTTTGCGCTCCGCTCAGACGAGCAACAGCGCGAACTGGTAGCGATCAATCATATCCCGCGTGGCGCCGCCGTGCTGTCATTGGTCGCGCGCCCGTGCGCCCAACGCTGGTCGGACATGCGGCGCGATCACCTGCCGGGGATCGCCATCGTCCGCCGCGACGCGTTCACTAACGAACAATGGGCGCTGGAGGGACAGCAGTTACTGCAGATCCGCCATTTGGCCGCGGCCCCGTATCTGACCAACCCCTCTCAATCGGTCTCTTCGGCGGCGTGTCCTGATCGGGGGGCGAACCTGACGGTCGCCCTCCGGACGTTCCCCCGCGTCGCATTCACGCATGTCTGGACGATTGGATTCGCGCCGGTCGTACACCGGATGCCCGATCTGGAGCTGATCTGGACCAACCGCACGTCCGCGCTGTACCAGGTGCGCCGCTAGCCTGTTTACCCGCGCGCGCGCGCCTGACGATACGTCCCCAGTACGCGCACCCATTTCGAATGGAATGCCAGTTCCGCCAACGCGCGGCCCAGACCCGGGTCGCTCGGCCGTCCATCGACGTCGGCGTAGAATTCGGTCGCCGCGAAGCTGCCGCCGCGCTGGTAGCTCTCTAACTTGGTCATGTTGACGCCGTTGGTCGCGAAGCCGCCCATTGCCTTGTACAAAGCGGCGGGGACGTTGTTCACTTCGAAGATCAGCGTCGTCATCCACGGCCCGTCGCCAACCGGCTCGTGCCCTTCGCGCGCGAGCACGACGAACCGCGTGGTGTTGTGCTCGGCATCCGCAATGTCGGTTGCCAGCGTGTCGAGCCCGTAGAGCGCCGCAGCCCCCGGCGGCGCCAGCGCCGCGAGCGTTGGATCGGCACGCTCCGCTACCACCGCCGCCGCGCCCGCGGTATCGGGATAGGCGACTGGCAAGATACCGCGGTCGCGCAGCCATAGCCGGCATTGTCCAAGCGCCTGCGGATGGCTCATCGCCTCGCGCACTTCCGACAGTGGCCCAATGCCCATGAGCGCGTAGCGGATGGCGAGGAAATGCTCGCCGGTGATGACCAGCCCCGATTCGGGAAGCAGGAAATGCATGTCCGCAACGCGCCCGTGGAGCGAATTCTCGATCGGGATGATCGCGCAGTCCGCGCGGAAATCGCGCACCGCTTCGATCGCGTCGGCGAAGTCGAAACACGGCAGCGGCAGGCAGTCGGGGAATGCCTGCAGCGCGGCGATGTGCGAATTGGCTCCAGGGGCGCCCTGGAACGCAACAGCACGCGACGGCTCGGCAATCGCCGCGTTTGTCATCTGCTCGACGAGCGCGCGGGCGGGGGCGGCAAAGTTTTCCATACGGCCCCGGCGCGTACCCGGCTCGTCCACGAACGGCAAGCGTCGGTACACGCGCGGCTTGCGATGCGCGTCCGGCGAATCTATGCACTTGTGAAATCATCGCGGCTCCACCGAGGGCCGGACATCGGCAGGGGCAGCGGCACGACATGGACAACCGGACCAATACGATCGCAGGCTGGGTGCTCGGCACGATGGGCCTGGCGCTCGCACTGACGATCGGCGGCAACATGCTCGTCAAGCCGATCGCTTCCGAAAAGGAAGGCTATCCGATCGAGGCCCCCGCCGAGGGTGGCGAAGGCGGTGCCGCCGTTGCCGACGAACCGATTGCCGCATTGCTCGCCAAGGCCGACGCCGCACACGGCGCCGAAGTGTTCAAGAAGTGCACCGCCTGCCACTCGGTCGCGCAGGGCGGCGCGAACGGCATCGGCCCGAACCTGTACGGCACGGTCGGCGAGGCAATCGCGCAGGGCAAGGGCGGCTACGCCTTCTCGGACGCGCTCAAGAAGGCGGGCGCGGGCAAGAAGTGGGACTTTGAGGAGCTCAACAAGTGGCTCACCTCGCCGCGTGGCTATGCCGCCGGGACCAAGATGACCTTCGCCGGGCTGACTGCTGGCAAGGATCGCGCCGACGTGATCCTGTATCTCAACCAGCAGGGCTCGAACGTACCGTTGCCGCCGCCGCCCGCTGGCGCGCCGACCGCGACCGATGCGAAGACCCCGCCCGCCGCGGGTGAGGCCGATCCGGGTGGCAAGGCGTCGCCGAGCGTCGAGGATCTTGGCAACACCACGGTTCCTGCAGCCGCAGGAAAGTAAACCGGGCTACTCCGTTCGCTTCGAGCGAAGTCGAGAAGCCGGGCACAGTGCAGGTTTCTCGACGACGCTCCAAACGAACGGATGATGTGGAAGGCGTCGACCTCTAGAGCGCGCGCGGTTCACCCTCGGCGAGGAAGTGCGTGCAGAGCTGCGCTTCGGGCGTATCCCCTGCCTCCAGCGCAGCAACCGTAACCCACCCGGCCGCGCGCATTGCCGCCGCCACCGCAGAATCAGTCCCCATCGGCACAAACAACCGCCGCCGGTCGACCTCTGCCAATCCCGCCGCGACGATCGCATCGGCATAAAGCGAGAAGCCGACCGCGGATTCCTCCGCACCACCCTCGTGCATGATCGTATAGGTGCCGCCGCGCCCAATCTCGCCGCGCACACCGCCCGCGAAGATCGAGAAGCCGAGCCAGCTCTGATATTCGAACCCGTGCCGCTCGGTCGGATCGAGCGTCAACGCGACGCGGCCCTTTAGGCCGTCCGCGATCTTCCACAAGGCGTCGAGCCGCGAGGTCAGCGCGCCGCGCGCGTCGAATGCGCACAGCCGGTCGTGCGCGGTCTCGAACGGGCCGGCAGCCTCGATCAGCGGGAGATAGGCGGGTGCGATCGCCGCGACTCCGCCCGCGTCCTTGGCATCGAGCCGGTCGCGGAGCGCATCGATCTGCGCCGCGTCGATCGGGAAGGGGCCGCCCGCCAGCACGTCGATCAGATCGGGGAGGGTGAAGTCGATCGAGATGTTGGTGACGCCCGCCGCCTCGAGCGCGGTGACCGCGACCTCGACCACTTCGCGCGCCGCCGCGACCGTATCGAGCCCGATCAGCTCGCAGCCGATCTGGCGGAGTTCGCGCTCGGGCGCGAGTTGCGAGGCGCGGAGTTTCAGCACCGGGCCGGCATAGGACAGCCGCACCGGGCGCGGGTGATGCGCCATGCGGGTGGCGGCGATCCGGCCGATCTGCGCGGTCATGTCGGGGCGAATCGCGAGCGTCGCCTGGCTGACCGGATCGACGAAGCGCACCGCATCCTGCGCGCGCGCGGCCTTGAGGCGACCGGCGAGGCCAGCCTCGAACTCGGCGAGCGCGGGGTCGGCGCGTTCGTAGCCATAGGCGTAGGCGGCAGCGAGGGCGGCGGCCTCCAGCCGGGCGGCGGCATCGGCGAAGGGGGGGAGCCGGTCACGAAAGCCGGTCGGGAGGAGCGCGGTGGTGCTCACTGCTCCCTCTCCCCGCTTGCGGGGAGTTTCAGGTCGGTCATGCCCCCGGCATGACGTGAACAGCACGGGGTGCTGTTCACCTGAAACTGGCCGGGGAGAGGGGGGCTCACAAGGGCGCCAAGAATCGCCTCAAGGACTGCCGCCTCATTTCCCATCACATCGGCGTTATTGAATCGAATCACGCGGTAGCCCTGCTTTTGCAGCCAATCCGTCCGGCTGCGGTCTTTAGCCTCGTTGCCGCCGTGCGTGTCTCCGTCAACCTCAACGATCAATTTGTGCGAACGTGCGACGAAATCGGCGACAAAGGGACCGATCGGGACTTGGTGTAAGAACTTGATACCATTGAGACGATGGGCTCGGAGCCTGTACCACAGGCGCGCTTCTGCGACCGTGGGTTCTCGGCGCATGGCTTTGGCGCGCTGCAGCATCGTGCCGTGCGAGTTTTTCATGTGTCCCCCTCTCCCCGACCCTCTCCCCGCAAGCGGGGAGAGGGAGAAGGAAGGGTACCGCGTCCTTGTTAGAACGCCAGACCCATCGCGGTCACCACACCCGGCAGCGCGCGGACCTGCGCGAGAAGTTCCGGCGTCAGCGCCTCGTCGATCGACAGCAGCAGCACAGCCTCGCCACCCGCCGAGCGGCGACCGAGGTGGAACGTCCCGATGTTGACCCCGCCCGTACCAAGCAACGTCCCCAGACGCCCGATGAACCCCGGCGCATCCTCGTTGACGACATACAGCATGTGGCCCGCCAGATCGGCCTCGACCTTGATCCCGAACAGTTCGACCAGCCGCGGCGCGGCATCGCCGAACAGCGTGCCCGCGACCGACCGCTCGCCCGCATCGGTCTTGACCGAGACGCGCAGCAGCGTGTGGTAATCGCCCTCGCGCTCGGTGCGGACTTCGCGGACTTCCATGCCGCGCTCCTTGGCGAGCAACGGCGCGTTGACCATGTTGACCGTGTCGGTCTGCGTCCGCAAGAACCCTGCGAGCACCGCCGACACCATCGGCTTCTGATTGAGCTCGGCGGCAGCCCCCTCGCTGTGGATCGAGATCCGCGCGATCGCGCCGTGCGTGAGCTGACCGACCAGCGACCCGAGCTTCTCGGCGAGCGCCATATACGGCTTGAGGCGCGGCGCTTCCTCGGCGGAGAGCGACGGCACGTTGAGCGCGTTGGTGATCCCGCCCGACATCAGATAATCCGACATCTGCTCGGCGACCTGAATCGCGACATTGACCTGCGCTTCGTCGGTCGAGGCCCCCAGATGCGGCGTCGAGACGAAGTTGGGCGTGCCGAACAGCGGCGAGTCCTTGGCCGGCTCCGTCACGAACACGTCGAGCGCCGCGCCGCCGATATGCCCCGAATCGAGCCCGGCCTTGAGCGCCGCCTCGTCGACCAAGCCGCCGCGCGCGCAGTTGATGATGCGCACGCCTTTCTTGGTCTTGGCGAGATTCTCGGCCGACAGGATGTTGCGGGTCTGGTCGGTGAGCGGGGTATGGAGCGTGATGAAGTCGGCGCGCGCGAGCAGTTCGTCGAGCTCGACCTTCTCGACGCCGAGTTCGACCGCGCGCTCGGGCGAGAGGAACGGATCATAGGCGACGACCTTCATCCGCAGGCCGAGCGCACGGTCGGCGACGATCCCGCCGATGTTGCCCGCGCCGATCAGGCCGAGCGTCTTGGCGGTCAGCTCGACCCCCATGAAGCGGTTCTTCTCCCACTTGCCAGCCTGCGTGCTGGCATCCGCTTCCGGAAGCTGGCGCGCGAGCGCGAACATGAGCGCGATGGCGTGCTCGGCGGTGGTGATCGAGTTGCCGAACGGGGTGTTCATCACGACGACGCCCTGCGCCGACGCGGCGGGAATGTCGACGTTGTCGACACCGATGCCGGCGCGGCCGATGACCTTGAGGTTGGTCGCGGCGGCAAGGATCGCCTTGGTCACCTTGGTCGAGCTGCGGATCGCGAGGCCGTCATATTGGCCGATGATCGCGATGACTTCTTCCGGGGTCTTGCCGGTGATCTCGTCGACCTCGACGCCGCGTTCGCGGAAGATCTGCGCGGCTTTGGGGTCCATTTTGTCGGAAATGAGGACTTTTGGCATGATTTTTCCTTCTGCTCCCTCTCCCCTTCAGGGGAGAGGGTCGGGGAGAGGGGAAGTGGGAAATTCGGGAGAGGGTGGCGTGCTGGACTGCCCCTCTCCCCGGCCCTCTCCCCGCAAGCGGGGAGAGGGAGAAGCGGTTACGCGGCCTTCACGCTCGCATAGGCCCAGTCGAGCCACGGCCCGAGCGCGACGATATCCGCGGTGTCGACGGTCGCGCCGCACCAGATGCGCAGCCCCGGCGGTGCATCGCGATAGCCCGCGATGTCATAGGCCGCCTTTTCCTTCTCGAGCAGCCCGGCGAACGCCTTGATGAACGCCTCGTCCGCACCCTCGACCGTCAGGCAGACGCTGGTCTTCGACCGCGTCGCTTCGTCCACCGCGAGGTGCCCGAGCCACGGCCGCTCCGCGACGATCTGGTCGAGCGCTGCGGCATTGGCGTCGCTGCGCGCGATCAGCCCATCCGCTCCGCCGACCGTCTTCGCCCATTCGAGCGCTGCGATACAGTCCTCGACCGCGAGCATCGAGGGCGTGTTGATCGTCTCGCCCTTGAACACACCTTCGGTCAGCTTGCCCTTAGAGACCAAGCGGAACACCTTCGGCAGCGGCCAGGCCGGCGTATAGCTCTCGAGCCGCTCGACCGCGCGCGGCCCGAGGATAAGCACGCCGTGCCCGCCCTCGCCGCCGAGCACTTTCTGCCAGGAGAAGGTTGCGACGTCGATCTTGTCCCAGTCGATGTCATAAGCGTACACCGCGCTGGTCGCGTCGGCGAAGGAGAGGCCTTCGCGGTCGGCGGGGATCCAGTCGGCGTTGGGTACGCGAACGCCCGAGGTGGTGCCGTTCCAGGTGAACAGCACGTCGTTCGACCAGTCGACCGCGCCCAGATCGGGCAGCTGGCCATAATCGGCGCGCACGACGGTGGGATCGATCTTGAGCTGCTTGACCGCGTCGGTGACCCAGCCTTCACCGAAGCTTTCCCAGGCGAGCGCGGTGACAGGCTTGGCACCCAGCATCGTCCACATCGCCATTTCATAAGCACCGGTGTCGGAGCCGGGGACGATCCCGATGCGATGCGTATCAGGGAGCTTCAACAGCTCGCGCATCAGGTCGATCGAATGTTGCAGCCGCGTCTTGCCGATCTTCGAGCGGTGCGAGCGCCCCAGCGAGTCGGTAGCGAGATTGGCGGCGGACCAGCCCGGAGGCTTGGCGCATGGGCCCGACGAAAAATACGGGCGTGCAGGCAGGTGCGCAGGACGCGCAGGCAGTTCAGTCATGTAGTCTCTCCTCACAGAGAGCACGCGCGGCGTTGGGACCGCGTGGCCCGTCGCCGCTCCTAGAGCCATCGCGCGCAACGTCAAGTCGTAACGATGGACAGCCACGCAACGATCGGTCAGGATCGTCGCTTACCGGGGGGTGAATTCATGCAAAACAACGAGCGCCGCGAGCGCGCGGCGACTTATGCAATCATGCTTTGGCTGGCGACGAGCTTGTGCGTGGCCGTATCGGGCGCAATGCTTGTTGCCAGCTTGGGTGGTACCGGCGCGATCTGGTCGGAGGCTGCACTGGAGGGAGTGGATCGCTTTACGGCGATCGCGGCCGGGATCTATTTCGCCGCTTACATCCTGTGCGCGGTCTGCGTCGCGCGCTGGCTATACCGCGCGAGCGCCAATGCGCATGCGGTGTCGGATCAGATGACAATTTCGCCTGGCTGGGGCATCGGATTTTTCTTCGTGCCGGTCGTCAATCTTTGGAAACCGTTCCAGGCGTTGCGCGAAACATGGCAGGCAAGCCTGTCGCCCGAGGCCCCCGACAACGTACCCGTCCCGACCACCATGCGGATCTGGTGGGGGCTGTGGCTGCTCGCTAGCGTGCTGGGAAACATAAGCTTTCGTCTGAGCGCGGGGGCGAAGACGGTCGCAGACGTGACGACCGGTGGCTGGCTCGACATCGTTTCCTTCGTCGTCGATCTCCCGTTGGCGGTGTCGTTGATCGTGGTGATCCGGCAGCTTAGCGCAAATCAGCGCGCGCTCATCGATACGCGGATTTTTGAGTAGCGGTCCGGACGCGCAAAGGCGCTAACAGTCCGGCATGTTGCGTAGCCTTGCCGTTGTTCTGCTTATGCTTTCGCTTGCCGCCTGCGCATCAGGGGGAAGTCGGGACAAGCAGCCGCCACAGCGCCCCGCCGGATCGCGGCCTGTGATGCTCAATCTGCCAACCAGCCGCGAGACCAAGGCGTGCTACGCCGACCTGTCGCGCGCCGAGGTGCGCTACTCCCCCCTGCCCGACCGCGATTTCGGCGGCGGATGCCAGATCGTCGGGACGGTGCAACTGCTGGACATCGGGATTCCCGTCACCAATCTCCGCGCGATGCGCTGTGGCCTAGCCCGAAGTTTTTCGGGCTGGGTCGAGCATGCGGTCGTCCCGGCCGCGCACCAGATGCTGGGGAGCGATCTGGTGCGGATCGAGAGCATGGGCACCTATGCCTGCCGCGCGGTCGTCGGGACCAAAGCGGGCTATGCCGGGCGGCTGTCGGGGCATGCCACCGCCAATGCGGTCGATGTTTCGGGGTTCGTGTTGCAGGATGGTCGGCGAATCACGATCCAGGGCGGGTGGAACAACCCCGATCCGAACATTCGCGCCTTCCTGCGGACGATCCGTGCGTCCGCGTGCCGGCGGTTCGGGACGGTGCTGAGCCCGGATTACAATGCGGCGCATTACAACCATCTGCACATCGAGGACGACCGCGCCGGTTTCTGCCGGTGATTCGTCAGTTCTCGAACCCGGCTACCCCAGCCCCGGCAACCCGCAGATCCTCGACGAACCGTCCGAACTCGACTTCCGCCGCCGCCGGATCGGGCAAGCGCAGCAGATAGCTCGGATGCACCGTGATCCAGCACGTCCCGCCATCGGCGAGCGCAATCGCCCGCCCGCGTTCCTTGCCGATCGTCACCACCCGCCCGAGCAAGCTCCGCGCCGCGGTCGCGCCCAGCGCGACCGTCACCTGCGGCTTGATCAGCAACCGTTCCTGCTCGACCCACCAGCGGCACGCGTCGATCTCGCCCGCGCCGGGCTTGGCGTGGATTCGCCGCTTGCCACGCTGTTCGAACTTGAAGTGCTTGACCGCGTTGGTGACATAGGTCCGCGTCCGGTCGACCCCAGCCGCCGCCAGCGCGCGATCGAACAACTGCCCGGCGGGGCCCACGAACGGTCGCCCGGCAAGATCCTCCTGATCCCCCGGCTGCTCGCCTACGAACATCAGCGGCGCGTCGACCGGCCCTTCGCCGAATACCGTCTGCGTCGCGTTCGCGTGCAGCGGGCAGCGCGTGCAGGCGGACGCCTCGTCACGCAGTGCGTCCCAGGCGATCGCGCTGTTCCCGCCGACCTCGTCCCGTGCGCGTGCGATCATTCCCGACTCCCGTGCCTGCGCGGATGCGATCAACCCCGGGACCAGCGCGGTCTCGGGCATGTTCTTCCAGTATTTCTTGGGCATTTCCTTGAGCATCGCGCCGATCTTGACGCGCGCCGGGTTGAAGATGGAGGCGTAATAGGTCTTCCACACCTCCTCGATCGGGTCGCCCGCGGGCGCATCCCCCTTGGCCGCGCCCGGCCCCTCGGCGAGTGTCTCGCCATCCCAGTGGATCGACAGATCCGGGGTCAGGATCGACCAGTGCATGCTGGCGAAGCGATCGAGGAAGAACCCCGCATTGTAGCGCAGGATATGATGCTCGGGCTCGAACCAGGCGACGAAGCGGGCCTGGCCGTCCACCTCGACTTCGCGGAAGCGGAGGAACGCGCGCATCTTGTGGATATCCTTGCGCACCTCGCCTGCAAAGCCCTCGAGCTTGCGCACGAGCGGATCGGCCTTGTCCTCGACCGCGCCGGGGCGGTCGCGCAGCCGCACGAGCAAAGTGTAGAGCAAGGCGAAGCGTTCGTGGTCGCTATGCAGCACCGCCTTGCGCGCGAGATCCACGAAAGCGCGCGACACCGAGAAGGCGGGCGCACCGCTCTGCGGCACCGGCAGATCCTCGCCGAACAGATCGACCGCCGCATCCCCGACCTGCCACGTCACGTCCGCCGGTGCGACACCGCCGACCGCCAGCCCGCGCGCCGCCTCGCGCCAGCCGTCGAAATCATCGGGCTCGGCAAGCTTGACCCTGTGCATCGTCCTGTTCTCTCCCGCTCGGTCGCATGACCGTCAGGCGAACAACTCCAGTTGCTTGACCTTGGGTGCAACGATCGGACGCAATTCCGCCTTGTCGCTCAGCGCGACCGGACGCCAGTCCTCCGCGATCAGGAACGGGCGTAGCTTGGTGATCGACACCGTCAGCCGCGCAACGTCGGCCAGATGCAGCCGCCGCCAACGGCGCGCGGCGAGGATCGAGGTAACCGCCTTCACCCCCAGCCCCGGCACGCGCAGCAACCGCTCGCGCGGCGCGCGGTTGACGTCGACCGGGAAGATCTCGCGATGCTTGAGCGCCCAGGCGAGCTTGGGGTCGATGTCGAGCGGGAGCATGCCCGTGGTCTCGTCCGCCGCCGCCACGACTTCCTTCGAGGTATAGCCGTAGAAGCGCATCAGCCAGTCCGACTGGTACAGCCGATGCTCGCGCATCAGCGGCGGGCGCTGGAGCGGGAGGACGGTGCTCGCATCCGGGATCGGGCTGAACGCCGAATAATAGACGCGGCGGAGATCGAAGCTGTCGTACAAGGTCGAGGCGCGCAGCACGATGTCGCCATCGGTCGCCGCATCCGCGCCGACGATCATCTGAGTCGATTGCCCGGCGGGGGCGAAGCGCGGGGCGGACTTGAACTTCTTGCGCGCATCGGTCGCGTCGATGATCGAGGTCTTCGTCTCGGCCATCGCATCCTCGATCCGCACCGCGGACTTTTCCGGTGCGAGCCGCTTCAATCCGGAGACGGTCGGCAGCTCGACGTTGATCGACAGGCGATCGGCATGGAGCCCCGCCTGTTCGACCAGTGCGGGGTCGGCATCGGGGATCGTCTTTAGATGGATATAGCCGCGGAAATCATGATCCTCGCGCAAGCTGCGGGCGACCTCGACCATCTGCTCCATCGTATAGTTGGACGATCCGATGATCCCCGAGGACAGGAACAGCCCTTCGATGTAATTGCGCTTGTAGAAGGACAGTGTGAGGTGGACGACCTCCTGCGCGGTGAAGCGCGCGCGGCGGACGTTCGAGCTCTTCCGATTGATGCAATAATGGCAGTCGAAGATGCAGCTGTTGGTCAGCAGGATCTTGAGCAGCGAAATACACCGGCCATCGGGCGCATAGGCGTGACAAATCCCCATCCCGCCATCGGTCGACCCGACGCCCTTGCTGTCACGCGACGATCGCTTGACCGATCCCGAGGAGGCGCAGGACGCATCATATTTCGCGGCGTCCGCAAGGATCGCCAATTTGCTCTGAACATCCAGTTGCGCCATGCTGTTCCTTATACGTTCTTTTCGCATGCTGTCGACGAAATAGCTGCGCCGGGATAAGACGTTGCGGGATTTGGGGGCGCTTATGACCGAACGGTGGACGCAGCGGATCGATCCGCGCTGGGTGCTTGCGCTCACCTGCCTGCTGGGCTGGGCGTTCAAGGGGCATTGCGGCGCGGCCTGGGGCGGATCGATCCAATATGTCACCGGCTGCTACAGCGACGCGGTACCGTTCTGGGGTTTGCGCGGGGTGTCCGCGGGGCAGATCCCGTACCTTGAGGCGCGGATGGAATATCCGGTGCTGACCGGGCTGCTGATCTGGATCGAAGGGTTCGTCACCCGAAGTGTCTTCGGCGCGAGCGCCACCGCCGCGCATTTCCTGTTCGTGGTAGCGGCGGTCAATGCTGCGCTCGCTTTTCTGGTGCTGCGGATGCTCCGGCGCGCGGGGGTCGATCGGGCGCGGCAATATGCCTGGGCGGGGGCACCCCCGCTGGTGCTGTATCTCGGGCATAATTGGGACATGCTCGCAGTGACCTTCGCCGTGGCGGCGCTGCTGTCCGCGCGATCCGGGGACACGCCGCGCGCGGCATCGCTTGCCGCATTGGGAAGTGCCGCAAAGCTGTTCCCAGTCCTGTTGCTTCCGTTGCTCGGGCTCGGCGCCTTGTTCTCGCGCGGCGGCAGCAGCGTCGCGCGACGGGTCGTGATGGCAAGCGTGCTGGTCGTGGTTGCGGTCGGGAGCTGGGCGTTGGTCAACCTGCCGGTCGCCGTGCTGGCGTTCACCAACTGGTCCGAATTCTACGCTTTCTCGTCCGAGCGGTCTGGCACCGCCGGATCGGTCTGGGAAATCCTGGCGCAATCGGGCTGGTGGGCGACGACGATCCCGGAACGCAACCTGTGGTCCGCGGCACTGTTCCTCGGTGGCACGACGCTGATCGTTGCAGCAGGGTGGCGGCGGCACGGGGCACGCCCCTGGATCCTGTTCGCGCCAGTGCTCGCGTGGTTCCTGCTGACCAACAAGGTCTATTCGCCGCAATTCGACCTGTGGCTGTATCCGGTGCTGCTGCTGACGAGCTATCGCCTGAGGCCGGTCGCATGGTTCGCGGCGGCGGATGTCGCGGCCTATTTCGCAGAATTCTGGTATTTCGCCGGGCTCGACGGCCAGCATCCCGCGGCAACGCTGTCCGATATCGCGCTGGCGGCAGGGTTCCGCGCGGGCGCGATGCTGTGGATTATTGGTGCAGCACTGGTCCGCCCGGCACCGCTTTGGATCGAAACAGGTCGGTCATCGACCGACGACGTTCATTCTATTGCAACGTAACCGACCCTACGCCGTGACGGTCGACAATAAATCCAAGGGTATTCAGATGCGTAAACTCCTGCTCTCGCTCGCCGCCGCGTCGCTCGTCGTTCCGGCCACCATGGCCATGCCGACCACCAAGGCCGAAGCCAAGAAGCGCTATTACGGCCATTCGCGCCGCCACGTCCGCACCTGCCGCCATTCGAGCGGCACCACCGGCCTCGTCGCGGGCGGCGTCGGCGGTGCGTTGCTTGGCAACAAGGTGCTCGGTGGTGGTGCGCTCGGCACGATCGCGGGCGGCGTCGGTGGGGCGTTCGCGGGTCGTGCGATCGATCGCACGATCACTGCAAAGAACCGTTGCCGCTAAGCGCCGGATCGCCCTGATCTAAAAGGAAAGGCCGATCGATCGCGACGCGATCGATCGGCCTTTTCGATTCACCCGCGCAGGCTCGCGCCGAGCTTCGCCGCCGCCGCGACGACCTTGTCCGCGACCGCCTTCAGTTCCGCCTCGGTGAAGCTTTTCTCGCCCGGCTGGAGCGTGACCTCGACCGCGATGCTCTTGTGGCCAGGTTCGACGCCTGTCCCTGTGAACACGTCGAACACCCGCGCGCCGACGATCGCCGCCTTGTCCGCGCCGCGCGCCGCGCGCACCAGCGCCTCGCCCGAAACGCTGTCGGGGACGAGGAACGCAAAGTCGCGCCGCACCGCCTGCAACGCCGGCGGCGCATAGGCCGCACGCGCGAAGCTCGACGCGCGCTTGGCGGGGATCGCATCAAGGTACAGCTCGACCGCCGCCACCGGGCCATCCACGTCGAACGCGCGCGTCGTCAGCGGGTGGACCATCCCGAACGCCGCGAGCACCGTCTTCGGCCCCAACCGCAGCGTGCCCGACTGGCCGGGATGCCAGGCGTCGCCCGCCTCGCCCATGACCTGCAGGTTATCGACCGGCGCACCCGCCGCCGCCAGCAACGCCAGCGCCTCGGCTTTGGCGTCATAGGCGGTGAACTGCGTCGCCTTGCCGTCCTGCCAGCCCCGCGACCGCGCCTCGCCCGCGAGAACGACGCCGAGCGTCGGACGCTCGCCATCGGCAAGATACCGCCGCCCGAGCTCGAACAGCCGGACGCCACCCGCGCCGCGCTTCATGTTGCGCTCCGCTGCCGCCAGAAGGCCGGGGAGCAGCGACGGGCGCATTACCTTGAGTTCCTCGCTGATCGGGTTAGCGAGCGTCCACGACGCGCCGCCGATCGCGGTCGCCTGTGCGTCCGACAGGAAGCTCCAGGTGATCGTCTCGTTGAGCCCCCGCGCAGCCGCAGCCCGGCGGACACGGCTTTCGATCTTCTGCGCAGGCGTGGCGGTCGGCTTCGCCACGCCCGCTGCGCGCGGCAGCGGGGTCGCGGGGACCGAATCGATCCCGACGATACGGATCACTTCCTCGACCAGATCCGCCGGGCCATCGACGTCGCGCCGCGCGGGCGACGGCAAGACGGTCCAGTCGTCCTCGACCGTGAAGCCGAGCGCGGTCAGGATCTCGCGCTGGCGCTCCGGCGCGACCGCGAGGCCACCAAGCGTTTCGGCGCGGGCGGGGTCATAGGCGATGCGCTTGCGCGTCGTCGGCGGCGTGCCCGAATGCGTCGCCTCGCTCGCGCTGCCGCCGCACAGGTCGAGCACCAGCCGGGTGGCGATCGCCAGCCCTTCCTCGAGGAACGCGGGGTCCACGCCCCGCTCGAACCGCGAGCGCGCGTCCGAGGTCAGCATCAGCGCCTGGCCGGTGCGTGCGATCGAATCGGGATCGAAATAGGCGCATTCGATCACGACGTCGGTCGTCTCAGGCGTCACGCCCGAATCCTCGCCACCCATGATCCCGCCGATGTCGTGGACATGCGCGTCGTCCGCGATCACCGTCATCGTCTCGGCCAGCGTATAAGTCTTGCCGTTGAGCGCCAGCACCTGCTCGCCCGCGGCGGCCTTGCGCGCGACGAGCCCGCCCGACAGCTTGGCGCGGTCATAGACGTGCAGCGGTCGCCCGAGATCGAACATCACGTAATTGGTGATATCGACCAGCGTCGAGATCGACCGCTGTCCGATCGCAGTCAGGCGGCGGCGCATCCACTCCGGCGCGGTGCCGTTGACGAGCCCGGTAACGCCCTGTGCGTAGAAAGCGGGGCAGCCCTCGGCATCGTCGGTCCGCACGTCAGGGCCCGCGCCCGCGCCCGCAACCGGCGCGTAGGCGAGCGGCTTCGCGGTGCCGAGCCCGGCAGCGACGAGATCGAGCGCGATCCCGCGCACGCCCATGCAATCCGGGCGGTTGGGGAGGACGTTGACCTCGATCACCGGGTCGTTGAGCCCGGCATAGTCGGGATAGGCCATGCCGATCGGCGCATCGGCGGGAAGCTCGATGATCCCGTCATGCTCCTCGCCGAGTTCCAGCTCGCGCGTCGAGCACATCATACCGTTCGATTCGACCCCGCGGATCGCCGCGACCTTGAGCACCATCCCGTTCGACGGCACCGTCGCCCCGGGCGCACCGAACACGCCGACCAGCCCCGCGCGCGCATTGGGCGCACCACAGACGACCTGCAGCGGGCCATCGCCAGCATCGACCGAGAGGACCTGGAGCTTGTCCGCCTGCGGATGCGGCGCCGCGCTCAGCACCTTTGCGACGCGGAACGCGGCCAGCGTAGCGCCGGGGTTCTCGACGCCTTCGACCTCGAGGCCGATCCGCGTCAGCGTCTCGACGATCGTGTCGAGCGAGGCGTCGGTGTCGATATGCTGCTTGAGCCAGTCGAGCGTAACCTTCATGCGCCGACTCCCTGGCTGAGCGTGGGCACGTCAAGTGCCGAGAAACCGTAATGCTTGATCCAGCGCGCATCGCCTTCGAAGAACGGGCGCAGGTCATCCATGCCGTATTTGAGCATCGCGAGCCGATCGACCCCGACCCCGAAGGCGAAGCCCTGCCACTCGTTCGGATCGAGCCCGCACGCGGCGATCACCTTGGGGTGCACCATCCCGCTGCCGAGCAACTCCATCCAGCCCTCGGACCCGCCGAGCACGCGGCGGCCCTTTTCCATCGTCCAGCCGACATCGACCTCGGCCGAGGGTTCGGTGAACGGGAAGTAGCTCGGGCGCAGGCGGAGCACGATGTCGTCGCGCTCGAAGAACGCCTTGAGGAAGGTCTCGAGCGTCCATTTGAGATGGCCGAGCGTGATCCCCTTGTCGATCACCAGCCCCTCGATCTGGTGGAACATCGGCGTGTGCGTCGCGTCCCAGTCCGAGCGATAGACCCGGCCCGGCGCGATGATGCGGATCGGCGGCTCCTGCCCCATCATCGTGCGGATCTGCACCGGCGAGGTGTGCGTGCGCAGCACCTTGGTCTCTTCGCCCTCGCTCGCCTTCAGGTAGAAGGTGTCGTGCATCGCGCGTGCGGGATGGCTCTCGGGCATGTTGAGCGCGGTGAAGTTATGCCACTGGTCCTCGATCTCGGGCCCGGTCGCGACCGCGAAGCCGAGGTCGGCGAAGATCTCCGCCATCTCGTCGAGCACCTGGCTGACCGGATGGACCGACCCCTGTGGTGCCGCGTCGGCGGGGAGCGTCATGTCGATCGTCTCGCGCGCCAGCCGCGCGTCGAGCTCGGCGCGGTCGAGTGCGGCCTTGCGCGCGGTGATGGCGCTGGTCACCGCCTCGCGCACGCCCTGGATGCGCGGGCCCTGCACCAGCCGCTCGTCGGGCGACATGCCGCCCAGTGTCTTGAGCAAGGCGGTGATGCTGCCCTGCTTGCCGAGCGCCTGAACGCGAACGCCGTCCAGCGCCTCCAGCGTGGCGGCCGCTTCGATCGCGGCGAGCAGGTCCGTCTTCATAGGGTCGAGGTCGGTCATCGCTTGTCCGTTCGTGCTGAGCCTGTCGAAGCACCGGTCTTCGTCAGGGTGGCGTTAGAAGAAACAACAGGGCTTCGACAAGCGTAGCCCGAACGGCGAGGCGGCTGCCGCAAAAGAAAAAGGCGCCGGTGTTGCCACCGACGCCCCAATCCTTGTGCCTCGCAGCAGGTCGCCGTTAGGCAGCCTGGGGTAGAGCCGCCTTCGCCTGCGCGATGATGGCGCTAAATGCGGCACCTCGGTGCATCGCGAGATCCGCGAGGACCTTGCGGTCGAGTTCGACGCCAGCGAGCTTCAGGCCATGCATGAATACGCCGTAGGTCAGACCCTCGACGCGGACCGCTGCATTGATACGCTGGATCCACAGGGCACGGAAGTTGCGCTTCTTAACCTTGCGGTCGCGATACGCATACTGGCCGGCCTTCTCGACCGCCTGACGGGCGATACGGATCGTGTTCTTGCGACGGCCATAATAGCCCTTCGCCAGATTGAGGATCCGCTTGTGCTTTGCGTGGGTGGTTACACCCCGTTTTACGCGTGCCATTCTCTAATCCCTCCGATTCAGCCGAGACCGTAAGGCGCCCACGCCTTAACGGTGGCCGTGTCGGCCTTGGACAGCACCTTGGTGCGGCGATTCTGGCGAATGTACTTGGCGTTGTGGCTCATCAACCGGTGACGCTTGCCAGCGACGCCGTGCTTCAGCAGGCCGGATGCGGTGAGCTTGAAGCGCTTTTTAACGCCGCTCTTCGTCTTGAGTTTGGGCATTTTCGTCCTTTCAGTTTTGCGACGATCTATGAACGGCCACGGCAGCCCATACCGGCCGGGCAGTTCCTCTTACTCGCAGGAAAGCGGGCGCATACCCGCCCCCTTGCGAAAACGCAACCGCAGATCCGTCGAGGAACGATTACGGCTGGCGAACGGTTTCACCGCGATGGACGCTGCACCCTCCCCGCCCGCTGCCGCGCCCCCGGCGCAACCGGTACAAACCGCCCAGCGCAAACGCTGGTGGCGGATCGTTCGAAACGTCGTGATCGGCCTGGTCGTTGCGCTGTTTCTGGTGTGGCTGGTGCTCTACATCACCAAGGGCCGGTTCCTAAAGAGTCCATTCGAGCGAATCGTGTCGTCCGCGACGCATCGCCAAGTGAAGGTGGCCAACGACTTCCAGCTTTATTTCGACCCGATCACGATTCATTTCCGTGCCGAGGGAATGACGATCTCCAATCCATCCTATGCCTCCAGACCGGATCTGTTCGCGGCGAAGCAGATCGACGCACGAATCGCACCGCTGTCGATGCTGTTCGGGAAGCGCCATTTCTACACGCTCGACCTGACCGATGGCGCGGTCGATCTCGAATGGAACGCGCCGCATACCAGCAACAGCTGGACGTTCAGCGACAAGAAGGGTGGCAAGCCGCTCGATTTCCCGCGAATCGACGTTGCGACGGTGGCAGGCACGACGCTGCGCTATCTCGACCCGCGGATGCGGCTGCAGACCGATCTCGCCTTCCAGACGATCACCTCGACCGACGCACGAATCGGCAAATCAGTGCGTTTCACGGGCGATGGAAAGGTACGGGATACACCGTTCACGCTGAAAGGCGCGTTACTATCCCCCGACGCAACCGTCGCCCGCGGCAAGAACAAGCTTGAAGTTGCTGCCGATGCCGCCAACAATCATATTACCGTTGCCGGGACGTTGCCGAGCATCGCCGATATCGAGAACGTCCCGCTGTCGGTTACATCGCGCGGGCGTAATCTTGCTGAATTGCTAGATATCATTGGTGTCGCCATTCCGCGCACTCGTACTTATGCGGTCACGGCAACTTTGATCAAGACCGACACGACCTACGCCTTCACGCGCCTGTCTGGTCGGTTCGGCGACAGCGATCTTGCCGGCAAGTTCACCGTGCGAAATATCGAGCCGCGACTGCACGTCGCCGCAGAGCTGACCACACGCAAACTTGACATCATCGATGCAGCCCCGTTCATTGGCTACAACCCCGATATCATCGCGACCAAGGGCGCGGTCGCCGCGGCGGCAAGCACCGGCGCCGCGCCGGCGCGATTGCTGCCGGACGCTGAAATCCCGGTCGAGACGCTCAAGAACTTCAACGCCGACGTACGCTACCGGGTCGGCGTGGTGCGTTCGAAGAACGTTCCGGTCTCCAACATCGACCTGACGCTGTCGCTAAAAGACAGCCTGCTAAAACTGTCCCCGCTGACGTTCGTCATGGCGCGCGGCGATGTCGCATCGGACATTACGATCGACGCGCGCCGTCGTCCTGCCCATGATACCTACGACATTCGCCTCGCCCCTACCCCAATGGCTCGCCTGCTTGCCGGCTATGGCGTCGCCGAAGCGGGCACCAGCGGTGTTATCAAGGGGCGGATCCTTCTCGAGGGAGACGGAGATTCGTTGCATGATTCGCTGGCGACTTCGCATGGTCGGATCGCGTTCGTTATGCCGGGTGGCTCGTTCTGGACGCGCAACGTTCAATTGTCGGAACTCGACATTGGTACGTTCGCGCAAAAGCTGTTCCAGGGAAAGCTCAAGGAACCGGTGAAGATCAACTGCGGACTGATCGGCTTTACCGTTCGCAACGGCGTCGCTGCTGCGGACCCTATTTTGATCGACACAGAGAAGAATGTGATTGTCGGTCGCGGCGGGTTTAGCTTCAAGTCAGAAGCACTCGATCTGGCGGTGCGCGCGGACGGCAAGCGCTTCAGCTTCCTGTCGGCGCAGTCACCGATCGGGTTGAACGGCAGCTTCGCCAAGCCGGGCTATAGCGTGATCAGCCCGCAATTGATCGGACGCGCGGGCGCCGCGCTCGGCTTGAGTGTCGTTGGTACGCCGGTCGCCGGGCTGCTGGCGTTCGTCGACATCGGCGACGCCAAGGCGGCGCAATGCGGACCGGTTTTGGCTGCGGCCCCCGCTACGGCACAGCGTACGACGAAGGGGGAACGTCGCGACGACGTCGGGCATGGCACCACCGCCAAGGCCGAGGACGGAAAGAAGACCGCGGGAGAACGGTCCGGGCAGCGCAAGAAGTTCCTCGGGATCTTCTAAGTGCAACGACCGCCGTCCTGCAGCGATCAGGCGGGCTACGGGATCCCTCCGTTCAGTTGCTGCCATGAAATGTAGCGTACAAGAGCAAAACCCTGGTTGCATTGCTTTCGGCAGAGAGGTCTGCGATGAAAAATAATGCCTTTTGAAACCTTGCCGATCGTCGGTGCCCGCCACGCAGCACATCGCCGCCAGCGGGTCGACTATTGGTCTGAGCGCTTGCCGGTAACACCTATGGGAACCGCAATTCCCAAGGTCGTCCACCAAACGTATCCCACCCGGGATCTGCCCGAAGTTCTTCGGAACGGGCTAGATCGGTGGATGGCGGAAAACCCCAGCTGGGCGTTTCGCCTCTACTCCTCCGACGAGCGCGAAGCGTTCATAAGGGACGCTTATGGCGAGGAGATCTTGGAAACGTATCGCAAGATACGACCGGAATATGGTGCTGCGCGTGCGGACTTGTTTCGGTACCTTTTGATCTACCGGCTTGGCGGGGTCTATCTCGATATCAAAAGCCGCTTTACGATCCCGATCGACGACGTGATCCGTGGCGACGAGGGCTTCATCGTATCGCAATGGCGCAACGATCAAGGCAGCGAACATGCCGGGATCGGGCTTTTACCGGAGCTCGCGGATATCCCGGGCGGCGAATTTCAGCAGTGGCACGTGATCGCCTGCCCCGGCCATCCGTTCCTCCGTGCCGTCATCATCGCGGTATTGGCCAATATCGACAGTTATAGCCCATGGTTTACCAATGTCGGCCGTATCGGCGTGCTGCGGTTGACCGGACCGATTGTCTATACCCGCGCGATTGCACCCTTGCTCGAAGACTATCCCCATGTTCGGATCGTCGGGGAAGGCCACATTGCGATGCAGTATAGCGCCTATGAGCGCGCGCAGATTTTCACGACGAAACACTATTCGCAACTGACGGTTCCGGTCGTCCGTACCGGAACAGCGGGAGAACTGTCCGGCTGGCTATTCCGTCGCGCACTGGGTTTGAAGGCTCTTCTCAAACGCGGGGGATAAGCTCAGTCCACGCCAGCCTTCAATGCCCACCACGGCAGGCCAGCGCTTCAAGGATATCCTCGATCCGTGCAGGATCTCCGGCCGCGACGACTTCGCCGACGCTGTCGGCGGTCAGCGGGTCCCCCGCCCAGTCGCACATCCGCCCGCCGGCACCCTCGACGATCGGCACCAGGGCCGCGAAATCGTGCAGCTTGAGTTCGGCCTCGACCACGACGTCGAGCCAACCGCTCGCGACACAACCGTAATTGTAGCAATCCCCGCCCAGTACCGTGCTGCGCACCGCCGCATCGAGATGCTCGAAGGCATGCAACTGCTCATCCTTGAACAGCGCGGGCGAGGTCGTTGCGAGCAGCGCCTGGCTTAGCTCGGGACAGCGGCGCGTGACGGCTGGCTTGCCGTTGAACAGCGTCGGCTTGCCCGTCATGCCGACCCAGCGCTCCCCGATGATCGGCTGATCGATCACGCCGAGCATCGGCCACCCCTCGACCACCAGCGCAATCAACGTCCCGAAGATCGGTCGCCCGGAGATGAACGCGCGCGTGCCGTCGATCGGATCGAGCACCCAGGCGCGGCCTGACGTCCCTTCGCGCACGCCATATTCCTCGCCGATGATCGCGTCGTCGGGGAACACACGCTCGATCAGCGTGCGCATCGCCGCTTCGGCTGCGCGATCGGCGAGCGTGACGGGCGACGCGTCGCCTTTCATCTCAAGCCCTTGTTCTGTCCGCCAATACGGACGGATGGCGGCCCCTGCGGCGTCGGCGAGCGGCGGCGGCAAGGGAAAGATCGGATTCGGTAATTCGCATTCGCCCTGCGTAATCCGGCTGGCGCGAAATCGCCAGTCCGTGCAAGTCGCGAACGCCGTGCGAACGGCGCCATCGGGGTGAACGGGGTCGGGAATCATGAAAGTTTTCAAACGATTTGCGGCGTCGGCGTGCCTCGTTCCGATCGCCCTCGCAGCAACGCCGGCAACCGCCCAATTGCGCCCGCTGATCGACCCACCCGCTTCAGCGGAGGAAGCCCGCGCGGGGATCGATGTTTTCGTGATCAACGAAACACAGGCGGTGCAACCTGCCGTGGGTCCGACCGAAATCGAAACCGTTGCCAAGGACGGAACGCATCTGCGGTTCGTCGCGGCTGCCGATAGCGCTGCGACGGTCGCGCCCGGTGGTTTTGCACGGCTTCGGTATCATCTGGCGGCATCCGACCCGGTTGTTGCGGTTGCGGGCAATTCCCCCACCGCGCAATCTGCCGAGCAGAAACCCCCGATCGTCGTGGCCTCGAGTGCCACCGGGGCAAAGGGCGAAACGGTGATCGCGACCTCGCGCGGTGGAACGGGCGGGTTTCTCGACCGCCTTCGCCCCTATGCACCAACCTATGCCGTGATGGGCGCCGGCAGCTCGGGCTCGAAAGTCACCGCCAGCTTCGATTTCCGGCTGATCGGGCGTGAGGATGGACCGCGACTCGACTTTGCCTACACCCACACCTTCTTCCTTGCGACCGACCGGCCATCCGCTCCGCTCACCGCACAAGGGTTCTCGCCCGAAGTGTTCATCGACGTGCCGATTCAGCGAACGCTGACGATCGGGGGCGGGTATCGTCATGATTCGAATGGCGGCGGCGTGACCAACTCGATCGACGTCAACCGGTTCTATTTGCGCGCAAATAAATCGATTCCGATCGGGAACGGCTGGGCGATCGGGATCACGCCGATGGTCTGGGGCTATTTTGGTGACCAAGGACTCGCCCCAGATCTGGACCGGTATTACGGCTACAGCTCGCTCGGCCTGTCGATCGGTCAGCGTGATGGCTTGAAAGTCGTTCTCACCGGACGTGGCAATCCGGGGACGGGCAAGGGCAGCACGGAGTCCTTCGTCTCCTATCCGCTTGCCCGGATCAGCCAGACCTTGCCGCATGTCTATCTTTTCGGGGAATTTTTCACGGGTTACGGTGAGACGCTGGTTGCGTACAATCGTATCGTCAACCACGCCCGCTTCGGGATCGCCATCACACGCTGACGGCGGAGCCACGGGAACCGGATCGGTTTTCGGTCACGCTAAATTAGCAGTTTGCGGATAGGCCTTCCGTCGGGGAAGGCATCGTACCTGTACGATGCCGCGGGTTTAAGGGACGCTCGGGAACGATGGCTACGGCAAGGGAAGCACGACTGGAAACGGTCGAGTACCGGGCCGATCAGGTGTTCGGGCGAATTGGGAAATTCCTGACCGAGCATCGTCTTAGTCCGGACCCGCTGCATTATGCCTTTGCCTACCGCGTCATCAGTCAGCCCGATGGGGTCCTGGCGAAATCGGTTGCAGCGCTGACGGAGGGCGGCATCCGGCTTACCGCACGGGACATCGAAAAGCTCGGCGGCCAGATCACGAATGGACAAGCACCGACGATACCGGAGGTTTGTGATCCGGTCGCGGGGCTGGTCGCCCAGACTCAGATGCAGGTCGAGGGTTTCACCGACATGATGCACGCGATCCGTGCGGAAACGCAGGGATTCGGACGCGATCTCGCGGCAAGCGCGGACGCGATGCGCACGGTCGATAGCACGGTCGATATGGTGCAACTGACTGAAGTCATGCTCGATCGCGTACAGTCCGCAGAAGCACGGCTGGCGGCCGCGACGCACGAAGCGGAGGAATTGCGGCTGAAGCTGGAGGAGGCGCAGAGCAATGCGCGGAGCGACCCGCTCACCAACCTGCCCAACCGGCGCGCCTTCGAGGAATGCTTCGTCCAGCACAGCAGCGGGGGAGAAACCCTCTGTCTGGCGGTATGCGACGTGGATCGCTTCAAGCGCGTCAACGACCGCTTTGGCCATTCGGTCGGGGACCGAGTCCTCAAGGCGATCGCCGAGACGTTGCTCAAAAATTGTGCCGGCCACATGGTCGCGCGCTACGGCGGTGAAGAATTTACCGTGCTGTTTGTGGGGATTACCCTGGAAGAGGCCTATGCCACGCTCGAACGCGCCCGCGCGACGGTTGCGGAAAAGCGATACCGGCTGCGGGAATCCGACGAGCCGCTCGGTGCGGTGACCTTCTCGGCCGGGGTAACCCAGGCACATCCCGACGAATTTCTGGGGTCCGCGTTCGGACGCGCGGACAAACTGCTGTACGCGGCTAAGGACGCCGGGCGGAACCAGATCCGACGCGTTTAGGGATCTGTGCCAACTCTTGGTGCAATGCACTGCGTCACTGCCCGCTCCATGAAACGATGCAAAACTTTTCTGTTGTTTCTCAATAGTGTACCAAACTGGCACGCTCCCTGCAGAGCATCTCCCGTCGGCAATCGGATGGTCCGGGACGCCGATCCACAGGGAGATCCTATCATGACCACTCGTTTCGAAACCGTTCAGCGCGTTGCCTTCTCGCTTGTTGCCGCTCTGATCCTGACGACCGTACTTGCTTCGACGGCGGTCTCGTTCGTTCCGGTCGCATGACCGGGCGGACGGGGACGCCGTCCCCGAATACCCGTCATGCCGGCTGACACCTTACTCAATCCGCGCTAGCCTCATCGCAGAGGTGGCATCATGGTCCGAGCGCGCATACCCGTTACCTTTCTGACACTTGCGGCGCTGCTGTCCGCATGCGGCGGCGGGGGCGGAGGATCGACCACAGCGACGACCGTTACCGCGACCCCGACGCCATCACCCACGCCCGCAGCCGCGAGCTGTTCTTTGCGCGATCGGCAGGACTGGGCGGCGGCGCAGTTGCGCGAATGGTATCTGTTTCCGGAGACGCTGCCCGCGACGATCAGCCCGACCGCGTATGTGACGGTACCCGATTATATCGACGCGCTGACCGCCACTGCGCGGGCTCAGCGCAAGGACCGCTTCTTCACCTATCTCACGTCAATCGCGTCCGAAAATTCCTATTACGCGTCGGGAGCGAGTGCGGGTTTCGGGTTCCGACTGTCGTCCGACGCCGATGCCCGAAGGGTGTTCGTCGCGGAAAGCTTCGAAGGGACCGCGGCCGCCGCGGCAGGGATCGACCGGGGCACGGAAATCCTCGCGATCGGCACGAATACCAGTGACTTACGAACGGTCGATACGATCATCGCGGCGCAAGGGGCGGCAGGCGTTACCGAGGCGCTCGGGCCCAGTACGACCGGGACCACGCGCGTCCTGCGGATTACCGATGCGACCGGCACGCGAACCATATCGGTTACCAAGACCGACTATGCGCTGACCCCGGTATCGAGCCGTTATGGTGCTCAAATCCTGACAGATTCTGGCGAGCAAGTCGGGTATATCAATCTGCGCAGCTTCATCTCGACCGCCGATCCGGCACTTCGCGCGGCCTTCGAGCGGTTCAAGGCGGCAGGCGTGACCCGCGTCATCATCGACGTGCGCTACAATGGCGGGGGGCTGGTTTCGATCGCGGAGGTGTTGGCGAACCTGCTCGGCGGCGCGCGTGCGTCAACGGATGTCATTGATTATACGACGTTTCGCCCTGAGAAATCGTCCAACAACGAAACCGCCTTTTACGTCAAACAGCCGCAGTCGATCAGCCCGACGCGGATCGCCTTTATCGGGACGCAGGGCACCGCCTCCGCCAGCGAGCTTGTGATCGCCCAGGCGGTTCCCTATTTCCATACCAATGCGGCGCTGATCGGGACCAATACGTTCGGAAAGCCGGTCGGGCAGATCGCGCTGGACCTTCCAGAATGTGACGATCGGCTGCGAGTCATTGCCTTTTCACTGCAGAATGCCGCTCGTCAGGGCGCGTATTACGACGGTTTGACATCCATTATGGAAGCAAGTTGTCGTGCTGGCGACGATTTGACGCATCAAATGGGCGACCCGCAGGAATCGTCGACGCGCGCGGCGCTCGACTATCTGGCGGGGCGGACGTGCACGCCCATTTCGGGGACTGCGGGGTCGCAGGGGGCGCTGTCGCTGCGGACATCCGCACGCTCGCTCGAGCTGCTGACGCCCGAGCGCCCCGACACGACGCAACGCGAAGTGCCGGGGTCGTTCTGAAGCCGGTCGCTCAGGCGGCGGCTTCGGCCTTCGGGTTGGTCTTGCTGGTCGCCATCGCGGTCAGCTTGTCGTCGGTCGCATATTCCTCGTCGAGCGTTTCCTGGAGGATCGCTGCGATCTGGTCGCGGCCGAGCTGCTTGGACCAAGCGATCAACGTGCCGTAACGCGTGATCTCATAATGCTCGACCGCTTGGGCCGAAGCGATCAGCGCCGCGTCCAGCACGGCCTTGTCGGCGATTTCGCTCGCGACTTCGTTGGCTTCCTTGATGATGCCTTCGATTGCCGGACACGTTGCGCCCTTGGGCTGTTCGCCGAGCAGATCGAAGACTTGCTCGAGGCGACGGATCTGGCCTTCGGTTTCGAGCAGATGCGTCTGGAAGCCGGCCTTGAGCGCGCTGTCGGTTGCCTTGTCGATCATCTTGGGCAGCGCCTTGGTGATCTGATTCTCGGCATAATAGACGTCCTGCAGCTGATGCAGGAACAGGTCTTCGAAGGTCACGATATCCTTGGTGAACAAGCCCATGTCGTCGATCCTCGAATATGATGTGGGGGGGGTGGGGTAGCCGGACGCGAGGGGTGGCACGTCCGGCGTGTCATCTAAACGGTCGGGTCTCGTGGTGGTTGCGTCGCGCGTGATAAATAGCAGCGGTGCCGGACGTGCGGTGGCCGCACCGCGGCGAAACGAATTGATGCCGCGGAATCGGGCGTTCGGCGCTAGGAAGGCGGCGGGGCGTTCCGCTCCGAAAGGATGCCCGATGGCGAAGAGCCAAAAGAAATCGAACAAGGAAACGCGCAAGCCCAAGGCCGAGAAGGCCCCCAAAGCGAACGCATCCAACCCGACGACCAAGGGACAACCGGTCGCCATGGTCAACATCAAGGGGTGAGCATGGCAGATACCGACATGACCCAGGACGATGCCTTCGTCTATGACGAAGCCAGCGGCGAATGGATCAGCGCATCCGACGCGGCCACCAAGACGACCACCGACGACGGCGCGGTCGTGGTCCGCGATTCGGTCGGGAATATCCTGGCCGATGGCGATCAGGTCACGCTGATCAAGGACCTGACCGTCAAGGGCGCGGGACAAACGCTCAAGCGCGGGACGCTGATCAAATCGATTCGGTTGACCGGCGACGCGCAGGAGATCGACTGTCGCTTCGACGGGATCAAGGGCCTCGTCCTGCGCGCCGAGTTCGTCAAGAAACGCTGATCCGCGCGGGCACGACCGTCGCGACGCTCAGACCAGAGCGTTGCGGCGGATCAGTTCGCGGTACCAGGCGGCGCTGAGCTTGGGCGTGCGGACCTGTGTCGCGAAATCGACATGATGGATGCCGAAGCGTTTGGTGAAACCGTCCGCCCATTCGAAATTGTCCATCAGGCTCCACAGGAAATACCCTTTCAGCGGGTATCCCTCGACCGTCGCGCGGTGGAACTCGGCGAGATAGTTGCGCAGGTACATGATCCGGTCGCTGTCATCGATCCGGCCATCGATGATCGGGTCGTCCGCCGACGTGCCATTCTCCGAGATGTAGAGTGCCTTGGGCGCCCACAATTCGCTGACCGTCCGCACGCCCCAATACGCGACTTCGGGGCCGACATAGAGCCAGGGTGACGCCATCCGCGGCGATGAGGGCAGATGCGGCAGGATCTTGTATCCGGTCGGCCCCGTGTCGGCGCGGACGTAGGTGGGCGCGTAGATGTTGAGCGCGACGAAATCGAGCGGACTGCCGATGACCGCCATGTCGCCCGATGCGACGCGCGGCGCGTTGCGGCCTTCGCGCGCGAGATAGCCGTCGGTGTAGCGCCCCTCCATTACCGCGGTCAGGAACATCGCGTTTTCCTCGCGCACCGCGGTCTTTGCGGCGGCGATGTGCTCGGGTGTTTCGATGACGGGGACGTAGAAATTGGCATTGTCGGCAATCCCGACCTGCGTTCCGCTGCGGGCATGCGCACGGATCGCCTGGACGCCGAGCCCGTGCGCGAGCACGCCGTGATGGCGGACCTGATTGGCTGCGGCCGGGGGCAGTTGCAGCCCGGGCGCGTGGCGGCCTTCGACATGGCCGATGTCGGTGAAGCAGCGCAGTTCGTTGACCGTCATGAAGTGCCCGACCCGGTCGGACAATTTCCCCGCCACATGCCCCGCATAATCGGCAAACGCGTAAGCGGTGTCGCGCGATTGCCAGCCGCCCGGCAGCGCTTCGGGCAAATCCCAATGGAACAGCGTGACATAGGGCGTGATCCCGGCAGCGAGCAGCGCGTCGATCAGCCTGTCGTAATAGGCCATGCCCTTGGGATTGGGGGTCCCGCGCCCCTGCGGGAAGATCCGCGACCAGGCGATCGACAGCCGGTACGCCTTGACGCCGAGATTTTTGAGCAGCGCGATGTCTTCGCCATAGCGATGGTAGCTGTCACACGCCGTGTCGCCGGTATCGCCGTTCGCGACCCGCCCGGCGGTGTGCGCGAACACATCCCAATTGGTCTTGCCGCGACCGTCTTCGGCCACCGCGCCTTCGATCTGATAGGATGCGGTCGCGCACCCCCACAGGAAATCCTCGGGGAAGCCGAGATTGCCGGGTTTTGGCGGCACCGCGCCGATTGCTGCCCCGGTTGGCGTCACGACTGCCGCCGCCGCCGTCAAACCCGATTTCATGAAATGCCGCCGATCCATCGCTGGTCCCCCATGTCGTATCGTTGCGTCGCTACCGCGCATGTCCTCGCTCGCGGACGGAGGTCGCTGCAGTCGTGTCGAAAAGAGGGGGAGCCACGGTATGCCGTGACTCCCCCGTGTCGTGCCCCGCGCGGCGCGCCACGGGGGGGTTAGCCAAGCGTCAGAAGCGGTAGCGCGCCCCGAACAGGAAGCGGCGTTGCCCCTCCTGGATCAACCAGATCTGGTTGGGCGACCGGGCGTAGGTCTTGACCCCTTCCTTGTTCAGATTGATCGCCTCGAACGACACCGCGATATGCGGCGTGATGTCATACGAGATGTTCATGTCGACCTGGCTGTACGGTGCGGTGAACTCGGGATTGTGATCCCCATCGCGGTTGACGGCCGAGAGGAACTTGGCGCGATAGCTGTAGCTCAACCGCGCCGAGATGCCGTATTTGTCGTAGATCAACGTCGCGGCGGCGGTGTCGCTCAGCCCGAGCAAGGCGAACTGGTCGACCGCCGGCGGGGCCGCGACATCGATGCCGATGTCCCCGCGCACCAGCGTATACGCCGCCGAGATGCCGATGCCGGTCTGGCCGAAGAAATACTGGCCGGCGACTTCGAGGCCATAGACCTCGGCGTCCTTGTTGTTGATCGGCGTGTTAACGTTGAAGTTGAACAACGGGTCGTTGGCATCGGCGATGATGTCGACCGCCGCCAGCGTCGAGTCGACGAACGCCTGGTTGAGCGACCGCGCCCCGAGGTTATAATTCGCGAGGAACGCGGCGTTAGCCCCCGTCACGCTGCCGCCGTTCTGCTGGAGCAAGGCGGTGTAGGTGAACAGATTGACGTCGGTGATGTCCGCGCCAATCCCCTGCAACTGCGCCTTGGCGGTCCCCGACCGGCTCCCTGCCGCGCCCGAGCTCGGATCGCGCAGCCCGAACAGGTTGCGCTTGACGATCGTGTTGCCGATGAAGTTGTGCACGCGCTTGTCGAAGAAGCCGACCGAGATGTAGCTGTCCGGCTTGAAATACCATTCCAGCGACAGGTCGAGATTGTCCGAAATCAGCGGTTGCAGGTTGGCGTTGTTCGAGCTGCCGCCCGCCTGACCGCCGACCGCGGTCGCGTCGTTGGGATTGTTCGCGACGACCGAGGCGAACAGATTGCCGAAGGTCGGGCGCGAGATGGTCCGGCCGACCGAGAAACGCCCGATCAGGTTCTTCCGAATATCGATCTGGAAATCCATCCCGGGGAGCAGGTTGTTGTAGCTGCCGTTGTCGGTGACGTTCTGGTACGAACTGGAGATCGTCTGGCCGAAATCATTGTCGGATTGCCACACGATCGACAGCGGGACCGACTGCAACGAGTTGGAATGCACCGTCGTCTTCTCGAACCGCGCCCCCGCGACCAGCACCGCGCGATGCCCGCCGAGTTCGCCCTTCCACGTCACCTGGCCGTAAGCGGCGAAAATGTCTTCCTTGACGCGGTCGTCGCGGAAGCCATCGATCGTGCTGGGGTTGCCCTTGGCGGTGTAGGCCGCGGACAAGGTGTTGTAGAGCTTGGTGGCATCCTGCGTGCGGTATGCGATCAGGCCGTCGCCGGTGGCTTGCGGGTCGTTGTCGTGGAAGCGGCAGACCAGGCAGAAGGTCGACACCTGCCCGGGGGCGAGCTTGTCCACGTCACCGGGCGCGATGTTGCCCCAGTCGCCGAGCGTCTGCGTATAGGTCGTCTGGGTCGAGCGCGTGTTGGTGGTGCGATAATCACCGCCGAAGTCGAACCGACTCCCCCCGCCCAAGTCCCAGCCGCCGTCGAGGCGGATTTCCTTGACCCGCTGCGTCAGCCCGGTCGCGACCTGGCGCGCCTTCTGGCTGCCGAGATCGCCGGTGTCGTGGATGCCGTTGCCATTGCCCTTGATCACCGGATGCGCCGCGGTCGGCGTCGCCGGATCGACGAAGGTCACGGTCTGGAACGGGAAGCCGTTGCTGTAATCGACCGAATGCGATTCCAGCGTCGGCGTGCTGATCGCGATCATCGTCGAGCTCATGCCGTTCGGATTGTCCGGCAGGCTGTTCGATTTGCCGATATGGCCGTCGAGCGCGAGCCGGAAGCTGTCGGTCACGTCCCACTTGGCGTTGATGCCGACGTCGTACAGGTCGCTCTTCTGCGCACGATATTGCTGTTCGGCGCCCGAATCCTTGGTCCCGCCGGCGATGACTTCGTGCAGATAGGTCGTCGTCGCGACGGAATGGTCGGTATCGAAATTGACGACGTCGAACGGCCGGTTGAACCAGTTCGATTGATCCGACCGTCGCTCCGACAGCTTGTTCTGCGCGTACAGGCCGTCGATCGCGATATCGAGCGTGTCGGTCGGCTTGAACTGGATCGTCGCCTGGCCGTTGATGCGCTCGCGCGAGCCTTCGCTGAAGTGGTAGCCGAAGTCGTTCGGTCGCGCGGTCAGCGTGTCGGGCGACGTCGGCGCGTTGGTGATCTTGCTCGCGGCGTTGACGTTGCCGTTGGCGGGATCGAGGAATTCGGCGATCGTCTTGATGTTCCAGCCCTGCACCGTCGCGCTGACGTTGGTGAAGTTGCGCTTCTGGTAGCTGCCGAACAGCGAGATGCCGATCGTCTGGTCCGGGTTGCTCCAGCTGCCGAGGCCCGACACTTCCGGCGTGACGTGCGACCCGCAACTGATGCAGTCGTCGGTGCTCATGTCGTACACGCCCTTGCCACCGATCGTGCCGGTGAAGCCGGAGTCGCGGACGTCGAGCGGGCGCCGCGTGACGACGTTGATGACCGCGCCGATCCCGCCCGACGGGACGGCGCCGCGACTGGTCTTGTAGACTTCGAGCGTGCGCACGCCTTCCGACGCGAGGTTCGAAAAGTCGAACGAGCGCGACGTGTTGCGCGAATAATCGCCCGAACTGTCGCCGCCGACCGCGGTCTGCGAGGTCGCGGCGAGCTGGCGTCCGTTGAGCGTGACGAGATTATAGCCCGGCCCGAAGCCGCGCACGGTGACGTCCGCGCCTTCGCCGTTGCGGCGGCTGATCGACACGCCGGTGATGCGCTGGAGCGATTCCGCGAGGTTGGTGTCAGGGAACTTGCCGATGTCTTCGGCGGAGATCGCGTCGACGATGCCGGTCGAGTCGCGCTTGATCGCGATCGAGCGTTCGAGCGAGGCGCGGATCCCGGTGATCACGATGTCGTCGGAGGCGGGCGGTTGCCCGCTGACCGGGTCCTGCACCGCGGGTTGCGCATTGGTGGCTTCCGCCCCCGTGCCGGCTGGCGCGGCCTGCGCGAGTGCGGACCCCGGCATGGCGAGACCGATGGCAAGTGCGATGGTAGATGTAGTGCGCGCGAGCGTGCTCGCCGGGCGAAACCCCGTCATGACAATCCTCCCCCTTATCCGCGACCCCGAACTTCGCGTGACGGCTGTCGATCATCTTGATCGACTTACCGCTGATGACAGAACACCCGATTTGTCCTACGTTGTCAATTGCCGCTCCGTAAGGAAGCGGAAACGAATGAGAAATACGAAGCGATTTCCGTAAACTCGCTCGAAGCGACGGCGTCGCGTCACGAAATCTCTGATTGTCTCCCCAGGATCGACGCGTATGCCGCGTCACGACTCGGCTGTTTAGAGGATCGTTTCGTTGTCCAATCCCATCAAACGCACGACGATCGTCGACGTCGGACGCCATGCCGGGGTCTCGACCAAGACCGTGTCGCGCGTGTTCAACGACGAACCCCACGTCAGCGACGCGGTGAAGCAGCGCGTCCGCGCTTCGGCGGCAGCGCTCAACTATCATCCCAACGTATTCGCGCAGTCGCTGGTGCGGCGGCGGTCGCATCTGATCGGGCTGGTCTATGAAAAACCCAGCGCGAGCTATGTCGTCGATCTGCAGATGGGCGTGCTCGAACGGCTGAAGGGGGAACGCTACCGCCTGATCGTGATCCCGGTGCAATCGGTCCAGGAGAACGGCGCCGAGATCGTCGGCCTGCTGCGCGCCGCTGCGCTCGACGGCGTGGTGCTGGCTCCGCCCGCGTCGGACCATCTCCAGATCCTCGCGCAGCTCGATGGGGCGGGAATCCGTTATGCGCGGATCGCGCCGTCGCGGCAGCTCGATCTCGGATCCTCGACGCTGCTCGACGATGTCGCAGGCGCGCAGGCGATCGCGGCGCATGTGCTCGCGCTCGGACATCGCGACATTGCGATCGTGCGGGGCGATCCCGACCATGCCGCCACGCATGCGCGGATGAAAGGCTATGCGCAGGCCTTCTCCGAAGCGGGGTGCGCGATGCGCGACGATCGGATCGAGACGGGGCTGTTCACCTTCGACGGCGGCTATGCGGCGGGGCACGCGCTACTCGACCGCGCGGACCGACCCAGCGCGATCCTGGTCCAGAATGACGAGATGGCGGTTGGGGTGATGCTCGCCGCGCGCGAACGCGGGCTGTCGATCCCCGACGACCTGTCGATCGCGGGGTTCGACGATGCCGAAGTCTCGCGGATCGCGTGGCCGCGGTTGACGACGGTGCGACAGCCCGTGTTCGAAATGGCGGTCGCCGCGACCGACATGCTGATCGCCGACCTCGAGGACCGCAAGCTCCAGGCGCATACGCATCACGACAACACGCTGCTCGTCCGGGATTCGACCGCCCCGCCGCGGGCCACCGCCTTGCGCGACGCCGAGACGAACGGCGGTTAACGTCGTGCGAACCGGAAGCACCCCTCACCAATTCCAGAAAGGATACACCGGAGGATTGAAGAAGACGATCGACCTGATGCCAATATGTCACGATCGATGCGGACATTTATCATAAGGATTTAGGCACCCTTTCGACATATTCGGACAAGCGCGTTCCCCGTTACCTGGATATCCCCGATTATGACGCGAAAGTGATGGCACCTAGTCTTGTATGTTACAGTGAGTGTAACATTGATGACCCAATCGCTCTGTAGCGGCGGCTGGACCGGGATGAGCAAAGGCTCAGGGTTCAGGGGAAATCATAATGACCGTTCGATCGCGCCTTCGTTTGCAGCTGCTGCTGGGCGGCACCTTGCTCGCCGTAGCCACTGCACCCGCGGTTGCGCAGACCGCGCCCGCCGCTGATCCGGCACCCGCAGCCAACACGACCGAGGCAGCGGCCCCGATCGCCGCCGACCAGCAGGGTCTCGGCGACATCGTCGTCACCGCGACTCGCCGCGAGACCAACCTGCAGAAGACGCCGATCTCGATCAGCGTGCTGAGCAGCCAGGGGATCACCGATCGCCACGTCCAGAGCCTGTTCAACCTCGCCGATGGCTCGATCCCGTCGCTCCGCGTCGCGACCTTCGAGGCGCGCCAGTCGGCGCTGACGATCGGCATCCGCGGCATCGTCCCGTACGACCAGAACCAGACCGCACGGGATGGCGGCGTCGGCGTCTATATCGACGGCGTCGCGCTCGGAAAGACGCAGGGCCTCAACGCCGCGCTGTTCGACATCGAGCGGATCGAAGTGCTGAAGGGCCCGCAGGGCACGCTGTTCGGCCGCAACACCGAGGGCGGCGCGCTGTCGCTCGTTTCCAAGGCGCCGACCGGCGTCCTGGGCGGTCGCGTGACCGCAGGCGTCGGCAATTACGGCAGCCACAATGCCGCTGACCTGCACCTCGACCTGCCGAGCTTCTACAACATCTCGCTCAAGTTCGACGGTGTGTACCAGCATCAGGATCCGACCGTGAAGGATCCGCTGACGGGCTCGACCGGCTGGAACTATTACGACCGCAAGGGCGGCCGCGCCGCCGCGCGCTGGCAGCCGATCGACGGCTTCACCGCCGACTTCGCTTATGATTATGCGAAGGACGAGAATACCCCGCAGTACAGCCAGCTGATCAACTACAACCCGAACGGCTATGCGGTTGGCGCCTATAACGCGGCCGGCGCCTTGCAGCTCAACGGCGTGAATTGCGGCGGCACCATCCCCGCCGGCAGCACCAAGCCGATCTGTATCGCCCCGAAGGGTCCGCTCGTCGGGGTTCACCCCGAGCGCCAGACCGTCGCCGACGTCGGTGTTCCGCAGCAGCCGAGTGTCGACACCACGCACGGCTTCTCGGCCAATTTGAAGTACAAGCTCGCACCGTGGATCGAGCTGCGCTCGATCACCGCGTGGCGCGGCGTCGCGACCGACCAGTGGGACAACTCCGGCGGACCGGAGCGCAGCACCTTCGCGCCGTTCGTGCCCAACACCGCCAACCCGACCGCGCTCAACACGACCGGCACGTTCAGCCGCTACAGCCTGTCGTTCCTGCGCCAGCATCAGTTCAGCCAGGAAGTCCAGGCGGTCGGCAGCATCCCGCAGTTCGATTATGTCGTCGGTGGCTATTACTACACCGAGCAGGCATCCGAATATGCCGCCACGCCGTTGACCAACCAATGGAACACCGACGGCACGGCCTACACCGTCCGGTCGCCGATCCCGGGCAATTCTGCGGCCATTTCCGGCGCGAACTCGGGCTATCAGCAGTTTGATCCGTCGTGCAACAACGGGCTGGCAAACACTGCGCCGCAGTTCAAGAACAGCTGCCAGTTCATCACCCGCGCCAGCGCGGCGACGGACCACAACTATTCGGTGTTCGGCAACGTGACGTTCACGCCGGAAGCGCTGAGCGACGTGGTGCACATCACGGCCGGCGGTCGCTGGACGAAGGACGATCGCCACGGCATGCTGTATGTCGTCAACAACCGGACCGACCTGAACCCCGTCACCACGGTCGCCAACAGCACCGCGACGCCGTTCACGTTCAAGAGCAACATGAGCCGCTTCGATCCGATGTTCAACATCGCGTTCGATGCGACCCCGGACGTCCACCTCTACGCGAAATACGCAACCGGCTTCCGCGCCGGTGGCGCGAACGACCGCTCGCTCCAGTTCAACGCGTTCGGTCCTGAATCGGTCAAGTCCTACGAAGTCGGCGCGAAGATGGACTTCCTCCAGCATCGCGCGCGCCTGAACCTCGCCGGCTACATCATGGATCGCAAGAATACGCAGTTCGACTTCGACTATTTCGATACGAACGGGTCTAGCGTCACCAACGGCAGCCACATCGAGCAGACGGTGAATGCCGGCAACAGCAAGATCCGTGGCATCGAAGCCGATCTGACCGTCAAGCCGTTCCCGGAACTGACGCTGACCGGGTCCTATGCCTATACCTACTGGAAGGCACCGTCGGCGATCAGCCCGCTGGGTGGCGGTCTGCAGCAGTTGTACATCGTCTACACGCCGAACAATGCGGCATCCGGCGCGATCGATTACGTCACGCCGATCCACATTGGCGATGCGAGCGTCCGCCTGCATCTCGACGGCAATTACGCGAGCAGCCAGTACAGCTTCCAGCTCGAGCCGACCAAGACCGACGCAAGCTTCGTGATGAACGGCCGCCTCGCGCTCGCCGACATCTCGATCAACGACCACAACAAGGTCACCGTCGCGGTGTGGGCGCGCAACCTGCTCGACACGACGTACGTCTACCGCCGTTCGGCGGCGAACTCGACGCCGGTGCAGAACATCGGGGCCAACGGGCAGCTCGTTTCGACCAACTACGGCGGCATCCTTGGCGATTATGCCAACTTCAACCCGCCGCGCACGTGGGGCCTGGAGCTTTTCCGCCAAGTTCTGATCCGACGTAGCGTACCGATCGTGAAGACCCGGCCCGAGCATCCCGCTCGGGCCGGGTTTTTCATGGCTCGATCGGGAGCGCGACGACCGCGCGGAGGCCAGGCGCCGCGTCCTCCAGCCGCAAGCTGCCCCCGTGCAACCGCGCGATCGCGTCGACCAACGTCAGGCCAAGCCCCTGCCCCGGCCGATCGGACGCGGTGTCGAGCCGACCGAAGCGCAGGATCACGGTTTCGTGCGCCGCGACGGGAATGCCGGGGCCATCATCCGCCACGCAGATCTCGAGCGTGGTCCCGACTCGCTGGACGGACAGCGCGATCCGCGTGCCGCCGGGCGTATGCCGGATCGCATTCTCGACGAGATTGACGACCATCTGCCGGAGCAGATGCACGTCGCCGGACAGCATCGCCGGCCCCGCGGTGGTGACGCTGAACGCGTCGCCCGCATCCTCCGCCACCGGCAGCAGCGTTTCCCCGACGGTGTGCGCGACCTGCGCGACGTCCACCGGGGCAAACCGGCTGCGGCGGTGCCCGCCTTCGATTTCCCACAGCCGCATCAGGCTTGCAAAGATTTCGAGCACCTGATCGGTCTCGGCCAGGATCGCAGCGCTTTCGGCGTGGAGCGGCGTGGCGGCGGCGTGCCGCTCGAGCGCGGCGACCCGCGTATGCAGTCGGGCGAGCGGGCTTTTCAATTCGTGCGCCACGTCGCGCGCGGCATGGCGGACGTTCGCCATCAACGCATCGATCCGGTCGAGCATCGCGTTGAACGCGGAGGCCTGGCGGTCGAATTCGTTGCGGGAGTTATCCACCGGGACGCGGCTCGACAAATTGCCCGCCATGACCGCGTCGACCGTCGTCTGCATCGCCCGCAACCGGCGGCTGACTTCCCACACGATCGCCCCCGCGCCCCCGGCGAACAGCAGCACCGCGATGATCAAGCCAACGAGTTGCGCTTTGAACAACCGGGCATCGAACGCGGCGACGACATCATTGTCCGACGCGATGACCAGCGTCGCACCTTCCGCGACGCGCCGGACGAGCGCGCGCCCGTGCGTGACGCCGTCGACATCGGCGCTGTCGCCGAAATCCGAATAGCCCGCTGGCGGCAGGGTGCCGAGATCGAGGTTGCCCGCAACCCGCCGCCCGGCGCGATCCTGCAGCAGGAACAGCAGGTCGGCGCTTTCGTGCGCGTGGCGCTTCGCCGCGATTCGCGCCGCCATCGTCGCGACCGATCCCGCGCGAGGTTCGCCGATCACCTCCTGCGCTTCCTGCGCAAGCCGGCGATCGACCTCGCGGTTGAGCGCATCATGGACGATGACGTAATTCGCGCCCCGAACCGCGAGCAGCACCACGACGATCACGCTGACATACAGCAGCATGATCGCGCGGAGCGACCGCGGCCGAAAGCTCATCCCTGGTCGACGATCATATAGCCGACCCCGCGGATCGTCGTGATCGGGTCGGCTTCGCCGTTCGCGCAGAGTTGCGCACGGACTCGGCGAATGTAGGATTCGACGATGTTGGTGGCGGGTTCGAAATCATAGTCCCACACCGTGCGGTAGAACATCTGCCGCGTGACGACGCTGTTCTTGTTGCGGATCAGTTCGCACAGCATCTGGAATTCGAGCTTGGGCAAGGTGAGCACCCGCCCGTTGCGCACCGCGCGATGCTTGACCTCATTCACCTCGATGTCGCCCGCGCGCATCACGCCGCCATCGTTGGCGCGGGCGGTGCGGCGCTGGATCGCCTTGATCCGCGCCTCGATCTCGACCGGGGCGGCGGGTTTGACGAGATAGTCGTCCGCGCCCGCGTCCAGCCCGACCAGTCGCTGATCGAGATCGCCGAGCGCGGTGAGCATCACGATCGGGACCGAGACGCCGCGGTCGCGCAACGCGCGCGCGACACCGATGCCGTCGACATGCGGGAGCATCACGTCGAGCAAGACGGCGTCGAACTGATCCGCGGTCGCTTGCAGCAACGCCGCGCGCCCGTCCGGCGCAACGACGCTGTCATGCCCCAGGTCGGCCAGGTCGCTGACCAGCAGCCGAGCCGTACGGGCATCGTCTTCGACGACCAGAAGGCGCATGTTTGATGGTTCCCTGACGCTACGTCGCTCGCGCGCCAGCCATCGGCGTTTCCGGTTCGACTTACAAACCGAATGTCACGGGAGAGGCGGATTTAGCGCAGCGCGCGCGGGCGTGGCTTTGCGTCGACGCCGCGCTCGATCGTCACGGTGTCGGGCAGACCGGGGATCAGGTCGATCCAGAAGTCGTCCGGCTCGCATCCCGGCACTGGAATCGTCCGCAGGAAGGCAGCCGGATCGCACATAACGGCGAGACAGTCCGCGAGCGAAGGGGCGTCTGGGGGACCTATCGTCTCGTGGACCATCTCGTCGGTCGTCTCACCGCCCGCCAAGAGACGCGTCCGCGCCGCCGACCATAACGCCACTTCGTCGTGCAACACGAACGTCAGGGTAACGCGAAACTCAGGTTGGGGGCTTAGGCCGGCCTGGATTCCGTCGCGAACACCGGCGAACGTCTCTCGGTCAAAAACGTACATTGGTACATCCTCGCGGAACAGGCCGTTGAACGACGCAATCATTGTAATAAAATCGAGATGCCTTTGCCATATAGCAGAAATACAGGGATGAAGCGGCGGCTATTGTAGCGCGTAGCGCCGCAGATTTGCCGGATCCGCGCGCGCATGCGCCAGGATCAGGCACAGCTCGGCGAACAACCGGTCCCACACCGTACAGGGAATCGACAGGGGTGTTTCCGACCGATGCGTATCGATGACGATCCGGCTCACCGGATCGACTTCGAGCCGCAGGGTCGCACTCCACGTGCCGAGGATCCGTTCATCCGGCAGCACCCCCGGCACCGCGAGCCGCGCCGACATCAGGAAGCCCCACAGAACTTCGGTGCCGTACAGGTCGAGCGTGGCATAGGGCTGTCCGGTAAGATCGGGGCGCTGCACGACGACCCGCGCGCCCGCCGCATGGCGTTCGGCGCACAACCGCAACCGCAGCCCTAGCGCATCGATGATTTCGCGGACTCGGGGAAGGCCATCGTAGTGCATGCCCTCATCTTAAGCCGCCGCCGCCGGGTTCGGGCGCAGGTCGGCAGGTAAATGCCGCAAAACGGGCAACGGGCACGCGCAGATCTGCGCGTGCCCGCCGAAAATGCCGATCGCCAAAGGGACCGTCGTCAGAACGGGAAAAGCGCATCGTAAATCTGCTGCCCCCAGCGCGCCTGCTGCGCATCGGACAATTGGCCGCGCCCGCCGTAGCTGATCCGCGCCTCGGCGATTTGCGAATGGAGCACCGAATTGTCACGCGCAATGTCCTGCGGGCGGACGAAACCGGTGACGATCAGCTCGCGCAGCTCGTTGTTGACGCGCACTTCCTGCCGCCCGCGGACGCTGAGATTGCCGTTGGGCAGGACGTCTGTGACGATCGCGGACATCGTCATGTTGATCGTCTCGGACCGGCTGATGTTGCCGCCGCCCGCGGATTGCGACTTGCTGTTGGTGCTGGCGAGGTTGGTCGGATCGATGCTCTTGGGCAGCAGCTTCTGCAGGCCGAGCAAGCTGCCGACGCTGGCGTTCTCGGATCCGGTGCGGTTGCGCGTGGTGTTGTTGCCGACCTCGGCCTTGTCCGCGATGTTGATGCGGATCGTCAGGATGTCGCCGGTCCGCGTCGCGCGCTGATCGGCCAGGAACGCGGCGGCGCCTGCGCGGAACAGCGAGGCGGTAACTGGCCCGGCGGGGGTGGCGGCGTACGCCATTCCGGGCGTCCGCGCTTCACGCCGGAGCGTCGCGCCCGCCTGGCCGAGCGAGCGCTCGGTCGCGACGGTTTCCGTGACGTGCGTCGGCGACAGCTTGGGCGCCTTGCCGATCGTCTGGAGCCGCCCGACCGCGCCGCAGCCCGACAGCAGCAGCGCGCCGCCCGTCAGTATCAAGATGGTCTTCATTGCGTATGTCCCCTGTGGATTGGATTTCGAGGCAGCGCCCCCACGCCACTTACGGGCCGACCAGCACCAGCCCGCTCGCCGCCGCGACGCCGTCCAGCGTTCGCGCGGTCGAGGCGGCGACGACGCGAACCGGCTCGCCCGAGCCCGCGCTGGCGAGCGCGCGGCCGCTGGTGGTGATCAGCAGCCCGCGGCTGCGATAGGCGATCAGGACGGGCTCGCCGCGCCGGACGAGACGCGGCGTCACCACGTCGGTGATCCGCACGACGCTGCCGGGTGCGAGCCCGCGGCTTGTTTCCTTGCCGATCGCGTCGGTGGGCTGGAGCGCGCCGCGCGCCTGACCCAGCGCACGATCTTCGTAGATAAAGTCCTCTGCGGAGAGGATCGTCCCCTGCGAGACCGGATGCGCCAGCACCGCGACCTGGACCATCGCGGGCCGCATCGTGGGCGTCACGCCCTGCCCCGCGACCGGACTTGCGACCGCACCCAGCAGCAGGAACGCGATCCGCGCGCTCATCGCAGCTGGCTCGTCGTCGCGAGCATCTCGTCGGCGGTCTTCACGACGCGGCTGTTCATCTCATAGGCGCGCTGCGCGGTGATCAGTGCGGTGATCTCGGACACCGGATTGACGTTCGACGCCTCGATGAAGCCCTGCTGGATCGTCCCGAACCCCGGCTCGCCCGGATTGGCGAGCGTCGCCTGCCCGGACGAGGCGGTTTCGAGGAACATGTTCCCGCCCTGCGCCTCGAGCCCGCCTTCGTTGACGAAGGTCGCGAGCTGCAACTGTCCCACGGTCTGCAGATCAGGCTGGCCTGCGAGTTTCACCTGCACCAGCCCGGTCTTGGACACGCTGACGTCGACCGCTTCGGGGGGCACGGTGATTCCCGGCTCGACCGGCAAGCCGTCCGCCGTCACGAGCTGCCCCTGGTCGGAGACCTGGAACGAGCCGTCGCGGGTGTAGCCGGTCTCGCCCGAGGGCAAGGTGACGGGGAAATAGCCGCGCCCCTGGACCGCCACGTCATAGCGATTGTCGGTCTGCGTCAGCGCGCCTTGCGTTGCGATGCGGTACACGCCGCCCGTTTTGACGCCCGCGCCGATCTGGATCCCGGTCGGCACGCGATTGTCGCCGCCCGCCGCCGCACCGGGACGCGACACCTGTTCGTACAGCAGGTCCTGGAATTCGGCGCGCTGCCGCTTGAACGCGGTCGTGTTCATGTTGGCGATGTTGTTCGAGATGACATCGACGTTGGTCTGCTGCGCGAGCATTCCGGTGCCGGCAATCGATAGGGAACGCATATTGGTCTCCTGGTGAAAGGGGTCAGCCGAAGCGGCCGAGCTTGTCGATCGCGGCCTTGCGCATGTCGCCGATCGCCTCGCTCATCTTCATGCTGGTCTGATAGGCGCGCAGGATCTCGACCATGTTGGTCGTCTCGACGATCGGCTGGACGTTCGATCCCTCGATCCCGCCGCTGCGCAGCTTCGTCTCGGCGGCGGTCAGCGCGCGGCCGCCACTCGCGGTGAACAGCCCGTCGCCGCGCGGATCGACGCCGGCCTCATTATCGAACACGGTCACCTCGATCCGCCCGAGCGCACCGGCCGCTCCGCTGACCGTCCCGTCCGGCCCGATGCTGAGCTTGCCGAGCTGATCGAGCGGGATCGCGATCGGGCGCCCGCCCTCGCCGCGCACCGGCAGGCCACCCGCGGTGACGAGCGACCCGTCGTCGCCGACCTTGAGATAGCCCGCGCGGGTATAAGCGGTGGTGCCGTCGGGTGCGTCGACCGCGAGATAGCCGGGGCCGTCGATCATCACGTCGATCGGGTTGCCGGTCGGCTGGAACCCGCCTTGCGCGGTGTCGTGGACCGCGCCCTGATCGAGCACGAGCGAAGTCGTGCGGACCGGGTCCTGCGGCTCGCCGGTCTTCTCGACATATTCGCGGAACACCGGGTCCTCGCGCTTGAACCCCGCGGTCGAGACGTTCGCGAGGTTGTTCGCCGCGACGTCCATCCGGCGGCGCAGCGCCTGTTCGTGGCTCAGCAATACGGTCGAGGATATGTCCACCCGGTGGTCCTTCGGGAAAGTCGCTTTTTTCCGCGCTAGGCAAAAACTGCCCGGCGGCGCTCCTATAATAGGCGGGAATTGCCGAGGGCGGTCGCCGCCACGGCATCACAGGGGACGCATTCATGAGCAAACCGGAGCCAGCGACCAAGGCCGGGGACGACGCGGCAAGTGCCATCGTCGAAGGGGGACCCGACGCCCCCGCACCCGCCGCGGGGAAGCGCAAGAAGCTGATCCTGTTCGGCGCGATCGGCGCGGTGCTGCTGCTCGGCGGCGGGGGCGGCGCGTGGATGGTCTTGGGCAGCAGCGCCAAACCCGCGACTGAGGCAAATGCCGAAGGCGGCCACGAAGCCCCGGCCAAGGCCGAGCATGGAGGCGGCGCGGAAGGCGGCGCGGAAGGCGGCGGGGACCATGGTGGCGGCGAGAAAGAGGGCGAGGCGTTCGTCGACGTGCCCGCGATGGTCGTCAACCTGCGCAGCGCCGACGGATCGGCGCGCTTCCTCAAGGTCCATTTCGCATTGGTCCCGGGCGACGGCATGACCGCCGAACAGATCACCGCCAAACTGCCGCTGCTGCTCGATGCCTATCAGCCGTTCCTGCGCGAGCTGCGCCCCGACGATCTCGCCGGGTCGGCGGCGGTGTTCCGCGTGAAGGAGGAGATGGTCGTACGCGCGCACCAGACGCTGGGTGACGGCGCGGTCAAGGACGTGTTGCTTCAGGACCTGATCCAGCAATGAGCATCGAACTCGAAGATTTTGACCTGCCCGAGCCGCCCGTCGCGCTGTTCGACGGCGACGCGACGCTGGGGCAGGCGGACATCGATGCGCTGTTCGGCGACATGGGCACGCCGATCGACCCCAAGCAGGGGCTGCGCGCGGTCATCGAATCCGACGTCATCAGCCACGAACGCCTGCCGATGCTGGAGGTGGTGTTCGACCGGATGGTGCGGATCTTCGCGACGTCGATGCGCAACCTTACCTCGGACGCGATCGACGTCAGCCTGGAAGAGGTCAATTCGATCCGCTTCGGCGACTTCCTCAACCATGTCGCGCTGCCCGCGATGATCGGCGTGTTCCGGATCGAGGAATGGGAGAATTACGGGCTGGTCACGGTGGATTCGGGGCTGATCTATTCGGTGGTCGATGCGCTGCTCGGTGGCCGGCGCGGCGGCGCGACGGTGCTGATCGACGGGCGCGGGTTCACCACGATCGAAACCGATCTGGTCGCGCGGATGCTGCGCACGGTGCTGGCGGACATGAGCAGCGCGCTCGCGCCGATCATCGCCAACACGATGGCGCTGGAGCGGATCGAGACCAGCCCACGCTTCGCGACGATCGCGGGATCGACCAACATCTGCGCGGTCGCGACCTTCCGCGTCGACATGGACGACCGCGGCGGACGGTTCAGTATCCTGCTCCCCTACGCCACGATCGAGCCGGTCAAGCATCTGCTCGGCCAGCGCTTCATGGGTGAAAAGCTCGGGCGTGACGGGATCTGGGAGCCGCATATGGCGGACGAGGTCCGCAAGACCAAGGTGAGCGTCGACGTCGTGCTGGGCGAGCGGATGCTCCCACTCGAGACCGTCCGCGATTTCGCGGTCGGCCAGACGATCCCGCTCCACCGCGGGCCGGATGATCCGCTCGACGTGCAATGCGGCGGCGTCACGCTCGGCCGCGCGCAAATCGGGCAGCGCTCCAACAACATCGCGGTCCGGATGATGACCGACATAGCCAGGGGATCACGACCATGAGCTTCGCAACGATCGCCAACCTGCTGACGATGGCGCTGTGCATCGCGGTGCTGGTGCAGAGCCAGCGGGTCAAGCGCGCGCTCGATACGATCCGGCACGGTGATTTGGGACAAGTGGTGACGGCGCTCGACCAGTCGACCGTCCAGGCGCGGATCGTCCTGTCGGAACTGAAGGGCACGCTGGCGGTCGGCAGCGGGCAAGCCGCCGCCGCCGCCGATGCGCGCGGGGTGCTCGACGAATTGCGCGTGATGATCGACATCGCCGACGCCAGCGCCGAGCGGCTGGTCGCCGCTGCCTCCGCCAACCGTGCGGTCGACCTGTCGGAGGACGCGCTGTGACGATCCGGATTCCGTTGCTGTCGCTTACCACCGCGATGGCGGGGATCGCCGCGATTGGCAATGCGGTCGCCGCCGCGACGCCAGCGACCCCCGACAGTCGCCTCGGCCTGTCGGTCCAGCAGGATCTGGCGACGCGCGACCGGCAGGCGGCGAGCCGCCAGCAAGCGCTCGACCTGCGCGAACAGGCGGTGCGCGCGAGCGCCGCGCGGATCAAGGCGGAGCTGGAAGCGAGCCGCGCCGCGGCAACCCCGGCGGGGCCGGCGACCGCGCAGGACGCCGCCCCGGACAGTTATACCGATCTCGCGAGCATCTATCAGGCGATGAAACCCGCCAAGGCGGCGGTCGTGTTCGAACAGCTCGATCTCGACGTGCAATTGAAGGTCGCGCGCAAGATGCGCGAGCGCTCGACGGGGATGATGCTCGCGGCGATGACCCCCAAGGGCGCGGCGCGGCTGACGATGGCGCTCGCGCGGGCGCCGCGCGCTACTGGCGCGCGCTGACGTCGAGGATCAGCACCTTGCGGACGTGCGGGTCGACCGTCCGCGCCGCATCGGTCAGCGTGCGCGACAGCAACGCCGCGTCGATCGGCGCGAACGCGGACACATGCAGCCGCGCGAATTCGAGCCCCGCCGACAAGACCGCATCGCGAAACACCGGCGCGCGCGCCGCCGCGCCCGCGCCGTGCGCCGGATCGGCATAATCGAGCGCGGCCTGGACGCGCAGCGTTCCGGCGAAGCGCCCGCCATCGAGGATCGGCACACGCAGATCCGCGACCGGGACGACCGACGCCGCCCCGCCGCCTTCGTTGGCGGAGGCGGGGGCGGACGCGAGGCCCGACACGGACGCCAGCGCCAGCAACGGTGCCGCCACTGCGAGGATAAGACGATGTCGGCGCATGGCGGAGTCTCCCCGGGCGCGCCAACCGCGGCGGGGCCCTGGCGTCTATAGTAGAGGCTCCGGACACCAGGCGGATTTCGCGATGAGCCACGATCAGAAACCGGCGCGCGTTCGCGTCGTCACCGACCCTCGGGCACGCGCTGCTAGCGCAGACGGCGGCGACGGTGCCGCGTCTGCGGTTGCTGGCGTTGGTGCGGGGTCGGGGGGCGATGCACCTGCCGCAACCGGAGGCGCACGCGGGATGCTTGTGCTTGGCGGTCTGTTCGTCGTTGCTGCCGGGGTCGGCGGCGCGTGTGCGGCGGTGTTCCTGCCATGATAAAAGCGCGCTTTTCGCTGCTCGCGGCGGCGCTCGCGTTGACGGGGGCCGCACCGCTCCCCGCGCCCGATCCGGCGACGCCGACTGCCGTGCCGCAGCGGACACTGGCGTTTGCCGCGATCCTTGCGGAAAGCCCGCTCCCGGCGCGGGACGGGCGGTGGTCGAGCCTTTCCGATTCCGCCGCCTGGCACGCGATCGCGCGGGCGACGCCGCAGACGCGCCAGCCCGCGCGCTGGGCGCTGGCGCAAAGTCTGATCGCGCGCGCGCGGATGGCGGACGCGACGGGCGTGCTCGACACGATGCGCGCGGACGACTCCGCGCTGGCGCTGACCGCGGCGTGGCAGCTTGCCCACGGCGTCACGCTCACCGCGCTGGATCGCCCGGCAGAGGCGCTCCGCGCGCTCGATACGCCGCTGCTCGATACGCATCCCGAAGCGTGTGCGTGGCGCGTGCGCGCCGCGGTTGCGATTCAGGACATTGCGGGTGCCACGCGTGCGATGCAGTGCGCGCTCCCCGCGATTACCGGGCGACCGCGCGCGGCGCAGCGCCCGTTCCTGCTTGCCTGCGCGGACGTCGCGCTGGCGAGCGGGCACCCGGGCGACGTCGCGCGGATGCTCGTCGCGCTCGGCGATTCCGACCCCGCCGCCAACCTGCGCCGTGCGCACGCCGCGCGCGCGCTCGGCGACCGCGCAGGCACGCGGCTGCTGCTCCAACGCGTCGAGATTGGCGGGACGCCCGCCGAGCGCGCCGAAGCCACGGTCGCGCTGATCGAGGATCGCTTTGCGACGGGCGACCTCGATCCCACGGCGGCGGACCGGGCGCTTGCCAAGGTTGCGTTCTGGCGCGGCGGTGCGGTCGAGCGGCAAGCGCTGTCGCTCCGCTGGCGGATCGCGGACGCGCGCCACGATCCGCGCGCCGCGCTCGCGGCGGGGGCAACGCTGTTCCGCTATTTCGATCTCGGCGACCAGACCGCCCCGACACTGCTACGCCTGCAAAAGACCTTGAGCGAAACGATCGACACCGCGGCGGAGGACCGGATCGGCGTCGCGGCGGGGGTGTTCTGGGATTACCGTGATCTCCTGCCCGGTGGCGGCGAGGGCGAGACGATCGCCGCGCGGCTCGCCGATCGGCTGGCGCACGCGGGGCTCTATGCGCGCGCGGCGGATCTGTTGCGGTTCCTGCTCGATCGCAGACCCGCCGATGCGGCGACCGGCCCGCTGTCGATTCGGGTCGCCGAACTCGACCTGCTTGCCGACGCGCCCGAACGGTCGTTGCGGACGCTCCGCGCGGGGCAGGCGATCGCCTTCCCGGACGACATCCGCGCGCGTCGCCGCACGATCGAAGCCGCCGCGCTGTACCGGCTGGGCAAGGTGCCCGAGGCGTTGGCGCTGCTCGACGGGGCGCCGGGGAGCGCCGCGTTGCGCAACGACATCCTGTGGCAGAAGCGCGACTGGGCGGGGTTCGCCGCCGGCAACGCCGCCGCGCTGCCCGCGTCGCGTCCGCTCAACGCGGCGGACCAGACGGCGGTGCTACGCCAGGCGGTTGCGTTGTCGCGAACCGGGAATCGCGCCGCGCTGGCCGGGCTGCGGACGCGCTACGGGGCGGGTTTCGCCGGGTTGCCGTCGCACGATGCGTTCGACTTCCTGACCGCGCCCGCCGCGACGCTCGATCCCGCCAAGGCGGACAAGGCGTTCGCCAAGCTCGCCTCGCTCGATGCGCCGCTGCCGCTGGCCGAGCTCATGCGCTGAGGTGCTGGTACAGGATCGACCCGCCGATCACGACCAGCACGACCCCGCCGAGAATCCCCGCATAGCGCCCGAGATACGGGCCGACGTGCCGCCCGAGCAGCATGCCGGTAGTGGCGAGCACCGTCGTGATCCCGCCGATGACGAGACATGCGACCCACAGGTTGACGTCCATCAGCGCGAGCGAAATCCCAACCGCGGCGGCATCGATGCTCGTCGCGATCGCGGTGACCGCGAGCCGCCAGAAGCCGAGGGCACCGGTCGTCTCGAGCGCAGGAGCATCGACCTGGCCGAGCGCCTCGCGGATCATGTACGCGCCGACCGCGAACAACAGGCCGAACGCGACCCAGTGATCGTAATCCGCGATCCAGTCGTTGAGGAGAAACCCTAGAAAATAGCCGATCGCGGGGGTCAGCGCTTCGAAGAAGCCGAACACCGCGCCGACGCGCATCGCGTCCCACCAGCGGCTCTTCTGTTCGGACGCGCCCTTGCCGAGCGCCGCTGCAAACGCGTCGACGGACAAGCTCGCGCCGAGCGCGCCGAGCGTCAGAATTCCAGGCATTGATGATCCTTTGGGGCCAGGTACCAGATGACTCGCGGACCCCGGGCCACGGAACGGGGGAGCGCGGTCATTGGTCTTGCCGGGCAAACGCGCGGTTTGCTGCCATCGCCATGCCCCGGACGGGACAAGCATGTTGACGATGGCCCCGCGATCGCGCGGGTGGCTACTCCCCAAGAGCGAAGGCCGCGAGATAAGCGATCACTGTGATCGGATCAACCCGGTGTTGGGCTTCACCCCCGTTCGCGCGCGAGCCGCAGGACGTAGCCGATCACTTCGGCTACGGCGGCATAATGTTCGAGCGGGATCGGGCGGTCGATCTCCGCGCTGGCGTGCAGCGCGCGCGCGAGCGGGCGGTTTTCGACCAGCGGCACGCCTGCCGCAGTCGCGACTTCGCGGATCCTGAGCGCGACCGCATCGGTACCCTTGGCGACGACGATCGGCGCGGAGCCCTTGCCGTGATCATAGCGCAACGCGACCGCGAAATGCGTCGGGTTGGTAATGACGACGCTCGCGGTCGGCACCGCCGCCATCATCCGCCGCCGCGCGCGCTGCATCCCGATCGCGCGGATCTTCGCCTTGATCTTGGGGTCGCCTTCCTGCTGCTTGTGCTCGTCCTTGATCTCCTGGAGCGACATCCGCATCTTCGCCATCCAGCTGCGCCGCTGCCAGACGAAGTCGAATAGCGCGATCGCGCCGACGAGGATCGCGACCGAGCGGATCAGTTGCGCGACGATCCCGCCCGCAAGCGTCCCGATCGCCACTGGATCGAGACCGACCATCGCCGCGAACCCTGGTACGAACGGCCGCAGTGCAACGAACGCGATCGTGCCGACCCCGATCAGCTTGGCGAGCGTCTTGGCGAATTCGACCAGCGCGCGCGGGCCGAGCAGCCGCTTCGCCCCCGCGATCGGCGACAGCTTCGACCATTTGGGCGCGATCCGCGACCACACCAGCATCGGGCGCGCCTGCACCACCCCGCCTATCAGCGCACAGCCGATCAGGCACGCGAACAGCGGCAGCAGCGCGGCAAAGGTCGCGCCGAACAAGGCGGTCAGCAGCGCGTGCGCGCCATCGGGCGCGAGCGGGACCGCCTCGGCATTGCCCCACAGATGCGCGAGACCCGTGCCGAGCCGCGCGAAGGCGATCGTGCCGACGCTGCCGGTTGCGATCAGCATCGCGACGAAGCCGAAGGCGTGACGCAGCTCGGGCGCCTGCGCGACGTCGCCCTTCTTGCGCGCGTCCTCGAGCCGTTTCTCGGTCGGGTCGTGCGTCTTCTGGTCCTTGTCACCGGCCATGCGATCAGCCCCAGATGCGCTGCATCGACTGCCCCATCGCGGCGGCAAAAGCGGTCAGCGTCGCCCCCGCGGTGCTCGCGGCGATGCCGAGCCCGAGCAGCAGGTTGAGTGGTTGGGCGATGAAGAACAACTGGATGCTCGGCGCCACCCGCACCGCGAGCCCGAGGGCTACGTTGAACACGATCCCGTAGACGATCAGCGGCGCCGCGAGCGACACCCCGAGCGTCATCGTGTCGCCCGCGACCCGCACCGCAAGCTGCGCGAGATCGGCGGCGGGGAGTACCGTGCCGACGGGAAACGCGGTGTAGGATCGGATCAGCCCGCCGATCCACAGATGATGCACCCCGCTCGCCAGGCACACCACCGCCGCCGCAACCGCGAGGAAGCGCGACAGTTCGGGCGCGCTGCTGCTTTGCGCAGGGTCGAAGATGACCGCAGAGGACAGCCCGACCTGCAGGCTGATGATCGACCCGGCGATCGAGATCGCGAGGAACATCAGCCGGATCATCAGCCCGAGCGCGAGACCGGTGCCGAGTTCCGCGGCGATCGTTCCCGCGAGCGCGGCATCGCTGCGCCCGGCCAGCGGCAGCACTGCGGGTGACAACAACCCCCACAGGCCGAGCGTCATCCCGCCCGCCGCGAGCAACCGCACGCGCGGCGGGATCGCGTCTTCTGAAAACACCGGGAGCAGCATCAGCACCGCGCCGACTCGCGCGAACAGGATCAGGAAGGCGGTCGCCTGGAGCGGGAACTGGTCGAGCATGCGCTCAGCCGTGCGCAACGTGGTCGGCGATGATGCGCATGAAATCGCTGAGCGCCGCGCCGATCATCGGTAGCGACAGGAGCAACATCGCCCCCATCGCGATGAGCTTTGGCACGAACGTCAGCGTCTGTTCCTGGATCTGCGTCAACGCCTGCAACAGCCCGATCGCGAGCCCGACGACAAGCGCCGCGCCGAGCATCGGACCGGCGACGGTGAGGATCAGCACCAGTGCGGCGCGCGTGATCTCGATCGCGGCAGCGGCGTCCATCAGATCTGCATCCGCATGATGTCGCTATACGCGCCGACGACACGGTCGCGCACCGCGACCATCGTGTCGAGCGCGCTTTCAGCCGCGCCGATCGCGGTGACGACGTTGATCAGGTCGCCCTTCCCCGCGATCTGCTTGGCGGATGCGGTTTCGGCGGCGCGCAAGCCCTGCCCGGCATCGCCGACGAGGTGCGAGACCAATGCGCCAAACCCGCCGCCCGCGTCGGGTTGCTCGACGCCGGCGAACGGCGGCGCGGCGTTTCCGAACGGTGTTACGCCGGCAGCGCGGCCGTAGGCGTTTGCGGCATCGAGAGCCCCGATCGACATGGGTTACGGTCCTTGTTTGAGCGTTAGTGTTGCGTCGTTTTTTGGGCACCCACCCCACCGCACCCCGCCGTCATGCCGAACTTGTTTCGGCATCCACCGGGCAGCGCATCCGACGTCACGTCGGGCAAGACCACGGTGGATGCTGAAACACGTTCAGCATGACGAAGTGTAGGGGTGGGCGCTGCGGCACCCTTCATTTCAGCAGATCGATCGTGCGCATGGTCATGCCGCGCGCGGCCTCGATCGCGTTGAGATTGGCTTCGTAGGAGCGTTGCGCCGCCTTCATGTCGGCCATTTCGACCAGACCGTTGACGTTGGGCGTCAGCACATAGCCGCGCGCGTCCGCGGCCGGATTGCCCGGCTGATAGACGCGCTGGAATTCGGACTTGTCGGTCGCCACGCTACCGACCTTGACGGTCGTCGCGCCGCTCGCGCGGTCGACCTCCGCCTTGAAGGTCGGGACCCGGCGGCGATAGGGCGCGCCGCCCGGCGTGGTCGCGACCGAACTCTGGTTGGCGAGGTTCTCGGCGATGATCCGCATCCGCAGCGATTGCGCGCGCAGACCCGATGCCGAAACCGATACCGTGCTGTCCTGCCCCATGTGCGTTCCCGATCCAGACCGCGGGAGGCAGGCAAGGATTGCCGCCCCCGAGACCCTTATAGGCAAGATTTTCCGGGTCGGGTCCGGGTCGCCCCGATTTCGCTTCTATAAGTCTGGGCGAAAGGGGGACTGCTGCATGTCCATTCTCGAATCCGTGCCGGTCGAGGTCTCGATCGTCCTCGGCTCGGTCCGTTTGCCGATCCGCCAGGTGCTCAAGATGAGCCGCGGCGCGACGATCGCATTCGATTGCGGGCATGACGATCCCTCGCGCATTTACGCAAATGGCACGCTGGTCGCCAAGGGGCGGATCCAGGTGACCGGCGAGCGCATGGCGATCGAAGTGACCGAAGTCGTCGCGCGCGGGGTTCAGGCGTGACGCTGCTCCCGCTGCTCCGGATGATGGGCGCGCTCGCCCTGGTGCTGGGCGGGCTGGCGGGGGCGCTGTGGGCGGTGCGGCGGTTCGACCTGCGCTTGCCGGGACGGATCGGTGCCGCCCCGCGCCGCGAACGCCGGCTCGAACTGGTCGAGCGGATCACCGTCGATCCCCGGCGGAGCCTGGTGCTGGTGCGCCGCGACGGGCGCGAGCATCTCCTGCTGATCGCGCCCGAGGGGCATCTTGCGATCGAGGCGTTCGACGCGGTGCATTTCGGCGCGCTGGTGACGGAGGCGACGCATGCGTAAGCGCGCGTTGCTCGCCATGGTCGTGCCGCTGGTGCTGCTGCCGACCGATGCGCTCGCGCAGGCGACGCTGTCGCTCGGCGGCGGCGGATCGATGAGCGGCAAGACGATCGGGCTGGTCGCGATGCTGACCGTGCTGAGCCTTGCGCCCGGCATTCTGATGACGATCACGTCGTTTACGCGGATCGTCGTCGCGCTGTCGCTGCTGCGGACGGGCCTTGGTGCGCAGGGGGTGCCACCCAACCCGGTGATCATCAGCCTGGCGCTGTTCCTGTCGCTGTTCGTGATGACTCCCACGTTCGAGAGCGCGTGGCAGGCGGGGGTAAAGCCCTATACCGAAGGCAAGACGACCGAGGCGGTCGCGTTCGCGGCGACCGCCGCGCCGTTCCGCACCTTCATGCTTAGCCAGGTGCGCGATGACGATGTCGCATTGTTCAACGGCCTGTCGCGCACGCCCGCGGCGAAACGTGCCGACGTGCCGCTGGCGACGCTGGTGCCCGCATTCATGATTTCCGAGCTACGCCGCGCGTTCGAGATCGGCTTCCTGTTGCTGTTGCCGTTTCTCGTCATCGACCTCGCGGTGTCGGCGGTGCTGATGGCGATGGGGATGATGATGCTCCCGCCCGCGACGGTCGCCTTGCCGTGCAAGATCATCTTCTTCGTGCTGGTCGATGGCTGGGCGTTGGTCGCGGGGTCGCTGGTACGGAGCTTTGCGACGGGGTGAAGCCAGCGCTTACCCCCGCGCGGAAAAGCGCGTGGCGGTGTCCTGCGACCAAGCGGACAGCGTGGCGAACGGGATCGGCTCGGGAAAAAACAGCCCGACCGCATCTGGCTTCGACCAGCGCACCACCGCCGGAATCTGGCCTAGGCCCGCGGCTTCCAGCCGCACGCTGGTGTCGCGCGGAAGATCCCCCACGCCGCCGATACAGGCGCCGCGCTGGCCGATGTCGTGGAGCCGTGCGGACAAGACACGGCCCGTCACGCGCAGGATCGCGGGACAATCCGCGCTGAGCCGCGGGCTGCGTTGGCGCAATTGCCCCGGTGCGGAATGCCCGAGCAGCATCTCGCTTTCGACCTGTTCGGCAAAGGCGATCCCCGCCGCATTCCCGGCGACCCACGCTACGGTTCCCGCCACCAGGGTGGTGCCGCGCAATTCCACCGAAATCGCATCTCCGACCGCGATCGGCGCGCGGATCTCGATCTTCGCGCCGCCCCGCGACAGGTTGCGGATCCGGCACACCGTGTCGCCATGCGGCGTGACGACGCGACCCAGCAGCAAGGTCGTGACGAGCCGGTCGTCGCGTGCCTTGCGGCGATCGTTCGCCATCGTTTGCGGATCGTTCATCCCACGTCCTCGTGACTCATCATGCAGGAACGGCCTGCGTCACCGCTACACGCCGCACTACACCGCGGCCAAAAGCTTCGGTCGCCGCATCCAACGTCACGCGGCGAAACACATCGATATTGGGTAGCGCGCCGTCCCGCCCCGCCGCAAGCGGAATACGATAGGTCCGCATGTTGATTGCATGTTGCAGATACGGCAACTGCGCGGTGACGCGCGCGGCCTCTTCGCTCGGCACCTCGAGCTGTTCCTCGAACGCGACATAGCCCGACAGGCGACCGTCGGGCAGCACCAGCGGCGCGGTCATGCGCGGGAGCGGGACCAGCGTGGTCTCCACCTTCGCCGGTTTGCTGGGCCCAGCGGCGGCGGGCGGCCCGAGGACCTGGCGCACGCCGAACCCGCTCGCGCCGCCGACGCCCGCGCCGAGCAGCAGGATGAGGAGTGGAAGCAGGATCTTGCCCATCGTCAGAACTTGAAGCTCGCGTCGCTCGGCAAGGCGGGTTTCTCGCCCTTGACGACGATCGTGATCCGGCGGTTCTCGGGGCGGTCGGGCTGGTCGGGATAGACCGGCTCGGTCGCCGCCATCGCGACGACGCCCGCGATCCGGTCCGGCGTCAGCCCGCTCGCGAGCAGCACCGCGCGCGCGGCGAGGGCGCGTTCGCCCGACAGACGCCAGTTCGCTTCGCTTTGCCCGCCCGCGCCGTCGGTATGACCTTCGATCGTCAGCCGCGCGCCACCCTTGGCGAGCTTGGTCGCGATCGTCGCCATGCGGCCGGCCGCAAAGGCGTTCAGCTTTGCGGTACCGCCCTGGAACATCGGGCGGTTGGCGGTATCCATCAGCGTGATCCGCAGGGTTTCACCGTCGGCCTCGACCTTGCTCGCGCTGGTCGTTTCGCCCGGCGGCAGCGTATCGAGCGCGACGCGCAATTCCTGCGCGAGCACGCGCAGCGATGCGTCGGGGACCGTCGCGGTGCCGCCGCGTGCGACGCCCGCGCTTTGCGCGTCCATCGCGGGAACACCGCTTCGCTTGGCCGCATCCGCGTCCATCTTGCGCGCATAGCCGCCATTGCCCGGGCGTTCGCCCGGATTTTCCCCGAACCCCGAAGCGGCCGTGACCGGCGGCGAGGGCGTGAAATATTCGGCGAGCCCCTTCAGCCGTTGCTTGTCGGGATTGCTGATCAGCCACAACAGCATGAAGAACGCCATCATCGCGGTCACGAAATCGGCATAGGCGACCTTCCACGCGCCACCGTGGTGGCCGCCGCCGGACTTCTTGATCTTGCGGATGACGATCGGGCGCGCATTGGGTGCGGCGCTGGCCATATCGGTCAGCCTTCGCGCAGCGCGGCGTGCAACCGCTGATGCACGCAACCGAGCCGGACCGGCGCGATCGCGGCATGGATGTCGCTACCCGCGGCGAGCCGCTCGAGCACCGCTGCGGTTTCGTCGGTCGACTGGACGATCATGTCGAACGCCTGGAGCTGCTCCAGGAAATGCTCGACGAAATAGGTATCGCCGACCAGCGCCTCGGCCAGTGCCTCGACACGGTTGCGGACACGCCGCAATTCATCCGCGATCGCGGTGTGCAGCGTCGCCATCACGGCAGCGTCGGCGCAGGGTTCGGCGGGAGCGGTGGCGGAGAGGGTCATCGGCCTTACCATCAAAAGAGTTCGATTTCGCCACACCCAGCCGGTATGCGGGGCGTGATCGGCGGCGGCAGCGGGCGGTCGGCGACGGTCTTGCACCGCACCTTCCCGTCATAGGGACGGAATTCGACCTTGCGCGCCAGCGTCCCGCCGGTGTCGCTCTGACCGACGGTGATGCCTTCGGTCGTGAGGAAGCGCTTGGCGAAGGCGGCATTGGCGGACCCGATTCCGCCGAGCCCCGCGATGATGTTGGCCCCGCCGTACAGATTGGCGCGCAGCCGGCTGCGCTCCGCCCCCGCCTTCATCATCGCGTTGATCAGCAATTCCATCGCATGGACCCCGTAGCGCTGCAGGTCGACGTCGCGCAGTTGCTGGTCGGCCTGAGGCTCCCCCAGCAGGAAGTGGTTCATCCCGCCGATCCGCGCCTCGGCATCGTGCAGACAGACCGCGATGCACGACCCCAGCAATGTCGAGATGATCGCATCGGGTTCCCGTACGACAGCATGCTCGCCCTGGATGATCGGAATACGGCGCGCGGCCAGTGCGCTCATGTCAGCGCACCGAAGACGCGCTCGATCTTTTCCTTCAGCGCGGCGGGCGCGAATGGCTTGACCAGATAGTTGTTGACCCCGAGCGCCGCCGCCTTCTGCACGATCTCGCGATCGGAAGATCCGGTGAGCATGATGAACACCGTCTTGGCGAGCACCTCGTCGGTGCGGATCGCGCGCAACAGGTCGATCCCGTCCATGTCGGGCATGTTGTAATCGGAAATGACGAGGTGGACGCGGTCCGTGCGGATCGCGGCGAAGGCTTCGCTGGCGGACCCCTTGTCGCGGATGTCCTTAAAGCCGAAATCCTGGAGCGCACGCCGAATCATCGCGCGCATGCTCGCCTGATCGTCGACCACCATGACCTTGATTGCTGACGCGGCAGGCATTTATCGCTCCCTATGCTGCCCGTCGCGGCAGGCGGCGAGAATCGCGCCGGCCATTTGCGACAGACTGACTTCCTGATCGACCGCGCCGGTTTCCAGCGCAACTCGTGGCATTCCCCAGACCACGCAGCACCCGCGCGTCTGGCCGAAGGTCCGCGCCCCGGCCTGGCGCATCGCGAGCAAGCCGCGTGCGCCATCGTCCCCCATTCCCGTCAGGATCGCGCCGACCGCCTTGGCACCGAGCGGTGCGACCGAACGGAACAGCAGGTCGACCGACGGACGGTGTCCGTTGACCCGGTCCTCGGGGATCAGCCGGACCTTGCCCGAAAGACCGCCGTCGAGAACCATGTGATGCGTCCCCCCCGGTGCAATATAGACGGTTCCCGGCAAGACCGGCGCGCCGTCCTGCGCTTCGCGCACGGTCACCGCGCAATCCCGGTTGAGCCGGTCCGCGAAATTGGCGGTGAAGGCCGCGGGCATGTGCTGGACGACCAGCACGGGCGGGCAATCCGCCGGAAATTGCGGCAGGATATGGAACAGCGCTTCCACCCCGCCAGTCGATGCACCGATCGCGATGAGGCTCGGGCGGAACCCAGTGCGCGCGGTGCCCGTCGCGGCGCGCCGCTGGACGTGGGTGCGCCGCGCGCGCGACGCGGCGGCGTCGCGCACCGTCTGGCACAGCAAGGCGGCATCCGCTTGCCACCCCGCCGGGCCGCCGGTCGGCTTGGCGACGCAATCGACCGCGCCCAGCCGCAGGGCCTCGATCGTCGTCGCGGCGCCCGTCGCGGTCAGCGACGAGACCATCACGACCGGCATCGGGCGCAACCGCATGATCCGTTCGAGAAACGACAGCCCGTCCATGCCGGGCATCTCGACATCGAGCGTGATGACATCGGGGTTGAGATCGCGGATCAACGTCCGCGCGGCATGCGGCTCAGGTGCCGTACCGACGACCTCGATCAACGGGTCGGACGACAGGATCCGCGTCAGCGCCGCGCGCATCGCTGCGCTATCGTCGACGATCAGGACGCGTGTGCGCACCATTATGCCGCTCCCTTGGGTTGATAGATGGTTTGGCCGCACGCGCGCATCCGCTCCGCCGCGCTGCCGATCAGCCGTTCGGAATGGCCGATGTACAGGAAGCCGTCGGGCGCGAGCAGGTCGACGAGCCGCGCCTCCAGCTCGGCCTTCGCGGTATCGTCGAAATAGATCATGACGTTGCGACAGAAGATCGCGTCATATTGCTGGCGCATCGGCCAGGGTTCGAACAGGTTGAGCACGCGCGCGGTGATGAGCCGACGCGCCGTGTCGCTGACGCGGAAGCCCCCGTCGTCCGGAACGAGCCAGGCCTTGCGATACGCCGCCGGGATCGGTTCGACCGTCGTGTCGGAATACCAGCCGCGACTGGCCGCGGCGACCACGGGCGGCGAGATGTCAGTCGCGAGCAACCGTACGTCCCGGCCCTGCATCCAGCGCGCTTCACTCGGGGAGTCGCCGAGCAGCGTCATCGCGATCGAATGGACTTCCTCGCCGCTCGAGCAGCCCGCCGACCAGATCCGCACCGGACGATTCGCTGCCCGTGCGCGCAAGCGCGGGAGCACGGTTTCGCGAAAATGCTCGAAGTGATGGTTCTCGCGGAAGAAGTGCGTGTGGTTGGTGGTGAGCGCGGTCACCATCCGCCGCCGCTCCTCCGGATCGCGCTCGATCAGCGCGACATAGGCCTGGAAACTGTCGAGCTTGTTCTCGCGCACGCGTCGCGCGAGCCGCGAGTGCACCAGCGATTTCTTGGCGATCGGCAAATGGATCCGCGCATCGCTCTGCATGATCCGCGCCAGCGCGGTGAACTCGGCATCGCCGAGGACCGGGAGCCCGTCGGTCGTGCCCACCTCGATCGGCGCGGCGGCAAGGCCCGAAAAGCTCACGCCGCGAGATCCAGGCCGCCCGGGACCGACGCAGGGGTGGCGGCGGCGGCGTCGTGCAGGCCATGCGCGCCGATCGCCGATGCGGCCGTGGCGGCGGTGCTGGTCACGGTCAGCGCGTCCAAATCGAGCATCAGCACCATGCTCGACGCGGCGGCATCGCCGTCGCCCTCGCTGCCGCGCGTGGTGATCTGCACCAGACCGGCGATCACGTTGGTATCCTGGATCTCGACGTCGGGCGCGGGCTGAATCGCGTCTTCCTTGATCGCGACGATGTCGTTGACCTCGTCGACCAGGAACCCGGCCTGCTTGCCCGCGATGCTGACGACCAGCACACACGAGCGACTGTGGATTTCGCTCGGCGTCCAGCCGAGGCGTTCGGCCAGCCCGACGATCGGCACGACCGTGCCGCGCAGGTTGGTCACGCCAAGGATGTAGCTCGCCACGCTCGGCAGCGGAGTGGGCGGCGCCCATTCGCGGATCTCGATCAGCGAGCGCATGTCGATACCGAAGGTTTGTTGGCCAAGTGCGAACGTCACCATTTTCAGTTCGCCGGCATTTTCCGTCATGCTCATGCGGCAAGTCCTCGTGTCAGGGTGCGGGAAAGGGGAGCGACGAGCGCGTCGACGTCGAGGATCAACGCGATCGAGCCGTCGCCCAGGATCGTGGCTCCGCCCAGTCCGCGGATCGGGTGGAGGTTCTGTTCCAAGCTCTTGATCACCACCTCGCGGCGGTCGTCGATGGTGTCGACGATCAGGCCGACCTTCCCGGCGGTCTCGCTCTCGACGATGATGACGAGCGATTCCTCGGGCGGCAGCGGGTTCGGGTCGGGCAGGCCGAAGGTCTGGATCAGGCGACGCACGGGCAGATAGGTGCCGCGCACTTCGATCACTTCGCTCCCCGGCGTGGTCGATCGGACCTGGCCCGGTTCGGGGCGGATCGCCTCGACGACATGCGCGAGCGGGAGGACGAAGCGCTGCCCCGCCAACCGCACGACCATCCCGTCCAGGATCGCGAGCGTCAGCGGCAGGACGAGCGTGAAGACCGTGCCACGCCCCGGCGTGGAGCTGATGTCGACGCGCCCGCCGAGCGCCTCGACGTTCGAGCGCACCACGTCCATCCCGACGCCGCGCCCCGAAATGTTCGACACGGTCGTCGCGGTCGAGAAGCCGGGCGCGCAGATCAGCTGGTCGATCTCTTCGTCCGACAGCACCGCATCGGCGCCGATCAAGCCCTTCTCGATCGCCTTGGCGCGAACGCGGGCGCGGTCGATCCCGCGGCCGTCATCGGCGACGGTGACGATGATCCGCGCGCCCTTCTGCGCAGCCGACAGCCGGATCGTGCCTTGCGCGGGTTTGCCGGCGCGCAGCCGCTCGTCGGGGGATTCGATCCCGTGATCGACCGCGTTGCGGATCAGGTGAGTCAGCGGATCGCCGATCTTCTCGATCACGCCCTTGTCGACTTCGGTCGTCTCGCCCTGCGTCTCGAACACAACTTGCTTGCCGGTCTCGGCGGTCAGGTCGCGCAGCATCCGTGGCACGCGATTGAACGCCTGGCGGATCGGCTGTGCGCGGAGCGACATCACCGTGTCCTGGATTTCGCGTGTCAGCCGGGCCTGTTCGGGGAGTTCGACGCGCTGCTGGTCCGCCGGCGACAGCCGGTCCGACAGGATCGACCCGCGGATGACGAGTTCGCCGACGAGATTGAGCAGCATGTCGAGCTTGTGCAGATCGACGCGGATCGTCTGCGAGGCGGTGTCCGCCGTGCGCGGATCCTGTTTTGCCGGCGCGTCGGCTGCAGTGGTTGCCGCCGTGGTGGTCGCGGCGGCGAAGATCGCGGGCGATGCCGCCTCGACGCGGTGGAGCAGATCGTGGATTGCGCCGGGTTCGCGCAGCGGCGCATCCGGTTCCACCGGCGCGGGCGGCAGCGGTTCGCCGTTCGTCCGCGTGACTTCGACGATCGAATCGGGCGCGACGAAGTCGAAACAGTCGCCGATCTGGTCCTCGCCGACATCGCCGGGCAGGCTGATCGTCCAGCGCAGATAGGCGTTCTCGGGGTCGAGGTCGCGGAGCGGCGGCAGCGCGCTCGTATCGACGCCGACGACCTGCGCGCCCATCCCCTCGAGTTCGCGGATCACCAGGATCGGCTCGGCGCCATTGGCCATCGCGTCGCGCGACGGCGCGAAGAGGATCGTCCATTCGGGATCGACCGGCATCGCGGGTGCGGCATCCGACCCGCCAAGATCCTCGATCGCGACCGTCACCGGCTCGAACCCGAACGGATCGATCTCCTCGGACACGGGGGCTTCGACCACGATCGGCACTTGGACCGGCGCGGGCGCCTCGACCACAGCGGGGGCGGCATCCTGTCCCGCGAGCACCGCTTCCAGCGCGGCGAGTGAGGCGGCGTCGTCGGGCAAGCCCATCGTGCCCTGCGCAGCCGCAACGTGATCCGACACCTTGTCGAACGCGCCGAGCATCACGGTGATCACGCTTTGCGTCGGGGCGATCCGCCCGGCGCGGATCTCATCGAGGACGTTCTCGAACCGATGCGCGAACGCGGTCAGCGCGGCATGGCCGAACGCCCCTGCCCCGCCCTTGATCGAATGGACCGCGCGGAACACGCTGGCGATCGTCTTGGGGCTGGTGTCGCCCCCCTGCATCGCCGCCAGTCCCTGTTCGGCGGCCAGCAATCCTTCGGCGCATTCCTCGAAGAAGATCGCCTGGATTTCATCGAGTTCGTCGCTCATGGGCACACCCGGCGGATCGCCGCTCCCAGTTTGGCCGCCTCGAACGGCTTGGTGATCCACCCGGTCGCGCCCGCCGAGCGCGCGCGCGCCTTCTTCTCGTCCGAGAATTCGGTCGACAGCACCAGGATCGGCGTCCCGCGGAACTGCGGCAGCGCCCGCACCGCCTCGATCAGCTCGAAGCCGTCCATCTCGGGCATGTTGATGTCGGTGATGAGCAGGTCCGGCTGCACCTCGTGCATCCGGGCGAGCCCGTGGACCCCGTCATTGGCGGATTCGATGCTGAAGCCCTGCGCGGTCAGCGAGGTTTTCAACAGCATCCGCATGCTGGCGGAATCGTCGACGGTCAGGATCAATTTGCTCACGATTGAACGTCCTCCTCGGCGGTGGTCGCCAGGGTGTGATTGAGACCGAGCGCCGCTATGCGCGCGGTGAAGGCGGGGCTGGGATGGATGATGGCGAAGGCGTGGCCGGAAGCCTCCGCGTCGATCCGCGCGGCGATCAGCAGCTGGAGCACCGCCTGCCCGACGCTTTCCACGCCGCTGGCATCCACGATGATCCGGTCGCCCAGATTGGCGGCGAGGACGAGCCGGACCTTGAGGTCCTCGGCGGTGACGGTGGTGCCGTGCGCGGGCAGGTGGACGGTATCCACCGCGCTGCCGGACTCAGGCTGGTTGAGCATTAAGGTCATTTTTTGCCTCGTCGAGTGCGGTCTCGAGTTGCTGGAACGTCGGCGCATGGTCCGACGGGGTGGCGCGGCGCGCGATCTCGATCGCGACCTGGGTCGGCATGCCCTGTGCGTGCGCGACGATGGCGGTCTTGGCGATGACGAACGGCTTGCCGTCCGCCTCGATTACCTGGAGCAGCTTCGACGCGAGCGGCCCGACCAGGCAGTAAGCGAGCAGCACGCCGAGAAAGGTGCCCACCAGCGCCCCGCCGATCATCGCGCCAAGCACTTCGACCGGCTTGTCGATCGACCCCATCGTCTTGATCACGCCGAGCACCGCGGCGACGATGCCGATCGCGGGCAAACCATCCGCCATCGCCTGGAGCGCGTGCTGCGGACCGAGCTCGTGATGGTGGTGCGCCTCGATGTCATTCTCCATCGCTTCGGCAAGCTGATGCGGATCCTCGAAATTCACCGTCATCATCCGCAGATAATCGCAGATGAACTCGATCAGGTGATGGTCCTTGAGCAGCCGTGGGAAGCGGTTGAACAGGCGGCTTTCCGCCGGCGTGTCGAGATGCGGTTCGATTGCGGTCGCGCCCCCCTTCTTGAAGGTGACGAGCAGCCCGAACAGCAAGGTCAGCAGATCGCGGTAATCCTGGTCCTTCCAGCGGCTGCCCTTGAACGACCGGAGCAGTCCCCCGCCCGCCTGCTTCACCACGCCGAACGGGTTGGACACGACGAACGCGCCGATCGCGGCACCCGCGATCGCCATCATCTCATGCGGCAGCGCATGCAGGATGATCTCCATCTTGCCGCCGCTCATCAGGAAGCTCCCGAAGACGCAGGCCAGAATGATCACGAACCCTACGCCATTGAGCATGTGCGGTGCCTCTCCCCCTCCCGACCGGCGACAGCGCGGTCTGGCAGATTATAGAGTGCGGTCGGGGTTGGCGGTTGCGGGCGAGGCGTTTTCGCAGCGATGCCGCCGACGCGACCGGGCGAGCCCGCGTCCGCCTAGAATAGAGGGCAAAATCCAGCTGCAGGAGCGTTCATGTCGGTCGAAGCCTATCGTCGCGCGCGTACGATTGTCGAAAGTCCCCGCGCCACGGAGCGCCGCCTGATCGGGCAGATGGTGGGGGACATGATCGCGGCGCGCGAACAGGGTCTGGCCGGGGCGCGGCTGATGCCGGTGCTCCACCGTAACCGCGAGATGTGGAACACCTTCGCCGCCGCGTGCGGCGCGCCGGGGAACGCCTTGCCCGACAGTTTACGCGCGGGGATCATCTCGATCGCCTTGTGGGTCGACCGCTTTACCAGCGACGTCGTCGCGGGGCGCGAGCCAATCGACCCGCTGATCGGCGTCAACCGCGCGATCCTCGACGGCCTCGCCGCGGAAGCGCTCGCTGCCTGAGCGTGCGTCCAGGGGTCAGGCGGGCGTCACCAGTCCCGCCGCGAACGCAAGGCGCAACGCCTCGGACAGGCTGCCGACGTCGAGCTTCTCCATCATGTTGGCGCGGTAGATCTCGACCGTGCGCGGCGACAGGTCGAGATCGTGCGCGATCACCTTGTTCGCGCGGCCCTCGATCAACCCGAGCAACACCTCGCGTTCGCGCGGGGACAACGTCGCGACTCGGTTGCGCGCGTCCTCGACCCGGGCGTTGCGTGCGCAATCATCCTCGAACCGGCAGAAGGCCGCGTCGATGACGTCGATCAACTGGTCGGGATCGTACGGTTTCTCGAGGAAATCGAGCGCGCCCGCCTTCATCGCCTGGACCGCGATGGCGACATCGCCGCGCCCCGTGAGCATGATCGTCGCAAACGCGTCGGGTTTCGACTGGAGCGCCCGCAACACATCGAGTCCGGTCGCGCCGGGCATGTGGAAATCGAGCAGCAAGACGCCGCGATCGGTTGCGTCGATCGCCCCGAGGAACGCATCGCCCGACGAATAGCCGCGTACGATCAATCCCGGAATCTGCTGGAGCAACGTCTGGAGCGAAAGCCGCACCGGATCGTCGTCATCCACGACATATACGCTTCGCATCATAGCTGTTCGCCCCCCGGCTCGATGATGACACGCGGGACGGTAAAGCGAAACGCCGCTCCTCCCACGGCCAGATTTTCAGCATGCAGGCTGCCGCCGTGCGCCTCGACGATGCGACGACAGATCGACAGGCCGATGCCCATGCCCGCTTCCCCCTTGGTCGACGTGAACGGCATGTAGAGTTGCGACAGGACTGCCTCGTCAATCCCCGGGCCGCTGTCCGAAACCGCGATTTCGATCCATTCGGCATCCAGTGCGCGCGTCGCTACCCTGATCCGTCGCTCGTCCTTTGGCATGGTGTACAACGCATCGAGGCTGTTGCGCAGCAGATTTACCAGGATCTGTTGAATCTGGATGCGATCGGCGAGCATATACGTCGCTTCCGGTGCAAGATCGTAGGAAATCGTCACGTCGAGCCGGTCGTAGCCGACCAGCACCAGCGCGCTCGCCTCGCGGATCGTGGGTTCGACCGGCTCGACCCGCGAGTCGGTTTCGTGCCGCGCGGCGAAGTCGCGCATCCGGCGGATGATTTCACCCGCGCGCAGCGATTGTTCGCCCGCTGCGGTAATCTGTTCGAGCAGGATCGACGCGTCGTCCCGGCGCTGGGCGATCCCGCGACGGGCAGCCGCGAGGTAATTGGCGATCGCAGTCAGCGGCTGATTGATTTCGTGCGCGAGGCCGGCCGCGAGTTCGCCCATCGCGTTCAGCCGCCCGGCATGGCTCAGCTCGCTGCGCAGCGCATTGAGCCGCTCTTCGGTTTCGAGCCGTTCGGAAATGTCGCGAACGAACCCGGTGAACACCCGCACGTCCGCGTAGCGGGCTTCCCCGACGCGCAATTCGATCGGCACTTCCTGCCCGTCCGCGCGCCGGGCGGTGAGGAAGCGCGTCCGGTCGAGGACTCGCTTTACGCCGGTTTCGAGGTAGCGAACGAGATAGCCGTCGTGTTGCGCGCCGTGATGGTCGGGCATCAGCATCGCGACGTTCGCGCCGACCACTTGCCGCGCGGCATAGCCGAACAACCGCTCGGCGGCAGGGCTGAAGGTCAGGATGACACCCTTCTCGTCGATCACGATCATCGCGTCGGGAACCGTTTCGAGCACGGAGCGCAATTGCGCCTCGCGTGCGGCGAGCTGCGTTTCGTTGGCGACGCGGTCAGTGACGTCGATATTGACGCCGATCGCGCGTTCCGGGCGGCCCGCCTCGTCGTAGAAACATCGCGACGATCCCTCGATCACGCGGACTTCGCCGTCCGGGCGTCGCATGCGATAGGTGAAGGAGAACCGATCCGCTTTCGCCCAGATCGCCGCCGCCATGCGCCGCTCGATGGTCACGCGGTCTTCGGGAAAGACGTCCGTCGCCCAACTCGCATAGTCCCGAATCGTGCCGGCGGGGATCCCCAGCAGCGTCTCGGTATTCCCGACCCAATGGATCGCGTTGCTGTGCGCGTCCCATTCGAACACCCCGATCGAATGGGCCTGCGCCGCGAGCAACAAGCGCGTCTCGCTGTCGCCCAGCGCGCGTTCGGCGGCGGCGCGTGCGGTGATGTCGCTCATCGACAGGACCGTCCGCGCGGCGTTGCCTTCAACGCTGCGCGCTTGTTCGAGCACGCGGACTTCGTGACCGTCGCGGTGGCGTTCGATCAATTCGACCCCGCCGCTTTTCGGATGCGTCCCGAAGGCGGGGGGCGGCATACCCTCCGGCGTGTGGGCGTGGAGTAGCGCGTGCTTGTTCTGGCCGACCGCCAGCGCAGCGGGCCAGCCGTACAGCTCCTCGCATCCGCGCGACCAGTGAACGATCGTCCCGCCACGATCGACCATCACGATCGGACCGCCGTCCAGCGCGCGCGCAAATTCGCGCGTTGCGATGCGTTCGGTGACGAGCCCGGTCACCAGCCACCAGATGACCGAGCCGAGGATGATCGTCTCCAGCGGAACGACCGCCATCAACTGGATCAGGTCGGGCGGCAGCGGAAGGATCATCCCTTGCACCACGACGATCAGCGCGGGCGTAACGAAAATGAACGGCAGCACGTAATGGAGATTGCGCCAACCACTCCGTTCCTGCTGCGCCAACGCGACGAGCGCACCGTCGCACGCCTCCACCAGGATGGCGGCTGCCAGAACCAGCGCGGTGATCGCAACCGGCAGCGCGACGGCGAGGCCGGTCGTGGGCTGTACCGCCCCTGGGGTCGCTTGCACTCCGGCGGTGTCGAGCGTCACGCTCGTCGCCAGCATGGCGATACTCGCCGCCAGCGCGGCGGTAAGCGCGGCGACCCGCATCAGGTCGAGCCGCCGCAACCGCAGCAACGCAACGCTCATCACCAGCAGGACGAGGATCGCCGGCGTGATCCCGCTGTGCACCCCCTCGGTCGAAACGAAGGGGTGGTCGAACACGCACAACGCCGCGATCAGCGTGGCTGCCAGCAACAACGTCGCGATCAGCCACCCAGGCGCGGGTCGCAGGGTCGCGGTAAAGGCGAGGCAAACGAGCAGCAGGCCAGCGACGTCCTCGGGATGCGCCGGCAAGGCGACGAAGCCATAATCGAGCAAGCGCGGAAGATCGAGCGACCAACCGAGCAGACCAACCGTCGTACTGACACCGCAAACCAACAGGCTTGCGATGACGCTGGAACGCCGAACGGTGTTTGTTGCAGGACGCGCAACCGCAGAGTTGGGCACTGTCCTCCCGTTCGGCCAAGCATTAGGTAAATACCACAATAAGCGACGACTACCGATGAAAGGCAATAGTCGTTGAAGGGGCGATGCCAGACAGCGGTTGACGAACCGTTACAGGTGCATAGCCGCACTCCGACGATCCCGTCCGTTCAGGAGAAATGGGCACTCACGATTGCGCCGAGATGTTCGCTGGGACGGTCCTGGAGCGCGATTTCGATCGCGGGTGCCGTACTGTATCCAAACATGCGACCGTCACGGTCCACCGTGACTGCCACGATTCGATACGTCGCCAGCGTCGCGGCGGGATCGGCATCGGGGGTATACGACACCGCCGCCACGTCGCCTTCGCGCACGACCGCAAGCCCACCCGCGGTCGGATAGCGATCGGGATCGACCACCACGATCGCATTTCCCGGCAACCCGCCTCCTAACGTGGGACGGCCGAGCCGCAGGCCGAACGCCCGTGGCCCCGAAGCGCTGGTGTCCGCGATCGTGATTCCGGTCGGCGCGCGCGCGACGAGCCCGTCCCCGAACGGCGCGCCGAACACCGACAGCCGCCGCGCGACCGCCGCACCGACGACCATAGGATTGGCGCCATCCGCACCGAGGCCGACGATTTCGGCGCGGAGCGCCAGCGTCCGCTCGCGCATACGCTGGGTTCGCACGGTCGGATTCTGCATCGTCGCGACCGTCGCGTGCAACGACCCATCGGCGGACAGGCGATCCAGCCGTGCGCGCAGGCTTGCTTCGTCGGTGACGTCGAGCAGCGCGAAGATCGCCGCCCGGGTCGCCGCGTTCCAGCGTGCGAACGGCCGCTGCGCGTTCTCGATGCGCGACAAGGTGACCGGGGCGATCCCGTACCGCCGCTCGATCGCGGCGATCGTCAGCGATCGGTCCGCCTGCCGTCGCAGCCGGATCGCCGCAGCCAGCGACAGCGCGAAGACTTCCTCCGGAAGATCGGGCGCGCGCCGATCGGCAAAGGGCGCAGCCCAGCGTTCGATCGAGAAATGCGCCGCCTCCACATCCAGCAGCAAGTCCTCCGGTCGAGTCCCCAGCGCATCCGCGATCTTGGCAAGTTCGTGCGCGCGGGGGACGACTTCGCCACGCTCGATCTTCGACAGGCGGATATATGGAATCTCGGCGACGCGTCCCGCGAAGGGCAACAGTCGCGCAAAGCCCGCGCGCTGTCGCGCTTCGCGCACGCGGTTGGGGAACACCACCGTGCGTAATGGGTCTACCGACAGGGTCGGTTTTACGGACGGCATCTTTTCAGCTTCCGTCAATCGGGTGAACCTTCAACAGCGAGTTTGCCGCGCGGGCATACCCAATCCGGACCATAGGACTTCGGGGGAAGACGGTAAATCCTCCATTCCTCCGGTTTAGTGGGGCGCCCGCAGTGCCGGGCGCGGTGCCTGGAGGAGCGCGAGACCACCGTCCGGCGCGAAGCGTTTCAATGCGATCAACCCGCGCGGATCGGCAAGCCGCCGCGCGATCCAGCCGGACCGCGCGGGACACGGATCTTCGGGTGCGATCGCGACTCCCGTTCCGTCGCTCAGCATGCCAATCCGCGCGGGCCGGATCGGTTCGGGCCAGCGCACCGACAGAAGCTCGCTCAGGACCGTCGCGGCGCGGAGGATATGCCGATCGTGGCGGCGTGCCGGATCGAGCCGGATATCCCGTTCGCGTACGCTCCGATCCCAGCACCGCAGTCGCATCGACCCCGTCGCAGGGTCGCGGAAGGTTGCGATCAGCACCGGATCCGCTTCTGGATTGATCGTCTGGAACAGCGGCTGGATCGCGAGACAGAAGTTGGCCGCGACCCGGTCGAGCATCGCATCGCTCTGCGGCAGGGAGACATATGCCGACGTGGGCCAGGGATCGCGCACCTCACGACGCACGACGCGCTCCATCACTGCAACCGGTTGCTGGAGGCAACGGCGATGCCGTGCCGTGGAAATTCACCGCGCATCGCCTCCAGCGTACGCTCGATCGGGTCGCTACCCTCGATCGCGTCGACCGCTGCGGGATCGAGTACGATGACGCGAGCCAGCGCGTTGTGCGGCGCGCGTGCGTCCGGCAGGATCGACGTTTCGGCGGCGCCATGGTCGGTCTTGCGGCGGCGCGGCTGCAGCTTGCGGCGATCCGCGAACCCGGCGAAGCGGGGGTCGGTCGTGGCGATCTCGGCGACCACCCGTGCGGCGCGCTTGGCGACCTGGCGCATCCGTTCGCGCTCGATCGGGCATGTCTCGGCGTCGTCTGCGGAGGCCGGATCGTCGTTCAGGCGCCGTTCGACCATTGCGCGCTGGTTGGCGATCCGCGTCTCCAGCTCCGCCAGGTCGGCGGGATCGGGTGTCGACGGCTTGGCCCGGAACCGCGGCAGCGACGGCGTGTCGGCATGGACCGACCGCACCGAGCGCGCCTTGCGCTTGAGTTGCTCGACCCCGACCTCGCGCAGCTGCGCGACATAGGCATCGATCAGCGCGGTCCGCAGCTCGTCCGCCATCATGCCCTCGACCCCCGCCTCGGTCCGGCCCAGCGCGCCCTCGTCCTCGATCATCGCCTCGAGCGAGGTCGGCTCGCCATCCGGACCGATCGTTGCGGCATGGAGCGATACGGTGGTCGCCTCGACGCGCCGGGCAGACTGGCGCTGGTCGGTCATCAGGCGAAACCGCAGGCTCTGCAATTCGCCGCGGAGCTGCCAGTTGACGAAGGTGGTGAACTGCGCGCGGGTCGGGTCATAGGCTTCGATCGCGCGGTGCACGCCAATCGCGCAGCACTGTTCGGCATCGTCCCAATGATTGCTCAGTCCATATTGGCGGATGAAATGCCGGATGCGCGGCGCGATGATCTTGAGCACCGCCGCAAACGCACGGTCGGCGAGGATCCGCTGGCGCATCGTCGGCGCGGCGCTGTCGACAGGGCGGTTGGCAATGACCTCGGCGACGGCGTGTTCGAGCGCGATGGTGGTTCTGGACATGGGGCTCCCCAGGGGCATTCGGGAGCGGCACCGTTGCTGTTCCCGTTGCCCCGACCATGCCGTCGGGCGTTAAACGGGGTCATAAGTGCGACATACGTAGTTTCCCGGTTCACCGTCCGGGATTTTTTCACAAGTGACGGAAAACGTGGGCTTTCGTTGGTAACCGCTTGGTTACCCATCCGATAGGATGACCCCCGCTTTATGAATTTGCGACTAGCCAAAACGCATCGGCTGGACGTTCCGCCCGACATAGGCCGTCAGCCAAGCGCGATGCGCGGTACTGGCGTCGCCGGTCGCGGCGATCGCGCGGGTGGCGCCGCCGCTGCCGATCTGCGCGGCGAGCAGGGTGCGGGCCCGCGCCTCGCCGAGGTCTCCCTTGAGGAACCGAACAACGTCGCCGGGGCCGAGATGATGGCCGAGATAGGCCGACTTCGCGATCGACGCGGGATCGCTTCCGACCGTCACGCCCGCGCGGCGGATCGTCTCGAGGTTGCTGCGCGCATAGTCCGCGATCGTCTGGATCGCCGCGGTCGAATCGTAGCGCATCGCCAGCACCGCCGCGCGTGATTCCGGACGAATCCGGCCACGCTCGTCAATCCAGCCGCGCTGCTGTGCCACGGCGTTGAGCCACGTCCCCGGCTTCTGCGCGATCGATTGCCACGTCCCGCCGAGAAATTGTCCGAGGCCCGCCGCACTGGACCGCGGATTGCGCGAATAGCAATTCCACCGGCCGCCCGAATCCTTCGCCGCCTCCGCCTGGACGATCGCGGCGAGCGCAGTATCGGGAATGCCCGACCGCATTGCCGCCGCGCGCAGGGTTTCGGCGTGCATCGCGTTCGGCCCGAGATTACGCATCGCGCCGTCGCCGCCGCTCGGCGGGCAGGATGCGGGATCGATCATGGCCGGATCGCCGGGAATCGCATCTGCCGTGCGCCCGCGGCGTGCGTCGAACAGCGCGAGCAGATTGGCGAGGTCGAGTCGGTCGGCATAGCGTGCCGCGGGCTCGCCGACGCCGGGCGCCGCCGGATCGGGCGCGCCGTCGGTCATGGCGGCATGCGTGTCCGTACCGAGCGCGGCTTGCCACAAGCGGTTGGTGAGGGCGCCGTGCGCTGCCGCCTCGATCAGATTGGCGCGTTGCGTCGGCGTCAGCCGCGCCGCTTCGATTGCGGGCGTCATGGTTGGCGGGTCTGCTGCAGGCGGCGCATCCGCGCGAAGCGGGCGGCGGCGATATCGTCGACCAGCGCCTGCTGCTGCCGGTCGTCCGCGCGTTGCGCATCCTGACGGAACTGTTCGGCGGCGGAGTCGACCGCGCGCATCGCGGCATAGTGCCGCGCGGCGCGGTGTCGCAGCAAGTCGAGCTCGATCTCCGCGCTTTCGGCGTCGGCGGCATGCGCATCGCGGTCGCTGCGCGCGCGCAACAGATACCCGTCCGCGAGCAGACCGCAGTCGCCCGCCGCAAGCCGCATCTCCGCCGAAATCTTTTCGACCAGCGCATGGTGCAGCGTCCGGGCCTGCTCGAGGCGGGAGGCCGATGCCGAGATCACCTGCGTCAGCGCATCCATCTCGCGGTCGAGCGCACGCAGTGCCGCGTCATAGGGTGTCTGCATGGCTTTCCTCCATCAACGCGGCCATCGCCGCGAAGGCGTCCCGCGAGTCGCCGCGGTCCTGCCGGGTCTGCGTCAGCAGCGCTTCGATCTGCGGCGCGATCCGGATCGCGCGGTCAACCTCGGCATTGGCGCCGTGCGTATAAGCGCCCAACCGCACGATCTCCTCCATGTCGCCATGCGTCGCGAGCACCGCGCGCGCGGCGAGGCGGATGCGGTTCTCGTCTTCGGACAGACAGTGCGGCAGCGTGCGCGAAACCGATTTGAGCAAGTCGATCGCAGGATAGCGCCCGCGTTCGGCGATCCGCCGGGTGATGACGACATGGCCGTCGAGAATCCCGCGAACCGCATCCGCGACGGGTTCATTGTGATCGTCGCCGTCGACCAGCACGGTGAACACGCCAGTGATCGTCCCCTGCCCCGGCAGCCCCGGCCCGGCGCGCTCCAGCAAACGTGGCAATTCGGCGAAGACGGTCGGCGTGTAGCCGCGGGTCGCGGGCGGCTCGCCATTGGCGAGGCCGATCTCGCGTTGCGCCATCGCGAAGCGCGTGACCGAGTCCATCAGGCACAGCACGTTCAGGCCCTGGTTGCGAAAATGCTCGGCGATCGCGAGCGTGGTCCACGCCGCCTGCCGCCGAATCAGCGCGGGCTCGTCCGAGGTGGCGACCACCACGACGCTGCGCGCAAGCCCGTCCGGGCCAAGATCGTCTTCCACGAACTCCTGCACTTCGCGTCCGCGTTCGCCGATCAATCCGATCACCGCGACGTCGCACGCCGTCCAGCGCGCGAGCATCGACAGGAGTACCGACTTGCCCACCCCCGACCCGGCGAACAGCCCAAGCCGCTGCCCGCTACACAGCGGCACGAACAGGTCGAGCGCGCGCACGCCCGTTGCGATCCGTCCGCCTACGCGCGCCCGGCCCGCCGCGGGCGGCGGCGGTGCCTTGATCGGTTGCGGGTCCGGCCCGTTGGGCAGCGCGCCCAGGCCGTCGATCGGTCGGCCAAGACCGTCCACCATCCGCCCCAGCCAGCGCGACGACGGGCGCACCGCAAAACTGCCGTGCTCGAGCCAGGCGATCGTGCCCGACCGCAACCCGTGCGGGTCGCTGAACGGCAGGCATTGCGCACGCCCCGCATTGATTCCGGTGACTTCGGCGGCAACCCGACCGCCATTCGCCTCGATCGCGATCCGCGACCCGATTTCCGCCGCGCCTGCCAGCCCGTCGATTTCGATCAACGCGCCCTGCACCGACACGACGCGACCGAACCGCTGGTCGGGCGATTGCGCGGCAAGCGCGCGGGCGGAAGCGGCGAGCGAGCGCATCGGTCAGGCCGCGAGCATCGTGGCGATCGCGCGCGAAGGAACGCCTTCCTGTTCCATCAGCGTCAGGCATTCGCGCAAGGCGTGGACGTAATTTCCGGAGGCAACCGCATTGGCGAAGCGGACGCAGGCCGCGCGACCAGCGTCGTCGCCCTGGCGTTCCAGCACCTTGCGCAGATCGGTAACGATGCGCTGCTGCTGTGTGACGACGTCGGTGCCGACATAGGCCTGGAGGCAGGCATGATACAGGCGCCGCGCAGGGCTGTTGGCCTGCTCTGCGCGCATGATCGCGTCCCCGCGCAGCACCGTTGCGGAATTGTCGACGATCACTTCGGCCGCGACCGGCACGCGCAGCACGGCGCCGTTGACGATCAACGTCTCGCCGTCGTGCAAGGCAAAGCTGCGCATCGCGTGTCCTTCCGTGGTGGGGTCCGGATGTTATAGCCGCACGCTGCGCCCGCCGGGCGCGACGGGCACATTTCGGCCGCCGTCGCCCACCGTGGCTCCGCCTTTCGGTGGAGCCACGCCCGCGCTCCCGTGCCCTGTCTATGATGGTTGCGACACGCCCGGACCCGATCCGGCACCCTGCGACGTGGGAGACCCCGGTTGAGCCTTTATTCCGCCCTTTATGCCGGTGTTTCCGGTCTCAGCGCCGAATCCGCCGCAATGGCCGCGGTCGCGGACAACATCACCAATATCAACACGATCGGCTACAAGGGCACCGACACGCAGTTCAGCACGCTGGTGACGGACGGTCGATCGCGGACGACCTATTCGGCGGGCGGCGTCTCCGCGCGACCGCAGGCGCTGATCTCGAAGCAGGGGCTGCTCCAGGCGTCGGGCAACACCACCGACCTCGGCATCGAAGGCGGCGGCTTCTTCGTGACGCGCACCGGACTCGGCGGCCAGGACGCGGTCGCCTTCACGCGCGCAGGATCGTTCAAGCCCGACACCGCCGGTTTCCTGCGCAATACCGCCGGATTCTACCTGCAGGGCTGGCGGCTCGATAACAGCGGCGCGTTCAACAATACCGGCAACGTCTCCGCACTCGAACCGGTGCGGCTGAGCGACCTGACCGGCACCGCGATGGCGACCAACAGCATCGACCTGCGCGCCAATCTCCAGTCGAGCGCGGCCGCCGTCGCCGGCCCGATCCCGCGCGGCGACATCGCGAACGGCACGCTCCCACCGCAATTCACCCGCGCGATCGACGTGTACGATGCGCAGGGCGGCACGCACCGCGTGACGATGGGCTTCGTCAAGACCGCCGCGAACACGTGGCATGGCGAAATCTACGCCGATCCCGCCGAAGTCTCTGCCGCGGGCGGTGTGCTGGCGAGCGGCGAAATCCGCTTCAATCCCGATGGCAGCATCATCAACGACCCGTCGGTCTATACCTCCGAGATGTTCGGACCGCTGACGCCCGGCTGGACCAACGGTGCCGCCGCCGACCCGATCACGCTCGCGATCGGCAGCAACGGCAGCCTTAGCGGGCTGACTCAGTTCGGGTCGGAATCCGCGCTCATCACGTCGAGCGTCAACGGCGGGATGCTCGGCAACATCGCTTCGGTCCAGGTGTCGGACACCGGGATCGTCAGCGCGGTGTTCGAGAACGGGATCGCGCGCAAGGTCTTCCAGCTCCCGGTCGCGACCTTCCCCAATGCCGATGGGCTGACGCGCATGTCGGGCAACGCCTTCCTGATGTCGGACGCGTCGGGCAATTACGCGATCAACAAGCCCGGCGCGCTCGGTGCGGGCACGATCCGCGCGAGCACGCTGGAGGCGTCGACGGTCGATCTCGCGCAGGAGTTCAGCAACATGATCCGCTTCCAGCGCGCCTACAGCGCGTCGTCCAAGATCATCACCACGGTCGACGACATGTTGCAGGAAGTCAGCAACCTGAAGCGGTGAACGCGACGGGGGCTTCGACTTCGCTCAGCCCGAACGGGTTTGGGATGGATCCGAGCCCCATCAACACCCCCCGTTCGCCCTGAGCGTCGTCGAAGGGCCCCTAGCAACAGGGACCGCGGCAAGCGGCGGGCGGGGACGGGGACACGCCAAAACCAAAAGCCACCGGCGCGCGACGAAAGGGCAGAAGACATGGCGCTCAGCGATATTCTCGGATCCGCCATGTCGGGGCTCAACGCCGCGCAGGCGGGGTTGCGCGTGGTGTCGACCAACATCGCCAACGTCGGCACCGCCGGATACGCGCGCGAAAAGCTCAATATCTCGACCAACGTCGTCGGCGGGCGCGTCAGCGGCGTGGTGGTCGGCGAGACGACGCGGGTCGCCGACCGTTTCCTCGAAGCCGCGAGCTATCGCCGCGCGGGTGACGTCGGCGCGGCGGAAACCACCGCAGGGTATCTCGACCGGCTCCAGGCGTTGCTCGGCGCCCCCGGCGCGGAGTCCAGCCTGACCGCGCAACTCGACGCGATCTCCAGCGCGGGGGTCGCGCTCACCGGGTCGCTCGCCGTCGCGCAGAATGCCGATGCGTTCGTCGCCAAGACAGCCGATGCGATCGGCTCGCTCCAGCAAGTCGACCGCGACGCCGCCAGCCTGTCCGCCGATGCCGACGCCGAAGTCGGCGATACGGTGTCACGCGTGAATGCGTTGCTGACGCAGATCAGCACGCTCAACGACTCGGTGTCGCGGCTCGACGGGCTCGGGCGCAGTTCGTCCGGCCTGTCGGACCAGCGGATGCTCGCGATCCAGGATCTCAGCGGCCTCATCGGCGTGACGGTCCGCGACCAACCCGATGGCCGCGTCACGATCGATACCGCGAGCGGTGCGCCGTTGCTCGACCAGCGGCTACGGTTGCTGTCCTATCCAAACGGCGGCAACAGCGCGGGGGCGGCACAACCGGCCTATCCCGGGGTCGACATCCGCTTCGCCGATTCCGCCGGGCTGCCCGGCGTGGCGACCGGCGACCGGATCGACAATGCCGCGGTCGGCGGCAAGCTTGGCGCGCTGCTCGATCTGCGCGATCGCGCAATTCCGGGGTTTCGCGACCAGCTGGGCAGCCTGTTCACCGGGCTCAGCCAATCGCTCAACGCGGCGTCCAACGCGGCGACCGCGACGCCCGCGCCGGCGCAACTGGTCGGCACGGCTACCGCGCTGACCGCCACCGACCGGCTCGGTTTCACCGGCAAGGTAACCGTCGCGGTCACCGATGCGGCGGGCAAGCTCGTCGTCTCGACGAAGCTCGATTTCGACGCGATGGGACCGCAAGCGACCGTCGGCGACATGGTCGCGGCGATCAACGCCGGGCTTGGCGGCAGCGCCACCGCAAGCTTTGCGAATGGACGGCTGATTCTGTCGGCGAGCGCACCCGGCACCGGGATCGCGATCGGGCAGGACCCCGCCACCCCCGCGCAGCGCGCCGGGATCGGTCTGTCGCAAACGTTCGGCATGAACGACCTGATCCGGTCGGGCGGGCTGAACGTGCCGAGCGGTTTCGCCGCCGGCGACCCGCACGGCTTCGCCACTGGGGGAACCGTGCAAATGATGCTGCGCGACGGCGCGGGGCGGGTGTTGGCACAGCATACGCTCACCCCCGCCGCGGGGGGCAGTTTCGGCGATCTCGTCGCGAACCTCAACGCCAGCCCGCTCGGCCAACACGGTAGTTTCGCGCTCGATTCCGCGGGCCGGATGCGCTTCTCGGCCAACCCCAGCGTATCGGGGGCGATGCTGTCCATCCCGAGCGATTCGACCGATCGCGCGAGCACCGGGCGCAGTTTCACGATGATCGCCGGGCTGACCGGCACCGCCAGCACGCTCGAATCCGGCGAGATCCGCCCCGACATCAAGGGCAAAGCGGCGCGGCTTCCGCTCGCCTTGCTCGATACCACGGCGGCGCCCGGCGGGATCGCGCTCGGCAGCATCGATCGCCGGGGCGGAGCGGCCTACGCGGATGCGGCGTCGCGGCCGATCGACCTCGGCATGGCGGGCATGATGTCGGTCGACCACCGCGCCGCGCAAGTCCTGGGCGGTGCGGGCAGCACTGCCGCGCTCGCCAAGGCGCGCCTCACCGAAGCCACTGCGCGACGCGACGATACGGTCAACCGGCGCGACAGCTTTTCCGGCGTCAACATCGACGAGGAACTGTCCCAGATGGTCGTGCTGCAGAACAGCTATTCCGCCGCCGCGCGCGTGATCAGCACGGTCACCGCGATGTACGACACGCTGCTGACGATGGTTCGCTGAAAGGACCCCAGATGACCCGCATCGCCACCATCCCGCAACAGCGCCTCACCGCCAATGCCATCCAGCGCAACCAGGAACGGCTTGCGGTGACGCAGGCGCAGCTCGCCTCCGGGCGGAAGGCCAACGATCTCGCCGCGCTGGGCAGCGCGGCAGTCCGGACGCTGTCGACGCATTCGATGCTTGCGCGCGCCGAAGCGCAATCGGGGGTCGCACGGCAACTCGGCACGACGCTGTCGTTGTACGACACCGCGATCACCGGGATCGACACGCTCGGCACCAGCCTCCAGCAAAGCCTGCTGACCGCGCAGGGCACCAGCGAAACCGCGGGCCTGCAGGACACGATCGAGAGCGCCTTCTCGCAATTCTCGGCGCTGCTCAACGCCGATGAGGGCGGCGTGCCGCTGTTCGGGGGCGGCGAAAGCACGCCCCCGTTCGCACCGTCGAAGCTGGCCGATCTGGCGGCGGATCCCACGACCGATTTCAGCAACGGCACGGTCAGGGCAAGCGCGCGCGTCGCGGACAATCTAGACATGACCTATGGCATCACCGCGCGCGACGTGGGCGGCGCTTTGGCGCAGATATTCCGCACGCTGGCCGATGCCGGTCCGTTCACCGGAGCGCTGACCACCGCGCAGCACGCGGCGCTGAAGGCGGCGGGCAGCGCGCTTGACACCGCGATGACCGGCGTGCGCGCGGTCAACGCCGAGAACGGTCATCGGCAGGCCAAGGCCGAGACTCTCGCGACACGGGCGGACGACCGCGCAATCCTGTTCAAGGGGATCGTCAGCGCCAACGAGGACGCCGACCTCGGCCAAATCGCAATGGATCTGTCGCAACAGAAGACGATGCTGCAGGCGAGCTACTCGGTCTTCAGCCAACTGAGCGGCCTCAGCCTGGTCGACTATTTGCGCTGACCGCATTTCCCCCGCCGCCGGCACCGGGCGCGGCACGCCGCATCTATAATGTTCGGGATCATTTCGTCGTCTCGGCCCGGCCGGACAGACAGGTACGCAAAGGGGCGTCGATGAACATTTTCTCAAATCTCAAGATCGCCGTGAAGATCGCCACGTTGTTGGTGTCGCTCGGTATCGTCATGCTGGTCGTCGTGTACAATGGCGCAAACCAATTGAGCGCGCTGAGCACGAGCTACGCCAGCCTCACGACCGCAACCCTCCCAAACAATGTCCGGCTCGCGCAGGTTGGCGACGCATCGGGAACCATGGTGTACTCCGGATATAAGGTGATGGCGTATGATGGCGCCAGCGCCGAGGCCCGCGCCGCGGCGACCGACGTGCGCCAGCAGGGCGAAGCCGCCCGCGCACTGCTCCAGAAGATCGGCCAGGCAGACCCGGCGGTGGCACCCAAGATCGCCGCGCTCCAGTCGCGGCTGGCACAGGTCGAGCAGACCGTCGCAAGGTCCACCCGCTACGGCCTCCGCAACCAAAACGACGCCGCCCGCCAGTTGCTGACGGAAGCTGATCGGCTTGATGCGCGGTTCGGCGCGGAACTGGCCGCCGTGATGACCGAGCGCGAGAGCGCGTCGAACGTGCTGACCAAGCGGCTTTCGGACGATGCCGCAGCGACCAAGCGCACCATGATGGCCGTCGGCCTGCTCAGCGTCATCGGCGCGATCGCCGTCAGCATTCTGGTCACGCGCCGCACGATCGCCGGTCCGCTCGGCACGATGGAAGCCGGGATGCGAAACCTTGCCGCCGGGGACAATGGGATCGCGGTCAGCGAAGTCGATCGGCAGGACGAAGTCGGCGCAATGGCGCGCGCGCTGGTGATCTTGCGGGACAATGCGCAGGAGCAGGCCCGGGCGGAAGCGGTGAAGAAGCAGGCCGATGCCGACCAGGCGATGGTGATCGACGCGGTCTCCGCGCACCTCGAACTGATGGCGAAGGGCGATCTGACCCGACCGATCAACCGGGAATTCCCGCAGGGTTATGCCGCGCTCAAGACGCATTACAACGCCGCGCTCACCAGCCTGCGCGATCTGATCGGCGCGGTTTCCGAAAGCGCGCGGTCGATCCGCAACGGATCGACCGAAATCGAACAGGCATCGGACGATCTCGCCCGGCGCACCGAATCGAGCGCGGCCTCGCTCGAGGAAACCTCCGCCGCGGTCACGCAGATCAACGAACGGCTCCGCACGGGGGCGGACAAGGCGCACAGCACGGTCCAGCGCGCAGACCAGGCGATCGCGACGGTTGGCACCGGGCGCGATACCGCAGGCGAAGCGGTCCAGGCGATGCACCGCGTATCGGATAGCGCCAAGGGCATCGACAGCGTCATCGAAGGGCTCGACAAGATCGCGTTCCAGACGCGCGTGCTGGCGATGAACGCCGCGGTCGAAGCGGGACGGGCTGGCGAATCCGGACGCGGCTTCGCGGTCGTCGCGGATCTCGTCGGGCAACTCGCAATGCGCTCGGAAGAAGAAGCCAAGCGCGCGCGCGAACAGCTTACCGCGACGCAGAACGACGTCGTCCTCGCGGTCGATGCGGTCCACAAGGTCGATCACGCGCTGGTCGCGATTTCGGACGACGTCGGCGTGGTGCACGAACTGCTCGCAGCGATGTCGATCGACAACAGTGCGCAAGCCTCCGCGATCCAGCAGATCGCGACCGCGATCCAGAGCATGGACGAAGGCACCCAGCAGAATGCCGCGATGGTCGAGGAAGCCTCCGCAGCGGCCCGCACCCTCAACGGCGAAGTCGGCGTCCTGATGCAAAAGGCGGCGGTGTTCACGATCGGCCACCAGCCGGCACCGACCGCCGCCGCCGCCCGGCCCGTTCCCGCCGCAAAGCCGGCCGTGGCCAAGGCACCCGCACCACCGCGCGCAGTCGCCGCGAAGCCGACGCCCGCTTATCTCGCGCCGGTCAAGCCCCTGCCTGCCGCCGCCATCCCGGCACTGGTCCGCGACAAGGATGACTGGGACGAGTTTTAAGCGAGATGTTTCCCCGGCGCAGGCCGGGGAACCCTTCTGACGGAGACGGCGCCGGGAGTGGCGGCGTTATCCGACGGTTTGCTCGATCACCCCGAAGATCGGATGGCGCTTGTCGTCCTCCGCCCAGATCCGCACCGTGTCGCCCGCCTTGAGGAACGGCGTCTTGGCCGCGCCTTCGAGAATCGTCTCGACCGTCCGTACCTCGGCCAGGCAGGCATAGCCGACGCCGCCCGCCGCGATCGGCTTGCCCGGGCCGCCGTCCGCGTCACGGTTGGACACGGTGCCCGACCCGACGATCGTTCCTGCACCCAGCGCGCGCGTCTTGGCCGCGTGTGCGATCAGCGTGCCGAAGTCGAAGGTCATGTCCTCGCCCGTCGCGACTCGCCCGAACGGCTGGCCGTTGAGGTCGATCATCAGCGTGCGGTGGAGCTTGCCGTCCTGCCACGAGTCGCCGAGCGACTCGGGCGTCACGAACACCGGCGAAAAGGCGCTCGCGGGCTTGGACTGGAAGAAGCCGAACCCCTTGCCGAGTTCCCCCGGGATCAGGTTGCGGAGCGACACGTCATTGGTCAGCCCGACCAGCCGAACCGAGGCAAGCGCCTCTTCTCGCGTCGCGCCCTGCGCGACATCGCCCGTCACGACCACCACTTCACCCTCGAAATCGCACCCCCAGCTTTCGTCCGCGAGCGGGATTGCGTCGCGCGGGCCGAGGAACCCGTCCGATCCGCCCTGATACATCAAGGGATCATGCCAGAAGCTGTCGGGCATTTCGGCCGAACGCGCCTGCCGCACCAAGGCGACGTGGTTCACATAGGCAGACCCATCCGCCCATTGATACGCGCGCGGCAGCGGCGACGCGGCGGCATGTTCGTGGAAGCGCCGCATTGGGATCATCTCATGCTCCAGATCGGTGCTGAGATTTTCGAGATCGGGCGCGAGCCGGTCCCAGTCGTCGAGCGCCGCCTGGAGCGTCGGCGCGATATGGCTCGCGTCCGCATACCAGGCGAGATCGTTCGACACGACGACGAGGGCACCGTCACGGCCGGACTTGAGGCTTGCCAGTTTCATGAACTCTCCTGCGGTTTTTCCCTAGCATACCCCCGTGTCCGGGCGTGTCGAGCGCGGGCTGTCGCGATAGTCGTTGACGTTCGCGGAAACCCGCCGCACACCACCACAAAACAAGGTTGCAAGAGAGGACTGATCTGATGACGCTCGACTCCGTCGCCGGCCGCTTCGCGTATACCGAGGATCACGAGGCGTTCCGCCAGACGGTGCGGAGCTTCCTGCAGAAGGAAGGTGTTCCCCACGTCAACCGCTGGGAGGAAGAGCGGCTCGTCCCCAAGGAATTCTGGCGCAAGGCGGGCGAGATCGGGATGCTCTGCCCGACCGTGCCCGAGGCGTATGGCGGGCTCGGGCTCGACTTCGGCTATAATGCGATCGTCGACGAGGAGATGGCGTATAACGGCGTGCCCGCGGGCTTCTCGCTCCAGTCGGACATCGTCTGCGGCTATCTCGAGACCTACGGGTCCGAAGAGCAGAAGGCGCAGTGGTTACCGAAGCTCGTTTCGGGCGACGTGATCACCGCGATCGCGATGACCGAGCCCGGCACTGGATCCGACCTCCAGGCAATCCGCACGACGGCGAAGAAGGATGGCAATCACTATGTCATCAACGGGTCCAAGACCTACATCACCAACGGCCAGAACACCGACCTGACTTTGGTCGTCGCCAAGACCGATCCCGATGCCAAGCCCGCGTGGAAGGGCATGTCGATCATTCTGGTCGAAAGCGACCGCGAGGGATTCAGCAAGGGCCGCAAGCTCGACAAGATCGGGCAGGATGCCGCCGATACCTCCGAGCTGTTCTTTAACGACGTCCGCGTGCCGATGACCAATTGTCTCGGCGAGGAAGGCAAGGGCTTCATCTACCTGATGAGCCAGTTGCCGCAGGAGCGCCTGTCGATCGCGGTGTCGGTTCATGCGTCGGCGCAAAAGGCGTTCGATGAGACGGTCGAGTTCACCAAGACGCGCAAGGCCTTCGCGGGGATGGTGTTCGATTTTCAGAACACGCGGTTCGTGCTGGCGGACCTCAAGGCCAAGCTGCAAGTCGGCTGGGCGCATCTCGACTGGGCGATCACGCGGCATCTGAAGGGCGAGCTGACCAACGAGGAAGGCGCCGCCGCCAAGCTGTGGCACACCGACCTGCAATGGGAAGTGATGGACGCCTGCCTCCAGCTCCACGGCGGCGCTGGCTATATGAACGAATATCCGATCGCGCGGGCATGGCGCGCGGCGCGCGTGACGCGGATCTTTGGGGGGACGAACGAGATCATGAAGGAGCTGATCGGGCGCTCGCTCTAGCGCGCGGCGCTTGCGCGCATCTGCTGTGCGTTTCAGGGTCGCGTTGCGGCGATCTGAGACGGAGATGGTAATGAAGCGCGATGTGACCTTCCCCAATGCGCAGGGGCATCAGCTCGCGGGCGCGCTGGATCTACCGCCGGGGCGGATTCGTGCGGTTGCGCTGTTCGCGCATTGCTTCACCTGCACCGCGCAAAGCCATGCCGCGCGTCGCGTCAGCCTCGCGCTCGCCGAACAAGGGATCGCGACCTTGCGGTTCGATTTCACCGGGCTCGGCGCAAGCGAAGGCGCGTTCGCCGATAGCCACTTCAGCGCGAACGTCGACGATCTGGTTGCCGCCGCCGAGTTCCTGTCGGGCGACGTCGGCGCGCCCGCGATCCTGATTGGCCATTCGCTCGGCGGTGCGGCGGTGATCGCGGCGGCGGAACGGATCGAGTCGGCGCGCGCAGTCGTGACGATCGCCGCGCCATTCGATCCGCGCCATGTGCTCCATCTCATCAAGGGTGCGGACGATCTGGAGGACGAACCGCGCGACGTGTCGATCGGCGGCCGCCCGTTCCGGATCGGGCGCGCGTTCCTCGCCTCGGTCGAGGGGCAGGATCAGGCCGACCGGCTCGCGCGGCTCAAGCGCGCTCTGCTGGTGCTGCATTCGGCAACCGACGCGACCGTCTCGGTCGAGAATGCGCGCGCGATCTTCGAGGCGGCGAAGCATCCCAAGAGCTTCGTTGCGCTCGACGGTGCGGACCATCTGCTGACCGATGCCGACCAGGCCAGCTATGTCGCGCAGATCATCGCCGCCTGGGTCCAGCCGTTCCTCGGCGCGGCGATGCCGGTCGACGCGGTGCCCGAGGGGCATGTCCGCGTCAGCTCGACCGAAGCGAAATTCGTGCAGATCGTCGAATCGGCGGGGCACAGCCTACTTGCGGACGAGCCGGTCGCGAACGGCGGAAGCGATCTCGGGCCGACGCCCTATGATCTGCTTCTCGCCGCGCTTGGGAGTTGCACCGCGATGACGCTGCGGCTGGTCGCGGAGCGTGAGGGCATTCCGCTGGAGGGGGTCGAAGTGACGCTGCACCACGGGCGTCGCCACGCCGACGATTGCGCTGCTGCGGCAGGGAAATGCGCGCAAATTGAGGTGATAGAGCGGATGGTGACACTGGAGGGCGATCTCACCCCCGCGCAGCGCGAGCGGATGCTGGAGATCGCGGACAAATGCCCGGTGCACCGCACGCTCACGGGGGATTTGCGAATCGAGACTCGGCTGGCGGACTAGCATCCGTACGCCACCACGAAATGGTTCTGTTTGTCCCGGCATCGCTCTAAGGCGAGCGGATGACCTCCAATTCCTATGACGCGATCATCCTCGGTGCCGGTGCTGCCGGCCTCATGACCGCTGCCGTCGCGGGCCAGCGCGGGCGGCGCGTGCTGCTGATCGACCATGCCGACCAGATCGGAAAAAAGATCCTGATCTCGGGCGGCGGGCGGTGCAATTTCACCAACGTGAACACCGCCGCCGATCGCTACATCTCCGCCAACAAGCATTTCGCCAAGTCCGCGCTGGGGCGCTACACCGCCGCCGACTTCATCGCGCTGGTCGACCGCTACGGGATCGCGTGGCACGAAAAGACGCTCGGGCAATTGTTCTGCGATGGCTCGGCCAAGCAGATCGTCGCGATGCTCCAAGATGAATGCGATGCGGGGGGAGTCGAGATTGCGCTCGGCGGCGCGGTGCGCGATGTCGAGCATGCCGATGGCCAGTATCGCGTCAGCTTCGGCCAGCGCACCGTCACCGCGCCCGCGCTGGTGATCGCGACCGGCGGGCCATCGATCCCGCAAATGGGTGCGACCGGCTTCGCCTATGATCTTGGTCGCCGCTTCGGGATGAAGATCGTCGAGCCGCGCCCTGCATTGGTGCCGTTCACGCTGGGCGGCGAGGAGACGCTGTTCCGCTCGCTCTCCGGGGTCGCCGCAGAGGTGGTCGCCAAGGTCGGCAAGACGCACTTCCGCGAGGCGGCACTGTTCACGCACAAGGGGTTGAGCGGACCGGCGATCCTGCAGGTGTCGTCTTACTGGCGGCACGGCGATCCGGTCGGGATCGATTTCCTGCCTGCGCTCAAACCCGGCTGGCTGGTTGCGGCGAAACATGCACGACCGCGGGTGTCGCTTGCGTCGGCCTTGTCGAATCACTTGCCCGGGCGGCTGGCCGAGACGCTGGCGGACCGGCTCGGCATCGAGGGCGAGATGGGCGCGTCGACCGACAAGGCGATCGATGCGGCGGCGCGACAGCTCGCCGACTGGCGCTTCACGCCCAACGGGACGGAAGGGTTCGCCAAGGCGGAAGTCACCGCGGGCGGGATTTCGACCGCCGAACTGTCATCGCAGACGATGGAGTCCCGCAAGGTGCCGGGGCTGTACGCGATCGGCGAAGCGGTGGACGTGACCGGATGGTTGGGCGGGTATAACTTCCAATGGGCCTGGGCGAGCGGCTGGGCCGCGGGGATTGCACTTTAAGCAACGGGCACCCGCCGCCTCGGGCCGACCCACCTCCGACCCCTCCCTTCCAGGGAGGGGAGGTGCGCGCGGCGGTTGTCCTGCTCCCCTCCCTGCAAGGGAGGGGCTGGGGGTGGGTTGCTATCCGTATTTCCCACCGCCAGTCTCGCAGAATGCCGCGCGTCCCGCCCCTGATGACAGGGCGCGCCCGCGACTTGCGAACCAACGCCACCGAGGCGGAGCGGCTGATCTGGCTTCGCTTGCGGTCCTACCGCCCGAGATTCACCCGGCAATTGGTAGTAGGCCGCTACATCCTCGATCTCGCCTGTCGCAGCGTTCGACTGGCAATTGAGTTCGACGGCAGCCAGCCCATCGAGTCGGCCCATGACGCCGAACGCACCGAATTCCTCGAGAACCTTGGCTGGTCGGTCCTTCGCTTCTGGAATTCGGACGTCATCACGAATCCCGAAGGTGTCGCCGAAGCGATTCTGATCGCGGTTGGCGACCGCCTCGGGCCAACCCACCCCCAACCCCTCCCTTCCAGGGAGGGGAGGAAGAAGGAGTCGACCTGACTCCCTGTCCTTCCGGCGAGGGGAGCAAGAAGGCGCCAACCTGACTCCCCTCCCTGGAAGAGAGGGGCCGGGGGTGGGTCGCTCGCCGTATCGCGGCATGCCCTCCAATATAAACCGCCCGCCGCATCACACCGCCCCACAGACCCGCAAAAAACCCCTTTTCCACACCCCCCGTGCATTTTGCCCACACCCGTGCTAGGGAGCCGCTCTGGCGCGCGCCTCCGCCGCCCCCATATTCGGAATACCATGCCCTTTACACACCTCCCCACGCTTCTTGCCGAAGCGCTCTCCGCCCGTGGCTATGCCGCACCCACCCCGGTCCAGGCGTCGGTCATCGAGCCGCAGGCCGAGGGCCGCGATCTGATCGTTTCCGCGCAGACCGGGTCGGGCAAGACCGTCGCGTTCGGCCTTGCGATCGCACCCCAGTTGCTCACCGAAGACGAAGGCCGCCTGCCGCCTCCGCGCGCGCCGCTCGCCCTCGCGATCGCGCCGACCCGCGAACTCGCGCTCCAGGTCAGCCGCGAGCTCGAATGGCTCTACGCCAAGGCCGGCGCGCGCATCTCGACCTGCGTCGGCGGCATGGACGCCAGCCGTGAGCGTCGCTCGCTCAGCCACGGCGCGCATATCGTCGTCGGCACGCCGGGCCGCCTGCGCGATCACATCGAGCGCGGCGCGCTCGACCTGTCCAACATCAAGGCGGTCATCCTCGACGAAGCCGATGAGATGCTCGACATGGGCTTCCGCGAGGATCTCGAGCTGATCCTCGACGCGTCGCCCGAGGGACGGCGCACGCTGCTCTTCTCGGCGACGATGCCCAAGTCGATCGTCGCGCTGGCAAAGCGCTACCAGAAGGATGCGCTGCGCATCTCGACCGTCGGCGAGGACCGTGGTCATGGCGACATCAGCTATCAGGCGGTCACCGTCGCCCCCGCGGATATCGAGAACGCGGTCGTCAACTTGCTCCGCCTCCACGAAGCCGAGACCGCGATCCTGTTCTGCGCGACGCGCGACAATGTCCGCCATCTCCACGCCGGGCTGATCGAGCGCGGGTTCGCCGCGGTCGCTTTGTCGGGCGAGCATAGCCAGAACGAGCGCAACAGTGCGATGCAGGCGCTCCGCGACAAGCGCGCACGCGTCTGCGTCGCGACCGACGTCGCCGCGCGCGGGCTCGATCTGCCGTCGCTCAGCCTCGTCGTCCATGTCGAGCTGCCGCGCGATGCCGAGACGCTCCAGCATCGCTCGGGTCGTACCGGTCGTGCGGGCAAGAAGGGCACCGCGATCCTGATCGTGCCGTATCAGCGCAAGCGCCGCGTCGAGATGATGCTGCGCGGCGCGCGGATCGCGGTCGAATGGATGAATGCGCCGACCGTCGACGACATCCGTCAGGCCGACAAGTCGCGCCTGATGACGATGCTGATGGAAGACGTCGAGATCGACGAGGACGATCGCGCATTGGGTGCGCAGCTGCTCGAGAAGAAGACCCCCGAGGAGATCGCCGCGGCGCTCGTCCGCAGCTATCGCGCGCGGATGCCCGCGCCCGAGGAGATGATCGAAGCAAGCGGTTCGGGTGCCGGTGGCGCGTCGCGGGAAGCGGGCAAGGAGCATCATCGCGACGGGTTCGACGACGTCGTCTGGTTCCGCATGGACATCGGCCGTCGCCAGAACGCCGATCCGCGCTGGATCCTGCCACTGATCTGCCGTCGCGGGCACATCACCAAGAACGAGGTCGGTGCGATTCGCATCGCCGCGAACGAGACGATGTTCCAGGTGCCGAGCGCGATCGCGAGCAAGTTCATGTCCGCGGTCAAGCGCACCGAAGGCCAGGAAGCCGAAGGCGCGGTCCAGATCGAGGCGGTCCAGGGCGGCCCCGAACAGGCCGAGCGCGCGCCGCGTCGCGCGAATGGGCCTGCGCCGGTGCGTCACGCCCCGCGCCCGACGCTGCGTCCCGCCGGTGGCGCGCCCCGCCGTCCGCGCTCGTAAGCTCGACATGGCATAAGGCCGCTCCCCCGGCGAAAGCCGGGGGATAACGACGGCAAACACGGCGCGCGGCATCGTCAACCGCTCAAACCACCGTGGAATTTACACCAGGACTCGCACACCCCCTCGCCAAGCGCCGCGAAATTTTATAACAACGCCGCGCATAGAACGAATCTGCCCACCAGCCGTTGGTCGGGAAGGCTTCGCTTGGAGAGAATATGGCGCGCGACCCGGTCCCGGCCCATCTGAAGAAGAACCTGCCGCCGTTATCGCTCTACGTGCCCGAACCCAAGTTCCGGCCCGGCGACACGGTCGATTTCACGCAGGTCCCGATCCCCGCCGCCGGCGAAACCCGCCGCCCCGAGATCACCGACGATGCGCAGAGCTTCACCGATCTGGCGTATCAGCTCGTCCGCGTGCTCGACGAGGAAAATCAGGCGGTCGGCCCGTGGAACCCCCGCCTCACGCCCGATATGTTGCGCGCGATGCTGCGCAGCATGGCGCAGGTCCGCGCGTTCGACGAGCGTATGTTCCGCGCGCAGCGGCAGGGCAAGACGAGCTTCTACATGAAGTGCACCGGCGAGGAAGCGGTCGCAGTCGCGGCGGCCTATGCGCTGGATTATGAGGACATGTGCTTCCCGTCCTATCGTCAGCAGGGCCTGCTCATCGCGCGCAACTGGTCGATGGTCGACATGATGAACCAGATCTATTCGAACAGCGCGGATCGGTTGCAGGGCAAGCAGTTGCCGATCATGTATTCGGTCAAAGAAGCCGGGTTCTTCTCGATCTCGGGCAACCTCACAACGCAATACCCCCAAGCGGTCGGCTGGGCGATGGCGAGCGCCGCCAAGGGCGACACGCGGATCGCGGCGACGTGGTGCGGCGAGGGCTCGACCGCCGAGGGCGACTTCCACTCGGCCTGCACGTTCGCGAGCGTCTACCGCGCGCCGGTGATCTTCAACGTCGTCAACAACCAGTGGGCAATCTCGTCCTTCTCGGGCTTCGCGGGTGCGGAATCGACGACCTTCGCGGCGCGTGCGGTCGGCTACGGCATCGCCGGACTGCGCGTCGACGGCAATGATGCGCTCGCAGTCTATGCTGCGACTGCCTGGGCGGCGGAGCGCGCGCGGACCAACCAGGGGCCAACGCTGATCGAGCATTTCACTTACCGCGCCGAAGGCCATTCGACCTCGGACGATCCGGGCCAGTACCGCTCGGCGGGCGAGCCGACCGCATGGCCGCTCGGAGACCCGATCGCGCGTCTGAAGGCGCATCTGATTGCGCTCGGCGAATGGGACGAGGAGCGTCACGCCGCGCAGGACAAGGAGTTGGCCGAGATGGTCAAGGCCGCGCAGAAGCAGGCCGAAGCGAACGGCGTCCTCGGCCACGGCCTCCACCAGCCGCTCGATACGCTGTTCGACGGCGTGTTCGAGGAAATGCCGTGGCATTTGCAGGAACAGCAGGCGCAAATGATCGCCGAGGAAACCGCCAGCGGCCGCCCATGGGCGCGCAAGTGATGGGTGCCCGGCCAAACGGCGCAGCCAACACGTCCTTCTTCTTCCTTCGCGTCTTAGCGCCTTTGCGTGATCAAGATTTTCTCACGCAAAGCCGCAAAGCCGCAAAGAAGGTTTTTAAAGCCGCAGTCGCGGCGGGTGCAGCAGCATGACCGATTCGACCCGCATGAACATGATCCAGGCGATCAATTCCGCCATGGACGTGATGATGGACCGCGACCCCGACATCGTCGTGATGGGCGAGGACGTCGGCTATTTCGGCGGCGTGTTCCGCGCGACCGCCGGGCTCCAGAGCAAATACGGCAAGACCCGCGTGTTCGATACGCCGATCACCGAATGCGGCATCATCGGCGTCGCGGTCGGCATGGGCGCCTACGGATTGCGCCCGGTCCCCGAGATCCAGTTCGCCGACTATATCTACCCCGCGCTCGACCAATTGGTCAGCGAGGCAGCACGGTTGCGCTATCGGTCGGCGGGGGAATTCACCGCGCCGATCACGGTGCGCTCGCCGTTCGGCGGCGGCATCTTCGGCGGGCAGACGCACAGCCAGAGCCCCGAGGGAATCTTCACCCACATCTCGGGCGTGAAGACGGTGATCCCCTCGACCCCCTATGACGCCAAGGGCCTGCTGATCGCGGCGATCGAGGACAATGATCCGACGATCTTCTTCGAACCCAAGCGGATCTACAATGGCCCGTTCGATGGCCATTGGGACCGCCCGACGCAAAACTGGTCGCAGCATCCCGCGGGCGAGGTGCCGACCGGCTATTACAAGATCGAACTCGGCAAGGCGAAGGTCGTGCGGCCCGGGGAAGCGCTGACGATCCTCGCCTACGGCACGATGGTCCACGTCGCGCTCGCGGTGATCGCCGAAGCGGGCGTCGACGCAGAGGTGATCGACCTGCGCACGCTGGTGCCGCTCGACATCGCGACGATTGAGGTGTCGGTCCAGAAAACCGGCCGCTGCATGATCATCCACGAGGCGACACGGACCAGCGGGTTCGGCGCGGAACTGTCGGCGCAGGTGCAGGAGCGGTGCTTCTATCATCTGGAAGCACCGATCGAGCGCGTCACCGGGTTCGACACGCCATACCCCCACAGCCTTGAATGGGCGTATTTCCCGGGTCCGGTCCGGATCGGCGAGGCGCTCAAGAAGATTATGAAGGACGCATAATGGCACGCTTTACCTTCAAGCTCCCCGACATCGGCGAAGGCATTTCGGAGGCGGAGATCGTCGCCTGGCACGTAAAGGTCGGCGAGCGCGTCGAGGAGGACCAGCAGGTCGCCGACATGATGACCGACAAGGCGACGGTCGAGATGGAATCGCCGGTTTCTGGCGTGGTGGTCGAACTCGCGGGCGAAGTCGGCGACCAGGTTTCGATCGGCGCGGCACTGGTGGTTATCGAGATGGATGGCGACGTGTCGGCGGAGGAAGCGCCTGCATTGCGCTCGGACGAGCCTGCGGAGCTGAAGGTCGCCCCGGCGAGCGCGGAGCAGGTCGAGGTCGCGCAGCAATATGAGGCGGAGAATCCGGGCGTGGATGTCGCGGCTTCTTCTCCCTCTCCCCCCCGGGGAGCATCAGGTCGGTCATCCCCCCGGGATGACCTGAACCGTGCGGGGCACGGTTCACCTGATGCTGGCCGGGGAGAGGGGGGCGCATCAACGAGCGTCCCGCTCGCAAACCCAGTACAGCCCCTCTCACCTGAAGGGGAGAGGGAGAAGAAGAGCGTCCTCGCCTCCCCCGCCGTCCGCGCGCGTGCGGCGGATCTCGGCGTCGACCTCTCCCAGATCAAGGCCGAGGGCGACCGCATCCGCCACAGCGATCTCGACGCGTTCCTCCGCTACGGCGGCGCACAGGGCTACCAGGCCCCGCACGCTTCCAACGCCCGCGCGGACGAGGCGATCAAGGTCATCGGCATGCGCCGCCGCATCGCCGAGAACATGGCCGCGTCGAAGCGCGCGATCCCGCACTTCACCTATGTCGACGAGATCGACGTCACCGCATTGGAAGCGATGCGCGCGGACCTCAACGCCAACCGCGGCGGGCGGCCCAAGCTGACGCTGCTCCCGCTGCTGATCGTCGCGATCTGCAAGACGATCCCGGCGTTCCCGATGCTCAACGCGCGTTATGACGACGAAGCGGGCGTGGTGACACGGCACGGCAGCGTGCATCTGGGGATGGCGACGCAGACCGACGCGGGCCTCACCGTGCCTGTCATCCGCGACGCGCAGGACCGCAACGTGTGGCAGCTCGCAACCGAGATCGTCCGCCTCGCCGAGGCAGCGCGTGCGAACAAACTCGCCCCCAGCGAAATGGGCGGTGGCACGCTCACCGTCACGTCGCTCGGCCCGCTCGGCGGGATCGCGACGACGCCCGTCATCAACCGGCCCGAGGTCGCGATCATCGGCCCGAACAAGATCGTCGAACGGCCGATCTTTGTCGGCGACGAGATCGTCCGCGCCAAGCTGATGAACCTGTCGATAAGCTGCGATCACCGCGTCGTCGACGGCTGGGACGCCGCGAGCTTCGTCCAGGCGCTGCGCAAGTATCTGGAAACGCCGGTCCTGCTCTTCGCGAACTGAGGATCGGCGCGGGACGGATCGGGAGGCGGGGGGCGGGGGGGGCGGAGGGCGCCCCCCGCCTCTACCGCTTCGTCTGCAGATACGCGATCACATCGGCCCGATCGAGCGGATCGGCGAGCCCCGCGAACCCCATCGCCGTCCCTGGCGCAAAGCGCTGCGGATTGGCGAGCCACGCATCCATTCGCTCCGGCGTCCAGCGACCGCCCACCTTCTGCAACGCGGCGGTGTAGGCGAAGCGCTGGCTGTTCTGCGCGATCTCCGACCCCATCACGCCGAACAGGTTGGGGCCGCCGAAATCGGGCGCCCCGCGGCCGATCGAATGGCAGGCCGAACAGCGGGTAAAGAGCCGTGCGCCCGCAGCCGCACTGGCGACCCGGGAAAGCGCCGCCGGCGACGGGTTCGGCCCCGCGGCACGGCGACGCGCCTCCTTGTCGTCCGGCGAACAGGCGGTCAGCGTCAGCGCAGACGCGATCGCCAGAATGATCGATCTCGATCTCATGACGACCCCGTACAGGGTCTCGCGCGGCGCTACAAACCGGTTTGCTGCCGGACGCCGCAGTGCAGCAGGGAGCGTCTGCGCGTCGGGCAAGGCGGTTGACACCCTGCGGATCCTGCCGGATTACTTCACCAACACAGCGCAAAACGCGCAAAGGGGGTTGGGCAATGAAGCATATCGGATTGGCCACGGTGGCGCTCGCCGCCCTGGTAGCAGGCTGCGCGAGCGATGGCGGCGGACGTCCCGCGACCGCGTCCACCAAGGCCGACACCGGCAAGGGCCCCGGTGCGGGCAAGGCGTTCAGCCACGATCCGTTCCCCTCGACCTACAAGCGCTATCCCGGCACCCCCACGCTGGTGACGCATGTCACGATCTTCGACGGCGAAGGCGGCAAGATCGACGACGGTTCGGTGCTGTTCGCGGACGGCAAGATCGTCGCGCTCGGCCAGACCGTCGCCGCGCCTGCGGGCGCGACCGTGATCGACGGGACCGGCAAGACGCTGACCCCCGGCATCATCGACATCCACAGCCATCTCGGTGATTACCCGACCCCGTCGGTGCCCGCATTGTCCGACGGCAACGAAGCAACCGGGCCGGTCACCGCGGATGTCTGGGCCGAACACAGCGTCTGGCCGCAGGACCCCGGCTTCAGCCGCGCGCTGACCAACGGCGGGGTGACCACGCTGCAGATCCTCCCCGGCTCGGCGAACCTGATGGGTGGCCGCTCGGTCGTCCTCAAGAACGTCTATGCGCGCACCGAACAGGGGATGAAATTCCCCGGCGCGCCCTATGGCCTCAAGATGGCGTGCGGCGAGAACCCCAAGCGTGTCTATGGCAGCAAGGGCCGCGAGCCCTCGACCCGGATGGGCAATGTCGCGGTCGATCGCCAGACCTGGGCGAAGGCGGTCGAATACAAGCGCAAGTGGGACAAATACGAGAAGGACGGCGGGGAGGCCCCGGCGCGCGACATCGGGATGGACACGCTCGCGGGCGTGCTGTCGGGCGAGATCCTCGTCCAGAACCATTGCTACCGCGCGGACGAGATGGCCATCGTCATGGATATGGCGAAGGAGTTCGGCTACCACGTCAGCGCGTTCCACCACGCGGTCGAGGCGTATAAGATCGCCGACCTGTTGAAGCAGAACGACAACACCTGCGCCGCAGTCTGGGCCGACTGGTGGGGCTTCAAGATGGAATCCTATGACGCGATCGGCGAGAACCTCGCGCTGCTCCAGAAGAACGGCGCGTGCGCGATGATCCATTCCGATGACGAGAACGGGATCCAGCGGCTCAACCAGGAAGTCGCCAAGGCGCTCGCCTCCGGGCGGCGCGCGGGGATCCAGATTTCGGACGCGGTCGCGTGGCAATGGCTGACGATCAACCCGGCCAAGGCGCTCCACATCGATGACAAGACCGGCAGCCTCAAGCCCGGCAAGATGGCCGACGTCGTGCTGTGGAACGGCAATCCGTTCAGCGTCTATACGCGGCCCGAGAAGGTGTGGATCGACGGCGCGCTCCTTTACGATGCCAACGACCCCAAACGCCGACCGGTCTCCGATTTCGAACTTGGCCAGCCCGGCTCGGGAGACGTGAAGTGAAGCGCCTGCTCCTCCTCTCCGCCGCCCTGCTGGCAACCCCGGTCGCCGCGCAGACCGTCGCGATCACCAATGCGAAGCTCGTCATCGGCGACGGCTCAGCGCCGATCGAGGGCGGGACCGTGGTCGTGCGCGACGGGCGTATTGTCGCGGCAGGGCGAGGCGTCGCGGTTCCCGGCGGGGTCGAGACGGTCGATGTGGGCGGCCGCTGGGTCACGCCCGGAATCGTCGCAGGCTTTACGCGCATGGGGATCGTGGAAGTCGACGGCGTCGACGAGACCGCCGATGCGGGCGCGAAGACCAGCCCGTTCCACGCCGCGATCGACATCGCATCCGCGGTCAATTCGAGCACCAGTTCGATCCCGCTCAACCGCGCCGAAGGCGTCACGCGCGCGATCGTCGCGCCCGACACCGCCGGATCGATCTTCGCGGGAATGGGCGCAGTGATCGATCTTGGCGCAGACCGTTCGCCAGTGACTCGGCCCCGCGCGTTCCAGTTCATGGAATATGGCGTGGACGGCGGGCGCGCGGCGGGGGGCAGCCGCCCGGCGGCGATTGCGATGTTCCGCAACGCGCTCGCGCAGGCGAAGGATTTTGCGCGTGACCCCAATCACTACGCCGATCAGGGCAAGGAAGCGCTGCTGACACGCGCAGATGCCGAGGCTTTAGTGCCGGTCGCGAACGGCAAGATGCCGTTGCTCGTCCATGTCGAGCGCGCGTCGGACATGCTCGCGCTGATCGATCTGAAGCGCGATTTCCCCGCGGTGAAGATGGTCTTCGTCGGCGCGGCGGAGGGCTGGCTCGTGGCCCCACAACTCGTAGCGGCACGGATTCCGGTAATCGCCTCGGCGCTGACCGATTTGCCCAATTCTTTCGACCAGCTTGGTTCGACCCAGTCGAACGTCGGGCGGATGAAGGCGGCGGGCGTGCTGGTCGGGCTCGGGATGATCAACGACAATGAGGCGCGGCAGGCGCGGCTCGAAAAACAATATGCGGGCAATCTGGTCGCGCTGACCAAGCTGCCGGGCGCGACCGGGCTCGACTGGAACGCGGCGTTCGCGGCGATCACCTCGGTGCCGGCCGAGGCGATCGGGATGGGCGACGAGATCGGCTCGCTCAAGGCGGGGCGGCGCGGTGACGTCGTGGTGTGGGACGGTGATCCGCTGGAACTGGGGACCGGCGTTGCCGCGGTCTATATCGACGGCGTCAAACAGCCGCTGCGGACGCGGCAGGATGCGTTGCGCGATCGGTATATGGTGCCGCAGGAGGGCGCTTTGCCCAAGGCGTACGAGCGGTAGGGGATTGTGGTGAGGACCGGCCCCGCAACTGGCCGACCCACCCCCAACCCCTCCCTTCCAGGGAGGGGAGGAGAAACGACCACCCCCCGGCCCCTCCCTGGAAGGGAGGGGCCGGGGGGTGGGTCGCTCTCCGGATCGAGCCCCCCTCAATCCGCGTCGTGAAACACCGCGGGTCGTTTCTGGATATTCGCCGCGACCTGCTCCATCATCGCGGGCTTGCCGATCACCGCCATCTGCTCGGTCGTCTCCGCCTCCAGCAGTGACCGCGCATCCGCATCGAACGCCAAGTTGCACAACCGCTTCGCGCCGCGGATCGCATTGGGGCTCTTCGCCGCGATCAGATGCGCCAACTCCAGCGCCGCTGCATGCGGGGCATGCGCGACGCGGGTGACGAAGCCATGATGCAGCGCCTCGTCGGCATCGAACTCGCGCGACGTATAGACCAGTTCGCGCAGCACATCGTCGCGCACCAGCCCGCGCCAGATCGGGAAGCCCGCCATGTCGGGGACCAGCCCCCAATAGCTTTCGCGGATCGCGAAACGCGTCCCCGGCGCGGCGATCCTGATGTCCGCCCCGGACATGATCTGGAACCCGCCGCCGAACGCTACCCCGTGGACCGCGGCGATCACCGGCATCGGCAGATTGCGCCAGCCCCACGTAACGTGCTGCGGCAGGATGCTCCCCTGCGCGTTGCGATCGACCGTGCTCAGCCCCGATCCGCCCCCCGCCATGCTCGTCATGTCGAGCCCAGCGCAAAACGCCTTGCCCTCGCCCGACAGCACGACGCAGCGCACGTCCTTGCGGGTGTGGAGCGAATCGATCGCTTCGCCGATCCCTTCGAACATTGCGGGGTCGATCGCATTCATCTTGTCGGCGCGCGTCAACCGCACGTCGGCGACGTGATCGGTGACGGTGATCGAAACCCGGTCGTTCATGCTCTTCTCCATCAGACGATCCGGCTGCCCGTCTCGCCCCAATAGTGGTCGCGCAGCAGCCGTTTGTACAATTTGCCGGTCGCATGCCGCGGCAGCTCCGCAGTGAAATCGATCTGCCGCGGGGTCTTCACCCCCGACAGTTCGGCGCGACACCAGGCGATCAGCGCGGCGGCAAAGTCTGGCCCCGCCTCGGCCATGTCGACCGGCTGCACCACCGCAACGACACGCTCGCCCATTTCCGCATCGGGCGCGCCGATCACCGCGACATCGGCGACGCGCGGATGCGTGATCAGCCGGTTCTCGATCTCCTGCGGGTAGATGTTGACCCCGCCCGAGATGATCATGAAGCTCTTGCGGTCGGTCAGGTAGAGATAGCCGTCATCGTCGACCCGCCCGATATCGCCGAGCGTCGACCAGCCGAATGCGTTGCGCGCCTCGGCGGTCTTCTCGGGGTCGTTGTGATATTCAAACGCACCGCCGCCCTCGAAATAGATCAGCCCCTCGGTCCCCGGCGGCACCTCCGCGCCATCCTCGCCGCAGACATGGAGCACGCCATACGCCGCCTTGCCGACCGACCCGCGATGCGCAAGCCATTCGCTCGACGCGATCGTGGTCAGCCCATTCCCCTCGGACCCGGCATAATATTCGAACAGCACCGGCCCCCACCAGTCGATCATCGCTTCCTTCACGGGCACCGGGCACGGCGCCGCCGCATGGATCGCGACGGTCAGGCTCGACACGTCATATCGTGCACGGGTTTGTGCATCCAGCTTGAGCAACCGCACAAAATGGGTCGGCACCCATTGGCTTGCGGTAACATGGTAGCGCTCGATCGCGGCGAGTGCGGCCTCGGGTTCGAAATGCTCCATCATGACGACGGTACCGCCGAGGCGCTGGACCGTCATCGACCAGCGCAGCGGCGCGGCGTGATAGAGCGGCGCGGGGCTGAGGTAGATGCTGTCGGGGCCAAGCCCGTAGAGCCCGCGCGCGAGCATTTCGAGAACGGTGGTCGCTGCTATGTCGGGATCTTCGGGCAGCGCGACACGGACGCCCTTGGGGCGACCGGTCGTTCCCGACGAATAAAGCATATCGATCCCTGCCCGCTCGTCCGGGATCGGGTCAGCCGGCTGCTCCGCGACGGCGGCGTCCCAGTCCGCCCACCCCGGAATCGCACCGCCGACCGCGAAGCGCAGCACGTCGATCGGAACGTCCGCGACCGCCCCCGCCAGCGCAGCCGAGGCGACGACGAGCTTGGCCCCGGAATCCGCGACGATGTAGCGGACTTCGGGTGCGGTCAGCTTGGTCGAGATGCACACGAAAAACAGTCCGCTACGCTGGGCGCCCCAGGCAAGATCGTAGAATTGCGGGCTGTTCTCACACAGTAAAGCGATCGTGTCGCCGGGGTGGAGGCCATGCGCACGGAACAGGTGCGCGGCGCGGTTGGAGCGGTAATCGAGCGCGGCGAAGCTGATCGTCTCGCCGGTTTCGGCGACGATCAGCGCAGGTCTGCCCGGATCGCTCCGCGCATGGACGCATGGGTGCGACATTCGCCAGCCTCTCCCCTGTAGATTCGTTTTCTTTTGCAACCCGATGCTAGCGCGGGGTCGATCGCGCGGCAACGGGGGAGTTTGGGAAGGTTTTGAGGGAGCGCGCGGCTTGCCACACGCCGACATCGCCGCCCGGACGGGAATGGCGGATGCTGGGTTGCACCCCGCCCCCGTTTCGATACAGCGCAGCGCCATGTCGCCCGATCCCCTGCCCGCCTTCGATCCTGCTCGTTTCAGCCGTCTCGGCGTTGGCGGGCATGGTGGATTGCTGGGCCTCAGCTATCTTGCGCACGGTCCGGACTGGTGCGAGCTTCAGCTCCCGTATCGCGCGGATTTGATCGGCGATCCCGACAGCGGTGTGCTCGCCTCGGGTCCGATCCTGACGATGATGGACATGGCGACCAGCCTCGCGGTGTGGACTCGGCTCGGCAGCTTCCGCCCGCACGCCACGCTCGACCTGCGAATCGATTATCTCCGTCCGGCAACGCCTGGGAAGACGGTGATCGGCCACGGCGAATGCTATCGCATCACGCGCTCGATCTCGTTCGTGCGCGGCCAGGCGCACGACGGCGACCCGGACGATCCCCTCGCGCACGTCGCGGGCACCTTCATGTTCACGGACGCCGCCTGATGCTCCCGCCTTATGCCCAGACGCTCGGGATCGAAGTCGCCGCGGGCGACGACCCGATCCTCCTCACCATGCCGTTCGGTCAGGCGCTGACCGGGCGACCCGGCTGGCTCCACGGCGGCGCGATCGGCGGGTTGCTCGAGATGGCGGCGATCGTCGCCGTGCGGCAGGCGCTCGCGGAAGACGGCGGCGGACAGATCAAGCCGATCAACGTCACGGTCGATTACATGCGCGGCGGGCGCGACAAGCCGACGTTTGCGCGCGGCGTGGTAACGCGGCTCGGCGGGCGAGTCGCGAACGTCGAGGCCACCGCCTGGCAGGACGATCCCGCCAGGCCGATCGCCGCCGCGCGGATGAACTATCTCATCGCGCGCGGCTGATCTTACTTCTTCGCAAGCCGTACCAGCTTGCCGCTGTCCTCAAGTAGCCAGATCGCGCCGTCCGGTCCCTGCGCGACATCGCGCACGCGTTCGCCGATCTTATACTGGTTCTCGACCTTGGCGCTGTCCCCGGCGATCGAAACACGGATCAGCGACTCGCCGCCGAGCGCGCCGATCAACAGGTTGCCGCGGAACTCGGGGAACATAGCCCCGCTGTAGCGGATCATCCCGCCCGGCGAGATCGATGGGTTCCACCACAATTTGGGGGCTTCCAGGTCCGGGCGGCTGGGGTGATCCGGGATCGGCTTGCCCGAATAATTATCGCCGTTGGAGACGATCGGCCAGCCGTAATTCTTGCCCGGCAGGATCAGGTTGAGCTCATCGCCGCCCTTAGGCCCCATTTCGACTTCCCACATCCGCGCCGCATCGTCGAAGACGAGGCCGTAGGGATTACGATGCCCGCTGCTCCAGATCTGCGCGCGGACCCCGCCCGCGGCCGCCATCGGATTGCCGGGGGCCGCCTTGCCATCCAGCGTGAGGTGAAGGATCTTGCCGATCGCCTGATCGGGATCCTGTGCTGGAGTAAACCGCTGGCGCTCGCCCGACGAGAGATACAGCGACTGGCCGTCGGGTGCGAACAGGATGTTGGCGCCGAACTGCCCGCCAACCCCGTCCGATCCGGCGCGCCACAGCACCTGCAGATTGGTCAACGCAGTCCCGGTGTACAGGCCGCGTGCGAGCGCGAGGCTGCTGCCACCCGGACGTGGCTCCGAATAGCTGATGTAGACCAGTCGGCTCTTGGCGAAGTCGGGGGCGAGCGCGATGTCGAGCAGCCCGCCCTGATTATCGAACACCACCTTGGGCGCCCCGGTGATCTCGCTGATCGATCCATCGGCCTTGCGCAGCTTGATCTTGCCCGCCTTCTCGGTGATCAGCGCCGCGCCGTCCGGCAGTACGGCAATCGCGAACGGGTCCTCGAACTGCCCGAGCGTCTGCATCGCGAACGGCGGCGCGGTTTCGGTCGTGTTTGCGCGCCCGGTCGTCGCAGGCACGTTCTTGACGGTGGCGTCTGGCGCGTCGTCGGGCAGGCTGGTGACGGGGGGCGCGGCGTTGTCGGGCGCGGTAGCGGTAACCGGTGTGTCGGTCGTCGCCCCCGCGACCGGAGCGGCGGCATTCGACTCTTGCGCCTGCCCCGAACAGGCGGTGGCGGCGAGCAGCAGCGCGAGCGGCGCACGAGACAAGGACATCAGCTTTCTCCCAGACTATACGACACATACCGTCATTTCCCGGGGATGTTCCCGAACGCGGCCGTGTTTGGCGACCGGCATACCGATCCGGACCGCAAACGCCAACGCCATCCGGCTGTACAAACCGGTCCGCTACAGCCGCTTGCCAGCCCGCCGCAGACCGACTATATCGCCCTCACTCTCTACATCGTCGGATGAAGAGGCTGGAGCCCCCCGGTTCCGGCGCCGAAGACCTTTGCCTGATCCTGAGGACCGACCGAGCTTGACCGAAACGCCAGACCCCACCGCTGCAACCCTGAACGCACTGGTTGCGCCCGAAGCCGAAGCGCTCGGGTTCGATCTGGTGCGCGTCAAGCTGTTCGGCGGCAAGGGCGACCTGACGCTGCAGGTGATGGCGGAACGCCCCGACACGCGGCAGCTGACGATCGACGATTGCGCCGAATTGTCGCGCCGCATCTCGGACAAGCTCGACGCGCTCGAGGAAGCAGGCAAGGACCCGATCAACGAGGAATACCGCCTCGAAGTCTCGTCGCCAGGGATCGACCGCCCGCTGACGCGACTCAAGGATTTCGCCGACTGGGCGGGGCATGAGGCGCGAATCGTGCTGCTCGCCCCGCTCGAGGGCCGCAAGGTGCTGACCGGCACGCTCAAGGGCGTGACCGACGACCGCATCGCGATCTACCTGCCCAAGCACGGCGAGCTCGACGTGCCGTTCGCGCAGGTCAACACCGCCAAGCTGCAACTCACCGACGCGCTGATCGCGGCGACTCGGCCGCTGTCGATGGACGGTGCCGACGAAGAAGAAATCGAACACGACGACGACGATGCCGCGCCCGAGGGTGCCGAACGCGAAGAAGGACTGAACTGAATGGCCACCGCAGGAACATCCGGCGTTACCGCCAACCGCGCCGAGCTGATCGCGATTGCGAACGCGGTCGCCACCGAGAAGATGATCGACAAGGGCATCGTCATCGAGGCGATGGAAGACGCGATCCAGCGCGCCGCCCGCGCGCGCTACGGCGCCGAGAATGACATCCGCGCGAAGCTCGACCCCAACACCGGCGATCTCCGCTTGTGGCGCGTCGTCGAAGTGGTCGAGGCGGTCGATGACTATTTCAAGCAGGTCAATCTGAAGGAAGCCGAGAAGCTCCAGAAGGGCGCGGTCGTCGGCGACTATATCGTCGATCCGCTGCCCCCGATCGAGTTCGGCCGCATCGCTGCGCAGGCCGCCAAGCAGGTCATCTTCCAGAAGGTCCGCGACGCCGAGCGCGAGCGCCAGTATGAAGAATTCAAGGACCGCATGGGCGAGATCATCACCGGCGTCGTCAAGCGCGTCGAGTTCGGCCATGTCGTCGTCGACCTCGGCCGCGCCGAGGGCGTGATCCGTCGCGACCAGCAGATCCCGCGCGAAGTCGTCCGCGTCAACGATCGCATCCGCTCGCTGATCCTCAACGTCCGCCGCGAGAACCGCGGGCCGCAGATTTTCCTCAGCCGTGCGCACCCCGACTTCATGAAGAAGCTGTTCGCGCAGGAAGTGCCCGAGATTTACGACGGCATCATCGAGATCAAGGCCGCCGCGCGCGACCCGGGTTCGCGCGCCAAGATCGGCGTCATCTCGCATGATTCGTCGATCGATCCGGTCGGTGCGTGCGTCGGCATGAAGGGCAGCCGCGTCCAGGCGGTCGTCCAGGAAATGCAGGGCGAGAAGATCGACATCATCCCCTGGTCGCCCGACACCGCGACCTTCGTCGTCAACGCGCTCCAGCCGGCTTCGGTCAGCCGCGTTGTGATCGACGAGGAAGAGGATCGCATCGAGGTGGTCGTCCCCGACGATCAGCTCAGCCTCGCGATCGGTCGTCGTGGCCAGAACGTGCGGCTTGCGTCGCAGCTGACCGCCAAGGCGATCGACATCCTCACCGAGGCCGACGCCTCCGAGAAGCGTCAGAAGGAATTTGTCGAGCGCTCGGCATTGTTCGAGAAGGAACTCGACGTCGACGAGACGCTCGCGCAGTTGCTGGTCGCCGAAGGCTTCGGCAGCCTCGAGGAAGTCGCGTATGTCGGCGTCGACGAAATCGCGTCGATCGAAGGCTTTGACGACGATCTCGCGGCCGAGCTGCAGAGCCGCGCGACCGAGGCGCTCGATCGCCGCGAGCAGACCAACCGCGACGAGCGGCGTGGGCTGGGTGTCGACGATGCGCTCGCCGCACTGCCGCACCTCAACGAGGCGATGCTGGTCACGCTCGGCAAGGCCGGGATCAAGACGCTCGACGACCTCGCCGATCTGGCGACCGACGAGCTGATCCAGAAGAAGCGCCAGGAACCGCGCCGCCGCGCCGAGGATGCGCCCAAGCGCGTCGAGGACAAGGGTGGCGTGCTTGGTGAGTACGGCCTGAGCGAAGCGCAGGGCAATGAGATCATCATGGCCGCGCGCGCGCACTGGTTCGAGGATGAGCCGACCGCGGAAGCCGACGCCGAGGAAGCGCCTGCTGCCGACGCTTCGGAGGAAAAGGACGCCTGATGCCGTTTGTCAGCATCCGCATCTCGGGCACCGCGACCAAGGACCAGAAGTCCGGGATCGTCGCGGATGTCACCCAGTCGCTGGTCGAGCGGCTGGGCAAGAACCCGGCTGCGGTGCAGATCGTGATCGAGGAAGTGTCGACCGAAAATTACGGCGCAGGCGGGATTCTGATCGCCGACCGGGACAAGCCCAAGTTGCAGGAGGACGCACATGCGGAATCCTCGCAATGACGCGCTAGCGATCCAAGCAGCACCGGGCGCAACCTTAGCCCCTCCCCTTCAGGGGAGGGGTTGGGGTGGGGCTGTACCATGTGCTGGTCTCTGCGAGGCCCGCCCCACCCCCAACCCCTCCCCTGAAGGGGAGGGGCTTAAGATATGACCGACGAAACCGGCGCAATCCGCCGCTGCATCCTCCTCGGCGAGCGCGCCCCGCGCGAAACGCTCGTCCGCCTCGCGCTGTCCCCCGACGGCGCGGTCCACCCCGACGTGCGCGCCAAGGCCCCCGGCCGTGGCGCGTGGATCGGCGTCGCCCGCGCCGAGCTCGACACCGCGATTACCAAGGGCAAGCTCAAGGCAGCCCTCGCCCGCGCGTTCAAGACCGGCCCGATCGCGATCCCGGACGACCTGTCCGGCAAGATCGCCACCGCGCTCGAACGCGCCGTGCTCGACCGCCTCGGACTCGAGGCGCGCACTGGCAACCTGTTGACCGGCGCAGAAAAGATCGAGACCGCGGCGCGCAGCGGCAAGCTTCACTTGCTGCTCCACGCCTGCGATGCGGGCGCGGACGGCAACCGCAAGCTCGATCAGGCCTGGCGCATCGGCAACGATGAAGAAGGAAGTGATTTGAGGGGGTTGGTTCTGCCGGTCCCCCGCACCATATTGGCCGTGGCACTAGGCCGCCAGAATGTGGTACATATAGGCCTGACTGATCCCGATGCCGCCGGACGCGTACGCGATTCGCTACACCGCTGGCTGCATTTTATCGGCCCTGACCCAACTCCCGCGCCTTGCGAAACGGCCTCGCAGGGCGCATCGGCGTCCCACCACGACGCCGGTCCGCTGGCCGATCTGGCCCCAGTGCCGACAGACGACGTACACGAGGAATTTGAGTGAGCGATACCGAGAACGAAAAGCCGAAGCTGGGCATGCGCGCGCCTTTGGGCTTGAAGCGTACGGTCGAGACCGGCCAGGTCAAGCAGAGCTTCAGCCATGGACGGTCGAACACCGTCGTGGTCGAGGTGAAGCGCCGCCGCGTGCTCGGCCCCGGGCGGCACCCCGGTCGACGCACCCGTCGTCGAGGAAGCACCTGCTGCGGCCCCCGCGCCTGCGCCGGCGCCTGCCGCACGTGCGCCCGAACCGCGCCGCGCGCCCCCGCCTACGCCGGTAAACCCGGCCAACTCGCTGCTGTCGCGTCAGGAACTCCAGACCAAGCTGCTGCGCGAGGCCGATGAGGCGCGCATGCAGGCGCAGGAAGAGAATCGTCGTCGCGACGAGCGTCTCCGCGCCGAAGCGCTCGAGGAAGAGCGTCGCCGCGCCGAGGAACGCGCCAAGGCGCCTGCCCCGGCACCGACGCCCGCTCCCGAGCCCGTCGCAGAGCAGGCCCCGCCCGCGCCGACCCCGGCGCCGGTCGAAGCCGCTGCGCCTGAAGCGCCCGCTCCCGTAGCGGCACCCGCTGCTCCGGCAGCACCCGCAACGCCCGTCGCGGCAACCCCCGCTCCGGCAGCCCAGGCTCCCGCACCGGCGGCACCCGCTGCTCCAGCGGCGGCGGCGCCAGCCCCGGCAGCCGCCGCGCCTGCTCCGGTTGCAAAGCCGCCGGTAGCCGCAAAGCCAGCGCCTGCGCCCGCCCCGGCGCTGCGCCCACTGTCGCTCGAGCGCGATCCGTCGATGCCCGCGCCGCGTCTGTTCACCCCGGTTCCGCGTCCGGAGCGGCCCAAGCCGCCCGCACCGGCACCAGCCCCCGAGCCGACGCCCGCAGCAACCAGCGCGACGCCGACCCCCGCGGGAACGGTCAAGCGCCCGGGTTCGCCTTCGGCGGCTCCGACCAGCGAAGCACCGTCGCGTCCCGGCGCCGGTCCGCGTGACCGCAAGGGTGACGAGCGTCGCGGCGGCAAGCTGACCGTCAACCGCGCGCTCAACGATGGCGACGGCGCGCGTGCTCGCTCGCTCGCCGCGCTAAAGCGTGCCCGCGAAAAGGAAAACCGCCGGATGGGCGGCCCGCGCGAAGCGCAGGCCAAGCAGATCCGCGACGTCGTGGTGCCGGAAGCGATCACCGTGCAGGAACTCGCCAACCGCATGGCGGAAAAGGGCGCGGACCTGGTCAAGGCCTTGTTCAAGATGGGTATGCCCGTCACGATCAACGCAACGATCGACCAGGATACCGCCGAGCTGCTGGTGACCGAATTCGGCCACAACCTGACGCGTGTCAGCGATTCGGACATCGATCTGACCAACGACACGCATGAGGATCACGACGAGAACGCAGTCGAGCGTCCGCCGGTCGTGACGATCATGGGCCATGTCGATCACGGCAAGACCTCGCTGCTCGATGCGCTGCGCGGGACCGATGTCGTGCGCGGTGAGGCCGGTGGCATCACCCAGCATATCGGTGCCTATCAGGTCACGCTGAAGGACAAGTCGAAGATCACCTTCCTCGACACGCCGGGCCACGAAGCGTTCACCGAAATGCGCCAGCGCGGTGCCAACGTGACCGACATCGTCGTGCTCGTTGTCGCAGCGGACGACAGCATCAAGCCGCAGACCGTCGAGGCGATCAACCATACGCGCGCCGCTGGCGTGCCGATGATCGTCGCGATCAACAAGGTCGACAAGCACGACGCCAATCCGCAGAAGGTGCGCGAGCAGCTGCTGCAATATGAGGTCGTGGTCGAGGAACTGTCGGGTGACGTCCAGGACGTCGAGGTCTCGGCGCTCAAGAAGACCGGTCTCGACGAGCTGATCGAGAAGATCCAGCTCCAGGCCGAACTGCTCGAGCTCAAGGCCAACCCGGACCGTTCGGCCGAGGGCACCGTGATCGAGGCGAAGCTCGACAAGGGCCGCGGCCCGGTCGCGACGATCCTCGTCAACCGCGGCACGCTCAAGGTCGGCGACATCTTCGTCGTCGGCGCCGAGAGCGGCAAGGTCCGCGCGATGACCAACGACAAGGGTCAGCAGATCAAGGTCGCAGGGCCGTCGATGCCGGTCGAGGTGCTTGGCCTGTCGGGTGTTCCGCGTGCGGGTGATCCGTTGTCGGTGGTCGAGAGCGAAGCGCGTGCGCGCGAAGTCGCCGAATATCGCAAGGGCGTCATTACGGACAAGCGCACCGGGGGTGGCCCGGCCAGCCTCGAATCGATGTTCTCGGCGCTCAAGGAAAAGCAGGCGATCGAGTATCCGCTGGTGGTCAAGGCCGACACGCAAGGGTCGGTCGAGGCGATCGTGGGTGCGATCAACAAGATATCGACCGATCTCATCAAGGCGCGCGTCCTGCATTCGGGCGTCGGTGGCATCACCGAGAGCGACGTGACGCTGGCGGGTGCATCGGGCGCACCGATCATCGGCTTCAACGTCCGTCCGAACGCCAAGGCACGCGAGATCGCGGAACGGCAGAAGGTCGCGTTCAAATATTATGACGTGATCTACGACCTGACCGACGAGATCCGCGCCGGCATGGCGGGCGAGCTTGGACCCGAGGCATTCGAAACGGTCGTCGGCCGCGCCGAAATCCGCGACGTCTTCTCGGCTGGCAAGCACGGCAAGGCGGCTGGTCTGCTCGTTACCGAAGGCAATATCCGCAAGGCGCTCAAGGCGCGTATCACGCGGGCGGATGTCATCATCTACCAGGGCGAGATCGCCTCGCTGCGCCGCTTCAAGGACGACGTTGCCGAAGTCCGCGCGGGTCTGGAGTGCGGCGTGACCTTCACGTCGAACTTCGTCGACATCAAGCCGGGCGACTTCCTCGAAACGTTCGAAGTCGAATTGCGCGAACGCACGCTGTAAGTACGTCTCCCTCTCCCCGCTTGCGGGGAGAGGGCAGACGAGCGAAGCGAAGTCGGGAGAGGGGCAGTCACGCGGACGTTGGTCTGCTGAACTGCCCCTCTCCCCTGCCCTCTCCCCAGGGGGGAGAGGGAGTGAGAAGAAAATGCGCCCCACCGATACACCCGAATCCCGCAACGTCCGCCTTCTCCGCGTCGGCGAGCAGATGCGCCACACGCTGAGCGAGATCCTCGCGCGCGGCGACGTGCATGACGAGACGCTGGCCAAACACACCGTCACGATCACCGAAGTCCGCATGTCCCCCGACCTGCGCCACGCGACAGTGTTCATGAAGTCGCTGCTCGGCAAGGACGAGGAAGCGGTGCTGAAAGCGCTGCGCACCAACACCGCTTACCTCCAGCGCGAGGTCGCATCGCAGGTGCGGATGAAATATGCCGCCAAGCTCAAGTTCCTGGCCGACGACAGCTTCGACGAGGGCAGCCACATCGACAAGTTGCTGCGCAAGCCCGAAGTGGCGCGCGACTTGGGCGAAACCGCCGAAGATTGACCCTCACACCGGTAAGACGTATCTTACTGGCATGACGGCACAGACTCGCATCTCCGAAAAGGGCCAGGTCGTCGTCCCCAAGGCGACCCGCGATCGGCTGGGCTGGCAACCCGGAACCGATCTTGACGTGATCGAGACTGGCGATGGCGTCATGCTGCGCCGCCGTGTCATGGCCAACACCCTGACGGTAAATGCTGGTGTGGCGCGCTTACGGACGCTCTATCGGCACGAAGGTGCGCCTGTCCCTCTGGAACGACTGAACTGGTCAGCGGCTGTCGACGATGCCGATCCGTGAAAGCGCTGGACACCAATGTTCTCGCACGGCTGATTCTCGCTGATGACGACACGCAATATGCATCGGCGGTCGCGTTGATCGGCGAACCCGTTTGGGTCCCTACTACGGTGTGGGTCGAACTGGGTTGGGTCTTGAGCAAGCGGTTGCGACTGGATCGCACGGTCGTCAGCGACGCGCTTTCTACGATCCTGATGATCGAGACCGTTCACACCGCCGACCGCGACGGGGTCCGCTGGGCAATCGAACGCTACCGTGCCGGGGCCGATTGGGCAGACATGATCCATCTGATCACCGCGCGCGGGGTGGCGGAAACCTTCGCGACGTTCGATCGCGGCATCGTCGCGCAGGCCGGCCTCGACGCGCCGATCAAAATCGAGACGCTTTCCTGATGGCCAAGCTCTATTTCTACTACGCCTCGATGAACGCGGGCAAATCGACCAACCTGCTGCAGGCCGATTTCAACTATCGCGAGCGGGGCATGCGCACCGTCCTCCTCACCGCGGCGATCGACGACCGCTTTGCACCGGGCACGATCACCTCGCGGATCGGGCTCGCCGCCGACGCGATCGCGTTCGAACGCGACACCGATCTGGTCGCCACGGTGGTGCGCGACGGCGAGGCACCCCCCGCCTGCGTGCTCGTCGACGAGGCGCAGTTCCTGACCGCCGCGCAAGTCGATCAGCTCGCCGCGCTCGCTGATGACCACGGCATTCCGGTGCTCGCCTACGGCCTGCGCACCGATTTTCTCGGCGCGTTGTTCGAGGGATCGGCGCGGCTGCTCGCAATTGCGGATTCGCTGATCGAGATCAAATCGGTCTGCGCCTGCGGACGCAAGGCGACGATGAACCTGCGGATGGACGCGAGCGGTCGCGCGATCGCCGAGGGCGCGCAGACCGAGATCGGCGGGAACGACCTGTACATCGCGCTATGTCGTCGCCATTTCCGGGAAGCGCTTGCCGCCTCCTGACCCGAACGGACCCGAATGACCGACCCCAATTTGCCCTACACCATCGCGGTGTGGCTCATCCCCCTCGTGATCGCGATCGTCTTCCACGAAGTCGCGCACGGCTATGTCGCGCGGATCTTCGGCGATCCGACGGCGGACCGGCTCGGGCGGCTGACGCTCAACCCGATCCGTCATGTCGATCCGATCGGCACGGTCGTGCTGCCGATGATCCTCGCGATCGCGCACGCGCCGATCTTTGGCTGGGCAAAACCGGTGCCGGTCGATGCGATGCGGTTGCGCAACCCGCGCCGCGACATGATGCTGGTCGCATTGGCGGGTCCGGCGACCAATTTCGTGCTGGCGACGTTCGCGGCACTTTCGCTGGGTGCGTTCGTCGGGTTGCACGGCGGCATCCCGGCGCAGGGCGCCCCGCATACCGTTGCGGGGTTCGTGTTCGACAGCCTCTACAGCTTCGTGCTGGTCAACGTGTTCCTCGGCGTGTTCAACCTGATCCCGCTGCCGCCATTCGATGGCGGGCATGTCGTGCAGGGGCTGCTCCCGCGCGCGGCGGCGATCCAATATTCAAAGCTCGCGCGCTTCGGGTTCCCGCTGTTGCTGGTCCTGTTGTTCGTGCTGCCGATGATCAGCCCGCAGGCGGATATCGTCCGCCGCGTGATCGGCCCGATCGCGACCGCGGTCGCGGACTTCTTCCTGGGCTTTGCGCAACTGGGCGGCCTGTGAGCGGCATCAATGGCTGGCTGATCCTCGACAAGCCGCTCGGACTCGGGTCGACCGATGGCGTCACCGCGGTCAAGCGCGCCCTGCGCGCGGCGGGCTATGATGCGAGCAAGCGCGGGATCAAGGTCGGCCACGGCGGCACGCTCGATCCGCTCGCGACCGGCGTGCTGCCGATCGCGCTTGGCGAGGCGACCAAGCTCGCCGGGCGGATGCTCGACAGCGACAAGATCTACGACTTCACGATCGGGTTCGGCGCGCAGACCGATACGCTCGACCTCGAAGGCAAGGTCATCGCCACCTCCGACGTGCGCCCGACCCGCGCCGCAGTCGAGGCGGTGCTGACGCAATTCACCGGGCCGATCGAGCAGGTGCCGCCGATCTATTCCGCGCTCAAGGTCGATGGCGAACGCGCCTATGATCGCGCCCGCGCCGGCGAGGAGGTCGTTCTCGCCAGCCGCAAAGTGACGATCCACGCCCTTCATTCCTCCCCGGCACGGGGAGGGGGACCATTCGCTACTTCAGCGAATGGTGGAGGGGTAGCCCAGCGCGCTGCGGCCAGCGATCACCCCTCCACCACCAGCCTGAAGGAGGCTGGCGGTCCCCCTCCCCCGCCGGGGGAGGAATTGGGCGAGATCACCCTCACCGCGCATGTCTCCAAGGGCACCTACATCCGCTCGCTCGCGCGCGACATCGCGATCGCGCTCGGCACGGTCGGGCATGTCACCATGCTCCGCCGTACCAAGGCCGGGCCGTTCGACCTGTCGCACGCGATATCGCTGGACAAACTGGCCGAATTCGGCCAAGCGCGCACCCTTGAACACAATCTCCTGCCGTTGAGGGCGGGGCTGGACGACATCCCGGCTCTATCCCTCACCCCCGATCAGGCAGGGCTGCTCCGACAGGGGCGGGTGTTGGTCGGGATCGCCGCAGACGATGGCCCCTACTTTGCAACATTGGACGACAGTCCGGTTGCTCTGGTGGAGGTTCAGGACCGCCAGGTCCGCGTCGTTCGCGGCTTCAACCTGTGACGATGTCGAAGGAAGATTGAAATGACGATCACTGCAGAGCGCAAGGACGCGCTCGTCAAGGAACATGGCCGCGTCGAAGGCGACACCGGCAGCCCCGAAGTCCAGGTCGCGATCCTCACCGAGCGCATTCGCAACCTGACCGAGCACTTCAAGGGCCACAAGAAGGACAACCATTCGCGTCGCGGTCTGCTGATGATGGTCAACAAGCGGCGTTCGCTGCTCGACTATCTCCGTCACAAGGACGGTCAGCGGTATCTCGACCTGATCGCGAAGCTCGGTCTTCGCAAGTAACACCGGGGGGCGGCCGAAAGGTCGCCCCTTTTGGCATTCAGGCCCGACATCGGGCATAACAAGTTCGGGCGCAGCGGCCCTTTACGCGACGTTGCGCACCTGGACCCCGGCCTAAAGCCGGGGAAGTGCAGAGGGAACGGCAATTCGGCCCTTCCGTCGGGAGCGATCAAGCGCTCCAGACCGCGCGGACCGGTTAGTCCGCACAGTGGCCCCGTCGGCATCCGGCCGGCGGTGTTGAAGGAAAAAGCATGTTCGATACCAAGACCGTAACCACCCAATGGGGTGGCAAGACGCTGACGCTGGAAACCGGCCGCGTCGCGCGCCAGGCTGATGGCGCCGTGATGGCAACGCTCGGCGAGACCGTGGTGCTCTGCGCCGTGACCGCCGCCAAGTCGGTGAAGGAAGGCCAGGACTTCTTCCCGCTGACCGTTCACTATCAGGAAAAATATTCGGCTGCCGGCCGTATCCCCGGTGGCTTCTTCAAGCGTGAGCGCGGTGCGACCGAAAAGGAAACGCTGACCAGCCGCCTGATCGACCGTCCGATCCGCCCGTTGTTCCCGGAAGGGTTCTACAACGAGATCAACGTGATCTGCCAGGTTCTCAGCTATGACGGCGAGAACGAGCCGGACATGCTGGCGATGGTTGCAGCATCGGCTGCGCTGACCATCTCGGGCGTCCCCTTCATGGGCCCGATCGGCGCAGCCCGCGTCGGCTACATCGATGGCGAGTATATCCTCAACCCGACCGTCGAGCAGATCAAGGCGGGCGAGCTCGATCTCGTCGTCGCCGCGACCGGCGATGCCGTGATGATGGTCGAATCCGAAGCCAAGGAGCTTTCGGAAGAGGTCATGCTCGGCGCGGTCCAGTTCGCGCACAAGGCGTGCCGCGAAGTCTGCAACCTCGTCATCGATCTGGCCGAGCAGGCTGCCAAGGATCCGTGGGAAATGCCGGCGCAGAGCGATCTGACCGCCGCCAAGGACAAGCTGCGCAAGCTCGTCGGTGCCGACATTGCCGCCGCCTATAAGGTGACCGACAAGTCGAAGCGTTCGACGATGCTGTACGAAGTCCGCGCCAAGGCACGCGAGGCGTTCGCCGATGCAGCCCCGCAGGACCAGATGGCAGCGGGCAAGCTCGTCAAGAAGCTCGAGGGCGAGATCGTCCGTGGCGCGATCCTCAAGGATGGCACGCGCATCGACGGCCGCACCACCACGCAGATCCGTCCGATCGAAGCGATGGTGCACTTCCTGCCGCGCGCACACGGTTCGGCGCTGTTCACCCGCGGTGAGACGCAGGCGATCTGCACGACCACGCTCGGCACCAAGGACGCAGAGCAGATGATCGACGGGCTGACCGGCCTGAGTTACGAGAACTTCATGCTCCACTATAACTTCCCGCCCTATTCGGTCGGTGAAGTCGGCCGCTTCGGTGCGCCGGGCCGTCGTGAAGTCGGCCATGGCAAGCTCGCCTGGCGCGCGCTGCATCCGGTGCTGCCGTCGAAGGACGAGTTCCCGTACACGATCCGCGTCCTGTCGGACATCACCGAGAGCAACGGCTCCTCGTCGATGGCGACGGTCTGCGGCGGTTCGCTGTCGATGATGGACGCGGGCGTTCCGCTCAAGCGTCCTGTTTCGGGCATCGCGATGGGCCTGATCCTCGAGGGCAAGGACTTTGCGGTTCTCTCGGACATCCTGGGCGACGAGGATCACCTCGGCGACATGGACTTCAAGGTCGCAGGGACCGAGGCCGGCATCACCACGATGCAGATGGACATCAAGATCGCCGGCATCACCGACGAGATCATGCGTGTCGCGCTGGCGCAGGCCAAGGAAGGCCGTGCGCATATCCTGGGTGAGATGAACAAGGCGCTCGATTCGACGCGTACCGAGCTGTCGGCGCACGCGCCGCGGATCGAGACGCTGCAGATCGACAAGTCGAAGATCCGGGAAGTGATCGGCACCGGCGGCAAGGTGATCCGCGAGATCGTCGCGCAGACCGGCGCCAAGGTCGACATCGACGACGAGGGCCTGATCAAGATCAGCTCGTCCGACACCGCGCAGATCGACGCCGCGATCAAGTGGATCAAGGGCATCGTCGAGGAAGCCGAAGTCGGCAAGGTCTATGACGGCAAGGTCGTCAACCTGGTGGACTTCGGGGCGTTCGTGAACTTCATGGGTGGCAAGGACGGTCTCGTCCACGTGTCCGAAATCAAGAACGAGCGCGTCGAGAAGGTCTCGGACGTCCTGAGCGAAGGCCAGGAAGTCAAGGTCAAGGTCCTCGAGATCGATCCGCGCGGCAAGGTTCGCCTGTCGATGCGCGTCGTCGACCAGGAAACCGGTGCCGAGATCGAAGACACCCGCCCTGCCCGCGAAGAGCGTCCGCGCGGTGAAGGTCGTGGTGAAGGTCGCGGCCCGCGTCGTGATGGCGACGGTGGTCGTCCGCCGCGCAGCGAAGGCGGCGGTGGCCGTGGTGACGGTGGTCGCGGTGAGGGTCGTGGCCCGCGTCGTGACGGCGACGGTGGTCGCGGTCCGCGCCGTGACGGCGGTTCGGGCGGCGGTGCCGGTGGCGCAGAGCGTGCCCCGCGCAGCGAGAAGCAGAGCGACGACGACGGCCCCGCGCCCGAGTTCGCGCCGGCTTTCCTGACCGGTGATCGCGACTAACATCCTTCACGCGAAAGCGTGTGGTAGGATCAGGGCCCGGAGCAATCCGGGCCCTTTTTCATGAGGTCCGGCGCCGTGCAATAAACGAGTCTTTTTTTCCAAGCGATCCGTCGCTTGGACCTGTAAGAGCGTATCATGATCTCTACCGATGTTCGTGACCCGGCCGCGCTTGCGCCGGATCTCCGGTTCCTTGCCGGCGGCGGCGAGGCCACCCGCCTCATCCTGGCACGCGACTGGTCCGATCATCCGCTGGGTGAGCCTGCGGGCTGGTCCGACATGTTCAAATCGCAGATCAGCACGATCCTCAATTCCCCCGAATCGATGATCCTCGTCTGGGGCGCGAACACGTTGAGCTTCTTCTTCAACGAAACCTACATTCCGCTACTCGGACCGCGCGTCGCGTGGGCGATGGGCTCGCCCTTCGCCGAGGTCTGGGCGGATGCCTGGGAGCAGGCCAAGCCGATCATCGACGAAGCGTTCGCGGGGCGTAGCCAGCGGTTCAACGACCTGCCGTGGAAACTGGATACCGATCGCGGCCCCGCCGACACGTGGTTCTCTTTCTCCTATTCGCGGATCCTCGACGGAAAGGGCGATATCGCAGGATTGTTCATCCTCACCAACGAGACGACCGATCGCGTGCTGAGCGACGCCGCGCTGCTCCGCGCGCAAGCCGATTTGCTCGATCTCAACGCGACGCTCGAGCAGCAGGTCGCCGACCGCACGACCGACCGCAACCGGCTGTGGCAATTGTCGTCGGATGTCATGTTGGTCGCGGATTTCGACGGGACGATCAAGGCGGTCAATCCGGCGTGGAAGCGCGTCCTCGGCTGGTCCGAGCACGAGCTGGTCGGGCAGCCCTTCTTTGCGTTCATCCATCCCGACGACCTGGAGAGCACGGTCGCGGCGGCCAAAGGCATCAGCGAAGGAGAGGTCGTAGCGCGCTTCGCCAACCGCTACCGCCACAAGGATTCGAGCTATCGCGATCTCGAATGGAATGCGGGGCCGGGAGACGGCAAGATCATCGCGGTCGGGCGCGATGCGACCGAGGTCAAGGTCCAGGCCCGCGCGCTCGAATTGGCCGAAGGACAGTTGCGCCAGGCGCAGAAGATGGAAGCGGTCGGCCAGCTTACCGGCGGCATCGCGCATGATTTCAACAATCTGCTGACCGGGGTGATGGGCAATCTGGAATTGCTCGAACTGCGCATCGGGCAAGGTCGGTTCGATGACGCCGACCGCTTCATCGCCGCCGCGCAGCAGGCCGGGCGTCGGGCGGCGTCGTTGACGCAGCGTCTGCTGGCGTTCTCGCGCCGTCAGACGCTCGATCCGCGCCCTACCAACATCGACTGCCTGATCGCAGGTATGGAGGAGCTGCTGCGCCGTACCGTAGGGCCTTCCACCGCGATCCGTATCGTTGGTGTTCCCGACTTGTGGACGACGATGATCGACCCCACGCAGTTCGAGAATGCGTTGCTCAATCTGTGCATCAACGCCCGCGACGCGATGCCGGACGGTGGCAAACTGACGATCGAGACGAGCAACGTCCTGCTCGACGAACCCTCCGCGCTCGAACGCGATCTGCCGCCCGGTGGCTATGTCACGGTCTGCGTCACCGACACTGGTACGGGAATGTCCGCAGAGACGATCGAACATGCGTTCGAACCGTTCTTCACCACCAAGCCGATCGGGCAAGGCACCGGGCTGGGCCTGTCGATGATCTACGGATTCGCACGCCAGTCCGGCGGACAGGTGCGAATCCTGTCCGAGCTTGGCCAGGGGTCGACGATCTGCGTCTATCTGCCCGAGCACGCCGGCGCGGCGGCGCCGCAAGAGATCATTTCGGCCAACGCGGCAGTGGCGACCGTTAGTGGCGGGACGATCCTGCTGATCGATGACGAAGCCAGCATTCGGCATTTGATCGACGAGATCCTAGACGAGCTGGGCTATACGGTGATCGGCGCGGCGGACGGTGCCGCCGGGATCAAGGTGCTGCAGTCGGGCGCGAAAATCGATCTGCTGATCACCGACGTCGGCCTGCCCAACGGCATGAACGGACGCCAGGTCGCGGACATCGCCCGACTGTTGCGCCCCGACCTGAAGGTGCTGTTCGTGACCGGATATGCGGAACCTGCGGCGCTGGGCGACAAGCATCTCGAACCGGGGATGGAATTGTTGACCAAGCCGTTCTCGCTGCACCAGCTCATCACCAAGGTCGCGGACATGATGCCTGCGCTTCCCTGACCGTTATGCGGACCGCCGCACGGCTGTAACATGACGCAGGCATGGCGGCGGTGGGGAGAAACGAGATGACGATCACACGACGCCTTGGCGCGTCCTGGCGCAAGGGGATGGCAAGCGCCGTGGTCGGCGCCGCCGCGTTCACCGCATCCGTTGCCGCCCCCCCGACGGATGGTGTCGCGGGTCTCCGAGTCGACCGAGTCGTGGTGGTGATGCGGCACGGTATCCGCCCCCCGACCAAGGCGCAGCCGATGCCGCTGGGCGTTGCGCAGGATCCGTGGCCGCGCTGGCCAGTCGCCCCGGGCTGGCTCACCCCGCATGGCGCCGCCGCGGTCGAAGCGATCGCCGCGTCGGATCGGGCAGCGTTTACCGCGGGCGGGCTCCTTCCGGCGCACGGTTGCGCTGGAAGGATCGCTTTGCTCGCCGACAGCGACCAGCGCACGATCGCAACCGCCGAGCAGTATGCGCGCGGAATTACCCCCGGTTGCGGCGTTCCGATCGAGCATCTGCCCCAGGATACGACCGACCCGCTGTTCGCACAGATCGACGACGGCCACGCCCCGCTCGACGCTGCACGCGCCAAAGCCGCGATCGACGCTGCGGTCGGCCCCGGCGGCATCGCCGCGACGGAGGCACGAATGCGGCCGTTGCTCGCCCGGCTCGATGCCGTGCTGTGCGGACGCACGACCGACACGCAATGCGGCGTCGCGAAGGACCCGACGACGATCACGCCGGCAACCGCACGGACGCGCCCGAAGCTTGCCGGTGCGCTGGACCGGGCATCGACCGCGGCGCAGATTCTGTTGCTCGAATATGCCGATGGCAAGCCTGCCGCCGACGTCGGCTGGGGCCGCGCCAGCGCGCAGGACGTCACCGACTTCGGCGCGTTCCATGCGCTGGAGTTCGCGATCCTCGCCCGGCCGCCGTATCTCGCCGCGCGCAACATGGCGGGCCTGTCACCGCGGATCGTCGGCTGGCTGACCGACGCAGCCCCAGCGGCGGCGCAGATCGCGATGATATCGGGGCATGACACCAACATTGCCAACCTTGCCGGGCTGCTCGGGCTGCACTGGCGGGTTCCGGGGATTGCGGCGGATGATCCCGTGCCCGGAGGCGCGATCCTGCTCGAGCGCCTGCGCGACACCGCCGGAAACATCTTCGTCCGCGCGCGCTACCGGGCGCAATCGCTCGAGGAACTGCGGGCGGGCACCGCACGCGCGCCATATCGTCGGATCGTGCCGATCGCCGGCTGTCGCGCGCGCGGCGTCGTCGGCCTCTGTACGCTCGACGCGTTTACCCGAAAACTGAAGGGGTAACCTGCTCTGCGATATCGAACGCGGGGCGTCCCAGCAGGTATCCCTGGCACAGGTCGATCCCGAACGCGCGCACGGTCGCCAGCTCCGCCGCGGTTTCGATTCCCTCGGCGAGCAGGACGATCCCCAGATCGCGTGCCATCGTGACGACCGCGCCGACGATCGCGCGCTTGGTCGCCGACTGGTCGATGTCGCGGATCAACGCCATGTCGATCTTGAGCAGATCGGGCTTGAGCTCGGTCAACAGGTTCAGCCCGGCATAGCCTGCCCCGAAGTCGTCGAGCGCGGTCGTGAACCCCTGGGCGCGGTACGCGGCGATGATCTTCCGCAAGTGCCCGACATCGCGCATCTTCTCGTTCTCGGTAAATTCGAACATCAGCCGGTTGGGGTCGAACCCGACCCGCGCCGCCGCCGACAGGGTCGCGCGGATACAGGCGTTGGGCTCATACACCGCGTTGGGCATGAAATTGATCGACAGCTTCACCGCAGGGTCGGGGGGAAACAGCGTCCCGGCCAATTCGACCGCGCGCACCCGGCACGCCTGATCGAACCCATAAACGAGCTCGGGGCTGACCTGTGCGAGAATGGCCGCAGCCCCTTCCCCCGCAGTCCCGCGCACCAGCGCTTCATAGCCCCACACCCGCCCGGCCGCGATGTCCAGGATCGGCTGAAACGCCATGGTGAAGCCGAACGGCAGCGCGGCGCCGTCGCGGCATCCCCGACAGCGCGCAGCAGAGGATGGGTCCTCAGCCGTCGGAAAGGCATTTGTCTGCATAAAGCTCATGACCAGTCACACACCTTGCCCATTGCGTTTCGCGGCAAAGCAGGCCCGAAAGCGTACGCCGTCGGGCGCTGTTCTGGAAGGAGGACTCTTTGCACGTAATGCGCAATGTCCGCCGTCAGCGCCGCTTCATCCCCCACGCCGCTGGGGACTACGAAAGCCTTCAACCGGTTCTGCCCGCTCAGCCGGACCGCGCAATCCGCGATGCCGACATGCCGTCGCAACACCGCTTCGACTTGTTCGGGCCAGACGTTGATGCCGCCGACCTGCACCGCGCCGTCGCGACGCCCCGCTACCGCGAAACCATGGTCGAGCGCGATCGAGAGCCGGTCCGGGAGCAGCACTTCACGCCCGCCCGCATCGACGATGACCGCATCCGCGCCGTTGATCGGAGCAGCGAATTGCCAGCGCGGGAGCAGTCGGTACGGCGATCCCGGCGCGCAGCGCAACGCGATACCACCCGTTTCGGACGCGCCGTAAACGTCGTACAACCGCTCGACCCCGGCTGCGCGCACCGTCTCCGCCAGCGCATCCGACAGCGGCGCCCCCGCGCTGACGCCGCAAACGCCCGCCGGCCAGCGCCGGATCGACCGGACGATCGCGCCCCACTGATCCGGCACTGCGACGATCAGGTCCCCCGCCTCCAGCGCGGGAAAACTCAGGACGGACGCCGCGACCACCGGCGCGCCGAGCGCTTCCGGCAGCAGCGCGGTCCAGATCAGCCCGTAGATATGATGCGCCGGCACAAGCGCCACGATCCGCCGGACCTGCGGCAGGACGGACGCGAAATAGGTGGCTTCGGCCAGCAGGTCGGCAATGGCATGAACGCACGGCTTTGCGCGCCCGGTCGACCCCGAGGTCATCAGCGTCAGCCGCGGATCCTCCCCGAGCAGCACCGTGGAGATATCATCCAGCCAGTGACCGACGGTGGAGGGCGGACCGCGCTTCGCCTCCTGTTCCAGCCCTTCAAGGCCGAACATCTCGTAAAGCGCCGCCCCCGCATTGACGGTTTCGAGCGAATCAAGCGGCAAGCCGCCGACCGACAACCGACAGTCGTCGGTCCAGGCGAACGGATCCTCGATGCGAACGCTGCCGCTTGTGCCACCCACGCGCCCCCGCGACCGGTTCGTCTCGTCCGCGACCAGTGCGGCGACGATCCGCCGAAGCGCCGGACGTGCGATCGGCGCCGCGGTCATGCTTCGACCGATCGGTGCGCTTGGCCGTGGACGCGGTTACGGCCACCGTGCTTGGCGGCATAGAGCTGCACGTCGGCAAGCTCGATCAGGCCATCCACCGTCCCGCAGGCGTCGGTTGCGGCCGCGCACCCGAAGCTTGCGGTGATCCGCACCGCACCAGCCGCCACCGGGATTACCAGCGCCTCGATCGCCTCGCGCAGGCGGTCGGCGATGGCGACCGCCTGTACCAGTGCCGTGTCGGGCAGAAGGACCGCGAACTCCTCCCCGCCCAGCCGCGCGAACAGGTCCGACGGACGCAACGTCGCACTACAAAGCTGGGTAAGCTGCTTGAGCACGACGTCCCCGGTCGGATGGCCGTAAGCATCGTTGACCGACTTGAAGTGGTCGACATCGAGCAGGATCAGCGACAACGGCTGGCGTGCATCACGCCAGCGCCGCTGCTCGCGCTCGAACAGTTGCAGAAAGTGCGTGCGGTTCGCTGCGCCGGTCAGATGATCGAACAGCAGCATCCGCCGCAAATCGGACGTGTCCGACGCGTCGCGGGTTACGTCGCGCAGGACGACGAAGAAACCGGGCGCGCTCCGATCGTCGAGCTCGGGGCGCACCGCGAACAGCCGCTGACACCAATACCGCTCACCCGTCCCACGGACCTGCCAGCTTTCATCGAGATACCATCCGTCGCGTTCGGCCAGCCGCAACTGGTCCGCCACCGTCATCACGCCCGACCCGGGCGTCACGCTGACGATCTGGTCGAGCGGAACGCCCGTCACGTCGCCCGCCGCGCAACCGTTCTGGCGCGCAAAGGCAGCATTCGCGCCCTCGATCACGCCGTCCGCGGAAATCGACAACACCGCATAATCGTTGACCGCCGCGATCAGCGATCCGAACCAGCTCTCGCTTTGCTTCAGGCGACGTTCCTGTGCGACCTGCACGGTAATGTCCGAAAAGGTCGCCATCGCGCGGTTCGGCCCGAGCTTGATCATCGTGCAGGCAAGCACCTTGGGATCCTTGCCGCTGCGCCGTGCCGCCATGTCGACCGCGATCCGGTGCCCCTCGCAAATCCCCCCGCGCTCCTTGGGATAATCGGCGAGCAGGTTGCGCAGCTCGGGTGCGCACCCCTCCAGCATCGCGAAGAGATTGCCCGGGTCGCGCATCCCCGCAACGGGCAGCAGATGTTTCATCGCATGCGGGTTGATCATCGTGATCGCCCCCATGGCGTCGAATTCCACCAATCCGACCGGACAGGCGTAGAGGAATTCGAGCAGTTGCTCGTGCTCCCGGGACAGGTCTGCGTCCATACCGCCTCAGCGTTCGATCAGGATGTACTGCAGCGGCGCGTCCGGCGTCGCCAGCAACCGTAGCCGGACACGCGTCGGACGCATCCGCAAGGTCAGGACGTAGGGGACGATCTCGTCGAGCTCGGCTTCATCCTCGAACCGCTGCGCCACCATGAAATTGTTCATGCATTGCGCAACCGCGTCGAAAAACGGCAGGCCAATCACGGAATCGCGGGCAAGTCCTGCCATCCCCGCCTCGGTCGCATTGTACACGACGACAAGCTTCTCCGAGTCCAACCCGACGACCCCGAACGGCAGACGATCCAGGTCTTCCAGCGGCATGCGCGCAAGCGCACCCAGATCGATTTCATCAAACGCGTGGAACACCGTCACAACCCTCACTCGGATAAGGTTTTGGTAGTACGAACCGAGAGTTAACTTTGAGTGTTCACACAGGCGCGGCCTCCCGACCATCGCGATACCGAGCGAACGGGGGCTTGCGGTCCGTTACCCAAAACCACATGTAGGACGCAGTGGTCAGGCAGGCGTTCGAGTGCCGGTGCCGGTGGATTCACCGCACCCGTTTCTCGCGCAATCGTACGACACCACCGGGACTCGATCGCGTATTTTCCCGTTCCAGCGTTCTGACAAAGAGACGGCCATTCCATGACACGACGTACCGCGATCGTAATCGGCTCGGGGATCGGGGGTATCGCCTGTGCGATCCGCCTGCAAAGTCTCGGGTTCGATACGCAGATCGTCGAACAGCTCGATGACGTCGGGGGGCGCGCCTATGTCCGCCGCGCGGAGGGGTTCACTTTCGACATGGGCCCGACGGTGCTGACCGTGCCGCATTTCATCGAGGAGCTGTTCTCGCTGGAGCGCGACGTGGCGATGCTGACCGCGCCCGATTTCCCCGATGACGTGCTGGGTGATGACCAACGCATCCTGACGGGCAGCAGCGCCGGCCCGAATACCAGCCGCTATCTCGAGATCGTCCCGGTCCTGCCCTTCTATCGCATCTATTTCGACGACGGCACCTTCTTCGATTACGATGCCGACCCGGTGAACGTCCGCGCGCAGATCGCGCGGCTCGCGCCCGAGGATCTGGAGGGGTACGAACGCTTCCATGAGGCCGCGCGGGCGATCTTCCAGCGCGGGTTCCTCGAACTCGGCTATACCTATTTCGGCAGCCTGGGTTCGATGGTCGGGGTCGTTCCCGATCTGCTCAAGCTCGGCGCGATCCAGCCTTTGTTCTCGCTCATCAGCAAATACTTCAAGAGCGACAAGATGCGGCAGGTGTTCAGCTTCGAGCCGCTGCTGATCGGCGGCAACCCGCTCAAGGTCCCCGCCATCTATGCGATGATCCACTTCGTCGAGAAGACTTGGGGCGTGCATTTCGCGATGGGTGGGACGGGCGCGCTGGTCAAGGCAATGATCACCAAGTTCGAGGAACTGGGCGGCAGCGTCCGCCTCAACGCCGAAGTGGCGCGGATCGACGTCGAAAAGCGCGGCGGCAAGCGCGTCGCCACCGGCGTGACGCTCGCGTCGGGCGAGACCCTGGCGGCCGATCTGGTCGTTTCGAACGGGGATTATGCGACGACCTACCTCAAGCTGATCGACAAGGCGCATCGCCGGATCAATCGCGACGCGGTGGTCAAGTTCCGCAAGCAGAGCATGTCCCTGATGGTGATCTATTTCGGGTATGAAATGCGCGACGGCGACCCCGATCTGCGCCACCACAACATCATCCTCGGGCCGCGCTACGAGGAATTGCTCACCGACATTTTCGAACGCAAGATCCTCGCCGAGGATTTCTCGCAATATCTCCACATTCCGACGATGACCGACCCGAGCCTGGCGCCCCCGGGGCATCATGCGGCCTATACGCTGATCCCGGTCCCCAACACGCTGGGCGACGTCGATTGGGACGCGGTCGGCGAAGGCTTCGCGCAGAAGGTCCTGACCTTCCTCGACGAGCGCGGCTATATCCCGAACCTGCGCGAGCGGCTGGTGTATCGCAGCTTCGTCACGCCGGACTATTTCGAACGGACGCTCGGCGCCTATGCCGGCAACGGGTTCGGGGTCGAGCCACGGTTGACGCAGACCGCCTTCTTCCGCCCGCACAATCGCAGCGAGGACGTCACCAACCTGTATCTCGTCGGTCAGGGGACGCAGCCCGGTGGCGGAACCCCCTCGGTGATGATGTCCGCCAAAATGACCGCCCGCGAGATTGCGCGCGATTACAAGGTCGACCAGCGGATCGTCGCGGGGATGCCCGATACGGTCGAGCGCAGAAAGTACGTGCTCGAGACGAGCGGGTCAGACTGAAGAGGTCAAACGCGCGCGGGCCGGAGGATCCGGTCCGCGAGGGTCTGGCCGGACATCCACGCGCTTTCGACGCGCGGGCCGAGCAGCCAGTCCCCGACTGCGCCGATCTTGCGGTGCGCATCCCATAGCGCGCCGTCGTCGCGGGCATGGACCCGCGCATAGCGCCAGCGATGACCGATCCGCACGGTCGCTTCCGGCAAGGGCGCGGTCGCTTCGCCCGCCAGCGCGGACAGGAGCACGTCGACCACATCCTCTGCCGCATCCTCGAGATGCGCGCGCGACCATTCGGGTGTCGCCTGGATCACCCACGCCTCTGCCCCGCTCCGGCCCGGCTTGGCACTGTTGCGCGCTGCCCAGCCGATCATGCCGCGATCCCGCAGCACGTCTTCGGCCAGCGCGATGCGGTCGGCAAACGCCACCATCGCGGTCCAGCACGGTGCGGACGGGCAATCCCGCGCCGCCGCCGCCATCGTCGCGTCCAGCGGCGCGAGCAAGCCGACGGCCTGTTCCGCGGGGGTCGCGACGATCACCGCATCGAACAGACCCTCGGAAACGGGGGCGAGCCGCCAGCCGCCGTCAACGGACGCGATCGCCTCGACTCGGCTGTTCCACGTCACGTCGAGATCCTGCGCGCTCGCCTTGACGAGCGCGTTCATCCCCGGCGTGCCGACCCAGGCATCCTCCCCCGCAGCGGGCCACCGCGCAACGACACCCGCCGCGGACCATTGCGCGACCGCATGCGAAAACGCCGGATCGCGTGCCGTGAAATATTGTGCGCCATGATCGAACGCCACGAGACCGGTCGCGCTTTCGACCCGCCGAGTCGCCATCCGCCCGCCGGGGCCGCGCCCCTTGTCGAACAGCGCAACCGCATGGCCACCGGCCTGCAATGCAGAGGCGCAGGACATTCCGGCGATCCCGGCTCCGACGATGGCGATTTTCATGGATGCTCAACCCCTTGGCTAACCGCGCCGACGCGGAGCCTTGCCTCGTAACACACGATGATCGCGATGGTGACCGATCCCGCACTTCGTTCATTGGTGCTAGTGCCGGATTCGCGCATAGCCAAAGCCTGATACGTGCGGCATCGTTTCGACAATGGCTCAATCCGACGGGAGCGAAGGGTGGTCCAGGCGGGAAACACGGGCCATGATCGGGGGCCAATGCAGAGGGAGCGGGTGTGCGAGCCCGCGCGCCCGCGCATGCTCCGCACGATCGGTCCAGACGATACCCTGCCGCAACGAGAGGTCGCGCCGCTCGAGGCGCTCATCCTCGACACCCCGTTCAGCGTCTGCCTGATCGATGCGGATGGGACGCTGCGCCTGCTCAGTCGTGGCGCGCAACGGACCTTTGCCTCGATTCCCGCGCCGATCGGACGTCCGCTGGGCGACTGTCTCCGGGCGATCTGGCCCGAACGCTTGGCGGACGCGGCGGTCGCGGATGTGCGCCGCACGCTGGAGACTGGGATCGACCAGGAAAGCACGACAGACGCCGCCGCCCGCGCCCTTGACCCCGGCGGCTGGTGGATGGAGCGCGTCACCCTGCCCGACAGCCAATACGCCGTGATCTGCTATTTCCACGATCGGATCGGACCCGCGCAATTTGTGCGCACGGTGGCGGAGCGGGAGGCGCAGTTTCGGGCACTGACCGCCGATCTGGAACGCCGCGTCCACGACCGCACCGTGGCGCTTCACCGCGCCAACGCACGCCTGTCGGCGGAAATCGCGCGTCTCGAAACGCTGCAGGCGGCGCAACTGCAAAGCCAGAAGCTCGAGACGGTCGGCCAGCTGACGTCGGGGATCGCGCATGATTTCAACAATATTCTGGGCGCGGTGCTCGGCGGGTTCGCGATCATCGAACACCGTACGGAGGACCCGCGGATCCAGCAGATCGTCGCCATGGGGCAGCGCGCGGCCGAGCGCGGCGCAACGCTGATCCGCCAGTTGCTCGCCTTCACGCGCTTGCAGGACGTGATGCCGCAGCCGGTCGATCTTGCAACCGCAATCGCCGAGATTTCGGATCTCCTGTCGCATGGCGTCCGCCGCAACATTGCGCTGATGATCGATTGCGCGCCCGACGCGTGGCCGACGCTGGTCGATCCCACGCAGTTGCAAGCGGCATTGCTCAACCTCGCCACCAACGCGAGCGACGCGATGCCGGGCGGCGGCGAAGTGCGGATCGTCGTTCGGAACGCCCCGGCCCACCCCGCGACCGCCGGACCACCGCATCCCCGCGAACTGGGCGGGCACGACGCGGTGGTGATCCTGGTGACGGACACCGGCCCCGGCATGGACGGCGCAACGCTGCGCCGCGTGACCGAGCCGTTCTTCACCACCAAGGCGCGCGGCAAGGGTACGGGCCTTGGTCTCACGATGGTGCAACGCTTCATCCAGCAGTCACGCGGGGCGCTTCGAATCGACAGCGAAGTCGGCCGCGGCACCACCTTTTCCCTATATCTTCCGCGCGCCACCGAACGCGACGTCGCGGCCCACCCACCGCCGGATGATCCGGTCGAGGAGACCCTGGCCGAAACCGCGTTCGAGACGCTCCTGCTCCTCAATGACGATCCCGACCTTTCCGACATTCTCGCGGCGGGATTGTCCGATCGCGGGTTCGAGGTTCTCGTCGCGAGGGACGCAGAGACCGCACTGCGCATCGCACGCGCCAGGCATATCGACGTTCTCGTCACCGACGTCGACGTGCCCGGCATGTCCGGAGTGGACCTCGTCGCAGCGATCCACGCGTCCGGGATCCGGATACCGTGCGTATTCATCACCGGGGGCGACGAAGCGCAGATTCCCGCTGGCGAGACGGTGCTGCGCAAGCCGTTCAGCCCGGCCGGGCTGCACTATGCCGTCCGCCGCGTCCTCATCGCCGCCAGCCAGCGCGCGTCGGACGAGGAGCGCATCGAGAGGCTCGCGCTGCGCGTGAAGTCGCAGTGCGCGCGGACGCTGCTCGATCACTGGCGCGCGATCCGCGGCGGGGCGGGGATGCCGGTCTTCGACCGGTTCACGCTGGAGGCCTGCCACGAACCGCACCGCATCCTCATCGCGACGATCGACCTGTGCAAGAGTCCGATCGAGTTCACCTTCACGCACGTCGGATCGACTTTGCACGATGCGCTTGCGGAGTATGCCGGAAAGACCGGCGGCCTGGATGCGCTCCCGCTCGACGGTGCCGATACGCTGGCGGCACGCGAAGCCGCCTACCGCCGCTGCGCACTGGCCGGGAAACCGGCCTACGAATATGCACGCGTCGATCTGGGGGAAGGCGATATCGAAACGTTCGAACGGCTGTTGCTGCCGTTTTCGGTCGATGGGACGCTGGTCGATACGATCGTCGGCGCAGTCGTGCTGCAACGCCATCCCGTCGTGCAGCAGCGCTGATGGACGAGCACACCTCGGCCGAACCGGCCCTCCCGGATTTCGACACGCCCGCGCTCGCCCGCGCGATCGAAGCGCTCCCGCCGTCGGTGGTCGACGACCTGCCGTTCGGCGCGATCCGGCTCGGGGTGGATGGCACCGTTGCCTATTACAGCGCGGCGGAACGGCGGCTGTCGGGGTCGGGGATGCACGATCGGATCGGACTGGACTTCTTCGGGCGCGTCGCGCCGTGCATGGACAATCCGGACTTTCGCGGAAGGGTCGAACGCGCCAGCGCCGCCGGCACGCTCGACCTGGAATTCACGCACATCGGTGATTTCGGGGATCGCCACCGCGAACTGACCGTCCGGATCCAACCCGCAAGCGCCGGTGGCTACTGGATCTTCCTCCGCCGCGAGTGATCGTCGCCACGACGACAGGGGCGAACCGCAGCCCGCCCCTGCCCCCGTCCTCGTGCGACGCCCGTAGCGTCAGAAGCGGAAGCGAACGCCCGCGGTATACCGGCGGCCGACATCGAGGATGTTGCGCAACAAGCCGATGTTGGTGACGTTGATCGTCTTGGCGTTGGTCGCGTTGGTGATGTCCGCGTTGAGCGAGAACTTCTTGGTCACGTCGTAGCTCGCCGAGATGTCGAGCTGCCCGTAAGCGCGCTGATAATCCCCGTCGCCGAACGTGCTGCGCGGATCGTTCACGAAGCCGTTGCGGTAATTGTACGAGGCGCGCAGCCCGAAGCCGTATTTCTCATAATAGCCCGCGATATTGTAGCTCCGCGTCGACGCACCCGAGATCGGGATCGCGGGCTGGTCCTGCGTCACGACCACGTCGCCGAGATCGAGATAGGTGAAGTTGGCGATGACCCCGAACCCGTCGAGCGCCCCCGGCAGGAAGGTGAACGGCACCTGCGCCCCAAGCTCGAACCCCTTGATCTTGCTGCTCGCGCCGTTGCGCGGCTGGAACAGCGTGAAGTCCTGCAACAACGTTCCGCCCTCTTCCAGCTGGACGGTATATTGCGCGGGCGAGTTGGTCCGGACGATGAAGTTCTTGACGTCCTTGTAGAACACCGCCGCCGACAACAGGCCGCTGCCGCCGAAGTAATATTCCAGCGACAGGTCGAGCTGCGACGACAGATACGGCTTCAGGTTCGGGTTGGTCGCGTTGATCGCGCGCGTGTTGGCATCCACGCTGATCGACGGCGACAGCAACCCCAGATCCGGCCGCGTCAGCGTGCGGCCCGCGGCGAAGCGCGCCTTGAGCGAGTCGGTGACGTTATACGACAGGTTCAGGCTCGGCAGGAACTCGGTGTACGAATTGTCGATCGCCACCGGCGACGTCCGTTGGACCACGGTGGTGACCCCGCCCCGCCGCACGAACAGCGAGGTCAGGTCCGCCGCAAAGCCGGTCGACGTCTGGTCGGTATGCACCACGCGAAGCCCGGCATTGGCGTTAAGCCGATTGTCGAACGCCTTGACGTCGAGCTGCGCATACCCCTCGAACGACCGCTCGGTCACTGCATAATCCCGCGCCGGTTGCGCGGTTGCGGGGGAGATTTCCAGCACGCGCGACAACGGTACGAGGCTGAAGAACTTGTCCAGGTCGGGCGCCAGATACCGTCCGAGCGAATCCCCGACGAATTTGGAGTAATCGGTGACGGAAAGGATCTGCGACGCAGACGTACTGCCGCCTTCGATCGTCGGATTGTAAGTCTGGCCGAGCGCACTGGCGAGCTGCGTCGAATTGATGTTGAAATTGCTCGAGGAAAAGCTGCTCTTGCGGTTGGCGAACATCCCGCCGACCTTGAACGCGCCCGAGAAGCCCGCCCCGTCGAACGCATATTTCGCATCGAGCCGGCCGTCATAATTGCGGTCGGAACTCGGCGCATTGTAATCGCCGCCGAAGCTGAACAGGTTGAAGGTCGACGGATTGAGCGGATCGTACCCGCGATTGAACGCCACGTTGGGCTGGTTGCCGATGCCGTCGCGTAAGTCATACGAGGCCGATGCGCGCGAGTTGATCCCGAAGCCGTAATTCTGCGCGTTCCGGTCCCCCTTCGAGAAGGTGAACTCGGACGAGACCGTCAGCGGCCCGTTCTTCCAGATCCCGCCGACCGCCGCGGTATACAGCTTGTCGCGCGTACGGATCACGCGCGTGTCCGACCGGTGATCAACCCCGTCGGCGTCAAGGAAGGTCAGGAAGGAACCGTCGTTCGCGCTTCCGACGATCCCCGAATTGGGGCCCTGGATGTTGGTGAAGCGGACCTGATGCTCGTTGTAGATCGAATTGTCCTGGAAGTCCGAATAGAAGCCGTCGGCGTACAGGTTGAGCGTATCGGTCGGCTTGAACTGAACGCCGCCGATCACGGTCTTGCGCTCGAACGTACCGTCCTGCGCGACCAGGTTGGTCGTGTGGTCGAACCGGAACTGGTCGTTCAGGTCGCCATCGCGGTTGTAGTCGCGTGGCGGATTGCGACGGTTCTCGATCCCGAGTTCAGCACCGTACCCGAAGAACCCCGCCTGCAAAACGCCACGCCGCTCATAATTGACGCCGAAGTTGACGCCGAACGAGTCGCTGAACACGTGGTTGACGTACAGCGACGCGTGCGGGGTCGCCATCTTGGGGTTCTCTTCGTAGATCCCCTCGGCGGTCACCGCGACGACATTGCGTCCGGCATCGAGCGGCCGGGCGACGCGCACGTTGACCGATCCGGCGAGCCCGCCCTCGACCATTTCGGCGGTCGGCGACTTGAGCACTTCGACCGCGCTGACGAAGTCGGAGCTGAGCGACGTGAACGAGAAGCTGCGCCCGCCGCCCGGCGTCGCGATCTGGCGCCCGTTATACAAGGTCTGCGTAAAGCTCGGCCCGAGCCCGCGCAGCGCAACCCGCGACCCTTCGCCCTTGTTGCGGGTGATCTGCACACCGGTCACGCGCTGGAGCGATTCGGCGAGGTTCTGATCGGGGAACTTGCCGATATCCTCGGACGAGATCGCGTCGCTGATCCCGATCGAGTCGCGCTTCAACGCGCGCGCGTCCTGCAGACTGCGGCGAATGCCGGTGACGACGATGTCCTGCGTCGGCTCGGCCCCAGTGGGCAGCGTCGCGGGTGCGGGGTCCTCGGTCGTCGTCTGCGCGGCGGTGGTGTCCTGCGCGGGAGATGTCGCCGTCTGGGCCCAGGCCGGTGCACTCAATCCCAGCGCAAGCGCCGACGTCGCGGAGTAAAGCGTCTTGTTCATTGTGTTTGTCCTGTCCTGAAGTTGCGTTTTTTGTTTTCGTTGGGGAGAAATCGTCGAACGGGATGCCGGGTCAGACGTTGGCGAAGCGCAGCGTGTAGGTCCGGCCCGGCTCGGCGCGGAACGTCGCGAGATCCGCTTCCTGCTCAAAGGCGAGCGCGCGTCCGGCGGCCCTGACCCCGACCACGCGCTGCCCCGGCGGCGCGCGCACCGCCTGCGGTCCGGCAATCGTGGACGCGATCCGAGCCGACACCACGCGCCCGCCGCTCCAGCGGATCCCGACGGTCGCCCCGCCCTGCGCGCGCAGACCCTTGATCTCGCCGTCTCGCCACGCCGCGGGCAGCGCCGGGCAAAGGGCCACCGCGCCGTCATGACTTTGCACCAGCATGTCGGCGATCGCGGCCGCGATCCCGAAATTGCCGTCGATCTGGAACACCGGCAGCGGCTTGCCCGGATGCGTGTCGAACAGGTTGCCGACCGTGCTCTTCGCGAGGAACTGGTCGACCGAATAGCCAGCGTGGGCACCGTCCCCGAGCCGCGCCCAGATGCACGTCGCCCAGGCGCGGCTCCATCCGGTCGCCGCCCCGCCGTGATCCTCGCGCCGTTGCATCGATGCGCGCACCGCCTTCGCCCAATCGGGCGTGCGGCGCGGCGTGAATTCGGCACCGGGATACAGCGGATAGAGATGCGAGATGTGGCGGTGGCCCGGATCCTGCTCGGCGAAATCCTCCGACCATTCCTGCAACTGGCCATAGCGCCCGACACGATACGGCTCGAGCTCGGCGACGAGCCCGGTCAGCCGACGCGTGAAAGCCTGATCCGTGCCCAGCACCGCCGCCGCCGCAGCGCAATTGGCGAACAGTTCGCGCGTCAGCGCCAGGTCCATCGTGCACCCGGCGCTGATCCCCGCGGGCTTGCCGTCCGCCGCGAGGAACTGGTTTTCGGGCGACATCGACGGTGCCGTCGTCAGTCGACCGGTGCGCGGGTTGCGCACCAGCCACGCCGCACAGAATTCCGCGGCACCGCGCATCAGCGGATAGGCGTGATCGCGTAGAAACGCCGTGTCGCCCCCGAACACATAATGATGCCACAGATGTTGCGCGAGCCACGGCCCCGCCATCGGCCAGTTGGCCCATTGCGGATCGCCCTCGCCCAGCCCGACCGGGTTGGCCATCGCCCAGATGTCGGTGTTGTGGTGAAGGCACCAGCCGGGCATGCCGTAATAGTCGCGCGCGGTGACGGCCCCGGTCTTGGCGACGCGCGCGATGAAATCGAACAGCGGCTGGTGGCAATCCGCGAGGTTCGCGGTTTCGGCGTGCCAATAGTTCATCTGGACGTTGATGTTGCTGGTGAAGTTGCTGCTCCACGGCGCGCGCACCGTAGCGTTCCAGATCCCCTGCAAATTCGCCGGCTGCGTTCCGGGGCGCGAGCTGGCGATCAGCAGGTAGCGCCCGAAATTGAACAGCAAGGCCGCCATCGCGGGTTCGGGCGCGGTGGCGTTGTCGACGCGGCGGCGATCGGTCGGCACGCGGTTCCGCGCGCTGCCGATCGAAAGCGACGCGCGGCGGTAGAGGTGCTGGTGATCCGCGACGTGCGCGGCGCGCAGCGTGGCGAACGGTCGCGCGCCTGCCGCGTCGAGCTGTCGCGTCGCATTGCCGATCACCTCGGCGACCGGACGATCCGGCGCGCGATCATGCCCGCGAAAACCCGTCCCCATCGCGATCCGCAGGACCACGGCGCTCGCGTTCGTAATCTCGATCCGGTCGCCGCGCGCGATCATCGCGCCGTCGACGACCTCGACGTCGATGACCGCGGCGAACGCCATCGCCTTGCCCGGTGCGTCGTCATAGACGACGGGGTTGGGGACATCGCGGTAATTGGGTTGGCAGACCGCCGGTGCCTTGCCCGCCAGCACGATCCGCCGTCCCGCTGCGGTGGCCTTGCCCTGCAACGGCGTCCGCACTCCGACCGAACAGCTGATCGTCCGCGCGCGATCGGCGGAAAGGCGGATGACGATCACCTGGTCCGGATGTGATGCGAACACCTCGCGGGTGTAGCGCGTACCCTCGATCGCATAGGAAACACCCGCCACCGCCGTGTCGAGATCGAGCGTCCGGCGATAGTCCGACACCGCAGCGCCATGCGCCATGTCGAGCAGCACGTCCGCGAGCGGCAGGTAGCTCTCGCTATACGGTCCCTGCATCGCATGCGCGATCCTGTCCGCAGCGTGATAATCCTGCGCGAAGACTGCGGCGCGCATCGCGGGGAGCGACGCCAGCGCCGTCGGATTGCCGCGCGACGGGGGCGCGCCCGACCACAGCGTATCTTCGTTGAGCGCGATAACGTCGTGCTGCGCCCCACCGCGTACCATCGCACCGATGCGGCCGTTACCGACCGGAAGCGACTCGATCCACGTGTCGGAGGGGGCGGCGAACCACAAGGCGTGTGCGCCATCGGGCATCGCGCCGCCGCCGGCCCCGGCCCCGGACGCGGACGCGGGCGTCAGCGCTCCCGAAGCAACGACCGCTGCGGCACCGCCCTTCAGGACTGTCCTTCTGCTCCAAGGCATTGGTTCGCGCTTTCACCGTTATCCTCACCAGGCGAAAACTTGTTTTCATTCGTGCAAAATGTCAATCTTGTCCGACAAATTAGCGCAATTTGCATCGAAAATTACAGAGCGGTGACATAAGGTTACGGCACGACGATCCGTCGTTTCAAGACTCTGGAAGATGGATGCGGCAGCCTTGCGCCAACGCCGCACAGGACGCTGCAGCTTCGCATTCGACCGGCCGGGTCAGCCCGGACCGGAAGAAAGGATCAGTCGCGCTGTCGGCTCGTGGTTTTGCGCGTCGGCTTTGCCTTTGATTTCGATGCGCTCGCCTTGGCCTTGGGCTTCGCCTTCGTCGCGCTCTTGCACGGGAAAGCCCCCTTCAACGCATCGCGGACGAGGAACGCGGGTGCGGCGTCCCACGCCTTGCGGTTCGTTCGCAAATACTTGCGCGTCGCGGCGATCGCTTCCAACGTCGAGGCATTGGTCGGGGACGGACAGATCTGGCGCGCCATCGACAGCGTGTCGAACGCGCCGAGAATATAACCGGTGCAGAAGCTCTGGCTCGCGTCCGAATCCTTGCCGCGACACGATTCCGCAAGCTGTTCGGTTTCCAGCGAGCTGACCACCACGGGCGCTTCGGGAGCGGCGGCGATCAGTGCGATCAATGCCAGAATCATGACCGTTTCCTTCAAACCCGGGCGCAGCGGCGCAAGGGACGCTAGTCGGCGGTAGCCGCCGTGAGATAGGGCAACAACCGCACGCTCGGGAAAACCTCCTCGAGCGGCTTGGTATCGGGCAGGATGTACACGACACCGCCCTTCTTCAAAAACAGCGGCCGCAATTGCTTGGCGTAGAAACTCGTGCCGACGTTGATGCAGCCGAAACTGATCCGATTGTCCTCAGGCGACGGCGACAACAGCCGCTCGACGCGGCGTTCCTTCTTGTGCGTAGTGATCACCGCGTGCAGCGCGACCGAATTGGCATAATCGACCCACAGCACCCGCTGTCGCCCGAACGCCAGACCGAACTTGGCGACGAACCGTCCAGCCGGCGTCGTCCGCTCGGCAGGACCGATGTCCGACAGCTCCTTCGCGCCGACTCCGGGCGAGGAATCATCCCCGATCCCGATCCCCAGCAGCACGGGCGTTTCCCCCAGGAACTCGCCCTTGGCCGAGAACATCGAGAGCGACGCGGCCTGCTTGTCGATGATGATATAGGGAAGCGCGCCATTGTCGTGCGCGGTGGCGACCCACGCGACCATGCGTTGCGCCGCTTCCGACCGGACCGGCTCGACCAGCGGAACGACGACCTTGGGGGGCGTCTTGGTCTTGACCTTGCCGCTGGTCTTCTTGGCGGTCTTCCGCGCCGGATCGGCGACGGACTTCGCGGCCTTGGAAACCTTCGCCGCTGGCTTGGGGGAACTCTGCGCCGCAAGTGGCGCCGGCAAAACTGCCAGCGCCACCAGGGTGGACGCAATCACGCCCCTAAGGCGACCGAAGCGGAACAGGCGCGTAAACACGGAACCGGTGTTCACCCGTCCTGACCGTCAATGCAAGCGCGTTGCGACAGCGTGATCAGCCGCGCGGACGACGCTGCTGGCGCTGTGCCTGCTGCTGCATCTGCTGGTCGAGACCATCGACGCGACCGTTGATCTGGTCGATCCGCTGCGCGTTCTGCTGTGCCTGGCCGGCGGCAGCCTGCGCCTGCGTGAGCGCCTGGCCGGACGTACCCTCGACCGTGCGGACGCGACCATCGATCCCGTCGATGCGCTGGTTCACGGTGGCGATTTCGCGCTGGACGTAACCCTTGGTCGCGCAACCGCTGATCCCGATCGAGCCGACCATGATGATCGCAACAGTAGCAGCTTTCGCAAAATTCGGACGCATACACTCACCTTTTAGCAATGTTTTTGGTTTCACGAGCCAAGGCGGACCAACGAAAATTGGCAATCGCATTTGGCCGAAACGTTCTCCTTATACGATCGAAGACAGCAAAAGATCCGCGGAAATCAGCGGTTGTTACGCTGTTGAACGGGAGGTGAACGACTCCGCGTTCCGGAGCATTTACGCGCGTGCCGGGGTCGCGCGGGCGGTCGCGGTCAGCACCAGTTCCGCCGCCAGCAACGCACCGTCCTGATCCTGCGCCACCGACGTGCGTTCGACCAGATCGGTCACGAATTGCGGACCGAACGGCAACGGCACCTTCGAGCAATCGAGATAACGCGCGCCCTTGCGGTCCGCGATGAACAAATGGTTGCCCCCCGGTCGCCCGGCGATATCGACGTATTTGCGCAGCTCGATATAGCCCTCGGTCCCGAGGATGAAGAGCCGCCCGTCCCCCCAGGTCGGCAACCCGTCGGGGGTGAACCAGTCGACCCGCACATATCCCGCGCCGCCATCGCCGTTCAGCATCATGTCGCCGAAATCCTGGAATTGCGGATGGTCGGGATTGTTGAAATTGCCGGTCTGCGACGCGACCACATGCGCGCGCTTGCTCCCCGTCAGATAGACGAACTGGTCGGCCTGATGGCTGCCGACGTCGGTCAGGATCCCGCCGTTGCGCGCCGGGTCCCAGAACCAGTCGGGACGGCTCGGCTTGGACAGGCGGTGCGGCGCGAGGTTGACCGTCTGGATCACCTTGCCGATCGCGCCGTCATGGACCATCTGCCCCGCCATCACCGCAGCGGGGACCTCGAGCCGTTCGGAATACATGATTCCGAACTTGCGCCCGGTCTCCTTGATCGTACGGCGCACCTCGGCGAGTTGCTCGAGCGTCGTCACCGCCGCCTTGTCGCTCAGATAGTCCTTCCCGGCGCGCATCACCCGCACCCCGAGCGGCGCGCGCAGGCTGGGGACGGCGGCACTGCACACCAGCTTGATCGCACGGTCGTCGAGGATTTCCTGTTCGGAGCGCGCGAGCTTGATGTCGCCATAGCGCTTGCGGAACGCCGCGATCTGCTTGGGGTCGGTCGACAGGAAGGCGGTCAGCACGCCGCCACCCCGGATCACCGCGTCGGTAATGCCGTAGATGTGGTTATGGTCGAGCCCGATCACCGCGAACGGGACGCGGTATTTCGCCTCGGGCGCGGGACGCGCGGGGGCCGCCTCGGTCGCTGCATCCCCGCGCGTCGCGGATTGCGCGAAGGCGTCGCCCGCGAACCCGGCGGCAAGGCCCGCGGTGAGCCCCAGCCCGAGCAGCGCGCGTCGATCGGTATCGGTCACGGTCCTATTCCCTTCAGATGGTAACAAGCGAGGTCGGCCAGGTCAGCGCCTCGCCCCGGTCCATGGCCTGCTCGCCGAGCAGCGACGCGACGCTCGCGGCATAGGCCTGCGCCAGCAGCCCGGGGAGCGGCTTGTTCGCGCGGACCGCTTCGCCAAACCCTTCGAACTGGAGCATCGTCTCGTCATATTCGCCCCAGCCGAGCGACTCGCCCGGCGTCGTCACCGGCAGCTCGGGGAACCAGGTCGCGCCCCCGATCGGCACGGCGCGCTTTTTACCGCGCGCCACGTCCTTCTGCATCCGCTGCAACGCCAGCACCTTTGGCGGCACTTCCTGAAAGATTCGGCCGAGTTCGGGTTCGATCGTCCCCTTGCTCCCCTGGATCTGCTCCTCGCAGCCATAGCGCGCATTGTTGAGCAGCGAAGTGTAGATCAGTTTCCGCCCGCCGGCATATTCGTAGATCAGCGCGACATGGTCATAGATCTCGCGCCCGTCCTTCCAGAAGCAGATGCTCCCCGATCCCATCACGCGCGTCGGCACCGCATCGAAGAACCAGTTGCCGACCTGCAATTGATGCGTCGCGAGTTCGGTCATCAACCCCGCCGAACTGTCGCGGTACAGCCGCCAGTTGATCTGGCGGTCGCTCACCCCGGCCGGGACCGGGCGCCGCCAGCTGTTGTTGCGGTGCCAGCTCGCGCGGATCTGCGTCAGCGATCCGATCTCGCCTGCCTTGGCGCGGCGCAACGCGTTGAGATAGGTTCGGGTGGAACATCCGCTGATGCCCGATCTGGAGGATCTTGCGGCTGTCCTGCGAACGCTTCACCATCGCGCCGCAATCCGGGATCGTCCGCGCCATCGCCTTTTCGCACCATACGTGCAGCCCGGCGTCGAACCCGTCGAGCACATGCTTGGCGTGCAGGTTGAGCGGGGTCGCGATCACCAGCGCGTCGAGCCCGCCCTTCTCCAGCATCGCGCGGTGATCCGCGTACACCGGCGTGTTTGCACCGACATAGGGGCGCGCCTTGGTCAGATGCGGTTCGTAATTGTCGCAAATCGCGGCGACCATGCAGTTGCGCGTCTTGTTGATGTTCTGGATGAGCGTGCGCCCGCGGTCGCCCGTTCCGATCACGCCGATCCGGATGCGATCCGATGTCGCCGCCGCGGTGCCGGCCGCGATCGCGGCCCAGGGAGCCGCAGCGGTCATCCCCGCGCCCGCCGCCGCCATCAGCACGCGATCAAGGAACGAACGGCGGGAAAGGTCGAAGTCCATGTCGGTCATTGCAGAGCCATTCTCGCAGAGGAAGCGCGGGCGGTCGCGCAAGGTAGGTCGAACAGGAAGCGGTTTGCCCGGTCCTGGTCGATCAGGCGATCCGCGCGCCCGGGATCGGCCACGAGCAACGCGGTGCTCATCGCTTCGGCCAGCGCCCCGGTCCGCGCGACCGCAACCGCGCAGCGCGGTGCGGTGATCACCGCCCGATCATCGGGCCGCAGCATCGCGGCACGCTCGGGCGCCGCCGTCCCCGCCCCGACCGTCGCGGAGATCGACAGTGACTGGTCGATCAGCTCGACCTGGACGAGGCTATCATCGGGATCGGACGGACTCGGCACCGCGAACGGCCATCCCCCGCCAAGCGGATGCTCCCCGATTACCGCGATCGAACTTTCCCCCGCCGACAGACACGCCGACACGATCCCAGCCGCGCGCAGGACTTCACCGGCCCGGTCGAGCGCGAAACCCTTGCCGAACCCGCCGAAGTCGAACGCCACGGGGGTCGTGGCATACAGCCGTGCCGCCGCGCGATCGAAGGTGATCCCCCGCCATCCAGCCACCGCAAACCGGCGATCCGCGGCGGGATCGAACAGCCCAAGCGTCGCTTCATGCACCGCATCGATCGCGACGAGCGCATCGAACAGCACCGGATCGTCGACCGGCGCAGTCTCGCCCGCCAGCAACCGCTCGTTGAGCGCGGTGGTCGCCGAGGGACGGTGGATCGTCAGCGCATCGTCCACCGCCTCGATCGCGTGCCGTGCGGCGACGAGCGCATCGTCCGCCCCTGCCGCGCCGAAGCGGTGGAGTTCGATGCGCGTCCCCATCGCCATGAAGCGTTCGACGTCCGCGGAGATCGACACGGGGGTCAGCCCTTGACCTCCCAGCCGGGTTCATAGGCGACCGACCACAGTTTCATCGCCTCGGCCCCGTTGGGCTTGCCGGTCGAGGGGTCGATCGTCAGCGCGCTGTCGGTGCGATAGGCGATGTTGCCGAGGTGGCAGAGCGTGGTGCTGATATGCCCCTCGGCGATCGGCGAGGCGAGCGCGCTCGCGCGGCCGCGGATCACATCGACCAGATTGCCCGCATGATAGACGTCGAGCACGCCCTCGCCGACCGTCCCGGTGGTTTCGGACGTTGCCTTCGCCATCACCTGTCGGATCGACTTGCCCGCCAGGTCGTACAGCTCGAACCCGTTGCGATCGACCACCGCCGACCCCTTGGTCCCCAGCAGCAGCACCCCGCGGCCCCGCCCATAGGTCAGCATCGCGTTGCAGCTCTGCCCGTTCCAGCGGATCATGCGATCCTTGCCATAGGCGAGCTCCAGCGCGAGCGAATCGTACATTTCCCAATCGTCGCCGGCGTGGAACCGCTTCGCCCCCTGCACCGCCACGCGCGTCGGATAGGCGAGCCCCATCAGCCAGCGCGCCACGTCGAGCTCGTGCATCGCATTGTTGCAGAGTTCGCCCGTCCCGTATTTCCAGAACCAGTGCCAATTGTACGGCACCAGATTGGAGCGATAGGGTCCACGCGGCCGCGGCCCCTGCCACAGGTCCCAGTTGAGATGCGCGGGTGGCGCGACCGTCTGCCCGGTGCCGATCGACTTGCGGTTGTTCGCATACCAGGTCTGCGCTTCATACACGTCGCCAAGCTCCCCCGCCTGCACCAGCGCGCGCAATTGCTGCGTCTCGGGACTGGAGCGTTGCTGGTTGCCGACCTGGAGCTGGCGGCCGGTGCGCTTCTGCGCGGCGATCATCGCCTCGCCCTCGGCGGGCGCGATCCCGATCGGTTTCTCGCAATAGACGTGGTGCCCCGAATTCATCGCATCGATCGTAAGTTTCGCGTGCCAGTGGTCCGGCGTCGCGATCGTCACTATATCGACGGCCTTGCTGTCGAGCAGTCGGCGATAGTCGCCCACGGTCTTTGGCGCGGGATGGCCCTTGGCGGTAAACTCGGCGGCGCGTTTGGCGAGAATCTGCGAATCTACGTCGACAAAATGCGTTATTTCGACGTTGGGCAGCTTTGAAAAGGCGCTCATATGCGCCATTCCGCGGCTGTTTACGCCGACGACAGCGACCCGCAGGCGGTCGTTCGCCCCCTTGATCTGCGCATAGCTCCGCGCACTCATCGCGACGCCCAGCGCGGCGCCTGCCCCCGTCAACATCGTACGGCGGTCCAGCATGGTCTTATCCCCCATCAGAGTTCGCGCAGCTTGATCGACCGGAAGTCGACATGATTTCCATGATCCTGCAACAGGATAGGGCCCTGGTCGGCCTCCCCGAAATGCGGATATTTGGCATATTTGCTCTGCGCGACCAGCGCGCGGAACGCGGGCGACCCACGGTCATACTCGACCATCTTGAAGCCGTTGAGCCAATGCTCGACATGCGTGCCCCGCACCACCAGCACCGCCCGGTTCCATTCCCCCGGCGGATTGACCCGCTTCCCTGCGCTCGCCGGGTCAGACAGGTTCCGCGCCGCAATCATGTCGTACAGCGATCCAACCGTGCGGTTGCCGTCGCGCCCCATCTTGGCATCCGGGTGGTTCGCGTCATCAAGCAATTGATATTCCAGCCCAATCGCCGGACCGCCCTTCGCCAAAGCAGGATCGATCAGATATTTTATCCCGCTGTTCGCGCCCTGAGTCAGCCGGAAATCGACCGAAAGCTCGAAATTGCGATAGCTGCGCGTGGTGATGATATCGCCGCCGCCCGACCCCTCGACGCTCAGCAAGCCGTTGGCGACCGACCACCCCTTGGGAAAAGCGGGCGCCGCAAAACTGCGCCAGCCCGCCGTCGTCCGGCCGTCCCACAACAGCTTCCACCCGGCACGGCGTTCGCCCTCGGACAGTTGGTTCGATTGCCACCCCTGTTGTGGAATGGTCGTCGCGGGCATCGCGTAACGTGCTGGATTATCAGTGATCATTCGCACGCTCTTGAAGCGCACTTCCGGGTGCTGTGCCGCATCCGCGTCGGGAATCGCGTGGACCTGAAACGCGATGAACCCGCGGGCGTCCACATCGTCGACCACGTCCGCCGCGGGCACGCCATTGATCCACGTCCGCAACCGGTTGCCGATCGCCTCGACGCGGTAATGATTCCAGCCGCCCGACACGAAGGTCGCGCGCGCCGGCTCGTTACGGCCGAGCGTGTACAGCCATTGCCGTCGCTGCTCGTCGTAAAGCCCGCCGCTCCAGCGACGCGGCGAGGGATCGATCTCCGCCTGATAGCCGAACACGACTCCCTTGCGGTAATCGGGGCGGCTCTGCCCGCGAATCATCACGCCGGAATTGAGTTTGGGGTCGGTCTTGGCGTCGAACTCGATGATGAAATCGCCGTACTTCGTATCGGACACCAGCCAGCTGTTGGTTGCCCCAGGCATCGCCCGCCCGACGAGTTCCCCATTGTCGACGCTATAATCGGCTTTGCCGCCAGTGACATGCCAACCCGCCAGCCCTGCGCGCGGCGTGACGTTCTGCCACGGGGCGCTGGCTTGCGACGCCGTCGGCGCGGGTGTGGCTTGCGATACCGCCTGGACGGATGCGAGCGTCATCATCGGCAGTGCCGCAATGGCCAGGAATGTGAGCGGTCGAGTCATAGCGCCTCCCCTGTTCTATCGCCGACCGTACGCATCGGGACATCCCACCTCGAAAGGTTCGGTCCTGCCGCGCCGTCTGGTCTGGTCGAGCCTTTGCGGCCTCTCGTCCGAACTTCAGTAAGTTGTGGTCGGACCACACGCAATAGGATTGTAAGACATTTCTACGCAAAGTGTGCGATTCGAGGTGGACAGGCCTTGACGATCGGCCGCGTGGCGCGAAGGACAAGGGGCGTTTTCGCGCGGATGATCCTTCGCTTCGCCGGCGAAAATGGGAGGTAGTCGATGAACATGGCTGAAGGCGGCGGCAAGCTGTACCGCAAGATCGTACAGGCGATCCTCGCGGATATTGCCGATGGCACGTTCCCGGTCGGATCGCGGCTGCCCGCCGAACGCGACCTGACGGACCGCTTCCAGGTCAGCCGTCCGACGATCCGAGAAGCAATGATCGCGCTCGAAATGAAAGGCCTGGTCGAGGCGCGCAAGGGATCCGGCGTCTTCGTGCTCGCCGCCTCGACGATCGACGAGGACAAGGAACTCGACATCGGCGCGTTCGAGATCACCGAGGCGCGGCGCTTGCTGGAAGGCGAAGTCGCCGCCGTTGCCGCAACCGAAATCAACGAAGCGCAGCTCGCCGAACTGCGCACGTTGTTGGCGCAAATGGCGCAGGACGACAATACCGCCGCCGAAGCCGCCGACCGGCGTTTCCACATCGCAATCGCCGAAGCGACGGGCAATGCGGTGATCATTTCGGCGGTCACCGACTTCTGGGACATGCGCTTCCGCTCGCCGCTTGCGCGCGAAGTGCTGGTCAAGGCGGGCAGTCTCGGCACGGAGAGTCGCATGGCCGAGCACGGCCGTATCCTTGCCGCGCTCGAAGCGCGTTCGCCGGTCGACGCGCGCACCGCGATGCGCGACCATCTCGCCCGGCTGATCGACCATCTGCTCGACGTCACGGAAACCGAAGCGGTCGAGCGCGCGCGCGCGGAAACCAACCAGCGCCGCCGTGCGCTGGCCAGGCGGTCCGTCTAGCCCTCCCGCCCCCGGACTTCCCTGACCAAATCTAACGGCATTGTCATACGCGAATGGCAATGATACCTACCCTTTCAGCCAACCGATCAAACCAGGTGGCAGGTCAGGGCTTGGGCAACGGATACCCCGTAGGCCCGAGCAAAAAGGGAGAGGGATATGCGCTGCACAAGCTTCGATAAGCCGCGTCTGCTTATCACGACGAGCGTCATCGGCCTGCTGATGGCGACGCCCGCCTTCGGGCAGCAAGCCGTCAACCCCGTCCCCGCCCCGCCCAGTGACCAGACCATCGACCAGGATCGCAGGGATCCCTCCCAGGCCGCGCCCGGCACCACTGTCGATTCTCCCGCGAACGACGATATTGTCGTCACCGGCTTCCGCGCCTCGCTCAATAACGCGCTCAACCTCAAGCGTCGCGAAACCGCCGCGGTCGACAGCATCGTCGCCGAGGACATCGGCAAGTTCCCCGATTCCAATCTCGCCGAGTCGATGCAGCGCATCCCCGGCGTCGCCCTGTCACGCGGCGATGGCGGCGAGGGTCGCAACATCTCGGTGCGCGGGCTCGGCGCACAATTCACCCGCGTCCGCATCAACGGCATGGAAGGCGTGTCGCAGGTCAGCGGCAGCGACATCCGCGGCGGCGTGAGCACCGGGCGATCGTTTGATTTCGTCACCTTCCCGACCGAGATCTTCTCTGCGCTGTCGGTGCGCAAGACGACCTCGGCGGATGTCGAGGAAGGCTCGCTCGGCGCGACCGTCGACCTGCGCGCGCCCAAGCCGTTCGACCAGAAGAAGGATTTTGTCCTCTCCGCCACCGCGCGCGGGATCTACAACGACATCAGCAAGACGGCGGATCCGCGCCTGTCGGCGTTGGTCTCGAAGAAGTTCTTCGGGGGTACGTTCGGCGTGCTCGGCAGCGTTGCCTATTCCAAGCGGCACATCGACGAATACGCCTATTCCGCGGCGGACGTCCTGCCCTCCTACGTCGCGGGCCTCGCGCAGACCGTGCCGACCGCACCGGGCGCGACCACCACCAGCAGCGTGTTGTTCCCCTACTGCACACCCGTTGGCTACACCTACAATGGCGCGGCGGTGAACAGCCCGGGGCCGAATTACGCGAACAGCGGCAACAACGTCGGCGCGAACGCGGCCAATTGCAGCACCGGCAACCCACGGACCAGCACCAAGCAAGCCTATGATTACATCATGAGCCGCAAGGGCGTGTCGGGTCGCCCCGGCGGCGGCGTGTTCCTGCCGCGCCTCCCGCGCCCGGCGAAATCGAGCCAGGTGCAGGAACGCATCGCCGGCTCGCTGACGCTGCAATGGAAGCCGGACGACCGCACGGACATCTCGCTCGACGGCTTGTATGCGCGGTTCAAGGTCGACCGCCTCGACACCTATCTCGACGCGCGCTCGATGGGCCGCACCGCCTCGAACAACGGGCAACCGATGATGTCGGTCCGCGAGATCGAGGTCGATGATCTCGGCTCGCTGGTGCACGGCGTGTGGGACGGCGTCGATCTGCGCTCGGAAATGCAGAACGAGAAGTTCACCTCGACCTTCCGACAGGCCAATTTCAACGTGGACCATCGCTTCACTGATACGTTCCGCGTCTATGGCCTTGCGGGCATTTCGGATTCGGTCCTGCAATCCAACCGCCTTCAGGTCGCGATGGATGCGAACGACACCGACAATTTCTCGATCGATTTCCGCGACAGCCCCAATATTCCCAAGCTCGGCTACGGCGTCGATCTGACCGACCCGTCGATCTACGCTTATGGCCCGCCGCTTGCCGACGGCAACCAGCGCGGGCAGATCTCCTATTTCGATCGCCGCAACACCATCGTCAGCAAGACCTTCGAGCTCAACACCGAGTGGGAAGCGACCCCCGGTTTCACGCTGCAGACGGGCGGGCAATATCGCACCGGGGACTATACCCAGCGCCAGCTCAACCAGACGCCGGCGTTCAGCCTGCCGCGCGCACTGCCCGCCAACGTCGCGCTGCGCGACTTGACCTTCACCACCACCGGGATCGCCAACAACCTCGGCGGCAAGATGCAGGATTTCGCGGTGATCGACCCCGACAAATTCAAGGCAGCGGTCAATTTTGGCAGCTTCCCGCTGTGTGGAATCGAATGCGGCAGCCTGTATGGCAAGGTCAACGAACGCTACGCCTCGGGATATCTGATGGTGAAGTTCAACACCGAGGACCGGCTGCCGATCGGGATCCGCGGCGACGTCGGCGTCCGCTACATCTCCACCAACCTACATACCGAAGGCGTCATTCCGACCGCGGCACCGGCAGGGTCGGTCTATCCCACGATCGGCGTGATCTCGCGCGTCGACCGCGATTATGACGACTGGCTGCCCTCGGCGAACGTCGCGTTCGACATCACCTCCAACCTGATCGGGCGTCTCTCGGCCGCGCGCGTGATGTCGCGTCCGTCCTACGGTCAGTTGATCCCGGCCGGCAGCGTCAACGTCGCGATCCGCACCGGATCGTTCAGCAACCCGTTCCTCGACCCGATCCGCGCCAACACGTTCGACGCCGCGCTCGAATGGTATTTCGCGCCGGGATCGCTGATCTCGGTCGCGTATTTTCACAAGAACATCGAAACCTACATCCAGAACACCACGCAATTGCTGCCGTTCCGCGACCTGGGGTTGCCGGATTCGTTGCTGGTCAACAGCAATGCGACGCCGGACGAACTGTTCAACGTCTCGCGCAGCACCAATACGCCGGGCGGGCCGCTCCGCGGGTTCGAAGCGAACGTCCAGCTGCCGCTGCGCTTCCTGCCGGGGCCGCTGCGCAACCTCGGGGTGCTCGCCAACTTCACGCGAGTGCGGTCGAACATCAATTACATCCTGCAGAGCGTCAACGGCGTCGCGACCTTGACGCGCACCGCGCCGCTGGTCGGCCTGTCGCCCGAAACCGCGAGCGGCACGGTGTATTACGAGGACAAGAAGTTCAGCATCCGCTCGACCATCAACTACCGCTCGGGCTATCTCACCAGCATCCCGGGCCCGCAGGACAGCGACGCGGTCGGCTCCCCGAAGACGATCTTCGTCGACGCTTCGGCGTCGTACAACCTCAACGACCATATCAAGCTGATCGCCGAGGTGTCGAACATCACCAACGAACAGAACAATCTGTACACCGACAGCACGCGGCAGGACCCGCTGTACACGTCGACGTTCGGGCGCACCTACGCCCTGGCGGTCAACTTCCAGTTCTGACCGGTAACCATGGGTTGCGGATCGCCTCGGCGGCCGCAACCCGTTCTTCTCAATACCGTTTCCCGAACCGCGCGGATTACGCGGGAATACCCTTGGCGGCCCATCGATCTAGATGGCCTTACCAATTCATTGCTTCTGGCCTATCAAATTGTCTGCTGCTAACAAACCGCGGATCCGCTATGGACGCGTCGTCCCAAGCCATTGCGGAGGGAGACTATTGACGGTGTTGATGACTGAAACGATGCGCTGGTTCGGACCGTCCGATCCCGTAACCCTGCGCGACATTCGACAGGCGGGTGCGACCGGAATCGTGACCGCGCTGCACGAAATTCCCAACGGCGATGTCTGGCCGCGCGACGTCATCATGGCGCGCAAGCAGATGATCGAGGCCGCTGGCATGGTCTGGTCGGTCGTCGAAAGCCTTCCCGTCCATGACGCGCTGAAGACCCGTGGGCAGGATTGGGACGGGCTGATCGACCGATACCGTCAAAGCCTGGTCAACCTCGCAGAGTGCGGCATCCACGTCGTCACCTATAATTTCATGCCGTTGCTCGACTGGACCCGGACCGACCTGGCCTGGGCGATGCCCGACGGTGCGCTCGCGTTGCGGTTCGAGCTAGAGGCGGCCGCGGTGTTCGACCTGCACATCCTGCGCCGGCCCGGTGCCGAAAACGACTATACCCCGGCAGTACGCGACCGCGCCGCACGTCGGTTCGAGGGAATGTCCGACGCCGAACGTCGTCTGCTGGACCGCACGATCATTGCGGGTCTGCCCGGTAGCGAGGAAACCTTCACCACCGAGCGATTCCTCGAAGCGCTCGGCCAATATGACGGGGTGGACGCGGACGCGCTGCGCGCCAATCATGTCGCCTTTCTGGAAGCAGTCTGCCCGCTCGCGGACGAGCTCGGGATCCGGCTGGTCGTCCATCCCGACGATCCCCCCTTCGCCCTGTTCGGCCTCCCCCGCGTCGTCAGCACCGAAGCCGACCTCGTCCGCCTGTTCGAGCGCGTCCCCAATCGTTCCAACGGACTGTGCTTCTGCGCGGGGTCGCTCGGCGTGCGCGCCGACAACGATCTTCCCGGGATGATCGCTCGCCTGGGGGACCGGATCGGCTTCCTGCATTTGCGCTCGGTCCAGCGCGAGCCCGATGATGCATTCCACGAAGCGGCGCATCTCGCCGGGAGCGCGGGCATGATTGATCTCGTCGCGGCGGTCCATGCGCTGCAAACACGCGAAGGACGGTCGATCCCGATGCGGCCGGACCACGGCCACCAGATGCTCGATGATCTGTCCAAGCAGACGTTGCCGGGCTACTCCCTGCTCGGCCGTATGCGCGGGCTGGCGGAGCTGCGCGGGCTGGAACGCGGCATCGCCTATGCCACGGAACGCGCGCGCGACCGGAGTGCCGCCTGACCGAACCGAACCACACCAACGCCGAATTTTTGATACCCCATAAAAATGACCGCAGGGAGAGCGCGCGTGGACGGATCAACAGGAGCTGTAGGTTCGGCCCCGGACATCGCGCCACCGCTGCGCGCGGGCGGCAACGTGCGCTGGGTCATTTGCGCGCTGCTCTTCTTCGCAACGACGATCAACTATATCGATCGGCAGGTCATCGGCATCCTCAAGCCGACGTTGCAGGGTGAACTCGGCTGGTCCGAGGTCGATTACGGCACGATCGTCTTCTGGTTCCAGGCGGCGTATGCGATCGGCCTGTTGCTGTGCGGTCCGGTGATCGACCGCATCGGGTCCAAACTCGGCTATGCCGCTGCGATTACCGTCTGGAGTCTGGCGGCCCTCGCGCATGCGCTGGTGCGCAGTCCTGGTGGGTTCGCGACGATGCGGTTCGCGCTCGGGCTCGGCGAGTCGGCGAATTTTCCCGCCGCGATCAAGTCGGTCGCCGAATGGTTTCCCAAGAAAGAGCGCGCCCTTGCCGCCGGCATCCTCAACGCAGGCGCCAATGTGGGCGCGATCGCGACGCCGATCATCGTTCCCATCATCGCGCTCACCTACGGGTGGCAGGCGGCGTTCATCGGGACGGGGCTGCTCGGTTTCATCTGGCTGGCGGCATGGCTCGCCTTCTACCGCGCGCCAGAACACCATCCACGCCTGAGCCAACAGGAACTCGCCTATATCACCAGCGATCAGGACAATGACGCTGGTGCTGCCCGCATTCCGTGGCGCGACCTGTTCCGGCGGCGCGCGACCTGGTCGTTCGTCTGCGCGAAGTTCCTGACCGATCCGGTATGGTATCTCTTCCTGTTCTGGCTCCCCGACTTCTTCGCCAAACGCCACGGACTCGACCTCAAGACCTTCGGACCGCCATTAATCGCGGTGTATCTGCTCGCCGACGTCGGCAGTATCGGCGGCGGATGGCTGTCATCCGCGCTCATTAAGCGCGGTTTCAGCGTCAATGCGGGGCGAAAAATCGCCCTGCTGGTCTGCGCGCTGGGCGTTCTCCCGATCATGTTCGCGAGCACCGTTTCCAGTCTCGTCGCAGCGGTGGCGATCATCGGCCTCGCCGCGGCGGCGCATCAGGGCTGGTCGTCCAACCTCTACACCATGGTCTCCGACACGTTTCCCAAGAGTTCGGTCGCGTCGGTGATGGGGATCGGCGGCGCTGCGGGCGCGGTCGGGGGGATGATCATGGCGCGCTATGTCGGCCATGTGCTGGAGACCGTCGGCAGCTACGCGCCCGTGTTCGTCTGGGCTGGTACCGCCTATCTGCTCGCGCTGGCGATCGTCCACGTGCTGGTTCCACGGCTGGATCCGAAAGCAGTCTGATTTCGGCCGGGGGTGCACGGCGGGAGCAGGCGTCAGGTCGCGAGTTCTAGCGCCTGCAGCACAGTAACCGTGGTCATACGTGCGCTGCGATCCACTCGATAAAAAACCACCCTGACCCACCGGCGAACCGGAGGTCAGGGTGGCATGGCAGTTTACGAGGCCGAACCTTTACGCCTTGCGGAGGTGCTCCACCGCATGCGACGCGGCGCGTGCCGTCAGCGCCATGAAGGTCAGCGAGGGATTTACGCACGAAATCGACGCCATCTGCGCACCATCGGTGACATACAGGTTCGACGCTTCGTGCGCCTGATTCCACTTGTTGAGCACCGACTTGCGCGGGTCGAGCCCCATGCGTGCACCGCCCATTTCGTGGATCGCATCGCCGGGGACATGTTCGCGTTCGCTGCTGGTGACGTTGAGCAGCCCCGCGCCCTTCAGCATCGCCTCGCCCTGTACCCGTGCGTCCGCCATCATCTTGAGTTCGTTGTCGCGGAAGCGGACGTCGAACTTCATCAGCGGAACGCCGAAGCGATCGACCTTGTCCGGGTGGAGCGTCACCTTGTTGTCGGCATAAGGCAGGCATTCGCCGAACGCGCCCATGTTGAACTTCCACGGGCCATATTTGCGCATGCCGTGCTTCATCTCGGCGCCGAAACCGACCGGGGACGCCGCCTCACGCCCCGCTCCGCCCTGATAGCCATACCCCCGCAGGAAGCCTGCCCCGTCATTCTTGTCGATGTTGCGGAACCGCGGGATATAGACCGCGCCCGGACGACGGCCATATTCGATCATGTCCTCCATGCCCGGAATTTCTCCCGAAATCCCAACGCGGAAGATGTGGTCCATCACATATTTGCCAAGCGTGCCGCTGGTGTCGAAATAGCTGCGATCACCACCCGGAATGCGCGAGTTCATCAGGATCTGGTTGGTCCCCATGGTCGATGCGCACAGGAACACGAGATCGGCCGAGACCAGTTCGGAAAGTCCGGTCTTGGCATCGGTGAAGTGCACGCCCGTGACGCGCTTGCGCTTCGCGTCATAGGCCAGCTTCGTCACCACCGCGTCCGACCGCAACGTCAGCCGCCCGGTCGCACGGGCGGCAGGGAGCGTCACCGCCTGAGTGGAGAAATACGCACCGAACGAACAGCCATTGCCGCACTGGTTGCGGAACTGGCATTTGGTGCGATTCTGGTCGGGCTTGTCTTCGGTCATGTTGGACAGCCGCGTATTGATCAGCTTGCGCCCCGGGAACTGCGTCTCGAGCCGCTGCTTGACCCACTTTTCCGCGATATTCATCGGGATCGGCGGCTGGAACTCGCTGTCGGGCAGATACGGCAGGTTCTCGCGCGAACCCGAAACGCCGATGTATTTCTCGACATAGCTGTACCATGGCGCGACATCGTCATACCCGATCGGCCATTCGCCATCGATCCCGTCGCGCTTGTTCGCCTCGAAATCGGCCGGGCTCCAGCGGAACACCCAGCGCCCCCAGATCAGCGACTTCCCGCCAACCGCGGCAGGGCGGATCCAGTAGAACTTCTCGCCCTCGTCGAAGGCGTAGGGGTTCAGCCGGTCGTCATTGTAGAACTTCTGGTTGCTGGGCGACACATACCCGTGTTTCGCAATGAAATAGTCGCTGTCTTCCAGAGGTTTAGGCATACGATTGCGCGCAGGCACCTCATAAGCCGGCTTGCCGTCGTATGTGTAACCTTCGCCATGTTCGACCATGATGCCCCGGTCGAGCATAAGGACGCGCAGGCCCTTCTCCGTGAGTTCCTTGGCGGCGAACCCGCCGCTGACGCCCGATCCGATAACGATCGCGTCAAACCTGTTGGTGGATGCCATGATGGTATTTCCCGCTAGACTGATCAGTACCGCAAGGCGCGCAGCGTCTCGAAGCTGGTGGTGACGTCGGGCAGATATGGCGCAGGCGCCTCATCGTTCTCGACATAGAAATGGCGGACGCCCGCGCTGCCCTTGCGGCGGAACAGCGCCGCAAAGTCGGTCTTGCCGGCGCCGACTGCGCACATGCTGCGGTCCGCGCGCATGTCCTTGACGTGATAGGCATACAGCCGCGCACCGAGCCGATCGATCAACGCGCCCACGTCCTCGCCCGCATGCGCAGCCCAGTAGAGATCGAGCTCGATCTTGACGAGCGACGGGTTGGTTTCGCGCAGCAACCGGTCGTACAGGCTGACCCCGCCCGGCTTGGTCGTGAACTCGAAATCGTGATTGTGATAGGCGAAGCCGATCCCAGCCTTACGCAGTTCGGTCGCGAACCGGGTGAAGTTGGGCAGCGCCGCGTTCCAGCCCGCCTCGGTGCGGTGCTGATCGGTCATGTACGGCAGCACCACCGTGCTGACGCCGAGCGTCTTCGCCATCGCAAGCGACGCATCGAATTTGCCGAGCAGGGCATCGTAACTGATGTGCGCCGACGGTGCGCGCAGGCCCAACCGGTCCATCGTCTTGCGCAGCATCGCGTGGTCCATGGCGTCATACCCGCCGCCGCCAAACTCCATCTCGCGATAGCCGATCTTCGCAAGCGCTTCGAGCGTGCCGACCGGGTCCTTCTGGAAAATCTCGCGCACGGTATAGAGCTGCAACCCGATCGCGCCGATCCGACGGGTCGCCGCCGCGCGGGCAACGGTGGTTCCGGCCAGCCCAAGGGCGACGGCGCCACCGGCACCAGCGAGCAAGTGTCTGCGATCGAGGATCATGCCGTGTACACCTTGTTGACCTTGGAATAGGGGAAGGCGCCGTTATATTCGCCCGGCACCGGCAGATATTCGCGCTCCTGCGTCATGCCGATTTCCGACGTATAATAGCCGGTGAGAACGAGCTGCCGGAACGCCAGGAAGAAGGGGCTGCCGCCGGGAAGCTGATCGTTCATCGCCAGCGTCAGCAAAGCATCCTGTTGAGCGGAAGTCGCCTTCGATACGGGGACCTTATAATCCTGCATGCTGCGCGCCTCGATCAGCGCGAGCCCGGCGAGGAGCGGTTCTCGCTCGGCGGGATAGGACCAGTCGGCGAGCAGTTTCTCGATATAAGCGGGCACGCCTGCGGCGATCGCACCGGGGGTATCGGTCGTCGGCAGGACGCGTTCCGACAATACCGTCACCGCTTCGCGCTGCGCTGGCGTGAACACCGCGACGGTCGGCGGACCATCGCTGATCTTAGGAACGACGGCGACTGGACCGGCAGGCCCCGCCGCACGGGCGATCGGCGCAAACACCGCCGTACCGAACATCGCTGCAACGCTCGCAAGCGCGCTTCTGCGATCGATCATCTCTTATCCTCTCCTGTATAAGCGGCAGCGCGGATCATGCCGTGCCGTCCGCTGCGTCGATCATTCGATAGGCGGCAACCAACCGGTCTTCGCCCGCCCGTCCAGCAGTCGCATTGCCATGCTCCATGCCGATCACGCCGGAATAGCGCTTGGCCTTGAGATGGCGGACGATCGGGCCATAGTTGATTTCGCCGGTGCCGGGCTCGTTGCGGCCCGGATTGTCGCCGAACTGGATATAGCCGATCTCGTCCCAGCACGTATCCAGCGTCGGGATCAAATTCCCCGACTGAATCTGCTCATGGTAGAGATCCGCCAGCACTTTGACGGCCAGGCTGTTGACGCCGCGCGCGACCGCATAGCCCTGTGAGATCGACTGCATGTACACGCCCGGATGATTGGTCCGCGTGTTGAGCGGCTCCATCACCATCGCAATGCCGTGCGGCGCCACGATCTCTCCCGCGCGACGCATCACGTCGATGACGCGCGCCGTCTGGATATCGACCGGCACCTTGGGGTCGAGGAAGCCGGTAACCACCGTCATCCGCGTCGCGCCCAGGCGTTTCGCCACCTCAATCGATCCGCGAATGTCGGCGAGGAACGCTTCGCGCTCCGCGCCATCGGTGCTGCCAAGGATCGGGCGCGACTTGGACCATTGCGGCATGCTCGCGACGAACACGCCCATCGTCATTCCGCGCTGGGTAAGCGTCCGTGCGAGCTGTTCCTGCTGTGCGATCGGTCGCGCGCGCGCTTCATTGTCTTCCCACGCGGTGAAGCCTTGGTCGGCGGCGTAAGCGATCTGTTCGAACAACCCGCCGCGACTGGCGAAGCTGCCTTCATGCGGGGCGAATTTCAGCCCGAACTTTGCGGTGGTGGACGTGCGACCGCGCGCCGCAGCCACACCGGACGCGACCGTAGCCACGGCACCCGCCGCGAGTAGCGTCCGGCGTGACAGCGTCATGCGGCCACCCGCATCATTTCGCGCCTTCGCTCTTCAAATACGCGATGAGCGCCGCGCGCTTGGCCGGATCGGGCGTTGCGATCGGCATTCGCGTACCGGGGACCTTCTTGCTTGGCCCAGCGAGATATTCATCCAGCGTCTTTTCGTCCCAGCGCAATTTCGAGGCTTTGAGCGCCGGCGAATAGTTGAACCCCGCGAGCGATGCCGCCGGACGACCGACCACTCCATGAAGATTGGGACCGATTCCGCTTTTCGCATCCTTCTGGACGGTGTGGCAGGCACGGCACGCATTGAACGCAGACGGCGCTGCGGAGGCGCCTTGCGCAACCGTCGGCGATGCAGGCGCGAGGACTGCCGCAACAACCGCGGCCCCCGCCAACAAACTGATTTGAAGCTTCATTCATACTCTCCGGATACGACACGAGTCCATTTCTGGTCGGACTGGGCATTGTCTATCACCGCTTCGATGAACGCCATCGTACGCAAACCGTCCGCGACACCCGGGAAAGCAGCGGTTGCGGTTTCTTCCCGGATGGCGGCGGCGAACGCGCGGTACAGGTTGGCGAACGCTTCGATATACCCTTCGGGATGACCGGCGGGCGTCCGCAGCAAGGCGGTTGTCGCGGCGTCGAGCCCTGGTCCGCCTGCGCGGACGGTCTCGGCGGGGCGATCGAGCCAGCGCAGGATGAGGGTGTTTGGCTCCATCTGAGCCCATTCCAGGCCACCGCGCTCGCCATGAATGCGCAGGCGCAGGCCGTTCTCCTCGCCAGCGGCGATCTGGCTCGCCTTGAGCAAGCCCCGCGCGCCGCCTGCGAACCGCAGCATCGCGCCGACATCGTCGTCGAGCCGCCGCCCTTCGACATGGATCGCGAGATCGGCCGAAACCGTTTCGACCTGCAGCCCGGAGACGTGCTCGGCCAACTGAAAGGCGTGGGTGCCGATATCACCGAGACATCCGCCAAGCCCGGCGCGTGCGGGATCGGTGCGCCATTCGGCCTGCTTGTTGCCGTCGGTGTCGATCGGCAAGCTGAGCCAGCCTTGCAGATACTCCACCTGCACCAGTCGGATCGCGCCCAGATCGCCGCGCGCGATGCGCAACCGCGCCTCTTCGACCAGCGGGTAGCCGCTGTAGGTGAAGGCGAGCCCGAAGTGCCGGCCACTCGCGGTCGCTGCAGAAGCGATCGCCTGTGCCTGCGCCAAGCTCATCGCCATCGGTTTTTCGCAGAAGACGTGGAAACCCGCCTCGAGGGCGGCGATCGCCATCGGCGCGTGGAGGTGGTTCGGCGTCACGATCGCAATCGCGTCGATCCGCTCCTCGGCAGGAAGCGCCCGCTCCTGCGTGATCAGCGCGTCGAACGATGGGTAGACCCGGTCTGCTGCCAGCCCCAGCCGCTCGCCGCTCCGGCGGCTACGTTCGGCATCGGTGCTGAACGCACCTGCCACCAGCCGCCAATCGCCGTCGAGCGCAGCCGCTCGCTGATGGATCGCGCCGATGAACGCGCCGTCGCCGCCGCCGACCATGCCGAGCCGAAGAGGATATCGCGTCATCGCTTAGCCTTCGCTCGCCGGCAGACCGAGGATCTTGCGAATTGCCGTCTGGTCAGCGCCACTTTTCGCGAAATCATCGAACGCATGATCGGTGAGGTGGATGATATGATCCCGGATGAAAGGAGCGCCTTCCCGCGCGCCGTCCTCCGCGCGCTTCAACGCACATTCCCATTCCAGCACAGCCCAGCCCGTATAGCCATATTGCGCTAGTTTGCTGAAAATAGACGAGAAATCAACCTGACCATCCCCCAAAGAGCGGAACCGGCCAGCACGATCGACCCAAGGTTCGTATCCGCCGTAGACGCCAGACCGGCCGGTCGGATTGAACTCCGCATCTTTGACATGGAAACACGCAATTCGGTCATGATACCGATCGATAAAGTCCAGATAATCGAGCTGTTGCAGCACGAAATGCGACGGATCGAACAGCATTCGCGCACGTGGATGGTGATCGACCGCGGTCAGGAACCGCTCCCACGACGCGCCGTCGTGAAGATCCTCGCCCGGATGGACTTCGTATGCGCAATCGACACCGGCGGCATCAAAGGTGTCAAGGATTGGTCGCCAACGCCGCGCCAGTTCGGCAAACGCCTCCTCGACCAGACCGGCCGGGCGCTGCGGCCACGGATAGACATAGGGCCAGGCGAGCGCGCCCGAGAACGTTGCATGCGCGGAGAGGCCGAGATTGGCGCTCGCGCGGGCGGCAAGCTTGAGCTGCTCGACCGCCCAGGCCTGCCGCTCGGCTGGTTTGCCGTGCACTTCAACCGGCGCGAAACCATCGAAAAGCGTGTCATAAGCGGGGTGAACCGCAACAAGCTGCCCCTGAAGATGCGTCGAAAGCTCGGTAATCGCGATCCCGTGCCCGTCGAGCATCCCGCGCAGATCGTCACAATACGCGGTGCTTTCGGCGGCCAGCGACAGATCGATCAGCCGATCGTTGCAGGGGATCTGAACCCCGACATAACCCAGCCCCGCCGCCCAGCGCGCGAGATTTTCGAGCGTATCGAACGGCGCTGCGTCGCCCAGGAACTGCGCCAGGAAAATGCCCGGCCCCTTCATCGCGGTCATACGGCCGTCCTTGCTCTTGAGTTGTCCTTGAACGTCAGCTGGAACAGCACCGCGATGCAAGCCGCTGCGATTGCGGGATACCACCACATGCTATGCCAGTCGGCGATGTCCGGCGTGGCGGGCAGTTGCGCGTACAACAACGCCCCGATCTGCGACCCCAACAGCATCCCGACCCCGTAGGTGAACAGCGTCAGCATTCCTTGCGCCTGGGCATTGACCCCCTTGGGGGTCGCGATCGTGCCCGTGTAGATCGCGCCAGCGACAAAGAAGAAGTCGTAGCAGACGCCATGCAGAGCAACGCCAAGGTAGACCGCCCACAGGCCGGAACCACCGTCACCGATCGCGAACAGGGCATACCGCAACGCCCACGCCATCATCCCGACAAGCAGCAGCGGCTTGACGCCAAACCGGCGGTACAGCCACGGCATCGAAAACATGAACGCCAGTTCGGACATCTGCCCGATGGCAAGCGTGCCACCGACATTCTCGATCCCAGCCGCGCCGACATAGGGCGAAGCGTAAGCATAATACATCGCGAGCGGGACGGAGATCAGCGTAGCGCAGACGATGAAAACGAGGAACGACCGCTGCTTGAGCAGGCTGAACGCCTCGACGCAGAGCACCTGACGCAGCACGCCTTCGTCGCGCGGCGCATCCGGCGCCACGTTGGGCAGCGTGAAACTGTAAAGACCGAGCGCGATCGATGCGACCGCCGCGATGGTGAAGATTTGCGGGCTAGCCGACAGCCCTGCCCAGCCCACGATCAACCCGGCGGCGATCCAGCCAACCGTACCAAAGGCGCGGGCGAAGGGAAACCGGTCGGTGCGCTCGCCGAAACTCTTGAGCGCGATCGTGTTGGCGAGGCCAACGGTCGGCATGTAGAGAACCATATACACGAGCAGAACCCAGACGAACGTCCCGCCCGCCTGAGGCGTGATGAGCGTCGGCAGGACGAACAGAAGCGCGCCGCCGATCAAGTGCAGGATCACCATCAGCAAACGCGGCGCGACATACCGCGCGGCCGCCATGCCGATGAGGAAGGACCCGACGATCGAAGCGATCGGCCCGACCGAAAAAGCGTTGCCGATCAACGCGCCGATCCCAACCGTCTGCATGACCAGGCCGAGCGTGACAGTCCACGCCCCCCACACAAAAAACTGCAGAAACATCAAAGCGCTGAGACGCCCTGTCAGCCACCCATCGGTAGGCGCGGCAATCGTCCGTTCAATCTGTTCCGATACGGCCATCATCATCCCCACCCGCGCAGTTTGCCTGCTTGTCGGACAAGAAGCTAACCGCGCCAAATCAGGATGTAAAGGTTTACATCGGATCGTCATCGACATGCCCTGCAACTCGATCCATGACGGAAAGATGACGACCATCATCGACGTTGCCGCAACGGCCGGGGTTTCGACCGCCACCGTTTCGCGCGTCCTCAGTCGCCCGGATCGAGTCGCCGAACCCACCCGATTGCGCGTGCTCGAGGTGATCCGCACGCTGGGCTACGCTCCCAACGTCGCAGCGCGGACGCTGCGCACGCTGCGAGCCGCGAAGATCCTCCTAACCGTACCGGATATATCAAACCCGTTCTTCGCCAGCGTCATACGGGGCGCGGAAGAAGCAGCGCGCGACGCGGGCTACGCCGTGGTCGTGGGGGATACGCGGCACGATCCCGAGATCGAAGAACAATATGCCGTGATGCTGTCGCGACGCGAAGTCGACGGATTGATTTTTCTCGGCCACCGCTTGCCCGACAGCCTCCAGCCATTGCTCGATCGCTGCGGCTACTCGGCGCCGATCGTCAACGGTTGTGAATATAGTCCCGGCATCGGCGTCCCCAGCGTCCATATCGACAATGCCGCCGCGAGCGGCGAAGCGTTCGAACATCTCGTGGCGCTCGGGCATCGTGACATCGGTATCATTACCGGACCGCCGATTAGTCCGATCAGCCGCGATCGCTTGACCGGAGCGATCGCAGCGGCGGAACGGCACGGGATTGCCGATCGACTGCGGGTCCGGATCGCCGACTATTCGGCAGGGACTGCATTCGAACAGGCGCGCATCTTGCTCGCGGAAAAGGTGTCCGCCCTGTATTGCTTCAGCGACGAAATGGCGATCGGCGCGATCAGTGCCGTCGCCGAAGCCGGCCTGTCCTGCCCTGGCGACGTATCGGTGGTCGGATTCGACGACGTTCCGCTCGCGCGGTACTTTCAGCCTGGGCTGACGACGATCGCGCAGCCCAAGGCGATGATCGGCCGCCGTGCAGTCGAGTTGCTCGTCCAGATTCTGCGGGATGCGCCGAGCCCACCACGCCAGGTGACGCTGAAGCATATGCTGGTCGTCCGGGGCAGTACTGCCCCGCCCCGCACCTAATCGCGTTTAGCCCGAGCAACACACGACTTCGACCGTGGAATTTCAGGTCGAGTGGATCGGCGGCTTGCTCCCGCGAGAATCGGGTGTCAGGTTGCGGCAACGAAACGGGGGGGAATCAGTTCGATATCGGCCGCGACGGCCTTTCGGCGCTGTTCCGCACAAACCCCGCAGATACCTGGTGCCGCAAATGTCGCGCGACACCGTCATCGGAAAGGATGGTCTAAAATGGCCGCTACGTTCAGTCTCCTCGCTATCACGCTTCTTGCGCAGGCCGCGCCCGCGCAACGTCCCGAGGATACCGAGGTCTGGCAACCCGAACCCCCGGTCGTGGTGGTCGCGCCAACGCCGTCCGTGCCCGCACCCGCCGATGCGCTGGTCCTGTTCGACGGCAAGAACCTCCACCAGTGGACCAGCACAAAGGACAAAGGCGCAGCGCGCTGGACCGTCCGCGACGGCGTGCTGACGGTGCTGAAGGGCACGGGTAACATCGAGACCAAGCGCAAGTTCGGCAACTACCAGCTGCACATCGAATGGCGCGTTCCCGCCAACATCACCGGCACGGGTCAGGCCCGCGGGAACAGCGGGTTGTTCCTCGCGTCGACCGGCGATGGCGACGCGGGCTACGAACTGCAAATCATGGATAGCTACCGCAACAAGACCTACGTCAACGGTCAAGCGGGCGCGATCTACAAGCAGATCGTCCCCCTCGCCAACCCGACTCGGGCGCCGGGGGAATGGCAGAGCTATGACGTAATCTGGACCGCCCCGGTTTTTGCCGCCGATGGTTCGGTGACCAGCCCGGCCTATGCAACCGTGTTGTTCAACGGCGTGCTGGTGCAGAACCACGTCGCGCTCAAGGGGGAGACTCGGTACATCGGCGCTCCCATGTACAAAGCGCACGGCCCCGCCGCGATCAAGCTGCAGGACCATGGCGACCCCAGCGCGCCGATCAGCTTCCGGTCGATCTGGATCCGCGACCTGAAATGACCTTCGAGACGCGCATCGATCTTGGTCGATGCGCGTCTCTCCTTTGAGCGCCTGCCCGTCAGGCTAGCCCGTCCCCCTCAACGATCAGCGCCACGCCGATCGCATTGCGTCGGGCTTCCGGGAGCGTGACGTAAAGCGCGTCGCCGCCGCGCCGGATCTCGAGCGGCGCCGCTGCCCCCGGTAGAGTGACGCGGCGAACCGTGCCCTGTTTCGCCAGTTCCGGCAGCCTCGCCACCCCGTTCTCGGGCCAGCCGAGCACGAACGCATGGACCGCCGCGCCCTTGCGCGCATAGCGAATGTCGCTCGCGGTATAGGGGGACGTCGGCTTTCCTTCGTTGAAGTCCCCACTCGTGATCTTGGTCGGACCCTCGCCGAACACACGCCACGGTCGTGTCCCGTAGACCGCGGCGCCATAGCGCGTCATCCAGGCGGCGATCCCCTCGACCACCGCTTCTTCCTTCTCGTCGATCGTCCCGTCGCCGCGCATCGGGACGGAGAGCATCAGATTGCCGTTCTTGGAGACCACGTCGCATAGCGTGTGGATGACCTTGGCGGGGGTCTTGTACCCATCTCGATCGTACAGCTCCCGATCGTAATGCCAGTTGCCGATGCATGTGTCGGTCTGGAACGGATAGGGCTGGATATCATTGTGCACGCCGCGTTCGACATCGTCGACGATCCCGGCGCGGCGGTTGACCGGCGTGCCCTTTGCGGTCACCACCGCCTCGTTACGCCCGCCATGCCAGCGCATCGACTGGTTATAGAAATAGGCGGTGATATCGAGCCCGGCCTGCCCAAGCGGCAAGGTGAAATTGTCGAAATACACCATGTCGGGCCGGTACAGATCGATCAGTTCCTTGCAGCGCAGGAACCAGTTGCGCGTGAAGGCGGGGTTGGCGGCAGGTGCTGCTTCGGTCCAGACGCGGTCGTTCGCTTCATGCCAAGCATTCGCTGCCTTGATCGACCCCAACCCATCCGGCATCGGCATGGTACGCCCGGTGTAGAGCTGCTGTGGATCCAGCCCGTCCCACCATTTCCCTCGTCCGCCGGCCTTGGTCAGCCAGGCGGCGTCGTAGCGCTTCCCCGCAAGCGGGCCTTCGGGATCATAGCCATAGGCTGGCTGGAGCCAGTGCCAGGCGTGGGCGGAATGGTTGGACACACCGAACCGCAGCCCCCGGTCGCGCGCCAGCTTGCTCCACTGGCCAACGATGTCGCGTCGCGGGCCGATCCGCGTCGCGTTCCACGGCTGATGGTTCGATGCATAGGTATCGAAATTGTCGTGGTGGTTGGCGAGCGCCATGAAATACTGCGCCCCGGCACGTTGATACAGATCCATCAACCGCGCCGGATCCCAGCGGCTCGCGGTCCAGCGGGGATACATTTCCATAAAGCCGGTGCGCGACGGGTGACCGTAATGCGCAACATGATGGTCGTAGGCGCGCGATCCCTGCAGATACATGTCCCGCGCATACCAGTCGCCTGCCTCTGGAACGCACTGGGCGGACCAATGCGCCCAGATTCCGAACTTGGCGTCGCGAAACCAGTCCGGCGCGCGATAGTGGTCAGTCAGCGATTGCCACGCTGGACGGAACACGCCGCCGGTTGCGGCCGTCCCTGTTCCCGTCAGCAGCGATCCCATTCCTAGCCCGGCCAGCGACAGCATCGATCGGCGATCAACGATCATCATCTTCTCCAACGCGGCAGTTCGTACGACCGCTCTATGCGGGATGATATGCCAACCGTTCGCATAAGCAAGAATCGTTTTCCACCAGCGAGATAGAGGGTCGCGGCGGGCAAACCTGACGTGCATGATGCCAAGCCCCCCTTAAATAGCAGTTTGTTTACCTTGTCTTGGCACTGTCGGACCGGTTCTGCGTTCCCCGCCGATGAAAACGCCCCTTGCGCAGACCACCGACGCCGGCTCCTGGTGGTTAATCGGCGCCATGGCGCTGGTCTGCTTTGCCGTTTCGTTCAATCTCGGGTTTCATGTTCGCCCCGCGAGCATGACCCCGCTGGGGATCGGGTTGGTGCTGCTGTACGCCGGATACGCCATCGGGTCGCGGACGGGTCGAGCAAGGCTGGCGAACGGCGCGATCGCGTTTCTACAAATGACGTTGTTCACAGCCATCGGCGTCGTGCTGTCCTACGCGCTCGCGGCCCATGCAGCCCCGCTGTGGGACGATGTGTTTGCGGCGGCGGATCGGCGCCTTGGATTCGATTGGCATGCCATCTTCGCAGTGGCTGACCGATCGCCAGCCCTGTTGTGGATCGGCGGGGTCGCCTATCACAGCCTGACACTCCAGATGATCGTCTGCATCGTCGCGCTGGCCGCAACGGACCGGATCGGCACGCTGCGAACAACGGTCGCGGCGGCCATTCTCACTGGTTTCGCGACCATCCTGATCTCGGCCTTCATGCCGGCCCTCGGGAACGTGTTCGATCCCGCCGCGTATCACCTCTTATGGCCTTCGGTGGCATGGATCGAACAGGACATGCTACTCGGCTTGCGCGATGGGTCATGGCGCACGGTGGACCTGACGCAGCTTATGGGTATCGTCAGCTTTCCCAGCTATCATGCAACCTTGGCCGTGATCCTGGCCTGGGCACAGCGCGACCTGCGCGGATGGCGAGTCGCTGCAACGGTCTGGGCTGGCGTAACGATCCTCGCGACGCCATTGTTCGGCGGCCACTATGGCGTGGACGTGCTGGCCGGACTGGCGATGGCGGTGCTCGGCTTGGCGGTCGCGCCGGGCTTGGCACGGTTAAGAGCGAATGTGCAGGAAAACCCGCGCGCAACGGCTGGTCAGGCCGGGTAAACCGGCGATAGGAGACAGGCTCCGGCTTGCCGCAACGAGATTCGGAGTTTGCAATGGCGTGGTACGACAAACTGGCGATCGTGGTGGGCATGGTGCTGTTCATGGAGTGCTTCGCCTGGGCGACACACAAATATGTGATGCACGGCTGGGGTTGGGGCTGGCATCGCTCGCATCACGAACCGCATGACGGCGCGTTCGAGAAGAACGACCTGTATGCGGTGACCTTCGCGGTATTCGTGATCGCGCTGTTCGGCTTGGGCGTGCTGTGGGAACCCGTGTGGTGGGCAGCACTCGGGATCACGGTGTACGGTGGTATCTACGCGTTCGTCCACGACATGCTGGTCCATCAGCGGTTTGGCGCGCGCTGGGTCCCGCGGCGCGGCTATGCGAAGCGCTTGTTGCAGGCGCATCGGCTTCACCATGCGGTCAAGGGCAAGGACGGCAGCGTGAGTTTCGGTTTCCTGTTCGCCCCCGACCCAGCCCGCCTGAAGCGCGAACTTGCGGCCCGAACCGAGCGATGACCACCGCTTCAGCCAGTCATATCCGTGCCCGCGCGAGAACGCGCGACGCCCGCACCAGCGTGATGCTTGCGGCGGCGATCGGGATCGCGTGGCTGGCGATCCACGTGGGCGCGATCTTCTTCTGGCAATGGACTGTGGCTTCGGCGCTTCTCGCGGTCCCGGTAATCCTGATCCAGGCGTGGCTCAGCACCGGGCTGTTCATCGTCGCGCATGATTGCATGCACGGGTCGCTGATGCCGGGTCGACGAAGCGTGAATACCGCGATCGGCACGCTGTGTCTGGCAGCTTATGCGGGCCTGTCGTATCGCGCTTTATTTCCCAAGCATCACGCGCATCATGCCGCGCCTGGCACTGCCGACGATCCCGACTTCCACGCAGGCGAGCCTCGCCGTGCGGGTCCGTGGTTCTTCCGGTTCTTCCTTGGCTATTACACGCACGCACAGATCCTGCGGATTACCGTCGCGGCAATCGTGTACATGTTACTTGGCGCGTCGCTTCTCAATATTGTGGTGTTCTGGGCGATTCCGGCGCTGCTCGCGCTCGTCCAGTTGTTCCTGTTCGGCACCTACCTGCCCCACCGCCACGAAGACACACCCTTCGCCGACGCCCACAATGCGCGCGGCAACGCGCTATCGCCGTTGGTCTCGCTGGTGACCTGCTTCCATTTCGGAACCTATCACCATCAGCATCACCTGAGCCCGCACACGCCGTGGTGGAGGTTACCCAAGTTCACATCGGGCGATGCTCAGGCTGGGGCCGACAACGCCGCATCGACGCGGGCAGCGGCCTGAACGACGCCGCCTGCGGTATCGATTTGTGCAGCAAGCCCCCGCGCGGCGATACGATAGCGCGGATCCTGCATCACATCCTTTAGCGCACGTGCAAGCCGCTCCACCGTCAGCCCGCGCGGGGACAGGGTTCGTCCCGCCCCGATCCGGACCAGACGCGCAGCGGTTCCGGGCTGTTCGAACGCGATCGGGAGCGCAATGATCGGCACCCCCGCAGAGAGCGCATCGATTACCGAGTTGAACCCACCGTGCAGAACCGCCGCCGAACAGTGCCGCAACACCGCCTGCTGCGGCCAGAACGCCCGGACCAGCGGGTCCCCCGGTAACGCGGCCACCTCCGCCGCACTCAAGCCTCCGCCATGGCCGATCACCGCACGTGCGCCGATCGCCGCACACGCTTGCGCCATCGTCGAGAACAGCGCGCGCCGCCCACCCTGCAGCGTCCCGAGCGAACAGAAGACCAGCGGCCGCGCGTCGACCGGCAAATCGAGCATCTTGCTCTCTACCGTACGCCAAGGCCCGCCATAGACGACCGATTCCGAGCGCGGATAATCCAGCGACTCCGGACATTGCGCGATCGACAGCGGCGCGGACGGGGCCATGTCCTCCCCGACACCCCAAGCACGCCGGCGTTCGTCCAGGACATGCGTGATCGGGCGCAGGAGCAGGTCCGACACGAAATACCCCACCTGATTGCGGACTCGGCCCCATCGATCTGCGCGATACCGCCAACCGAGAAACGGCGGCGGGATGTTTGGCTCGCGCAGCAGCGGCAGTCCTGTGATGCTCACGACGTACGGAATGCCGAGCCTTTGGGCGATCAGCGGCCCGGCCGGCTCCGCCGAGTCAGCGATCACGGCATCTACACCGATTCGCCGCAGGACTTCCGGCGCCTGGTCGAGCAACGTCGCCGTCATCGCGGCGGTGCTGCGGATCATCCGTGTCAGGCCCAGGAATCCCGTGGGATCGGCAAGCGTGGCAAGATAGGAATCAAGCGACAATGTGGTGGAGCCGGCTGTATCGAGCCCGGCGAAACCAATTCCCGGCGTGGTTACGAACCGTGCTACCTCAGCTAAGTGAACGACCGTGACGCGGTAACCATACTCTCCAAGGGCGACACCGAGCGCCTGCAGCGGATTCAGGTGGCCGGGCGTAGGCGGCGCGATGATCGCGACATGGCGGGAAACGGCTATCACGAACCTGTGCAGTCCTGGCGAAGAGGTTACGCGGCGATCCGCCGTTGCCGCTGCCAATACGCGACAGCGTTAGCGTGGCATCGAAACAGGATAGCCCGCGCAGACGTATCGGGCTGCGGAGCGGAAGTCGATGAATGCTTTCGGCACCATACTGATCACCACTCGGTACCGTGCAAATGCAAAGGAGCGTCCATTGTCCGTCGCAACATCGACATTCGGCTGGCCGCAAACCCAAGTTGCCCTCCGTCGTCCTGGAAGGGATCAGGCGCGATGCGGTCCGAAGAATATCACGGCCGTGCCAAGAAGGCATAGCGCAGCACCGCCAAGGTCCCAGCGATCCGGTCGAACACCTTCCGCAAGCCACAACCACACCACCGCCGCAGTTACGTAAACCCCGCCATATGCCGCATAGCCACGGCCGGCAGCGGTCGAATCCACCTTGGCAAGAAGAAACGCGAACGTCGCAAGCGACAAGGTTCCGGGTACGACCCACAGCGCCGACCTGCCCAAGCGCAACCAAGCCCAAAACGCGAAACAGCCCGCGATCTCCGCAAGCGCCGCACCGATGTAGAGGATCAAAGATGACATGACTTGGCTTGTAGCCAACTCGCCCCGCACGGGAAGCGCTCCAAGTTTTACGGGACCGTTCGACGCTAACATCACCCCAAGATCGACCGCTGCGCCAGATCATGCGCAACTTGGGCACCATAGGATCTATTTCCGCGAGTCATGTCCAACGCTATCCGCCGACACCCCGACCAGTAACAAGTGACCGGGGGATGTCGACCAAGCGCGACTATGCCGCAGCCAATAGAAGCTCTGTCCACAATCCTAATTCCATCACAGGATATTGAGATAAAGGGCAAAGCGGCACGTAAAGGCTTACAAACGCGGGCATCATGGCAGCAATTTCATCACGGACGCCGAACGCTTTATCGGTGCTCGCGTTGACCACGCGTATGGTCGCAGCGCCGGCCACGGCACAATTTAGCACGCCAACGCCGGCCAAAACGTCATGGACCGAACCGGATGCCATTCCCGGCGACGCTGTGGGGGGACATCGTCGTCACTACCCGTCGCCGGGTAGAGCGCGTGCAGACGTCAGGCAGCCCCATGGCATGCTCAACTGCCCGTATCCTCACGGACCGCCTCTAGTTTTCATATATGAAAAATGGTGCGCTTACAGGAAGCGACCTTTACCTCAAGAAACGGCGGAAATGCGTAGCTTTCGAGTCCCGTTTCGCTTGATTCTGACCTTAGCTTTGTACCTACTTTTACTAACGGCTCAAGCTAGCATTTCTAGGTTTTGGGGATTTGTTCATTCCTAGTCCGGGACATTCTCCGTTTGTGTATCCGACTAGACGGCGTGAGTTCCTAGGCTCAGGGCCTAGCTCATGCAGACCGCTCAGCCTTCGCCCAGCCCTTCGCCTCCGCGCTGCCGTCCGGTTGTGGAGCCACTCGACCCCGATACGCGGAAAGGCCTTGAGCTGTTCCTGTCGGGCCTCAAGGCAGCTCAAGCCATTGTGGGACCGCGTGCCCCCGTTCGGCTGATACAGACTCTCCTTGACGTGGCTGCCCACCCAGACACCACACGGGCAGAGGTAGCAGAGAGGGTGGACATGCCCGCCACCACGGCCTCTCAGGACTTGCGCACCCTAGGCGTGGAACTGCGCGATGGCTCCCTGGGTCCTAGGTTTGTGGGGGCACGGTGGGATGATGGGGATGGTAGGCTCTTGCGGTACCGAGCGACCCCCCGGGGCGATTTGGCGGTGGCACAGATCAACGCGGTGCCGACGGTGCAGACCATAGACTTATAAAGCGGTCATTCCGTTTCCGCCCATTAGCATACGCGCTCGTGAGATGGCGGACGACGATCCTACCATGATGAACCTGTGCGCTAGTCGTCAAACAGCGTTAACGGTCATACTTACTTCGTAAATTTTGTCAGCACCCAGCGCAGCAACATAGACTGTACGGACAATGTATTCAAACGCTACGCCGTTTAACGATCCTGATCCGGAAGTAACCTGATCAAAGTTCGATACACTCATGCCGTCAATGGAGAGCTCAAAGATACCACCAACGCTCACGAATCCAATTCCTGGGGCGGCGGCACTGTTTGCTCTAATACGAATTGGGAACGCTCCACTAATCTCAACTAATTGTCTTTCTTTGAACAGCACGCGTTCGTTTAGCAGTAGAATCTTCTGATTAATCGTTACGGACACGACAAGCTCCCTAAAAACCTTTGATGCGAAAACTTTAGTTCACTTAACGCTTCGTCCAAACATAAAGCCACCAAACATCGATAATATAGACATCAAAATCGATATAGCCTTTTCATGGTGAGGTGGTTCACTATCACTCGCGGCAAGATAGATGATGGCAGTCAATGAAGCGACAACAACGGTACCCGCAACATTATTTGGCGCATGGTCCTTTGTTCCAAGAATTACGCCTATTATCCCCCGATCAAGTTTGACTCTGCTGGCTGCTGACTGTGCGGTTATTACCTCTTTTGCTACAGCTGGGTCCGCCGGCAATTTACTATGGTCCATCGATCGTACCCTTATCGTCAATGTGACCACTGCTGCATGTCCAGCCGTCGATTATAAAACAGCATGTTATTCACATAAAATTCGCAGGCAAGCACCTAACACTGCACCTTAGCCGATCTCATGATGGCCCTTCGAAGCTGCTTGTTCCAAACGGTCCAATTTCAACATGAGTTTTTACTCCACTATGCTAAGCGTTCACCCTACGCTACCATAAGACCCATTCAGTCCCTCAAGCCTGCCCCACAGGGATGATTATTAATACCCATCAAGGTCTAGTCATGCACGCATCCACACCCCTAGCGGCCCTGTCGTCACCCGAAGGCCTTTCGGATCGACGGGACGCTAGGACTTTTGCCCGCTCCATGCTCCTTGCCGGTGATGCAAAGTCCCCTGAGGCAGAGGCCTTGGTTAGATCCATTATTGATATCGTCATTGCCCCCTATATGGCCGGTAAGGTCCAAGCTCGTCCGACCATGCTTGTGCGCTACCGGGAGGCTTTGGGGCCCTTCCTGTCAGACCTACTCCACGGCATTCGTGCAGGGAGATGGAGCAAACTGAGGACCAACAATAGCGAGATAGCAAGCTACCCAGGGCGTGCCACGGCCTTCAAAGCTATGCGGGACTCTCTGAAAGCGTCCGGGTTGCTTGAGGAGCTTCCCGGCTTCTTCATGGACGAAGAGGAGAGGTTCGGACAAACCTACAAGCGGGCCGCAATGACCAGCTTTCGTCCAACGCTGCAATTGGTCCAGATGGCGGAAGATCATGGGGTCATCCTAAGCAACCTCTCGACCCATTTCGCTGTAGGGTCCGCCAGCCCCCCAGCCGCTTGTGATGTGATCGAGGCAAGGGCCAGGAAGGAGACTAAGACCTCCAGGGCCGTACAGGTCCCTATCGATCCTGCAGACCCTAAGGCCTCCGCCCTGGTCGCCAGCATGGAAGGCCTGAACGCCTACCTCATGGCGCCTGGAAGAATTGAGGGTATCGTCTTTGCGGGCCTTCGCCGCCTCTACAGCCACGCCGACCAACCAGGCTTCAAGTGGCAGTGGGGTGGGCGCTTCCACTCGATGCCTAAGGGTGACGCCTACGAAACCATGAGCGACGGTGGGGACGAAGGGGGCAGGGGGCGGAGGGCCCGCGCAGCTATCCTCAGGATCGATGGGGAAGAGGTAGAAGAGGTAGACCTCAGTGCGGCACACCTCACAATCCTACACGGCCTCCTTAACCTGCCCTTTGATGCCAACGAGGCCCCTTACGCTCTCCCCGACCTCGATCCGAAAGAGGTAAAGCGGTGGGTCATGATCGCGCTGGGGGCATCCGATCCCAATGCAGGGGGACCCCGATGCTCCAAGGTGCGCCAGGCTGCCTCAAAGCGCTTTCCGGTCCTTGAGGGTCTAGCTGCCTGCGGCATCAACACTCACGACCTCCAGTACCATGAGGCGGAGATAATGATGATGGCGATGACCAAACTTCAGGCCCAAGGAATAGGGTTCCTCCCGGTCCATGACGCCCTGATTGTCCCTAAGTCCAAGCATGGGGTTGGGGTGGAGGTTTTGGGGAAGGCCTTCGAGCAATACTTCACCGAGCGGCTAGGCATGGCAAGCGCCCCGGTGCCCAAGGTCCACTAGGAGCCCTGGAGGACCGGTGGGGTCCCTCTGGTCCCTGCGCGGCTTCAACGGCTCGTCGTGTGAGACTGGGGGCAATCAAAACGAAACTACAGGTGTAGGACTATAATAACACGCTGGTATTGATTGAGAATGCCTACCCAGCCCTGCCCGGATAAATGTAGCCCCTCAGGCCCCCGCAGAGGCCCTACGCTCCACACGCTGGATTGCCGCCCGGGACACACCATACGTCTTCGCCAACACACCCAGCGAGTCCCCGGCGGCCCTACGCTGCCGTACGACCTCTTGCTGCTCCGGGTCCAAAGCAGCGCGACGGCCTAAGACTGCCCCAGAGGCCTTAGCCCGCTTCAAGCCCGCCTGGGTCCGCTCCACGATCAAGTCTCTCTCAAACTCGGCAACCGCGTTGATTACACCCATGGTGAGCTTCCCCGCTGAGCTGGTGAGGTCAACACCGCCCAAGGCAAGGCAGTGGACCCTAACGCCCACCTCGGCCAACGCCTCGACTGTAGCCCGCACGTCCATCGCGTTGCGGCCCAGCCGGTCAAGCTTGGTAACGATCAACACATCATCCGCCTCTAGACGGTCCATGAGCTTCGCAAAGCCGACACGCTCCCGAGCGCAGGTAGATCCGGATACTGTTTCAGTAATCACCCGCTTAGGATCGACTGCAAAGCCCGCTGCTTCAATCTCCCCAACCTGGTTGTCGGTGGTCTGATCGAGAGTGCTGACGCGGCAGTAAGCGAATGTGCGAGCCATGGGACCGTTCCTGTATCGATAACGTAGCTCGCTATTGCTCATGTATCGTAAGTCGGGTCAAGCTAATTATCGATACAGTATCCGGTAGGGGCTCGAAACCGTTCGTTTGCGATACACCGTGCTATCAACCAGCAACTCAGACAACAGCGTGATGATATTAGGGCGCGTCTGAGGTATGCGGAGGTGAGTTTCGCGGGGGATTAACGGATGGGGCAAGTGTACAGTTTGCTGGGCTTCGCCAGTTTGGAAGCCGGAAGCTGGGCCGATTGGTTCTCGGGATCGATGTCAGCGCTGGCTGTAGCTGTGGCCTTATCCGCTTATCCCATCAGCAAGCGGCAGAGACGACTAGACGAGCGACAGCGCGATGCAGAGATTGGCAGAGGCATCGGTTGGAAAGCCATGACCTTGCTCAACCAAACCGCTGACATTGATCGACACATGAAAGCGAGCCTCGCCAATCGGGAGCCGATGTATCCCCCAGGCATGAAGTTCCCTTTGGTGAGGCCGCTGGGCGTCCCTGATCGCAAACCTCAAGAGCTAAACCAAAGCGAAACTGATTTCCTCTTGAAGTCGCAATCGGCAGATCTCCTCATGGACTTAGAGTTATGCTTTGGCCGATACTCGTCTATTGTTTACGCAATGAACGAGTACAAAGTCCGTCATGAGGCACTGTACGAGCTAATGCCGACACCTGTTGCCAATGAGGGAATGACCTTTACGCACCATCTCAACAAGGAGGAATCTGACCGCATCAAACCATATACGTTGATGCTTGAGTCCTTACTTGAGAGCATGATTCAATTGGTAGACGAGAACATGGAGAAGGTTGACCGGTGCCTGATCCTCTACAAGAAAGACATGGCGCGGCATTTTGGGAAGCCTCTATTAGATTTTGAGATTGCTCATAAGGACGCGTCCGAAGAATAATTCTATGCGAACAGTAAGGTTCACGGCACGGCACAATGCCCAGCCCGCGCTTGGGCCGCGTGGAATAGGGCACTGGCGTAGGCCTTCCGCCTTGTCGTCGCGTCGAGGATATATGTCAGGTCCTTGCTACCGTTCGGAACCCCGGCCTCAACCGCCGCCTCTATGGCATTCTCACACCCCCCTGCAGCAGCGCTGGCAATCTGGGACAGCGAGCCATCAGCTCTCGCCAACCGATAGGACCATCGGTGCACACAGCCCTCCCAGTCGCCTACAGCGGGCACCGCCTCCGGGGTTGAACAGATACGGTCGTTCGGTGACGGACCACAGCCCGCCAGCAGCATCATCGTCGCGCCTAACCAGACCTTCACTTACTATCCCCCAAACGCCCCCTCGCAGGGGACTCTGGGTCCACGGCTTAGTCAATCGGAACCAGCGATGGGCTCGCTGTGCACGGCGGCCAAATGTCACCCTACGGGACCGGCCAGCCCCTGTGTCGCCTGGAATGTCCCAGCTCGCACCCGGGTGCATCGCGCCTGCTCCGACCAACGGAACGCGGCCTTTGCGATTCAACAGCTCCAAACGGCCCGCCACCGCAGCCCCATCAAGAAAATGGCAATGCCTTTCCAATGGGTCCCCTATACCAAAGGCTGGTTCCATATCGATCTTCTGGTAATCCGGGCTAGAAAGTGGCGGTTTCGCTGCGCCGCAATTGACCCAGCTCGGACTCTCGCGTCATCCGCCCCACTCACTAAGACTACCCACCCGTTTCAACGGCCGTCCACCCAAAGGGTCATCAATAGCCCCAAGGCAAGCGAAGCATTTCGAACCGCCGTCATACCCGGGCGGCCTCCCCGATCAACACAATCTTACTAGCTGCGAGATGCAAAGCATATGCGGCGATGTAGTCAGGGACTTCTTTCGGAATACCCCCTTGCCCGTGCGCTGCATCTTTATCCCTAATAACTGATAACCCTGACTTTAGTGTAGCAATAAGTTGCTCGAAAGAGTTGTCCATATATTCTGGCCAAAGGGCGTTAGACTTTAGAACTTTAACTAAGTCAGAGACGCGAGCGTTCTTGTCGTAGGCCCAGCCCTTCTCATCGCACACGGCTTTCATCATAGACTCGAATGCATTTGAGGCTTGCGCTATAGCTTGCTTGTATTCTCCATTACGATAGTGGTTATGCGCCTCTAGATATTCTTCCAGAGGGCCCTCGAACCTAGGATAATTCATCAATTTCAATGCAGGCTTGACTACCTCTGCGTGGATGAATTGACTATCTACCCTCACAATTTGATTGTTTTCGAATTGGTACCCAACAAGTCCCTGCCTCAATCTATGATTGATTTCCTCCACGCCCTGCTTACCTTCATCACCAAAAGTTGGAAAAGTACCAATCATTTGGCAGCAAACCAACTCAAGAAAGTCCAACAACTTGGGTGCGGCGGCGTTATGGTAAAAGTCTTCTATCCTACCTGCGAGAGTGCTACTTGGCCTAATCTGGTGAATTCCAATTTCTCGACAGTAGTCCTTTTCCAGACGATCCCATGTTCGGTTGTCGGAAACCCCCCTGCTATATCGCATTCGGAATTCACCAAACACGTCCACTCCTATCAGCAAAAGCTGCACGCGAGTGCTGTTTGGAACTTGATCGTACTGATACACATCATTGTTAATAAGGCCCGCCAGCCGCTTTTCTCTCTGCGAACGAAGCTCACGAACTGCCACAATCTACTCCCGGTTGGCCTGTTGTCGACATAGCGTAGCTCACGGCGACTTAAGCGCAATGAGACAAACACCGTTGCAACGGGACGATTGACCAAGCCGTCCATTGAGCGTACTTTATTGGAAGAAGTGGATCGGGCCGCCCCAAAAGCGGTTCCTCGCTGACGCTAACGCCGATCCGCACGCAGCACAGTCACTGAGCCTTCGTGCCAGTCTACTGCCTGTAAGACTCCGCACTGAGATGGCGGAGGGCTCCCTAAACACCCGCCAATGGTACGCACAATCGCATTGTGTGGCGGGCTTGCCCTCTCTCATAAGGTCAGCCTTTTTGACAATCCTCTCAAACCGGGACCCCCGGCTCCAAAGCCTCTACGGCCAATTCGACCCCAACGTCCCTCACGGCTCCCCCCTGAGCCCAGCGACAGACCCCCGCCTTACTGGGCTTCAGGGTCCCTTCGCCCCTCAGGCCTCGCAGGACTCCCCTGGGCCTCTCCAGCCCGCTCAGGCCACAATGGCCCAGCCGATGCCCTCACAAGCCCCAGCGAGTCCCCAGGGGCTCCCACAGGCCCCTCCGGCGTCCATAGAACGCAAACGCTACAGGCCCTTTGCCAAAGAGAACCTTTCTGAGAGCCTCGCCGCAATTGGTAGCGGTTTCCTCTCTCACCCCGAAAGCTTCGCAGCCGGCCTCGGCGGGGCAGCAGAGAACATTAGCCAGCTTCGCAAAGGCTATACTGCCCTCCAAAAGAGAGACGTAACAACCGGGGGCCCTGACGATGCCTTCGAGATCACTACGGACCCTATAACGGGTATGCGTACCTATACCCCGATTGCCCAGGTCCAGAGCTACCTAACGGACAAGGCCCGCGCTGCCAAAGCCCCACCGGCCCCAAATGCCTCCGACAATGTGAGGATGCGGGCGGCCACCATGTCAGCAATCCTGCAACTTCCCAAGGAACAGCAGGCCCAGGCCTACAGTGACTTTAGGGCCGATAGCACTCGGTTGGGGTATGACCTTGGTCTCCCCGAAGAATGGAACCCTGACGTGGCAACAGCGATGGCTGGGCAGACCGTCAGCCCCACGGAACGCATGACCGACGCCAGAGCCCGAGCAGCTGGGGAGCGAGCCACCGCATCCGGAGCCCGAACCCAAACCAACGCTGACCGCAACTACGGCCTCGCTACCAAGCGCTTGGGGCTCGCTGAACGTAAGCACGCTGCGCCGCCGTCCACCCGCAAGAAACCCAGCGCCAAGCCTTCGGGCAACAGCGACCTTGATTACCTGAAATAGGATCCAACCATGGCAGACCAACTCAAGGCCCGCATCGCCCTCCTCCAAATAGGAGAGGCTCAAGGCAAACTGAAGCCGGAACACAAGAGAGAGCTAGACGCCTACAGGGCCAAAGGCCTCGCCCAAGCCGGTTCGGACTCAGAGCGACGACAGGCCCAAAAAGCCCTCCTGGCCGAGCAACAGGAGGCAGACGCAGCATCTGCTAACGTGGCCACCCTCAACGAGTTCGAAGGCATCAACAACCGCCTGAGGCCCCGTGGAGGCCTTCTGGACCACGCGGCCCATGTCGTTCAGGGATGGATGGGCAATACCGATCTAGCCCGCCTCCGAGCCATCACTAGCAAGATGGCCCTGCAGCAACATAAGCCAGGCTCAGGACCTCAGTCCGATAGGGACCTTCAGGTTCAGCAAGGCATCGTCGGCAGCGAGGATAAGCCCTACGAAGCCAACAAGAAGTTCGTCGAAGAACAACGCCGTCTCAACCAATCCGTGATTGATAAGCACCAGTTCCGGGACAGCTACGTCAAGGCTCACGGCTCCTTGGTAGGGTCTGACGCAGCCTACGCGAACAAGCTGCGCTCAGCGCCCCCATCGACCCGTAAGTCCCCTGCGGCACACGGTTGGACGGTGGAAGAGGTTAAGTAAGGCAGACGTACTGGCCTCCAAGTGAACTATCGCCCCAGGGTCCCCTCAAGGGCCTCCCTGGGGCTTTTGCCACCTCAGGCAGCAGATAGCCCAGCCTGAGTCCCCTGAGAGTCGCCAAGGGCCTTTGCGCCCCACTGGCTACCTACCCGGTGCCGTAGCCCCACGAGCGCTGTACGGGCCTCAAGGGCCCCCTCAGAAGCCTTCTTCATGATGGCCCCAGCCACGCCGCCAGACCTTGCCCGCTCAACAGCACCGATCGCCTTTAGCGTTTCCGGGGTCACCAACACAGCATGGCGGTGCCCGTACTCATCGTGCTGCACGATAAGGTAAGCTCCTTCGCCCATGCCGAACGCCATCCCATCGGCCAACTTGATGTCGATAACCGCAGCCTGATTGATTGACCGTGCCATACTCTTGCTCCCGTCAGTGAATATCACCGCAATCGTGACGTTATTCACGCCAATAGCAACAGTTAAAATCGTTGTAGATCAGACTATTATTTAGCAGGGTGTGGATAATCTCCGATTGTAACACTTCCTTAGAAGCAGAGTTATTGACAGACTGCTAAGGTTCGAAGCCCAGCCAATGTCACCACCACATCGGCAACAGTATCTTATTGTGGACTATCATTTTTATACATCAAATCGCGGTAGCTTCTCGATGGCCTCCGCTTTTGCCGTCACCGATGGCCCACCGTAAGACCTCCCGGTAGTAGTTGGAGCGTGCCCTTGAATCGCATCGGCCAAGCGCTCTTCAATCCCGGCATCATAGGACAAGGCCTTAAACAGGTGACGCCAGCCGTGGTTGGGCTGCAGGGTTGGATCGGTAATGCCCACATCCGCCCGCACCCACGCCGCGAGACGTTCGCCCACCTTCTTGAAATGCCGGTTGCTATCCGACTCCACCCGCGTCTGGGACCGATCGAAGAACAAGGGCCCGTCTGGCCGCCGCCTGACGACCTCAAGGAACCCTTGATCGATGATGTGGGAGTGTAACGGCACCAGCCTTGCTGCCTTGCTCTTCACCGTCCCCGCCTCAGGCGTTATCCGCAAGACCCACACGCCATCTACGGTATGGACGTCCTCTTTCCGTAGCTGGCTGATCTCGTTCACCCGAGCCCCGCTGTATGCGCAAAGCCATGGTATCCACCGCCTGGCCAAGGCGTGCCGCTCAGACACCCGAGGGCCCATAGGCTCCAGAGTGGCCGAAAGGATCGCTCGGGCCTCCTCAGTAGTGAATGCAGCATCCCTAAGCTTCGCCTCTTTGGGGACCCGAACCTTCACCCCCATAGCGACATTCTCAGGTAGCTTGCGCTCCTCCACAGCCCACGCCAGCATGGCCTTGACGGTGACGATGTACTTGTCCCGGACGGTGATGGGCTTCCTCAACACCCCCAGGCGGGAAGGCTCCGTCAGCAGCTTGTCACGCCAGTTCATTAGGTCGGTGGCCGTTAGTCTGGCTGCGTCATCGTGCCCTAGGAAGTCGATTAGGCGGCGGACATAGTTACGCCACTCGGCACGAACCCCAGGCGTCATCCCCTGAGCCTGAGCGTAGCTCTCAAAGGTCGCAAGCAACGGGACGGCGGCGACACCCTCAGCTGCAGGGGTTGGAACAGGACGGTCCCCCAGCGGCTCGGGAGAAGCAGGGGTGGGGATATCGAAGCCATCCAACCGCTGCAGCATCGCTTCCCCGGCCGAGATAGCTGCATCATTCATAGCCCTGCACAGATGCTGAAAGGGCTTCAGAGCATCAGGGGCTACAGCCAGCTCAGCCGCCTCCAGTAAAGTTAAGGCTTCATCCATCCACAGGACCACGATGCCATTAAGGTCCCCGTTGCCCCTGAGTCCCCGATAGAGGGGCAAGCTCTCCGCGAGACGGGCTCGGGCCTTAGCGGCGAAGCGTTGCGCTTCTTTGCCCTTCCAAGGCGCTATGTGAGGGACCCCACGGGCCTCAAGGTCCGCAGTGATGCTCCGGTACTGATCGCGCTCTTCAGTATCCCACCGAGCCTCATCGTCATCTTGCAGGAGTTGGACCCGGAACGTCTCAGCCAGATAGGCAATCGTGGCCGAGTCTAGGGCATCAAAGGCCCCCGCCGCCCTGCGCTTCGCCATCGTCACGATGTCACGGTATCGGCCCTCAGCCTCCTCATAGCGAGATAGGAACCCTGGGGACCCTTCCAGCCCCAAAGCTACCTTGAGCTGCACAGGCTCTCCGGCGATATGTGGGCGCAATGCAACGGGGTAGGCACGGCGGTAGCTCATGCGGCCCGCGCCAAGTTTGAGGATATGTTTCACGGTGATCCCCATGGCGTTTTGTACCTTCGCAATGTACGCGATGGCACTTCGAAGTCACGCTGTTCTGGGATTTCTGAGGGTAATCAGGCTTTTAGGAAGCTCTGGTGCCGCTTACAGGACTCGAACCTGTGACCCCCGCATTACGAATGCGATGCTCTACCAACTGAGCTAAAGCGGCACACACGGCGCCTGATCGGCGACCGTGGAGGCGGGCGCTTATCAAATGGATTTGGCGCTGGCAAGCCAATGCGGCAAAGTCGTTCCGATTTTTGGCGATCGATCGCTCCTTTACCGGACGTTTACCACACATGGTGCATTAGCAAATCGATAGCGGCCCCCGGGCCAGATAGGGCGTTTGCGCAATGGATAGTGTTCACGACTTCGAGGACGACCGGTTCGGCGCCGGCACCCCCGGTCGCGGCGGGCCGGATGCAACCGGCGACGGATTGGCCGAACCGCAGATCGCGGTCGGTACCGATGAACGCCGCATGCATGTTCGCGCCTACAACTATTGGGTCTCGCTGCTCGGTGGGCGAGGCTATCCCTCGATCCAGGACCTCGACCCGGCGACGATCGCCGATTTCGGGAGCAACAGCGTCCTGCTCGATTTCACGCAGGGAATCGAGAACCCTGCGATCGCGTATCTCGGGCGGGCGCTTCGCGACGAATGTTCGCTCGATACCGGAACGACGCATATCGCACAGGTGCCCGCCGGGTCGCTCCTGTCGCGGCTGACCGACCATTATCTGCAAATCATTGCCAGCCGCTCGCCGATCGGTTTCGAAGCCGAATTCGTCAGCATGCGCGGCCACAATACGCTGTATCGCGGCATCCTGATGCCCTTTTCCTCCGACGCGGACACGATCGACTTCATTTATGGCGTCATCAACTGGAAGGAACTCGTCGACGCCGATACCGCGGCGGGACTGTATGCGGAAATCGCCGCAGCGCGCGCCGTTCCGGCACGCGCCGCCACCGCACCGGTCTGGGCCGACGGGCCAAACCACGCCCTAGCGTCCCTGATCGACCTGGAGGACGATACCGAAGAGGACGAAACGGGCCAATCCACCCTCGATGCCGACATGGTTGCCAAGGACGGCGAAGAGAACGACAGCCTGTCCGATCGGCTACTGCTCGCGCGGCAAACTGCGGCGGCCGCCGCAACCGCGGACCTCCGTAGCCGCGGAACGCTGTACCGTGCCCTTGCCCGCGCACATGATTTCGCGATCGCGGCCGATGCCGATCCGCTTGGGTATGCGACGCTGCTCGATCGGGCGAACATCACCGTCCAGCTTCGTGCGCCCATGACCCCGGTGGTGAAGCTTGTTTTCGGCGTTGATTATGAAAAGACCCGGTTGACCGAATATGCCGCCGTCCTGGCACATGCGCGGCGGATCGGTGTGCCGGCGGGTGCTCTTCAGAGTTTTCTCGAAGGGTTCGACGGCGGGATAAAGGGTGTGGTATCTGCCGAGCGACAGGCTCGAGCGCCCGCGGTCGGGCAGCGAATCAGCCCGTCCATGATGCTTGCCGAGCGCCCCGCGCTTGCCCAGGTCAAGCTGCAGACCGGATCGATCGAAGGAGAGTATGTGCTGCTCCTCGCGCGCACCTCCGTCGTTGGTACGCTCGATATCGTTGCAACGGTTACGGATGACTCCGCGCTTACAGAGCGCGTGATGCGCCAGGCGACTCGTTGAAAATGTTGCACCGCCACAAGTCTTGAGGTCGCCATCGGACCGGCGCATAGGACCGCCCATGCCTAAGACCACGCTCAAATCGCTGTCGGATGCACTTGCCGTCCGGCTCACCAAAGGCGCCCTTCCGGGTGAATTGCAGGGGTTCGGGGAGGCCGAGCGCGCCGCCGCCGCAAGCTTCGTCGCCGCCACCGCCGAACAGCGCTCGCCCGCGACCGTAACGATCGCGCTCGAGCCCTTGCCCGCGACCGATCCCCGACGGCTGATGCGACTCGCCATCGTCAACGACGACATGCCCTTCCTGGTCGATTCGATCGCTGCCACGATCGGCGCGCACGATATTTCGATCGACCGGATCATTCACCCCGTGTTGCGTGTCACACGCGATTCGGATGGCGCACTGACCCAAGTCGACGAAGGCGCCGCCGAGTCGATGATCTACATCGAGCTCGAACGCGTCGACGCCCGGGAACGACGCGACCTCGTCATCGAGCTGACCAAGAACCTTGAGGACGTGCGTGCGGCGGTCGGGGACTGGCAAGGGCTGGAGGATGCGATGGCATCCGACATCGCGACCTTGCCCGAGGGGGAAGGCCGTGCCCTGCTCACCTGGCTGCTCGATCGCAAGATGACGCTGCTGGGCCACGAAACATGGGTGTCGGAAGGCTCGGGCAGCCCGCAGGCCTTGGGTATCGCCCGCAATCAGCAACCCGTGCCAATCCTTGCGGAAGCTTCGCGGCGCCTCGCGATGTCGTGGTTCGAAGACGGCGGCGAAGCCCCGTTGCTGCTCAAGTCCAATCTGATCTCGGGCGTTCACCGCCATGTTCCGCTTGATCTTGCACTGGTCCCACTGCGCGACGGCGCACGCGTAACGGGGTTGTCGATCCACGCCGGCCTTTGGACGAGCGCGGCATTGCTCGCGGCGCCCGAGGATGTTCCGGTGCTGCGCGCGCGTCTGGCTGCGCTGGAAAAGAAGTTCGGGTTCGATCCCAAGGGGCACACGGGCAAGGCGCTGACGCACGCGCTGGTCGCGCTGCCGCACGATCTCGTTGCCGGGTTCACGCCCGAATCGCTCGAGAATGTTGCGCTCACCGCCATGTCGCTGGCGGATCGGCCACGACCGAAGCTGGCGCTCGTCCGCAGCACGCTCGGAAGACACCTGTTCGCCTTCGCATGGCTGCCACGCGACGACCTCACCACCGCGCGTCGCCTTGCAATCGGCGATATGCTGGCGGAAGCAGCCAATGCTAATATCCTCAACTGGTCGATCGCGGTTGACGATACGATCGCGCTGATCCGCTACACGCTCGATTTGCGCGAAGGCGGCGTGCTGCCCGACACTGACGCGCTCGACACCCGGATCGCGCGGATGGTGCGCGGCTGGGTCCCCGCGGTCGAAGCCGCGCTGGTCGAGCAGACCGATGCACCACGTGCGGCTCGGCTCGCATTGCGCTGGGCGGCGGGGTTCCCGCAGAACTACCGTAACGTCAGTACCCCCGCCGAAGCTGGAGAAGACATCCAGCGGCTCGCTGCGCTCGAAGATGAAAGCGCACGGGGCGTGCGCCTTATCCCGACCGCTCCGGGAGAGGATCGCCACCTCAAGATCTACAAGCTCGGCAATGCGCTGCCGCTGTCCGATGCGGTACCCGTGCTCGAGAATTTCGGCTTCCGTGTCATCGGCGAGTTGCCGACGCGGCTGCAGGACGAAAGCGATGCCTTCGTCCATGAATTTATCGTCGAATCGAACGACGCCGCGTCGCAGGTCGACACTGCGGTGCTGGAAGGCGCGATCGCAGCCGTGCTGGAAGGCGCTGCGGAGAATGACGCGTTCAACCGGCTGATCATCGAAGTCGGGGTCAGTCCGCAGGCCGTCGTGCTGTTCCGCGCGTGGTTCCGCTACCTGCGCCAGGCGGGGCTTACCTATGGGCTGACCACCGTGGTGGATGCGTTGCGTCGGGCACCCCGCGTGGCCGAAGCGCTGATCGCCCGCTTTGCCGCGGTGCATGATCCTGCGCAAAACCGTGATCCCGCGGAGACGGACGCGGCGATCGAAGCAGGCCTCGATGCGGTGACCGCGATCGACGATGATCGCATCCTGCGCGCGTTCTATTCCATGATCGCGGCGACGCTCCGGACCAACGCGTTCACGCCCGCAGGTTCAGAGGCACTCGCGTTCAAGCTCGATAGCCACCGCATTCCCGGCCTCCCCGCCCCAGTGCCATGGCGCGAGATCTGGGTGTACAGCCCGCGGATCGAGGGCATCCACCTGCGCGCCGGCCCGGTCGCGCGCGGTGGCCTGCGCTGGTCCGACCGGCGTGACGACTTCCGCACCGAGATCCTCGGGCTGATGAAGGCACAGCGCGTCAAGAATGCGGTGATCGTTCCGACCGGCGCGAAGGGCGGCTTCTATGCCAAGCAGCTTCCGCCCGCATCCAACCGCGACGCATGGCTTGCGGAAGGCACCGAAAGCTACCGCGTGTTCATCCGCACGTTGCTGTCGATCACCGACAACATCGTCGAGGGCAAGGTCGTCCACCCGCAAGGCGTGGTCGTCCACGACGGCGAGGACCCCTATTTCGTCGTCGCCGCCGACAAGGGCACCGCAACCTTCTCCGACGTCGCCAATGCGATCGCGCTCGAGCACGGCTTCTGGCTCGGCGATGCGTTCGCGAGCGGCGGGTCGGTCGGCTATGACCACAAGGCGATGGGGATCACCGCAAAGGGCGCTTGGGTCAGCGTCCAGCGCCACTTCGCAGAGCGCGGGACCGACGTCCAGACGCAGCCGATCCGCGTCGTCGGATGCGGTGACATGTCGGGCGACGTGTTCGGCAACGGCATGTTGCTCAGCCACGAGCTCAAGATCGTCGCCGCGTTCGACCATCGTCATATCTTCCTCGATCCGGACCCCGAGCCCGCCGCCTCCTTCGCCGAACGCGCCCGGATGTTCGCGCTACCGCGCTCGAGCTGGGCGGACTATGACGAGTCGCTCATTTCGGCAGGCGGCGGGGTATTCCCCCGCACCGCCAAGGTGATCGCGCTGACCGACGAAGTCCGCGCCGCGCTCGACATCGCGGAACGCGAGATCGAGCCGGGTGCGCTTATTTCGGCGATCCTCAAGAGCCCGGTCGACCTGATCTGGTTCGGCGGGATCGGCACCTATGTGAAGGCCCGTGCCGAGAACAACATCGCGGTCGGCGACCCCGCCAACGATCGCTTGCGCGTCGATGCCGAGGATCTGCGCGCGACGGCCATTGGCGAAGGTGCGAACCTTGGCGTGACGCAGGCGGCCCGCATTGCCTTCTCGGCGCGCAGTGGTGTTTTGGGGGGCGGCCGGATCAACACCGACTTCATCGACAATTCGGCGGGCGTCGATTGCTCGGACAATGAGGTCAACATCAAGATCGCGCTCAACCGCGAGATGATCGAAGGGCGCCTGGGCTTCGAGGACCGCAACAGCTTCCTCGCGAGCATGACCGACGATGTGGCGCATCTGGTGCTCGAGGATAACCGACTCCAGACGCTTGCCTTGTCGATCGCAGAAGCGGGCGGTGCGCAAACCGTGCCGAGCTATGTTCGCCTGATCGAGATCTTCGAGGCATCGGGCTCGCTCGATCGCGCGGTCGAGGGGCTTGCTGGCAACGACGATCTGCTGCGGCGTTCGGTCGAGGGCCGCGGCCTGACGCGGCCCGAGCTCGCCGTGCTGCTGGCGACCGCCAAGCTGGCGTTGCAGGCGGCGATCGAACGGTCGGGCCTGGGCATGGCGGACGAACTGCTGCCCGACCTGCACGCGGCCTTCCCAGCGGCGATGCAGGAACGGTTCGGCAAGGCGATCGATGAGCATCGCCTCCGCGGCGAAATCGTTGCGACCAAGCTTGCCAATCGCATCATCAACCGAATGGGCGTGCTGTATCCGTTCGAGCTGGCCGAGGAGGAAGGCGCCGCGATCGCGGATATCGCCGGGATGTTCGTGGTGGCCGAGCGGCTGTTCGACCTGCCGACGTTGTGGCGCGAGATCGAGACGACCGACATGCCTGAAGCGGCACGCATCGCGCTGTTCGACGAGACTGCGGTCGCGACCCGCTCGCAGATCGCGGACCTGCTCCGCGCGACCCGGACCGGCACCGGACCGGGCGAGACGCTAAAGCGGCTCGGCAAGGGGATCGCGGATCTCGACCGGCAGACCAAGGCGTTGCTGCTCGAGGAAGCCAGCGCGCACAGCGCGCGCATCGCCGCCGCCCTGGAAGCGGCAGGCGCGCCGACTGCACTGGTGCAGAAGGTCGTCCGGTTGTTCGAGATGGACGGTGCCGTTGGCCTTGCCGATCTTGGCGACCGGCTCGGGATCGACGAGACCGAACTGACGCGCGCCTTCACGCGGCTGGGCCAGGCGCTCGGGCTCGACTGGGCGCAGGCAAATGCTGCGCGGATCGAATCGAGCGACCCATGGGAGCGGTTGCTGATTGCCGGCCTGGCGCGCGATTTCCAGCAGTTGCGGCTGGAATTCCTGGCGCGGGCGGCGGGCGGCAAGCTCGATCCGCAGGCGCTGGTCGAGGCATGGCTCTCCGACAATGCCGCGCGCGTCGCGCAGTTCAAGGCGGTGGTCGACCGGGCGCGGCTGGCCCCTGCCCCGAATGCCGCGATGTTGGCACAGATTGCGGGCCAAGCGCGGGTGTTGCTGGGGCGGTGAATCCGGTTGCTGCCCTTGCCAGTGGGCAAGGGCAGCGTCGGAGCAACCGATCAGCGTTGCGTGAACATCTCCGTTGCCCGCGCGCTTAAGGTGACCGCAACTGTTCCGCGATAGCGGGTGCAGATGGCTTCTGCTGGATCCTCTGTCTTCAGACCCGTTGGCCGGTGGCCTTCGGCTGTGTGGGTGGGAGTTGTGGTGGTGCTTGCGCTCGCGCAGCAGGCGCTGTCGTCGCTCAACTGCGACGTATCCTGGCTGATAACCACCGCCGAACGGGTCATCGACGGGGCAGTGCTGTACCGCGACGTCGAAGAGGTGAACCCGCCAGCGTCGATCCTGATCTATATGCCGTTCTTGGCGTTGGCGCGCGCAATCGCTTTGCCCCCCGAAGCGGTCACGGTGGTCCTCGTCACGGTATTGGCAACCGTTTCGATTATCACATCAGGGCGGCTTCTCGATCCGCCCCCTGAAACGCAGCCCCAGTTGGCGGGTGCCGCGGCGTTTGTGCTGTTGGTGCTTCCAGCCGACCTGTTTGCCCAGCGCGAACACATTGCGCTGATCGCAGCGCTGCCGATGCTGACGGTGCTGGTTGGGCGGGTCGAGGGTCGCGCGTTCCGCCGACGCGATGCCTGGATGGCGGGACTCGGCGGTGGGATCATGGTGGCGATTAAGCCGCACCTGCTGCTGGCGCTTCTCCCCGTCGCAGGCTGGGCAATCCTCCGGCAGCGATCGGCAAGACCCGCGCTGGGTGTCGAATGGGTCGCGCTTGCGCTGCTATGCGTCGGCTACGCTTTTGTCGTGTGGACAGTCTTTCCGCTGTATCTCGATCACATGCTACCGCTGCTGCGGCGCGTGTATCTGCCAAATCGGGATAGCTGGCCGCATCTCCTGATGGGATCTATGGTGCTGATCCCGGCCGTCGCCGTGGCGCTGACCGTCTGGATCGCACGCGGTCGCGCCACGATCCCGGCCACGGCGGCCCTGCTCGCGTCGGTCGGCTTCGTGGCCGCGGGGCTGGTGCAGGGCAAGGGCTATCTCAACCACGGCTATCCGGCAGTTGCGTTAGGTTTGTTGGCAATTGCGCTGGAACTCACCCGTCCCAGCCCTGTGCGACGTTTTTGGTACGGCCTGTCTTGCCGTCCTGGCCCTTACCGCCACGTACGGCTACGCGCAGGTCGCGAAGCCCTATGCGCTGCGGGACGCTGTGTTGCGGCTGGGTCCACCACGTCCGAAAATGATCGGCGTCTCCTTCGACTTCGGGCTTGGCCATCCCCTGACGCGCTGGGTGGCAGGGCGCTGGGTCGGGCGACGCGGCAGCCTATGGGTGACCGGGAGTAGTCGACAGCAACTGGCCGATCCGGCGCTCGCCCCGACGCAGCGCGCCGCCGTCGCGCAGGCAGCCGCCGAGGAAGCGGCAATGCTTGCTACGGACATCACGCGCAACGCACCCAATATCGTTTTGGTGGATGCCGAACCGGGAATGGCATGGATCATCGCACACCCGGCCGTTCACCGCGCAATGCTGCCGTACCGCCCCGCAACACGGGTTGGCGAAATTACCCTTTGGGTGAGGCGGTAAGCTGGCGAAAGCAGAGGGTACAGATCGCGCTTGAAGACCCGTCAGGCTGCGGCCCGTACGCGCTGCTTGGCCTTGAACGCCGCCTTCCAACGTCGCGCGCGCCACCACATGATGATGCCCGTCACCGCAAGCACCGCTGGTAGAATCCCACCGAGAAAGACCAGCAATTGCCACACAAACCCCATCCGCGTGCCGTCGTGCAACCGCCGCATGGTCCGCGCGAGCGTCTCGGATTCAGGCCGTGCAGGCATTGCTCGGCCCGTGACGTCATCGACGGTCACCCCGCGCGCCTTGCGAAGCTGCACCTTCCATTCGGGCTTCCGATCGGTGGGCCATTCTACCCGTGACACCGCCCCGGGGGTCACCGTTGCAGCGCGGGCGAGCACGGTATCCACCGCCAGTATCGGACGTTCCAGCGCGACAGGTCGACCGCCCGGTCCACCCGGACCGCGCGACGCACCACCCCCCGCGAAGACCTGCGGAAAGGAGATCCAAACGCCCGTCAACGACAATACGAACAAGGGCAGCGCAATCCAGAAGCCGAACAGATGGTGCACATTAGTGTCGGTGTTGCGATGCCGCCGCCAGCGTAGCCCACGCGTCCAGCGCCCGACCGTCGGCCACCACAGCCACAACCCGGAGACACACGACACCAGCATCGCCACGCCGATCCAGCCGACGATCTGCCGACCGACGCCGGGGACGAGCAGATTGCCGTGGAGATTGTGGAGAACGCGCAGCACACCGCTGCCGCTACTCGCCGTCGCGAGTATCCTCGCCGTCGGCGGATCGAGATAGACGGTGGTCCGTTGCGGCGGGCCGCGTCTTGCAGGATCGGGCGGCGTGATCGCGATTACCTGGACCGGTCCTTCGCCTTCCGGAAACGCGATGCTGGCAATCCGTTCGGCTGGCTTGAGTGTGGTCCGCGCCGCTGCGACATAGCGTGCGGGATCGAGCGTGGTGTTGCCGCTGACCGCATAGCGCGCTGGATTGAGGACGTGGTCGACCGCTTCGTCCCACACCAACGCCGCACCGCTTAGCGACAACGGAATGATCAGCACCGCGAGCAGCAGCCCGATCCATTTGTGTGCCTGAAACCAGGCGCGCCGCAACCCAATCTTCGACATCAGACCTCCGCCCAGCGGCGCAACAGATTGTGATAGACGCCCGTCAACCGGACGATTTCGGGATCGTCACTGCCGAGCCGTGTAGCGACCGACTGGATCGCGGTGTCGAGTTCGAACAGCATCGCGCGCGCGCCATCGTCGCGGACCATCGACTGGATCCAGAAGAACGAGGCGACCCGCGTCCCGCGCGTGACGGGGGTGACGTGGTGGACACTCGATGCCGGGTAGACCACCAGTTGGCCGGCGGGCAGCTTGACTCGCTGTTCGCCAAATTGCGTCGCGATGACGAGTTCACCGCCTTCATAACTGTCCGGATCGCACAGGAAGAGCGTTGCGGACAAGTCGCTGCGGATGCGGAAATCGCTTCCGCGGCGGATGCGGATTGCGGTGTCGACATGCGCGCCGAAACCATCGCCCGCACCGTAGCGATTGAACAGCGGTGGAAACACCTTCAGCGGCAGCGCCGCCGCGACGAACAGGGGGCATGCCCCGAGCGCGTCGAGAACGGCGCTGCCCCCTGCCCGTGCCGCCGCGCTATCCTCGGGCAATTGCGTGTTGCGCTTGGCGAGCGCGGATTGCGCGCCCGAGGTCGCATTGCCGTCGATCCAGTCGGCGGCATCAAGCGTCGCCCGCAGGTCGGCAACCTGCGCAGCCTTCAGCAGATCGGGGATGATCGTCAGCATGCCGCCGCCCGAATCGCCTGGACGCCCCGGATGCGGAACGCAGCGATGTCGGAAGCTGCGAGCCATGCCGCGGCCTTGTCGACAAACGCCGGGGTCGCGCTCGCGCCCGCCCGCCGGAGCCAACCGATCGCTTCCTCGATCTGTCCCTTCCTGCCGAGCATCCGGGCATGGTTGAACGCGCCCCGAAAGTCGCCGCCGTGTGCCGCGCGCGCATAGCACTGCGCCGCCGCGGCGAGATCGCGCGGGACGACCCAGCCGTCCTCGTGGAAACTGCCGACGAAGTTAATCGCCTTGGCATTTCCCAGCGCAGCGGCTTTGCGGAACCAGTCGAGCGCGGCCGCCTTGTCCTCCGTCACGCCGTGCCCGAGCGCGAGCAGCGTCGCGTAATTGTACATGCCCCAATCGAGGCCACGCTCGGCGGCGATGCGGTAGCAATCGGCGGCGCGAGTCTTGTCGGGTGCCGTGCCCCAGCCGAGATCGTAACAACGCCCGACCATGTTGATCCCCATCACATGATGCTGCGCCGCCGCGCGCTTGAACCAGCGGAGCGCGGCGGGGGTATCGCGCGGCACCCCTACCCCGTCGAGCAGCATTTGGCCGTACACCGCCTGCGCCTCGGCATGTCCTGCATCTGCCGCCGCGCGGACGAAGGCCGCGCGGGTCTCGGGTGGACCGGAGAGATGCGTGGCGATCTCGTCCGGGGTAAGCGCCGCCAGTCGATCCGCCGATAGCATCAGAACTTGGCCGTGATCGTGCCGAACACCGTCCGCCCCGCCGCGATATTGGCGAAGTGTGACGCGTAGGTCTGTGTGAAATAGACCTTGTCGGTCAAGTTCTGCGCGTTGACGCTCAGCTCCAGATTGGGCGTGACCGCGTAGCTGGCGCGCGCATCGAAGCGCCAGTAATCGGGAATGCCGCGCGACAGGATCGTGGTCGCAGGCGTGATCGTGACGACCCCGGCGGTCGTCTGCGTCGCGGTGCGATTGTCGGCATAGCCGCCATATTGCCGCCCCATGTAAATCGCGCTTCCACCGATCTGCAGGCCTTTCACCAGTTCGTAGTTGGTCGTCGCGGTAAAGCTATGTTGTGCAGTCTGCGGGACTTGCTTGCCGGTATTGACCGAAGGAACGTACACCGTCTGCGCGGCGGCACGACCATTGGCAGCGGCGGTGAGCGCGCTGTTGCCGCCGTCGATGACCTTGGGGTCGAGATAGGTATAGCCGCCGAACACGGTCCAGCCCGGCAAGATCGTCCCGCTTGCCGTCAATTCGACGCCACGGATGCGCGTTTTACCAAGGAACCCGACCGTATTGGCGTCGATTTGCACCCGCGCGTTGCTGATATCGGTCTGGAATACCGCAATTCCTAGCTGGAGCTGTTCGTGGAACAGGCTGCCCTTCGCGCCGACCTCGTAGGACTTGGTCTTCTGCACCTTCAACGCATCGAGGATCGCGAGATTGGCCGGGGTCGCGGTGGTCGGGAGCGCATTGTCCTCGCGGCCCTCGCCGAGCAGCGCGTTGGGCGGCGTCGCGGCGGTGGCGTAGCTTGCGTAGAGGCTGGTCTCGCTGGTCGGCTTGAACACCAGCCCCGCCTGCCAGTTGAACAGCTCGTCCTTGCGCGACAGCTTGGTCGCATTGCCCCCCGCCGCGAACGGCAGCGTGACGCTGGACTTGAACCGGTCGTAGCGCGCCCCGAGGTTGAGGATCAGCTGCGGGAGCAGCGTGATCGAATCGAACCCGTACAGCCCGATCGTCGTCGCGTCGTTCTGCGTCTCGGTGTTGGAAGCCCCACGCACGATCGGTGTCGCGATGCTCGACGTATCGCTGGTGTAATTGACCCACGGGTCGGATGGGTTGGGGTTGAACAGGCTCGCGCAATAATACCGTGCGATCGTCGCGGTGTTGCAGCGCGGGTTGACGGTCGAGCCGTTCGCCGAAACGAGCGTTCCGCGTCGGGTCTTCTCCCACGCGACTTCCGCACCGACCGCGAAGCTGTGCTTGATCCCGCCGGTGTCGAACGTTCCGCTGAGGTCGGTCTGGTCGATCAGGCTTTCGCTATACCCATAGCGCGTATTGCCCCGCCGCCAGACATAGCCGCCGGTGAGCACGTCGCCGCGCGTGCCCGCCGCGCCGGTGGTGGGGTTGGTCGCGGCAGTGCCGCGAACGTTGCCCTGGCTGTCGTCGGGGAGCGTGAAGATGTAGGCCTGATCGCTGTGCGAATAGCGGGCAGTGTTGCGCAGCGTGATCCC
>NZ_JBEPNS010000002.1:0-250784 GCF_040546365.1 Sphingomonas sp. PvP055
TCCCCCGCCGCGTCCAACCCGCGAAAGCCATAACCAGTCGGTTTCATCAACGTCAGAATATCAGAAAGTGGATCCATGATTTGGACGATCACAATGAATGAGGGGACGGATGAGCATGGTCGGTCCAGCGCCTCATGCCTAGACGGTGTCGAAATACGAGGCCTGTAGCATGATCGATCCCAATCCGCCGTCCTGGCCCCGACCGCGAACGGAAAGGCCGCGACCACGGTCTTCTCTAGTGCGACGCGTGTCTTGGGCGTTCATGGCGATGCTGAGTAGCGCTGTGGCGCTTGTTTCCTATCGCTATCTCGCAAAGGCGGGACCCGTTCCAGTGACAATCGCAGCCAATGCCTATGTGAACCCATGGCTTGTGATCCACGCGACCGGGGCCGCAACTGCACTCTTTGTTGGACCATGGCAGTTTCTGCCTGTGTTTCGTACGCGCCAGACAGCCGCTCACCGGATGTGCGGGCAAATCTACGTCGCCGGGTGCGTCACGGGGGGGACCGCTGCGCTAGTGCTTGCGACCGGCGTCTCCACAGGACCTATCGCCGGCACCGGTTTCAGCTTGCTGGGTATCGCTTGGATTGCAGCCACCATATTTGCGGTCCGGGAGATCCTAGCACAACGAGTGTCGTCGCATCGGCGCTGGATGATCCGCTCGTTTGCACTGACGTTATCGGCAGTAACGCTGCGACTCTACCTGCCGGCTAGCTTTCAACTCGGGCTCGATCCGATCCTGTCCTATCGCGTGATTTCCTGGGCATGCTGGCTGCCCAACATGGTCCTGGCAGAGCTGTACCTAACCTTCAGCAAGGCCGACGCAATTCCTTGAACAACAAATAGGAGTAATCTGCATGCGGGTCTTCATCACTGGCGCAACGGGTTTCCTAGGACCTGCGATTGCGAATGACCTCATTAAGCGCGGTTACCAAGTTGTGGGCCTCGCTAGATCTCAAGCCTCCGCTGAAATGCTGCAAGCGAACGGTGTCCAACCTCTCATTGGCAGCCTTACCAACCTTTCGGTTCTGCGGCAGGGCGCCGAGGCGGCCGACGGCGTAATCCATCTGGCATACAGTTTCTCGCCGGGTGACATGCCGCGTACACGTATGCTCAGTGCCGTTTTTGGTGGCTGGCCTGGTGGCATCATGGGACGAATGATGAAGGCCATTACAGCGACCAACGACGCGGCCCTCAATGCCCTGGCGAGCGCGCTCGGTGGTTCTGAGCGACCCTTAGTGACCGCCTTCGCCACGATGGGCATAGCTGGTGCTTCGGGGGCATCGGCACGGGGCATTGCCATTGAAACCGACTGCCCAAACGCAGCGTCTCCTGGCTACGTCCGCTCTGTCAGTGAAGCTCTCGTGGAGCATTGGGCGTCCCGCAAAGTGCGAGCCTCGATCGTCAGATTGGCGCCCGCAGTACACGGGACGGGCGACAAGGGCCTAATCCCCCAACTCGCCCTGGCAGCGCGCAAACACGGCGAGGTTATTTATGTCGGCGAGGGCGCCAATCACTGGAGCGGCGTCCATATCAATGACGCCGTCTCGCTGTTCAGGCTGGCGCTCGAAAAGGGAAAGTTTGGGGGCGTCTACCACGGCGTAGGTAACGACGTGCTCACCTATCGCGAGATTGCCGAGGTCATGAGCCAGCGATTGGGCCTGCCTCTACGCTCGGGAACGCAGGTCGACGCCACACGCCAGCTTGGCTTTACGGCGCCGTTCGTCTCGGTTGACAACCCAGTGAGCAGCGCGCTCACCCAAGCTGAACTTGGCTGGGCACCGGCTGGCCTCTCCCTGATCGATGACCTAAAAAGTCCGGCATACTTCAGCAGCTGATAGTCGCGCAGGCGCTGTAGCTCATGATCAGAACGGCGGTGCGGCACCAACGGCAACCAACCGGGATCCATCAAGGAAGGATTGGGGCCCCTGCAGTTGCGGACACTCAAGAACGGCTATTCAAACCGTCCTGGCCGCCTCCCAAAACCAAACCTTCGTTAAGGAGCGTAGATCGTCAATTGCTGATGATGACGCGTAACAGCTTTCGCTAACGGTCACGACGCGAGCGATGGTGCTACCAACCTCGCCCGCGCCACCGTCGTCATTTGGGTTCAAGCGCCGAACGCGCCGTCGATCGTATGCATCCCACCGGTAACGAAGCCCGCCTCCGGCCCCGCCAACCATGCAACCATCCCCGCGACTTCTTCCGGCCGTCCGTGGCGCTTGATCGCCATGAAGCTGTGCATCAGATCCTTCATTGGACCGTTTTCAGGGTTGGCATCGGTGTCGATCGGCCCTGGTTGCACGATGTTGATCGTGATGCCGCGTGGCCCGAAATCGCGGGCAAGCCCTCGCGCCATCCCTTGCAGCGCAGATTTGCTGAGCGCGTAGGACGCCATGCCGGGCACCGGCATCCGATCACCGTTGACGGAGCCGATGACGATGATCCGTCCGCCATCGGGCATCTGCCGCGCCGCTTCGACAGAGGCGTGATAGGGCGCGTGGACATTCACGCGGAACAGCCGATCGATTTCGTCCGGGTCCTGATCGAGCGCATCGCCGAAGATTGCGAACCCGGAATTCACGACCAAAATGTCGAGCGGCCCGCTGTCCCGCACGCGCGCGATCACCGCGTCGCGGTCAGCGCTGTCGGTTTGCACCGCTTTGCCCCCGGTCTCTGCCGCAAGCCGCTCCGCGGCCGCTAGAGACCCCGCATAGGTAAAGATTACGGATGCACCTTCCGCGGCAAAGCGCCGGACGATCGCTGCGCCGATACCGCGACTACCCCCCAGTACAAGAACGGACTTTGCTTGAAACGGGGCCATGATGTGCATCCTTGAGAATTAATGTATGGCTCGCTACATAAATGCTCGATTAGACTCGTCAAGGTGTTTTGTAATGATGACTACAGATAAATCCCGGGCACGGGGTCGGCCCCGACGCTTCGATCCCGAAGAAGCAATTGGTACCGCGCAGCAGCTTTTCCATGCGCATGGCTATGACGCGGTCAGCGTCTCGGACATCACCACCGCGCTTGGGATAAACCCACCAAGTTTTTACGCCGCCTTCGGCAGCAAGGCCGGTCTCTACGCCCGCGTACTCGATCGTTATAACGCGACCAGCGCCATTCCCTTCGCCAATCTGCTGCGGGACGACCGGCCCGTGGGCGCCTGCCTCGCAGCGGTGCTCGAGGAGGCCGCCCGCTATTATACCGCCGACCCAATGGCGAGCGGATGCATGGTGGTGGAGGGCATCCGCGCGAAGGATGGCGACGCGCGCGAAGCTGCCTGTGAGATCAGCCTTGCCGCCGAAGCCGTGATTCGCGACTATATCGCTGCCCGCCATCCGGAAGATGCCCGGCGCCTGACCGACTTCGTCAGCACGACCATGTCGGGACTCTCCGCCAAGGCGCGCAATGGGCATGGGCTGGATCAGCTTCTTGCAACTGCACGTATTGCAGGCTTGGCTCTCGCACAGGTTTTCCCGGCTGCAGATTACGCTAGCGATCCCGTTTGATGCTCAGATGACCCAATCCCGGCCATTCACACGTCCCTTCTCGCTGCCCGAAACCTGCCGCCCATTCATTTGAGCGAATTATCTGCTTAGTCACGCAGCACCGCTTCCAGTGCGCCGCTGTCAAGCGCCGACCGGAGCCAATCGAGCTTGACGCGATTGGCCGACAATTAGGCGGGCCGGTTGGCGAGGACCGCGTCGAGCAGGCCAGGAAAGCGCTTATCGAAGTCGTCGCGCCGCAGCGCGTTGATCATCTCGCGCCCGGCCTGCGTCGTCTCGATCAGTCCCGCGGCGCGCAGCAATTTGAGGTGGTTCGAGAGCGTGCTTTTGGGGATCGTCTCGCATGGCGCGGCGTCCGTGCAACTCAGCCGCTCGGTCTCCGCAAGCCGTGCCACCATGCCAAGCCGATTGGTATCTGCCAGCGCATGCAGCGCCAGATCGAGCGGAACGTCCTCCAGCCGGGGGTGGGTGAAGCGGGGCATGCAGCGGAATATAGGGCACGACCGTGAATTTAATAGTTCGGGAATATTGAACCGTTGGAACGGCACGCCATCTTCCTGCCTGCCGGCAGCGCACGACATCGCAATCGCCGGCAACATCTTTGGAGAAAGCACATGTCACTTCAGGGCAAGAAGGCGCTAGTCACGGGCGGATCGCGCGGCATCGGTGCGGCGATCGCCAAGCGACTGGCAGCAGATGGCGCGAGCGTCGCGATTACCTATGCCGGCAACAAGGCCGCCGCAGACGCCACCGTAGCGCAGATCGAAAGCGTCGGCGGCACGGCGTTCGCCTTCCAGGCCAATGCCGCCGATCCAGTATCGCAGCGCGCGGGCGTCGAGCAGGCCGCCGCTGCCCTTGGCGGGATCGACATCCTCGTCCACAATGCCGGCGTGGCCGAATTTTCGATCGTTACGGACGATACTGACGAGACCTATGACCGCCAGTTCGACGTCAATGTTAAGGGTTTGCATGTCGGCACGCGCGCGGCGCTTCCGCATCTCAGCGATGGCGGCCGGATCATCCTGATCGGCAGCATCTCGGGCGAAATGGCCTTCCCCGCGACCACGGTTTACAGCGCTACCAAGGCGGCGGTCGCGGCGCTGGCACGGGGCTGGGCGAAGGATCTCGCTCCGCGCAGCATCCTGGTCAACACCGTGCAGCCGGGACCGATCGACACCGACATGAACCCCGCTGACAGCGAGTTCGCGGGGCAGGTGCTGCAAGCCATCCCGCTCGGCCGCTACGGCAAGGTCGAGGAGATCGCGGGCGCGGTCGCGTTCCTCGCCGGACCGGACGCAAGCTATATCACCGGTACCACGATCAACATTGATGGCGGCGCGACCGCTTGAATGATGCCCATCGCTCTCCGCTGCGAAGCTCAGGGAAGCGAGGGCACTCGGCAGCATGATACGAAAAAGACCGGTTGCAGTTATTCACGACAGGTTGAGGCTCCTCCGAACTCGGTCGTCCGTTCAGGTATGTCGCCACGCCGGCCAGGCATCGATGAACGATCCGGTGCGGCGATCATTCTGAGCCGACGACCTTTCCCTGATGCGGAGCGATCAACCATGAAGATTAGCGGCAACACGATCCTGATGACGGGTGGAGGAAGCGGTATCGGTGAAGCGCTGGCGCACCGCTTCCATGATCGCGGTGACACGGTCATAATCGCCGGGCGGCGCCAAGAGGCGCTCCAACGCGCGGCGGATGGCCGTGATCGCATCCATACCATGACGCTGGATGTCGAAGACGCTGCTGCGGTCGACGATTTCGCCCAGAAGGTCGTCGCCGACTTTCCGGCGCTGAACGTGCTGTTCAACAATGCCGGCATCATGAAATTTGAGGATCTGACGGGTCGGCGCGACCTGGCCGATGCCGAAGCGACGCTGGCGATCAATATACTTGGCACGATCCGGCTGACGAACGCGCTGATCGACCATCTCAGGGATCAGCCTGATGCCGCGATCGTTACGGTTACCTCGGGCCTCGCATATGTGCCGCTGGTGGCGGCGCCGACCTACTCGGCGACCAAGGCAGCGATCCACTCCTACTCAGTCTCGCTCCGGACCCAGTTAGCGGGCAAGGTCGAGGTGATCGAGCTGGCCCCGCCAGGCGTGCAGACCGACCTCACGCCAGGACAGGCGAAGCGACCAGGCTACATGCCGCTCGATGCGTTCGCCGACGCTGTCGCTATGCAATTCGCCCAGCAACCTACGCCAGCTGAAATCCTTGTCGACGAGGTCCAGTTCCTGCGTCAGGCCGAACGCGAGGGCCGCTTCGACGAGACGTTGAAAACGCTGACGGAGCGCGCCGCCAAGCAGCGTGAAGAGGGTAACCAACGGAGCTGAACGTGCTGCCCGTCAGGTAGTCGGCACAGGCCTTCCGACATGCGTGAGGACTTGTCGCGGAACGGCCTTCGTACGAAATTGAACGCCTTTCCGACGCAACTTGTTCGAAGCATGGTGGAGCGGCACGCAAATCGCGTGTAGCCATTATACTGCTGGCGGTATCGTGGCTGTCCCGACCCACAAACAGACGTTCGCGGGCTCCTTCGGCCCGCCCAACTTCGGCCGTTTGTTCATGTAGGCATATCGTCGCTGACGAGGCCGCATGAGAGGCGCGAGTTGGGACGAAGCCGTCTTTTTGGGAGACGGCCGTCACTGTCGGGCTTCTGATGAACGACCATTCGCAAAGCTTCGGAAATCGGGTTAAACACGCCCGAGAGCATGCAACTTTGTAGGTTTGGAGCCCATGCCAAAAGGCGGCGGCGCTTACCTGACGGAAAACGCTCCGGCTGAGGTTGTCGCACACTTTCTCATTCCGACAGAGTATCTCGCACAATCGTGGGAACATGAAGAACTAGCGACACGACGTACGACTCACATCTGCTCCTTTTACGGCGGGCCGCGTCGAAAACATGTGTTTTCCGACAGGGCGCGGTGCTCAAAAGCTGCTGGGCTGTTCCCCGGCCGCACCCGGATGTCGAGGCTCGCGATCCGAGCGCCCAATAGAGGTTATTTGTTAAGCGCGATTTTTCACGTGTATCAGCCGCCGACAGGCCATTTGAGGTAGGCGGACGGCTGTCTGCGCGATCGCTCGGGCGACTTTCCCGCTAGGAGCTCAGATCAAGAACGCGTTAGCCTTCCCGTTCAACTTTCTCCATCGAGATCAAGGTTCCGGCACGCGCTTGCGAAGGCGATCGGCAGGTGTGCAATGCCAAGCTTGGACGATGACTATTCGACGCCTTCGAACCGGCCCGAGACGAGAAAGGCCAGATCCCAAAAGATCGTACCGTTCGTTGCGCGGCGTTCGTCATCAATGCGATGGGCGAGCGTATCCAGATCGACGTCACCCTCGCGCACGACACCGTGTTCGATCATGCGCGGCAACATGACGCGCGCGAGCGTTGGCAGGAAGGATTCTTCCCAAGGCTGGATAAGCACGCCTTCGCTTCGCGCATGCTCGACCACGAAACCGGCTGCGCGCACTAATGGTGCCAAACGGTAACCAAGCATTACGTCGCCCTTTTCCGCAGCGACGGTGTCCCAAACCATTCCGTAACACTGGCGATGTACTGAAAGATCGCCTGCGCCGTTTGGCAGATCGGCGCGCGCATGTTCCTGAAAGGCCAGGATCGTTCCGGGCTTGGCCAATCGTGCAAGCCGTACGAGCGTTGCAGCAGCATCAAAAAGGTACATCAGCACCCGCCTGCCGACAATCGCATCAAACAAGCCGAGGTCGGGCAGCTCTCCACTCAGATCGGCGGATCGGTAATCGATCGGAGCGTTTTCCGGATTAGGCGGTACGGCGCGTGCCGATGCCAGTGCATCTTCGCTCCTGTCGATGCCGACGACTTCGCCTTCAGGGCCGACCAACGCTCCCATGACCCGGCTAAGATCGCCGTTGCCGCATCCGACATCAAGCACACGCATCTTGGCGGCGATACCGACATGGGGAAAGTAGCGGGCGCTCGGGACATTGGCAGGATTGACCGACGCGCGATTGGGATGTGACATTATCACACGGTAACGGATATGCTTGAGGACAACAAGGCCACGGCGTCAGGCGACATCCGCGCTCTCTCAGTAGTGAACGGGCCGCTTCCCTCTCCGGAGGTGACATTCGGTTGTCGTGGAATGCGGCGATATGCGAGACGTTCATAAGCCAGGGCTTTTGCACGAGCGCCGCTTAAATGCTGTGGCACAAAATCGATTGCGTCCTTGCGATGGAGATTCGTACTCGTCGCTATCATACTGGAAGAGGTCCCAGTCGACAGAACGGTCTATCTTGGAACTGTAGAATTCTCGCGACGGAATCAATCGAGCACCGCGTTGAAGGAGCAGTGACAAGGAGAACGAGATGTCGAAGCTACGTTTTACCGCTGCCCTCACGGCAGCGTTGGTGCTCGCCGGGGCCGCAGATGCGCAGAGCGTCAATCAGCGTCAGGGACGCCAACAGGCGCGCATCAATCAGGGCGTTGCCAGTGGGCGCCTGACTGCCGGTGAGGCCGTTCGCGACGAGCGCCAGCAGGGTCGTATTAATGCTACCGAAGCACGGATGCGTGCGAACAATGATGGGCACCTCAACAGCAATCAGCGTGCGCGCCTTGAAAACCGTCAGAACCGGGCCAGCGCGCATATCTACAACAGCAAGCACAATCGCCGCGGTTACTGAGCCACAGCCGGGGCGGCCCCTGCCGCCCCGGTCTTTCGTTATGCTGTTGAGAGGCTCTCATGAACCGTCGTGATTTCGTTCAGGCGACGGCTGCAGTCGCCGCGGTCGCTGCAACCGGCGTGCGTGCTGCGACCGCACGACGACGGCCGAATCTCCTCTACGTTTTCAGCGATCAGCACCGCGCCGCGTCGCTGCCAGGCGAGCCTTTCAACCAGGCCACCGCCCCGAACCTCGACGCCTTTCGGCACGCCAACTTCTCGATGGATCGGTGTGTCTCCAACTATCCGCTATGCACGCCGTATCGCGGCATCCTGATGAGCGGACGCTGGCCGTATCAGACGGGTCTGACCCACAACAACGTCGCGCTGCCGTCGAACGAAATCTCGCTCGGCCGCGTGTTCCGCGATGCCGGCTACCACACCGGCTATGTCGGCAAGTGGCATCTGCAGGGTCGCGGCAATGCGTTCATACCCGCTGGTCCCGATCGCCAGGGGTTCGAAGACTGGCATGTGTGGGCTCGCACCAACGCGCACTACCGCTCCTGGACCTACGATCCCGATACCGGCGCAAGGGTTCAGCCCGACGGTTGGAACTGCACGACGATGACCGATCAGGCGATCACCCTCATCGAGCGGCAGCACGGCGCGACCAAGCCCTGGATGTTTATGGTGTCGTGGAACCCGCCGCATCCACCTTACAACCCGCCCGCGCAGGACGCCGAGCGTTACCCTCCCGACCAGCTCAAGCTGCGACCCAACGTCTCGTTTCCCTTGCAAGGGAAGCCTGCCGCTGGTGAGGCACGACCATTGACCGGCGCCGAACCGCTGCGTGAAGCGATGCAGGGCTATTATGGTGCGATCACCGGGGTCGATGCGGAGTTCGGGCGGCTGCTCGCCGCACTGGAGGCCAGTGGCCAGGCGGAAGACACGATCGTCGTCTACACCTCCGACCACGGCGATATGATGGGGTCGCAGGGCCGTATGGCCAAGCAGGTGCCCTTCGAGGAGTCCTGCCGGGTCCCGTTCTTCATACGCTACCCCGGCGTAACGCCCAAAGGCAGCCGGTCTGACACGCTGTTTGCGGCCATCGATATCTACCCCACCTTGTGCGCGCTGGCTGGCTTGCCAGTCCCGCGTCACTGTGCCGGACGTGACATGTCGGCCGTTATGCGCGGTGGCAGGGTCGAGGCATCGCAAGCCGTATTTCTGATGAACCAGTTGCCACATGCAGCCGACGGAATGGCGGCAAACGGTGAGGACGGCGATGCAGGAGAGACGGCGCCTGACGGCCGTGCGCGCGGGCCACGGGAGACCCGACCGGGTCACCAGTTCATCAACCAGCCAACCTATCGCGGCTTGCGCACCGATACCCATACCTACGCGGTCGCCGAGAGCGGCCGCTGGTGCCTCTACGACAACGTCGCCGACCCGTTTCAGATGAGGAATTTGGTCCGTGACCCGGCACACCAAGCGATGATGACGGGTTTCGATAAGCAGATCGGGGCTTGGTTGATCTCGGCCGGCGACCCCTTCCCGCTGGCAGATGCGGTCACACGCATCACCGACTTCCCAACCTGAGTCTCAATGAGCTGTTGTCCTCCCGATCACCCGGGCCAACCACCCCACACGCCGTCGCTGCATGCCGGAGTTTGCTCAATCTTGACTGAGCCGATGGTCGAGGTCCGGGGCGGCGTGTTTTGGATGGGCTCGGATGATCCGCTTGGGTTTCCCGAGGATGGGGAGGGCCCGGTTCGTGCTGTGCGCCTTCGCCCCTTCCTGATCGACGCGACTGCCGTCACCAACGCATCTTTTGCGCTTTTTATCGAGGCGACCGGCCATGTCACCGATGCCGAGCATCTGGGCTGGTCCTTCGTGTTCGTAGGCGAGACGGGATCTGGCGATCCGGTCGTAGAGCAGGCGCCCTGGTGGGCAGCAGTCGAGGGTGCCAACTGGCGTCACCCTTCTGGCCCCCAGAGCGATATCAACGACCAGGGAGGTCACCCGGTCGTTCATGTCTCCTGGCACGATGCGCTCGCCTATGCAGGCTGGGCGGGCAAGCGCCTGCCGACCGAAGCGGAATGGGAATGCGCGGCACGCGGGGGGCTCGACCAGCAGCTTTATCCTTGGGGCGATGTTTTCTTGCCCGAGGGCGAACCGCGCTGTCGGATTTGGGACGGGCCGTTCCCACGCCGACGAGCCGGGTCCCTACCCCCCGGCACGGGGCCGGTGCGCGAGTTTCCGGCCAACGGCTACGGTGTGTACGGCATGGCCGGCAACGTCTGGGACTGGTGCGCCGACTGGTTCGATCCTGTGCACCATCTCTTTACAACGCGGGACAATCCTCACGGTCCCGCCAGTGGCGAGCGTCGGGTGCTGCGGGGCGGCTCGCATCTGTGCCACCCATCCTATTGCAACCGGTACCGCGTGGCTGCTCGTAGCAGCAGCACCCCTGAAAGCAGTACCGGGCATATCGGCTTTCGTTGCGCTCGAGACATACCGAGCGGCGACTAGATCGCGCCGTTGAAAAACGACCTGCGACGGAAACTGCTGCCGGTGACGTTGAACGATAGTCCGGTTCAATTCCGGATGCGTAAGCAAATGAGAGGTGATCATGAAGATGCTTATCCTGGCGGCTCTGGCTGCCACAACAACGCTCGGCGTGGCGTCGACCGCCGACGCCGCGCAAGGCTGCGGGCGGGGCTTTCATCGCGGTGCCTATGGGCGCTGCATTCCCAACCGCGGGCCTGGGTACGGGCGGCGCGGTCCGGTAATCGGTGTATTCTATCCCGGCCGAGGCTATTGGCATGGCGGCCGCTATTGGGGGCACCGTTACCGCTGGCATGGCGGTTGGCGCTATCGCTGAGTGAACGATTGGCCGGGGCACCCGCGGTGCCCCGGCTCTACGTCACAATCCGTCAGCTGCGGTAAGCGGCCGGCCATAATTTGTCGTGAAGAGCGTGTGGACGAGCTGCCCCGAATTGCCCATCGAATTGGCCGGCGTTGATCCCTTGTATGTTGTCGGGGCCCATCCCGGCACCGTCTGAGTCATTACCCCCGGCACGTCGAACGCCCCGCCGCCCAGCGGAATAGAATGGTCGCGCAGGTAGTTCAGAAGGTCGACCGCGACCTGATAGCTGGTTAGATTGCCAAGGCCGATATCGGCGCCGAACCCGGCGGACCATTCATCGGCCCAAACCGGCATTTTGGTGCTGGGAATGCCAAAATCCACATCCCATTTGCTCTCGTCGTCACTACCACGCTGATAGGGGTGGACTGCGTAGACGACACGGCCGAGCGGGTCGTTGATCGTCGGTACGCCGTCGAGCGTGCGACCGATCCCTAGCCCGTCGAGCACCATGACATTCTGGCTGCCGGCCGCACGCAGATGGTCCAGTAGCGGCTGCATACCGACCGCGACGGGATCGCTCGCGCCGGCAGCATTGGTACCCCCATAGGCCCATAGCGCCCAGTTCGCATCGCTCTTCGCCGGTCGCGGCTCATTGTACAGCTCATACAGCACACCACGGTCCGCCCCGAAGGTTGCGTTGAGCGCATCCCAGTCGCGTACCGTCTCGGCGGTGGCGAAAGGGTTGAACCCCGTCTCGCCGCTATTGGTCTCGTCCTGCATCGAGATCATGACGACAAACCCGGCAGCGCGCGCCTGCTTGATCGCCGCGGTGACGCTAGCGGTATAGGCGGCATCGTAGAGCGGCGATTGCGGATCCAGCGACGGCTGGCTGACCTGGAAGCGAAGCGTGTCCGCGCCGAACGCCGTCGCTGCTGCCAGTTCGGCTGCCCCATAGTTCACGGTTCCCGTGTACGTTTTTGGCAGATTGGCCTGTAGATACGCAGGTGTGGCGACAAAGCCGCGGATCACGACGCTTCGCGGCATCCAGGTTTGACCGTTGAGAGTGAGGTGAAGCCCGGATACCCCGACCGCCTGCGCAGCCACTGGTGTGGGAGCAGACGTTGGCGTTGGCGTGGGTGAAGGCGCTGTTATCGGGGTCGGCGTTGCGCCTGGGACAATGGCAATAGGCGCCGAAGTCACACTGCCCCCGCTACCGCATGCGGCGACACACAGGAGGGCGGCGGTCGTCATCAGACGCGTTATCAGGCTTGTTCTCAATGGAGCGTGACCTTCTGTTCGGTTCGTTGCTCGTTGAACGGCGCGTCACTGCAAATCCGTCGCGACGCCCCGTCGCCATCGGCGTCACCGATCCCGCTTGCGTATTCTGCTGGTCAACGCATTCGCAATGCTCTGGCGGTCCGCCTGCGGGAGCGTGGCGGCAAAATCCACGGCGCGGTCTTCGACGATCGCACGGACCCGGGCGTCGTTGGCGCGAGCTCGAGCAAGCGACGCCTTGATCGCGACCGCATTCGGTACCGGCTCGCCTAGCAGTCTTGCTGCCTTCGCCTTGGCAGCGTTGCTGTCGACGATGAGCGGCCGGACCGACGCGCGGGCCTGACGCAGGTTGGTACGGAACGCACGGCGCTCGTCACGTGGCAGTTCCGAGCCGATCACGCGTAGCGCGCCCGCAGCGATCATGCGGTGACCACCCTTCAGCCAGACCGTTCCGCCGATCAGTGCTCCTGCGAGGAACAGGTTGAGCAACAGCGAGGCGATGACCAGAATGCGCATCCTACCCATTGCTGTCACTCCCGGCCGGTAGGTCGCCGAATACCGTCATGCTGTCTGCCTGGCTCGTCGGCGTAAGGATCGTCGTAGCAGCGATGCCGGCCGTGGCGCCTGACAGTGCGACGGTCATCCCGATCGCAGTCCACCAGAGTTTGACCGATCGCGCGATCGAGGTTCTGGGCGCACCCGCAAAAACACGGGCCGCGAGCGCGTGGTTGGGGGCTGGCACCAGCCAACTATCGAGCGTCTCGTCGAGCGCCAGTGCATCGGCAAGGATAGCTCTCCCTTCAAGCGTTCTCGACACGCGCAGCGCGTCATCCTTCTCGGAAGTCGGCCACCGTGCGATCACACCGCCATAGGCATCGGCCAGCGCTTGAAAACGCTGCAGGCTGAAAGGCTCAGATGTCACCGTTCGCTCCTTTTTGCGAAAGCTGTGCGCGCAAGGTCCGTCGACCGCGCGCCAGCAAGGATTCCAGCGCCTCGACGCTGACCCCCAGCGCTTCGGCTGCGGCCGCGCCTGTCAGATCCTGATAATGAACGAGCAATATGGCCTCTCGTTGACGTTCCGGCAGCGCGGCAATCGCTGCTGCTACCGCCCCATCGCGTTCTGCCGAGACAAGCGTAGCCTCGGCATCGGGCGTAGGGTCGGTAAGGTCGACGACCGCATCGCTCGTGATCTCGCGCCGACGACGCAACCGATCGCGGCACAGATTGAGGACGACCGTGTGCAGCCAGGTATCGAACCGCGCACGCCCTGGCTCCCAGCTGCCAGCTTGCCGCCAGACACGGACGAATGCCTCCTGGGCGACGTCCTCTGCTTCCGCGGTATCGCGCAGCATACGGTTCGCCAAGCCGACGATGCGCGGGAGCTTGCCCGTGACTAGCAAGCGCGCCGCTGTCGGATCGCCGCGTAAGAGGCGTGACAGCAACGCAACGTCGGGATCGGAGTTGTCCAAATTGGGCGCACCTTACCGGCATGGTTCCTTACCCGATGTCATTCGCCGGCGTCGTCGGTTGATCCGGCGCCACGATCGACGGCTGACGCGTGTCCAGCTTTGCGTTCCTCGCGGGTCAGCCGACCGTCGGCATTGATGTCTAGCCGTCGAAAACGCTTGCTGGCGGCCGTATCAATCTCCGGGCGATCCACGAAACCGTCGCCGTTGCGGTCGAGACGCGTGAACCGCTTGGCAGGGTCACCCTTGCCGTTCGTCATCGCTGCCACAAATTCGGCTCGGCTGACCCTGCCGTCGTGGCTGGTATCTGCTGCCATCACTTTGCCTTCACGGCGCTGCTGGAACTGCTGAAGGCTCCATCCACGGGCGTTGCCGCGTACCTTCGATAACCGAGCAGCGCCTGAGCTGGCGGGACTGGTAGCCTGAGCATTAGTAGCGACGGTTGATTGGGTGCGATCGCCACTAGATTGCTTGGCGCATGCTACTGTGGGGAGCGTGCCGGCGACAACCAATGCCAGCGCTGCAATCCGGCGATTATTCATAACCATGAGCTAGCCTATCTCGATTAAACTCGTGTCGCTTGGTTCAACGTCAGGCTGATCCGGTTCCGTCGAGTTTGCGAATAAAAAGATGGTGCCGTCGCCAGCGTGGATCATGGAAGTTGAAAATGCGCTAGTGAATGCGGCCCGGTTACAAGAAGCTCTTGCGAAAGACTGATACTATTACCGTTGCTAACAATGTAGCTGGCATCGTAAAACGGCGTTGCTAATACCGATCGGCGAATATCGTGGGTTTTCGGCAAGCTGTAACACGCTTAGCGGTCGCGTCTTTCCTCGCGATAGTCCTGCAGAACCTCCTTCACGTCTTTCCGATCTTCGTTCGATACGGGTTCAGGCCTCCCGTTCGTGCCCGGCTTGCCTGTCAGGCAGAGACGCGAATGTATGGGCAGATGATCCGAACCGACATCCTCGAGGACCGCGAGGTCGCGAACCTTGAAGTCGGGGGTGACGAACATGTGATCGAGCGGCCAGCCGAGCAAAGGCGTGCGTGCGGGGAAGGTCGCAAACGTACCGCGGCCGATCCGCGCATCGAGATACCCCCCGACCCGTTTGAAGGGTGCTGTCAGTCTAACGCCAACCCCTCTCCACAAGATGCACCTGGGTCTTTGAAGGCCACAGTCTAGCTGGCAAGCATCTGCCACTCCGCCAGCGCGGCGGAGCGTCGTTCCCTATAAGTTTGTCGGTCGACGAGATGGCGTTCGAGGCTGAAATGGTTGTGAATGTTGGCGTGTACGGAGGCGAACTTCTGCAGCGTCTTCATATGCCGGAACCGCAGCATCGCTCGCTCCCGTCGTCGGAACGGCAGATGACTGTTCTCCACCCGGTTATTGGCCCAGCGTCCGACCTCCTGCTTCTCGCGGTTGCCCAGCTCGTTCATTGCCGCACCGTAGGAGCGAAGGCCGTCAGTAGTGATCGCCTCAGGTGAGCCGTGCCGTCTCAGCGCCTTCTTCATGAAGGCAAGCGCCGCCGCCTTGTCGCGGCTCTTCGTAACGTAGCTCTCCAGCACCTCGCCCTCGTGATCCACCGCCCGCCACAGGTAGACCATCTCACCATTCAGCTTCACGTACAACTCGTCCAGGTGCCAGCGCCAGTGACGGAAGCCCCGCATGCGGCTTACACGCTGGCGGCGGATGTCGCCTGCAAACAGCGGACCGAACCTGTTCCACCACAGCCGCACCGTCTCGTGACAGATGTCGATCCCGCGTTCAAACAGCAGGTCCTCCACATCCCGCAGCGACAGTGGGAAGCGCACGTACATCAGTACGACCAGCCGGATCACCTCAGGCGACGAGTTGAAGTAGCGAAACGGTGAGGCTGGCTTGCGGGCGCGGGGCATGGCTACGCTCCTACCCTGCCCTCCTTACCAGCCGGTGCATTTGGTTTGACGGAGCCCCTTGGCGGGATGGCTTGCCGTTCAGCCGTTCCGTCCAGCGCAGAGTTCCGTCTGGAGCAACGATGACCTGGAGTGTAGCGGTCGGCGTGGCGGTAGGCCTCTCATTTACCGCGGGAGCGCCACTTAGACTCACGACATACCAATTCCCGTCTGTAAGCGAGCCCCAGCGCACCTTGGCTCCGCCCATAGCCTCTAGCACCAGCGTCTCTGCTGCGTAGATGCCGAGCCGCGTACTGCGCCAGGTGCCTGCGAGCCCTTTACCACGGCCTTGCCGGACCAGTTGTTCCGGTGCGGCTCCTGGATGCTCGCCTGTGATGGTCAAAGTGTGCGCGTCCGCTGACAAGCTGAGTTCGCTACTATCGACAATCCGTCCATAGATGCGGTGCTCACGCTCCCACCGGTTAACGCCTAATTTCGCAAGCTGGGTCTCACGACCTGCAATTGTTGGGTGGAAAGTACCGTCATCGGGCAGTGTGAAGCTGACCACGCCGAGGTCGAAGCGATAACCTTGGGGGGTCATGGCAATGCGGGTTACCTCGCCTCAAAAGTGGCTGGCCGCACGGTCCAATCGCCACTCGCCCGTCCATCCAGCTAGCGGAGTCACTACCGTAGCCGCGACCGACACGGTTGCCACAATTAAGGCGATGATCATGCGTGGTCCTAACGATGTCGAAGATGAGGCTAGAATAAAGTCCGGTGCTAGCTTCCGGTGTAACCGTCGATAACTTTGGAGGTGAAATCGATAAAGGCCCGCACCTTGGCGGCACGATGCTGACGCGATGGATATAGGGCATAGAGGGGAAACCGCTCGCCTGCCCAATCCGGGAACAGGTCGAGCAGCTTTCCTGTTCGCATGAGGTCGCTTGAGCCCAGCTCCATGATCTGCGCGATGCCGGCTCCGGCCTCGCACGCCGTGAGCATCGCGCCTACGTCCGAGACAAGCAGACGTGACGAAGGTCGGATCAACAGCAGCTCCCGCTCGCTTCGGAACTCCCATTCGAACGGGCGGGCATTCGCGGCGTCGTAGAAGTCGATGCAAGGAAGTGCCGCGACCTCGCGTGGGTGGCTTGGGCGCCCATAACGCTCGACGAAGCCCGGCGATGCGGCGGTGATGATCCGCGTCTCCGCCAGCTTGCGCGCGATCAACGATCCGTGCGGCGGCTCACCGAAGCGGAGCGCCAGATCGAAGCCATCCGCCACGAGGTCGCCTGCGGCATCGCGCATGATCATCTCGACTGTCACGTCAGGATGGCGGTCGAGAAAGTCTGCGATCCGTCCGGCCAGCATGACGCGCGAAAAAAACGGATCGACGTTGACGCGTAGCCGTCCACGGACCGTTCCCGCCGATCCTGCCGCAAGTATGGCGGCCTGTTCAATACCGTCGAGGTGCGGTCCGACTTCCTCATGAAAACGGCGTCCCTCGTCGGTTAGCGTCAGCATCCGTGTGGTGCGCTCGAGCAGCCGCACCCCGACACGCGCCTCGAGCCGCGCGATGGCACGTCCGACGCCGGACGGTGTTAGACCAAGCGCATCCGCGGCACGCGTCATCGATCCTGCCTCTACCACCGCCATCAGCACCGTCACGCCTGACAGCAGGCGTCCATCGTAGGTCATGGCCATTCCTGATTTTGGATCCGAAGTGTTTGGACACTTCGGCGCTACAGGCAAGCGGAGAGCGGTGCCATCTCCCGCAAGGAAGATCGGAGGCCGACCAATGCGACACATCAACAGGCGGTTCGCCGCTGCCATTATGGGAGTTACCGCGATGACGACGATTGCCAATGCCCCGGCCAGCACGCCGCAGGCGAAAGCCATCCTGACGATGCAGGACGATCTGGCGCGCCGGTCGACCGACATCCACTGGCCGGCGGGGTTCGATCCGGCCAAGGCCGACCTGTTCGCGCACAACGAACTGCTCATCCATGCATCCTGCGAGAAGGTGTTCGCGCGCATCGTCGATGTGAGGGGCTGGCCCAGTTGGTACGCGAACGCCAGCAACGTCGATATCCTGGGAAGAGCGGCGACGCTCGGCGCAGGCACCCGCTTTCGGTGGACGACCTTCGGGTTGAGCATTGAGAGCGCAATCCACGAGTTCGAGCCCGGGCGCCGGATAGGCTGGTACGGTTATGCACCGGGGCAGCCGCCGGCCTTTTACCACACCTGGCTCCTAAAGCCTGTGGATGGCGGCTGCATGACCGTGATGGAGGAGGTCGGCAACGGCAAAGATCCGGCGCACCTGCGTGACACCGACCAGAGCCTGATGCACCGCGGGCACGATCTCTGGCTGGCGACATTGCGCTGGATGTCGGAAAGTGTCGGGGCGTGATGCCACATAAGTCGCTGACATAAACGGTATTGGCGAGAGGACACCCATCACCGGCATCCTCTCGGCCATGCGCCGTCAACGATCCCTGGTGGGATTGATCCGGCTATCATTGCCCGTGCGCGGATCGACTTCACGCCCAACGATCCATCAGTTTTCCGGCGCAGGCTCGTTGATGTTCATGATGATGTCCTCGCGCCGTAGGCCCGGACTGGCCACGAGCTTGTCGGCAATCTTCTCAAAAATGATCTGCTTAGTGACCGCTGCTCCGGTCGGGTGGGCTAACGACCGTGGCCGCTGCGACGCGGTCCTTAATGCAGAAGTTCAATGGCGCGATCTGGAGCGAAGAGATCGTTCGCAATTAATTACGCTGCACCGTGACCCACATTCGGCCTTTCGTGCAACCTATCCCACTCCCCCAATCCGGTCATTTGTTAATCGAAAAGTTTCGAAGCTTTAGGCGCCTTCTGGGGCAACCCGCCCCCGCCTCCGGAGTTACCGAGTGCCAGACACAAGGAGATACGCGATGGCTTCGCCCCCCACCAAGACTGATGAGAGCAACGCTGCCAAAATCGCGCGCGGTCTTGTGGCAGGGGTGATCGCGGGCGCCGTTGCGTCCTTTGCGATGGACCGGTTCCAGGCGGCGGCATCTCCGTTACTGCCGTCAGGCGGGAGCAATTCGGAACCGGCAACCGAGAAAGCGGCCAACGTCATCACGACGGGCATCACAGGCTATGCGATCCCTGATGCGGACAAACCTCTTGCTGGGCAGGCGGTCCATTATGCGGTCGGGATCGCTTTAGGTGCTGCTTATGGTATCGCCGCGGAGTTCCGACCTTCGGTTACCTTGGGCTTTGGCACAGCGTTCGGGCTCGGCACCGCGACCATATTGGACGAAGCCGCGGTCCCCGCGACGGGGCTTGGCAGCCCTCCGTGGGAAGCGGGGATCGCGAGCAACCTCTATTCCTATGCCTCTCATCTCGTCTTTGGCGGCGTGAGCGAAATCGTGCGCCAGCAGGTCGCGGGCACGCTGACGCCGCAGCAAGTCGGCTAAGCCCTTGTCACGAGGGGCACCGACGACCCATGTGTGGACGGCCCTCCGTTGGCAAGCTTGAACAGTCGCGTTGCAATGCTGGTTGGTGCGGCCATGTGTCCGACCTGTTGGTGCGGCTCATAGCGCCGCTGGCCATAATGCCATTCGCGCGGTTCGGGTCCCGATCACTTACACGCGCTTGATGCGCTTGGGTCATTGTGGGTTTTCCCGATCCGGCGGTTCAACCGGCTTGTTGCATTAGCTCCTATCCGCCCTTCCCAACCTCGTCCGGTGCGGTCGCCCGCACCGTATCCTGTTACATGATCTGCGGCTCGCGATACCGTTCGCCGCTGGCCATCATCGCCCAGATCATGCGGGCGTTCTTATTGGCGAGCGCGACCGCGGCCACCTTGGCCTTCCGCCTGGCAAGTAGTTGTACGACCCACGGCCGCTTGGTCCCGTTCCGCTCGGCATAGCGCACGACTGCCATGGCGCCGACGATCAGCATCTGACGCAGGTATTGATGGCCCGCCTTCGTGATGCTGCCTAGCCGTTCCTTTCCGCCGCTCGAGTTCTGCCGCGGCACCAAGCCGATCCAGGCAGCCAGGTTGCGGCCCGAGCGGAAGATCGCGGGGTCAGGAACCGTGGCAACGATGGCGCTGGCGAGCAGTGGACCGACGCCGGGTATCTCCATCAGTCGGCGACCAAGCTCGGTCTCGCGTGCGCTCGCCAAGATGCGACGATCGTTCTCGAGGATCTGCTCCTTTACGATGCGCAGCTGGGCTGCCAGCATCTCCAGGCAGAACCGCGCATCTGCCGGTACGCGCTCATCGGTAGGATCAGCGATCACGTCGAGGAGCTGCTCGATGCCGTTTCTGCCAATCGGCGCCGCAATCCCGAACTCGGCAAGGTGCGCCCGCATCGCGTTCGACAGCTGCGTGCGTTGGCGGTTGAGGATCAGGCGGACACGATGGAGCATCATCGCGCTCTGCTGCTCGGGCGACTTGATCCCGACGAAGCGCATGGTCGGCCGGGTCACTGCCTCGCAGATCGCCTCTGCATCGGCCGCGTCGTTCTTGCCTCGCTTGACGTACGGCTTCACGTATTGCGCCGGCATCAGCTTCACGTCATGCCCGAGCGCGACCAGCTCGCGCGCCCAAAAGTGTGATGTCGCACACGCCTCAATGCCGATTAGACACCGGGGCAGCTTGGCGAAGAACTTCAACATCCGCCCACGTGTCAGACGCTGGCGAACAACCGCTGCGCCCTCAGCATCCACTCCGTGCACCTGAAACACGTTCTTCGCGATATCCAGACCGATCGTTGTGACGTTTCCCATCGTGGTTCTCCTTCGACTCTCCGCAGGACAACCTGCTTGAGGGTTGGAGAGCCGTCCACGTCATCACTTGCGGTCATTCGCGGCCTCTTTCTGGCTCCCCAATTTCTGCCATCCATTCAGTATTGCAGCAGAGAAGGTGCTGAGCCTCGGCCCTGCCCGCTGCCTCGCCAGCTTTCAAAAGGATGATGAGGCGGCAAAGCTTTTACCGGCCCATTAACTGGCTGTCGGCTGCATAAGCTCTATCGTGATATGATCGGGGCCTGAAACGTAGGCCACCAACGTTCCCTTCCGTGGACCTCCCGGGATCGGCAGCGGATTGCCTTTCGCCTTCCATCCTGCTGCTTCGACGCGGGCAATGGCGACGTGAATATCCTTTACGGTCAGAGCCAGATGGGCCGCTCCGATCGATCCCGCGCCGCTGGGCACCGTCCCGTTCTGGAGTCCGTTTGAATATTCCAACAGTTCAACCACGAAGCCGTCTTGTGCCTTGACGATCGCCGTTCTCACACTCGGATCATCGACACCTGTCACCTGATGCAGGAAGTCGCCCCCCATCTCCGATTGCCGCTCAAGTGTGAAACCGAGCGCTGCCGTCCAGAACCGAACGGCTTCGTCCAAAGACGACACAGCGAAGCCTGTGTGGTCCACGGCAATTACGTTTGCGAAGTCCGTCATTACTGCCCTCTCACTGGTATGCCGGCCGTGCTTACCACGCGACCGTTCACCATCGTAAACCGCTTTCCCAAAAGCCTTCCCCGCATACACTTTGTCAATATGGACTGGCGGACATGGAGAAACGGAAAGGCTTCGAGCCCCTTAAAGCAGCGGGTTCCAGGATGCGAAAGACCTTGGGAGCAGACGAGCTTGGTCATGCAGCGATCAGGCGACCAGCAGCCGCGGAGACCCACAAGCAGACGTTCGAGCGCCTTTCCTCGCTTCCCAACTTCGGACACTGGTTCATCTTTGCGAATGACCGATTTTCGAGCCTGGCTATCCGCTCGCGAATGTCGTGGTGGGGGGAGGAAAGCGGCCCGACTGCCTGGCCTAACACAATTCAGTTGAGCTACGGCGCTACGGGTCATTCTTTAACTTGCGCGGCCACGCGGGATCGTAATCTAACGGCTTCAAACGGCGGATTGCTAGCCACAGCCCGATTAGAAGTAGATCGATGGCTAGCATTCGCGGTGAACGCTTGACCCACCATTCAAGGGTCGCAATGATGAAAACGGCCAGCGTCAGTATTTCGGCTACTGCTCAAGCAGACACATATTCCATCTCTTCGTCCTCACGCTTTGCTGACACAGGACACCCTTCGACCTTTCCGCCAGAACACCACCTACCGATATGTGAGATTAAATGGATGACCGGTTGTAGGAAGATTATAAGTCGCGCAGAGTGTCTGCAATTCGACGCTTTGAACTATACGACTAGATCGAAATTTAGTATGTTGGCAGCCAAAATTCGGCCATCCGAATATGAAATCGGAGGTCCAATCATCTGCTTCTTTGATGTTAAGTCAATAGGTCTCCAATCTGGTTGATACCAGGCTGTAGATTTATAAAGGCCTTCCCCAAGCCCCGGTGACTCAAGCCGTCTCGCCTTCAATGGATATAGTGTCGATTGCAATTGACACCCAGGCACCAACAAATTTAAGTTCAAGATCATCCGCAAGTTTCAAAGCCTCCTCAAGCTCGTCTTTAAAAGCCCTAACGGTTCATCCATAAATTATCTCTGTCTATTTCGGAGTCGTAGTGCCTGAATGGACGTCGGGATCATTTAGCCTCAGCGCATAACTCGGCGAAGGTTTCATCGAACTCGGCGCCACCGTCAGCTATGGCCCCCATCCTTGCGGTCTTCGCGTAAAAGAAACGACGGAAGGCCTGCCCCGCCCCAGGCTGTACCTGTCCGCAAATAACCTGATGCCTGGAATTCGAGCCGATCACCTCGCGCAATCGGGCATCCGCCGGCAAGGCAAGCGCGCGCAGTATAACGGTGCGGTCAGAGCCCATCCAATCAGACCGTGCTGGGCCTCGGTCGACAAGTCCGGCGGATACGTTGCTGCCTGAGGCATGACCGCCAACTGCCGGGACTGATACCACGCGGACATTATCAGGCGGGAGCCCGACCGGGGGCGGCGAATAAAACACGAATACGGCGACGAGCAGTGCGGTACAGGTGCCAACAGCCAACAGGCCCCACCACAAATGACGCGACCGCACCATCGTGAGATCATGCATCTTAGGGTCGCTGGATATTGCTAAGGACGCCGAGCCATCCGGGTGCCGCGTTGCTCAGTTCACCGTTTTTAGCGAACGCGGCCGGCCCATCGGCCGCTCCCTGCAACTTCCACATGAACCAGGCGGTGGGATATCCGAGCAAGGGATAAACACCGAGATTGCACGACGCCGGGATACCGCCGCTCGCGCAACCAGGATTGCCCTCGATCTCGGTATGGCCGCCAAGCGCGATCATCCCCATCGCCTTGTCGACCGCATCTGAAGTCGGCACGTAATAGCCCAGATTAGTCGGCAGGCTTGAGATCACATCGACGTCGCCACCAACATAGAAAATGGAACCACGGGTAACCTTTGAAAGCGCGCCAAGGTCGATCGAGCAGTTCGCGACCACGCAGACCGCGCGTAGTGGGGTCTCGATCGGCACGTAGGTCTTGAACGCAGGATCGTTCCGCGAGAACAGTAAAGCCGCGGTCGCCGCACCCTGCGAATGGCCTGCCAGACCGATATTGTCGGCGTCCACCTTCCCGTAGAAGACACTCCCCGGATCGCGGGACTGAGCGAGTAGGAAGTCCTTCGCGTCGGTGACCGTTTCGCCCTGCCCCGTCGAGCCGTCGCGCGATCGAATGATAATGAAGCCCCAGCTCGCGAGATGGCGCAGGAAAAAGGCATTCTTCTCCGCCGGGACCGTTTCCGCCGTGCCGTTGGCGAAGACAATCACAGGATGACGAAAGCCGCTGGTCCGCCCCTTGAGAGGGTTGGCGCCGAGGTCAGTCGGATACCAGATGTCGCAAACATTGCCCTCGCGGTCGCAGGCGTGGGTCGAGACGGTTGTCGTCGTGGCCCATGGACCGTCCGCCGCATAATGACGTTCGATCGGCCCCTTGGCCTCGTATGTCGCAGCCGTTGCCGGCTGCATGAGCAGCATCGCGCTTATCGCGCCCAATATCGACCAACGCATCGTTCCGTCTCCTCGAAGAGTAGCGATCAGCCTCCCGGCAGTTCTTGCTATTTCGTCAGCCAGCCGTGCGCGCCGAGCCAGGTAAGCAGCGCTACGCTCCAGCCAGTGCTGGTCGTGCCCGCTTTGCCGTCGAAGCCGAAGCCATGGCCGCCATGTTCGTAGACGTGCAGTTCGACCGGCCGCCCGGCGCGGCGCCAGCTGTCGGGTAGTCCATAGCCCTGCTTGGCGAACAGCTCGTCGTCGTTGGCCACCGCAACGAACAGCGGTGGCGCACCTGCGGCGACGGTCGTTGGTGCCATCGAGGGATAAATGGCGGCGAACAGGTCAGGCGTGGTGCCAGGTTCTGCGGTCTTTACCAGATCGACTCCCATGATCGCGCCGGCGGAAAAGCCAAGATAGGCGACGCGGCGTGGATCGACGCCCCATTCCCCCGCACGTGCCCGCACCAGCTTTACTGCCGCCTGCGCATCGGCGAGCGCCGGTGCAGGCGCGGGGACTACGGCACCGCCCTTCGCTCCAGCCGCTGCGGCAGCACCGAAACGCGCCAGCGCGGCCTGCTTGAACGCATCCAGCGAAGCCGGTGTCGCATCGAGACGGTATTTGAGAACGAAGGCGGCGATGCCGTGATCGGCAAGCCAGCGTGCCGGCTTCATCGCCTCGGCCTCCATCGACTCCATCAGGAAACCGCCGCCCGGCGCGATGATGACCGCAGCGCCTGTCGCCTTTGCCTTGTCGGGCAGCACCGGCAAAAGTGTCGCGGTTGCGACGTTGCGGACCGTGGGACGACCGGCGAGCGTGAACCAGCTTTCCGCCGGCATACCGGGCATGCCGCCAGTGCCCAGTGCAATCGCACCGCTTTGCGGGGGTGTCGCGATCGGTTCGACCGGGATGCCCTGCGCCGTCACCGCCGTGGGGAGGGCAAAGGCAAGGGCAGTGACGAACAGGCTGAAGCGGTTCACGGGCATGCTCCTAGAGTGAATGGTCAGCGCCACTGGCGCGCTGGCAGGCTGACAGTGACGACAGGCCCAAGATCGGTTGCCGAGCGCCCGAGCGCGAAGCCATAGCGTCCTGCCGGCATCGTCCAGCGTCCACCTTTGCTGTCGGCAAGTATGCGCGGTTCGATTTGAACCGTGACGTTCGCCGCAACCCCTGGCTGCACGGCGACCTTCTTAAAGCCAGCGAGCCGCAGCGTACGTCCGGCAGGCGTCGAGACGAGGTAGAGTTGCGCGACGTCGCTACCCGCGCGCGTGCCGGTGTTGCGGATCGTTACCGTCGCCTTTGGTTGCGTGCCCCCAGTGACCTTCATTGGGCCGGATTGGAACTGAGTGTAGCTAAGCCCGAAGCCGAACGGGAACAACGGCGTAGAATTCTTGCTTGCGAACCACCGGTAGCCGACGTCTGCGCCCTCGATATCGTAATCGATCGGATAGCGCGTCCCAGCCGCGGTTCCGGCGGCAAAGTCCCGGTCGATCATCCCGGCATAGGGCAGCGCCGGGCGCGGCAGCTGGTCAAGCGATGCGGGAAAAGTGACGGGTAACCGACCAGATGGATTGCTATCGCCGAACAACGTTGCGGCGATAGCATCGCCACCACGCACGCCGCCATACCACGCCTCCATCACCGCACCTGTGCGATTAAGCCATGGCATCAGGACCGGCCCACCGGTTTCGAGAACGACGATCGTCTTAGGATTAGCGGTGGTCACCGCAGCGATCAGCGCGTCCTGCCCACCCGGCAGCGACAGATCCGGCACGTCTGCGCCTTCGGCCATCCACTGCGTCGCAAAGACGATCGTCACGTCCGCCGTTTTTGCTGCCGCAACAGCCTCCGCCGGATAGCGCCCGTCATGGAATGTCACCTTGGCGTTTGGCGCCAGCGCACGGATCGCGGCGAGTGGCGCGGTGCCATGATAGGTCTGGTTATTGTATTTCGCGAGTGGCCCCTCGCCTCCCATCGGCAGTGAGACGGACGGGCCGCCAAGCGGTTGCACCTGCGTCGATCCGCCGCCCGACAGCACGCCCGCATTCGCATACCCACCGATCACCGCGATCGACCGCACGTCCTTTGACAGCGGCAGCAACGCGTTAGAGTTGCGCAGCAGGACGATCCCTTCGTCGGCGACGCTCCGGGCAATGCCGGCGTTCGCTGCGAAATCGATCTCGGCCTTGACCGGCGGATAAGCATCGAGCCCGACCGCGTAGATCGAACGCAAGATGCGCCGGTTCATGTCGGCGACGCGTGCGGCATAAGCCGGATCGCGCGCAGCCGCCTCGGCGAGCGGCACGCCGAAGAAGATCTTCTTGTCAATCTGCGCACCCGATTGCTGGTCCAGCCCAGCAAGCGCGAAGTCGAGGGCGCCGACCGCACCCCAATCGGACATGACGAACCCTGGGTAGCGCCAATCCCGCTTCAACACGCGGTTGAGCAGGTAATCGCTGCCGCATGCCGGCGCACCGTTGACGCGGTTATAGGCGCACATCACCGAGCCGGGCTGGCCACGGTCGATCGCGATCTCGAAGGCGAGCAGATCGCTCATGCGGAATGCATCGTCGCCAAGTTTACCATCGACGGCGTGACGCCCCGTCTCCTGCGCATTGAGTGCAAAATGTTTCACCGTCGACAGCACGTGCTGCGACTGGACGCCGTCGATCGCCGCCCCCCCGAGAAGCCCCGAATGAAGTGGATCCTCGCCAAAATATTCAAACGTCCGCCCATTGCGTGGGTCTCGCATCAGATTGATGCCACCACCAAGCAGCACGTTGAACCCCTTCGCGCGGGCCTCGCTCGCAATCATCGCATTGCCGCGGCGGATCAAATCCGGGTTCCACGTCGATCCCATTGCGGTCGCCGACGGCAGCGCGGTTGCGCCGTCCTTGCGAAGATTGGCGATGTACGAGACGCCGAGACTCGCATCGGTCTCAACCAGCGCTGGCACGCCGAGCCGGGGGATCCCAGTGACGTAGCCAGCGCCCAATATCGCCTCAGCAGGAATGCGAACGTTAGGGATCAACGGAATCGCCCAAAGGCCATGCGTCAGCACGGTCCTCTCATCACCTTGCATGGCGCGTTCGGTAGCGGTCGCACGCGTATCTGCCGTGGCTGGCCTTGCCATACCGGTCGATGGCCGTTCCTGAGCAAAGGCTGCTGTCACACAGGTCATCAGCACGCCACCAAGCAATACCGACCGATGGGTCATCCTTATCATCACCACTCCCCGACGCAGCATTTTCGCTTTACGTGCGTGCTTGACAGTATGTTTCTAACAGACAATGATCGTTGTCAAGCGGCAGGGATCGCTGGACGGGTGAGGATAACGACAATGCGTGGATTGGCACTGCTGGTGGGCTCGAGCATTCTGGCTTGGGCGGGAACGGCTCAGGCACAGACCGGAACCCCGGTGACACCGAACGGAGCGAGCGAGGCAGCTCAAGCTTCGGCCCCTACCAGCACCGAAGGCGACATCGTCGTGACGGCTCAGCGACGGACCGAGAATCTCCGCGACGTGCCGATCGCCATCACCGTCGTGAACGGCCAGTCGCTTCGCGAGACAGGAGCCAATCAGCTTGCCGACATTACCCAGCGTGCGCCTAGTCTGAACTTCACGGCGACGCCTGGTGTGCCGAACTTCGCAATCCGCGGCGTCGGCACCAACTCGTTCGACTACGGCATCGAGTCGGCCGTCGGCATAGCGGTCGACGACGTCAACATCACGCTGCCGCGCTACGTCCCGCTCAACTCGCTCGCCGATGTCGAACGTGTCGAAGTACTGCGCGGGCCACAAGGGCTGCTGTTCGGCAAGAACACGACTGCAGGCCTTATTTCGATCTCCACCACCAAACCACAACTCGGTGAGTTCAGCAGCAGCGGTAGGGTCCAGGCGGGCAGCCGTGACCAGGTCCAGACGCAAGCCGTCGTCAACGTACCCATCGGCGACACCGCAGCGTTGCGTGTCGTTGGCGGCTATCAATACCAGAAGCCGTCGACGCAGCTTGTTGGACCAGGTCGTCTCGATCCAGTCCGCCGGTACTTCGGCACGGCCAAGCTACTGTGGGAACCGACCGACCGACTTTCGCTGTACGGCATCGTCGATTACCAGAACAATAGCGGGATCGAAGCCTATTCCACGATCCGCAAGTTCGGCGGCAACGATGCGACGCCGATCCCCGCCGCCTTCCGACCCTTCGCGCCCGCCAACTTTGTGTTCACGCAGAACAGTGCACTCGGCGTTGTCGCCTCGCCGACCAATAACAAGACTGCGATCGGGAGCACCGACGTTCTCCGCGACGAACATAGCCTCGGGGCACAATTCTCGGCGAGCTACGATGCAGGGCCGCTCACCGTCACCTCGGTCACGGCGTACCGCGACCTGCGCGCTCGCGCTAACAATGACGTCGATCAGACGCCGGTCGCGTTCTTCGACACGAATATCGCCAACTCGCAATCTCACCAGTTCTCAGAGGAACTGCGTGTTGCCAATAATGGCCACGGCTTCGTCGACTACACGGCGGGGCTGTATTTCTTCAAACAGCATATCGACGCGCAAATCCTGCAGGCAGGCACGTTCGGCGTCTTGCCCGCAAGCACTCCGGTCCGACTGTCACCGGTCAATGGCCAGTCGAACTTCGACTATGGGACGAAGAGCTATGCAGGCTTTGCGCAGCTCACGTTCAACGTGACGCCGTCGCTCCACCTGATCGCAGGCGGCCGGTACACGCGCGACGAGATCGACTCCACGACAACCGTTACTGCCGTCTCGGGCGTCTGCAATCTCGTCACATTCCTGCTGAGTGGCGGTAGGCGCTGCGTTGGTACTCTTGCCGCGCCGATCGTCGCCAACCGGAATGCCGACGGTTTTTCAGCACGCGGTGGCATCGAATATTCGATCGCGCCCACCGCGAACGTCTACGCGACCTATACTCGAGGCTACAAAGGGCCGGCAGTCAGCTCAGCCGCGGGCGTCGCGTTCAACGTCGATCCCGAGAAGGTCGACGCCTATGAGATCGGCGCCAAGTTCGACCTCGCCGACCGCCGGGTCAGCCTCAATCTCGCCGGTTTCATCAACGACTTCCGGGATTTCCAGGCTCAGGTCTTTGACCCCACGCTTAACGGTGGCCTGGGTACCTTCCGAACCGGCAATGCCAGCACGTTGAAGACGCGCGGCGTCGAGGCCGAGGCTGTCGTACGACCACTGCATGGTGTCAGCCTGTCGGGCGGTGTTACCTATCTCGACACCGAATATGGCAACTACAACGTGGCCTGCTATTTCGGGCAGACCGCTGCACAGGGCTGTTCGCTACCCGGACCCAGCTTCAATGCGGCAGGGTCCCCGCTGGTCGGCGCATCGAAGTGGACGACAAGCCTTGCTGCTAATGTCGACCAGCCCATTGGCAATGATCTCAAGGTCTTCCTCAACGCAGACTGGCGCTATCGCAGCCGCTTCTATTACGCGATCAACGATCCCAGCACGATCCAGGAGGGCTATTCGCTGGTCAATGCGACGATCGGTATCGGCGATATCAGCGATCATGCGCGCTTCAGCGTGTTCGTCCGCAACCTGTTCGACAAGCGCTACGCCGCGGCAATCTTCCCAGGAAACTTCTCGGTCGGACAATATGTCCAGACGCTGCCGGACAATGCCTTCCGCCGGATAGGCGGTGCCTTCGAATGGCGCTTCTGATCATCGCACCGCGTGTCGCTTGTCGGCACGCGGTCGATCGGTCAGTAGGGCGGCAGGAGTGACGATGAGCGAGACCAAGGTTGTAAGGCGCACGCAGGAACAACGCACCGCAGAAACGCGCGGCGCGCTGTTCGAGGCAGCAGTGCGCGCAATCAGCCGGCTGGGCTACAGTCGCGCAAGTAACGCTGAAATTGCCGACGAGGCGGGCGTCAGCCGCGGTGCAATCACACATCATTTCACGACCCGGACCGCATTCATTGCGGAAGTCGTACGATGGGTCTTCCAACAGGAAGTGGTCGCCTACCAGGACTTGCAACGTGAATGGGGTACCGGATCACGCGTATCGGACTGGCCTCAAATCTCGTGGGAGGTGCTTTCGCGGCCCTCCGGCGTCGCGGTTCTGGAGATCTTCGTCGCTTCGCGGAGCGATCCCGAGCTCGCCGCGCTGATCAAGCCGGTTCAGGCCGAGATCGAGGAACTGGCGGTGACCGCTTTTCTAGATCGTCTCGGCGCCAAGGTCCGCGATACAACCGCCATCCGGCTGGTTGTCTGGGCGATGCACGGCATGTCGATAGGTCGTGATTTCATCGACGATCCCGACGCGATGCGAGATTCCGTGATTCTACTTTCGAACATGCTTGAGCGCCTCGCACCCAACGGCACGCTCGAAGAATTGCTGGGCTCCCCTCCCCCATCGTAACGCTCACAGGCAACCATCACCGTCCGCGTCCGAGCAGCCGCCAGTAAGCGACCGGCATGATCCGCTCGATCATCGCGACGATCTTTGCGTCCCGTCCGACCAGCACCCGGGCTCGCCGCTGCTCGATCCCGGTGACAATGATCTCGCCGGCCTGTTCGGGACTGAGCTTCAGCGCCTTCGAAAAGTGCGCCTGCTGCCGCTCGCGCTCTTCAACTCCGACTGCAGCACCGGCGCGTGCGTTGGTGGCGATACGGGTCTTCACACCGCCTGGATGCACCACGGTTACACCAACCGTGGAATGTGCTGCGATCAGTTCGTGGCGCAGAGCTTCCGAGAAGCCGCGTACGGCAAACTTCGCGGCGGCATAAGCGCTCTGTCCCGGTGGTGCGATGATTCCGAACAGGCTGGAAAGGTTGACCAGCTGTGCCTGCTCACGCTGCTGTAGCAGCGGCAGGAACGCGCGTGACATGCGGACGACGCCGTGCAGGTTGATGTCCAAGAGCCAATCGAACTCCGCCTCGGTGAGCTGTGCGAAGGAACCGCTCAGGGCGACACCGGCGTTATTGACGACCACGTCGACGTGTCCATGAGCTGCCAGAACCACAGTCGGAAAGGCGGCGACAGCATCGCGGTCCGCAACATCGAGCCTGTGACGGGTGACGCGGACGCTGTTCGCGATCAGTGCGGCGGTTTCAGCCAGCCCATCCTCATTCACGTCGGCCAGCGCAACGTGACAGCCACGCGTAGCAAGCGATTGCGCGATCGCACGGCCTATTCCGCCCGCTGCGCCAGTCACTACCGCCACCTTGCCGGCAAGCTCCATCCGGGCGCTCATGCCGCTCTCTCTGCAGTCAAATCACGCCGCCCAAAGCGCAAAACACCGTCGTCGATTCGACCGGTACGGAACGCCAACAGGTCGCGGAGGTAGTTCTGCTTCACCTTCCACGGCGCACTCGCGCCTTGTCGAGGGAGAAGGTCTGCCGCCCGTTGCACATACCCGGAGCTCAGGTCGAGGATCGGTTCGTTGCCCGCAGACGATGACGGTGCGACCGGCACGACCCTGTCCATCTTGCGCCGATCCATATGATCGAGCAGGCGGCGAACGAACTGCGACGTCAGGTCGCATTTGAGCGTCCAGGACGCATTGGTGTAGCCGATCGCGAAAGCGAGATTGGGCACACCGTCTAGCATCGCTCCCTTGTAAAGCAGCCGCTTGCCCGGATCGACGAGGGCGCCATCGACCGTCAGTCGTGCGCCGCCCATGAGCTGCACCTTGAGCCCCGTCGCGGTCACGACGATGTCGGCGGGGATGGCCTCGCCGCTCTTCAACTGAAGACCGTCACGCGTGAACTCCGCGATCTCATCGGTCGCGACCGACGCCCGCCCGTTGCGCAGTACCTTGAACAGATCGCCGTCAGGGACGAGGCACAGCCGCTGGTCCCACGGGTCGTAGCGCGGCGTCAGGTGAGTGGCGATGTCGAAGTCCGGTCCCAGCATCGCGCGCTGCTGTTGCCTGATCTTCTGCTTCAAGACATGTGGTTTGCGCCGCGACACACCGTAGACGAAGATGCCGTAGCCGATATTCTTCCACCGCACCGCCGCCTCCGCCACCTTGTCAGGCAGCCAGCGGCGCATTGTCTCGGCGCGTTCGTCGCGTGACGGTCGCGAGACGATATATGTCGGCGATCGCTGCAGCATCGTAACATGCGCGGCGCCCTGATCGACCATTGCCGGAACCAGCGTCACCGCGGTCGCACCCGAACCCACGACCACGACGTCCTTGCCCGCGACCGAAAGGTCGTCAGGCCAGAATTGCGGGTGGACGACCTGTCCCGCGAACGCGTCCATTCCCGGCCAGGTCGGCGAATGCCCCGCGGCATAGTCGTAATAGCCAGAACACAGGAACAGGAAGCGGCAGGTCAGCTGGTTCGCTATGCCATCGACGGTATACGACACGATCCACAGCGCGTCCGCCGAGGACCAGTCTGCATTGGTCACCCGGTGACGCAGTCGCACCTTGGCGTCGATTTCGAACTCTGCCGTAGTGTCGCGGATATAGTCGCGGATGTCCTCGCCCGCGGCGATCGCTTTCTCACCTCGCCACGGACGGAATGGGAAGCCCAGCGTCGTCATGTCCGAATCCGAGCGAATGCCCGGATAGCGGAACAGATCCCACGTGCCGCCGATCGCATCGCGCCCCTCGAAAATCGCCCAGCTTCGCGTGGCATTGCCAGTCTTCAACCAGAACGCGGCGTCGATCCCCGACAGACCGGCGCCCACCACCAGCACGTCCAGATGCTCCATACCGGTCATGCCCGACTCCCACCATATTCCCGAACTGAATGACAATGCTTGTTGTCATTGTCAATATCGCTACTCTGCTGGAATGACGGCGACAACAAAACGGTGGACCGGGCAGACGCTTGACGCTCGACGGGCTGAGCGGCGGACAATGCTAATACAAGCCGCTGTGCGCTTGTATGGCTCGCAGGGGTTCCACAGCACGGGCGTGCGCGCGATCTGTCGCGAGGCAGGCCTTACCGAACGCTATTTTTACGAAAGTTTTGCGCATGGGGAGGCGCTGCTACTCGCCGCGTTCGATCAGGTGATCGCCGCAGTGTTGACGCAGATCGTTGCGGCCGACGATCCCACCCTACCGACTGAAGATCGTACCCGACGGATGCTGGGCGCATATTTCGCGACGCTACGCGCTAATCCCACCACGGCACGCGTGTTCCTGGTTGAAATCGTCGGCGTAGATCCGTTGATCGACGAGGCAATTCGACGTTCGATGCATGACCTCTCCGAGCCGCTCTTTGCGGCCCTCGATCCTGATGATCGCGGCCCCGTCAAAATCAATGCGATGCTCCGACGCGGTGTCGAAGGAGGGCTGTTACACATTGCCCTCGCCTGGGGCGCCGAGAACTATAAGTGCTCATTGGAGGAGATTGTCGCCGCGGCGTGGATACTATGCGTAACGGCACGGCCGAGCGACTAACGTGCGCAGCGGAAAGGCTACGCTTTGACAATGAATGCCGGCACAACCGGCCAAGCGCTGGTCATCACTCTTGGGGGCAATAGTGAAATGCAAATACGGGTAGACGATCCAAAAGAACCATACGTCACGGATCTATTGGACCATCACTTGCGAGAGTTGCAGGGCGTAATGGCCGATCACGCTTTTGCACTTGATGCGTCTGGCCTTTCGGCAGCTAGCGTCACCTTCTGGACGGCATGGAACGACAAAAACCTGGCCGGGTTCGGCGCGCTAAAGGAACTGGACTGCGCACATGGCGAGCTGAAATCCATGCGGGTGGCCCCGGTCGCACGTGGCACAGGGGTAGGACGAGCGATGCTTGAGCATATTATCGCGGAAGCTCGCCGGCGCGGCTACACTCGGTTGAGCCTTGAAACTGGAACTGCCGCACTACACGCGCCGGCCATATCACTTTACCGTAGTGCCGGGTTCGCTCCGTGTGGTGCGTTCGCCGATTATCGGCTCAGCCCCCATAATCAATTCTTTCAGCTGGCTCTTGTAGCGTAGCTCCTAATATCTGAGTCAAAGCGCCCTACTGTTCGGGTTCCGAAACGACGCACCAACTCCGATCGCTTCGCTTACCAAAAGCGCTATTCGGAAAGGAACATCGTCTCAGCAGCCAACGCGGAGCGATGTTCCTCTCCGTAGTATGATGCGATCTCATCCAACCGGAGCGTGATCACTCTGCTGGGGACATGGATAGTCAACCTCTGCTGCTCGCCTTTGTTGAAGCGAGTGGCCTTATTTAACAGGTCACGGATAGCTCCGCGACCGACGACTCTGTCGCCGCCAAGCCAGCCACTGCCGAGCGCAATTTCAGGTGCGAGGATGAGAAGGCCATAGTCGTCAGGTGTGAGATGCTCGGTTGTGACCATGGTGTTCCTTGGCGTGATCGCGGCTTGCCCTTTATACTGGGGATCAGTGCTTGGCGACCGGGCGGCGCTGATCCAACTGCGGTCATGCACGGGCCTGAACCGGATCAACGAAGTGGACGCCTGTCCACAATCGATCAGGCGTCCCACGTCAATTTAAACGTCACCAAGCTACCGTACCATCATCGTCGAAGAAGCCACCAGTGGGTCCATGGTCAGGTAAAGTAGCTAGTCGAATACCGATCGCAGCCCCCTGCTCCGGAGTGCGCGAGCCTGTGTGCTGGTTCAGGTCGGTCGCGGTATAGCCCGGGCAGCCGGCATTAACCTTGAAGCCAAGCGGCGCGAGATCCTTGGCGAATGCCACTGTCACCGCATTCAACGCCGACTTCGAGCTGTTGTAGCCAAGCAGATTTACCTCGGCCATCGGCGCCTCAAAGTCCGATGCCCAGGCAAGCGAGCCCAGGCTGCTGCTGACCATGACGATCCTCGGCTCGGACGCCTTTTTTAGCAAGGGTAGGAAAGCCTGCGTTGTTCGGATCACGCCAAAGACATTGACGTCGTAGATTGCATGAACATCCGTGACCGCCTCTTCGCTAGGCGGTCCCCAGCCAATTGAGATGCCAGCGTTGTTCACTAGAACGTCGAGCTGGTCGACTTCGCCTCCCAGAGTTTCTGCGGCCGCGGCGACGCTCCGATCGTCTGTTACGTCTAGCGGCAGGAAGCGGGCATCCAAGTCATCGCGGCGTAGTGCCTCAGCAGCCGCCTCGCCGCGGCTCTCGTTCCGGCTACCGATCCAGACCGTGTAGCCAATCCTGCCGAGTCCGCGCGCTATCTCCAGGCCGATGCCCTTGTTTGCTCCTGTCACGAGTGCTGTTTTCTTGTGGGTCATGCCTATTCCTTTATCTGGTGCTCCCAAGATGGACGCCGCGGCTATCTGCGCATGCGTGATCGCCGCGAGTACTTGCCCGATCCGATCAAGGACGCTTGTCTGAAGCGACGTGACCGCTCATCTTCGTCGCATGCACGACACGCTTACAGAACTGCGCGGTATCGTCAGCCGCCATACACCTGGCCGATATCAGTCAACCGTGTTGCCACGAGTCGCGCTGTACAAGGACCGCGCCGCGCCACAACCGGTATCAGGCGTTTACCAGCCGATGATGGCGTTGATCCTAAGCGGCGCAAAGGAGATCGCGATCGGCGACCGCCGGCTTCGGTATGATCCGGCCAGCTATTTCATCGCTACAGTCGAGCTACCCGCGTCCGGCTGCGTCAAACTCGATCAGCCAAACGAGCAGTATCTTGCAGTCAGCCTCGACCTCGACAGTGACCAGCTTGCATCCGTTCTCAGCGAGGCGGACGTGTCCTCGCCTACAGCCGAACCCGCGTTTGCAGTGAACCCGGTCACGTCGGAGCTGCTTGACGCGTGGCTACGTCTCTTACGGCTTCTCGATGCGCCAAAGGATATTGCCATGTTGGCCCCGCTTTGCGAGCGAGAGATCCTCTATCGTCTACTCCAGGGGCCGCAGGGCGCAATCGTCCGGCAGATCGCGCGCGCTGACAGCCGGCTTTCGCAGGTACGCCGGGCGATTGCACTGATCCGCGATCAGTTCGATAGGCCGTTGCGCGTTGAGGCGCTGGCTGACGTGGCCAGCATGAGCCCGGCTTCGTTACACCGGCATTTTCGCACAGCAACGGCGATGAGCCCGCTGCAGTACCAGAAGAGCCTGCGGCTTCAGGAGGCTCGTCGGCTGATCCTGGCCGGCCGCGACGTCGCCGCAGCTGGCTTTGCGGTGGGCTACGAAAGCGCATCGCAATTTAGTCGGGAGTACGCCCGCCTGTTCGGCTCCCCGCCGTCCCGTGATGCAAAAAGCACTAAGCTAACGGGCGAAAGCAACCGAACCCTAGCTGCCTAAACGATGACGACTTGACCCAGAAGTGGACGTTCAGCCCACCCCTTCCACTTCCCGAATGCAGACGCTCGTTCATCAACACGAATGACCAGCTTATCACTCCAGACATTCACTCACGAATGTCGCCATTTCGGTCGAGAGCGGACGGCCGGCTTTCAGACGCTGTCCAACAGTGCTGCTATCGAGCGGCATGGCTGTGTTCTACTTGGTGACATTCACCGTGATTGTATCCGATACCACTTGGGCATAGCGGACCGGCACAGATGGGAAATTGAAGAGGAATATCCGGGCTCTCACCTTGTATCGACCTACTCCTGGAAAGATCGTTCTTGCGCTTTCGTGAGTGAGGACACGGTAAGGCGATGCGAATGATATCGCAGTCAGCTCCTTTGTCTCTAAAGGAGGCGGTGGCGGTGAACCTGCCATCGGCTCGGCAGGCGCGACTGGTTGCCCGTCTTCCGAGATGACCTCAAACGCGATGCCCCGCGTGGGTTGCAGAAACGGTGATACGGCAAAGGTGTTGTCCTTGGCGGTAAGGTCGACCTCAATGGGCGCCTCCCCCCGCATGGACAAGGTACGCGCATGCAAGCGGACTGCGATAGGAGGCTTTTCCCCTGACCATGCCGCCTGAGCGGGAGGACTCCAGGTTGCTGCAGCCTGAAGGCCTATGAGCCAGAGCAATGGCATACCGATATTCCCCTATCCATCAGCACCATCAGAGCGCCTATGATTGAGTGACTGGTCTTGAGTATGCCCCACCATCCGTCAAGCGGCAACAATTCAGCGAGAATGGTCAATACCCGTTTGCGGTGAAGACCCAGACGCGGCCGCACGCCGCCTGCTTCCGACTTCTCGATCTCGGCCGTTTGTTCACCGGCATTTCGCCAACCATAGATGCAAACGGCCACTTTACCCTTCCCGGTGTACCCTGCGGCGCTCACTTTTCACCGCGGAGACAAGCGATGGGACATTCCTCGTTAGATCCAGCCTTTCAAGAACTCCGCCCTTGGAACGAGGGCCGGGTGCTTGGCGCGAAGCGCGCACTGAAACCGCAACAAGTTTGGGCTATTCGCTTCTGGCTCGACCAGCACCAGCGTCTACGGGATCGAGCGCTTTTCGATTTCGCGATCGACAGCAAGCTTCGCGGTTGCGATGTTGTGAAAGTCCGCATCGGCGACATCGTTGCCGGTGGCCGCATTCGGGATCGGGCGATCGTGGTTCAGCAGAAGACGAAACGACCCGTGCAGTTCGAGATCGTCGAGCCTGCCCGTAAAACTTTGTTCGCCTGGCTCGAACGCCGTGGCGGCACATTGAACGATTTCGTCTTCCCAAGCCGCAACGACTATATGGGGCACATGAGCACGAGGCAGTATGCCCGCCTCGTTCGCGAATGGATTGTCGGCATCGGCCTCCAAGCCGAGGATTACGGCACTCACTCCCTTCGACGCACCAAAGCCTCGATCATCTACAAGGCGACGGGCAATCTACGCGCAGTTCAAATCCTTCTCGGCCATGCGAAGATCGAAAGTACCGTCCGCTACCTCGGCGTGGATGTCGAAGACGCTTTAGAGCTGGCCGAACGCACCGAGGTCTGAGACGACCCAGTTGTGGACATTCACGAGCGACTCAGCGCTCCTCCAAAGCGGTCATCCGTTAATGTGACTCTCGGTCCTGTTAGGGGGCGAGGACTTTTGCTTTGGAATGACGTGAACTGGGATTTTTCGGTCGTTCCGTGGCCACGTGTTGAACGGCAGGTGTGGCCAGAAGCCGATGTCGGGAGCTTACCCGACCTGCACCGCCGACCGACGGAGATTGGGCCGTAAGCCGACCGTCCGCTCTTGGGGATTGAAGCGGCAATAGCTGCCGTCGCAGAACCGGCTAGCGCGGATGACCGCTAACGCCCCAACCCGATTTCACTATGCCCTGCCTAATGCATGAAATTGGTGCGTCGCTCTTAGCCGGGTTTAATATAGCGACTCTTCTAGCGCCTATCACCCCTTAAAGCATCGGAACTTAAACCGAGCTTGTTGTTACGTTTATTAATTTGATATATAATGCGTCATGCGCGCAAAAAGGGCATCTCTCTTAAACCGCTTAGTCCATGAGCTCCCTGAGCTTTACGTGGTTGATACCGCTTGGCTGACCTCGATAGGGCTCTCCGCATCCTCCGTGCGCGACTATGTCGAACGAGGCTGGCTGGAACGGGTGGGCACGCGCCTCTATCGGCGCCCCATGCAAGATGGAGCTGGAACGATCCGCTGGGAGATCGCCACGCTCTCCTTGCAAGCGCTCCTGCGCGTGCCCGCGCATGTTGGAGGGATGACCGCGCTCGAACTCGCTGGCTATTGGCAATATGCATCCATGGGCCGCAGGCGTGTGTGGCTCTACAGCGACGCGGCCGCCGCTCGCTCTTATCTTCGCCGGCTCGAGCTGAATGCCGATATCGAGCTCAAGTCATGCAAACTCTTCGACGATGCCGATCCGGATCTGGGTATCGAAACCAGGACGATTGACCTGGTGACCTCCACCCTGGGATCAGCCGTCCTCCACGGAGAGGCCGGTCTGGTCCGCAAGCAGCAAATCCGCGTCTCCAGCCTGGAGCGCGCCATCCTCGAAGTGCTCGAAGAGGTTCCGCGAACTTTTAGCTTCGAGCATGGGGCTGAACTGTTTGAGGGCCTCACCACCCTGCGGCCTCGGCTAATCGCGCCGCTCCTTGCCGCCTGCAAAAGCGTGAAGGCAAAGCGGCTCTTTCTGTATTTTGTCGGCCAGCACCGCCATGCCTGGTCACGAAAGCTGCGAGCCGAGGATTTCGACCTTGGCTCAGGCAAGCGCCAGATCGTGCCTGGCGGGGAATATGACCCCGAATTTCAAATCACCGTGCCGAGAACCAAGCGGCCAAAGAGAACAACCAGAGCCAGCTAATGTCGACCGAACTCTACACCCGACAGGCAGAACTGCTCGTCCGGGCCATCCCTGAAATCGCACATGAAGAGGCGTTTGCGCTGAAGGGCGGCACCGCGATCAATCTGTTCGTCCGCGATCTGCCTCGGCTTTCCGTCGATATCGACCTGGTCTATCTGCCAATCGCGGATCGAGATGAGTCCCTCGCCGCGATCCGCGAAGCCTTTTCGCGCATCGCCACAAGTCTTCGTAAACGCCTGAGCGCAAAGGTCGCCGAACAAAATTCCGGCGACGGCGCAAAGCTCATCGTGCGGTCCGCCAACACCCAGATCAAGATCGAAATCAGCCCGGTCCTTCGAGGCACGGTGTTCGAGCCGGAGCTGCGCTCCGTAAGCCCCTCGGTTGAAGATCGGTTCGGGTACGCCGAAATGAAGGTGGTCGCCCTGCCCGACCTCTATGCGGGTAAGATCGCGGCTGCATTGGACCGCCAGCACCCTCGCGACCTGTTCGACATCCTCCATCTCTATGCGAACGAGGGTATAACCGACGACATCTTCTCAGCCTTCCTGATCTACCTGATCGGCCATAACCGTCCGCCAAATGAGCTGCTGGCGCCGCATATGCTCGATTTGGCTCCTCAATATTCCGGCGAGTTCACCGGGATGACAGTTGAACCGGTTCCTCTCGAAGCGCTGCGCGAAGCCCGAGACCGGCTCTTGGCCGACATCCAGGCGCGCGTTCGGAAAGCTGGGCCATCCGCATTCCTGCGCTCCTTCTTTGCCCTTGAGCCAGACTGGTCCGTCCTGAACTTTCCGAGCGATGTCGCCAGACTGCCAGCGGCACAATGGAAGCTTCAGAACCTTGAACGCCTTCGAGCGGAACAACCTCAGAAATTCAATGAGCAACTCGAGAAGCTTGGGGAGGTCCTGAAATGATAGACTTTACCAAGATCATCGCCGGTGAGGCTGGGCAACGAGAGACCTTCGAGGAGCTGGTCTGCCAGATCGCACGGAGGGATCCTCCCGCCACGGCACTAGAGTTCAGGCGGATCCACGGGGCAGGCGGCGACGGTGGCGTAGAAGCGGTCTGGATACTCGAGGATGGCAGCGAGCATGGCTATCAAGCCAAATTCTACACCGTTTCCCGGAATGTGGATTGGGGCGCGATCGACGACTCCGTAAAGACGGCTCTCGCCACCCATCCCAAGCTCGCGACGATGTACATCGCCATCGCTTGCGCAATGACCGGCCAAACACAGCGGCAAACCACAAAGGGCAGGCCCCAGATCAGCGGATGGGACCAATGGGAAAATCATAAGGCCAAATGGGAGGCGGAGGCCAAGGGCCTGGGCCGGACCACCACCTTTGTACCATGGACCGCCCCCGACCTCGAGGCGAAGCTCACCGAGCCGAAGATGGTGGGCTTGGTCGATTATTGGTTCGGGTCTATCGAGCTGTCGCCGGCTTGGCTGGCAGCAGAATGTCGCCGCACCGTTGATGCGCTGGAAGAACGCTACCATCCAGAAGATCATGTCGATGTATCGACACGCGCGCCCTTCGATGGGCTGCTGCGAAACGATGCCTATCGCGCTAGACTCGTTGAGGCCCGCGCCGAGCTGCTGGAGGTTTCAAAGCTAGGTGTGCGGCCATCGCGCAATGAGGGCGACAATGCACGACTGGACGAGGTCGCAGCCAAGATCCAAGCCTTTGCCGACACTACAAGGGTCCTAAAATCGCCTGGGCAGAATGCGCTCGCCTATGCCGCTTGGCACAGCATCTGCGACGATCTACTCAAACTTAGTTTCGACGCCAGCCAAGCCGCGAGGTCCGAACGAGAGGCCTTGAAGGCTTCGTCGAGTGTGGATGGTGGTCCTGTAACGGCTGAGGCAAGCCCGACCATCGCTGGCCTAGACTATCTAATCGAAGGGCTGGGAAAGCTCCAGTCGGCCACAAGAAATTTCCTTGATGAAATTGGCTCATCTGCCGGCCGGAGTGATCAAAGTCGCTTCCTTCTCTTTAGTGGCCGCGCCGGTTCGGGGAAGTCGCACTTAATCGCGTCAGAGGTGGAACGCGGGCTGCAGGCGGGCTCGCCTGTCCTGTTCCTGCTCGGCACTGACTTCACGCAGCATGGGACCGCCGAGACGCAGATCCTGAGCCACTATGAGCTGAGCGGGCATGACTTCGACCATCTGCTCGGTGCAATGGATGCTCGCGCCGAGGCCTCAGGTACACGTGCGTTGATCGCCATCGATGCGATCAACGAAGGCGCCGGCGCGGCGCTTTGGCGATCGGCGCTGCAGGCGTTCGCGAAGCGGGTTCTCGCATTCCCGAACTTGACGCTCTGCGTATCCTGCCGAATCGAATATTACCCACAATTGATAACGCCCGTGATCGAGACGATGGCGACCAAGGTCGAAGTGAGCGGGTTCGACACGCCCGACGAAATCGAACGCGCGGCCCGGGTGTATATGGACCGACGCGGAATCGTCAGGCCCGCAACACCGTGGCTCAACCCAGAATTCTCCAATCCCTTGTTCCTGCGCACCGCCTGTCTTGCTCTAGAACGGGCGGGCCGGAAGACCTTCCCGCGAGGGATGCGCGGCACCAGCGAGGTGCTGGCGTACCTACTCGAGTCCACAGGCCGGCATCTTGGTACTGACTATGATGGTTCGGAGACGCTCGTTCAGCCGGTACGCCACGCCCTCCTGTCGCTGGCAAAGCAAATGGCATCAACCCGCACCGACTATGTAACGCGACCCGACGCCCACCGCCTGGTGGAGGACGTGTTTGCCGGGATTGCGCCTCCCCCGGGGAAAACCTGGCTAGAGCTGCTTCGCTTCCGAGGGTTGTTGCGGTTGGATCCTAGCCCGAATTTCGATCCTGCCGATCCAATGAGCGCGCCGGAGGACGTGGTGCGCTTCTCCTTCCAGCGCTTCCAGGACCATCTGGTCGCACGCTCTCTATTGGAGCCCGTCAAAGATCCGGCCGGCCTGTTTGCACAAGGCGGCCCCCTCCACTTCATCCTCGGCAAATATGGAATCGAATGGCAGTGGCGCGGCCTGTTCTATGCTATCGGCCTCTACTGCGCCGATCACTATAAAACCGAAATCGTCGACCTACTTCCCGGCGGCGAAGCCCGGTGGTGGGAGCATTACGAGGTCGAGGATGCGTTCGTGGAAAGCATCCGGTGGCGATCCGCGACGGCATTTTCTGATCGAACACTCGAACTGCTGAACCGGCTCGAGCGTTCAGAAGAAGACGTGGTCTCCTTGTTGATCGAGTTGGCAGTGGTGACAGATCACCCCTGGAACGCCAAGCTTCTCCACAAGAACCTCATCGAGCGTCCCTTGCCGAAGCGGGACGCGTTTTGGACCTGCGCGATAAACGGGGCGCATGGGGACATGGCACATCCTGCATGGAGATTGATCGACTGGTGCTTGAATGATGGCATTCGCTCAGCTGGGGATGATGCCCTTGCGCTCGCTGCGCTAACCCTCGCCTGGTGCCAAAGTTCGACAAGCGCAATTCTGCGCGACAGCGCCACCAAGGCGCTAATCTGCGTGCTGGCGGAGCGCCCCTCTCTTACGCCTCTTCTATTCAGGGCGTTCGTCGAATGCGACGATCCCTACGTCGTGGAGCGGCTTTACGCCGCGGTCTATGGGGCAAGCCTACGGACCCTAGAGCCCACGCATCTCGCGATCTTTGCTGAAGCCATCTGGACGCATTGCTTCGCCAAGGGCGAACCGCCGATACATCTTCTCGCCCGCGACTATGCCCGCGGCGTTGTCGAGCTCGCCTCAACCGCAGCCGCTCTGCCCCCGCACATCGAGATTACCCAGTGTCGGCCGCCCTATGGATCAAAGGCGCCGGTCTTCAACATCACCGAGGCACGCGTCGAAGCCCGAAGTGCGCGTGTTGGCGCGGATGCCATTCTCTACTCTTGCTATAAAAGCCTGGCAGACTTTGGTCGCTACATTCTGGAACACCGGGTTCAGCGTTTTGCCGCAGCACCACTTACTGGGCCGCGACCGCTGACCTTCGAAGAGACGGGCAGAAACTTCTTCGACAACATTGTCGCGGGCCGACCAGACGTGCTGGAGGCGTTCGAGGAGCTGCGCGCGGCCTACGACATCAGAAGCATGATTTTCGAGCAGAACCCCTTCAGCGTGAGCATCAGCAAGGGGGACGTGCCCAGGATCAAGAGGGCGGAGAAGGCATTTCTAGCGCTTCTTTCTCTAGCGGATTCACAGCGGTTCAAGCTTGAGGCTAAGGAATGGGCAAAGGGCGGCTCGGACCATCGCTGGCTCATCCCCGGCAAGGGACAGGGCAAAGAGGTCGATGCGCATCGCGCCAAGCTATGGGTCGCCAACCGTGCGATCTCTCTCGGCTGGACCAACAAGCTATTCGGTAACGACCGCACTCGCGACGCACGCCACAAAGACCATGGCCGCGTAGAGCGGATCGGCAAGAAATATCAGCGCATTGCTCTTATGGAATTGATGGCGCGCCTTGCCGACAGTTTCTGGCTGAAACCAGATTGGGGTCAGCCGGCACGGGTCTATGACGATCCGTTAGATATCGAATTCGTTCGGGACATTGAGCCGTCGATCATGCCATCCGACGCCAAAGCACCCTTGCCCCCCGAGTTGCCCGACATTCCGCCTCTCGCTTTTGCGGTCCTGCCAGGGGACAAGCGCAAGGGCTGGGTATTCGATGCGGACCTAGCGCCCCAGCGCCTGTCACTGGCGCTGGGCTCCGATCTAACCACCGACGGCTGGGTTGCGCTGTACCGGTACGCTTCCCAGGACATCGACGTCGATGTCGAGCACAAAAAGAGGTTCCTCGACACGCCGTGGGTGCAGAGTGAATTCTATTTTCTCGCCTTGCTGCTTTTGCCGCGGGAAGATCGCGACAGGTTCGTCGCCGAGACCGAAGCCAATTCCGACGACTTTCACGAATGGTTACCCAACCAGCGCGTGGATGGTCCCTATATTGGGGAGTTAGGCCGGCGGGCGACTTGGAGCGCCGACCCCTGGTCTACAATCGAAGTCCGCGGTCCAGAGGAACGCAGTTACCGCGTAATCAAGCCGACCGTCGATTTCAGCTGGGAGAGCCATATGGATGGCAGTCTGCCCGATGGATTTGGTCGGCACGTTCCGATCAGCTGGCTCGTAGCCGAACTAGGTCTGCGTGGCGATCCGGCAAGTCTCGGCGTCTATCGCAACGCGCATGACGTGCCGGTCATCGTGACGAGCCAGCGTTCCGGGCACAGCGCTGCCTTGATCAGAAGGGAGGCCTTGATGTTGCTGACTGAGGCGCACGGTTTGTCGCCGGTTTGGACGGTAATCGGCGAGCGCATGGCGGTCGAAGACGAAACCAGGCGGAGGCCGGATACGCGTGTCCGATATAACGGCCTGCTTTGGCTGGAGGGCGTTGAGCCGAAGCTGCGTCACTGGTCCCGACCGGATTGAGTAGGAACAGGCTGAACAACCGAGATCAGGCGCGTTGCAGTCAGTCCACTTCGAGGCGTCAATACGGCAGCTTCTATCAGGAGCAGATGTTCGCTGTGGCCAAGCTAAACGGCCGGGTCTGGTCGCGTCCTGCCGGCGGATCACCGCCACGAGGACCCACATGCGGCCATTCGCGCTTAATTGGCCAGCGCCCCGAAGCGGACGCTTATGTACCGCTCGCGGCAGGCGTTTCGAGTACGTCGCCAAGTCCGCAGAACGACCACTGCGTGCAGGAACTGGACCTCGAACCGTGTTGCGGCGATAAAGGAGCCACGATGACCGACCGAACCCTTCCGCGGGCGGACGCCCCGCTGTGACGCTGCCTGACATCCCCGCCTCGCTGGCGGAAGCGATGAAGCGGGGCGAGGCAGTACTGTTCCTTGGTGCGGGGGCGTCTTTTGGCGCGAAGCGCGCGGACGACGGGGTAATACCACTCGGCGACGCCCTCCGGGACCTCGTCTGCGACCGATTCCTTGCAAGCACATGCAAAGACCGTTCGCTCGACGAGGTTGCCAGCCTCGCCGAAACAGTGGCCGGCAGAGCCGAGCTTGATCAGTTCGTCGCCAACGCAGTACGCGGGTTCGAGCCAACCCCGGCCCACCTTCTCCTTCCCAAGTTCCGGTGGAAGGCAGTCTTCGGTACGAATTACGACCTGTTGGTCGAAGCAGGCTGGGACGCGGTCACGCCTTTGCAGACGCTCAAGCCGATATTTAGGGACACTGGCATCGAACGAGACCTCGCCACGGTCGTCGATCCTCTGCCCTACTACAAGCTGCACGGCACGATCGACTACCTCCACGATCCCGCCACCCCGCTCATTCTGACCCAGGATTCGTACCTTACCTACCGCCAAAACAGGAAGCGCCTGTTTGGCCGGTTCGAGGATCTGGCGCGCGAGATGCCCGTGGTGTTCGTGGGCACCAGACTCGCGGACCACCACCTCCGGGAAATCCTACACTCAGTTGACGCTGACGCCGCCACCAGGCCGACCTACTACTTCGTCAGCCCGGGCATTAACGAGTTCGACGTCGCTCTGCTTGGCCGCAAACGCATGCTACCGATCAAGGCGTCCTTTGAGGATTTCATGGCAGCGCTAGACGCGGCCGTCGAACCTCTCGCGCGCAAGCTCTACGGAGCGGTGGCCCCCGCGAAGCATTCCATCGAGCGCCACTTTCGTCGCAACGTGCCCTGTCCGCCCTCGATCCTCGCCTTTCTTACCGACAACGTCGAGCACGTTCACGCCGGCCTGCCGAGCAACGCGGTGGACGCCAAGCTATTTTTCAAGGGCGAGTCCGAATCCTGGGACCCGATCGAGCGCGGCTACGACATCGAACGGCAGATCTACTCGACCGTGATGCTGCGCCTTCTCGACCTAGAGCACACGCCGGGCGAGCTGAACGTGGTCTGCGTCCGTGGAGTGGCCGGGGCGGGAAAGACGGTATTCGCCCGGCGGCTAGCCTACGACCTCGCGGTAAAGCACGACCGCCTCGTCCTGCATTGTCGACCGGGCGTGCACCTCCGCGCCGACCCGCTTCTGGACTTGCATGGGTTAACCGGGCTTCCGGTCACACTGGTAGTGGACCAAGCCGCCGACCAGCTGCGCTCGCTCGACGATCTGACGGCGCGCCTGTGCTCGGCAGGCGTTCCCACGACACTCCTCCTCGTCGACACACACGCATCCTTCGGCTCTGGCCTAGAACCTTTCGCCCGTATGATCCGCGGTGAATTCGAGCTTCGGAACCTGGCCGAGAGGGAAATCCGCGACATCCTCGTCAAGCTGGAGCTGCACAGCGCCCTCGGGCTGCTGGAGCCGCTTCGCCCCGAGGAGCGAATTGCCACATTCGAGCAGCTCGCAGATCGCCAGCTGTTGGTGGCCCTCTACGAAGCTACGCAGGGCAAGCCGCTCGAGCAGCTGATCGTGGACGAGTATCACCGCATCGTGCTTTCCGAGGCGCAAGAACTCTATCTCCTGGTGTGCACGCTTAATCGCTTCGGCGTGCCGGTGCGCGCGGGCCTCGTCCAGCGCGTGATGGGTATGCGCTTTGTGGATTTCGGCAAGCGCTTCCTCGGACCGCTCTCAGGCGTGGTGTTCGCCGAAATGGATCCACGCTCGCGGGACTACGCCTACCGCGCGAGACACCCCCACATCGCCGACATCGTTTTTCGGCGCATTCTCGACACCCCTACGAAGCAGTCGGAGCAATACGTCCGAGTAATTGAGGGACTAAACCCGAGCTACGCATCGGACAACGCGGCCATGCGTAAGATGCTGTCTGCGCGCAATCTGCGCGACCTCAGCGCAGGTCTGGTTGAACGGAGACGCATCCTCAAGGTCGCGGAGCGGGTCACCGGCGAGGATGCGTTCATTATGCAGCAGCAGGCGATCCTAGAGATGAATTCCCCTGGCGGCGACCTCGATGTTGCCGCAGAGCGCTTGGAGGCCGCGACACGGCTGCAACCTCGCGACACCTCGCTTAAGCACACCCAGGCCACCCTGCTCGCCCGCAGGGCGGAGCAGATCAAGGATCCGCTGGCAAGGAGGTCAATGAGGAACAAGGCCCGCGCCGTCTTGGCGGAGATCAAGCCCCGGGCCGGCAACGACCCGTATCTGTTCGCGGCCAAGGCTGGCCTGGCGATCGACGACCTTGAGGATGCGCTTCGTACGCTGCCGAAGGGATCGGACGCCCCCGCTGAACCCGGCGTTATCCGGCTGGTGGAGGACGCCGAACGCGCGCTGGAACAGGGACTGGCGGGCGCGCCCGATTTCGAACGGCTGACCCGGGAGGCATTCCGGCTGCGCAAGCTGCTCGGAGAGGAGGAGAAGGGCTTGGGGATGCTCCGGCGAACCCTCTCGCAGCAGCCCCACCTCGAGTTCGTGGCTGCCTCCTACGCCCGACTCGTCGCCGACCGCGACCTGCCAAGTGCCATGGATGCCGTTCGGCGCTGCCTAGCTGAGAAGCCGCAGAGCCGCCTTCTTAACCAGGTCCTGTTCGAGCTCCTAGTCAAGGAGGCCGACGACTTCCGCGACGCGCAGCTCGGCCCGCTGCGTAGGGCCTTCACCTTCGAGGACGCGAACGTCGTCATGCACGTGCATGCCGTCCGCTACCACTTCATGCGCCGCGAAAATGACGAGTTCGCAGCCGTCGTGCGTGCGGCGGCGCGGTCGCCGGCCCCTTGGACCGACCGCGACCGACCGCGCCTACCGATCGAGGGTCCGCTCGCCAACGGCAGGTTTGGCGCGACGGTTGCGAAGCTTTCGGCCAACCACGGCTACCTTGCGGTCCCGGAGATGATGCAACAGGTATTTTTGAATGCGGACCACCTACCGGAAAACACGTGGGACGCGCTCCGCGAGGGAATGCGAGTCCAAGCTCAAGTTCTTTTCAACTGCCGTGGCCCAATCGCGCGCGACTTGTTCCTGGCAAACTGACTCGAACAACCGTGATCCAGCCTTGCAAAAATGGCTGACTAACCGCTAATTCGTACCCGGTATTAAGACTTTTCAGCTGATCCACTTTGCATAGGCGCCCTTGCCCAGAGGCAGTCTTCCGGCCCCCCGCTACGTTATCTAAACGAACGGCTGTTTACGGCGACCGCCGGCCTAAAGCGGCCGGGCCGTTTTCCCCCAAATGGCTATGGAGCCCCCTGCTTAGCTGCCTGAACGAACGTCCGCTTACGCCGTTCGCCTCCCGAAAGCGGACAGGCGGCTTTCCACCCACCTTCAGACATTCGCAGGTACGAAGCCCCTGCGCCGGCGGGGTTAACGCGGGGGTAAAAATTTCCCAGTCTGGCTTGTCGGACGGCGAAAAACTCAGCGCGATCGAAGCGCGCGGCGGAGGGGTTGTCCGCCTCGTGTAGCGGAGATTGTATCGTCTGATAACGACACGCTCATCTGCATAAAGTCAGAACGGCGCGATCCCGTCGTTGTACAACGTTTACTACTCTAGACTCTTGCAGGATCGTCTCGCTATTGCGCAGTTGCCTCGCCTCCAGCGCGGCTGGATGGAGAGGACGATGTTGCTGACAACCTTTAAGCTGCTGGTCACGGTCGGCGGGTTAGCCTTAGCAAGCGGCGCTTTGGCTGCGCCAATTACTTATAAGGGTTCGCAGCAGGTTGGGCCGGTAACCGCCAATTATTCGTTTACAACTGATGGCGGCGTAGGTCAGCTCGCAGCTAATTTTATTAATTACAGCATCAATCTTTCAGATGAAATAAATTCTTACACACTAACTCCAGACAACTCTTACACTTTAAGCTACGTATCTGCGAATGATAAATTCCTATATATCGACACAGGTTATTTAGATGTGCTTTCTTTTGCGAGAGTACCTATAAATGGCTTTGGGCAGACGGCCGGCGGTTTTGGTGTTACTGAGGATCAGACAGGCGTAAGTTTAGCATCTAGTTCCGATCCTGGTTTCTATGTAGTCAATCATGACAACGCCGCAGGTTTTGCGTATGCTGACGGCGTCACCTCTGCCGTCCCCGAGCCTGCCACTTGGGGCATGATGATATTTGGAATGGGCGCGATAGGGATCGCGATGCGACGCCGGCAGAAGGTCAGCACGCGCGTTTCCTTCACGTAAGTTGCCTCCTCGCCGGCTGAACGCGGGCGGTCTTTGGCAAGGCTGCCCGCCTTTTGTTAATGTAAATGCTGTTGGTCTACATCGCCTACCTTCAGACACTCGTGCCTCCATGAGCGGCGAAGTGCTGGGGTTAGGCGGGGGTACGAAGGCATTTTCTTAGCCAGATGCGCTACAAAGCTCGCGGTGCTCTTTTAAGAGCACGGCGGAGGGTATCCCCCCGCGCGGCTGCGCAGTTGTCCGTCGCGTGCTCCAGAAGCTGCATTGCTTCTTAATCGGCGCAGGCGACCACGCAGAATCAAAAAGCGGACGTACCGCAGTCGCCCAAAGGCGGACGTGCGCTTGCGCGACGGAAGCGGTTGTTAATCGCCTGACAATATAATCTGCTCAGATCCTTTGCCGTCTGGAGGGTCTGATGCTGTGGAAGCTGTTCGCCGTCGTATTGGTGGTTTTCTTTTTGGTGGGCCTGACCCCGCACGCACGAGATACCTACGATATCATAGGCTTTCCGATCGAGGTAATCGCCTGTATCGGAGTAACGGCATACGCGTTCCGCCTTCCGACGTCTCAAAACCAGCTTTGGATGGCATTCGGATGGATCTTCGCCGGTTGGTCGGTTCTCGTAATTGCAGTCGGCGCGACAAGAGGATTCATACAGGGGCTGCCGCCTTACGCGATTGCTTTCGCATTCGTCTACGCAGCTACGTGGCTCTACCCAACCTGGCTCGCACTCCACAGATTGGCGCGCGCCGAGCACTCCTAAAGTGAGCCGGTGATCCGTGCTTCGTGTGGCCGCTTTCCACTAATTATTGCCGTTCAGCGGCCGGATGCGCGGAAAACCCGGTCGTAATCACGGTTGTGCGACAAACAGGTGATTTCGGGCGGCAGCCTCTCGATCGTCGCAAAACGCCGTCGCCGACCCCAACTGGCGACTATCGTGTGTTTGCCGTCACTTCTGCGCCAACACTTACGCAGCAGATTCTGCCTAGGCGTGGAATTTATTCGTTCCAAATTGGCAAAACCTTCTTGCTCACGCCATTCGTCTAGCCGGTGCGCATGAAATGAACGGGCGCATCGACGAGCGCGTCAAGCATCACTAGCTACAGCCGCTGGTGGAGCAGGATTACCGGCGATGATCGCTGCTCACCTGAGCGCCTTGGCAGATAAAGCGTCTTATCTTTCTAGTCATTTAAACATTGCACGCTCTGTTCGAATAGCATCCACCAGTCGATCCAGTTCATCACTGGTATTGAACAAGGCGGGCGTCACTCGCAGCACGGGCCCGGATGCCAGCCCCTGTTTAGCGACGACGAGAACCTGATGCTTTTCAAGAAAACGCTGCTGCGCAGCGCGCGCCTGATCCCAACTTTTCTGACCGGGTAGTCTAAATGCACCAATGACAGCACCCAGACTTGGTTCTTCGGAATGGACCAGTTGCACGCCAGGTAGGCTACGAACGCCGTTCGTCCAGTGTTTGCGTTTGGCCGCCAGAATTTCCAGCTTCCGCGCCTGCCCTAATGAACGATGCTCTCTGATAGCCGCGGGTATGGTTAGCCGTGCGGCGAAGTCGACGGTGCCGGTCGGCACACGAGCACGAATATCGTCATCCTTGTGAATATGATTTCCCAGCCACGGCGTGATGTCGCCCAGCCGTCCGCGGCGGATGTACAGCGCACCCGTGCCGAGTGGGGCAGCCACCCATTTGTGCAAGCTGAACCCCATGAAGTCGATACCGAGATTGTCTACGTCGACAGGCAGCAAACCGACAGACTGTGCGCTGTCGAGAATAACATCGACGTTCCGTTTCCGGGCCATCGCCGCAATCTCGTGGATTGGCAGGACGAGCCCACTGCGGTTCGACACATGCGTCAGGAGCAACAGTCGCGCCCGCGGTGTTTCTCGCAAGGCTTTCTCGTAGGCTGCAAGGATGTTGGCTGTGGTCGAGGGCTCTGGGATGGCGATGCGGACATGTTGCGCGTCGCGGGATGATGCGAGATAAGCCATGGCGTGCTGCATCTCGTCGTAATCGACGTCGGCAGTAATGATCGCCTCACCGGCCTTCAGGAGCCGGTAATTGACGATGAAGCTGTAGAGCGCTTCCGTCCCCCCGCCGCATAGCGCCACCTCTTCTGTACGAGCTCCAATGAGGCTGGCGACGCTCTCGGTGGACTGTTGCAAGCGCTCGTCTCGCGATGGCCCCGGCAGGGCGCTACGTAGAAACAGCGCATTGTTGCGGTTTACCCACTCGTCATGACCACGATACGTAGCAGCGACTGTCCGCGTCATCGCGCCATAATAAGCAGCGTCGAAGTTGGCGAGGCGGCGATCAACATCGTAGCGCGCCGTAACGTCATCTACCGCAGTGTCGGATGCTAATAGCGCCCCAGTGAGCGAGGCTCCCGCAGCGGTGCCGCCAACCATCTTCATGAATGCTCTCCGCCCGTTCAATTTCGCGCCTCCTGCTTGACCCTAATTGATCCCCGCGCCAAAGCCCGTTGGGATACAAGATAACATTACAAAAGGGGGTTTAGCGTGAATCTACGTGTATGTCGTGCAGCATTGCTGCTTTCGGCCGCTGCGTCGATGCCTGCCCTGGCGCAGGAACGTGATTCCTCGGTCGAGACCGAAGGCGAGGCGATCATCGTCACCGGCAGTCGTTTTGGCGGACGAACGTCGACACAGTCAGCGACACCAGTCGATTCAATCGGACGAGACCAACTTCAGCAGAGTGGTCGGGTCGATCTTATCCAGCAGCTCAAGGTCGAGGTACCAAGCTTCAATACGCCCCGGCCATTAGGATCCGGCGTTGGCGATTATCTAGTGCCGCCCTCGCTGCGCGGTCTTGGGCCGGGTGAGGTTCTGGTGCTCGTGAACGGCAAGCGACGTCACACCTCAAGCGATCTTAATTCCAGCAACGGCATTGGGCGCGGCGATGTCTCGGTCGACTTCAATGCCATTCCCTCGTTCGCGCTGTCGCGCGCCGAGGTGCTGCGCGATGGTGCGTCTGCACAATATGGGTCGGATGCAATTTCAGGCGTCATCAATCTCATTCTCGACCGCTCGGTCGGGACACGTGCGTAGGTAACTGGTGGTATCACGACTAAAGGCGACGGTGCTTACGGCGAGGCCAGTGTTTCATCGGGTATTCGTGTGGGCAAGGACGGTGTGTTCCGCTTGACCGCGTCGTTCCAGCAGCATGAAGGCACCGACAGGTCTCGGGCCGATACCAGGCAGCAGTATTTCGGTACGAACGCTGCAGGACGGCCCACCGCGCTTTCAGGCAACTACGGCTCGGGCACCGGCCTCACGCCGTCGAACGGCACGCTCGACCCGCGCGAGGCGACGATCGATCGCAACGTGTTCCGCTTCGGGGACCAGCCTAATACGAACGCGCAGCTATTCTACAATTTCGTCGCCCCCGCCTCAGAGAATGTCGAAATCTATGCGTTTGGTGGGTACAACCGACTCGATGGCGACATCGAGTATTTTTTTCGCCGCGCTGGTCAGGACGAGACCATACGCAGCATCAATCCGGACGGGTATCGGCCCATTCTTGATTCCAAGATTGAGAACCTGTCGACAGCGATTGGACTGCGCGGCGACAATCTCGCGGGATTTGGCTGGGATCTGTCGACGGTCTACGGCCTCAACACGCAGGACCTCAATTACGACAATAGCGTCAACGTCTCCTACGGGACATCGACGCCGCGGCGGTTCAACCGGCTGCGTTCCGATTTCTACCAGTGGACGAACAATCTCGATGTGACACGCGAGATATCGCTGGGTGACGCCGAGCCGCTTAAAGTTGCTGCAGGGCTCGAATATCGTGAGGAAACCTATCGCCTGTTTTCCGGGGCACCCGCAGGGTATCTGAACGGCGGTGTGCCGATCCTCGACGGGCCGAATGCGGGACGGCCGGCGATCATCGGTGCGCAGCCGGGTCCTAGCAACAGTGCCGATGATCGTGCCTCGCTTAGCCGTCGCAGCTGGGCGGTATACGGCGATGCTGAAAAGACATTGTTCGATCGGCTGCTGCTACAGGGTACTGTGCGGCACGAAAACTACAGCGACTTCGGGAGCACGACGAACTTCAAGGTGGCCGGACGGCTCGGCTTGTTTGGCGGGTTGGCAGCCCGTGCCTCGTACAACACAGGCTTCCGGGCGCCTGCACTCGCGCAATCGGGTTATAACGCTTCCAACACGCTGATCTTGAACGGCCAGCAGGCGATCGTGCGGGTGGCGTCCGTCGACAGCCCGGCAGCCCGCCTAGCCGGGGCTACCGACCTCAAGCCTGAGCAGTCGCGCAACGTTTCGGCGGGTGTCGTCTTCGGAGCTGGTAGCTTCACGGCAACGCTCGACGCCTATCAGATCAAGGTCCGCGACCGCATTGCGATCTCTTCCACCTTCCAGGACACGCGGCTGACCACCTGCCTTGCCGTCAATGGCCAGGGCAATTTCAGCGCTCTGTCCTACCTGACCAATGCCGTTGATACGAAAACCCGGGGGGTGGATCTAGTTGTCAACTATCGGTCCCGCATCGCGGACGGAATGTTCAGTGGAACGCTCGCCGGTAATTACAACAAGACGGTCTTCGATCGTATTGCAGGGACACCTGCGCCGCTCGCCGCGCTTGGTATCACCACCCCCTTGTTCGACGTGACGCAACAGCTGCGCTTCTCGGACAGTCTGCCGCGCGAACCAAGGTAACGCTTGACCTCAACTACTCGCGCGGACCGTTTGCAATCTCGCTGACAAACACGCGCTACGGCGAGGTATCGACCGTGGCGCTGACCAACCGCACCCCAGCCCAGATCGCGGCACTCACGCCGGGTTATGACGTCACCTTCGTGCCAGTGTCCGCGACCAGCGCGAACTCTGACATCATCCAGCGCTTCGGCGCTGACGTGCTGACAGACATCGAGGTTTCGTGGCAGGCGACGCGCCTGCTACGCTTAAGCGCAGGCGCCCAGAACGTGTTCGACGTTTACCCGGACGAGAATATCGCTTCGAGCACGGCTTCGGTTGCGGCCGGGACCAACGGGGCCGACAATGCCGGGACCCAACCCTATAACGCAATTTCGCCATTTGGCTTTGGTGGACGAACGATGTTTGTCCGGATAGGCCTCAGCTTTTGAGAGTCGATGCTCGTCGTCGAGCCTATTCGTGCAAGGGTCACCTACGTAGCGGACACCTCCCGCCTGCACGCTACACGGGGGTTCCCGTGGTTCATCGTGCGAGCCTTTTCCATCCCAGCCAGATGCCGCTTATCGATGTCACTACACCGGCGATCGAGAACAGCCAGATCAGTCCATCCCAGGCCGGCCGGTGCAATGTCAGCGTGTTCAGATCCCATCTGTGGAGGAGGTTGAATAGCCAGCGGTACACCCTCTGTCGTTCATCGACCGTCCGGAGAACTTCCCCGGTAGCGGGATCGATATAGAACCAAGTCTGCGCCGGATCGGCGAAACGCAGCTGCAACACTGGCAGACGCGGTAGCGTCCCGACCGCATACCAGTATGCATCGGGCGCCGTCAGGCAATCGACCGAGAGTAGCGGCGCGGGGCTCTCCAGATGACGTGCGGCCCTCACGATGGCCACCTGTGTAGCTTGGGATGGCGCGAGTGTGGCTGTATTCAACACTACTCGCCGCCCGTCGCGATAGGAGAGCAAGATGAGCGGATTTCTCGCATGGTCAGTCAACTGCGCTATAACCGCACCTTCGGCTGATATGCCGAGCCGGTCGAGTGCCAGGCCCGGCATCGGATCGGACGCCTGATATGTTCGCATCGCCGCCTTGTCCGGCTTAGTCCCGCCAAACAAATGACCAGGGTCTACCGACAGCCAACCGCTAAAGATCCAGGCGACCAGGAAAGCACCACCCACCAGCCCCGCGACATGATGCCAGAGCATCCAGCCATTGTAGGGTGTCATTCGTCCGCCTTTGAAGCGCCGTGCGCCGATGCGGGTCCGCAGGATGCCGATCCACATCCCCGCAACCGCCGCGGCGATGCAGGGACCAGACACCCATAGCACGACTTGACGCCAAGCCGTTTGATCCTGTCGTAGAACCGTCGGATAGACCCAGTGCGGCACCGAGCCGAGCCAATTCCAGAACCGCTCGCGACGGGTGGTCATTTGAACGACGGCGCCCGTCGTCGAGGACACATAGGCCTCCGTGCCGGACGCGTCGGCAAGCGCAACCTTCCAAAGTGGACGATGTTGATCGAAGCCGCCAGCAACCGTCCACTGATCCCGGGTCAGTCGTTCTACGTGCCTCGTCGGTGCGTTGGCAAAGCGGCCAGCGACCCGACCGGCGTAACGAGCATCGACTGGCCGCAGGACGGTACCGCGACTGGCGGCGAGAGTGGTGTGCGTCCCATCCCACCCGGTCACGCGCCATACAGGCGCGCCGTCGCGCATCTCGAGCAATAGCTCCTGCGATAGCCGTCCGCCGTCCAGCGGAGGCGGCACGTTCACTGCTGCCCAGTCGATCGCCTCGCTCCCAGCCAGCTTCTCGGCTGGCGAGAGGGAGGGATAAGGCACGTAGACCATCACCAGCCCGGACAGAAACCACATGGCGAAGAACAGGCAGCTGGCGATGCCGATCCAGCGATGAACGAGGTACAGCCAGCGCCGGGCAGTCTTGCCAAGCGCCGGCCGCCTGAGGCCGTTAAAAGCTGACACGAAGCGAAACGTCGACCGAGCGGGGACGGCCAAGGACCCACTGCTCGTTGTTGTACGTGCTGAGCGCATAGTCCCGGTCGAACATATTGTAGGCGTGGATATCGACCGCGAGGTGCGGCGTCACCGCATAAGAGAGCGTGGCATCGACCGTGATGTAGCTGGGGACGCGAAAGCTGTTCGCATTGTCCGAATAGCGGCGCCCGACATAGCGCAGTCCGGCGCGTGCCTGGAGCGAGCGCGTTGCGTTCCAACGCAGCCAGAGATTGGCAAGCGTCTCGGGGACGTCTGGCGGGGTATTGCCGTCGAAGCTCGAGCCGCCAGAGACGAAGTCGTCGAACGTCGCGTCGAGCACGCTGCCATTTGCATCGATCCCGACGCCGTAAGGCAGATCGAGCGACACCGCAGCCTCGATACCCTTAGCCGATCGCTGGCCGACCTGCTCGACCGGGCTCGTCGGGGTCAGCTGTGCCAGCAAGCGCTTCTTGACGATGCGGTAGGCGGCGAGGGTGGCGGTGCCGCGACCGTCGAGGAACACCGCCTTGGCGCCGACCTCGATTTGGTCGCCGACCGCGTTGCTGAACTGCACCTGCCCGGTCGAATAGGTGGTCAGCGTCCCCAGCGGGTCCACGCCGGTGGCATATTGCCCATAGAGCGACACCGTCGGGATCGGCTGATAGACGCTCCCGACCCGCCAGGTCACATTGTGCAGCCGCTTGGCGAGCACGAACGTCTCGGTGCCGGTGCCGCCCGGATAGTCGATCGACCAGCGGCGGATTGTGTCGCGCTCGTAGCGGACGCCACCGACGATCGAGACGTGCGTGCCGAGCTTAAGCCGGTCCTCGGCAAAGACCGCATATTCGTTGGTGCGTGTGCGATAGCGCGGTGCGATGCCTTGCGTGTCGACGATCAGACCGGGATCGAACGCGAAGGGATCGACTTCCGAAACCTGCGGGTCAGACTCGAAATTGTGGGAGTAGGTCAGTTTGATGAGGTTGACGTCGAAGCCCATGACAAAGTCGTTGCCGACGCCATCGGCGACGTCCGTCCTGAACGTCACGCTCCCCTGATCGCCCCACTGCGTCTGGTCGTGGACGATGCCGGTCATGTCGGTGCGCAGGATGCGGCCGGGCGTACCGGTATTGGCGCTGCCGTTGGCGCAGGCCCCGTCTGCGGCGATCCAGCAATAGGTTTCGAGATTGAGCCAGGAGCGTTTGGAGGTGAGGCGATAGGCCTGGTTGCTGACGGTGACCGCATCGCTCGGCGTCCAGTCGACCTGCAGTCTGGTGCGGTTGTCCCGGTAGCGGATAAAGCCGTCGCGCGTGTTGTAGTTGCGGTCCCGGATGTGGTCGTCGAGCCGTCCCTCGATCAGCGGCGTGCCGAAATAGCGCATCGGCTTCTGGTCGCCGTAATCGTCCCGCGCGGTGACGACGAGCGTGTCGGTCGGTGTCCAGCGCAGCGTGCCCGAGACGGCATGGCTGCGCGACTGGCCACGATCGACATAGCCGTCGGACCGACGATAGCTTCCGTCGATGCGGTAGGAGAGGCGCTCGGTGATCGGCCCCCCTGCGCCCGCCGCCACATGGAAGCTGTCCTGCGAGCCATAGCCGATCTCTCCCTCCACCTGCGTCCGCTGCGTATCGGGTTTGCGCATCAGGACATTGACCGCGCCGCCCAGAGCACCCTGGCCGTAGAGCACCGAGGCCGGACCGCTCAGGACGTCGATCCGTTCGACCATCCACGGATCGGTCGGAAAGGTGATCGTGCCCGCAGCCGGGAACAGCCTGATGCCGTCGATGAGCTGGAGCACGGATCCCTGACCGCTGAAGCCCCGTGCGGCGAGCGCGGTGCCGCCATTGCCGGGGTTGCCGGCGTTGCTGATGCCCGGCGCACGGCTCGTCGCGTCGATCACCGACATATCGCCGCGCGCGCGGATCGTGGCGCCGTCGATGACCGAGAGCGTCGCGGGGGTCTCGAGCGGCGTAAGGCCCAGGCGGCTGCCGGTCGCATTCGGCGTGGTGAGCGTGTCCTGAGCATGCTGGCCAACAACGAGGATGTCTTCGTTGTCGGGGGCGGGCGTGGATTGAGCATTAAGAGGTGCTGCGAACACAGGCGACAGGAAAGCCCCCGCGACCGCGAGGCGAGACAATAGGAATGGCATTACGGTAATCCCCGGGGCGTCGAGCGAACCCGGCAGGGACCTCCCGCGAACGGCCGACATCCGCGCCAGCCGGACGCCATCGCGACCGGCACGCATGCCCGTGCGGTCCCCACCGCACACGTCGTCGCTCGACGGAGTACCGTGCCGCGGCCACCCCCTGGGCCAGGCAAGAGCGACCAGACGCCGGCAGGTCTCCTGGCTCACGGGTCATCACACGATGCACGGCCTTCCCAGGCCTTTATGACGTAACGTCCGGCCCAGTGGCTGCCCCTTCCTATGAAGAAAGAAGCGATATGCATCGCGCTCGCCGCTTACAGTTGCAGGGACAGCCTCGGCTTCAGGCGGCGAACCACCCTCACCGCGTTCCCTATTAAGTCCCTCTCAGGACACCGACGCGATCATGCCAGCCTGCTTCAAAAGCAGATCAGCGGTGCCGATGTATCCCGATCAATGCCTTTGGGCAATCGCCATAGCCGAACGTTACGGTCTGGCTAATTCGCTGTGGTTTTAACGAGGCCGTGGAATTGCAACCACCAGACAAACTCGTTGAACCAGTGGTCGCTCGTCGTACCTTTCGCGTGCAGATCGAACCCGTGGCTACCTCGTTCATACAAGTGCAGCTCGGCTGAAGCTCCTGCCTGCCGCCATGCAGTATAGAGCAGCACGGGATCGTTCCGCTGGTACTCGTCATCTGCCGCACCGGCGATGAATGCGGGAGGCGCATCTTCCGGGACCGGCGTCCGTAGTCCGCCGTAGATCAGGCCTACAAAGTCAGGCCGCGACGCTTTGGCGCCGATTGCCAGATCGGCTGCAAGATACGCGCCCGCTGAAAATCCAATCATGCCAACCTTGTGAGGATCGATGCCCCACTCGCGCGCGCGTTCCCGGACGATCGCCATGGCGCGCGCCCCGTCCTCGATCGCATGAGGCTCACCAGCGAAGCGCGGCATCTCCATCGGTCTGCCCGTTTCCGCCCGCGACATGACGATGCCCATCTCTTTCATATGGACATCCGGCATCCGCATCGGCCCGTCACCGCTCCGGATCGTCCGGTACTTCAACACGAAGGCAGTAACGCCACGGCCGGCCAGTGCCTGCGCCACGTCTGTGCCACCAAAAGTGTAGCCGAGGGCTACGAAGCCACCACCGGGCGCGACGATCACGGCGGTGCCGTTGGCGCGACCAGGTGCAGGGCGATACAGCTCCAGCGTTGGTTCGCTGACATCGTAGATCATCGTCTCGCCGGTCTTCATCCGGTCCCGCACTTCCGGGACACCGAGCGACGGAACACCGCCCTTTGCATAGAGGGGAATGATCTTCCCGCCGGTCGCCGGTGCCCGCGCGCTTGCAGCCGGCGACAGAGGGGCGACTGCCACGCCTATGCTTGCCAAAGCGATCCAGCGCCTCGCCAGCTTCGCCATGGCCATATCCGCACCTTGAGCGTGACATAGGCCGAACGGGGCTGGTTGGGCGCGACCACTGGATAACCAAGGTAGGAATAGGGATCGAAGGCTCGTTGATTTCCCAGATTGACCACTGACGCACCAAGGGTGAACCGGCCAATGTCGTAATACGCCTGCGCATCGATCGCGGCATAGCCCGGTACTGCGAGGGTATTGGGCAGCGTCAGCTCACGCGAGGTAAAAGCGCTGATGCCTGCACCGAATGACAAGCCCTTGGCCGTACCGTGCAATACCCGGTAGCGAGCCGCGACCCGCCCGCTACTTTTCGGAACACGAGCGAGCCGGTCGCCAGGTGCCACACCATCGTCGCGGGTATCGGTGTAGGCGTAATTGGCGAGGAGCGAGAAGGCCGGTGTCGGCTCCCACACCATGTCCACCTCGACCCCGCGCGCGCGCTGCCGTCCGCTCTGGATGTAGAAGCCGACATTGGCGGGATCGGCGGTGACGACATTGTCGTGGGTCTGCCTGAACACCGCTATCGTGCCGGAGAGGCCCGTGCCGGTAAGCGCCAGCTTCACGCCGCCCTCGATATTGCTCGACGTCTCCGGCACCGGCGTCTGCGTGCCGATGAAGCCGAAGGGCGCACGGAACGCGGTCGCATAGCCCGCGAAGAGGGCGACGCCCTTCACCACGTCGAGGGTCGCGCCGGCACGGGGTGAGACGTGCGTGTAGGTCTTGTCGTTGGCGACGCCGATGTTGCTGTTCTCGACGAACTTTAGCGAGGTGACGCGCAAGCCTCCGGTCAGGTGCAGCGGACCGTAGGTTGCCTGATCCTGGATGTAGCCAGCAAACGTCGTAAAGCGATCGTCGGTATAGGAGTTGACCGGTAGCTGGGGCGTGTAGTGCAGATCGTAGCTCGGGTCGGAAAGGTCGATCGTGCCCGAGGGGGAGTCGCTAACGAACAAGCCCATCGCGCTATAGAAGCTGGTCCAATCGTAGTTGACGCCGATGAGTAGCTTGTGCGTGCCCCCAAGCAGATCGACATCGCCGGCCAGATTGGCATCCACGGTCGCCTCCTTCGTGCGGTTTCTCATGGTGATCGGGAACACGTCGTAGAGCGGCGCGACGGTCTTGGTAGGGAAGAGGCCCGGATAGACGAAGCTCCCCTGTTCATTGATCTTGCTCGAATAGTAGCGGCCGCTGACCGTCAGCTTCAGGCGGTCGGAGAAGGCGTGGCGCAGCGTCGCCTGCCCCATGCGAATGTCGTTCGTCGTCTGCGGCTGATCGATCGGCGAGCCGGGAAAGGCGTTGCGGTCGATCATGCCGGCCAGCGCGGCATCGGCAGGCAGGCCGGAATATTCGAGATTGCTGCGATGGCTGAACTGCCCCTGGAGCAGGAGATCGGTCGCAGGATCGATCTGGAACGAGACGCTGGGTTGCACCGACCAGCGCTCGCCATACACCTTGTCGATCCAGCTACCGTTGCTTTGATATTCGCCGGTGATCCGCGCCGCGATCCCGTCCGCCAGCGGCACATTGATGTCGCCGTAGGGGTTCCAGGTCGAGAAACTCCCCGCGCGCATCGCCAGATACCCGCCTGCCTTATCGTTCGGCCGGACGCTTTGGAGATTGATGACCCCGCCGATCGGCGTGCCGATCCCCCCGCCATAAAGGGTAGCGGTCGGACCCTTGAGAACGTCGATCCGCTCAATGCCTACCAAGCTGTTCGGGTCGTAGGCCTGCTGGTTGCCGGCGAACACCGACAGCCCGTCGAGGTACACTTCGGCCGGAAAGCCGCGAATGATCGGGGGGATGAAAAGCACCTCGTCCGACCGCGTTGGGGTGACACCCGAGACGTTGACCAGTGCGTCACCGAGCGTGCGACGATCCTGTTCCTGGATCAACGTCCGCGTAAGCACCTGGACCGACTGTGGCACCTGGATAAGCGGCGTGGCGGTTCGGGTCGCTGCGGTCGTCTCCGGGTCGGCGTAAGTCTGACGCTGGCCGGTCACGACGATGTCGCTCCCCGCCCAGCTGCGCGTCTGCGGTGTCTCGTCCGCGACGTTTTGTGCTGCAGCGGACGAAGCAAACCAAAGGACAGCGATGACGGTGAGGCTCGCAGAAGCGAATGAATGCCGCCCGATCATGCTGCGATCCCTAACCGCTTGGCGGCAGCTGCAACTGCGGTATCGACCTGCGCGTCCATCCACGGCGTGCGGCCGGTCAGTTCGGCGACCCGCTTCGGACCGGCCTCCTTTGGTGTACCATTCCGAAAGGGTGGTTCGGGCGCGTATTCCATGAGGAGCTGAACCCGTCGTGCCGCTTCCTCATCCTTCAGGCGTGCCGCGAGCGTCAGGCCGAAATCGATGCCTGCGGTGACACCGCCCCCGGTCATGCGGTTGCGGTCAATCACCACCCGCTTGTCGACGTGGCGCGCGCCCATGCGTGGCAGAAGGTCTGCAACCTGCCAGTGCGAGGTCGCATCAAAGCCTCTGAGCAGCCCTGCGGCCGCCAGCGCCAGGCTACCGGTGCACACGCTCGTCACCCACTTCGCACGTGATCCGCGATCGGCAAGAAAGGCCATGACAGCGGGATCGTTCATGCAGTCGACCGTCCCCATCCGCCCACCAGGTACGAACAGCACGTCGATTTGTGGCGGCACCTCGTCGAAGGTGTGGGTCGCCGCAATGGGAATGCGGACATCGGTCGGGACCGGCACCTTGTCCTTCCAGACAAGCTGGACGTTGCAGCGTAGCATGTTGAACACGGTCATGGGCCCGATCAGGTCGAGTACGACCATCTTGGGGTAGACCAGCATCGCGATCTTCGGCGCATCTGCCGGGATCGCCATCATGTCGCGCATGTGCTGCGCTCCAGGATCGGTCGGCGTTTGGGCGGATGCAGGCAGCGCTGCTGCGGTACCGCCAAGGGCGGCAAGCGCCAGCATCTGACGCCGATCGAACGGCGAAGAGAGATTGGTCATCGGTTTTCTCCAAGGCGGTAAGCAAGGCTGATGGTCGCACGGCGCAGGTTGGCCGCGTAGCAAGTGCCGGCCGATGGGCAGGCGCCGACATATTTCTTGTCGAGTAGGTTCGAGACGTTGCCAGCGAGCCGGAAGGCGCCGAGATCGTAGTGGACCGCTGCATCAAATACCGTCGCGGCCGGGACCGCCAACGTATTGATGGTGTCGGCCCAGCTTCGGCCGATGTGGCGGATGCCCCCTCCCAGACCGAACCCCGGAAGGACACTTTCCACCGGCAAGGTGTAGTCGATGAAAGCCGAGGCGCTGAACCCTGGCGTGCCGGTCGGCGCCTTGCCGAGCGTCGATGCGGCACCCTCCCGGTTCTGGATTTTGAACGCGGTAAGGGCGGCGGTGATGTTGAGCGTCGGCACGGGCCGCGCCTGCACCTCGATCTCCCCGCCGCGCGAGCGGACCAGACCGAGCTGGCTCTGGTTGGTCGGAAAGCCCGTGACGGGGTTTGAGACCAGGATGCCGTCGCGTTCGATCGAGAACAGCGAGGCTGACGCGATCAGCGGGAAGCCGCGAGCCTCATATTTGATCCCCGCTTCCCAAGCCTCGCCGCTTTCGGGCCGGTAATATTGTCCTGTCACCGCTTCCGCGCCGATGACTGGCGTGAACGAAGTGGCGTAGCTGACGTACGGCGCGAGGCCGATGGGAGTGACGTAGCTCAGGCCGGCACGATAGGTCGTCTTGTCCGGTTCACCCCGCGCCACTGCCCCGGTCGCACTAGTGCTGGTAATGCCGATCCAGTCGTGCCGCGCGGACAGCAAGGCGACGAGCCCGCCCAGCGTGATCCGGTCCTGTATGTAGAGGCCGGTCTGATCGAGCTTCTGGCGTGTCGTTGACGGCGCCCCCAGCGCAGGGAGTGCGACGTTGTAGACGGGTGCAAAAATGTCGAGCCGCGGCGCTGTGCCCTGACGCTGCGAACTGGCCGACCGCGAGAAGCTGTAGTCGATCCCGGCAGTCAGATCATGGGAGAGCCTACCGGTCTTGATCGTCCCTGACAGGCGATTGTCGATCGTGATGTTGTCGAGCCAGGCGTCCTGCCGCGAATTGCCACGGTTGAGGTAGTAGCGTCCGCCCGCCAGCACGGGGTTGCCGGTGAACTGCCCGAACAGCCCGGCATAGGTCAGGTCGATCTTGGCATAGCGGCCGTTGGAGACGAAGCGCAGGTCATCGCCGAGCTTCGTCTCGAAGGTGTAGCCCGCCTCATATTGATCGCGGTCATAGCGATCGACGGACGGGTCGCTGACGAACAGGTCGATCGGGATCTTCCGACCGTCGCTGAGTGGCGTGACGAAGCCAGCATAGGGCACGAAGCCGGTCGGGCGCTGCGACCTGTCGCGCGTGTAGCTGCCACGCAGCGTCAGCGAGGCATCACTGGTCGGCGTCCAGCCGAGCGCTACCGACCCGTACGTGCGATTATCCTGTGCCAGCTCAACCTGGGTATCGCCGCGGCGGACGAGCGCATTAACCCGGACCGCCAGCGTATCGGAGATCGCGCCGCCCAGATCGGTCGAGCCATAGGCGCTGCCATATTCGTCGATGCCCGCCTCGATGTTGGCGATCTTGCGGCGGTTCGGGGCCTTGGAAACAATGTTGACGAGGCCGCCTGCGCTGCCGCTGCCATACAGGACCGAGGACGGCCCCTTGAGAACCTCCAGCCGTTCGATCCCCTCCGCGGGCGTCGTCCAGGACAGGAAGGCACCGGAATTATAAAGGACGAGCCCGTCCTTGAAAAAGTTGGAATTGGCGAAACCGCGGAGCTGGTAATAGTCGATCCGCGTATCGCTGCCGAACGCCTGGCTGCGGACGCCCGAGGTGTAGTTCAACGCTTCCGCGACGGTGCGCAGGTTCAGCGTGTCGATGAAGTCGCTGTCGACGACCGAGATTGCCTGCGGCGTGGACATGATCGGCGCGTCGGACTTGGTCGCGGCGCTGCTATTAGCGACGACGAAGTTTCGACCGGTGACGATGATATCGTCACGACGCGACTGGTCTGTCGCCCTGGCGCGGGCGTCACGCCCGGGTTCGGCACTTTGCGCCAGTGCCGGCGAGGCCGACACGGTGCCGGCGAGCAGCGCCAGCAGAGTAAGGTTTTTCATTTTCCCCCCAGGGTCTTCAGATATTTCTCATGGTCCGCGGCCGTCCCGACGAAGCGCTTCATGCGCGCAAGGCGTTCGGGCGGCAGCCCGGCTTCGGCCGCGGCAAGCCGATCGGCGATCCATCCCGCATTTAAGTCAGGCACGCCGGCCCGCTTCAGATTTTCCGCGCGACGGATAGAGTCGCCGCTGCACAGCAGCAGCGACCAGCCATAAGTACCGCGCTCGAACAGCGCCCGACCGCCAAAGTCACCTTGCGTCCAGTCGGCGATCGCATGATCGCCGCTCAGCACGATTGGGCCGACATCGATCGGCGCAAGCGGGCTACCGAAATGCGCTTCGGTCGCCGCGCGTACCTTGCTTTCGTCGAGCACAGTGTTCGGGATGCAGCCTGTGAGCAGCAGTGCCGCGACCGGCCACCACCATCGCTCAGGCATCGATCAGCCGCTGCAGTTGCGCGACTGCCTGCGGTTCGGGCGACTTGGCGTCCATCGTGTCGACGAACTGCCCGTTCCGGTCGAATAGCAGGATGCGCGCGGTGTGATCGATCGTGTAATCGCCGTTCGGAAGCGGCACCTTCTCGACATAGATTTTGTAGGCCTTCTCCATCCGTTTCAGTTCAGCCGGATCGCCGGTGAGGCCGATGACGGGCGTATCGAACATCGACAGAAAGCTCGCGACATCCTCGGCCTTGTCGTGACCGGGATCGACCGAGACGAAGACGACGTTCATCTTGTTCGCCTTCGCCCCGAGTTTCTGATGGAGGAGCGCCATGCGCGCCATCGTCGTCGGGCAGACATCGGGGCAGCGGGTAAAGCCGAAGAAGATCGCATAGGGCTTGCCCTTCAGCGTCTCGTTGGTGACCGTTTGTCCCTTGGTCTCGACCAGCCGGAATGGACCGCCAGGTGCGTCCTTCCGGGGCGCAGCAGCAGTCTGCTGACTTGCTATGCTGGCCTCGTTCGAGCAGCCGGTGACTGTCGCGTTTATGCCAACGAACAACAGTGCGCTGAGCGCGGTGCCGCGAAGAATGCCGCGGGTGCGATGGTCGAGCATCAGTTGTGCCCCCCGTGTCCAGCTTCCGGACCAGCTGCGCCGGCTGCGCCAACCTTGAAGTGGATCGTGAGGGTGCCCGCACGCGCGAAACGCAGCGTCGCGGGAACTCGCTCGCCTTCCTTCAGCGGAGCCTTGAGGTCGATCAGCATGATGTGGTTGCCGCCCGGCGCGAGCGACGCTTCACCACCGGCCGGCACTTCAAGGCCATTTGGAAGCGGCCGCATCCGCATGATGCCGTTGTCCAGCGACATGGTGTGGATCTCGACCTTTGCGGCACGGGGCGAGCTGGCGGCAATAAGCCGATCCGGTTGGGCACCATCATTACGGATCGTCAGATAACCAGCGCCGACGCTGGCCCTAGGAGCGGTAGCCCGCGACCAGGGATCGGCAGCTGTGATCGAACCCTTGCGGGCGTCCTGTGCAAACGCAGGTACGGCGAGCGTGGCGACGAACGCCAGCGCGACACGGTAGGTCATGGATATTCCTTGAACGAGACGACGCAACCGCTCGATTGGAATAGCAAACCGTGGTGCGCGGCGCCGGAAGGCCACCGCACGGATCGGCAATCGCTACCCGATCGAGAGCTGCACCGAGCGACAGGCAAAGCCGGTCACAAACCCTTTCCGGTCGAACCGGAAAGTCGGCGTACTCAGATCAATGGAACAGCGGTGGACCGCGCAAAGGCGGGCGCAGGTAAGGCGTTGCAGGAATACGGGGCCGCGGCACGGCGTGAAGCGCCATAGCCGCGACGAGCGCAAGTGCCGCGATCAGTAGGACAACGTCGGCACCGCCGAGGACTTGGGCCGACAAGCTGGAGAAGGCGCACGGCATCTCCGTCTTGCCATGCTCCTTCGACCTCCCGTGTTCGGGCATCGCATGATCCATGCCGGGCATGTCCATCGTCATGGACGGCTGTTGCGCGACAACACCCGAGCACAGTGTGATGGCGACCCGGCCATGATCGTTGGAGACCATGTAGCCAGTCGGAATCACAAGGCGCAGCGCCATAGCCGCGACGCAAATTAGCGCAGCGATTTGGCTATGGGCCAGAATGAGACGCCGGAGGACTTGCACATCCCCGCACTACGCGGACTGTTAGGCAGTGTCACTTGGACATTCCGCCCGCATAGGCCAGCCTAAAACACCGTCTCCTTCGAAAAGGCCATAGCCTCCAGGCGGCGTCGACCAACGCCACCTGCTTTAACAACAGCTGACGGACCGCTTTTCCTTCCCATGATCGCGGTAACCCAACGAGTTGCCGAGCCGCCGCGCAACGTTCTCGAGCCCGACGCCGGATCTGCATCGTTGGGTCCCGTCCCGGTTAACGCTTGGGCACCAGACCTGGCATGACCTATCGCCAGGATTAAGGGCCGTCCGTGCCGCGGGCGGTCGGCTCTTGCGGGACGTGCGCCAAATCACTTTGCAAAGGGCGCGGCGTGCGGTCCTGTTCCCCATGCGGCATAGCAGTCCGGCAACGAGCGCGACGCCTGCTTCCAGATTGCCGGGGTCTGCTTAGATTTGCAATGACAGCGTGTTTTCGCCTGAGCCTTGTGCCATAGCGGTCTGGCTTGGGCATGGCTTGAACACCATCCTTGGCCCGCATGTGCGGTCGAATGCTGGGTCCCCGATTTCCGTCGGGCGGCCCGCGAAATACAAGACCTTGCTACCGCTTGTCGGTGCGGGGAATACGTGGGGCGTGGTTACCAGTGTTCCCGCGTGTTCAACCGTCCCGGCTACGGGTGGTTGATGGAACGCGCTCCATGTCCTTGATCAAAAATTTGCTTACGAGGTTCCGCCGGCTTCAAAGCCCAGCAAAGGCTTTCTCCGGCAGCGGTTCGGGAATGCTTCAGATCGAAGCGCTGGTGCAGGCACATGGCGACTGGCTGGCACTTCTGGCCACGATACTGGAACGCGAACGCGTGATTTCAGGCGCCGAACTCGCCCGCACCCTGTCCGAATTTGCCGCGCATACAGCCGAAGATCGCCCTGCCGAGGGACAGATCCTTTCCTTTTGGGCATCTCGCTTGAACGACACTGCCGCAACCGTCGGCAAATTCCCGTCCGTCCACTAGGGCCATCGCTCATGCCGGGTTGCGGTCGAAGCTGATCGCTGAGTGTTTCTGACTTCGGCCTTTTTCGGAAGTGAGTGATCGGCGAAGCGTTGTGGGCGCTGGAACGTCACCTCTTCGTCGCGTTCGCGCGACGCCTGAACCCTGTGAAGTGGATTTGATAAACGGAGCCCGTCAGGAGTTACCCCCGATATGGAGCCGAATCATTTCGCATTCCGAGGTTTCTCCAGAGCATGCTGACCAACGAACCGGGCAGACGTCCTGCCGAACAGACGCCCCCACCCCCGACGCCCGATGTAAGCGCACCGGATCGCATTGCCCGCCTGACCGATCGACAACGGTCTTATCTCCGCCTTGTGCTTCAGAACCGCAACTCGAAGGAGATCGCGGCGGCCACGGGTAGCAGCCACCGGGCGGTCGATAAGCAGCTGTTAAAGGCCAATAATATCCTCGGTGTGCCGACCCGTTTTGATGCCGCGCGGCTCCTGGGGGAGCACGACGGAGGGGTAGAGGCCTTACCCCCTGCAAACGACCTACCTTCCGCGCCACCAACTTTCCCGCTTCCCCTCCCATTGCCGACCGCTGGGGCGGCAGCGAATATGCTCACCTGGAAGCAGGTTGCCTTCTGGACCGCGATCATCTCGATCGTGACCCCCTTGGGCCTAACTGCGGCCGGCATGGCGATTGTAACGCTGCTTCTCCTGCTCGGGCTGAAACCACTGTGATGGGCGCGCGGTGCCCAAGGAGCCCTTATGCAATCCCTTTCGAACACAAGCCGGATCGTCGCGGACGAGCTGCGCAGAGCGGAGCGATCGATCAATCTAGCCGCACGCGATACGGCGCAATTTTTGCTCACCACGCTCGAGGCGACGGAGGCGCACAGCCTATCCGCCGCGATGACGCAGCGCACGGTGAAGGCGACGGTCGCGGCGCTGGCGGCCCTCGTCGACGGCCAGGATCAGATGGCAATGCGAGCGCATCTTTTTGTCGAGAAGGTCGGTCGCCAACTGGGTCTGACGGAGACAAGCTGGGGCGAGAATTTGCCGAAGCCTTCATCTGCTTCGCTCGAGGAGATCGACTTTCCGCCGATTGTCGAGGTTACGTCACCGCAGGGGTAGCAGCCGGCGGGCCGGGAGAAATCCTATGAGCGCCCAGATAATCCTCGCGGTCATCTTCAACGTCGTCATGGTCGGCGTGCTGCTTTTCGCAGCACTCCGAGGAGGCAGGCCCGAGCGATTGGGCGCTTTCATCAACATGGCGGGGTTCGCCACGACAACGGCTATTCGATTGATCGCGGCAAGCGAAGGCTGGGCTCCAGGTGAGGTATCGATCCTGGTGATTGATGCGGGCGTCGCCGCCGGATTCTTCTGGCTGGGCATATCGACAATCCGCTTCTGGCCGATCTGGGCAGCAGGCTTTGCTGTAGCCGATCTCTTCATGAGCATCTTCGGCGCCCTGCTGCCACGCGTGCCGCTCTTTGCCTACCACACCGGGCTCGGGATTTACGCCTACCTCGCGCTTGGCGCGCTTGCGCTTGGCACGTTCCGCTTGCCGGCGAACGCCGAGCCCTACATCCGAAACGGATCAAGACGATTATGGGTGCAGCATCTGAAGGAGACGAACTGATCGACGTCGTGGTGCGGCTGCCGCGCAAGGCGATCGAGGACACTTTGCTGTCTATGCCGCCAGACGCGAGAGACCTGTCCGAGCGCAGGCTTGCCGAGGCCAGGGCGGTGTTGGTCGGCCGGCGTCGGCGGGCGACCCACTTCAACGGGGTCCGCTTCTATGATCCGAGCTGGGACATGATCCTGGAGCTTTACGTGGCCACGTGCGAGCGGCGCCGCATCGCTGTGTCCCAGCTTTGTAAGCTGAGCGGAGGCTCGACGACCACCGCTTTGCGCCACATCGAGCATCTCGAAGCGCTTGGATACATAGTCAGACAAACGGATCCCGACGACGGACGCCGGCTGATCGTCGGCACGCTCACTCCCCTTCTTGCTGCTTCGGAGCAGTGGCTCGATCTTCAGATCGCCGAGTCCCGAATACAGGATCGGAGATCGGGCTGACGACTTCTACGGGTCACGCTCGACTCCGTTCTTTCGGTCACCAGTGACATATCGAACGATCGAAAAAGTCCCATCCGATCTACCGCTAGGACAGACGGCGGCAGCCAATTTCGAGCCTAAACTTGCAATTCCTCGCCGGCTCAACTGCCATTTCCCCGCCACGCCTATCCGGCGCTTCGCGGAGGAGGATGCTCTTCTTCTGCGCTACATGTCACGTAAGACAGCCGAATCGCACGATTCTCACGCCGTTACCGAAAGCACGAGCGAGAGCGCGACGGCGTTACCGATAGCACGTGCCTTGGCAGCACGGCGTTATCGATAGCACGAGCGGAGATCGATGCTTCGTTACCGATAGCACGTGATTATTGCCCATCCCGTTACCGATAGCACGATTCATCGCGCACGACCGACCCGCCAGCGATGCCTAACAATCGACGTTGTGGATCGGCTCAACGCTGACCGCCGCCGTCCACCCGGGCGGGCGCCACAACGATCAAGGGGGACGCTGTGCGGACATGAAAAACCCGGCACGAGGCCGGGCTTTTCGGGACGCCTGCTAGGGCGGATATGAGAACCCTCACTTAGCTGGCTCCCTTTCATATTGCTACCCCAAAGCGCCGACCGTGGCGCCACGGAGTCGCTTTGTCTGCACGGGCTCCCCTCCCAGGGAGAACGAACGATGGCTGCTGCCCAAAGCCCCGGCCGGGGACTACGCCGGTTTGACGAGCATGCCGCCAAGGCGACGAAGCTTGTCGATGAATTTTGCGGGCTCGAGACCGGAATGGCACCTTCCAACGCGCTTGCGGCGCTCAAAAGGGCGGCTCCTTACATGGGCGTCCCACTGCGCGTGGTCTCCGTCATCGATCTCCTGTTTGCCTGGACGAAGCCGCAGGACTGGCAGGGTGGACAAATCCCTGTCGTTTGGCCGTCGAACGACCTGCTCGCGCAAAAGCTGGGCGTAACCGTCCGACAGGTTCAAAAGCTCTTGAATCAGGCACAGGCCTTCGGTCTGATCAGCTTTCGGGATAGTCCTAACGGTCATCGTGGTGGACGCCGCGGGGCCGACGGCTTCATCACGTGGGGCTACGGCATCGTGCTCGCTCCGATCGGGACCAGGCTTCAAGAATTTGCTGCCCGCGCGGCCAAGGGAGCCGCAGAGGACGCGGCACTGACAGTGCTCCGCAAACGCCTTGCCGCTGCCCGCAGGAATATCAGGGCTCTGGCCCAAACGGCATTCGATGCCGATCTTCACGAATTGAAGGCGGGTGACGATCTTGCTTTGGCGTTGATGGCCACCGACCAGATGCGGTGCGTCCGCGACGCCGGCCTTCTGACGGCCTGTGTGGAGCAGATTGAAGAGCGTGCGCGTCGTCTTGCCGGGGCTGTTTCGTCCAAGATTGCCGTCTCCAACGCGGGTAACGATCAGGATGATAGTTCATGCTGGGATGGACCTGAGGACATCCACTCTACAACTACAATCCAACTGCAACCTGCTAAAGCAGATACCGGTAGTCGCTTGGCGAAAGAGAGTAGTGAAAATGGGGACGCCCTCCCCTCTCAACCTCAAACTGCCGTCGACGACGATCTCGAGAAACACGGTGTCGATCCGGAATTCATAATGTCGATCGCGCCGGAGCTCTGTTCCGGTCTGCTCCACCGCGACGGATCGTGGGGCGAGATGGTCGCCACCGCGGAGCGGCTTGCGGGTCAGTCGGGGATCAGCAATCACGCGTTCAAGGAAGCCTGTCGCATCATGGGCCAGCGCGGTGCTGCTGCCTCCGTCATCGCCACCATCCAGAAATACCGGCGCGGCGAGGTTCAGCGGCCCGGCGCGTATCTTCGCGGAATGAGCAGCAAAGCTGACAAGGGCGAATTGAACCTTGGGCGGACGCTCCACGGCCTCAAGGACACGAGCCGCGCGATCGCCATGCGGGGGATGTCCGATGGGACCGATGCAACGCCGATCGGGAGCCTGATGTCGCGGCTGGTTTCCCGGGGAGCCGGACTACGATGACGGGATCTCGTCATTTTTTCAAAGGCCTGGACCTCGTACTGCACACCTGGTCTTTGAACGGCTTTCACGGCGTTACCGATAGCACGAGTCCCGACCGAGTTTGCGGTGGGCCCGCACCTACCGAAATGTGAAACACACCCCGATTACCGGCTAAATCGCTCCAAATGCTCGTGCTATCGATAACGCGGTCGCTTATCCGACTGCAGGTTTGCGGCCGATCCGTTATAAGCGGCCTTGCTACGTGAAGCTGGTGGGAGCCCCGACGATGGATTCGCGAGAAGTCGCTCTCACCCAGGGTAAGCTGTTCGACTATCTCGACAGCCCGCTGCACGGCAAAGTCCGTGGCGAGCAGAGCATCATGGACTTTCCACTCTTCTCGTTAGCGAAGCGGCCTCAGATGGAGGCCATGACCTACGAGATGGACGGCGTCAAAATTGAGATCAAGCCCAGTTCGAGCGGTATCGCGACGATGTGGGATAAAGAAGTCCTGATCTACGTCTTGTCGTTGATGGTGCAGCATATTGGTCGGACCGGAGGTGAAGTACAGAACGTTTTCACCTTCAATGCACACGACTTCTTCCGGGCGACCGGCGTCGGACGCCCGTCGAAGCGTGATTACGATCGCTTCATCGAAGCGCTCGGTCGTCTGCAGGGCACGCAGATCCGGACGAACATCAAAACTGGCACCGTGGGGACGAAGGGCTTCTTCTCCTGGTTCGCGGAAGCGCAGGCCACCACTCGCGAAACGGCGAGCGGCGTCGATCAACTCATGCCGGTCCGCGTCCAGCTCTGTGACTGGCTTGTCCGCGCGGTCTCGCGTGACAGTCGTATCTATGACTACCACAACGACTATTTCCGTCTCGGCCCGATCGAACGACGCCTTTATGAATTGGCGCACTGCTACTGTCGTGATGAAGAATATGAAATGCCTCTGGAAATGCTGGGTGCGAAGATCGGCTCCACGTCACCGCTCCGCACGTTGAAAAGTCAGCTAAAAAAAATCGCAGCCGAGAATAAAATGCCCAGCTACTCCATCGAAGTGCGGGAAGTTGTTCCGGAGGTCCCTGCGCGGGATAAACTAGGCCGACGGGTCGGGAAGCCCGAGACGGTCGTCGTGATGAAGCCCAAGGATCGTTTGACAGCAAGTCGAGCCGCGTTGGCCGCCTGATATCGATCCATATGCCTGACGTCCTGCGCGACTATCTGCGGCAGACGTGTCCCGATCGGCTTTGGAAGATGGCTTCGCGGTAGCGATGTTTGTCGGGCACAACGCGTTCAGAGGAGAGGGAGCCTTCGGCTTGTTGATCCGGTGATGAGCACCGGGCGACAAGAAGGAAGCCCTCGATGCGCACCTCAGCCGCAGCTCTCGAACTCGATTTCACCGAACCGTCCATCACCGCCGCCAAGGCCGTCGCCGACACGATCGCCAGGAACGGATCGCTGCAGCGTAGCACGCTGCTGTGGGTCATGGAGCAAGCCTATGGCGCTTCGTCTGCCGACGGTCGCTGGTCGCTCCGCGACGCCTACGACATGCTTGAGCTCGCCGAGGTCATGTATCTCGCAAAAGCAGACCTCCCCGCCAATCCCGGCGCTTGTGTCGCTGCGCTTACCGAACTGGTCGCCGCTCTGCCGACACACACTGTTCGCAGCGAAGAGCAAATCGAGCTCCAGCAATTCTCGACACCGGCGCCGATCGCCTACCTCGCTGCGCTCGCTGGCAGGATTGCGGCTACGGATCTGGTCCTCGAGCCCTCTGCAGGCACCGGCCTGCTTGCTGCCTTCGCGCACCGCGCCGGTGCCCGCCTGGTTCTTAATGAGATCGATCCGGCCCGCGCCGAGATGCTTGGCGCCGCCTTCCCCGGCGTCTCTGTCACCCGCCACGACGCCGAGCTGATCGACGATCTACTCGAACCAACGATCCGGCCAACGGCCGTCCTCATCAATCCGCCCTTCGCGCGCAGCATCGGTCGCCACGCCGACCGCCAAGCAGCGTTCCGGCATCTTCGCGCAGCCTTGAGGCGTCTCGGCACGGGAGGCCGCTGCGCCGCCATCCTGCCCGACCGCGTCGACCCGTCGAGCCGCGCCTGGGCCAAGGCGACCGAGGGCTGTACGCTGACGCTGCACCTTGAATTGCCGGCGAATGCCTATGCCAAGCATGGCACCAGCCAACCTGTGAAGATCATCGTGCTGGAAAAGGGGACCGGCACGCCTGCCGAGCTGATCCGCTGCGCGACGCTCGCCGATGCGCTCGCGGCGATCACCGCCAAGGCCGCTCCGCCTGTGTCCGAGCCTGGCCTGCGCACGGCCTCGCTGATCATCCGCCCCAGCGGGCGCAGCTCGCTTCTTGGCGGCTTGGCGAGCAAACCGCGGCTGAGCGCACCCCCCGCAAAAGCCGCGCGGTCTCAGACCGCGACCCCGATCGACTATACCGTGTTCGCCGAGCCACTTCCGACCGGCGAGTCTGTCGGTGTGTACCTGCCCTATCGGCCTAGCCGCATCGCGATCGGCTGCGCATCGGCGCATCCAACCGCTCTGGTGGAATCGATCGCCATGGGCTCGATCACAGCGCCACGGCCGACCTACATCCCCACGCTGCCGCACGCCGTCGTCGATGCGAAGACGCTCTCCGACGCCCAGCTCGAGACGCTGATCTACGCCTGCGACGCCTTCGAACGCGACATCCCCGGACTGTTCAAACCCGTCGAGGAGGGGCTGTCGATCGCACCATCCGAGGATGGCCGTCCGTATCGGACCGGCTTCTTCCTCGGTGACGGCACCGGCGCCGGCAAGGGCCGCCAGGTCGCCGCGATCATCCTCGACCAGTGGCTTCGCGGTTGCCACAAGCACATCTGGATATCGAAGACCGAAACCCTGCTCGAAGATGCGCGTCGCGACTGGACCGCTGTTGGCGGTCTCGCGCTCGACATCCAACATCTCAACCAGTGGAAGCTGGGCACCCAAATCGGCGCAGCCGAAGGCGTGCTGTTCCTCACCTATGCGACGCTGCGCTCCAATCGCGGTGACAAGGGCACGCGGCTCCAGCAGATCCTCGAATGGGTCGGTGACGACTATGACGGCATGATCGTGTTCGACGAGGCGCACGAGATGGCCGGTGTCGCAGGAGGCGAAGGTAGTTTCGGCACCAAACAAGGCTCCGACCAGGGCATCGCCGGCGTCCGTCTCCAGAACCTCCTGCCGCGCGCCCGAGTCCTCTACGTGTCCGCGACCGGCGCATCCGACGTCAACAATCTGGCCTATGCAACGCGGCTTGGCCTATGGGGTCCGGGCACGGCCTTCGCCGATCGCCGGACCTTCGTCGACTCCCTGCGCCGAGGCGGGATCGCCGCGCTGGAGCTGATCGCGCGCGACCTGAAAATGCAGGGCCTTTACGTCTCGCGTGCGTTGAGCTTCGCCGGTGTCGAGTATGACATCCTCGAACACAAGCTCACCGTCGACCAGATCGAGGTTTATGACGCCTATGCCGATGCCTGGGCGATCATCCACAGCAACCTTCGCGCGGCGCTGGACGCGACCCGCGTGACGGACAGCTTCTCGAACGACACCTATAATAGCGGCGCCAAGGCCGCCGCGTTGTCGATCTTCGAGTCCACCAAACAGCGCTTCTTCTGCCAACACCTGATCGGCATGAAGCTGCCCTCGCTCGTGCCCGCGATCCGCGCCGATCTCGCCCGCGGCGAGAGCGTTGTGATCCAGCTCGTCTCGACGTCCGAGGCCATGCTCAACCGGGCACTTGCCGCGCTCACCGTCGAAGAACGGGCGAACCTCGATATCGAGTTGTCGCCGAGGGAGTTTCTCATGTCGTACCTCAAGGCCGCCTTCCCGGTCCGGCAGATGAAAACCTTTGTCGACGAGACCGGCAAGACGCGCTCCGAACCGATGTCGGACGAGGACGGCCGCCCCGTGTTCAGCCGAGAGGCGCTGGAGATGCGCGACAATCTACTCGAGCAGCTCTGCGCGCTGCCCATCGTCGGATCCGCGCTCGATCATATCATCGGCCATTTCGGCACCGACGCTGTTGCCGAGGTGACGGGGCGCAGCCGGCGCGTCATCATGGACACCCACGGCCGCCAGCGCGTCGAAAGCCGCTCGCCCCGCACCAATCTCGCCGAGACCGATGCTTTCATGCTGGGGCAGAAGAAGATCCTGATCTTCTCCGACGCTGGCGGCACCGGCCGCAGCTATCATGCGAGCCTGACGTGCGAAAACCAGTCGCGCCGCAACCATTACCTCCTCGAGCCGGGCTGGCGTGCTGACGCTGCCATCCAAGGCCTCGGTCGCACGCACCGGACGCATCAGGCGACCGCACCGCTGTTCCGGCCGGTGTCGACGGACTGCCGGGGCGAACGTCGCTTCATCTCGACGATCGCGCGCCGGCTCGACAGCCTGGGTGCGCTCACCCGCGGCCAGCGACAGACTGGCGGTCAGGGCCTGTTCGACCCGCGCGACAACCTCGAAAGCGACGATGCAAAGGAGTCGCTCGAACAGTGGTTCCGCCTGCTCGCCAATGGCAAGCTGCGCTCCACCACACTGGACGAGTTCCAGAAGCTCACCGGCCTCGAGCTGGAGGGCGAAGGTGGCGGGCTTAAGGAGGAGATGCCCCCGATCCAGCGCTGGCTGAACCGCATCCTCGCGCTGCGCATCGCCATGCAGAACGCGATCTTCGACAAATATCTCGGGCTGATCGAGGCCCGGATCGAGGCGGCCAAGGAGGCGGGCACGCTCGATCTTGGCGTCGAGAGCATCAATGCCGAGCGCATCACGATCCTCGATCGCACCGTCATTCGGCGCGACCGGACCAGCGGCGCCGAGACCGAGGTCCTACGATTGGAGACCGAGGAGCGCTACAAGCCGCTCGCGCTGGATCGCGCTTTGCGAACCTTAAGCGACGACGCCCGCCCGATCGTCAACCGCAAGTCGGGCAAGGCCGCGATCCGGTGCAGCACCTACTCGCTCACCGACGATGATGGCGAGATCGTGCGCCGCTACGAGCTGGTCCGCCCGACGCGCACCGAACGGATGCGGCAGGATCTTCTCGTCGAGACGATGTGGGAAGATGCGAGCGAGGCGGAGTTTTCCGCGCTCTGGCAGGCCGAGGTCGAGGAGATGTCGGGCAAGACCCGCACCAATACGCTCTACCTCGTCACCGGCCTGCTCCTGCCGGTCTGGGACCGCCTGCCCGACGATCACGTCCAGGTCTGGCGTCTCAACACAGATAACGGCCAGTCCTTCCTCGGCCGCATCGTCCCTGCGCCGCTCGTCACCAAGCTCGCGGACGCCTTCGGCATCGCCGCGACCATCACGGTGTCGGGGGCCGAAACCGCCAAGCACGTCCTGGGCACTGCCGAGATCACCGCGCTCGGCGCATACCGGCTGAAGCGCAGCCTGGTCGCAGGCCAGCAGCGCCTCGAATTGCTCGACTGGCCGCACACGCGCTTGGCTGAGCTGAAGGCGGCCGGGTGTTTCACCGAGATCATCCAGCACAAGACGCGGATGTTCGTGCCCATGGCGACTGCCGCGACCGTGATCGACCGTATCACCGCCTGACACGATCGAGGCTCTCTTCCCGGGTCATCAAAGGGAGGGGAGGGAGCCTTCGGCTTTTTGGGCTTGGAGGACCAGGCTCGCGTGACCGCGGGACGCGGCGCGCCACTTCCAAACGGAGACGACCGATGATCCAGTCCGTGAAGGTCAAGAACCTGACGCTGTCGAAGGACAATGTGCGCAAATCCAATCGTGACGCAGGGATCGACACCCTCGCCGCGAATATCGCTGCCCAGGGGCTGTTGCAGAACCTGATCGTCACCCCGCTCAAGAAGGCGGGTACGTTCACGGTGAAGGCGGGCGGTCGCCGCCTGCGCGCGCTCCAGCTCCTGATCGAGCAGGGCACCCTCCCCGCTGATCACACCGTGCCCGTCCTCGTGCTGAGCGACGACGATAACGCGATCGAGGCAAGCCTCGCCGAGAACTTCCAACGCGTGCCGATGAATCCGGCCGACGAATGCACCGCGTTCAACTTCCTGATCCAGAAGGGCATGACCGCCGAGGACGTCGCCAAGCGTCAGGGCGTGACCACCCGGTTCGTCGAACAGCGCGTGCGCCTTGCCGAGCTGGCCCCGCCTGTCTTAGAGGCGCTCGCAGCCGGCGAAATCACGCTCGGCGTTGCGCAGGCTTACGCCGTCACCACCGACGTCGATCGCCAGGCCCGCGTGTTCGCCCAGATGAAAACCTCCTACTACGGCGACAATCCCGACAATATCCGTCGCGCTATCCTCAACGGCACGGTCAAGGCGAACGACGCCAAGGCCCGTTTCGTCGAGCGCGAATCCTATGTCGCCGCTGGCGGTCGCATCGAGGGCGACCTGTTCGCCACGGAGGGCGATGAGAACTGGATCGACGTCGACCTGATCGAGACGCTCGCCGCTTCGAAGCTCGAAGCCGCAGCGGCCGAACTGGCGAAATCCGAAGGTCTCGCGTTCGTCACCCCGATCGCGGCGACGCACGTCCCCTACGACCTCGAGCGCCAGCTTCACGAGTATCACGCACCCGCCCGCGCCCTCACCGAGGACGAGACAGCGCGTGTCGAGGTTCTGTCAGCCGAAAACGACGCGCTGATCGACCAGCTCGAGCAGGAACTGCCCAACGGCAGCGTCGAAGCCGAGGCGGCGAGCGCGCGTATCGAGGCGATCGAGCGCGAGCTGGAAACCATCGAGGACGCCCGTCACGAGATCGATCCGGCGCTGAAAGCGCAGATCGGGACGTTCGTCTATATCGGGGGCGATGGCGAACCCCGCGTCCACACCCGCCTGTTCAGCGAAAAGCCGGTGGTGGATCCGAACGCACCGCCCAAGGAGTCGGGCGGCGCTGCCGGGGAAGGCGATGCCGGCGACGGCGATCAGGGTCCGAAACTCAGCGCCACGCTGATCGACGAACTGGCGACGCAGCGCCGCCAGATCCTCGCCGCCCATGTCGCCAGCGACCCGGGACTAGCACTCGACCTGACCATCTTCCTGATGGCGCAGAACGTGGTGTTCGAGCAGGCGCACATCCCGAACCACTCGACCCTGAAGTCGAGCGCCGCAGGCTTCCCGATCTTCGGGTTCCGCGACGAGGGATCGATGGCGTCGCAGACGATCGACGACCAAAGCCAGAAGCTCGACACGAGTTGGGCGGGTCTGCCGACCATGACCGAACGCTTCGACGCCTTCCGGGCGCTCGACGACGAGGCCCGCGGCGCTTGGGTTGCATACTCGATAGCACGAACTCTCGAACCGACGCTTAACGTCGCCGAGGGCTATCGGAGCAATGGCTTCCATGACCATCTCGGTCGCCTCCTCGACATCCAGGTCGAGAATTGGTGGCGCCCGACGGCCGAGAACTTCTTCGGCCGGGTGAAGAAGACCGTCATGCTCGACGCGCTCGAGCAAATCGGAGGCCCGATCCTGCGCGGCCGCTACAAGGACGCCAAGAAGAGCGACCTTGCCGGCACCTGTGCCTCGCTGTGCAACGGCCAGGGCATCGTCGAAGCCGAGATCCGCGAGAAGGCGACGGCCTGGTTGCCGGAAGCCATGCGCTTCGAGGGACAAGAGAAGGCGGCACGCACACCGTTGCGCTCGAGCTTCGCCGATAACGAAACCGGCACCGATCCGGACGAGAACGAGGATACCGACCTCGATACCGGTGAGGACGCAGTGATCGATCACGAAGAAGGGGAGGATTTGAGCCAAGCGGCCTGACACCGGCTTGCACAGTTCGAGGCACCTGGGGGCGGCACTCTTTGCGGAGTGTCGCCCCTCTTTTTGTGACCCGGCACCGACCCCTCCCAGAGGGGAGGATGCTCACGCGGGTTTGCCTCACCTCAATCAGGAGACCGATCGTGGCACAGACCACCGACAAGCCCTCGCCTGCCGACATCATGACCAACACCATCATCGACAAGCTCGAATCCGGAGTGCGTCCCTGGGTGAAGCCGTGGCGCCCCGGCCTTGGCGGCCGTCCGCTGCGCGCAACCGGCGACCCCTACAAGGGCATCAACTGTTTCTGGCTGTGGCTGTGTGCCGAGGGCGCAGGCTACAACTCGCGGACCTGGATGACCTACAAGCAGGCGCAGGCCCTTGGCGGTCAGGTCCGCGAGGGCGAGCGCTCGCAGATCGCGATCTTCTATAAATCCTACAGCAAAACTGTCGAATCCGTCACCACCGGCGACACGACCGACGAGATGCGGCGCGTGCTGCGCTCCTACGCCGTGTTCAATTGCGACCAGATCGACGGGCTGTCTCCCGACTTCTACCCGAGCCCGGTCAGCATCGTGCCCCCGGCCGACGCGCTCCCCGAGCGCGCGCAGCGCTTCCTCGATGCGCTGCCGGCAACCGTCCACACACGTGGCGATCGCGCGTTCTACGACCGCACTGCCGACAGCATCACCATGCCGCGCTTCGAGCTATTCTCGACGCGCGCCTATTTCGCGGCGACGCTCGCCCATGAGGCTGGCCACTGGACCGGCCATCCCGACCGGCTCGATCGCACGTTCGGCAAGCGCTTCGGCGACGACGCCTACGCGTTCGAGGAGCTTTGCGCCGAGATGACCTCAGCGCTGCTCGGTGCCGATCTCGGTCTGCCGACGTCGCATATGGACGACCACGCCGCCTATATCGGCTCGTGGTTGAAGGTGTTGCGCAAGGACAGCCGCGCGATCATGACCGCCGCGGCAAAGGCAGAAGCAGCAGCCGGCTATCTGCTCCGCGCAACCGGCCTCGACGCCTCGGCCGAACCCGAGGAACAGATCCGTGAAGCAGCATGACCGCTCCGGCCGCCCTCCCCGACCTCGGCGCCTACCGGCGCTTCATCGTGGCGTTCAGTGGCGGCAAGGACAGCCTTGCCGCCCTGCTCCACCTCCTCGGCCGCGGCGTCCCGGCACACGCGATCGAGCTGCATCACCATGATGTCGATGGCCACGGCCCGACCTTCATGGATTGGCCGTGCACCCCCGCCTATGTCCGCGCGATCGCCGAGCAGTTCGGCATCGCGCTCTACGTCTCGTGGCGCGAGGGCGGCTTCGCCCGCGAGCTGGCGCGCGACAACGCGCCGACCGCACCCGTCCTGTTCGAGACGCCGACCGGCATTGGCCGTGCCGGGGGCAACGGCCCAGCCGGCACGCGCGGGATATTTCCCCAGACGTCTCCCGATCTTTGGGTGCGCTGGTGCAGCCCCGCGCTGAAGATCGACGTTCTCGCGGCCGCGATCCGGAATCAGCCGCGCTTCCTCGACGGCCGCACGCTGGTCATCACCGGCGAGCGCGCCGAGGAAAGTCCCTCGCGTGCGCGCTATGCGACGCTCGAGCCGCATCGCACATCGACCCTCGCGCGTGCGGTCGATCATTGGCGCCCGGTCCTTGACTGGACCGAGCGCCTGACCTGGGACGCGATAGCGCAAGCGCGGATCCGTCCCCACCCGGCCTACGTCCTGAGTTGGGGCCGCCTGTCCTGCCGAGCCTGCATCTTCGGCTCGCCCGACCAATGGGCGACGCTCCGGCTCGTCTTCCCTGCCGCCTTCCGACGGGCCGCGGCTCGCGAAGCCGCGAGCGGGAAGACGATCCATCGCACGCTCACCGTCACGCAGCTCGCTGATCGCGGCACGGCGTTCCCGGCTGCGACGCTCCATCCCGACGAATTGGCGCAAGCCGATGACCCGGTCTGGCGTCTCTCGATCCTGACGGATCGCTGGACGCTCCCTGCTGGCGCCTTTTGCGACCATGCAGGCCCGGTGTAGCTCAGGCGGAAAGGTGCTTAACGAAGAGGACGAGGATCGAGACGATCGCCATTGCGGCTGCCATCTTGGTCGCCAGCTCGGCTGCCTTACCGCTCGCTATTGCCGAAGGCGAACGCAGATCGATTTTAAACTTGCGATGCAGATCGGGAATGCGCCCCGCCGCGATAGCGGGCTCATTGTTGATCCCAACGATTGCAGCGCCCATTGCAACGCTGAACATCGTGAAGACAACCATAGCGTCAGTCATCGCAAACTCCCTTAAAGTGAACCGACCAGATATAATCGCGATTCCCGTTATGTTCTAGGGGGAGGAGAGGAAGCCTTCGGCCTTTTGAGCGCGCCCTGGCGCTCAGGAGGTTCGGTCATGCTCTACGACACCCATTACCGCCACAACGAGGCGCTATCCCCTGACGCGCTGGGCACCCTGCCCGCTGCGCTCCATGCCCTGAACGCGGGCGTTGACGACTGCCAGCGTGCCGGCAAGCCGATCGACCGCGATGCGTCGATCCTGCTGCTGATCCGCAACCTGGCGTCCGTCGCCGAATTTGGTGCGCCCAGCACCAACGAACTGCGCCTGCGCTGTGCGGAAGATCGGGGCACCGTCATTGCCGGATCCGCGCTGCTCGCCATCGCCGGCAACACCGTCGCCAGCGATGGCGCGGCGAAACGGACCTTCCATCGACAGGCACGCCTCGCGCTCGCTTCGCTTGCCGAGGCGATCGGCCTCGAGGCGCATGACCTCCGTATCGACACGGACATGGGCGGGATCGCGGACGATGGCACGACCGAGCTGCGCCACGCCGATCTATCGATCCGGGTGCGGCCGCACAGCATCCTCCCCGACAGCCAGATCACCTTCAACCGCTGCCGGGGCGGCGAACACGCCGGCCCCGTTCAGCGCGCGCCAATCGCCGAGTTACTGGACGCGAAGGCGTTCCAGCGCCGGCTCACCGCGACGGTTGGCGACGCTGGCGCTCGGCGCCTCGCCGCTGCCGCCTGATCCTCACGTTATCGGAGACTTATCATGGGCTGGCTCTTCATGCGCGATATGGGCGACTACGCCACCCCGCGCTCCTATCTCGACAACCAGTTCACTTACCAGCGCGACACGCATCGCCTGACCGTGCTGGCGTCCTCCATGGTCGGATCGACCTATTACGCCGCTTGCGAGCGCCTCGCGGACGATGCCGAACGGATCGTGTTCGGCATCGTTTGCCTCACCAAGACCAGCACCGGTGCGCGCGACGGCTGCACGTTCGGGTACAAGGATATGGATGAAACGGTCGGGCCGAACGAGAGCGAGTGTCCGGCCGCGATCCTCGACGAGCTGACCGCTACGGACAGCGAATATGCCCTGGCCTGGCGCGCGCGGTGCCGCGCCAATCTGCTCGCGAAGAAGCTCGATCGGGCCAAGCCGACCCCGAAGCCTGGGCAGACGATCATCTTCGATGAGCCCATGCGCTTCAGCGACGGTAGCGACCGCAGTCGCTTCGAGGTGGTCGCCAATCCCAAGGGCAAGACGCCGCTGTTCCGCGACCCGGAAAGCCGCGCGATCTGCCGCATCCCGGGATTTCGAAAGCGGGCATACCGCCTCGTTCATGCGGCGATCATCGTCCGGGATACGACCAATGGTTGATCGCCCGCCCGTCATCGCGGCCTGGGGGGCCGGCGTCGACTCCACCGCCATGATCGTCGAGTTCGCCGAACGCGGCGAGCCCGTCGACATGGTTCTCTTCGCCGATCCCGGCGCCGAAAAATCGGCGACCTATGCGTTCATCCCCGTGTTCCGGGCCTGAATGTCGGAACGCGGCATCGCATCCGAGATCGTCCGCTACCAGCCCCGCAACTTCAAACACTGGCCGCCCTATGCGGGCATCGCCGAGAACATGCTGACCAACGCCACCCTGCCCTCCGTGGTATTTGGTGGCGGGTCGTGCAGCCAGAAATGGAAGGCGGCCCCGCAAGATGCCTGGACCGCCCAGTGGGAACCCGCGCGCCGCTGCTGGGACGCAGGCGGGCGCGTGGTAAAGCTGATCGGCTACGACGCCTCGGGACGCGACACGCAGCGTTACCATCATGCGGTCGGGTGCGAGGATCCTCGCTACGCCTACCGCTACCCCTTGCGGGAATGGGAATGGTCGCGCGCCGACTGCGAGGCGCGCATCGCGCGCGCCGGACTCCCCGTCCCGCCCAAATCGAGCTGCTATTTTTGTGGCAGCATCAAGCCCGACGAGGTGCTGGAGCTTTCAACCGAGGAGCTGCGCATCATTGTGTTGATGGAAGCGCGAGCCAAGCCTCGCCTTCGCAATGTCGAGGGCCTGTGGCGCAAGCCGGTGCTTGGCCGTCGCGGTGCGACGCCGCGTCCCGGCAGCATCACCGAGTTCATCCGCGAACGCGGCCTCCTATCATCGGCCGAAGTCGACCGCATCATCGAGACGGCGCCCTTGGCGCTACTCGATTTTCAGGCCGCGCAGGCCGCACTTCTCCCTGAGCAACGCGTCCCGATAGGGCGCTGGCTCGACGACTTTCATCGCGCGTCCGACGCGCTGGCCAAAGACCATCACCATCGTACTGAGATTCCGGCGAACTCTGCACCGAACCGGCACTGACCGCCTGTGGCGTCACCTTTGCCCAGGGTCACAAGGACCACGAGTGGACGATGGCGCTGGAGTTTCAGGCGCATCCCAATCGCGATTGGAACGTCGGCGATCACGCGCGCGAGATCAGCAGCGTCCTCTCCGCTGATCGCTTCGGGGCCGACGCCCACGAAGGCTGGCCCCCTCTCGCCTTTCCGGCCGAGCGTCCCCGCTACGAATGACCCGAACCGCTTGGGTCTCCAATTTTGCCAACCTTCAGAAGTCCGGTCTCATGAAGACCTTCACCGACCCCTTTCGAATACTCTGCCCATTACCGTGCGGAAATCACTGTCGAGGCGGAATACGTCGTCAGCGCCTGCCGCTCCGCTTGTCGATGCATCGCATACGACCGACGGGTGGAAGAGCCTCGATACGGAGCATCCCACGTATGTCCGCGCTTGTCGCTGAAGGTGCGGACGTCGATCCTTCTCGCCTTGTCCTCGATGGCGGCGCGACCTCCGCCCTGCCCGTCCCGGACCTGTTCTCGCAAGCTGCGGCGTGCGCGGGCTATGCCGCGACCCGGAGCGAGGATCTGGTCGACCAGCTTGTGCATCATGGTCGATGCGATCGGCGCCGATGAAGCGCCCACGGATCACCCCAGCGGCGATGGTCCGCTTGTGTGCAACGTGGCAGGCGCTTCTCAACGACATCGCGACGTTCGGGTTGAGCCCCACGTCAACCGTAGCAGCAAGCGTGGTCACGTCTGCGCCCGACGCCACCTGACTTGCCGTAGCCTTCCGCCAGAGAGATGCGGCACATGGGCGGCCGCGAGACCCCCGCAACCGCAAAAATCCGGGCCGAGTTGCCGCTGTGCGGCTGCCCGCACCACCCCGGTTTTTGCGGTTTCCCTCCGCTACGCTCCGGTGCGGGCGTCTCTTATTCGGCCGCCCAGGAGGTGCGCACCCGGCGGATAGGCCGCCGGCCTCGATCAGATGAAGGGCTTGACCCCATGACCACTTCCCTCGCTGCCGCACTTTCCGCTCTGGAGCTTGGACACCTCGAACCCCGAGCCGAAGACGTTTCGGGCATGTGCCCGCCCTCGACCGAAGCACTGGAGCAGACCACCACCGCCATCTGGAGCGACCTGTTCGCAACCCTCCAGAATACGTCGCTCGAACGCGACATTGAGGAGATGGGCTGGGGCCTGGTCAACCTCTTCCACCGGGCCGCGGCCAAGAAGCACGCGACGATCGACCGTCTCACCGACGAGATCAGGTTCCTCCTGGCCGAGCAGGACGGTTCGGAGATCAACACCGCTAACCTCGAGGACAAGATCGACCTTGCGAAGAAGATCGAGGAAGCCGCCACCTGCTACGAACACATGCGCGACACCGCAGCGGCACACTATATCCGCGAAACCGGCCGTTCCTGGATCCCGTCGACCGGCAACCGCATTTCGCTCGGGGTTACGTCGGCAATCGTTGACGGACGCGCCTTCCTTCAGGCTCGCCGCGAGCGGGTCCGCGACGCCAACACTGCACAGGGCACGCCCGTAGTGTTTGCCGGGGGACGGCTGACCTTCCGGACCGAGGAGGATATGAAGGCGTTTGGCGACAATCTGCTGCGTACCCTGGGTGCGGTTCGGGAGCGTGTCGGCGACATGTATCTCGTCCATGGCGGCGACATGAAGGGGATCGAGCGCATCGCGGCGTCGTGGGCCGAGCAAAACGGCATTCAGCAAGTCCGCTTCGGTCTCGATCGCAAGCTGGGTGATCGTGCCGGCTTCCGTCGCAACGAGCAGATGCTCTCGCTGAAGCCCCGCTACGTCATCGCCTTCCAGGGTAACGGCGTGACCGAGCGTCTGGTCATCGACGCCAAGAAGGCCGGCATCCGCGTGGTCGATCGTCGCGGTCCGCTGGGGACCCCGCCCGCAGCTCAGAACGCTCAGCGCGACCGAGAGGTCGCCTGAGCTTCGGCGAGGCCGCTGGCAAAGCCAGCGGCCTCGCCCTTTGCCGCCTCCCCGCAGATTCCACTCACTTCCACCCCATCTGGGAGCAAACCGATACCTCGCCCAACCCGTAACAGACGGCTGCGCATTGCGGTCGCTTCGCGTTTCGCGTTTCGCGCTTCGTCTGACGGCGATACCTGCCACGTCGTCATGACGGACAATCGCAGCGCTCCTCGCGCGAGCGGCAAGAGGCTTTTCGTCACCGTCACCGTCACCGTCACCGTCACCGTCACCGTCGCCGGCTCCGGCCCCCGCCTGCATGACGACGACGCGGATCGCGCTGTCGAGGTCATGATCGGTCGTGCAGGCTTCCCAGGGCGAACAGCCGAGCGGTGATGACTGGTTCCTAAGGGCAAGCTCGCGAAGGTTCGGGGCCAATAGTGTCGCGACCAGCGCGCTATTCCGCTTCGCTTCACCGAACCCCTTAGCCGGTCTTGGCCCATTCGGGTGACGATCGACTGACGGGGGCTTACCGTGCCCGCATCGCGATTCCGACGCGGAGCGGTTCCGTGGGGCGAGGCCGGAGTCTGCCCCGCGCCGTGTGCCTCTCGTTGAGGCCACACGCCACCTCACCGCGTTGGTCTCTGCGCCGGCTTCGCCGCTCTATGCTACGGGGGATGCGCTGCCGGAATCACGACAGCCGCGTTCGGTTCCTGCCGTCCGGGCGGGGCGCTGCGCAGCACGACCCCCCCATCGTCATCTCGACACGCACGACGCGCGCGCGCCGTGACGGCGAAAGACGGTACCAAGGTCCACGCCGCGACCATCATCCTTCACGACAGACACCGGCGCAGGGCGCGAGCACCAGCGAGGGAGGGTGTCAGGTCCGCCCGGATAGCGGGATCAAGGCATAGTGGCACTGCCGGACGAGCAACGCGACAAGGGCGTCCTGCTTCACGGTTCCATGTCCGTTGCCCGCCGGTGGGGGTCCATCCCCTCTCTTTCCTGAACGACCTAATCCGGCCGTCCACCCCCTCCAACCCGCGATCGTTCGGGCCGAGTTGCCGTGTGCCACGGCTGCCCGCACCACCCCTTCGATCGGGGTTCCCCTGCGCGTCTTCGCGCTTCCGGTGGAGAGGGCGTCCTGGCCGTCTTTTTTGGTGTTCAGTCGAGGGGACGGACCCCCCGGCTAGCAAAAAAGGAACCTCGAAATGCAGAACCTCGTCATCCTCGCCGGCAACGTCGGCGCCACGCCTGAAGTACGCACCACCCAGGGCGGCACCAAGATCACCAACTTCTCCCTCGCCACCTCGCGCCCCAAGCGCGACCAGGACGGCAAGACCATGAAGGATGGCGAAGGTCGCCGGGTCGAGGACACCGAATGGCACCGGATCACCTGCTTCAACGGCGTCGGCAAGACCGTCGCGCAGTATGTCGAGAAGGGCCAGAAGGTCATGGTCCGGGGCCGCATCCACTACACCCGCTGGACCGACGATCAGAACATCGAGCGCTACGGTGTCGAGATCATCGCCGACGAAGTGACCTTCCTCTCCTACGGCAAGAACCGCCAGGAACGCCAAGGCGCCGCGCAGGACGATGAGGCGGATGACGTACCCTTCTGAGGGAGGCAGTACGGGCCCGGAGCTCCCGCTCCGGGCCTCTTCTCGCGTTCACCGGCAATCAGGACCGCAAGGTCACAAGTTCACGAAGACACAGCTAAGCCGCGTGCTTGAGCTGCTCGAGTTGCTTGTTGTCCGGCAGCGTCTCCGTGAGACGTTGCTGGAGCATGCGATCGTCGAAAGGCTTGCCGATGCACGTCGCTTTGCCGGGCATGTCCCCCGGACATGGCGTCACGTTGCCGCTTGCGATCACGATCTCGATCCAGGGCCAATGCTCGGCAAAGTAATGGGTTAGCACGCACCCGTCGCTGTCGCCGGGCATCGCCACGTTTGAAAACAGGAGCGTCACACCATCGGTATGATCGCCCAGGAGGTCTTGGCCTCTTCACCCGTACCCTCTTCGTGAAAGCGAAAACCCGCTCCCTCCGGAATGTCGCACGCATGCCTGAGAATGAGCGGATCGTCGTCGACTACCAATGCATAGGGGACGGTAGGGATCGCCATTCAGTCTAAAGCCTTATCATGAAGCCGGGTAGCCTGTGTTGGTGTCTCGAGACGAGTTGGCGTCTCCCGGCGAAGCCGGGACCGTCGCTCTATTCCGCTTCGCTCTACCGAGCCCGTAGCCGGTCTCGGCCCGTTCGGGTTACGATCGACTGACGGACGCGCAGCGCGGAAACGTCTTTCCGGAAAGCGGCAACTTCCTTCCATCTTGGCCCGGCCGGGGCTGCACCGCCGAGCAGCGCACTGTGCCCGTCGACATTGGAGCGCAGAGAGGGGGCACGGACTGGGCAGGTGTCCACCGCGCCTGCAAGGGGGTGCGTTACTGGCAAACCAGCGCTGAGCACGACGTTCCGGGAAGGCGGGCTTCACCTCGCTCTTGAGGCGCAATCCTTGGGCCGGCTCAAGGCCTTGTACGATCAACCCGCAAGGGGTCCGGGCGCTTCGCTACGGCTTTTTTCGCAAGCGAAAAAAGTGATCGCGGCCTTTCCCCGTCCTGTCGGGCGCCTGTCGAGCGGGGATGAACCCCGCCGGCTTCACAGGAGCCTCGGACATGTTCAACGATATCTGGATCGCCCGCAAAAACGCCATGGGCCTCGCAAGAACCTTGATGGTGGCAACCATGGTCATCGCTGTCGGCACGGGGTACGCCGTCATCACCGCCGAAGATCACGACGGCTCGCTCACGATCGTCAACGAATACGACCCTTTCGCCTGAGCCGTCCGGGGGGCTCAGGCCCCCCTCCCCTCCCCGCTCGTCAACCGTGAAGGCGCCGGAGCGGGCATCGAGCCCGCCCCGGCCCTGCTGCGCAAGCATCGTTGGGGCACCGGTATGCAACGCATCTGCGGCTTTTACGCAAGTCATTGGTGCGAATTCAAAGTCAGACCCTACCGCTTCCAGGCGCGGGCAATCAGCTCCATGCCGTCCGGACAGGCGGCAGTTCCTCGAACACCTTCATCAGCCGCGGGTCGCGCAGGAGCGTCACCCATTCCCGGCCATAGGTTCGCGACGCCAGATAGAATGTAGACCCTTCGCACTCGACCATTCGGCAGCGCTCCAGCTTGTCGACGAGCGAATAGTCAGAGCCGTGGCGTGCCACGATGGCTTCCAGCTCGGCCCGCATCAGCGTCGCGCATTTGCAGCACCGGGTCCGGACCAACGCCTTCATCCGGAGCATATCGCCAGCGCTGTCCATCCAGCGGGGCCACAGGGCAACGATGTTGGCAGCCGTTTCCATGATCGAACGATACGCCGCGATCAGCGTGGTCGTCCAGCATCAGCCTCGACGTGATGTCTTTTCCAGCTCGACGATCCGTGCGGCATTTCGGGCTTCCACGTCCTGGCCAGGGCGCTCCCCCGCGCAAGCCCGCCAGCGGGCTTCTCAACTCCGTTTCGACCCTTTGGGTGCGCGAGCGACCTATGCCCCGGCCGTCCTGTCGCCTGTCGAAAGGCCCCGATCGTCGGGGTCAATGGCAGGAGACCATCATGGCCGAGCAAATGCCCCAATCGAACCACGCCAAGGGTGGCGTAGCGGAGATCGCCCGCCTCAACGACTGGCTGCGCGAACATCTCACCGCCCCGGGCAACAACCGTGTCGTGATGACCGGCGGGATCGCAGACCTGATTGGCGACGTCAGCCTCTTCCGGAACTTCCGCAAGCGGGCGGAGCTGCTCCGAGCGGTTCGCTACTTTGACGCTTTCGACGACGCAATCGACCCCTACGGCGAGCACGACCTGGGCCGGTTCCTGTTCGAGGGCACCGATTGCTACTGGAAGATCGACTATAACAATCACGACCTGAGCGCGGGCTCAGAGGATCCGGCCGATCCCTTCAAAACCACGCGCGTCCTGACGATCATGCGCGTCGACGAACGATGACGCACCGCCCCGGCGCGATGGCGTCGGGGCTCTTCGTTCTGCCGAGAGGATCGGATCACGAATGTCGAGACCCCCCTCCCCACTCAACGCCCTGCGATGAGCGCAACCGAGCGCGCGCGACGGAAACGCGAGATCGGCTTCGCTCGTGGCAACGTCCGTCATGAAGCGGTATTCTTCCTGATGAGATCGAGTGCCTCAATGCCCGCGACCTTGCCGCGAAATTTGATAGCGACCAGCTGACGGTCGCTATCCGGGCAACGACGGTTGTCCGGGAAGGGTGACTGGTGCGCGGTGGGAGGCAAGACCGTCGCGTGGGTCGGCGCCTCCCGTGCCCTGCCAACGTCGGAAAGGCTCTGTCGTCGACTCTGTCCATTGTGACGACCGGGCGGAGCCAGCGTCAAGGATGCGCGGTTCCCCCAATTTTGACGCGGCCTTCGCTTCGCTTCGACCACGACAAAATCGGCACCCCCACGCCCCGCTTGCGCGGCCGCTGCGCGGTCCTGTGACCCTGACCCCACCCGATCGTCAGTCGGCATCCGTCTCAACGAACAGACGGAGGTTCACATGCACGTCCAAAACGCACGCACCCAGGCTTGGCTCGCTGAATTTGCAAGCGTCCAAGCGGAGATTGCAGCACACGGGATGCCCGAGCGGGCACCCCTCCCCACAGTAAAGCGGACCCGCAAGCTCAAGCCGCTCTGGGAGGAATGAACATCGTCCGGGCGGCCTCGGTCGACCGATTAGAGGATCGGCTCTTCGTCTTGAGCGTCGTTATATCCGGTGTGGTGCAGGTCGTGTCGAACGAGATCGGGCCGTGGGTACTTCACGATCGATTTCGACATTTTGCGCTTTGGCGACACGCGAACTGAGGGGGATTGTTTCCTCATCTGGTAGCCTTTTGGTAGCAACGAGCTAGCTACATTGTAGCGACCTGATCGCGGATTGCGGTTGGGTAGCAACCCGATAGCTATCACGTAGCATGTTCATACACGGTTGGTGGCAGTGCCTCTAACGCCTTTACAACTGCGCCGCGACGGTATCGCAAGGGCGCGTATCGCTGGTTGGTAGCAAGCCGCAACCGGCTACCAACCAGATCGCGAGCACGTCGTTTCCTAAACGCAACATTCTCGCATCTAAGCTGCAGTCGGCTCGCGATAAACTCGCTACCTACTCGCGGGCTAGTTGCGATTAAATCGCAATCATACCGCAAGCTGCTCGCTGTCAGATTGCGTCAAAGTCGCTAGACGCGAGCTGCTACGTTGCGATATAGCGGCTTCATGAACGCTGGCTGCTACATGGTAGCAACCTGGTCGCAACGGGAGAGCAGTATGCCAGTCATCAGCTTCGTGTCGCCGAAAGGCGGGGTGGGTAAGACCACCGCGACATTGTTGCTCGCCGGAGAGTTGGCGGAGGCGGGGGGTACCGTACGCCTGATCGATGCTGACCCGAACCTTCCGCTGGTCGACTGGGGCCAGTTACCGGGACGACCGGATGCGATAACTGTCGTCGGGTGCCGCGACGAAAACGCGATCATCGATGAAATCGAGAGGGGCGCGTCGGAGGCGCGCTTCACACTCGTTGACCTCGAAGGCGCGGCGACCGCGACCGTCACGTTCGCAATCGCGCAAAGCGATCTGGTGATCATTCCTTGCAAGGGGTCGCATCTGGATGCCACCCAGGCCGCCCGCGCTATCAAGCTCGTCAAGCAGACGGCGCGCGGTACCAGGACAGAGATCGATTATGCGATCCTGTTCAGCCAAATCCCGCCGGCGCTGCGCTCGAACAATCAGAAGGACATCGCGGAGCAGTTCAACGATGCTGAAATTCCAGTCCTTCCGGTCATGATCTACAATCGCGAGGCCTATCGCGCGATGTTCGCCGCTGGTGGAACGCTTCGCACCATCAACGACAAAGGCGTCGGTAACATGAAGGCAGCGCTCGAGAACGCCGAGGCCTACGCGGCAGCGGTGATCGCAAGGCTGCGTAAGGCGCGTACCGTTAAGGAGGCAGCATGACCCGGTCCCGGCTCGATCTCTCGGAGTTCGATGATACGCCCCCGAACAAGGATCCAGCCAAGCTACGCGAGATAAGCGACGGGGCGGGCTTTCCGTCGCGTCCGGCTGTCCCAGCTGTTGCTGCCCCGCCTGTAGCGGCGCCCGTGCCTCAAGAGCGTCCCCAAGCCGGGACATTCCAACGGCCGCCACGCGTAACCGGCAATCGCAATATCGCGATCAACGTGAGGGTAGATCCCGAGACCGCTGCGCGACTCTATGCTCTTCGTGACGCGGATCCGGCACGCAAACGCGTGCTCGCCGACGTCGTTGCTGATGCGGCGCTTTTGCTTTACGAACGCGAGATCGATGGCGATGATCAATAGGTAGGGCAGGAGCCCTGCATGGCCGTTAGCGCGGCGACGCAACGCAATCATGGTTGACCGCCCGCGCGCCACAGAACCTCGTTAAAGGTGGCCCTACGATCGATGGATAGGGCGTGATACCCCGCTTGGCACGACCGAGACGGCGCCCGAAACACCATACGAGCCGCGCCCGTGTGCCGCGGCGCACGGGCGAGCCCCGGCCGCCAACACGGCGCTAGCTATGGCCGGTCTGCAGGGGAGGGGGGGCAGCCTGATCTGGCGCCGTCAATCTGCTTTCGGGTATCCTGCTCGGCCGCGCTGAAGCGAGCGCCGGCCGTCAGCCTCCGTCGGCGCAACACCCAGACAGGCCGTGGCTGCCAAGATTGGGGAACCGCTGCGTTCGATCCCAGCCAATGCCCTTACCGCATAGAATGGCGGATCGGAGGTCATCCCTTGCCCACGCTAGGTTCGATCAAATCCCATCGGTTTCCCGTAGAGGTCTTCGAAGACCGCCACCGTGCCATATGGTTCATGGCGAGGCGCTTCAACAAAACGGATGCCCCGCTGAGTGTAAGCGAGGTGGTCACGGGCAAAGTCGTCTGTTTCGAGAAACAGGAACACGCGACCGCCGCTTTGATCGCCGATCGCCTCACGTTGCCGGTCGCCAACCGCTCGCGCTAGTAACAGTCCGTTCGCCGCACCATGCGGCGCGACCACCACCCACCGCTTGTCATCAGTCAGCACGGTATCTTCACGCAGTTCGAAGCCAAGCTTCTGAACGAAGAAGGAGAGCGCGGTGTCATATTCGTCGACAAGGAGAGCGGTCAGGTTCAAGCGTTGACGCATCCGACGAAGCTGCCCTAATCTGGATGCCAAGCCAACGCCGGCTTCCCGTCTGGATGGTGGATCGGGAAGCCTAGCCAAGCGACGCAAGCTGGCTTGCCACCGCTTTGCCGCCGTGTTTCGAGATAGCCGTCGCGATTGCCCGGGCATCCGCTTTGTCGATCGCTGCAATTTTAACGCGCTCGAGCGCTACGGTTAGAACCGGACGACCAGCGTCCCGAGCCGTCTGCTCCGCCGCCTTTGCCTGTTCGTCCAGATGAGCAAGTTCCGCTTTTAAAGCTTCCCGCCGAGCCTCGATTGTTGCGAGATCGACGGCGTTTCTCGTTCGGGCCATTCTTCGAATCCGGTTCCAATAGAGAACAAATTAGGAGGTTGCGGGCAATCCAGAGAATAGCAGTTAGCCGTGCCTAATCGTGCAAACGCCTTGCACCGCCACCACAAGACCGAAAGCTACTTGTCGAAAGCGCACAGTCAATCCCTTTTCACCTCCGCGTTTGGAGTGATTTAGCTCCAAAGAGATTGTTGTTTCCATGAGGATAGCCAATTACTAGGGATGGCAGGATATGCTTCACGGCACCAATATTTAACATTGGCTTGTGGGGCGCCGCTGCACGGGGCTTTTGGGATGAATGTAGGCCTACGGTTGAAGGACGAGTTGGTCGCCGAGATCGACCGCGTTGCCGCAGCGAACGGGCAGAACCGCAGCAGCTGGATGGCAAGCGTGCTGGCCAACGCCGTGCTGGCCCCGGAGAACGATGACATCCCGGTGCTGCCAATTCAGGGCAGGGGGCATCCCGACGACCTCGTTCGCGTCACCGTGCGGCTCGACCGGAGCGAGATCGAAGGCATCGACACCGTAGCGGCGCCGATGAAGATGACGCGAAACGAATGGATCAAACGCACGCTTCGCTGGCAGCTTTGGGACAAGGCGGGCGTGTTGAGGCTGGCTCCGGCCACCCAGGCTGAGATCGTCAAATTGCGCAAGCAGGTGCTTCTGATCGGCCGAAACATCAACCAGGCGGTCCATGCGATGAACGCCGCCAACCAGCCCGAAAGCTCGCTCGATATCGCCCGCATCGCCGGTCCCTTCATCGAAAAATGTGAAGAGCTGAACGCCGCTGCTGTTTACGACCCGGCTGTCCCTCTCGGTCGCGATCGGGGCAGAGGTCGGGTACTGGACCGAAACCTACCGAGGTTCAGCAGCGTGAGCTTCCGCTTCTCTTCCGGGACGATGGACTCCATGGCGGGCGTCTTCGCGCCACCGAAGAAGTACCGCCTCGGGACTGGAGGCGGCAGCGCAAAGGGCCCGAGTACCGGGGGCACGATGCTCGGCCTTGCCGTCGCATCGATGTTCCCGAAGACCGCATCATCTTTGGCCACGTCGCGTGCCAGTGCGCAGGCGAAGCACGCTTTCGGGGGCGGATCGCAGGCCCGGATAAACGGCCGTGCAGTGATGACTGCGGATCGCACATCACGTCGAGTTCCAGAGGTCATGGTGCGGATCACGGGGCGTCAGCATGGCGGCGGACACGTCCTTGCCAACTTCGCCTACATCAGTCGGCTGGGGCACGGTCCGGGCGAGGAACTCGGGCTTGAAACCAGCGAGGGGATCGTTCTGCGGGATGGACGCGACATGCAGATCCTCGCGAAGGATTGGCATAACTTCGAGATGGACGGGGACGCCAGACGAAAAGGTGCGACGTCGATATCCATGATCCTCTCAATGCCGACGGGGACCGATCCGGACCGTTTGAAAGCGGCGGCCCTGGACTTCGCACGCGAAGAGTTTGCGAACCGGTCGTGGGTTGCCGGCCTTCACGTCGATCGCGACCATCCGCACGTTCACCTCACGATCGCGCGTCGCGACTTTGACGGGCGCCGCTTTCATCCGGACCGAGATGATCTGTTTCGATGGCGGCAACGCTTCGCCGAGAAGCTTCGCGAACGCGGCATCGAGGCCAACGCCACGCCGACCAGGGCGCGCGGTATTGACCCCGCGCATGAGCACATTGCGGTACAAAAGATGCGCGACAAGGGGCAGGTTCCGCGGCTCGATAGGAGCCGGGCGGATCGCGCCATGCGCCTCCGCGATCAGGGTATCTCCGACCCGGTCGAGGCCGTTCTTGCAAGTCGGCAGGCCATCGTTCGCGCGACCTATATGAGATCCGTCGCGGAGCTGTCGGCTTCGCATTCCCTTGCCGATCAGGTGGTCGCACAGAGCCTCGAACGGTTCGTCGCAGCATTGCCGCCGCCAGAGCCCAACTCGGCCCGGGCGATGCGTGCCGGTTCACCGTCCCGCAGGCGCGACGCGATCGTTGATGCTCTGACGCGCCCCGCTGTTGCGGATCCCGGGCCTGATCCGATCGCAACAGCACTGGAACGTTCTCGCGTCATGCGTGGAAAGCTGGAGGCCAAGCAAGCACTCCGGGAGAGCCCCGACCGAGCCGAAGACACGCCGCATGAACGCCGACCTTCGGGGGTATCCGAACGCCTTCGCTCGCTTATGGACGAGGCCGAACGGCAGGCCACGGCACCGACGCCAAGCAAGTCGGAGAAGGTCCTTCGCGAGATATTGGATCGTGATCGCGCAACTCTGGACCGCGCGCGTTCGCCGGATAGGGGTGGGCCAGAACGATGAGCACGGACCAGGTAAGCGTTGCTCTGGCAGGCGTTCTGGACGCGTTGACGCTCATGCAGGAGCAGCTCGATGCGCTGACCGAAAGCGGCCAGCGCATCGAGGCGACACACAGAGAGATCGTGCACAGGCTCGACACGATCGATGCGGGCCAGGCTGCGGTGACGGATCTAACGCCGATCCTCGAGATGATCCTGAGGCGATCGATCGACGATCGCGAGATCATGAAGACGCAGCTCGGTACGATTGCGACGGCGATCGGCTTCGCCCATGCCGCCGCTAACGGCAACCGAGCACCCCTGCCGGTCGCAGTAGCCAGCGATCCACTTCTCGAGCGCTTTATCCTGACTCAGCCTGCGGATTTGGCATCGGAGGAGCGGGCTTTGACGGACTGGCGCAACGCCGCGTCGTCCATCACCACCGTGGAGCTTATTTCTCTCCTGAACCATCAGCAGCAGCCCTCACCAACGGATACCTCGGAATCCCGGGTCCTGCGCTACCGCCTGGCAGCAATCACGCGGGCCGAGATCAAGGGGAGGGGGGGCGAGCCGCCAGGACCACCAAGCACCGCCGTTGCGGTCGATCGAACGGCCTCGGCTTGCAAGATCCGGTCCCACCAACTTGCCGAGCTATGGCGAGCAGGGGAAAGCGCAGCACTTTACGGCGAACCCGAGCTGGCGGGCGCCGTAGATATCTTCGACGATGCGGAGCGCAGGCTGGGATCTGCGGCTGGTGTGGATTTTCCACCCGAGCTCGTCTCGCTTCACAGCGATCTAGCAACCCGCATCGAGGCAGGCGATCGGCCGAGCATCGGCGACAGTGGCCCGGTTTACAGCAACGAACGTGCGACTGCGGTCGAGCCCGGCAAGGACCGTTAGACGGCGTCCGGTAGAGTGGATCGGCGGCTTCCGACCAGGTATCGCCGTTTATCTGCGGTGAAATGAACGTCCGGATCTGCCAGAAGCCGCCGTCCAATGAAGGATTTTCCAGCGCCCGAGGAATGGCCGACATCGGGGAATTTTCTGCCCGACAGCTATCAGGAGCCACGCAGCGGACAGCTGACCCTTGCTATGCGTCAGCTGTCCCGAAAACGATGGTAAAAACGGGGTTGATGGCAGCTTCTCAACTCGCGTGAGCGGCGCAAAGAGAAGCCATCGCCCATCAGTGCAGCAGGAAGCCTGCGATCGCTTCGGCAATCGCCACCACATGGGTCTCCAGGGCGAAGTGGCCGGTGTCGAGGAAACGAACGTCCGCATCGGGCAGGTCGCGACGGTAGGCTTCGGCGCCTGCGGGAAGGAAAAAAGGATCGTTCCTGCCCCAAATCGCCAGCAGGGGCGGCCGGTGCTCACGGAAATAGGCCTGAAAAGCAGGATAAAGCGCTACGTTGCTGGTATAATCGCCGAACAGGTCGAGCTGTATCTCGTCAACTTCGGGCCGAGCGATGTACGAGGCGTCGAGCGCGCTGCCATCTGGCGAAACGGCGGCCGGGATCGGCAACACCATGCTCGTACTGCCAGCGGATCGAGGCTGGCGTGAGTAGTTCCCGGAGCGCCTGACGGTTGGCATCACTCGGTTCGCGCCAGTAACGCTGGATCGGGTTCCAGCCCGTGCTCAGCCCTTCCTCATAGGCATTGCCGTTCTGCGACACGATCGCGGTGACACGTTCCGGGTTCGCCATGGCGAGGCGGAAGCCGGTTGGAGCTCCATAGTCGAAGATGTAGAGCGCATAGTGGTCGAGACCGATCACCTCGGTGAAGCGCCCGATCACCCGGGCGAGCGCGTCGAAGCTGTAGGTGAAGGTATTGCGCGGCTTGATCTCGGAGAGGCCGAACCCCGGCAGGTCGGGCGCGACGAGGTGGAAGCGATCGGCCAAGAGCGGGATCAGGTCGCGGAACATGTGGCTCGATGATGGAAAGCCATGGAGCAGCAGCAGCGTCGGCTTCGTGAGATCACCAGCCTCGCGGTAGAAGATTGCATGCCCGTCGACGTCGACGGTGCGGTAGCGGATGGAAGTCATGAACGTGTCCTCGGTTGAGATCCGCCGCTCCGGCCGATGGCCGGGCGGCGTCCTCCTTCAGCCCTGCGCGGCCATGCTGCGCGCGACGTCTGCGGCGCTGATGCCTTCGAGAGCGAGACCGTAGCCAGCCCCTTCATCGACCAGCCGGCGGAGCTGCTGGGTGAGCGCGATCCGGGTATAGCGGGAGGTCAGCGGCGGGAGGGCTGCAATGCCGTCCGCGATCTCGTGAGCGCGGGCAAGCAGGCCGTTTGCCGGCACGATCTCGTTGACCACGCCGTAGTCCTTGGCCGTCTCGGCATCGAGCACCTGGCGGGTAAGCAGGAAGTAGCGACCGCGGATCGAACCGATTGCATGCGGCCACAGCACATGGACGCCGTCGCCGGGCACGATGCCGAACTCGAAGTGCGGCTTGTCCTGGAACACGGTCTCGGGGGTCGCGAGCACGATGTCGGCGAGCAGCGCATATTCGCTGTGGAGCAGCACCGGGCCGTTCAGCGCCGCGATCATCGGCACCTCGATGTCGAGGATGTTCGAGAGCACCTTGCGGCCTTCGCGCAGGATCTTGTCATAGCCCTGGGGCGTGAAGAAGTCGAAACCCTCGGGGTCGATCGCGTCCATGAAGGCGTCGCCCGAGCCGGTCAGGATCACCGCACGGTTGTCGCGATCCTCGCCGATCTGGTGGAACAGATCGACGAACTGCTCATGCGTATGGCCGTTGAAGACGAGCTTGCCGCCATCGGTGTGCAGCGCGACTTCGAGCACGCCGTTGTCCTTGCGGGTCAAGCGGGCGTTGGTGAAGGCGTCGCGGTAGGTGTCGAACTTGGCCATGGTGGGATCCTCACGTCTGGGCCGACCGGAAGCGGCGGCGTGAGGATCAGCTAGGGGGTTCTCGGCGAGGACGGACGATAGCGCGAGGCGATAAGGCTTATGCCATTTCGGAATGGCCACCGGCCATTGTCGCTTCCACGAAGGTCGCGAATGCGCGCGCCTTGGCGCTGGCCATACGTCCTGCAGGGAAAACCGCCCACAGATCGAGTGGCGGCAACGTCCAGCCATCCAGCATGCGGCGAATGGCGCCGCTCGCCAGCTCGGGACTGAACATCCAGTCCGACGCGATCGTCAGTCCCATGTCGGCCAGTACCGCGGCTCGTAAGCCCTCGGCTGCACTCACCCGGACGCGGCCATGTACCGCGACCGACGCCTCTGCGCCATCACGCGTGAACGACCAGACGTTGGGAAGCTGGCTGTAGATCACCGCCTCGTGTCCGGCGAGATCGGCGGGGCTCTGCGGCTCGCCGGCGCGCGCGAGATAGGCTGGGGTCGCCAGCACCGAACGCCCGCCGGTCGCCAACTTGCGCGCGACGGCGGTGGAGTCCGGTAGCGCACCCATGCGCAGCGAAACGTCGACGCCTTCGGCAACCAGGTCGATCACGCGATCGTCGAGGATCACATCGATCTCCAGCTCGGAGTGCTGTTCGAGGAAGCGCGGGAGCAGCGGCACGATATGCAGACGCGCGAAGGTCGTCGCGGCCGACACCCGCAGACACCCTGACAGGCCCGCGCCGGCGCCACGGGCTGCCAATTCAGCCTCGTCGGCTTCCTGGATTGCCGCTTTGGCGCGCTCATAGAAGCGTTGTCCTGCCTCGGTCGGCATGAGGCCGTGCGTGGAGCGGATCAGCAGACTGACCTGTAGCCGGTTCTCCAGTTGCGCGATCGTTTTCGACACCGCCGGTTGACCGACGTGGAGCTGTCGCGCGGCAGCCGAGAACGAACCCGTTTCCACCACCCGCACGAGCGTCGCCATTGCTTGATAGCGGTCCATGCCATTCCTCCTTGGAATGAGCATTATTGCTTCAGGCCGGCTGCCGTGTCGAGCCGCAAGGGAGCATCTCCTGTTCATGCCTTCGGAAAAGAGCCGGAAGCGAGCGGGAGTTCGAAGATGATGACCTGGCTGATGCGGACCACCACCGCCCCGTCCGTCCTCGACGGGCTCTACGCCTTTCAGATCACCGGCAGTCTGGTTCCGGCGCTTATCGCGCTCGCCTCACCCATCGTGCGGACACGGCTGCCTTCAAAGGAACACCACCATGCTTGACGTCTATGCCTTCGCCACGCCCAACAGCATCAAGGTGCCGATCGCGCTGGAAGAGCTGGGTCTCGACTATGCCCTCCACGGCATCAACGTCCGCAAGGGCGAACAGAAGACGCCCGACTTTGTGGCGCTGAACCCGAATGCCAAGGTTCCGGTAATGGTCGATGGCGATCTGGTGCTGACGGAATCGGCCGCGATCCTCGTCTATCTCGCGGAGAAAACAGGCAAGCTGCTGCCAACGTCGGGCGAGACCCGCGCCCGCGTGTTCGAGCAGCTCTTCTTCCATGCTTCGGGTCTCGGTCCGGCGTTCGGGCACGCAGGCTTTTTCCAGCGCCAGGCAGCCGAGCCGCAGCCGCTCGCAATCGAGCGCTTCTCGACCGAAGCGAAGCGCACGCTGGGGGTGCTCGACGACATGCTCGCAAAGCATCGGTTTGTCGCTGGGGACACCTTCACTATCGCCGACATCGCGCATTTTGGCTGGCTGTGGCGGCGCAAGTTCGCCGGGGTCGGCTTCGACGACGCCCCTAACGCTGCCCGCTGGTACGCCGAAGTCGAAGCCCGTCCTGCCGTCCAGCGGGCCATCGCCCACGTGAACACGCTCGTCCCGCAGGCCTGATCCTCAATTTCGGAGTCTCCCCGTGTCTAAATTGTTCTCCCCGGTTCAGGCCGGCGCTCTGTCGCTCGGCCACCGTGTCGTCATGGCGCCGCTCACCCGCATGCGGTCCGACCCCGGCGATCGACCGAACACGCTGATGCGCGACTATTACACCCAGCGGGCTTCGCGAGGCGGCCTTATCATCTCGGAGGCCACCCCGATCTCTCGCCAAGGCTATGGCTATGCCGGTGCGCCCGGCATTTATGACGATGCTCAGATTGAAGGCTGGCGGGCGATCACCGACGCCATTCACGAGAAGGGCGGCCAGATCGTGATGCAGCTCTGGCACGTCGGTCGCCAGTCCCATCCCGACATTCAGCCGGGTGGCGCGACGCCGGTCGCGCCATCGGCGATCGCGGCCGAAGGCTATGGCTATGCGAGCCACGGACCGGTGCCGTTCTCGATGCCGCGCGCGTTACAGCGCGACGAAATCCCCGGCATCATCGCCGAGTTCGGCGCCGGCGCAGCCAGAGCCCGAGAAGCAGGGTTCGACGGCGTCGAGATCCACGGCGCCAATGGCTATCTTCCCGATCAATTCCTCCAGGACGGCACAAACAAGCGCACCGACGACTATGGTGGCGGTATCGAGAACCGGGCGCGCTTCCTACTGGAGGTGACGCAGGCCGCGATCCACGCCTTCGGCGCTGACCGGGTCGGTGTGCGGCTGACCCCCAGCGGCACATATGGTTCGATGTTCGACAGCGATCCGAAGGCAACCTTCGGCTATGTAGCCGACAGGCTGGATGGGCTGGGCATCGCCTATCTCCATGTTGTCGAGCCGCGGATCAAGGGCACCGAGCTGATCGCGGATGCCGAGCCAATCGCGGTGCGGCACCTGCGCCCAATCTTCCGCGGCACGATGATCGCTGCCGGTGGCTTCGACGGAACAAGCGCGGAGGCACTTCTTCAGGCTGGTGAAGCGGATGCCGTGGCGTTCGGGCGTGCCTTCATCGCCAACCCCGATCTTCCAGAGCGGCTACGCCTCGGCCTCCCTCTCACGCCCTATGATCGCGACACGTTCTACGGCGGTGATGCGCGGGGTTACACCGACTACCCCTTTCACGGTCGCGCAGCCGCCTGACCCCCATTCCGGCATGGAATGACGGATAGTCGCAGGGCGCGACTGCCTCGTCAGGCCGGAAGGGCTCATCTTCCTTTCGCAACCGATCACAGGAGACACGCCATGACCCTTCAGTCCAAACTCGACGCCTTCAAAGCCGATTTTGAAGCGGGCAAACCGCCCTACAATGTGCCGCTTTCGGTCATTCAGACGATGCACCGCGCGACGGCTGAGCTGATCGCCAGCGGGGCCGCCGCCCGCGCGCTGAAGGCCGGCGACAAGGCTCCCGCCTTCACCCTCAACGATCCCGATGGTCAGGCGGTCTCGTCAGCCGATCTCCTCGGCAACGGGCCGCTGGTGGTTAGCTTCTATCGCGGCGTTTGGTGCCCCTATTGCAATATGGAACTCCAAGCGCTTCAGGCCGTGCTGCCTGAGTTCGAAAAGCTGGGTGCCAGCCTGATCGCGATCTCGCCGCAAACGTCGGTGAACAGTCGCAAGTCGGTACGCCAGAACGAGCTCGGCTTTCCGATCCTCTCCGACACGCACAACGATGTGGCGGCAGCGTTCGGTCTGCGTTTCGAGATGCCCGACTATCTGGTCGACCTTTACAAGGGTCTCAAGAATGATCTGCCGACCTTCAACGGCGACCCGAGCTGGACGCTGCCAATGCCCGGCCGCTTCGTGATCGCGCAGGACGGGACTATCCTCTACGCCGAGGTGAACCCGGACTACACCCGTCGACCCGAGCCCGATGACATGCTGCCGGCGCTGCGCCGCGCCACTGCTGTCGCCGCCTGACCTCCTTCAGCCCCGGCCACTCCTGCGACTGGGGCTATTTTCTTTAGGCTGTCCATGTCTCGAACCTTCCTCATCACCGGCGCTAGCAAGGGTATTGGTCTTGCTCTCGCACAACGGCTCAGCCGTGACGGACATCATGTTGTCGGTCTCGCCCGCAAATCTGCGCCAGACTTCCCCGGGACGCTCGTTCCAGTGGATCTGGCCGACACATCTGCCACCGATGCAGTGCTTGCCGACTTGGTTACTCGCTTCTCCTTTGACGGCGTGGTCAACAACGTCGGCCTCGTTCGCCCGCAGCGGCTCGGCGCGGTCGAGCTGACCGCATTGGAGGAGGTAATGCGGGTCAACCTGCATCCAGCGCTACAAACGGTGCAGGCTCTGCTTCCGGGCATGAGCGCGCGAGGCTGGGGGCGGATCATCAATATCTCCAGCCTGACCGTCCTCGGCTCGGTCGAGCGCACGGCCTATGCCGCTGCCAAGGCTGCATTGGTCAGCTTCAGCCGGAGTTGGGCACTTGAACTCGCGACGACGGGCATCACGGTGAACGCGGTGTCGCCGGGGCCGACCGAGACCGAACTGTTCCGCGCAAACAACCCGGTAGGCAGCGAAGGTGAGCGCCGCTACCTCGCCGGCGTACCCGTCGGCCGTTTAGGTGCGCCTGATGAGATCGCGGCCGCCATTGCCTTCCTACTGTCGGAGGACGCCGGCTTCATCACCGGTCAAACGATCCATGTCGACGGAGGTGCCTCAATCGGCAAGGCGGCGTTCTAATCAATCTTCTTCCCAAAATTCTGGAGAATATCATGCCTCAGCAGACTGCTCTGATCGTCGGCGCCTCGCGCGGGCTTGGCCTCGCGCTCGCCGAAGAATGGCTAAACCGTGGTTGGCGCGTTATCGCGACCGCCCGCGGTACGTCCTCCGGTCTGGATGTGCTCGCAGCCCGCTTCGCGGACGCACTTGTGATCGAGAGCGCAGACATCCTCGACGTGGACTCCGTCCGCGCGCTGGGTACGCGGCTTCAGGATCGGAAGCTCGACGTGGTGTTCGTCAACGCTGGCATCGCACGGTCCAATGACAAAACGCCAGTCGATGTCGAGGAGCAGGACTTCGTCGACATGATGCTGACCAATGCGCTCGCCCCTGTGCGCACGATCGAGCTGCTGGACGGACTGGTGACCGACAAGGGCGTGATCGCAATCATGACGTCTGAACTCGGCAGTATTGCTGGCAGCACCGGCTTCTGGCCGCTTTACTCCTCCAGCAAGGCGGCGCTCAACATGCTGATGAAGAGCTATGCCGCGCACCGGCCTGATGGCACCCGCGCGCTCCTGCTCGTCGCTCCGGGCTGGGTGCGGACCGAAAATGGGCGGAGACGAGGCGACGCTATCGGTCGAGGAGAGCATCCCGCTTGTCGTCGATATGATCGATGCCAACCAAGGCAAGCCGGGCCTGCGCTACGTCGACCGCTTTAACAAAAACTTGCCCTGGTAATCAAACCAACAGCCGTTGCTGACAAGAAGAGGGCCGGTAGCCCATGTCGCGATGCGACCGGAAGCGCTCGCCTTCGGACATTTCTGCATTCTCGAAAACGAAGGCTCAGCGGGGCACCGGCGGCAGATTGGTCTTCCGATGCCTCCGAGTGGGCCGCTTTCCCAAAACCTATTCCCGATTGCGTTTTACCGAAATGTCGGGGTGTCACGACGATCTACCGAACGACCGGGAATGGGTCCGGAGGCGACCGGCAGGTTATGCGCCGGAAGCCGTCATACAGTTGGGCCGCAAGGACCGGCCGATTTGTCCCATTTAACGCCCTTCGAGGCAACCTCGCTCGTTCCCACTTTAAAAATCGATGAGAAGGCCTTCGCATTGGTTATGCAGGCCTGCCTCGCACCATGAGGACGCCTTCAAAGAGCTTGGCGACACGCTCGTTTGTCGGAACGGCCAAGGCAGCGCTGATCGCGGCCTGGTTCAATCCACGCCGACCCGTTGCAGTTGCTCCGTCGGTTGCGACGGATCCCGACGTCGGCACGGCGCTTGGCGCCGACCAGGCGGGAATGATGTCATCGGGGGCCTGAGTGGCCTCGATCACGCGAAGGCTATTGGCAGCGATGGCTGGGTCCACGCGGATCTGGGGCATCTCCGGGGCCGGTATCTTAGTCCGCGCCGAGAGCTTTTTCTCGGCATAGTAACGGACCTTCTTTCCATAGGTCGCGTACATGCCTCGCCGGAAAACGATCAGATCGTCCTCCGGCAGCAACTCGACTTCCTGAGGGAGCATCAGCGGCCGGTGCTGATCGGAGTCCGAGGTGGAGCCGCCGCCTCCACCCCACGTTCCCATCGAGCGCGAGCGCGCCTTGAACGTGTAACTGCCGAGCTGGTCCGAAATCTTCTTCGCCTCGGCCAAACCGGCCGGACGAAGAACAAGCCGCACCGCGCAGTTTCGCTCGATGTCGGCCGCCACCTTGTCCCCATAGACCCCTTGAATCTGTTCGAGCGACTGAAACGCCGGCAGCATCCGCAACCCGTAGCCGGCGACATAGCTGAAGGCGTTTGCGAGCACGGTGCATTTGCCGAGGCTCGCGAACTCGTCCAGGGCGAGCAGCACCTTGATCTGATGCTTGTCGCCCTTCGGCAGCTCGCGGACGTTGCGGTCGATGAGTTGCTGGAAGAGCAGGCCGTAGATCGGCGCAACCCGCTCCAGGTCATCCGGCGACACGCCGAGATAGAGCGAGATCCGCTTGTCCCGAAAGTCACTGAGATCGAAATCGCTCTCTGAGGTCGCCGCATCGACATATGGGTTCAGCCAGCCGTTGATCTTGGACGTAACCGACTGGCGCAATCCGGAGAACGTGTTCGCCGACGAGCCGGTATAATCCTTGATTGCCGAGACGCAGCCTTCCGACAGGGGCTTTCCGGCCCTCTTACGATCGGCGATGATCTTCGGAAAACGCCGCTGGGCATCGCTGGCCGCGAACTGGCGGTACACCTCGCCGAGCGTGAAGGGGAGGGCGTCCTCCCCATCGTCGACGGTCGCCGCGATATAGGCGGTGATGCCGAGGAACGCGGTTCGTGCGCCCTCGGCCCAGAACTTCTCGCCCGTGAGTGGATCTGGATAGAGCATTGCCGCGATCTTCTGGAGCTCATTGATGACCTCCACCGGATCATGCCGGTTGATGTAGCTCAGCGGGTTCCACCTCACGGTGCGGCCCGTGGGATCGAGCGGGTTGAAGAGCAGCACCTGCTGCCCGAGCACCTTCAGCCGATACCCCGCCGTGTTATCATAATTTTCCTGCTTGATGTCGAGCACCACGAGAGAATCGAGCCAGTCGAGCAAGTTCGGGATGATGACGCCCACTCCCTTGCCTGCGCGTGTCGGGGCTTCCAGCATCACATGCTCGGGTCCGCCAAAGCGCATCACCTTGCCGCCGAACTTGCCCAGCACGATGCCGGCCGAGGCGAGCATCTTGCCGTTGCGGACCTCGCCGACCCGCGCGAAGCGCGCCTCGCCGTGGAGCTTTTGCCGCGTGAACAGCGTTGAGACGATGATGACGACCGTCAGGACGAGGCCGATCCCGAAGCCAATCAGGAACGGCTCATAGACGATCGGATAGCCCTTCAGCGCCCAAAGCGCGGCCGGCACCTTGCGCCACGGGGTATGGGCGTTGAGGAGGTGGGCACGCCACAGGACGGCGACGGCGCCGATCGCGGCGCTGACGAACATGCCGATAACGCCGAGGAACGCGATCGCGCCCGGCTGCGACCCTTCGTCGCTTCGCACCCATTTTCCGTTCATGCCGGCACCCCCTTCAGTCGGTCGGCTTGCTCGCCGGATCGAACCATACTTCGGTCATGCGATAGCGCGCCGGCTGGCCCTCACCGGGTGGCAGGCGATGCATCTGCACGACGATATCGACCAGGGAGCGCAGCAGCGCCCGAATGTCGTGACGGTCGAGATCGTTGCCGCCCTCTGACTCCTTCACCAGCAGCGTCAGCTGCTCGAGCGCGCCCTCGGCCGTATTGGCATGGACAGTAGTGATCGAACCGGGATGACCGCTGTTGACGTTGCGGAGGTAGAAGAAGGCGGTGCCGTCCCGCAATTCCTGCAGAAGGATGCGATCGGGCCGCATCCGCAGCGCCGATTCCAGCAACTCCTTGGCGCCCGCCTTCTGGAGGCTCTTCCCATCCTTGGCGTACATCATGTGGACGTGGTTGCGCTGGGGTACGACGAGCTCGCGCGTGTCCTCGATCGTCAGGATCCGCTCATAGTCCGGGATCAGCTTGATGAGACCCTTAGAGAAGCTCGTCTTGCCGGAGCCCGTCGCGCCGGAAATGAGGATGTTCTTGCGGGCTTCGACCGCCAGCTTGAAGAAGGCGCGCCAGTCGCCCGCCTCGCGCAGTCGTAGCAGATCGGGGTCGACCTCCTCGTACAGGCCTTGCGCGCGGACTTCGCTGAACAGGCCGGCACGCTCGAAATCGTCGATGTTCATCGTCACGCCCGACGCTTTGCGGATCGTGATCGAGATGAAGCCTTGCTCGACCGCCGGGGGAACGACGACCTGCGCGCGCTCGCCGCCCGGCAGGACCGAGGAGCATATCGGATATTCGGAATTGATGTCCTGCTTGGTCAGCCCCGCGATCAGCTTCGCCAGCGTCATGAGGGCCGCATTGTCGAGTGCGGGCTCCTCATGCCACTCCCAGCCATTCCGAGTCTCGAGGCCGATTATCCCCGGCTCGTTGATGACCAATTCGGTCACATCGTCGCGCAGAAGGTGCCGTCGGATCGGCTCGGCATTATGCTCGTAGATCAGCGACGTCGGACTGGATGCCACGGCCTTAACGCCTCAATCCCACGTCATAGACCGAGCGGAAATCGAAGTCCTTCGCGACGAAGATCGCCGCGGTGTCGCCCTGGTTCTTTTTCAGGATCGGTTTGATGTTCATGGTCTGCTGCAGGACGGTCTGTCCGGTTTGCCCGGGAACCTGCGTGGTGTTGCTCCCCTCATTGGCAACCGCCCGACCGGCGATCTGCGAGGCATCCTCCAGCACCGAGATGACGAGCCCGACGCCGAAACGTGCCCAGAACTGGGTATCGACGCCGCCTGGCAACCCGGCCCGGCCAAGGCTATCCGCTGCCGGCGACCCGAGGTCGATGGCGACGCCACGCGGCGTCAGGGCGCGCGTCCACAGTACGAACAGGCGCGCTTGCCCCTGCGTGATGCCACCGGAATATTGCCCCAGCACCTTGGTCCCCTTGTCGAGCAGGACGATGCGGCCGTTTTCGGAATAGACGTCGTGATTGATGACGCAGGACACGAAGCCGGCCTGCGTCGAGTTGATCGCCGTTTGGAGCGTGCAGGGGATGACCGTGCCGGCACTCAGCAAAAGGTTGCGGTCCGCGACCATCGTTGCCCGGACCGTCTGGATCGCGGCATGGCCGAGCTGATCGCTGAAGTCGGTCGAGCCCTTGCCCGCCTCGGCTGGACTTTCTTCACCCCGCGCTCCGAAGCCACTGGCACCGAGGCCCCGTCGCGCGACGGTGGATTGTCCGCCGCCGCGCGTCCGGTCATCGAGGTCGGTCCCCTGTTGTGCGTCCGCACCGGGCGCGGAGGCGGGAAGGGCGGCCGAGGCCAGCCCGGTGTTGCCAAAGGCCATGATCGGCGACCGCCGCGCCGCATCGGCCATGGCGCGTGCCTGCTCGGCACGTCGCTGCTCGGGAGATTGCTGTCCGTTCGCCGTTGGGGAGGTTGTCCCGCTCGTTGCCGGCACCGGATTTCCGTTGGCATCGGCGACCTGCGGCCCCGGGGCTGCGGCGATCGGCCGCCCGAAGATGTCGGTTTGCGCCGCGTCGGGCTGGCCGAGCTGACCCGCGAGCGCCGCTCGCTGCGCGTTCGGCGATCCCATCACGTCGTCCACGGCACGGTCACTGGCCTTCGCGGGCTGCGCGGCAGCCGCGGTACTGGCCGATTGGTGAAACGCACCATAGCCTATCACGATGCCGCCTATGGCACCGAGCAGTCCGATCCCCGCACCGATGAAGGCGAGGTTGCCCCACCCGCCGCTACGCGCGACCGGGTTATCGACCTCGCCTGGCGCAACGGTGTCGGCAGCGACATCGCCCCCGCGGTCAATCACGGTCCCGACCATGTTACTGCCCCTTCACTTTACGTTCGACGACGTTGGAGACGGTGCCCGTTCGATCGCCGCGATCGTTCCGCAGCGGCGTCTCGTTGTAGATGCACAGCACCGTCGCCCCGCGCCTGAGGCGCAGCTGACGGTAGACCGCATGGATCACGACGAAATCCTCGCGAACATCGTAGGGGACGATCGTCTCGGTCCCGTCGACGTCGACCGCGAAGATCGAGGGAATGTCGGCGTGGCCCGGATAGCGCAGCACGGTGAACTCGCCGTTGTCAGAGATCTCGGTGGGTTGCAGTGCGACGTCGCCCTGCACGGTATAATTCATATTCCGGGTGCCCTCGATCACGGCATGGTCGAGCGCGGCGGTGGTGATGGTCGTCTCGATCGCCTTGGCGCCCTGGGCCTGGGCAATCTGCACCTGCAGCGCCGCCATCGCCCGTTCCTCGCGCGGATAGCGGAACCGCACGCCGTACATCGTGGCGCCCGTTCCCAGCGCGAGGTTGAAATGATAGGTGCGCGGCACGCCGCCGGCGTTGGTGACGACGATCAGGTTGGTGCCGCCAGCCTTCTCGCGGGGTTTGAGGAAGACGATGTTTCCCACGGGCGCGATCTGCCAGGAGACGGTATCGCCCAGGGCGGCCTGCGTTACCGTTTCGCCAGGCCCGAACTGGATCTCGATCGCATGCCGGAAACTGCCGACGATCGTCACCACCTGATCCGGATCGTAGTTGACGTTGCGAACGCGGGCGTCCTTGGCCCCGGGGACGGGGGTTTCCGACGCGAACGCAGGCTGTGGCGCGAGCGTGACTGCCACGGCACCCAGAACCGAGAACGCGACGAGGCGGTGCCACACCGCCCCGACCCCGCGCCAGAAGCGATTCCTGGCGCCATCCTCTGTCAGCACCAACGCCGTTGCCGGCGGTGACAGACGAAGACCCAACTTCTGGCGCAGCGCTGGCAGGAAGGGGACGGGGACATGGTCGCCACTGTCCGACGTATTCGGCTGATCGCTCATGTCACGCCTCCGGGTCTGAACGATAGTTCACGACCTGGAAGCCGAGCGGATTGAGATTCCGATCTTTCTCATGCTCCGGCGCCGTCGTGTATCTGAAGGTCAGTATCGCGTTCCAATTTTGCGCGATCGGCGTGTTCTGCCCGAAGGTGATGATCTTCGTGAAGCGGACCTGCGCCACGGTAGGACTGAGGAAACTGATCGTCCGGATCGAGATCGAGACGAAGCCCTTGCCGCCGTAAATGTTGGAAGGCGCGTTCTTGTTGTTGGCCTGAACGCTGTTCAGGTAACGAGCGCTCTCGGCGGAATCGCTGGTGAGCATGACCGTATAGGCGTTCTCGCGCGCGGCATCGTTGAGCCAGCCTTCGCGCAACCGCACATATTGCGAGATGAAGTAGCGGTTGACCGCATCCTCATAGGTGCGCGGCTGCGGCCCCTTGAGCGCGGTCACGACCTGCGTCTCGCCCGAGCTCTTGTCGACCCTGATGACATAGGGCTCGACGGTCTTCAGCGGGCTAAGCATCGCGACTGCCGCAACTGACGCCACAGCGAGCGTGCACGCAGCCGCCGCAACGCCCCAGGCGAGCCGCTTGGACTGGATCGCCGCACGCATACGGTCATATTCCCACGTCCTCGATGTCTCGTAGTATTTCTCTTTATCTTCGGCCTTCACCGCGCCCATGGCGTCGATCCCTTCAGCAGGAGGAGTAGGTCGGCGCGACGTCCTGCGCGGACGTGCGTGGCGCCGATCGCGGGATATTCATGGCCCCAGGTCCGATTGGGGCGGCAGGCGTACCTCCGGCACCGGGCGTAGGGGTCGGTGCGGGAAGAGGCGCCGGTGCTAGCTCGCGTGATGGCGGCGCCACCATCGACTGCCCTGCGCCCTGCTGTGACGCCGGCAGTGGCACCGGCAAGCTCGGCAGGATCGACCTGTAGAGGTTGGCGGGACGCCGGTGTTTGCCGTCGCACACCGAGACAGGTCTGATATGAGTCCCGGTGCAGCCGCCAAGCACAAGCGTGCCGATCGCCACGATGGTCAGCCTTTTCATGACGTCTCCGTTCGTAAGGTCCCGCGCCCGGCGGTTCCGTGGTTCATGGTCTTGGACGCGCCAGCGGCCCTCAAGTGGACCGAGAGGCCGAGCCGCCCGTGGCGCCCCCTCCTGGCGGGGGACGGTTCGCCTGCGTCGCGCGCCGGAACATCAGCCGGTTGGTCAGCATGTTCGCCCCGGTCTGCAGGAAGCCATGGCCGCCAGAGGACGCACCCCCCGAGATACCCGCGGCGATGGCCGGCGATTGAAAGAAGAAGATCGTGCCGACGATGTAGATCGCCGCGCAGGCGATCGTCGCTACGAGCATTACGGCAGCTTTCAGAACGATGTAGCCGTTCTGCGCCATGACGAAGGAGGAGCCGTCTTCGGGGATCGATCCCATGATGCCGTCCATGGCGGCTTCCTGGAGGCCGGTGATGAACTTGGTCATGATCGCCATGACGACCATCAGCAGGATGAAATTGACGGTCTGCTTTAGCCAGCCGTCGAATAGCCAGCGGGAGGAGTTGAAAAGCAGACACGCCAGCGCAAGCGGCGCGAGCGCGACGCAGATCGCAACCGACAGTTTGGCAAAAATGACGATGCAAAAGCCGATCGACGCCGACATAAACGCGAAGATGTAGAGGACGGCAACGCACAGATAGGTGATCAGGGTGGCGCTGAGCTGGATCACGGGTGTGCGAAAGTCTGTGATGCCCTTTTGCTCTTGCGATTGAACTTTCAGGTTCGCATTGACCAACTTTTCCGAGAGCTTGCCGGTATCGGCGACATAGGTATCGAAGGTGGTTCCCGGGTTGGTGACGGGCGTGCCCGATCCAGCCGCGATGATTTCGCTCGGCAAGTTGGTGACCACGTTCACCACAAACGCCGAATAGCCAACCGCACTGGCAGCCGCGAGGGCGAACCCGACCTTGCCGGCTTGGAATACAAGCTCGCGAAGTGGAGCCTGGATAGCCCCTCGTAGCACGGCAAAGCCGAGCAACAGGAAGTAGATGATCGCCGCCAGGGCCAAAGGCGCTGCAACGAAACTGACGAGCCCCGCCCCGAAGCTCGCAACCGAGGTCGCTATGGCGGTCTCCACATACGAATACATCGTCGTGAACAGCGTCATGATGTTGGGTGGGCCGGCAGCCATTGAGTAAGGTTCCGATCTTCGGCGATTCAAGGCGCAGCGATTAAATCTACTTCTTGCGGATCGTGTTCTGTTTGAAGAAGTCCGCCTCTTCGTTGCCGGCCTTGGTCTGAGCGACCGAGATGGTCGCGTCTCCGGTCGTCGCGCACATCTTGGCCTTCTGATCCGCAGGGAGATGGCTGTACTCCCCCGCATCGCACTTCGCCTGCCACTGCGAGAGGAGTTGAGGACTGGCGATCAGCTCCTTGGCGGTAGGCACCACGACGTTCTGTTGGCATCCGCAGACGACGAGCAACGAGCAGAGGGATAGTATCTTGCGCATGATCACTTCCTGATCGTGTTGGCACTGAAGAATGCTGCTTCATCGCGACCGGCCGCCACTTGCGCTGCGCTGATCTGCATGTTCGCCTGACCGGCCTGCGCCATCTGGATCGCCTGCATCTTGAGCATATCGTTTTGCAGCTGTGCCTGTTCGACCGAGATTCGGGCTTGGAGGTCCATCACGTCCTTGGGATCTTTGGCATACGACAGTTGCTCGCGGAGCTGGTCGAGGCCTTGCATCCGGGTCTGGGCGATGCTGAGCGTATTCTCGCCCAGCGCGGCCGTGGCGGCCGATGAGCTGGTCGCATCCTTGAGCGCCTGGTTGTAGGCTAGGTCTGCGTCGGAGGACGACGTTGCCGGCAGCGCGTAACGAGACTGGATGCTTGATGCGAGCGAACCGAGCGAACCAATCTTCGACAGGTCGCCACTGAGCAACGTCGAGGCGTCGATTGTCGTGTTGGGCAGGATGTTGCGCACCTGCGCGTTGAGCAATTGCGGGGCGAGCGCGTTGACGTTGGTCAGCTTCTGAAGCGAGCTGAGCGTTGTCGTCGCCGTCTGGATCTGCTGCTCGCCCTGCTGGATCATTTTGATCGTGTTCTGGACCTGGGCGAGCGCTTGCACATAGGTAGAGGTGTCGAACACAGGGATGCCCTGTGCAGCGGCCGGCGACGTAAACGCGACGATCGCGACCGGCGCGGCTACAACCAAGATGATGCGCTTGAGCGACATGTCAGCTTCTCCTTTGGTTGGCATAGAAATGCGGCAGCCACGCCGCAGGATCGTTGCCCGCCAGGGCAATGGCCTCCTCCATGGCGACGAGGGTTTCCTCGCGGCCAGAAAGCACTTTCAGCTCATTGGGCATCCCGCCGAGATCGAGCTTCGCAACGATCGAGGTATGCCCTTGCTTGACCAGAAAGGTCCGGCTCTCCGGCGTCAGGTCTTCACGGATCAGCCGATACTCCGCATCCGTCAGGCCGAGCCCGTCGCAATAATCCGATCGCTTGGCGTCCGAGTTTGGAAGCAGGATCTTGGTTGCGGTCTGCTCGATGATCGAGTGCGCGATCGGCGAGCGCAGCGCATCGGCCGGGGACTGCGTGCCAAATACCATGAAGGCGTTGCGCTTACGGAAGGTCTTGAGACCGTCCTGCGCGAACGCCCGAAAGGCCTCGTCCTGAAGCGCCTTCCAGAACTCGTCGACGTCGACCACGACACGCTGCCCGTCCAGCAACTCGTCAACACGGTGGAAGAGGTACAACATCGTGGGAGTGCGGATCTCAGGGTTCTCCAGGAAGTCCGTCATGTCGAAGCCGATGAACCGCGCCGACATCGACACTTCGTCCTGGGGACCGTCAAAGGCCCAGCCGAGCGGGCCGCCCAGACACCAGCGCTCCAGCCGGGCGCCGATGCCCTCGGCATCGGCGTAGCCGAGCATCTCGCGCAGGGCGCTGAAGGAGCGCGACGGCGCTGGCAGCCGCATCACCGCCTCGATACCCTCGTCGATCAGTCGCTCTTCCGCGACGCTGAGCGGCCGGTTGTCCCGGCGTACCAGGACACGAATGAACTGCCGCAGAAACGCGATGTCGTGCGGAGACGGGGTGAGACCCTTCAACGGCGCGAAGCCGGTGGGCTCGCCGTCGCGCAGCGCCAGATAGGTGCCGCCACAGGCGCGCACGAAGATCTCGGCACCGCGGTCCTTGTCGAAGAACACCTGTTTTGCGCCGGTCTTTTCGAGCTGCGCTTGCAGGAAGTTCTGCAGCACCGTTTTGCCGCCACCCGTTGGCCCGATGATTAGCGTGTGGCCGATGTCGGTCCGGTGGAAATTGAACCAGAAGGACGAGCCCGCGCGCGTCTTGAGCAACGTTACCGCGTCGCCCCAGTGGTTTCCAGACTTGCGGCCTGCCGGGAAGGTGTAGAACGGGCTCAAGCCTGCGAAATTGCGCGTGTTGATGACCGCGGGGCGCGCGCGCATCCTGAAATTACCGGGAAGCTGCGCCCAGAAGGCGGCCTCCAGCGCGACGTCCTCGCGCGCCATCACCATGCCTGTATCGGCCGCTGCCGATCGTGCGATCGACAAGCGTTCCAGCAGCCGCTTCGGGTTCTCGTCGATTACCGCGATCGAGAGGTGATGCTCGCCCATGGCGAAGCGGTTCGCCATGAGATCGTCGACGCCGTCGAGCAGTTCCTCCGCCTGGCTGACGCCGGCATCGTCCGAGGAGACCATTTGCTTGTATTTTTTGGTGAACCGCTCGCTCGCGACCGACTTCACCAACGGCGCGAAACTCTGGGTCAGCACGAACGGGAAGTCGAGCGTGAGCAGGCTGTTGAACTGACCTGTCCGCGTGCTGGCGACATACTCGCGCACGCCGAACATTCCGAGGAAATGCGACGTGTGCGGCAGCCGGATTTCGGCCGCCTCGCGACCGAATACGACCCGTGAGGTATACAGGGCTTGGCCCAGCCTGCCGTCGAGCAGCGGCACGCGGATGCGGTCGGCGGTCAGGATGAAGTGCAGCACCTCCATCGGTCGTGAAAAAAGGATGCCGTTGTGCTCATACAGCGAGAGCGGCTCCGGTGCGACATCAGCGAGCAGCGTTTCGAAGTCGCGGCACTTGTCCGCCATGATCGTGAGCGCGCGATCGTCGATCTCGGCGTTGGCTTTGCGCCTGGAGAAAAGCCGCGTCACCTGCTCGCCGGCCATGCTCGACGGCCGGACGATGATCGTGACGTAGAACTCGTTGTGGTAGAGGACCTTCTCCTTCAGCGTGTCGGCGTATTTCTCCTGCAAGGTTCGCGCGAAGTCGGAGTGGAAGTCGCCGCCGAGAACGGGATCGGTCGCGGTGCGCACGAGATGGGTCCACAGCGCAACGCGATCGTCACCGATCGAGCGCCACGCGATGTTGAGCTTGTTATGCCAGGTGTTGAGGTCGCCGATGTCGCTGGTCTCGAACGGCCGCCCATCGACGCGGTACATGCGCATGAGCGAGCCGTCTTCGAGAGCAACCAGCGTGTCATCGACGTGCCGCGTGTAGGGAATGAACTTGATGTCATCCGTCTCGCGAACCGCGATCTTCTTATGCTTGAGCCTGGAATCAGTCATTGCCGAAATGCTTCCGCTTCACGCCTTTGGCGAGGCGAACGGGAGAGTAGCTCCCGCCCCCCCAGAACTTGCGGTTCTTGGATAGAAAGCCGGTCTGGAACCACAGGCCCCACAGCCGGAACGCATTGAAGTCGTAGTGACAGATCATGCGCGCCGGGAAGTAGAGCGCGCCGAACAAGGCCAGGGGGTAGAACGGATTGTGGAAAATCCCCCAGATCACCATGCAGACCATGATGATCGGCAGGATCGCCTCGAGCGGCAGTCCCATGAATACCGATGGCCTGGTCAGGGCGAGGAACACCTTATCCTCGGCGAGCCTCTCCCCGTCAGCCACCCGAGCTGCTCATCCAGCCGACGATCGTCGTGGCCGAAAAGATGATGCCGATGCCGATCAGCACCGTGACCGCTTTTCCCCAGTCCATCCGGCCGGTCAGCTTGGCATAGCCGACCGCCATGACGGCGATGACGCCGACCACGGACGCGACGGTGGTCATCCATCCCTTGATAGTGTTGAGACCACCTTCGATCGCTGTTCCATCGGCAAAGGCCGGCTGGGCGATCGAAATGAGGGCGAGCGCACCGACAAAGCCGATGACCTGCCGCGCGCGGGCGTCGGACAACATCCGGCCCATGCCTTGAGTGAACTTCATACGGGTCTCCATGGCTTGGGGTTTACCTCTCGAGATCGTGGGTGGGGCGGATCGGCTCGACCTGCCGAACAGGCGTCGGCTCGCGGACCGAAACATCCAGGCCGCGCCGCAGCACGTCCGAGATCATGTGGCGGCTCTCCAAGCTCGCGGACGTCATCCGTTCCGCGTCGCCATCGAACGCCGCACCAAGGTGCTGATCCATCGCCGCCTGCGCCTGTAGCGCGTTGGCGAGCCGCGGCTCGGCGGCAATACGCTCCGCCCCGCCATGAAGGAACAGTTCGGCCAGTTCGTCATTTTCGTGACGTCGCTCAGGCGCGGCCTGATGAAGGCGCTCCTCCCGAACGATATGGGGTTCCTGTTCGGGCTGTCGCTCGGGCGCAGCCGTCGCTTCGCCGGCCAGGCGGTCTTCGGGCGTGGCGGCGAGCGCGCCGCCGGGCGGCACGTTCACACCGGCTTCGCGGGCGACTTCGTGCCGGTTGAGCCCGGAGCGGACGATGTAGATCGCATCGGCGACCTCGCCGTCCCACGCGCCGTCGCGCGCCATCTGGCGCAGACCGTCGGGTTCATAACCGGACCTTGAGAAGGCGCTGACCAGCGTCGGGCTTTCCAAGGCCCGCTCCAGCGCCCCGTTCAGCGCACCCCTGTTCAGATCGATACGTTCGGCCTGAACATCCCTCCGCAAGGGCTCCATGTCCTCGCTGACGGACGCGTAGAGCGCCTTGCGATCCTGCGTGTGGACGCTCACCGTCAACAGGAGGCGCTTGTCTGCGTCGGACAATCCGGTGCTGCTTCCGCTTGGCAACGGCCGAGGCGCGCCCTCCCTCTCCGCGTCGGCCGACGGCGCGAGGACTGTCGCCTCCGTCGCCCCGACAGCCGCCGTCGGAGCGACGGGTTCGACAGTCGGCGCCGGCGTCTCCGCCACCTCACGGTCGCGTCGTGCAGCATCGGCGCGACGCAGCTCTTCCATTCGCGCCTGTTCGTCGAAGCTCGGCTCATAGCCGCGCACGGTCAGGCCTTCGCGCGACGCCGCCGTCCACACGGCCTGACGAAACTCAGGCGAACCTTCGACGTCGATCCCCGCCCAGCCATTGTGCTTGGCGATCGTGACCAGAGCCGAGACGGTCTCTGGATACTCGTTTCGAGCAATGATGCGATCGCCGGCAATCTCGATCGACGGGTTCTCACGATCCGTCGGCAGGAACATGCCAACGCGGCGCTCGCTGCCGTCGGACGGCTCGATGATCCGCACCTGATAACGTGTCGCCAGCTCAGGCGGAATCTGGAAAGCCGCCTGTCCGGCTTGCGTCTCCGCGTCGAGGCCGCCCCGCGCAACGCTGTTATCCGCGCTCATTCGAAGACCTGGACCGCGCTGGAAGCGATCTGCCCCACCACCCAGCTATCGTTGCCGACCGCTGGCTTGGCCGGTATCGCCGTCGGAACCGCCGCGGACGCCGAGCCCGGGATGGGCGGGGGTGTCTGGATCGTCCCCATGCCGCTCGCGCCCGACCAAACGCGACCGACATAACCATTGCGGAAACCGCGTGTCAGCGTGCCGGTGTTGTAGAGCGAATAGGTCGCGGAGATCGCGTCCAGCCCCGTATAATGCTGGATCGCGAGGCCATATCCCGCCCGCAGCATCGAGGATGCGAGCCGCAGGTTCGTACAAGGATCGAAGGCCTGCTCGACGGTGACACCCAATCGCGCGAAATTGGCGGAGTTCACCTGAGCCAACCCGACATCGACCGTATAGCCGGCCGCCATGTACCGCCGCACCAGCGCGGCACCGTCGGCGATCGACGCGGCGCGGACACGCGGCCCCTTGTTGATATTGATCGCCAGATCGTCGCCGCCGCTTTCGGTCACGACGAGGGGAACAACCGCCTCGGTCGCGATCTCAGGCGCGCATTGCTGCGCAAGCATGGCGATCGCGGCGATGGCGTGGATCATTGCTGCGTCACCGTCTGGTAGCGGGTGTCGAGCGCGTACCGCGACGTTCCGCCATCGGCCTGCGTCACGGTCAGGTCGTAGCCGTGCTTGGCCTTTTTCATCTTGACGCCGACCCCGGTGCAGGTCGGGAACGAGCCGCCGATATCGAGGGCGTTCCAGAGTTTCGTGATCGGCGGGACGCACTCGACATATTTCGTCGGCGAACCTGGTGTCGCGAGGCAGAGGACCACCTGACACCCCCAGTCCGACGCGTAGGCGGGTTGTGGGGCCGCGACCGCTACGACGCCGGCCCCGCAAAGCGCGATGGCGCCAGTAGTGCCGCCCAGCTTGGTCATCAGATATCGGATCATGAGCCACCTCCATGCGTTGCGCGCCACTCTTCGGTTGCGAACACGTCCCACTGCGCCGGTGCATTGGCGGCAAGGGCGAGGGCCGAGGCCGGCGCGGTCGGTGCGGGGGCCGCCTCAACTCCGGCGGGCGTCGGTGGGGACGGCGCGTCGCCCTGTGCGACGGTGATGATCCAGTCCTCGTCGCCTTCGATCGGTCGGGTCCGGTCGATGACCTGTCCGGGTCGCGCGAACGCCACATGCCAGTGGTTCGAGTGACCGCGATCCCCCGGCCCGAGCAGCTCGATGATACGGATACCGCTCTGTGCCATGAGGGCCCGGATCTTCTCGCGGTCGATCGCGTGGACGCCGCCTGCGGGAACGAAATCGACCGCCTGGCCGAACTTGTGCCAGCTATACCGCGCGCCGTAGCTTGCGTTCATTGGGCGGATCGTATCGGTGATCCGCGAGCCAAAGGCACCACGAACGAGGGCTGCGACGTTCGACGCCGAGAGCGCGCCCACGGAGCCGATAGAAGACCGGTCGTCGTCGATATGCGAGAGCGCGCAGGCATCAAAAACCGTTGCCGGCGTGATACCGTAAGTCGCGAAATCACGGCCGCGGATCGCCAGCGGCCCCGCCTCGAAGTCCGCGCCCAACGCGATCAGATCACGCACCGTCGCCTCTGCGTCAGCTGCGTTGACCGGCTGCCGAGCGAGGACCGCACCCGAACGCACGAAGACTGCGAGCGACGCGGGAGATGGCGTTCCGGCCCCGGCTAGCCCGGCGGCACAGAGTTGAATTGCCTTCGCTACGATACTCGCCGGAAGCACATCAATGCACCAATGCTGAATTGAACCCAAGCAGATGTCAGCGACTACAGGACGTCGACATCAAAAGGTTAAGCCTGAAGCAGAAGGCAAACAACAACACATCTGGAGCGATCCAGCCGCGATTATGGAGTGATACGGCATAATCTATTGCGACTAGAGGCACGGTATTGCACCATGACCATAGGAGATGTGTTTCAAACGGCCTTAGGCAATTGTCAGCTAGGCCAGCACCTAGCTGATGCAGTTGTCGAGTGGTTTCGAGGTGACTGGGACGACGGTGGATATACGGGCCATGCGCTCTTGAAGCTGCAAGCTATATCAGGCGGGTTGGCGCTCTTGATCGCCATCGGCTTCTGGTATCGGCCGTTCGACGACAAGCGGGCTGGCAGGCGCGTTGAGGTTTCGGCCTGCAGCGTCGCTGCGACCCATGACTTCTGCGATGCCGTTTCCGGCCTATCGACGGCGCTCCGCAATCCCTTCTTGCGGGTGGACCGAACCAGCATCCTGCCGCCCCGCGATACGCCAGGGGCCGTCGATCCCTCTATCACTCAGGCGAACATCGGCACGACGATCTGCCGACCCGGCTATGCGCGATCGGTCCGCCCCTCCTTCGCGGTTACCGCGCCCGTCAAACGGCGATTGATGGACGCGCAGCATCCAGGCGAGTCCTTCGCCGATTACGAACTCGACCATCTGATCCCGATCTCGCTTGGCGGTGCGCCGCTCGACCTGCGTGATCTATGGCTCCAGCCCCGGCGCGGCCAGGCGAACGCGGCCGACAAGAATGCCTTGGCCTATGTCTTGTGGCGATTGGTTTGCGAGCGCCGCGTGCCACTTCGGACGGCGCAGCAGGACCATCCGGCGCGACTGGACGAAGGCCTATGACACATACGCGACGCCCGAGAATGTGGCGCGCTACCACTTTGCGCACCGGCAAGAGGAGCGCGACTAGGCTCGCACAGGCCCGCCGGATCCGATCCGAACATCAACGAAGGAGGACATCATGCCACAGAATATTGCCGAGTTCCGGATCATCGGTCGCATCGGCAAAATCACGGCGCGCGAGAAGGTCACCTATGTGAGCGTCGCCGCCAATTATAACCGGCGCGACGGCGACGACTGGAAGACCGACACGCTGTGGAACAGCGTCGTGTGCTTCTCCAATGTCGGACCCCAAGTCGAAGCAGCCGGGAAGGGTGATCTGGTGCATGTCACCGGCCGGGTCCGCGAGAGCAACCACGGCGAAGGCAACGAGGTTTCCTACCGCACCGAGCTGATCGCCGACACCTTCTCGATCCTGACCAAGGCCGAAGCCGAGCATAGCTGATTGGGGGCGGGAGTGGGTTGGCGGCACGGCTCCACCTCCGCCGCGTTGCGGTCGAGCCAGCGTGGCCGTTCCAACCCGGTCGGGTGACGATCCTCGCTTGGTTGTCACCCCGGACGAAAGAGATCGTCGCGCCGCGCGCGGCCCACCTTCTCATGCCGACCATCCAGAGTGGAGGATGCCGCCTGCGCCTTCGGTGATATTTTCCGAAGGCTAAAGTGACCGAAACCGACCAACTTCACAGGACGTGGCCGATGACGAGACTACCGCTCGATGCCGAAATCCGAGCCAAGAACATCGTCGAACAGCTCGGCGGGGTGTGGCGCGGCACTCGCGGCGAATGCCGCTGCCCGGCCCATGACGATGGCTCACCCAGCCTGTCCGTCCGCCTCGGCGATTCGGCGATCCTCTTCCACTGTTTTGCCGGCTGTACAGCGCTCGAGGTGCTGAAGGCGCTTCAGCGCCAAAAGCTCCATGACCGTTCTGCGGTGGCAATGCCGGAGGGCAAGCCGAAGCGCGACATGGGTGCACTCGCCCTGCGTCTCTGGAATGCCAGCGTGCCGGTCGCGGGCACGCTCGCCGAAGCCTATCTCGTCGCTCGCGGCCTCTCCGCGCCCTATCCCAAGGCCTTGCGCTTCAACCCGGCGACCATATTCGGCTCCGGTGCCGACAGACGCGTGATGCCCGCGATGATCGCCGCGGTCGAAAACGACCTCGGACTGGTTGCCGTCCAGCGAACCTTCCTCGATCCTGTCGATGTGCTGCGCAAGCCCATCCCAAAACCGAAGGTTGCGCTCGGACTGCTCGGCACAGCAGCAATCCGGCTTGCGCCTGCGACCGACGAGCTGGGCCTCGCCGAAGGGATCGAGGACGCTCGGTCGGCGACTGAATGGTTCGGGACGCCGACGTGGGCGCTGGGCGGTGTCGAACGGCTAGCCTTCGTCGCGATCCCGGAGAAGGTCCGCCGGGTGATCGTTTACGGTGACCGAGGCCGCGCGGCCGACCGCCTGTTGGAAAAGGCACGCGATCACCTGACAGCGAACGGGCGCGAGCTCATCAGCCGCGTGCCCGAGAATCATGACGACTGGAACGACGCCTGGCGCGCGCACCAGCGGAGCGCATGAAACCGCAACTGCGGCAGCTGAATTACGCGGATCATGGGCGTGTCAGCCGAGCCGCATCAACTGGGAAGGGTAGGGGGCGACGAGCCCCTTCAGATCGTCCCATGGTGCCGATAGCCAGCGATCATAATCGTCGTCGTGAAGGACCACCGGCATCGCCTTTGGATGGATCGGCGCGACGATCGCATTCGGCTCGGTGGTCAAGAACCCATAGGCATTCCCGCGCTCGGTCGGTCGCCAGATTCCGGCAAAGGCAAAAATCGGGCGGCTAGGCACGTCGAACCAGTGCAGCGGCTTCTTTCCGTCCTCGCCAGGCGCGATTCCGAACTCGGAGAACGCCGTCACCGGCACCAGGCAACGACGCCCCGGCGTTGTCAGCATCGACCGCCAGAAGCTCGAACTGAGATTGCGCACGTTGGTCACGTACTTGGTGAGCTTGATCGCTGGATCGCGCTTGCTCGGCACCTGCGTCGGTACACCCCACTCCATCCGCTCGATCTTCCGGTCGGCGCCGTCCTGGATGACCACTTGCCCGTAGAACGGCGTCTTCTTGCCCGTTGGAAAGATGTCGGGGACCGGATACGTCTCGTCGGGCTCGTAAGGCGGGCGGATGCCGAATGTAGCGGCGATCTCCGCCTGCTTCGCGGTCAGCCTGTATCGATTGCACATCCGAGCACCCTTTCGGTGCCGGCAAGCTCCGCCCGCCGGCACTCTGGCCTTAGAGCTTGTCCTTCAGACCCTTGGCGGGCGTGAACGAGACCTTCTTCGATGCAGCGATCGTCATCGCCTCGCCGGTCGACGGATTGCGGCCCTGGCGCTCGGGACGATCCTTGACCGAGAACTTGCCGAAGCCGGCGATCGATACTTCTTCGCCTTTTGCGGCCGCGCTTGCGATCTGGTCGAACACGGCGGCGATTGCGGCCTTGGCTTCTGCCTCGCTCGTGCCTGTCGTCCCAGCGACGCCCTTCGCCAGTTCACCGATGTTCATGCTACTTACTCTCCCTAGTGGATCTGGCCGGACCTTAGCCGTGCCGAGCGCCGATACAATGATGCTCCTCGACGATGCGCATGTCGCGGGCGCCCACCTGATGGTCCGCAAACTGGCTAATCATGACGTGGTCGAGGTGTATCAGCCCGGGTGCGGGCAGGGGGCGATCGCCGAGCTGGCGCCCGAGCCAACGCAAAGACTTCGGCCGGGTTTCTAATGCGCGCTGCGCTCTCGCGTGACGCGCGGATCTTCATACAGGTCGCGGATCGCGCGCAGGCGAAAGACGTTCCACCAGCGCTGCCATCGATGCTCGGCCGCATCGTGGATCATATGGCAACGCTGGCAGAGCGCCGCGAGATTGCCGGGCATGCTGTTGCCTGGATCGTGATCGAGATGCGCACAAGCCAGCACGACATAGGTGCGTTCGTACCGACGCCAGAATGAAGCCAGCCGTTAGCGCGATCCGCTTGCCACGGCCGGAGCGCCAACACACGGCATCGGCATCCCACCAGCGACCATCGCCTAGATGTGCAACCCGACGCATATGCGGCCTCGAGCAGTGCTCGCAGCGCGCGCCGGCCCGATCGAACCGGATCACGTCCGACAGCTGGCGCCAGTCGATCGGGTAAAGCCAGCGGTTTTCAGGGCGGATCGGCATCTCGATTCTATGAGTCAGCCGATGGCAGAACGAAAGCGAAATCTTCTTGGTTTGTTTTTGGTCTGTTGTGTAACCGTTCCACGCGGTGCGTACCGTCAGTTTTCGTGCCGATGCCCGTGATCGTGCGCGGCGATACTGGCAACGTACTCGAGATCGCGCTGTAGACCTCGTATTCGTTACGACTTCGTACCGTCCGGCTCTCGGCTGCGGTCAAGCCCAAAGACTCGATCCGGCCGACATAAATCCGTTGACCAAGCGTCGACGGTAACGGAACATAAAGCGAACACGTAGAGTCTAGCCACCATGTCAGCCGTCCTCGATTCGCTTCCCCACAGCATCGCCCATCTGCGAAGCATCGCGATGCCGCTCGCCGATTACCGCGTCCTGCCGTTCGGGGTTGGCGGCCTGGACAATCGTCTGAACGGGGGAGGGCTCCGGGCTGGAGCGCTGCACGAGGTCGCCGCACGCACCTGTTCCCTGGTCGATGATGCGGCTGCCACGCTGTTCCTTGCCGGTGTCGCCGCGCGAGAAGCGCGGAACACGCGTGCCCCGGTGCTTTGGGCAAGCTGCCGGAACGATCTCTACGCCCCCGGCTTGGCGCAAGCCGGGTTGTGCTCGGCGAACGTGATCTACGCTCAGCCCAAGGACGACGCCGCGCTTCTGGCGGTTTGCGCCGATCACCGCGCTCAACGCGGTCTCGCCGTTGACGGACGTGCCGCCGGGCTGGGGTTGGGACTATATCAATGCCGCCGCCCTGACCGACGCGGTCACGGTCGAACACGGGGTGATCGTCGCGAAAGGCGGTGCCCGCTACAAGGCGCTCTATCTCGGCGGCACTTCCAGCCGCATGACGCTGCCGACCCTGCGCCGCATTGCCGCGCTCGCCGAAGCGGGGGCGACCGTGATCGGCAAGGCGCCGCACGGCAGCCCGAGCCTTGCCGACGACCCCGGAGCGTTCGCAAAGCTCGTCGGGCGGTTGTGGGCCGGGGGGCAGGAGACGCGGGTCGGGGCCGGTCGCGTGATCGCCGTGGACAGCGTCGCGCAGGGGCTGGCACGGGCCGGCATCGCACCCGATTTCCCCTACAGCGGACCCGCCGACGCCGAGGTGGCGTTCGTGCATCGGCGCACTGCGGACGCCGATATCTATTGGGTCGACGACCGCAAAGGCGGGGTCGCGCGGATCGATGCGCGCTTCGCGGTCAGCGGCAGGGTTCCGGAACTGTGGCACGCCGAGACCGGTCAAAGCGAGGCGCTCTCCTGGCAACGATTCGGCGATTCGACCGTGATTCCGCTGACGTTACGGGCGCACGAGTCGGTCTTCGTCGTGTTCCGCAAGCCGACATCGCTCGACGGCCAGACGGTCGCGCAAGCCGTTGAGACGCCGGTCGCAACGCTGAACGCGCCATGGTCGGTGACGTTCGAGCCGGGGCGCGGCGCACCTGCCGGGACGACGATGCGCAGCCTGCAGCCGCTCGATCGGAACGCGGATCCCGGGATCCGCTATTTCTCCGGGATTGCGACGTACCGCAGCGGGTTCGACCTGGGGCGGGCGGGCGGGGCGACGCCGCTGCTCTTGGATCTGGGCGGCGTCGGGGACGTGGCGGAGGTGCGGATCAACGGCGTGCGCGTCGGGACGCTCTGGCAGGCGCCGTACCGCGTTGATATCGCGAGTGCGGTCCGGGCCGGGCGGAACACGATCGAAGTGCGGGTTGCCAACCTCTGGGTCAATCGCCTGATCGGCGATGCGCAGCCGAATGTGACGAAAGTGACCTACACGACCCTGCCGACCTATCGCGCCGATGCCACGCTGCGACCCTCCGGTCTGCTGGGGCCGGTGGTGCTTTTCACCCGACTTTAAGGCAATTTCAGCAGGAAACGGGCGATTCCGCCCGAGCACGCATACGATGATGCGGCGACGGACGGACGGACGGGCAGGGCGTGCCGCGCGGTCGCCGCGGCTCCGCCCGGGGAGCCCGTTTCCCCGACTCGCCCGCCCGAAAACCCGAAAATCATCCGCTGGACGGCGCGGCCACGCCGCGCATCGGCGGTGTCGCGACCGTTGATTAAAGATTTATATCATAGCAGTTGATAATTCCAACAGTAGGCGATATCCCTCTCCTGTCAGGCGCGAAGATCGCCCGAGCAGGAGAGATGCGTGGTGGTTCAGCGAATTAGCCGGCGCCTGAAAAGGCGCCTGACGGCCGGTTGCACCATGGCCGCATTGCTGATCCCGGTGGGGGCACCGGGCCAGGATGCGGCACCGACCGATCCCCGCGTGGCGCGCCAGTCCTTCTACCTGCCGATGCGCGACGGCGTCCGGATCGCGGTGAACGTCTATCGCCCGGCGAAGGACGGCGCGGCGCTCGCGACCAAGGCCCCTGTGGTGTTCGCCTTCACCCCCTATCGTGCGCGCTACGTCGACAAGGGCAAGCTCGTCGAACTGGTCGACCAGCCGACCTTCGGGCTGCGCGATCTGGTCCATAGCGGCTATGTTGTGGCGACCGCCGACATTCGCGGCAAAGGCGCGTCCTTCGGCGCGCGGCGCGGGTTCCTCGACCAGACCGAAGCCAGGGACGGCGCGGAAATCGTCCAGTGGCTCGCGCGGCAACCCTATGCGACCGGCGACGTCGGGCTGATCGGCTGTTCCTATCTCGGCGGCACGGCAATGCTGGTTGCAAGCGCGCAGCCGCCCGCGGTCAAGGCGGTCTTCTCCGCTGCGACCGACTGGGACAAATATGAATTCGTGCGCCGCGGCGGCATCACCGGCCAGTTCAACACACGGCCAGAAGACCCGCTGACGGGCGATTACGCCAGCGTGCCGGTCGACGGCGACGCCGGTGGCGCCCTGCTCAAGCAGGCCGTGGCCCAGCATGCCGGCAATACGCCGATGGCACCGCTGTGGTACGGCATCCCGTATCGCGACAGCATGTCCGCGCTGACGGGCACGCGGTTCTGGGAAGAGGTCGGTCCCTATACGCACAAGGCGGCGTTGGCGCGTCCCGGCGTCGCCTGGTATGTCTGGGGTAACTGGAACGACGAGCCGACCGAACAGGTCATCCGGACCGCCGCCAATCTGCCCGCCAAGATGATCATCGGGCCGGGCAGCCATTGCGAGATGCCCAAGCAGATCGACATCAACGCGATCCAGAAGACGTTCTTCGACCGATATCTGAAGGGCGTGCGCAACGGTATCGAGACCGAGCCGAAATACGCCTGGTGGCGGCAGGACGGTAGCGGCGGCGCACTGATCCGATCGAACCGGCTCCCCGGTGTCGGGATCAAGCGGACGACGCTGTTCCTCGGCATGGCCGGGCAGGCGAGCGCCGGAACGCTGGCGCGCACCGCGCCGGGCGCAGGGCGGTTCGACTATCGCGTCGAGTATGACATCTCGACCGACGCCTATTTTCCGTTCTGGCCCGATACGCCCGATGCGCGCGCGGCGCTGTTCACCACCGCACCGCTCGCCGCACCGGCGACGATCGAAGGGTATCCGATCGTGTCGATCAAGGCCGCGGCGGACATGCCCGAAGGCGACCTGTTCGCCTATCTCGAGGACGTCGATCCCAGCGGCAAGGCGGTCGTGCTGGCGCAGGGGCGGCTGGCGGGAAGCCATCGGAAGCTCGCCAAGGCGCCGTACGCCGATCTGGATCTGCCGTATCATTCGGGGTTGCAGCGCGACGCGACACCGCTGGTGCCGGGCGAACCGGTCACGCTCACCTTCGAATTGTCGCCGCGATCCTATGTCGTCCAGCCGCACCATCGCCTGCGCGTCGCGCTCGCCGGTGCCGATCCGCGCCAGCGCAACCTGGCGGAGATCAAGAGCGGCCTGACCAAGCGCTGGATGCTCTACGGCGGCGCGGCGGCGTCGCGCATCGACATTCCCTTTACCACCACAGTCCAGTTCGAGACCGGCGTCCAATAAAGCAGGCAGGAGAGCGATATGAACAGCAAGCCGAAGAGCCTCATTCCCTTGGGCATGCAAACCGGCGTCGCGCTGGCGGCGCTCGCCTGGTCCAGCGTCGCGTGCGCGCAGGCCGTGCCCGACGCCGGGCAGACCGCCCCTGCGACGCAGGTCCCCGACGACACCGATGCGGCACGCGCGCAGGCGAGCAGCAGCGGCACGCCGCTCCCGCCCGCGTCCGCCGACACCGCGGCCCCGGCCACCGACATCGTCGTGACGGGCAGCCGCATCCGCGGCGTCGCGCCGGTCGGCTCCCCGCTGATCGAGCAGACCCGCACCGACCTGCTCGCGACGGGCGCGACCAGCACGACCCAGCTCGTCCAGAACCTGCCGCAGGTCATCAACCAGGGCGTGAGCGAAGGAAGCCGCAACACGTCGGGCGGCGCCGGCAACATCACCTACAGTTCGGGCTTCAACATCCGCGGCATCGGACCTTATGCCACGCTGACGCTGCTCAACGGACACCGGATCGTCCAGTCGGGCTCGTCGGGCGGCCTGCCCGACCCGAGCGCGATCCCGACGATCGCGATCGAGCGGGTCGAGGTCGTCGCCGACGGTGCCTCGGCGATCTACGGATCCGACGCTGTGGCAGGCGTGGTCAACCTGATTACCAGGCGCAAGTTCAATGGTCTGGAAGCCCGCACGCAATATGGGCTGGCGAACGACAATGCCTATAACCAATATTCGCTCGGCATCATCGGCGGGCATAGCTGGGCCACCGGCAATATCACGGCGTCGTACGAGCACGCCGGCCATTCCGCGTTGAACGGCGCGGATCGCTCCTTCTATGCGGCCGATCTCCGGTCGCGCGGCGGCGGCGATTTCCGCGGTACGCAGTGCGGGCCGGCGAACATCGGCATCAACGGCGTGACCTATGCGCAGCCCGGCCTCGTCGCCAATACGGTCAACCGGTGCGACACGCTCAAGGGCCAGGACCTGATCCCGTTGCAGGTGCGCGACAGCGCGATGGGGTCGATCACGCAGTCGATCGGCTCGCGCATCACGGTGACCGGCGACATCCTCTACACCAAGCGCAAGTTCATCTTCACCGCAGCGCCGACCACCGGCACGGTGACGGTGCCCAACACCAATCCGTATTTCGTCCTGCCGGCAGGCGTGGTCGCCACGTCGGAGACGGTGCAGACCAATTTCGGCAATCAGGTGCTCAACCCGTCGAGCGGCTATTCCAACGATATCGAGGGCACGGTCGGGCTCAACTGGAAGGCGTTCGGCGATTTCCAGCTCGACGCCGATTACACCTATGGCCGCGACGAGAGCTACAGCCTGTCGACCCGCGGCGCCAACAATGCCGCGATCGCGGCCGCGCTGGCGAGCTCCAATCCGGCGACCGCGCTCAACCCGTTCGGCAACAACAGCGCCGCGATCCTCAATTCGAATTTCAACGCGGTGTTCGGCGCGCCGGGCACCAACGAGCTGCATGAAGGCGAACTCAACCTCTCGGGCTCGGTGGTCGATCTGCCGGGCGGCAAGCTGCGCGTCGCGATCGGCGGCGAGATCCTGCGCGAGAGCATCTATACCGGTCTCGATTCGGGCTCCGTCGGGGCGGTCACGTCGGCGCGTGCCTATTCGGCGCGGACGATCAAGTCGGTATTCGGTGAAATCCGCCTGCCGATCTTCGGCGACGGCAATGCGATTCCGGGCTTCCAATCGCTGGATATCTCGCTCGCAGGCCGGATCAGCGACTATTCCGACGTCGGCTCGTCCAAGAACCCCAAGATCGGGATCAACTGGCAGCCGGTGCGCGGGCTCAAACTGCACGGCAGCTACGGCACGTCGTTCCGCGCGCCGATCCTGACGCAGATCCGCGGTGCATCGAACGCGCTGTACGTGCAGAATTATTCGACTCCGGCCGGGATCGTCCAGGGCGTGACGCTGTCGGGGCTCGCCACCGGCAATGCGCTGACCCCGGAAAAGGCGCGCACCTTCTCGCTGGGCGCGGACTTCGCGCCGAGCGCGGTGCCGAACCTGCGGGCGAGCGTGAATTACTTCAACATCGACTATACCGGCCAGATCAACGCCATCCTGTCCGATCTGTCGATCCTGCAGACCCCGGCGATCGCCGCCCGCTATGCCGATCGCATCGTTCAGGGGGCGGCGGCGACGGCCTTGATCCAGTCCTTCGTCGCGGCCGGCTATCCCGTGCGCGGCGTGCTGCCGAACAACCCGACGCTGTTCGTCTACGGGCAGAACGTCAACGCCGGCAAGACGATGGCGGAAGGCCTGGATTTCCAGGTCGCTTACCGTCTGGGCGGGTTCAACGTGGCGACCAACGGCACCTATTTCACCAAATACAAGACGGCCGTATCGACGAGCGCGCCGCTGACCGACGCGCTGAACACGATCTTCAATCCGCCGCGGTTCCGGTCGCGCAGCTCGGTCGGCTATGACGGCGGCGGCACCAGCGCGGTGCTGTTCTGGAACTATACCAATTCCTACGACAACAACCGCGCGACCCCGACGCAGCAGGTCAGCGACTATTCGACCTTCGATCTCCACATCGCCCATCGCTTCGACGGTGGCCTCAGCGCGAAGAACAAGCTTATCCTCGCGCTCGACGTCGCGAACCTGTTCGACGTCGATCCGCCATTCGTGAATATCGCGCAGAGCCCGAACGGCGGCGGCGGGTTCGATCCCACCCTGGCCAACCCGATCGGTCGTCTGATCTCGATCTCGGCGATCGTGTCGCTGTGATCGCGCCGCGTCCGCCGAGCGACGTCATGCGGTGCAACGGCTTACCGGCGAAAGCAGGAATCGTACACGCGGTCGAGCAGCGCGCTCAGCACATGCAGGTCGTGCGGGCCGAGCGCGTTGAGCACGTCCTGCTCGACCGCTTCGAGGCGGGCGAACATCTTCTCCAGCGCCGCCTCGCCGCTCGCCGTGGTGTGCAGCGCGTGGCGGCGGCGGTCGCCGGGCGAGCGGCGCCGCTCGGCGAAACCGAGCCGTTCCAGATCGTCGACCACCGTCACCGCGGCGGATTTGTCGAGCCCGACCTCGCGCGCCAGCTTGACCTGCGACAGGCCGGGGTTGGCGGAGATCAGCGCCAGCGCGGAGAATTCACCGGGGCGCAGGCCATGGTCGACGCTCTCGGTGGTGAAGGCGCTCGACAGCTGGTTCTGGATACGGCGCAGCCGGAAGCCGATGAAGTCGCCGAGCCTGCCAAGATCGAGATGTTCGTCGTTGACGGCATTGGCGGATCGCAGCGGGGAAGACATGTCCGGCGCTTAATCAATCGTTCGGCACAAACAAAGCGCGATTGTCGGCAGGCGCAATCCTACCGGCGGTCCATGGTAGCGTATCTCCATGGTTGAAAATCTGCCCCGCACCGATCCTGACCTCCCGGGCGCGACCGACATCGCGATGCCGGCGGAAACCCCGGCGGACCGTTCGCATCCCCGGATCCGCGCGATCGCGCTCGGCACGGGGTCGGCCGCCTTGCTGCTGGCGATGGCAACCGACGCGCTGGCGGTGGCCGGGCGGCATCTGGGCGTCAGCCTGCTCGGCGCGATCGAGATCGTCGAGGCCTGCGTGGTGGTGGCGGCGACGTCGGCGATCGTGATTGCAACGATCGACGGCACGCATGCCCGCGTCCGGATCCTGCTCGAGCAGGTCGGCGACGGCGTCGCGCATGCGCTGGAGCGCGCCGCGAGCCTTGCTAGCGCGCTGATCATGCTGGTGCTGATCGCCGGGTCGATCTGGCTCGCCGCCGATCTGTGGAATGGCCATGAGGTGACCGAGGTGCTCGGTCTGCCGCTGCGCTGGTTCCGGCTGTTCTGGACCGTGGGTGCCGCGGTGGCCGCCGCGCTGTTCGCGGCGCGCGCGTGGGCGCGGCCGCGATGAGCGTGCTCATTCCCGAAATCGTCGGGGTGCTGGGGCTGATCGGGCTGCTCAGCCTGCTCGCGCTGGGCCTGCCGATCGGCATCGCCTTGATCCTGGTCGCGGTGATCGGGCTGTCGGTGCTGATCTCCCCGGAGGCGGCGCTGATCAAGCTCGGCGTGATCGGCTTCGACACCATCAGCCGTTACGAGCTCGGCGTGTTGCCGCTGTTCGTGCTGATGGCGCATCTCTGCTTCGCGGCGGGGGCAAGCCGTGACTTCTTCGACGTTGCCGCCAAGTTCGTCGGGCATCGCCGCGGCGGGCTCGCGATCGCCTCGATCGGCGGGTGCGCCGGGTTCGGCGCGATCAGCGGATCGAGCCTCGCGACCGTCGCCACCGTCACCGCGGTCGCCTTGCCGGAGATGCGCAAGGCCAATTACGCCCCGTCCTTCGCGACGGGGGCGCTCGCCGCCGGCGGGACGCTCGGCTCGCTGGTGCCGCCGTCGGGTGCGTTGATCGTGTTCGGGATCGTCGCGGAACAGTCGATCGGCAAGCTGTTCGCCGCCGCGATCATTCCCGGCATCACCCAGGCGCTGTTCTACATCGTCGCGATCTCGGTGCTCTGCCGGATCAACCCGTCGCTGGGCCCGCGCACGGTACGCGTGCCGTGGCGCGAGCGGGGGGCCGCGCTGGTGCAGGTGATCGACGTGCTGGCGCTCATCGTGTTCGTCATCGGCGGGCTGTTCATCGGCTGGTTCACCCCGACCGAGGCGGCCTCGGTCGGGTCGGTCGCTGCACTGCTGCTGTGCTGGTGGCGCGGCCGGCTGAGCGTGGCCGGCGTGCGCGGGGCGCTCGACGCGACGCTGCGCACGACGGGAATGATCTATCTCGTCATCATCGGTGCGCTGCTGTTCGCGACCTTCGTCAGCGTGACCGGGATCGCGGCGTGGCTGGCGCACGGCGTGACCAGCCTGCATGCCTCGCCGATCCTCGCGATCGTCGCGATGGCGGTGGCGCTGCTGGTGCTCGGCTCGTTCCTCGACGGGATCGCGCTGATGCTGCTGACCACGCCGATCTTCCTGCCGATCATCCATGATCTCGGCATGAGCCCGATCTGGTTCGGCATCTTCCTGGTGCGGACAATGGAGATCGGCTTCGTCCATCCCCCGCTCGGGCTCAACGTCTATGTCATTCAGGAGATCGCGAAGGACATCCCGCTCGCGACGATCTTCCGCGGCATCGTGCCGTTCCTGGTGGTCGATTTCCTCCACCTCGCCCTGCTGATCGCCGTGCCGGCGGTGGCGCTGTGGCTGCCGAGGATGCTCGGATGATGCGCTTCGTCTGCCTGATCCTAGCGCTGTGCGCGCTCGCCGGGTGCGCGCGGCGCGATCCCGACGTGGTCGTGCTGACCTATGCCACGCCGTACCCGCCGAGCCATCCGTTCAGCCAGGCCGATCAGCAATGGATCGACTGGGTCCAGCGGGAATCGCACGGCCGCATCAAGATCCACGCCTTCTGGGGCGGTGCGCTGCTGTCGAGCAACCAGAGCATGGAGGAGATCCGCCACGGAGTCGCCGATGTCGGGCTGATCACGCCGATCTACACGCTCGGCAACGCCCATGCGCAGCGGGCGCAGGTCGGTTTCTACGGCCATGTCGGGTCGATCGAGCAGCAGGTCGGCGTGTACAAATGCCTGATCGCCACCTTCCCCGTGCTCCGCGACGAACTCGACGGATTGCGCGTGCTGGCGGTCCAGGGCGGCAATCTGCCCGGCATCGTCACGCGCAACCGGCCGATCCGGAGCCTGGCCGATCTGCGCGGGCTGCGCCTGCGCGCACCGGCCGAGAATACCGGCGTGCTGCGCCAGCTCGGCGCCGATCCGGTCGATATGCCGATGGGCAACGTCTATCCGGCGCTCGCCAAGGGCGTGATCGACGGCGTGGTCGCCCCCGCCGACACGCTCAAGAGCCTCGATTTCGCCGAGGTCGCGCATCACTTCGTCACGCTTCGCATCAGTCGCGGCGCCTATCCTGCGCGGGCGATGAACGCCGCGCGCTGGAACGCGCTGCCGGCCGAGTTCCAGGCGCTGCTGGCGCGCAGCCAGCTGGTCTGGGAGGCCGCGCTCGCGCGGACGATCGTGCGCGCCGAACAGACCGGACAGGCGTTCGGCCATCAGCACGGCGTCGTCTTCACGCCGATCCTGGCCGGCGACCAAGCGCGCTTCGACGCGCTCTACAATCGCGATTCCGCCGTGACCGCAAAGGCACTCGCGCGCTTCGGGATCGACGGCCTGCCGATCTTCCGCGCGGCCCAGGCGCTGATCCACCAGTCTCCGGCCGGTGCCGCGCCCCGCTGCGCGGCCGGCCCTTCCCTTCCGCAGGAAATCCAATGACCCAGCACACCACCCCGCGACCGCTCGAGGGATTGCGCGTGATCGACCTGACCCGCGCGCTCGCCGGTCCCTATGCGACCCTGCTGCTTGCCGGCCTCGGTGCCGAAGTGATCAAGGTCGAGGATCCGCAGGGCGGTGATCTCGCGCGCGACAACAGCCCGTATGTCGGTCGCGACGGCGTGACGGTCGAGAAGCTCCACGACGACGATATCTCGATCTCGCATCTGTCGCGCGCGCGGGGCAAGCACGGTGTCTCGCTCAACCTCAAGCTGGAGAGCGCACGGCAGGTGTTTCACGACCTGTGTGCGCACGCCGATATCGTCGTCGAGAATTTCGCCGCCGGCACCGCCGATCGCCTCGGCGTCGGCTATGCCGTGGCGAAGGCGGCAAAGCCCGACATCATCTATTGCTCGCTCTCGGGCTTCGGCGCGGCCAGCCCGGACGGCAAGGCGATGGACGTCATCATCCAGGCGCTGTCGGGGGCGATGTATGCAAGCGGCGAGCCGGGTACGCCGCCGGTGCGGATGGGCATCCCGGTCGCCGACATGCTCGCGCCGGTGTTCGCGGTGATCGGCATCCTCTCCGCGCTCGAACAACGCCACCGCACGGGGGAGGGGCAGCATGTCGACGTCTCGATGCTCGGCGCGCTGACGTCGTTCGTCGCGATCGAGAACTGGTCGGCGCTGGCCGCCGCCGGAATGCCGGCGCGCACCGGGCTGACGGTGCAGCGGCTCTCCCCGTTCGGCGTGTTCGAATGCGCCGACGGCTATGTCGCCATCGTCGCGGTCCATGAAAAGCTCGCGCGCGGGCTGTTCCGCGCGATGGGGCGACCCGAGCTTGCCAACGATCCGCGCTTCGCCGGACGCGACCTGCGCGTCGCCAATGCGATCCCGCTCGAACTGGAAATCACCGCCTGGTCGAAGCAGCACAGCGTCGCCGACGTCGTCGCGGCGTTGCAGGCCGAGGACGTTCCCGCCGCGCCGGTCCGCCATCCCGAGGAAGCGTTGCTCGATCCGCGCGTGGTGGCGCGCAACGAGACGATGCCGGTGCAGCATCCCGCCTATCCCTCCGACGTCGACCTGCGCAGCGTGGGCGTTCCGATCACCTTCTCGGGCGCGCGTACGGGGTTCGATCCGGCGCTTCCGGTCCGCATCGGCGAGCATAATGAACAGATTCTGCGCGGGCTGCTCGGCTATGACGATGCGCGGATCGCCGCGCTGGCGCTGGAAGGCGCGATCTGATGACCGGTTCGGCGGCGGCGCTGGCGGCGATGCGCGCGGCGTATCGCGATCCCGATATGGTCGCGGCGACGTTGCGCGACCGGGGCGCGCGCGTGATCCGGACGATCGGGAGCGATGCCCCCGATGCGCTGCTGCGCGCGGCAGGCTTCACCCCGGTGCGCGTCGCCCCCCCCGATCTGGCGGAGACGCCACGCGCCGATGCGCTGATCGGCCCCGCGACCGGCCGCCGCCGGGCGCACCGGCTGCTCGAGTGGCTGCTCGACCCGCGGCACGCCGCGGTGCCGATCCTGATCACCCGCGCCGACAGCGAGCAACCCCAATTGTTCGCCGCGCTGCGCGAACTGCGCCGTCTGGGCGAAGGCGGGCCGCGCCGTTTCGCGATGCTCGACCTGCTGCATCAACCACGCGACGGTTCGCGGCGCTATAACCGCTCACGTCTTGCCCAGCTTGGCGCATGGCTCGTCGCGGAAGGCGGCACCCTTGCGTCGGATGCGGCGATTTCCGCGCATGCCGCGGACGAAGTCCGGCTGCGCGAGCGGGTGATCGCCGCGCAAGCGTTGCGTCAGGCGGCGAACCCGCGGCTGTCGGGTACGGACCTGCTGCATATCGTCGGCGCATCCAGCACGTTGCCGATCGCCGAGACGATCGCGCATCTCGATACGATCCTGGCCGACGTGCCGGCGCCGATCGCGTGCGCCCGGCGCTTGTGGGTCACCGGCAGTGCGCCCGAAGACGATCGCGTCTATGCCGAACTCGAGCAGGACGATGCGGTGATCGTCGGCGAGACGCACGATTGGGGCTGGAACCGCTTCGCCGCGCCGCCCGCGGCAAGCCTCGACGCGCTCGCCGATCCGCGACGCCGCGCCCCGCTGGCAGCGCGCATGCTCGCCGAAGTGGCGGACCGCTGTGTCGCCGAGGCGCACGCCGCCGGCGCGGACGCGATCGTCGCGCTGACGCTCGACGCGGACGAAGTCGCGCCGTGGCTGGTCCGCCCGCTGCGCGCGCGTGCAGGCGCGACACCGATCGAACCCTGGATCCGCCCCGAACCCGAACCCGACCGCGCCCTGCCGGCCGCACGCCCGACACCGGCGTCGCGCCCGGCACGCAGCCGCAAGCTGTTGCAGGCCAACGCCGATTTCGGAACGTACCAGCGCGAATGGTTCGGCGCGGTGCGGGCGCGGGTCGCCGATGGCGCCAAATTCGCGGTGGTCAACGCCAATGCCCCGCAGGAGATATTGCGCGCCTTCGACCTGCCGTTCGTCGTCAACCAATGGTGGGCGTCGATCGTCGCCGCCAAGCAGCAGTCGCAGCGCTATCGCGGCCTGCTCGTCGAGCAGGGGTATCCGGCCGAGGTGGAAGCCTATAGCACGCAGGCGCTTGCGGCGGTGTTCGACACGGATATGGACCAGGCGCCGTGGGGTGGGCTGCCGCGACCCGATTTCGTCCACGCGATCGCCTCGTCCGATCCGACGCCGGCGATCTACGAGGCGATGGCCGAGGCCAGCGGCGCGGCTGGCTTCGTCTACGAACGCACCGTCGATCCGCGCACGACGATCGAGACGCGCTGGTGGGAGGTGATGCCCGACGATTGGGACAGCGCGCTCGAGCCCGAACGGATCGACCTGCTCGTCGAAGAATTGCGCGCGGTGATCGCGCAGCTCGAGGCCGCGACGGGGCAGCCGTTCGACACCATGCGCTTCCGCGCGATCCTCGATCTCGTCAACGAACAGGAAGGCTATTACCGCGCCACCCGTGACCTGATCGCGCGGACCGTCCCCGCGCCGATCAGCATCGTGGACAGCATGCCGGCGACGATGGTGCCGCAATGGCACCGTGGTAGCGTGTGGGCGCGCGATGCGGCGCGTGCCTTCCATGACGAGGTCGTGGCGCGCGCGGCAGCGGGGCAGGGGGTGGTTGCGCAGGAAAAGGTGCGGCTGATGTGGGTTGGACGCGGGCTGTGGAGCGATACCGCTTTCTACCAGCGCTGGGAGGAGAGCCATGGCGCAGTGTTCGTCTGGTCGATGTATCTCGCCCTCGCCGCCGACGGATATATCCGGCATTTCGACCGCGGGCGCGATCCGCTGCGCTCGCTTGCGGCGCGCTTCCTGACGATGGGCGATGAATTGCGCATGCCGAGCTGGGCCGGGCCATGGCATGTCCATGAGGCGCAGACGCATCAGATCGACGGTGCGCTGGCGCTGGCGGATGCCGATCCGTTCGTGGTGCGCGCGCTGGTCGCGGCGGGGGTGCCGGTGCTCGAACTGGGGGTCGACAATTTCGGGCTGCAAGGCGACGATCTCGATCGCTTGCACGGGCGGATTACGGCGTTCATCGAAGGTCCGGCCAGCGCTTATGCGGCGCGGCGCTTCGCATGACCGGTCCGCTCGCCAACCGTCGCGTGCTCGAATTCTCGCGCTATCTGCCAGGCACCTATTTCGGTTGGATCGCGGGCGACATGGGGGCGGACGTCATCCGGATCGAGCATCCGCGCGAACTGGCCAAGCGCGACACGATGCTTGGCGGCCGGGCCGATCCGGCCGCGCGGCTGCGCGCCCGCGCGCGCCCGACCGAAACGCGCAACAAACGCAGCCTCGCGATCAATCCCGGGCATCCCGACGCGAAGCCGATCCTGGATGCGCTGATCGCGCGCGCCGACGTGCTGGTCGAGGATTTCCGCCCGGGCACGATGGCGGCGATGGGGTTCGGCTATGATGCGGCGGCGGCGATCAACCAGCGACTGGTCTATGCCTCGGTGAGTTTTGCCGGGCAGGACGGTCCGCTCGCGCACCGCGCCGGCCACGATCCGGCGGCGCTTGCCGCAGCGGGGGTTCTCTCCCGCCTGAACGGCCAGCCGGTGCCGACGCTTCCGGGCCTGCCGGTCGCGGACGTTCTGGCGGGGGCGCATGCGACGATCGCGATCCTGCTCGCGCTGACCGCGCGGGAGGCGAGCGGGCGGGGCGCGCATGTCGATGTCGCGATGATCGATGCGGCGATGCCGTTACTGATGGTCGCGCTTGGCCGGGCCGAGGATCCCGCGACGATCGGCCTGCCCGACGGCGCGTGGCACCCCAAGGGCGGGGTGTGGCGATGCGCGGACGCGCAATATCTGTGCACGACCGACATGGAACCGCGCTATTGGGCGCGTTTCTGCGCCGCGATCGACCGGATCGATCTGGTGGAGCGGCAGTTCGACGTGGCGGCGTATCCGCAGATCGCCCGCGAGCTCGCGGACCTGTTCGCGACGCGCCCGCGCGCGGAATGGCTCGCGCTGTTCGAAACCGCCGATACGCAGGCGATGCCGGTGCTGACGGCGGGCGAGGCGCTCCGGCAGCCCAATGCGACGGCGCGCGGGATGCATGTCATATTGCCGGTAGCGGACGGTGGCGCGGTCGAGCAGATCGGGACGCCGTTTGCGATCGGCGGGATCATGCCCGGCCTGCACCGCGCCGCGGCCGCGCCGGGCGCCGACCGCGATGCGATCCTGGGCGAGATCGGGCTCGATGCCGATGCGATCGCCCGGCTCGAACGCGCCGGCCTGTTCTCGAGCACGACGGGCGCGGCGTGACCGCGCTCGACGGTCTCGTGGTGATCGACTTCACCCATGCCATATCCGGGCCGACCTGCACCAACATGCTCGCGCAGCTTGGCGCCACGGTGATCAAGATCGAGCCTCCCGGACGCGGCGACGGCTTTCGGCATTACACCGAACATGGCGGAGCGGCGTTGCTCAGCATTCCCTTCGCGTCGATCAACGCCGGCAAACGCTCGATCGCGATCGATCTGAAGAGCGCGGAGGGGCAGCGGATCGCGCGCGACCTGATCGCGCGCGCCGACGTGGTGGTGGAGAATTACCGCCCCGGTGTGCTCGCGCGGCTCGATCTCGCGCCCGATGCCTTGCGCGCGGCCGACCCGCGTCTCATCGTCGTGTCGATCAGCGGATTCGGGCAGACCGGTCCACTCGCGCAGCACGGTGCCTACGATCATATCGCGCAGGCGATGTCGGGCATCGCGATGCTCAATGCGACCGCCGACGGGCCGCTCAAGATCGGCATCCCGATCATCGATTCCTTCACGGGGTATCTCGCGGTGATCGCATTGCTCGCCGCGCTGCGTACGCGCGACGCGACGGGGGAGGGCGCGCATCTCGACGTCGCGATGCTCGACGCCGCGCTCAAGCTCGTCAATACGACGGTCGCGGTGCATTCGTACAGCGGCGTGACACCGGGCGGTACGGGCAATCGCGGCTTCCGGCTGGTCGCGACTTCCGAATTCTATGCGACGCGCGACGGGTGGATCGCGCTCGGCGCCAATGAACAGGCGCAGGTCGCCGCGCTGTTCGCGGTGCTCGGCCATCCCGCCCTGCTCGATGATCCGCGCTTTGCGACGCATGGTGCCCGCGTGGCGCATTATGCTGCGATGCGCGACTGGCTGGTCGAGCGGGTGGCGGCTTGCGATGCGGCGACGCTGGAGTGCGATCTGGTTGCGCGCGGCGTGCCTGCGGCGAAGCTGCGTACCGTCGGCGAGATCGCCACCGATCCGCACGTTGCATGGCGCGCTACGCTCGAGCCGGTCGCATTGCCCGGCGCGGATCGCCCGCTTGCCGTGGTCGGCGCGGGGTTTGCGACCGAGCGCGGCCCGATGCCACGCGTACCGCGGCTCGGCGAACAGACCGATGCGGTGCTCGCCTCGCTCGGGCTGACCCCCGCGACGATCGCCGCGCTGCGGGAGGCGGGCGTCGTCGCATGATCGACCTGCTGTTTCTCGGCGACCTGATCCTCGACGTTCCCGAACCCGACCATTGGCTCGCCGGGATCGCGCCCGTCACCCGCGCCGCCACCCTCGCGATCGGCCATCTCGAGGTGCCGCATACGCACCACAGGCAGGAAATGGTCGGCGACGTGCCTGCACCGGGCGCGGAGCCCGCGCATCTGGCCGCGCTGGCCCGCGCGGGAATCGGTCTGGTGTCGCTCGCGGGCAATCACATCGCGGATTGCGGGGCACAAGGGATCGCCGACACGATCGCCGGGCTCGATGCGCTCGGGATCGCGCATGCCGGCGCCGGCGCGACGCTCGCCGCGGCGCAATCGCCTGCGATCGTCGTGCGCGAAGGGCGGCGGATCGCGCTGCTGAGCTACAATTGCGTGGGTCCTGCGCTCGGTTGGGCCGGTGCGGACACGGCGGGGGCGAATTACATCGTGATCCGCGCCGCCGATGGCGGCCCCGCGCGCCCGCAGGCGGATCTGCGCGACGCCGATCCCGCGTCGCTCGCGCTGATGGCGCGTCAGATCAGCGCGGTGCGGTCGCGTGCCGATATCGTGATCGTCGCGCTGCACAAGGGGATCACGCACCGGCCGGCGACGCTGGCGCCGTACGAGCGACCGGTCGCGCAGGCCGCTATCGACGCCGGCGCGGACGTGGTCGCCAGCCATCACGCGCATATCGCCCGCGGGATCGAGCTGTATCGCGGCAAGCCGATCTTCCACGGCCTGGGCAACGGTGTGGTCGTCACCCATGCGCTCAGTCCGGCACAGGACCATCCGGCGCGCGCCGCATGGGCCGAGCGGCGCAAGGCGATGTTCGGGTTCGAGCCCGACCCGGCGTACGTGCTCGCGCCGTTCCATCCCGAAGCGGTCAACGGGATGATCGGGCGCTGCAGGATCGGCGCCGACGGTACGATCGAGACCGGGTTCATGCCGATGTGGTTCGCGCCGCCGGGGCGCCCCCAACGCGCGCGGGGCGCCAGGGCCGGGACGATCGCGGCGTATATCGATCGGATCGGACAGGCGACCGGCCTCCCACCGCTCGATCGCGTCTGGGCGGACGACTGGGTCATCCTCCGGCAACCGTAACCCCGTCGTCGCGCGACCGAGGCGGAGCGGATCCGACCGTCCTTCCGACGCGGTGATCGCCAGCCCGTGCAAACCGGTTGCGTGTCATAGCAAAATTCTACAGTCTCGGCGGCTAGGAGAGAATGATGACCGAGGATCCCCGCACGACGATCGAGCGTGCGCCGATGTCGCGCTTTCAGTGGATCGTCGTCGCGGTGATGGTCGGGCTCAACGCGCTCGACGGGTTCGACGTGCTCTCGATCAGCTTTGCCGCGCCGGGGATCGCCGCGGACTGGCAGATCGACCGCAGCGCGCTCGGGCTCGTCCTGTCGATGGAGCTGATCGGGATGGCGGTCGGGTCGCTGCTGCTCGGGGGGGTCGCCGACCGTTTCGGTCGGCGCGTGACGATCCTCGGATGTCTGGGCGCGATGTCGCTCGGCATGTTCGGCGCGGCGACCGCGCAGCATGTGATGGCGCTGTCGGCGTGGCGCGTCCTGACCGGGCTCGGGATCGGCGGAATGCTCGCTGCCACCAATGCTGCGGTGGCGGAAGCGGCAAACGGGCAGAGGCGAAGCCTTGCGGTGGTCCTGATGGCGGGCGGCTATCCGGTCGGCACGATCATCGGGGGGATGATCGCGGCGGTGCTGCTCGGCCATTATGGCTGGCGCGCGGTGTTCGTCTTCGGGGGCATCGTGACGTTGTGCTTCGTCCCCCTGGTGCTGTGGCGCGTGCCGGAGTCGATCGCGTTCCTGCTCCAGCGGCCGGGCGCTACCACCCTGCCACGGGTGAACCGTACGCTGGCGCGAATGGGACATGCGCCCGTCGCGGCGCTGCCGGTGCCCGCGGCGCGGCCGGCGCGGGTCAGCATGGCGGCCTTGCTATCGCCGCCCCATCGCATGCTGTCCGTGCTGCTCACCCTTGCCTATCTCTCCCATATCATGACCTTTTATTATATCCTGAAATGGATCCCCAAGATCGTCGTGGATTTCGGCTTCCCGCCCCCGATGGCGGCGGGCGTGCTGGTCTGGGCAAGCGTCGGCGGTGCGCTCGGCTCGCTGACGCTCGGATTGCTCACGCTGCGCGCGCGCGTCTATTGGCTCACGATAGCGGCGATGCTCGCCTCGACCGCGCTCGTCCTGCTGTTTGGCTATCAACGGGGCAGCCTCGGCTGGCTGTCGTTGACCGGTGCGGTCGTGGGCTTCGCGACCAATGCCGGCGTCGTCGGCATCTATGCGCTGCTGGCGCAAGCTTACCCGACCCATTTGCGCGCGAGCGCGACCGGGCTGGTGATCGGTGTCGGACGTGGTGGGTCGGCGCTCGCCCCCGCGTTGGCAGGGGTCTTGTTCGCGGCGGGCTATGGGCTTCCGCTGGTTTCGGCGCTGATGGGCGCGGGGTCGCTGATCGCGGCCGCCGCGCTGCTCGGCGCACGGGCGCGGTTCGCGGCGTTGTCGGGCGGCATTGAGCCGGTCGGCAATGTCGATTAGCGTCGCCGCGACTGAACGGGAGCAAGCCTTGGCCGAAATCGCGCCGACACCGACTGAAGATACCGTCAACCTGGGCGTGCTGGCAGAGCTGATCGGCTATCACATGCGGCGCGCCTCCGCGGTGATGGCGGGTGATTTCTCGCGCGCGCTGGAGGGAACCGGCATTCGCCAGGTGCTGTTCGGGATCCTATCGATCGTCGACGCCAATCCGGGGATCAACCAGGGGACGGTCGGGCGGATGCTCGGCATTCAGCGCGCCAACATGGTCGCGCCGGTCAACGAGATGGCCGAGCGCGGCTGGATCGACCGTCAGGTCGATCCGAGCGACCGCCGCGCGTTCATCCTGTCGCTGACCGAGGCGGGGCATGCGATGTTCCGGCGCGCGCTGGCCCGGATCCGCGCGCACGAGGCCAATGTGCTGCGCGATCTCAGCGTCGCCGACCGACAGCAGCTGATCGATCTGCTGGCCCGGATCGAGGCGCGCGCAGGCTGACCGCTCAGTCGGCGAGGATCAACGCGTCGAGCGCGATCGCGCCCTGACCGCGCGGATAGACGACCACCGGGTTGAGATCGATCTCGCGGATGTTCGGCGCGGCAGCGAGCGCCTTGCCCACCGCAGCGATGATGCCGGCGACGGCGTCGAGATCAAGCGCAGGCGATCCGCGCCAGCCATCGAGCAGCGCGCCGCTCTTCAACCTGCGTAGTTCGGCGATGATCGCGGCGGGCGTGAGGTCCGACGGTAACAGGCGGACGTCCTGCAGGATCTCGGCCTGGACCCCGCCAAAGCCGACGAGGATCACCGCGCCCCAGTCGGGGTCGTTCCGCGCGCCGACGATCAGCTCGACGCCGCGCGCGCCCATCGTTTCGACCAGCAGTCCGTCGAGCGTCAGGCCGGGGGCGTGGCGGGCGATGGCGTCATGCATCTCGGCCCAGCCGCGCGCCAACGCTTCGGCATCGGCCAGGTTGAGGATCACGCCCCCCGCATCGCTCTTGTGGCTGAGCGCGCTGGCCTGCGCCTTGAGCACGACGGGATAGCCGATTTCGCCCGCGATCCGCTGCGCTTCCTCCGCCGAGGTGGCAAGTCCGCCGTCTGAGAAAGCGACCCCGAAGGGCGCGAGCAGCGCCTTGGACCGATATTCGGGGATGACGCCGGCCGGCACCACGATCGGCGCGGTTGCTTCGGTCTGCACCGTCTCGAAATCCCGCGCGGCGCGCTCCGCCAGCCGGGCGAGCGCGCGATACGCGCGGTCGGGCGCCGGGAAATAGGGGACGCCCAGATCGCGCAGCCCGGCGATGTAGGCGGCAGGCACCGGCGCGCCATCGTCGAGGCCGGCGAAGATCACCGGCTTGGCGGGGGCGAGCGCGCGGATCGCGGCGATGATCGGGTCGAACTTGAGACGGCAAGTCGCTTCGTCGGTCTGGATGATGCCGAGCACGATCGCGGCGAAGGCATCGTCCGCCAGCAGCGGCGCCAGCGTGCGGCGATAGAGATCGGGATCGACCAGTGCCTGTGCGGTCAGGTCCATCGGATTGCTGACCGGGATGAAGTCGGGCACTGCGGCGCGCAAGGCTGCGGCCGTGTCGGCGGAGGGGGCGGGGAGCGTCAGGCCTTCGGCTTCGCACAGGTCGAGCGTCAGCGCCTTGAACGCGCCCGATTCGGTGAGCACCGCCGCGCCGCCGGGGTGCGGCATGCCGGCGCGGTAGAGGATGTCGACGAGGTCGCCCAGTTCCTCGAGCGTCTGCGCGACGATCACGCCGGCGCGCTCGACCTTGGTCTTCATCACCTGCCAGTCGCCCGCCATCGCGCCGGTGTGCGTCGCCGCCGATTCGCGCGCGGCGCTCGACTGTCCCGGGTGAAGCAGCACGATCTGCTTGCCCGCGGCGCGCGCGCGTGCGGCAAGCGCAAGGAAGCGCGCGGGCTGGCGGAACTGCTCGACGATCATCGCGATGACCTGCGTCGATGCGTCCGCGAGGAGGTGTTCGACATAGTCCTCGACCCCGGAGGCGGCCTCGTTGCCGGTCGAGACCGAGAGCGAGAGGCCGAGGTCCTTCGCCATCAGCGTCGTGCCGAGCACCACCGCCATCGCGCCCGATTGCGAGACGATGCTGACACCCTTTTTGTCGCCCAGCCGATAGGCCGGCGTCTGCACGAAGGTGAGCGGCACGCCGTCGACGTAATTGACCATCCCAAGGCAGTTCGGCCCCTCGATCACCATGCCGCTCTCCGCCGCGATCCGCGCGACGGCCTGTTGCGCTGCGATACCCTCCGCACCGCCCTCGGCAAAACCCGCCGAGAAGATGATGGCAGCGCCCACCCCGCGCGCTGCGAGCGCCTCGACCGAGGCAAGCACCGCGCCGCCCGGGATCGCCAGCACCGCCGCATCCACCCCGTCGGGCAACTCGGCGATACTCGCCAACGCCCGCCGCCCCCCGATCACCGGTGCCTTGGGGTTGATCAGGTGGATCTCCCCCGCAAAGCCGTGGCGCTCGAGATTGGCGAGCACCTGGTTGCCGAGCGCGCCGGGTTTCTCCGACGCGCCGACGATCGCGACCGAGCGTGGGCGCAGCAGACGATCGAGCGCGGTGACGGGCGGGCGGGCGGCCACGGCGTCCTCAGCCCTGCGTCTTGCTGGTGTCGTAGGTGCCGAGGCCGGGCTTGTAGCTCTTCTCGTCGATGAACTGGCGGATGCCCTCCTTGCGGCCCTCGCCGTCATAGCTGTTGGCGGCTTCCTGCGCGCGGATCAGATAGTCCTGCGCATTGTCATAGGTCATCTCGCCGACGCGACGGACGGCGTCCTTGGTCGCCTTGAGCGCGACCGGGTTCTTGGCGAGCAGGACGTGCGCGACTTCGGTGACGCGATCCTTGAGCCGGTCGAGCGGGACGGCTTCGTTGACCAGACCCCATTCGGCGGCGGTGGTGCCGCTGATGTTCTCGCCGGTCATCGCGTGATACATCGCCTTGCGCAGCGGCATCAGCTCGGTCGCGACCTTGGTCGCGCCGCCGCCGGGGAGGATGCCCCAGTTGATTTCGCTAAGCCCGAACTTGGCGTCCTCGGCAGCGAAGGCGAGGTCGCAGCCGAACAGCGGGCCATAGCCGCCGCCGAAGCACCAGCCGTTGACCATCGCGATCGTCGGCTTCTGGTACCAGCGCAGCCGCGCCCACCAGCCATAGCTCTCGCTCTGCGCCTTGCGCGTGCCGGCGAGGCCCTTGGCTTCGGTCTCGCGGAAATATTCCTTGAGGTCCATACCCGCGGTCCAGGCCGAGCCTTCGCCCGTCAATACGAGCACCCCGACGTCCTCGTGGAACTCGAGCAGGTCGAGCACTTCCATCATGTCGCGGTTGAGCGTCGGCGACATCGCGTTACGCTTGTCGGGGCGGTTGAAGCGCACCCAGGCGATGCGGTCGACGATCTCATAAGCGACGACGCCGTTGCTGCTGGTCTGTGTCATGTAATCACTCCCTGTAAAGACTGGCCGTCATGCGACGGCGAACACGTGGATCTCGACTTGCGTGGGGCGGCGGATGCCAACCCCGACGAAGATGGTGCGGCGCAGCCAGCCGTGCCTGCCCTCGGGCGCGGTGAAGCGCGGCGTGCTGCGGAAGTAATAGTCGGCCGGGTCGACCGGCTCGTCGCGCGCGAGGCGGTGCGTCACCGCTTCGCTGGCCACGCGGACGGCCGGGTTGGTGATGCCGATCACCGCGCCGTCCTCGGCGCGGATCGCGTAGCGCGTCTCGAGCAGCGCGAGGCCGTCGGCATGGATCGCTTGCCAGTCGCCGCCGCCCGGCAGCACCACGCCGTTCAACCGCGGCCCCGCGACGCGGCCCCCGGTGATCGCAACGAAGCGTAGCTGCCGACCGTCGATGATCCCCTGCTCCTGCGGGACGGCGACTTCGACGAACAGCGAGAAGACATGGTCGAGACCGGGCGGGGGCGGGGGCAGCGTCACGCGCGATTCAGATCGGGAAGTGGCCGGGCTGCGTTTCGATCGTGATCCACCGCAGCTCGGTAAAGCTGTCGATCCCGGCCTTCCCGCCAAAACGGCCGTAACCCGATCCCTTCACCCCGCCGAACGGCATCTGCGCCTCGTCGTGGACGGTCGGCCCGTTGATGTGGCAGATGCCCGACTGGATCTGACGCGCCACGCGCAGGCCGCGCGCGGTGTCGCGGGTGAACACCGCGGCGGAGAGACCGTATTCGGTGTCGTTGGCAAGCGCGATCGCTTCGGCCTCGTCCTTCGCGCGGATCACGCCCACGACCGGGCCGAAGCTCTCGTCGCGGAACAGCCGCATCTCGAGGGTGACCTTGTCGATCACGTGCGCGGGCATCAGCACGCCGTTCGCCGTGCCGCCAACGAGCTGTTCGGCGCCGCGCGACAGCGCGTCGTCGATCAGCTCGCGGACATGATCGACGGTCTTCTGGTCCACCACCGCGCCGAGCGGCGTGTTGCCCGCGCGCGGATCGCCGACCGGCATGCTGCCGACCTTCTCCTTGAACTTAGCGACGAAGGCGTCGGCCACTCTGTCGAGCACGATGATCCGCTCGGTCGACATGCAGATCTGGCCCTGGTTCATGAACGCGCCGAACGCGGCGGCCTTGACCGCCTCGTCGAGATCGGCGTCGTCGAGCACGATCAACGGGGCCTTGCCGCCGAGTTCGAGCAGCACGGGTTTGAGATGCTCGGCGGCGCGCTTGGCGATGATCTTGCCGACCGCGGTCGAGCCGGTGAAGTTGATCCGCTTGACCGCCTTATGGTCGATCAACGCGCCGACGATCGCGCCCGCATCGGCGGGGGCATTGGTGACGACGCCGACGACGCCGGCGGGAAGCGCTTCCTCGAACGCCTCGACGATCAGGCCGTGCGTGCGGGGGCATTGCTCGGACGCCTTGAGCACCACCGTGTTCCCACACGCCAGCGGCACCGCGATCGCGCGGACGCCGAGGATGATCGGCGCGTTCCACGGCGCGATGCCGAGCAGCACGCCGACCGGCTCGCGCAATGCCATCGAAATGCAGCCGGGCTTGTCCGAGGGGATCACCTCGCCGCTGATCTGCGTGGTCAGCGCGGCGGCCTCGCGCACCATGCCGGCGGCGAGCATCAGGTTGAAACGCGCCCAGCCCTCGGTCGCGCCGATCTCGCCCATCATTGCCTCGACGAAGGCGTCGGCACGGGCTTCGAGCGCGACCGCGGCCTGCATCAGCGCCGCGCGACGCGCGTTGGGGCCAAGCGCCGCCCAGCCGGGGAAGGCGGCCGCCGCGGCTTCGACCACGGCATCGGCGTCGGCCACGGTCGCGGCGGGCGCGCTGCTGGCGACCTCTCCGGTAACAGGATTACGCCGCTCGAACCGGGCACCCTGCGCCACATCGTCGGGCGCGAGCATCGAACCATCGCTAGCCATCGAACCTCTCCTTATTTGTTATGGCGAATAACGGAAATCGTAACCGTCGGCAATATGGCTCGTTGACAAAAACAGGGGGTGTTCCCCAACTGGCCGGGATGACCGCCTCCCCAACCCCGCAACGCGCGCCCGCCATGAGCGTCGCCGAACTGGTCGGCTGGCTACGCGACGGGATCCGCGCCGGACGGTTCGCGCCGGGTCAGCGCCTGGTCGAGCCCGACCTGATTCGCGAGACCGGCAGCCCGCGCGCCCGCGTGCGCGAGGCACTGCAACGCCTCGAGACCGAGGGATTGGTGCTGCTGGAGGAGTTTCGCGGCGCTTCCGTCCGCAGTTTCACGCCGGCCGAGATGCGGCAGATCTACCGCACGCGCATGGCGCTCGAAGGACTCGCCGCGCATGATTGTGCGATCCTCGCCCCCGAACCGGTCAAGCGGGAAATCGTCGCGCTGCAGGAGCAGATGAACGGGTGCGAGCATACCGGCGATCATGCCCGGTTCGCGCGGTTGAACGACGCGTGGCACGACGCGATCATCGCCGGTGCCGGCAACGCCTATGTCGCGACCTTCGTCGATCGGCTGCGCGTACCGCTCTATCGCCTGCTGTTCTCGACCTTCTACGAACCCGGAGCGGATCGACGACGCCAACGCCGGTCATCGCAAGATCACGGTGGCGATCGTGGCGGGCGACGCGGCGCGTGCCGAACGGCTGATGCGCGCGCATATCGCCGAGGCACTCGAAGTGGCGGTACGGCTCGAAAGCGACATCGCGGTCTAGGCTACGCGGAGCGGGACGTAGATCGGCCCGACTTCGGGCATCCCGCTCATCCGCACGTCACCCGCCAGCGCGATCGTCCGGGTCGCGGCGAGCAGTTCGCGGATCGCGATCTGCAGTTCGGTACGCGCCATCGCCATGCCGGCGCAGCGATGCGGGCCACGACCGAACGCGAGGTGTTCGCCGATGTTGGGCCGCCCGAGCCGGAAGGTATCGGGCGCGTCGAACACGGCCTCGTCGCGATTGGCCGAGGCATAGGCCAGCGCGATCGGCTCGCCCGGGGCAATGGACCGCCCGCCGATCTCGACTCCCGACACGCTGGTGCGGGCGAAGCCGCGATATGGGGTGTAGAGCCGCAGGAACTCCTCGGTCGCCGCGGGGATCAGCGACGGGTCGGCGCGAAGGCGCTGCTGGAGGTCGGGATCGCGCGCGAGGTGAACCGCGACGCTGCCGAGGAACACCGGCGGCGCGACCAGACCCACGACGAGGATCTGGCGGACGCAGCCGACCAGCATCTCGTCGGGGAGCGGCGCATCTGCGGCGTCGCGTGCGGCAAGCAGCGAACTGACCGGATCCTGCTCGGGGTCGAGCGGCGTCGCGCGCCGGGCGGCGACGAGGCTGCCGGCAAGATCGTAGAGGATTGCGCTGGTGCGACTGACCGTCGCGACGTCGAAATCCTCCCATGCTTTCACAAAGCCCTGCGCGGTGCGCCATAGCAGATCGGTCTGCGCGGGGTTCAGCGCGAACCAGTCGGCGAAGACCAGTGCGGGCAGCGGGCTCGAATAGTCCTCCACCAGATCGCCGCCGCCCTGCGCTACATAAGAGGCAAGCAGGCGGCGGGCATGGTCTGCGATCAGCGGCGCGATCGTCTCGACACGACGCGGGCCGATCGCGCGGTCGATCGCGCGCCGATACGGGGTATGCTCGGGTGGATCGAGGTGGAGCGGTGGGCGCCGTCCAGTCGCCGAGGCGCCGGGAACGACGTTACGGACGCGCGTGGTGAACTCGATCGGATCATCGAGCACGCGCTTCACGTCGGCATGGCGCGTCAGCATCCAGAAGCCGCCGAAGGCGTCGCTATGCGCGACCGGGCAGGTCGCGCGCAGCGCCGCGAAGACGCGGTGCGGCGTCTCGAATGTCTCGTGGGCGAGGGGATCATAGTCCTGCATGACGCGAAGCCTCTATCAAGATCGTTGACGATCTCGTTGACGTGGCGCGCTGCGCTTGGCAAGCCCGGACAAAATCGGAGGATGCAATGGCGGCGATCGGAGACCGCGTATATCGCAAGGTGATGGTGCGCGTGGTCGCGGTGCTGGCGCTGCTGATCGTGCTGAGTTCGATCGACCGGGTGAATATCAGCTTTGCCGCGTTGCGGATGAACCGCAGCGTTGGCCTGTCGCCGACGGCTTATGGGGTCGGCGCGGGGTTGTTCTTCGTCGGCTATCTCGCCTTTCAATTGCCGAGCGTCGCGCTGCTGCGGCGCTGGGGCGCGCGGCGCTGGATCGCACTGAGTGTCGGCGGTTGGGGGCTGGTGTCGATCGCGATGGCGGCGATCACGCTGCCGTGGCACTTCTTCCTGCTGAGGGTTCTGCTCGGCGTGTTCGAGAGCGGGTTTGCGCCTGGGGTGGTGTGGTACATCAGTCGCTGGTTGCCGCAGGCGTATCGCAGCCGTTCGATAGCGCTGACGCTGCTAGCGGTGCCGGTGTCGGTGGTGATCGGCGGTCCGTTGTGCGGGGGGCTGGTCGGGCTCGACCTCGGCGGGATCGCGGGGTGGCGGCTGATGTTCCTGGTAGAGGGCGGGGTGACCGTGCTGCTGGGGGCGATCGCGCTGATATGGTTTGCCGATTCGCCGGATGATGCGCGCTGGCTCGACGCTGCCGAACGCCGCTGGATCGCGACGAGCCTGGCGGCGGAACAGCACGGTGCCGCGGCGCGGGCGCCCGTCGCATGGGGCGATCCGGTGCTATGGCTCTGCGCCTTCGCATGGTTGGCGCTGGTGACGGGGGCCAACGCACTGATCTTCTGGCTGCCGAGCGTGATCGCCGCAAGCGGGGTCCATCGGCCGGTGATGGTGGGTGTGATCGCGGCCTTGCCCTGGATCGCGATCGGGCTCGGCATGGCGCTCAACGCGCGACATTCGGATCGCACCGGCGAGCGATTCCGCCACGTCGCGTTCGGGGCGCTGCTTGCCGCGGCAGGGCTTGCGCTGGCGGCGGCCAGTGGTGGCGGCGCGCCGGCGCTTGCGCTGCTGGTGGTCGGCTGCCTCGGGCTGGGGGGCGCGCAATCGGTGTTCTGGACGATCCCGACGCGTTATCTGCCGAGCGACCGGCCCGGCAATGTCGCCGTGATCAATCTGTGCGGCAATGCGAGCAGCGCCGTGGCACCGGCTGCGATCGGCTGGGCAATCCAGCGCAGCGGGTCCCCCGACATTCCTGTTTTCGCGCTCGCCGTGCTGCTGCTGTGTGCCGTCGGTGCCATCGCCGCGATCCGCGCCCGCGTCGCCGGCACCATGGATCGTTGACGATATTCGCTTTTCTATATAGCTATCGACTCAGATCGTCGGCCGTCAAGGACCGCGGCCACGGAGAGGGTAGATGCGGGCGATTGGCGCGGCGTTGGGAACGTCCACACTGGGGTTGGCACTGATCGCACCGGGCGTTGCCCTGGCGCAGGATCGCACGGGGGCGCCGACCGAGGCCAGTCCCGTCAATCCGGCGACCACCGCATCCCCCACGCAGGTTCCTCCGCCCGCAGCGACGGATCCGGTCGTTCCGCCGGGCGAGGGCGACATCATCGTTACGGCGCAGCGCCGCGAGCAGCGGCTGCAGGATACGCCGGTTTCCATCACCGCGCTGTCGGCGACCGCGCTCGCATCCCGCGGCATTACCAATCTCGCCGGGGTAAGCAATTTCGCACCGAACCTGGAATTGCACCCGACCAACCGCCCGGCGGGGGGCGGATCCTCGTTCGCAGGGTACATCCGAGGTGTCGGGACGGGGGATTTCCAGTTCCCGACCGATCCGGGGATCGGCGTCTATGTCGACGACGTCTATCTCGCCCGTTCGGTCGGCGGCCTGCTCAGCCTCGAGGACATCGCGCGGGTCGAGGTGCTGAAGGGGCCGCAGGGCACCCTCTATGGTCGCAACACGATTGGCGGCGCGATCAACGTCATCACCACCGAGCCGATCCTGGCGGGCGGGCCGACCGGGCAGCTGCGCGGCCGCGTCGGCAGTTACGGCCGCGTTGACGGAAGCGCGGTGATCAATGCTCCGCTGATCGACGACACGCTCGGGGCGAAGCTGTCGGTCAGCTATCTGACCGACCGCGGCTATGGCACGCGCATTCTCGACGGTGCCCATTACGCGAGCGAGAACCGCTTTATCGTTCGCGCCGGCGTGAAATGGCAGGTCAGCCCCGACGTGACCTTCAAGGTCAATGCCGATTACACCCGCCAGCGGCAAAATCCGCCGAGTGGCTATGAGATCGCGTTCGTGCCGAGCGGTGCGACGGTCGCCAAGATCGCGCGGTACAACCAATATGCGGCGCCCTATCTCAACGGTACGCTCGGCCTTCCGACGGGTAGCGTCTATGATGCGCGCTGGGTCTCGAAAAGCCCGTACGACATCTATTCGCTGGGGCTGCAGCAGGATGATTCGGACATCGGCGGCGTTTCGGGTGTCCTGAGCGCGCAAATCGCGCCCAACGTGACGCTCAAATCGATCACCGCCTGGCGCAGCGTCGACGCCCTGATCAACGTCGATGGCGACCAGACGCCATACCCGCTCCAGCAATCGCGCACCAAGCTGTACGACAATCAGTATAGCGAGGAGGCGCAGCTTGGCGGTACCGCGTTCGGCGACCGGCTCAATTTCCTGATCGGCGGCTATCTGTTCCGCGAGAAGGGCAATTCGAGCGTCTACACACGGTCGTTCGAGGGGATTTACGAGGCGCTGATCGCACGCGGCCTGACGCCCACCGCAGCGGATGCGGGCAACACCTACACCACTTTCTTCACCCAGGCCGACAGTCAGGCGATCTTCACGCAGGAGACTCTCAAGCTTACGAGGACGGTCAGTCTGACGGCCGGCGGTCGTTTCAACCATGACCGCAAGCGCTATGCTACCTCGGTGGTCCGGCCACAGAACAATATGACGGTCGTGCCGCTGTCGAGCGCGGTGGCGGATTGGAATTCGTTCATCCCAAAGATCGGGCTCGACTGGAAGCCGGTGCGCGACGTACTGCTGTATGCGAGCTATTCGAAGGGCTTCAAGTCGGGCGGCTTCGGCGCGTCGACGGTTGCCTCGACGCCGACGCCCGAATATGATCCGGAGAAGCTGACGAGCTACGAGCTCGGCGTCAAATCGTCGTGGCTTAACGACCGGCTGACCTTCAACCTCGCCGGTTTCTACAGCCAGTATCGCAACATCCAGTTGACGGTACAGGGAGTCGACGCCGTCACCAATGCCAACATCCGCACGACGCAGAATGCCGGCGGGTCGGACATCAAGGGCTTTGAACTCGAGGCGACCGCACGGCCGGCGCGCGGGGTGAGCCTCAACCTCGGGATGGGCTATGTCGACGCCAGGTTCAATTCGCTGACCGCGGCGGCAGTAACGAGTGGTTTCACCCTGAACAGCCGCGTGCCGCAGATCCCCGACTGGTCGATCAACGGCGGTGCGGAGTATCGCTTCAACGCGGGCGGCGCCTGGGCGTTGCGCGGCGACGTAAGCTACAAGGGGAGCCAGTTCCTGACCGCGGCCGACCCGACCTCGTACCAATCGCCATTCGCGCTCGTCAACGCCCGGCTGAGCTGGAAGCCCGCAGCGCTGCGCGGGATCGAGCTGGCGATCGACGGCACCAACCTTACCGACAAGCTGCACTTCTTCTACAAGGCGACGCTCGCGCCGACCGGTCAGTATGTCGCCATTCCCGATGCGCCGCGAGAAATCTATGGCACGATCCGTTTCGCTTTCTAGCGTCGGCACCGCGCTGTTCGCGCTCGCCGCGGCGTGCTGCGCCGGGGTCGGGCTGACGCACGGGGCGACCCCGCCCGACCGCTGGTGGCAGCCGAACGAGGGCCGCGTCTTCCCGGCGCAGCTTGACTATCGCGACGCGACCGGCACCGTCCGCCTGCTGCTCGACCGCGGGCCGATGCCGACCAGAGGTCACCCCTTTTTCACCGCGCGCGGGCCCGGCGGTCGTGCCTGCGTGACGTGCCATCAGCCCGCCGATGCGATGAGCCTCTCGGTCGCGGACGTGCAGCGGCAATGGGAGCGGCGCGGCGCTGCCGACCCGCTGTTCGCCGCATCGGACGGATCGAACTGCCCCAGCCTGCCACAGCAGGCACGCGCGTCGCATTCCCTGCTGCTCGACCACGGGCTGATCCGCATCGCCCGGCCGTGGCCGCCGCGCGATCTGTCCGGCCAGCCGATCGCACCCGACTTCACGATCGAGGTGGTGCGTGATCCGACCGGATGCGAGACCGACCCGAAATGGGGGCTTCCTGCCGCCGACCCGCACGTCTCGGTCTATCGCCGGCCGCGTCCGGTGGCGAATTTCAAGTTCATCGAGGCGATGGGCTTTGCTTATGATCCCAAGGCCGGGATGCCGCTGTCGCTCGACCCCGAGACGGGTAAGCCGGTGAGCGGAAACCTGATGGCGGATGCGCGCGTGCCGAGCCTCAGCGCGCAGATGCGCGATGCCGCGAGCACGCATCTTGCCTTCCTCAAGAATCTGTCACGCCGGGATATCGCGCACATCCTCAATTTCGAACGCCGGCTCTATGTCGCGCAACAAAGCGATGCCGTGGGCGGTGCGGTCGATGCGGCGGGTGCCGAAGGCGGGCCGCGCAAGCTGCAGGTGTCGCCGCCGGGGCGGCTCGGCAGCCAGGGCACGCCGGTGTGGAGCGAGTTCGCCGCATGGGAAAAGACCGCGCCGGCCGAGCGCGCGACACTGTCGCCCGAGGTCGTGGCGTTCCGCGACTCGGTTGCGCGCGGGGCCAGGATCTTCCGTACCAAGACCTTTCTCATCAGCGATTCGGCAGGAATCAACTCGCCGATCGGCTTCGGCAATCCGGTGCGCAATGCCTGCGTATTCTGTCACAATATGAGCTTCATGGGGATGGATGTCGCGCCGGGGCAGGTCGATCTCGGCACGACCAACCGCCCGTTCGCGGAGCCGATGCCGTGGCTGCCGCTGTTCCGCATTACCTGCACCGGGGTGCCGCACCCGCATTATGGTCGTACGATTCTGACGAGCGATCCCGGTTATGCGCTGACCACCGGGCGTTGCGCCGATGTCGGGCGCATCACGTTGCAGAGCATGCGCGGCCTGGCGGCACGCGCGCCCTATTTCTCGAACGGATCCGCACGCGACCTGCGCGGGATCGTCGATTTCTACGATCGCCGCTACCGCATCGGGTACAGCGAGCAGGAGAAGCAGGACCTGGTCAATCTGATGAGGGCGCTGTGAAGGCGCTGGCCGTCTCCGCGCTGGCGGCAGTGCTGGGCGGGGCGGCGAGCGACACCGCCGGCGACCTGCGCTTCATCGCCTGCCCGATCTATCGCGATACCGATGCAGGCGCGAAATCGGGGTGCTGGCTGGTCGACGATCCCGCGAGCGGAATGCGCTACGATGTCAGCCGGGCACCGAGCAAGCCCGACTGGAATGCCGCGGTCCTGGTCGAGGGGCGTCCGAGGGGCGAGACGGCCAATCCGTGCGGGGGGATCGTGCTCGACCCGGTGCGGACATCGGTGCTCGACCAGCCGTGCACGCGGTTCGTGCTCGCAGCCGAGGGATACACGGGCCGCAAATTCGCCCTGCCAAAGCGCAACGTCCGCCCGCTGTACGAGGAGCGCAAGCGGCCCGATCGGCCCTTTGCGGCGCGGACGGTGATGATCCCGTTCGATTTCGGGAAGAGCTTCATCGTCTATCAGCTGTCGGATTATTACATCGACCAAGCGATCAACTATGCGCTCGACGTCCAGCCGGCGCGGGTGCGCGTGACGGGCTATGCCGCGAGTACGCCGAGCAGGGTGTCGGGGCAGGCGATTGCCGAGCCGGTGGGGCTGGCGCAGCAACGGGCCGATCTCGTCGTCGAAGCGCTGGTGCTGCGTGGCGTCCCGCGCGACCGGATTGCCGTGGCGACAGGCGCGCCGAGCGAGCGCGACGACGAAGCCTTTGACGGGCTGCGCACGGCGTCGCAGCGGCGGGTCGAGGTGGCGATCGCACCGCTCGCGGCTACAGCACCGCGCTAGCGCTGGGCAGCGACGCGATTGACAGAATAGTGTGCGCAAGCGTCGTGGCGGGTGCAGGCGCGATCGGGGCGACCGCACGGCCGGCGCAATCGACGAATTTGGCGATTAGCGCGGCATCGTCGAGCGGACGGTCGGGGTGACCGGCCGCCTGGAGGATTTCGATCGTCGCGCGCTCGCCCGCCCGATCGATGATCGTGACCGCGCCAGAGGCGGCGTGCGCCCGGGTCCAGTCGGGATGGCGTGTCCAGCGCACGCGGCTGGCGAGCGCGAGCACCTCGGGTGCGCGGAGCGCTGCGGCGTCGAACGAGTCGAGCGTCACTGCGCCATCGACCAGCGCGGTCGCCAGCGTGAACGGGATGCTGAACCTTGCGTCGATCGCGGTGGCTGGCGCGGCCTTGCGCGCGGACGGCTCGACCAGCATCTCCTGCACCGGGCCGATCGTGGCTTCAATCGCATCGATCCAGTCGAGCCGGAACCCGCGCCGGGCGCGCAAGCGTAGCGCCGCCTCGACATAGGCATGCGTGCCGCGACAACTCGGCCAAGGCTTGAAGCTGACCCGATCGCCGAGGAAGGTCGTGCCAAGGCCCTGAAGCATGGCAGCCGGGTCGCCCGTACCGCCGCCGTAGGTTGCGAAGAAGCCCGACTTGCCTTCGAGCGGCGCGGCAAAGGCCTGGGCGCCGGCGCGCGCGAGCAGCGCCGCGGTCACCGCCGCCTGTGCGGCAAAAGCGTCGCGGATCCCGCGCAGCGGGGCGTGCGCGTCGTGCTTGATCTCGCCGGGGAAGGTGGCACCACAGAAGGCGAGGCCGATCGCGCTCGTCACTCCGGCGGCGTCGAGCCCGAGCAGATAGGCGCAGGCTGCCGCCGCGCCGATCAGCCCGTACAAGGGCGGCGGATACCAGCCATGGTGCTCGATCGCCGGGCCCGCGACAAGCGACAGACGGCAGGCGAGATCGCCGCCGAGCGCCATTGCGGTGACGAAGCGTGCGCCATCGATCTTCGGATCGGCATCGGCGAGCGCGAGCAGCGCCGGGATCAGCGCGGCGTTCGGGTGCGCCGGCCCGGCATCGAAGGTGTCGCCGAAATCGAGCGCGTGCGCGAGCGCGCCGTTGGCGAGCGCGGCGGTTGCGGGCGAGGCGCGCAGCGGGCTGCCGAGCAGGCGTGCCGGCCCGACTCCGCTCGCCTCGGCGAGACGGCGGTATGGCGTCGCGGCGTCGCTGAGCGCGGTCGCCGCAAGCATCACGCCGCAACCGTCAAGCAATGCGCGCGCGGTGGCGTGGCGCGTTGCGTGCGGCAGGGCGGCCGGAGGATAAGCAGCAATATGCCGCGCGATAGTCTCGGTCAGCGACATGGTTGCGAATCCCTGCAAGCGCTTTCATAACGCTTACGGATATGGCGTATAGCGGTTGGGAGTGGCAAGCGATGCGACGGACCTGGATGATTTTCGCGAGCGCAGTGATGCTCGGTGCCGGAGCCACCGGGCAGTCGCAGGTCGCTGCCCCGCCTGCTGCCCCGCCGGCAACGCTTGCCGACGGCGCGCGCTGGACGGCGAGTGTTCCGGCCCGTTGGAACGGGACGCTGCTGCTGTGGAGCCATGGCTACAGCCCCGTGCCGCATCCGCCCGAGGATGCACCCGCGAGCGTACGCGATGCGCTGCTGGCGCGCGGTTATGCGCTCGCGGGATCGAGTTATGCGGATGCCGGCTGGGCACTCGACTCCGCCGTGCCCGACCAGTTCGCGACGATCGAGGCGTTCGCGAAGGTACATGGCCGCCCCAAGCGGGTGATTGCCTGGGGCATGTCGATGGGCGGGCTCGTCACCACCGCACTCGCCGAGACCGCGCCGCGGCGGATCGACGGGGCCCTTGCGTTGTGCCCGTCGATCGGCGGAGCGGTGGGAATGATGAACATGGCGCTCGACGGGGCCTATGCCTTCAAAATGCTGCTTGCGCTTGGCAGTGCGATCCGCCTGACCGGGGTCGACGACGACCGCGCCAATGGCGCGCGGGTCGCGGCGGTCGTGGCCGAGGCGCAGCGGACGCCGCAAGGCCGGGCGCGGCTGGCGCTCGCCGGGGTGCTCGCCGGGCTCCCGGGCTGGACCACGCCGGGCGCCCCCGCCCCCGCGGCAGACGACGCGGTCGGGCAGGAAGCGGAGATGGCGAAGACCTTTGCGATGGGCGTGTTCCTCCCCCGGGTCGATCAGGAACGGCGGGGCGGCGGCGGGTTCTCGTGGAACAGCGGAGTGGACTATCGCAGGCAACTCGCCCGGTCCGGGCGCGGGGCGCTGGTCGCGCGGCTGTACTGGACGGCCGGGCTCGATCTGGGGCGCGACCTCGCGACGTTGGCGGCAGGGCCACGCGTGGCGGCGGCACCGGACGCAGTCGCCTATATGATGGCGCATTACACGCCCACGGCGCGGCCTCTGGTGCCGATCCTGTCGGTACAGAATATCGGGGACGGGCTGACATCGCCGTCGCTGCAGCGGAGCTATGTCGAGGCCGCTGCGCGTCGCGCGCCGGGGGCGGCGGAAGCGCTGTGGGTTGCCGGGGCGGGGCATTGTACCTTTGCGACCGGGACGATGCTTGCCGCGCTCGATCATCTCGAACGGCGCGTTGCCCGCGGGCGGTGGCCAGCGCGGCCGGCCGGGTTCGTCGCTTATACCCCGCCGCCGATGCTACGGCCGTGCCTTCGCGGGGGCGCTTGCCGCTAGGCTTGGACGGCCGCTTCTCCCGACGATCGCGGGGGAAGCGGTTTGTCCGGTCCTGCGTGGTCGCTCAGTCGATCCGCTTCTTGCGCACGGTCCATTGCGGATCGGTGCACAATGTGCAGTCCTTGCCCTTGAACCACCGCCCGGCAGCGGCGTCGTGGCGCAACTGCCAGTCAAGCCAGGCGACATCGACCGGCGTAACGCGCCCGCCATTGGGCTGGTGGAACGTGCCGCCGTGCCCGACGCCAAGGCTCACGATCATCGCCGGCACCGTGTCGATCTGGTCGAAATCGTCGTTGCCGTTAGGCCAGGCGATATCGGTCGGGCCACCCATCACGTAGAGCACGGGCGTGTGCAATTGCTTGAGCGCCGACTTGGCGATGGTGATGCCCTGGATCGGGTTGGTGTTGTCCTTGAACACGCCGCTGTTGTGGATGATCACGGCGTGGATGCGCGGATCGGGCGCGATCTGCAGTGCCTGCAGCCCACCGCAGCTATGTCCCGACACCGCGACCAGCTTGGGATCGATGCGACCGTAGAGCGGGCTGCCCTTGCGGACGGTCTCGGCAAGCGCCCAGTCGAGTCCCGCGGCGACTTGCGTGTAGGTCGTCTTGATGCCGAGCGGACCGGGCGGCGGGGGTGTGTCCGGGCGCGGGGGGGCACCGGGACCGGTCATCGCCCGACCTGGCGCGATCACGACATAACCGTGCGAGGCGATCTCGGCGAGATGAAGCCGCGCGCTGGCGGCATCGTCGCTGCAACCGCCATTTCCCCACACCAGCACCCCGAGCTTGCGCGCGCCCAGCGCCCCGAGATCGGCCGGACGATAGACGATATGATCGGGCAGGCCCGCCTCGACCATCCGCGTGGCGGGGTAGGGGCCCGTGCCTGTGGTGTCGGGCATGGCATCGTACGCCGCATTGTCGGCACGCATCTTGGCAAGCGCTTCGGGCGGCATCGCGGCCTGACCCCAGGCGATGCTGGCGATGCCGAGCGCGAGTGCGGATACGGCGGCTAGGGTGATCCTCATGCTATCCTCTCCATTGTTATGAGACAATACTGTTATAACTTAAGACGATGAGCAAGGGGGCGTCAGGCGCTTTCGCGCGCGATGATGCGGAATCCGACGTCGATATGGCGCTCGGCCAGCAGCGTACCGGCGGAGATGGTGCGCAATACGCGCAGCACTTCTCGCGCGATCCTGGCGCCGTCGACATCGACCGAGGTGATCGTCGGCCGCATGTCGCCGGCAAGGCGGAGATTGCCGAAACCGGTGACGGCGAGCTGGTCCGGCACGCGCACGCCCGCCGCCTGCGCCTCGACGATCAACCCCTGCGCGATCCAGTCGGAACCGCACACCACGACGTCCGGACGCTCGGCGAGATCGGCGAGCGCGCGGTAGCTGAGCCGGCCCTGGCCGAAATGGCTCGGGATGGCGACCTCGAGCCGCGTCGGTTCCTCGCCGCCCTCCTCCATCCAGCGTTGCGCAAATCCGCTTGCGCGGCGCTCGGCGCGGGGCGAGCGCGGCACGACGAGATGGGGCCTGCGATAGCCGCGCCCGCGCAGGAAGCGCGCCATCTCGGTGCCGACCGCTTCGTGCGAGAAGCCGATCGCGACGTCGATCGGGTCGAGCGGCAGGCCCCAAGTCTCGATCACGGTCACCGGATGTCCGCGCAGCCGCTCGCGCGTCTCCGGGTCGGCGACGATGCCGGTGAGGATGATCGCATCGACCTGGCGCGACAGCGCGGCGTCGATCTGCGCGGTAAGACGGCTGTTGTCCGCGCCGGTCAGCGACAGCACCACGCTGTTCCCGGCCGCCGAGAGTTCCTCGATCATCGCCTCGATCGTGTCGTTGAAGATCGATTGCGCGATGTCGGGGACGAGCGCGGCGATCAGCCGCGAGCGGCTGCCGGCGAGCGCGCCAGCGTTGAGGTTGGGGAGGTAGCCGGTCGCCGCCACCGCCGCCCGGATCCGCTCCGCGGTCTTCTCGGCGACTCGGTCGGGCGCGTTGAGGAAGCGCGAGACGGTGGCGGAGGAGACGCCGGCCTGGCTGGCGACGTCCTCGAGACGGGGAGTGCGGTTCGACATCGCCCGCATCTTACGCGAAAATTTGCCGTTATGAAAACATTCTTGCAAGCGCTTACATTGGCGTGTAGCAAATCGCTATGACTCATGACTTCAATCCGCTGCTGCCTGAAACCTTCGATAGCGCCAATGCCGAATATGCGGAATTGCGGGCGCGCTGTCCGGTGGCGCACAGCGACACATGGGACGGTTTCTGGGCACTGCTGAAGCACGACGACGTCGCAGCGGCGGCGGCCGATTTCTCGACGTTCATCACCTCGCAGCAGAATGTCATCCCCAAGGTCGCCTTCACCGGGCGGCGGCCGCCGCTGCACCTCGATCCGCCCGAGCACACCGCCTATCGTCGCGCGCTTGCGCCGCTGCTGTCGCAGAAGCGGATCGAGCGGCTGGCGCCGGTGATACGCGAGATCTGCCGCGATCTGGTGGCGAAGATGGCGGCGCGGGGCGCGGGCGACGTATGCGCCGATTATTCGGCGCACATGCCGATCGCGGTCTTCGCGCACTGGATGAACCTCCCGGCGGACTCGGTTGCGGCGCTGACCGAGGTCGGGCGGCGCTACAATATTGCGGTCCAGTCGAACGACGTCGCGGCAACCAAGGAATCGAGCCTGCTGCTGTACGAGATGGCGCGCGGCGTCGTTGCGGCACGCCGCGCCGATCCGCTGCCGGTCGATGAGGATGCCACCAGCGCGCTGCTCGCGGTGCGCGTCGATGGGGAAGCCCTGCCCGAGGAGATGATCGTCGGCACCATCCGCCAGGTCCTGGTGGTCGGCCTGATTGCGCCGACGGTGGTGATCGGGTCGATTGCGGTCCATCTGGGACGCGACCGCGCGCTGCAGCAGCAATTGCGCGCGGATCCTGCCCTGATCCCGGCGGCGATCGACGAATTTCTGCGGCTCTATACGCCGTATCGCGGCTTTGCGCGCACCGCGGTGCGCGACGTGACGATCCGCGGGCGGACGATCCCGGCAGGCGAACCGATCGCGTTGGTCTATGCCTCGGCCAACCGCGATGGCGACGTATTCGACGATCCCGACAGCTTCCGGATCGACCGGCCCAATATGAAGGATTCGCTCGCCTTCGGGCGCGGGCCGCACATGTGCGTCGGCGCGGCGCTGGGGAGGCTCGAACTCGAAGTCGCGCTCGAGGAACTGCTTGCTGGTGCGCCCGGTTTTGTCCTCGACGGCGAGCCCAAGCCGACGCGTTTCCCGGAGATCGGCGCGCTGAGCGTTCCGGTGCGATTCGAGACCGCCGCATGAGCGCGGTGATCCTCGCGACGGGCGACCTCGCGATGGATCGCGACGTCTACGACGAAAGCTTCGCGGCGACCGGCGACGTGCTGCGCGCGGCGGACATCGTCTTCGGGCAGCTCGAAACGAGCTTTGCCGAGAGCGGCGTCCGTCTGCCGCAGGCACGCCACGCCGTGCTCGCGCGGCCCGACGGCGCCGCCGCGCTCGGCCGCGCGGGGTTCGACGTGATCTCGATGGCGGGCAATCATGTGCTAGACTGGGGCAATGCCGCCTTCTTCGAAACGCGGACACATCTGGAGGCGGCGGGGATACGGGTCGTCGGTGCCGGAGCGACGATCGGCGAGGCGAGGCGGCCGCAGCGCTTTACGCTGCCCGACGGCACGCGTGTCGCATTCCTCGCGTATTCGAGCATCCTGCCGCAAGCCTATTGGGCGGACGAGCGCCGTCCGGGGTGCGCGCCGATGCGCGCGCATACGCTGTACGAGCAGATCGAGCACGATCAGCCCGGTACGCCCGCGCGGATCCACACCTATCCGCATCGCGAGGATCTGGCCGCGATGGAGGCCGATATCCGCGCCGCCAAAGACGAGGCCGATGTCGTGATCGTATCGCATCATTGGGGTATTCATTTCGTCCGCGCGACGATCGCCGACTATCAGCGCGACGTCGCCCGGGCGACGATCGCTGCCGGCGCCGATGCGATCCTTGGCGGGCATGCGCATATCCTGAAGGGCTGCGAGATCATCGACGGGAAGCCCGTCTTCCACTCGCTGTGCAATTTTGCGACCGATCTGAGGATGGACCCGGCGCATGCCGCGTCGCGCAGCTTCAACGAAATCCGCGTCCTCGCCGAAGCGTGGGAGCCCGATTTCGACAGCCTGTACAATTTTCCGACGGCCTCGCGGATGTCGATCGTCGCGCGGCTCGAGATCGAGCGCGGGCGGGTGACGCGCGCGGGGTTCCTCCCGCTGCACATCGGTCGCGACGCGGTGCCGCGCTTCGTCGCGCCGGACGATCCGCGCCATGCCGCGGTGGTCAATTACATGACGGCGGTCACCGGCGAGGCCGGACTCAACGCCCGCTACCGCATCGGCGTCGACATGGTCGAACTGGAGCTGGCGGCGTGACCGGCCGCCGCGCCTTTCCGCTCGAGGGCTATGTCGGCCTCTATTTCCTCTTCTATCTGCCCAACGTCATCCTCACCAAGCTGATCACCAGCCTGCCGCACGGCAGCCTCGGGCGTCCGTTGACCGGGCTCGAGACGCTCCCCGCGTCGCTGATCCTCAATACGCTGCTGACCTACGGCTTCATCTGGGCGTCGGGCTGGCACCGCGATGCCCATGCGGTACGGATCGCCGGGCTGCGCGTGCCGATGCCGACGCGCTACACGCTGCTGTCGGGGCTCGGGACCGCGCTGATCGTCTTCACCGTACCGCTGTCCTTCACCTTCGAGGGGGTCAGCATACCGTTCATCCAGTTGCTGATGCGCGGCGACATCCTGATTATCGCGCCGCTGGTGGATCTGCTGTTCGGGCGGCGCGTGCGCTGGTGGAGCTGGGTGGCGCTTGCGCTCGTCGCGCTCGCACTCGCGATCACGCTGACCAGCCGGGGCGGACTCGGCCTGCCGCCGCTCGCGATCCTCGTCGTGCTGCTGTACACGCTCGGCTACTTCATTCGCCTGACCGTAATGACCCGCGTGTCGAAGGATGGCGATGACGCCAAGGTGCGCGGCTATTTCGTCGAGGAGAAGATCTTCGCCTTGCCCGCTTCGGTCCTGTTCCTCGCGCTGATCTCGGCGACGGGGTGGGGCGGCCAGGCGGGCGAACTGAGCTTCGGCTTCGTCGGGATATGGGGTGACAGCGTCCTCGGCTGGCTCGCGCTGATCGCGCTGACGCTCACCGTCGTCTCGATCTTTTCGGTGCTGATCCTGCTCAACCCGCGCGAGAATGCCTATTGCGTGCCGCTCGAGCGTGCATCGAGCCTGCTCGCGGGGATCGCCGGATCGCTGATCCTCGCCGCCGGGTGGGGGCTGCGCGCGCTGACGCCAGCCGAACTCGTCGGCGCGCTGCTGCTGATTGCCGCGATCGCGGTGTTGTCGATCGCGCCGCGGCTGCGGGCGAGGGCCGCGCCAGAACCGCAAGTACCCTAGTTCACGTCAATCCCGGTCACGGCCCGCCAGACGGCCGGATCGGCAAAGGAGAGGGAAAACGATGACATTGCATACCCGTGCCCGCGCCACCCGGGTGGGCCTCGCCGCGCTCGCCGCCGCCACCACCAGTCCCCTTCTTGCGCAGACCGCCGAGCCGCGGCCGCAGCCGACGCAAGCCACGCCCGACGAGCCGGATGCCGCCGGTTCGGCCGCGCAGGACATCGTCGTCACCGGATCGCGGATCCGCGGGGTGCCCGCGGTCGGTTCCAACGTCATCGCGTTGGATCAGAGCAAGATCGCGCAGGAACCGGTGACGTCGGTCAGCGATATCCTGCGCCGCGTGCCGCAGGTCGTGGGCCTGGGCGCCAACCGCAACGGGGGCAGCGCGCAGAACGGCCAGGCCAATGCGACGCGCGGTGCCGGGATCAACCTGCGCGGCATCAGCACCAATGCCACGCTGCTGCTGTTCAATGGCGAGCGCTTTCCTCCACAGGGAACGCAGGGACAGTTCACCGATCCGTCGGTCCTGCCCTCGATCGCGCTCAGCCGGATCGAGATCGTCGCCGACGGCGCTTCGGCAATTTATGGTTCGGACGCGATCACCGGGGTGGTAAACTTCATCTTGCGCAAGGATCTCGACGGCGTCGAGGTGCGCGCGCGCTCCGCCTTCACCCATGGGGGGTATGCGGAGCAGCAGGTCGCTGCCATCGCCGGAACGCACTGGAACGGCGGGTCGGCGATGCTCGCCGGGGAATATACCAGCAATGCGGCGCTGTATGGCAGCCAGTTGCCTTATTACCAGAACGACAATCGCTATCGCGGCGGGCGCGACCTGCGCACGACCAACTGCAACCCGGGGACGATCACCGTCGGCGGGCAGAACTTTGCGATCCCGGTTGGCGGGGTGACGCCCGCGACGGCGGGGGCGCTCGTCGCGGGTACGTCGAACCGATGTTTCTACAACGGTCAGGATGCGGTGATCCCGCAGCAGCAGCGCGTCAGCGTGGTCGGCCAGGTGTCGCAGGATCTGGGGCCGCTACGGCTGTTCGGCGACGGCTTCTATTCGTATCGCGACGGCATCATCCCGGGTACGGGCGATACCTTCACCGCGACGGTACGCCCGGTCAATCCGTTCTTCGTCAGCCCGGTTGCGGGCGCGACGTCGGTAACGGCGCCCTATTCGCTGCTCCCCGAGCTGGGACCCGATCTCAATCCCTATCATGCGACGTCCTGGAGCGTGCGCGGAGGAGTCGAGGCCAAGCTGTTCGCCGATTTCAAGGGCACTTTCTATTACCAGCATGGGGAATCCACCGACGTCGCGGACCGCCGGCTGGGGGTCAATACCGCCGCGCTCAACGCGGCGCTCGCCGACCCCAACCCTGCGACCGCGCTCAACCTGTTCGGGGGCGCGAACAATCCGGCGACGCTTGCGCGCATTCGCGACAATTACTTCGTGATCGCGGGCGCGACCCGGCTCGACGTCGCCAATGTGCAGCTCGACGGGTCGTTGCTCGCGCTGCCCGGCGGCAACGTCCGCATCGCGGCGGGGGGCGAGTATCGCAAGGAATATACCTTCACCGATCTCACCACCGGAACGCGCGCGGCGCAGATCCATACCGCGGCAGGCGGTTCGCGTGACGTGAAGGCGGTGTTCGGCGAACTGTTCGTGCCGATCTTCGGCACCGGCAACGCCATTCCCGGCTTCGAACAGCTTTCGTTGTCGCTGGCCGGTCGGTACGAGCATTACAGCGACTTCGGCGACACGACCAATCCCAAGTTCGGCATTACTTGGAAACCGCTTTCCGCGCTGACGCTGCGCGGCAGCTATGGCACGTCGTTCCGTGCGCCGACGTTCGTCGAGACGTCGCAGCTCGCGGGCGGGGCGGGGCTGTATTACGACACGCTGCCCGGCGCGAACGGCAATCTGACCGGGATCGGGCTGGCCGGGGGCAACCCCAATCTTCAGCCCGAGACCGCACGCACCTGGTCTGGCGGCGGCGAATTCGCACCGGCGGGGATCCTCAAGGGGCTGGTGCTCAACGCGACATATTTCCACATCGACTATCGCAACCAGATCCAGGCGCTGCGCGGCACCCCCGGCATCCTGACCAACCCGCTCTACGCAAGCTTCGTCAATCTTTCGCCCAGCGCGGCGCAGGTCGCCGCGCTGGTGACGTCCGGGCTGCCGATCAACAGCCCGATCAACAGTTCGGCGGTATCCTTCATCGTCGACGGACGCCGACAGAACCTCGGGCGTTCGCGCGTGGCGGGGATCGATTTCGGTGCGAACTATCATTGGACCACGGGCGACTGGCGAATCGATGGCGGCGTGCAGGGGACATATTTCACCCAGTACAAGTTCCAGGCCGTGCCGGGCGCGGGCTTCAGCGAGGTGATCAACACGATCAATTTCCCGCAGAAATTCCGCCTTCAGGGAGACGTCGGCGTCGCGACGGGCAAGCTGCACGCGCGGGTGACGGTCAATCACCTGTCGGGCTATCGCAACACGACCGTCACGCCGGTCCAGCATGTCGCCGCCTATGACACGGTCGACTTTCTGATCGGGTTCGACGTGTCGAAGCGTTTCACGCTCTCGTTCGACGTCCGCAACCTGCTCGACGCCAGCCCGCCGTTCGTCGACACGACGTTCGGCTACGATCCGCAGTCGGTCAATCCGGTGCCGCGGCTGCTCGCGGTGACGGCGGGGGTAAAATTCTGATGCGCTGGCTGGTCGTCGCCGCACTTGCGTTGACCAGCGTTTGCGGGACACCTGCCCGGGCGGCCGTGTGCGGCGTGCTGGTCGGTGACCACGCGGGCGCGGTGCACGTCGCCCAGGCGACGCGCGTGGTCCCCGCCGCCGCGGGTTGGGTCCCGGAAACGACCAGTGTTTACCGGCCGGTGCCGGTGTACCGTCCGCTCTGCCGCGTCGAAGGGACGATAGAAGGCACGATCGGCTTCGAATTGTGGCTGCCGGACCCGGCGGGGTGGAATCAACGTCTGCTCGGCGCGGGGGTCGGCGGCGATGCCGGCGTGTTCAACTATGCCGACATGAGCCGGCGGATTGCGCAGGGTTTTGCAACCGTCACGACCGATTCGGGGCATAAGGCAAGCCAGGCGCACTGGATGCGCGACGCCAAGGCGCGTGTCGATTACGAGCATCGCGCGGTGCATCTGACCGCGCTCGCGGCGAAGCTGCTGGCGACGACCTATTACGCCAGGGCCCCGGCGCACAGCTACTTCCTCGGCTGCTCGGGCGGCGGCCGGCAGGCGCTCAAGGAACTGCAGGACTATCCCGCCGACTATGACGGGATCGTCGCCGGTGCGCCGGGGCCGTACATGCCGCTGATCTCTGTCCGGATGCTGTATTTCTCGCTGCTGCAGAAGCGCTATCCTGCTGCTGCGCTGACCGATCGCGACTGGGCGCTGTACGAACGCCGGACGATCGCGGCGTGCGATGCGCGCGATGGCGTGGTGGACGGGATCATGGAAGATCCGCGCGGTTGCCGCTTTCGCCCGCGCGCGCTGGCGTGCAAGGCTGGCCAAACGGACGATTGCCTAAACGCAGCCAAGCTCGGGATGCTCGCGGCAATCGTCGCACCGATGCCGGATGAGCGCGGCCATCCGATGGACCGCGGGCTGCTCCCCGGCGTGCGCACGCGGCCCGGTCCGCCGTCGCCGCTGCTCCGCGCGATGTGGGCGGATGCCGTGTACGACAAACCCGACTGGGACGAGTCCGGCTTCCAGCGGTCGCGCGATCTGGCGCTGGTCGACAAGACCATGCCCGAGCTTCGCGCCGACAGCGTCGCGATCACGCCCTTCCGGGCGCGCGGCGGGAAGGCGATCGTTTATCAGGGCTGGCAGGATCCCTCGGTGATCGCCGGGCCGACGATCGATTATTACCATCGGCTGGCTGCGGCCAATGGCGGGGCGGCCGAACTGGCGCACGCGGTTCGCCTGTTCATGGTGCCCGGCATGTATCACTGCGCGGGTGGCCCCGGTGCCGACAGTTTCGGCGGATCAGGGCATGGCGATCCCTCGGCCGATCCGTCGCGCGACATGCTGTGGGCGGTGATCGCCTGGGTCGAGCAGGCCCGCGCGCCCGAGCGGATCGAGGCCGAGAAGCGTCAGGACGGGCGCCTGCTGTTCAGCCGTGCGCTGTGCGCATGGCCGAGCCGCGCGCGCTATCGCGGCGGGGACACCACGCGCAGCGCTTCCTATGTCTGCGCGCCGCCCGACCAAAGGGGTCAGCCTTAGGCCAGCTCCTCGTCGGGGAGCAGTTCGGTGTCGATCTGCGCCTGCATCGATGCCGTGTAGCGCGCCCCCTTGAGCGCGCCGGGTGGAAGCAGACGATCCACCGCCGCGACGAGATCCGGCGCGAGCGGGCGCTCGGCGGCGGCCAGGTTTTCAATCAGGTGTGCCGGATTGGCAGTGCCCGGGATGGGGATGATGAACGGGCGTTGCGCCAGAACCCAGCCGAGCGCGAGCTGCGCCGGTGTGAGGCCAGCCTGTACGGCAATCGCGTCGAATTCCGCGACGATCGCGACATTGTGCGTCAGCAGCGGCGCGACGAATCGCGGCATCGCGCGGCGGATATCGCCCTCGGCATAGGCGTCGTCGCGGATCGCACCGGCAAGCAGCCCGCGCGCGACCGGCGAGAAGGCGACCAGCGCGATGCCGAGCTCGGCGCAGGCATCGAGCACCGCCACTTCGGGGTTGCGTACCGCGGGCGAATATTCGGACTGCACCGCGGCGATCGGATGGACGGCATGGGCACGACGGATCGTCGTGGCGGACATTTCCGACAGGCCGATCGCGCCGATCTTGCCCGCCTCCTTGGCGCGGACGAGCGCGCCGATCGAGTCCTCGACGGGCACCTGGCGATCGAGCCGGTGCATGTAATAAAGATCGATATGATCGGTGCCGAGCCGCTCGAGTGCGCCGTCCAGCGTGCGCGCGATCGCCGCGGGCGATCCGTCGAGACCGCGCTTTCCGTCGATCATGTCGAGCACGCATTTCGACGCCAAAGTGAACTCGGCGCGGCGGTACATCACCGCCCGGCCGATCAGCCGCTCGTTCTCGCCGGCACCGTAGAGCGCGGCCGTGTCGAGCAGCGTATAGCCGAGATCGAGTGCCTGGTTGAGCAGCCGTCCGCCATCCGCCGCACTCGGCGGGGATCCGTAGGCGTGGCTGAGGTTCATGCCGCCGAGCCCGATCGCCGAGACGGTGAAGGGGCCTAGCGCGCGGGTCGGCAGGGTCATGGCAGCTCCGAGGTCAAACGGCGTTCAACCCCGTTGCTCGGGCCAGTACAGCCGCATCGGGTTGTCGACCAGCAGCTTGCGCTGCAATTCGGCGGTCGGCGCGATCCGCGGGATGATATCGACCAGCGTGCCGTCGTCGGGGATGCGGTGCTCCATATTGGGATGCGGCCAGTCGGTGCCCCACAGCACGCGATCGGGGAAACGCTCGACTACCGGGCGGATCACCGCGACGAAATCGTCGAACGGCGGGCCCTGTGGCGAGAGGCGTTCGGCGCCCGACACCTTGGTCCAGATATTGGGGTGATCGTCGAGCAGCTTTACGAAGCGGGTGATGTCGGCGCCGCCGGGGCCTTGCGCGATGTCGGGGCGGCCGAGGTGGTCGATCACGATCGTCGTCGGGATCGCGGCGAGGAAGGGTTCGAGCTCCTCTAGGATGTCCGCTTCGAAATAGACGACGACATGCCAGCCGAGCGGCGCGACACGGCGCGCGATGTCGAGGAACCTGTCCTTGGGCGCATCGTCGACGAGCCGCTTGAGGAAGTTGAAGCGGACGCCGCGGATGCCGCCGTCGTGGAGCCGCTGCAGCTCGGCATCGTCGATATCGGGGCTGACCACCGCGACACCGCGCGCTGCGCCGCCCGACTTGGCGATCGCGTTCAGCGTCGCGGCATTGTCGGTGCCGTGGCAGCTCGCCTGGACGATCACGGTGCGCGAAAAGCCGAGCCGGTCGCGCAGCGCGAACAGCATTTCGGGCGTGGCGTCCTCGGGATGGTACTTCGCCTTGGGGCTGAACGGGAAGTCGGCCTCGGGGCCGAAGACGTGGACGTGCGCATCGACCGCGCCGGGGGGCGGGGCGTAGGCGGGCGTGCTCGGCTGGTCGACCCAGGTCTTGGTGCGGCTCATGCGAAAACCTCTCCGTCCATCAATTTGCGTGCGGTGCGCAGCATGCCTGCCTCGACCGGCTGGCCGTTGGCGTCGATCGTCACGACGCATTCGGTGACGCCGCTGGGGTGCTCGACGCCGAGCGTCTTGGTGTCGCCATCGGGCACGTGCGCGAGCACTGCGGCGGGCGAGCCGTCGATCAGGCAGGCAGTCGCGACGCTGACCGCGCCGAGCACGCCGATCGAGGCGTGGACGCGGTGCGGGATGAGCGAGCGCACCGCGATCGCGCCGCCGTCCTTTGGCGCGGCGACGAGCATCATCTTGGGGACCGACTTTTCGGCGACGTCGCCGAGGTTCATCAGCGGTCCGGCCTTCAGGCGGATCGCCTCGATCTTGGCCTTCATCGCATGGTTCGCGTCGAGCGTTTCGCGGTCTTCATAACCGGTGACGCCGACATCGGTGGCGGCGAAGACGACGCAGGGCATGCCGTTGTCGATCAGCGTAACCGCCACGCCGTCGATCGTGTCGACGCCGTTGCCGGTCGGCAGCAAAGCGCCGCAGGACGATCCGGCGGTGTCGCGGAAGGCGAGCGGGATCGGGGCGGCGGTGCCGGGGACGCCGCTGATCGCGGCAGCGCCGTCGTAGCGCACCTGGCCCCCCGGCGTCTGCAGCGTGGCGACCGCGACCTGGCCCGTATTCTCCATGAAGATCGCGACGCGGGTTTCGTCGCCCGTCGGCGCGACCAGGCCCCGCTCGAGCGCGAAGGGGCCGACGCCCGCCAGCATGTTGCCGCAATTCTGGCTGTCGCTGACGATCGGCTGATCGACGAACACCTGGAGGAAGAGATAATCGACATCGACCCCCGCGCGCGTGGATTTCGCGACCACGGCGACCTTCGAGGTGAGCGGGTCGGCGCCGCCCATGCCGTCGATCTGGCGGGGGTCGGGCGAACCCATCACGCGCAGCAGGAAGGCGTCGCGCGCGGCGGCGTCGGTGGGCAGGTCTTCGGCGCGGAAGAACGCGCCCTTCGACGTGCCGCCGCGCATCCACAGGCAGCGCACGCCCGGCGTGGCGGGGTCACTCATAGCGCAGCCCCAGCGCTTCGAGCTTGCCGCGCATGTCGTAAATGTCCAGCCCGAGCTCCCCCGCCGCCAGCCGCTGGCGCTTCGATTCCTCGTTCGCCTCGCGCTGGCGCGCGGCTTCGAGCACGGCGGGCGCGTCGGCGCGCCTGACGACGCAGACGCCATCGTCGTCGGCGACGATCACGTCGCCCCCCGCCTCGATCGCCGCACCGGCGCAGACGATCGGCACGTTGACCGACCCCAAAGTCGCCTTGATCGTGCCCTGTGCGGACACCGCCTTCGACCAGACCGGAAAACCCATTGCCTGAAGATCGCGAAGGTCGCGTACGCCGGCGTCGATCACGAGGCCGCGGCACCCGCGTGCCATCGCGCTGGTCGCGAGGAGATCGCCGAAATAGCCGTCGGAACAGGGCGAGGTTGGCGCAAGAACGAGCACGTCTCCGGCACGAAGTTGCTCGATTGCGACATGAAGCATCCAATTGTCGCCCGGCGGCGACGAGATGGTGACCGCCGACCCCGCGATCCGCGCGCCCGGATAGATCGGTCGCATATGGGGCGCGAGCAGCCCGATCCGCCCCTGCGCTTCGTGCACCGTCGCCACGCCGGCGTGAGCGAGACCGTCGATCACGCTCTGCTCGACTCGCGAAATGTCGCGTACCACGCGTCCGCCCATGCGCATTCTCCTTGTGGCCGTGGAGTGCCCGGCGCGGCCGCGCCAACCCAAATCAATTGTCGTGCACGGCCATAAGATTATACTATGCGAGCGCATGGATCCGCTCGACCTCAACCTGCGCCACCTGCATGCGCTCGCGACCGCCGCCGAGCTCGGCAGCATCAGCCTCGCGGCGGAGGCGGAAAACCTTTCGCAACCCGCGCTCACCCAGGGGATCGCCAAGGTCGAGCGGCAGCTCGGCGTCGCGCTGCTCGATCGCCGCGCCGACGGAGTGACGCCGACCGTGGCCGGCACCGCGTTGATCCTGCGGGTCCGCGCGGGCTTTGCCCGGCTGGCCGACGGTTCGCGCGCGAGCACGCGCAGCGGGGCACGCGGGTTCGCGCGGCCCGAACGGCTGATCACCGCGACGCAACTCCGCGCCTATCTGGCGCTGGCCAACGCGGGCAGCTTCGCCGCGGCAGCGCTGCTGCAGGGGCAGTCGCAACCCGCGGTGCACCGCGCGGTGCGCGATCTCGAAAGCCTGTACGGCGTCCCGCTGGTCGAGCGGCGCGGGCGCGGCGTGGCGCTGACGCACGCCGGGCGACGGCTCGCCCGCGGCGCGCGGCTGGCGGTGCTCGAACTCGCCGCCGGGCTCGTGGAGGCGCTGCCGGACGGGGCCGCCGACCGGATCGCGATCGGCGCGATGCCGCTGTGCCGCGCGCTGGTGCTGCCGCATGCGATCGCGGCGTTCGCGCGGAGCGTGGCGCCCGTCGCGGTCGACGTGCGTGAAGGATCGTGGCGCGAACTGGTCGATCCGCTGCTGGACGGCGAGATCGACGTGATGATCGGTGCGTTGCGCGACGTCGCCCCCGCGGGTCTCGCGCAGACGCCGCTGTTCGAGGATCGGCTGGTGATCGTCGGGCGGGTCGACCATCCGCTTGCCGGCCGGACGCCCGATCTGGCCGACCTGCGACGGTATCCATGGGTCGTAGCCCCGCATGGATCACCGCTGCGCACGCTGTGGCAGGCGATGTTCGCGGAGGCGGCGCTTCCGGCCGCGCCGATCGAATGCGGATCGGTGATGGTGATTCGCGGGGTGCTGCGCGACAGCGATTTCCTGACGCTGCTCTCCCCCGATCAGGTCGCGCCCGAGCTCGCGACCGGCGTGTTGCGCCAGATCGGCAATCCGATCGCCAATGCGGTGCGCACGATCGGGCTGACGGTCCGGCAGAACTGGCGGCCCACGCCCGAGCAGGACCATTTCCTCCAGCTGCTGCACGCCGCCGTGCGCGCAACGAGACTTCCGGAAAACCGATAGCGATCGGCAATTGTGATTGGCGGGGCCTGCCGGGCTTTGCCACCGTCGCCACATGGTGACGCAAAATCCCAGTTTCATCGGTTTCGGAGAGGCGGCGATGGCATTCGCCGACAGCCTTGCGGCGTCGGGCTATGATCGCAAGCTGGCCGATCCGGCGACTCGCGCCGGCAAGCTGGCCGATTTCGCAGCGGCGCGGGTGCAGGCGGCGATGACCAATCGCGCGGCGGTCGCGGGCAAGGCGGTGATCCTGTCGCTCGTCACTGCCGACCAGGCGCGCGCCGCGGCCGAGGAAACCGCGCTGTCGATCGCGCCCGGCGCGCTGTTCTGCGATCTCAACTCGGTCGCCCCCGAAACCAAGCGCCACGCCGCGCAGGCGATCGAGCAGGCCGGCGGCCGTTATGTCGATGTCGCGGTGATGGCGCCGGTCCATCCGCTCGGCCGCAAGGTGCCGCTGCTCGTGGCGGGTCCGCATGCCGCAGCGGGCGCCGCCGCGCTCACCGCGATCGGCTTCACCAACGTCCGCATCGTCGGCGCCAGCATCGGTGCGGCGAGTGCGATCAAGATGATCCGCTCGGTGATGGTCAAGGGGCTCGAGGCACTCACCGCCGAATGCCTGCTCGCCGCCGAAGCGGCGGGGGTGCGCGAAGACGTGCTCGCCTCGCTCGACGCGAGCGAACGCGCGCGGCCCTGGGCGGAGCGCGGTGCCTATAATCTCGAACGGATGATCGTCCATGGCGGCCGCCGCGCCGAGGAAATGGAAGAGGTCGTCAAGACGCTCGACACGCTCGGCACCGGCTCGGCGATGGCGCGCGCCACCACCGAGCGTCAGCGCGCGATCGGCGCGCTCGGCGTGGCCCCCACCGATACCCTCGAATCCACGCTCGCGCTGCTCAATGCGCGGCTTTCTCCTGCTGTCGGATGTGCTGCATGACCCTCGTGATCGACTGCCATGGCCATTACACCACGGCCCCGCCGCAGCATGACGCGTGGCGCGCCGCGCAGACCGCGGCGTTCAAGGCGGGCACCCCGGTCCCGGCCTACCCCGCGATCGGCGACGACGAGATCCGCGCGACGATCGAGGCGAACCAGCTCAAGCTGATCCGCGAGCGCGGCGCCGACATGACGATCTTCAGCCCGCGCGCCTCGACCATGGCGCCGCATGTCGGCGACGAGAGCATCGCGCGGCAATGGGCGCAGGTGTCGAACGACCTGATCGCGCGCGTCTGCGATCTCTATCCCGAGACCTTCGTCGGCGTCTGCATGCTGCCGCAGAACCCGCAGGCCGACATGGCCGGCTCGATCGCCGAGCTCGAGCGCTGCGTTACCGAGCTTGGCTTCATCGGCTGCAACCTCAACCCCGATCCCGGCGGCGGGCACTTCACCGCGCCGCCACTGACCGACCGCTTCTGGTATCCCTTCTACGAGAAGATGGTCGAGCTCGACGTGCCCGCGATGATCCACGTCTCGGGATCGTGCAATCCGGCGATGCATGCGACCGGCGCCTATTACATCGCCGCCGACACGATCGCCTTCATGCAGCTGATCCAGGGCGACCTGTTCCGCGATTTCCCCTCGCTGCGTTTCATCATCCCGCATGGCGGCGGCGCCGTGCCCTACCATTGGGGGCGCTATCGCGGGCTCGCCGACATGCTCAAGCAGCCCGATCTGGCGACGCACGTCATGAACAACGTGTTCTTCGACACCTGCGTCTACCACCAGCCCGGCGTGAACCTGCTGGCCGAGGTGATCGACAGCAAGAATATCCTGTTCGGCAGCGAGATGGTCGGCGCCGTGCGCGGGATCGACCCGCAGACCGGGCAGTATTTCGACGACACCAAGCGCTATGTCGACGCGCTCGCCATTCCCAAGGCGGCGCGCGCGGCGATCTTCGAGGGGAATGCGCGCCGCGTCTTCCCGCGGCTCGACGCCAGATTGAAGGAGCGCGGGCTGTGAGCAATTGGGTCACCAACGCCTGGTACGTCGCCGGCTGGGACAGCGAGATCGACCACACGCCGCTCGCCCGCACCATCTGCGGCGTGCCGGTGATGCTCTATCGCAGGCTCGACCGGCAGGTGGTCGCGATGCGCGACGCCTGTCCGCACCGGCTGCTGCCGCTGTCGATGGGGATCCGCGAAGGTGATTCGATCCGCTGCAAATATCACGGCCTGAAGCTCGGGCCGGATGGCGTCGCCGAGGAGATGCCGCTCAAGACCGACCGGGTGAACACGCGCGTCTGCGCCGAAACCTATGTCGTGGTCGAGAAGCATCGCTTCGTGTGGCTGTGGGTGGGCGACAAGGCCCGCGCCGACGAAGCGCTGATCCCCGATCTCTGGCCATGCTCGACGCCGGGCTGGACCTTCGACGGTGGCTATTATCACGTCGAGGCCGATTACCGGCTGATGATCGACAATCTGATGGACCTGACACACGAGACGCACGTCCATTCCGGTTCGATCGGCCAGCCCGAACTGATGGAAGCGCCGCTCCAGACCAGGGTCGAGGGTGACCGCGCCTATGTCGCGCGCTGGATGCCCGGGGTCGATGCGCCGCCCTTCTGGCGCGGTGCGCTCAAGCAGCCGGGACCGGTCGACCGCTGGCAGATCTGCGAATTTCTCGCGCCCTCGTCGGTGATGATCGACGTCGGCGTGGCACCGGTCGGCGCGGGCGCGACGCTCGAAAGCCATGACCAGGGCGTTCGCGGGATGGTGGTCGATTGCATGACCCCCGAGCATGACGGCACGATGCATTATTTCTGGGGGATGGCGCGCAGCTTCGACATCGACGATCCGGGCTTCACCGCGCGGTTCAAGCGCGCGCAGGGCGGGGTGTTCCTGGAGGACAAGGAAATCCTCGAGGCGCAGCAGCGCGCAATCGCGCGCAACCCCGATCTCAGGCTCAACGCGTATAATATCGACGAGGGTGGCACGCGGGCGCGGCAGATCATCCGCCGCCTGATCGCCGCCGAGGAGGCAAGGGCATGACGGCGCCACGTGACATTCACGCCTATCTGGCGGAGCTCGAGACGATCCCCGGCACGCGCGTCTACACCGCCGCGCGGGCGCGCACGGGCTTTCACCTCAACCAGTTCGCGTTCAGCCTGATGCAGGCCGGAAACCGTGAACGTTTCAAGGACGACGAGCGCGCCTATCTCGACGGCTGGCCGCTGACCGACGCGCAAAAGGCGGCGGTGCTGGCGCGCGATTACAATGCGATGCTCGACGCGGGCGGCAACATCTATTTCCTGGCGAAGATCTTCTCCACCGACGGCAAGAGCTTCCAATATGCCGCCGGCACGATGACCGGCATGACCCAGGAAGAATATGCCGCGATGATGCTCGGCGGCGGGCGCTCGCCCGAAGGGTTGCGCTCGCATGCCGAGCAAGCGGCGCTCGCCGAGGTGGCCGAGATCGCCGCCGAAATCCCCAACGCGCCGACGGCGGAGAACTGACATGGCCCGCATCACCGCCGGCATCACCACCAGCCACATCCCCGCGGTCGGCGCCGCGCTCGACAACGGCAAGGCCGACGAGGCCTATTGGCAGCCGGTCTTCGCCGGGTACGAGTTTGCGAGGGCATATGAGCGCGACACCAGGCCCGACGTCGTGATCCTGGTCTATAACGACCACGCCTCGGCGTTCGACATGACCTTCATCCCGACCTTCGCGATCGGCTGCGCCGACAGCTTCCCGATCGCCGACGAGGGCTGGGGCCCGCGCCCGGTGCCGGAAGTGCAGGGCCATGCCGATCTCGCCTGGCATATTGCGCAGAGCTGCATCCTCGACGAATTCGACATGACGATCATCAACGCGATGGCGGTCGACCACGGGCTGACCGTGCCGATGTCGCTGATGTTCGGGCAGGTCGACGCCTGGCCGGTCAAGGTCGTGCCGATCGCGGTCAATGTCGTCACCTATCCGCCGCCCTCGGGCAACCGCTGCTGGCTGCTCGGTGAGGCGATCGCGCGGGCGGTGGCGAGTTATCCCGAGGATCTCAACGTGCAGATCTGGGGCACGGGGGGCATGAGCCACCAGCTCCAGGGGCCGCGCGCCGGGCTGATCAACAAGGCATGGGACACCGCCTTCCTCGACAAGCTCACCGCCGATCCCGAGGCGCTGCGGCACATGCCGCACATCGACTATCTGCGCGAAGCGGGCAGCGAGGGGATCGAACTCGTCATGTGGCTCATCATGCGCGGCGCGCTGGGGCCGAAGGTGCGCGAATTGCACCGTCATTATCACGTGCCGGCGTCGAACACCGCCGTCGGCCACATCGTTCTGGAGCCATTGCCATGAAGATCGCCCTCGCCGGTGCCGGCGCTTTCGGGGAAAAGCATCTCGACGCCCTGCAGAAGATCGACGGAGTCGAGGTCGTTTCAATCGTCGGCCGCCGCCTGGAGCCGACCCAGGCGGTCGCCGCCAAATATGGCGTGCAGCATGCCTGCACCGAGCTGACCGAAGCGCTCGAACAGCCCGGGCTTGACGCGGTGATCCTGGCGACTCCGACGCAGCTCCACGCCGAACAGGCGATCCAGTGCATGGCGGCGGGCAAGCATGTCCAGGTCGAGATCCCTTTGTGCGACAGCCTCGCCGATGGCGAAGTGGTGCTGGCGAAGGCCGAGGAGACCGGCCTCGTCGCGATGGTCGGGCATACGCGGCGCTTCAACCCGTCGCACCAATATATCCACGACAAGATCGTCGCGGGCGACCTGTCGGTCCAGCAGATGGACGTGCAGACCTATTTCTTCCGCCGCAAGAACATCAACGCCAAGGGCGAGGCGCGCAGCTGGACCGATCACCTGCTCTGGCACCACGCCGCGCACACCGTCGACCTGTTCGCCTATCAGGCCGGGCCGATCGTCCAGGCCAATGCGATCGCCGGGCCGCTCCATCCCGAACTCGGCATCGCGATGGACATGTCGATCCAGCTCAAGGCCGAGAGCGGCGCGATCTGCACGCTGTCGCTGAGCTTCAACAATGACGGGCCGCTCGGCACCTTCTTCCGCTACATTTGCGACAACGGCACCTGGATCGCGCGCTACGACGATCTCGTGACGGGCCGCGAGGAGCCGATCGACCTGTCGGGCGTGGCGGTGTCGAGTAACGGGATCGAGCTGCAGGACCGCGAATTCGTCGCGGCGATCCGCGAGGGGCGCGCGCCCAATTCGAGCGTCGCGCAGGTCATGCCGTGCTACCGCATCCTCGACCAGCTCGAACGCCAGCTCGCCGCGTCATGAGCACGCGCCGCACCCAGGTCGCCGTGATCGGCGCGGGGCCCGCCGGGCTGCTGCTCGCGCATCTGCTCCGCGCCGAGGGGATCGACGTGATCGTGATCGAGCGGCAGACGCCCGATTACGTGCTCGGGCGGATCAGGGCCGGGGTGCTCGAACGCGGGACGACCGATCTGCTCCACCAGCTCGGCCTCGGCGCGCGGCTCGCTGCCGAGGGGATGGTCGAGGACGGCTTCAACCTCGCCGATGGCGAGCATCTGATCCGCATCGACATCGCCGCGCTGACCGGCAAGCGCGTCACGGTCTACGGCCAGACCGAGGTGACGCGCGACCTGATGGATGCGGCACCCGCGCGCGGGATCGAGATCGTCTATGGCGCGACCGATGTCGCGCTGCATGATCTGACCGGCGACCGGGCGGCGGTGACCTTCGGCGTCGACGGCGTGGAGCAGCGGATCGAGGCCGATTTCATCGCCGGCTGCGACGGCTTCCACGGCCCCTCGCGCAAGGCGATCCCGGCGGCGGAGCGGCGCGAGTTCGAGCGCGTCTATCCGTTCGGCTGGCTCGGCATCCTCGCCGACGTCCCGCCGTGCCATCCCGAACTGATCTACGCCAACGGCCCCAAGGGCTTCGCGCTCGCCTCGATGCGCTCGCCGACGCGGAGCCGTTACTATATCCAGGTCCCGCTGACCGACCGGATCGAGCAATGGCCCGAAGCGCGCTTGTGGGACGAGCTCGAGGAACGCTTCGCGCCGCTCGCCGCCGGGCCGGTGACGCGCGGGCGCGCGCTCGAAATGTCGATCGCGCCGCTGCGCTCCTATGTGTTCGAGACGATGCGCCACGGCCGGTTGTTCCTCGCCGGGGATTCGGCGCATATCGTCCCGCCGACCGGGGCCAAGGGGCTCAACCTCGCCGCGTCCGACGTCGCCTATCTCAGCCGGGCGATAATCGCGCATTACCGCTGCGCCGACGATAGCGGGCTCGACGGTTATCAGGCCAAGGCGCTCGCGCGGATCTGGAAGGCGGAGCGCTTCAGCTGGTTCCTGACCAAGCTGATGCACCGCTTCCCCGAGGACGGCCCGTTCGAGCACCGCATGCAATCCGCCGAACTGGATTATCTCGCGGGATCGATCGCGATGCAGACTTCGGTTGCGGAAAATTACGTCGGTCTGCCGCTCTGACGAATCGTTAGCAGGCGGCACGCCGGGCATGCCTACCGGTTGCTTGTGTCAAAGCCCTGAAAAAATGTAGCTTTCCGTATATCGATAACGACGGGCGGCATTGCGAATGGCAGAAACGGCACCGCGCCACGGGAAAGCCTGGTCTCCGCCCGAGGACGCGCGGCTGGTCGCGGGCTTTCACGCCGGTGCCTCGGTCAGCGCGCTTGCGCAGCGGCACGCACGCGGCGATGGCGCGATCCGAGCGCGATTGCATCGGCTCGGATTGGTGGAACCGGACCCTGCCGCGAGCCCCGACGGCGGCGATGGCGAGCCTCCGGCGCGCGCAACCGCGGGTGCGCCGACGGCGGCCTTGTCGGACGGGATCGACCGCCTGATCGAAGCGCTCAACCGCCTGAAGGCGCAATCGCATCGTGCAGCGCCGCCGCGACGCGCGGTCGCAGCGGTGGCGCTGGCCTATGACAGGCTGGACGCGATGCTCCTGGAAACGGTCGTGCCGGCTGCGCCGCGCGATGCCGACCTTCCCGCCGACGATCCGTTGCCCGATCGCCTGCGCGACGCTTTTGGCGGTATCGTCGCCGCCTGCGTTCCCGACGTCCAGGACCGCCATATCGCCCGCACCCTGCTCGGCCTCGATGGCGATGGCGAACGCCTGACCCTGCAACAGGTCGGCGACGACCTGGGCGTGAGCAGGGAGCGGATCCGGCAGCGTCGCAATCGCGCGTTCCGGAATATTGCGGCCGCGCTGCCCAGGCGGATCGCAAGCGCCGCGCGGCTGCGCGCGGTGCTGGCGGACGTATCCCGCGACGCAGACTGGACGCAGCCCGACCAGGCGGCGCGCACGGTCGTCAGGCTGGTGAACGATCGGTTGGCCGCGGCGCAGCAGCTGACCGTCATGCTGATGCTGGCGGCGGGCGCATCGGGCGATACCGCGCGGTTGCGCCACAGCGCGGAGGCGGCAGCCCGGGACGCCTGTCGTGACCCGACCGTCTTCGGCCGATGGCAGCTGGATCGCTGGTCCGATGCGACCGCAAAGGCAGTGCTGAACGGACGGTTCGAACGCTTCGGGACGTTGCCCGACGACATGGCGACCGCCCGACGCTCGACCGGCGAGGGGGGTGGGCGACACGCCCTGACGTTCCAGAGCCGGAAGCTCCGGCGCATGGTCGAGTGCGAATCGGGGATGGAATTCTCGGTCTATCAATGGCTCGAAGCGTCGGACGACGTCCAGGCGTATCAGGAGCAGCCGATCGCGATCGATTATTCGGACGGCGGCCGGGCGAGACGCTATTATCCCGATGCGGTCGTGCTGGGTACGGACGGCAGGCTCATCGTCGTCGAGGTCAAGCCCGTCTTCACCATGTTCCGGCAGCGCACGCTCGCCAAGGCGCTGGCCGCGATCGCATATCTGCAGCCGCGCGGGATCGGGTATCTGATGATCGATTCCCGTGGCCGGACGCTGCGGGATCTGGCGATGCGCCCCTATGACGCCGCCCAGGCGCAGGCCGTCGAGCATGACATGCAGGACGGTGCCATCCCCTTCAAGCGCATCAAGGACATCATGGCGGATACGGCCGGGGGGTTCGACCCTGCTGCGTTCATGTCCATGGCCATCAATCGCGACTGGCGTGTCACCGACGGCCCGGTCCACATATCCCGCCTCGCCCCGGAACTGTCGTTCCGGCCGATGCTGGCGGCAGCGACATCGCACGATCTCCCCGGGCGGCCCGGCTAGACGCCGCCGCGCAGGCAGCGACGGGCGCGGGTGCCAGCCCCGCCCCGTCTCTTGTTCCCGACCGTCGCGAAGAACCTGGCGGAACGCCGACCCGGCCCGGCGGCTAGGCCGGCTTGGCCACTGCCGCCGCGATCTCGGCTTCCTTCGCGATCCGCAGCGTGCCGCACAGCCGGATCGCCTCCAGCGCCCGCTGATAGGCCAGCAGCCCGACATTCGCCTTTCGGACGGCGGGACCGACCTTGGCGTCGATCCTAGCGGCGCGATCGGCACCGCATTGCGTCACGAAGGCCGATGGCAACCGGCTCGTGATGAAGACGCCGTTCGCACCCGCAATGAGCTGGTCATAATTGGCCAGCACCCAGTCGGTCCCGAGATCGCGCGTTTCGACCGTGCCGACGACACCGAAGATCAATTGCAGCCGGTCGAAACCGCGCAGGCGCTTGTCGTCGAGCGTCAACAGATAGGTGGCGACATCGGCATGGCCGCTCGCCGCCGCCGCCGCCAGCGCGCTCGATCGCACCGTCGCGTCCTCGCTCGCCAGCGCGCGCTCGATCAGCGTCCGGACGACCGGCAGGCCGCCGTCCTGCGCCAGCACCGTCAGACCGTTGGCCAGAAAACCCGGGTCGAGCGCGGCAGTGTCGCCGCCCAGGAAACGGTTGGCGGCACTCGCCAGCTTCGCGCGTACGGCGGGATCGCGGGCGTCGTCGGCGACCAGTCCGATGAGCTTGTGGCGCAGGTCCTGCCGTCCGGGATCGTCGGTCGCATGGGCACCGACCGCCGGATCGAAGCCGAGCCTGGTCAATTGCGGCGTGTAGATCGACGCCATCAGCGACCGGTATGCCGGCAGCGATGCCGGCGCGATCAGCCCGCGCGATCGCCACCCGGCGATCCGCTCGCCCGGGCCGATGCTCGCCGCCGCATCCGGGTTCGCCGCCATTGCGCGCGCTTCGGCGATCAGCCACGCCGCGGGGGCCTTTCCGGCCCGGAACGATGCCCACAGGCTGTCCGTGGTCGCAACCGCTTCGCCGGGCGACAGCGTGGCAGCCGTCGCGATCAGCGCCTGCCAGTCCGCCGGCGACAGATCGAAGCGGTAATAGCCGGTGCCACCGACGTTCGGCATCAGCACGCGCCCATCGGATACGGTCACCGTCGTGGTCTTCGCATCGAGCAGCGTGCACTGTTTGCTGGTGTCGACGCGGACGCAGAAGGGGATCGTCCAGCGGAGCGGTGGCGGGTTCGAGCCGAGGAAGGCGTAGCGCGCCTGGGTGGCGGTGAACTTGCCGCCGTCACGGCGCACGTCGATGACCGGCACACCCTGCTGATCGACGAAACTCGTCAGCGCGGCGAGCACCTTGGGGTCGTGCGCGGCATCGGCGATCGACTGGAAGAACTGTTCGGACGTGGCATTGCCATAGGCATGGCGCTGCAGATGGAGCCGTACGCCGGCCTTGAACCGGTCGTCGCCGAGATAGGCCGCGATCATCGCGACGACCTGTCCGCCCTTGCCATAGGTGATGCTGTCGAAGGCACCGTCGATCTGGCTGTTTTCGGTGATCGGCTGATGGATCGGGCGGCCGACTTCCAGAGCATCGGTGTTCATCGCGCCAAACCCTTCGGCAAGCGCGCCGACCCCGATCCCGAGCTCGGGGCGCCATTCGTTGCCGATGCGATAGCCCATCCAGTTGGCGAAGCTTTCGTTGAGCCAGATGTCGCTCCACCATGCCGGCGAAACCAGATCGCCGAACCATTGGTGCGCGAGTTCGTGGCTGACGACCATGCCGAACGCCTGCTTGTCGCTGGTGGTGGCGTTGCGGTCCAGGAAGATGATCCCGTCGCCATAGGTATCGGCACCCGCATTCTCCATCGCGCCGGGCATGATCGGCGAGCCGATCTGGTCCAGTTTGGGGAACGGGAACGGCTGGCCGAAATAGTTCTCGAGCAGGCTCACGATGCGTGGCGTTTCCGCCATCACATACCCCATCTTGTCCTTCTGCGCCTGGGTCGCGACCGCGCCGAACGGCATGGCGTGCGCGCGTTCCGGGGTCGGCGCGATCGTGCCCGACTGTCGGACGAAGGGGCCGGTGTCGATCGCGACGAGATAGGTCGGCAGCGGTTTGGTGGGGGCGAACCGATGCGTCTCGAGACCATTGCCGCCCTTGACGATGCCGGTCTGGGGGCTGTTGCTGACGACCGTCATCCCCGGATGGGTGGTGACCGTCACCGTGAACGGCTGCTTGAACCCCGGCTCGTCGAACGCGGGGAACGCCGCGCGGGCATCGATGCTCTCGAACTGAGTCCAGCTGTACCAGCGATCGGCAACCTTGACGTGGTGCAGACCCGACGCATCGTCGCCGAATTTGCCGCGATACGCGAACACCAGCGTCGCTGCACCCTTGGGGACGGCGCTGGCGAAATCGAGCCGCGCGGTCCCCGTCGCATCGACCTGGGTGAAGGTCGCGGGGACGATCGTCTTGCCGACCCGGGCAAAGATCTTCGAAACGGCAAGATCGCGACCGTGGAGATAGAGCCTGGTCGTGCGGTCCTTCAGGATGACGTCGATCTCGTCATGGCCATCGAAGCCGTCGCTTTCGGGGAGGATCGTCAGGTCCAGGCGATAGGCCTTTGGCACCGCGGCATCGGAAAGCCGTCCTTTCGGTGCGTCCGGATCTGGCACAACTCGCGTCGCGGTCGATTGGGCGAACGCCGCGGTCGATAGCAGCGCTGCAAACGGCAACAGAATTCCGGTGCGCATCGATTTTCCCCTTGGTGCCCGGGCCGGACGCTAGGAGGTCGTGATCGTTACGGCAAGCGGACGAACCTCGTGCGGCAACCATCACCACGCGGCGCTTCCGCAGCCATCGGCGGAGGGACTGACGATGGACGGACTTGCAAAGGATCTCAGACCGGCTCGGGCTGACTGTGCCGCTGATCCACCCGATGGCAGGCGTCTCGACGTCGGCGCTGGCGGCGGCAGTCGCTGGTCGCGCCATTGCGCGCCGAACGCGACCGGTGTCGCGGCGGATGCGGCGGGGCACGGCCCGGTCAGGATCGTCGTGCACGCCCTGTCGCGCGGGCGACTCTGCTGGTAGACGGTGGCGCTTGCCTCGGGCTCCAGCGACCCGCTGCCTCAGGGGCGACACGCGAAGGACGGCATCTTGAAGGCAGCATCGGCGCTCGACTATCGCGATCTTGCACGGCGCAGGCTGCCGCATTTCCTGTTCGAATATATCGATGGCGGCAGTTACGGCGAAGTGACGCTGCGCCGGAACGTCGCCGATCTCGAAGATATCGCGCTGCGCCAGCGCGTGCTGACCGATGTCTCGACGCTAGACCTGACGACGACCCTGTTCGGCCGTCCCCAGCGCCTGCCGGTCGCGCTCGCGCCGATCGGGCTGGCGGGGCTCAACGCGCGGCGCGGCGAAGTCCAGGCTGCGCGCGCCGCGCAGACCGCGGGGGTGCCGTTCTGCCTGTCGACCGTCTCCGCCTGTCCGATCGCCGAGGTTGCCGCGGCGACGGCGCAGCCGCTCTGGTTCCAGCTCTACATGATCCGCGATCGGGGGTTCATGCGGTCGCTGCTCGCGCAGGCGAAGGCGGCGCGTTGTTCCGCGCTGGTGTTCAGTCGACATGCCGGTGCCGGGCTCGCGCTACCGCGACTATCGCTCGGGGCTGGCGGGCGCGTCCGGGTTGCTCGGCGGCGCGCGGCGGATGCTGCAGGCGTTGCGGCGGCCGCGCTGGGCGTATGACGTCGGCGTGCGGGGGCGTCCGCACCAGCTCGGCAACGTCGCGCCGGTGCTCGGCAAGAACACCGGGCTGGAGGATTTCTTCGCGTGGATGCGCGACAATTTCGATCCGACCGTGTCGTGGCAGGATCTCGAATTCATTCGCGACCGTTGAGATGGCCCGCTGATCATCAAGGGCATTCTCGACGTCGAGGATGCACGCGCGGCGGCGTCGCTGGGCGCGGACGGGATCGTCGTGTCCAACCATGGCGGGCGCCAGCTCGACGGCGTTCCCTCGACCGCGCGCGCGTTGCCGCCGATCGCGGATGCGGTCCGCGACCGGCTGACGATCCTGGCCGATGGCGGCGATCAGCGCCGAAGGGATCGAACCGTCCGTCGCTCTCCGTGCGTTGACGGACGGGCGCGAGGTAATCGAGGATTATCGCTCGCTTCAGCTGTCGCTGCGGGCGCATCCGCTGACGTTCGTTCGGGGTGAGCTGGCCAGGCGTGGCGTGACCAAATGCGCGGAACTCGCGAACATTTGGGATGGCCGGCACGTCGAGGTCGCCGGGATCATTCTGGTCCGCCAAAAGCCCGGCTCCGGCAAGGGCGTGCTGTTCATTACGATCGAGGACGAAACCGGGATCGCCAACGGTATTCTGTGGCCGGATCGGTTCGAGCGGCAACGCCGCACGATCATGTCCGCGTCGATGATCGGCATGAAGGGCAGGGTGCAGAAAGAGGGTGAGGTGATCCACGTCATCTGCGACCGGATCATCGACCATGGTGACCTGCTGCACCGTGTGGGCGAGATGTCGTTCCCCCATCGGACCGGCCGCGGCGACGGGGCCAAGCATGCCGGATCGCCTGACCGGGGTGACCCGGGTTGGAAGCCGGAGCCGCGGAACTGCTACTGGCCGCCGCACGCTGAGGGCATGGATCCCGAGGACGCCGTCCGCTTCAAATTGCATGACTTTCGTTGAGCGATGGCAAAGCTCGCTCGCCACCAGCGCGTCGTCATCGCGCTATCGGTCCATATCCTGCGGAGCGGCGTCGCCCGCTGCTCGGACGCGCGCGTGGACGGCGTAGAGGTTCGCTTGGCGCTGCGTTGCCTCCTTCCGCATTGCCCGGAGCGTTGGCCGCTCGAGCTTTATTGGGATGCGGCGCGCCAGGAAAATGAGATTGGCAGGGCGCAGGGGGTGACCGCCGCGTTCAACGGCATTGTCCGTCAGCTGCGCCGCGCAGGCCGATATGAGGAAGTGCTGGATCAGTGAGAAAGAGTCCCGCCCGCATCGTCGGCTGAGGCACCCGGGAGTGATGTGCCCGTCGGATGCCATGGATCGATCCGGCTGACGTTGCCCCTCTGCTTCGCTTCAGCCCTCTACGTCGGCCGCGGTCAGTAGGATCGGGGGCTCCCCGCCGAGCCGCTTGACGAACTCGCGCTGTGCTATGCGGTGAATGTCGCTCTCGAACTCGATGAAGACCTCGTGGGCCGTTTCCGAATCGAGTGTATCGCGATCGGGATCGAGGAGCTGCGTCAAGGCCTCGCTGGTGATGAGGAACTCCACCAACCCCAAATTAGTGGTACCTGTGAAGCCGACGCTCTCGCGTTCGGCAACCCAGTAATAGTCCCCCATCTCGAAAAGGACGCTTGGGTTGGCCATTCGAGCTTACTCCGCGGTCGGACTGGAAGCAGGCAGATGGTCCGCCAGGGCCGCAATGCCTTGTCCGGCAAAGGTCGTGCTGGCAGCGCCGTCGATCTGGACGGGATGCTCAACCGTCAGGACGGCCGCAGCTTGATGCTGGGGGTCCAGCTCCCGCCAATCACGAACTGCCCGCTCGAGGTTGGTGACTTCAGCGACGTCGTTATCGCCGCGCGGGACGTTTTCGAGCGACGCGCTCATCCGCCAATTGATCTCGGGGGTCTTGGCGCTTTCGCCCCAGGTCGCTTCCGTCATGATCGTCTACCTTCTCGCGTCTGGTTCTTGGCGCAATTTCGAATGTAGCCTGACAGGGCGCTTCCGTGCCAGTCCGAAGCTCACAATGCTTGAGCTTCAAGGGCCGCGAGGGGCGACCGCGATGATATCGAGTTTGCGCAGGGCTCGCGCCATGCGTTTGGCATCGAGCAGCCCGATGCCATGCGCGCGAAGGGCGCTGGCGAGTTGTCGCTTGGTCAAGGGCGCCGACACCTGATCGAGGACGGCAAGCGCTGCTGCGCGCACCTCAGGCGGTGCAGCCTTCAGGGCGTCTAGGGCCTTCATTCTACCTCGTGAAGGTTGCGCGGTCTGATGGGTATAGATGCGATATAGCTTTGCGCCGTGCGACTTGCACGTACCCCACTTCGTGGCGCTGTCGGCGGGAGGGCAGTAACTACGGTAGGCGCTTCGTGACAGATTGCCGTGTCTGTTGATGTCGCACGAACTAACCTGTGCGATTTGTACTGTGGAATTCCTGATGCCTCCTCGGACTCCGCCATATTCAACTCTCGCGTAAGGTCGTATATAACGTCCCCTATCGTCCCTATGGGCCATTATATGAGACATTAAATGCGGTCGGCTGTCGTTGATATTCTTCCATCTCGCGTAAGGCGCAGTTTGACCAAGCTTGGCGCCGATATCGCGCTGGCGCGGAAGAAGCGCAGCCTCACGGTGGTCATGATGGCCGAACGGATCTGTGTAGCCAAGAGCACCTATCTCAAGCTGGAGAAAGGCGATCCCACCGTCTCTCTTGGCACATACGCCATGACGTTCTTCGTTCTAGGGTTTGGCGAAAGCCTTGGAGAGATCCTCGACGTCAGGAATGACGAACAGGGTTTGTTACTTGACGTCGAGCGGATGCCTCAGCGGGTCCGCCGGCCAAAGCCGCCAACTTCGTTGTGAATTGGCGATTCGTATAGGTTCGAATAATGGTAGGCGACGAGGTCGGCAGTGTCGGTTTGCTGCATTACCGATTATCTCGACGGTTGCGCCGCGCTAAGGCGGTAGCAGCGCTGCCCTTGCTAGTCAGGGCCTTTTATGTTGACATTTTCTCGTTAGGCGCCATTAAGGGCATATCTAATGCCCCTATGGGCATCGCGCGGATCTTAATGGCAATTAGGAAAAAGCGCTGGAGCTTCGGCTTCAAGACCCGCTGGTCCGAAAGGACCTCCCGTTTCGGTTACGGCTGAAACGGGACGATGATCCTCTCTAGGATCCTCGACCGGCTGATGGGCGATAGGGTGAAAATTGGATAATAGCGCCGTACACCAATTCGGTGTCGGCGTATTATCTATTCCACCTTTGTCTTCTTATGAACCCGTACGTAGTCATTCGGATAGATGTTGGCATAGTCGCCATTGGCACTAACGCGCCCGTCTCGATCACAATGAAAAATCGCTCCGTCTAAAACCGAGCCGTCGCTGCGCTGTGCGTCATGGTGCAGTCCGGGAGCCAGAGCGCCGCCAAACCTGTACAATGATCGCAATGTACTAAGCAGCTCGTCGATATCTTCGTTGTTTTCAGCCTCACGCGGTGGGCCGTCATACGCAGTTTGATGTGCGATCAGAAAGGCCATCCCCCGGCTGTCAACGAATACGCGCCGGGTCCGTTTGGCAGGTATGCGCGCAATGTCGTCGTGGGTAAGGTCCGTTGGACCGAGATCAGGCAGCCGATCGGTCCAAGCGCGCTCGTTAAGCCGGAACGCACGAAAAGCAGGAACGAGATCGTGGTCGCCGACGGCGAAGTTCCGTGGCGGAAGAAGCATTGCCTCGTTGTCCGCTTGCCGACCCAGACGTTGAACAACCTCGTAAAGACCTTGGCGCACCGCGCCTGCAGCGTCGCTTGCGTCGGCCAGTTCCTGCTCAATCGCACTAAGAATGTGCCGACGTTGCCGCGCTTTGTCGTCACGGCTGACAAGACTGGTCAGTGGGGCGACCATCACCGCAAAATCAAAGGCGGCGAGCAACCGTTCGTCGTCGGACGCCGGGACATACAGAAGCGTGATCGTTGCAGGCGTCGCTGGACGCTCCGGACCCTTGGTACGTCGCCGAATTGCGAAGCTTCCTACTGAACGTACGATCTGACCGACAAGAGCCTCAGGATATAGCGGGCCGTCATCGCTCGATGACGGAATGGCTTGGACGATCGCGTCTTTCACATTGGCGCGAAGCCATTCAGAGGCGCCCCTGACGGTAGCCAACGGCAACCCGGCAATCACGTACAGCTGCTGCGGTCCGCGCGGCTGCACCAGGTGCCGCCGCCTGTCCTTCTTCGCCATCAGGGCAGTCGACTCAACATCAGCGCGATATCTATCGGTACGATCAAGCGATCGGCAAGTTCTTGCGACTGAGCGGCATAAAGACGCTCAAGCGCCGAAGAAGTTCGCTTTTCGACCGGCAGCACCGGAGCAGTCGGCGACCGCGTGCGCTTCTTGCCAAGCGTTTCTGCTACGATACCGTGTCGATCGCACCATGTCCTTATATTGGTCTCGAGCGCTGCTACATCCTCACCGCCTAGCGCCGCCATGTCATCTACCGGGAGACCAGGAAGCCTGAGGTCCTCGTCGACCAGAATGAAACCTTCCTGGCCTGCGTCTGGTCCGGCTTGGTAGCTCACGCTTGGCTCGAGGCGCAGGTACATATCCTGGCCGGCCGCGACTTCCAGGCAAAAGGCTAGAATCAACGCCCGCGGCAGACCGCGAAGGAAGTAGCGGGTCTTGCGTTGCGCGATCGCTGCTTCCGCAAGGTGTTCGTCGCCATTCAAAACGACCGCGATAAAGGACGTCGCGCTAGGATCGCGAATGAGCCTGACGCCCGGCGTGCCCTCCACGATCTGAGTCAGGGTACGTGTATCGTCGTCGGCAAGCGGCCATTTGTCGACCTTTGAGAGCAGAGCCCCGACGTTGGAAAGCATCAACACTCCGGAGTGCGGCTTCTGGTAATAGTCGGCCACGAGCGCGGCGATGTCATCTTCGATCATCCCGACGCTATGGCCCATCAGAGGGTCGTTCGCCATAAATTCCGTATCGTGGGCCGCCGCACCACGCCGCCTCTGATGAAACGGTGTCACTTCCTAGCGGCCAGTCGTGTGGTCGAGACGAACACCAAGATCGCCGCTGACCTCGCTTAGCCGAGTAAATCGGCCCAAGCGGCGGCCGAAATGCTGAACGGCAGCGCCGCCGCCAGGTTGCGGTGATCACGGGCGCGGGCAGACTTGGGGCGCGCGACATCAGTGCGTCCCTTTGAATCGTTGCGCCGCGCGCAGACCGGCGGCGCCGCCTGGTATCATATTCAGGCCGTTAGCATGCTTCGAAGCAAGGCTGTACTTCTCGACCATGGCCTCTTCGACGTCGAGCGCCTCGCCATGGCACAGACCCGTCGCGCAGATGGTCGTTATCAGGCCGCGGAGCTTTGGACGCTCGTCGAGCACGCCGTGAAGTTCCCGCGCGCGGGCGGCCGTCAGGTCCCTTAGCGTCCGCGCGAACAGGCGGTGAGACTCCCGGCTGATGGCAGAACGGGTGTGTTCCTGGAAGCGCAGGCTCCAACCCCGCTTCGTGATGCCGTAGTAGACGAGGTCTCTGCCATCGCTCGTCATGAGCACGTGGAGGTATACCGTGTAGGTCCCCTCAAGCGGCAGATTGCCCTTGAGCAGGGCGCGCATCGGCAGCTCGACGCGCATCCCCACGTCGAGCGTTGGGGAGACCATGCTGAGAAACACGCCCGGCGCGATCCCGGCCTCCCGTTCTAACTTCAGGATCGCGGCCGCGTGGAGCACCTTGCGCTCCGCGTTCATTGTCTCGGTGACGTCGGCAACGATGCGGCCCGATGGCAAGGTCGGGCACGGGCCGTTTTGCAGGCCGCCCCCGCGGACCCAGGCCTGCACGTCCGAGACGTAGCCGTTCTTCTCGTCGAACGCGGCGAGGACATCGTCCAGAACCTCGGCGGAGCGAAGCGGGTTGAAGGTCAGGCCGCGCGAGAGGTGCATCAGCGCGGTCGGATCGACGAAGCGCAGCCGCTCGTTCAACAGACTGGCGGCCTTCCAGTCGGGCTTGAATGCTGGAAGGATTCCGGGTGGTGAGGTCCTCAAGCGAGCGAGCACTCCGAGTGGACATCGGCCCCAACCACCGACCGGGCGATCGACGCCAGATGCGGATGGTGGGTGAAGAACAGCACCTGGGTTGACTTGGCCAGCTCGGCGAGGACGCGGAAGCCCGCCTCCGACCGCTCGTCGTCGAAGTTCACGAAAAGGTCGTCCGCGAGGAACGGGAGCCGAATCCCTGAGGCGACCGACTGCTCGACGGCAGCGAGGCGCAGAGCCAGGAAGAGCTGGTCCGTCGTGCCCTCGCTCATCGCACCCACGTCGACCACGGTGCGGCCGTCGTCTCTCAGGCCGAGCAGCCTGGGGCTCGTGCCGTCGTTGTCGATGCGCAGCGCCGAGTAGCGCCCGATCGTCAGCGAGGAGAAGAGTTCGCTGGCGCGCAGCAGCATCGGGTCTTGGTGGCGCTCGCGGTACTGCTCGATCGCCCAGCGCAGCGTGACCGCCTGGGCGCGCTTGAGGATGTACTGCTCGGTGAGCACGCCAAGCTCCGACCTCGCCTGCCCGGCGTCGGTGGCCGCGACCACCGCCGAGGCGCCGGTCGTCTCGAGGGCGGCGAACGCCGTCCGCGCGTCGCCATGCGCGGCCGCTGCGGCAGCGACTTTGCCGTTGAGACTGGCTAGCTCGGTGGAGAGGGTTTGCGTGCGCCCAGCCAAACCGTCGGGGTCGATACCCTCCTGCGCCGCCAGCAGCTCCTCGAGACCCTTGCCGTCGCCCGCCGACTTAATCGCCGTCTCCGTCGCCGCGATGGCGATGCGCAGAGCGCGTGCCTCGCGCGACCTCTGGATGGCGGGTCCGAGCTCGGACGTGTCCTTCGAGGCGGTCTCGTCCATGAGGGGGCCGAGGGATGCGAGCGCCACCACGAGCTTGGTGTCCTCAGCCGCGGCGTCCCCGATTCGCTCGGCCACGATCTCCTCTATCGACGCGATCACGTTCGCGGTCGCGCGCGCCGCTGTGAGCCGTTCGCGCATGACCTGGAGGCGTTCGGCGGGCCTTCCCGACGCGTCGATGCCGAGCGCGTCAACGATCGACGCGATGCGCGCGTCGTGGTCGTCGGCGTCGCGCGCCATTCCGTCCATGCGGGCCTTGCGCTCCGTCTGCGCCGCCAGCGCCACCCGCAGCTCCTCGAGGAGGTCCAAGGTGGCGATCGCGCCGGCGATGTCCATCTCGAGCTGAGCATCCGCCAGCAGGTCCTGCCAGGCGGCGGCCCGGACCGTTGCCGCATCCTCGAGCCTCTTCCTGCGTCGGGCGAGCGCGTCGGCGTCCTGCTCGAGCTGTTCCGCCGCCGCCTTGCCGAGCCGGGCGGCCTGCTCCGCCGCCTCGCCATCTGAGCGGATCCGCTCGGCACTGGCGAGGACGGGTGCCACTTCGGTGGCCTCGTGCGCCGCTGAGTCCACCGGGAGGCACGCGACGAGCGCAGCACGGACACCGGCGCGCCGTCGGCGGCTGGCCGCGGCTTCGTCCTCGAGCGATGTCGCGGTCTCGTGCGCCGTCTCCGCCGCGTCGCGGTCGTCGAGCCAGCTGGTGAGCTGCTCAGGCCCCATCGTTGCGTAGCCGGCGCGGGTCAGTCGCGCCGTCCAGTCGGCACGGAACGCTGCGCCATGCCCGGTTGCAGTCGTGGCACGGGCCTCGGCCTGTTCGGCGTCCAACAGCAGTTTCGCGGCGCGCTGGCCCATGTCGGCCAGCCTGCTCGATTCGTCCGCTGCGGCGAACCGGAGATCGCTCCGTTCGTCCGCCCCGGCGACGGTTGCCTCGAAGGCAGCGACCGCGTCATCCGGGGCATGAAGGGCGGTTTGCCTGAGGACATGGTCGCGGATCGGCTGCCAGCGGTCGTCGCGCTGGGTCCGCGAGGCCACGATCTCGTCGGCCGAGACGGCTGGACCCGACGAGAGTTGCCTCATCTGCAGCTCGAGGGCCGCCGCCTCCTCGCGCGCCCGGGTGGCGAGGGCCGTTTCGCGGCTCGCCGTCGCGGCCAGGTCCGTGAGAGCCGTGCGTGCCGCCTCGATCTCGGTGGCGGCGATGCGCGGAAGAGCCAGAAGGTGCGGGATGTCGCCCTTCCAGGGCGCCAGACGTGCGAGCGCCTGTTCGACCGCCGTGGCGGCGAGTGAGGCCTTACGCTCCGCCGCGTCGCACCTGGCGTCCGCGTCCACGCCGAGCGCCCGGGCCGCGTCGACGGCTGCGACGACCGCGGCGAGTTCGACCGTCTTGGGCGTCTCGTCGACGCTCTCCGACACGGCTTTGCGTCGCTGGGCGAGGTCCTCCTCGCTCTCGGCGATCTGGTCGAGCGCCGAGACATCCTGCACGTGGGCCAGCGCCAGCTCGCGTAGTTTCGAACTGACGATCCTGGTCGGCGGCTCCGCCGCGCCGACCTCCTCCCGCAGCCGGGCGACGAGGCCGTCCCCGGTGGCGTGCGCCGCCGCGAGGCGGACCATGTCGTGCCTCGCCTTGGCCACCGCGCCGGCCGTAGCACCGATCTCGTCGATCTGATCGGCCTGCGCGAGCACGGTCGGATCCGGCACGAGCGCCTTCATGCGCCCGGTCGCCTCGTCGGCCAGCTTCAAGGCCATCGCCTTCGCCAGCGTGGCGCGGTCGATCTCGGCCATCGTCGTCTCCGCAGCGTCCTCGCGCTGGGGAGCGATGTCGACGGTCTCCGCGTGATCGGAGAGCGAGGCGAGCTGGTCCGCGAGGAGCCGCGCCGACGGCGCGATGCGTCGTGTCCGCTCGACGCGGCTCACTTCCGCGAGGACCTCGTCCCGCCGTCGTTGCGCGTCGTCCAGCTCGGCTTGCGCGGCCGCCACCGCGGCCCGTGCATCGAGCCATGTCTTCGGACGTAGCGACTGGTCCCGCACCGCACGCGTCTGTGCCTCGAATTCGCGCTGCGCGATGGTGAAGGACCGCTTGCTGGACGCTCGCGGACCCCAGATTGCGTCCGCGTCCTCCTCGATGCGCGAAAGTTCGTCCGACACGCCGGTAAGGCCGGAGCCTGCCGCGAACAGGGCGCGCCCGAGGTCGTTGCGTGCCTCGACCATGGCCCTCCCGCCCGCGCGCAGGCCCTCCTGGTCGAGACTGAATGACAGGCCGAACGTCTCGCGCGTCTGGCCGCGCAGCATGGCCAGCAGCGTGCCTTCGTCGAGTGTTCGGTCGTCCGGGCCGAGCAGCGTGCCGCTGGTGCCCTTCTTACGGCGGCAGGCGAGCGTCCTGCCGTCGTCCTCGATCACGGCCCCGACGCGCAGGAGGGAGTAGTCGTAGCGGAAGTTGTATGGTGAACGGGTCGGGAAGCCGAAGAGCAGATCGGACACCGCGGCCATCGAGGTGGTCTTGCCCGCCTCGTTCGCACCGTAGACGACGTGCAGGTCGGGTGCGCCGGGGCGGAAGGTGAGTTCGCAGCCCTCGAAGTGGCCGTATCGCTCGAGGGCGAGGCTGGCGAAACGCATCCTAGGCCTCGCTCGTCAGGCGCGAGCGGAGTGCGAGCGTCGCGGTTTGGAGGACGGAACTCCAGTCGCCGGTGGTGGCGGCGTTGCGCAGCTCGCCGTCCTCGTCGGGCCCCAGTGACATCTGCGCCGCCAGGAGGAACGGGCCGAGATCGTCCGCGAGCATTTCAGCGAGCGCCGCGTCGGTCGGTGCGCGCGCGATCAGCGCCGCGAGGTCGTCGCCGATGACTACCTCGTCGGCTTGGCTTTCGGAGGCGACGAGCACCTTCACCTTCTCGATGAACAGGTCGGGCGAGATGGACGCGGCGACCGCCCGGGTGTCGTCGCGGAGCGGGCCCGCGCGATCGTGCATCGTGCCCGCGTCGGACGTCAGCCCCGTGAGCGTCACGCGAACCACGAGGGGAAGTCCCGAGGCGCTGCCCCGCCATGCCGTGAGCAGCGCGGCGCGTATCAGCGCCGGGACCGCGTCGGCCATGGCGTCGGTGCAGTCGACCTCGACTACCGCCCAGCGCAGCACGTCGAGCTCGATGCGCTCCACCGACGCGACCCGTGCGTCCTCCACGGTGACGATCACCGCGCCCTTCGGTCCGGTTTCGCGGATCGTGCGTCCCTGCGTGTTGCCCGGGAACACGACGTGCGGCTCCTTGCATACGATCTCGTGCTCGTGGACATGCCCGAGCGCCCAGTAATCGTATCGTTTGGACCTCAGGTCATCGAGGCTGCACGGGGCATAGGAAGCGTGACCCTGCCGTCCGGCAAGGGCGGTATGCAGCATGCCGATGTTAAAGTGGTGGCTGGCGGCCTCGGGATAGGCGAGCACGAGGTTGTCGGTGACGGCGGGTGTAGGAAAGCCCTGGCCGTGGATGGCGACCCCGATGTCCGCGAGGATGTGGGTTTCCGGCTTCTTCGTGCCGAACAGTCGCACGTTAGGCGGCCACGGCACGCTCCTCGTGATGACCGATTCCGCGTCGTGATTGCCGGCGAGGAGGAATACCGGGATGCCTGCCTGGTCGAGCCGCCCGATCGCGCGGGCGAAGTAAAGGCCGGTGCCCATGTCACGCCATTCGCCGTCGAAAAGGTCGCCCGCGATTAGGACGAAGTCCACCGCCTCGTCGATGGCGAAGCGCACCAGATTGTCGAACGCCGCACGGGTTGCGCCGCGGATTTCCTGCTCCGGCAGGCCCTCGTAGCGCGAGAGTCCGCGAAGCGGACTGTCGAGGTGGATGTCGGCCGCATGGAGAAAGCGAAAATCAGTAATCGGTCGTCCCCCACGTGTCGCGGTTCAAGTGTCGCCTTGGTTGGTAATGTTAAGACACCTTGCAGCATGTTGTCGATTGACACAAATTCGAGGGAACGGGTGCTACTGCCGGTCGGACACGCTCCGTCATCGGCAGGGTGATATTAACAGCTGGCCGAACCGATCAGCCTGTCGAGCCGCCCGTAGTCCATCGGTTCCCGGTCGTGACCGCCGTCCTACTAGCTACCGTGCCGCTGCCGAAGCGGCGGGGACGAATAAGTCTTGTGGGAGTGCACCAGGGCCGGAAACCGAAAGTTTTTTGCCGCCGGTCGGGACTTGGTTGTCAGCACCGTCCGCGGGACTTGTCACTCCCAATCGTCGTCGCTCCATGGCTCCTCGGCGATCGTGTCGCGCAGCGCGTCCTCAAACTCCGAGCCGATCGAGAGTGTGTCGTCGTCCAGCCGCGCGAGGATCGACTTGACGATCGTTGGCTGGGTCGTCCCGCCGGCCCGGAACGCAAGGTCCTCGAAGAACGACCGCTCGAACTCCTCCACCGCTACGCCGTCTTCCCAGATGTCCGGCATTCCGGTCAGCGTCATGGACCGGGCGTGGCGCTGGACGGTGACCGGATCGCTCAGCGCCTTGGTGCGGGACGTCACGAACCGCTCGAAGCGCAGCTCGCGGTTGCTCACGGGACGGGCGTCGATCCCGTGCGTCTCGAGGAACCTCCCCAACGTCTCGACGTGGCTGGCGAAGGCCTCGCGCACGGAACGCTCGCCTTCGGGCGTCCGCAGCGTGGCGCCGATCTCCGCGAGACGCCGCTCCCTGGCGGCTTCGTCCTGCGCCACCTTGCCGCGGACGTAGTCGCCGTAGGCCTGGGGCATCCACCATCCGAACACCGTGTCGATCGAGTATGGTCGAATCTGCACCCGACTGCCGGACGGGCCGTCACCGTCGAGGTCGTCGTCAACGTCCGCGATCTGCAACGGGCTTCTCAAGTCGAAGCCGAATCCCTGCGTCCGCGGATTGGCATGGCTGACGGCGGACGATCCCGCGAGCGCCTCGGCGAGCCGCTCGTGATGCCGGGCGTCGAACCGGAACGCGTCGAACGTGAACAGTCGTTGCGCCGGCGGCTTGTGGCAGAGCAGCCCCGCCATAAAAAAGTCCCGCAGCGTCGTGATCTCGGCCGCCGGGGGCGACAGCGCGACGTCGACGGCCTTGGCGAATACGGCTGCGACGTATGCCGACAGCGCCTCGTGCCGGCCGGATAGCCGGACCATGAGTTCGTGGCGGGTGCTTCCCGGATTGGCGGAGCCCACGAACCAAACCGGTCGGGTGGTATTGAGGAACCGGAAGAGCTTGGTATGGAAGTGGACCGGCGAGCTTCTCACTACCGCCACGACGACGTCCCGGAAGCCGCTCTTGAGCAGCTTGTCCCTCAGCCGACGCATGTCTGCCCAGGTCGCTGGGATTGCCGATTTCGCCTCGATCCCGACGGCGATCCTGACCTTGCAAGCGCTACGCCTGGACCGTCTGACCTGCTTGCACAGCGCGATGATCGGCTCGACACTGTAGAAGCCGCCAAGGATTGTGATCTCGGTGGCGGACGAGGCCGCGGCCTCGAGGGCCTCGTCAAGCTCGACGTAGTCGACGTCGTCGCCGAGATCGATGAGGTCAGGTCGTCCGACGAGGATGGTCGCCGACACCATGCGTTGTTTTGACATTGCCGGACGATAGCGCCGCGTACAGCGCCGGCAAGGCGGTCCACGGCATTATCGTTGGCGAGGCCCTAACTCGGTCCAGCAGCACGGCGGTCGCGACGCAGTCGTCTCCGTCGAAAAAGGGATCCGCTGCAGGATACCGAAAGTCCTGGCGTCCGATTCTGCCGATGTGACTCACTTGGCTCGACCGTTAGTCGGACCATCAACACAAAAGGCCGACACGTCGCTTGGCTTCGTACACATAACTCTCGCCCCCTATTATCATCTTCAGCTATCTTCAGCCGTCGAGCATCCCGGCGCCTCTGGGCTGAGGTTTCCTCGTCGGCCTTGCCTCATCCGCCCGCGTGGGTCACGATCGGTGCGTCGCAGGCGAGGCCGCGGTACGGGGGGGATCCATCGACGTGCCAATAAAGTGGTGACGGCTGCTGAGGCTGCATCTGCAACCGCGCATCCGCTGGACGTTGTCCGGGCCGGGCGTTGGACGCGGGCGCTTTTTGGCACCTATGCACTTAGTCTTGGGTTCTTCGAGGCGGCACCGCTGCGGGCGCTGCGTCGGGTCGGCGCCAACGACATCCGGATCCTCGCCGACGTGTCGGGTGTGGCGGCCTCGCTCGGCGAGGCCGGGGCGCGCGAGGTTGGCCGGACCTACGCCGTGGACGCGATCGGCGCGCCCGGCGGATGCTTCCATCCGAAGTTCGTCCTGCTCGATGGCGAGGATGGTCCGCGCCTCGTGATCGGTTCGGGGAACCTCACGTTCGGGGGCTGGGGGCGCAACCTCGAGCTCTGCGAGATACTCAGTCCGCGCACGTCGCCGCGGGCGTTCGGCGACATGGCCGACTTCCTCGAGGCGCTTGCCACGTCGCCCCGCCTCGACTTCCCGAACGCAGGAATCGCCGCGTCCTGGGCGGGCGCGCTGCGGCGGTCGGGAGATATGGGCGGCGGGTCAGACGTGCGGCTCCTCCACAGCGTCGACCGGCCAATCGCGGACCAGCTCGTGGAGATGGCGGACGCCGCGGGCGGGGCAACCGGGCTTCTCGTCGCGTCGCCATACTTCGGGTCAGCCGGCGCGGTCCGCAGACTGGCCGACGGGCTGGGGCTGGAGCGGTTCGCGGTCCATGTGTCCACCGCCTTGGCATTGGCCGGTCAGCACTACGACTTCGCACACGATCCCCGAGCGGACCGGGTCGTCGTCGAGGGCCTCAACGAGGAGCCGCGGCAGCGTCCCATGCATGCCAAGCTCATCGAGATTATCTGCCGCGACCGCGTGCTGACCGTGAGCGGCAGTGTGAACGCGAGCGGACCGGCGCTTTCCCGAGCAGTGAACGTCGAGCTCGCGGTCGTGCGCGCGGGACCTGAGCGCACGCCGGTGCGGGCGTTCGTCGGCTCGCTGCCTCCGCTTCCGGTGGTCGAGACGGAGGGGTCCGGAAGCGACGACGCGATCCTGCTTGCGAATCTCGTCGGCCGTAACCTGTCAGGGATCGTGATGGGTGCCGACGCCCAGGGCACCTGGTCGGCGCGTCTCGACGCGACGGGGGAGTTCCGCGAGCTGGGCGATCTTGAGGTTGGGCCAGACCGCCGCTTCTCGGTCGAGATCCGCGGAGGGGACGAGATCGGCTTCGGCAGCCGGCGCGCTATCCTTGCGCTGTCGCGCGATGGGCGGCGTGTCGCCGGTTTCGTGACCTTCCCCGATCTGCTCGAGTTGAACCGCCGATGGGGTTCGAGCGCCGGCAGCATGATCCGGGTCGTCGGCGGCTCGGCGGAGGACGAGGATCTCGCCGGCGTGCTGGAGTACTTCGCCCGGCACCCCGACGAGACGGCCGCGCCGTGGAGCAACGGTTCCGCCGTCCGCCCGACCCATCGCGTGGTTGACGACCGGAGCGTGTCGCTTGCGGAACTGGATGTGCGGCCACGCGCCGAGGGGACACCCCCCCACCTCGCCGGCTGGGGCGCCAGCGCGATCGACCGGCTGATCGCAGCGGTGCGCCGCAGCCTTGTGAGCGGCGGCACTGGCGGCGGCGGCTCGGCCGCCGGCGATGCGGAGGACGCGGGGGCTGGCGGTCGTCCGGCCGCGCCGCCGCCGGAGCGGACCGAGAAGGTGTTCGAGGTGATCCGGGAGGCCTTCGCCTCGAGGATCGACGATGATCCTCAGACGGAGCTCCACCGCTTGGCCGATCTCGGCCTGTGTGTGCTCGCTCGCCGCCCCGACGCCGCGAGGGTCTCGGAGTTCGCCTCGTGGTGGACGACGCTCGCGTCGCCCAGGCTGCGCTGCGACCCGGAACGCGCGGAGCTCCGCTCCCTCGCGACGGCGCTGGTGCTGATCGACGCGATGGCCGCGCGTTCGCCGATCCGCGCGCGACGCAGGATCGCGGCGATGGTCGGACCGGTGGAAGATGCGCTTGACGCTTGCATGGACGCGATGACGCCGGTCGTCAGCGGCCTGGTTGCCGAAGCCACGGCGGGCCGCGAGGCGCTCGAGGCGTTCGTGGCCGAGGTCCAGGGCGAGCGCTCCGTCCTTGAGGAGCTGCCGGTCCTGCTGGCCGCGATCCGCGCCGGCGAGGCCCCGCCGCCGCTGCCCTGTCTCGACCGCGAGCCGGAGATGGACCGCATCCGGCGGCGGATCGCGGACGGCTTCGCCGCCCGCATACCGATCGCCGGTCCATGGCACACGTCCTGTCCCAAGTGCAGCATCGGCTTGCCCGAGGCCGACATCCAGCGGCTGCGCGCCATCGGTCTGGTCGCTGCGCAAAACTGCTGCTCGAGCGTCGTCGTTCTGGATCGGAATCTCTGATGTCGCGGATCCGCACGCTCCAGGACCTGGACGATGTGATCGCCCTTGCCGATCGTCCGCGCCCGGTCCCGATCCTGCCGCTCGAGACCGGGGGCGTGGATCCGCTTGGGTTGAGGCAGCTAAATTTCGACATGATGGACCGTTGCATCCCGGGCCTCAACAACGCGGCGTGGCGGCTGCGCCCCTACGTGGTAATGGCGTGGGCGTGGTGGCAGGCAGCGCGGTTGGCAGAGCGCGCCGGGCTGCAGTCGCTACCCGTGCCGGTCGGGCGGCGGTTCACCGACCGGATCGAGGTCATCTTCCAGACGGGCCAGCTGATGGCGGGGGACTTCTCTAGCCTTCCGGGTGTGGAGGGTCTGCAGGCACGCGTCGTCGCAAAGCAGGGCTACGACTTCTCGACGCCCGAGTGGGAGGACTGGCACCTCCGGCGGCGCGACCAAGGCTCGCTCATGTCCCCGGTCTCGTATGGTCCCTCGGTGAAAGAGGGGCTTGGGATGGGCTTCCTCAGATCGTCGGGCGGGCTGTTCGCGCCGGTAGACGAGGTCATGCCGGCGGTCCTCGCGCTCGACGCCAGATTGGCGCCAGCGCTTGGCCATGAGGCGTTCGCCTCGCTGGAGTGCGGCTGGGTGCCACTTGACCTCATGGTCGACTGGCATCCGCTATGGGACATGCGGGATCTGACCCCGGCGGAAGCCGAGGTCGGGCGCCTGGCGCTTGTCGGATCGGGTGGCGTCTCGCCCCGCGCCCGGATCGTGGAGCTTGTCGGATCGATCCTCGGTGCCGCGACCGGACCGCTCGACACCGGCCAGCTGAGGCTGCTCGCGGCGCGGTCCGACCGCGAGTGGTCGGAATGGCCGACCGCGCGCCTGTGGCGTGCCATGCAGACGCGCCAGCTGATGCGGCTGTCGCTGGAGGGGCTCCTGAACTGGGTCCTGGCGATGGCGTCGGATCGACCGGTGACGCTCGACGAGCTTGTGGACTGGCTGCTCGAGGCGCTCGGCGCTTCTCCCGACTTGCCGTTCGGGGAGTGGCTGGATCGACGGGACCGTGGTGACGAGGGCGATGACGCGGTGGTGTCGCCGGTGGCGTTGCTCGACGCGATCGAGGGATCCCGCCAGTGGGACGACCCCGCCCTCTGCGCATCCGGCCTTCGGGCAGCGATCGCCATCTGCAGGGCGATGGACGAGGCCGAGGACCTTTTCGCAGGTCAGCCCGACCGGCTGCCGCTGACACGTCTTTCGGCACGCTTCCGAAGCGCCGCCGGTCTGCCGATGCGGGACGCCTGCGAGCTGATCGTGTCGGAGCTCCTGATCGGCCAGCACGTGTACTGGGCAGTAGGTCGCAGCGGCGATGACACGCAGCGGTTGCGGATCGTGCTCGACGAGGGCGGTTGGATCGCCCTGCGTGGCGCGGGACAATCCAATCCCACGCCGGACCGCCTCTACACGCTGCTGGAACTCGCCTCCGACTGCGGGATCGTCGACCAGGCGGATGGCGGCTACGTCAGCCCGGCGGCGCGGACCGGAGGCGGCACCGCATGAGCGACGAGCTGTTCAGGGACCGGGTCCGCGAGCGCGACCTCGACAACTTCCTCGTTGAGGAGCTGCACGCCTCGCCCGAGTTCCGGAGCTGGCTGCTCGGGCATCTCACCGCGCGGTTCGATGCTCCCGAAGGTTGCGAGGTCAGGTTGCAGAAGTCGCCGACCCGGCTCCAGGACAGCCGGCAGACAGACGTTCAGATCGGGTGGTTCGATCCGACCGGTGCGGTAACGGCGCGCGTCCTGATCGAGAGCAAGGTCACGGCCGACTTTCAGCCCGGCCAGGCTGAGGCCTATGCGGCGGAGGTGGCGGCGGCCCGTTCGGAACTGGGCGCTAGACGGGCCGCGTCGGTGCTGGTCGCGCCAGCCGGCAGGCTCTGCACCCTGCTCGACGCTTCGACCTTCGACGCCAGCGTGTCGATTGAGGACATCGCTGACGCACTCGAGGCGCGTCGTGGCGAGGACGTTCCCGTCGAGGTCGATGCTCGGCTCGCCGTGCGCGTCCAGCTGCTGGAGGCTCTATGCGGCAAGCGTGTGTCCACCGCCTGGATCGCCCGGACCGTTCCGGAGAAGCGGGACTTCGCCGAGGCCTATGCGGCGCTCGCGCGCGAACGCCTGCCGGCCCTGCGTGTGCGCCCATCGACGGACGGGCCCAAGGCCATCACGCGGATATTCGAGGGGCTTACCTTGCCGGGGCTGCCGGTCCCGGCCCTGCGGCACGAGTTCGGGAACGCGGTTTCCTGGAAATGGGTCAACGCCCAGTTCTCGGGCCTGGCGCACCTAGCGCCGGCCGCGCGCGCCTCCGGGATCCTGGCCGGAACGCCCTACTCGGCCGAGGAGGCGGGAAAGTCGCTCGCGATCCGTGCCCGGACGCCGGGGATCGACCCGCAGTCCCCGTTCGCCTCGCAGCGCGACGCCGTCGTGGCCGGACTGGACGCCATGGCCGCACTGGTAGACTGGCTGAAGGGCAACGCTCCGAAGCTCGCGGTGGTCCTACAGGGCGGCACTCCGGCACCGCGCGCGGCCGCCGCCACGGCGCGGAACGCCGCCTCGCTGGATCGCGAGTTCACCGACGCTCTCCGTGACATCTACGCCCAGTGCGCGGCGTTGGACTATCATCCGACCGGCATGCTCCAGATGATCGACCGGCTCGGCGGCATCGGGACTGCCCGCAGGTTGCTGGAGCTTCCGCCGTCCGAGGGGTTCGCGCGCCTCGCGTTGCTAGAGCGCATCGACCTCGCGGTGGAGTCGCTCGTGCTCGAGCCGCGCTGGGATGGTATTTTCACTGAGGAGGAGCGGCGCATAGCGCAGCGCCGCTTGCGATAGCTGGTGGCTCGGCTGGTACCGAGGCATCGATGCAAACCGACGCGGCGATGGGGGTGCTAGCCGAGTTCTACCGCGTTGCCGTCGACAACATGGTTCGCAATCTGACGGTGGGCCGGTCGACCAACTTTCTGGGTCAGCTCGACTGGATGCCCGTCGCGCTGGCTGCAGATAGGCGGCAGAGGCGCTTCAGGTTCTTGAGATGGTTGGCGTCGACATGGTCCATCATGGCGAAGAGTGCGCCGGCGGCGGGCACGCGTCTCCTCCAACGTCATCGTCGAGAACGAAAGTAGGTCGTCAAGGTTGTCCGAATGGGATTCCACCTGGGCCAGTCGTTCGAGCGCGGCAAGACGATCGCGATCAAGATCCGGATGGTCGGCGCACAGCTTGTCGAGTTGGTTGGGAAGCCCTGACCCGCCCGGACACTTGAATGCGAGGAATACGTCGAGGACCCGACGAAGCACGTTGGGGATCATGTATCCGTGGTCGTCGTAGGCGTCTGGCTGCTCGACGAACCGTGGGACATGGCTAAAGAGGAAGTGGTATTCGGAATCGTATTCGCGCAGTAGCTTCGACATCTCGACGATCATCGACGATCGGCGCGTCTGCCCTTCGGGCATGGTGACGTCGATGAAGAGGAACGTCGCTGACGGATCCTTGCCTTCGGGTGGCCGGGCCTTCCACTTCCAGCCCTTCCGGAATTCGTTCATGCATTGCAGGTTGTGCGTCAGGACGAATACCTGGCCGGCCTTGTCTAGCCGTGTTCGCACGAGGGAGCAGGCGAAGTTGAGGGCCTTTGTGTCAAGGCTTGAGACGGGATCGTCCACGACGATTATCGCGTCCCTCAACTTGCGGTTGTCCGCCTCGATGGACGACAGGAAGTAGGAGATGGCGATGGCCGTCTTCTCGCCTTCGCTCGGGACGCCGCTGATCGGCGTGCCATGTCGCTGCAGCTGGTAGCCATCGTCGACCGGGTTGATCGTCAGCTCACCGTGGCCGAGATAGGCCGCGATCAGCTTGTTGATTACATTTGCGGCCGGGCCATGGGTCCTGATCCGCTCGCGCAGGTCCCGAGCGGACTTCCTGAGCCCCTCCAGTTGTTCGGTTCGGCGAAGAACATCCGCAGTCGCGTCATGGACCTCCTTCGCGCTCTTGGCGAAATCTTCGCGGCAGTCGGCGATGAAGTGCCGGCAGATGGACGTCTCGGCTTCCTCCTGATGCTTCTTGAAGTCGGTGACAGCTTGGTTGTGGGCGGCGATCCCAGCGTTGATCGCCGAAACCCCGGCTCCCATCCTCCCTGCCGTGTCGAGCACGTCTGCCTCGGAGACGACGCCGGTCATGTCGGCAGGCGTTGCGGGCCGTTCCCGCTTGGACGCGAGGACGGCCTGCAGGGTACAAAGCTGCGCGACGAGCGTCGCCGTGTCCGCGAGCGTGGTCTGTCGGGCGACCTTGAACTGCGCCCGCAGCTCCGTGACGAGGTCGTCGGATGCCGGGACCTGGCCCTCCAGACCGGTGACTGTCGTGACGAGTTCGTTCAACCGATCGGACGTCTTCGCGAGGCGGGCCACGAACTGGTCGACCCGGTCGTCGAAGGCGGAGCTGAGGAGGGCGCGCCGCTCACTGGAGATGGCGTTGCCGCAAAGGAGGCAGTCCTCGATGCTCTGGGCTTCGTGGAACTCGTGTCCGTGCTTCAGCCAGAGCAGCATGTCCGGGTAGCGCTGCACCTCGTCGAGGGCCACCATCGCCAGCGACTGGCCGCAGACCTCGGATATGAAGCGGTAGGCCGTCCCGATGGTGGCCTCGTCGAACGTGAGCGCCTCGCGGCGCGGCATCGGCTCGTCTAGCCGCCGCGTGTCCTCGGCGGCCTTCAGCTGGTCATCGCTCAGCTTCGGGCGGTCGTCGCCTTTCCATTTCTCGTAGTCCTTCGCCAGCGCCGGCGCCTCGTACTTGCGGCTCCCGAGGTGAAGGCGGGAGGCGACCGACTTCGCCCGTTCCTTCTTGAAGTTAGCGAAGGTCTTCTCCGCTGCCTTCTCGGTTGCCGCCGCCACGTTGCGGTCCGCCTCGGCGGTGACGACTTGCCCCTCTATCTTAGTCAGCTCGTTGGCTGCCTCCGCCTGGTCGGCGCCGATGTAGAACACCGGGTTCGCACGGCCCGCGGCCCATTGCAGATTCTGCTCGATGTAGTCCGAGTTGAACACCAGCAGGCGCTGCTCCAGGCCATTCGGATTGGACGGGCAGCCAAAGGCGGTCCCATCGTCGAGCGACACCTCGAACGCCGCGCCTTCCGGCAATTTCGCATGGGGCTCGCCAGCCTGCAGGCTGGGGAACAGCCGCGAAAGGGTACTTTTACCCGACCCGTTGAAGCCGTAGACCAAATTGTATCGACGGAACTGGAGCGGGGGCGCCTTCGCACCTCGGTCGGCATAGATGCCCAGGCCCTGCATCGACTTGATGTTCGTTATCATCCCCATCCGGTGAATGGATGACGGGGCCGCTTCGATGTCAACTTCTTCCCTTAAATCGTCGCTCTCACCTAATCCGCCTGCGGTTCAGTCGGGGTTCCCGACGACATCTGTTGCGTCTGAGAACGGCTTGCTCGACACGTCTTGGGATGAGCGTCGGCGACCACGATCCTATCTCCGTATACGACCTGCGCGCCGCCAAGCTTGCGGCCGAGTACGAGGCGCTTGATCCGACCGGCTACCGCGCGACCTTCGCCTCGCTGCTTCCGGCGGGGCGGGACCGGCTCGCCCTGGATGTCGGCGCCGGCTCGGGCAGGGACGCGGTCTGGCTTGCCGGGCTCGGGTTCGAGGTCGTCGCGGCCGAGCCGGCCGCCGGCATGCGCGAGGCCGGAAAGCGGCTCCACCGCGACGCGGGAGTGCGCTGGGTCGACGACCGTCTGCCGGCGCTCGACGCCACGCACGCCCTCGGACTGTCCTTCGACGTCGTGCTGCTGTCCGCCGTGTGGCAGCACGTTTCGCCCGGCGAACGCCAGCGCGCCTTCCGCAAGCTGGCGACGCTCCTGAAGCCCGGTGGTCTGATGGTGGTCACGCTGCGGTTCGGCCCTGCGCCGGCCGACCGGCCGATGCACGAGGTCTCTCTCGGGGAGATTGAGGGTCTGGCGCGCGGATATGGGCTATCGGTGGTGCGAGTGGAACGGCGCGAGGGAGATGCCCGCCGCCGACCGGGAGTCCACTGGATCACGGTTGCGCTCTCGCTGCCAGACGATGGCGCCGGCGCGCTGCCTCTCCTGCGCGGCATTATCCTCAACGATGACAAGTCCGCTACCTACAAGCTCGGGTTGCTGAGGGCGGTGGCGAAGGTCGCCGATCTCACGCCGGGCCTCGCGCGGCCGCATCCCAGCGAGGACGTGGTCGAGCTGCCGTTGGGCGCGGTCGCGCTGAACTGGGTGCGCATGTATCTGCCGCTGGTGCGCGGCGGCCTCCCCCAGATGCCGCGCAACGCCGGCCCGGACGGTCTCGGCTTCGCGAAGTTCGGCTTCCGGGCCCTTCTCGCCGATGACTTCGCGCCCCTCGACCTCCGGGTCGGATCAACTTTCTCCTGCGCGCGCGCGGTGGCCGTGGCGGGAGCGCTTCGAGATGCCTCGCGCACGATCGCCACGATGCCGGCGAACTTCACCCGTTATCCCAACTCGACCGAACGCGTGTTCGCGGCATCGGCTGCAGGCTTCAGGCCGGGCGTGGAACTGGCGCTTGACGCCGATACGCTCGCGGCATTCGGCACCATTGGCGTTCCCGGTCATGTCTGGCGCGCGATGCAGCGGCTGGGTTCGTGGATCGATCCGGTTCTCACGGCGGAGTGGGCACGGATGGTGCGAGGCTACCTCGAGAGGCGGGGCGACACTGTTGGCCCCGGGGCCGTCGAGGCGGCGCTGGCCTGGATCGAACCCGCGCGCAGCGTCAAGGTCGCGAGGGACGCGGCCATCGCGAGGCTGTCGACGGGTGGCGCGGTCCGCTGCGTCTGGTCACATCGAGACCTCACGCCAGACACCCTCGACATTGACCACTGTCTGCCGTGGTCTGCGTGGTCCTGTGGCGATCTCTGGAACCTCATGCCTGCTCACCGGACGGTGAACCAGCGGCAGAAGCGCGACCTGCTGCCCAGCGCGTTGGCGCTCGCCGGGTCGCGCCACGCGATCATCGAATGGTGGGAGGCCGCGTGGCGGGACAGCCCGGCGCTCGAGGCTCGCTTCGAGCGGGAGGTGCGGGCGGCGTTGCCCGTTTCCGCCGGGTGCACCAGCGAGCTTGCGTTCGAGGGGCTGAGCTGGCGTCGGCTGCGGCTGCAGCAGGATCAGCGCCTGACCGAGTGGGCCGGGCACGCGGCTGGTCCTTGATCGGTTGGCTGGACCGGATCGTCATGGCCGTTTCGCCGGACGCATCATCCGGACCCGACACCCGTCACCCGGCATCTATAGAAGGGGTGCCGAGGCCGCGGGCATCTAGGCAGGCCCAAGGTTGGTCACTGCAATCGCCCAATTCGACGCTTGGCGCGGCGTGCGGTTCGGATAGAAGGACGATCTATGGAGCGCGCGGGCGATCATTTTTGCGAGGCGGGTAAGCCCGAGAATCCCCCAGCGCTGCGCGTCGTGGGATGATGTACCGGTATGAAGACCTAGGCGACGATCAGTTTGAGACGTTAATCGTTCTCCTCTGCCGCTATCTGCTCGGCGTCGGCGTGAAGGGCTTTGCAAAGGGTCCGGATGGCGGCCGCGACGCTAAGTTTGTCGGAACCGCGCAGCTGTTTCCGAGCACCGCGGGTCCATGGGTCGGCACCGTAATCGTCCAGGCGAAGCATACCAACGGTTACAACAAGAGCTTTTCCGAAGCCGAGTTTTACAGCACCAAATCCGAAAATACGGTGATCGGCGAAGAGGTGCCGCGCGTCAAAAAACTGCGCGAGGCCGGGCAGCTCGATCATTATATGCTGTTCTCGAATCGCAAGCTCGCTGGCAATGCCGAGCAGGCGATCACGGCCTATCTCGCGGAAACGACCTGCCTGCCCGAGGGCTCGATTTATCTGTGCGGCATCGAGCAACTCGAATCTTGGCTGAAGCAATTCCCGGAAGCCGCCAAGCTCGCATACCTCGATCCAGTCGATTCACCGCTGATCGTGTCGCCCGACGAGTTGGCGGAGGTGGTCGAGGCGTTCGCCACGCACAGCGCGCTGATCGAGGATACGATCGACGCGCCGCCGGAGGCGCGCACACCCTATGAGGTGAAGAACGTCCTTAACCAGATGACGCCGGAATATGCGAAGCTTCAGCGCCGGCGTTACTTGAAAGACACCGCACAGATCCGCGCCTTTCTCGCCGCACCCGAGAACCAGCATATCCTGAAGGCCTATGAGACGGCAGTCGACGAATTCGAGCTGAAGATCATCGCGAAGCGCAAGGAGTACCAAAACTTCGACGCGGTGATGAATTACCTGGTTGACCTGCTGTTCGATCGCGACCCGGTGCTGCGGCAGCACAAGCGGCTAACCCGCGCGGTCGTCTTCTACATGTATTGGAACTGCGACATCGGCCTCGGAGCGGACGATGTTACGGCCTAGCAAGCATGCGCATCCCGACCGCACGGTCGTCAACGTCGCCATGCTTTTGTTGAAGCGACTCAAGGCGAAGCGGCTTGTCGATTATAGCTCGTTGCACGCCTACGCGCGCAAGAGCGTGTCGGGAGGCGACGTGCTATTCCTGCCCTCGCTCAATTTCCTGTTTCTACTTGGGTTGGTCATCTACCATCCGAAGACGGACTCGTTCGAATATGTTGGTCTGAATGAAACCGTCTAAGCTCTACACCGACCAGCCAGACCGTTTCGCCGCGGTCGAGTTTACGCCCGAGTTGAATGTGGTTCTGGCGGAGATCCGTTTGCCGGAGAATCAGGATCGGGACACACACAACCTTGGTAAGACGACGCTCGGTCGGTTGCTCGACTTTGGTTTTCTCGCCGGCAGGGATCAGAACTTCTTCCTGTTCCGGCATGAGGATCGGTTCGGAGAGTTCGTCTTCTTTCTTGAGGTGGAGTTGCTCGACGGCAGCTACGTCACGGTGCGCCGCGCCGTCGCTGGGCATAGCCGGATAGCCTTCAAGAAGCATGTCGTACGTCATCAGGATTTCTCCGCCCTGCCTGATCGCGACTGGGACCATCTCGACGTCCCATTCGAGCGGGCGCGGGAACTCCTCGATAGCTATCTCGACTGGCGCGCTCTAAAGCCGTGGCATTACCGAAAGGGGCTCGGCTACTTCCTTCGCTCGCAGGAAGACTTTGGCGACGTGTTCCAACTTCGGCGCTTCGCGAACTCGCATGCCGACTGGAAGCCGTTTCTAGCCCATATATTGGGCTTCGATGCCGCCCTCATCGGCGAGCATTATGCCAAGGAAGCGGCGCTAGACGACATGGAGAGCAAATCGGCGACCATCCGGCAGGAGCTTGGGGGTGGGAACATCGAGGACGCTGGCAAGATCGACGGCATTCTCTTACTGAAAACGCAGGAAGTCGAGAAGAAGCAGGCGCTGCTCGACCGCTTCGATTTTCGTAGTGAGGACAAATCCGAGAGTAAGCTCTTGGTCGATAAGGTCGACGAGCGGATCGCGGTGCTCAATGCTCGCCGCTACTCGCTGATGGCCAACCGCAAGAAGATCGCTGCCTCGCTGCAGGACGATCAGATCCTCTTCAATCCCGATGAGGCCGCCGAGCTATTCGAAGAGGCCGGCGTTCTATTCGGGGGGCAGATCAAGCGTGACTTCCAGCAGCTGATCGAGTTCAACAGGGCAATCACTGAAGAGCGCCAAGGCTATCTCGTCGAGGAGAGGGCAGACATCGACGTCGAGCTGAAGGCGGTCAACGCCGAGCTCACCGCCCTGGGCAAGCGCCGGGCCGAGATGCTCGCGTTTCTCAGCGAGACCGACAGCTTTGCGAAGTACAAGCGGTTCAGCAGCGAGCTGGTCACGCTGCGGGCCGACATCCAGTCGCTTCAGCGGCAGCGCGATTTCGTTCACCGCCTGCAGCAGTTGCGGACCGACATCCGCTCGCTGCAGGAGGAGAAGATCCATCTGCAAAGCGCGATCGAAGCCGACGTTGAGGCGAAGAGCGCGAATGCCGACAGCCTTTTCTCCGCGATCAGGCTTTACTTCAATGAAATCGTAGAAGAGGTCATCGACAGCAAAGCGTTGCTTAACGTCTCGGTCAATCGGATGGGCCATCTGGAATTCAAGGCCGAGCTGCTCGATGAAGCCGGCAACGCCACCAGCGCCGATCGTGGGCATAGCTACCGCAAGCTACTCTGCGTCGCGTTCGACCTCGCGCTGATCCGCGCGCACTTGGGTGAGGCGTTTCCTCGTTTCGCCTATCATGATGGAGTACTTGAGTCGCTCGACGACCGCAAAAAGGAGGTGCTGATCTCCGTCTTGCGGCGCTACACGGGCATGGGGATCCAATCGATCGTCACGCTGATCGACTCCGATCTGCCGAAGCGGCCTGCCGACCAGCCCTTATTTGAAGACGATGAGATCGTGCTGCTCCTGCACGACGAGGGCGAGAGCGGCCGTTTATTTAAGATGCCGTCCTGGTAACCCGACAGCAGCCGCTGCTCGCCTGCTACGATCTTAAACCGGCAGGCGCGCGCCAAATTTGTTAGCGATCAGCATCTCGAGCCGGAAAATCAACATCAACTGGATGAACATGCGAGAGCTGCGGGCGAGGTAGGCGGCATAACTGATCGTGTTGACGTCGCCCTGACCGCCTTTACCGGCGCGATACTCGACCATCCCCGACGCGCGATCGAACGTCATGCCGCCGTGGTGCGAGGCGTTGCGTAGCTGATTGTCGAACTCTGCTGCAACCATCGCCAGTGGCGGATTGTCGGCGAAGGCCTTGGCGCGGCCGGCTTTGTCGGTCGTCCGATAAGCGTCAAAGGTAATCGAGCGCAGTCGGTCGAATGGGCGATCCTCGATTAGGTTATTCACTGCCGTCACGACCTCGATATTGTCGCCGAACGCCTCAAACGCATTACCGTAGAACATGCGGGTAAGATCGAAGTTGGACGATGCCGCAACATGGCGATCGTCAACGGCGATGTCCGATGCAACGAGCTGATGCACCTGCGAGAATTCGGAGAAGGCGCTAAGATATGCCTTGCAGATTTCGAAGTAGCGCCGCCCATGCGTTGCACTCAATTCAGCGCCGTAATAGACGACGAAGCGCTCGAAATCGTCTTTTTGAACCGCGACGCTGAGCTGCTCGAACAGTCCTTCCCAAAGGCGCTCGTAATAGGGGCGGGTCAGGTCGCCGATGAACTGGAAGATCCAATCTTGGATGGAGTTGGGGGTATCTTCATAGCCGGCTGTACCAACGAAAGCTTCCATCCGCTTCTGGGCTAGATCGAACTTGCCGTTGCGGGTGAGGGACCAAGCCGCCAGAAGTTGCGGCCATTCCTCCGTGATGCGCGCTCTTCGAGGTTCGTCAGCAGAGAAGGCTGGGAGGTCGTCCGGCAGGCCCACGCGCGCACGCGCCGCAAGCATCGAATCGACAAGCTTGCGGCCGAGCTCGATGCTGGGAAAGGCGTCGGCGCTACTGATCTGATCTTTAGGAAACACGAAGCTCGGATGGAGATTGACCACCGGACCGCTGTCGTCGCGCGCCGCCCGCGCAGCGTTCGGCCCGAACGACATGCCGACCTTTTCCTCGATCAGAATTCCCATCTCTTGGCCGCAGTTCCGACACTAGAAATGATGGGCCTGGACCGGCTCAGCGCCCATCCCGATCCTGAGCACATGGACGGTCCCGCACTCGTCGCAGGAAGCATATTCTCGAACAATCATGCTGCCGCCATAATTTTTGCGATCATCAAGGTCACTAGCTGGGCTCTCAACTCCACTTGAGCAATATTCCAATCAGTGTGCGCGATTGTCGTAATGCGGCCAGAGTTCCTCGTCAGGCACGTCGATGAAGGCCGAGATCCGATCCGGCGGGATAGCCTCGTATCGCATGAGACCGCAGCCTTCCTCCTGCGCAGCCGTGTCGTCGTCGCCGGTGACAAGCCACCACGCGACCGCCCCGATCAGCTCAGCCAGCAGGTTGGGCTCATCACCGATCTCGCCGCGTGGGTTGGCGGCATCAATCGCTTCCGCACCGGTGAGGCGAAACTGCACTAGCGTACCCCGTCCGCGGCGTCGATTCTCATCATGGCAGATGTCGCCGAGCAGATAGTTGGCGACGTGGTGATCAAACTCCGATCCTTCGACCAGGTAGTGGTTGCAGCCGCGGACGAGGCCGCTCCTCGAGAATAGACCGTAGACCATGCCTTCGCGATTGCCGGCTCGGCTCGAGACGAACTCGATCGCCTCGGCAACGCGACCGCCAATCTCGGGCCACAGGCGATGTTCGCCTAGAAAGGCTGCGATCGCCGGGACCCGTTCAGCCGCAACGAGCGGGCGCAGACCCTCACGCTCGATGGAGCGGTGCTGCGCCTCGTTGATCCGGGTTCCGTGATACGCGAAGACTTCGCGCGCCAGCAGCCAGGTTCGCGTCGCCTCCCACAGTCGGCGCTTACTGGCGAGTTCATACAGCGCGAACCGCGCGCTGATGGGGCCTTCAGGATTAGCCTTCCTAAGCTGCTCGCCTGCGTCAGCGGGCAGGAGGTCGCCGAATTGGGCAACCAAGCTCGGCAGCCATTGCGGACCGTCGTCGAACTCAAGGATAGGACAGGTCGGCGGGATGTATGCGGAAGCCATCACTCGTCCGGTTTCTCGATCACACCGTAGCTGTTGAACGCGCCAGCGTCAGGCTTGCCCTCGAAAGCGTCGATCCAACCTGGCACGGCACAGAACGCGTCGGGGTCAAAGCGGTAGCGGCGCATGAGCGCGGCGACGCCGGCATCCCGCCGCGATGCAGCTGACAACACGGTGCCAAGCTCCACATAACGCGCTTGGGTGGCGTCATATGCCATTGACCGGACATGTTCAACGAGACCCATAAGGCGGCGGGCGAACTGGGCACGGTTCTGCGCGCGTGCCGAATAAAAGGCGATCCCCACGCCCTCGGTGACTCGTCGCATCACCAGCGCCTCCCTGACCAGTGGCCCATCGGCCATATCGGCTGCCTTTCCAAAATGCGCCAGCGCGTGATTACGCAACTCCATCGCTTCGAGATGGAGCTCGCGACCGTCGCCCTTCAGCTTCTCGCGCCCAAACCACTTCTCCCGCTCAATCGGCTTCGTCTCGGTCGCTCGCGCGTAGAGGATGACGGCCTGTGCGAACAGGCATCCTGCCGCGGTCGAGAGCTCCGCTCCGGTTAGTCCGCCATGGCCGTCACCCTTGGTAAGCATACCCAACAGCTGGAGCGCATCGGCAGCGTCGCTTAAATCCTGATGAGCCGAGGCCACCGATAAGGCCCGCTCGATCGCGGTGACCAGGTCATCCTGCCCGCCGCGCTGCCTCAGCGTGGGAAGAGCCGCCGAAAGGTCATATTCAAAATCGCTTGCCATGGCATCCGCAATAGCGGCTCTCGAACACAGGCGGCAGTAGGCATCCGGTAACAGCTGGCAGCGGTCGGCCTCGCGCCTTGCGAAGCACAAGCGCCGCCGCGATGTTCTGGACCGAGAATTAGGACTAGACGAGCGCAATCTGTTTCCGCGTTGCACTTGTACCATCGAGCTGAGCGACCGCAACCTGCCAGCGCTTTTGGATCGGAGGCGCCGCTTAGCGTGGTGGAACTGTTCGCAAGGCGATGAACGGATGGCCGAAGTTTGGCAGGCAATCTGCGGGTTGAACGTCCGGGTGTGGGTCGTAGTTACAGGAATCCCTCGCCCGCATGCTCGCGGAACCGCTCATGGTCCCGCACATATTCCGCTACCATCTCCAAAGATGAATGCCGGCTATGCTCCTTCATTTTAAATAGATTGGCGTTCTGGCGACCGGCCTCGGTAAGGAACCCAGCGCGGAGAGAGTGGCCTGAGAACAACTCCGGCGCGTAGCCGGCGGCGACCGCGGCCGCCTTGACCACCAGCGCCACGCCTTGCGCGCTCATAGGCTTATCGGTCAGCCGGCCTTGCGGCGTCAGCTTGCGGAACACAGGACCGGTGGTGATCCCGGCAGTCTCTAACCAGGCGCGGTAATGCCGCACTGGCTCGAGCCGCCGCCCATCGGGGATCGCAACAGTGTGGCCTTTGCCTTCTTGATCGGTCTTCGATGCCGGGATCCGAACAAGGAGCCCGCGACTGTCCTCACTGACGCGCCCGACGGTGATGTCCACCAACTCGGAACGCCGGAATGCACCCGCCATTCCGATGGCGAGCAGTGCGCGGTCGCGGTAGCCGCGCAGATCTTTGCCGACGATCGCGCGCACCATGTCGCGCAGCACATCGCCGTCGGCGGGCCGCTTTTTGCCGGGCAGGTCACCTTTCTTGTCCTTCCGGATGCCGCGCATCGCGCGCTCGAGCCGTGATGCGTCGGGTTGCGAGGTGGGCGGCTCTATGTCAGCCGCTCGGTGTGCGAATACGATCGCCGCGAGCCGCCGGCCGATCGTCGCGCGGCCGAGCGGCACCGGCTCCTTGCGCGGCAGCACCGTCCCGCGCTTCGTCCGGCGAAGCTCCTGCGGACTGAACCCGCTCTCGGCAAGCAGCGTCAGGAACGCTGCGACCGTCGCCGGCGTCGCTGGAAGCGGCCGATAACCGCTTTCCTGGCACCAGGCGCAGAACAGACGCCAATCCGATTTGTAAGCGCGGAGCGTCGCGTCGGCCGAGGCCCGGCGGACATAGTCGTCGACCCGTTCGCGATCGTCGGGCGCAAGCTGCGGGAGATACGGCTCGAGCGACTGAACCCGATCTACGACGACCAGCGCATCAGCAACGATGCTATCCAAGTCCGCGCGATCGACGCGCGTCGCATCAGCAATATCATCCTCATCGGCCAAACCGACCTCCTACGCTGCGCACTCGACCAATCGGCATCGGCGCGGAGGCGACGGCGCGTGATCCGCCAAAAACGCTAACCGATCAGCCAATTTGACGCCAGCATGTAATTAGCGGGAATCAGTGTTATCGCTAATTAAGACACGTGCCAGCTGACGCCGGGCGGGAACCATCGACCCTACTGTGTCGTTTGAAAAAAATGTGGTAAAGACGGCCTTCTGTGCCAAAAATGAGATTACCTGCCCGATGACGCTACAAGTGAACATCACTGCCAACGGACGCATGAGCCTGCCGGCAGCCATTCGCAAACGCTTGGGACTTGAAGGCGGCGGAGCGGTCCTACTCGAGGAAACGGACGAAGGCGTCGTGCTGCGTACCGTTACCCAAGCCGTGGCGCGCGCGCAGGCGATCGCGAAGAAGTATGCGAGCCATCCCGATGCGTCGGTCGACGCCTTTCTCGCCAACCGGCGCGCGGACAGCGGCGAATGACTAGCGCGGTGCTCGACGCCTCTGCGGTCATCGCTCTGCTTAAGGGGGAGCGTGGAGCAAGTAAGGTGGCTGGGGTCGTGGCAGACGCGGCGGTCGGTGTGTTCAACCAGGCAGAGGTGGTGAGCCATTTCGTCCATCTGGGCGCTCCGATCGAGGAAGTCCGGGCGATGCTTGGAGCGCTGCCCTACGCCGTCGTGGCCGCGGACGATGCGCTTGGCTGGGACGCCGGCGTACTTCGGGCTGTCACCAGTTCGGCAGGGCTCTCCTTGGGCGACCGGTTCTGCCTGGCGCTTGCAAAGCGCTTGGGCGTACCGGCCTATACTGCGGACCGCGCGTGGAAGGACGTTGCCGTCGCGGCCGGCGCCAAGGTAGTGCCCATTCGGTAAACGACAGGGTTCGAGCTCCGAGGGCCGCTGTCGAGCGAGTATGCGAGCGGCTAGCACGCGCCGTGCCGTTCCTTGCCGGTCGTATCGAACAGACCGTCGCTTACGTCCATGGGTATTCAGGCAAGAGACCGCCCAAGCCCCGAGGAGCTTTTCGGCGGAGCCAAGACCAAACGAGAAGCAGCGCAACCGCCAGCATTGCTCCGGCCGCGCTCAGCGAGATACCGCCACGATACGCAAGCTCGGTTCGTTCATAAGGAGTTTTAGATAAAAGAGACCGAGTTCTGCGCTAACGATCGGGAGTGACGGGAAACCTTCAAAATCGAGTTTCCGCCTACTTGGGCAAAGCGACAGGGTTTGTCGCACACGCTGAGCCCTGATTAATGACGGCGTCCTTTGCCTGGGCAATGCCAGCGAAAATCGTGTGTTTTGCGTCACTCTAAGCGCGCCCGTCATTATCATAACTCGGTCTAGATGACGGCAGGCCTGCTACATAAAACGCGCACAGATATACGCTTACGGATTGTGCCCTTTGCGATGAAGCAAACGCTCTCTGGCATGGAAAGGGTATTTGACAGGTGATCGCCAGGCTGTAAAAGGTGTTTTACAGGAGGCATTCCCCATGTTTCGATCAAAACAATATCTTCTCGAGCTTAGCGGAGCGTTCATTCTGTACGCCGTCCTGCTGGTCGGGGCCAATACGGCCGAGCGCGTGATACAGCCGGTCGGTGATCTGAAGCTTGCTATAAACCTCGTTCCGATGATCGGAATGATCGCCGCCGCGTGGGCGATCCTGCGCGGGCTGTGGCGGATGGACGAGATGCAGCGCCGCATCCAGTTCGACGCCATCGCGATCTCCTTCCTCGGCACCGCCCTCATCACGTTCGGATGGGGTTTTGCGGAAGGGGCTGGATTGCCACACCTGCGAGCATTCGCCGTGTGGCCGATCATGGGGACGTTGTGGGGCTTGGGCATGGTCGTTGCCCAGCGCCGCTACCGGTGAACAACCGCATCAAGGAACTCCGCCTCTCACGCGAGTGGAGCCAAGGCAATCTCGCCGAGGCGCTTTCGGTCTCGCGACAGACGGTAAATGCGATCGAGAACGGCCGGTACGACCCCAGTCTGCCGCTCGCCTTCACTATCGCCGCTGTGTTCGGCCTCAAGATCGAAGACGTCTTTCAACCGTAACCGTCACACCAGGAAGAAGAAACATGCGCACGCGAACCATGCTCGCGGCGATCGGGATCGCCTTGTCTTCGCCATCGGCATCGCTTGCGCAGTCCGTCGCGCGACCAATCACCTCTGCCGCCCGGGAGCGTATATCGGTCGTGGTCGAGGGCAAGGGGCCGGATGTTATCCTGATCCCTGGACTGGCGTCCTCACGCGAGATCTGGTCCGGTCTAGCGGACAAGTTGAAGCAGACGCACCGGCTGCACCTGGTTCAGATCGCAGGATTTGCGGGAACACCGGCAGTTGCCAATCCGGGGAACCGCGTGGCGGCTCCATCGGCCGAAGCGATAGCTGCCTACATACGACGCGAACGTATCAAGGCACCGGTCATCATCGGCCATTCGCTGGGTGGCGAGGTCGCGTTGATGCTGGGGGCGCGTCATCCAGGGGAAATCGGCCGACTGCTGATCGCCGACGCTCTGCCTTTCTACAGTTTGCTGTTCAGTCCCACAGCGACCGTCGCAGCTGTGACGCCTCGGGCTGTCGCATTCCGGGATGCAATGATGGCTACGCCGACCGATCAGGCCAATGCTATGCAGAGCGCCGTGATCGATCGCCTGGTGAAGACCGAAGTGGCGCGCCCCGCCGTGATCGCCGCAGGTGTTCATTCGGACCGCAAGACCGTGGCCGATGCCACCTACGAGTTGATGACCGCCGATCTTCGTTCCGAACTCAAGCGGATCACAGCGCCGGTCGAGGTCATCTATGCCTATGACAAGCTGTACGGTGTTCCACCGGCCAGCATCGATACCACGTTCCAGAACGCCTATGCTTCGACGCCGCAGGTCCGCTTCAAACGCATCGACGACAGCTTTCATTTCGTCATGCTGGACCAGCCCAATACCTTCGAGCGTGCCGTCATCGAGTTTGTCGATCTGCGCACACCGGTGCCGACAAACAGGTGATTTAGGACAGCAGCTCCTGAATCGTCACAAAACGCCGTCGACAACCTCGATTGGCGACTACCGTGTGTTTTCCGACAGGGCGTGGGGTAAAAGCTGCCCGGCCGCTCACGCGACGGGAAGACCCACAATCGGACATTCAGCCCACCCTTCCCGCTCCCCAACTTCGGACGCTCGTTCATCGTCGCGAACGACCAGCTTGCTATCCCGGCCACCCACTGACAAATGTCGTGATCTTGGTGAAGCGGAACGGCCGTGTTTGGGCGCTAAAGTAGCAAATCTGGGTTCTCGCGTGGCACTTGAACCAGCCGTCGCTTTCGAAAAGCGCCAGAGTGTCCGAAGTAGCCGTTTAAGGCTGCCGCGGCAGGGCGGCGGCTCTCGACCCAAGTATCGCCGTTCCGATGCAGTGTCGGAAATGTCAGCGTAAGCTCGGCGGAGATTGACGGCACCTTTTCGGGCAGGAAGCGCGATGGCGGGAATTGGCTAACCGCGCCTGACTCGTGCTAATGGGTATCGCGTCCTCACCGGTCCCGGAACGATCTGGGAGGCGTGAGCGCTAGAAATCGCGTTCCGCGATCGTGGTCTCTTGCGTGAGCGGTCCGCTGCAGCCGCGTTTCCACATCAACGTCGGTTTTTTATTGGTGGAAGTATGTGACGGGCAATTGTCCGACCTTCAGCTCCTATTCTGGAGTATGAAGACGATGATCGGGAAGGTTGGCTGATGAAATCTCTACCAGGACCGATAAAGACCTTCCATGGATCTATCCCTTCCCTCGTGACGAGCATCGGCGGATCGAATATGATCATAAGCCGGGCGAACTCACTTGATTTAGGTCCTGAGATCCATCTGCGCGCCAATGCTGAAGACGCTTTTGCTATCGCCTACCAGCTGCGCGATTTGCCGAGCCATGAGGTCTGGAACGACGGTCGGCACAGCGAAATGGCTGCCGAGCCGAAATCAACGTTTCGGATCGTCGATCTTCATGTTGATACGCGGGCGCATGTCGGCGGCAGCTTCGACTTCCTTCTGATTCATATTCCGCGCCCCGCTCTCATGGCCCTCGAAAACGCCAACGATGTGCCGCCAATCGACTGGATTGCCACCCAAACAAGGGACCCGACGCATGATCCCGTGCTGGTTGGTCTGGAATCTAGCATCCTCCACTTGCTTTCCGATCCCGACGTGCATCATCGGCTTGTGCGGGAGCATCTTATGTTGACGTTGTTGTCCCATGTGGCTGTGCGATACGGTGGCATGTCAGCGCGGCGAGCAAGCGGCGGCGGCCTTGCCCCTTGGCAGGTTCGCCGAGCAAAAGAGGCCCTTGGAGACGACCTCGGCACGAACATCTCGCTGGCCGACCTCGCACAGCATTGCGCCTTATCCCCCAGTCATTTCTCGCGCGCGTTCAAGGCATCCACTGGGCTGTCGCCGTTTGCCTGGCTTCAACGGCATCGTGTCGAGCGGGTGAAGGATATGCTTCGACACACCGACGTTTCCTTGGCCGAAATTGCCATCTCATGCGGCTTTGCCGATCAGAGCCATCTTGGCCGGTTGTTCGCACGCCAAGTCGGTACGCCCCCCGGGTCGTGGCAACGTGCCCAGCGCGCCGACCAATGAAAACAGCCGTATTGTTCCAGAATAGCACGGGCGTTCGATCCCCGGCGGGGTGAGCACGATAGGAGATTGGCGGCGGCATGATCGTCGCAAATCTTTCGGAGCTTGGAAAATGCCGAACAACGCCGATCGAGCCTCTGTCGCTACCATGATCGGCTCACGCCGCGACGTGTTGCTCGGCGCCACTGCGGTCGCTGGCATGGCCTTGGCACAGCCGGCCCTTTCCCTGCCCCGACGCACCCCAGGAGCAAAAACCATGACCACCATCACAGTCAAGGATGGCACCGAGATCTTCTACAAGGAGTGGGGCACCGGTCAGCCGATCGTCTTCCATCATGGTTGGCCGCTCAGCGGCGACGACTGGGATGCTCAGATGATGTATTTCTCGGCCAAGGGCTTTCGCGTCATCGCGCACGACCGTCGCGGCCATGGCCGCTCCAGCCCCGCATCGACGGGGAACGACATGGACACCTATGCCGCCGACGTCGCAGCGGTGACGGCACATCTCGGCTTGCGCGATGCGATCCATATTGGCCACTCCACCGGCGGTGGCGAGGCGATCCGCTATGTCGCGAAGTACGGCAGTGGCGGCCGCGTCGCCAAAGCGGTATTGATCGGCGCGATCCCGCCACGGCTGTCGCGCTCAGCGACCAACCCCAACGGTGTTCCACCCGAGGCAATCGACGGCATCCGCGCTGGCACCGCAGCGAACCGCGCAGACTTCTACAACGGTTTCGCGACCGGACCGTTCTACGGCTCCAACCGCACTGGTGCGAAGGTTCTGCCCGCGGTCTCCGAGAACTGGATGCGGCAGGCGATGGTCGGCGACATCAAGGCGCAATATGACTGCATCACCGCGTTCGCCGACACTGATTTCACCGCCGACCTTCAATCTATCGATCAGCCCGTGCTGATTCTGCACGGTGAGGACGATCAGATCTGCCCGATCGACACGACCGGGCGGATGGCCGTCAAGCTGCTCAAGAACGGTTCGATCAAGACCTATCCCGGCTATCCGCACGGCATGGCGACGATCCATGCCGACGTGCTGAACCCCGACATCCTGGCGTTCATCCGCAGCTGAGCAGGCGGGGCGGGCGGAGCATCGGCTTCGCTCGCTCGGTCCACCGCCGACACCTGATACGGCGCCACGGCGCTGTGGGAGCATAGCCATGACCGACGCCAAGCCGACGAACGATCTGACCCACGCGACCGGCACCCCGGTCATCGACAACATGAACATCCAGACCGCAGGTCCGCGAGGACCCGCGCTGCTGCAGGACGTTTGGCTGCTCGAGAAACTCGCGCATTTCCACCGCGAGGTCATTCCCGAGCGCCGGATGCACGCCAAGGGCGGCGGCGCGCACGGTCATTTCACCGTGACCAACGACATCACGCGCTACACCAAGGCAGCGCTATTTTCCGAGATCGGCAAGCGCACGCCGGTGTTCGCCCGCTTTTCGACCGTTGCCGGCGAGCGCGGCGCGGCCGACGCCGAGCGCGACATTCGTGGCTTCGCCCTGAAATTCTACACCGAGGCGGGCAACTGGGATCTCGTCGGCAACAACACGCCGGTATTCTTCCTGCGCGATCCGCTGCGCTTCCCCGACCTCAACCACGCGATCAAGCGCGACCCGCGCACCGGCCTGCGCAGCGCCGATAATAATTGGGACTTCTGGACGCTGATGCCCGAGGCGCTGCACCAGGTGACGATTACCATGAGCGAGCGCGGCATTCCGCGCAGCTTCCGCCACATGAACGGCTTCGGCAGCCACACCTACAGCTTCATCGACGCCGACAATGTGCGGACGTTCGTCAAGTTCACCTTCAAGACGCAACAGGGCATCGAGAATCTGACCGATGCCGAGGCCGGCGCGCTGATCGCCGGCGACCGCGAGACGCATACGCGCGACCTGTACGACAGCATCGAGGACGGGTTGTTCCCGCGCTGGACGCTGTACATCCAGGTGATGACCGGCGCGGAGGCCGCCACACACCGCTTCAATCCGTTCGATCTGACCAAGGTGTGGCCGCACGGCGAATTCCCGCTGATCGAGGTCGGCGTGATGGAGCTGAACCGCAATCCCGAGAACTTCTTCGCTGACACCGAACAGTCGGCGTTCTCGCCCGCCAATATCGTTCCTGGTATCGGCTATTCGCCCGACAAGGTGCTGCAGGCCCGGCTGTTCGCTTATGCCGATGCGCAGCGCTACCGGCTCGGCGTCAACTTCAACCACATTCCGGTAAACGCGCCGCAGTGTCCGTTCCACAGCTATCACCGTGACGGCCAGATGCGCACCGACGGCAACATGGGTGGCGCGACGAGCTATTATCCCAACAGCCGCGGCGAATGGCATGACCAGCCCGATCTCGCAGAACCGCCGGTCGAGATACACGGTGCCGCCGCGCACTGGGATCACCGCCTCGATGACGATCATTTCGAGCAGCCCGGAAACCTGTTCAGGATGATGGACGCTGGCCAGCAGGCGGCGCTGTTCGCGAACACTGCGCGGGCGATCAGTGGGGCGACTCCCCCGGTGCAGGACCGCCATGTCGCCAACTGCGCACGTGCGGACCCCGCTTACGGCGCCGGCATTCGCGAGGCACTCGAACGATTGCAGAGGCTGAGACCAAGCTGATCGCTGCCTCCTCTGGTGCGGCGTCTGAACCTCATCCGATGCGGCAGGCTTTCTGCCGGAACCAAGGATATACCATGAAAAGCCCTCTAGATCCCCAGCGCACCAAACGCATTGTCGTTGCGCTGTCTCTCGCCTTTCCCGTTCTCATGCTCGCCCATGTCGCGCCGGCCAAGACGCCTGTCTCGACGCCGTTCAGCCAGATCAACGCCGCGGCGAAGGCCGGTCCGATCAATGTCCATACGCTGCGCGGCGGCATCAGCATGCTCGATGGTTCCGGCGGTAACATCACCGCGCTGGCCGGACCCAAGGGCTTTTTTCTCGTCGACACCGGCATCGCCGTCTCGCGGGCGATGATCCTCGATGCATTGCGCTCGATCGGCCCAGGCAAGATCCGATTGGCGGTCGATACCCATTGGCATTGGGACCATGCCGACGGCAACGGTTGGGTACACGCTCAGGGCGCGAGCATCATGGCCGACCCGGTTGCGCTGAAACGCCTGAAGGAGACGATCCGAGTCGTCGAATGGGGCAACACGTTCCGGCCGAAGCCCGTCGCCGAGCTTCCCGACATCGTCATCAAGGGCGACAGGACGTTGCAGGAGAATGGCGAGACCATCCGCATCCGTCATTACAGGGCCGGTCATACCGATGGCGACATCTCGGTCTATTTTGTGAAGGCCGATGTGCTTTCGACCGGCGACACCTTCTGGAACGGACAATATCCGTTCATCGATTATGTCGGGGGCGGCAGCATCGACGGCGCGATCGCTTCGGCCAACGCCAATATCGCGATGGCGACGGCGCACACCATCATCGTGCCCGGCCATGGCCCGGTTGGCGATCTGAAGTCACAGACCGCCTTTCGCGACATGCTGGTGACGATCCGCAACCGGGTGGCAGCGCTGAAGCGCAAGGGCCTTACGGTCGAACAGGCTCAAGCCGCCACGCCAACGAAGGATCTGGACGCGAAATGGGGCCAGTCCGTCATCAGCGGCAAGCTCTTCACCGCGCTCGTCTTTCGCGGGGTCTGAAAAGCCTGCGGGCTTAAGTTTTCCTCAGATGGGGGGCTGCTCATGACGGTAGCGTTCCCTGCGCCAAGACCCTGTTCCTGAGTTCCGAGGCCCGACAGGGCTGAGGGAGATCGTCGGGGCTGATGCGTCGCCCCCCCTCCCGACCGCTCACCCCGACGATCAAATTATCCACATCAGGCACATCGCCCCAATAAGGATTTCCCTATGACCACGCCGGCGCGCACGCTTCATATTGATATTCCGGTCAAGCTTACGGATGTGAGCATAGTCTTCAGCATTGGGGCGCTCGCGTTCGAAGGTGACTTGCCCGCTTCGTTGTTTCATCTCCAACTGATCATTGACGATGCTGCGACTTGGGGTGCCAGATCGGATCTGGTCGCCGTCTTTCACACCAATGCTGGCCATGTCACGCTCCACGACCAGGCCTATGACGGGAACCGGAACATCGCCACCGGCAATCCCTACAAAGGGCTCTTGGCGGGCTTGGTTCAGCGCGGTGTCCGGGTTGAACTGTGTGGCGCCACGGCAAAGGCCCATGGCTGGGTCAACGCCGACCTGCTCCCTGACATCAAGGTCAATACCGACGCCATGGCGCGGACGACGCAGCTCGTTCAGCAGGGCTTCGTCAAGATGACCGAATGATGGCTCGCGGCGGTCGGAAACGATCGCGGCGTTGTCGGAAAGCGATACCGTCATCCGGGACTCGAGAGACGGCCGTTGCGCCAAGCGCCGGCGTCTCAAGCGATTCTCACATCTAACATCAGGAGCCGAACGTGGCAAAAACAGTTCTCATTACCGGGTGTTCGTCAGGCTTCGGGCTGGCGTCTGCCCGGCTCTTCGGCGAGCGTGGCTGGAATGTCGTCGCCACCATGCGCGATACCGCCAAGGCTGCCCATCTGGAATCGACTGATACAACTTTGGTGACCCGCCTCGATGTCGAAGATCACTATTCCATCGATCTCGCGATCGCGGCTGGTATCGAACGGTTCGGAGTTATCGACGCGCTCGTCAACAATGCCGGCTATGGCTTGTTCGCCATCTTCGAAGGCGTATCGCGCCAGGCGATCCAGCGGCAATTTGACGTCAACCTATTCGGCATGATGGACGTCACACGAGCGATTCTGCCGCATTTCCGCAAGAACCGCGCAGGCACGATCGTGAATATGAGCTCGGGCGCCGGCGTGTTCGCCGCGCCGATGGCATCGGCCTACAGCGCTTCCAAGTTCGCCGTCGAAGGCTTTTCCGAGGCGCTGTCGTATGAGCTGGCGGCGCTCGGAATACGCGTGAAGCTTATCGAGCCAGGCGGGGCACCCAGCACGGGCTTCGTCACACGCTCGGGAACCGAGGGGAGCGTCGTACCGATCGACGCCGACTATTACCCGTTTCTCGAGCACATCTCGCAAATCTATGGCGGCATGGCGGGAGGCGCCGACCCCGACGCCATTCAAAAAGTCGCCGCTGCCGTCTTCGAGGCAGCCACCGACGGCCTGGACCGCCTGCGGTACGTTCCTACCGAGGACGTCCGACCCCTCCTCGACGCCCGCCGACAGACATCGGAGGAACAGTATGAGGCCGTCGTCCGTGGCCTGTTCTCTTCGCCCGACCCGGCGAAGCCGGCGCATCGCAGCATTTTTACCTGACGCCGCCAAAGCCGCACCGTGCGGCGGCTGCTCCCGGCGGTCGACCGTTCCGAAGCCGTTGCCGCGCACCGTCGATCCGTACCGTCCTCAAGCTAAGGATTCAGCAAATGGCCATCATCGATTCTGCTGCCGCGAGACCCGATACCAAGCTGGCTCGCGCGATCACCGAATTCATTCGCGATACCGAAAGTGACCTGCTGTTCAACCACTCGAGCCGGGTCTTTCATTTCGGCGCGATCGCGGGTGTCCATCGCGGTCTGCGCTTCGATCGCGAACTGCTGTATGCCGGTGCGATGTTCCATGACATCGGTCTGGTCGCCGGCCGCTCCAGCGCCGATGAGCGGTTCGAGGTCGATAGTGCCCACGCGGCACGCGACTTCCTGCGCAGCCATGGCGTTCCCGAGGCGGATGCCTCTACCGTCTGGACGGCAATCGCGCTGCACACGACGCCGGGCATTCCGCAGCATATGCATCCAGTGGTTGCGCTGGTGACGGCGGGCGTCGAGATGGATGTGCTCGGGCTGGCATATTCCGACTATTCGGACGCCGAACGTGACGCTGTGGTTTTAAACTTTCCGCGTCCTCAGACGTTCAAGGAAGACATCATCCAAGCGTTTTACGATGGCAACAAGCACCGACCGGATACGACGTTTGGCAATGTCAACGCGGACGTCATTGCGGACAAGGAACCGCATTTTCATCGCGGTAATTTCTGTGGGGTCATTCGTACTTCGGCTTGGCAGGACTAAGGGACTCGCCCGAAAACGGCAACGCCGCGGCGGTTCGCGCGAACGGGATCAGTAGCAGCCATACCGCTACTGCTCCGCGAATGTTTGCGCATCTATCGCAAATGGAAAACGAGCGGATGTCCGCTATCGGCAAAGGCCGCCATTTGGAAGGCTGTTGGGAGTGAAAGCTTCGTTCCCAATCTCTGCCATCCCCGCGGCGCTGTAGGGCGCGGACCGATAAATGTATGTCGGAAGTAGGGAACGCGGGAAAAGCGCCGGGAACGGCGACTTTTCGGCGTGAGCAGACGTCAAGCTAAGCTGAGTTCGTGATTTCGAGTATCACATTCCCGGCATGAACCGTGGCTCTCATGACCCACAATTGGACATTCGCGCACCCTTTCCCGCTTCCCAACTTCAGACATTCGTTCACCCCCGCGCTGACTGCGCTTGCCCAAAATAGTCCGTCGTGGATGTCGTGAAGGGGAAGGATTCCAGTCCGACCGCTTTCGGGAAGGCAGGCGGCAATAGCCGACATTGCCAAGCTGCCGCTTTTCTCGAAAACGATGGCGAATTGGGAATCAGCCCATTTGGCTGTCACCGTCCTTCATGCACCTTGGTCGATACCGGGAATCTGGCCGATCAACACAGCCAGCGCATCGATCACCAGCCGCACCCTCGCGATCCGCGCCCGCGCCGGCACGAACAGGACCGAGACGGGGACCGGCTCCAGCTCAAAGTCAGGCAGCACTCGTTCCACCACGCCCGAGGCCAGCAGGTCGTCCACCAGCCATAAATGCGCCGCCGCGATGCCGCACCCGACGATCAGCGCCTCCCGCGCCGCCAGCCCGTGGTCAACCGTCAGCCGCCCGGTGAACGACGCCGACCGCACATCCGTGCCCGCGCCGCGCAGGGTGAGCCGGTCGCTACCGGCGACGTTGCTCATGCGGATCGCCTGATGGCGCGCGAGGTCATTGGCGTCCCGCGGATGGCCGTGATCCGCGAGATAGCCACGCGACGCGACCAAGATGCGGCGCGAGACGCCGATGCGCTTCAACTGAAGCGAACTGTCGTTCAGCGGCCCCAGCCGGACCGCCACGTCCACCGCCTCGCGCACCAGATCGATCCGCACGTCCGACAGGCCGAGGTCGATCGCAATCCGCGGGTGCCGGTCCTGGAGCGCGGACAGGCCCTTCACGACATGGAGCACGCCCAGCGCCGCGGTGCAGGATAGCCGGACCCGGCCAGCCGGCGCACCTCCGGCGCTGCGCGCCTCGTCAGTGGCTTCATCGACCAGCCGGAGGATCGTGGTGGCTTCGGCGTGGTAGCGGGCACCCTCCTCGGTCAGGCTGATCCGCCGCGTCGTCCTGCTGAGCAGCGAGACGCCCAGCGCCTGTTCCAGTTCGGCTAAATGCCGGGTGACCGTCGACTGGCCGACGCCATGCTCGCGCGCGACCGCCGACAGGCTGCCGCGAGCCGCGACCCTGACGAAGGTCCGCATCCGTTCGAGGGTCACGCCCGATCTATCCGCCATCCGGAACTGTCCTATCCGCTCCATCCGGCTACAGCATTAATGGCGGGACGACTAGCTTGGCACGACACCAACCTTGCGAGTGGCCCATGAACATCCTGATCGTCTCCGCCCATCCCGAACCGGCCTCGTTGACCAACGCCCTGCGCGACATCGCGGTCGACCAGCTCCTCGCCGACGGGCACGACGTGCGCGTCAGCGACCTCCACGTCCTCGGCTGGAAGGCCGTCGTCGACCGGCAGGACTTTCCCGGCCTCGACCCCGCCGAACGATTGCGCGTGCCCGCCACGTCGGGCGCGGCGTTCGCCTATGGCACGCTGAGCGAGGATGTCGTCGCGGAGCAGGACAAGCTCATGTGGGCGGACGCGCTGATCCTGGCCTTCCCTTTGTGGTGGTTCTCGATGCCGGCGATCCTGAAGGGCTGGATCGACCGGATCTATTCCTACGGCTTCGCCTATGGCGTGGGCGAGCATAGCGACCGGCGCTGGGGCGATCGCTACGGCGAGGGCAGGCTGGCCGGCAAGCGCGCCATGCTGATCGTCACCGCCGGCGGCTGGGCGTCGCATTACGGTGCGCGCGGCATCAACGGCCCGATCGACGACCTGCTGTTCCCGATCAACCACGGTGTGCTGTTCTATCCGGGCTACGACGTACTGCCGCCGTTCATCATCTACCAGGCCGATCGAATGGACGACGACGGGTTCCGCGCGACATCCGGCCAGTTGCGCGGCCGGATGCGCGCGCTGTTCACCGACGAGCCTATTCCATACCGCCGACAGAACGCCGGCGACTATACCATCCCCTCCATGGAACTACGGGAGGAGGCCGCCGCACCCGCACTGACCGGGTTCGCGGCGCATCTGCGAAGCTAGCTCCGTCTCGGCTAGCCGTTTGCGATTTGGAAGGCTCGGTGACACGTCTGGCGCATCCCCAAAAGGATCGAATATTGGGAAGACGGGGGCGCAACGGCGTATGCATTGACAATCTACCGGGCGTTCTTCACGCTCGACAAACGGACACTGCTCCTGACCCGGCATGCGCATCGCCGCCACTGCCCTACGAGGAAGAGAAGATGGTGTCCCCCTCCATATCCGACGTTGCGTTTGGCCGAACCGCCCCTGGCATCTGCGTGCGAGATATCCACGCCGCCCACGACTTCTATTCGCGCATCCTGGGCTTCATGAAAGTGTTCGAGAACGGTGATCCAGTCGGGTTCATGGTGATGAAGAAGGATCAGGCTGAAATCCACTTGAGCCGGAAGCCGGACCACCATGCCTCGACCGCTAACGTGATGCACATGTTCGTGAGCGACGTGGCGGCGCTCTATTCAATCTGCGAAGCTGAAGGCGTCCGGATCATCAAGAGGCTGATGGACAAGGAATACGGCCAGCGCGCCTTTGTATTTGCCGACCCTGAAGGCAACCGGATCGACATTGGTCAGCGTATCCCCTGACACCGCCGGCCCTCATTCCAAAAGGGATCGAGTTTTGGGAAAGGGCGGCCTGTTCGCTACGGAGCCATGCCGCCCCTGCACCAATCTATTTCAGCGGCAGGAACAGTTCCGCGATCGCTTCATGTTCCGGCACCTCCGGAAAGAAGGTGACGCGCTGGCAGTAGAGCGAGAAGTCCCGCGCTTGCTCGCCGCTGGCCGGTAGCCAATCGCGGTAGAGGTATAGGGCGGCAGGTTCCAGATTGTCGGTGTTGCCGACGACGCGCAGCACCGCACAGCGTCCGCCGGGAATGGTGCCGGCCTCGATCCGCTCACCATGCGGCTCGATCGGGCGATCGGCGGCGGCGCACAGGACCATGCGGTATTCGGCCGGAGGCGTCGTGCGCGGATCGGAGTGAAAGACGTTGAAGGTCGGGCTGGTCTTCGGCGACAACCCGGTTGCTTTGCGCCAAGCGATGAACCGCTGGATGGTCGCACCGATCGTCGCCGGGTCGCCGCGATGCTCCATGATCGCCACCGGCGTCGGGGCCACGTCGCGGATCGTTACGTCGTCAGGGGTATAGGTGGTTTGCATGAGCTTGCTCCTCGCGTTGTCGAGAGGCCCGAAGGCCGCAAGCCACGGCTCCCAAGCGGGAGCTTTCCTGAACGACGACGGCGACTGCCCGAACCGTTGCCGAAAGGCGCGAGCGAAGGCATCCGGGGCATCGTAACCGGCATCCATCGCTATGTCGGTGACGCTCTGCGCGTCCCGATAGGCCAGCCGGTGGGATGCCCGCTTCATGCGGGCGAGCTGGATGTAGCGATGCACGGACAGCCCGAAGGTTGCCGTGAACTGCCGGTGGAAATGGTACTTCGAGGAGGCCGCGACCCCGCTCACCGCGTCCAAGTCCAAATCGCAATCCAAGTGCCGGTCGATGTGATCCAGCACCCGCTGCATCCGGGCATGGTAGTGGGAAAGCGCCGCCTTCATCGTCCTGTCCTCCGTGGCGACGCCAGCTAGGCGCTCACAGACATGACGCGCTCGACCAATCTTGCGGTTCTAGCATAGCCCGGCGGGGGGCTTCCCAAAAACGAACGTCTATCGAGACAGCCAGGTGGCTATGCCGATCGCCTTCATCGTGCGGATCAGCAAACGATAACAGTTAGATAATCAGGCCGATCGGCTGATATTGCGCGAATTGTCCCGTCGCGCGTGACCAACGGCACCTTCCGAACACGGGCTGTTGCAATCAGAAAGCAGTCGCCGGGGTCTCTATGACCAGTTTCGACGGCGACCTTGGCTGCCTCTATGGCTATCCGTTGGTGGATTAACACTACCCGCGCCCGCGTAACCGCGACTGCATCGCGAAACCATTGATCCGGCGCATCATCGCCAAGGTGCGGACGATCGGCCACCCGGTTCTTCTGCGAAGCGACCGCCAGTTCCCATGCCGTTATTGGCGACGCCAAAAGCGCGCCGGACTCTTGGCTATCGCCGATCGCTACCAACGACTCTTCTGTGAGGGGATCGTTGCCGGTTACGAGCCAATAGAGGGTGTGCGTGTCGAGAAGGACGCCTGGCAAGCGGTTACGACTTAGCAGTGGTCAGTCGGCGAGGCTTGCCACCTTTCAGTGCCTGCGAGGCGATCGGCTTCGTCAGGTCAACGCCCTTCCTCAGCGGCAGACCCTTGAGCGCGCCAGCGCCTAGAACCGTGACAAGCCGGCCTGTCTTCGTGTCGCGGACGACCGTGCTAGTGGATGTGGCATGGGGCTTCGTCATACCCGCAATATACTCCTTCCCGCGTTAAGCTCCAAGCGGCCGATCATAAGCCACTCGTCCGGGATCGGCTGGCGGGAGAACGATCGGAAACGTACGATAGGCGCCCCGGCATCTCCCAGAGAACGCCTAGCGAGACGGCTGAGGCATTCCCCTGGGATCGAATTTTGGGAAGGCAGCTAAGCCGCTCAGATTTTAGCACATCAAAGCTTTGCGTGCCCCCCAATCTCTCTCACAGCATTTGCCGCGTCAGGACCGTTACTAGGACGGCGTAAATCGACCGGCGCGGCTCACTCGGACCCCCTCTTTGGCCCAAGCAGCCTGTGATTTGCATATATCTCTGGATGGGCCCGGTTGAGGCATGGCGGCGGGTAGGTCAGCAAAGAACTTGATACAGTAAACATGACGACGCTCGTCATATCGTGCCCTGTAGTCGTCGGTTATTGTCCTGGTGCGCGGTGGCGCAGCCGCGGCTCCGATCGAGAGAGATGCAATCAGCAGTCCAGCCGCAAAAACCCTGCTCGTGTTGGTCGGTATCATATCCTGCTCCCGTAGACGCCCGCGCCTGTCCGCGAGGGTCGCGCTTGGGGTTAGCAAGATGTGTGCCACCCCAGTAACACACGTCGGCCCTAGGAGGGGGAGGAATGGATGCCAACAACGCTCACCATTATCTGGCGAAAGGCGCTAACTCCTAGGCTCATACCCTTGTGTAGTTTCTATCGATCGGAGTTCGGGACCAACGCCCCCCAATGGGACCTACTCGTGAACGATCGTATTCAGAGAAAGGCGCTCCCTACCGAGACGCCACGCCATTCGGTGGTGCGACTGGTGAGAGAGCGGCTTTCACGCCAGGGATTCTATCCGCAAAAGGACTGTCTGGTCTGATGAACGCAAGTCATCGTAGCGACGACATCAATACTCATGCAGTCCTTAAGCGACGGGGCCAGCCGGCATATCGATCCTATCAATCATATCGCCCGTGATGAGGTCCTGTATCCGACGCTCGTTGAGGACCGTGTACGGGTAGACAGGCGGGATCGCGCTCACCGCATCAAGCCGGGTGATATGCTCGGCCGACAGCGTAACGTTCGCCGCTGCGAGATTCGCTTCGAGTTGTGCAAGCGTACGTGGCCCGATGATCGGCAGCGAACCCTTCGCGGCGACCCAGGCGATAGCGATCTCTCCGGGTGTCACCTCTGCTTCGTCAGCGACCACGATCAGCGTATCCAAGATGGCCGTACGCTGCGGGCTGTTCTCGGGCTGGAAGCCCGCACCGGCCCAGGCCTCGTCGCGCCTGTCCTGCGCCTTGCCGGCACGGTATTTGCCGGTCAGCACGCCGCCACCCAGAGGCGAGAAGGCGACGACGCCAAGCCCGAGGGCCTGCGCGGCGGGAATCAACTCTTGCTCGGTCGCGCGCTGGACGAGACTATGCTCGACCTGGATGCCCGCGATCGGAACGACGCCGCGAAGCTCGGCGATCGTCGCAGCCCGCGCTACCCGCCATGCGGGGAAGTTCGAGAGCCCGGCATAAAGGATCTTGCCCGCCCGCGTGAGGTCGTCAAAGCCGCGCACGATTTCTTCCAGCGGCGTCACGCCGTCCGAGACATGAACCCAGTATAGGTCGATCCGATCGGTCTTAAGCCTTTTGAGGCTTGCCTCGACTGACGACACCATCGCTTGCCGACTGTTGCCCGTGGCGAGGATGCCCGAGGCCGCGTTCGTCTTCACGGCATATTTGGTGGACAGCACGAATTCGTCGCGCCGCCCGGTCAGCAGGTCGCCGATGAATTCCTCGGACTGACCGTCCTGGTAGCCATTTGAGCTGTCGAGAAAGTTGCCGCCCGCATCAGCGTAGGTGTCGATGATGCGGCGGGCTTCGTCAGGATCCGTGCCGTGACCCCAGGCCGTCCCGAAATTGGCGGTGCCGAGGACGAGTTCGGACACGCGCAATCCGGTGTGCTGACCAAAGAGCTTGTAGCGGAGGGCGTTGTTCATGACGGTTTCCAACATCGAGAAAAGGGACTATCGAAGCGTGGCAGTGCTACACATATCCGTAGCGGTGATCCGTTTGTCAAGATGAGGCTTATGCGCGCCGACGCCCAGAAGAATTACAGCCACTTGCTGACCGTCGCGCGCGGCGTGATTGCCGAGCAGGGTGCGGATGCATCGCTGCGCGATATCGCCAGACGAGCGGACGTAGGGTTAGCCACGCTCTATCGGCATTTTCCAACGCGCGAGGCGCTGCTGGAGGCGCTGCTGCGCACCAGCCTTGATGAGTTGACGCGCAAAGCTGCTGATCTTGGGAACGGCATGGCGCCTGCTAAAGCCTTGGCTCTATGGCTCCCTGACGCCGTCGCCTTCGTGCGGAGCTACAACGGCGTTGTTGCCGTGATGGCGGCTGCGTTGGATGACGCCGACTCTGCGCTTCACGCCTCTTGCACCAGCTTGCGGGCCGCGGGGGCGCGTCTACTCGAACGGGCTCAGGTAGACGGAACCGCACGCCCGGATTTTGATGGAATTGATCTTTTCGGGATTATCGGCGCGCTGGGCTGGCTTGGCGATCAACCCGCCTTCGCTTCGCGCGCTGATCACTTGGTTGATATCGTCGCTCAAGCGATCCTGCAAAACCAGGAGTAGAAGCAAACACCCCTACGGGCGTTCCGATTGAACGGCTGTATGGATCACCGGCGCATTCTCACAGAGGAACCCACAGCGGGACAGTCGCCCGTGCAATCGGACAGAGAGCCGTCCGGGGCACCCCCTTTCCCAAAATCTGTTCCCGATTGCTCTTTCCCGAAATGGCTAATCGGAGACGGAAAAACGGGAACGATTGCGCTTAACGAATGGCCGTTATCGGGAGCCCGGATCGCCAGCCTGAACGTCCGGGTGTGGGCGAAGGCACCCTGCCCTACAGCTTCCGGCCAGACCCACAAGTGGACATACAAGTGCCCTTTCCTGCCTCCCACTTTCGGACATTCGTTCATCCGGTTGGACGGCAGTTTTTGGGCGTTTAGATTAGCCGCCTGTAGGACCTAAACTGGTGGAGAGCGGTCGTTCGCATGCTCATTCCCGCACTGCTATTTGTAATTTGGTTTGGGAGCATTCCTCAAATCAAGCGGTATATGAATGACATAAAGACCGGACCGTCAGAGGCGCGTGCAAACGCTGATCGCGCAAAGGCTGATGCACACGAGGAAGCCGAATAGACGGCAATGTCCGTAAGTGGGCGTAAGCGGTCATTCAACGCGATCGGCTCCGGAACGTCCGGAATTGGTGGCTAGCTGACGTTCCCGGCCCCCGGCGAAAAGGGCGGACTGTCGCCGACCACAACCCTTTGGACGGCATAAAACTCACGCGGGATGCAGGTAGCTATGCGGTAAAGGACATCATCTGCCTCTTTCCCGAACCAGAAAAAAACGTCGCCGTCTTCCCTATGCTCGACGTAGATCGGCGCGAAACCGTGTGCTTCGAATAGTCGCGCAGCATCATTCGCGCGTTCTAACCTCACCCTGACACGTCCGCCAATGCGCTTCTGCGAGGGTGGCCTATCGTTACTTGGCGGCGTCATCTTACGATATTGTGCGGAAATTGGACCGTCTGCAACTGAGCGATTGTGTTGAAAAAGTCGGCCTTGCCGTAGTGTCGGTGGTCTGATTCGATCTTCGCAAGGTGAGCGGAGACGGGCCGATGATGGGCGAGCGGACGGTAGCGCAGGAAGCGCTGTTCTACAGCTTCAGTCTGGAGCGGCATGTGCCGGTGGACCACATGCTGCGCTCGATCGACCGGTTCGTGGACCTGTCGGGCATCCGCGACCATCTCAAGCCGTTCTACAGCGAGATGGGACGGCCATCGATCGACCCCGAGCTGATGATCCGCATGCTCATCATCGGCTACTGCATGGGGATCCGTTCCGAATGCCTCGATGCTCGTGAGGACGCTGGCTGCGATCTGCCCGTCGGAAAGCCTAACGAGACCGTCGCTCTTGACCACGGTATGCGCTCCAAGCCGGTACTCCCCGTCGGGACAGCCCCCCAACACAGTAGGCAAGGGCTGCCACTCCTACGGCCGCAACGAAAGATTACTTTTTAATAGAGAGACTATACAGGTAATTTCGACGTTCCTCAGATCCATATTTGTATTTCTTTAAATCATGCCTTTGACTTTTGCTTAGAAGAAACTGCTTGTACCCCTTTTGCAACAAGCAATTTTCTACTGCATCTACCTGGATATTTTGCACCTCCCGCATGCTTCTATCTGGCTGGGTTATAAGTATTGAGTTACGCCACTTATCAACACTGGCTCCTCCCATATCCGCCTGATTTATCGCTTCATCTGCTGTGCGAAATCCTCTTAGAAACTTCTTAGCGGGCTCATCTTTGGAAACATCGCGATAATACCCAACCTTAGCACATTCTACGGCATCTTTTTTGTATACTTCATAGGTTATATCTTTTTTACTCCAACTTATTACTTCCGCATCTTTCCCATAACAGGGGCTGCAAACGATAAGAATACAAGTAGCAGCAGCATGGCGGTAAATCATGAAAATTCCGATACTAAATGCAATCTATGATTTGGTATATAAAGGGGGATGTAAATTCTATCAAAAGGGGGGCGAACTTGCGCAGCGTCGCATATCTGTCGTCGGCGATGACGAGCGGATCCTGTTCCACCAGATCCGCAATCTCGCCCACCTGGGGTCGGTACATAGAACGGGCCCAGATATACGCTAAGCGCCGACAGGTCTGCTTGGGTGTCCGAAAACACCCGTTTGTCGCACAGTGGGGATCGAGGCCGGGTTTTCCACACATCTGACCGCTGAACGTCGCAATGTGGTGGAAACCGGACGTTTGGGTGCGCGCGGTCTCTCAGTAGGCGTTGGGCGAGACGCCCGGTAAGCGGCAGAGGTGCGCGAAAGCGGCGATTGTCCCGGCGTCGTCTGACCCATGGCTTTGGAAGTCGACGTTGAGCTCACGGGACACGAAGTTCTGACCCCATCCCATACCGCTCACCCGTTGTAGGAATAGCGCAAACGCCGCAGAATTGGGGGCAGCCCATAGGAAATAACTGCGGCCTTGAGCCCGGAGTGGGTATGCCCACGTTCCAGATAACTTAAGGGCCGGTGATGTTCCCGATTTCACAATCGCACCACCGGCGGGATAGACCTCTACGGCAAAGTCCCATGCGCCTTTGTGAATTGACTGACATGTGGCGTTGATCCGATCTCCTTTGGGAGAGACCGTACGGAGGTAGTAGCCTCCAGTGGTCGCACGAATGCTGAAGACATCAAAAAGACGTGGATTGTCTTGAGCACTGAGCGGCGATGGCAGCAGTGCTATCAGCGCCATTCCCACCGCTATCGACAACAAACGTCCCATGTGACTCGCCTCCGTAGCGGCACGGTACTCGGATGCGTAATGTCTGCAAATGGGCGAGAGCCGACGGGTCGCTTTAATCCAACGTCGATCGCCAGCGGGAACGGGGAAAGTGGTGGAGAGCGGTCGTTCACATGCTATAGGGTTTGAATGGATAGCTACCTTCCGCTGTTGCTCATTCCCGCCCTGCTACTTGTCATTTGGTTTGGGAGCATTCCTCAAATCAAGCGGTATATGAATGACATAAAGACAGGACCGTCAGAGGCGCGTGCAAACGCTGATCGCGCAAAGGCTGATGCACACGAGGAAGCCGAATAGACGGCAATGTCCGTAAGTGGGCGTTTCCGGACCGTCCGCTTCAGAGCCCCAAGCGGACAGTCGGCTTTCGGCCTCGGTGTTCGCGTTCGTCGCGGCCGAACGTCGCAATCTGGTGGTTAGCTGCCGTTCGAGATCGCCTCGTCGGTAGGAACCGTTTCCGTCTTCTCGATCAAGCGGCCCTGCGGCACGTCACTGGCGACCAAACCAGTTTTCGCCATCAGCCACAGCCTCCAAAGCAGAAAGGCCATCCATCCAACCGCGATCGCGACGCCCGGAATGCGCCACCAGTTCCCAAAAAGCGGAGTAGCGAATAGCGGGAACGCACCAGCAACATATAGCAGCTTGCCCGCGTAGAGGCTTCCGGACTGAACCTCGTCGACCCAGATGCGAAACCGCTGATAGAGTGTCATGAAGCCCCCTGTGGAGCCAAGCCTAGCACGTCCGGCTATGTCCGCAATTGGGCGGGAGCCGTCCGGCTGCTTTTCTTCCCGATAGCCGCCGGTCGGCTTCCGGGCGATCTGATCGGCACGGATGCGTCGGAAAGGCTTGAGGTGGTGGGAAGCGGTCGTTGCTTATGGGCGTTGCGCAGGCCGATCCACACCTGCAATTCGGTTATTCAACCTGTAAAAAACGTACACTGAGTCGTGCCCGACTTGCTTGAGCGATACCGACTGCGGCGGGATGTTGCGGCCAAAGGAAAGGAACAATGGATAGCTAGAGGGGTCATAAACCACGTGACATCCGGCCCTATCTATCTCGACTCCGAGGAAGTGCGGGGTGACCGCTGATACACCATGTTTTTGACGCTCCAGCGTATAGCTTACGCTTGATGACCTGAAATGAATGGCTCCGCTTCGCAGTTCCAGCGTGCCACAATCATCATTCTGGTAGGTTCCATCAGCGTAGCTCGCCGAAATAGGCGGAAGCGGGTGAAGCAGCGAATAAACGCCGACCATCATAACACCGATGACGACCAGCACTGCTGCCACAGCACCCATTCTATTTCGAAACGCGTCGGCTGCATCCATAGTGCCTTTGTGGCCAACTCGCGGCTTTGGTCAATGTCCACAATTGGGCGCTAGCCGCCCGGCTGCTTTCTAGGACGGGAAGACCCATACCCGGACATTCAGACGCCCTTCTCTACCTGTCACATTCGGACATTCGTTCATTTGGTTGAACGGCGGTTCTTCGGCACCTAAATTAGCCCACGGAACGTCCTAAGCTCGTGGTTAGCTGCCGTGCCGCACGCGATAATCTGAACAGAACTCGTGCAGAGCTCTGCGGAGAAAGTGAATGCCCTCCCGCGAATAGCTCTCGGCTCCAGCATCGTCTTCAAGACCGGCCAAAGCGTTCAAAAACAGCGCATAATTCTCTTGCGGCGTGCTATCAAAATAGGACTTTTCCGCCACTAAACCGCCTCCCTGACGCGCCGATGCATAGGCCAATCGCAACCATGACAATCCCTCTCAATGTCCACAATTGGGCGAGAGTGGCTGGGCAAAAAAGCCAACCTAAATCGGCTTTCGGATGTTTTAGGAACGACTGACAATCAACTGGAAAGGTTGTGATGTTCAGGATGTGTTTACAATGTCCTCGCTACCCCCCCTTTGAAAGGAATTCCAATTGACTGATGAAACTACGAACACTGTTGAGCTTGCGGCCGAATTGACGATGGCATGGCTGTCGAACCCGAATACGCGCACGTCGGCGGAGGATGTCCCGGCATTCTTGAGGTCGATGCATGACGCAGTGATCGGTCTTTCGGCTGTGCCGGCAGAAGCTGCCGCTGAGGAAGCCGCTCCTGATTTTACTGCTGCGGTCACTGCGCGGAAGTCGCTGGCAAATCCGGATGTCATTATTTCGATGATCGACGGAAAGCCCTACAAGACGCTTACGCGGCATCTTTCTACCAACGGCCTGACGCCCGCTGAATATCGTGCGCGCTATGGTTTGAAGGACGATTACCCCATGACTGCACCGTCCTACTCGGCAATGCGTCGTGATATGGCGAAGAAGATTGGTCTGGGTAGAAAGCCGGGGCAGAAAGCTTCTGCCAAGTCCGAGGCCCCTGCATCGACCACGAAGCGTGGTCGGCCCCCAAAGGTAGCCGAGCCTGCTTAACCGACAGGCGGCGAGCATGGCGGTCTTGTTCGCCGCCACTAGGCTCCGCCCTAATGCGGATAATCTTCCGGTATTAGGCGCTAACCGCCGGTCCGCTCTGCGGCCGACAAGACCCATAAGTGGACATTCACTTGCACTTCACCGCCTCCCACCTTTGGACATTCGTTCATCTGGTTAAGGGGCGTTTTTTGGACGTCTTGATCAGCCGCCTTTACCACCTAAACGGGCGGGCAGCCGTCCGTACGCATTTGGCCGCAAGGGGAAATTAGCTGATTTGCAGGTTAGCCCTGCATCACGGTTTCGTTAAGATATTCACGTTATCTCGGCTAGATGCCCGCCTCTTTGCTCGCCGTCATTCACTGTATTTATGGGATGCACGACACTCGTTTGATGATCGTTGCTGCCCTCGTCTGCGCGACTGGTATCTACGCTTCTTTCGCGATTGGCCACCATGCCGCCCGTGCTAGTGGCTCCGCCAAAACTAGCTGGGGTCTGGTCAGCATCGTCGCGAGCGGAAGCACCGCTTGGGCAACACACTTTATTGTCCTGCTCGCGTTCAAGCCAGGGATGCCCGCCGCGTTTGAGCCCGTGTTAACAGCCATATCGTTGACCTGCGCAATCGTCGGCATTGGCGCCGGTGTGTGGATATCAATCCGCTCACGCCAGCAATGGCAGCAATTTATCGCAGGGCTGATCGTGGGTGTTGGCGTGACAATGCTGCACTATGTCGGGCAAGCGGCGTATCTTGTTCAGGGCACGGTCGCTTGGGATCTGGGCTTGGTGGTCCCCTCAGTCATCCTAAGCCTTCCCGTTTCCGGCTTCGCAATGGTGGCGGTAGGAAGCCGGAATAGGCGGATACGCTCCACCGCGGCACCGCTGCTACTGCTGTCGATCGGCGTACTTCATTTCTGTGGCATGGCGGCCATGACCCTTAACTCAAATGCGGCGGTGAAATTCCCTGAGAACGCTGTTTCTCCCCAAGCGATAACGCCCGTTGTCGCAGGTGTATCGCTTGCTCTTATTGTGTTGGCCGTATTTGGCTGGCGGTTTGATCTTGCGGCGAAAGTTCGCCTGCGACAGGATAGGCGGCGGCTTCGCGAGCTGGCTGATGTTGCGCTTGAAGGGCTGCTGATCTGCCAAGATGACGTGATCGTCACCGCAAACGACAGCATCGAGTTTCTATCCGGGCACGAACCAGGTGCTTTGACCGGGCTTGCGGTCAGCTCCCTGCTCCCCGGCCTCGACGTATCAAGCATGCCAGAACGCGAAGAGCGCGAGATTGATCTGATCAGCGTCGAAGGCAAGCACGTGCCAGTCCGCGTTCTTCGGCGTGAGGTTGGACTGGGACACAAAATCCAGACCGTTATAGCCGTCAGGGATCAGCGCGAGCGTCTGAAGACAGAAGCCAAGATGCGGTTGCTTGCGTTTACGGATTCGCTAACCGGCCTAGACAATCGAACGCGCTTCTTTGATCATCTCGCGCTACACACCGCATCGCGTCGCAACCGTGATCGGTCCTGCGCAGTGCTGATGCTCGATCTGGATCGTTTTAAAGCTGTCAACGACACCCTCGGTCACCCAGCGGGAGACATCGTGCTTGGCATGGTTGCAGATCGCTTGCGGTCGACCCTGCGCGATAACGATATCATCGCGCGGCTTGGCGGCGACGAGTTTGCGATCCTACAGTTGACTACCGACGAGGCCGATGCAGCCGCAGCGCTGGCAACACGCATCGTTGATATCGTCGGCTCACGCCCATTCATGCTTAACGGGCAAGCGATCCACCTGGGGGCAAGCGTCGGCATAGCAATCGCACCAGACGACGGTGACGATCCAGCAGAGATAATGCGTAATGCCGACCTCGCTCTCTATGCTGCAAAAGCAAGCGGTCGGGGAGCCTTTCGACGGTACGATGTCTCGCTTAATGAGCAGATGCGCGAGCGTCGGGCCATTGAGACGGGGCTTCGGCTGGCGCTCGCCGAAGGGCAGTTGGAGCTTTATTATCAGCCATTGGTCGACGCCAGGACGGGCAGTATCACCTCAGCTGAGGCTCTGGTGCGTTGGAATCACCCCGACCGCGGCTTGGTGCAACCGAGCGATTTTATTGGCATCGCCGAAGAAACTGGTCTTATCGTTCCGCTCGGTAACTGGGTAATGAGGACAGCTTGCACCGAAGCGGCGACATGGCCGGGGAGCATGAGCGTCGCGATCAATCTGTCGCCAGCTCAGTTCCGCGATCACTCGTTAGTTTCTCACATTGTGCAAGCCTTTCAGGCTAGTAGTCTGGCTCCAGAGCGTCTGGAACTGGAAGTGACCGAAGGCGTCCTTTTGTCTGATGAGACCGGCACCCTTGAAACGCTGAACCAGCTTAAGGCACTGGGAGTCAGCATTTCGATGGACGATTTCGGCACCGGCTATTCGTCGCTCAGCTACTTACGCAAGTTTCCTTTTAACAAAATCAAGATTGATCAGTCGTTTGTACGCCAGGTCCCTGACGATGCAGAGAGTTCGGCCATTGTCCAAGCCATCATCACCATGGCTAAGTGCCTCGGCATGTCCACGACCGTTGAAGGTGTCGAGACGCCAGAGCAGTTCGACTTCTCAGTCGCAGCCGGCTGCGACACGATCCAAGGCTACCTAATCGGACGACCAGTCTCTCGTGCCGATCTTGCCGTACTAGTTGCTGCCAAGTGCAAGGCTGAAGGTCTTTCAACAGCGGCCTGAACGTTTTGTCCCGTAAATGACTAAGAGGCAGAAAAACGTCCGCTTGTTAGATACAGCATCTCTGGAAAGGATTTCCGACTTTGGACGTAACCGCTGCGAAACGCGAGTTTCCAAAGACCCAATTGCCGTCATTCAGGCGCCATGCTGCGTTTCCCGGAAGCTGCCGCTCATTCAGCTACTGCTTCGCCCGAAACCGGCCTGCTGGACTCCTAAGTGTACGTGATCACCCACAAGGGAAGGCGGGCCCGTCGGTCGAGGGGAGCACGGGGATCGACGACCCCGCGAGCGCGGAGCGTCTGATCAAAGGCTACGCTTCCGTCGGTCGGAAACCTTGCGCAGCGCACGGGAAAGCTCATCGATCGAATATGGCTTGTGCAGCAACTCGAAGCCGTCGGTCCCATTCTTGGCAAGAACGTTGCTATAGCCGCTGGTCAGAATGATCGGCAGCGCCGGGTATTTACGTCGAAGCTCCTGGGCCAACTCAACTCCTGACATGCCAGGCATCACGACATCGGAGAAGACGACGTCGAACCGCTCTCCATTCGTCCCGAGCTCCACAAGAGCGCTGGGGCCGTCCATCGCCAGAACGGTCTCGTAGCCAAGTTCACCCAAAGCCGCCGTAGCGAACGTACCCACCTCAACGTTATCTTCGACGACGAGGATGCAGGCCCCCTCTCCAATTGTTTGCACCGCTTCATTGTTAACGGCTGTTTCTAGGGCTTCCGGCTCCACCGCGCGCGGCAGGTATAGCGTGAAGGTTGCTCCATGACCTACCGTGCTCTCCACGACAACGTCGCCCCCGGATTGCTTCGCGAACCCAAATACCTGGCTCAGGCCGAGGCCCGTCCCCTCACCGACTCTCTTGGTCGTGAAGAAGGGTTCAAAAATACGGTCGATCTTGTCCTCGGGGATCCCGGTGCCGCTATCGGTGATTGAGATGGTAATAAATTCGCCGGGAACAGCAGGATGGGTCCGCAGGGCCGGCATCCCCGTGACCTGTGCAACCGCGATCGTTAGCTTGCCTTCTCCCGACATGGCATCACGAGCATTCACTGCCATGTTGACGATCGAGGTATCGAACTGGCTTCGATCTGCATTGATGAAACAGCGGCGTTCGCCAAGCTCGGTGGCTATGGTGATCCTTGATCCCGCCAGTGTACCGACCATGCCCGCCAACGCGCGTATGCTATCGCCGACGTCGAACACCTCCGGCTTGAGCGCCTGACGCCTAGCGAACGCCAACAGTTGGCTCGTCAGCTTCGTCGCACGGTCCGCCGTCTCAGCAATGGCGCTGACGTAGCGTTCACGCTTCTCGTCCGACAAACCGGGCCTGCGTAGCAAATCCACAGAACCGCGGATCACCGTGAGCAAATTGTTGAAGTCGTGTGCCACGCCCCCGGTCAGCTGTCCCACCGCCTCGACCTTCTGCGCCTGGCGAAGCTGTTCCTCGGCTCGCCGAAGCGCCTTCGCGGCTTCCTGGGCTTCGGTAACGTCGCGGCCGGTAGCGTAGATTAGATCATGAGCTGGAGCGGCAACCCAAGAGATCGTGCGAAGCGAACCGTCCTTGTGGCGGTATCGGTTCTCCAGCGCCGGCTGCACACTAGAGGTGGCAGCGCTGTAGGCTTTCACCGTCTTCGTGTGATCCTCGGGCAGCACGAACTCGTTGACGTGATGGCCTACCAGCTCTTCAGGGCTGTACCCGAGGATGACGCTCCATGCGGGGTTCACCTTTCGGAACACGCCTTCGAAGTCGATCACCAACAGTAGGTCGGGAGATGTCTCCCACATCCTGTCGCGTTCTGCGGTCCGTAGCGTGACGTCGGTTGCCAGTTGTTCGTTTCGATCCCGGAGCTCAGTCTCAAGACGTTTGCGCTCCGTGACATCCGAAGCGGCGCCAAACCACTCGGTGATTCCGCCATCTGCGTCGAACAGCGGCATCGCCCGCGACAGCGTCCAGCCAGTACCGCCGTCCGCACGGCGGACGCGATGTTCCAGATTGAATAGCGACTTGCCCTCGATTGCCTCTCGGATCGCCGCCTGAATGAGAGAATGCTGGTCGGCAGGAATATTCTCTGCCAGCCAGTTCGGATTGGCGGTGCTGGTGTCGGCGAGAAACGATCCGCCGGACAGTTGTCGCATCTCGCCCCAGTCAGCGCTCATCGAGTAGAGCACCTCGGACGAGGCAGTCACGAGAGCGCCCAGCCGCGCTTCGCTGGCCCGGAATGCCGCGTTCTCGACCGCAAGCCGCCTGTTGCTCTCCTGCAGCATTCGTTCCGCTGCCACCCGGCGTGTCGTCTCGGTCACTACCAGGAAGATGCCAGCGACCTCCCCTTCATCATCATACAAAGGGCTGTGACAATGGGTGAAGTAGGCGTCCTCCGGCATACCGGACCGGTCAGGCGTGTACCGCGCATCCTCGACGAAGTAGGATCCGCCTGCGAGCACCTTGTCGAAGATGGGGGTCAGCTGATCCCACATCTCCCCCCACCATTCACGCGCGGGTCGCCCAAGATTGCCGGGATGCTTACGCCCCAGGCTGGGCGCGTAGGCATCGTTGTATACAGTGATCAGCTCCTGCCCCCAGTGGAGCATCATCGGAAACTCGGAGCCAAGGACGATACGGACTGCGCATGCCAGCGACACGGGCCACTTCTCCACTGGCCCGAGCGGATTACTCACCCAATCAATCGTCCGCAGCAACGCGCCAGCCTCACCGCCGCCCATCAGGCAGGATCGTCGATCATCCATGAGGCAAAGCTACTCGTGTTAAACGGTATGTGTTTAAGACGACGGTAGCTGCTCGCCCGCGTATCAGAAAGATTTCTTTGCACGCATGCTTGTAAGAACCCCGGCTGGCCGGCGGCACGATGGATCGACAAACAGCCGTTAGGACCCATTCCTGGCCATCCACGACCCATTTTTTGTGTTCCAACTTCGGCCATTGGTTCATCTCGACCGTACGGCCCTATTCCGTACGCTGGACGGCCTACTTAGAAGGCTTCGAGTGGGGAAACGGCCATTCCGATCAAGGAACGTTGCAACGCTCCACCGAGCCTCTCATCCGTCGCAATTCAAATTCCTCTCGCAGCACCCTGACCAAGGCTGCTGCCGGCATGGCACGAGAAAGCGGCGCACCTTGCCCTGCCCATTGCGCCCCGAAACCGTGCTCGCCTTGCGCCTTGGCAGCCGCGTGCAAGGCCTTTCCCGCATCATAGGCGATAGGATAATCAGGCGGCCGGCGTTCATCGACCAACTGACTCAGAGCCGTGAACCGGTTGGCCAGCGCACGCGCGGGTCGACCAGAAATAAGCGAAGTAAGGACGGTGTGGTAAGCGCCCTCACCGGTAAGGGCCGCCCGGTATGCATCGTCTGCGGCCGATTCCGGGCACGCGACAAAGGCAGTTCCCAGTTGCGCTGCCGATGCGCCCAGGTCGAGCGCCGCGGCAATGCCGGCGCCGTCCATTATCCCGCCAGCTGCGATGACCGGTAGGTTGGTCTTGCGCACGAGGAGTCGGGTCAGCGCGAACATGCCGAGCGCGTCGTCGGGCGCGGTGGGGTCGAAGACACCCCGATGCCCGCCAGCCTCGATCCCCTGCGCGACCACCGCGTCGATCCCCGCCGCTTCGATCGCGTGGGCTTCGTCGAGGCTGGTTGCGGTCGCCATGAGGTAGATACCGCGCACTCGCAACGCCGAGAGCACGTCGGTGGACGGCAACCCGAAGTGGAAGCTGACCACTGGCGGCGCGAGGTCGAGCAGTACCGCCACCATGTCGGGATCATCCGCGAAGCTCTTGTAGATGGTCCTGAGTGCCGTCGGGGGTTCTGCGCCGAACTCGGCGAACAGCGGGGCAAGCCAATCCAACCATTGCGCTTCCCGTGCGAGATCGGCCTTTGCGCCAGCGTGGACGAAGACGTTGACGTTGAACGCGCGGGTCGTGCGGCTGCGCACCTCCTCGATCATCGCCCGTGCGCCGGCGGCGTCGGTCGCGCCCACGCCGATCGACCCCAAGGCTCCTGCCTCGGATACGGCTGCCGCCAACGAAGGTGTGGCGACCCCCGCCATCGGCGCTTGGATGAAGGGCACCGAGAGTTCGAACCGATTGATGAGAGACATACCTACGGGACCCAACCGTTAACGATGGTCCGCTTATGACTACGCCAGCTCCTTAAGTGAATGGCGCCAGGTGGGCGGACGCGGATCCTCTGCCCTTCAACCTCTACGACTCACATCCGGTCATTCCCGGCTTATTTTTGGCTCCCCACCTTCCGCCATCGATTCATGTTGGCGGCGGAGGAAGTGCTGACCCGCGGGCCTGCCCGCTACCCGCCACCTTTCCTTAGAAGTAAGCGAATTTTTGGAAAGCCGCTACTAGCCTCCCGTTGCGTCAGCGATGACCAGTTACGATCAAATTGGCCAAGACGGCGGGCTGTTCGACATGCACGAAATGACCTGCGTCGGGTACGGTGACGATCTTGCCTCGGGCTTGCTGGACCGCGGCGAGCTCCTGGGGACTCGTGACATGGTCGCCGTCTCCCCGCACCAACAGCATCGGTTTCTTCCATTGTGCGATTGACGACAGCATCGGTTTCCGGGTCGATGGTTCCGTCAGCAAAGCTTTGCCGGGAACTGCACCTTGCGACCAGCGGGCTTCCGGCAAATCTGACGTCGCAGCGAGCCGGGAAAAGATGTCGCGGTTTTTGGTGGCGCGAACGTAAAGGTCCTGGCGACGCTCGCCTAACGCCGCCAGAGTTCGATCCATCGTCTCGATGAACTCGTCGTCGAACGGGGTTGCCGGATCGGCCAGTCGTTCCGCTCGAACGGCCGCGGCGACATCGTGACCGTTGAGCGATTGCGCCGCTGCCGAGCAGAGCCAACGAAACGAACTGGCTAGATCGATCGAAGGGCATTCCAGTATCAGCCGTTCCACCCGCTGCGGATGGGCCAGTCCATAGCGAAGGGCGACCATACCGCCGAAGCTGTGCCCTAGTACCTGCCAACGGGAGATCGCCAACGCGGACCGGATCGCCTCGAAGTCGGCGATGAGGTCATCCACTGTCACCTTTGCTCTCGCAGGCAGGGGGGAGGATCGCAGAACGCCGCGTTGATCCACGCTGATCAAGCGCACCTGATTTTGAAGCGGGCCTTTCATATACTGTTCGAAGTCGAGCGCTCCGATGCCCGGCCCGCCATGGACATAGAGGAGTGCGGGTGCATCGCGTGGTCCGCTGTCGTCAATCCAAAGCTGCCTGCCGTTGATGGACAGAAGCCTGCCGGAATGAGTGGCCTTAGCCAAAGCCGCTGGCGCGAAGGCGCTTACAGCCATGATGCCGGCAATTGTCTGGATCAGCTTTCGACGTTTCATATCCAGCGCTCCTTTGCTGCGACCGGAATACTAGGGGTTGCATGGTTTCTGACGCAACGTCGGCTGAACCGGCTACCGTCGCAGGAGCGCATTCCATATGAGAACCGATGGCGAGAGTGGGTGGCGTCTAGCGCATTGATGCCCCGCTAGGAGCCGTTTTTTGAAACCGTCCCCAGTTGGCCTTTCCGGAAGCCGTACCGCATAGACGGAGTTGCGAAGACGTAAGGCACTTTCAGACACGGCGTTTTGGGAAGGCGGCCAAGACCCAGAAGGCGACGTCCAGCTGTGCTTTTACGATCCCCAACTTCAGACATCTGTTCACGTTGCCGATCCACGTTAATGATAGGCACCGGTACGGCGCATCCGGTCTTGGCTTGAAGGGCCCCGGACCATAGAGCGAGCTGCGTCTTCGGCGCTAAACGACATCTTGAGAAAGCCAGCATGCAGATCATCGTACGTGACAACAACGTGGATCAGGCACTTCGCTTCCTGAAGAAGAAGCTGCAGCGCGAAGGGGTCTATCGCGAACTGAAGCTCCGGAAGCACTACGAGAAGCCTTCGGAGAAGCGCGCCCGTCAGCATGCCGCCGCCATCCGTCGCGCGAAAAAGGCTGATCGCAAGCGCGCCGAGAAGGACGGCTGATCAGCCGCGCACGTAAAGCCGATCGCAAGCGCCATGAACATGATCGCTAATCCAATTCTAAAGGTCGCATCAGGATCGGGAAGCTCGGTATTAAAATTGGAACCCGTATCGACGAAACCGGCACTTTGTTTCGGGATGGGGGCGCCTTCTACCTGCGACGCGACGCAGGCGGACGCTATGAACTTGAACTGCAGCGTACGCCTGTGGACCTAGTTGAGAAGCGGGTAAGGCTGATCGGCACACTTGTCGGTGCCGAACTGGTCAGCGCGGACGGGGTCGCACCGGCATAACGTTAGCGCGGGTTTTCTGGTTTTCGAGGTTGCGCACTCGGCTAATATGCCGCTTGCGACTGAAGCGGCACGTTGACCCAATCCCGGTCACGCGCAGTGCGATGCCCACTTCTCGGAAGCGGACTCTCGTTCACATTTATCTCCAACGTACCAAAGCGTTGTTAATTTAGGAAAATCGTAACACCTCCTTGCCGAGATACCGGCCATGGATCAGGAAGAAATTTCAACTGAACGCACCGGCTGGAGATACATTCCTGCGGGTACCGAGTGCGAGCGCGACGGCTGCAATCTTCCTGCCTGTAACGTGCACCATACGCTGCGGCCGTCATACAACGACATGGTGACGGGGCCGGATGGCATACAGGTCGCGCGGCGAAATCAGCGACATTTGATCCAACATCTCTGCGACACACATCACCACGCCGAGGGACACAATCTCTTCTCTGATAGCGGAAAGTGGCCGACTGGTTTCGGCACCGAAGAAGCGCCCTTCAAACGCAACTGCCCAAAAGTTGAAGCTTTGATCGCCGCACGCCTCCAGGCGTAGGCTTTTGATCAGCTCCCGAGAACAGCCCAGCATCCAGAAAGCCTATCGGCGCGATGGTTCAAACGGCGTTGGAGGAAGGACCCACAACCGGTCATTCCGGATGCCCTACCCGCTTCCCAGCTTCTGCCATTCGTTCAGTTCGCAATTGGGAGCATACTTAGCCGAGCTGGCCGACCGGTTGTCCGGCATTCGGAGGAAAGCGGACATTCGCGCGATCGCAAAATCCGGGTCCGCTAGGGTCAAAAGCGGACCCGTGCCGGACAGATCAGGCAGGGAAATGAATTCCGCATAGTTTGTTGCCGTCTGGGTCGCGAAAATAGGCAAGTTCGACTGTCCCCAGCGATGCCGTATTACGCGGGCCGGGCGGGGCTTCGATCGAGGTGCCACCGTTGGTGACCGCGGTATCATGAAGCTGCTTCACTTGTTCAAGCGAGTTGCACGAAAAGGCGACGGTGCTGCCGTTGGCGACGCTTGCCGGTTCGTCGTTAATCGGCTGGCTGACGATGAAATTGGTTCCGTTGCCATTATTATAGATCAGCCGTGTATGGCCGCTGTCGGCAATGTTCCGCGTCCCTTCGCCTGCCCCCAAAGTGGCGAGCACCGTGTCGTAGAAGCGCTTCGACCGTTCAATATCGTTCGATCCGACCATTGTGTGAAAAAGCATGCGGGCTCTCCTTGCGGCTGATCGACTTCCGATCGCCACTAGCCTTCTCACCTAACCGGCCGTTAGGACGCGGTCACCCCCGGGTCGTCGAAATGTCCGCGATTGGGCGAGGGCAGCCGCCTTGTCCTTCCGCCGAGGAGACCCATTTGTGGACGTTTGCGAGCTATTCCCGGCTGCCCAACTTCAGCCGTTCGTTCATATCGCAGCGAACACAGCAACGGGGACTGGCTTCCGCCCCCGGTAGGCCGTTCTCTTACAGAAGGGCGGGATCAAGATTATTTCCGATCGCTTTCCCGGCTGACCTCATTCTCCTATGGCTCTCGAATGAATGTAGCGGGCTTTGACCTGAATCTGCTAAAGGCGTTCGATGCCCTGTATGCGGAGCGCCACGTAACACGTGCTGGCCAGCGCATCGGCCTAAGCCAATCTGCCATGAGCGGTGCACTCACCAGATTGCGCGAGGTGTTCGACGATGAATTGTTCGTACGGTCGCCAACGGGGATGCTGCCGACACCGCGGGCTGATGATATAGCAGGCCCGATCTCATCTTCGCTCCAGCTCATGCAATCGGTCTTGCAAGATGATGGCTTCGATCCTGCGTTAGCCGATCACATCGTGACGATCGCAATGACTGACTACGCTGCCTTTGTCCTATTACCTCCCCTGCTGGCACGGCTGGCGGTTGAGGCGCCTCGTCTTGAGCTGCGGATCCGCGGCATTTTCGGCAAGGATGAAGTCGTCGACCTCCTCGACAGTGGCGAGGCAAGCCTTGCACTCAGCGTCCCCGTCGACACTTCGGCACGCATTATGACACGCCTGCTCCTTCGGGAAGGCTTTGCCTGCATTGCGCGCCCCGGCCATCCAGCCTTTGCAAAAGATGCCGACATCGAGACGTTCGCGGCGGCCCCCCATCTCCTGGTATCGCCGGAGGGGGACCGCACAGGGGTGGTGGACCGTAAGCTCGCCGTGCTCGGGCTGACGCGCCGCGTCGTGCTAAGCCTGCCGCAGTTCCTGGTTGCCCCGTTCGTCGTCGCCGAGACCGATCTCATCGCTACGCTCGCTTCGCGGGTCGCCAAGCGGTTCGCTGCGGCCAGTTTGGGCATCGTCGTCCATGAGCCACCGATCGCGGTGTCCGACTTTTCGCTAGCGATGATGTGGCATCGTCGGGTGGATGATCACCCGGCCACGGTATGGCTGCGCGACTGTATTGCCCGGATCGCAGCGTCGGCCTGACGTCATCGACCAAACCGATCATACCGTATCACTTCTCGTGATTTCACGCAGGCCCACCGTTCCGCTCTAGTTCTTGGCATAGAGCTAATGAGGTGCTGACATGCGTGTTTTGGTAACGGGGGCTACGGGATTGATCGGTGGTGCGGTCGCACGTCGATTGGCCACGGCGGGGCACGACGTCGTCGGGCTAGCGCGTTCAGAGGCAAGCGCGGCCAAGCTGAATGGCATGGCCTATCAGGCAGCCTATGGTGATCTGGAGGATGCAGATAGCATCGTCAACGCGGTCCACAGCGTCGACGCCGTCGTTCACGCCGCATCGCCGAACGACCAGAATAGTGCGGCCTATGATCAGGTCGCAGTTCGAGCGATCCTCGATGCGTTGCGCGGCACGACCAAGCGCTTTTTGTATACGAGCGGCTGCTTCTTGTACGGTGCCACCGGCGATACGGCCGCGACCGAGCACAGCCCATTGCATCCACTCGAGATGGTGCGCTTCCGCCAGAGGCTCGAGGCTGAAATTCTCGAAGCTGCTGCAGGTGGCGTGCACGGCATCATTCTCCGTCCTGCCTGGGTGTATGGCAATCATGCTTGGACCACGATGATGATGTTCAGCTCAGCCCAGGAGCATGGGGCTGCGCGCTACGTCGGCAACGGCCAGAATCGTTGGACGTGCATCCATGCCGACGATCTAGCGGACCTTTATCTGCTCGCGCTCGAGAAGGCGCCTGCCGCATCGATCTACAACGGGGCTCACGGCGCCGCTATTCCGCTGATCGAAATTGCACGGGCCGCCAGCGAGGGAGCAGGTGCCGGGGGCCAGTTAGCGGAATGGCCACTGGAGGAAGCTCGGCAGGTGCTAGGAAGCTTCGCGGATGCGATCGCATGCGATCAGGTAGTCTCCGGCCAACGCGCCGTGCTCGAGCTTGGTTGGCGCCCGTCGCGGCATTCGATCGTCGATGAACTACGCTCCTATGCGCAGCCTCCGGCGTGACCGCAGATCGTTTCAAGATCTGAAAGGACGAACGATACCATGGTTTCCAACCGGATTTCATGCTCCAGCTCGCCTCCGTACTCCTTGGTGTTCGAACTTCTGGTTCTAAGGCCTAGGCGCGGACAGCAAGCTGCGAGGTTGCTTCCCGGCCCTGCGTGGCGAATGACCGGTGATACGCTTGAAAGCAGCCCCGAATGCGCTCTCCGATTCATAACCTACCGAAGCCGCAACGGCAGGCAGCGACATGCCGGTGCTAATTAGAAGTTCTGACGCCAGCATCATGCGCCAGCGGGTCAGATAGGCCATTGGCGTTGCGCCAGTGACCCTCTCAAAGTGCGAGGCGAAGCTTGATCGCGACATTCCCGCCGCCCGGGCCATGTCGCCAATCGACCAATGACGTGCGACGTCGTTATGCACCGCGGCCATGGCATGCCGTAAATTGGGATGAGCAAGCGCTGCTAACCAGCCACTGGTAGACTGACCGCTTTTCAGATGTTCACGTAGAGCCTCGACCAGTAGTGCTTGAGCAAGATGGCCCGCCAGAAGAGCACTGCCTGGCTGAGGATCGCTCAATTCGATCATCAGACGTCGCATCCCGGTCAGTAATGCCTCTCGGCCTGCACCAGGACCGACGTGGATCATCGCTGGAATGGCGTCGAGCAGCGTTTTGGCTTGGACCCCGCCAAGCCCAAAAAAGCCGCCTAGCCCGCGACATTCGCCACCTCCGTTCAGGACGACGATCTGCCCGGCCCGTACACTTGTCATCAGAGCAAACGCATCAACCGGTATTGCCGCGTCGGAGGATTGGAGCACCGCTCCCCCTACCGTCATCAGCGCCACGTCGCCGGCGACTAGCGATATTGGCGCGGACTTGCCCGCGACCTGCAATTGGCAGGCCCCCGTCTCGATACCAAAACAGCGGATCCCTTGCGCGGGCTCAAAGGCGAGT
>NZ_JBEPNS010000003.1:0-179683 GCF_040546365.1 Sphingomonas sp. PvP055
ATAGCGGTGCCAAACCGTCCAGTTGTGACACATGTCTCATAGTGATCCTGTCCGGAACGATTAGCTACGAATGACGTTCACGCATGCGTGGAGCCCTCCGGCCTTCGCTAGGGGGGTAGCCTTGAAGCAACGCGACGACTGGCATTTAACTGACGCACTGGAGTACGAGCACGGTCGAGGGGATCCGTTCGCTGCTGCCGTTCGCGCTACACGCATGCCGATGGTAATTACTGACCCGGCACGAGATGATAACCCCATCGTCTTTTGCAACGTCGCGTTTCAGGACCTGACCGGCTATACGCGAGATGAAATCATTGGCAAAAATTGTCGGTTTCTCCAAGGTCCTGACACGGACCGTGATACAGTTACCCAGGTCCGCGAAGCCATTGCAGCCGGTGATGATATTGGCGTCGATCTTCTGAATTATCGCAAAGACGGGACGACCTTCTGGAACGCTCTCTATATGTCCCCGGTCAGGGATAAGGACGGTGTAGTCCGCTTCTTCTTTGCATCACAACTGGATGTCAGCGACCGGGTCGAAGCGCAGAATATTATCAATGATCAGAAGATTTTGGTCGAACGCGAAGTCGAGCGCCGAACCGCCGACCTACGTGCGGCACTCGATGCTAAGACCATCCTTCTCCACGAGGTCGATCACCGAGTTAAGAATAATCTGACGATGATTGGATCGCTGCTGCGCCTCCAAGTACGCACGATCGACGATCCTTCTGTGGCATCAAAGCTCGATTCCATGCTTGAACGCGTCGATGCTCTCGCCGTGGTTCATCGTCAACTTTACCAATCCTCCGATATCGCTCGGTTCGATATTGGCAGCTTCGCCGAAAGCCTCATATCTGACGTAGTTGGATCAAGCGGCCGTAGTGATATCAAGCTGGACGTTCGCGCACAGCCGCTTTCAATAGACGCAGCCAATGCATCGGCGCTTGGCCTAATTCTGAACGAGATCCTGACCAACGCCGTCAAACACGCTTTTGCGGATGGTCGGTCGGGTCACCTAAGTCTCCTGGTGGAGGGCGGTGATGATTACGGCACCATCAAAATTTGTGATGATGGTCCGGGCATGCCGTCTATCGCTCGGAGCAAAAGTATCGGCACATCGCTTATCACTCGTCTAGCACGCCAAGCTCGCGCGGAAGCCACCTGGAGCGACAATGCGCCGGGAACCTGCGTGACGATCACCTTTCCCAAAGCTGAAGCGAAATCATGACCAACACGATGGAAGTCCTGATCGTCGAGGACGAAATGCTCCTCGCGATGGATATCGAGGCGATGGTCGAGGACAGTGGCCATCACGTGCTAGCCGAGGCGGCAAGCCTTCGTGAGGTCGAAGCATTGCCTGAGGATTTGCATCCGCAACTCGCGTTTGTCGACATCCACTTAGCAGACGAGTCGAACGGACTGGATGTATGTCGATACATCCGGGCGCATTGGCCAGATGCACTGATCATTTTCGTCACCGCAAACGTCTCGAGAATACCGGCCGACTTCTCTGGCGCACACGGCGTCATAGCCAAGCCCTTTTCTCATGCGGGGCTGGTCAACGCGATCAATTATTTGGCCAATGGCATGTTCGATCCGCCACCCAGCATGCCGCGACCAGCAAGCCTTATCGCTTCTCCAAACCTTGAACCGCGATGGACTCAACTAGCCAGCTAAAACACGCTGAGCGACGTCCCGCGCAAGCTGTTGGCTGTGTACGACAGCGCTCCAAAGATTGAAGTATGTCAATATCGCCACCCTCCGACGTCCATCATCGATCAGCGGGTACCCCCGGCACTTGCCAATATGATGCATACCTATCTAAAGCCGCTCGAAATTTGAACAAACAGGGAACCGTTCATTGGAAGATGCGGCGACTTATCACCACCGGCGGGCGAACGAGCATCGCAAAATGGCGGCGCGAGCGTCCGATAGCCATAATGCCCAGATCCATACCAAGCTTGCCGGAATGCATGAGGCAGCTGCTGTAGAGCGTGGCCATAAACTAACCGTTGCAACGGACCGATGAGCTAGCTTCGAAGGGGTCAATGCCCCTTCTGACGTCGCTCAGTCAGTGCAAACTTAAGTCGCTTATTACCGGGGCTTTTCTCGATCCGTGCGTTTCTTGCGCGAGAGTTAGGAGCAGGCTTAGCATGGATCAGAAGAGTGCGCCGTTGGTAGATTCGTTGGCTGCGATCGAGAAGAAACCAGTCATCGGCTTTGGCGCTCCGGGCCACAATCAAGGCGCGGCAATGCCAACGGGAATGCGCAGACTGCTTGGCAAGCGGATCTTTCAGGCTGACGTACTGACCCCCAAGGGGCTGGACGATCGAACCGAGGGAAAACTCGCGCTGCAGCGAGCGCATGAAATCGCGGCAGAGGCATGGAATGCGGACTTCTGCCGGTTTGTGACGGGCGGATCGACCCAAAGCCTTCATACCGTGATGGCAGCGGTTACCGCCCCTGGGGATACGATCCTTATCGCTGCCAATGCGCATAAGGCGGAACGTACTTACGCACTGGCGGCCGGGCTTGATGCCGTAATCGTTCCCGTTCAGGTCGATGATGCCTGGGACATCGAGAATGGCGTTGAGCCGGAGGCGCTTTTGGCAATGCTGACAGCAAACCCTTCGGCGAAGGCCTTCGTCCTGGTTAGTCCAACCTATTACGGCGTCACCAGTGATGTCGCTGCTTTGGCCGACATTTGTCACGATCACGGTATCCCACTGATCGTAGATGCCGCTTGGGGCGGCGCGTTCGCCTTCTGTGAGGGGTTGCCGGACGATCCATTGACCAAGGGAGCGGACGTTGCGGTTTATAGCGCGCACAAGACGATGGGAGCATTGGCGCAAGCGTCGGTGATCGTTGCCAAAGGCAATCTGATCGATCGGCAGCGTCTCTGGATGGCCTATGAATTGTTCGAGACGACCAGCCCTTCCGTCCCGATCCTGGCAACGCTCGACGCCACCAGGCGCGACCATGCACTGAACGGTGAACAGATGTGGTCGGGCGTTATCAGTCTCGCTGAGGGGCTACGCATGACCATCAACGCGATGCCGGGATTGCGAGTGTTTGGTCGTGAGCATCTGCCTCCAGATACCGACCTTGATGTCACCAAGGTGCTGGTCGACGTGTCGGCCTTGGGGGTCTCAGGTTATGCCATCGATGACTGGTTGTACGAGCATCATCGTATCAGCATGGGCCTGTCAGATGCCCGCCATCTTCTCGCCGTTCTGTCGCTCGGCACGACACGGTCGGACGTCCGAAAGCTCGTCCGCGGTCTGCACGACCTGCTGAGGCAACTCGCGGCGGATCCATCGATCCTGCCAAGGGCGCGGGCAGTCCCGGGGATTGCGACGTTATCCGTAGAGATGGCTATGTCGGGGCCAGCAGCAATGAGTGGCTCGGTCGGAATGGTGCGATATGAAGACGCCGCTGGACGTATCGCTGCGGAGATGATCGCGCCGGCACCACCCGGCGTGCCTCGCCTTGTGCCGGGACAAAGGATCACCCCGGCTCACGTTGCATGGCTAACTGCCAACCGAGACGCTGGCGCATTCGTCATGGACCCGGTCGACCCGACAGATACCACGGTCCGCGTCGTTCAGTCGGCGAGCACGATAACGCCAGACCAACAAAACGCCTAAGCTTTGAGGAGGCGACATGCAGGATCACCCTGACGAACACTGGATGCAGATGGCCATCGACGTGGCACGCTCAAAAGGCTCCGACCCCTCGACGTCGCCGCTTGGGTGCGTCATCGTCCTAGACGGAAAAGTTCTCGCGGCCGAACGCAACCAGACCAAGGAGCTGCCTGACGCAACCGCGCATGCCGAAATGATGGCGATCCGACGTGCGTGCGAAAGCACTGGCGAGCTCGAGTTGCGCGGCGCCACCCTGTACTCGACACTCCAACCATGCGGCATGTGCACGATGGCCTCGATCTGGTCCAAGGTCGGCCGTGTTGTCTACGGTGCTGGTCGCAGTGATGTCCATCCGATGTACTTCGAAGCGCGGCACGTCGACACCCTTGGGTTCATTGGGGATGCATACCGGGATGATATCCAAATCACCGGTGGCTGTCTGCGCGAAGCCTGTGCAGAACTATATTATGGACCAGACGCTAATCTTAGCGAAGAAGAGCAGGCAAACCTATGAACGAACCCTCATCCGTCAATGTGAACACCGCAAGCGCGGAAGAACTGGATGCAGTTCCCGGACTTAGAGGGCATGGGTTCGAGGTCGTGCGTTATCGAGGGGAGCGGGGACGGTTCACTGATTTGCGCCAGCTGGAGGAAGTTCCAGGGCTCGCTGGCAAAGTGGATGGCAGTCGGGCGGCTTTAAGCGTCGGCGACGTTTGAGGGGGTGTTACGGCAGTGAGGTCATATCTCGGAAAGTAGCCAGCAACACTTAGCCGTCGACGAGCTTATGCAAGTCTTTCATAGCTGGTAAGTTAAATTAAAAGCTCTTGGCTCACCAGTTATGAACAGGATGGCTATTCTGATTAGGTTGACGAAGATACGTCGGACCGCATCTGAACCACTGACCGTCTCTGTAAGACAGTCGGAATGAAAATATTCTCTGCTTACGTATCCGTCGATGGGTCAGATCCGTAGTCGGCACGTTTGTACGAACGAGCGACGGTAAGGACCATCCTGTTCCGATACAGAACAGGCTGACCATCATGAGCGACACGTCACAAAATCAGGCCGCCTCACGCAACGAGGAAATCGCAAAGCTCGCCAAGTTGATGTCCGACATCCAGGTATGCATGTTCACGACAACTGGTGCAGAGGGTCGCTTAATGAGCCGACCCATGGCGGTGCAAGAGGTCGAGTTTGATGGCGATCTATGGTTCATCACTAAACAGGATGGACGCAAGGTCGAACAGATAGGCCGGAACCCCCGCGTCAACGTTGCCCTATCATCCAAAAGTTCATGGGTTTCCCTCACCGGGGACGCCGAGGTCATACACGATGCCGAAAAGACTAAGCAGCTGTGGAACGCCGGCATCTCGGCGTGGTTTCCAAACGGGCCGGAGGATCCTGAGCTTGTACTGTTGAAAGTACATGCCGATGGCGCCGAATACTGGGACACCCCGGCGCGGCCTGACCTGCCCCCGTCGAGTGGACCGTGTTGATTGTTAGTGGATTATGCTCGCCGCTGCCATATCCGGGCGGAGGTGGAGCGAAGCGGAACCGGAGGCCGGATATGGCGGTAAGGCCGTTTCCGGGGCCGGTGGTCGGTAGCCAAGGCTGCTGTGCGGGCGAACGGTGTTGTAATGCCGCCGCCAGGCTTCAATCAGCACCTTCGCCTCGGCGAGGCTGTAGAAGATCTCGCCATTCAGCAGTTCGTCGCGCAGCGACCCGTTGAAGCTCTCATTATAGCCATTCTCCCATGGTGATCCCGGTGCGATGTAGAGCGTCTTCACGCCGATCTGGCCAAGCCATTTCTGCACCCCGTTCGCGATAAACTCGGCGCCATTATCCGACCGTATGTGCGCCGGTGGTCCCCGTGTGACGAACAGGTCGGCCAACGCCGCCAGTACGTCTTCATGTCTGAGCTGCCGTGCCACGACCAGCGCCAGGCATTCTCGACTGGCCTCGTCGATGATGGTCAGGATGCGGAACTTGCGGCCATCATGCGTGCGGCCTTCGACAAAGTCGTACGCCCATACATGCCCCGGATATTCCGGGCGCAGTCGGATGCACGAGCCGTCGTTCAACCACAGCCGCCCACGTTTCGGTTGCTTCTGCGGCACCTTGAGCCCTTCACGCCGCCAGATCCGCTCGACCCGTTTATGGTTCACCGTCCAGCCCCTATGGCACAGCAATGCCGTCACCCGGCGATAGCCGTAGCGACCATATTGCTTTGCTAGCGCGATGATGTCTTCGGACAGCGCCTGTTCGTCATCCGCCCCACGCGGCACCTTGCGCTGCGTCGATCGATGCTGACCCAACACCCGGCAGATCCGTCGCTCGGACACCGGAAGCTCTCGTCGCACATGATCGATGCAGCGCCGTCGTCGCGCAGGGCTCAGAAGTTTCCCCGGGCTGCCTCCTGCAAGATCAGCTTGTCCAGCGTCAGGTCCGAGATCGCCCGGCGCAGCCGCAGATTCTCCTTCTCCAGATCCTTCATCCGCCGCGCCTGGTCGGTCTTCAGCCCACCATATTCCTTGCGCCAGCGGTAGTACGTCTGCTCGCTGACAGCGATCCGCCGGCACGCGTCGGCCGTCGATGCCCCCTGTGCCAGCACGATCTCAACTTCACGCAGCTTGCCGATGATCTCTTCCGGCTTGTGCTTCTTGAATGGCATCTGTCGTCCCTTTCGTGGTCCAGACTATCATAGTCTCTGGGCCTCTCAGCGGGGGGCAGATCAGGCCGTGGTGTCGGTACTGTCGTTCGTCAAAGCGCATATTACGGGCAAGCCCTACCATATTGAGGACGAGAAGGTCGCCCTCTAGCGTATGCCGATCGTTCCGATCTCACCAATCTGGGTGTCCGCAGTTTCGGTCCCATCCAGCGCAGCCTAGGCGGCAGCACCAGCCAAAGGCGAGTTTCCGCACAGTCTGCGTCGCTTATGGGAACATGCTACCCGTCTGAGTGGGGGCGTACCGATCTGAGGGGTAGAGTCCAATGCGCGCACTATGAGGCAGACACCATTGCAGGTGCGCAGCCATTGAATGATCGCCAGCTTCACCCGAGACTGGCGATCATCTGGCACCGCCTAGAAACTCACCCGGACACCCAGGCGCAACGTCCGTGGCTCAACTACGCGGCTTAAACGACCATCGGCCGGTCCCGCGGTATCAAACGAGGGGATGTAGGATTCGTAGAAATAGGCGATATCCTTGTCGCGGCTGTCGAGGATGTTGAGCACCTCGCCGTACACCTCGAACCGTCCGATCTTGCGAGCCGCGCGGACGTTGACGACGGTACTTCCTGTATCTCGGACGCTGTTGTCTTCGATCAAAGGATAGGGCCCGAGGTGGCGGACGCGAACGCTTGCCTCCCAAGGATTGAGCACCAGCGCGATCCCGGCGGATGCGGCGTTCTCGAAGGCGTTGGGAATACGATCGCCATTGTCGTACCGCGACCGGCTCGCTGTGTAATTGCCGTCGATCGCAAGCCACGGCCTGGGCCGCCAGAACGCCACAAGTTCATAGCCACGACGCTCGCTGGCACCGGTCGGTTCGACCGCGTTGGAATCTCCGACGAAGCGCAGTTCGCTGTCGACGTCGAGCCACCAATAGGTCGCGGTCAGCGTAATGCCGGGTAACTGCCACCGGGCGCCGACTTCGCGGCCGTTGCCGCGGACCGGCACAGGCACCGGCGTTTCGACGTTTACCGCGCCGCGGACGTCGTTGGAGTGGAACCCACGTCCCCAGTTGCCGTAGAACTCCAGCCGATCGGTCGGCGAGTACGCGATTGATGCCTTGGGCGACAGGATCGCGTCGTCGCCTCTGCCTTCGCCGGCCAAGACCGCCGCCTGATCCCGCGCGCGAACGACGTAGTGATAATAGTCCCCACGAACCCCACCGATCAGGCGGAGACCCGTAACCGGCGTCCACGTCGCTTCGCCGTACAATGCTGCCGACGCTTCCTCGACATGGTAGCGGCCGAGCGACGACAGGAACGATCGCGCGCTGGTGCGATACACACCGACGCTGCCGATATGGTCGTAGCGCTCTTCGGTGCCGAGCGAGACGGCAAGGGTCGGTGCGAGCGTCCAACGCTTTTCGCCCCTCGCGCCGACGATCCAGCGTTTGTCGAACTGGCGGATCTGTGCGCTGGTCCCGTCCGGGTCGGTGTAGGTCGGGTTCGAATACATCGACCAGTCGTAGAACTGACCATAGACATTGGCGTGCCAGTCAGGCTGGCGGACCGCGACGTTGCCGACGAGCCGTGTCGTTTCGCCGCGTGCCGTCGGATCGGGTGAGCAGAACACGTCCTTGCAGAGCGCGGTACCAATTATGCGCTCGGGAATCTGTTCGGTCGGACGCCAGGTCGCGCGGTAGGCGTTGAGCGAGGCTTCGACCTGGCCTGCGCCAGCTGGAGCGGTATATTTCGCAAAGCCAGATGCGTGTCGCATATGCTCAGGCTCCTCCCATGGTCCGTCGTAGACCTTGGTTTGCGCGACGAGCGTCAGTTTCCCCGGACCAATCCCGTCAATCGTCCCGCCCGCGGCGATCCGACCATAGCCATAAGAGCCGCCCTCGACCGAAAGCCACGGCCGGGCGAAGCTGTCGATCGTGGTCATGTAGGCAGCCCCCGCCAGCGCGAAGTCGCCGCCATCGGCACGGTATGGCCCTTTGCGAAAATCCTCGCGCGCGACGATCTCCGGGATCAGTCCGTTGAGATCGAGATAGCCTTGGCCATGACCGTGGGTGCGCAGGTTCATTTGCACCCCGTCGATATAAGTCGTGAAGTCCGAACCGTGATCGAGATTGAAGCCACGCAGGAAATACTGGTTGGCCTTGCCGCTTCCCGAATGCTGCGCAGCGACCATGCCAGGTATCGCCTCTAGCAGTTCGGCAACGCGCAGCAGCGGGCGAACCAGAAGGTCGGCACCGGCGACGGTGCCCTCACTTGCTGCATGCGCAACACCGATCTTCGCTTCGCCGCGGCCGAACACGACAATGTCGTTTGGTGCCTGTGACGGCACAGCCTCGGTGTTTTGCCCCTGAGCCCATGCTGGTGTGGTGCTACATGCCGAAGCTATAGCCACGCATTCGAGCCATTTTGTTCGTAATCTCAGATTCTTCATGTCCGTCCCCCGTGCGCCAAGCGACTTCGGACGGGGGCGTCCGCTGCGAACGGTCGGCACGCGTCGACAGGCGGACGCAAGCGCCCGCGACACGAACCGATGCGACCCCCGCCGCTCGTTCGTCGCTCAGACGGAAGAACCGTGCCCCGACCATCCCCTGGACCAAAGCAAGAGCGACCAGACGCTGGCAGGTCTCCTGGCTCACGGGTCGTCGCTCGATATACGGCCTTCCCGGATCTCGGCCGTTACGGCGTTGGTCCAGTGGCTGCACCCTCCAAAAGAGGACGCGATGTACGTCTCGCTCGCCGCTTACAGTTGCAGGGACAGCCTCGGCTTCGGGAGAGTATCTCCCACACCGTGTTCCCTATTAAGTCCCTCTCGGGACACCAGCGCGATCACTGCCCAGCAAGATATTCATCCAGCTAGACGAGAAGCGCGTACCCGTGGCACCGTCAATCTGCAAGATTGCTCAGAGCTGCCCTATCGCAGTGCGATCGGCATTGCCGGACAACCACCCCCCACTACGTCCTAAAATGCCAATCAAACGGGATATCGAGACACTGGATAAATTCTCAGTTCACGATCGATTCCGAGAAGGCCGACGCCTTCTCTCCCGCCGTCCGTTTGCTGGAACGCCTTGTGGGCCGGTCCTCATTCCGGTCAGGACGGCATGTCGAGCGCCGCTCTGCCCGAAATCGAATAGGAGTCGGCCTGACGGTCGGTGATGCCGAGTTTCCCAGCTTCTTCGAATACCGCTTGGAAATCGGGCGTGGAGAGGTGTGCGTTCAACGCCGCCTGATCTCGCCAGGCTTCAATCAGCCGGAACGTGCCGGCGGCACCTACTTCCTCCGTAACGTCAAGAAATACGCAGCCGTCCCGCAGCCTGGCCGCGCTCGCCATGCGCGAAGCGATATCCCGGAACGCTTCCACGTCGCTGGGCTGGATGCGATATGTTGCATAGATCAGGATGGTCGGCGTGTCGGTCATGTTTAAGCTCCATTGTTGCGACGGAAAGATGATTGATCCCGTCGCGCACGTTTTTAGAATATGGACCGGCACTGGTAATGTGGGTAGAACCTACCTAAAGGTAAGTACCGAAGAGATGCGATGAGCGTTCCTCCATCTGACTGCGGCCTTGATGTCGCGCTGGCCATCATGGGCGGCAAATGGAAGCCGCTGATCCTGTATCACCTCCGCTCGGGTCCGAGGCGGTTCGGCGATCTCAAGCGGACGGTCGCCGGCATCAGCGAGAAGGTGCTAATACAGCAACTGCGTGAACTCGCCTCGGCAGAGGTATTGGTTCGTCGCGACTATGGCGAGGTGCCGCCCAAAGTCGATTACACCGTCACTCCATTCGGCATGACGCTGATCGAGGCTCTGCTGCCCCTGTGCGAGTGGGGCGTGAGGAACCGCACCGACGCTTCCGCCATCAGTAACTTCGAGGGCAAGCCAGAACGCGGCTAGATTGTGCTTGGTTGATCAGGCTTTCCCAGAATTGCATCCTTTTCGGGAACGGCAGCTATCGCCAGCCGCCTCCTGAAAGCTGCCTGTCCGTTCCCCACCAGGTCGGGACGTTCAGCCACATGACCGACGGGCCGACTGCCCCCCCAAAGCCGACTGACAGCTTTCGGGTGGTAGAGCGGTCGGACCGAAAACGCCCAATAGCGGACGATCATCCACGTCGAGTCGAAGCATAGTGGCGGCGGGCATGTTCGGCGCCTGTCACTTCACGCAGGCTCGGCTACCTTCGGGGGACGACCACGTTTTGGTGTAGATGTAGGCACCGTTGCCTTGACTGGCGGTTTCTGGCCCGGCTTTCGGCCAAGACCAACTTTTTTCGCCATATCCCGCCGCAGTGCCGAGTAGGACGGTGCAGTCATGGGATAGTCGGCCTTTAAACCATAGCGAGCGCGATATTCGCCAGCCGTCAGACCGTTGGTAGAAAGATGCCGCGTCAGCGTCTTGTAGGGTTTGCCATCGATCATTGAGATAATGACATCGGGATTTGCCAGCGACTTCCGTGCGGTGACTGCCCCGGTAAATTCAGGAGCGGCGTCCTCGGCAGTAACGTCTGCTGGCGCCGCCAAAAGACCGACCACTGCGGCGTGCATCGACTTCAAGAATGCCGCAACGTCCTCCGCCGACGTGCGCGTGTTAGGGTTGGACAACCATGCCATCGTCATTTGGGTAGCAAGCTCGACGCTGTTCGAAATTCCATCAGTCAATTTGAATTTCCTTGTTCGGTCCCCATAGAGAGGGCGTTAAAAAACCTTTTTGAACATCGCAACTCGCTAGTAGGTTGTCAGCCATTTCTTAGACGCCCATTAATAAACATTTTTAGATGTGAACGCTTATCGATTTCGCTGAAAGGATGCCGCATTACAGGAGCTTCGACAGCACTTGTATTCATATCACTGTTCTTTTCTCGTATACCATGCTAAACCTTATCCAGAAAATGAATCTATTTTCACTATTGCAGGGAAGGCGGGAGGAGCATGAGTAGCACTCGTAGTTTGCGCATTCTCTGCGTCGACAATGATCCGGACATAAGGCTTATACTAGAGATTTCGCTGCATCTCGATTCAAATATTTTTGTCTTTTCAGTAAGTTGCGCTGCGGATGCGATAAGTGCGTTAGCTGAAAAACCGTTTGATTTGGTAATTTTAGACGCTGCGCTGGAAGCCAAAAGTCGGACGGATTTGCTAAAAAAAATAACTAAAACGGATGGATCACCGCCTACTCCAGTGATTTTGCTCTCATCGGACACTTCTCACAACGTTCACCTCAACAGGCCCGGCATCATCGGGGTGATAACAAAACCATTTGACCCCATCACACTGGCGGGTGTTGTAAGATCGCAAATCGAGGCGATCACTTGAGAAATGTTATTTCACATATTTTGGTAATCCGATAATTTCCAGAAGATGGAGGATCAGCTTTCGGCCCTCGCCGCTGGGATGCGACGTCGCTTTGGCAATAGAGCTGAGGAAGTAGCTCGTAGCCAAGCTGACAATTCAAGTGGCGCTGTTGCCGAAACCTGGCGGTCCATCCTCAAGGCTCTCGAATCTACCTGGAAGGTGGACGAAAAGCGTTCTGCACCTCCTAACGGGGGTAAACCGCCGGCAGCGGGTGATCTTTAGTGAGGTTGGGGAGAGCAGGTTGCAATTCGCGGTAGCTCACCGACCAATTTCAGTCGTAGGGGCGGCTGATCCAGTTGGCGAGAAACTGCCCTTCAACGTACATCAAAGATTGGCCGGCAGACGCAAGCGCGGAAGGACGCTCGATTGTCAGGGAATGAGTCTTTGCAGCCTCAAAGCGGACCTACGGCAAGCGCCCAATCTCAGTCGTTCCGCCGATCGGCTGTCGTCCCAAAACCAGCCGTTCAAGCACTACGCCGACATTCCCAGTTCCCCATCCCCAACCGCCCATTTGGGGAAAGTGCAGTTGGGAACGGGTTTTGTGAAAGCGGTCGCATTGGTCGCAGCGAGGGGATCCGGTCACTCCCATCTCGCCCGACCTTCCCAATCGGGAAGATCCATCACCAATCAACTCGCTTCTAAATCACCACTGATGGCCTTGCTGACGATGGCGCCGAATAGCATTACCCCTATGTGTAACAGTATCAACCACCACAAATTTGATGTGGCGACATATGCAATAGTAAAAGCCAGCGCAGACACGACGCTACCTACGAATTGCTTTGGGGTTTTGAACCCGTGCGCCGCGCCGTATGCAAGGGCTGCGATGATGATCGCACCTAATAGACCGATCCTTGCCGGTAGGTAGTACAAAAGAAAACCTCGATAGAGTATCTCCCATCCACCTCCGACTGCAAGGCTCAAAAGCAGAAACAGCTTCACTTCGTTTGGTGTTTCAGGAAATAGATCCCGCCGTACGGCGTCTATTTCCTCCCTCTGCGACGGCTTAGGTTTCTTGTTTTTGCTGAGGAACAGGGCATTAAAAGTTGCAATCGCGACGCCAAGACCAATCAGCGAAGGTGTCGATGTAGGAGCATTAAGGCCAAGCGCTTGTGCGGATCGACCTGTCATAAGCCAGCTGGTTGCTAATAGAGCGAGCAACCCGGCCACCATCCCAATTGTGGTTATGTAACGGGTGATCTTAGTGCGAGAGGCGGTCCGTCCAGGTCGGCTGCGCCAAAGCGCGCGCATCGGGACAACGAGAAGCAGCAAAATAGCTAGAAGATGGTCAAGCAAGTCGCACCTATGGCGAAGGGTCGGCGCGCATGGCCGACATGATGACAGGGGTATCCGAGTGGAGCGGCTGTCGAAGCCGTTTCCGACGAACTGTTAAGCTCAGCTCGCTAGCGCGAACCTCACCCCGTCCTCTTCATCGTTCGAAGGCACTTTGTGGTTAAGTCGTGGTCCCTTCCGCGCACGATTTACCTTGTTTTTAGGGTGTCGTGGCAGAGAGACGAAAACTCTTGTAAGGGTGGCGGCAATACCTAAACGGCGCAATGCCGCCGTAGCAGCAGCCAAGGCTACGACCGCCTCAACAATGGCGCTGATCTCGAGGCTGGCAAGCCATACGGTGACTTCTGGGGCAAACAACGCAACCATGCGGATCGCGTCGCTATCTCCCGCATTGAGATGCACAACGACCAACATTGTTACGACAATTGCCAATGCGATGTGCCCGGGTTCAAGGCGGTTCAACGCTGCAGCGGGAATCTCCACCGTCAGGCGGTGTAGAAAACGGGTGATAGGCGTGCGCGCGTCACGGATAAGGGTAGCCCAGCAAAGAAGAAACACGATTGCCGCTATCGTCATTCGCCCACACCCTGGTCTCTGCCTGCTGCATACAAAGCATCCAGCCCCTCAGCCAATATGACAGCTCTTCCGGTACACGCAGCGCGTTCTCTTTTCTCGATTCCTTATAAGAAAGGCCGGCGGAATCGGGATGGCAGCTAACGGCTATCGAGTCCTGAAAGGTACCTGTCGCCTAACCACCAGTTCGCGATGTTCAACCAATGCCGAGAGGCGACCGTTCCTGAAAGCAGACCGGCAGCTATTAGAGAGGAAAGCAGCCGGTCTTAAATCGCCCAAAAGCGGGCAGAATGACCCGCTCCGGAGGGCCTCTTGACAACAGACGGACGGCAATGATGAAATTTGGTAGCCTGTAAGGAGGTTACCATGTTCGATGACCAAGACCGCGCCTACTTTGCTCGACGTGCCGCAATGGAACGCATATCGGCGTCCGAAGCATCAGACCCTGCGATACGCAAAATCCACGCAGATATGGCGGAAGAGTATCAGCGTAGGTCGGAGGGGGCTGAACCCCAAAGCTTGGTTCGTCGCTCCGCCGACAAGGCAATTTTTTCGGACGGCAGCTAGCCACCAAAAATCGGACGTAGGCGTGAGGTGATGAGCGCGCGGACGGAGTGCTGATAACGCCCAATGGCGTGAACCGCAGCTATGCGCATTGGTCGTTATCGCACGCCTGGCCTTCCGAAAGCGGACGGTCCGGAAGCGCCCAAACCCGGTCGTTCAGTCTGTACGCGCACGATCCTGAGACCTGCCGTTCGAGCCATCATTAGATTCCCGTTTTTCCATGTCCGGCAGGCAATTTCGGGAAAACCCAATCGGGAACAGATTTTGGGAAAGCGGCAAGTTTGGCGACGATGAAACCACTGTCGCACCACGCCTTTCCCGCTGTACCTTCGTTTGCGAGAAGGAGCGCTATGCTGTGACCAGCGGCTGAGGGGCGTCCAGCTTCCGCAGCATCTCAGCCGTGTTGACGATTGTGGCGAACTCCTCCGACAGGTCGCTAAGTGCAGCCTCGTGAACCTCCGCAGCGGGCCGCATTTCCCCGTCAAGGCCCAATCGGTCGAACGTCGCGGTCGCGTCCGCGACCAGATATACTGTAAAGCCGAGGTTGCCCGCCATGCGGACCGTAGTGGAGACGCAATGGTTAGTCGTCAGCCCGACTACCACCAGCGTGTCCACCCCCGCATCCCGTAATTCCTGTTCCAAAGTAGTACCGATGAAGGAGCTGTTGACCTTTTTTACATGGACCCGCTCGCCAGCCACGACGGTGGCTTCCGGCTTGGGCTGAAAGCCGGGCGTGCCTTCAACAAAGGTGCCGGTCGCACTGCGAGACGAGTGATGGACGTGTCGCACTGGCCGCCCGTCGTGCCGCCAAGCTTCGATCAGCCGAGCGATATTGGCTTCCGCTTGGCGGTTGTTTCGTGGTCCCCAGGACGGATCGAGGAACCCCTGTTGCACGTCGATCACGAGTAGGGTGGCGTTGGTCGGCAGCATGGGCGTTGTCCTTCAGGGGCGGAACAGTCGCTTGACCCTAGCGGGAGAGCGGCTGGCGCAAAGGACAATGATCCCTTAAAAAGCGTCATGACGCATCGCATTGGCTTCTACGTCCCGCCCTTTTACCAGCTTCTCGACCTCGCAGGCCCGCTGGACGCATTCAACGCGGCCAATACCGTAGCGGGGCAGCAGCTTTATGGGTGGCGCGTCCTCTCGCGAACCGGTGGGTCTATAGTGAGCGGCACGAGCTTGCCGATTGAAACGATGCCGCCCGATGATGCCGCCTTCGACACGCTGCTGGTTGTTGGCGGCGCAATCGAAGCCATGCGCTTACCGGAGGAAATCGCGACCGTGCAGCGGCTTGCCGAGGGCACAAACCGCATAGCGAGTATCTGCACGGGAGCGTTCCTGCTTGCGGGGGCGGGCTTGCTGGACGGGAGACGAGCGACGACGCACTGGTCGCGTGCCCAAGAACTGCAAGCCAGCTTCCCGGCCGTGTCGGTCGAAGCGGACCGCATCTATGTCGCCGATGGTCCGCTATGGACGTCTGCGGGCGTCACCGCTGGCATAGACCTCGCACTGGCGCTAATCGAAGTCGATCACGGCATTGATCTGGCGCGGCAGGTATCACGCGAGTTGGTTGTCTATCACCGGCGACCTGGCGGCCAGTCGCAATTCTCCGCCTTGTCGCAGATGGAGCCGGAGTCCGACCGGATGCGCGTAGCGCTCGCCTTCGCGCGCGAGCACCTGTCAGAGCCGCTACCGCTCGAACGGCTGGCCGAGGCGGCCAGGCTCAGCCCGCGCCAGTTCGGCCGCGCGTTCCGTAGGGAGACCGGGGAAACGCCGGCGAAGGCGATCGAGCGGCTTCGCACTGAGGCTGCCCATCTACGCCTACAGGACGGATCCGAGCCGGTGGAGGCAATCGCACGCGCCGTTGGCTTCAACGATCCCGAGCGGATGCGACGGGCGTTCATAGCGCGATACGGGCAGCCTCCCCAAGCGATGCGCCGCATCATGCGCTCGACCTGAATTGACGGACGCTTTCCCATTTCACCATCCTTTTCGGGAACGGCAGCTATCGGCAGCCGCCTCCTGAAAGCTGCCTGTCCGTTCCCCACCACATATCGCCGTTTAAACCATTCGCAGGCGCCAATCCTGTCCGAAAGCCGACCGGCAGCTACGAGGCGAGAAAGCTGCCAGTCTGCAAGTGCCCAGTTCAAGACATTCAGTCACGCGGATGGGCGGAACATGGCAGGCCGCCTTCAGCGAGCTGACCGCTGCGACGCGGCAGGCGTTGAACGATCGCTAGCTACTGGAGGCGGGCTGCAGTTCGGAGGTGACCTTAACTGCAGCCCTGGCCAAGTTGATCTTTGGGGGACCCTCGAGGTTATCAGCAGCTTAGACCTATCGCCTGAGGCGGCAACGCGATTCATTGCGTCATAGATCAAGCGGTTGCCGGAACGACTGCAGCAGGGTTCCCCGTTTTCTCGAACCCCGAACAAACGCGGATCATGAGGAACTACGTTCAGACTTCATGAATGAACGTCCGGAAGTGGGAGACGGGGAAGGGCGTTTGAATGTCAAAGTTTGGGTCAGAAGGTCACCTGCGGTCAGCTGCGGACAGCTGGCTTCGCTCAGCGCCATGAAGGGCGATCGCAAATGACTTATATTCGATCACGTCGTCATGGGCAGCACGAAGGCTGATCAGCCGTCCTTCTCGGCACGCTTGCGATCAGCCTTTTTCGCGCGACGGATGGCGGCAGCATGCTGACGCGCACGTTTCTCCGAGGGCTTTTCGTAGTGTTTCCGCAGCTTCAGTTCGCGATAGATCCCTTCGCGCTGCAGCTTCTTTTTAAGAACGCGGAGTGCCTGATCCACGTTGTTGTCGCGTACGATGATCTGCATACTGGTTTTCTCTAGATGTCGCTTGCCGCCGAAGGCTCAGCTCGCTCTAGGGTCCAGGGCGCTTCAAGCCAAGACCCGAAGCGCCGGATCGAAAATTGGATCTTCGCCATAAATAGCTGTCTAAAGTTGGGGGTCGCAAAGAGACTGTCCGGCGTCGCTTTCGGGGTCTGCTTGCGTTTGCGGGACGATGGCTTTCTGATTCACCATCACTACACACCGACGATGTCGACGTCAGTCGCAAGCACATTGTTCAATTTCCAAGCTGCGAAAATATTCATTCGCAGCCGGACCTGCCGGAGCTTAGTAAGGGTAATGTCTATAGCTGTTTAACTGGAGTGTATGGCTGCCGTCGCCTGACCAAGCCGTGGCATAGGTTGCTCAAACCACGGAGTAACCAGCAAATGAGGCACGGCAAGTGCGGCAAGCGCGGCGAAGAGCGACCGTACGCCCGTGGAGTCCCAGCGGAGTACAATGATAACGATCGCGCAAACCAGGATCACCGCCGCAAGCAAGATTGGCCAGGTTTCTCGCAAATATGCGGCTGTCGTCGCGCATCCGAGCCTTACGCGCCGTTCTGTGGTTTGGGGTAAGGCATGCAGGATTAGGAACCCTAGCGAGAATCCAATCAACGGTGGCAAAAGGAGCAATGCGACCGTGCCAATGATCAGGCGTCGGTCAGCTCGGGCGATGCCCCGCCAAACGAGGCCCGCTGCCGCCGCACCGCCGGCTATCGCGAGCATCTCGACAAGTGCTGGGGCGATATCTTTTGGCAATCCGGCCAGCGACAGAAGGTTCGTTAGTGCCACGATATGCAGTGTCGCTGGCGTGGCGACCAAGCTTATGCCACGCCCAAGCCGTTCGAGCGGTCTGTCCGCAGGCGCATCCTCGAGCCCAAAGTGCAACCCCGAAGCGAGCAGAAACGCGGGAAGCGCGACCGCAGAAGCAGCGATCCACCAGGCAAGGCAGACCAAGGTTACAAGTACATATGCCCAGAGGAACGCACCGCGCCGGTCCGTCCTAACAATGGCAAGATCGCTGGCGCCATGCGCGAGGCCGATCATACCTACCGTCACGCCTGCAAAACCGAGCTGAACGGGTATCGGACCAAAGGCGGCGGGCAATGTCGCCGCCAGAAGTACGCCCCAGCCGAATGCAGGAGCGCGCAATGTCACGAGCGGTAAAGGCGGTCGTCGCCTTGATGGGGCAACGCCTTGTCGAGATTGACCGCCGCGTAGAAAGCGTAAACCACCTTGGCGACGATATCCATAATTAGGAACGCCCACACCGACGTCGGGTCAGTGATGACCTTCAAGCCCTCCGGTCCGAGCAGGAAGACGATGGGATACAAGAACCAGACCACGGTCAAGAAAGTGAGGTTCTTGGTATAGGCGGTGCCGAGTGCCGCGCTGTGGCTACGTGCTTGCTTGAGCAGCGGACCCCACAAAAGGTACAGAACACCGACAAATGCGACGCAGGACCAAACATACCAGACCCATTTGGCAGGCGAGGCAGGCGCGAGAGAGGAGATCAGTCCGGTCAGGATCATAAGAACGTCAAGGACAATGATTGCTGTGAGGTAGCCACCGACAGTGCCGGGTTTACCGTGCTCGTGAAATGCCGCCAGCACCAAGCCGGCCAACAGGATCGGCGTGGTTACCGACCAGTCGAGGTAGCGTGCGAGATAGGTGATCGACCCATCAAAACTGAGCAACGTGCCGATGCCGAACGCCATAGCGAGATACGCCGTGGCGGCAATGAACGGCACGCTCGCATGTAGTAGCGTATGATGCCCGGCCGGGTATGATTTTTTGCCAGTAGCATATATCGCAAGCGACCCCAGCGACATGACCGTGAACCCGGTGAGAAAAGCTGTCTGATCCATCCGAGGAACCCCGTTTCAGGCGCGACACACCGCGGCCCTCGTCACTGAACAGCAATTGTGTCTTTTTGTTTCCGAAAGAATAAAAGTTCATTTGGCTGTCATGTTGCAGGTGCCGCCCGAGCCCCCACCATCGAAACATCAGCCAAAAGCCGCCCACGGATTGACGGCTCGGTCGCCTCCTCAGCTCACAACACGCGGTTCCGAGACCGTCATGAACGAACGGCCGGAAGTGGGAGGCCGTAAAGCGCGCTTGAACGTCCATTTGTGTCGAACTCGGCCTCGAACATGTGGACGAGCGGTTCGGAGGCATGGCCGGATCGGAGCAGGAAGTTCAACGGGTGGTCGGGCTCGCCCCAAAGCGGCTCAGCCGATCCCGTCATGGCTGCGATGTCGAGCTTAAGCGCGACCTTTGGCATGCCTCTCCTTGCCAAGGCGATCTTGGGCGTGGGCATGCCGCTCGCGACCAGAATACGGTTCACGGCCTCAACAAGCGGCCAGAATGCTGTCTTGTGCTCGTGTTTCCATGGCCGCAACCTGTCGGCACCAGCGTATCGCCGTGCCTTTAGAGCCTGAATCAAGGCGGTCGCCGCTTCCTCCTCAGCCGTGATCGCGCGAAACATAGACATTTCGTCGTCGACACCGTGTAGCCTCCAAGCCTTGCGGAGGTGGACGAACGCGCTGCGCGAGCAATGACGGACGCGCCCTGTCAGCCGGTTTCCGGCGTCCTCAACGCCAAGCAGCCATTCCGCGAACGGGAACTCGGTCGCGCGCTCGGTCCCGTCGGTTAAAGCCACAAGGGTCTGGCGCTCCAATCTTGAGGAAATCCCATGGCGCTCAGCTCCCCGGTAGGATGTTGGGCGAGCAGTGCCGTCAGCTCGTCCCGCCATGCCGATGCCGGAGCGACCTGCCTCAACAGGTAAACGATCAGGACCAAAGCGTTGTAGAGCTGCGCAGGAGCATGGGCTGCGGGCGGTTCAAGCGTGCTGACGAGGGCGACCGGCTTGAAGGGCACCCGCATGCGCAGCAAAAAACCGCGGTTCCAGAGCCGGGCATGATGCGCGCAGCTGTTTCGGATAGTTGAAAGATGCTTCAGGAGCGGCACCAGCACCGCCTCGTGAAGGCCGAGGGGCTTGGCTATGGCGTTGCGCAGCGCCCGATCGTCGAGCAGCGCATACCAGCGTGAGAGCTGCCCGAACGACATCATCTCCGCTACCATCCACACCGGCGGCATTGCCGGCGTGTTATAGGTCCGGCGATAATGATCGATGTACGTCTCGGGCGAGCTTGCCACGTCGTTGGCGAGGCGGGTTAGGTTGTCCTGGTACCTACCCGGATGAGAGTAGAGTGCTACATCCAGATAGCCGTGAGGTCCAAACCGCTGGGCCAGCTCGGAGGCCCAGCTTCCCCGCACAGCGACTTCTATCCGCTCGATTGCATCGAGCACTAGAAGCCGAAGGCGGCGGTCAAAATCGTATAGAGCGGTGACGGTGTCGAAGCTCGTGCCCGGTAAGAAGCGAGGGCTGGGATTGCCCTTGGGATGTTCGAAGGGCAGCCAGTAGGCGCTCAGGCGGTAATAGCTGACATGGCGTAACCAGTGCTCGGCCCGCGCCATATCTGGGATTGCCATGCCTTCAGCCTGGAGATGTTGAAGCTGCTGCGCGATCGTTGTCGCGGGTTTTTTGAAAGGGCGTGGCACCCATCCTGCTTAGCAGGGTAAAAAAAGACCCGCCAAGTGTGCATGTCCTTGCGGGCAGAGGCCTGGCGGGTTCGATTGCCCCCGAGATATGAGCGAAAACCCAACAAAGCAATAAGGATCAGCGGATTTCCGGGCCCCTTTGCGGCAGCTACGATCTGGCTGTTCGTTACCGGATCCAAGCGTAGAGCGGTGGGCTACCGTCGAGCATGCTAATTGGCGTGGGCGTGATCCAGTCGCCTCCCAACGTGGGGTATGGACCGTAGAACAGATCGCCGAGCGCGCGCCGGTAGTGCGCGTTCATCCAACGCCTGCGTCGATGCTCTGGGCCGTCGTGGAGCATGTGGCAGCGCTGGCAAAGAGCCGCTAGCTGATAGAGTGCGCTGTCGCTGGGGTCATGGTTGAAGTGAGCGCAGGCCAACACCACAGGCGTCCAGGCACCGTGCGTCAGGATGTTCTCTGTTGGTCGCCGCACACGCCGGCCTTGCCCGTTGCGCCAGCAATGCCGTTTCCGGTCCCACCATCGCCCGTCGCGTAGATGGAATACCCTTTGCCCGTGGGGGCGCCCACAATGCTCGCAGCAGCCCCCGGCCCGCACAAAGCGCACGTGATGCGAGAGCTGCGGCCAGTCGATCGGGTACAGGAACACGTGCTCGGGCCGGATTGGCATTAGGCCTCCCGTTCCGCTGCATCGCGTTGCAGAACGCCTTGCATTATGCGGTCAGTGCTGCGGCGGTTAGCGCCCGGTAAAGCGTCGCATGGTGGCATTTGAGCAGCTTGGCAGCTTCCCGCACGGACGTGCCCTCTCTTACCAGCCGCTCACCTAGCGCGATCTGGTCGGGGGTGAGTTTGGGCGGGCGCCCGAAGCGTACACCCCTCGCCTTGGCAGCTACCCGCCCGCTGCTGGTGCGTTGGTGAATCAAATCGCGCTCGAACTCGGCAATGCCGGCGAACACGGTCAGCACCATGCGACCCGCTGGCGAGGTCGTATCTGCCCAGGGCTCAGCCAGCGAGCGCAAGCCAGCGCCGGCCTCTTTCAGCTTCTCGGCAATATCCAGCAGGTCGCGGGTGGAACGTGCCAGTCGGTCGAGCCGCGTCACCACCACCGTGTCATCGTCGCGCAGCTGCTCGATTATCTTGGCCAGCTCGGGGCGGTCACGCTTTGCGCCCGAGATCTTTTCCTCGAAAGTCCGCTTGCATCCGGCCTCTTTCAACGCGGCACGTTGCAGGCGGAGATCCTGGTCATCGGTGGACACACGGGCGTAGCCAATCAGCATGTCGCATAACTGTATCGGAACAAAAATATTATGCAATAGACTTTTGCGACATTGGTGCACGAGTAAGGAGGAGCGTTTGGAACTCTGTCGCGAAACTTAGGACTTCCGCGACAACGCCGCGGAAGTCCTGTGTGGTACAGGCTTCAGGTGCCTCGCTTAAATGGTGATCTCGCCCTCATCGCTACCATCCCAGTAGCGGATCGCCTTTGCATCGATACGGATCATCACGACACCGGGTGTGTCGATGCCCTCGGGAAAGTACCGATCGAGATCCTTGGTCCAATGATCGGCGAACGCGGCTTTGTCCTCGATCAGCGCAGCGGTGCCTTCGACAGTTACAAACAGCGGGGGACCGCCAAGCATACCGACTGCACCGGTATAGCTAAGCGTGACGTGCGGATCGGCGCGCAGGTCGGCAATTTTTCGCGAGTTTTGGTAGGCGAAAAAGTAGCTGTCGCCTCGATATTCGACATCGCCGTTGTTGCTCATTGGGCGGGCTGTCAAGGTGCCGTTGGGTGAGCGAGTGGCCATCATCGTGAAGTCCAACTTTGCCATCTTTTTTGACAGGTCGTGTAGGCTGAGGTCCGACATTGTGTTGCTCCTTCAACGTGGGCCCATGAAGTATGCCCGAGCGGTTGCAACGAACGTAACGACATATCGGTCGCGCGAGCCAATGCGACCACCGGCACACGTCGCCAGAACTCGATACTTTTATGACTTTGCCGCTTTCCCGTTTCTCCGTCATCGTTCAGCTGTTTTGGGAAAAGCCAATCGGGCACAGGTTTTGGGAAATGGCCAGGCTGATGCAGTAGCTCGGCCCCCATGCCCGTTCGCCTGTCCCAATCGCGGTTCCTTTCGGGAGCGCCGACTCAGCCACCAGTTTGCAAGGACTAAGCGAAGTGCTTTGTCTGCTAGCTTACAGAAACTGCCGGCCATTTTGCGGGTTGATGGAAGGTGGCAATATTCTTTACTCATATCATGACAGCAAACGGCGTGATTGCCGATCCTGAAGGGCAGCACTTTAACACGCTGGAGGATGCATGTACGGCGACCGAAGTATCAGCAAGGCATCTTATCGCTGATGCAATACGGAACGGTGGGGCCCACGTTGCTCTAGAATTCCAAATTGAAGACGAGTGCGGGGTCCGGCTCGCCACCGTGCCTGTTGATGCCAAAATCATAGGCGGCAGCTGCATCAGCAACTAAGTAAGCCGGTGCTGCTAAATCATCCTTTTGAAAGGCCCCGGCCTTCTCGATCGCCGGTCCTTTGTGGGTAGATCCCGTGCCTTGGTCCCGCCCCTATCCGGGCGATGACTTAAGGCTGCCAGCCACGATAGCTATCCTCGAAATACCGACGGCTATGCGACGAGACTGACCTCTGAACCTCGGAAATTTGCATGTTTGACCACCAAGCGCACTTGATCGGCGTCTACAAGATCGCGCGATGGTCGACCGATCAAATAGCCCTGGATTGCCGAACATCCCTCGCGTGCCGCAATCCGCAATTGTCCGGGCTCCTCAATCCCTTCCGCGAGCACGGGAATGTGCAACGTCGTTCCCAACGCCACAATCGAGCGCAGAAGCGCGACGGCTTGTTCGTCGCGTTCAATCTCGTCGACGAAGGACTTGTCGAGCTTGATCCTGTCGAACGAAAATGATCGCAGCACGTCGAGCGAGGAGTATCCGACGCCAAAGTCGTCCAGGGCCAAGCCAATGCCCATCGCCTTGAGTTCACGCAACTGATCGAGCGCGTAACGGCGGTCGCGGATGATCGCGCTTTCAGTCAATTCCAGTGCCAGCCGTTCCGCTGGCAGGCCGCTATCATCGAGCGCGCGGCGAACGGTTCCGACCAACCCAGGATCGGACAGGTGCAATGGCGACAGGTTGACCGCGATCACGTGCCGGTTCGGCCAAAGCGCGGCCTCGAAGCAGGCCTGGGCGATGATCCAGTTGCTCAGCGGAATGATCGCGCCGATTTCCTCAGCGAGCGGGATGAAAATTACAGGAGAAATCAGTCCGCGGGACGGATGCCGCCATCGCACCAGCACCTCGTAGCCGCTGATCTCCCCAGTCGTGACCGAAGCCTGAACCTGATAGTGCAGCTCGAAGTCACCCTTGGCGACGGCGTTGCGAAGCTCGTTGGCCAATTCGCGCCGATCCCGCGCGGCTTCATCCATAGTAGGGTCGTAAAAGCATGGGGTAGCCGAATGCGCGCCTTTGGCGCGGTACATCGCGAGGTCGGCTCGGGCGAGGAGCGTGTCGGCGTCGGTGCCATCCTGCGGTGCCAAGGCGATACCGATGTTGGCACCGACTGAGGCGGAAAATCTCTCAAAGGTGAATGGTTCGGTGAAGACCTTGCCGACACGTTCCAGAAAGCTGTCGACCTCGGCCTGCTCCGTATAGGAAACGAGCGCTGCGAACTCATCGCCGCCAAGCCTTGCAATGCATTCGCCAGGAAGAAGCGCATCGCTCATACGTGCGGCAAGCGCCATCAGGAGCTGATCCCCGGCTTGGTGACCGTAGGTGTCGTTGACGTTCTTGAAGCGCGACAGATCGAGCATGACGACCGCAAGGTGGGGTGTTCCACCCTTTCGCTCCCGCCGGATCGCCAGTTCTTCGTTGAAGCACAAACGGTTTGGCAGGTCGGTCAGGCCATCATGAAGCGCCATGCGCCGCATCCGCCGATAGGCTTCGCTCTGCGTTTCGCCATCGATAAGCGCACTGACCGCAGCGCAGCCGATGAACAGCAGCCCGGCACAGGCCGTGCCGAGGGCGAGCTGGGTCATTGTGGCATCGGAGAGCCCAAGTTCCGGTCTCAGAACCAGAACGCTGATCCTCATCGCCGCCATGCCGGTGAAGTGCAGCGCCGCGACCGCAAGCCCGAGCAGCAGTCCTCCGATGACACGGCGGGCGGTGCGGTTGCTGCGGAAAACGTGAAAGGCTGCGGCAGAGAGCACCGACGACAACAGGACAGACGCAACCACATAGAACCATCGCCATTCGACGATACCGTCGATCCGGTAAGCCATCATCCCGACATAGTGCATGGTAGAAATGGCGACGCCGACGATAGCACCACCGATGAGCACGAACGAACGCGAGCGTCGTGCCGCCAAGGCCAATCCCGGTGCCGCAAGCAGGATTGCAATACCGAGCGAACCGAGAGTGAGGACCGGATCGAGCCTGACCGGCACGCCAGCCTGAAACCCCATCATCGCGACGAAATGCGTGCACCAGACCATCGTGCCTGTACCCACCGAACACAGTGCGATCCATCCGGCGCGGCTTTTCCCGCGCGATGCGAGAATACGCCCGAAGAGCTGTCCGGTCGCGGCAGAGCCGATCAGAGCGACAATGATCGCCACCGCCACAAGGCGGAGATCATGCTCCTGCACGATGCAAGTGATAACTTCCATCATGCGGCCAGACTACCCTTGATATGAGCATTCCGTTCGATTGCCTGAGTCGCCTGTCGCGCCAGACCGGTCAAATACGCTTTCTGATCCCGGGAAGCAGGTCCGCGCGGTTGTGTGTCCAGCACGCACAAAGCTCCAATGTCAGTACCGTCTATGAGCGTCAGGGGTGCTCCGATGTAGTAGCGGATGTGTGGCTTACCGGTGACAATCAGCAGCGTGGCAAACAGCGGATCGGCGTCCGCGTCACAGACTTCAAGCAGTTCCTTACGATCAACGGCATGCGTGCAAAATCCGTTTTCACGAGGCGCGCATTGCATATCAAGGCCTGTCGAGGCCTTTACCCACAAGGTGTCGTCGTGGAGAAGCGTCAGAAGCGAGATTGGCGCATCGAAGGCAATGGCTGCCTTGTGGACGAAGCTGTTAAAGCCTGGCTCGGCAAGATTGTCCAGGGCACCAGTTCTTTGTACGGCTCGTGACCGATTACGCTCCCGTAACATTTTCCAGAACATCGATACCCACCACGCAACTTTGGATTTTCCCTCATATTTCGAAATAGCTTACGAAAGGTTTGCACCGCTGCGGACCGTTTCTCTGCACGCGAGAAGCGGCTAAGCACCGGCCATAGCGCGAACAACGGGCAAGATATGAGCCAGGCACCAACAATCTCGACCGGTAATACCGGTCTCGATACGATCCTGACCGGCGGTCTGCCGGCCAACCGTCTTTACCTGCTTGAAGGCACACCGGGGTCCGGCAAGACGACGCTCGCGCTCCAGTTCCTGCGCGAAGGCGTGCGGCAGGGCGAAAAGGCGCTGTACATCACCCTGTCGGAAACCCGCGAAGAGCTGGCCGTGGTCGCATCCTCGCACGGCTGGAGCATCGACGATTTTGACGTGTTCGAGTTCAGCGCTGCCTCGGAAATTCTGGGCGGCGGGAGCGAGCAGTCGGTGCTTCACCCCTGGGAGATGGAGCTGAGCGAGACCGTCCAGCTTATTCAGGCCGAGGTCGAGCGCGTGCAACCACGGCGGGTGGTGTTCGACAGCCTGTCGGAGATGCGGCTGCTGGCACAGGATCCGCTGCGTTATCGCCGCCAAGTGCTGGCGCTGAAGCAATTCTTCGCCGGCCGTGATGCTACGGTAATACTCGTCGATGACATGACCGGTAGCGCAACGGGCCACGACAATCACCTTCACAGTCTTGCTCACGGTGTCATCACGTTGGAGCGCCTGACCCTGGACTTCGGCGCGGCCCGGCGAAGGCTCCAGGTACAAAAGCTGCGCGGCGTCGATTTCATCGCCGGTTATCATGATATGACGATCCGCAAGGGGGGCCTCGACATCTACCCACGCCTTATTGCGGCAACCCATCATGCCGAGTTCAGCGGCGAGGTGACGCCGAGCGGTGTGGTCGAGCTCGACAATCTGCTCGGCGGTGGCCCTATGCGCGGCACCAGCGTCCTGGTGACGGGACCGGCGGGTTCCGGGAAGACGACGATCTCGCTGCAATATATCGATGCCGCGTGTCGGCGTGGTGAGAAGTGCACGATCTACGAATTCGATGAGCGGGTGGGCACGCTGATGGCGCGGGCACGCGCTTTCAATCTCGGTTTGCAGAACCATGTCGATAACGGCTGCCTTGTTATCGAGCAGATCGATCCAGCCGAGCTGTCGCCGGGTGAGTTCGCCTCGCGAGTGGTGAGTGAGGTTGAGAACCGCGGCGCCAACATGATCGTCATCGACAGTCTCAACGGGTATATGGCCGCAATGCCGCAGGAGCAGCAGCTCATTTTGCAGATGCATGAGATGCTGTCGTTTTTGAGCCAGAAGGGTGTCGTCACCTTCCTCATCAACCCGCAGCATGGGTTGGTGGGTACGATGGCAACCAACCTCAACATATCCTACGTCGCTGACACGGTGCTGCTGCTGCGCTTTTTTGAAGCCGAAGGTCGCATCCGCAAGGCGATATCGGTCATCAAGAACCGTGGTGGCATGCATGAGGATACCATTCGCGAACTGCGCATCGACCAGCAGGGCGTGCGCGTCGGTGAGGCGCTGTCCGCGTTCAAAGGCGTACTCACCGGCACGCCGGAATACCTCGGCGCCCAGACACCCTTGATGGAAGATCGCTTCGGTGGATCATAAGACGGCGTCGGAAGGTCACCGCGTTCTCGTCTGCGCACCATTTGGCCGGGACGCGCCAAGCATCAAGGCGCTACTCGACGCCGAGGGCTATGATGTCGCGATATGTCCTGATTTGGGTGCTGTTGCAGAACATCTCGACTGGCGTATCGGCGTTCTCCTCCTCACCGAAGAGGCGTTAAAGCAGGGCAATGAGAGCCTGCGCCAGGCATTCCAACAGCAGCCGGCCTGGTCTGACATTCCGACTGTCCTGCTCGCTGCCCAGCGTACCAATCACGCTGCGCGTCCGAGACCAATGCCGACTGGTCGGCCCGACAACAGCATCGTGTTGGAACGGCCGCTGGGAAAGGCATCCCTGGTCAGTGCTGTCGCCTCCGCCATGCGGTCGCGTCAGAAGCAGTTCGCCATGCGCGATCGGCAGACCGAACTTGCCGAGAGTGAAAGCCGACTGCGGCTGGCGACCGATGCGGCCGATGTCGGCACCTGGGATCACGATCCGCGTGACGGGACGATCCGGTGGGATGCGCGCTGCAAGGCGTTGTTCGGCATGCCGGCGGATACGGTCGTCGATAACGCGTTGTTCCTCGCGCATATTCACGACGGCGATCGGGCGAATGTCGAGGCGGCCTTGAACGGAGCTGTCGATCCCGCTGGCGATGGCGGCTATGACATCGAGTACCGCACGATCGGAATGACCGATGGCGTCACGCGTTGGGTTGGCGCGCGCGGTGGCAGCTTCTTTGCTGACGGCCAGGCGATCCGCTTCATCGGTACGATCATCGACATCACTGCGCGCAAGGAAACCGAGGACGCGCTCGATCGGCTTAACCGCACGCTGGAGGACAAGGTCGCCGAACGCACGGCCGATCTCGAAGCGGAAATGGCGACGAGGGCGCGTGCCGAGGATGCGCTGCGACAAAGCCAGAAGATGGAGGCTGTAGGACAGCTCACCGGCGGGATCGCTCACGACTTCAACAACATGTTGACCGGTGTCATCGGCGGTCTCGACATCATCAAGCGTCGGATCGCGTCTGGTCGGCTTGATGACTTGGACCGGTTCATGGATGCGGCGTCGGCGTCGGCACAGCGCGCTGCAGCACTGACCCAGCGACTGCTCGCCTTCTCACGGCGGCAATCGCTCGATAGCCATCCGGTCGATGTAAATGCGCTCACGCAATCGCTGGAGGATCTGCTTCGCCGGACGATCCGGGAGAACATCGCTCTTGCCATCGTCTCCAACGAGCAGGTCGGTTTTGCCGTCACCGATGCCAACCAGCTTGAGAATGCGATTTTGAACCTAGTCATCAACGCGCGCGACGCAATGCCCGATGGCGGACAGCTCACGATTGAAACATCGCTCGTCGAGCTCGATGAGGCCTATGCGACCGCCAAGCCCGAGGTTGCGGCCGGGCGATACGTCATGGTTGCTGTGTCCGACACCGGCGTTGGTATGTCGCCTGATCTCGTTGCCAAGGTGTTCGATCCGTTCTTCACCACCAAGCCGATCGGCCAGGGGACCGGCCTCGGCCTGTCGATGGTCTATGGTTTTGCCCGGCAATCGGGTGGGCAGGTTCGCATCCATAGCCGTCCAGGTGAGGGAACCTCCGTCAAGCTCTACCTGCCGGCCGGCGAAGCGCCGGAAGGTAGCGATACGCTGGCTGCGTTGCGGGTTCAGGAAGGTGAAGGTCAGACGGTTTTGCTGGTCGAGGACGATGACTCTGTCCGTGTCCTCATCCACGAAGTGCTGAGCGAGCTGGCCTACCGCACGATCCTTGCCAAAGACGCCAACGAGGCGATCCCGGTACTTGCGTCTGACCGCACAATCGACCTTCTGGTATCGGACGTTGGTCTGCCGGGTATGAATGGTCGGCAGCTAGCTGAGATCGCGCGTACCCACAGGCCCGAACTGCCGGTGCTCTTTGTGACCGGCTATGCCGAAAACGCCGCCATCCGCGCCGGTTTCCTGGGCACCAACATGGACATGATAACCAAGCCATTTGCCCTTGATGCGCTGGGAGCGAAGATAACCGCGATGCTTGGCGGATAGGTCCATTGCAAGCGGTGTCGGCGGTTCCTCAGTTATCTTTCAACGGATTTTAAACGACAACTGACGCTCCCAAAATGTCCATCCGACAGTTAGGCAAAGCCGCTGTTTTCTCTCTTCTCGTTCCCTTTTGGGAAAGGTGTCGGGGTGCAAGCGCAGCGGTGTCGCAAAAGACGGGATATACGCGACGTCCGAAACTTAGGACATGCGCGACATCCTTGCCGGATGCCTATTTAGAAATTGGGCATAGTTCCGTCGCCAAAACCGGTCAGCTAAGGATTCCCGTTTTCCCGTGTCGTTTAGGCCATTTCGAGAAAATCGATTTGGGAACAGATTTCGAGAAAACGGCACCCAACACCAGTGCTTTTCAGGGGGCATTGAGTTGGGGATTCCCAATCGACCTTCCTTTACGGGAACGCCAATCAGGCTCTGGTTAGCTCAGTTTTGCGCGTGATAGTCCAATGCTCCAGTCGTTTGTAGACGATCACCTTGTCGCCGAGCAGATCTCCATGCCGGCGACAGAAAAGGTCGAGCTGATCGTGATCGCCGACCAGTTCGACACAGATCGTCAGATGCGGATCGGCAATTTCCGAGCCGTTCTTCCCCGGATCGATTCGTGATTGCTGAAGCCGTAATGGGTATTTTGCGCGACGGCGTTGATGATGCAGTCCGCCTTCGCGGTGCGAATCAGCTCACGATAGAGCGGCTTTGCCCCCCAGAAGCGACGCGGGCCGATCTTGTCGGACGGTTTTAGATAGATGCGCAGCATCCCGACTTCGCGGTGATGGACATTGAAACGGTTGGGCATGACGGGCTTTCGACAGGAAACAGGATCAGGCGCGCGTGCGCCGGCGAGAAGCGCGGTGCGTGCGGGCATCGCGCAGGGTCGCGTCGGGTGTGAGGTGTGCGGCAGGTACCTTTGGTACAGCGACGCGCTGCGACAGGTAGATGCCGTTGTGGCCTGAGCAGAGGTAGGCGACGAAGCACGCGACTGCGATCGGCACGGCATAGGTCGCGCCAAACAATTCGATCCCCATGAAGGTGCAGGCAAGCGGCGTGTTGGCTGCACCCGCGAACAGCGCGACGAAGCCGATCGCCGCGAACACCCCCGTCGGCACTCCAAATACGGGCGCGAGCGCATTGCCGAGCGCCGCGCCGATGAAGAACAGCGGGGTCACCTCCCCGCCTTTGAAGCCGGCACTTAGGGTGACGACGGTGAAAAGCAGCTTCAGCGCCCAGCTCCACGGGTACGTATTGGAGCCGAAGAAGCTGGCAATGGTCAGGCCACCCGGCGTTGCCGCCAGCGTGCCTAGGCCGAGATAATCTTGCGTGCCAAATAGCCAGACCAGCGCGATCACGGCCAAACCACCGATAACGGGTCGTAGTGGGCCATAGGGTATCACGCGCTTCAGCCATCCGCCGAGCGCATGGTTGGCCTCTGCAAAGGCCAGCCCGACCAATCCGAATACGACGCCCGCGAGGCTGGCTTTTGAGACGAGCGACGCGTCGACCGGCACCATCGCATCGACATGGTAGGCGCCGTGATGAATGCCCCAGGAAAGACAGGTCCAGTCACCCACCAGTGCCGCGACCAAGCATGGTACTAGCGCACGATACTCGACCCGGCCGATCGCCAGGACCTCCAGCGCGAAGACCGCGCCCGCGATCGGCGTCCCGAAGACCGCGCCAAAGCCCGCCGCGATTCCGGTCATCAGCAGGATGCGTGTCGCTTCCGCATCCAGCTTGAGTGCGCGGCCGAAGCCGCTGGAAAGGCTGCCGCCCAATTGCACGGCGGTGCCTTCACGCCCCGCCGATCCCCCGAACAGGTGCGTCACGACCGTGCCGAAGAAGATGAGCGGGGCCATGCGCAGCGGCACACCGCCCCCCGGTTCATGGATTTGCTCGACGATGAGGTTGTTACCGCCTTCGACCGAGCGCCCTGTCAGATGGTAGAGCAGTCCGACCATGAACCCGCCGATCGGCAGCAGGTAGAGCAGCCAGGGAAAGGCAAAGCGAAGCCGGGTCACGGCATCGAGGCTCCACAAGAAGGCCGCGCAGAGCGTTCCCACCGTTGCGGCCATCGGGACCAGGATCAAAGCCCACCGCAGCACCGACATGGCATGGGTGCGGCGATCGCGAATGAACGCTGCCATGTTGAACTGGTCGTAGAGATTGCGAAATGTCGCGCGCACGATTCCTCCTTGCTGCCTTGCGGCGCTTGGTAGGAATCATCGGCCCTTGCGAGGGCGGTTCGGCCGAATGGCCCGGCGGAAATCCATCGCCGTGCCCGAGCATATGATGTCCGACGGCGACCTGGTCAACCAACCGCAGGGTTGCGAAGGGACCATATGTCTTGGTGAAGATCGATAAAATGACTGCACCCATGGAATAAACCCCGACGGGCGTCGTCTACGCTTTCGAGACTGATGCGCCGGAGGCTTATGCGTAGACGAAATTGGATGCTGGGTCTGACTGCTTCGGCCATGCTCACCGGCGCAGTCGCGGCCGCCCCCGCCGATGGCTACGCCAGCATGGTATCTGCCGCGATGGACCGGATGATGGCGGGCATGATGGTCAAGCCGTCCGGCGACGTCGACCGCGACTTCGTCGCAATGATGCTTCCGCATCACCAGGGCGCCATTGATATGGCGGTGGCAGAGCTGCGCTACGGCCATAACGAGCAGCTCAAGCGCATTGCGCAGGAGATCATCATCGATCAGCAGCAGGAGATCGCCGCCATGAAGTTGGCGATCGGTCAGCCGCTACCCCCTTCGACGCCAGCCTCGACGCAGGGCGGCGACCACCACAGCCATATGGAGCACTGACATGATCCCGACCTTCCTGCGCTCGGCCGCCTTGCTGATGAGCGCCGCACCGGGCATTGCCATGGCCCAGCAGGCGCCGTGGAACGCCAAGGACGTGCCTGTCAGCCACCGCGACCGCGTCTATGCATCCGAACAATTCTCCAACACGGTGTCGGTGACGGACCCGGCCGACAACAGGTTGCTCGGCGTCATCAAGCTCGGCGATCCGCAGCCGATGAATTTTTCCCCGCTCTACAAGGGGCAGGTGCTGGTTCACGGCCTCGGCTTCTCGCCGGACGGGAAAACACTGGCGGTCGTGTCGATCGGATCCAACGCCGTGTCGTGGATCGACACCGCCACCAACACCGTCAAGCACACGACCTATGTCGGGCGCAGCCCGCATGAGGCGTTCTTCACGCCGGACGGCAAGGAGGTGTGGGTTACGGTACGCGGCGAGGATTACATCGCCGTGCTCGACCCCACGACGTACAAGGAGACCGGTCGCATCAAGACGCCCGGTGGTCCGGGCATGACGATCTTCTCTCCCGATGGCCGATACGGCTATGTCTGTTCCTCGTTCAATCCGGTGCTGGCCGTGTTCGATGTCTCGACCCACGCGCAGGTCGGACAGGTGGCGCAGCCGAGTCCGTTCTGTCCTAACATCGCCGCGACGCCGGACGGCAAGCAGGTGTGGTTCACGCTGAAGGACATCGGCAAGACGGTCGCATTCGATGCCAGGCCGCCTTTCGCGATCCTCAAGGTGCTGGATACCGGACCGATCACCAATCACGTCAACTTCGCCCGCACGGTCAGGGGACAGTTCGCCTATGTCACGGTGGGCGGGGAAAACGCGGTGAAGGTGTTCCGCACGTCCGACTTCGCGCTTGTCGCTACCATCCCGGTCGGCAAGATGCCGCACGGCGTCTGGCCATCGGGCGACGGCCGGCGCATCTATGTCGGGCTGGAGAATGCCGATGAACTTGCCGCGATCGACACCGCCGGCAACAAGGTCGTTGCCACCGTGCCGGTCGGACAGGCACCGCAGGCGATCGCCTATGTGCCGAACGCTATTCCGACAGGCCCCGGCACCGACAATCTCCAACCGCTCGGTACGGCAGGCAAGGCGGTGCATCTGAACATGGGGCCAGTTGGAGGCAATGGTGCGGCAAGCAGCATTACCCTCTTCGACCAGGGCATCATTCAGGTCGTGCAGAGTGCCGTTACCGGTTTGCAGCCCAAGAAGCCTTATATGCTCGTGCTCACCGCCAACGCGGACGGCAGCGGTGCGGTAGAGCCGCTTGCGAACTTCATGAGCAATCCGGCAGGTGCGGCGATCGTCAACGCATCGGGTCCGATCCGGCAGATCGTTCAGGGCAGTGCAGCGGCCCCCCGGCGCTTTCTGGCGGTCGCCGAGGTAGTGAATGGCGCACCGGGCCGCATCGTGCAGGTGCAGCGCGACTGAGATGGACCCGCTTGCCGCCGCGATCGAGCCCCTGGTCCCCGGTCTGCGCCGTTATGCCCGGTCGTGGTTGCGCGATCGGGCGATGGCGGATGACGTGGTGCAGGATTGCCTTGAGCGCGCGGTCGGGCGCTGGCGGCAACGACGCGGGACGGAGGTTCGCCCCTGGATCTATGCGATCCTGCACAATCTGTTGGTCGACCATCAGCGGCAGCATAGCCGGCGAGGTACGGCGGTTCCGCTCCACCTCGTGGACGACGCTGCGCTCGGCCACCCGGCCGATCAGGACGCAGGCCTGCACCACCGAGACCTGTTGCGCGCACTTGATGCGTTGCCCGAGGAGCAGCGGACGGTGCTGCTCCTCATTTCCGTCGAAGGTCTGTCATATGGGGAAGTCGCTGCCGTCGTCGGCGTGCCGCTGGGAACGGTGATGTCGCGCATATCGCGGGGGCGCGACCGTCTGGCGACGCTCCTCCAGGAGGATGAACGGCCACGATTAAGGAGTATTCGATGACCAGCCCGATCGGAGAAGACGATCTGGCCGCGTGGATCGATGGCAGGCTGTCGCCCGAGCGGCAGCGTCTGGTCGACGCTTACCTTGAAGGCCAGCCGGACGTGCATGCCCGTTTGCGGGAGCAGGCGGAGCAGGCGCGAGCCCTTGCGTCCCTGTTCGCTCCCATCGCGGAGGAACCGATCCCGGCGACGATGCGCGTCGCAGCCATCAGGGGACGGCAACGCCAACCGCCTTGGCAACTCGCCATCGCCGCGTCGCTTCTGCTGGCGGTCGGATTTGGCGGTGGTTGGTCGAGCGCGCGGTGGAGCGGCGAACCCCACGCGGGCATCGCGGCGCTGGCCAATGAGGCGAGCGACAATTTCCGTGTCTATGCCGCCGACCGGATCCGACCGGCGGAAATCGGCCCCGACCAGCGCGCCATGCTGATCCGGTGGACCTCCAGCCGATTGGGTGAGCGCGTGACCATCCCGGACCTTAGCACAGCGGGTTACCGCTATGGCGGGGGGCGATTGGTCGCGACGCCCCACGGCCCTGCGGCGCTGCTCCTCTATGATGGACCGCAAGCGTCGAAGCTCGCGGTGCTGACGAGGCCCATGCAAATCGACAAGAGCGCAAGCATGACCAGCACGTCCAGCGGGACCATGGGCCGGGTCACATGGGCGGTCGACGGGATCGGCTATAGTGTGGTGGGGGAGCGCCCCGCTGCCGAGCTGCATCCGATCGCCAACGAGGTCCGGCGCCAGGCCGATGCGGCGCTTGTGTCCTGATAGCGCGTGGCCGGTTCTCAGCGCGACAGGCACTGGGCGGACCAGCGGGATCACGGCTTGCGCTCGGCATCCTTCCGGTCGGCCTCTGCCGGAGTCAGCCTGGCCCGCTCGCGAATGCGACGTTCGAGCGGAGCGCCGACGAACAGTACGAGCATCGCAAGGCTCAACCCGCCGATGATGAGCGGCCACACCGCCAACCCTGCTGCCGCGCCGATCGTGGCTGTCACCCAGATGCACGCGGCGGTCGCCAGTCCATGCACTTCCTGACCTTGGCCGACCCGCAGCACCGCACCGGCACCGATGAAACCGACGCCAGACAAAATGCCCTGCATCGCCCGCCCTGCGGCATCGGCGTTCACATTCGGCAAGCCACTGTGCACGATCGCCTGCACGGCGATGCAGCTCGCCAGACCGACGAGGCCCAGCGTCCGCAAGCCCATGATCTGCCGGTTCTCGCGCGAGCGTTCCCAGCCGAGCACCATCCCAGCCGCGGTCGCCACCACCAGCCGCCCGATCGCGTCGATCCAAAAGCCGAGGTCCGATGCCGCTGATGCTTCGATCATTCGACCAGCACGTGCACATGATGCCAGGCGGTGCACAGATAGCCGGCGAAGTTCCACATCGTATCCGGCCGCTCGGGCTGACCCTGTCCAGTCTCGTCGAAGGCGCGCACGACAAGGTGCTGGCGCCCCTTGACGAGCGTGGCGTCGAGGGTCCAGCGCCGCCAACCCCAGTGCGCCTCCGGATCATCGGTGAACGTCGCCTGTTGCCAGTCGCGACCACCGTTTATCGACACTTCGACCCGAGAGACGCGGCGATCATAGGCGATGGCATAGCCCTCGATCCGCACCTCCCCGGCCGGCAGGCTTTCGCCAGAGCCGGGCACGCAGATCGCGGCGTTGAGCGGCATGGCATTGATGGTCAGACCCTGGCTCCAGTCGACGGTGTCGCTCGTCACATCGGCAGGAAAGAGCTTGTAGTCGTGCGCCTGGATCGGTGCGTCGGATGGCGTGTCGCGCACCTCGATCCGTGTCAGCCATTTGGCGCTCCGCACCCCGGCATAGCCCGGCACCACCATGCGGAGCGGTGCGCCGTGTTCGGGCGTCAGCGGCTCGCCGTTCATCGCCCAGGCAATGAGGACGTCGGGTTGCCGCGCCTTGTCCATGGCGATCGAGACCCCGAACAATGCTTCCTCGCCTTCGACGTCCACCTCGTCCGCGCCGGTGAACGCCACAAACAGGTCGGACGCATCCGGCGCACCGACGGCATCCAGTAGGTCGGACAGTCGTACGCCGGTCCATTCCGCATTGCCGATCGCTCCCACGTCCCAGGGGTCGCCGGACGTTTTTGCGACCGGCTGGAGATCCGTGCGCCGGTTGCCGGCGCACTGGAGAACTGCCGTCACCGTCCGCGTGGCCAACGCGCTCTTCAATTCCTCCACCGAGAAGGAGCGTCTTTCCATGCTCATCCCGCTGACCTCGATCCGGTGATCGGCAGGCAGATCAGGCACCGCACCATGGCTGCGCACGTAGAACAGCGCCTGCGGCGTCAGGAACCGCTCGATCAGCGCGCCGGGCGTCGGCTCGGCGTTGTAGGGCTCGGATTTGCGCTCGATCATATCAGTCATGGACGAACCAACGCCGCAAGCGCGCGGATCGCTTCAAGTCTTCAAGACTATCGCAGACGAAGGATTACCGATCGTTCCGGTATCCAGATTGAAATAAACAGATCAAACGGTTGGTCGTATCGATCAGAGTGCGCGATATAAGCTGCATGACCTTGGAGCAGCTCAGAATCTTTGTCGGTGTCGCCGAGCGCGAACACGTCACCAAGGCAGCGGAGGCGCTGAACGTCACGCAGTCTGCTGCGTCCGGCGCGGTCGCGGCTCTGGAGGCGCGCTACGGGGTTCCTCTGTTTCACCGTGTCGGGCGTGGCATCCAGCTGACCGAAGCAGGCCGCGGCTTTCTGGAGGAAGCGCGCGCGGTGCTGGGGCGGGCAGCGCATGCCGAGACGATGCTGGCGGACTATGCCGGGCTTGCCCGTGGTTCGTTGCGGATCGTCGCAAGCCAGACGATCGCGAGCTACTGGTTGCCGGCAAAGCTCGCCGCCTTCCACGAACGCCACCCGCAGATCGCGGTCGAACTGGCGATCGACAACACCGAAGGTGCGGCAGCGCAGATCCTGAGCGGCGCGGCGGAGCTCGGTTTCGTCGAGGGCGAGGTGGACGAACCGGCGCTCGCCCTCTGGAATGTCGGGCGTGACCCGATGGTGCTGGTCGGCCGTGAGGACGCCGGGCGCGTCGACGAGGACTGGCTTCGCGCTGAACGCTGGATCGTCCGCGAGCAGGGTTCGGGCACGCGCTCGACCTTCGAGGACGTGCTGCGAACGCGCGGGTTTGATCCGGCCCAGCTGACGGTAGCGATGACGCTGCCGTCCAACGAGGCGGTGCGTACCGCGGTCGAGGCCGGTGCCGGCGTCGCCGTATTGTCGCGATTGGTCGTCGCTCGTGCGTTGAAGGCGGGCGATCTGGTCGAGCTGCCGCTGGGGCTGCCCGATCGCGCCTTCCACGCGCTGCGCCACAAGGAACGCTATCGCACCCGCGCGGCGGACGCGCTGACGGACCTTATCAAGGAGCAGGTCGCATGACTGCCAAAACACCTCCGGTCCTGACCGGCCTCAAGCCGCTCAGCCGGCTCGACCATCCGCGCGAGATGATCCGCCAGTTCACGCCCAACTGGTTCGCCGCGACCATGGGCACCGGCATCCTCGCTCTCGCGCTGCCGCAGGTGCCCGGCATCGGCCCCGCGCTCAAACCGATTGGCGAGGTGTTGTGGTTCTTCAACATCGCGCTCTTCATCCTGTTCGCCGGTCTCTATGGCGCGCGCTGGGCGATGTTCGGGCATGAGGCACGGCGCATCTTCGGCCACAACACCGTGTCGATGTTCATCGGGACCATTCCGATGGGCTTGGCGACGATCATCAACGGATGCCTCGCCTTCGGGATCGTGCGGTTCGGTAACGGCATCGTGCCGGTCGCACACGTCCTGTGGTGGATCGACGTCGCCATGTCGCTCGCCTGCGGCGTGTTGATCCCCTACCTGATGTTTACCCGCCACGAGCACAGCCTGGACGGCATGACCGCGGTATGGCTGCTGCCGGTCGTCGCAGCGGAAGTGGCGGGTGCCAGCGGCGGGCTGCTCGCGCCGCATCTGGTCGATCCCCACGCGCAGATCGTGACGCTCGCGACCTCGTATGTGCTGTGGGCCTATTCGGTGCCGGTCGCGTTTGGCATCCTCGCTATCCTGATCCTGCGCATGGCGCTCCACAAGCTCCCGCACGAGAGCATGGCGGCATCATCCTGGCTCGCGCTGGGGCCGATCGGCACCGGGGCGCTGGGTATGCTGGTGCTTGGGGCGGATGCGCCGGCGATCCTCGCGGCGCACGGGCTGGTCGATGTCGGTACCGTCGCGCAAGGGATCGGCGTCGTCGTCGGGCTCTGCCTGTGGGGTTTCGGCCTGTGGTGGCTGGCGCTCGCGACGCTCATCACCATCCGCTACTGGCGCGCCGGCGTCCCATTCAACCTTGGCTGGTGGGGCTATACCTTCCCGCTCGGCGTCTACACCGTCGCCACCTTCCGCCTCGGTACGACGCTGAACCTCGGCTTCTTCGGTATCGTCGGCACGGTGCTGACGATCGCGCTCGCGGCGATGTGGCTGCTGGTCGGTGCCAAGACGCTCGCCGGAGCATGGCGCGGCAACCTGTTCGTCTCGCCCTGCATCGCTACCCCGAACTGATCCACCCTGATGATCGGATCAGTCGGTCCGATCACTTGCAGAACGCCGCTTCGATCCGCCAGCGTGGCTGGCCACAGGAGAGCCTTGTCATGGACAATTTTGACGCCGCGCTGGCGAGTAAAACCAGCCGTCGCCGCTTTCTCAGGCGTACGGCGCTCGGCACCGCCGGCCTTGCCGCAGCACCTGCGCTGGCGCAGCAGCTCGTCGACCTGAAGCTGCCTGGCGGCAATGCCGAGCGGCCGATGACCAGCGCCTTTCCTGGCAAGGGCAGCATGATCCTTCAACGCATCCATCCTCCGCTGTTGGAGACGCCGATGGACGTGTTCGACAAGTCGGTGTTCACGCCCAACGACCAGTTCTTCGTTCGCTGGCACTGGGCCGACATTCCAACCTCGATCGACGTCGAGAGCTTCCGCCTCAACGTCTTCGGCCACGTCAACCGACCGCTGTCGATCAGCCTTGCCCAACTGCTGCGCCTGCCGCGGGTCGAGATGGCGGCGATCAACCAGTGTTCGGGCAACAGCCGTGGGCTGTTCCAGCCCCGGGTCGCCGGCGCGCAATGGGGCAACGGCGCGATGGGCAATGCCAAATGGCTCGGCGTGCGCCTGCGCGACGTGCTGAACCTCGCGGGGGTCAAGGCAGGCGCGGTACAGGTGCGCTTCGGCGCGCTCGATCAGCCGGTTGTGGCGGGCGCCCCTGACTTCGAGAAGGCGCTCGACATCGACCATGCCCGCGACGGCGAAGTGATGATCGCCTTCGGCATGAACGGCGAGCAGCTGCCGCTCCTCAACGGCTTTCCCTGCCGGCTGATCGTCCCGGGCTGGTATTCGACCTACTGGGTCAAGATGCTGAACGCGATCGAGGTGCTGCCCGGCCCTGACGACCAGTATTGGATGGCCAAGGCCTACAAGATACCGGCGACACCCGGCGCGAATGTCGCGCCCGGTGCCAAGGACTTCCCGACCGTGCCGATCAATCGCATGATCCCGCGCAGCTGGATGACCAGCCTGCCGGATGGCCAGGCGATCGCCTATGAAGCGTCCATCCCGGTTGGCGGGATCGCGATGGGCGGCGACTGCGGCGTCGCCAAGGTCGATGTCTCATCCGATGGTGGCCGCACCTGGTACAGGACGACGCTCGGAGCGGACGAGGGCAAGTATAGCTTCCGGCGCTGGGATGGTCGCGTGCCGCTTAGGCGCGGTCCCAACCCCATCATGGTGCGCTGCTGGAACGCCAACGGTGTCGCTCAGCCGATGAAGCCGATCTGGAACCCAGGCGGGTTCATGCGCGGCAATATCGAGACCACCACCATCATCGCGGCCTGAGGAGCGAGTAGCATGAAGACCCCGTCTCCCGGTATCATGGCCGCTGGCCTGATCGGCCTGACCGGCATTATCCTCGTCTCGATCGGGGCGCCGAGCAGCCGCAAGGCGCCTGCCCCGATCTCCGAGACATCCGAGCCGGCACCGCCCACCAGCGTCTCAGCCCGCGGCTTTTCGCTCGCCTCGACCAGCGTCGACCTGCCGGTCGACGAAGCGACCTATCCCGATGGTCCGCACGCCAACGTCATCAACGCCAACTGCACTTCGTGCCACTCGGCCAGCATGGCGCTGACCCAGCCATCGCTATCGGCGGATCAGTGGAAGGCGACCGTCACCAAGATGCGCAAGGTGTACAAGGCCCCGGTGGCCGAGAAGGACGTCGACGCGATCGTCGCCTATCTCATCGCTATGCCGAGCCAGAAGGCGGCACCCGCGACAGGCAAGGCGCAGGATCCCGACCCCAAGGCGGCTCCCGGTGTCTCAGGTGGAACAGGCTAACCGATCTACTTCCATAATCCCGAAATACCATCGTCTTAGAAAAGCCGTTGGGAGACGATCCGTAAAAGCAATACGTCCGTCAGGTGGTTTGTGGGACCGGATCAGCCCGTGCCTGTCCAAAGCGCGCATAGAGTGTTGGCAGCACGAATAGAGTCAGCAACGTTGCGGAGATCAAGCCGCCTATCACGACCGTAGCAAGCGGCTTTTGCACTTCCGCCCCCGCGCCGTGCCCGAGCGCCATTGGGACGAACCCCAAGGATGCAACGAGCGCTGTCATGGCGACGGGGCGGAAACGGGTCAGAGCACCCTCCCTCGCCGCCTGCGCCCGCGCCATACCCTGCCGCATCAACTCCTGAATCGAGCTAACCATCACCAGCCCGTTCAGCACAGCCACACCCGACAGCGCAATGAACCCGACAGCGGCCGAGATTGAGAACGGCATGCCGCGTAACACGAGCGCGAGAATGCCGCCCACCAGCGCCAGAGGAACGCCGGTAAACACCAGGGCCGCGTCGCGGACGCTGCCGAGAGCACCATAGAGCAGCAACATGATGACCGCGAAGCAGATCGGGACGACGATCGTCAGCCGCTCGCGCGCCGCAGCCAGATTCTGAAACTGACCACCCCACTGGAGGTAGGTGCCGGGAGGGAGCGTGACTTGCGCGTCGATCGCGGCCTGCGCGTCAGCCACCACGCCAGCAACGTCGCGACCGCGGACATTGGCCTGCACCACGACGCGGCGCTTGCCGTTCTCGCGGCTGATTTGGTTTGGACCATCCCCGACAGCAACGTCCGCGACGCTCCCCAGAGGGACGTAGGAGCCGTTGGGCGTAGGAATAGGTATCTGCCCGATCGCCTGTAGGTCAGCCCGTGCGGTTTCCGCCAGGCGGATCACGACCGGGAAGCGCCGATCGCCCTCGAAGATCATGCCCGCCTCACGACCGCCAATCGTCGCGGCAACGGTATCTTGCACGTCGCCGGCAGTGACACCAACACGCGCCATCGCATCGCGGTTCGGCCGAATATCGAGCAGCGGCAGGCCCTCGGTTTGCTCAACTTGCACATCAGCCGCACCACGGATCTTGCGGAGGACTGCCGCAATTTGATTGGCGGTCGCGTTCATCTGCCCGAAGTCATCCCCAAACACCTTGACCGCCAAGTCTCCACGGACGCCCGCGATCAGCTCGTTGAAGCGCATCTGGATAGGCTGCGTGATCTCGTAGCCATTGCCGGGAATGGTCTTGAGCTTCTTTTCAAGGCGCTCGACCAGCTCAGTCTTAGGCAGGCTGGGATCAGGCCATTCGTCGCGTGGCTTGAGGATCACGAACGTGTCCGTCGCATTGGGCGGCATCGGATCGGAGGCGATTTCGGACGTGCCGGTACGCGAGAACGCGAAGCGAATTTCCGGCTCGCGAGCGATCATCTTCTCGACTGCAAACTGCATCTTCTGGCTCTGATTGACAGAGGTGCCCGCAGGCCGCCACGCCTGAACAAGGATGTTGCCTTCATCAAGCTGAGGCAAAAACTCTTGGCCCAGCGTCGAGAAGGCCAGGACAGCTGCTACCACAGCCACAACCGCAGCGCCGATCGTTATGCTCGGGCGTCGCATGGCGGCATCCAGGCCGGGTTCGTAGCGCTGTTTCAGCACTGCGATGACCCGGCTTTCCTTCTCATCCACGCGTCCGCCAATCCATGCCGCGATGGCGGCAGGGACGAATGTCAGGGACAGGATGAAGGCGAACACGAGCGCGATGATGACGGTAAGCGCCATCGGCTCGAACATCTTGCCTTCGACGCCCGAGAAGGTGAGCAGCGGGGCATAGACAAGGATGATGATCGCCTGCCCGTACACCGATGGGCGGATCATTTCGCGCGCGGACGCGGCGACGATCGCAAGCCGCTCCTCTAGCGAAAGGCGTTCGCCCAGCTCGTGTTGGCGTTCCGCTAAGCGGCGCAGGGCATTTTCTACAATGATGACTGCGCCATCGACAATCAGGCCGAAATCGAGCGCGCCGAGGCTCATTAGATTGGCCGACACCCCGGCACGTAGCATGCCGGCGCTGGTCAGCAGCACCGTGACAGGAATAACCAGGGCCGCGATCAATGCCGCCCGGATATTGCCGAGCAGCAGGAACAGCACGACGATGACCAGCACCGCGCCCTCCGCAAGGTTGCGGCCGACAGTCGCGATCGTGGAGTTCACGAGGTTGGTGCGATCCAGCACCGGCTTCACGATGATATCGGCCGGAAGCGAGCGGCTGATTGTTTTCAGGCGATCGGACACAGCCGTGGCGACGGTGCGGCTATTCTCGCCGATGCGCATGACAGCTGTGCCGACCACGACCTCGTGACCGTTTTCGGAAGCGGAGCCGGTGCGAATGCCGTGGCCTGCTTTGACGGTCGCGACCTGATCGAGCGTGATGGGGACGTTTTCGCGGGTCGCCACGACCGTCCGCGCCAGTTCGTTCGCGGTTCGCACGCGCGCGTCGGAGCGGACGAAAAGGCCCGCGCCGTTACTGTCCACGATGCCCGCGCCGATGCTGCTATTGCTGCGCTCCAATGCGGTCGCGAGGTCCTGTATCGTGAGGCGCAGCGCGGCTAGGCGTTGAAGGTCGGGCATGACGAGATACTGGCGATCGAACCCCCCAAGGGAGTCGATGCCGGCGACGCCGGCCGTACCCCGAAGTTGGGGAGCAACGATCCATTCCTGAACCGTATGCAGGTAAGTGGCCTTGTCATCTTCGCTGACCAAGTGCTCGCCTTCCGGCGTGATATAGCTGCCATCACGTTGCAGCCCCGGTTCCCCGTCGCGATGCCGGACCTTGTCCAACTCGCGAAGCTCGACCGTCCACATGAAAATATCGCCAAGGCCGGTAGCGATAGGCCCCATTTCCGGCATGATGCCTTGGGGTAGGCGTTCCTCCGCTGAACGCAGCCGTTCGGCCACCTGTTGGCGGGCAAAATAGATATCAGTGGCATCGGAAAATACGGCGGTAATTTGCGCAAAGCCGTTCCGGTTGAGCGAGCGCGTATATTCCAGACCCGGTATGCCAGCGAGCGAGGTTTCGATCGTAAATGATACTTGCCGCTCGATCTGATCGGGCGACAGAGAGGGGGCCATCACGTTGACCTGAACCTGATTGTTCGTGATGTCAGGGACGGCATCGATCGGAAGGCGTTGCAGCGCCAGAGCACCCACCAGGGCCGCGATCCCGGTGAAAAGCAGGACGAGCCAGCGGCGCTCGACCGCGAAAGTTACAAGACGGCCGATCATTGGATCAATCCATGTCCATTTCGCCGCCCTTGCCGAGTTCGGCTTTGAGCGTGAAGCTATTGGTGGTTGCGATACGCTCGCTGCCGGTCAGGCCAGAGGTGATGACGACCTGATCGCCGTTGCGACGCCCTGCCTGCACCGGAACGGCCTTGAAGCCGCTAGGCGTGCGCACGAACACGACCATCTTATTCTCTACCGATTGGACCGCCGTGGACGGCACAGTGATACTGTGATCCCCGATCGAGGGCAGCAGGATCGAGGCCGTGACGGGCTCCCCTACCCGCCAAGTGCCGCCCGCATTATCGAGGGAAGCGATAACCTGAACAAGCCGCGTGGTTTCATCGAGAGCGGGCGACACGAAGGTCACGCGACCTTCCTGCCTGCGGCCGGCCGAGGTGACTTCAACGCGTGTTCCAGGCTTTACCTTGCCGGCGTCAGCCGGTGAGAGTGACGCAGCGATGGTCACGCGCGAGAGGTTGGCGACCCGGTACAGCTCGCCGTCTGCCGCAACCGTCTGACCGAGCGTCGCCGATCGAGCGATGATCTGACCGGAAAGGGGCGAGCGGATCGCCACACGGTTCAGCGCACCCCCGCTCCCGCCTGTGGCCGAGAGCTGCTGTTGGGCGAGGCGGACCGCAATGTTGGCTTCGGTGGCAGCAGTTCGAGCGGCGATGAGATCCTGTTCCGGCGAGACGCGTTCAGCAAACAGACGTTGCTCACGGCGCAGGTTCGATTGTGCGAGCGCAGAGCGCGCGCGCGCGGCTTCAATCTCGGCGTTTAATGAGGCGGCCTCGCGACTTTCAATGATCGCAAGCGCATCGCCACGGCGCACCGATTGCCCGAGGTTACGGGTAAGGGAGACGACACGACCGCCGATCGTCGCGGATACGACCTGCACCCCTTGCGGATCACCCTGAACCAAGGCCGGCAGCTCGATTGCGCCGGCAACGCCGCCAATCGCAGGCCGACCAACTTCGATCCCGGCATCCGCGATTTGCTGGGCCGAAAGGCTTACGGCGTCTTTATCGGCAGGTTTGCCGGCTTCGCCTTTCTCGCCTTCGCCCTTTTCCATCCCTTCCATGCCGGCCATGTTGTCGGCCTTCTTTTCCCCGCCCCCGCCACAGGCAAGCAGCGTCAGGGGAAGCAGAGCGGATAGTACGACCCGCGCGCCGGTCTTCGTCATCATTGGTCCTTCGCCAGTTCGGGAGCGGCAGCGGTCAGCCGCTCAAGCCGGGCCTTTGCATCATGGTAGGTCGCCAGCGCATCGATCGCGGCCGTGCGGGTTTCAGACAGGGTGCGTTCGGCGTCGAGAAGATCGAGTTGGCCGAACTTGCCTTCACGGTAGCCGATGCGGGCAATGCGCGCGGCTTCCGTCGCTGCTGCCAGGACCGGCCCACCCGTGGTTCTAGCGGTCGTCGCGGCATTTGCCACTTCCGCTTCCGCGCTGGCTATCGACTGCCCCGCATCCAGCTCAGCCGCGCGTCGCATCGCGTCCGCCTGATCGCGTTGCGCCCGCGCCTGAACGACCGACGCCCGGCCGTTGTTGAACAGTGGAAGCGGTATCGAGAGGCCGACGACCGCAGCCATATCGTTCGACGCATCGAGCCGGCGTGCGCCGGCATTGACGGTCACGTCGGGGATGCGTTGGGAGCGAGCAAGCCGCACTTGCGCATCTGCCGTCGTCACTGCGGCTCGCGCCGCAGACAATGCCAGCGTGCCGCCCGGACTGGCCGCGATCGAGGGGCCGTAACCTTGCACGCGATCGAACCAGGCAACGTCGAGCGGGCCGGTTACGGGCTGACCAATACGCCGGGCGAGATTGCCCCGCGCGACTTCCGTCAGGCGCTGCGCACGTTCAACCGCAGCTTCGGCATTGATGCGCAACACGTCGGCACGCTGTTGCTCTAGCGGCGATGCCCTGCCCGCGCGTACCCGAATGCCCGCCGCGCGGGCCGCCTCCCCGGCAATGCCGGCTTGCTCGCGCGCAGTCGTGATGCGACGCTCGGCTGCTACGGCTTCGATATACGCCTGTGTTACAGCGAGCCGAATATCGGCCGTAGCAATAACCAGGGCGAGCCGAGCTTGCTCCCCTTGTGCGTTGGCAACACCGACCCGCGCGGAACGCTTGCCGCCAAGCTCGATAGGTAGAGCAACACCGACTGTAGCTTCCGCGCTACGAAGACCGCGATATGCCCCCGAACCCCCAAAATATTCCAGACCGCCATTCAGCGTAGGGTTAGGGCGCAGCCCCGCTACATCGCGCGCCGCACCTGTTGCCCGAACGCCGGCCTGCGCTGCTTCTAGCGACGGTGCTGACGCTTCCGCCAACGCCAGTATTTTTTCTAGCGTCAGTACCGGGGTGACCGTCGCTTCGGAACCGGTTTGCGATTGGGCGTGCGCTACGCACGGAACGACGGCGACGACCGCGATCAGGACGAAGGGCAACCGGTGCCGGAGCTTCATAGGGTAAGTCATTATGACGACGGCCTTGCCGTTGATTGGAGTTCGCGCCGCGCATTGCGGATAATTTCGTAGGCCGAATGCAGGAACAGGAGCGCGATGACGCCGGCAACGACCAGATCGGGCCAAGCCGCACCGGTCCAGCCAACAAGGGCGGCTGCGATGATCACCGCAACATTGGCAATCGCGTCGTTACGGCTGAACAACCAAATAGCGGTGACGTTCGCATCCCCTTCGCGAAATCGCGATAGAACTAGTGCAGCCGTCACGTTCACTATGAGCGCAACGATCCCGATAGCGCCCATCAATTCGGCTTCTGGCGCAATTGCATTCATCGCACGCCAAAGGGCGAAGGCGATGACACCTATCCCGAGCGCGCCAAGGAATATGCCCTGTGTAAGCGCAACCTGAGAACGGGCACGAGCGGTCCATCCCAGCGCAATCAATCCGAGGAGCGAGATGCTGCCGTCCCCGATGAAATCGAGGGCATCGGCCTTCAATGCCTGGCTGTCGGCAAGGAACCCCCCGACGATTTCAGCCAGACCAAAGCCCAGATTAAGCAGAACGACGATCCACAATGCGCGCCGATATGCGGGATCGCGCTCCGCTCGTTTGGTATCACCGGAACAACCGCATGAAGAGGATTCACTTGCACTCATATCGTGCCTCTACGATCTACAGTCACTGTAGGAGCAAGCGGTTTCTAGTGGAGTGGCAACGTGTTGATGATCGGCGATTTGGCAAAGCGGACAGGGACCAAAATCAACACCATCCGATTCTATGAGGAAATCGGCCTCATGCCCGAAGCGCTCCGCACGTCTGGAGGCCGTCGCACCTATGGAGAGGGGCAGGTTCGCCAGCTTGGCTTCATCCGCCATGCCCGGGAACTAGGATTTTCAGTAGATGAAATCCGATCGCTTATTGCCCTGTCTGCCGATCCCGATCAGGACTGCAACCAGGCCGGCGCCATCGCCCGTCGGCATCTCGCCAGCGTGGAGGATCGTATCACACGCCTTGTCGCGCTTCGCGACGCATTGAGTGCTGCAACACGATACTGCGATGGCGGACGCATCGCCGACTGCCGGGTAATGGAAGCGATTACTGCCGTGCCCAACTAATGCCACGGTTGAACGAGGATAAATATTTCTCTCATGACGCGTGCGACGCGGCTTGGGATGCTTGGGTGTTCCCATTTTTTAATCGTTTACGGACGCGCTGGTAAGCGGCCCGTTCCATTCTTGGATAGCTATGTAGTCGATCAGTAGCCGTGGCGTGGCGGCGTATCGCAGCCGGCTAATAGATAGGGGCGGTTGCCCGCCCCTATCTAGCTTTTAGCCGTGCTTCATGCCGCCCTTGGCATGATCGCAGCAGTCAGCAGCCTTGGCTTTTGCGCCATCCTTGCAGCAGTCCGCACCGTCCTTGCAGCACGCCATGTCGGCGCAGCAATTGGCGACAGCGGCGAATGCGCCAGTCGACAGGGTGAGGGCGAAGGCAGCGCTGATGAGCTTGAACTTGGTCATGATATTCTCCGAAATTTACGTGTGATGGTGTTCGACGTCACACGGTTTGCGGAGGGGGTGTGGCCGGAGCGTATGCCATGCCCAAAAGGCCGGTCTGTGGAGCCGGCCAAGGCGATAGACGGGAGGACGGAACCAGCCCGACATGCTCTACGGTTTCGCCGGCAACCGCAACGCACGGTATGGCGCAGGCCGACGCAGGGGCCTTTTTGATGGGAGCGCCTGCTGATTTGCTGGCGCAGTCCATCATAGCGGACGCAGCCGGAGGCGCGGCCATCGCCATCGTCTCGCAGAGCGGGCCAAGCCGGACCAGCAACATCACCGCCAGGACGAAAAACGCCATGGAATGCAATATCTTGGAGAGTGGGCGAGCCCGGCGTTTCATTGGATGCGTCTAGAAGCCCACTCAGTGATGCACAATGTCGAAGGTGGCAGAGGATGGCGCTAGGCTGGTTTTCCCCTTTTATCTCAGATTCCCGATTCACCATCCTTTTTGGGAAAGGTTTCGGAGGGCAAGCAGCGGTGTCGCAAAAGGCGGGATATACGCGACGTCCGAAACTTAGAACATTCGCGACACGAGGGCGCCGAGTTTTGGGGATCTGCCACATGCATGCCATTGGTGGTACGATGATCTCATGTTATAAATACGGATGAAGCGGGAGGCGCAGCAAAACGCGGGCGCAATGAAGCGTCTTACGCAGATAGAGTTGTCCATCATAGAACTTGAAGACGAGAGCCTACTGGATTTTGCCGACATTTTTAGTGGGAAGCTTGAGACAGCTATCGCGCACGCGCGCTCGAGCACGTCTTCGGCACTCTCAAGGACCGGGTGGGGCAAAGCTATTTCAAGACGCGAACACTGAGGAACGTCGGAACCGAGTTGAGCCTCCAGCTCCTCGCATACAATACCAAGCGCGCCATCGCTCTGGTTGGTGTGCCGGGACTGATAGCAGCGATGCAGGCCTTAACACTGCGTTCACGCGCGTCTCAATCAGCGACGCTTCGTCACCGTTCTTACGCACCCCCCACCCAAGTCGGACGTCCGTGATGCAAAGCTAAAGTTTTGCGTCACGCCTCGGTTATCGGTCTTTAAGCTAATAACTCCCCTTCTAGTTGCCCGATCGTAAAGGGCTTGCAGAGATACCGTATACCTTCTGGCAGCCCATTCGGTTTCGGATTACCGGACATCAGCACAACGGTCGCCGGCATCTGCAACGGATTGCTGGCGATAAATTGAACGCCTGACACGCCAGTGCCTAGGTCATCATCACAAAGCAGCATATCGATATCGCCGTCAGCAAGCGGCGCCTGTGCAGCGTCGATCGAAGCTGCTTCAATCACGGACAGGCCTAGTTCGCGCGCAAGGCTCGCTATCATCTGACGGACTAGCGCGTTGTCATCTACGATCAACAGTTTGCCACTAGCCATGCTCACCATCCTAGGTTCAGTATGTATTTTAGAAAACGTTGGGAACTCAGACGATGTCTTGTGACCGTTGGGTTATCCTCGTCGTCGATGACGAGGAAAGGATACGAACGTTGATCGGGGATCAACTCGAGACCGTGGGCTACAAGGTAATCCTGGCAGCCAGCGGCGATGACGCATTCAAGATCGTGCAAGGCGTGACTCGCATTGACCTTATTGTAACAGACGTCAGAATGCCTGGAGCTATAAATGGTTTCGACTTAGTTCGAAAAGCGCTCGCCGACCGCCCCCACCTTCGGACGATTATCATTTCAGGCTACACTGGGGAAAGCATCCAGCGCACTGGTCTTGCAGACCGCTTTCTACAGAAACCGTTCACGTTACAGACTCTGGAAAACGAAGTCCGAAGTCTGTTAGCCGCTTAGTGACGTGCTCCCCAGAAATCATGCCATTGGTAAGTTAGCTCGTCAGATGGAGACGAGTGATGCGGCGAAGCCAGTTTTCCGGTCGGCGATCAGCCGCCCACCACCCTTTACGACTTTACCGACGCGACAATTCAGACCCAAGAAGTTGTCGCGGCCATGAAAGCTTTGGCGGAACATCCTGCTATGATTCACCGGCGTGTCGCGATGTATACCGACGGAGTCTTGGCCCGCCGGCAAGCGCTGCGCATCTCTGAGAACCGCTCTAACATGTGCGTTTTCAAAGGATGTGCGGCCGCTCTCGAATGGTTGACGGCGGATTCCCTGATGCCATCCTAAGCAAAGATCGATGATGAGACCGGAGAGAATAGTTTCGGGCCGCTGCCGACGTGGGTCCGCAGCAGCCCTGGCCGCCATGTTGCTTGGGGGAAATATGGCGGTTGGGACGTCCATAGACCTGAGGCGGATCGACGCCAACGTAGGAGCCTTTCCGTCTGCCGACTCACCCAAACGCGTTAGACTAAAGTAGGGTTGTAAATGATTAGTCAGTGGCGCTTATATCGCTCCCCCCTAGCGGCGAAAATAAACCAATGGCTCAGATACATTACCCTGATGGGCGGTTAGTCAGCTTAGAAAATAACGTCGTTACATCCATTGAGCCCGCCCGCAATGGAGGTACGTTAATCTGGATGGGATCGGAAGATGACTCTATAGCAATTCATGTTCGTGAGGATTGCGCGATGGTGCGTGCGGCACTTCGTGAAACGCAGCCAACCCTTTGCTGAATGCTTGCAGGAGCTTTTCAAAAGCTTGATGACAGGACGAAACGGCGACCCTTATTTTTGATAAGGTCAGCAGCACGTTCAAGTTCGTTCGTATACGTTTTAAGCGCCTTTGCAGAACGCTCGTCGAACAGCTGATCAGCCATCCGCCTCGTTCTGTTGATCTCTATTTCAATCTCAGATTTGTTGAGCATTGGGAATCTCCAGCCCCCGCTTCGACCTTTAGATCTTTTCAGAAAATGGTTAATAATCTGTAAAGCTGCGGCGACAAAAATGGGATAGGGTAAGCTACAACGCGTTCGCGGTCGCACCCCCTTGCAAGGCGACAAGAAAGAATCATTTCTTCCCGATCGTCACGCTTGTGCGCAGTTCTCTTGCTGGCTTAAAGTGGAGCGCGCGCTTTGCGTTAACCTGGACCGGTTCCCCAGTCTTTGGATTGCGGCATAACCGTTCTTCGCGTTCACGAGTTGTGAATGTGCCGAAACGCCGCAGCTCGACACGCCCGCCCTCTGCCAACCGGTTCGTGATCTGCTCAAAAAAACAGGACACGACGGCGTCGATGACCGGAAGGGGTAATGTCGGGTTATCAGCGGAGACCGCCTGCACGAGATCAGATCGAAGCATGCTGTGTCACCCTTGCTGCGCGAACCCATACCACTACGCCCATCCCCGAGTCTCTATGTCTTTGTTGCATAGTAGATCGAACGTAACCCAAAGGGAGCATGTTCCGGAGCTCAACTTCAACAAGCGATTTGCAGTATATTCCAATTGACGATCTTATTGGCCACGGAGCCTTTTTAGAGATCGAAATTGCGGAACGCCGCTTGGCGTAAACTCATGCAAAAACGCCTGTTCAAACGTTCTCATCCATCCATTTAACAAACGATCTTGCCGCAAAATACAAAACCCATAGCGGTAAAAACAGAACAACGGGCTATAGAGGCCAAACTCTATTTTGCTGCTTCTACCCGTTCTCCGGTAAAAAACTTCAACCGCATCTTGATTGAGGTGGCTGGTGTGGCGACTTTAATCGCCAGCTCTTACCGGCAGATGTATGCGTGGTTAGGGTAACGTTCATCGCGTAAAAAGTTAATTACAAGAATAATTAGCGCAACTTTTAGTTGTAGCTTTTGTCGTTAATACCTTTTTAACCGTGAAACGGTAACTCGGTGTTGCACCGGTGGACGGGTGCTTGTGGATGACGCTAGGTCGGGTAGGCCCCTCCCGAAGCCCGACCTAGCGTTTCAATTTTTACGAAGTCGCGACATTCGCTTGCCGTTGATCGACCGGCCAAAGAGGCCCGCCTGTCGGTATGACATGCAGGCCGGGTGGCGGCGATGGGAGTATTGGTTCAGCCCCCTCGCGGCGTGTCACCACCGCGCGCAAGACCATTTGAACGTCGGCTTCCAACTCAGGTTGAGCCGTTCCATCGCTTTCCGCAGCGCGAACTTGGCCGAAAGCCGACCGGCCACTTTTGGGCGCCGAAGCGGACGGACCGGAAGCGCCCAGTTGCGGTCATTCGGTAATTGCCGGAGGATGGCAGAATGAACAGCAGCGATAAGGCAGCGATTGGGAAGATCGAACGGTTAGCGCGATGGACGCTCTGGCCCACATTGTCTTTAACTGTCGTATGCCTTGCGATGCTCTACGCGGGAGCATCAGATATAACATGGCGGTGGTTTTTGCCGGTCTACCTGCTGGTCGGCATGCCAATCGTGCTGGGTTCGTTCGTTAGCGACGTCACTAGATTGCGGAGTATTTGTCGCTCCCGGAAGGGCGTCAACGACGACCAGTGGTGAATGTCCGCTGACCACCACCTATCGCCGTTCAAACCCTTTGCGGGCGTCCAAGGCGCCTGAAAGCCGACCGGCATCTATCGTGTGGGAAAGCTGCCAGTCCGCAAGCACCCAATTCCAGTCGTACAGGCACGCGCCCTTTTCCTAGAAATTGGATCCTTTTTGGTGAGCAGCCCCCACCGGGTGGTACAGATAGATAGTTAGTGCATTGTCGCCTCCGCCGCCATTGCCGGGCGTAGGTGGAGCGAAGCGGAACCGGAGGCTGGCAATGGCGGGGTCGCCGCTGCTGGCGCCGGAGGTCGATAGCCCAGGCTACTGTGTGGTCGGACGGTGTTATAGTGACGCCGCCACGCCTCGATCAGCACTCTTGCCTCGGCGAGGCTGTAGAAGATCTCTCCGTTGAGCAGCTCGTCGCGAAGCGAACCATTGAAGCTCTCGTTGTAACCGTTCTCTGAGTAGCCCCTAGATTTCTGGACGCCTTCGATCCTAATTTTGAGGACAGGAGGCGACGATGGGGAAGCCCAATTTCAGCGATGAGTTCAAGCGTGACGCGGTGGCCCAGATCACCGACCGCGGGTATCCGGTAGCGGAGGTTTCACAGCGGCTCGGCGTCAGTCCGCATTCGCTCTATGCCTGGAAGCGGCAGCTGGCGGGTCAAGTGTCGGGCGATGCTGGCAAGGATGCGCAGATCCGCCAGCTGAAGCGCGAGCTGGCCCGGGTGACCGAGGAGCGCGACATCCTAAAAAAAGCCACCGCGTATTTCGCTCGAGATGCAAAGTGAGATACGCGTTCATTGCTGAGCATCGCGATTGTTTTGGCGTACGGGCCATGTGCCGGTGCCTCGCTGTGCAGCCAAGTGGCTACTATGCATGGCAAAAGAGCCCGCTGGCTCAGCGGGCTCGGGAAGATGCTCGGCAGACGGAACTGATCCGGCGGGCCTGGAACGACAGTGGCAAGGTCTATGGCTACCGCAAGCTGCACGACGACCTGCTGGATCACGGCGAGACCTGCTGCCCGAACCGGGTCGCCAGATTGACCAGGCTGGCGGGCATCAAGGCGCAGATCGGCTACAAGCGCAGGCCCGGCGGCCATGGCGGCAAGCCGTCGCTGGCGGTCGACAACACGCTGGACCGTCAGTTCGACGTGGCTGCGCCAGACCGGGCTTGGGTGACAGACATCACCTACATTCGCACCTTGGAAGGCTTCGCCTATCTGGCTGTCGTGATCGACCTGTTTTCCCGCCGCGTGGTCGGTTGGTCGATGCAGAGCCGGCAGACCACCGATGTGGTGCTGAAGGCGCTGCACATGGCGGTATGGCGCCGTAAGCCGAAGCAAAGGGTACTGATCCACTCGGATCAGGGTTCGCAGTTCACCAGCATGGACTGGGCTGCCTTCATACGCGCTCACAATCTTGAGCACTCGATGAGCCGCCGCGGCAACTGCCATGACAACGCCGTCGCCGAGAGCTTCTTCTCCTCGCTCAAGCGCGAACACATCCGGCGGCGAACGTACAAAACCCGCGAGGAAGCCCGCCAGGACGTGTTCGATTATGTCGAGATGTTCTACAACCCGGTGCGCAAGCAGGTCAGGAACGGGATGCTGTCGCCCGTCGCGTTCGAACGGCAGCAGATTTTGAAAGCTGAAGGCGTCTAAAAAACTCGGGGCTACTCAAGGGTCTGGGTTCCGCGTAAGGTTGGAAAACATGCGGCAACGACTTGCTTGGCTTGGTTAAGCCATTCGACGTCGGTTAGACCGCGCCCGTCAATCCACCATTTTGCGTCAGTCAAGTGTCTCACCCACGCGGTCACGGTGGTATCACTGCCCTCGTGCGATGTCGTAGATATGAGGCGAGCCGCTCGCAGAGATGCCGCCCAGGCAATCTGGCGATCGCTGCCGCTGAGCGCGGGCAGTGCAAGATGGGCTACAGCTGCAATATCGCTGGCAGCTGTTTCCGCCTGGACAGCTTGTTTGTCAGAAATAAAGCACTCGCGGCAACGCGTGGTTTCTAACCACTTCGCCTTCTGCTCCTGTTGTCGGGCATAGCCCGCGAGGTGGTGGATCTGGCCGTGGCCGCAAGCGTGCGTAATGATGTGTCCCATGGAGGTATGATCCCCAGCGACATGATCCTGACAATCGGTATGAGTCGAGCTGAATCGGAATTGCGGTTAATCGTAAAAAAGCAATTCCTGTTATTCAGGCCGGAGCTACGCCCTCGGCATGTACGAGCATCGGGCCAACCAACGTACCAATCAAACGTACCCGCTTTTGAATTAGGTCCACAGGCAAACGGTGCAGCTCGAGCTGGTAACGGCCCCCATGGTCACGCCGGAAAAAGATCACACCTCCGGCTTGTATCAGCGTTCCTGTTTCATCGATCCGTTCGCCGGTTGCCATCATGCGCGTTTTCACAGTCCATTTTCACAGTCGTCAGGTTTGAAGTCCGCCTCAGACATCTGACATCAACGCCGAACAACCGTACGTTTTTAGGACGGATCATACTTTGTGCGGATATTCAGCAAGCAGCAAAGATTCTCTTGGTAGCGAATTGCTCAACGTAACGTGAACAAGCTCAAACAATGAACATCACTTCCTACAATTCGGCTGGCATGCCCGGCAACGAGGCCGAGCGTCAAAAGGCGACAGAGGCGTCAGGTATATTAAATTTGGTTGGCGATCCGGTGCTGATGGATCTGGCGCGACGCGCACGCATTCACTGTCGGGTCGAGACCGCGATAATCTGTGCCGTGAGCCACTATAACGTGTTCGTTATCGCGCAGGACCGAGCGCGTTCGGGCGTCTTTAACCGATCCACATCCTTTGTCGGCCACATGATTCACGGCGATATAGATACACTAATCGTACCAAGTGCGAAAAGTGACGGGCGGTTCGCCACTTATCCGCTGGTCGAGGACGGTGACATAGACTTCTACGCTGCTGCGGGAATGCGAGACAGCAACGGATATCTTATAGGCGCATTGTGCGTCACATCGCGCAAGCCGAAACTGAACTGGAACCTAGGCGGACAAGATTATTTGAAAACGTGTGCAGTAGACGCTATGAAGAAAGTCATTACTAAGCAACCTTAGATGGCTTACGGTGCGGTGCGCATTCATGGTAACTTGTTAAACAATATGTCATTTATCGTGTTCAGCGCCAGTTTAAGATCGTATCCTTAGATCGCTGGCCAGAAGGATCTTCTATGTCAGACGAACCTACAAACTCAGTTAAGCTAGCCGCGGAATTGACGATGGCGTGGCTTTCAAATGTAAACACCCGGACTTCGGCGGAGGATGTTCCGACATTCCTACAGTCTATGTACAACGCGGTTAATGGCCTCACCAACGCGCCAACCGAAAGTTCGAATGAGGAAAGCGCTACGGAGTTCACTGGTGCGGTTACTCCACGAAAGTCGTTGTCCAATCCGGATGTCATCATCTCGATGATTGATGGCAAGCCGTACAAAACCTTGACGCGGCATCTCACAACCAATGGTCTTACGGCGAGCGAATATCGTGCCCGTTACGGGTTGAAGGCTGACTACCCAATGACGGCACCGGCCTATTCGGCGATGCGGCGCGACATGGCTAAAAAGATCGGTCTTGGCCGTAAACCCGGGCAGAAAGTCGCGGCAAAGCCGCCGGCCTCAGCGGACGCGCCAAAGCGTGGTCGCCCGGCAAAGTCGGGATCAGCAGACTAAGCGGTGTGCGACGAACGTGGCCGATATGTCCGTCGTTCGATACAAGTGGGGAGGCGCTGCGTTTTCCCATTGCTACTGGCGTGGATCGGTATAGGGCGGCGCAACGCTCCACTGTCAGAGGCATTTGTGCGATGTTTATGCAATGTTCTCTGAAACTTAGCTCTAGCTGGAACAAGCCTGTAACCGTATCGTTGCAACGCCATGCTATGTGATCGATATCTCGACGAACTGGCCGAAACCTTTGAGGCCGGGTTTGCAGCGAACCATTCGGGAACTGCGACCGCTGACACAACCGTTGTGGCGGATGACGTGCGCATCACGGCGTGGTTAGACGGTGCATGTTATAACGATCCGACAATTGCTGACTCGATTGTCAGTTATTGGCTTCCTCACGGAAGCGTTCTGACGCTGCACTAAGTCTTGCATTTTGAAAGTCCTCCGTTTTGATGACGCTTAGCCAAATTCCCTATGATCTAAATGCGTTAATCCCACAATTAGCACGTTTGACCGAAATCGCTATCTACAGTGCTAGTGCTCGTTAACCATGAATGAGCAGGGTGGATTGTCTGGTAAGGCAATCCATCAATCCGTTCTTATGGACCCATACCTCAGATAAAGTCCGTGATCAGCGACGCGCGCTGCACTTTTCCGGGGGTTTGTGGTGTTTATTCAACCTGAAGCTCGTTTCTCTGCCGCAGCAATGGGGCAAGCCAAACCAGGGTTTGAAGATCGTCTTCCAGACGAACAGCGCGCTAAACTTGTCCCAAGCGTATTCAGTCAGGCCGTGGATATCGAGCTTGCTGACACAAGTGATCGACGTGACAGTGCGTGCTCGCTGATCAACAAGCGTTACGCTTGGCGGGGATATGGCAGCCATCATGCTCTGCCGTCCCACCGTGCCAGTGCCACCTTTACAGCGTCTGCGCAGTCGGAGGTGCTTGGTACGGTCACGCTCGTAGTTGACTCTGATGTCGGATTGGCAGCTGACAAAATCTTTGCCGAGGAGCTTGATGCGTTCCGTCACACCGAGGGACGCAAGATTTGTGAACTGAGTCGACTGGCGTTCGAGACGAACTTGCCGTCCAAGCCTCTGTTGGCGGCTCTGTTTCACATTGTCTTCATCTACGGATACCACCACCATCGCTGCACCGACCTGTTTATCGAGGTCAATCCGCGGCATCGCCGCTTCTACGAAGCGATGCTTGGTTTCAAGCCAATCGGCGCCCCGCGAACCAACGAAAGCGTTGCAGCGCCGTCGCAGCTTATGCGACTGGAAATTGCGAGCATTCGTCCGCGCATAGAGGCCGCAACGAGCAATGCGATATCCGACAGGACACCGCGGTCGCTATACTCGCTCTTTTTCTCGCGTGAGGATGCGCTGGAGCTGGCCGAGGAACTGACCTCGGACGACGCGATTCAGCGCACGATGGACGGCAACGCGCTGGTAAAGATCTTCCTGACGGATCTTTGACAGACAAAAAATGCCGCCGGTTTTCACCGGCGGCATTTCCTGCGTTACGCTTATGCAAAAGCGACAGTCGAGCTACGACGACGATAGCGCAGGCCTGCGCCCATCATGCCGAAGCCTGCTAGCATCATCATCCAGGTGGCGGTCTCAGGAACTGCCGACGGAATAAAGGTCAGATTGCCGCCATACGAAGCGCCGCCCTGCGCACTTTTTGCATATCGACATTAAGTTGGCAGAAATATTCGAGAGTGTACGCTTTGCCTACTGATTCAGATCGCCTCGGCAGTCTGAACGGTGACGGCTGTCATCGCAGTAGTGTGCCGAACGGTAGCCCGAATAAAATGCTCGTACTCTGTTTGACTGAGACGGCGCCAGAAGCAATTTGTCTCGGCGATCGTATATGGATATGATTGAGCGGGTAGAACGCACTCTGTGCAGAGCGGACGGTCTTTCAGAGAATACCGTTTATAACGGAAAGCCGATGTGGCGAAGCTTTGAACTGACCGCGCGTTTCGTTCTTATCGCCATGCGCGAGCCAGACCTACAAATGTCGGCTGTGGCAAATTTCGATCGAAATTTCGCTGTAACGCGTTGGAACGCGATGATTGACGTTGCGCTGTAAGCGTGGCCGGTAGGCCGCCTTGCTATTGTGCTCGGCTCTTCAGGTAGGTTGCGCTCGACGGTCAGTTGCCCCTACCCGCGGGGGGCGCGGCGGTCCCGACAAGCGATCAACAAGCATTGTCACTACCTCGTTGAGCGAGGCAGCCTCCGAGCCCTGCGATCGGGCCATGCTGCGACCGGCCATGCCCCACGGGGGGGGGGCGGTAGCATGCCGTTAGAAAGCTTAGCTGCTATCTACGATGGGCCTGTGCGGAGCTGCTGGCACAGAGGGCAGACGGACGCATAGGGTCAAACAACTATCTTTCAAATTAAATGTTATCATCCATCCATCTAACAAACGCTTTCGCAGCGAAGTACAACACCCATAACGGTAGGAAAAACGCAACGATCCATAACGATCGAACTTCTCCTTTATCATCCATGTTGGTTCTCCCGCATAAAACTTACCGCCGTGCCCATGATGGCCGGTGATTCAGCCTTATGCTTATGCACTAGACGCCTTACGTTGAGCTGTACGCGAAGTTAGGCCACCGTTCATTGCCGAGAAACGAGTAACCGTCCGCCCGTCGATGGAACGAGCTGGCCGATGAATAAAAGTAAGATGGCTTCTGGCGGTTTTACCACGCGCCATCAGCGTGCTTATACCCGGTACCGTTTGTTACCACGGCGAGTAGCACGTAACGTCCACCGCCGGGCGGGACGCAGACGTTCCGACCAGACCAACTGCCCGCTGCGAACGAGGCTGCGAATAAACTTTAGTACAGTCGTTCAGTGGCAATCTGGTTGTCCAAGCCTGTTGCGATCCCAGGCATCGCCTTTCTTATCTGTGTCGGCCTACCGTTTGCGAGCAGCGATACGCTGCACGTAGAAAGGTAACTATCATGTCAATTCAGTACCCTCCAATTGTTCGGGCAGGCAATCATTCCGTTCCTCCGGTGCTAAATGACAGCAACGCCAACAGAAGCATCGCGCATTTCGACTACGACGATCTCGACGTTAGCTTCGACCCGAACCTTGAGACGCTATGGACGTATATGGATCAGCGCGTTCGACCGAGTTTTAATCCAACCCTGCTTGCCCAATTTGATCAATGGCAAAACGATATTGCGATAGCCACGGCATCGGGTGCGGTACCGGTAAGGTATCTTGTGCTCGGTTCGCGCTTTCCCGGCGTGTTCTCCCTTGGTGGCGATCTGGATCTGTTTGAGGCACATATTCGTGCGCGGGATCAAGCAGCGTTGGTTCGGTACGGACGAGCCTGTGTACGCATTCTTCATCGCAACATGCTCAGTCTCGACCTGCCCATCGTAACGATCGCCCTGGTGGAGGGGGACGCTTTGGGAGGCGGGTTCGAGGCCTTGCTATCGTTCAACGTCGTCATCGCCGAGCGTGGAACCCAGTTTAGCTTGCCCGAAACCGCCTTCGGACTGTTTCCAGGCATGGGCGCTCACTGCTTCCTGTCCCGTCGGCTCGGTGCTGCGCGGGCCGAACAGATGATCTTGAGCGGTCGATCCTATTCAGCTGAAGAACTGTACGATCTCGGGATCGTCCACGGTCTTGCGGACCGCGGAAATGGCCGTGCGGAAGTAGAGCTGTACGTGCGGCAAAACCGACGGCGTCATAGCGGACATTGTGCTATTTATGAAGCATCGCGCTCCGTGAACCCGCTATCGCTGTGCGAGTTGGAGGCAGTTGTGGATCTCTGGGCAGATGCTGCACTGCGTCTCAGTGAGACCGATTTGAAGCTCATGCGGAGGCTAGTTGGTGCGCAGACCAGACTTCTTAACAAGCCGTCCCATCCCTAACTTGGGCTAGCGCCCGGAGACGCCCTGCAGCCGGTGTTGGGGGTCTCACCGGCAAGCATCGTCGTAACCATGCTTGCCGGTATCGGACGGCTCAGCCAGTATCCCTGCACCGCATCGCATTGTGTCCGACGAAGCTGTGCAAGCTGAGCGGCCGTCTCGACCCCTTCTGCTATGGTGCGCATTCCGAGCTTGGCGGCAAGATCGATCACCGCTTGCACGATCGCCACTGACGCGGAGCTCTGGTCGAGATCGGCAATGAAGGAGCGGTCAATCTTGAGCGTCTGGAACGGAAATTTGGAAAGGTAGCTGAGTGAGGAATATCCCGTGCCGAAGTCATCAAGCGTAGTTTGAACGTGCAGCAGGTTGATAGCCTGCAACGCTCCAAGCGAGCCATCAATGTCTTCGAGAAGCACTGATTCCGTGACCTCAAGTTCCAGCCGCTCGGCGGCTAGGCCGCTTGCCGCCAGGGCATTCACAATGACAGCTCGCAGATTGGCGGAACGCAACTGGATCGGGGATAGGTTTACCGCAATCGTGACGCCGTTGGGCCACTGGCTTGCGGTGCGACACGCTTCCTGAATTACCCAGCCGCCAATCTGGACGATGAACCCGTTACCTTCGGCGATCGGGATAAACTCGCCCGGTGACACCTGCCCGTATCTACGGTTGTTCCAGCGCAGCAAGGCTTCGCAGGACTGAACCCCACCGCCATTCAAGTTGAAGATCGGCTGGAACACGAGATAAAATTCGCCGCGACCAAGAGCGCCTTGTATCTCGGCGGCCAAATCACGGGCACGTTCGATCTTTTCGTCCATTACGGGTTCGTAAAAACGCATAACGCCCCGTCCGCTGTCTTTGGCTCGGTAAAGAGCGAGATCCGCGTTTTTCAGAAGCGTGTCCGCGTCTGTCCCGTCCGCCGGGGCAATGGCGATACCGATCGAGGCACTGACGTTCAAATGTCGGGCATCATGATGCACGGGAGATTCTACGAGATCAAGAATGCGACGGCCAATGCCGATTGCCTCTTCCTTGTCGCGGATCGCGCAGACAACAGCAAATTCGTCACCCCCCAATCGCGCCACTATTCCATCTATACCAAAGGCCTCGTCCAACCGTCTGGCGATGCCTGACAAGAGCGCGTTGCCGGCCAGATGTCCAAAGCTGTCGTTGATCTCCTTGAACTTGTCGAGATCGAGCCAATAGATGGCCAAGCCTTGGCGCTCGCTTTCTTCCGACCAGATCAGCGCTTCCAGTTGAGCCTCGTAGCGTTCACGAAAGGCAGTGCGATTGGCCACTCCGGTCAAATCATCTCGCCGTGCCACCGCAGCATGATGCTCTGCCAATGCGGTCTTTTCCGTCGAAGCCACGGTGGCGCGCAGGATGACGCCGTAAGTCTGAAGCGTGATGTCCATCATTGCCACGACGAAGAACAGGATGACGAGGGCAAGAACCGCTTTCAACGGCTCGAACGTCAGGAACAGGCCCAGAGCAAGTGGTACTGCGGCCAAGCACAACTGGGACAACGCGATCCAGGGGCGACCGGCATTGCGGCCTGCGATCCCAGCCGCATATCCAACCGCCGTCGTCACCGCGAGCAGCTGCAGATCCCCGTCGTCGGTCCCGATAAGCGTCAAGAAGCCGAAGGTGCCGAGAAGGCCCGAGTATGCAAGCGCACCAAAGCGATATAATAGTTCCTGCCGCTTGCCGCCGAAGCAGCTTGCGCGATCCTTGCTGAGCAAGGGAAACAACCGCAATGCATCAACAATGCGAATGCCTGCAACAACTAGGATTGCCAATGCGCACGCCAACATTACAGCACGATCGCTTATCACAGCAACCACTACGACGATCACGCTGCTTGTCATCGCGCCAATCACCAGCGACTGCGGAGATGCGTATAGCGACTGGGTCAGCGTTTCCCGCACATGCGCGGCAACCGCCTGATCCGAATGGCGCAGTCGTCTCAGACGCGAAATCAATCCTGCCATTCGGTTCCACATCACGCCAAAAGGTTAAAATGGGGCAAAGGCTCAAACTGTTTAGCCAATCACATGATCCACCGGATGCTTCTGACCTGCCCCCGTCGAGTGGACCGTGTTGATTGTTAGTGGATTATGCTCGCCGCTGCCATATCCGGGCGGAGGTGGAGCGAAGCGGAACCGGAGGCCGGATATGGCGGTAAGGCCGTTTCCGGGGCCGGTGGTCGGTAGCCAAGGCTGCTGTGCGGGCGAACGGTGTTGTAATGCCGCCGCCAGGCTTCAATCAGCACCTTCGCCTCGGCGAGGCTGTAGAAGATCTCGCCATTCAGCAGTTCGTCGCGCAGCGACCCGTTGAAGCTCTCATTATAGCCATTCTCCCATGGTGATCCCGGTGCGATGTAGAGCGTCTTCACGCCGATCTGGCCAAGCCATTTCTGCACCCCGTTCGCGATAAACTCGGCGCCATTATCCGACCGTATGTGCGCCGGTGGTCCCCGTGTGACGAACAGGTCGGCCAACGCCGCCAGTACGTCTTCATGTCTGAGCTGCCGTGCCACGACCAGCGCCAGGCATTCTCGACTGGCCTCGTCGATGATGGTCAGGATGCGGAACTTGCGGCCATCATGCGTGCGGCCTTCGACAAAGTCGTACGCCCATACATGCCCCGGATATTCCGGGCGCAGTCGGATGCACGAGCCGTCGTTCAACCACAGCCGCCCACGTTTCGGTTGCTTCTGCGGCACCTTGAGCCCTTCACGCCGCCAGATCCGCTCGACCCGTTTATGGTTCACCGTCCAGCCCCTATGGCACAGCAATGCCGTCACCCGGCGATAGCCGTAGCGACCATATTGCTTTGCTAGCGCGATGATGTCTTCGGACAGCGCCTGTTCGTCATCCGCCCCACGCGGCACCTTGCGCTGCGTCGATCGATGCTGACCCAACACCCGGCAGATCCGTCGCTCGGACACCGGAAGCTCTCGTCGCACATGATCGATGCAGCGCCGTCGTCGCGCAGGGCTCAGAAGTTTCCCCGGGCTGCCTCCTGCAAGATCAGCTTGTCCAGCGTCAGGTCCGAGATCGCCCGGCGCAGCCGCAGATTCTCCTTCTCCAGATCCTTCATCCGCCGCGCCTGGTCGGTCTTCAGCCCACCATATTCCTTGCGCCAGCGGTAGTACGTCTGCTCGCTGACAGCGATCCGCCGGCACGCGTCGGCCGTCGATGCCCCCTGTGCCAGCACGATCTCAACTTCACGCAGCTTGCCGATGATCTCTTCCGGCTTGTGCTTCTTGAATGGCATCTGTCGTCCCTTTCGTGGTCCAGACTATCATAGTCTCTGGGCCTCTCAGCGGGGGGCAGATCAATCGGCGGAACGACTGAGATTGGGCGCTAGCCGCCCGGCTGCTTTCTAGGACGGGAAGACTCAGGATCCGACGTTCGCGGGCGATTTTCGGCGCCCCAACTTCCGCCGCTCGTTCAGACCGACGCTACGAGCTTCGCGGGCGTGCGATCCGGCCGCCGATCGGCATTAGGTGGCTACGACACTTCCGTTCAGACTGGCGCTTGAATAAACCTGATCAGCGACCCATCCGGATCGATCAGCGCTCCAACGATCCCGCCCCAAGGTTCCTTTTTTGGAGGATGTACCCGTGGCCAGCCTTTGGTAGCTTCGGGCACACCGCCCGCTAAAACGCCTTTGAAGAACGCGTCCACGTCGTCCATTCTGAAACAGCAGCTAAACGAGCTTTGAGCTGGATCGAGATCGGGAAATGGGAAGAATTCTAGAGTGAGACCACCGCGTTTCAGGATCATCCATCCAGCGTCTCTCCAAGTCTCCTCAAACCCAATCAGCGCATAAAAGCGGGCTGTGTTCTCGAATTTCCTTGAGGGAAGGTTGGGCGTTGCGAAATCGGGCATCTTGACGGTTCCAGTCTCGATTTGTGCGAGGTAGATCGCGTTTGCCGTGTGTCCGCAAGTGGCCGCGAGCCACTAAGCCGGCTTATTGCGGCGATGACCCACAAGACGACATTCAGCCATCGATGAGCGCTCCCCAACTTCGGACATCCGTTAATGTCCGATCGCCCCCTCGACGAGCGGCAATGGGATGACGAAAAGTGGGACGAAGCCGTCGTTCGCAGCTCAGGCAGCGAACGACGGCTTTCGGCTGAATCGGACAGGAGAGGCGCGTCGGACTTCGAACGGGGAACGACTAGGATTGGCCGTCAGCGCAATGCCGGGTTTGGAGTGACAACACTACGACAGCTGTCGTCCTTTACCTCCCCAGAGCGCTGCCCTCTGGAGGCAGAGGCTACTGGTTCGAATCTAGTCGGGTGCACCATCATTGAAGCCTTTACAGTGGCTCGGCCCGGTCCGTATTTGATAAGTACGGAAAACGGAATTTGGCGCCGGACTCAATCTCCAATTCTCTATCCGAGGTTATGCGTTTCTGCCTTCGGCAAGCGCAATACGAACTGCCTCAGTAGCGTTTCGCGCAGAGAGTTTTAAGAGGACCCGGCTGCGATGAACCTGCACGGTGCGCGGGCTGATGCGCAGGATGCGCGCGATTGCCTTGCTTGTTTCACCGGCTATCATCTGTTCGAGAACTTCACGCTCGCGCACCGTCAGTAAATAGGTTTCGGCGGCGGCTATGGCTGCTTCACTACGGCCTGGTGCTTGCACTATCGCAGAACGAATTGCGGTGATCAGGGCATCGCGGGCTGCCGATTCTGTATCTGACTCGAACAGGTCGGGGCCGGAGGCATGCATCGATGCCGAAAAGAACTCGTCCGCGGTCAGCACGATGACCGCCAGCGACGGCTCAAAAATGAGGCATGTCGACTGCGATCCGGGGAAGCTTGGGTCTGTTGCCCGTCGCCCCTGGCCGCCACCCGGTGAGTCTATTGTCCCACCGTTGGCTCCTGCGAACGAACCCCGTCGTGGGTTGGCACCGGTGGCACTGGTTTTCGTCAGTGTCAGCAGCGCCCTTACCGCGTTCGCGACGTTTCGCTGTTGCCGCAGAACGACAACGACCAACTCATCGCTGACGGTGGACTTGATCATCCCCGCACGATCGCTCGCGCAACCGAACGAACCTCTGGCGCAAAACGGGTCAGCCGACACAGCGTTTTCAAGCGACGCTTGCCTGGCAGGATCCTATCAGCGACAACGATCCAGCGACCGACGCAGAGCGGGCGTAACATGACTATCTCTTCTCCCATCTCAACGGAAAACCGGATGTCCCCAACGGCTGTATCCAAATCGTGGACCGGTTCCATCAGACTCGATGGCTTACGCAAAAGTGCCTAGTTATTAGCGCGCATTTCATCGCATTCCGAAGCAGATTATGCCCACTGACAAAGCCGTAACGGTCCTAATGTCTCAGAGATAGACAGCCATTGGTTGCACTCCGGGTCGTTTTTATCAGGGGGGAATGCAACGATGCTCGCTTGCGATGCGCTCAGTCCGTCATCCAGAGAACCGATCCTGAATTGGCTGGAGCGAGACAGTTGCGCACGCATGATTGTCGATGACGACCTCGTGGTGAATTGGATCAATGCCGCAGCCGACGAGATCCTGTGGCATACCAAAGCGATCCGGATTACGAACGGCAAGTTGCGGATATCCAAGCGTGAGATATGTGATCCGTTCCTGCAATTCGTCCGGGGGTCGGGTGACGGCATCGTGCCATTCTGTCTGCATGTTAGTTTTGGCGAACATCTGCTCCTTACTGCGCAGCGCTTGCTTGGCACGTCCTTGCAGCATCTCACCGGACTGACCCTGCGGCGAACAACCCGACGTTATCTTCTGTACGGCAATGCGTTGGAAACCGCCTTCCGCTTGACCTCGACCGAGCGCAGGGTGCTCGAATCGTTGTTCCTAGGGGAAACCGCGGATGAGGTGGGGGATCGCTTGCATATGTCCGTCGGTACGGTGCGGACGCATATCCGCCACATCTACAACAAGGTCGACGTGAACTCGCGCGAGGCGATGTTCTCAAAGCTCCTTCCCTACATCTGCTACCCATGAAAAGGATGGCAGTCAGAGCGCGCTGAGGACGATCGTCAGCGTGTCGCTGTACTTGCCAGCGAGATGCTGACCGAGCGCGCCAAGCGAAATGTCCAGCGGGAGCGACGTACCAGCCAACGTCCGTGGCGGATCGACGATCCTTTCCCAATGCTGTGTCAGGTCGACCGGAACGCCGCTTAGCGCAGCGGAATAGGCGATGCTGTCCATTCCCCGCAGGTTGCCTTCCGGCAGCAACCGCCCGGCGTTGGCTGAATCAATCGTGAGCCGCGCGATTGTATCGGCGCGGATCTGAAGGAAGACGCGACGAGTGGCATTACTGGCCAGCACGCCAAAATCGACCTGCGCAATGCCTTGCCCCTGCCCAAACGTTGCGATCGCACCGACGATATTCATTTGCGCCCGCGGGACCACAGCCAGCACGACAGAGACCAGCATCGGCGTGACCGTGGTGGCGAGCGCGCCGACATCGCGTAGTTCCAGCGTTAGAGGCGTGACGTGCTCGCCAGCGGAGGCGACCGCATCCTGTGTGACGATCGCCTGGATCGCGAGGCGGGTCCGTGTGCCGGGCTGCAGGCTTGCGCGCCACGTACCGGGCACCGCGGTCGGGACCAGAGTGGCATCGCCTGTGCTGGCAATGAAGCCGACCTGCACGCCGGAACTGCCGATCGTTGTGCTCGACACGGCGGTGCGGGTTTGATCCAGCAGGACGAATTCGACTTCACAAGCGGCGTTTGCACGGCTTTCCACCTCGAACGTGATCTGCTCGAGCGGACGAGTGAACGCAAAAGGGTCGTAGTCGAGCCGGGCCATGGAGGCGGTTGGGATCAGCGCAGCGTTGCACGTCGCGGCAAAACCGGCATTCGGCACCGTGAGCGTGAGCGCCACGGCGACGCGTTTAACGAACGATGAGCTTGCCGACATCGACCATCCCCTGTGTACCCTTGCGAATCTCGAACGCGGCGACTGCTTTTCCGTCGACCAGCAGCCGATAGCTGCCCGGCGCGAGCCGGTCGGCGACGAACCTGCCGCCACGATTGGTGAAGAAGCTGCGCTCCTTCCAGGTCTTGCGCCGCACCGGGTCGACCGGCTCAATGCTGCCCGCGGCAAGTGCGACCGGCCCGTCCGGCCCGATCAGGAAGCCGACCGCGATTAGCGATTCATCGCTACCGATCGGGAAGCGATATCCTGTGCCATATCCCGGGAAGACGTTGATCGTCGCCTGACCAAGATCATACCCGATCGGGAGCGGATCGACGCGAAGGTCGTAGCGCCCAACTCCGTAAGCCCGCCCGATCGGGATGACGGCCGGTCCGAACAGCCCCGACCGTGCAACCACCCGGTCGCCCGAGAAGATCGCCGCGCGCGATCCCCGCAACGTCCGGTGGACCGGTGCGATGATGAATCCTTCGCTCGCTGCCCGCCCGACCCCGAAACTGCCGTCCGCAAAGCCGACGAAGCTGCGGATATTCCAGTCGGACGCGTTAACGGTGCCGCCGCTCGGACCCTTCCGTTCGAGCCGGTTATGGTTGAGGACGAGATCGAAGCGATTGTTGACGTAGGCGAGTCGGCCCGACACCGCAGTCGCGTCCTGGTCCTGCGTATAGCGGATGGCGCCGCTGAGCTCGTCGAGCCGTCCCTCGGGGGTGCGGCTAAGTTCGACTTCCTTTCGACCGGTGCCGCTGTCGTAGCGGACGGTGGCATAATCGCGTCGGCCCAACCGCAGCGAGACGCCGAGTGCGACCCGGCTGTCGGCGCGGCGTCCGTCGCGGAACACTACGCGGGCCCCCGTCACGTTGGCGCCCAATCGTCCGAAGCTCCGCCCCAGCGACAGATCGACGCGGTAGCTGTCGGCGCCGCCGTAGCGTGCCATGCTATAGCCCAGGCCCACGCCGGTGCTGATCGCGAACGGTGCGATCCATTGTACTTGCAGGCCTGCCTCCAAGGCCTGAAAATTCTGCACGTCGCGCGCGAACGCATCGCGGAAGGCGGCGCTGCGGTACACCGCCGACCCGGCGATCCGCAGGTCACTCTTGGTGCGGAGCGAGAATTCCCCGCGGTAATCGAGCGATGCGGCAAAACCCGTTCCGCCCCCCTGTCGCGCCTTGCTTGCGGATGTTTCCACTTGAACGAACCCGATTCGCGTGCCGAGGACCGCGACGCCGCCGACCTGCACGCCCAGCGTGGTCGCCTGGGCATTGGTGCCGAGGGTCAAGGTGTCGGACACGCCGTGGAACGCATAGGCCGTCAGCGCCGGCGAAAGGCCGTAGCGAAGCTGACCACGGTCCCGCACGCCAAGGGCAAAGCCGTATTCGGTCAACCCGGGATTGATCAGGGTGTTCGTGTTGAACACGTCGAAGTTGAGGATCTCGCGCTTTCCGCCAATATCCTCGACCACGAGCTGGACCTGGTTCGGCCCGTTGGCGAACGGAAAGTCGCCGATATCATAGCGCCCGGGCGCAAGCCGGATGGTCTGCACGCGGACCTGGTTGACCAGCACGTCGACGCTCGATTCGCGATCGAGCGTGAATTGCTGCCGGCCGATCGGGCGGGTATTCTGGAACGGGCGGATCGTGGAGTAGGCGCGTTCCACGCCGATACCAAGGATCCGTCCCGAACCCTGGAACGACGTCGAACTCGGGGTGAACTCCCCGACGGTCGCGCGCACGGCATGGTCGAACAGGTCGTGCGTCGCCCGAAACTCGCGGCGGCGCCAGCGATCCCCGTCGAACGTCGCGCCACCGGTAAACGTCACACCGTCGAACCCGCCGGCGTTGACGATCCCGTCGACGTCCGCGCGTACCGGTTGCAGCCCGCCGCCCCGTCCGTAGACATACCGTTGCCCGATGCCGACGTTGACGCCTGCAGCAAAACCGGCGGGGCGATCGAAGTCGGTGGGAACGGGAACCGCCTGCTGCGCCCCCAGCCGCAAGGTCGCTGGCAAGGTCGCATCCGCGGCGAGCGTACCGACGACTTCGAGCGCGAGACTGTCGAACGCGATGGCGAAGCCATCGATGCGCAGATCGGCGAAATCGGCCTTTGTACGTCCCGCTATCCTCGCCGTAAGCGCCGCAATCAGTTCAGCGCCGACGACCGGCTTGAGCAACGCCAGCAACCGCGCCGCGTCGATCTCGCCGTCGCCTTTCGGATCGACCGCGATACTGATCGTGCCGAGGAACTTGTCATTGACCTTGAGCGACACTTCCAGCGGAATGCGGACCGGCGCGATCCGGCCGAGTGCCGAGGCCGCGTTGGGTGCGCCGTTCGCCTGGGGTTCGGCTGCGGTCGTATCGCGCGTGAGGGCACCGGCGGGAAAGGCGGCGATGAGGGCGGCGCAAATGACCGGCGCCGCCGCAAGCTGGACCGGGTGTCGACACCCCCCCGCGAATGTCATGGCTCACTGGACGGTGATGGTCGGTTTGATCGTACCGACGAGGCCGGTCAGATTCTTGGCAAGAACGCGGGCATCCCGCGACTGGCGCGGCATAAACGCTGAAAAGCCGCCGACCTGGAGATCGTCCGACACGACCGTTACGGTCTTGCCAGCGGTATCGGTCAGCTTGACATCGGTGGCGTTGAGGATCGCGATGCCGGTGCCTTCGTTGTCGATCTTGAGCAACAGGTCGCCATTGGCCGCGCGTCCGGTATCCACGACGGTAATCACCGGCTTGGCGGCGTCGGGCGAAACGATGATGTGGCTGAGGAAGTTGAAGCTGACCTTCACGTCTGAGGCGGCACCGGACGCGCCTTTCGCCAGCATGGCCCCCGGCGCGGCGACCGGCAATTGCGACACCCGGACACCGTACATCCGCGCTTCGGTCAACGCGGCATCCCCGATGTAACGAACCTGCACGGTCTGTTCCTTGCCCGGCGCGATCGAGGTTTGCGCCGGATACACTAGCATGTCCTTATCCTCGTCCACGCGAGTCGGCGTTCCCGCGCGGTCGGCAGTGGCCCGGAAGGCAGTCAGTTCAAGCGTGATCGGCACCGACCCGGAATTCTTGATCGCCATCGTCAGATGCGCCTTGGCACCGGCCGGCGCGATTGTCGCGAGCATCGGCTGGACCTGATATCCTTGCGCGACGCTGGCGACCGGCATTGCTACACCGAGCAGCGTCGCGAACCCCCGTACGAAAGCTGTGGTCACGATCATTCCCCTGTACACGACGAGACAAAGGCAGGAGCGCCCCCGCGCTCCCGCCAGTTCGATCAGCCAATCAGACCGAAGTTGCCGTGAAGGTGAACGTCTCCGTGTAGGTGCCCGCGGGTGCAGCGTTCGCGGAGAAGTTCTGCGACGTCGGGGTGTTGTTGGTATCCGCCGCGACGTTCATGTTGAGCGACAGGACCAGCGGAATCCCGTTGGCGATCCCCTGGGTATAGCCGGTGCGCGACCGGGTGAACTGGTTGACGTTTTCCTGCCCGCTCCCCGGGAAGGTGTCGTGCGCGGCGATCGCGAAAGCGCTGTCGCTGGGGGAATCGAGGATGAGATCATAATTGATCCGCTGCGTGACGCCGCCGACCACCTGCGTGAGATCCCCGTTGGTCGATCCGACGATCAGCTTGGTGCCGGATGCGGAATTGCAGGACAACCGCAAGTTGGCGACGGTTTGCTGGTTCGCCATGGCGATCGAGGCGGTGCCACTGGACACGTTGCTCAACGCGACGTTGCAATAGGGGGCGACGACGCCCTGAACGGTCAGGCTTTCGGCAAAGGCCGGCGCACTGGCGAGGCATGCTGCAGTTGCAGCGGATGCGAGGATTACAAAATTTTTCATAACGACTCTCCCTTGTTGACGAACGCAGCCCGCAAATATTGCGGGCAAGGATGTCGCGATGGTTCAACCACTGCGACATTCTTACGGTACTGCAAAAAATTAGCTGTAGCGCCTACAGGGTTGCCTATATCAAATTGAGTAATCTACCGTTTCATGGCCGTTAGAAAGCCTCGATTTTTAGCAATCGACTGCAGATCCGCGATGAACGCCATGATCCAGTCACTGATCCGCCAAGCGGTAGACTGGTTTAGCAAGACACCGGCGATGAGCCTGCGGCGAACCAACTTCAGCGCATTAGCAGCGAGCGCCACTCTTCGGTGCAGGCGAAAGCTACGACACTTGGCTGAACCGCGTGCGGGAGGAATGACAGCAGCATCCGGAGCGATTCCAGACGGCTGAGGCTATTTTGCTGGAGCAGGACTAGGGCAGGTCAAGCGTCTGTCAGGCCGCTAATCTTTGTCGGGATATATGGCCAACAACGAAGTCGGTTTTCGGAAGTTTGCCGCGCCTTTTCGGCACCCGGAGGTGGCGTGGCGGCTGTTCACCCGCTTTGGCCAACCTAATCGGCCGCTTTCGATAGGACCGGACGTTCACCGAAGGTGTAGCGAACGACTGACTTTGGTCGCGAGCTGCCGCGCGTCCGTGACCCATTTGCGGTCATTCCAGACTTTCTTTCGGCTCCCCAACTTCTGCCATTCGTTCATCTCGCGACAATGACCTAAGCAGTCATCGCGCGTAGGTCCTCAAGCAGAGTCGGTCCTTGAGGATTCCAACTGAGGCGCTGGCGGGTGAGAGCGTTAGCGGCCGACATGTCCTTGGAGACGAAAGCCCCCAGCCAACCGAAGTGATCGCTTGCTTCATCGGTGCTCAGCGAACGTACCGGCAGACCAAAATGCTTGCCAATCGCCTCGGCGATATCGCGGAAGCTGATCGCGCTTTCTTCGGTGCCGTGATAGCGGGCCCCCGCCTCATTCTTTTCCAGTGCCAAGCGGTAAAGGAGGGCGGTATCGGAGATATGAGCGGCTGACCAAGCGTTAGCACTCTCCCCAATATAGGCAGAAATGCCCCTGTTGCGGGCGAGCGCGAGCACGTCGCTCACCAGACCTTGTTTCCGGGCATCATGGATCTGAGAGTTGCGTATGGTGATGACATGGACGCCGCGATCGAGCAGCGCCTGCCCCGCTAGCTCCGACGCCACGCGCGGGTTTGGGCCGGCGCTGTTGAACACATCCTCCGACGCTCGTTCGCCAGGCGCGGCCGATCCCATCACGGTGCTGGACGTGATGACGAGCGGCTTCGACGTGCCAACGAAACTGGTCCCGAGTGCTTCGATAGCGCGGCGGTCCTTCTCGCAATTTTCCACGAACTTTGAGAAGTCATGGTCGAACGCGGTGTGGATGATGCCGTCGGCGAGCGCTGCGCCCGACCGGAGGCTGTCGAGATCCTCGATATCGCCGCAGTGCGCTTCGGCCCCGGCCGCGATCAATGCGTCAGCCGCAGCATCGGATCGTGCCAGACCAAGGACCTGATGCCCGGCACCGATCAGTTTAGAAACGACATGCGAACCGATGAACCCGGTTGCGCCCGTGACGAAAATACGCATCTGACGTTCTCCATTGCAGATGCAGCCTTTGTCGGGACACGGCTAAGCGGGTAAAAGTAGTGACGTGATCCTATTATGATCGCTGACAGGATGTGATGTGGCGACTGTAACCGAGAACCGATTGGGCCTGTATCTACGCGATCGCCGTAGCCGGCTTGATCCGGCTGCACTCGGTTATCCGGCGCAGCGGCGCCGTACGCCGGGTCTTCGTCGTGAGGAGGTAGCGCAGCGCAGTAACATTAGCCCGACTTGGTACACCTGGCTCGAGCAAGGGCGGGGCGGCGCGCCTTCTCCCGATGTGCTGAACCGCATTGCCAACGGACTGATGCTGACCGAAGCCGAACGCGAGCATCTGTTCATGCTCGCACTGGGTCACCCACCGGAGGTTCGCTACAAGGCGGCAGACAGCGTCACGCCCCGCCTGCAGCGCTTGCTGGACACGATGCTGAGCTGCCCCGCCATCATCAAGACGGCAACGTGGGACGTCGTCGCGTGGAACAAGGCAGCGGCCCTGGTGCTGACCGACTACAGCCAACTGCCGCTCCACGAACGCAACATCCTGCGCCTTGTTTTTCGCAACGATCGCATCCGCGGGTCGCAGGAGGATTGGGAGAGCACGGCACGCTTCGTCGTCGGCGCTTTTCGCGCGGACGCCGCGCGCGCAGGCGCTGTTGCGGAGATCGGTGAATTGGTCGCCGAGCTGTGCGGGACCAGCCCGGAGTTCGCGGCACTGTGGGCCGACAACGATGTCCGCTTCCACGGCGAAGGTGCGAAGCGCCTGCGTCACTCCGAACTCGGCCTCATCGAGATGGAGTATTCGGGTTTCGCGGTCGATGGCCGACCCGACCTGGGGATGATCGTGTACAACCCCGTCGATCCTGCCGTGGCGGAGCGCATCCGGTCTCTTATTTCAGCCTGACAGGCGCCTCTGCGGTACGATCAGATCACGGCGCCCCTAAGTGATAGCCCGTTCACCGTAGCGCTTCTGCCAGCCTCAGCAGGGTAGCGGTGACCGCTTGCGGATCGAGCGGGGCCGACGCCGCGCGCAAGCGAGCTTCCGCTCCGGCGACGATCGTCGATGCGGCCGCCAGTACAGTGCGGCCTTGATCGGTCAGCTCGGTCGTTTGAACACGACCATGCTTGGCATGCGGTGCCCGGACGACGAAACCCGAACGCTCCAGCGCGACCACGATCCCCTGCATCGTCTGGGGCGTGACGAAGGAACGCCGCGCCAGTTCGGCGTTGGAAGCACCAGGCTCGGTCCGAAGGAAGTTCAGCACCGCATATTGCGGCGTCGTCAGACCGATCTGTTGAAGAGCACCGTCCATATGGGTCCGTAGCGCTTGCTGCGCTAGCTTCAGAGCGAACCCGATGGTGGCGAATGGGTCATCCATTTCAAAAGGTGCTTTTTGATTGCTTGACATGTCAGTGCCCTGATGTTGTTATAAGGGCACTGATACACGACCACGCGACAAGAGGAAAGCGAACTATGGCCCATCTTATCGGACCGGACTTCATCAGCATCCAGACGCACGACCTCGATGCGGCACGCGCCTTCTACAACGAGGTTGTTGGGCTGAAGCTCGCGCCGCACAGCCCACCGGGTGCCGTCGTGTTCGACACCGGCCCGGTCTCGTTCGCGGTGCGGTCGCCGATCGCAGAGCTGCGGAACACCGATACGCTTGGTGAAGGCGTAGCCCTCTGGTTCGGCTGCGACGATGCCGACGCGCTGCATCAACAACTGGTCGAACGCGGCACGCCGATCGCTTTTGCGCCGAAGGATGGGCCGTTCGGACGCTATTTCGCGTTCCGCGATCCTTTTGGCTACACCATCACCGCTCATACGGTAGGTTGAAGTCATGTGTCTTCCCGGCCGAGTGGCGCGGCTCGGCCGGGCGGCGCTGTTCAGGCTGCCTTTGCCCGAACGGAAGCCTGGTGAACGCCGATGCCTGCCAGCACACCGGTCGCAGAGGCGAGTGTTGCGTTGTGCATCAGGGTGGCCGCATCGCCGGCCGCCCATACGCCCGGCACCGACGTCGCGCCCCATTGATCGACCTTGACGTATGGGCCAGTCGGCCCGTCCTCGTGCGCGCAGCCCAACATCTCGGCGAGCGGGGAAGACGGTTTCGTCTGGGGTGCGGTAAACACCGCTGCCACCTCTACGAAGCGGCCATCTGCGAGGCGCACGCCGTCCAGCGCCGGCGCATCGCCGATCAGCTCCACTACAGGCGTCCGCTCGACGATAATGCCGCGTGCGGCGAAGGCGTCCAGTTCAGCCGTCTCCGGCTCAAACTGGCCTTGCGTAAAATAGGTGGTCGGCCCCCAATCGGGGATGAGCAGCGCCTGGTGCGCTGACATCGGCTGAGCCGCAATCACGCCCAGCGACACGTCACGCACCTCGTAACCATGGCAATAAGGACAGTGGAGCACGGTTTCACCCCAACGCTCGCTCATGCCCGGGATCGACGGCAAGGTATCTGAGACACCTGTCGCTAAAATCAGGCGTCTTGCCCGGTGCTCGCTACCACCCGACAGGTCGATCGTGAAGCCATCGCTGACCGCATGGTCACTGACGCGGGCCTCAACGGCATGACCATGCTCGATGTTCATCGCGCGCTGGGCGAGAACCGCATCTTCGCGCTAGGTCCCGCCGATCCCACACCGACGTGTCTTGTAGAGCAGGCCGTCAACGGTTCATTGGAAAGCGCACTGCACGAAGCAGAGCTGCTGCTACTTCGTCGTCTGGCCGATGTGTCGCTGGCCGATATCGCGGCCGACTTTGATGAGCGAATGACACAGCTGTCCGCGGAACAGATCTCTGCGTGAAAGCACAAGGTGGTCAACAAGGCGACGTAGAGGGACGATTCCGCTACCGTAAACGAGCTGGAATCGGGAATCGGTGACGCTGAGTGAATGGCTTTCGGGAGCTCGATTTCCTCACCTGAGCGTCCCTAGTTTGGGCGAGAGCTGCCGCCCTCGCCTTCGCCGCGATGACCAAATCCCCGCCATTCTCGGTCGATTACGACCTTCGCAAAGCGGACATCGGTTCATGTGCCACGCGTTGCCTTTCCATCGGGCCAAACAATCGCGGCTGACGGCGAAGTTTGGGACTTTGCGGACTTTCGTAGCTTGTCGGGCGATTGACCGCTTATCGCGCAGCTTCGGCCATACGCAGGCTCCACGGCGCCGAAGATGACGGTGATAGGATTATCGGTCGTTCGTTAACGCGAGCGCGGCGAAACACCCTAGCTTAAAAGTATGGATGGGCTCGCTCGGCACACACTCTGGATCAACGGCGTGGGTGAATCAGATCGCTCGACGTTTGACGGCAATCGTCCGATAGTATCCGACTGCACGGATAGCAGGAGAACCGGGTGGCGATTGCAGAGAAGGACATTAAGCAGCTGTGGGGGCTGGCGGGCGGCTACTGTAGCAACCCGGACTGCCGTTCACGCGTCGCCATAACCAGCGAGACGGGCGAGAGTTATCTGACCGGCGAGATGGCGCACATCGTCGCTCGTCAGGCTGCTGGTCCGCGCGGCGACGGTGTAGGCGGCCCGGACACGTACGAGAACCTGGTGTTGCTCTGTCCTACCTGCCATACGAAGGTGGACAAGGCGCCCTGCGACTTCCCCGTCGACATGCTGCTGGGCTGGAAATCGGAACACGAGAGGTGGGTCGATAGCTGGGCGGAGTCGCAGAGGATGAAATCGACCAAGGAGCTGATGGAGTTCATCTCGGCGCTGCTTGTAGAAAATCACCACTATTTCGAGCAATACGGGCCAAGGTCGGCGGTTGCCGTGCGCGATCCCTCATCATCGGCTTATGCAATTTGGCTCGCCCGCCGGCTTGACACGATCTTGCCGAATAACAGGAAGATCGTCGCCGCGCTCGACGCGAACGCCGAGCTGGTGCCGGCGGACATGAGGAAAGCCGTCCTTCTCTTCCGCGATCACGCCGCGGGTTACGAGCAGCACCAATACGAGCGACTAGACCATTACGAACTATTCCCGGCGTCATTCGCCGAGGGTGTCGAGAAGTACAGGCATGACTAACGGATCGAACGCCCATGGCGTCACCTTCGCGCAGATATCCTGGCTCAACAGAATGCTGACCGGGCACCCCAACGTAATAGCCGTGACACGGACAAACGATATTCAGTTCGACGTCGAACGCGGTCGAGGCGGGCCCGTCCGGATCGTCTGTCTCGACGAATACACCTGCAGCATCGCCAAGGTCTTCGAGGTCTGCGAGGAGTTTCCCGGGGTGAACCTGATCTACGTCGGGGGAATGTGGAACAGCTACACTGGCGATGCCAAGCGGCACTGCTTGGAGGCCGAGATCGGCCTATTCAACACAAAGGAAATGTCTGGGGCGCTCCACCGCAATGACTTCTGGAACTACGTCAAGCGCGATTAAGGCCGCGATCCGGGCCCGGCTCGAGACGTTCGAACGCGTAGAAAGCGTCTGGGGCTTCGGTTCCTTCTTCCGGAACGGGAAATACTGTGACGTCGACATTCTCATCGTTGTCACCAGCGGAGCGGATTCCGGGTTGCTCTCAACGTCCCGCGCCATCAGAACAGCGTTGCTCGAACTCGAGCAGCTCATTGGTGTCCCGATCGACCCCCTAATAGTGACCGCGGCAGAGTTTGAGAGCCAGCCGTTGCGCAACATGCACGAACTCGTCAGCATCTACTGATCGAATTGAGTGCGCCGGTCAGCCCGCCCGCTGCCGCCACTTCGTGATCCGCTGCTTTCTAGGCCAACTAGAGCGATTTCGGGCGCATTGTACCCAAACCAGTTGAAACGGTAGCAGAGGGATTATTATATGCGCGCAACTTCGAGGAAGGGCACGTGCAGGCCAACGACGCATGCGACGCCGAAGCATAGGCGAAAGCACTGCAGGAACAAACGGCCACTTCGAGGACTTGCGATCTCGCCGCTGGACGGCCTAGATAGTCAAGTTGCGGATCAGCCAATTTTGACAGCGGGGACAGCAGACTCTGCTTGTCGGTGGTTCGCCGCCGATAGGAGAACGTCGCCACCTAGTCGGTAGCTACCGTTCCGGCTCGACCCAGAACTGGACGTTCACGCCCCTTCCCTCGCTTCCCAATTTCGGACGCTGGTTCATCTTGCGAATGACCAATTTTGAAGCCCGGCTATCCGCTCGCGAATGTCGTGATAGGGAAGGAAAGCGGCCCGTCCGCTAGTGGGGCGGGAGACGGCGTTAGCAGACGTCTCCTGATGCTGCGGCCTATCCCGAAAGGGTTGGCCTCCTGAGAATTAGTTGATTCATTGATCGCGTGTTGGTCAGCGGGTGCCGACCAGCATGGATGGCGTCAGTCCCGGAGCCATAACAAGGATATCGTACCGTCGGATGAGCTCACGCCACTGCGCAGTCATGTCGCCTGACGGGCCATCGCGCAGCTTACGCAAATCCACAACCAGCCAATCTTCCGCTGAGGCTGATTTTGGACGTGACGCCAGCACATCACCTGCCCACGCATAGTCCTTGTCATCGCTCATGACGAAGGGCTCTTGTCGCGCTTGTCGGCCGACACCGTTGTAAAAGGCATGGACACCTCTGCCGCCCAAAACCACCATGTGAAGCGATGCGGTCCCTTCGCCTTCCGCTCGTTCCGCTACGAAGTTGCCCAGATCCCGTTGCCCAAGAGCGCTAAAGCCCTTGCCCATGTGATTGTCGCCGAACTTGAAAAGGATGCGGCCGGTGTTCGTCGGTTTGGCAGCAAAATATCCGGCAAGCGTCCGTTTCATCAGACGCGCACGCTGTCCGTTCGGGTCTCCCTCGCCAGTTGCCGACGCAAGAAATATAGCGCGGGTTTCGGCTAGTCCATCAAACAACTGCCGGACGCGAGGACCACCGTCCTGCACGATCGCGGCGCGCGTCTGTGCGACTTGCGCGTCCGTCATACAGTAAATCAAAAGCTGATTGGGTGAGCCCGATACCAGCGCCGCGGCGGTGTCGACGCGATCTTGAGCCATCAACCTCTCGATTGCGGCCTTCGCAATCGGCCCCGGCTTGGCCGCAATCATTGCCTCAAACAGACTACCTGCCGCTCCGAAAAACTCTTGGTCGAGCCCCCAAACCGAAAACGCCGGACCGGCTGACCTAGCGCATGCAGCGGCCATGTCGCTTTCATCACGGCCGTTCTGGAACGCTATCGCATCGGGATGTGCAGCCATATAACGCGATAGGCGATCAATTCGATCGGGGCGGCGAAGATTATCGTTGACGATCCGCGCCGCCTCGGGACCGATCTCGACAGCAAGTGCCTGCAACCCTTGCGGTGCCATCATCTGGCAGAGTGCGGTCGTAAACCGCGGTATCTCCCTCGACAGATGGTCCTCGCCGATAAGAACGTACCGAGCCTTGTTGACGGCACTGCTCAACACCGCTTCACCGGGACCACTCAGCGCTATCCCTGTCAATTGCAGCGGCTGCTCCGCCGATGTCAGGCGCTCCATAAATGTCGGTTGCGAAGCCTGTGGCGCAGCGTTCGCGGCATGGGCACACAGGATCAAGCTCATTACAATAAAAGCGCGCATGACCGTAAAATTGGGGCAAAGTCGTCCTGACATTCAGCATCCTCAATGTCGGCGGCTTCAATTTTGAACCGACCGTATTGCTCTGATAATACGGCATTTTTAGCTATGCAATGAGCCGATGGCATCGGCCGCTCCACTTGCAAAAATAAGATTTGCGGAAAGGTCAACGCCTTCTCAAAAGGAACGCGGGTCGGAACCTCGCCGCCTCGATCGCGCTGACGGACGCCTGCGGGTTTTGACTTTCCCAAATTCTGTTCCCAATCGCTCTTTCCGGTAATGGCCAATCGGCAACGGAAAACGGGAAAGATCGTGCTATGCTGGGCGCGAAGGAATCAAGGGCGGACATCGTGTTCTAGACTCTACTCGTTCCCTTTATGTTCCGTTACCAAATCCAACATTGCAAGCCCGATCGTCTCGGTTCGTTGTTTCAGGGTGGAACGCACGCACTACGAAGCAGCGACAAAGCGTGAAATTCTGCTTTCCATGGTCGGCGTTGTGACTCATAGAAATGGGATGCCGATCCGCGCCGAAAATCGCTGGCTCTACCCGATCGACTGGCAGCAGCTGTCAGGGACGATCCGGTTCGAGCGTGCTGGCAGGCGCTGCGAGCAATGTCGTCGACCGCACCTTCGGCGGGTCGCACATCTCGGCGATGGTCGCTGGTGGGACGCTGATACGTCGTGCTGGCGATCGGACCAGGGCAAGCGCGTCTCGATGATGGCCGGGTTCACTCTCGCGAGCGTCCGGATGACCTATGTCGTCTTGGCATGCGCGCACCTCGATCATGATCCGGGCAACAGCGCCCCCGGAAACCTCCGTGCGCTGTGCCAACGCTGCCACATGATCCACGATGCGGCCGAACATCGCTGGCAACGCTGGTGGAATGCGTTTCGGCTCCGTGCGCTACGTGATCTATATGAGGATCCTCGGATCACGCGTGAGCGTCACTCATCTCGATAGGTGCCCTGACGCCGCATCCAGCCTAAGCCTTCGTTTCCCTGCCATTCTCATCCACCCAGGCGAGCAGCTCGAACCCCTGTGATCCTCTGCTCAGTGCGTCGAAGGGATTGACCTTTGCCACCTCAAGGAGGTGCTGCCAGATCGCCACTACGTCGTCATAGGCACGCGTACAAAAATTCCCATGTGAGCCGTTCTTCGTACTCGGGACGGTAGTCGCGTAATTGCTTCCGAATTTCACCAACTGTGCCGACTGCTTCCCACTCCCGCACCTTTGGCTTGTGTGGCTTAGGATGGGCGAACATGTTTCGAAGCTCGTTTAATTCGCCGATGGTTGCATAGGGCCGCCGCTTGTTCCAGTTGATTTCCGCGCCAGTCATCTTTTGGATGACTTTGACTTTATCTCTCGTGCTTTTCCGCTCGTAGTCGGTCCAGCTGGCCGCGGCCGATGCCTTGTCGGTTGCCGCTCGCTCGATCAATGTCATGCCGACGAAGTTGGCGTAGCTGCACTCGATCTTCAAATGTCTTCGGCCGCCTGCTCTGCACCACCGACGTCCATTCGGGCACGCTCGACGACGGCCGGTCGGTTGACAGCCTAAAGCACATCGCGGACTCGAAGGTCGGAATCATCTTTGTCTAGGGGCGGCATGATCCTCACGTCCTCTATACTGGACGGGAGACGATCCTTGCCTTGTTGGAGGAGGTAGATGCGCGCTACGAAGGCATGAGGCAAGTGCGTAGCATTCGTTCCTGAGAGGCAAGGGCCACGCTACGACGCGGCACTATTCCTGCAGTCCGTGATGTTGACGTTGGATTTCTACCACCCCGCTATGTCGTAACTCAAACATTCGCAGCATGGCGTCAGCTGATGATCTTCATGAGCGCTGCGTGTGACGGCAGCGTATGGGCGATGAACGGCAGGATGGCTGCGCCAATTGCGACAGCGTCCTCGTCATGACTCGCTCTTTGAATCAAAGCCATATTTGGGACCGCGCTTCCAAGCGCTGCGATGTTACGGTTCAGTTCGAGTATGATGCTGTCCAGCAGACACGACGGCAGTCGCGCGCCAATGAAGATCGCGGTCGGATTAAGTAGGGCGTTCACCGTCATGATGGGAAGGGTGAGCGTTTTTGCCGCCGATAGGGACCAAGCGCGAACGACCGGATTGTGACGTTCGACGCCTGCGCGAAGTTCCGCCACGCTACCTGCATATCCGGCTTTCTCCAGTCTGAGCCTGAGTTCAGACAAAGACACGCAGTCTTGGACGGTCGGCCCTGCGGGATGGTTGAAGTCCGCCGGAAGCAGTCCGAGTTCACCTGCTCGCCCGTTTCCGCCGCGCACATACTCGTTATCCACAACAACAGCACCGCCCAGTCCGGCGCTGATCAACACGTAGAAGAAGTCGGTGAACTGCCGTCCGTTGCCGAACTGCGCTTCCCCGATTGCCGCCGCTGCAGCGTCGTTGTCGCGGAAGACGGGCAGCCCCAGTCCGTCTTGAAGTAGGAGTGAGACGTTCGTCGTTGTCCAGACGCTGTATGCCTCAGGCATCTTGGGCAGCGCGATCGTTCCAATATCGTCAGGTATCGCAAGACCGATGCCGATGAAGCGTTCGCGGTCCAGCTTCAATGCGTCCGTCGTCTCGGCGTACCAATCCTGCACGTAGTCAACGACCATCTCGGGGCTAGGGAAATCGACCTCCTTGACGGATCGCGCGCGAACGCCCCCCGCGAGGTCAAGGATCACGACAGCGACATGATCCCGATCGATGTTTACCCCTAACGAAAAGCAGCCGTCGGGATCGATCGCGAGCCGCGACGCCGGGCTCCCTCGCGGACCTTTGATGCGGGCGGTCTCGTGGACGAGACCGTCCTCGATGAGGCGGCGCGTGATGTTGGCGATAGTCGGGAACGTCAGTCCGGTCGCGGCCGCGAGTTCCGACCTAGAGACCTCGCCTCCCCCCACGCGGATGGCCTGCAGGACCACGCGCTGGTTGAAATCGCTGACGCGGACCAGGTTGCTTCCAGACAGACCTACCGTCAATCGGGGCTGTCGGTCGTTGCCCCTCATGCCGTCGTCCTTGGGAGTCGTCCCCGTCATCGTATCGGTACCGCTATCATCCATTCATCTATATTGCACCAAACGGGGCCGGCCGCGCGAACAAAAATGCGGCCGCAGCGATATGTCGCTGCGGCCGCAGGAAACCCTGTTGATGGCTGGTCGGGAGGGGCGGGAGGAGTGACCAGCCGAGGGTACCGGGGGGGAAAGACTAGTTGCGGATGCGGACGCCGAACGTCAGACGTCGTTCGAAAATGTTCGAGCCATACCAGAAGTTCTTGAACTGGGCGTATTGCTCCTCGTGCTCCTTGGTCAGGTTCGAGCCCTGGACGAACATGGTGAACTTCGGCGTGACGTCGTAGCTCGCCGACGCGTCAAGATAGCCGGTCGCGCGGTTCCAGACCGCCAGGTTGTCGTCCGCCGCGGATACGAAACCGCCGAAGCGCTTGCTGCGGTAGTTGTATGCCACTCGACCCTGGACCGGGCCCTTCTGATAGAACAGCACGGCGTTCGCCTGATGCTTCGAGTTGTCCGGCACCGGCAACGACTTGCCAAAGAGATCGACGTTGGAGCTGCCGCTGTCCGAGTAGGTGTAGTTCAACTGGCCGCCGAAGCCGCTGAGCGCGCCAGGGAGAAAGTTGAAGACTGTTTGGAAGCCGACTTCGACGCCCTTGATGGATCCGCCCTTACCGTTGACCGGTCGCGTGACCGGACCGCCTTCGCGGACGACGCCGTCGGCATCCGGCTGCGCCTCGATCAGCGTGTTCGTCTGAAGGAAGCTCTTCACGTCGAACCAGAAGGCCGCGACCGAGAGGAGGCTGCTCCGGTTGAAGTACCACTCGTAGGAAACGTTGTAGTTGGCCGATCGCGGCAGTCTAAGATTGGGGTTGCCCGCAGATCCGGAGCTGTAGCGCTGGAGGCTTGGATCGAGCGCCACCCCTTGATAGGTCCGCGTTCCGTTCACCGCATAAGAAGATGCCAGACCACGGCCGAACTGCGAGAGGTCGAGCTGGCCGAGCGTCTTGGCGTAGGCGAACCGGAGATACATATCCGGGCGCACGTGCAGGCTGAGGTTAGCGTCGGGCAGAAAGTCGTCGCTGTCGTTGTTGGACCTGGTTGTCCCCGTCGCGATGGCGACGCCGTTGAACGACAGATCGCCGATGAACTGGCCGTTCGTCGGGAAGGAGAAGATCCCGAGCTTGGTCTTCACATAGCGGACGCCCGCGTTTCCGGTGAATTCGAGCGAGCCCAGCGAGCCGTCGAAGTTGGCTTCGGCATAGGCGCTGGCCTGCCGCTGAGTGACCCGGTAGCTGTTCTGGGGATCGAGGTAGGCTTTGGTGCCCGGAAAGAGCAGGGCGTTGTAGGCGTTGACGTCATTTAGAGCGTTCGGCGCGATCCCGGGGACGTTCGGGATGCCGGTGATCGGGCTGAAGCCGCCCGCAGAGGCCACGAGCCCTGGAAGATCATTGAACTTGCGGATCGGGACCACGCTGTAGCCAACCGTGTCGACGATCAAAGGATCCTTGTAGAAGTAGAGATGCCCAGCTGGCCCGATCGGGGACAGGTAGCGAAAGGCATCGTTGCCTGCTTCGCGGGTGCCATACCGGCCACCGATGCGGATGTTCTTTAGCGGACCCAGATCGGTGTCGTACTGAGCGTCCGCACGGTAGACGTCGAGCGTGGCCTTCTGCTTCGAGCCCTGCGACCAGGTCGAGGTCAGGGAGTAGTTGGCCGGGTTCGTCACGTCCGTGAGGAAGTTCACCGACGGTTCGGATCCACGCCAGTCCACCGTTGCGCGGACGGCCGCGAGACCGCCCGGATTGGCGTAGCTACAGTTGGCCGGGATCGTGGTCCCGGCGCAGCTGGTAGGAAGCGAACGGGGAACGACGCCTGCCCGGGTAGCCCAGGAGTCGATGTCGGTCTGGGTCGAGTCGTTGCGAGAATCCCCGTGCACGTAGCGCAGCGTCGCGCTGAACGGTCCGTCGTTCTTGAAGCGGGCCTCGAGGTTCGTGTTGATCGAGCGAGCCTTGCTGTAAGCGTTCAGCGTGTGGACCTGGAACCGCGACAGGTTCAGGTCGGCGAACTGGACGACGCCGTTGCTGTCGATGATCGACGACGAAAGATAGCTGTCGTTCGAGAAGTTGCCGTGCAGCACGGCCGTGTTGCCCGAGTTCCTGTTGCGGAAGCGGGTGTAGGCGACGTCGCCGATGAGCTGGATGGAATCCGTAACGTCGTATTGCACCGAAGCGTTGGCGCCGATGCGCTCGCGCTGCGTCTGCCCGTTGTCGAACTCGAGCGCGACCGGGTTGTAGAAGTAGTCCTTGTCGGCGAGCTTGGTGCTGTTCGTGATGTCGCCGTCCTTGCGGACATCGAAGCCGGCCTGCGCGTCGGTCGTCTTCAGGATCCCGTTAGTGACGCGCGGGTTCTTGTTGCTCAGGATCTCGTTGTCATACGAGCCGGCGACCAGAAAGCCGATGCGGCTGCCGTTGTAGGCGACCAGGGCCGAGGCGTTCTGGCTCCAGTCCTTCGTTCCGCTGCCATAGGTGTCCTGAACCGCGCCCGTGGCGGTCAGCCCTTTGTGAAGGTCGAAGGGGCGCCGGGTCTTGAGCGCGATGATGCCCGAGTTGCCGCCGGTGAGATCGCTGGCCGTCGGCGATTTGATGACGTCCACGCCGGCGAAGAGGGTGGACGGGATGTCCGTGAGGTTCGGCTGCGCGCCGGTGATGTTCGAAGCGCCAAGAAACTGCTCGCCGTTCAGCGTCGTAAGGACGTTGGCGAGGCCGCGGATGTTGACTGAAGCGCCCTGACCGGCAGAACGCGTAATCTGCACTCCGGTGACGCGCTGGAGCGAGTCCGCAATGGTCACGTCGGGCAGCTTGCCGATATCTTCGGCGGCGATCGAATCAACGATCTGCGACGCCTGGCGCTTGACGTTGATCGCCTTCTGCTGCGCGCCACGGACGCCGGTGACGACGATGTCCTGTTCTTTAGAGACAGCCTCCTGCACCGGCGGCGTGCTTGCGTCCGGCGCGGCGGCTGCCGGGCCGTCGGACGTGGTCTGCTGCGCCGTCGCGGACTGGGCGCCGAGAAGCGCGACCACGGAGCTTGCCGTGAACAGAATCGATCGTAGCGATGTCACTCTAAGCACTTCTTTCATCCCCTCGTCCTGACCAGGGGGATTGAAACACGCACGGCGCTGCGGCGTCGTCTCATGCTCCTCCCCACTCGGCTCTTTCCAAGCCCTCTTGGTCCGGCTCCAAAAGCAGCTTTCAGGATAAGTTGCAATACTTATTCAATTTGATTGAATATAATTTCGGCGGGGCTAATTTGTCTTTTTTGGCGCCGCTTAGGCCCATTGGAACGCGTCGACGTCTTGTGAGTGCGGCGTCGCTCGCCGTGCTCCGGAACCGGTCTTGATCTAGGAGGCCTGGAATGCGCCCACCCCGGCTCAACATCGCTTTGTCGGCTGCCCGGTTTTTACCAAGTCGCCGTTCGGTGGCCGTGACCAGCGCCGGCGTTCATGTCCGTTCCACGCGTTGCCCCAACGCTACGCCATCCGGCGGGACAGCGGCCAAGGGTGCGCGGGATAAAGGCTCTCGGCTACGATCGTTCGTGACCAGTTCGCATAGGCCGACGCTTGTCACGACGATGTCCTGAGCGACGTCCTCCTGCACGAGAGGCGTCCCGACCTGATGCGCCGTGGCGGCGGCAGGAAGAATCATGACGATGGCCGATCCAGCCAGCAGCCGGATCACGGTGAGATGTGTTCCCGTTCGCATTGTATGTCGTCCCTTTGTCGATCGGACAAGATGGGACGATCGCCGCGGTTGGCGCGGCGTCGGGTCCTCTCCTGTATCGACCGGTGTCCAAGCCCTGTCTTAGGGGTGCAGAGGAACACACCATGCCATCGAGCTCAAGACTTATTCAATTTGATTGAATAAATTGCGATGGCTGCTATGCCGGTCGGCGACGATCGATCATGGCTGCCCCGGAACAAGGAGGCGGCAAATGGTTCTGACGCCCGAGGGAGGAAGCATGAAGTATTTGGCGGTAGCGCTTGCGGCAACTGCGCTGAGCGGATGGCAAGTGTCGGCTAACGAGCCATTGGCCGCGCTTGGCCGTCCGATCAACATCGATATCGCGCGCGGCGGCGACAGCGTCACGTTCCCGATGACGTCCCCGGACGCGACCGACCGGGCCGGGGACTTCACGCTCAGCGGCTGGGTCTGGCCCAAGGACGCTTCGGCAGGTGACTCGTCGCTAGTGGCGGTAGCCGATCAGGGGACGGTGCAGTTCGCCTTGAACTTGGTCAAGGGACGTCCGACCGTCATCGCGGGCGCGACGAGGATCGCCGCCGACGCTACGATGCCGGTCGGGCGATGGACCCATTTAGCGGTGAGAAACAATGCCGATGGCATGGTCCTCTACGTCAACGGAAGGAGCGCGGGGCGGACGCGTCGCCTCGACGGCTTGGCCGCCAGGGGGGCGATGACCGTCGCGCCGCGCCGGTCCGGCGATCAGGCGTTCGCAGGCCGCATGGCGGATCTTCGACTGGACCGGTCCGCAGTCCCCGTGGCGTCGATCGCGTCCGAGGCCGGTCGGGTTCCCGATGCGGATCTCGTCGGCTTCACGACGAACAGTCCGACTTGGCCAGTGCAGAAGAAGCAGCAGATCGGTCAGGAGACGCCGCAGTCCGCCGACACGCTGCCAAAGTCGGGCGCTCCATTCTCGGCTCCGATCGCGAAGCCGATACCGGATCTGCCGGTTCTAGCGAGCGGCGCGGACGGCCGCTGGACGGTGAACGGCTGGCGGCTCGTGGCCACGCCGGACGTCCGCGACCCGGGGGCGGTCCTGTCGCGGGCCGGATACGACGTCAGCGGCTGGCGCGTCGCCACGGTCCCGGGGACCGTCTTGACGACCTTGGTTGATCGCGGCGTCTATCCGGATCCCGCCTACGGTCTGAACAACATGGCCATTCCCGAGAAGCTCAGCCGTCAGGCCTACTGGTATCGCACGCAGTTCCGCGTGCCGGCGGGAGAAGCCGCGACGAACACGTTCCTCACGTTCAAGGGGATCAACTACGCGGCGGAGATCTGGGTCAACGGACGGCTGGTCGGCGACCTGAAGGGCGCGTTCGTCCGCGGCCGGTTCGACATATCAAAGGTGGCCCCGGCCGGCACCGTCGCCGCGGTGGCCGTGAAGATCCTTCCCCCGCCCCACCCCGGCATCGCTCAGGAAGAGTCCCTGAAGGCCGGCGCCGGCGAGAACGGCGGCATGCTCGTCCTCGACGGTCCCACATTCGTCGCGGCCGAGGGATGGGACTGGATCCCCTCGATCCGGGATCGGAACATTGGGATATGGCAGCCCGTGCTGATCGAGCAGGTCAGCGCGGCGAGGATCGGCGATCCGCAGATCGTCACGACGCTTCCGAAATCCGACAACAGCGTCGCCGACGTCGAGATTCGCGTGCCGGTAGAGAACCTCACGGATCAGCCCGTCGAAACCGTCGTGCGCGCAAGCTTTGACGACGTCGCCGTCAGTCGATCCGTCCGGCTCGCTCCGCGGCAGAAAATTGTCGTCTCGTTCATGCCCGCGGAGTTCCCTCCGCTCTCCGTCAGGAACCCAAAGCTCTGGTGGCCCAACGGCTACGGCAAGCCCAACCTCCACGACCTTCGTATCGAGACATCGATCGCGGGACGACGCTCGGACGAACACACGACGCGCTTCGGCATCCGACAGGTCACCTACGACATGTCGCTTATGGACGATGCCGGCGAGCTCCGTCGGGTCGGCATTGACCTCTCCCGAGCCAGATCGCTTGGTCAGCACGTCGTCGACGGGACCCACGAGGGGATTCGCAAGGTGAAGGGCGGCTGGGCAGCGTCCTTGGCGCCGGGTGCGATCACGTCGCCCGCCGTCACGCGGATCGACGGCGAGGGGGAGCTGGCGCCGCATCTCGTCATCCGGGTGAACGGCGTCCGCATCGCCGCTCGGGGCGGGAACATCGGCATGGACGACTTTATGAAGCGCATCGAGCGCGATCGGCTAGAGCCGTTCTTCCGGCTTCATCGTGACGGCAACATGAATATCATCCGGAACTGGGTCGGCCAGAACACCGAAGACGTCTTCTTCGATCTCGCGGACGAGTATGGGCTAATGGTCCTGAACGACTTCTGGGAGTCGACGCAGGACTACAACCAGCAGGTCGACGACGTGCCGCTGTTCATGGACAACGCGCAGGACGTCGTCGCCCGGTATCGGAACCATCCGTCCATCGTGGCGTGGATCGGCCGGAACGAGGGCGTTCCGCAGCCGTCGCTCAATGTCGCCCTGCAGTCGCTGATCGAGAAGGAGGACGGCACGCGCCTTTACATGGGCTCATCCAACAACGTGAACCTCGCCGGCAGTGGGCCCTACGACTGGCGCGAACCCGAGACCTACTTCACCGAGCACGCGAAGGGCTTCGCGGTAGAGCTCGGCACGCCCTCGTTCCCGACCCTCGAAAGCTGGAAGCGAGCGATCCCGAAGGAGGACCTCTGGCCGATCAGCGACGCGTGGGCCTACCACGACTGGCATCAGGACCGGGGTGGATCGGTGAAGACCTACATGGACGCGATGCGCGTCCGCTTCGGCGAACCGACCAGCCTCGAGGACTTCAGCGGCAAGGCGCAGCTTCTGCAGTACGACTCCTACCGTGCGATTTTCGAAGGATTCAACGCTGTGGCTCTGGAAAACCAACAGCGCACGCATGCTGTGGATGACGCAGCCGGCCTGGCCTTCCAGCGCATGGAACATCTTCAGTTCGGACTACGACACGCAGGCCTCATACTACGCGGTCCAGAAGGCTTCCGAGCCGGTCCACGTGCAGATGAACCTGCCGGATCACAAAATCGTGGTGGTCAACAACACACGCGCGCCGCTGGGCGGGCTGAAGGTTCGCGTGCGGATGACCAATCTCGAGGGCCGGACCGTCGTGGATCGCTCGGTTCGGCTTGATGCGGCGCGAGAAGGCGTCTCGGAGGCTATGACGATCGCGCCGAAGACGCTGAAGGCCAATCCCGTGACGCTGGTGAGCCTAGAAGCGACGGATGCGCAGGGCGTGAGCCTGTCCCGCAACTTTTACTGGGAGGGCCGTCAGCCGTCGGATCTCCAGAGCATGACGCGGATGCCGAAGGCCGGCCTCGCCGCGTCGGCCAGCGCGAAGGTCGACGGGAGCGAGACGGCGGCCACGATCACGCTTCGCAACGCCTCCCAGACGCCGATCATCGAAGCGAAGGCCACCCTCTTCGACGCGGCCGGAAAGCAGGTCCTGCCAGCATACTTCACCGACAACTACGTCTCCCTCCTGCCGGGCGAGGAACGGGTCATCGACGTGAGATATCCGACGAGCTGCGCGCACGGTCCGGTCAGCGTCCGTCTGAGCGGATGGAACGTGACGCCTTCGAGCGTGGCGGTACGATGATGGAGACCTACGCCAAGACGCTTCGACCTGGAGCGACCGAAGACGCGGACGGCAAGGGCTGCATCGTCGGAATCGAACTTGGTGGCACAAAGATCATCTGCACGCTGGCTCGAGGCTATGACGACGTCTTGGAAACCAGACGGCTCCTGACGCGCGATCCCGCCTCGACGCTCGCCGGCATCGAGAACGCGCTCGATGGCTGGATGCGGACGCATAACGTCCGGGCGCTCGGCATAGGCAGCTTTGGGCCGATCGAGCTGAACCGGGCGTCCGCAGACTTCGGCCACATCGGAAAGACGACCAAACCCGGATGGCACGGCGCTGACGTCGTCCAGCGGCTGACGCGACGCTACGACGTTCCGACCATGGCCGATACGGACGTGAATGCGGCAGCGCTCGCCGAAGGTCGATGGGGGGCCGCCCAGGGGCTTTCGAGCTGGACCTACGTCACCGTAGGGACGGGGGTCGGCGCCGGCATCGTCGTCGGCGGGCGGACGGTTCACGGGCTCGGCCACCCCGAGGCGGGACACATGCTAGTGAGGCGAGAGCCCGGTGACGACTGGGAGGGCGCATGTTCCTTCCACGGAGACTGCGTCGAGGGTCTGGTCTCGGGGCCGGCGATCGAGAGGCGCACCGGCATGTCGGGCGACGCCGTCGCGGACGACCATCCGGTCTGGGGAGCGGTCGCGGACGCGTTGGCGACGATGATGCACAACATGCTCCTGACGGTGGTGCCCGAGCGCATTCTCCTGGGGGGCGGCGTTCCCTCCAGGCGTCCGTTCCTCATCCCGATGATCCGCAGCCGGCTGGAGCTGCGGATGGGCGGCTACGCCGGCGCCGACGAGATCGCGGCACAGCTAGAAACGCTGCTCGTAGCCCCGGGTCTAGGGGACGCGGCCGGTCCGCTCGGCTCGCTCGCGCTGGCCTTGGACGCTCTGGACGCGTCGGCCGAACGGTACGCCGCCACTTACAACTGATCGTCCAGGGTCGGTGGGAACCGGCGTGGACGGCCTAGAGATCGAGAGGGATGCGATGAACTTCCACCAACGGCGCCTTCGGATCGCCTTGCTATGCGGCAGCGTCGTCCTGGGTCTCGGCGCTTCGCCGGGCAGCGCTCAGGACCCGTCCGAGGTCGTCGATCGCGGCGAGTCCGCCGCCACGGGGCCGCACAGCGCCACCATCCTCGCCGACGGGATCGGCCTCGAACGGGAGCTTCCCGCGAACACTCGCGGGCTCGAGGCGGGCGCCCCATGGACGATGTGGACCTGGATCAGGCCGAGCGTGAAGCGGACCGGACGCAGCGTCGTCGTGCAGGTGGGACGCGGGGACGCGGTCCGCGCCATCGTGTTGGACGACGGCGATCTCGCCTTCTGGAACGGAAGAGGCGAACCAGCGCGGACGAAGGCGGCGATGCCGGTCGGCCGATGGACCTTCGTCACGGCGTCGAGTGACGGCCGATCGGTCCGACTGTTCGCCGACGGCGTGATGGTGGGGACGTCGTCGGCAAGCTTGTCGCCGATCGCGCCCTTGCTGGCCCTGGCCCCGGCCGCTGGCGAAGGTTCTCCGAGCAACGCTCAGCACTTCGGCGGCGACGTCTTCGAACTCCGGCTGCAAGCGAAGAATGCGTCGCCGTCGAAGTCGCCGACGCGGCCGCCGGAGGTCATGCCCGCCCAGCTCGTCAAGCCCGGAGTGGGCTGGGAGTGGCAGGAGAAGCAGTGGCGGGGGTATTTCCAGCCGCAGGACTACTGGACCCTGCCGAAGAGCGCGACACCTCCCACCAAGCCCGTCGCCCGACCGCTCGGCGCGCGGCCGTCCATGACGCGGCTCGCGGAGAACCGTTGGCAGATCGGCGATTGGGACCTGGCGTTCGCGGACGGCGTCTCTGCGACGGGCGCGCAGCTGTCCGCCACGGGCTTCCCGCATGAGAAGTGGTTCAAGGCGACGGTCCCCGGCACCGTCTTGACCACGCTGGTCGATCGGGGCGTGTATCCCGACCCCGCGTTCGGCCTGAACAACTTGGCCATACCGGAAAGTCTGGCTCGCCAGGACTATTGGTATCGCACCGAGTTCGACATGCCGTCGGAGGCTGGCGGAAAGCGGTTCCTGGTCTTCAAGGGCATCAACTATGCAGCGGAGATCTGGGTCAACGGCACCCGTGTCGGCGACGTCCGCGGCGCGTTCGTCCGAGGGCAGTTCGACGTCTCGCCGCTGCTGCGCGCGGGTCGAAACGCGGTCGCCGTGAAGATCGTTCGACCGCCGCATCCAGGCATCCCGCATGAGGAATCCATCGCGGCGGGTCCAGGCATGAACGGCGGGAACCTGACCATCGACGGACCGACGTTCGTGGCGTCCGAGGGATGGGACTGGATCCCCGGCGTCCGCGATCGAAACATGGGCATCTGGCAGCCCGTCGAACTGCAAACGAGCGAGGCGCTTCGCATCGGCGACGCGCAGGTCGTCACCGATCTCCCGCTGCCCCGGACCGACAGCGCTGCGGTCACGGTGCGCGTTCCCGTGACGAACCTCGATGCGGCACCTGTTGCGTCCCGGATCACCGCGAGCTTCGATGGCGTCGCCGTGTCCAAGGACGTGGTGCTGGCGCCTGGAAGCACGACCGTCGAGTTCGCGCCCGCGGACTTCCCGGCGCTGAACGTGCGCAATCCCCGCCTGTGGTGGCCGAACGGATACGGACTGCAGAACCTCTACACGCTGAAGGTCTCGGCGTCGCAGGGCGGTCGTCCTTCCGACAGCAGGACGTTGCGGTTCGGAATGCGCGAGCTCAGCTACGGGCTATCGCTCTTCGACCGGGCGGGATCCCTGCGCCGCGTCTTCGTCTCCCCGACGGACTCCAAGGAGCGGCTGGTAGATCCGCGGCACGAGGCCATCAAGCGGACGTCGGAGGGATGGGTGGAATCACTCACCCCCGCGGGCGAGAATTCGCCGGCGGTGCGGCCGCTCGAGAAGACGATGGCGCTGCCGCACCTGACGGTGTTCGTGAACGGCGTGAATATCGCCGCGCGCGGCGGGAACTGGGGCATGGACGACTTCATGAAGCGCGTGCCGCGCAAACGGCTGGAGCCGTTTTTCAAACTGCACAGGAACGCCAACGTCAACATCATCCGCAACTGGGTGGGGCAGAACACCGAGGACGTGTTCTACGACCTCGCCGACGAATACGGCATGCTGATCACGAACGACTTCTTTATGTCCACCCAGGACTTCCAGGTGGAACCCGAGGATCCGCAGCTCTTCCTGGCGAACGTCCGCGACGTCGTCAGCCGCTATCGGAACCACCCGTCGGTGCTTCTCTGGTTCGGGCGCAACGAGGGCGTGCCGCCGCCCCTGATGAACGAGGGGATGGACGCGCTCGTCCACGAGCTGGACGGCACCAGGCTTTACATGCCCAGCTCGAACGCCGTCGGACTGCAGGGTTCCGGCCCATACAACTACCGGCCTCCCGTCGGCTACTTCACGAACCTTGCGTCGGGCTTCTCGGTCGAGACCGGCACTCCGTCGCTGAACACCCTGGAGGCGCTGAAGGCGATGATGCCGAAATCTGAGCTCTGGCCGATCAGCGACACTCTCGCGTATCACGACTGGCACTTCGGCGGGAACGGCGACGTCAAGACGTTCATGGACACGATGGACGCGCAGCTGGGCAAGGCCACGAGCCTCGAGGACTTCGAACGCAAGGCCCAGCTCATGAACGTCGCCGACTACAAGGCGATCTTCGAAGGCATGTCGGCCCATCTCTGGACCAAGAACAGCGGACGCATGCTGTGGATGACCCATCCGGCGTGGCCCTCGAACCATTGGCAGATGTATAGCTACGACTACGACACTCCCGGTGCCTACTTCGGAACGAAGTCGGCGCTGGAGCCGATGCATGCTCAGATGAACCTGCCCGACTATTCGCTGGCGGTGGTCAACACGACGCTGCAACGCCGATCCCGTCTTCGACTGACGACTAAGGTGGCCTCGGGCGACGGCAGGGTCTTACTTTCGGACGAACTGATCGTGGACGCCCCGGCCAACGCGACCACCACGCTCCCCGCCCTGAGGCTTCAGCCCGTCCTGGATCGCGAGAGGCTGGTCTTCGTGTCCATGACCCTTGTCAATGATGCGGGGAAGGAGCTGAGCCGGAACTTCTACTGGCAGGGCGTCGACGACGCGGCCTATCGCAAGCTGAACGACCTGGTGCCGCAGAGGATCGACGTGAAGGCGGCGGTCGACGCGAAGTCCTCGATAGGCGTCACGGTGACCAATCGCAGCGACCAGCCGGTTCTGGGCATCAAGATGACGGTGCTGAACGCGCGGGGCGAGCGCGTGCTGCCGGCGTATTACAGTAACAACTATCTCAACCTGCTCCCCGGCGAGACGCAAACGGTCAACATCCAGTGCGACGACGCGCCGACCAAGGCGTCCGCGGTGTCGATCAGGGGATGGAACGTGGTCGGTGCGGTCGTCAGGCTTCGTTGACCCAAGCCGCCGACGGTTGCGACCGCCGGTTCAGGTCTCGGTTCGTCGGCGAAGGCGGGGACCGCGACGTTCTACTAGCGGTGGAGACGGTGCGTCATGCTGCACGGGATAAATCTGGAAGTCCCTCCCTATCGGAGCGAGGCGTCCGCATCCAATGCGATAGCGCGGGTGGCCGACTGCGCCGGCGATCTGCATCTCGCCCTGCACGAGGCCTACGGCAGATCGGTGCCCGCTACGCTGTACGTGGGCGTCTACGTGACGGATCTCGTGACGGTTGATCTAGCCGGGGCGCTGGGCAGGCTTCGCGGAGGCGGATCGTCGATATGCCCCGCGACAGAGCCCGATTACGCGATCCCCATCGGCGCCGCCGCGATGCTGATCGAGGATCGCCTCATGCCGGAGGGGGTGCTCTGCCCGAAGATCGTCGACGACATTGGCGGGGAGCTGGATGTCCTGACCCGGACCGGTCAGCGATCATTGACGGCCTACACGGTCGTCCGGGGGGTGGGGAATTGATCGCAACTTGCAGGCCGCCTTCGTTCGGCGGCGGTTCGACCCCGCGTCTTGAACGACGTGCGTCCGGGACCTGCCGCTCGGAAAATTCCGTCCGTTGGAGTTCGACATGACTCTTCTTGCCGTCCTGGTCGCGGTCGGAACGCTGGTGCTTCTGATCGCCGTCGTGAAGCTGCACCCCTTCGTGGCGTTCCTGATCGCCGCGATCGTCGCCGCGCTGTTGCTAGGACGTCCCGTGGGCAGCATCACCACCAGCCTGAACCACGGGATCGGGGACATGCTCGGATCGCTCGCCGCGATCCTGTGCCTCGGGGCCATGTTCGGAAGGATCGTCGCGGACAGCGGCGCCGCGCGGCGGATCGCGGACACGCTCATTCGCGTCGCGGGCGTGAAGAGGATAACGATCGCCCTGGCCGCAGCCGGCTTTCTGGTCGGGATCCCGCTCTTCTATAACGTCGGCTTCGTCCTGATGGTCCCGCTGATCCTGTCGGTCCAGAAGCGCTCGCGCCTGCCTGCGGTGTATCTCGGCATACCGATGCTCGCCGGTCTCTCGATCGCCCATGGATTTCTGCCGCCCCACCCCTCCCCCACCGCGCTCGTCGGCCTGTTCCGCGCGAGCATGGGGAGGACCCTCCTGTTCGGGCTGATGGTCGGGATTCCGACGCTGCTGATCGCGGGTCCGCTGTTCGCGCGGACGCTGAACGGCGTCGTCGCGCGGCCGGTCGCGGATCTTCAAAAAGGGGGGCCGCCGGATCGCGACGCGCCTGGGGTCGTGGCGAGCTTCGGGGTCGCGCTTCTGCCGATCGCACTGCTGGCCGGCGCCACCGTGGTCGCCTCGTTCGACGGCCTTCGACCAGGCGTCCTGCTGGCGGCCGCCGTCGCGGGCGATGCAAACGTCGTGATGCTCGTCGCGCTGCTCGTCGCAACGGCCGTGCTCGGCGTCGCACAGGGTCGGAAGGGATCCGACCTTTCAAGAGGATCGGTGGAGGCCGTCAAGGACATCGCCGGCATCCTTCTCGTCATAGCTGGGGCCGGCGCGCTCAAGCAGGTGTTCGTGGACGGCGGTGCCGACGCCGCCCTGGCCGGCTGGCTGACGGGTCTTCACGTCCCGCCTCTCGTGCTCGGCTGGACCATCGCGCTGGTCATCCGGCTGGCCCTCGGATCGGCCACGGTCGCAGGCCTCACCGCGGCCGGCATGGTGCAGCCGCTGGTGGCGTCGCAGAACGTCGATCCTAGCCTGATGGTCCTGGCGATCGGGGCCGGCAGCCTGATGTGCAGCCACGTCAATGACTCCGGCTTCTGGATGTTCAAGGAATACTTCGGATTGAGCCTCGCTGACACCTTCCGGTCCTGGTCGGTGATGGAGACGCTCGTCGGCGTCTTCGGCCTCTTCTTCACTCTTATGCTGAGTCTATTCGTATGATCGATGAAGCCCCTTCCTTTCCCTGAGCGCCTCGACGCAGGATCAGCTCGATCTTCATGCCGTCTCCGCTTCCGGTGACGTGCGGGTCCGAGGGATCGGTTCCGGTAGCCGGACGCAAGCGTCCGGACCGCGATCGATCGAAGCCGAGCGACTTCGGACGCCGTCCTTGCGTAGCGAATACACTGCCTACGAAGGGCCTCGCCTAGAAACGGCGATCTGGAGACGGCGACGTCTCTAGGCCCCTGTACATTACTCGGACACAGATTCACGGTAGCGCTTGGGCAGCGATTTCGGCAGGAAGCGCCGAATAGCGGACATTAACCCTTCACGGTTGAAGAGGGTTCTCACCCGCCGCGCATATGCTGGAATTTGGTGTGTAGCCGTCAGCATGCTGGATGCAATGAGGGCTCCCCCAACCCACTACGAGCAGGTGACGGTAGCGCGGTGTCTCCGTCGCGTAATACTGCTCGCCTGCTTTCAATTCCGAAACCACGCCATCGACCATCTGGGCGGCTACCTCACTATCGTGACTCGACCCATCAACGATGATGTTCTCCATGAACTCGACTTGTTCGCGTAGAGCTTGCCGCTGCTCCTGACATACGGTCAGTGAATGCTTCAGAGCAAAAGTCGCGATATTCCATGCTTTGGAATGTGGCGGAGTTCCCATCGCGTCGACCCACCGCCCATCAGCATTCGTGCGAGCATCGCTGCACACCTTATAGGCGGCGCTCACCCTCGATCCTTTGAGGCGGGCAACGGCCTCAACTTCCCGTGTGAACGGCGGAAGCGGGCGAGGCGCGGGCGGGATTGGTGACCCGGTTACAGTTGCCTGGATACCTAGAAAGGATAGGTAGCATCATAATTCGAAGCCTTCATCACGATCGGAACCAGCAACCAAACGTATCGCAACAGGCGTCTAGCGTTGCAACTCAGAGAGATACTGAACCCGCTAATCCACAATGCCCGCTTTCCACCGCCTATTGCCGTTCAGGCCCTTCGCGGGAGTCCATCGAGCCTAAAAGCCGACCGGCAGCTATGGGCCGGGAAAGCTGCCAGTCCGCAAGCGCCCAATTGCGGACATTGGCACTCTAAATTATCGTGGCATTATGCACTTCCCCACCCTCCGCTAATGCATGAGACGACAGTGGGAAATTTGACAGCTACCGCGGAGCGAAAGCTCCGCTTGGCGCAGCGATACGAGGTAGCGGCTCGCTGGCTTGGCTATAGCGGAATAGCCATCGTTGTGTTGGCGGGCCTTATGGGATCATTTTCGACTGCTCTCGTCGGTGTTTGCTTAGCTATGCCTGCCACGTGGGTTTTCAATTTAAGATGTCCGGCCTGTGGTTGGCTTATCTACCGAGTTTTTGGAACTGCCAAAAGACATGGTCATGACCAAATGCTCGCACCGCTCTATTCAAAGCAACTCTGGCATCAGCCACCGGCTTGCACCAAATGCGCGTTGCACTTCCATACAGACAGAGGGTCATGAACGATCAAGTGACGAATTGGTGACCGTTGGCGACCAGCAGTTCGACCGCCTTGCGACGATCCCCTTCCTTTATCAGCAGATGTTCTCCATCGAAGGTGCATACGACGAAGACGCCGATCCCGTTCGAAGACAACGGCGCGATGAGCGTCAGGACGACGCCCGCCGCCTGAAACGCGAACGGGCCGACGGTTCGTAGGCAGGCCCACTCGCGTTCAGCTTCGACTTCGTCGGGAACCACGTCGGCAGAGCATACGATCGTCAGCTCGTCATCGGCGCGCACGATCGCATGGAACCCCGGCCCCGACGCCCAATCAGGAATGGTGCTGTCAGCCGCCAGGCGGGCAACCGCATATTGTCCGGGAACGAACCGAAGCTTCAACGACAAGGACGCTTTGCGCATATTAACCGCCGTTCGTTTCAATGATTGCCTCGCAACCCCGCATCGTTGAGCGACTCGGGTCAAGCCGGGTAGCTCACTTGCTGTTCAGCCTCCGAACCGACCTTCCAAAGCGGCCAGGGACGCTTCGGCAACTGGCGCCAGCACCTCGAAGGCGGCCTCTACGGCCTTTTCGCCGGCTCGGTCAGGATCGCCGACGTTGAACGGGGGAGCGGGATCGTATTCCATGAGGAGCTGCGTGGTCTTCGCGACATGATCGCCGAAGATCGTGTTCAGGAGAACCAGACCGAAATCAATGCCCGCCGTCACCCCCCCGCCCGTGATGCGGTTCCGGTCGATGACGACGCGTTCCGCAATTGGCTCGGCACCGAAGAGCGGTAGCATCTGACGTCCCACCCAGTGAGTGGTCGCACGGTAGCCCTTCAGCAGTCCTGCGGCGCCGAGGATCATAGAACCAGTGCAGACCGCCGTGACCCACTTCGCACGCGCGCCATGATGCCTGAGGAAGTCGAGTGTCTCTTCATCCTTGAAGACGTCGATCTGACCTGGGCCGCCAGGGACGAAGATGATGTCGAACGACTCCAGCGCTTGATCGAAGGACATCGTCGCCTCGACCTTTATCCCGATGTCTGACTCGATCGGGCCTTTCGTCTTCCAGACGAGATGCGTCCGCATGGGGCCATGAAGGACGGTAAGCGGACCGACCAGATCAAGAAGGGTAAAGCCCGGAAACGCCAGCATCCCGACATGTAGAGGCGATTTGCCCGTCATCTCCGGAGTCATGGCTAGAAGAGGCCAGCGGCTCGTTCTCACGTTCTCCACGTTGCAGTCCCCCTTATTTCAGCCGGTTGAGTAGCCCCGAGTTTTTTAGACGCCTTCAGCTTTCAAAATCTGCTGCCGTTCGAACGCGACGGGCGACAGCATCCCGTTCCTGACCTGCTTGCGCACCGGGTTGTAGAACATCTCGACATAATCGAACACGTCCTGGCGGGCTTCCTCGCGGGTTTTGTACGTTCGCCGCCGGATGTGTTCGCGCTTGAGCGAGGAGAAGAAGCTCTCGGCGACGGCGTTGTCATGGCAGTTGCCGCGGCGGCTCATCGAGTGCTCAAGATTGTGAGCGCGTATGAAGGCAGCCCAGTCCATGCTGGTGAACTGCGAACCCTGATCCGAGTGGATCAGTACCCTTTGCTTCGGCTTACGGCGCCATACCGCCATGTGCAGCGCCTGCAGCACCACATCGGTGGTCTGCCGGCTCTGCATCGACCAACCGACCACGCGGCGGGAAAACAGGTCGATCACGACAGCCAGATAGGCGAAGCCTTCCAAGGTGCGAATGTAGGTGATGTCTGTCACCCAAGCCCGGTCTGGCGCAGCCACGTCGAACTGACGGTCCAGCGTGTTGTCGACCGCCAGCGACGGCTTGCCGCCATGGCCGCCGGGCCTGCGCTTGTAGCCGATCTGCGCCTTGATGCCCGCCAGCCTGGTCAATCTGGCGACCCGGTTCGGGCAGCAGGTCTCGCCGTGATCCAGCAGGTCGTCGTGCAGCTTGCGGTAGCCATAGACCTTGCCACTGTCGTTCCAGGCCCGCCGGATCAGTTCCGTCTGCCGAGCATCTTCCCGAGCCCGCTGAGCCAGCGGGCTCTTTTGCCATGCATAGTAGCCACTTGGCTGCACAGCGAGGCACCGGCACATGGCCCGTACGCCAAAACAATCGCGATGCTCAGCAATGAACGCGTATCTCACTTTGCATCTCGAGCGAGATACGCGGTGGCTTTTTTTAGGATGTCGCGCTCCTCGGTCACCCGGGCCAGCTCGCGCTTCAGCTGGCGGATCTGCGCATCCTTGCCAGCATCGCCCGACACTTGACCCGCCAGCTGCCGCTTCCAAGCATAGAGCGAATGCGGACTGACGCCGAGCCGCTGTGAAACCTCCGCTACCGGATACCCGCGGTCGGTGATCTGGGCCACCGCGTCACGCTTGAACTCATCGCTGAAATTGGGCTTCCCCATCGTCGCCTCCTGTCCTCAAAATTAGGATCGAAGGCGTCCAGAAATCTAGGGGCTACTCACCTATCGGCAACGGCAGTGCCTCATGAGGTACCCCTTGCGACCCAAATTGCTATGCCATGACGCAAAGGTGACGTGCCCGTAGCCATCGTTCGACGTCGACCGTGACAATTTGCAGACAGTTCTGACGTGATCGACACGGCGTCACCTCTGTACGCTGTTCAAACCTTTGATTTTCGACCATCGCGTTAACCTTAGGGTTAACCGGTTGATCGTCAGGAGATACGCAGATGGCAAAAAAGTGGGCGTTCGCAGTTGGTATCCTGGGTATCCTCGCAGCCACCCCCGCCTCTGCCGGTCGAACTACGGAACATTATACGTCGCTGACGGTGTTCGGTGACAGCCTGGTAGACGCAGGAAACCTGTTTATTGCGAACGGCGGCACCCGGCCTGATCCGGCTCTCGGGTACTTCGAGCACCGCTTTACCAACGGCTATGACTACCCCGACCTGCTGTCGATCGATCTGTTTGGAAAGCCGACTACCCCGTCTCTAAGGGGTGGCAGCAATTATGCATTTGGTGGCGCTCGTATCGTTGATACGGGCGACAGCATCCCTGACCTGCAGGCGCAGATCAATGCCTTCAAGCTGTCCCCGCGCGGCCTCGACGCGAACGGTCTGTATATCCTGAACTTTGGCGGCAACGATGTCTTTGGCGCAAAAGGGGTGTTTGGCCCAGTGGGTGCGATCGGATCATACCCTGATATTAGCAGCTACTTGCAGGCAGCTGCCCAGCAATATGTAAGCGGGATCCAGGAGCTCAACGACCTCGGCGCTCGAAACATCCTGTTTACCGATTTCCCTCTGGCGGGCGACCCGCTTACAATCGAAGCTAATGGCTATCTCAATACGGCGCTTAAGAGCCTGACGCTGAGCACTGGCACGGATCTGTTCCAGTACAGTCTCAGCGATCTCAACCAACGAGCCCTCACCAATCCCGCCTCGCTCGATCTTCCTCCGCTGCGTTTTGACACCAACTGCGTTGCAGCCGGCGCGCAATCGAATGGGTGTGCGGGCTTCTTCTCGTTTGACGGAGTACACGTAACAGCAGCAGTGCAAGCTGCTGGTTACAAAGACATGGACCGCAAGTTTGGACTGACGATGGCGCAAGCGGTGCCAGAGCCGCAAAGCTGGCTGATTATGCTTATGGGCTTTGGGGTCATCGGCGCGGCGCTGCGTTATCGACCGAAAAAGGCGCTACATCCAATTACTAACTAGAAGCATGGTCACGCCGATCGGCCAATCCACCTCGTCCGATCGGCACCCCCGTTTAGTGCATAAGTTTAAATGATCATAAGTCGGCAGAGCTATTTAACCGCTTGGCGTGCCGTGAAGTGACTGTCGCCACGATAATATGGAAAAGCTCATTGTGAGCCTCGTCTTCAACGTTCACCCGCCAGTGGCCGTCATCTGCAAAACCGGGATGGTCAACAAGATATGAGCCTAAGTACTTAACTGCTTCATTTCGTGCATGTGACAGAGATTCACACTTGAATGTCTTGTACGCTTTCTCGCGTCCAGCAAAACTGAATATGTAAGAGGGCATTTATAAACTCATCGTAGATCTGACTAACATAGCGTGGCTCCTCAAGAGCAACCGAGAGTCTGATGAACCTCTACGGCAACGGCGTCAAGGCAAGGAGTTTTTCACGGTTACCAACGGAGGACAGTAATCGAGTGCCTTACGATTAAGGCTGGTGCCGCAACACCCTACGACCCATCCGAATATGCGCTTCGAATGTACTGTAGGCTTTATAGCTTAAGCGCGGGCGCTGAACGTGGGTTACGCTATAAATCGGCCAATTAATCGCTGATCAATCTTAGATGGGGTCACCTGCCGAAGACGATGCAGCACGTGTGGCACGGGCGATCGCGGTTACGCGCTTGACCTGGGCAATGCTGCAACCCGCCAACTCTGCAGTCTTGGCAATACTCATGCCTGCATCTCGCAGGCCGATGATGCGCCGGTGATGCGCCAGATCCGGCTTTCGCCCTGTGTAGCGCCCTGCCCGCTTCGCGAGTTCAATCCCTTCGCGTTGCCGCTCACGACGAGTTTCATAATCATCGCGAGCAGTTTGCAGCGCAACACGCAGCAGCATATCCTGCACCGCTTCCAACACAATCCGGGCTACGCCTGAACTGTCCTCGACCAGATCCGACAAATCGACGATGCCTGGCACAGCAAGGCGAGCCCCCTTCCCCCTGATCGTCGAGACCAGAAGCTCTGCCTCGGCCAGCGGTAAGCGGCTAATACGATCTATCTTCTCGGCGATTACCACTTCACCGGCTTGGAGGTCAGCAACCATGCGCAGCAGTTCGGGGCGATCCGGTCGCGCGCCCGAGGCTTTTTCGCGATAGACCGCGGCGACGTAAAAACCAGCCGCCCGCGCGCTCCCCACGATTGCCTCTTGTCGCGTCAGGTCTTGCTCATCGGTACTTACCCGCAAATAGACCCTCGCTGCGCAGATCGTATCTCGTTTCGATTGTTCGCTCATCGCTCTCGGCTCCCATGAGTATACCCACAGTAGCCAAACAGATCGGTCATAGCTACAAACCGATAGTAGCGACCTCTGATAGCCTAGCCAAGCTGACCAGCCCATTCTAGCCATTGGGAGTGCCGTTCCTCAACTCGTGCCTCAAAGGTTCACCACATAAGGGGCACTGCCACTCCGAGCCCGATAGCCCTCATCAGGTTGTGGCATATCCCTAACTCTGGCATATGGCGATTAAGTCACAGGCGAGAGGATTGCAGCAATGGCCACGCAAACCATAGATATCAACGTTGCCAGTAATGGGCGGATGGTTCTTCCGGCATCAGTGCGCAAAGCGATGGGCCTGCACGGCGATGCGAAGATCATTCTAACAGTTGAGGATGATCAGGTTCGTTTGTCGCCGATCGGGCATGGTGTATCGCGTGCGCAGGCACTCTATCGGGCACATGCCAAGCATGCGCGCACGACTGACGATTTCCTCGAGGAGCGAAAGGCGGAAGCTGCGGCTGATCTCGGGGAGGTCGCGCCCGACGCCGTGAATCGAGACGCATAATGACATCCGTCGTTCTCGACGCATCCGCGGTGCTGGCTCTAGTCCGAGATGAGCCCGGTGCCGACAAGGTTGCTCCCCACATTGGGCGTGCTGCAGTTTCAGCAGTCAACCTTCAGGAGGTAATCAAGGAGTTGCTGCTCAGCGGCCTCGACGAAGTGACTACCCGCGAACTGCTTGACGAGCTTCGTCTAGACGTTCGCGCCCACGATTCCGAAGCGGCCTATGCCGCTGCTGCTCTGCATGCCCAGACACGTCAATACGGCCGCGGGCTAGGTGACCGATCCTGTCTCGCTCTCGCTGTGCAGCTGGGAGTCCCTGCCCTCACCGCCGATCGCGAATGGAAGAAGGTGAAGGTCAAGAACTTGAAGCTTGAGCATATCCGATAGCCCAAGCCACGGCGGTCCTGCTGTGCGCCGACGACTTCGTGCTTTCGACGACGGTCCGCTCTCTGGGCTGATGCCAAGGGGTGGTGATCTGTCTGTCCGCGCCTTGGCAAAGGCCCCTGCCCTTGACGCCGTAGCGATCCGGCCTTTCAGCGCCGTTTAGATCCTTTGCTGGATGAGGCTGTAGGGGCCTGGCCAGTTCGGATTCGACGCTGTGCCCGTAGGCCTCGATCCCCTCGTCGTCCGAGGCTACTGCGATTCCGCGAGCCTTTCGTGCGCCGATGGTGATCTTCCGCGCAAGGTAGAGCTGAAGGACGCCGGCAGTGTGAAACTTACCCAGTCGGCAAATCGACAATCACTGTTCCGCATCCGCTAAAGCCGGATTCTCAGCAGCGTTCCGTAGTAGCAGGAATTACGCTTATCGCTACCACGCAGGTGCAGCGTCGGTCGGCGCCAAGTCCGGGATAGCCAGCCCCTGCCTAGCGAGCCAAGGTCACTGGATCAGCCTTGGCTCGCTAGCTCTCAACCCTTTTCGTAACGATCGAGCAGGATCTCGAGGAAGGCACCGTAGGTGTACCGTTCCTTCTTGGCAGCCGCCTTGAAGCGCGTGAGCATGTCGTTCGGTGCCCGAATGTTCAGCTGCCCTTCTGCGTCAGCTTCACGGCTGGGGAATGCAGACGCCCGATCAACAACCCGACGCTGCTCGTCAACCGACGCCTCTGGCCGTGCGATCGGTCGACTCGGCTGAAAGTCGTCTAGGCTCCCAAAGTCCAGGGCCTTCCGTGCGGAGTCCGTCATGCTACCCTCTTCTGACCTGCGCTATGAGAGCGCAGCATGGTTACGACCTCGGCCGCGAAGTCGGCCGCGTTTCTGACTGCAGCCTCGACATTGTTAACATCTTTTGCGGACAACCCGCGCGGGCCACCGCCGACTGAAAACAGCGCTGAATAGGCATCGCGGTCGTGAATCTCAGTGGCAAATACGGGTGTTTTCTCATTTGCCTTGAACTGCCCAGATACGAACCGAGCTGTACGCGACTTTGCGACGACGCGAGTTTGAGTGAAAAGCACCGCAAACGGGATATCGCGCCGCACCGCCTTCATGTCTCGCTTGAGCTCTTGAATGACGTCGATAGCGGCAAGCGCGTCCTGCTGCTGCTCTTTCATTGGGATCACAACTAAGTCCGACTGGCTGATGGCGTAGCTTGTCAGGCGTGATGCCGTTCCTTCCAGGTCCACAATGACAAACTGGTTGTCAGCGCTCGCCGCATCGATCTCGTCCAAGATCGTCTTTTCGGAAGCGTTCGTTACTACCGTCAAACGCTTGGGCTTTCCCGGGAGCGTCGACCAAGTTGTCAGCGGTCGTCTCGGGTCTGCGTCTATCAGGCAGACGCTGGCATGCTCCGCTAGCTCACATGCCAAGATCAAGGCGGAGGTAGTTTTTCCCGATCCGCCTTTCGAGTTTGCAAACGTCACAACGGCCATCGGCCCCTCCTGATAGCATTTCCTAGCACGTGCTACGCCCCAATATCCTACGGTTTCGTATCGTAGGCTACGCTAGCGCACAATATCCTACGCTATGATATCATTTCCTACGCTATCCTAGCTTGTCGTAGCTTGGGCTATGTCTCGATATCTGATGCTAGCACGGGATAGCATATGCTAACCTGTTTCCCGCTAAGCTGGTTTAGGCAAGCTAGCTCAAGGTAGCACATGCTAGCATCCTCCCAACCTTCAAAGTCGTACGCCGATCACCACCAACCAAAGGCCAAAGACCGTAGAAGCAATCTTACAAAGGACCATCAGCGTAGCGACGGACCCTCGACGCGTCACATTCCACGTCCGGTCTATCCCTGTGCGGTAGCTCAGCGTCCCGTCGACTGCGAGCAGTGAGCCTACCACGAAAAGCAGAATCGTTACCGCTTTCGCGAAGGTCTTCGCATCCATGTCGAAGATGATGAAGGTCATTATCAGGAGGGACGTCGAGATGCCGTAGATTGCCCCTATGACGTCGATCACGTTGCAAAGTCGGTACAGTCCTTGGCGACCTACCATCCGTAGAAGCGTCAATGGTCGCTTAACCGCACGGCGGTGTAGGACGCCTAGCCGCTGGGCAAAGTCGACAATGACGTAGGAGAATTGGTCCGCAACGTCCTGTTCGGCGTCACACGTCGGAGCGATCGAAGCGGCTGCCAGTACCAGGTGCGCAGCCGCGATCGGATGCTCATGCATTAGGTGAAATGACTGGGTTCGAAGACTGTCCGCCAAATCACTTTCGGATATTACATCTGGGGTTGTCGGCTCGGCCGAAGCCGTTTCCCGGTTAGCGTGCTCCATGGTTGTTCCCCACGATGGTTGGTTTGTCTTGCACGTCGATGGGCCTGAATGTCGTGCCTTGGCCCTGCCATTGTGCGCCGACCATCGCGCAGGCGATCGCCCATAGGACCGTGAAGGCTGCCGTCCCGCCAGTTAACCACAGCACCAGCATGGTTATCCGTCGGCGCCGAGGCCGAGGGTTGGATGCTCTCGGTCTACCCATATTTGCTTCGAGGATGATGCCGTCGGTCGGCGCGGCGTTCAGGCGAGTGGCTCGACCCCATTGCGTGTTCGTATTACGCATATAGTCGCGATCAGTGACGGTGGGGTAATGCTCCCACTCAAGACGGATGCGCGCAGCGGGAAAGCCGTCAGGAAACTTCACGAACCCATGCAGGCTGGGCAGGTTCATGATGTCGTCAGGGATGACCAGTGGCTCGATCTGCTTGCGTGGTGTCAGAGTTGAGGCATCGCGGGTGTTGTTGTAGCCGTAGCTGTAGCCCTCATCCATCTGCCGGATCTCGCTGTTGCCGATGTAGCGAGAGCCCTGTTCCGCGGTGTCGAGGTCGGCCGCGGCGAGGATCAGTTTTGTCCGCGCCAGCGACGATAGGTTGCGCGCGTTTTCCTCACCATAGACCTGCACAAGCTTGTCGAATGAGTGCAGTCCAAGCACCATCGCGCCACCAAAGTTTCGGGCGGTCTGAAGGCCGTTCTCGATCGCAGGCAGACGATGCAGTGCACCGAGTTCGTCGAACACGAACCAGGTGCGCAGATCGCGCGTTTTCCGCATGGTCATCAGCGAGTGGATGGCGAGGTTCGACCACAGCGTGAGTAGCGCCCGGTTCATCTCCAGGTCCGTATAATTCGACGTGATGAAGAGGATCGAACCGGGCTTTTTCTCCGACGTCATCCAGTCCCTGATTGAGTATTGAGGACCGTCATCGGGCAGGAAGCGGAGGACCTGCGCATTCGTGTTGAAAACGGCGCGGATCGACTCCGCCACCTTGGCCGCCTCCGGGGCGGTAATGGGGTCGGCGATGGTGTTGGCGAGGTGCTTGTGGACCAGCTTCAGATCAGCGGTCATCAGGTTGTCTGCCAAAGCCTTGTTGGACGTCAGCTTCTTCTCGATGAGCTTCATGCACATTTCGATGAACAGGGTCCGTGCAGCGAGCGCCCAGAAGGGGTCAGCCGCCCCGCCATCGGACGGGATCAGCGCACCGGCTGCCGCGGTGAAATCGCTATAGGAATGGCAGTCGTTGAAGATCGTCCAAGCCGGGCAACGGGCATCTGCCGGATTTAGAATTGTGTCGCGTTCGGGGTCGTAGAACGCTTCTACATATGCCCCGGTCAGGTCGAAAACGACGGCGGTATCTTCACGCTCTCGCATCTGGGCGAGGAGCTTGCGGAACACGGTTGTTTTACCTAAGCCGGTGGTGCCGAGCGTCATGAAGTGCGATTGAGCGACAGGATCGCCGTGTACGCGATGACGAACACGCCGAGCCACATGTAGACCGGCATCTTGATGCCCTGCAGCCACATGAGCACCTGCGTATTAAGCAGCTGGCTCCCGCGGGTGAAGTTGCCGGAATTGCGCGGTGCAGCGCCGCGGGCTGAATGGTGTTCCTGGGGGATCGGCCGCTTGTCGTTGCGGATGTCCTGGCGGGGCGCTTTGGGGTCATCACGCGCCATGATGAAGCTTCATACGACGGTCGGTTTCGAGGACGAGCGTTTCGCGCAGTTCCGGGTGGTTTTCCCGGATGATCGCGTCGAGGGCGACCTGCATGTATTCGGTCACTCGCAGATGGCGCCGTTCGCTTGCAGAAAGCTTCGGCTGGCCGTCGAGGAAACTGACGATTGCGGTACGCACGAGCTCGGCCATCGACTTACCCTGGTCAAGGGCAAGCTTCTCTAGGCGGGCATAATGCTCAGGCTCGAACCGAACGGTCCGAGCATATTTGGAAAGTTTCAAACCAACCTCCTAGCAGGGAGGATGGTGAGCGCTTCGACGGTTGATTTGATAGGCTACTGGAAGCCTCTTGGCAATTATGCGTGGTGGGCGAGTGCAAAAATAAGCACCGCTTCGCACCGTAAAAATTGGCGGAAAACCGCGCTTTTTCAAAGCGGTGCGAAGCGGTTGCTAAACGAGTGCGCACCGGTGCGCGCCCTTCTCTAACCTAAGCCACTGAAAAGCCACGGGAAAAGCAAGCGCAGCTTGCAAGGGTGTGCTCTACTGTAGTCCCGATCCATCATTGTTGCTCTGATCTCCTCGTGCGTCCGGTTCGATGTGAAGGTCCTCCGGTGATCCACGGGAAAAGGCCCCGCCATGCCGGCGGAAAGCTTGTCCGATCCTGCGCTCCGCGCGGGTGTCTTGGGTCCGTTCTTCGATGATCGTCATCGGGGTCTCCGTGGGTGATGCTGGGAGCCTTGGTCTCGGCCTTTTCTATCGGTCGAGTGGCGGTTATACCGGGTTTGTTCAGAGCCCGATCAGCCTGACCAAAAGGCAAGAATATGGCGAAGTCACTGGACGCTGAAATGGCCGCGATCGAGGCCGAGGAACGCAAGCTGGCAGATCGTCGAAAGGCGCATCTGAAGAAGCTGCGGGAAACGGCGATCGACAAGGTCGAGAAGGTAGGGTTGCTCAAGCTCCCACTGGATCGACTGGAGCGGATTATGGAGGCGGTGAAGACGCTGGGCGTGGATGAGGTCGAGAAGCGGCTGACGGCGTAAGCCGGCGACGTTTCGAGGCCGAGGCCCGCCTCAATGGCCGCACGGGTTTGCTACCCTGTGCGGCCATTCTCTTTCAGCCGGAAAGCGGCGAAGCCGGCTTGGCGGTATCAAGCAAAAAAAGGGACGCGCCAGCCGTTAGGCTGGGCGTCCCTTGCGTCCTGTTTCGTTGTGGCAGGCGATCAGATCCAAGCCAGCAGATACTCGCCGTCCACGGGCTTCAGTGCCGCCATTTTGGAGAGTGTCTCAACGCAATCGGCTATCCCCGGATCGGCATCGAGGCGTCGCCGGATCCGCGGGTCCATCAGGCGTTGCCGCAGTTCTGTCATTGGGACCATTCCGGCGATCGTTCGATCGATGCCAAGGCCCTCCAACAGTGTGAGCGCGGCCGGGTTCGCCAGAGCGATTTCCGGGGCCGCATCTGGGTTCAGGGACAACCGCATCTCGATGTCGCGCGCCCGGTCGGTTTGAGCGATCCGGACCCGTCGACCAAGGAACTGCGCCTCGTCTAGAATCGCGATCACGGAGGGATCGTGATCGAAGCATCGCGCGACCGTTGCCAGCGACAGATGACAGACGCGCGCATCGAACTCGAACCACGGATCACCCGTCACGCCGTAGACGGGTAGGAGCAACGCAAAGCCCAACCGAAACGCCTGTTCGGCAAGCATATCACGAAACGCTGCCAACTGGTCAGGGGTGATGACGGCAGCGCTTGGCGGTAGGATCGAACGGCCGTCTTCGACGCGAAATGTGATGGTCATGCTGACATCCTTCATTGAAACCGCGAACTCTTCCCTCCCTCCTCTCCGGTAAGGATGCGGGACGCTGACAATCACGCACGCCAGCCCGATCGGCGAGGCGTAGCCAGCGCGCGGCCCAAGGGCCGCTGCGCGTAGGCGAGCGAGACGTATCGGGCAGTGGAAATGGCCTGATCGGCGGGGTGCGGCAGCAGCGCCGGGGCGGGCTCGATGCCCGCACTGGCGCTCCTCCGGCCGATGCGTAGCAAGGGAGGCCCGTAGGGGCCGAACCGACGCGAGCGCGCCGGTCGGGCGGGGCCGTGTAATAGGGCACGGAAAAGGGCCACCCGATTGCCCGGATGGCCCTATAGTCGTGAGATGGTGAGGGGAGGGGCCGTAGCCCCTCCCTAGGTCATTTGATGAACTGAGCGTATGCCGTAAGCGCTGCCCCAACTGCGATCGCGCCAGTCATCAGCGAGCCCAGCCCGATGATGTACCATTTGAGCCCATCGATCGACGTCTGCATGCCTTTGAGGCCGCTATCCAGCTTGACCTCCAGTCCGGCAATCCGCTGATCGAGTTTGAGCTCAAGCCCGGCGATTTGCTGCTTCAACGGCTCAATTGCGCGACCCACGGCCATGTCGATCTGCTCCTCGACGACGACGACTGCCTTTGCAGCTGCGTCGTCGTCGATATTAGCCGATTTCAGTGCTCTGAACAACGCGACCTGCATTTCGTCCTCCTATGGTCATCATGACGAAGTCCGACCGTCGGCCGGATTGGTGAGGGTCAGGGACCGCGAAGCGGCCGCGTTAGCGGCGGTAGGGGACTGTGGAGGTTGTCATTTAGACAGAACACGACAGCCGGCAAAACGGGCCAGTTATTATTGCTGATGCCCTTTTCCTCTCATAGCTCGACTTCCTACCTCGATGGCCTCCGCAAGGCGAGCTGCAGCGAGCGTCGCCCCAACTTCTTGGTCAAGCACCACCAGTGCCATCTTCATCAGGTTCAGCGGTACATCCACCGGCTGCCGATCGGTAAAAGGGGAGTCCGGAAGCGCGTCAGTCATCCAACCTCCAATACCTTGATCGAGATTAGATGGCATTTGATGAACGCTTCCAAAAGCGTGCGCCGGATCCGCGTCGCAACCCTTGGGTCTGCGTATCTCGGAGTGGAGTTGTTCAGTCGGCGAAGGTCCAGGGGTCGAGGAGCGTCACGCCGGTTCCCGTGAAGTCCGCGATGTTTCGGGTGACGACTGTCAGATCATGCGCAAGCCCCGTCGCCGCGATCCACGCGTCGCGCTCGCTTTTGGTTTCCGGGACGTGCAGCCGCGCGCAGCGCCGGGCGATCGTCGTGTCTACAGGCAGGACGCGACCGGAGAACGCTGGCATAACCTTCTCGTGAAGCCAGAGCCGTAACACGCCGGCCTGCCTGGCATCGCGTCGTTCAAGAAGCGCGATGCCGAGCTCGACCTCCATGATCGTAATGACCGAGAGGTACATGTCGGCCTGATCGACGCTGCCGGCCCATGCTTCCACAGCCGGATTGATCTTTCCGCTGCGACGCTTGCGCAGCTCGGAGAGGACGTTGGTGTCGAGCAGGTACATCAGTCAAATACTGCCGGCCGCGGGAAGGACTGCGGTCGCGTGAAGTCGACGTCGATGTCGCCGACCTCGTCCATGTCCAGCGCGTCGAGGATGTTGCCGGGGGGTGTTTTCAGCCGCTCATATTCGGCGAACGGCATCACCGCGATGATCGGCCGACCGCGCTCGGTGATGATGACGGGACCGTCCACGGCCGCGCGCTTGATGCGCCCCGGTTCGCGATTGAAGTCGCGACTGGAAAAAGTTTGCATTTCGGGCTGACCTTATTTGTCGTGACATACAGACATTGCCGTAGGTGGCGGATTTGTCAATGTTCGTCATGCGGCCATGAAACAGGGCGCGTGACGGTCGGAGGAAGTCCGAGGCCTCACCCGAAGGAGAATATGATGAAGGTCCAGGACATGATGCGGGGGTACGATTACGACCTGCCGCTGCTCGACGTGCTGAACAACAACGAGAAGGACGACAACGGCGATCCGCAGGTGTCGGTCGATCGCAGGGTGCTTGCAGGCGCCACGGTCGGCATCGGCCTCGACGTCGCTTATCTCGCGATCACGGAGTTGCAGGAGGCGTTTACCGCGCTCGCGAGCGACGTCCGCAACACGACGGGATACGGTGAAGGCTACAAGGATATCGAGGAGATCCTGCGCGACAAGAACCCGTACCAGATGCGCCTTTGGTATCTGCTGTACGACACGCCGATCGAGCAGGCGATCACCGATTTGGCCTGGCTGCAGAGCTTGACGTACCGTCGTGGCCGGATGTGCAACGTTATGCGCGAGCAGAAGCTACCGGTGCTGTACGCGACGAACGCTGAACTGTGTGAAGGCCGCACGGCCGCGCAGATCATAACCAATGTGTCGAGCGCCGGCTGACAACGGAAACCTGGTCAGGCGACCAGGGCGAGAAGACTCTCCGGGTGGTGTGGCCGGCACCGGGAGACACGGAAGGGCTGGATGGGATTGTCGGTGCGGACCACAAACTGGTCGACTCCAGTATTTTCGCGAAGCTGAATGGCGACGGCGTAGGCGTTCTCGAATGACGCGAGCGAACTGCGATGAGCCGAGAGTGCAATGACGGTCATGTTGATGTCACTTCGGGGTTGATGTCCTTCGGGTGAAGTTCTTCGGGTGGCGTGCCGTATGGCGAGCGGAACGGCCGGAACGGCTCGTTCATGGGAAATTGAGGATGAACCGTATAACGGGGGTGGTGGACCGGAATCGTCGCTAACGCGTTGAGCCTGTCTATCCACTGTTTCGACGGGGGATCCTTCGATCGACGGGGTCGGGACCGCTGCTATTGGTTCCGGCCCCGTTATCGTTTCAACGCGAGAGGGCGTTAGTGCAATTCGGACAAGAGCCGCTGCGCAGCTGAGGAAATCTCTTCTTCTTCGCGTCTGGTTAGCCGTTCGAGTGCAGCGTGGAAGCCGGCATGCTCTGGCGGTATACCCGGACCAATTGGCTTGAACGGACCGGGCGTGCCAGTCGCCGAAATGGGCGGAATATGCTAAGCGGAGATCAAGCGTCCGCCCGGCGTGCTGAAGCACAGCCACACCATCACCTTGTTCGAGCCGTTCACGTTACTCTCAGCGCTCGCCATGGTGACGAGCCGAATCGGCTTGGGTGCAACGACGACGTTCGCGGAAAAAATGGATGAAGTTCAACTCTACAAGTTGTTCGGCCACTCTTTCCGCGAATATCTCCAGGTCGGTGCCTTCTAGCCGGGCCCTGCCTACAAAAGTCTCGAAGCGCTGTTCGAGATCGCGATGGATGAATTGCGCGGGCGAAGAAAGTCCCTGGTCTAAAAGTGTGGACCGAGCCGGTTTCTCCAGTCCAGTCATACAGATACTGTAAGATGTGCGCACTGAGCTGACGATAGCCTTGTGCACCGAGCACGACTCGCAGCGTCGTAGCTCGGGTTATCTTCTCGCTTGTGACCCGATATTGCGCCTTCGTCAGGTTGGCGGCGTCATGGATACCCAGCTTGTTGCAGAGCATCTCGCCGCCGCGGTTAAGCCTAAGGATCGGCCACTGCGCAAGTGCCTCAGGCGGCTTGATCGGCTCGGCAGCGCTCCGCTGCAAGTCGTCGCGACAATTCAATCCGCAGGTTGGCGGTAGCCCCTCCTCGAACTGCACCGCGGCGAAGGGCGTATGAACGGTATGCGGCTCGAGCCCTCCGATCGCGGCCACTTAAGCATCATCGACACGCGCACAAGCCTTAGGGCGTAGCCACGGCGAGCAGTATGGGATCGATCGATGGCCATTTCGATCACTCTCTTTTTCTTAAGAATCACTCTATAAAAACGACGCTGCTCGCAGCGGAAGGATTCATGATTCAATAGATTCTAATTCGCGGGCGAAAAACGGCGTAGTCTCAATAGCATACGAGAAGTGGCCTGACCTTGCGGGGGAGTTTCGCTGACCGATTGGGGGCTACATCCTGTCCTGGCGGGGGAAGCTTCCTGACTGATTGGGGTTATCCTGACCATTTGGGGGCGGCGGAAATATCGCGTTCCGATCGGTTTTCCGATCCCAGTTTCGGCGACAAATTTCGCAAAATCGCCAGTTTCAACAACAAGGACGCACGTTCGTCGCGACTCGTGACTTTAATAGGGCTTTTCCAGATCTGACACCGTCATCATCCTGACCACTTGGGGGATGCTGAATTCAAAAACGTCCTGACCTGACTTGACGGTGGAGGTCAGGTCAGGCAGCAATCACGCCTCTGACCTCTGATTCTGATCGTGTTATGGCATGGAAGCCGGCGATAGTGAAAGTGTTGTTGTAGTCGAGGAGGCCACCGAGGAGCCGCTTCCGGGCCGTTCGATGCGCGTGGCTGCGGCATTGCGCGCTAAAGGCGGCGACGAGTTCGCAAAGCCGGGCAACATCATCGAGGTGAAGTTCGTCAAAGGCGAATCGCTGAGCCTTACGGCATCGCGATTACTGGCTTTGATGATTTTAACTGCAGGCGGGGATGCTTGGGAAGACAAGCCACACCGAATGCGAAAGGCCGACATTCGCCGCGGCCATAAAGGCAATGAGCGGATCACGGACATGCTCCAGGAACTCCATCGGACACTGTTTTTGCTGTCGATGACCGATCATGGCGCGGGAAGAAGGCCACCACCCTGTTCTCTCTCATCTCCCGATCGCGGGAAGAAACGGAGGAGGAGGGCGAGGCCGGGTGGATTGAATGGGAATTTACCGCTGATGCTAGAAAACTAATTCAGGCATCCGAGACTTATGCGGTCCTGAACCGTCAGGCAGTCCTCGGTTTTCGCTCGAACTATGCGCTCAAGCTTTATGAACTGGGGGCGCTTCGGCTGCATCGCAGGCAGGCAACATGGCGCGGGGATATGACCGCGCTGCGCGCTGCTCTCGGCATACCTCCCGAAGTTTACACCGATTTTGCGCAGCTTCGACGGAAGGTACTTGAGAAAGCAAAGGCTGAGATTGATCAGCTTGCGCATTTCCGCGTCGAATGGCGGGAGATCAGGCAGGGTCGGACCGTCGTGGAGATCGAATTCCGGTTTGAACCGAAGGACACACCAGCGCTTATCGCCACCGTCGATGAGCTCGAACGCCATTCCGGCGGGCGTCGACAGCGGCGGGATGGAACGGTCGAAGTGATGACGATCGTGCCTGCCATGGCAGAGCAGAAGCCGGCCCCCGTTCCAGCGAAGTCGGCTGAGCTCGTCTTTCCGTCGGGATCAATCCGGTTTGGAGCAGAGGAGCTTGCGGCGATTGCCCGGCACGACGGCGGGGGCTGGGACATCGATCTGATCGCAGACGGCTTCAGACAGCAAATGGGCGATCGGATTGAGAAGGTTCGAGGAGCAAAATTGCTGAAAGCTTGGACGGGATTTTGTGAGGGTTGGGTTACTCGGCGGGGCAGGGCTTCGTAAAAATTGCACGCGTGCAATTTCGTTTGTCCCCAAAAGGTCAGGATAGCCTCCGGAGCCGACCAGAAGTGCATTTCTCGCCACACCAGCTTTCGCAATTCTTAAGTTTATTGACAAAAAAGCGCAAGTAAGCGCACCATGTCCCAAATTTCAAAAAGGCGGGCATGTGACATCGGCATTGGATATTGAGGGCGCCCAAGACTTAGTGTCGGTGGCGACACTCGCTGCCCGCACGTCGTCGGTGCTCGAGAAGCTCCGGGATTCTGCGCGGAGTGCTCGTGCTGGTGATCGACGCGAACCCACATTTACCATAAGCAAGGCCGCCGAGCTGGTGGGGCGAACGGCCGCTGCAATCCGAGATGCCGAAAAAGATGGTCGGCTTCCAGAGCCGGTGCGCGGCGAGAATAACCGGCGGGAGCGATACACGCTTGCTCAGATTAACGACATGCGGGGGGTGTTCGGGACGCGGCCTTATCGCACCGCTGAAGATCCGTGCTGCGTCGTTGCGGTCCAGAACTTCAAGGGCGGCGTCGGGAAATCGACGCTCGCGGTCCACCTTGCCCAGTACCTGGCAATTCACGGGTATCGCGTCGCATTGATTGATTGCGACAGCCAGGCGTCCACGACAACACTTTTTGGGTATGTCCCCGATCTGGATCTTACGGAGGATGACACGCTCTATCCGTTCCTGCGGGAAGAGGAGCGGACATCGCTCGATTACGCGCTGCGCAAGACGCACTTCGACGGACTTGAGCTAATTCCGGCTAATTTGCGGTTGTTCAACTCTGAATACGAACTGGCAGCGAGGATGGCACGTGGCAGCGGCGAACTGCTCGATCGCCTGAGGGTAGGCATCGACAGCATTTCGGATAGGTTCGACGTGATCGTGATGGACCCGCCCCCCGCGCTCGGCGCTATCTCGCTTTCAGTCCTTCGCGCCGCCAATGCACTCATTGTGCCGGTGCCGCCGACGGTGATGGACTTTTCCTCAACCGCAGCATTTCTGTCGATGCTCGACGAGACGATCGAACAGCTGACGGAACGCGGCCTAGCTCCCGATCTGCAGTTCCTTCGGTTTGTCGCGTCGAAGGTCGACGAGAACAAGTCGATGCAGAAAGAACTGCTGAACCTCATGCGAACCCTTTTCGGGCATGCCATGATCCGCACGCCGCTAAAGGACTCCGCCGAAATCGACAACGCTACGGCGCGATTAATGACGGTCTATGAGTTAGACGGGCCAGCCACCAGCTCGCAGGTTCGTAACCGATGCCTCGCCTATCTCGACGGTGTAAATCAGGAAATCGAGATCGATGTGCGGTCGATGTGGCCAAGCCATCGTGCCCGCTTGCGCCAGGAGGCACTGGCGTGAAAAAGCGAAATTGCACGCGTGCAATTTGCGAGAACCGGAGGGCTGCATGAGCGGGAAGAACAGTGGATTTGCAGCCGATCTAGCTGCCGGAATCGACCTCAGCAATGAGGCCGCGCCGAGACGTAGCGGGATCGCAAACAATGTCCTCACGGGGCGAAGCAACCGAATTGCGGAACTCGCTTCGGGTGCCGTGATCACCCGGACCCACGAACTGGTCGATCCAGCACGCTGTCGCATGTGGTCCGGGCATAATCGCGAATATGGGTTGCTGAATGAGCAACGCTGCGAAGATTTGATCGAGAGCATCAAGGCGCAGGGTCGGCAGGAGATGCCGGCCATCGTCCGCCGCGTTTCGGGCGATCCGGATTGCGACTTCGAGGTAATCTGCGGAGCGCGCCGCCACTGGACGATCAGCTGGCTCCGGTCGCACAACTATCCAGACTTCAAATTGCTCGTCGACATTCGGGAAATCGGCGATGAGGAAGCGTTCCGGCTGGCTGACATCGAAAACCGAGCCCGCGACGATCTTACCGACCTCGAGCGCGCGCGCGATTATCTCCGGGCGCTCGAGGCCTATTATGGTGGGCGCCAAAAGACGATGGCGGAGAGGATCAACGTCAGTGAAAGCTGGCTAACTCGGTATCTTGATCTGGCGCGCCTGCCCGAGGGCTTAATGGCGGCATTCCCGGAACCGCAGTCGCTTACGATCCGAAACGTGATCGCTTTGAAGCCACTACTGAAGCCAGAGGAAAAGCGAGTTCGGGTCTTTCAGGAGGCTGCAATGCTAAGGAAGCGGCAGATAGACACCGGAACCCCCGATGCCCGTACTTGATATTATCCGGGCGTTGACCGCAGCTGCACCCCCCCCCAGAAAGTCAGGATCCCCCAAGAGGTCAGGATCGGTCCAGACCATCTCGTCCTCTAAGGGGAAAGCTGTTCTTCGGATCGAAAGCGCCGATCGCAAGGGTGTCCGCCTGACGCTGTTACATAAAAGTGGAGCTTCGCGGGAAGACGCGGAGAAAGCGATACGAGAGGTGCTCGATCAGCACTGGACGTAAGGGAGATACCAGAACTCGATGCGTTGAGCTTTGTGCGACGCGTCCTTCTGCGCGGTGAGGTTGAATCTAGGAGATTGGCTCTTCCGCAGGACTGATCACACCGAACTTCTCGAGGACGAGATCTAGAGCCACCATCTCGCGATCGAAAGCCGTCAAGGTTGGTTCGAGCTCCGTTAGCTGTCGCGGTGCGGCGCGGGGTCGTCCGACCGGTCGGGTGACGTACCCGAACGCTATTGCGATATCCGGGGCCATATAGGCGCGCCAAGCCATTCGACCGCTGACCTCGGCGAGCAGTCCGAGGTCTGCGGCGCGTGCAAGCAGCTTTCCGGCCCCCGAAAGTGTCATGTTTAAACGCTGTGCAATTTGACGCGGGCTCACCACCGGCGCGAACTGAACCAGAGCGGCGAGTTCCAGAAGCCTCCCAGGCCGGTGCGCGGCACGGATCGCTTCGGCTGTCCGCAGCCGGTGATCCTCAAGCGCCTGGAGTCGATCAAGAGCCTCGTCGGCGCGATCGGCAAGACCACGCAGGTTGCGTAGGATGATGGCCTCGCCCTCGCGCGGAGCGAGGCGCATCGCCTTATCGCCGACTGTGAGACACGGGAGCGTTGCCCGAGTGACGGCCATCGAGCGGAGCAGGGCGGGGAACGTCAGCCACGGAGCGATGGTAGCGTCGGCTCGCGCATGATGCGCGGTGACCTCTAGAGTCCGAAGCAGTGCGGGGCGCCGGTTCCAGTCCTCGCCCACGGCGGTCGGCATAGTGGCAATGTCCCGCCAATAGTGCGGCTCGCGTTGCCGCAACCGCGCTTGCCATTCGTGCAAGGCCGCGGGATCTTCCGTATGGGTCGGGATCAGCGGTCGACCGGGGAGTTTGATCGCACATTCCTGACCGAAAATGTCGATTTCGTCAATTTCTACAGACTGCCCCCTGAGCGCGGTGGCATACCCCGTCCAAGAAGCGCGAATGGCCCACGGTGCAGCGACCGGACTGACGCAAACGCGGGCATCTAGCCTGCCTATGGCCGCCGCGGCGCGCTCAAGAGCAGCCACGAGTTTGGAAGTCCAAACCGGCTTCGAAAGGTCAGGAATAGCGCGCGTCACAATGCGAGTATATCCCTAACGGGGCATCTCAGTCTAGCGTGGGCAGGCTACTGATGTATGCATATATGATAATTGCAGTTATCACATAAGCGAAATTGACCAACCCTTATAAGGTGCGGTACATGCGTTGCGGAGGAGTAAGGCGCGCAATGGGCACAAAAACCGCGCCGGAAGGGCATAAGACCGCTATTGCAGCACCTGAGGCGAGCGTGCCGGCGATCAGGCCACCGAACGATCTCTCCTGGATAATTGTACAGATGCGTGCGGGCGAGCGCATCGCCGTCAATGAGCCGCTTATCGCCGCTTACCAGGCGGCCTCGTCGCCCCACAGCATCCGGGCGGTCAAATCCGACATTGCGGCGTTCGACGCGTGGTGTCGGCACACTAGCCGGATCGCGCTACCGGCGACGGCCGAGACTGTGGCAGACTATCTTGATGCCCGAGCAGGAAAGGGGAGCCGGCCGGCTTCGTTGTCCCGTTACAAGGCGTCGATTGCTAAAATCCACCAGTTGCTTGATCTCAAGGATCCGACGCCCGCCCCGCTGGTCAAGCTGCGGCTACAGGCTGTACGCCGCAAGAAGGGGACGGCGCAGAAACAGGCGCGGCCGCTCCGGTTCAAAGGCCCAGTGCGCGATGTCGAGCGCGACAAGGCGCGCGGGCTTAATATCCGGGCCTTGCTCGAAAGCTGCGGGGATGATCTGCCTGAACTGCGCGATCGCGCGCTCCTTTCGACTGCGTATGACACAGGTTTGCGCGCATCTGAGCTGGTGGCAGTCGCCATCGACCATATCAAGGAAGCGATCGACCCCGAAGCGCGGCTGCTGGAAATCCTGCGACACAAGGGTGATCAGGATGGGGAGGGAGCCACTGCCTATCTCAGCCCGCGGACCGTTGCGGCGATAGCTGCCTGGACCGAGGCGGCCGAGATCACAACTGGGCCGCTTTTCCGACGTGTGCAAGTGCGTCGTTACAAGGCTTGCACAGCGGTGCGTGGCCGCTCGATCCATAGCATCTCGGGTCGGGAGACGTGGGATCTGCGCAAGACACTTTCCAAACCTGCGGTGGAGGCGCGCGTGGCGTATGACGTTGGCATTGTAGCGTTGCATCCAGGCTCGATCGGACCGATCTTCCGATCGATTATCCAGCGCGCGTTTGACCGCAGTGCGCTGCCCGACCTGACTGAAGAGGATATCGCTCGACTGCTCAAAGGCATCAGCTCCCACTCGACGCGTATTGGGCTTAACCAGGACCTGTTTGCCAGTGGCGAGGATCTGGCGGGTATTATGGACACTTTGCGGTGGAAATCAGCGCGGATGCCGCTTGCGTACAATCGGAATCTTGCGGCAGAGCAAGGTGCCGCCGGTCGCCTTATGGCAAAGATCGCTTGACCCTTCGAAAACCGAACCGTCTACATTTAGACAACATGGGTGGAAAGCCGCCCGTCCGCTTTTGGAAATCGAACGGCGTAAACGGTCGTTCGTTCAGACTGCGGGGCAGGGGGCCGCATCGCCGTTTTTTTGGCGGAAAGCAGAAAGGCCGCTTTCCGCAGGCCACGCCCGGTAAGCGGACGTTCGTCCTCATAGGCTACCAGCGTTAACCTCGCCCGGCTCGACGTCGAAGCCTTTAAGAGCTGGGGCATGCCCGATGATGTCGACGAAAGCGCCCGCTACCCGGGTTTCATAACGGTGAAGGTGCGCTCGCGAGGACTCCGCGGATGCTGGACAAGGCCGCCTACGGCATCGACAGTGATCGAGACCGGTGCGAGAACCCGCTCATGTCCAAAGCGATTGTCCGTGCCGAGATCGAGCGTTTTTTGAGATCACCGTCTCCTAAGGTGCTTTGCATCTCTGGTCCAGAAGGCTCGCCGTTATGGCGCTGCGTGATGCTGTGGCAACGGCAGGGCAAGCGATCTGAGTCGTTCGGCGCGGCCGGGTATCTCCGCACCGCGATATTCGACGAGCCACCAATCGGGACGTACACCGTCGACCATCGGGGCCTCATCCTCCAAATTCGCAGAGCCTGAAAGGTTTGTCGGTACGTCACGTATCTAATTGCCGTCCTGACCCTAGGGTCAGGACCCATAAACGGGATTCCTTTGGCGGCGCGAATGTGATTCAGGCTCGGCGACAGCAGGAGCGTGGGTTTGAGCGAGTTGTGGTTGAGTGAAGAGCAGTTCGAGCGGCTTCGGCCGTTGCTGCCGGACAAGGTTCGAGGGGTTGCTCGGGTTGATGACCGGCGTGTGATCAGCGGCATCATCCATGTGGTGAGATCGGGCGGTCGCTGGGTCGATGCACCGGCCTGCTACGGTCCGAGAAAGACGCTGTACAACCGGTTCGTCCGGTGGGCGGCGAAAGGCATCTGGCAAGAGATCTTCGTCACGCTGGCGCCAGCGGGCGGACCGCCTGCCGAAGTCCTGATCGACAGCACACATATGAAGGCGCACCGCTCGGCGGGCGGCGGAAAAGGGGGCGCTCGTCCAGGCGATCGGGATCAGCCGAGGCGGACGCAACACCAAGCTCCACGCCCTTACCGACTGCGAAGGTCGCCCGCTCCGCTTCCTGCTGACCGGCGGTAACGTTGCCGACTGCCGTGCTGCCGATGTCCTCCTCGACGATCTCCCGCCGCGCAGCATCGTTTTGGCGGACAAGGCGTATGACAGCAACGCGATCCGCGACCTGATCGAGCGCCAGGGTGCCGTGCCCAACATTCCCTCCAAGGCGAACCGGCGCTGGAAAAGCTGCTTCTCGCGCTCACTCTACAAAGGCCGAAACGCCGTCGAGCGCATGTTCTGCCGCCTCAAAGATTATCGTCGCATCGCCACTCGCTACGACAAGCTCGCCACAAACTTCCTCGGCGCGATCTACCTCGTGGCAGCCGTCACCTGGTGGTTATGAGTCCTAACCCTAGAACCATGACTAACGAACAAACGTGGAACGAGCGCGGGTAAAACCCCGCTTGCCCTGTTTGAGGGAACCGCCACAAAATATGGCAGTAATGGTTCGGGGGCGAACCTTACCTATCCCGCTCTCAACGGTGGGTTAGAACGCATCGGTTGCCGAGCTGAGGTCTCTCCATGACCGAGGGGTCCACACTCCGGGCATGCCATCAGTGGCAACCGATGCGCCCTGATCTTAGACAGACTGGGCTCTGCTTTCCAACAGGAAACTAGCCCCCAACGATGAACTCCTTGACGGGCTTGCCCGCGCCGGCCGCGGACGCACCGATCGAGTACGTCGTATCCACCTCGACAACCTCGAAGCGTCTGAAGAGGTCTTGGGCAAAAGGACGGTTGATGCCGCCATATCCGACTGGCATCGGCTCCAATTCAATCGTTAGTCACCTCATCGTTGGCCCGATCCCCAGATTGCAAACCTGCCGCCTTACCTGCGATACGCTCATCTCGGGTGGCCAACGCGGCATAAGCGTTGGCTGACCGCTGCTCCCGGATCCGAACGTTCTCGAGCGTCGCTGACGTTGCTGCCGCTTGAGCTATTTCTGCGTTCTCTCGGTTCGTCTTGAACGCCATCTTCTGATCCCCTTCAGCTCACTATCTAGGGTGTCGCCGAAGTTATTGCCATCCTGGGTCAGGGGACTCGCGGCATACATTCAGGCGCGGCGCATCGGGAATACCGGCCCGCGAACCGTCATTCGTTCAGCCGCGTAGGGTCGCTGCAGAGCCACAACATCGTCGTAGCTGCCGCGCAACCAGCGATCGTGGTCTGCTTCCTCGAGGACGGTGATCATCGCTTTCTGATGGATCGGCGCCACGAGTTCGTTCGGGTTACACGTGACCATAGTGAAGCGATTACCCCTGGCCGTTGGCTGCCAGAAGCCCGCAACGGCGAAGAGGGCTTGGTCGGTCACCTGGAACCACATTTCCCCTTTGAGCGGCTTCTTGCCGTCCCCCAGATCGTGTGCTTCGAGCGTCCATTCGCAGAACTCGCTGAGCGGAATGAGGCACTGATTTTCCGGGCGAGCGGCGAGGGCGCGCTACTGGGGCAGGGCGAGGTTGCGCACGTTCGTCATTGGCCAAGCCGCGCCGCCCCCAAGAACGTCCCAACTCATGACGTCCAGGCAGCGGCCGCGGTCGGCCTCGCGGATTGAGTACGCCCGGCTGCGTGGCATCAGTTCGCTTGGTTTAAAGCGGTTGTCCATCGGCCGATCGGGGCCGAACACCGTGCCGAAGTGGGCATAGAGCGTATCTGGCTCATAGCTATTTCGGGCACGGTTACACATCGCGCAAGTCTGGATGACGAAGTGATCGCTGTCGAGGCAAACCGCCTCGGCACCGTCCTGACTTGCTCCCGACCGGGCAACCGCAAACGCGCCTCTACCCTCGTACGATCAGTTCCTTCCCCACTGTCCGCCGCCTGTCGCTGCGGTGGCGATCGTATAGGTCGTTGTTTCATAAGTACGGAATGACCGCTGTACTCGAGCAGAATAGGCCACTTCAATCATGCGTAAGATAATTTATCGTTATAAAACAAAGACTCAGTCTCTGCCAAAATTAAATGCTCGTCGAGATCATATGGTTCATGCAGGCCCTGCTCAACGAAAGGAAAATCCTAAACTAGCTCTTTAGGATGACGATCATGCCGCATACGAATGTGCCAACTGTGAGGCATAACTGTCGTTGCTTATTACACATATTACGACCGAAACGATATAAAGTACGCTTTTCTGCGATTGGCGCGCTTTTTGCTCAAAGGGAAATAGTACTAGCTTTCACAGCTATGTGCTTGGTGGGGAGCGGGAAGTCCTCGAAAGTCGAGATTAGTCAAAGCCGACTTTTCTCGATCAACAACTATGTTCTAATAATAATAACCAATCTCCACACTTTCGATCTAACCATAATAAATCGACCGGGAGAATTGAAATGCTTAAATCGATAATCGCATTTGCCGCGTCCGCTTTAATTTATGCAGTACCCACTTCGGCGAGTACTTACGCGGTATTCGACAATTTCGACGCAGGTGTCGCTAACTTTAACTCGACGGTAGTCGGCACTGGGAATACGCCGTCTGCGTTTGTGTTGCCGACCGGGTCCAATGGTGCCTACACAGACTTTACAATTTCAAGGCCAAATGGTGGCGGCGTCTTCGTAAGCGCGCCCTATCAACTATCCGGTTCATCTCCAAATCGGACGACGTCGGGAGGCGTGATCGACATCAGCCCCAACGGACCGAACAGCGACCCGCGATCGAACTCGCTGCTTTACAAAGATAGCGGCGTAGCATTCACCTTCGCAAATGCAATTAACGCGCTTGGGTTTGAAGTTGGTGACTGGGCGACCTGCTGCCAACCATCGAACCTTTGGATCCAGTTCGGTAATAGCTCCCCGATTCAGGTCGGCGCTTCGACGACGTTCGGCGATCAGTTCCTGACGAATGGCGGAGCAGGTGTGTTTGTCGGCGCATTTGACAATAGCAGCACGTTTAATACCGTCTCGTTCTGGGGCGACGGTGTCGGTGAATTTCTAGTAATGGGCGGCACTGTCCGTTTTGCCAACATCGGCGCAGGTACACCGTTGCCAAGCGCGGTGCCAGAACCTGCGACGTGGGGCATGATGCTCGCTGGGTTTGGCATGATGGGAAGCGCGATGCGCTACCGCCGCCGTAACATGAAGGTTGCATACGCCTGAGGTTTTTCCGCGAGGAGAACGCTAAGCCGCCGGTCCGTGGACCGGCGGCTTTTCGATTCAACTCATCACGTTGATTAGTGTCGAGGCCGGAGCAGGTTGCTATCCGCGCACAATGAACTCCTTGACCGGTTTGCCCGCGCCAGCGGCAGATGTGCCGATCGAGTACGTCGTATCCACCTCCTCGAGGTCGAAGCATCCGAAAACGTCCCGGGCACCACCAGTGGCGTTGATCGTCAGAATGAAGCGTCCGGCGATCCCCGCCAGCTGCTCGGCCAAGCGCTCGAAGTCCGCACGCTCGAACACACCGGGCCCATAGTCGCCCTCGCAGCCTCAATAAGGCGGATCCAGGAAGAACAGCGTCTCGGGCCGGTCGTATCGCCGGATCAGGTCGGCGTAGGGCAAGCGTTCGATCACGACGCCAGTCAGGCGCTGGTGGAGCTCATCGAGCATTGGCGCGAGCTTCGTTACGTCGAAGCGTGCCGGCGTCCGCCGATCGACGCCGAAGTTCCGGCCGTCGACCTTACCGCCAAACGAGAGCCGCTGAAGGTAGAGGAAGCGCGCTGCCCGCTCGAGGTCGGTCAACGTCTCCGGTGTCGCCGCGCGGAGGCGATCGAACTCCGCCCGACTGGTGATCTGCCATTTCAGCACGTCCATGAACTGGGGGTAATGCCGCGGGAGGATCCGGAAGAGGGTGGTGACATCCGCGGAGATATCATTGATCACCTCGGCCCGGGGCTGGCGCGTGCGCTTCAGGAACACGCCGCCCATGCCGACGAACGGCTCGACGTAGGTGTCATGCGGTGTCGCAACGATCAGGGCGCAGAGCCGGCGTGAGAGGTTGCGCTTGCCGCCGATATACGGGGCAGGGGGCGAAACCGGGCGGACGGCCCTCGAAGGTAATTCGCCTGCCAGCATGTTTGAACATTTGTGACGCATCCGCAGTTCTGGAGCACAGAGCCGATCTTGTAGGAAAGCGCTTTCGGGGCGGTCATCTTGTTTTAATTAGGTATTTTACGGTGCCATACCTACGATCGACCGGATTCGGAGCTTAATCAGTATCGCCTGCTATCGCTGGATATCGCAGTCGCACGGGAGTTAAACGCAATGGCAATTTCTGCTGCCGTCCGTGAATACAGAGATCATAGAGACGGTGTGACCAGGACGTTAGACCGTGCGCGGCCGTGGTTGAATCTCGGTCACAACGAAGCTTGGGATGCCCTTCTGCAGTTTCGGCAGGAATTGTCGAAGCGGATGCAGGAGTTCCAAGTTTTCAAACACAAAGCCCTTTTTGACCCCATGATCCAGCAGGGCGGTCCCCGGCAAAAAATCGGGCGGCAACTGAAGGCGGAATGCATAAAACTAGGTACGGACTACACGGCGTTTCAATGGAAGTGGACGCACGCTGACGTTGGAGTTCGGTGGCCTGAATACAGGCTTTCAGCCCTCGCAATGATGGCGACGATCCGAAAGGCGCTCGCCGATCAAGACGCCATTATACAAAAGCTGGAGGTCATGACAGGCAATGGTCGTCCGTGACGCACGTGCAGTTCGCCCCTGCCTTCTGATGCACCGCTGCTCGTAAACACTCCCGCCGCATCCGATCGGACACACGTCTCCTAGGTAGCGCGGTCGGGACTGCGCGGATACACATCGAGAGCAGCCCGGGACCAATGGTCATCACTCTCCTTCGACATGTACCTCGGTTGATCGTTCCGCAGCCTTTGCCGCAATGCGCTCGTCCCGCGTCGCCAGCGCGGCATATGCGGCTGCAGATCGCTGTTCACGGAGACGAACGTTTTCGAGTGTGGCCGAATTCGCCGCAGCCTGGGCGAGCTCAGCATTTTCGCGATTGGATTTGAAAATCACGCCATCTTATCCCTACCTGACTGGAAGCACGGTACACGCCAACGTTGTATGGCTCCAGCGATCTTGCTCAGCATTCGTTTACCATAGTCCGGTTTGAAAGTGACGCTTTACGGGAGCCGATCGTTCGATAGTGAGTGCCCCAAGCAGTTCAGGGGGAAGAGATGCGTTGGTTTAAAGAGATACTGGCCTGCAGCGTGGCATGCATCGCCGTGGGGGCTGAGGCTGAGGACAGCAATGCGGACCGGCTCTGCAGTGAACGCCCAGGGCTAACGACTACCGCCTGTATCACCGCGGCCGGCCGCCTCCAGACCGAAACGGGGCTCGCCAGCTGGACGCTGGAGCAGGGTGACGGCGAGCGCACCGATACGTTCCTAATTGGCGATACCTCCGTTCGTTATGGCATTGGGGGGAAAACCGAACTTCGCTTCGGCTGGACACCATACGGGTTTGCGCGAGATCGACACGCGGACGGTAGCGTCGAGCGCGCCGGGCGCATTGGCGACGCGACCGTCGGCGTCAAGACGTCAATCATAGAACGTCAGGGTGATACCGGACTAGCGATGTCAGCCTTGGCTACTGCGATCTTACCAATCGGGCGGCTACCAATTGGCGCCGGGGATTGGGGCGTCTCGTTTCAGCTTCCGGTTACCTACCGTACCTCAGACAAGATCTCGCTGCAGGCTACCCCAATTGTGGCTGCTGCGGTCAACGACGACGGTCGAGGTCGTCATTCCCTCTACGGAAGCGCGTTGGAGGTAGAATACTCGCTGAGTGAGGCCGTTAAAGCTGATCTCAGTGCGCAGGTTACGCGCGATGATGATCCTGATCCACAAGTCCGCGGTACGCCAGCGCTAGGCAGCGTTGCTGTTTCTTGGCAGCCAAACCGCAACATGCAGTTGGACCTAGGTACCAACGTTGGCCTGAACAAAAGCGCGCCCGATGTCGCGGTCTATGCGGGCGTCTCGCACCAATTCTGACCGCGAGCGCCGAACGATCCCTGCGTTGCTGCGAGCCGATCCTGGCCGAATGCCCCATATGCCGGTCGAGATCTGACAGTCTTTCATGCCGCATGCGTACCAACCGGTACGGCCAGGTCAGACGAGGATAAACCCTTCATCTTTATCACATACGATAGATACCGTGAGAACCACCGATCGCCCATCGTTTCGCGACCTGCCTGAAGGGACGTATGTAGAACTCGTTTCGAGCATGTGCGGGACGCGAATGCCCGCGGTGATCATGACCGTCCTGTTTCTACTGGTCGGCGCTGCCAGCGTGCGGGCCGCGCCCGATCGCACGCTGGCAGCGCTCGTTGTAACCGGCGGCGTAATGAGCGCGGCGCGTCTCGGTGTTCTGTTCGCCGGGCGAAAGCTTTGTGACCAGGCACAAATGTCGCCGATTAGAGCGCGGCGGTTCGAACTGCAGTTCGCGCTGAGTTATTGTGGGTTCGCAGCGGTCTTTGGGGCCTTTGCCGCTCGAGCCTATATGCTTCCGCCCGCAGAATGGCAGATGCCGATTGGTATCCTGGTGGTTGGCTATGCCGCTGGTGCTGCATCCACCGTCGCCATGCGGCCGTGCATTGTCGGCTGGAGCCTGATGCTTTCGGTCATCCCCCCGACATGCATCTTATTGATGCGCGAAAACGTAAACGCCGCTTTAACTTCGGTGTGTCTGCTCGCTCTTCTCATGGGGGGCATACGCAGCGCTCGCCAGCGCTACCGGTCACAGCGTACCAAGACCACAACGCGACAAGTTCTCGCCCGACAAGCGCGCACCGATCCTCTGACCGGACTCGGCAACCGTCTCGCGCTCGTCCAGGCGTTCGAGTCCAGCAGTCGGAACGAGCGACTAGGGCGGATCGCCCTCCATTACGTTGATTTAGACAAGTTCAAACCCGTCAATGATCAGTTCGGGCATCAGGCGGGGGACCGTCTCTTGTGCCTCGTTGCTGATCGATTGTTGGGGTGTGGGGCCGCCGGCGACGTTGTCGTTCGGATTGGAGGCGACGAATTTGTACTGGCGCAGTTCGACACCTCTGGTGACCGCGACGTCGACGAGCAAAGAATGCGGATCGAACGATCCTTGAACGCACCGTACATCTTGAATGGACGTTCGATCGAGGTGGGGGCGAGCATCGGGTCCAGCCGTCACGCGTCGTCCGTTCAGACGCTGGACGCGCTTTTGGTCGCTGCGGATACTGCGCTCAGCCAGAAAAAGGCCGAACGACGAGATGCGCGCGAACCGGGCGTCCGCTCCGCCGGTCTTCAAGCGCAAGGTAGCGCCTATGAACTCCCCGCCGACAACTCCGCCTGGAACAAAGGCGAAGAGCGAGCTCGGCTATTAATAGACGGGATCGCGGTTGCTTCTTGGGAAAGCGCGCCGGACGGCCTGATCGAAACCGACAGTGTGAGCTGGCGGGCTTATACGGGCCAGAGCTACGACGATTGGAAAGGATATGGTTGGGCGACTGCTATCCACCCCGATGACCGGATCGCCACGATGCGCAAGTGGCGTGAGACCGTCCACGATCAGCAGTCGGTTGAGGCACAATATCGGCTAAGACGGTGGGACGGTGCGTACCGCTGGATGCAGGTGCATGCGGTACCATTACGCAACGGTGATGGTTTAATCGTAGGATGGCTGGGAATGAACATCGATATTGATGACCGCAAGCTCGCCCAAGCGTAGCAAAAATTGTGTGGTCGACGCTCCAGAAAATGCCGCCAATTTTCATTGACGGCATTTTCAGAGCGAAACGGGATTATGCGAAAGCGACAGTCGAGCTGCGGCGACGATAGCGCAGGCCTGCGCCCATCATGCCGAAGCCGGAAAGCATCATCATCCAGGTCGCGGTTTCTGGAACAGCCGAGGTCGGGGTGAACGAGAGGCTACCGCCAATCGATGCGCCACCGAACGATACGCCGTTGACGGTGAGCGTGTTCAGCTTGCCAGCCGTGATCGGAAGCATACCGAGCGAAGCGAACTCGAAACGCCCATTAGGCGCCATGTCGGCCGCCACGCCGTTGAAGAAAACCGACGTGAAGTTGATGTCAGTCAGTGCGCCGAGCGCGCCCGACGCGATCGAGGTGACCGACCCGCTGCCCATACCGTTCGTTGGCAAGGTGAACGTGAACGACTCCGAAAAATCACCCGCGGCAATGTTCCGAACCCCGAACGAACCGTTGAACGTGCCAGCGCCGCCAGGAGCGGCGGTGAAGAAGCCGTTGTTTGCATTGTTTTGTGCGGTTGCGTTCACGGGGAACACAGCAGCAGAAGCAGGGGCAACGCCAGCAACCGACGCGATGGCAATGGCAGCAGCGGCAGCAAGGAACGTGGTACGCATGTTTATAACTCCGAGAATTGCGACCTGCGGATCTGCAAATGCCATGCCAATTGCAGATTCTAGCGATTGTGGCTTCGATGCCCATGACGAAATGTAAAGCTCAGCGACAGTTCGTCCGCCCCTGCCGAACCTTTCGATGTTAGCGCTATCGACAAATTGTTCTTGGTTTCACAGTATTTTGCAAAGCGCAGAATCAGGGACGGTCTCGTGAAGCCTATCGTCGCCGCCACACCCGATCAGGTGCGCGAAACGTTGCGATCGCTTGCTAAAGAAAACAGGGTTCCGCTCGCGCCATTGTCACGAATGGTCGGTCGATCATCCGATTATCTGTCCCGGTTTGTGCGCGGTGCAGGACGCTACGGGCTGAAAGCCGATGAGCAGGAGTTCCTAGCAAAATTCTTCCGCGTCGATCCGCGCCTATTCGGCAAGCGAGAGGACTAGGAGCCCTGAACCAATGGATCCGGCAACTGCTTGTTTGCAACCCTCGAAACCATGGTGCGATCTGGAAGCTGTGATGTATCGTACCGGTAACCGCCCAAGTCCCCCCAAGCGACGAAGGCGGCCAGGGTCGTAGCTCCGGTTGTCTCCGAACTGGGACCCGCGTTCGCCAGTTGGGATACCGAGTGAAAAGACATTTCGCCAGACGGCGGGTATTGCGAATTGCTCTTGCTGTCGCAGGAGGACTGATTTTGGTCCTAATCTTAATTCTTTTTGCCACAAGTAGCGGCAGGCCCAATGTGGATGAGCTCGCGCCGCCGACCGCTGAACAGGTTGGCGCAGGCCGCGATGCATTTCTACAGTTAAAGGCAAGCCGGAATGACCCGACCGGTTCCACTCGCATACAATTCGGTCCCGCTCAGCTTGATGGCATGAGCGCCTTGGCGACACACGGTTTCCAGCCCGATCGCTTGAGAATGGAAGTTGGGCAGGGAGACTTGAGCATCGCTGGCAGCCACCGTCTTTACGGAGGACGTTGGCTGAATATTAGCGTCGTCGTTCAAGGTCACAGCCAGGGATTTCCGCCCGTTGATTTAAAGATCGGGCTTGTGCACCTACGCGGCTCCTCGGCGCGCTGGGTGATAGAGCTTGGACGCCTGGCGTTGCGCCTCCGTCATGTCGATGTTCCACCGCTCGACCAATTGGTGCGTGGTGTGACGATCAAGGATGATCAGATCATTGCCGATATCCGACTACCCCGTAAAAGCGGATTGGTAGATCAGGTGGCTGGACTCCCCAGCTCCTCTGCAGACGGTGCCTTGGTGGCAAGGATTTACTGTAAGCTCGCCTCCCAGGAACAAGCTGAGCCACTTGGTGAACTAACAGACCAGGTACATCGAGCTTTCACAACATCGGATACTGATGCTGGAACAGCTGAGTATAATCGCGCAACATTTATCGCATTAGCGATGTTGCTTGTCGACGAACGAGCTGGCGATCTGGCTGGGAAGGCGCGGGCGGACACCGCGTCGTGCCGAACCAAGTTCACGCGGACATCCAATGGTTCGCTAGTGAGCATTCACGGAAGGGCTGACTGGCCCAAGCATTGGGCACTTTCTGCAGCGCTCGCGGCAGGAACCAGCACGCACTTGGCGGAAGCGATGGGCGACTGGAAAGAGTTGGCGGACAGCCTTGCCAAGCAATCCGAATTCGCGATTGGCGACCCCACAGGTTTTTCGTTTGCTGACCTAGCGGCAGACCGGTCCGGTTATGAAATAGCACAGGCCGCCGTTCGGCCCCAGAACGCCGCAGCCTTAGCTCGCAAGCTTAAGATCGCGACAGCAGAGGAGTTGCTGCCGGCAGAGCTTACAAACCAGGAAGACGGTCTCTCGAACGCAGAGTTTGTGGGACGATACGGTGGATTGTCCGATCCACGTTTTCGCGCTCGTGTGGGTCAGATTGATACCACGCTCCATCGAGCCGGAGTCTTGCACGGACTTTAGATCGATGCACGAACCGACCGAGGCGATGGTCAACCACGGCTTCAACACCGGCAAGGATTTCGAGTTCGACGTCAAGGCGCATTGCCGCTTGATGATCGACGCCGCCCTTGCACCCCCGGCCGCAAATCTGAAGGAGAAGCGCTGTGGACGTGATATCGGCGACGCACTTCGTCGGGTTCCGCGGTGACGAGTACATCAGCGCCGTGCGGATATGGGGAAAGCCGAACTTCTTCCACCGTGTTTGGGACCGGCGAGCGGTACGCGATATTGATCCGGCTGACACGGATCGTTGATCACCTCGGCCCGGGGCTGGCGCGTGCGCTTCAGGAACACGCCACCCATGCCGACGAACGGCTCGACATAGGTGTCGTGCGGTGTCGCATCGATCAGGGCGCAGAGACGGCGCGATAGGTTGCGCTTGCCGCCGATGTACGGAGAAGGGGGTGAGACTGGCCGGATCGGACTAGACGGCGGTTCTGTAGCTGGCGGATTGGCTGGTTGGTGGCGCATCCACGAGCCTGCACCACAGGACGGACACTGTAGGAAAGCACTTTCGCCACCGCTTTAAGCGAAGTGAAGCCTTGGGTGAGTCCGGACGGAATGTCTGAATTCGGTGGTCAGCGGACCTTCGTGCTTCGCGCCTGTATCCGATATTTAAGCCGTCCAAGCACCAGGCCAATCGGGATGGAGACGATAACGAGTGCGACAATGGATACAGGCCACGACCAATCGCGCGCCCTTGCGAACACAAGAAATAGGTAAGCGAGCAGCGCACCCAATGCGTGGAAGCCGTAGTCGTATCGGTCGGGGTTGTCGTCCTCGCATAACCCATCATGGCCAGCTCATCGAATGTCCGCAACTGGGCGAAAGCGGAATGGCTGGGATTGAAGGTTAGAAGACACGGCCGGACGCGCGACGCCTTAGTTTCGTTTTCGTTCTGCCGCGTGGAACTCGACGCGGCGAAACAGCAGGTCAAGGTCTTCTCTGCTCACATCGAATGTTTCGCCAAGGTCAGCGAGTGCCAAATCGATGTCTGCGGGGTTCGGTACGCCCAGTTCGGACGCAGCAAGCTCGTGGCCCGCTATCGGTATGGCACGGTGTGGATATGAATGCCCTGATGCCTTGTGGAACGCGAACCCCGCAAGGATTAGAATGACCGAATTGATCCCAACTGGCACGAACGGAAAGGCATAGCCAGCGCTCAGCACCGCAGGGCCTCCGATGACCGCGGTCAACGCAGCCGCTCCGCCGGGAGGATGCAAGCAACGAAGCAGCGACATCGCCAATATTGCCCCGCCGACTGCAACCCCAACCGCAAGAGACGGTATAGGGACGAACCGGGCTGCTGTTACACCAACGAGCGCCGATACGACATTACCCCCCACCACCGACCAAGGCTGCGCCAACGGGCTAGTCGGAACGGCAAAAACGAGCACGGCCGAAGCACCGATGGGCGCTACTAGAAAAGGTAGCGGCGCCAGTCCATGCAGAGCCGCTGCTGACACCAGACTCGTCAGCATTACGCCAACCAGCCCGCCCACACATGCGATAAGGCGGTCCCGCAGGGTTGCGCCGGCCAGAACAGGAACAAAAGAAAACGACATTCTCATATGTCCGCGGCACCTTTTAGGATGATCTGATCCGAGCCGTACCCGGGCGTCGTTCGAACTACCATGCGCGCGCTATACTACTTGGCGCGCTAAAATCCGCTCCCGGGATCAAATTAGTGTAGCGTGAATGGCGGGGACGTGGGCGTTTCCAGACATTCCGCTTCACTGCCTGAAAGGCTGCCGGTCGGCTTGTAGGAACGGTAGGAGCCTTAGCTGCGCGTGAACGTAGAGACCCCTCTCTACCGGACGGCCCTCGCGAAGGCGGCACGCAGCAAAAAGCCGCCACCCTTCCGGGCAGCGGCTTATCGTTAGGACAGCATTGGTCTGTTAGGCGTAGACAGCCGTCGTCGAGCGGCGGCGATAGCGCAGGCCTGCACCCGTCATGCCGAAGCCCGCGAGCATCATCATCCAGGTCGCGGTTTCTGGAACAGCCGAGGTCGGGGTGAACGAGAGGCTGCCGCCAATCGATGCGCCGCCAAACGATACGCCGTTGACGGTGAGCGTGTTCAGCTTGCCAGCCGTGATCGGAAGCAGACCGAGCGAAGCGAACTCAAAACGGCCATTAGGCGCCATGTCGGCTGCCATGCCGTTGAAGAAAACTGACGTGAAGTTGATGTCAGTCAGCGCGCCGAGAGAGCCCGACGCGATCGAGGTGACCGACCCGCTGCCCAGACCGTTCGTTGGCAAGGTGAACGTGAACGACTCCGAAAAATCACCCGCGGCGATGTTCCGAACGCCGAACGAACCGTTGAACGTGCCAGCGCCGCCAGGAGCGGCGGTGAAGAAGCCGTTGTTGGCAGTGTTTTGTGCGGTAGCGTTCACGGGGAACACAGCAGCAGAAGCAGGGGCAACGCCAGCAACCGACGCGATGGCAATCGCAGCGGCGGCAGCAAGGAACGTGGTACGCATGTTTAACTCCGAGAATTGCGACCGGCAGGTCTGCAAATACCATGCCGATTGCAGATTTCCGCGAGTTTGGTTTCGATATCTACGACGAAGTGTAAAGCTCAGCGACAGTTCGTCCGCCCCTGCCGAATTTTTAGCTGTTAGCGCTATCGACAAATTGTTCTTGGTTTCGCAGTATTTTACGAAGTGCAGAATCAGGGACGGTCCAATGAAGACAAGCGTCGCCGCCACGCCCGATCAGGTGCGCGAAACGTTGCGCTCGCTCGCCAAAGAAAACAGGGTTCCTCTCGCACCTTTGTCACGCATGGTCGGTCGACCATCCGATTACCTGTCGAGATTTGTGCGCGGCGAAAGAGGCGACGGCTTGAAAGCCAACGAGCAGGACCTCCTGACAAAATTCTTCCGGGTCGATCCGCGCCTGTTCGGAGCGCGACAGGAGAGGGAGCCCTGATCCGATGGGTCCGGCTGCTGCTGGACTATTGACGCTTGAATCAGTGGTGCGATCTGGAAGCTGTGATGTATCGTACCGGTAACCGCCCAAGTCCCCCCAAGCGACGCAGGCGGCCAGGGTCGTAGCTGCGGTTGTCTCCGAACTGCGACCCGCTTTGCTCCCGCCCTCCGCCCCACCTGACCCGTAGCCGGGATGTGCCAGCGGGTTGGATAGGGAGATGACTATGGACATGGTCGAACGCGTCGCGCGCAAAATGTGCGCTTTGGACGGGCATCGTCAGAACACCCAGTACGAAGGCAAACCGATGTGGGCGAGCTATGCGGAGGAAGCACGCACCATCATCATGACCATGCGCGAGCCGACCAAAGCAATGGAGGTTGCATGGGGGCGCAACTCGCCGGGCGGATCAAACGCACAGCGTGACTGGAACTCTATGATCGACGCCGCCTTGGCCAAACCGCCGCATGTTTGACCGCTTGCGCGGATCGCTAGGTGCGATCAGTCTTTGCGAATTAAACGCCCCGTCTCACTCCCGCTCAACGATGATCCCGCGGCAATGACCGATCGCGAGTTGATCGCGTCGTATCAGCGAACCGGAGGCGAACCCGGCGATCCCGAGGCCGAAGCGATCCTAGCCGAGATCGAGCGCCGCGGCTTCGATATCTAACGCCGCCCCTTATCAACGGGCTGCGAGTTCACCGCCGACCCTGCGTGTCAAAGATCCCGAGTTGCCGGCCCCGGGCAAAATGGTGGCTCCGGTCCCGGGAATCGCCGTTCCAAGCAGTCAGGCACGCGCGGTAATTGTTCCGTTCGCGATGGTTGGGTCGATCGCGGTGAACGTTGCCGATGTATCGCCGCTGTTCGGGGAAATCGTCGGCTTGCCGGAGAAGGTCGGGGCCGGAACCGCGGACACCGTGACGGCCGTCGACGTAATCGTGATCGTAGATCCGTCGGACCCTTGGGCGGTGATCTTGCGGGTGAGGCTTCCGGTATTGCCGGCGCCAGGAACGATCGTCGTCCCGGTACCGAGGACCGTGGTTCCAAGCAGCCACTGGCGAAGTATGATGGTGCCGTTGCTCACCGTCGGATCTCGACCAGCTGCGCGCCGCGCGCGGCGCGGTGCGGCATGGTTGAATCCGTGATCTCACCAAACCTTTCGGAGCGTTTTCCGAAGCTTTTCGACCTCTGCTCTGAGGTCCTCCCATTCAAAGTTCGTTGGTGCGCCCGATACCGTTATAAAAGCGCTTTCCATATGAACGTCGACACTGGTGACGTCGCCCCGTTTCGTCGCTCTTATCGCCTTAGAGATCTGAGCCTTGGCCAATTCCTGTTGGTCGGCCGTACTGAAGAAGTCGATCATGCGGATGAGCAGGTCGGGTGCGAGTATGCGTTTCTCCTTAGGCGAGCGACATCTGACCCAAGCCATCACGCTGTCTTTGAGCTCCCAATAACCCGAAACCGTCATGGTTTGTCGTTCTTTGCAGCGAAAATGGTGCTCGCCAAAATCGGTATCAGGAAACCGCTAACCTTTAGTGAAACGACGTCGCTGCTGCGAGACGTCGAATTTCGTAATTGCCGATACGTGCGCGAAGGCGCCGTAATCTCGTGTCAGGCGCCGCGCAGCGTCGGAACGGCTTCACATCATACACTCTGCTGTCCCGCACCGACCGTTGCGCTGTCCCTCGTCGACAAGCGCTTGAAGTTTACCGGGCATCTCTCGCACCAGGGTTTCCCACTCGGTTGCCGTTCGGCTCTCCCGGCCCCCTCCGAGGGTCTCGTAACTAACGTGCGCGCGAAGGCGTTGGGTCTCACTGAAAACGTCGAATTCCACGCCCGCCATGCGCGCCTTCGGCCGGCTGACGTCGACCGTGTATCCCATCATGGCTCAGTTCCTCCCCGTCGCCCTGGAGGGATAGTGCGCGCCGCTACCCTTGGGTTCAAGTGATCATCCGGTCTTGTTCGCTCCTCATTTAGGGGGAGGCTGCCGGCGTTCCCTGCGTCGAGGGGGTCGACGAAGTGACCGACCTTTCGACCATCGATTTCGCCGCCGCCGCGCCGATCATCAAGCGCCTTGCTGAGGTCGCCGAAGCCTTGATCTTGAGCCATGCGGACGCCGTGGGCCTTACCTGCACAGCCGTTGAAGTCGCGCCGCGGGTGTACCACGCAGCCAAAGCGCGGTTTGCGAAGCCTGCGGAACATCGCCGGTCCGCGACGAAGCCGAAGACGCACCGCAAGGCCACCGCCGTGCCGGTCTGCCCGCCGTCCGGCATCGCCACGATCGGCGCGCTTCCGAACATGTCGCGCCCACTGGTGCGACGCTGGCTAAGCGCGCGCTTGAGCGCCTTTTCGTCGAACGTCCGAGGGATGCCACTGCGTGGGCCTGGAGCTGCGGCGGATCACCGCCAAAACTTCCGCAAGTTCTGTTCGCCAGTTACGATCGACGGGCTAGCCGATGGCCTCAACATCGTGGTCGAGCCCAACAAGACAGGCGATTCCACCTAGCTCGAAGCGATCCGCGCAACGTTCTTCGCGCCGCACCGATCGAGCAATCAACTGACGCGCTCGTACCAGCCGTTCGACAAGAATGTCACCCCTGAAGTCGAGGTTAGCTTCGAAGTCGCGGGGGTGCCATGGACGGTCACCAAACGCTTCCTCAAGTCACCTCCGATGAAGGTGAGGGGGCCAAGTGATAGGAGAGAAGCCTCGCAGCATATGCAGGTGATATTGCTGACATGCCGTGAGCTGGCATTTCGCCACATGACCGGCACTAAGCTCGTACTTTGACTTCGGGGCACATAGACCGGTGGAAAGGGTGGAAAGCGGCCCGGCCGCTTTCGGGCGGCGATAGGCGGTAAGCAGCCATTCGTTCAGATTGCAGAACAGTGGGCTAACCGGCTGATTGGGTGAAAAGCGCCTAACTGCTTTACGCGTCAAATGTGGGTAAATGGGCGTTCGCCCATATGGCGAGGCAGGCTCCCGGATGAACGATAGTCTGGGTTCACGCACTCTCAATTAAACATCGTATCAACTTCTCGCTCGCGGCTGCGACGTTTCCTCCATGGAGTGCTTCAGTGCAAACCGAGCCGATTGATACGATCATGAAGGCCTCCGCAAGAAGGCGGTGCTCCGCGCTCACAAAGTTACTTGCTGCTAAACCGGCAAAAGCCCGACTTATGTTTTCTGACATTGTCTTACGAACATCAGAGAAGATTGCGCTAATCCGTTGGTTCCGGGATGCCTCAGCTGCTATTTCCAAGAAAAGCCTGTCACCAACCTCCTCCTGGCGACAGGTTGCAGATGTCAGCCATATCATGATTCCGTCACGGTTTCTCGCCGCCAATGCCCTCTCGAGAGTAGCCAAGTCCGCGAACTTCTTGCAGTCCGCCTCCACTATTGCTGCAATGATGTCCTCTTTGGAGGGAAAATCGCGGTACAGCTGCTGAACGGCCACTCCGGACTCTCGAGCGATCAAGGCAATTCCGGTCGAATGGAAGCCGTGCTCTACAAAGAGCCGCCGCGCCACCGCCTTGATGTTGTGACGGCGCAACTCCGCGCGCGAGGGGGGCGGGCATTCAACAGTCGACAATCTAAGGTCCTCTCTCATGCCTTGTTGACGCACTCAACTGGCACGTCTAACGACGCCGCTCGTGAGTGATCGCTCTCATACTTTTTTTCAAGCGGGAAATTTTATGTCCTCCAATCGGCTGATGCGCTGCGTGTTGGCGTCAAGCGTTTTGCTCGCACTGCCGGCGTGTGGTGCGAAGCAGCCGCAGCAGGCGCCGCAGGGGCCTGCACCGGTTGGCTATGTTGAGGTGAGGCAGGAGCCGATAACCCTGACGACGGAATTGCCTGGACGAACATCTGCGTTCGAGACATCTGAAGTGCGACCTCAGGTCAACGGGCTGGTGCTCCAGCGCCTGTTCGTCGAGGGCGACGTGGTTCACAAAGGCCAAGGGCTCTATCGCATTGATCCGGCCCCCTACGAGGCACAGGTTGCAAGCGCCCGCGCCGCGCTGACGCGCGCCCGCTCCAGCATCGCTTCTAGTGCCGCGTTGGCTCGCCGCTATGGCGAACTGGTAAAAATTAATGCCATCGCGCGTCAGGAATTTGAGAACGCTCAAACCACTTCAGCGCAGGCGCAGGCCGACGTCGCGGCGCAGCAGGCGACGCTGCGCACTGCACAGATTGATCTGGCCCGTACGACCATTCGGGCGCCAATCACCGGTCGGATCGGCCGGTCGGTATACACGACGGGCGCACTGGTCTCCGCATCCCAGACCAACGCCCTCGCAACGATCCAACGCCTTGATCCGATCTATGTCGACATTCAGGAGTCCAGCGCCGATCTGCTCAAGCTCCGGCAGCAAATTCTCAATGGCCAACTTACCCGCGACGGCAACGCTCGCGTTCAGTTGAAGCTTGAGGACGGCAGCGAATATGGCTCACAGGGAACGCTGCGCTTCGCCGACGTCACGGTCGATCCCTCGACCGGGTCGCAGGTCATCCGCGCGCTGTTCCCGAATCTGAACGGCCTGCTGCTGCCGGGCATGTTCGTCCGCGCGTCGCTCGTCGAGGGCACGCAGGCCAACGGCATCTTGGTCCCGCAGCGCGCGGTCAGCCGCGACGAAAAGGGGCTTCCCACCGTCATGGTCATCGGCGCCGGGAACAAGGTTGAGGTGCGCTCGCTTCAGGCTACCCGTGCAATCGGCACAAACTGGCTGGTAACGAGCGGATTGAAGCCGGGCGACAAAGTCATCGTCGAGGGTGGCATGATGCTTCGTCCCGGCATGCCTGTTCAGGGCAAGCCATGGAATCCTAACGCGCAACCCGCCGGTGCTCAGCCACAGCCGGGTAAGGCGCAGGCACAGGCGAAGTAACCAGCCATGTCACGCTATTTCATTGATCGCCCGATCTTCGCCTATGTGCTGGGCGTGATGGTCATCATCGCCGGTATTCTGTCGCTACGGACCTTGCCGATCGCGCAGTTCCCGGCGATCGCCCCGCCGGCCGTCTCGATCACCGCCAACTATCCGGGCGCAGACGCGCAGACGCTCGAGAATACGACGACTCAGATCATCGAGCAGCAGATGAAGGGGATCGATCACCTCCGATACTTCTCGGCATCGTCCTCGTCCGCGGGAACGGTGACGATCACGCTCACCTTCGAGCAGGGTACCGATCCGGACATCGCTCAGGTCCAGGTGCAGAACAAGCTTCAGGCTGCAACGCCGCTGCTCCCACAGGAGGTGCAGCGCCAAGGCATCGTCGTGGCCAAGGCGACACAGAACTTCCTGCTCTTCGTCGGACTTTATTCCGAGAACGGAAAGCACGACGCTGCCGATCTGGCGGATATCGTCGCGTCGAAGATCGCTGATCCGCTGTCCCGCGTTGCCGGTGTTGGCGATACCCAGATATTCGGTTCGCAATATGCGATGCGGATCTGGGTCGATCCGATCAAGCTTAACAACTACGCGTTGACGATGACGGACGTGACCAACGCGGTCACGGCGCAAAACGCGCAGGTCTCCGCTGGTCAGATCGGCGCACAGCCGGCCCCCAAGGAGCAGATGCTGAATGCCACGGTATCCGTGTCATCCCGCCTGACGACGCCTGAGCAATTCGCTAAGATCCGCCTGAAGAGTGGTGCCGACGGGTCGGTCGTGCGGCTGGGCGACGTCGCCCGGGTCGCGATCGGTGCAGAGAATTACGCCTTCTCCGCGCAGTGGAACGGCAAGCCCGCTTCGGGCATCGGCATCAAGCTTGCGCCGGGCGCAAACGCCCTAAATACTGTTGTCGCCGTCAAGGCTCGGGTCAACGCACTCGCCAAACAGTTCCCGCCGGACGTGAAGGTAGTCTTCCCGTACGATACATCCCCGTTCGTCCGGCTTTCAATCGAACAGGTCGTTGAGACGCTGATCGAAGCGGTCGTGCTCGTCTTCCTCGTGATGTACCTGTTTCTCCAGAACTGGCGCGCAACGCTGATCCCGACGATCGCAGTTCCGGTCGTGCTGACCGGGACCTTCGCGGTGCTCGCGGCCTTCGGTTATTCGATCAACACGCTAACCCTGTTCGGTATGGTACTCGCGATCGGCCTGCTGGTCGACGATGCGATCGTCGTAGTCGAGAACGTCGAGCGACTGATCACCGAAGAGCACCTCTCCCCCAAGGAGGCGGCGCGCAAGTCGATGCAGGAAATTACCGGCGCGCTGATCGGCATCGCCGTGGTGCTGTCGGCGGTGTTTCTGCCAATGGCCTTCTTCGGTGGGTCGACCGGCGTCATCTATCGCCAGTTCTCGATCACGATCGTGTCGGCTATGGTCCTGTCGGTCGCGGTCGCTCTGATCCTGACGCCAGCGCTTTGCGCGACGATCCTTAAGCCGCACGATCCCAACAAGGGGCAGGGCAACGGGCCGCTGTCGCGGTTCTTCCGCTGGTTCAACGACCGGTTCGATCGAGGTCGGGCACGCTACGAGGGTGGGGTACGTTCCACGGCAACCCGGTGGGGCCGTTCGCTCATCGTCTACGCGCTTATTGTCGCAGGAATGATCTTCCTATTCACGCGCCTGCCCACTGGTTTCCTGCCGGACGAGGACCAGGGCGTGATGATCGCGTTGGTACAGGGGCCTCCTGGTGCCACGACCGCACGGACCCAAAAGGGTTTGGACTTGGTGCGCGATCACTTCCTGAGCGACGCAGGCGATGCGATCCGAGGTGTCTACACTATCAATGGTTTCAGCTTCGCGGGTCAGGGACAGAACAGCGGTATTGCCTTCATCCCGATGAAGGAATGGAAGGACCGACCAGGCGCCAAGAATAAGGCGCAAGCGGTGGTCGGTCGTGCGATGGGTGCTTTCTCGAAATACAGCGACGGACTGATCTTCGCGGTCATTCCGCCGGCCGTGCAGGAACTGGGCAACGCCACCGGATTCGACCTGCAGCTGGTCGACGAAGGCGGGATCGGCCACGACAAATTACTGGCTGCCCGCAACCAGCTGCTAGGAATGGCGTCGCAGAACAAGTCGCTGATGGGGGTCCGACCCAATTCGCTCGACGATGCGCCGCAGCTCAAGGTGAACGTCGATCAGGACAAGGCGGGCGCGCTTGGACTCGATCTCGCCTTGGTCAACAGCACGATCGCGACGGCATGGGGCGGGGCCTACGTAAACGACTTCATCGATCGCGGTCGCGTGAAGCGGGTCTATATCCAGGCAGACTCGCCTTATCGCATGGCCCCCGACGATATCGGCAAACTCTACGTACGCGGCGCGAATGGCAACATGGCGCCGTTCTCGGCCTTCTCCGACGTGTCCTGGAACCAGGGCCCGACGCAGTTGACGCGCTACAATGGCCAGCCGTCGATGGAGATCCTCGGACAGCCGGCGCCGGGCGTGTCGTCCGGAGCCGCGTTGAAGGCGGTCGAGGACATGCAAGCCAAGCTTCCACCGGGGACGCGGTTGGACTGGACCGGGCTCAGCTACGAGGAGCAGCTGTCCGGAGGACAGGCGCCGGCGCTGTACGCCTTGTCGCTGCTGATCGTCTTCCTATGTCTCGCAGCGCTTTATGAAAGCTGGTCGGTGCCGATCTCGGTGATGCTGGTGGTTCCGCTCGGGATCGTCGGCGCGTTGCTGGCCGCCACATTGACCGGTCTCAACAACGACATCTATCTGCAGGTCGGCCTTATCACGACGATCGGCGTCTCGGCGAAGAACGCGATCCTGATCGTCGAGTTCGCCGAAGAGAAGATGCGGGACGGGCTGAGTGCATTCGACGCGGCGATCGAAGCGGCAAAGCTGCGTCTTCGTCCGATCCTGATGACGAGTCTGGCCTTCATCTTCGGCGTCTTCCCGCTGGCGATCTCCAGCGGAGCGGGCGCAGGTGGACAGAATGCCATCGGTCGCGCGGTAGTGGGCGGCATGCTGTCGGCGACCGTGCTGGCGATCTTCTTCGTCCCGATGTTCTTCGTCGTGGTCATGCGCCTGTTCAACCGCAAGAAGGCAGAGCAGCCGGGCACGGACGATCCCAGGTCGGACGGCGATCGATACGATGATGGCGCGCATGGGCACGAACCCGCGCCGTCGCAGGGAGTCTGAGTGATGTTGAACAGCAAGATCGTCCTTGGCCTGCTGGGCGCGACGGTACTGGCCGGCTGCAATCTCGCGCCGAAATACATTCGCCCCCTGGGGGAAGTCCCGGCTGCTCTACCGGCAGGCGGTGTGTACCCGGTCGCGCCGACGGATGCGCCGGACCTCACTAAGATCGGCTGGCGGGAGTTCTTCACGGATGACCGACTGCGCAATACGATCGCGTTGGGATTGCAGAACAATCGCGATTTGCGGATCGCGGCCGGCAACGTCCTGCAGGCGCGCGCGCAATATCGGATCCAGCGAGCCAATCTTGTTCCCTCAGCGACGCTGTCCGGGTCGGCGACGTACACCAACAATATCCAAGGTGCGACCGGCGCGCTTGGCGGGGCCACGGGGAGCGGTACCGGAACTGGCGTGGGAACCGGTACTGGAACTGGAACGGGTACCGGGGGTACTGGAGCTGGTACCGGCGGTACTGGGGTTGGTACCGGCGGTACTGGAGTGGGCGCAGGGATAGGATCGTCTTCGTCCAATCTCGAGTTCTATTCGGTAAACCTCGGGGTCTCGGCTTACGAACTCGACCTGTTCGGTCGTTTGCGTAACCTGAGCCGTGCAGCGCTAGAGCAGTATTTCTCCACCGAAGAAGCGCAGCGGTCCACCCGCATCACGCTGATCGCCGAAATAGCCACCGCATGGTTGACCTATGCATCGGACCAGGATCAGCTTCGTATATCGCAGGAATCGCTCAAGTCGTTCGAGCAATCGCTTGAACTGACCCGCGCGCAGTTCCGTATCGGTGTCGCGTCCGAACTTGAGGCACAACAATCGGAGACGACGTATCAGGCGGCTCGCAACGACATAGCAGTGCTGCGGACCCGTCTGGCGCAAGACAAGAATGCGCTGGACCTGTTGGTCGGCACGCCGGTAACCCCGCAATTACTGCCGCAAGGGTTGGGGAATGGCGAGGTCGCGATCAAGGCCTTGCCCGTAAGCCTTGCGTCCGACATCTTGCTGCAACGTCCCGACGTGCTCCAGGCCGAACACCAGTTGATTGCGCAATATGCCAATATCGGGGCAGCCCGGGCTGCCTTGTTCCCCAGGATTTCGCTCACCGGAACCCTCGGGACGATCAGCCCCGCGCTGAGCGGCCTCTTCTCGGGAGGGAGCTTCACCTATACCGCAGCTCCGGCGGTCTCCCTTCCCCTGTTCGACGGAGGCCGGTTGCGCGGCAATCTGCAGGTTGCGCGTGCGCAGCAGCAGGTTGCGGTATCGACCTATGAGCGAACCGTGCAGACGGCGTTTCGCGAGGTCGCCGATGCGCTGGCGCAACGTGGGACGATCGACGAGCAGATCGCGGCGCAGACTGCGCGTGTAAATGCGGCAAACGCTGCATTGCGCATATCGGACGCACGTTACCGGGCCGGGGTAGAGTCGTTTCTGACGACCCTAGATTCACAGCGGACAGCCTACGCGGCGCAGCAGCAGCTCGTTACGACGCGGCTGAACCAGGGGAGCAATTTGGTCGAGTTGTACCGGTCGCTTGGGGGCGGTTTAGATCCGGTGGAACGCGATGTCGGGCAACGCAGAGAAGTCTCGTATAGGACGCAAGGCTCTTAGTTCGTCTGGGTGGGACTTTTGGCCTTTGTCGACACCCTGAGTCCTCGACTTGGGCTATGCCTCGCAGTGCACATAGTGTCGCGGATACCGGATGCCATCATTGCACTTTATGACTGTAAGAAGCCCTCCAACCCAAGCCGACGGGCATCGAGCGGCAAACGTTTTCGACTTGCATATCGACACTCGTCTTGGCGGGCCTCGGCATAAACCCTTGGCCGCCGTAGACTTCCTTCGCGGGGTAGGCGAGCTTTCGGTGTAGTCCTTAAAGCCCTACGCTTATCATGAACGCTAGCGGGTCCGAAGACCATGGGGCCATCAGGGGTAGAAAGCGGCCCAGCCGCTTTCGGGGGGCGATAGGATGTAAGCAGCCGTCGTTCAGCTGGTGGGCAGGGGGGCTGTGCCGGCGGCTTTGGTGGTTGCTGGCCATGGCAACGCACTGGAAAGGATAGGACCGATCAGGGGAGGGCTGCGCAGCTAGGCGGCGGCCGCCCTCGCAAGAAGCTCGACGTCGGCGCGGTCATAACTGAGGCGGAAAACGAACGCCAGGAACATGAATGAAAGTCTGAAGCTGTGCACGCGAAGCAAGAATGCATATAAACGCTTGTGCGTCGGATGCGACCGCCGAAGACAACTCGATTGTAGGTCTTGTATCTGCGCTCGACGGCCAGCATCTCATTTGCAGTTTCGGAGGCGATGCCATCCTCTCATAAGGTAGGAACCAGTGGTCAAACCCATGCGCTCCGGGCGCTACGACCGAGGGAAGAGCGATGGATGAGTTTGCGCGCATGATGAGTATGGAGGGTGTGCGTCCTCTTGATAACGCGAAGGAAAAATCCCGCCGTGTTGTCAAACAACGGTCTCTAGTCCCCAGCCAACCCTCATTAACACCGCTGGAGTTGGGGCCAAGCGACCATGCATGGGTTACAGGAAAACGTGCTCGCACTGCGCTCGAGACGGCGCTGGAGCGTCTTGCCAGCGAGATCCGCAATGGACGGCGTGGCTGGGCAACCGGCATTCTTCAGGATGGCAGGACGGTCACGTTGCCGGCTTCGTCAGGAGCGGCATCGCTGCTTGGCACCGCAGATCGTCAATCGCTACGCCTTATGATTGTCGGCGGCGACGGCTGGACCTTTGTGATGCATCCTTTGATGGGGGTCGCTACGCTCGACGACGATCCTGCTCAATCCGAATGAACGAGCGTCCGGATATGGAATGCAGGTGGAGCGACCCGAACGTCCAGACCTGGGTCATCGGCAACTACGATGCTATGCTCTGGGTCAGTCTTTCTGATTGCCGTCGTATGGCGCTCCGTGTGCTGATTGTCTTTTCTGCCACGGCCACCGCCCGTCTATCTCGACCTCGAGCGAAAAGCTTAGAAAAGTCCTGATTAGTACGATGCCGGCTAAAACGAGCAGGCTCTCGATCGTCGGCTCAACCGCCACCGTGTTTATGATGTCCGCCGCTACCAGGAACTCCAATCCGAGCAGGATCGATCGGCCAAGACCCGAGCGGAAGTCGGCAACCAAAATCTCCCGGCTCGTCGCGCCTTTGACCAACCCGATCAGGAAGGCCGCGAGCGTTCCGAATGCGCCCACAACAATGATTGCCGTGCCGACAATCTCAACGGCGCTTGTCGCCAGATGGATCCAGCCGCTTTCGTTCGTGATCATGGCGCTTCATGCCTCAAAGGCATCGACCGCACAAATCGCTGTATGAACTCAGTTATCGCAAGGGTCACCGAGCGTACAAACTTGGCAGGTAGGCGAGCGCTGTAGAATGGCTGGATCGCGGTCCCTTCTCGCTGGCACGCGTCTTAACACGCAACGCTTTACCGACCTCGAAGCCCAACGCCGCGACAAAGCGGTCGTCCCAACCATAGGGATCGTTGCGCACAATCGGTTCGCCCGCGTTGTCCAACAACACCGTCTGGTAAAGCATCCTCACCAAGATCTGTTTGAGACAGCTTGACGAACGTCTCTTTGCCCGTGCCGTGCGGTGATGCCATTGAACGGTCATGCGCTCGTCGCGCGCCAGTATTTCGGTGAAGCCGAGCGCGGCGTCGACTCGGACGCAACCGTGACTACGATGCCGCTGGATCATCGCAAACAGCTGCTTGGCAGCAAAAGCCCAACGCTTGCATCAACAGGCTATGCCCTCTCCAAGCACACTGTTAAGGCATAAGCGATGTTCCATCTCATCGCATTCATTGCTCTCGCGACAGTATCTGCCGTGCCCATGCCTACCGTTACCGGGCCCAGCGCAGCTTTGAACCGCGCAACGACAAGCCTCAACGACAAGTCGCAGTGCGTACCGTTTAAGTGGATTGCAAACGCCAAGGGGTCGGTCCGTGGCGCGATAAGTGTGCCGGTAGCGGTAAATGGTCGGTCGCTGGAAATGCAGCTCGACACGGGTGCTGATGTCATCAGCCTTTATGGGCATCTAGCCGAGCAATCGCACTGGCTGAAAACAGGAGAGGAGACGTTCAAAGCTGCGCGGTTCAAAGTCGCTGACACTGACCTCGACCGGCCGACTATCTACGTCAATTCTGACATGGAAGCCGACGCCGACGTGCAAGGTACGCTCGGCCTTCCAGCGCTTCTCGGTAAAATTGCGATCCTCGATTATCCTCACAAACGGTTCTGCGTGTTTGCCGAGGCGGATGTGCCCGCAGCGATCGCCGAAGCACCATCCGTTCGCGCGATGCTACGCAACTCCAAACTCTACGTTCCCCTGTCGATCGGTACGTTCAACAGCGACGCCTTTGTGTTCGATACCGGGTCTAGCGAATTGCCGCTCAACGTCGATTTAGCGACCTGGCGCACACTGACCAACCGCGTAACCACCGATGGCGCGCCGGCAAACTATCAGGGCAGTGCTTGGGGTAAGCCGCTTATTATCCCAGGCGCACCTTCCACCAGTCTGGTTTCCATCGGCAAAACCTCTCTCGGTCGTGTTACTATCTTCACCAATCCTGCTCAGCCGACCGGTTTTGCCGACTGGCCCGTGCAGACCATCGGCGTGCTTGGTAATGCTCCCGTCTGGGATGGGATTGTTGTTCTCGACCTGACCGCTAGGGTGAGGTTCGCCATCATCCATTAGAGATGGGAGCAGCATTAGCATCGTCATGATGCGAACCGCATAGGTATCGCATTAATCTAAAACGGGCTAGAAACCGCGCAGTTGCAGCTGCCGTAGTGCAAAGCGCCTCATGCGGGGTTCGGTCTCGCCTTCCACACGGCAATGTCCTGAAAGCGGTCGGACCGCCACCAACCAATTCACCTTGTTCATGACGTACTATCAGACACTAAAGCGGCGAAAGTAGATATGAACGAGTGTCTATTGGGGAGTGGGGAAGGGTGCCCGAATGTCTGGGTATGGGTCGAAGGCGGCGCGATCTTGTTACCGTTCGCTTCATGCCGCCTCGCTCTATTCGCTTAAGCATCCCAAAAACCGCTTTTACGTGCGTGACGCCGCCTAAGGTCCGCCACATACTCGACGTGGTTTGGATGCCCGGCAAAATTGTCGATCCGCCGGGCAAGACTCTCGCAGGTCTGGAGATGGCGGGCAGCGTGGCCGTAGCGCTTGTATTTGGCGGCATCGAGTGAGAAATCGATCATCGCCCGCAGCACGAGCGTGGCGGCGAGCGGATGGCGCTGCTCGAGCGCGTCGGCGGCAGAGGTCAGCAGCCAGTATTGGTTGCCGTCGAGTTCGCTGGCCCGAACCATGATGAGACCTGCGGCGCGGTCGAGCGCGGGCCAGTCGATCAGGAAGGCGAGCGCTTGATGGAAGCTGGTAAAGCGTGACGCGAAGCTGAGAGCCCGCTCCTCCGCCTCCATGTCGCCGAAATCCGGCAGCCGCTTGAGGTGCGCCCGGAGGTACCCGGCATCGAGACCGCGCTCGAACAGTTTCCAGCGCTCGCCCTGCGCTTCGTCGGATCGTCCGAGGGCGTCGAGCACCTCGATCCGTACGCGCTGCCAATCGGGCCAGTGGCCGCCTCGGCGAAAACCGTCAGCTGCCCCGTCGAGCGCCGCAAGCGCCTCGCTGGCGCGATCGGCCGCCAGCATCCGCTCGGCGATCGCCGCTGCTATTGCAGGGTTGGCGCGTTCCCCGTCCGAATAGCGGCCCGCGAACCCGTCGACATCGCCAAGCTCGTCTGCGATCTTGGTCAGCGCCGAGCGAACGAGGCGTCCATGACGACCCTGCTCGTAATCGTCCTGATAGATCGGCCAGCGCGTACTCAACCCGATCATCCGGCGTTCGCCGCCTGCGTCGCCTACGGGAGCGTTGGCCGCCAACTCCTCGAACTGCGCTTTGAGCCGGTTCAGCCCGTCAGGCCCGAGTGCCTGCGACATCAGGCCAATCAACTCATCGAACTGGCCATAGTCGTTCGCGCAGACCGCCGCGAACACCCGATCGGCCAATGCGCCGACTGGCTTGCCGGCTTTAACGGCGATCGCAGCGAGATCGTCGCGTGCGGAAGCGATAACACTGCCGATTGCGCCGTTGCTGTCGTCGCAGCGCTCGTAGATCGAGGGCGCCATCTCCAGCATACGCCAAAGAAGGTCGAAGGCCTCACCCGGGCTCCTCGCCGCGACATGGGCGTCGATCGCCTCGCGCTGCGTCTCGAGGTCACGGGCGAGTTCCTTCACCTTGCGCCAGTCGACGTACGAGCGCGATCTGGCGATGGAGACGAGCCGCTTGCGGATCTCGCCCGCGACGTCACCGCTGGCGCGGCTCGCCAGCTCGAGCCGCAACCGGCGCTTGGCCGCAGCGTCACCGGCGGTCACGTCTAGCAACAGCTCCGCTAGGCGCTCGGCTCCAAGGGCTGCGAGGTTCTTTGCATTCAACGTCGTCTCGGACGGCATTCCTGTCCGTCACGAATAGGGCTCGATTCGTCAAGCGGCGCGACAAGTTGAAGACCGGCAAAAGCCGTGTGAAGCGGCCAACTTGAGAGACGGAGATCAGCGCCCGGCGCGGCTCAGCCGCCTCGACTAAAGCCCCAAACCCTCCGCTCGGACGAGGTGAACCAAGGACCGGAGTTGAGAGAGGGTAAGTTGGCCCTGAATGTCGCTTTGTGGGTCCAAAGAGCGTTAGCTTACCCAGAAATGTCGACGCGGATGTCAGCACTAGAATGCGACGACAAAGAGCGATATCGAACTTGGTGTTGGTAAACGTCAGATGACCATATGTTCCAGAGCTGACGCCAGCTTATCCATGTCTGCCATCGTGTTAAACAAGGCGGGCGTTACCCGTACGCATGCTCCCGCGGCAGGCCCGTCACGGTGTACGGTGAATATGCCGAACCGGTCCAGCAGCGTCTTTGCGATTGCCACATTGTCCGCCGAGCTGGTCTTTCCGACGACCCGAAACGCAGTGATGCCGCCATGCAGCGCAGGATCCTCGGGTGTCAGGACCTCGATACCGCGGAGCGTGCGCGCGCGTGTGACCCATCGATCGCGGAGGGCTGCCAGCCGGTCTGCGCGGCGCTTGCTGCCAATATTTTCCTGAAATGCCAGCGCGGCGGTCACCGTCAGCGGAGCGGCGAAATCAACCGTCCCGGTATGAATACGCGCATTGATGGTATCGCGGTCGGACGTCGGATTGGCGGGATCGCGATCGATCGCCGACAGCGCCGAGCGCCGGATATGGATCGCGCCAACGCCGAGTGGCACCCCCAACCATTTGTGACAGTTGATCCCGATATAATCGCAGTCGAGATCGGCCAGCGTCATGTCGAGCTGGCACCAGCTATGCGCAGCGTCGACGATCGTCGCGATCCCGCGCGCACGCGCCATTGCGGCGATTTCGCGGACCGGAAGGACCAGTCCAGTACGATGGCTGAGATGCGTGAGCAGGATCAGCTTGAGACGCGGGTTCGCTTCCATCGCCTGCGCATAGGCATCGATCAGCGACTGGCGCGTGGCCGGCTCCGGTAATGCGATCTGCATCACCGACACGCCGCGGCGCGGACCAAGACTTTCCATGCACGCCTGCATGCTGTCGTAATCGAGATCGGCGTAGAGTACGGTGTCGCCTGGCGTCAGGCGATTATAGCCTAGGATCAACGTCTTCAGCGCCTCGGTTGCGTTGCGCGTGAACGCGACCTCATCGGGCTGGACCCGCAAGGTGGCCGCCAACGCATCGCGTGCCGCGATCCAGTCGGCCATCATCCCGCGCCGCGTGTAATAGCTGGTGTCGCGGTTCACGCGCTCGACGTTGCGTTCGTATGCCTGGAGGACGGGACGTGCCATCATGCCCCAATTGCCGTTCTCGAGCTGGATCACGTCGCGCGTGACGTCATACTGCGACGCGATGTCTTTCCAGAACGCGGCTTCGTCGATCCCCCCGAATGGAATGGACTGTGCCCGTGCCGCCACCGGAAGGGCGGCAGCTCCGGCAAGGAACAGGCGGCGATCGACGACGGCCATCAGAAGTTCATCCCGACGCGGACGTAATATTGTCCGCCATCAGTGTCGTAGGGCGCGTTGCGCGAGTAGATCAGTCCGCGAACGGCTTGATTGGTCGCCTCCGCCGGATAGGTGTTGGCGACGTTCTCCGCACCGACGCGCAGGTTGAAATGCTCGTCGAACCGGTAGCTGGCGGAGACGTCGAACAAGGCGATCGAGCCGAACTTCTGGAACAGCTCGCCAGTCGCGTTGCCGGTGACGTCTGTCCAGCCGCCATAATAGCGCGCACGGGCCAGCAACGACACCGCGCCAATGTCATAGCCGAGTGAGGCCGTCCCGTTATGCTTGGGCAGGCGCTCTTCGAAAATGCGGCGTTGGGTATCGTTGGGGATCGCCGCGGTGGCGCCGCTGCGCACCTTGGTCTGGTTGTAGTTGTACGCGAGACTGAGGCTTGCGCGGCCCGGCCCTGCGCGGTGGGCGTAGGACAGCACTGCATCGATCCCGCGGGTGCGCGTGTCGAAATCGTTTGTGAAGTACGACACCGCAGTGAAGCGCTGCGGGTTGGCGAACGTCGCCGGCACCGCGAACGTCTGCGACTGGCCGAACCGGTTGTCGACGTCGATCTGATAGATATCGACCGAGCCGGTCAGCCCGATGCGGCTCTGGAAGGTCAGCCCTGCCGTCGCCGTCTTCGATGTTTCGGGCGTCAGCGGCTTGGCGCCGAGCGCGATCGCCAGCGGATCGCCGGGCGACAGGCGGCCCTGGTTGAAGATCTGCAGCGTCCTCGTGTCGAGCCCTTGCGTGGTCTGCGAGGTATTGAGCTGGCCCGGTGTCGGCGCGCGGAAACCCGTCGAATAGGTGCCGCGGGCCGCGATTCCCTTGATCGGCTCGAACCGGGCGGATAGCTTGTAATTGAAGGTGTCGCCGAACTCGGAAAAATCCTCGTAGCGTCCGGCCGCACCGAGCGTCACCATCTCGATCGGCTGCCATTCGAGATCGAGATAGCCCGCATAGCTGGTCTGGTCGAAGGTGCCGGCGAGGCTCGGGCTGAAACCCGGAAAGCCGTTGGAATTGGGCGCGAGACCGGTCGCGGCACCGGCGCCGACCGCGTAAGATGCCGGGTCGCCAGCCGAGACTTGATAGGTTTCGCGGCGCCGCTCCGCGCCGAACGCGATGTTCACCGGCTGCGCGGTACCGACCGGCAGGCGATAGACGAAATCGGCGTTGAGGTTGAATTCGCGCTGTTCGAGCTGGCCGAGGTAGAAGCTGGTCGGGCTTGCCGATCCGAGCGACGCGTTCAGGCTTTCGTTGAGCGTGTAGGCGATCCGGCTGCGGCCGACCGCAGCGCTGAGATCATAGCGGAAGCGGTCGCTGAGATCGCCACGCAGGCCGCCATTGGCCTGATAGTCGCTAAATGTCGTACCGAAGCGTGGCGTGAAGCCGACCGGATAGATACTGCGGAACGAGAATCCGGGAAATGCGCTGCTCGGGTTGTAGACGCTGCCGGTGCCTGCGGGATTGCGCCAGTTGAAGTCGGTGACGCCTTCGCCCTGTTGCGCCGTACCGAACAGATAGACCGTGGCGGCGTCGGCAAGCGCATAATGCGCGTCGACCGCACCGCGGATGCGCTCCTCGTCAGGCTGGCCCCAGCGCTGCACCGGGTTGGGTACGGCAAGAGTCGGGTTTGCCGCCTGGAACGCGATCGCATCGGGGCGCTGGCGGGTGCGCGATGTCGCCTCGGATTTGTCATACTCGCCGGTGACGACGATCGCGCCGCGTGTCCCTAGCGCGATGCCACCGCGAGCGCCGGTCTTGTATTCGTTGCCGTCGCCTCTGTAATATTGCGAGAACTGCCCGTACGCCTCCATCCCCGCGGTATCGTCGAGGATGATGTTGACGACGCCGGCGATAGCATCCGAGCCGTATTGCGCCGACGCGCCGTCGCGCAGCACCTCGATCCGCTTGATCGCGAGCGATGGGATGCCCGCCAGATCGGGTGCCTGCGCACCGCGCGTGCCGAGCAAGGCCGACCGGTGATAGCGCTTGCCGTTGACCAGCACGAGCGTCTGATCCGCGGACAGGCCGCGCAACGTCGCCGGGCGGACGAATGCCTGGCCGTCAGCGGCGGGCAGGCGCTGGACGTTGAACGACGGTAGGAGCTGCGCGAGGGTATCGGACAGATCCCCCGAAACGCTCGAACGCACGTCGTCGCCGGACAGGACGTCGACGGGGGCGAGGGTGTCGAACTGTGTACGCGACCTATCGCGCGTGCCCGTGACGACGATCTGGCTTTCCTCGTTCGGCTGGGTCGCGGTCGATGGAAGGTTTTGTGCCGTCTGAGCCAGCGCAGGCGTGCCGGCGAGCAGAGAGACGAGCGCGCCGCTGGTGATGAATTTCATGATGCCCCTAGATGTTGCCGGCCTTATCTCCGCCGGTTTGAAGGAGCAGCTATGCCCTCCATTCTTCATATTGATGACGAAACAGCGTCACTTGCATGACACTGCATCTGCTCCAGGGCGGGTTGGACGAATTCAGATGAATGAGCGTCCGAAACTGGGAAGGGCAATGACAGTCGCGAGCGTCCGCCGGTGGGTCGTCTTCGTAACCGTTGCGCGTCGATAGCAGCTTGATCAATCTCTGTGACATGCCGCGCTGGCGACAAGGCCAATGCATGCTGCTGGGCGGAGCTAGACGCTCTCCCGTGTCCTGAGCTCTAAGTTTCGAAAACAACGCCTGTTTGGAAAAGAGGCCGCGACAAACGGCCGGCGGTTTGTCCAACGCGCAGACCTTCTCGCATAGGTTCTGAGCCGAGATAAAGCGCTTGGCTTATGATGTCAGAGCGGCACCGAAAGGTCGAAAGTCGTTGGACGAGTAGCACGTAGCGTCACGTCTCCACCATGGCTTTGAGCTATCTGGCGCGCAGCGGCTAACCCGATTCCGTTGCCGTCGGCCTTCGTAGTGAAAAAGGGCAGGAAGATCGATGCGCGATGGGCGGGGTCGATGCCGGGGCCGTCGTCGGCGACATGAAAGGTCAGGCGATCCGTCGATACCGTAGCAGACAGTCGCACCATCGGCGGTAAATCTGTTACAGTCGTCGCTTCGACGCCGTTGTGCAGCAGCGCCAGCATTGCCTGCACCATCTGGCTGCGATCAAGCGAAACGATCAGGCTGCCCACCTCCGCGATCGTTAGCCGCGCTTCCCCGTGCCACTGTCCGTCGAAGAGCCGCGCGAGATCGGCGAAGAGGTCGGCGACGGAAACCGGGGCAAGTGTAGGTTCGGGCAGTCGTGCTACCTGGCGATAGGCTTCGGTGAACCGGCGCAGGCCATCGGCCCGGCGGGCTAGCGTACCAAGGATCTCGGGTAGGAGCCGGTCACGCCGCTCGGGCACCGCCAGTACCGCGAGCGCGGTCTCGGCGAGCGAAGCAATGGGTGCCATTGCGTTCATTACCTCGTGGCCCAGGACTCGCAGCAGGTCGCGGGTGGCTCGTGCCTCAGCGGCATGTTCCTGGGCCTCGACGTCGATCAACGCAATCAGCATGCCCGGCGCAGCACCCTGGACGGCGACGCGATCGATACGCCAGCTTCGTCCGTCATGGCGGAGCCGCGCCGCGTCGCCGGACAGCAGTGGGGCGGGCGCTGGCAGGACGAGATCGTCGGTCGCGAACAGCAACCGTGCGGCACGGTTGAGCGCACGAACACGCGTCCCTTCAATCGCGAGCAGCGCCCCGGGCGCTTGGTCAAGGAGAGTGCGCAGCATGACCCGCTCGTCCTCGTGTTCTTCGTTTCGCTCGCCGGTTGCTACGGCTGCGGTATCGCGTGGTTCGCTAGCGCTCCACCACAGTAGCGTTGTAAGCCAGATCGCCGACAGGACACCGAACACCATCGTGCCGTAAAACCCGTAACGCAGTGCCCAGACGGTGAGACCTCCCGCAGCGATCAACCCTGTTGCAGCGGCGATGGCGCCCAGACCACGGGGGTTGAGTGCCCGGTCAGAGACCATAGCGGGTCATCCGGCGGTACAAGGCTTGCCGGGTAAGCCCAAGCGCATTCGCGGCGTGGCTGACATTGTGATGATACTGGCGCAGCGCGGCCTCAATCATCACGCGCTCTGACGCGGACAGCGACACGTCGAGAGGTGCTGCCGGGTCGGGCGCTGCGTTGGCAATCGTCCGGACTAGGGTGGGTGCCAGCGCACTTCCATCGATAACGCCGTCGTCATCAAGTAACACCGCACGCTCGACCGCCTGAGCGAGCCCGCGCACTTCGTCGGTCCACTGCGTCGACAGGATGAGCCCCTCGGCAGATGCGGTGAAGGGTGGGGCGATCTTACCGTAACGTTCGGCCGCGATGCGCGCAAAATGCCGCGCGAGCAGCAGCGCGTCATCCCCGCGCGCGGCAAGGGGCGGTAGTGCTAGGACGATCGTGGCGAGCCGCGCCCGCAGTCGAGAAGACAAGCGAGCGGCATCCTCAACGATGCTGATCGTGCGCAGGTTGTCCGGCAAACGGTCGAGCAGCCGTGTCTGTGCTACGGCATCCAAACGATCCGGATCGCGTAGTATCAGCGTGCCGGTGATCCCGTCCATGCGCGACCACGCCCCCTCGTCGGGCACGTCGATCGTTACAATCGCAACCTCAGCATGAGGAGAGCTCTCGTGGATCTGCGTGGCAGCAAGGTTGCGGCCGCTGCCGGCGGGGCCCTCGATGAGCACGCTCGCGGACGTCGGTGCGATGCGGCGGATGAGGTCACGTGCGGCGAGAATGGGCGGACTGTCGCCAAGCAGCCGGTGGGGCGTGGTGGGGATGGCGGCCGCACCGGCGACGGGTCGTAGGTGCTTGGCGATCGCGGCCTCGACGCGCGCGATCAGGTCGTCGTTGCGCCACGGCTTCATCACGAAGTCCACCGCGCCCGCCTGCATTGCAGCGACAGCAATACGGATGCCGCTGTGTGCCGTGATGACGACCACGGCCGCGGCGGGATCGTCGGCAACGATGCGCGCAAGGCAAGCGAATCCCTCCGCGCCGCTGGTTTGCCCTTGCGTAAAGTTCAGATCGAGCAGGATCGCATCGAAGCGCCGCTGTGCCAGCATCGAAAACGCCTCTTCCGGTCCGCCTGCTACGTCGACTGCGTGCCCAGCGCAATCGAACGCCAGCGCGATCGCGCGCGCAACCTCCGGATTATCGTCGACGAGTAGAATCGTTGCACCGCTTGACACATAGTTTTCTGTCCGCTGGCGGACAGCGTGTCCGGGGTCGGACAGCACGGACGATGGGATGTTCTGCTTAGTCATTGTAATTAGGCCTTTTCGGCATTTCGGCATTCTTGCGCGACACTGTCCGCATGATGACCGAACAGCCCGTACACGCAACCACCTCTCCCGGTGCCAGCATGGATCGCAGGGTGGCGAGAAAGGCGACGCCGTGGTGGCGGCGCCGGACAGTGCTGATCTCCATCTCGGTGGTAATTGTCGCGTTGATGCTGTGGCGTTTCCTGCCGGCGAGCGGATCGACTGACATCGAGCTCGCCGACGTTGAGATCGGCACAGTCATCCGCGCGCCGTTCGCCGATTACCTCCCCGTGCGCGCCACTGTAGCGCCGCGCGTCACCACGCTGGTCGGCGTGTTGTCGGGGGGGCAGGTCGAGACGCTACTGGTGCAGGACGGTGCGATGGTGGCCACCGGTCAGCCAATTGCTCGCCTTGCCAATCCGACGCTCAAGCTCGATGTTCTGACACGCGAGGCACAGATCGCCGGGCAGCTCGGCGACGTGTCTGGTCAGGATCTGGGTATCGAGCGCAACCGCCTGGACCGTGCGGGCCAGATCGCGCAGGCCAATTACGACCTCATCAAGGCGCGCCGCGAACTCGGCATTCGCCAGCAGTTGCACGACCAGGGCTTTGTATCCGACGCTGGTGTGAAGAGCTTTGCAGAAGAAACTGCTTATCAGGAAAAGCGCGTGGCGCAGCTGCAATCGGGCGGTGCGGCGGAGGCGCGGATCACCGCGACACAAGCCGCGCGGCTGGCAGATACGCGTGGACGGCTGTCGGGAAACCTAGCCGCGGTACGCGCCGGCCTCGACGCGCTGACCGTGCGCGCACCTACCGGCGGGCGGCTGACCAACTTCACGATCCAGCCCGGCCAAACCCTAAAACCCGGCGACCCGGCGGGACAGATCGACAGCGAGGGCTCGTGGAAGTTGGAGGCGGACGTCGACGAGTTCTATCTCGGCCGCGTGGCGGTCGGGCAGCGCGCCATCGCCGATGGTGCGCGGCTGACGGTCAGCAAGGTGCTGCCTGCGGTCAAGGATGGCCGCTTCCGTGTCGAGCTGACGTTCGACAGTGCCGCGCGCGTCAGGCTCAACCGCGGCCAGACGCTTGATATCCGCATCACGCTCGGCAGCACCGCGCCAGCGCTGGTTGCCCCCGTGGGGGGCTGGCTAGAGGCGGGGAGCGGATCTTCGGCCTTCGTCCTAGATGCCGACGGTCGCCATGCCCGCCGTCGGGTGGTGAAGGTCGGTCGCCGCAACCCCGAGCAGGTCGAAATCCTGTCCGGCCTCTCGTCCGGCGAACGCATTACCACCTCGAACACTTCGTCCGTGAAGGGCGACATCCTCAACCTCCGCTGAAGGGCCGTTCCATGATCCGTTTAGAGAGCATCCGGCGCCGCTACGTCTCCGACGAGGTCGAGACCACCGCGCTTCACGACATCGACCTGCACGTCGGAGCTGGCGAGTTTGTCGCGATCATGGGCCCGTCTGGCTGCGGCAAGTCGACACTGCTCAACATGCTCGGCACCGTCGATCGGCCGACCGGGGGGCGATATCTGTTCGGTGACCGAGACCTGGCGGCGCTGGACGAGAAGGAGTTGGCGAAGTTCCGCGGCAGCACGCTGGGCTTCGTGTTCCAAAGTTTCAACCTGATCGACGAGCTGACGATCGCCGAAAATGTCGAGCTTGGTTTGGCCTATCGCAAAGACAAGGCGGGCGACCGCCGCCAGCGCGTTGCGGCAGCGATGGACAAGGTCGGCATTGCTCACCGCGCGCGTCACTACCCGCACCAATTGTCCGGCGGGCAGCAGCAGCGTGCCGCCATCGCCCGCGCGATCGTCGGCGACCCGAAGCTGATCCTTGCGGACGAGCCCACCGGCAATCTTGATACCGAAAACGGTGCGCAGGTGATGAACATTTTGACCGGCCTCAACCAGGAGGGGGCGACGATCGTGATGGTCACGCACTCTCCTAGCCACGCCGACATGGCGCGGCGCCGGATCGACATGCTCGACGGCCGCATAGTCACCTCCGTCGCCCGCGCCCTCTGACCCGAAGGACCGATCATGAACCGACTTACCCATGCCGCCGCCCTCACGCTCGCCGTCGCTTCCTCCCCGGCCTCGCCGCAATCCAGCGAGCAACGCTTCAACGTCCGCGGGTTCAATGCAGTCGAGCTGACCGCGTCAGACTCGATCCAGATAGTTCAGGGGTCGACCGTGTCGGTGGTCGCGACCGGCGATCCGCGCGCCATCGCCGCGCTAGCGATCGATGTCCGCGGCGAAACGCTGCGCGTCGGCCGGCGCCCCGGTACGTGGCGTGACAAGGGCGCGCGCATCACCGTTACGATGCCGTCGCTGCGGGCTGCGCTACTTTCAGGGTCGGGTGAAATCCGCGCTGGTGCGATCGAACGCCGCGACTTCGCTGCCAGTATCTCGGGTTCCGGCGGGATCGTACTGACCGACCTGCGCGTCGGGACTGCTCGGTTCGACCTGTCCGGATCGGGATCGATCGTCGCTAGCGGCCACGCAAACACTGTAGCGATCGACATGAGCGGCTCGGGCAGCATCAATACGCGTGGGCTAGCTACGTCGGCGGTCACGGTGGATCTGGGCGGATCGGGCACGGTCACCGCCACGGCGTCTCGTACCGCTACGATCGGCGCGGGTGGCTCGGGCATGATCCGCGTTTCGGGCGGTGCACGCTGCGACGTTCGCAAGGGTGGCAGCGCCATCGTCCGCTGCGGCTGACCTTCCTTTCTCAAACACGGACGAGACAGATGAACCGCTTCGCCCTGCTGACGCTCTACCGCTCGCTGACCCGCCACAAGCTTTACGCTGCGCTCAACGTCGGCGGACTGGCGGTGGGGATCGCGGTATTCCTAGTTCTCGCCCTCTACGTCCGGTTCGAGACAAGCTATGAGAAATGGCTCCCGCGTTACAACGGAGTCTACGCGGTGCAGACCGTATGGAACCTTCCGGAAAGCCCGTTTAATGGTGCTTATCCCTGGACGATGGGGGGCCTCCTTGATCAAATGCGCGAGGATTTCCCCGGCACGGTCGGCACCCGGGTGCGCGGCGGCAAGGGTGCCGGCAACGTCTTGCGCGGGGGCATCGCGGTTACCGACGACGTAGCTCAAGTCGATCCGTCCCTCTTCGAAGTGTTCGACCTGCCGATGTCGCGCGGCAACGGGCGCGATGCGCTACGCACACCGACAAACACAATCATCAGCGAAAGTGCTGCCCGCAGATATTTCGGAGCTAGCGACCCGGTCGGTCAGACCTTGACGGTCGGGATGGACAGCTCCGACGCCTATCGCGTCGCGGGGGTCTTCCGCGACCTCCCCAAGAACAGCGACCTTAACTTTTCCATCCTGATCCCGCTTCCGCGGACGCCGCCATCGGAAACCTGGTTTCATTGGGGAAGCTCCTCCCTACAGACCTTTCTCCGCTTCGACACACCGGCCACGGCACAAGCGTTCCAGCAGAAGCTTGGAGCGTTCGTCGATCGTCGCGGGCTGAAGGACATGGGCAAGGACGCCTCGAGGACGCAACAGCTCAAATTGCTCCCGATCGCGAGGATGCATCTCGAACCACAGGGGACGCAGAGTGCGAGCCGAAAGATGACGGTCACGACGCTGGGCGTGGTCGGGTTGCTCACCTTGCTGATCGCGATCGTCAACTACGTGAACCTCGCGACCGCCCGCGCCGGACTGCGCGCTCGCGAGGTCGCGATGCGCAAGGTGCTTGGCGCCGACCGGCGCGCGCTGGTCGGCCAGTTCCTCGGCGAGGCGATTCTGACGGTTGCAATCGCCGCCATCATCGGCCTGATGCTCGCGGAACTCAGCCTGCCGCTCGTTAACGCGGCGGGCGGATTGTCTTTGACGATCCCTTACGCGCTGGTCGCGCCGGCGCTAGTCGCGCTGGTGGTGCTCGTGGGCATCGCCGCTGGCTCCTATCCGGCGATACTGCTGTCGCGTTTTCCAGCCGCCACCGTGCTCGCTTCGGCGCGTGCGCCGGGTGGCGGGCGGGCCGGCAACCGTATTCGTGAGGCGCTAGTGGTGCTTCAGTTCGGCCTCGCCATCGCTTTTACCATCGGCACCTTCGTACTGGTTTCGCAGACCAGGCACGTCCGCCAGACCGATCTGGGCTTCAAGCGCGACGGACTCTTGGTGGTCCGCTCTTTGGCCGATAGTCTGATCGATCCGGCACAGAAGAGTGCGGTCGTCGCGGCGATCCGGGCGATACCCGCAGTGAACGATGTTACTGTCGGCAACAGCGCGGTGGGCGGCAGTGGGGAGAATAACAGCGATAACGTACCGCTGCCAGGCGTAGTCGGACCTGGTCCGTCATTGCGCTGGGTCGTTGTCGGTCCGCGTTTCTTCGATGTGTACGCCAGTCGACTGATTGCGGGGCGGGTGTTCGACGACGCACACGGAGCCGATGACTCGGAGCCGCTCGGTAAAGGCGCACCGATCAACATTGTTATCAATCGCCGCGCTATACCGACGCTCGGCTTCCGCTCAGCGCAGGATGCGATCGGCAAGACCGTAGGCGGCGACCGTCCGCGAACGATCATCGGCGTCATCGACGACATGCAATTCTTCGGCCCACGCGAACCCAATAGCGCGACCTACTACGTCTACTCTCGACAGCCGGAGAAGGCTGGTACAGCGGTGGCGTCGATCCGCTACACGGGCGATCCGCACGCAATGGTGGCAGCTGTGCGCAGCATCTGGCAGCGGATGGTACCGCAGGTTCCGTTTGACGGCGACACTGCCGACAAGTGGCTGGGAGAGTTCTACGAGGACGATGATCGCGCGACCCGACTGTTCGCCATCGGCGCGGGGCTGGCGGTGCTGATCGGCTGCGTCGGGCTGTGGGGTCTTGCCTCATTCAACACGGCCCGGCGGATCAAAGAGATCGGCATCCGCAAAACGCTAGGTGCGTCGTCCGCCGACATCGTCAGGCTGCTGGTCGGCCAGTTCCTGCGCCCCGTGATGATCGCCAATCTGGTCGCATGGCCGCTCGCCTTCGTCGCGATGCGGACTTGGCTTGCGGGGTTCGAAGATCGGATCACGCTGTCACCGCTTTATTTTATCGGGGCGAGCGTCCTCGCGATTGTCATCGCTGTGCTGACGGTACTCGCCCAATCGTTGCGCGCCAGTCGCGCCGCGCCGGCTTGGGCGTTGCGCCATGAATAAGTGGCCCTTAATTGCTGCAGGACTGGTTCTGGCGACTCCAGCCTGCGGAGAGACGCTGCGCGAGGCGGTCGCCACGGCTTATGCCTCCAACCCTGAGCTTGCAGCAGCTCGTGCTCGGCAGGAAGCGCTGGCGGAGGCGCCTGAACAGGCGCGCGCCCTCGGTCGACCGTCCGCTGATGGCGGTGCCACGGCGGGTTATGACCGGCTCGGCGTCGGTCGCGCCGGCACGGTGAGTGTAGGCGCTACACTGCCCGTTTGGACCGGGGGCCGAGTATCCTCAGCGGTACGCGCGGCGAACAACGACGTGGCGGCCGGGGCCGAGGGTCTGCGTGATACGGAGGCGGCGATCCTTGAGAGCGTTGTCGCCGCCTACGCGGACCTGCTTTACAACCAGCAGGCGGTGGAGGTGGCGCGGGTAGGCATTGAGCGGCTCGACGCCCAGGTCGCCGAGGCGCGTTCGCGCTTCGGGCTGGGCCAGGCGACCCGCACCGACGTTGCCCAGCTTGAGGCGCAACGCTCAAGCGTTGTCGCTAACATGGCTGATGCGGAAGGAACCCTCGCGACCGTGGCTGCGGCATATCGCTCGATCGTCGGGCAGTCGGCAGACGCACTGTCCACCGAAACTCCGCCGCCGACGGCGCTACCAACGAACTTGGAAACGGCGCGCGAGGCCGCGCAGGCTCGTAATCCGCTTCTGCTCCAGCAGCGCCGCGTCGCCGATGCAGCAGCGGCGCGAATCGGTCGAGAGCGAGCCGAACGCGCGCCGTTCCTGGCGCTAAACGGCGCTTATGGCTATGGTGGTCGGATAGCCGACGAGCGCGTTCGAGGTTATGAGGCCGCGGCCTCTGCGGGGCTGGCACTTCGGGTGCCACTGCTGACCGGCGGGCTGCTGTCTTCGCGGGTGAGGCAGGCAGAAGCGACGTACCGCGCCGAGCGATTTCAGATCGATGCCGCTGCGCGGGAAGCGATACGCGGTGCAGATGCCGCCTGGGCGACGCTCATTGCCGCGCGTGCCCGACTGAAAGCGAACGTAGATGGGTTGGCTGCTGCCGACCTTGCACTCAAGGGTGTACGCGCTGAATATAGCTACGGTTTACGCTCAACGATCGACATCCTTGTTGCTGACCAGAGCTTCCGTGCCGCGCAGCTCGCCGTTGCGCGCAGCCGCAGCGATGTTCTGATCGCCCAAGCCGCGCTTTTGCGCGCGACGGGGCGTCTGTCCGGAGAGGCTTACGCATAGACTCTCCGACCGACATCACTTCCCTAATCGCAACTCTCAGTGTCGTTGAAAGCACGAAGTCCGAGGGCGATCGACGTTTGATTTCGATCGATGCCGGTTGTGTCAGTCGCGATCCACCGGACGGCCGATGCCAGCAGCCACGATCGCATCACGGACCCGCCGAAAGAAGCTTGCTGGTAGGTAGCCATAACTGACAGAGGGCTCGCGCCCCGGAATCGGTCGGATGTCGTAGCCGGGCCAGGCAAACCGGTTCCACTCAGTGATGATGATCCACGACCTATCGCCCGACAGGCCGAGATCACGCCGAATGGCGTCGGGCACTTCGATCGCCAACTGATCGCGGGTAGGGGCTTTCGTGGTCAGCGGCACGACGTGCACCTGGTCGATCCCGTCCTTCTGACGAGTCACCAGAACAACGGCAACGGGCCGGTCCTTTATACCTTCATCCCGGCCTTTAACGTACTCGTATTCCCACAAGTAGCTGTAGTTGAGGACTTCACCCGGTTGCGGCGGGGTTGAGCCTTTTTTCGGCGTCTTGGGCGCCGCGGCCGGGTTCGACGCCGCGGATGGCTTCGAGGGTTTCGTCATCAAGATCCTCCACGCGGCCTGCGATCCGTTCACGACGGCGCAGGCGTTCGTATTCATCGACGGGGACCATGACGAAGCGCACGCGGCCGTTCCGACTAACGCCGACCGGGCGGATCATTGCCTCGTCGGAATAGCGGCCGAACTGCTTTTGCAATTCGCCCGAGGGTACGATTTCCATGCTCGTCGCCATGAGCGGGTGTTCCTGTGCTGGATGCTTTGCAGGCTGCTGCCTTGCGGGGCGGGATCTCGATCGCATGCAGGCTGCTGCCTGTACGCGGGGGGCTCGGTCGCGAATGCGGGCTCAACCTGCATGCGCGGATCGTGGTAGAAGCACTACCGGCTTAAAGCCGATATCGATCAAATAGGGAAAACACGGATAACCGTCAAGTAACGTATAAAACGCAAAATCAGGCAAAATCGCGGAAATCGGATTGTCAGGATAAAATCACAAGCGCGGATTATCCGGCAAATAATTCTAGCGATAAAATGTATTCCCGCTAGAAACATGCTGGCGTCAAATTGAGCGTTCGCGTACCTGTCAGGCGATGAAAAACGTGACATCCGGCCTAGTTGATGATCGAGCGACCCGACGTGTCACACGACGCCGAAACTGACACGAGCTTGGCCGGCGACCTCGTCGTGGCCGATCAGGTCAACGAACTCGCAGCATACCTACCCGATCTGGCGCCGGACGATCGCGACCGCGTCGATGGCTATGTCGCTCGCGCGTCGGCAGAAGCGACGTTGCGCGCTTACCAATCCGACTGGCGGCTGTTTTGTGCCTGGTGCGAGGAAAGCGGTTATCGATCGCTGCCCGCGACGCCGGCGATCGTCGCTGCATTCCTGACCTTACTCGCCGAGCGCGGCTTCGTCCCACGGACGCCGCATAGGGCGCGGGGAGGGCGCGAGGCTTTGGCCAAGCCGTTAGGGCGTTCGACGATCGGTCGACGGCTATCTGCAATCGTCTTTGCGCACCGCGCAGCGGGGTTCGATCCGCCGACGCAACAGCCAGACGGCGCGCGGCTGGAAAAAGCCATGCGTGCCATCCGGCGCGACAAGCGCGACGATCCGTCGGGTAAGAAGCGCCCCGCAGACGGCGACGTGTTGCGTGATATGTTGCGGACGATCGATGGCGGGGATCTTCGGTCGTACCGTGACCGGGCCTTGTTGGCGATCGGAATGGCCGGGGCCTTTCGCCGCTCCGAGCTTGTGGCGATTACCGTGGGCCGGGTGTTGGACGATACGCGCGGATTGCTGGTCCGCGTCCCAACGTCGAAAACCGACCAGGAGGGCAGGGGGCATAGTGTCGCCATACCCGATGGTCGGCGCCTCGAGCCCGTCCGGCATTATCGCGCCTGGCTTGAGAAAGCCGCGATCGACAGCGGTCCGGTGTTTCGAAAGCTGACTCCGCAAGGGCGGCTCACCGAGCAGCCGATGAGCGCGCAGGGTGTGGCGCTTGTCGTGAAAGCCGCTGCCCGATCCGCGGGCTATCCGGAGGGCTTATTCTCCGGCCACTCGCTGCGGGCTGGGTTCCTGACGGAGGCGGGGCGACAAAATGCCAATCTGTTCAAGATGCGTGAGCATAGCCGGCACGCCTCCATCGACATGGTCGCGGAATACGTGCGCGATCATGAGCGATTTCGCGAACATGCTGGAGAGGGGTTTTTGTGATTTCGTCAGTCGCCGGGCTGGGGAGAATAGCGCGAGTGGCACCAAAAGTTCGTGCTTTCGACGACACTCCGGCTGCTCACCGCTTCGTCATCCCAAATTACGTCCGGGTTAAACTCGACGATTCAAGAATCAGGTAGCACCGTCCCAGTCGATGCTGCGGCCCGCTGAACGACCTTCGTGTCGCCGGTTGTTTCGTCGTGCAAAATAAGATTGATGTCGTTGTCGGAGACAGGGGGCGGCGCACAGAACGGAGCCAGTTAAACGCTAACGATCGATAGTGACGGAAAACCGCCAAGATCGGGTTTCCGCCTACTCAGGCAAAGCGACAGGGTTTGTCGTCCAGGCTGAGCCTCAATTAATGACCGCGTCCGTGGCCACGGAGGTGCCATCGGAAATCATGTGTTTTCCGACAGCCTCAAGACGCTGCGGCAACCTATACCGGCGTCATGACCAAGATACCGGACACGGACAGCGGGGCGCAGAGTTCACCTGAACCCTCATTTCTGCACCTGAACGACAGCGCCCGGCATTATCGGGTCGCCTGACGCAATGACGAGGTACCGGCGCATGTCGCCCTTCGCGTCGCTGACGATCTGGCGGAGCGGTCCGAGCGTGTTGACGATCGCGCCGCCCGCCGGATTAGTCATGAACTTTGCCAGAGGCTGGATCACGCCGCCACCATCAGCGCGGGAGGATAGCCCAAGGACATAGGGCATCTTTGGGCTGAGGCCCGCAACCGCCGCCTGCAGGATCTGGACTTGGCCTTGATCGAACAGCGTGACCTGGCTGCGGCCAGTCCCAGCGAGGGTTAGCTGGATCTTCATGCCGGCCTGTGCGAGCGGTATCAGGTTTGCCCTGCCGTCGCCTACCGGCACCGCGCCGGGAACATAGGCCACGCCTTGCGGCCCCTGACCGATCGGAATCGTCGCTATGACGATGTTGCTGGCGGTGTCGATCGCCGCAACAGCGTCGGCGTTCTCCAGCCCGACATACATCCGCGTGCCGTCGCCCGACGGCCACAAGCCGTGCGGCAGCGCGCCGACCGGGATGCTCGCGACCTGCGCGAAGTCTGTGGTGCGGAACACCTTGACGACGTTCTCGGTGCCGACCGTCACATAGGCGAACTGCCCGGCCTTGGTGCGGGCGATGTTGACGTGGTTGGTGATCGCGCCGGTGTCGAACGTCTTCAGCACCGCGAAGGGCGGCTTGGCGTCGAACACCATGACCTTGCCGACGTCTTTCAGCGTCAACCAGACCTGCTTGCCGTCGGGCGTCGCGGCGATGTCGGGGCAGAACGGGCTCGCCTGCTTGACGCGACCGACGATCTTCTTCGAGGCGGTGTCGATCACCACGGTCTCGGGTGAGAAGCTCGAACAGACATAGCCGTATTTCCCGTTCGGCGAGAAAATCGTCATGCCGGGGCCGTTGGGGACGGGGATGCGCGTGGTCGGCGCGAAGGTCTTGCCGTCGAGCACCTGGATATAATCCTCGCCGCGCACCGCGACCCAGACTTCGCGACCGTCGGGGCGGAAAAACGCCTCATGCGGCGAGCGCCCGACATAGGTCGTGTGCTTCACGGCATTGGTCGCGGTATCGATGAACGTCACCGAGTTCGAACCGATCGAGATCGCCACCAGCGTCTTACGATCGGGCGAGAACCCCATGCCGTGGACAAGCAGCTGCCCCTTGTAGAGCGGGCTGAGGTTGGCGGGGGTCTGGTCGCCGAGCTTGATGACGCCGAGCAGCGTGTTGGTTGATGGGTCGATCACCGACACGGTGTTGGAGAACTGGTCCGACGTGTAGAACCGGTCCTGCGCGCTGACAGGGATGTCGGGAGTCGCATTGGGCACTTGCTGGGCAAACGCAGGGCCTGAAAAGCACAAGGCGGCGCAGGCGGTTAGGGTGAAACGCTTCATGGACGGTCTCCGTGATGGGGGTGACCGGTCGCGGTCGGTTCGGTGTGACGTGGCAACGCGCCGCCTTCGGATAGGATGCCCTGCATCACCGCGATTTCCTGACGCTGTTCGACGATGATTCCCTGCGCAAGCCGGCGCAGGCGTTCGTCTTTGCCATAGCGCAGTTCGATTTCGGCCATGTCGATCGCGCCTTGATGATGCGGGATCATCATCCTTGCGAAGTCGCGATCGGGATCGTTTGAATAGCCGGTCATCATCGCGCCGTGCATCCGCGTCATCGCCGCATCCATCGCGGACGCGAAGCCGTCCGTTTGCGCGATAGCAGCGGTCGATACGGACAAGCCTATCGCCATCAGCAAGGTCGTGCGTGATCTCATCGTCCTGTCCCTAGTTTTACTGTTTACGACACGCGAGCGATGATGCCGATGATCGTTGCTAGCACGGCCATGCAGGCCGGGAGAAAGAGCATCTGTACAGCCGCTTCGCGCCCTGTGATCGTGCCCGTCAAGATATCGACCGGGCCCTTGATGAACTCCGAGAACGAACGGAGGGGTTCGCCGGGGGCGGGAGTATCGCTGAGTACGATGCCGCCAGCAATCAGACCGAAATACAGGATCATGAAGACCGACACGACCGTCAGGACGAGCGCCGTAGCTGCATCACGTGCGAAGAAGGTCCAGAAAGTCAGCAACATTGCTGCATACACGCCGACGAGCAAGCCCAACGTGGCAGGATGGACGCCGCGCGATGCGATGCCTGGAGCCGTTCTTTCCAGCTCGTCATAATTGCCTGCATCCGGCACGATTGCGAGATGTCGACGCACAGGCTTAGGAGCAACGAGTGTCTCGGTAGCGAGATCGTAGATCGGCTGTGTTGCCATGAGGAAGTCTCCGCGCGTCTCGATGAATGCCGAGCGTGACAGGATAGATGATTGCGGCGGGGCGGTCGGTCCAACGCATAACCACGGTCATTCCAATCATTTAACAGGAACGGTCGGCGATCTATAATCGCGTTTTCGTATTGAAATCATCGCGACCATGCGTTGGACGCGAGGGACATATCGGTCGATCTAGCGGCATCGGACCGGCACGATCACCCGCCGGGTCCGTGATAAGGATCGAACGATGAAAGCTGCGATCGTTTTGGTTGCCGCGATGTTGGCCTCCGTAGCGCCAGTCCCGGCGATCGCTCAGGCCTATTGGGCTGCACCTGCGGCGGACGACTTTCCCTACGATATCAAGGCGGTTCAGGCACCGTGGTCGAAGGCTGATATCGACCTTAGCCATCATGACCGGATCTATGTGTCTGACCCGACATCGACGAAGATCGTTGTCATCGATCCTGCAGCGGGCAACGAACTGGGACGCATCGACCTCGCCAAAAGCGCGATAGCTGAGCCCAGCTTTTTCCAGCCCCAAAGTCCAGCACCTGGCTGCAACGCGTGACGGGCGGACCCTGGCGGTATCGGCATTAGCGCAGCACAGTGTGACGCTCGTAGATCTGGCCACGAACACGGAACGAGGCCGGACCGTGTTCCAGACGTCTCCTACCGCCGTCGCGTTTACGCCCAATGGGCACGAACTTTGGGTTTCGCTCGGCGATGAACATGCCATCGCGGTCGTGGATCCTAAGACCGCGCGGGAGATCACCCGCGTACCAGCAAGTGGCGGAGCAGGCGCGACCATCCTGTCGCCAAACGGACGCTATGCCTTTGTATCGCTTACTGAAAGGCCGTCCATCCTGGTTGTCGACGTCGAGCATCGGCGCGTCGTCGGACACGTTGCCAGCAACGGTGCAGGTGCGGGAGCAATCGCGGTCTCGCCAGATGGCAAACAGATCTGGGCAACACGCCGCGAGAGCGGCACGACCACGGTCTTTGCTGCCAAACCGCCGTTTGCGGTACGCGAAGTGATAAACACTGGTCCAGCAACGGGCGCGGTCAACTTCGCCCAGCGCGCAGACGATTCCTTTGCCTATGTCAGCGTTGGCGGCGATCAACCTGCAATCAAGGTCTATAGAACCGACAGCCTGGAGGCTGTGGCAACCGTCCCGCTACAAGCGGCTCCGAGTGCGGTTTGGCCGTCGGGCGATGGTACGAGGATCTATGCCAGCCTGGCCGGAACCAACAAGGTCGCTGGGATCGACACGCTGACGTACACCACCGCGTCGACGATCCCGATCAGTACCGATGCGCAAAGCCTAATCTACGTTCCCGGTGCCGTCCGATCAGGAAAAGGTCTCGCCAATCTGGTGCCATCCGGGCGCGATGCGGCGCTTGCCCTGGCGGCGCGTTGATCGGTCTCACACCGTCTGTAATCTCCCAACGAAAGCCCTTTCCAAAATGACCAAGCCCCCCGTCAGGATCGCGATCAGCGGTGCCGCAGGACAAATTTGCTATTCGCTGCTCTTTCCGGGTCGCGCAGGGTGACGTGTTCGGACCGGACCAGCCCGTTATCCTTCAACTGCTCGACGTGCCGCAGGCGCTGGACGCAGTACGCGGCGTGGTCATGGAACTGGAGGATTGCGCGTTCCCGCTGCTGGCAGATGTGATCATTACTGATGATCCGATGGTGGCTTTCAAGGACATCGATGCGGCCATGCTGGTCGGGTCTCGTCCCCGCTCGAAGGGCATGGAGCGCCGTGATCTGCTCGCTGCCAACGCAGCGATCTTCAAGACGCAGGGCGCAGCGCTGGACGCAGTGGCCAAACGCGACGCCAAGATCCTGGTCGTCGGCAATCCCGCCAACACAAATGCCTGGATCCTTGCGCAAAGCGCGCCGGGTTTCCCTGCCGAAAACATCACGTCGATGATCCGCCTCGATCACAACCGCGCGCAGGGACAGCTTGCGGCCAAAGCGGGTGTCGGTGTCGATGCGATTACAAAGCTCGTCGTCTGGGGAAACCATTCGCCGACGATGTTTGCCGACTGGGGAAATGCCGAACTCGATGGCCAAAAGCTCGCCGACCGTATTGGAGACGAGGCTTGGTACCGCGAAACGTTGATCCCCACCGTTGCGCAGCGCGGAACCGCGATCATCGAAGCACGGGGTGCGTCCTCGGCCGCATCGGCCGCAAATGCGGCGATCGATCATCTACGCGACTGGGTGCACGGCGCAGGCGACAATTGGGTGTCGATGGGCGTGGTGTCAGATGGCTCCTACGGTATCCCGCAAGGGCTGGTGTGCGGCGTGCCGGTGCACTGCAAAAGCGGTGGGTATGCGCGTATCGAAGGACTGATCCTCGATCCATTCCAGCGAACGATGCTCGATCGCACGATTGCCGAACTGGTCGATGAACGTGAGGCGGTCATCGACATTCTGAAATGAACGACCGGTATACCTGATTGGAATGACCATAATCTTTGGTTGGTGAGATTGATCTCCTTTCCCTATTATTAGGGCAAGGAGATCGGGCATGACCCTGGAACAACTCAGGATTTTCGTCGGTGTCGCAGAGCGCGAGCACATGACGCGTGCTGCCGAAGCGCTCAATGTGACGCAGTCGGCCGCAAGCGCTGCCATCGCCGCGCTAGAAGCTCGGCACGGCGTGCCGCTGTTCCACCGGGTCGGCCGCGGGATCGAACTGTCCGAAGCGGGCCGCATGTTTCTGATCGACGCACGCGCCGTCCTTGGCCGTGCGGCTAGCGCGGAACTTGCACTGGCCGAATATGCCGGGCTGGAGCGCGGCACACTGCGGCTGGTCGCAAGCCAAACGATCGCGGGCTATTGGCTGCCCCGCCAGCTAGCGGCGTTCCATGCGCGCTACCCCGCGATCACGATCGAACTGGCGATCGACAACACGGAAGGGGCCGCGGCGCGCGTGCTCGACGGTGCGGTCGAGCTCGGCTTCGTCGAGGGTGTGATCGACGAGCCCGCGCTCGCGCATTGGACGGTCGCTAACGACCGCATGGTGCTGGTAAGCGACCGCGCAGCCGACACGATCGACGAGGACTGGATCCGCGCCGCACGCTGGATCGTCCGCGAGCAGGGATCGGGCACGCGCTCGTCGTTCGAAGAGGTATTGCGTCAGCGTGGCGTCGATCCGTCGGACCTCACCATAGCGCTGACCCTGCCATCGAACGAGGCAGTCCGCAGCGCGGTCGAGGCCGGCGCAGGCGTCGCGGTGCTGTCGCAGCATGTCGTCGCGCCAGCAATCGCCGCCGGAACGTTGCACGATCTGCCGCTCGGTCTGCCGCGGCGTCCGTTCTACGCGCTGCGCCATAAAGAGCGGTATCGAACGCGCGCGGCAGATGCGCTGACCGATCTCATCAGGGAGCCTGGCAAGTGACCGCCGATCTGAAACCCGTTCTCGATGGCCTGAAGCCCCTCAGCCGGCTCGACTCCCCGCGCGAGATGATCCGGCAGTTCACCCCCAACTGGTTCGCCGCTACGATGGGCACCGGCATTCTCGCGCTCGCCTTGCCGCAGGTGCCGGGCGTCGGCGCATCGCTGCACCCGGTCGGCGAGGCGCTGTGGTACTTCAACATCGCGCTCTTCACGCTGTTCGCCGGGCTCTACACCGCGCGCTGGACGATGTTCGGACACGAGGCGCGGCGGATCTTCGGGCACAACACCGTGTCGATGTTCATCGGCACGATCCCGATGGGGCTGGCGACGATCATCAACGGATGTCTTGCATTCGGCCTGCCGCGGTTCGGCGCTGGCGTGATCCCGATCGCCGAGACATTGTGGTGGATCGACGTCGCGATGTCGCTCGCCTGCGGTGTAGCGATCCCCTACCTCATGTTTACTCGGCACGAACATTCGCTCGACGGCATGACCGCGGTGTGGCTGCTGCCGGTGGTCGCGGCGGAGGTCGCAGGTGCGAGCGGCGGCCTGCTCGCCCCGCATCTGGCGGACGCGCATCACCAGTTCGTCGTGCTCGCAACGTCGTATGTGCTCTGGGCTTATTCAGTGCCGGTCGCGTTCGGCATCCTCGCGATCCTGATCCTGCGGATGGCACTGCACAAGCTGCCGCACGAGAGCATGGCCGCCTCGAGCTGGCTCGCGCTCGGTCCGATTGGCACCGGCGCGCTTGGGATGCTGGTGCTCGGCAGCAACGCGCCCGCGATCCTCGCCGCCAACGGCCTGGGGCAGATCGGCGCGGTAGCGCAGGGGATTGGCACGATTGCCGGGCTGCTGCTCTGGGGTTTCGGTCTGTGGTGGCTGGCGCTCGCGACGCTGATCACGATCCGCTACTGGCGCGCGGGCATTCCGTTCAACCTCGGCTGGTGGGGCTATACCTTCCCGCTTGGCGTCTCCACGGTCGCCACCTTCAAGCTCGGCACGACGCTTCAGCTCGGCTTTTTCGGGATCGTCGGCACTGTCCTCACAGTGGCGCTCGCAGCAATGTGGCTGCTGGTCGGCGCCAAGACGGTCGCGGGCGGCTGGCGCGGCAACCTGTTCGTGTCGCCCTGCATTGCCCAAGCCAATTGATGGGCCAAACCGATCGTCCTGCCGGATCGAACCGGCGAATCTGATCGACCCGTACCGGGCAGACCGGCGGACGGGTCGCGCATACAGAACATGACAGAAACGGGAGAATGTTGGTGGACAGCCTGGATATGAAACTGGCGCAGGCGACGAACCGCCGTCGCTTTCTCGCAGAGGCCGCGATCGGCAGCGGCGCGCTGATCGCCGCACCCGCGCTGGCGCAGAGCATGGTCGATCTGCACCTGCCGGGCGGTCCGTCGGAACGGCCGATGACCAGTGCGTTCCCCGGCAAGGGCAACATGATCCTCCAGCGTATCCACCCGCCTTTGCTGGAAACGCCGATGAGCGTGTTCAATGGCGACGTCTTCACGCCAAACGACCAGTTCTTCGTCCGCTGGCACTGGGCTGACATTCCGACCGCGATCGATGTCGAGGCGTTCCGGATCAAGGTGCACGGCGCGGTCACGCGGCCGCTGTCGATCTCGCTCGCGCAACTGCTGAAGTTGCCACGCGTCGAGCTGGCGGCGATCAACCAATGCTCGGGCAATTCGCGTGCGCTGTTCCAGCCGCCCGTTGCCGGTGCGCAGTGGCGTCACGGGGCCATGGGCAACGCCAAATGGCTCGGCGTGCGCCTGCGCGACGTGCTCGACATCGCCGGCGTGAAGCCGGGCGCGGTTGCGGTGCGGTTCGGTGCGCTCGACCAACCGGTGGTCGCGGGTGGACCGGATTTCGCCAAGTCGCTGTCGATCGACCACGCACGCGACGGCGAAGTGATGCTCGCCTTCGGGATGAACGGCGAACAGATGCCGCTCCTCAACGGCTTCCCGGTCCGGCTGATCGTACCCGGCTGGTATTCGACCTATTGGGTCAAGATGCTGAACGACATCGAGGTGCTCGCCGCACCCGACGACGGTTACTGGATGGCCAAGGCGTACAAGATCCCTGACACTCCAGGCGCGAACGTGCGGCCTGGCCAGAAGGATTTCCCGGCCGTGCCCATCAACAAGATGATCCCGCGCAGCTGGGTCACGAGCCTCGACGAAGGGCAGGCAATCGCGTTCGACCGGTCAATCCCGCTGGGCGGCATTGCGATGGGGGGCGATTGCGGCGTCGCCAAGGTCGATGTGTCGACCGACAACGGCAAGACCTGGTACAAGACAGTGCTCGGCCCCGATCACGGCAAATACAGTTTCCGCCGCTGGGATGCGCAGGTGCCGCTCACGCATGCGGGCCCGACCAGGCTGATGTCGCGCTGCTGGAACACCGCCGGCATCGCGCAGCCGATGACGCCGATCTGGAACCCGGGCGGGTTCATGCGCGGCAACATCGAAACCACCAACATCGTCGTCGGCTGAGGAGCGCTCCCCCATGAAAACGCCTTCCATCGGCACGCTGTCGTTCGGGTTCGTCGGCGCGACCGTCGTTCTTCTGCTCGCGATTGGTGCCCCGAACAGCCGCGTCGCCCCGCCGCCTGCCGCCCCGACCGCACCACCGCCGCCAAGCGTCTCGGCGCGCGGCTTCTCGCTGGCGTCCACTTCGGTCGATCTCCCAACCGACGAAGGGCAATATCCCGCCGGCCCGCATGCCGACGTCATCAATGCGAACTGCACCTCGTGTCATTCGGCGAGCATGGCGCTGAACCAGCCGCCACTCTCCGCCGACCAGTGGACCGCGGAGGTCACCAAGATGCGCGAGGTCTACAAAGCCCCCGTCGCCGCAGCCGACGTGCCGGCGATCGTCGCTTATCTGACCGCCATGAGCGCAAAGCAGCCGGGCGCCGCGAAGGGCAAGGCGCAAGACCCCGATCCGAAGGCTGCGCCCGACGTATCGGGGGGATCAGGCTAGGGTCAGGACCCATTGATGTGAGAGGCGCGATCTGATTCAGGCTCCGTGAGGAGTCTGAGGATGAGCGACCTGTACTGGCTGACGGAGGAGCAGATGGCGCGCCTGCGGCCATATTTCCCAAAGAGCCATGGCAAGCCGCGAGTTGACGACCGGCGGGTGTTGAGCGGCATCGTTTTCGTGAATCGCAATGGGCTGCGCTGGCGTGATGCGCCCAGCGACTACGGCCCGCACAAGACGCTCTACAATCGCTGGAAACGGTGGGGTGAGATGGGTGTGTTCCTCCGCATGATGGAGGGCTTGGCTGCCGCTGATGCCGACCCAAAGACCGTCATGATCGACGCGACATATCTGAAGGCGCACCGCACGGCATCGAGCCTGCGGGTTAAAAAGGGGATCTCGGGCGCCTGATTGGTCGCACCAAAGGCGGCATGAACACGAAGCTCCACGCCGTGACCGACGCAAACGGCCGTCGGCTCAGCTTCTTCATGACCGCCGGACAGGTCAGCGATTACACCGGTGCGGCCGCATTGCTCGACGATCTGCCCAAGGCGCAATGGCTGCTCGGCGACCGCGGGTACGATGCCGACTGGTTTAGGGATGCCTTGCAGGCCAAGGGCATCCAGCCATGCATACCAGGTCGGAGGTCTCGGCTTGAGCCCATCAAATACGACAAACGCCGCTACAGGTGCCGTAGCCGTATCGAGATCATGTTCGGACGGCTGAAGGACTGGCGCCGCGTTGCGACCCGCTACGATAGGTGTCCGACAGTCTTCTTGTCCGCCATCGCCCTCGCTGCCACCGTCATCTTCTGGCTTTGATCAACGAGTCCTGACCCTCATGAAGTCCTCCGTCTGCAAAACTACTGGTGCACCGTTTCGCGCCAAGGATTATTCAGGGTTTCTGCTCGGCGTCCCGCCGGTCCGCTTCGGCCGGGGTCTGCCGAGCGCGTTCGCGGATACGGCGTTCGAGCGGTGCGCCGACGAACAACACTAGCATCGCCAGCAGCAGACCGCCCACAAGTAGTGGCCACACCGCCAATCCCGCTGCCGCTCCGAGCGTCGCTGACACCCAGATGCACGCCGCCGTTGCTAGCCCGTGCACCTCCTGCCCGCTGCCAACGCGCAGGACCGCGCCCGCGCCGATGAAGCCGACGCCGGATAGGATGCCCTGCATCACTCGACCTGCTGCATCGGCGTTCACGTTCGGCAAGCCGCTGTGGACGATCGCCTGGACGGCGATGCAACTCGCGAGCCCGACCAGCCCCAGCGTCCGCAGACCCATGATCTGTCGGTTCTCGCGTGACCGTTCCCAGCCGAGCGTCATGCCGGCCGCCGTCGCCACGATCATCCTGCCGATCGCGTCGACCCAGAAGGCGAGATCGACCGACAAAGGCGGCGGATTCACTCGACCAGCACGTGGACGTGGTGCCAGGCCGTGCAGAGGTATCCGGCGAAGTTCCACATCGTATCGGGTAGTTCGGGCTGACCCTGGCCCGCATCGTCGAACGCGCGCACCACAAGGTGCTGGCGCCCCTTGGGCAGTTCCGCATCGAGCGACCAGCGCTGCCAGCTCCACTGCCCGTCCGGATCGTCGGAGAAATCGGCCTGCCGCCAGTCTCGACCGCCGTTCAGCGACACCTCTACCCGCGACACGTCGCGCTCATAGGCGACGGCATAGCCCTCGATCCGGACCTTGCCCGCGGGCAGACTCTCGCCCGAACCAGGCGAGCAGATCGCGGCGTTGAGCGGCATGGCGTTGATCGTCAGCCCTTGCGTCCAGTCCGCCGTCTCGCTGGTCACGTCGGCCGGAAAAAGCTTGTAATCGTGCGCCTGGATCGGCGCCTCGGAGGGCGTGTCCTTGACCTCGATCCGGGTCAGCCACTTGGCGCTACGCACGCCAGCATAGCCTGGCACGACCAGACGCAACGGCGCACCGTGCTCGGATGCCAGCGGTTCGCCGTTCATCGCCCAGGCGAGCAGCACGTCGGGCGCCCGCGCCTTGGTCATAGCGATCGAGACGCCGAACGGTGCCACCTCGCCTTCCACATCCACCTCGTCAGCGCCGGTGAAGCAGACGAACAGGTTGGACGCGTCCGATGCTCCAACTGCATCCAACAGGTCTGCGAGCCGCACGCCCGTCCACTCGGCATTGCCGATCGCGCCTATGTCCCACGGATCGCCTGAAGTCTTGCCCACCTGTTGGAGATCGGTCCGGCGGTTGCCGGCGCACTGAAGCACAGCCGTGACAGTCCGGACCGGAAAGCGCGCCTTCAACTCCGCAATCGAGATGGAGCACTCGCCCACACTGATCCCGCCCACCTCAATCCGGTGATCGGCCGGCAGGTCCGGCACGGGCCCATGGCTGCGCACATAGAACAGGTTCTGTGGCGTCAAGAACCGCTCGATCAAGGCGCCGGGCACCGGCTCGGCGTTGTAGGGCTCGGGGTTCCGCTCTATCATCAGCTCGCTCATGCTATTGTAACGCCTGACAATCGGTTTGGCCTCACTCTCATCCTCACTATCTTGCCCGATCATGCGATGTGCAGCGCGGCCAGCAGCGTCAGGCTGATCGCGGCCAAGCCGAGCAACGACAACACGACGGCCATGGTCACGCGGCCCCCGGCCTTGGCGACGGTGCGGACGTCCACGCCGAGCCCGAGCGCCGCCATGGAAACGACGGTCAGCAGCGTGGCGCTCCGGCCGATCGGCGCGATGGCGACGGTCGGCACCAGACCCAGCGAGCGGCAGGCGACCAGTGCGAGGAAGCCGATGATGAACCAGGGCACGAGGTGGGCGAGGTCCATCCGCTTGGCCGTAGGCGCACCGGCGACGAACTCGCCTTCGGGAACCGACTGCGGCGCGAGACGAGGCGCCACCAGCGACAGAACAAGGCACACCGGCCCGAGCATCAGCACGCGCACCAGCTTGACGAGCGTACCCATCTGCACGGCGGTGGCGCCCAACGGCGAGGCGGCTGCGATCACCTGCGGCACGGCATAGACAGTGAGCCCGGCGAGCGCCCCGAAGGCGAGCCCGCCCATGCCGAGCGCAATCCCGAGCAGTGGCAGGCCAAGCACTACCACCACACCCAGTACCGCCGTGAACGCGATCGAGGCAGCTACGTCGTCGCTGTCGGCGCCGATTACCGGTGCCACGGCCGCGATGGCGGAGTTGCCGCAGATTGAATTGCCGCAAGCCACCAGCAGCGCCATCCGCGTCGGCAAGCCGAGCAATCGGCCGATCCCAAAGCTGAGCAGGATTGCGCTCACGACCACGCCGGCGATACCGGCGAGGAGCGGCAGCCCGGCCGCCAAGATGGTCGCGGCACTGACCGAAGCACCGAGCAGGACGACCGCCACCTCCAGTAAGTATTTGGCGCTGAATGCGATGCCTTCGTGCCACCTTTCATCCGGGGTCCACAGGCTGCGCACGGCGGTGCCGATCAGGATGGCGAGCACCAGCGCCTCCAGCCACGCCTTGCCGGCCAGTGCGCGCTCGCCCGCCTCCAGCGCGTAGGCCGAGCCGGTGACGGCGAGGCAGAGGCCGACGCCGGGCAGCAGCGCGGGCAATCTGCTAGTCTGGACGGTAGGGAATATACGATCGGGATAGGCAAAACTGGCCACGGCGGTGTTCCTTCCGTCGCACGATCTAAACCCTGCCTACCGATCGCTCCAACTTAGCCTTGTTGTCATTCCGATCGTCAATCGTGATCGGTTTCTATATTAGGTGCGGTGTGACACTGGAGCAACTGCGCATCTTCGTCGGCGTGGCCGAGCGCAAGCATATGACCGTCGCGGCGCGGCCTTAAACGTCACGCAGTCAGAGGCTTCCGCAGCCATCGCCTCGCTTGAGGAGCGACACGCAACCAAGCTCTTCCACCGCGTCGGGCGCGGCATCGCTCTGACAGAGGCCGGACGGCTGTTCCTGACCGAGGCTCGCGGAGTTCTTGCGCGGGCCGACGCGGCCGAGACGGTGCTGGAGGAGCTTGGCGGGCTGAAGCGGGGCACGCTGCGCCTCGTCGCCAGCCAGACCATCGCCGCCTACTGGTTGCCGCCCATCCTTGCGGCTTTCCATGAGCGCTATCCGGCGATTAGTATCGAACTGTCGATCGGCAACACCGGGCAGGCCGCGGGCACGCGTCTATGACGGCAAGGCCGATCTGGGTATTGTCGAGGGCGAGATCGACAACCCGGCGTTGGCGCATTGGCCGATCGGCGAAGACCGGCTGTTGCTCGTCGGAGCACAGCCTTTCGGCGACGCCGACATCGACGTGACATGGCTGCGACGAGCACGCTGGGGGCAACGGGAGCCTGGATCAGGCACGCGATCGACGTTGAATAGCGAGTTGCGCAGCTTGGGAGTCGATCCGGCTGCCCTCGACGTGGCGCTGACGATGCCGTCTAATGAAAGCGACCGAACGGCCGTGGAGGCTGGGGCGGACGTTGCTGTCCTGTCGGCGCTAGTGGTCGACCCGGCCATCAAGGCAGGTCTGTTGCACGTCGCACCGATCACATTCGCTCCTCGCCCCTTCTTCGGGCTGCGGCATAAGGAACGCTATCGCACGAAAGCCGCGGATGCGCTGTTGGACGTGATCGGGTTGCAGCGGCGGTAGGTACGCATCGGCATTCTCAAAACGCCATCCAGACCGTGCGAAAACTCGCTGGGTGATTCCACAAGGTTGCTGACGGGCGTATGCTGTAATCATGGCATATATCGAGGGTCATGCGCGCGACCAGGCGCTGCTGCTGCCGGCATCGGTAGAGGATTATGTGGCAGCGGATAGTCCGGTTCGGTTCATAGACGCGTTCGTTGATGACCTCGATCTGGGCGAGGCCGGTTTTCATCGGTCGCGGCCGAAGGCGACGGGGCGCCCAGGCTATGACCCGGGCGACATGCTCAAGCTGTATCTGTACGGCTATCTCAACCGGGTGCGGTCGAGCCGACGGCTGGAAGCCGAGGCGGCACGCAACCTCGAGCTGATCTGGCTGCTGCGTGGGCTTCGGCCAGACTACAAGACCATCGCTGACTTTCGCCGCGACAACCGGAGCGCCTTCAAGGCAGTGTTCCGCGCCTTCGTCGTCCTATGCCGCAAGCTCGACCTGTTCGGGCGCGAGCTGCTGGCGGTGGACGGCACGCGGCTGAAGGCGGTGAACAACCCGGCACGCAACTTCTCCCGTGACAAGCTGGCCAGGTATATTGCCGCGGCCGACGAGCGGCTTGAGGGGTATATTGCCGAGATGGACGCCATCGACCGCGGCGAGGATGGCCATGCGCCTGGCCGCAGCGGGGCACTGGCCGCGAAGATCGCCAGGGTGCGCGAGCGGCGTCAGGCCCAGGAGGCGATGCTGCACGAGCTGAACGCCAGCGGCGAGAGCCAGATATCGCTAACCGACCCCGATGCGCGCGCGATGGTCACGGGTCGAAAGACCACGGTCGGCTACAACGCGCAGGTAGCGGTGGATGCGAAACACAAGCTGATCGTCGAGCAGCACGTTACCAACGCCGGCACCGACATGGGTCTGCTGGCACCCACTGCTGGGGCGGCGAAAGACGCGCTAGACGTCGAGCAGATCGATGTGGTCGCCGACATGGGCTATTACAAAGGCGAGGACATCGAAGCATGCGAGGCGAATGGTATCACACCCTTCGTCGCCCGGCCGAGACGGGGCAGCGCCATCGCCAATGGCCGTTTCTCTAAGGATCTCTTTCGTTACGATGCCGAGGCGGACGCGTACCACTGCCCGGGTGGCCGGACCCTCGACATCAGCTATCGCGCGGTGACGCGCGGCCACGCCAACATCCAATATTCCAACCCCGCCGCCTGTTCGGACTGCGCAATCAAGTTGAACTGTACCAGCAGTCGCTGGCGGCGCATCAACCGTTGGGAAAACGAGGCGGTGCTGGACCGCATGGCGGCGCGCTTGGTTGCGCGCCCTGATATTCTTGCCGTTCGCCGCGAGACGGTCGAACACCCGTTCGGCTCGATCAAGCAATGGATGAACCAGGGCGCATTCCTGATGCGCGGGCTGGAGAAGGTTCGCGCCGAGTTCAGTCTGACCGCGCTCGCCTACAATCTAAGAAGAGCCATTACCCTCATCGGCGTGCCGGGGTTGATCAGGCCCGTACAGGCCTGATCAAGCTCGCCAAATCTGCTGCGCAGCGCTCAATGGCTTCCCCTTGAAGCCACCACAGCGCCACCAGAGCGCCACCACGGCAGTAACTCAAAAATATTTGCGCCCAGCTCCACCGTTTAACAAAAGACGTCCGTGCTCATGTGACGGCGAGTTCTCGCACGGTCTGCCATCCTTTTTGGGACCGCCCGCGATCGCCATCTCCTTCCTGAAACCTGTCTGACCGCACTCTACCAGATTTGCGCCATAGTAGGACGGGACATCGCCCACGAGCGGCCGGATCTGGCAGTAGCTGTCGTTCGGCAGACCGTGCCGGGACGACGCCCTTGTCCCAGAAGGCGTAGATTACGGCGGAAAACCCTGTCGCCATCCTGGATGCACGACAAACGGGTGATTCCAGACGGCAGCCACCGGATCGTCGCAAAAGGCGGTCGCGAACCTCGATTGGCGACTGTTTTGTCTTTCCGGACAGACAACGCGCGGCGAGTGTCGACCAAACCACGACGTCCACTGGCGTTTCGCGAATGTTCGGATCAGACAGGAGCGGCCGCCCGAGCTTCACGAACCTGTTCGCCAGCGCTCGCCAAAACCCGGTCGTCACAGCCAAAATTTAAACTGTCCTCAAAGCGAGTTCTGACACGCGGCTCTGCTACCTACGGGCGGATGGAAACCCGCACTCCG
>NZ_JBEPNS010000004.1:0-56934 GCF_040546365.1 Sphingomonas sp. PvP055
GCGGGGCGGGGCGCGGCACAATAATAAGCGATGACCGATCCCAGTTCGCGCCGCTCGGGCGCATAGTTGAGAATTGTGCCCGAGCGGGACGTCGCCATGCCTCCGAACGGCGAATGGAGCCGCAGCGCGCCATCCCGCAGGCACCCGAGTTGCAGCCGCCGGGCGGCGGCGATCAAAGTGAGGCGCTCGGCAGTGGCCGTGGTCATGAAACCGCGGTGCGCCACGCCCAGCGACAGCGGCAGATCGAAGCCGTCGAGAACCAGCGCGTCCGGGGTAACGAGGGCGGGGCCATAATGCGCCGCCGCCTCTTCGCTGCCGAGCGCCATCACCTGCGACGGCCGTTCGAGGCGCAGCACCTCGTCTAGATGCGGGGATGCGCGCACCGTGGCGGCGAGCGACGAATTGATGGCCTGCGCGGCGAATAGTTGCGTCCATAGGGCCCGAACGTCGCCCCTTGCCTCGAAAAGTGCGTGGAGTCGGCGGGCCTCTTCGTCGCCAGCTTCGGCATCCTCGGCCAGTTGCCGCAGTTGGCCGAGGGGCAGCGCCCGATTCGCCCCGATCGAGGCCTGTACCGCTATCTTCCTGAGGGCGCGCGCACCGGCCTCGTCGAGCGCCGGTTGCCTGTCAAGGAAGGCGAGGGTGCGGTCGCAGGCGTCGGCCGGGCGGCCGTGCAGCATTTCGAACAAAGCGGCGGTTTCTGTGACCGCCCCGTCATTGGGCAGGGACCGGGCAGCCCGATCGATGAGGCTGATCGCATCGTCCTGCCGGCCTTGGCCCCAGATGGCGTGGGCGAGGTGGACGAAGATTGGCGATGTGGCGAGACCGGCATCGACGGCACGGCGCAGGACTGCTTCCGCTCCGCTGCGATCACCGGTCTGCATCAGCGTCGCCCCGATCTGGAGGCAGGCGTCGGGCGAGGGGGCGGCATAAGCGAAAGCGGCCCGGAAATGGGCGTGGGCGGCATCCGGCTCACTGCGATCGCGATAATCGACGCCTGCTCGGATGTGGGCGGCCGCCATCATCGCATCGGGCCCATCGCCGCGACGGAGACGCCCTTCGAGGACCAGCCATTCGGGGCATTCGGGCGCACGGACGGTGGACGCGGCGCCAAACGCCACGTCCCACAGGTCCAGGAAGAGATCGGCAGGGGACATCGCTGCTGCCTAAGGTGAGCGCGACGGCGGTGGCAAGTCCCGCCGGCGGCCCACCGTCTCAGGCCGGAACGGAATGGAAGCGCGGGTTCACCCAGCCCTGCACGCCGTCGATGCGGGTGGTGGGCACGCCGTTCTCCAGGCTGAAGATTGCCGGTCGCTCGATCTCCATCCGCCAGCCATGGTCGAACAGTACGGTCATCAGCGCGCCTTCCAGCATGCGCGAGTGCGTGCCGATCAGGATGTGGCCGACCCGCTCCGTCAGCAGTTCGGCCGTTTCGTGGACGAGCGGGCCCTCGCCACCCTGGATGTCGATGTGCAGCAGGTTGATGAAGGGGCGGTCACCGATCACGTCGCGCAACGCGATCATCTCCAAGCTCTCGTAGCTGCCGTTACCGACGACTTCGTCGCGCTGCTGTTCGGTGGCACCGAAGATCGGCTCTAGCCCCCAATTGTCCTCGCCTTCCTGGCGCCGTGGAAAGAGGGCGATGCCGGACGAGCCTGCCGCCACGCCGCGCACGACATGATATTCGTCCGCCTCGATACCGTTAGACGCCATCGTCCGGTGGCAGAGATCGACGTGAAGGGGATCACCCTCGACGCCGATCAGTTCAATTTTCAGGCCGCGCCGCTTGGCCACGACGCCTGTGTTGGCCATCCAGCAGCCCCAGCCGCAGCCCAGCTCGATCATCGTGAACGTGTCCGTGGCCGCCTCGACCGGGCGGAGGGCGGCGGCCCATTCGGCCATGTCAGCATGATAGTTGGCCGGGATCGGTATCTGGTCGAGCGTGCCGCCGGTATCTGCCAGGAAGGGGAAGACCTCCACCGGCACGGCGACGCCGAGGAAATTGACGTTGTGCCCCGCGCGGGGCTGGCGGCTATGATCGATATTCCGCTCGACGATGCCGCGCACGTCGACGTTGCTGTTGTAGTGCAGCAGCGGATTAGGCAGCTGGAAACCCAGTCGAGACAGGGCTTCCTCGGACATCGCGATGTCATGCACCATCTGTGCGTGCGAGGGCTGGTGCATATGCCCCTCGAGCACCTCGCCGGGCACAGGTGCACGGCCGAGAATGACCCGATAGGCTTCGACGACGGCTTCCCGCTCCAGCGGCGGCGCCGCCTGGGCCGGGTCCGATACATGGTCCAACGCTGTTTCTCCTGATGCCAGGTGCGATCTGACAGATGGGCTGTCGCCTGACAATCTGCCAATTGCTAGACGGCGACAGCGGGCGTGCGCGATCTACCTAGGATAACAATTTCCATATCAACAATTTTAGTCTAGCCGTCTGCAGCCATTATCCCTTCCGCTTCTGGCATCGAAAGGCAGCAGGACGAAGATGACGAAGCGTGCCTTTTCCACCGGCACTTGCCGAACGGCCGATGCTGGCATTTCTCTCTGACACGATCGCTGCCATGCGATTTCGCCCGGCGCGACAGGCATGGCGGATATCGGGGCGCGGATATGCCATCCCTCGATAGACGCAACAAACCAACGGAGACTTCCAACTATGCGTCCTGCCTTTGCGCTGCTCCATACATGGCCGGATCTGAAGAATGCGGAATATGAGGTTCTCCAGCGCATCCTGAAGGCGGCCGATCATTGCGACGTGGACGTGGTGGTGATCGACAACAATGCCCGCATCTTGTGGTCGACCTCGCAGTTCAAGGCGATTCCGGGCGAGACGCTGGACGGCAAGGACGTCGATTTCCTCCTGTCGCTACACTTTGAATCGCCCCGGATGGTGGATGCTTATTCCTACTACACCCTCTGGCAGCCGATCAGCTTCTACATGGATTTTGGCTACCAGAAGAGCATCGACAAGATCTGCACGCACAACGACCTGATCTCCTGCGCGTCCGACATCGCCGATGCGCATGGCCTGAACCTGATGGCCGGCGTCGGCCGCCGCCCGGCCGAGCCGCTGCCGCGGATGTTCCACACGCTGCCGGAACCCTATCTCGAACCGCGCATCACCAAGGATGCGCGGCTGTTCTACATCGGCATCAACTGGGAACGGATCGGCCGGCCCAAGGGCCGCTTCCACGATGTTCTGATTGGCCTCGACAAGAAGGATCTGGTCGACATCTACGGACCCGAAAGCGTGCTTGGCGTGGCGCCCTGGGAAGGGTTCGACAGCTATCAGGGCGAATTGCCGTTCGACGGCGAGAGTGTGAAATATGCGATCAACCGCTCGGGCATCTGTCTGGTGCTGTCCTCGCTGCCGCACAAGACCACCGGCATCATGAGCAACCGCCTATTCGAGGGACTGGCCGGGGGTGCCGCTATCATCGCGACGCCCAATCCGATCATCGACAAATTCTTCCGCGACGCCGTCTATCTGGTCGACGACAGCCGGGGGGAGCAGCATCTCGGCCAGCAGATCCTCGATGCCGTCTGGAAAATCCGTAGCGATCCGGACGAGGCGCGCCGCCGCACGCTGGAAGGCCAGCGCATCCTGCGCGAGCATTGCCGGCTTGAGGACAGCATTCTCCAACTGGTGGCCGAGACGCCCAAGCGGATCGCGCGCCACGAGGCCAGTTTTCTGGCGGAAGCGCCGATCGGCGTGTGCCTGATCTGGCGCGGCGGATCGGCGGAGGCGCTCGGCAAGCGGCTGGAGGAGCTTGCCGCCCAAAAGCGCGTGACGCTCGACGTGCATCTGCTGTGCGATGCCGATTTCGCGGCCCGCGGCGGCAAAACCGTCCCCGGGCTCGCCACCGGCAGCATCGCCACGATCACGGTGCATCCGATCGCCCTGTTTCCGAAGGCCGAGACGTTCGACGGGATCGTGCAGCCCGCCGAACGGACCGGGCCGCAACTCGCGGCCGTCCTCCGTGCGATCGATGCACCCTATTTCGCGATCCTGAACGAGGAGGACGGCCTGTTCTCCGAGCATTTCGCGAGCCTCGCAAAGGTGCTGGAAACCGATCCGTCCGCCGCCTTCGCCTGCTCCGGCATGCTCGTCGATCAGGAGGATGCGATCGGCCTCCGTTCCCGCCGGGTCGAGGGCAGCGATTTCACCGCTATGCGGTCCATCCTGCTCGTCAACGGGGAAAGCCAGGCAGGCCGGTTCCTCTACCGGTCGAGCCTGATCGACGACGGTTCCGCCGATCTGCTGAACCTGCTGGACGGCGAGGAGCATAGCTATTTCAGGCTGGCCGCCTGCCTGGCCGGGCCGCTCGCCCAGACCGGCTATTCGACCTATCTCCTCGACCAGACGATCCTGTCCAATGGACAGCGGCCGTCAGAGACGATCGAGTTCCAGCGGCAATATATCCGCGACCGGTTCAAGCGGGATGCACGCTGGCTGGCGCGTCTGGCGGCAGGCGGCGATCTGCCGCAGTTCGTCTACGCCTATGGACCCGGCTCGCCGATCAGCTGGAGCGAGCAGGTCGCCCCGGCTCAGGCCCACCAGCGGATCCCGGCGAACCAGTCGCTGCCTACTAAGGCGGGCGGCCGGGGCGTGCCCTGTCTCGCGGCGGGTTTCTCCGCGCCCGAGGCCGATTACACCTGGGTCTGTGCGGAACGCGGCATCGTCGAATTCTCGATCCAGCCGGATGACGTTTCGGCCGATGCGAATTATGATATTCTGCTGACGATGTTCGGTCGCCGCTCGTTCGAAGCCGGGCGCGAGCAGCATTGCACCTTTGCCCTCAACGGCAAGATCATCGCCTATCAGCGCATCCCCGAAACGCCCGGTGTCGTCCGTCTGGCCGTGCCGATGCAGCAGATGGGCCGCCCCGTCCGCTTCCGGCTCGAACTGATCCCGGATCATGCTGAGCAAGTCTGCAATGCCGAGGGCAGGGTGATCGATGCGCGCCGATTGAGTGTGGCGCTGGCGAGCATCGAGGTTCGGCAGGAGATCGGCGCGAAGTTGCCTGTGCTGGGCGCGGGCGCCCTGCACCCCTGCCACGAGAAGGGCGCCGGGGTCGATGCGCTGTTCTCCGGCTTCTATCCGCCGGAGGGCGACTTTACCTGGATGGCGGGGTGCCAGGCGGCGCTGCGTTTTGTCCTCGATGCGGTGCCGACGCGCCCGGTTCTCCGCATCCGGATGGAAAGCCGCCCCGGCTTCGAGAGCAAGCAGCCGCTCGAGGCGATGTTTGTCCTGAACGGGACGAAGCTGGGAACATATCGCCTCGCCGAACCGGCCGAGCTTCTCAAGATTCGGCTGAGCGATGCGTGCGGCAGCGGCGGACTGATGCGGCTCAATATCGAGATCAGCCATGCCGAGGCAGTGTATGACGCTAGCCACCAGATCATCGACAACCGGCTGCTGGGTGCGGCCATCGTGGAATTCGGTATATTCAATGAAGACGAAGATAGCGACGATGTGTCTGAAATACTGGGATAATGTCGCGTCTACGCAAGGTGCGGGGGGAATAAGATGATAGTGGTAACCGGTGGCAACGGCGTGCTTGGCAAGGCCTTGTCTGAACAACTGGCCGAGGGAGGCGAGCCCGTCACCCTCGCTTCCCGTCATCGCGTCGATCTCGGTGATTCCGCAGCCACGCTCGCCTTCTTCAAGGCGGTGAAGCCGCGTCTCGTCTATCATCTGGCGGCGCGCGTGCACGGCTTGGGTGGCAACGCGCGCTACCCGGCCGAAATGTATACGGACAATATCCGCATCAATACCAACGTCATCGATGCCGCGCATCAGGCCGGATGCGAGAAGATCGTCGCAGTCAGCACCGTCGCCATCTATTCGTCAGATGCCCCAAAACCGGTCGACGAAAGCTCGATTTGGTTCGATCAGCCCCATCACGGGGAAAAGGCCTATGGCCATGCCAAGCGGGGAATGCTGGCCCAGCTGGAAGCCTACAACAAGCAATATGGCCTGTCCTTCGCCTATCCGATCATGACCAACCTCTATGGCCCGCACGACCGCTTCGATCCGGTCTACGGGCATGTTGTGCCGTCGCTGCTCGTTAAATTCCATCGCGCCATCGAGGAAGGCACCACGGTCGACGTCTGGGGCTCGGGGCGGGCGGAGCGGGATTTCCTCTATGCGAGCGATGCGGCGCGCGCGCTGCGCATGATCGCCGAGCGGCACGAGGGGCCGATCAACGTGGCAAGCGGAACGGTCTGGTCGATCCGCAACATCGTTGAGATGCTGCAGCGGCACACGGGCATCGCCAACGTTGTCTGGGACGATACCAAGCCCGATGGGGAATTGCTGCGCCGCTACAATATCGATCGGCTAAAGGCGATTGGCTTCGCACCCGAAGTTTCGATCGAGGAGGGACTGGCCCGTACCTACGACTGGTATCGGCAGAACTATCCGGACGTCCGCATGGTCGCCTGACGGCGGTCGCCGACGATCTGACCGTCAGGCCGACACGGCGACCTGACGGTAGTTTTCCAGCCCGCCCAGTGCCACCGCCTCGACGAAATCGAGCCGGGCGCGGGAATTGCGCGGATCGAAGACGAAGAAGCCGCCGAGGCCGACGCCGATCTCTCGCGGCTTGGCGGCGGGGGACGGTGTGTTGGTCTCGGTCACATGGCCGACGATGTGAATCGTGATCGCGGCCCTGGCCTCTTCCACTGCCGGTTCAAGCTCTAGGAACACCCATCGCCGCCCGTCGGCGGCGATCGACCCGGTCGAGGTTGTGGCCTGCCCGTCGACGGATACGGTGAAGCCCGTCGCGCGGCCCAGCAGGCCGTACAGTTCCAGCGCCAGACGCTGCGTGCCTTCGGGCAGCCGCATCGTCAGGGTGCCGCCGCCGGGGCGGCTCCAACAGCCGAAATCCTCCAGCCGCCACCAGCCGGTGCCGGATCGGAAGATTTCGGCCGATCCCATGCCGGCTATGATCTGCGTCTCGCGGTTGCGCTGCATCGGATAGAAGCCGGGGCGTGCCGTGACGGGGGCCCAGCCGGAATCCTGCGCCCCGGCCCGGTCCGCGAACAGGCGCAGATGAGCTTTGATGTCGCGAGCGACGTCCGCCCAGGTGCGGGATTTGAAATTGCGGGCGATCGCGGCCTCCTTCTCCTGGCGAAAGGCGGCGTCGTAGATCAGTCGTTCCAGTGCCGAGACGAGCGATGCGGTCGATCCCGTCTGGAACAGCACGGACAGGCCGGCGCCGGCCTGCGGCAGCGAGGAATTGTCGGCCGTCAGCGGCACCTTGCCGTAGCAGAGGGATTCGGTAACGGGCAGGCCCCAGCCTTCGTAATAACTGGGGTAGAGTGTGAAGAGGCACTGCTGGTAGAGCGCCTCCAGCACCGCATCGTCGACATGTTCGAGGAGGAGTACCTTGTCCTGCAGGTCGACGCTGGCGTCGCGCCGGGCGAACACCTCGTGGCTCCGGAAGCCCCGCTTGCCTACGCAGACGAGCGGTGGAACGCGATCCTTGCCGTGGAGGCCGATCAGCCGCTGCCATGCGTCGAAGGCACCCAGCTGGTTCTTGCGCGTCTCCAGCGTGGAGACGAACAGCACGAACGATCCCGGGGCGAGGCCCCATTGCGCCAGGATGCCGGGGGCGGAACCGCTTTGCCCGCCCCGCGCCAGATCCGCCTGGAGCGGCGTGACGGCAACGTCCTCGGGCGGGATCGTCCAGCCCAGCTGCGCGGCATGGCCGATCAGGTCCGCCTTGGTGGCGTCCGAATTGGCCAGGAAAAAATCGGCATGCTGCAGCACGCCCATCAGCCAGTCGATGAAGTCGTGCACGAGATCGGGGTGGCATTCGTTCGGGCGCAGGACCGGGATCATGTCGTGGATCAACGGCACGTAGCGGATGCCGTGATCGATCTTGGCCTTGCGGATGTACATGAAATAATTGGGCAGCCACCAGGACGTGCCGAGATTGACGAGGAACGCGCCCTGCGGAAACGCAAGCGCCGGCTGGTGCGCTACGGCGCGCTCCAGTTCCGCGCAAGCCGCCCGCCAATCGGCGGCGGTGGGATCGCCGCCCGCCATGCTGAGGCGGCAGACCATGCGGAACGGCGCCGCCGGCACGCCCACCCATTCATCGCGTCCCTCGACGAAGCGGACGAGGCCCACGCCATGCTCGTCCGCCAAATCGAGAACGTTCAGGATGACGCTAATCTGGACCCGCTGTACCCCCGTCGGCAGGCGGTTGTCCGGGAAATATCCGAACATGTCCGATACGTCGAACAGCACGGCGTCGCCCGTCTCGCCGCCGGGCTTTACGGGGCTGATCCCGCTACCGATCGCATCGAGGATCCGGTGGGCAGCGTGCAGCGTATCGATGGCGTCGGTGGGCGCCCCGGTCAGGATGCCGCTGTCCAAGCTCAGGGATACGTCGCGGATCGATCGGCGGGCGCGGTCAATCGCTTCGGCAAGTCCCTCGTCGGGGAGAGGGGCGGAATCTGGTATCATCTCTGTCTCGCTCTCAATCGGCCGGGGAGGGGTTCTGCGGGAATTGCCGAACAGCGGCGGAAACTCAAGAACACTCTTGTCAATCGGGCAGGTCCGCTACAACAGATGGGTCGGTCGCCCCGATCGGGCGACGGCGATCAGGCGATCGGGCACAGGGGTGCGGAACGGAACGGGATCACTTCAGTCATGCTCGGCATCAAGCGAATGAAATCGGCGGGCATCACGGTTTCGAAACCCGTTTACAAGGCGATCGGCCAGGGCAATCGGGCGCGCGATGCGTGCAATTGGTCCGAAGCCGTTGCCGCCTACCAGACGGCGCTGGCGCTGGCGCCCGATCTTTACCACATCTGGATTCAGATGGGCCATTCCGCCAAGGAAGGCGGCTATATCGAAGAAGCGCAGACTGCCTATGCGCAGGCCGGCCGGCTGCGGCCCCAGGGCGGCGAAGCGCAGCTGCTGCTGGCGCAGCTCCACAAGAATAATGGTCACCCGCGCGTGGCGGCATGTGCATTCATGGCGCTGGCGGTGACCGACGCCCATCGCGACGAGGCGCTGCGCGAACTGGTCGCCCTTGCTAGCCCCGTCGCTGCTCTCACGAGCGATCGGATCCGCGCCGTGCTCGACCGGGCCGAGCAATTGCCCGCACCCGATCTGGCGACCACTGTCACTGCTCTAGACGACGTACTCGCTAGGCTGCCCGACGGCGGCGACGACGCTGGCACGATCACGGCCGCGCGCGCGCTGATCGCGCGGATCGAGCGTGGGGAGGGGGTCGATCCGCACGCCGGCGATCGGGCCGGGGATCGCACGCTTGTGTTTGATATCAGCGATCTCGTCGCGCATTTTCGCCATCATCGTCTGCCGACCGGGATCCAGCGCGTACAGATCGAGATGCTGGCGGCGGCGCTGAAGGCGCAGGGCGCGGACGGGATTGGCATCTGCTGCTTCATCGACGGGCGGGATTACTGGATCGAGATTCCGGTCGAGCGCTTCCTGGCCCTTGCTTATTTGTCGAGCGGCGGCAGCGAGTCCGACTGGCAGGTGGCGCGCGACAGCCTGTTCTTCCATCTCGCCATCGACGAAGCCTATGACCTGCCCGATCGGGCGATTCTCATCAACCTCGGCACGTCCTGGTGGATCTACGATTATTTCCGCCTGATCCGGGAAGCGCGTGCCGCCAAGGGCATCGCCTATATTCCGATGGTCTATGATCTCATCCCGATCCTGGCGCCGCAATATTGCGTGGCGGGCATCACCGGGGATTATGTCAGCTGGGCGGTCGGCGTGTTCCAGCATGCCGACGGCTATCTGGCGATTTCGGAATCGACTAAGCGCGATCTCATCACCGTCGCCGGCCACTTGGGCCATGCGGTGCCGCCGAAGAAGGTGCAGGTCATCGCGCTCGATGCCGACTTCCGCCGGATGGCGGCCGCGCCTTTGCCGCTGACAACGCTCCGCCGCTGGCAGCTGGAGGACGTGCCCTACGCCCTGTTCGTCTCGACGATCGAGGCGCGCAAGAACCATAATCTGGCTTTCGATGCCTGGGCCGAGCTGATCCGCATACATGGGCGCGAACGGCTGCCCCGGCTCGTCTGCGTCGGCCGCAATGGCTGGCTGAACGATCAGGCCTTTGCGCGTCTTGCCACCAACGATGATCTGCGCGAGCACGTCACGATCATTCACCAGGCGTCCGACGAGGAACTGGCGTTGCTCTACGGTGCCTGCCGCTTCACCGTCTATCCGAGCCATTACGAGGGTTGGGGCCTGCCTGTCACCGAATCCCTCTGCTACGGGCGCGTGCCGGTCGTCGCGGACAATTCCTCGCTGCCGGAGGCGGGCGGCGATTTCGCCCTGATGTTCGAGCCGGATTCGGTCGATGCGCTGGTCGAAGCGGTCGAGACGGTCGCCTTCGACGATGCCTGGCGCCTCGCGCGCGAGCAGCGGATCGCGGCCGAATTCCGCCCGCGCCGGTGGAGCGACCTCTATCGCCAGAGCGCCGAGGCGGTGCGGCGCTTCGCGGCCGAGCACCCGGTCGACATCCCCGCGATGCGCGCCGTCTCGTTGGGCACTTATTATCCGACCACCCTCTATCGTGATCGGCGCATCTGGCGGTCACTTGCCAGTGGCGAGATCTTCCGGGCGGGCGAAGGATGGTTGTGGCCCGAGACCGACGGATGCCGGACGACGCTGGCGGGCGGCGACCTGCGCATGACGGTGCCCGAGGCGGGCCAGTCTTTACGCCTCTATCTGCATCTCCGCGGCCTGTCGGAGGTGCCCTGCCCCTTCTCGATCATAGCCGGCGGAGAGACAATCCTCTCCGGAACGCTGCGTGCCGGAGAGCGGCGGTGGGTGATGGCGGACCTGCCCGCCCTCGCCAGCCCCGAGGTGGCGGTGACCGTGAAAGGCGAGGCGGCCGAGCGGATCGGGATGGCGACGGGCGGCACGATGAAGAGCGTGCTGTCGTCGCTGACCGTCCTCGGCTTCGCGCTTTGCCACCGCGACGACGAGGAGGCCCGCATCCGTTTTGTCGAAGCGCTGGCGCTGGGTGATGTGGACGACGTCAACGCCTATCGTCAGCCAGCTGCCTTGTCGGCTCGATAGGTCCGCCACGGGTGCTAAATTTATTGGTGGGCCGGCATCGGTCCTTTTGTTTTCGAGCGAGCAGGATTGAGCATGGTGGACGGTGATAGTGTGCCGCCTCGGCCGCTTGGGGATGTTGTCGGTGAGATCGCGGCGGGGGGCTTGTCGCTGGATGCGCGGTCCGTGTGCGTGCTGATCGAGGAGCGTCTAGCGGAGTATGTGGGGCATCGTCCGGTGGATCCGGCGGTTCTGCGCACGGTGATCCGGGCGGCATATTCGATCCGTCATTTCGGCCTGATCGCGGCAATCGGCGAGGGGCTGGACGATGTCTATTGGGGTCTGCCGATTGATCGGGAGACGGTTTCGCTGATCCATCATGTGGGGATCGTGTGGCGGTCATCGGGCGGCGGCGTGACGCTGTATGCTGGCGCACCGGACGGATGGTGGACGGCGGCGCTCGAGGCAAAGAGCGAGGCGCGCCTACTGCGCGCGCTGGACGGGGCGGTGCGTCCGGGCCGAGATCTGGACGATGTCGAGATCGTCCGGCTGGTGGGCATCGTGGCGCTGGCGGGAGCGCTGGGGTGGAGCGCGGGGTTTCGCCATGGGCAGCGGCTGCTGGTAGCTGGGGTGCCGGAATCGGGCGTGGCGGCGCTCGATCATGGCTGGGTGATGTTCGGCCTGCCTGGCAAGGGTCTCGCTTCGCTGGGCGCGCAGGTCCGGCGCGGGATCGAAGGGGCGGCGGCGGAGCGGGACTGGGGGCATGCGCTCGCCGCTTTCGGGGATGCGGCCGACATGGCGTCGGCCTCGGCGGTGTGGGATCTGGCCGGGGCGCAGGGCCGCCTTTCGGTGCTGCTGGGTGGTGCGCCGCTTGATGGCGTGGATCGGGCGGCGCTGGCGGGGCGGGTGACGGCGGCGGCGGTGCCTGCGGCGGCGGATCCGGTCTGGATCTACATGACGTGGCGGGAGGGGGCGGACAGGCTGATCGGTCTTGCGGCCTGTTATCTGGAGACAAACACGCGGTTCGTCGTGTCGATCGGGGCGGAAGGGCGACCGGCGGATCTGGCGCTGGCGTCGGCGCTGCTGCTGGCGGATCGGGCGCATATGATCGCGCGGCCGGTGGTGACGTGGGGTGGTCCAAAGTTGCTGTTCCAGAACCTGTTGCCAGTAATGGCGGCGTTCCATGCGCGGACGGGGGGCAAGGCGTGGCTGTCGGTGGTGTGCGACCGCTCCTTCCCGCTGCACGGGCTGGGTCGCTTCGCCGACCGACTGTCCGACCGCCGTGTCATGGCGCGGTCCGGGCCGCTCCCGGCGCCGCAATATTGGCATGCGGAATGGGATGCGGCGACAGTCGAGGATCTGCCGGCCCTGTTTGGCGATGCCATGGCCGAATTGTTCGAGACGGGCGGTGCGCAGAAGCTGGTCGGGCTTGTCGGGCCCAATTCCAATTATTATCCCCGCGACGATTTCCGGCTGATGGGATGCCATCTCAACTTCTCGCGCGAAGCGCGGGCGATCAACGGCGAGCATCGCTTTGCCGCGCAGACCTATTCGGTCTCGCCATATGATGCCGATTTCCGCTGGATGTCGCTCGCCCGGCTGTCCGAATTTGTCGATACCGCGACCGAAGGCGGGCCGACCTATGCCCGCTCGCATCATCCCTGGATGGTGCGCTGGATCCACAGCGTGCTGAAGACGCAGGACCTCCACGTCGGCGATCCTTTTTTCACCGCGTCGCATGCTTATGCGAACTGCCTGCTGACCGATCCGGAGCGGTTCGCTCTGTTCGCCGCCACCGGTGGCGGCATGGGGCCGGAAATGACCTTCTTCGACACCTATGCCTATACGCATGGCCTGCTCGACGATTTCCGGCACCTCTATTCGCGTCAGCCGACCGAGGTGGTGGGGGCCGCCTTCCTCGACCCGGTGCTGGACGATGGCGATGCTTCCGGCATTCAGTTCGTCCGCAAGGTGGCGGCGGACCCGCGCGACGAGCTGCTGAACTTTCTGGCGCGGCGGGTGATCGACGACAGCGGCTGGGATGGGTTCCACTGGGTGGCGGCGGGCCCGCGCGACGCCGCAGCGGCGGCCGATCCGCTGCCGGTACTGGACGCCGAACTGATGGCGGCGCTGGTCGGCGTGCGGCTGACGCTGCGCGACCTGCTCGACCGCGATCGCCGCGCCGCGGTGCTGGAGGCGGACGGTACGGTCATGGGGGCGGACGGGCCCTTGGGCGAATGGGTCTATGGCGAAAGCTGGCTGACCATCCGCTTCCATGACCCGCGGCTGGGGGAAAAGCGCTATTGCGGCATGGGTGCGAACCGCGACCGGCTAACGCTTGTGCCCGACGAGATCGTCGACGCCTATAACGGCTGGAGCGTCTTTCTCGATTTCCCGCTGGCCCGGATGCCGCAGGCATCCGGCCCGGTCGCCACCCTCGATGCGGCGGCGGCGCTGGCGGACGGGGCGCGGCCCTGGGTTGGCAGTCCCATGGCGGACAGCGCGATGATCGCGGCCTTCATCGATTTCGAGCGATCGACGCCGACACCCACCTTCCGCCATCCCGGCCGCGCGATCGGGATCCGCGGCACGGGCGGACACATGCTGGTGCTGGCCGCCATCGCCGACCGGCCCGCTCTGCTCCGGTTGCACGGCGCGGCGGCGGCGGACGGACGGACGGCAGCGCTGCTGTCGGTCGGCGATGCGGCAGACCGGGCGGCGTGGGACGCCTTGCCCGCAGCCCGGCCGGTCTTCGCGCTCCACACCGACGACCTACCTGGCCGGTGGCGCCTGGAGACGGTCGAGGCGGACCGCACGGTCAACCTGCACGGCGACGGGCGGATCACCGACGAGGCGGGCGATCTGCTCGGCCACTGGCGTCGGGCGTCGGGCGGCCTCCGCCTGTTCGGGATCGAGGGCCTCCGCATCGCGCTCACCACCCAGGCTCGCGTCCGCGACGGCCGCTGGCGCTTGACCGGCTGGGGCAACCCCACCATGCGCGAACAACAGAGCTTCGCCCTCGCGCAACTTCCCGTCTGCTCCGGCACCGAAGTTTGACGGCCATACCGCCTCGGCCGCTTGGGGATGTTGTCGATGAGATCGCGGCGGGGGGCTTGTCGCTGGATGCGCGGTCCGTGTGCGTGCGGATCGAGGAGCGTCTAGCGGAGTATGTGGGGCATCGTCCGGTGGATCCGGCGGTTCTACGCACGGTGATCCGGGCGGCATATTCGATCCGTCATTTCGGCCTGATCGCGGCAATCGGCGAGGGGCTGGACGATGTCTATTGGGGTCTGCCGATTGATCGGGAGACGGTTTCGCTGATCCATCATGTGGGGATCGTGTGGCGGTCATCGGGCGGCGGCGTGACGCTGTATGCTGGCGCACCGGACGGATGGTGGACGGCGGCGCTCGAGGCAAAGAGCGAGGCGCGCCTACTGCGCGCGCTGGACGGGGCGGTGCGTCCGGGCCGAGATCTGGACGATGTCGAGATCGTCCGGCTGGTGAGCATCGTGGCGCTGGCGGGAGCGCTGGGGTGGAGCGCGGGGTTTCGCCATGGGCAGCGGCTGCTGGTAGCTGGGGTGCCGGAATCGGGCGTGGCGGCGCTCGATCATGGCTGGGTGATGTTCGGCCTGCCTGGCAAGGGTCTCACTTCGCTGGGGGCGCAGGTCCGGCGCGGGATCGAAGGGGCGGCGGCGGAGCGGGACTGGGGGCATGCGCTCGCCGCTTTCGGGGATGCGGCCGACATGGCGTCGGCCTCGGCGGTGTGGGATCTGGCCGGGGCGCAGGGCCGCCTTTCGGTGCTGCTGGGTGGTGCGCCGCTTGATGGCGTGGATCGGGCGGCGCTGGCGGGGCGGGTGACGGCGGCGGCGGTGCCTGCGGCGGCGGATCCGGTCTGGATCTACATGACGTGGCGGGAGGGGGCGGACAGGCTGATCGGTCTTGCGGCCTGTTATCTGGAGACAAACACGCGGTTCGTCGTGTCGATCGGGGCGGAAGGGCGACCGGCGGATCTGGCGCTGGCGTCGGCGCTGCTGCTGGCGGATCGGGCGCATATGATCGCGCGACCGGTGGTGACGTGGGGTGGTCCAAAGCTGCTGTTCCAGAACCTGTTGCCAGTGATGGCGGCGTTCCATGCGCGGACGGGGGGCAAGGCGTGGCTGTCGGTGGTGTGCGACTGCTCCTTCCCGCTGCACGGGCTGGGCCGCTTCGTCGACCGACTGTCCGACAGCCGTGTCATGGCGCGCGCGGGCATCCGTCTGGCGCCACAATATTGGCATGGCGAATGGGATGCGGCGACAGTCGAGGATCTGCCGGCCCTGTTTGGCGATGCCATGGCCGAATTGTTCGAGACGGGCGGTGCGCAGAAGCTGGTCGGGCTTGTCGGGTCCCATTATCCTCAATTGCCGAAGGACTTCCGGCTTAACGCGAGCTTCATCAACTTCGGGCATACCTCCCGTTCGATCACCGGCATCAAGAGCCTTGATGCGCAGACCTATTCGGTTTCACCCTATGATGCCGATTTCCGCTGGATGTCGCTGACGCGCCTCTCGCAGTTCGTTGATACCGCGACCGAAGGCGGGCCGACCTATGCCCGCTCGCATCATCCCTGGATGGTGCGCTGGATCCACAGCGTGCTGAAGACGCAGGATCTGCATGCCGGCGATCCCTTTTTCACCGCGTCGCATGCCTATGCCGAGCGCCTGCTGACCGATCCAGAGCGGTTTGCGCTGTTCGCCGCCACCGGTGGCGGCATGGGGCCGGAGATGACCTTCTTCGACACCTATGCCTATACGCATGGCCTGCAGGCGGACTTTCTTCACCTCTTTGCGCCGTATCGGCTGAGCGTGGCAGAGGGCGAGGCGATCGATCCGATCATCGAGGATGCGGATGCCTCCGATTATCAGTTTGTCCGCAAGGTTCCGATGGATCCCAACGATGAACTGCTGAACTTCCTGTCGCGGCGGGTGATCGACGACAGCGGCTGGGCGGCGTTCCATTGGGTGGCGGCAGGCCCGCGCGACGCCGCCGCGACAGCCGATCCACTGCCGGTACTGGACGACGAACTAATGGCGGTGCTGGTTGGCACGCCGTTCACCGTCCGCGACCTGCTCGACCGCCACCGCCGCGTCGCGATCCTGGAGGCGGACGGCAGGGTCAGGGGGCTGGAGGGTTCGCTCGGCGAATGGCACTATCAGGCAGGCTGGCTGACCATCCGCTTCCATGACCCGCGGCTGGGGGAAAAGCGCTATTGCGGCATGGGCGCCAATCGCGACCGGCTGACGCTCGTACCCGACGAGATCGTCGACGTGCAGAACGGCTGGAGCGCGTTCCTCGATTTCCCGCTGGCCCGGATACCGCAGGCATCCGGCCCGGTCGCCACCCTCGATGCGGCGGCGGCGCTGGCGGACGGGGCGCGGCCCTGGGTCGGCAGTCCCATGGCGGACAGCGCGATGATCGCGGCATTCATCGATTTCGAGCGATCGACGCCGACACCCACCTTCCGCCATCCCGGCCGCGCGATCGGGATCCGCGGCACGGGCGGACACATGCTGGTGCTGGCCGCCATCGCCGACCGGCCCGCTCTGCTCCGGTTGCACGGCGCGGCGGCGGCGGACGGACGGACGGCAGCGCTGCTGTCGGTCGGCGATGCGGCAGACCGGGCGGCGTGGGACGCCTTGCCCGCAGCCCGGCCGGTCTTCGCGCTCCACACCGACGACCTACCTGGCCGGTGGCGCCTGGAGACGGTCGAGGCGGACCGCACGGTCAACCTGCACGGCGACGGGCGGATCACCGACGAGGCGGGCGATCTGCTCGGCCACTGGCGCCGGGCGTCGGGCGGCCTCCGCCTGTTCGGGATCGAGGGCCTCCGCATCGCGCTCACCACCCAGGCTCGCGTCCGCGACGGCCGCTGGCGCTTGACCGGCTGGGGCAACCCCACCATGCGCGAACAACAGAGCTTCGCCCTCGCGCAACTTTAACTGCCACACCGCCAGATTGTCTTGTAAGCAGCCGCCCATGCATCTCGTCACGCTGAACAATGGCCGCACGTTCACAGCGGATCCTTCCCTCTCGATCCTCGATGCCGCGCGCAATGCCGGGATCGTGCTGGAGTATAGCTGTCGCACCGGGCGCTGCGGAATCTGCAAGGCACCCGTCACCGCAGGCGAAACCGCCCTCCTGCGCCCGGAAGACGAGAGCTTGCCGCCTGAGGACGCGGCGACGGGCCTGATCCTGACCTGCTGCCGCGCGGCGGCAGGCGATGTCGTCCTCGATATCGAGCCGCTCGACCGGCTTGCCGGGCTCACTATCAAGACCATGCCGGCGCGGATCAGCATGATCGAGCGGCTTGCGCCCGATATCGTCCGCGTCGTGCTGCGCACCCCGCCCGCCTCGCCGATGCGCTTCCTTGCGGGCCAATATATCGACGTGCTCGCGGAAGGTGTGCGCCGCAGCTATTCGCTGGCCAATGCGCCGCGGGCCGACGGGATGCTGGAGCTGCTTATCAAACGGTATCCCGGCGGCGTGCTAAGCCAATATTGGTTCGAAAAAGCGGCAGTGAACGATCTCGTTCGCATCGAGGGGCCGTTCGGCACTTTCTTTTTACGCGAGGAGGGGCCGACCAACATCGTCTTCCTCGCCACCGGCACCGGCATCGCACCGGTCAAAGCACTGCTCGAGGAGATCGCCACCGATCCGACGCGCGCCGCCCGGCATCGTCTGTCCGTCTTCTGGGGCAACCGGGAGCCCGAGAACTTTTGCTGGGATCCCTCCGCCTTGAGCCTCGACATACGCTTTCATCACCTACTATCGGGGCTTGATGCCGCTTGGGCGGGGGGGCGTGGCTATGTGCAGGAGGCCGCCGTTCGTGACGGGATCGACCCTCAGGATACGGTGGTCTATGCCTGCGGCTCGAGCGCGATGGTGGCGTCGGCGCGGGCGGCCTTGTTTGCGCTCGGCTTCCCGTCCAAGCGTTTCTTCGCTGACGCATTCGTCAGTTCGAGCTGAGGGAGATAGCAAGTGAAGGCAGTAATCCTGGCGGGCGGGCTTGGCACCCGTTTCGCGGAAGAAACGAGCGTCCGCCCCAAGCCGATGATTGAGGTGGGGGGGCGCCCGATCCTGTGGCATATTTTGAAGATCTATGGCGCGCATGGCATAAACGATTTCGTGATCTGCTGCGGCTATAAAGGGTATGTCATTAAGGAGTATTTCGCCAATTATTTCTTGCACATGTCCGATGTTACCTTCGACATGTCGCATAATGAGATGATCGTTCACCAGAAGCGGGCCGAGCCTTGGCGGGTGACGCTGGTCGATACCGGCGACGACAGCATGACCGGCGGCCGCCTGAAGCGCGTGGCCGATCATGTGAAGGACGAGGAACAGTTCCTCTTCACTTACGGCGACGGCGTGGGCAACATCGACGTCACCGCCTCGATCGCCCTATCATCGCCGCCACGGCAAGCTCGCCACCATGACCGCCACTTATCCCCCGGCGCGCTTCGGAGCGCTGGAAATCACCGACGACGGGCAGATCACCCATTTCCTCGAGAAGCCGCAGGGCGAGGGCGGCCTCATCAACGGCGGCTATTTCGTCCTCAGCCCCAAGGTGATCGATTATGTCGAGGACGACGCGACGACCTGGGAGCAGGAGCCGCTGCGCGCCTTGGCCGACGACGGCGAGCTGATGGCGTTCGAGCATCGCGGCTTCTGGCAGCCGATGGATACGCTGCGCGACAAGCATCACCTGAACGACCTCTGGACCAGCGGTAAGGCGCCGTGGCGGGTCTGGTGACGAAGGTGGCACCGGGATCAGTCGACCCCGCCTTCTGGGCGGGCAAGCGCGTTTTCCTGACCGGTCATACCGGCTTCAAGGGGGGCTGGACGGCGCTGTGGTTGCAGCGGATGGGGGCCGAGGTTACCGGCTTCGCGCTGGTGCCGCCGACCGAACCTGCCCTGTTCGACGTCGCGCGCGTGGGGGCGGGCATGACCTCGATCATCGGCGACATCCGCGATCGGGAAACGCTCGTACGGGCCCTCGTCGAGGCCGATCCGGAGGTCGTGCTCCACATGGCGGCGCAGCCGCTGGTGCGCGCCTCCTACGACGATCCGGTTGGCACCTATGCCACCAACGTGATGGGCACGGTGCATTTGCTGGAAGCCGTGCGGCAGGCCTCGTCCGTCCGAGCGGTCGTCGTCGTCACCACCGACAAATGCTACGAAAACCGCGAATGGGTGTGGGGCTATCGCGAGGACGAGGCGATGGGGGGCTATGACCCCTACAGCAATTCCAAGGGCTGTTCCGAACTCGTCACCAGCGCCTATCGCCGCTCCTTCTTCGCCGGACAGCGCGGCGCCGCGATTGCCTCGGGCCGGGCGGGCAACGTCATCGGCGGTGGCGACTGGGCAGCCGACCGCTTGATCCCCGATATCCTGCGTGCGATCGCCGCGGGCGATAAGGTGCTGATCCGCAATCCGCTGGCGATCCGCCCCTGGCAGCATGTGTTGGAGCCGGTCGCGGGCTATCTCGTGCTCGCGCAGGCGCTTTGGAACGATCCCACGGCCGCCGAGGCGTGGAACTTCGGCCCGCGCGACGAGGATGCCAGGCCAGTCCAGTGGATCGTCGAAACGATGTGCGCTCTATGGGGTGGTGATGCCGGCTGGATCCACGACGACAGCACCCAGCCGCACGAGGCGCGCTACCTCAAGCTCGACATCTCCAAGGCACGCGCCGGGCTCGGCTGGGGGCCGCGCTGGTCGCTCGCCGAGGCGCTTGCCAGCATCGTCGCCTGGCATCGTGCCTGGACGTCCGGCGCCGACATGCACGATCACTGCCTCTCCGAAATCGCACGCTTCTCCGGCGCTGACGCCGCTCCTGCCACATGGGAAAACCAATGACCGCTGACAACCTTCGCCAACAGATCCGTTCGCTCGTAGGCGAATATGCCAAGGCGCAATTCGCGCCGAAGCCGTTCGTGCCAGGCGAAACCGTTATCCCGCCGGCGGGCAAGGTAATCGGGGCGCCCGAGATCGAGTTGATGGTCGAAGCATCGCTCGACGGATGGCTGACGACGGGCCGCTTCAATACCGAATTCGAGAAGGGACTGGCTAAACTGACCGGCGCGCCCTTCGTGCTCACCACCACTTCGGGATCGTCGGCTAATCTGCTGGCGCTCTCCTGCCTCACCAGCCACAAGCTGGGCGATCGGCGCCTGAAGCCGGGTGACGAGGTGATCACCGTTGCCGCCGGCTTCCCGACGACGGTCAACCCCTCGATCCAGCACGGGCTGATCCCCGTGTTCGTCGATGTCGAACTCCCGACCTACAATATCGACGCCTCGCTGATCGAGGCGGCGATCACCGAGAAGACGGGCGCGATCATGATCGCGCACACGCTCGGCAACCCGTTCAACCTGGCCGAGGTGCGCCGCATCTGCGACGAACACGACCTGTGGCTGGTCGAGGATTGCTGCGACGCGCTGGGCGCCACCTATGACGGCAAGAAGGTGGGCCTCTGGGGCGATGTCGCCACCCTTTCCTTCTACCCGGCGCACCATATCACGATGGGCGAGGGTGGCGCCGTCTTCACTCGCTCGGCGGAGCTGCGGCCGATCATCGAATCGATCCGCGACTGGGGCCGCGACTGCTATTGCGCGCCGGGCTGCGACAATACCTGCGGTTCGCGCTTCAGCCAGCAGCACGGCACGCTGCCGTTCGGCTACGACCACAAATATGTCTATTCGCATCTCGGCTACAATCTGAAGATCACTGACATGCAGGCCGCCTGCGGCTTGGCGCAGCTAGATCGCGCCGAAGGCTTCGTGGAGGCGCGCCGCCGCAACTTCCGTCTGCTGACCGAGCGGTTCAAGAGCCTGGAAGAGGTCTTCATCCTGCCCAAGGCGACGGCCAATTCGGATCCGTCATGGTTCGGCTTCCCCGTGATGTTGCGTGAGGGCGTGGACGCCAAGCGCGTGGACATCACCCGCTTCCTCGATCAGAACAAGATTGGCACGCGGCTGGTTTTTGCCGGAAATCTTACTCGCCAGCCCTATTTCCAGCATGTTGAGCATCGCGTGGTGGGCTCGCTCGCCAACACCGATCGGGTGATGAACGACAGCTTCTGGCTGGGCTTGTTCCCGGCTCTCGGCGAAGAGCATTTCGATTTCGTGGCGAGTAAGCTCGAGGAGTTCTTCGGGTTGAACTTCTGATGCCGGAAGTGGCCGGGGCCGGAGCCGTGCGGATTCTGCTGACGGGCGGCACCGGCTATATCGGGCGTCATGTTGCAGAGGCCTGCCTCGATTGCGGGTGGGAGGTCCACCTTCTCACCCGGCCTGCCAGCATCCTTCCCCCGGCCCTCGATGGCCGGGTCGGACGGCACGATCATCAGCCGACGTTCGAGAGCCTCAATGCCGTGCTGCGGGCCGTGCGACCGGAGTGTGTGGCGCATCTGGCGAGCGCCCCTGCCGGCGCCCGCGATCCCGAGCAGGTGCAGCAGACGATCGAGACGAACGTTACCCTGCCCACGCTCCTCCTGGAGGCGATGGCGGCCAACGGGATCGGCCGGTTCGTCAACACCGGTACTTTCTGGCAGCATTACCGGGGCGAGGCGTTCTGCCCGGTCGATCTCTATGCGGCGGCGAAACAGGCGTTTCAGGACGTGGTGCGCCATTATGCCGTCAACCGCGGGCTTGTGGCAATCACGCTCAAGCTGTTCGACACCTATGGGCCGGACGATCCGCGCCGCAAGATCGTGACCCTGCTCGTCGATGCGGCGCGAAAAGGCGGCGATCTGGGCATGTCGGGGGGCGAGCAGATCCTCGATCTGACCCACGTCGCCGATGTCGGCCGTGCCTTCGTCCAAGCGATCGCGTTGGCGCTGGCGGCGCCGGGCGGGCACGAGGCCAGCTATTTCGTGAGTGGGGAGCGGATGTCCCTGAAGGAACTGGCTAGGATCGTCACCGCGGCCGTCGGGCAGCACTTCGCCCCGCGCTTCGGGGCGCTGGCCTATCGCGAGCGTGAGATCATGGTGCCGATCGATCCCGGTACGGACCGGCTGCCCGGCTGGGCGCCCAAGCATCGCGTCGGCGACATGATCGCGACGCTGCTGCCCGGCGGCCCGGCTGTCGCCTGACCATGGGGCAAGTGGCCATCGGCCCGTTCCTCTCGCCCGGAGACGAGATATGGGCTTGATCGCAGACCGCCTGCGTCGCCTGTTGGTGGCACTCGGCATCCGCCGGCGCCTGACGCGCAGGGCTGATCGTGCCCGCGACGCCCGCGCGTTCGCTGAGGCCGCGGCGCTGTACGAACGCGTGCTCCGCCTCACGCCGCAGGATGCGCGGATCCACATCCAGGCCGGCCATATGGCCAAGGAGGCGGGCGATCCGGTCGGGGCAGAGCGGCATTACCGGGCGGCGATCGCCGCCGCGCCCGAGGATCGCGACGCGCGCCGCTCCACCTTGCCCATCTCCTCAAGAACAGCGGCCGCCTGCGCGAAGCTCATGCCCATTTCTGGCGCCTGAGCGCGCTTGATCCTGCGGCGGGGGATGTTGCGGCGCTGGCCGACGAAACGCTGGTCGCAGGCTCGGGCCTGTTCGATCTGGATGTCTATCGCCTCCGCAATCCAGACCTAAAAAGCGGCGATCTCTATCGCCACTTCATCGACCATGGGCTGACCGAGGCCCGCCCCGCGTCCCTGCTGTTCGACGTGGAATGGTATCTCGCCCGCTACCCGCAGGTGCGCGGGGCCCCCGGCGGGCCGATGCTGGACTATCTGCGCCACCCCCAAGGCACGCGCGATCCCAACCCCTTCTTCAGCAACCGCGCTTATCTGGCGGCGCTCGGGGGCCGCGATACGGGCGGTCTCGCCCCGCTCGTCCATTATCTCGAACAGGGTGCGGCCGAGGGCCTGCCGGCGTTCGATGTGGCGCATCCGGCGTTCGATGCGGTGTATTACGCCGGAGTTTATCCCGACGTGCGCGCCTCGGACCTACCGCCGCTCGCCCATTTCCTGCGCATCGGCCTGGCCGAAGGCCGCTACCCCAAGGCGCGCCCGCCGAGCCCGATCGACCTGTTCGACGATGCCGCCATCGCCGCGCCTGTCCCGGCCCCGCCGGAGCGGATCACGGACGAGGCGGAGGCGGTCCGCTTCCTCATCGCCCTGCTGCGGGCGCGGCCCGATCTGCGGCAGCGTTTCCCGGATGCGCTGTCGGCCGGGGCGGAGGGGGCGTTCGCCGTCTGGCTTGCAAAAGAGGGCGCGGTCGAACTGGGTCTGTCGGGGAAGGCGCTCGCCCCTATCGCCGCCGCCTTCCGCGCCGATCCGGGCGCGCGGATCCGCCAGATGCGCCTGATCCACGCCGATGTCGCCCGCGCGCATCTGCTGGCGCTGACGCCGGCGGGGGCGGGCGATCTGCTGGCGGCGGTGGCGGCGGACGGCACGCTCGGCGGCGAACCAATCGATCTGGCCCACCTGTGGTGGTTTCTGCTGACGGTGGCGGAAAAGCCGGCGGACGGCCTGGTCGAGACCTTCTTGTTCACCCCCGTCTGGCAGAGGCTGTTCCCCGACGGGGTGACGGTGTTCGGCCGCCGCAGGCTTGGTGAGTGGCTGGTGGCGAGCTTTGGCATTGCCGGGGACTGGACGGAGCCAGCCCGCTGGCCCGAACCGTTCACCTCCGCCGAACAGATCCGCATAGCATATGCGGCGCGGGCTGACTGGCGGGCGGCGTACCCGGCACCTTTCGCCGATACAGCCGCGGCAGAGGCATTCCTTGTCTGGCAGGGGACGCCGGCGGCGGGGCTCGACGAGGAGGCGACGGCCTGGCTCGTCCGGCAGGACAGGGCCGCGCTCGCCACGGAGCTGGCGATGCCCGGCTTCAACATGCTTGGCCATTTCTGCTACGCCTCGGGCCTGCGCACCTCCGCCGAGACGCTGGTCGAGGGTTTCCCCGCCGCACAGGCGGCGCCGTCTCACTCCGCGACGTGTGGGTGCAGGGGCGCGGCGACGAGGACCGGCATGCGGCTTATGTCGGCCTCGAGGTGTATGACGTCACCATCATCCATACCCAACCCGAGCCCTTGTTCGACGTGGCCTATGACCGCGCTGGCCTCGCCCCGCGGACCCCGCGCACCTACCGGATCGGCTATTGGTACTGGGAGCTGGAGACGATCCCCGCGCACTGGCAGGCACAGGCTGATCAGGTGGACGAGATCTGGGCGGCGACGCGCTTCGTGGGCGATGCGCTGAAAGAACGGTTCGACCTGCCGGTCCACGTCATCATGCCGGGCCTCGAACATCCCGTGTTCGAGCGGAGATCGCGCGCTCATTTCGGTTTGCCGGAAGGGACATATCTGTTCCTGTTCACCTTTCACATGGCCAGCATCATGGAGCGCAAGAACCCGCTGGGGCTGATCGAAGCGTTCATCATGGCGTTCGGAAAGGACAATGGGGTCGGTCTCGTCCTCAAGACCTCGTTCGGCCACATGTATCCTGAGCAGTTGGCCGAGCTGCAGGCAGCGGGTACAGGCTACAACGTTATCATCCTCGACGCCATCTATGCGCAAGGCGACGTGCTGGCGCTGATGGATGCGTGCGACGCTTACGTCTCGCTTCACCGCAGTGAGGGCTATGGCCTCACGATGGCGGAGGCGATGCTGCTCGGCAAACCAGTGATCGCGACCGCTTATTCGGGCAATCTGGATTTCATGACCGAGGAGACGAGCCTGCTCGTGCGCCACGAGCTCGTCACGCTTGATCGCGATTATCCGCCCTATAGAGCGGGCACGCGCTGGGCGCATGCCTCACTGACCCATGCCGCGGAATGCATGCGTAAGGTCCACGACAATCCCGAATGGGCGCGCGCACTGGGCGCAAAGGCTAAGACGGATCTGGCGACGCGCATGTCGTTCGATGCGTCGGGGCGTAAGGTGGCGGCGCGGATCAGCGCGATTGAGACGATGCGATCTCAAAACGCATAACGGGCCTCCCGCCCTGCTCCTTGGGCGGGGCGGCGTGCTACAGCGGATAGACCCTTATCCATTCTTCAGGAGACTTATGCTGTTCCTTTCCTGGCTTTCGCCCCTGAAACGGGCGCGCCGTGCGGCGCGGGCGGCGCAGTGGGCAGCGGCGGTAGCGGCCTATCGCGCACATCTGGCGCGGCGCCCGACGGACGGGGCGGCTTGGGTCCAGCTCAGCCACAGCTTGAAGGAGACGGGGGCGCTAGAGGAGGCGGCCGCCGCCTATCGCACCGCGGCAGCGCATCTGTCGGAACAGGCGGAGGTATGGATCCACCTCGCCTATCTCGAACGTCGCCTCGGGCGACGCGAGGCGGCGATCGCAGCGTTGCAGGAAGCTCTCGCGATGGCGGACGGTGGGAGCGCGGCGCAGGCACTCATCGAAATGGGCGCGCGCGAGCGACTGCCGTCGGCGGCGCAGCAGTCGATCGAGGCGCAGAGCGGTGATTATGCCCTGTCGCGTTATCCGGCATGGACCAGAGCGGGCAGGCGCCCTTCCCTGCCCTTACCCACCGGTGCCCAGGTGCTGGCCCTGATCGACGCGCGTGGCGCAGACCCTGCCCATGTCGCCATTACGCGCGAGACGCTGGGGGACATTCCCTGCCGTGTGATGACAGAGGGCACCGCGCTAGTCACAGCGGCGGGGGCAGACTGGCTGCTGCTGATGGAAGCCGGCACGCGGCTCGCCCCCGATGCGGCCGGGCAGCTGCACGCCGCCGCCACAGGCACCGGCGCCGGGGCGGCCTATGCCGATCACGATCACTGGACCGCAGAGGCAGACGGGATCGCGCACCACGATCCCTGCTTCCAGCCGATGGCTGATCCCGTCTGGTTTGCCCGCGCCGCGGTGCGTCCGCCCGTCCTGCTGCTGCGGGCAGAAGCGGCCGCAGCAGCAGATGATTGGGAGGCACTGGTGGCGGGCCGGATGGAGTTGCCCCTGCGCTACGCCCATGTGCCGCTGGTGCTAGCAAGCCGGGCGGAACCCGCGCTCGTCGATCTTTCTGCCCCCGCCACGCCAGCAGCAGCGGCGGACCCGGCCCCCATCCAGATCATCATCCAGACGCGCGATGCGCCGGCCCTGCTGACGGCCTGCATCAACAGCCTGCGCCGCACCGCGGCGCATCCGAATACACTCGATATCGTCATAATGGACAATCGCAGCGTGCTGCCCGAGACAGCGGCGCTGCTGGCGGGCTGGCAGGCCGAGGGTATCGCCCGCCCGATCGCGCATGACGAGCCGTTCAACTGGGCGCGGGCCAACAATTTGGCGGCGGCGCGGGGCAATGCGCCGCTGTTGCTGTTCCTCAACAACGACGTGGAGATGGAGACGCCAGGCTGGGACGTTGCGCTGCGCGACGGCCTCGCCCGGCCGCGGACGGGCGCCATGGGCGCGCTGCTTCTCTATCCCGATCGGCTGATCCAGCATGCCGGCGTGATCTTCGGCATGGGCAGGGAGGGCGGCGCGGTTCACGAGGGCGTGCTCCACCCGACCGAGCCCGGCGGCCCGGCCGCGCGCTGGCGGCACCCGCGCTGCGCTTCTGCCGTGACGGGGGCGTGGCTGGCAGTGTCGCGTACGCTGTTCGACGCGGTCGGCGGGTTCGAGGAACGGCTGCCAATCGCCTATAACGACGTGGACTTCTGCCTGCGTATCCGCGCTGCGGGTGTCCATGTCGTGCAGGCGTCCAATATTGTCGCGGTCCACCGCGAATCCGCTACGCGCGGCAGCGTCATGTCCACCGCCGAACACGCCCGCGACCGGGCGGACTGGGCGTGGATACGAGAGCGCTGGGGCGCCGCACTCGATCTCGATCCCGCTTTCAACCCCAATTGGGCGCGGTCCGGGCAGCCTTTTGACGGCCTGCGGCGGCCCCCGGCCGAGGTGGTGGCGCAATGGATCGAGGCCAGCGTGCGGCCCGATCCATGGGCTGTCGTGCCCACGGCTGAGGGTTAGAGTCTGATCCACTGACCTGGATGCGGCACCTACAGCATGATGACATAACGTCGACCTGTATCCGGCATTGATGAGGTAGTTGCGGCACTCGTTGGATGTGAGGATGTCGGGCAGAGCTCCGACGCGCCGCCAGGTGCGTTGGTGTGGTCGTTCGGCAGCATTTCGCATCAGATGCTTGAGCTTGGCAAAGACCTGTTCGATCGGATTCAATCCAGGCGAGTATGGCGGGAGGAACAGCAACCTGTCCTGCGTTGCGCCGGACAGGACATTGGAGCGGTGTCCACCCATCCAGGCCGGTACGGCACTGCCCGTGTCACGACAGCGCCGCATTCACTTGATCGCCACGCACTTGGCGAAAATAGGAGGCGGTCTGAAACAAGTTAAGCCGGTAGATCAATGGCTTGTCGCCAGAGGTGGGATCGATGTATCGCCGTAGTGGAAGATGAAAACAGCAGTCGGATTGGCAGTATTCGGTAACTAGGGTTGGACTGGTGATAAAGCTTGGCATATCCAAGGTAAGTCTCCTGTCTGTCAGGGGTAGACTGCTGACCCAAGGCCACAAAAGATGAATGCCAATCTTGAGCGACAATTGCAGGACGCTCGATTATGGTTGGCTGATCCAAATCAGGATATTATTCTTGCGTATTTTGCAAGATTTACACTGCCATCTTGCAATCTCATAATGCTTTGTCAGCATCTTTCCGACGAAGAAATGGCGCTGTTTGCATCGAAGAAGTTTGATGTCGAGCAGCATGGGAAGGCAATATCAATTGCCCTCTTTGCTGTCGCCAAGCGCCTGCTCGCCGATTTTAATTTCGTGTCGGCACAGGAAGTCCTGCGGCATCCGCTGCTGCGCGATATCGATACGTCCGAGCTGCGGCTGGGCCTGATCGGCCATACCTATCATTTGCTGCCGGCGGACGAAATATTCGAAATACTGGCGCCCACCAGAAACCGCCTGTTTGGATCAGTCGACAGCTTCATCCTGCATCTGTCCTGGCTGGTCTGCGCCGCTTTTGCCGCTGGGGAGCTTGGGTTCGCCCTGAGCGTAGCCCAAGCGATAGGGGATGCCAGAGACAGGGATCCCCCCGCAACACCGCCTGCGCAAGCCATCGTCCGGCGTCTAATTCTGCTCGCCGGGTGGGATGGGATGCCTGACGACGATGGCGCGGCGGAGCCGGATGACTGGGACCGCGTGTCGCGCGACTGCCTGCTTCGGCTCGATGAATGGTCGATGCTTCAGGGGCTGTCGCAGCTTTCGCGCCTGCCGCCGCCGACCGCCGACCGGGCCGTCCGCAGGATCGCCCTGCTGGCCGCGACGACCCGCGCCGAGAGCTGGGCTATGGCCTATCGATCGGTGCTGGATCTCGCCGCCGGTGCCATCGCCGCCGGAATGGCGGAAGCGGACCTGTATGATGCTGCCGTCCGTCTGGGACTGTCGGGCGAGACGTTTGTCTATGCGGGGCGACGGGCCCTGCCGTCTGCTGACGGGCCGGACCCGCTCGGTGATCTGGCCGCCTTCAAGGCCGCCCCGTCGCTCGCCTCGGCGAGGCGGATATGGGCCGGCATGGCAGGCCGAGGCGACGCCGAGGCGATCATCCGGTACGCAGCACTCGACGAGGCCGAAATGGAACTGGCCCGTCTCGCTGTCGCCACGCGCGACGCTGCCGTCGAGACGGTGCCGATCTGGCTGTTCATGACCTGGCGGGATCACGTGCCCCGCCTGCTGTCCAACCTTGCCAACCTCCAGTCGCGCAAGGGCCGGATCATTGTCTCGGTAGGGGGATCGGGCCATCCGGCGGGAATCGAGCAGGCCAGCGCAGCGATGCTGGTGCCGCGCATATTCTTTCTCAATCGCGCGCCGCTGACATGGGGCGGGCCGAAGCTGCTGTTCCAGACGGTTCTGGAAATCATGGCGCTGTTTCGCGCCATAGCGCCGGAGGGCAGCTGGATGCAGGTGATCTGCGACCGCACGGTGCCGCTTCGGCCGATGGACGAGATCGCGCATCTCATGGTCAACCCGAAGAACCTGGCGAAGCTGAGCCGCTATCAGGGGGTCATGCCGGCCTGGGACGGGGAATTTCACCCCCATCAGGTCGATGACCTTCCCAGGCTGCTGGAGCGATCCATCGACAGCGTGTTCGAATCCGTCGACACGGCCGGATTGCAGGATATCGCCGGGCCGTTCCCCTATCATCCGGGTATGCGCCCGGATCACCGCCTGGATTCGTTCAGCTTCAATTTCGCGGGCACTCCGCGTTCGGCGCAGACGAACCCGAACGGGGATGATCAGATCTACGCCGTCTCCCCATATGACGCCGATATGCGATGGATGTCGTTCGCGCGTCTTCACGAATTTGTCGATGTCTCTCCCGAGACAGCCATAACCTATTCTCGGCGCATGCCCCCGGCCACGCAGGCGTGGGTTCATCGCACTCTCCGGAATCAGCGGCTTTGCAACGGCTCACCGTTCGTGTTCTTCAGTCGCGTCTATGCCGACGCCCTCCTGAACCGGGAAGACTTCTCCGAGACCTTTGCGGCGATGAACATGGGCTTTGGCCCGGAAATGAACTATTTTGACACGATGGCCGCCACGATGGGCGCCGGCGAAAATTTCATGCACAATTATGCCACCATAGAGGGGGGCATTTTCGAAGATCGTCATATCGCCGCAGTGTCATACAGCGTCGATGCCGAAGACTATATGTTCGCCCGAAAGAGCGAGCCGAACACCGGAGCCGAAATCCTGCGACATTTCTCGGATCGGCAATTGCTGGCCGGGGACCGGCGCGAAACCCACTGGGTCGCCGCCTTCAGTTCGGGGCCTCATGGCGCGGACCTTCTGCCCGCGATCGACGGCGAGCTGATCCGCAGCCTTGTCGATCGCGATTTCCTCTGCCGCGACATGCTCGGGCGGATGAAAATCAAGATGCAGCTCCGATCCGACGGCACCGTGTGGTCCGAAGAAGCTGGGATCGACGGAACCTGGTCTCTGGAGCCCGGGGCGCTGACCGTCGAGTTCGGCCGGAGCGATTACGGCACAAAGCGCTATGTCGGCATAGCGGCCAGCGCTGATCGACTGGTGCTGGCACCGGAAGAACTGGTCGGCCCGTTCAATCGCTGGAGCCTGTTCCTCGATTTTGCGCTGGACGGTATCAGCCATTCCTCGGATCGCCTGACGATCGGTACAGGCGTGTCGGTTCTTGCGCCTTGCAGATGGTATGGCAGCAGCAATTTCGATACTTGCGTGCTGGCTCCGTTCGCCCAAGGCGATGGGGCACTGCCGATCCCCGTGCTGGCCGAGGACGGATGCATCCTTGAGTTTCGCGATGCCGGACCCTTCTGGCTGGCGCTGGTGAGGATCGCCGGGCTGCCGTCCTTGCTCCGGCTGCGCGGCGCGGCCTATGCTAATGGGCAGACGCTGTACACGTTTACAAAAGCCAGCGAGGATGAGGCCCGCGGTTGGGACGCGGCCTTGCCCAACTCCCCCTATTTTAGGCTTTCGGCGGAGCAGATCGGCGGCCGCTGGCAGCTGGAAACGCTTGAAGGCGAGACGGAACTCACGTTCGAAACCGATGGAGCGATCCATGCGGGCGGGACGGCCGTCGGCCGCTGGATCTTGCGTACCGATGGCCTTCAGCTGTTCGGGATCGAGGGCCTTCGCGTAGGTCTTGCCAGCCAGCGCCGGGTAGAGGACGGCGCATGGCGTCTGTCCGGATGGGGATATGCACGGATCGGCAAGAAGGTGTCGTTCGCGCTGGCGCAGATCGCTTCGTGAAGCCGCTAGACGACAGCGGCGCCGGCGTAGCACATTCCGCATCCCCGCCGCGCCGAAAGTCTGACGGGGCCCCGGCCCGGGATGCGTTTGGAAAGGCTTTCGCCGTTGCTTAGCGCCGAGCAGCTTCTCGAGACACTCTGGTGGGCGTCGGTCAGCGGCAAGCCTCCCGATCCCGATCCCGACGACGCACCGCATCCTGCCGTCTCGATACTGGCCCAACGCATGTTTGCCGGTGCGCCGCCGGACTGGCCGTCGGCGGCGATCCATATCGAGGTGGGCACGCGGCGGCAGGCGGCAGGCGACACTAGCGGCGGGCTGATTGAGCTTGGCGCCGCTTATGCGTACACCGCCCCCGCCACCGCATGTTTCCTGCAGATCGCCTCGCTCTATCTGGCAGGCGGCCAATATGATCTTGCGGAACGCTGGCTCAGGCGCAAGGCAGGCCAGGTCGATGGCGGCAGCGACGCCGATACCTGCATCCATCTCGCGCATGCGATCTGGGGGAGCGGCCGATATGAGGCGGCCTTGGCGGTCTGCAACCGGCTGATCGAGCGGCACCCCCTGCATGTTTCCGGCGTCGAGACCGCGGCTCTGATGCATATGGAGCAGGGCGACCCGCGCATCGCCATGGATGCCTGCGTCGCGCTCCTCACGGCGCTTCCCGATGACCATCCGGTGCCGGTGGCGCTGGCCCATCGTGCCGCCTCGGCCGCGATCCGCGTGGGCATGCCCCTGCCCGAACCGATCAAGACCCGGATCGCCGAACAGGCGGCCAGGACGAACGACGTCGCCTTGACTAAGCTCGCGCGCCGGATTGATATCTGCGGGGTCGCACAGCGGGGCTGGTCAAGCCTGTTCGGCGATCCCGTGCCGGCGCGTGCGATGGAAGACCTGATCCTGGCCGACGACGATATCGACGTTCTCGAAAAGCTGTTCGCAGCCGAGCTAGCGGTGCCGGTCGTCGGTTGGAGGGAATTCACCGGCGCGGGGCCAACGGAGGGTGCGACCCCTGCAGGCTCCGGGCCGGCGGCCCCCGACGTTTCGCAGGAAAATGCCGAACGCGCTGCATCGGCGGCGGATCTTTCGCGCGGGGGCATCCTAGCGACCCAGTTGCACATCGTCGAAGCGAGCAGCGTGGTGCTCCTGTCCCCCTATGGCGGGGTCGTGACATCGTCGTCGTCGTTAATCCTGAACTACCACCCATCCCTCCGGGATTGCGGCTCGGTGATCGCTTATTTCATATCATCGCCCAGACCGCTGTTCATCTTCTTTGCAACCGAGGACAATTGGCCAGTCGCCTGGTATGATCCGCTGTCCCATCTCATCATCTGCCATGATGGCGTCATCGATCTGTTCAGAGACTATCTGCAGGATCGGGTCCGGGAACTAAAGCTGGCGTGTCTGGCGGATCCCGCCGCCACGCGAACCTATTTCATGGGAGAGGTCGCTCGTCGCACGGCGCCGCCATCGCTCATGTCGGGTATGCTGAACTATATCAGCACGCATCTGTTCTCCGATCTCCAGGGCCTGATGCGCTTTGCTGAGCATCTACCAGCATCGGCGATCGACTCCCTGATCGTCGCGGCGCCCGAGCCTTTCGGCCCCACCGAACATCTGCTGCCGGAATTCCGGGACGTGCCTGTCATCCGCGATCTTCCCGACCATGCGGTGGCCCTCAACCACCGCCTCTGGAAAGAGAACCGGATGGTCGTCCGCGTCACTGGGTGCGTCGTCGAGCAGCCTTTGGCGGACAGGGTGATGATCCATGCCGAACGCCATGCCGATCCGGCGTGGCGCCGCGAAGTCGATGCGCTGGTCGCCGGCGGGGGGCCGGTACTGTTCCTGTCGCTGCGCGCGCATGGCCGGCGCTGGCTGGCACCGCCATCGGCCATGGGCCAAATCTTCAACAGGCTCGGGGCCGAACATCCGGGTCTCGCCGTGATCTTCGACGGGCATTGCGTCGGCGCCTCACCGCTTCCGAAAAGTCTGACGGATCAGGAGGATGCGATGATCTCCGGGATTGTCGACCATCTCGACGGAGGGGTGCGCCATCGCGTGTCGGCGGGCAGGTCGATGCACGATTCCATCTATGCCGCTAGCAAGGCTACGCTGCATCTAAGTTCGCAGGGGACCAGCGCGACCAAATCGGTGCTGATCGCCGGCTTACCAGGCGTCGTCATCGGCTCGCGCCAGTTCGGCTGGATCGTCACCGCGTTTCGATCGCCGTGCCCCGAAACCATCCTGCTCTCCAACTACGCGATTGACGCCGAGGCGGGAAATATCCAGTGCGATTTCACGCTGGACCCCGAGCGCGTCCATGAGGCCTTGAACAGCGTACTGAAATCCGCCCGGACGCCGTCTTAGGGTCTGATCCCGCAAAGCCGGAACAGGCGGCGGCGCTGGCCCTGATTCGCTCGACGATCAGTTCGCGCGCAAATTCGGCAAGCCCCGAGAAGATTGCGAAGGCCACCCAGTCGATCGGGCGTTTCCATCGACGTTGCCGACACTGCCTTGAGTTTGACGACGACGATGATCGGCATGGATAGTGTTTTTCGGACAGCTGGTAGCCTGCAAATAGCTATCTGATATCCCGGCCAGTATCCTGCCATGGCCACGGCACGCGCGGATCGGCGGCATAGGCGAAGTCGATGCGGGCGAGATCGATGTTGGGCGAATAATGGGGATCGCGGTCCAGCACGTCCGCCCAGCGCCGGCGCATCCAGGCGGCCTCCTCATCCAGCCGCTGCGCGCGCTCGCCATGCTTGTCGCTGCCGCGTGTGCGGCTTTCCTTGTGGATAAGCGTGATGTCCGGATCGGCAAGGATCCTGAGGCCCTTGGCGCCGATCTTCAGGCAGAGGTCGACGTCGTTATAGGCGACGCGCAATTCCTCCTCGAAACCGCCCACGGCCAGGAAATCGGCCCGGCGTACGAACAGGCAGGCGGCGGTGATGGCAGAGACTTCCTGCAGCAGCCGCGCCTTGCCGAGATAGCCGGGCAGGTGGCCGTCCAGCCCCAGATGCGGAATGCCCGCCACGCGATGCGTGCCCATGCCGAGCGCGATGCCGAAATGCTGGAGCGTCCCGTCCGGGAACAGCAGCCGCGCGCCCACCGCGCCGATCTCGGGCAGGCTGAGGAAGGTGCGCGCCCGGTTTAGCCAGTCGCCCGAGACGATTTCAGTATCGTTGTTGAGGAAGCAGAGAATCTTGCCCGTCGCTGCCTCGGCCGCCAGATTGTTGATGCGCGAGAAGTTGAAATTGCCCGGATCCGGGAGAATGCGTACGCCGTGGCGCTCTGTCACTTCCTCGAACCAGGCGAGCGTCGCCGGATCGTCCGATCCGTTGTCGACTATGAGGATTTCGGTGCCGGTCGTATCGTGCGCGAAGATGGCATCGAGGCAGGGCTTCAGCAGATCGAGGCCGTTGCGCGTGGGGATGATGATCGAGACGGGCGTCTCGAACGTCCGTGTCGGCTTTACGCCCGCGCAGCCGGCAGCGAAGCCCTCGACCGAGCGGAGGGGGAGGCCGGTCCGCTCGAAATGGCCGTTGATAGCATGCTGGGCAGCGACAACCGCATAACCCTTCTGGTCGACCGACATGGCGGTGGAACCCGGTATAATCCGCCAGTGATAGAGGATGTGAGGAATGTGGACGATGCTGTCCCACCCCGCCGCCTCCAGGCAGCGCAAGGTCAGATCATAATCCTGGCTGCCTTCCAACCCCAGCCGGAACCCGCCGACCCGCTCGACCAGCGACCGACGATAGACACCGAGGTGGCTTACCATATTGTGGCCGTACATCAGAAAACGATTGAAATCGCTTTTGAAATAGGGCTGCACCCGATGGCCGTCGACCGTCACCTTGTCTTCGTCGGAATAGAAGATGTCGGCTTGCGGGTGGCGATTGATATAGTAGGTCAGCACGAATAGCGCATAATCGGGCAGCAGGTCGTCATGATCGACCAGCACGATGAAATCGCCCGTGGCGAGTTTCAGCGCGCTGTTGCTGGCGGCCGAGATATGGCCGTTAAACGGCCGCGCGACGAAGCGGACGCGTGCATCGCGCGCGGCATAGTCTGCCAAGATCCGAACCACTTGCGGATCGGACGATTTGTCGTCCGCAACGCAGATCTCGAAATCGGCCCAAGTCTGCGCCAGCAGCGAATCGAGACACTCGGCGAGCAGCCGCGGCGGCGTGTTGTAGGTGGGGATCACGAAGGAGAAGCGCGGGCGGATCGGAAAATCCGCCGCCATCTCCGCCATCCGATCATAATCGGCGGGGCGGGGGCTGCCGTTGCGCTCCAGCCAGTGGCGATAATCGTGGCTGAAGTTGATCGCGCGGGCCAGATCGAACCCCAGCGCCAGCGCATGCGAGGGGAACTGCGGCTGCGTCTCGTCGCGGGCTACGGTGGCGCGCAGCAAATCGAGCAGCCGCCCCATGTCGACATCGGCCGGGGCATCGCGCCGCACGGCATCCTCGATCGCGGCGAGATCGGGCAGGGGGGTGACGGTGATCCGCGGCAGCGTCAGCAGGCCCGGCCGCTCGTCCGGATCGAACCGGATGCGGCGGAGGCTGGATGGATTGACCAGCAGGATCGTCGCCCGACCGTCTGCGGAGAAGGCGAAATGTGTGCTGTCGCGCTCGTCGAAGCCTTTGCCGCAATCGACATAGATCTGGGCGACGGGCGGCGCCTTGCTGTCGAGCGCCTGCATCTCTATCGTCAGGAGTGCCATCGAGGTCGTCGGCTGCGCGCCTTCGGCCCATTCGAACAGGATCCACGGATCGTGCGACTGCGCCTTCAGCCGGTCCGTGCCCTCGATCGCCACGTCCTGTGCGTCAGTGGGCCGCAAGCCCGGGGCCAGCCGACCGAGATCGGCGAGGAGCGGGGCAGGGGCGGGATCGCCTCGTGGGCTATCGCCCGCGACATTCTCGCCTAACAGGGTGTATAGATCGCGCCTGGCCTGCACGCTGCCGGCGACGGCCGCCGCGCGCAGCCGTTCGGTACCGGTCCGGGGATTGCCTGCTGCCAGCAGCGCATGGCCCAGATGGAGTAGCAGATCGGGATCGCCGGGCTGTAGCTCCAGCGCGCGTTCATAGGCAAGGAGCGCGTCCGAGCGGCGCCCGATCTCCTTCAGCATATGGCCCAGCTGGATCCAGATCGGCCCGTCTTCCGGCCTGAGCAGCAGGTGGCGGCGATACTGGTCCGCCGCTCCTGCCCAATCGCGTGCATCGCGCGCCTGATTGCCGGCGATGCTGAACCGTGACCGGGGGCGACGGCGTTTGCGGAGGGCAGGCAGACCGAACATCGTGAGGCTTCTCTTACGGGGCGGCGCCGAGGCACCCGATGACGGCTGTTAGGCCGGATCGATTCCCACGGCCAGCCCTCGCCGCCCTCAGACCGGGCGGCCCTGAAGGCGGCTGTGGACGCCCCACGCCTCGTTCACATCGTCGAAGTGGATGAGCGAGCCGCCGTAGAGCACTGCTCCGCGCGTGCAATAGGCGTTAAGCGTGTGCTGGTCGTGCGAGATCATGATGAGCGTGCCCTTCTCGCGCCGGGCGACGAGTGCTGCCTCCGACCGCGCCCGGAACCGCTCGTCGCCAGCGGCAGTGATCTCGTCGACGAGGTAACAGTCGAACTCGATCGCTAGGCTGACCCCGAAAGCGAGGCGAGCGCCCATGCCGGCGGAATAGGTCTTCACCGGCTGCCGAAAATAGGTGCCGAGCTGGGCGAAATCCTCGACGAAAGCGAGCATCTCCTCCTCGGGCTTATCGTAGACGCGGGCAATGAAGCGGGCGTTATCGGCCCCGGTCAGGCTCGATTGGAAGCAGTTGGAATAGCCAATCGGCCAAGACGTGGTCATCTTGCGGACGACATTACCCGTCGTCGGCTGCTCGATCCCCGATATTAGGCGCATCAGCGTTGATTTGCCGGCGCCGTTGGCCCCGCAGATGCCGATCGCCTCGCCCTTGTTGATGGTGAAGTTGAGCCCTGAGAACACCCGCTTCTCGAACTTGCGGCCGTGGTAGGTCTTGCTGACGTCTTCGAAACGAATCACGCGAATGCATCCTTGATGACGCCGCGTATATAGCGATGCAGCCGCCGAATTCCATCCCGAGCGGCGCTCGGATCTGCGCCCTCGATTGCGTCGGCCTGTAAAGATGCTAGGGGGGCGCGATGAGCCAGACGATGGAAGCCGCAGACGGCGTCGAAGCCCTGCCGCTGGATCCGTTCGGAGCGCATCCGCAATGGGCGAGCCGGATTGTAGGGTTGGGCGGCCCGGAGCCAGCCCCCGATCCTGCTTATCTCTTCGAAACGCCCGACAGCCGCCCTGCGCTTGGCCTGAACAAGGCGGTGGTGCGCTTCCACGATCTAGTGATCACGCATGGCACCTTGTTGTTCGAGGTGCGGGTCCGTTCCGCGGTGCCGGGGGCTGAACAGATCCGCCTCAAGACGATCCCGCTGGGGGGGGCCGAGCTGATCGCGGCAGGCGGCGTCGTCGAACTGGAATTCGAAAGCTATCGCAACGCTTTTTATGCGATCGCCTGCGCCATCAACGGCGAAACGGACATCGCCGCCTCGGGCCTGTCGGTGGCGCTCGACCGGCAGGCGGCGCCGGACCATCATGCGCGCGCCTGGGACTGGCCGGCGGGACAGAAGGCGCCGCGTCGTCCGGGAACCGAGGCGGCGCTCGTCGCCCGGACGCTGACGGACCTCGATCTGCCGACGCTCGAACTGCCGCAGTCGCAGGTCGGTACGCCCCAGCAGTGCCGCGAGCCCGCGTTCAGGAGCGCGATACAATTGCTGTACCGCGATCCCTTGGGATCGTTCGAGAATTGGTCGCTCGCTTATGTCCTGCGCGCGATCGACCGCTTTGCCGACGACGGGCCAAAGCGGATGATGGGGTTCGGCGAGGCGCAGGCGCCGCTGCTGTCCTATTTCGGCGGCAAGGGAAACGAGCTTGTCGGCATGCGCCATGCGATCGATCCGCCGCCGTTCGATCCGGGGCGGGAACTGGGCGAGATGCGCATTCCCGAACTGTGCAGCGAGCGGGATTATTTCGACAATGTGCATCTGACCGTTGAGGACGTCCGCCAGACAAACCCGACCTTCCACGGCCGGTTCGACATTCTCTGGTCGATCGGCGCCAACCGCCTGATGACGCAGACCGAATTCATCAGTTTCGTGGTCAACGGCCTTGCCCATGCCAAGCCGGGCGGGTTGGCAGTGCACGTGTTCGATTATATCGAGGATCATGACGGCGAGCACGGTAATGCCCTGACCCGCCATGATATCGAGCGGATGGCCGTCCTGGCTCTTTCCCATTACAACGATGTAGGTCGGTTGCGGTTCGTCCATGGTATCGAGACACCGGCGCGGGGGGCGGTTCTGCCCTTCGGCATGGTGCTGATGCGGGGCGGGTGACAGGACGGCTGACTGTTTCGCCTGCCGAACCGGAGGATAGGCCTGTGATCGGATATGTCCTGTATGCGCTGCTCGCCGTCGGGCTGACGTTCCTGCTGAGCGCGTCCTTTCGCCTTCTGCGCCGCGACGACGAGGTGATCGCGGCACCTGATGAAGACGAGGCATTCAACCGTCGGATGGAGGCGATCGAGCGGCAATATGGCCGGGATGCGACCGACCGGCGGCGGTAGGCGCCGTTGCACGAAAGCTTTCGCTTTGGGCGGAAGGCTGGCGCATGGCCGCGCGCTGACAAGAACCCGGGGCCGTGATGATTTCAGCAACGGCTGGTCTCCGGCGCGCCGGAGCGGATCTACAGGCTGGCGGCGAGCCTGTTCGAATATCGCGAGACAGTGATGCAGCCGAGCCGCGCGGCGGCCGGCACCCGTCGAGAAAGGCAAGCAGCAGCCCTCTGTGGGATCGCGCTGTTGAACGGTCATACCGAAAGCCGCTCAACATCGCCGGGGTCGGACGCGCGGCTGTTCATAGCCTGGCGCCCGCCGCACAGCCGGCAATCGTCAATTTCGACGAGACATGGGCGCTGCTGCCAGTGCGGCTTCCGGGTGGCCGAGCCTGAGGAGCTGGATTTCCTGGAGCAGATCGCCTTGTTCCGGAACGCGCGGATCGTCGTCGGCCAGATGAGGGCGGCGAGACCATAAGCCTGTTCTGTCACCCGGCGACCAGCCGGATCTATCTCGCCCCGCAGGGTTAGATCGAGCCCTTTATCTCGATCTCGCGGCCCTGGGCGGGCAGCAGTACAACATCTTGTTCGGCACCCCGTCGTGGAAGGAGCCGATCCACCTGTCAGATTTCTCGGTGCCGCTGGCGCCGCTCGACGAGCGGCTCGCTTTCATGGGGTTTGGCCGCAGCCTGATCCGGCAAGCCGGATCAGGCTGCGCGCTCAGGCTGCGTGTTCGCGGACGCCTGCCAGAATCAGCCATCCTATCGCATAAGCGAGGGCCAGCGCGAAAAAGGTTATCAGCACGGTCCGCCCCCGCTTAGGATACAGCGATTTCACCGGCATATTCGCATCCACCACGCGCACGATGTAGAGTTGCTGGCGGGCGGCATCCTCCTGCGCCTTGACCAGCCCGGCGGCGGCGGCGGTATAGTTCTTGGCGCCAAATTCCTGCTGCACGCGCAGATTCTCGTAGCCGCCGAGGTTCGACGCGATTGTCCGGCTGTTGCCGGTCAGTTCGGACGACTGGCTGGCTATGACGCTCTGAAGCGAACGTATCGATCGCTGAAGCGCGATGTATTGCGGGCTGGACGTACTAATGGTGCCCTTCATCGCGGCGAATGAGGCCTGAGCCGAAGCCAACTGGCCCTTCAGGCTGGAAACCAGGCGAAGCTGCGTTTCGCCCGAGGCTTCGGGATTGATATCGCGCCCCTGCTGGCGATAGGCGGTCATCCGCCCCTGGATCTGCGACACACGCTGCTTGGCTTCCGCCAGATGCGCCTGCGCCTGCGCCACAGCATCGCGATAGCGGCGCCGGTTCATGCGGTTGACCTGTTCTTCACCCAGCGCCATCAGCGCATCGGCGATGGCGTGGGCATCGGCAGGTCGAAAGGCATGAACCGTAAGCGCGATGATGCCGTCCTCCTGGTGCTGAACCTTCACCTTGCCTTCGAAATAGCGCTGCAGATCCTCAGGGGTGGGGTTGGACTTGCGCAGCCTGCTCAGGACATCGGCCTCGGGCCGGCGGAACATGGCGACGAGATCGAGCTTGCGTGACAGATCGGCGATGGCCTCGTGCGACGACAGATAGTCGGGCACGGCCATCGTTTGGTTCTGGGAGCCAGCGCCGCCCAGTCCGAACATGGCGCCGAAACTGCTGGCGCCGCCGCCGCCGCCCGAGGTATCGGTGGAGACGATGAAATGCGCCTCGGATTCATATTGGTCGGCGGCCACCAGATAGAAATACGCCGCTACGATCAGCGTCGGCAGAACGACCAGCAGCAGTGGATAGCGCCACGCTGAGGCCCCGTCCCACCACCGGCGCAGCGTACTGCGCTGGTCGAACTCGGGAAGCGCCTGCGCTTCGAACCAGTTGTGGCTTTGGTTGTTCATCGTGTCTGATCCGATTGTGCCGACGGGCCGGGCTGTGCATTCGAGGAGGACGTGACGGTCACGACATGTGGAGCCGCGGTTTGACGGCGCGGATAGCGATCAGGCCGAGCAGGTTCAGGACCGCGCAGACGCCGCTCAGATAGCCGAAATCAACATAATCCAGATTGGCTGTGGAGAATACGCCATATCGGATGATCTCAAAAATGTGCGGAATGGGATTGAACATCAGGTAGTATCGATATTTCTCCGGCACCCAAGCCACCATGAAGAAGGCCGCCGAGAGGGGAATCATGAAATAGCTGAAGGGATGGACCATGCGCTCTAGGAACGGACGATCATGGGTTCCCCCGGCAACCAGCATGCTCAATCCGAAGCACAGGATGAACATGTAGCCGATGCCCGCCAGCAGGAAGAGCGGGCGTGCTGGCACCTCGACGTAGCCGAGGCCGTAGCAGATGAACATCAGGATCGTGAAGGCGGAGGTGGTGCCCGCCACTTCCAACAGCGCCCGACCGAGCGTGATGTCGAACACCGTCACCATCCGGTGATAGAGCAGCGGCATGTTGACATGCAGCGACCCTTCCGAGCGGTTGACGATGCCGCGGAACATGATGAAGTTGGTATAGCCGGTCACGGTAAAGGCGACCGGATTAATCGCGCCGCCATGGCTGCCGGTGGCCGAGTGGAGGATCGCGATCACCGATCCCAGCATCAGCGGTTCGCAGATCAGCCATAGGTAGCCAATATTATCACGGCCGTAGCGAGTATGCAGTTCGCGCATGATGATTGCGCCGATCACGCGCGCCTGAATGGCAAGGCATTTGGCGAGGGAGGCACGCCGCGGTTGCGGCAGGGTAAGCTCAGACATAACTGCTGCCACTTACCACCCCGCCCCGAAAATGCCTATCCGCTTGTTGGAACTCACGCCAGCGCAGCGGCATACATCTTCTCCAATCGCGGCAGATAGGCTTGGGGGCTGAAGCGTGCCGCCTGTAGCGGCCCCGCTTCAGAGAGTGCTGCGCGCAGGCCCTCGTCGGCATCCAACCGGGCGATGCCATGGGCGATCGCGGCGGTGCTGTACGGATCGACCAGCAGCGCCGCCTCCCCCGCCACCTCGGGCAGCGAGCTGCCGTTGCCGGTGAGGACGGGCGTGCCGATCTGCATCGCTTCGAGCACGGGCAGGCCGAAGCCTTCGAAGATCGAGGGGAAGAGCACCGCGCGGGCCGCCCGCGTGAGGCGGAGCAGCGCCTTGCGGCCGAGATAGTCGAGGCGGATAATGCGCGGGTCGTTTGCAGGCAGGAGCGACAGCTCTCCCTCGCTCAGCCAGGCGCGCCCACCGACCAGCACCAGCGGCGTCTCGAGCCCTAGCCCCAGAAAGGCCTCCAACAGGCGGCCGATGTTCTTCTTCGGCTCGACCGCACCGAAGAACAGAAAGTAGCCGCGGGCGCGCAAGCCGAATAGGCCTTCCACCTGTCGGGCGCTCTCTTCCCATGTCTCGGCCTCGATCTCAGCGGGCAGCAACGCCGTCTGATACGTGTTGGTGATAAAATCGGGGGCGACCCCGCACTGGTCGATGATGTCGGCGCGGCTGAACTCGGAGACGGTGCAGAGATGGTCGCCTTCGCTTACGCAGCCCCTCAGCAGCCGCGCAAACTGCGGTTTGTCGCTGAGTGTCGTATAGGGGAGGCGGAGCGGCACCAGATCGTGGACGGTGTAGATATTGCACGCGCCTTCCAGCCGCACCGGCACTGGATAGGTCCAGTGCATGATCGAGGGCGGCCGCTCCATCCGAAGTGTCAGAAAGCGGCGATGTGCGTTGAAATAGCGCATTGCCAGCGGGAACAGGCCGGGGCTGGAGACGATCCGATCAAACGCGGGAAGCCGTTCGGTAAAGACTTGCTTGTCGACGCGATGGGTGAGAGGCACCTCCACAGCGTCCACCTCTAACCGCCGGTCGATCGTGGCGTGCCAGCTGCGCAGGCGCCGCTGCCACTTGCCGCCAAAGATGCGTTTTCCCGTCGCCTCCTGTCCGACGCGATCAAAGAACATCGTCTCGCGCAAGGCGGGATCATGGCCGACGTGGAGGCCGAACACGCCGGTAATGCTGTGCCCCGCCTCCTGCAGCACATGCCCCAGCGTGTGGCCGTATGTGGCGATGCCGGTGCCGCGAGGCATGGCGAGGTTGTAGCCGTCGATCCCGATATCAAGTCGCTGCATTCCGGAGTCCTTGAAGGGGAAAAGCCTCACCGGCCCGCAGTCCTACCCGTTTTTTTATAGAGTAAGCTGATTAGGGGGCCGGGCGGGTGTGTGGGCGGTGAAGCCCCTGATGTTGCAAAACCAGATCAGGCTGTAGGAACAGGCCCTGCGCCATGCAACTTGTGATCGGGCGGCGTCCGCCGGCCTTGGCATCGAATTGCCGCGCAAGATGATAGCTTCTGGCTACCATTGGCTATCCTGTCAGTAGTTCGGGCCGTTAATCCGCGATCAGCCGAGGCGGGCGCGCTGGTCCGCCATCACATCGGCCAGCATCATATTGATATCATGCGCGGGCGCCCAGCCCGTCACTTGCCGAAGCGCATCGCTGTTCATCCGGGCGCGGGGCACCTCGCTCGGCCGCATCCGCCGGGGATCCTGGACCACGCTGGTCGGGATGCGGCTCATCGCCCGTAGTCGCGTCAGAATGTCCGCGATCTGGATGGATTGGCCGGAAGCAATGTTGAATAGGTTGCGGTGCGGCAGGGCGGGGGCCGCCATCAGCAGCGCCAGATACGCCGCCACCACATCTCGGATATGGAGGAAGTCGCGTTCCGCATCGAGATTGCCGACGCTGAGAACCGGCTCGTCCCCCCGCTCGATGCGTGCGATCTGAGCGGCAAAGGCGGGGATGACGAACCGTTCATCCTGCCCCGGCCCACTATGGTTGGTCGGCCGTGCGACGATCAGCCGGGCGCTCTTGGGCAGCACGTCGGCGAACATGCTCTCGGCGGCCGCCTTGGAGCGGGCATAAGGGCCGTATGGCTGGAGGACGGAGGATTCGGTGACGCTGCCTTCGTTAAAAGCGAGGCCATAGACTTCGGCGCTGCTGGCAAGCAACACAGTGCAGTCCGGCACGGTCATGGCAAGCGAGCGGGCAAGCGCGAGGCTGCCGCCCAGATTGATCGACCAGGTGTCGGCCGCTTCTTCAAGCGACTGGTCGATCGACGCCTGCGCCGCCAGATGGACGACCAGATCCGGCTCGACCGCGGCGACCGCGCGGGCGACCCCGGCAGGATCGGTCAGATCGAACGTGATTGCCCCCTGTGCGGCAGACGCGGTGCGGGATGCGCTGATGATGCGGGCGCTGGCAGGTAGCCGGGTTGCAAGCAGGGGAACGAGATGGCGGCCGACGAAGCCGTCCGCGCCGGTTACCAATATCCGGCGGAACGGTAGGGGCGCTTCCGCTTGCTCGACCGCCATCTTCAGGGGTGGATTTCGGGCATCAGCTGTTCAGTGGGCGCCGCCGGGGAGGAAAGGCGCTCGATGTCAGCGTTGACCATTTCGACGATCATGTCGTGAAGGGAGGTCTCGGCCGCCCAGCCAAGCTTTTCGATCGCCTTGGCGGGCTCGCCAAGCAGTACGTCGACCTCGGACGGGCGAAACAGCTCGGGATCAATGACAAGGTAGCTCTCCATGTCGAGACCGACATGGTCGAAGGCGATCCGGCACATATCGCGCACGGTGGTGGTCACGCCGGTCGCCACGACGTAGTCGTCGGGCGTGTCCTGCTGCAGCATCAGCCACATCGCCTTCACATAATCGCGCGCATGGCCCCAGTCGCGCTTGGCATCGATGTTGCCGAGCTTCAGTTCGGAAGAGAGGCCGAGCTTGATGCGGGCAACGCCGTCCGTCACCTTGCGCGTCACGAACTCCACGCCGCGCAGCGGGCTTTCATGGTTGAACAGGATGCCGGAGGAGGCATGCATCCCGAAGCTTTCGCGGTAGTTTACCGTGATCCAGTGGCCGTAAAGCTTGGCCACCGCATAAGGCGAACGCGGATAGAAAGGCGTCGTCTCGGACTGGCGCTCCTGCTGGATCAGGCCGTACATCTCCGACGAGGAGGCCTGATAAAAGCGTGTATCCGGCTTTACCAAGCGGATCGCTTCCAGCACGTTGGTCACGCCCACCGCGGTGATGTTGGCGGTCAGAATCGGCTGCTTCCAGGAGGTCGCGACGAACGACTGGGCGGCGAGGTTGTAGACCTCGTCCGGCTGGACCTCGGTGACGATGCGGATCAGCGATGAGAGGTCCGACAGGTTGCTGTCGTGCAGGATCACGTTCTGGGCGATGCCTAGCCAGCGCAGGCGGTGATCGGCGACCCCGAGGTGGGAAGAGCGGCGCACGACACCGTGCACCTCATAGTTCTTACGGAGCAGCAGCTGGGCCAGATAGGCACCGTCCTGGCCCGTAATACCGGTAATGAGGGCACGCTTCGTCATTGTTGTTCTGTATCCTGGGGCGTGATCGTTAGGGGCGCGGCTTAAAGAAAATATGGGCGAATGCAATCGCCGTTCCAACGTCTGGTCGAGGATCGGCCGATCGGCGCATTGGGCGTGTAGTAGCTGCCGCTGTTGTTGCACGCGAAGGCGTTGGGGCTGACGCTTAGCGTGCCGTCCTCGACCGTCAGTTCGTGTTTCAGCAGGCGTTCGTAGATGCTGCAGAGTTGCTGCACCGACAGATCGCGGTAGTTGATATATAGCGGCACAGCATCCCGGTGGACTTGCTTCGGAAAAGTAGAGAGTTTTCCTAAGGTGAAAAGGCGAACTCGATGACGAAACAACGACGGTTTACAAAAGAAATTGAGGACGAGGCGGTCCGGCTGGCGGCCACCAGCGGCCGCACGCAGCGTGAGGTTGCGAGAAATTTGAGAGGTGGCTCGCGGAATCTGAACAGCGGGGATAAGCGCCCTCCGAGGAAACTCGGATCGCCCGTCGCGATAATGCGAGCTGATGACGATCTCATACGATCAAAATACGTTGTAGTCCTATTGTCGGCGCGGCGTGGTCCTGTATGGCGGCGCGCGTGTTCACTATGACGCGATCGATGAGGCTGGCTCGGCACACCACCAATTGCAATCTCGTAATCTCCAGACCACTTCCGTTAGCGTACCAATTGCCGCAGCTTTGATGACCAGAAAATCAGGACCAGATATGAAAATGGCGGTAAGTTCGTCCGATCTACGCTGTCGGTCGACCGCGATGCGTCTCGCGGCGTTGACATTAACGTTGACGTTGCCTGCCTGCGCCACCCTGCCATCGAACGGGCCCACCGCCCGCGCCGTCGTGCGCCAGGCGAACGGAGCAAAAGGCAGCGTGAAGTTCCGCATCGTCGATCTGGACCTGACGACGGTCAACCAATTGAGCAGTGTCAGTCAGCGAAGCACCGATATGCCGGGGTCGATCGCAACGCTTTCACAGGACCGTCGCGCGGATCTGATCGGTCCAGGCGACGTCCTGTCGATCGCGATTTTCGAAGTGGGCGTATCGCTGTTCGGCGGTAGCGGACGGGACGCAGTCGGTTTCGACCCGTCCGCCCGAGCCCAGAATTTCCCTGATACGGTAGTCGATGCGAGCGGGAGGATCCAGTTGCCCTATCTCGGCAGCATCGCGGTGGGCGACTTGACCGTGGCACAGGCTCAGACCAGGATCGCCGCGGCCTTCCGGGGCAAATCACAGGATGCACGGGCCTTGGTTTCGATCAAGCAGAACGTGTCCAATACGGTGTTCGTTTCAGGCGCAGTCAATCGCCCCGGACGCCAACCGCTGTCCCTTGCCCGAGAACGCCTGCTCGATGCTATCGCAACCGCAGGCGGCAGCGCGAATACATCGGAAGACACGGTGGTTCGCTTTGTGCGCGGCTCCGGTGTTGTGGAGCAACGGCTGGCAACGATCCGCGCCAACATGCCGGATGATGTGGTGCTGAACCCTGGCGATCGCATCGAATTGATCCGATCGCCACGGACCTATACGGTCTTCGGAGCGGTGGCGAAAATTTCCCAGGTGCCGTTCGAAACGGGTCAGGTCTCGCTTGCCGAAGCCCTTGCCCGCTCCGGTGGGCCGAGCGACGCGACCGCAGATCCATCGGCGATCTTCTTGTTCCGCTACACGGTGCAGCCGCAGACGGGAGGTGAGGAGCCGGTGATCTATCGCTTGAACTTGCTTAAGCCCGAAAGCTACTTCCTGTCACAGCGCGTTGCCATGCAGGACAAGGATGTGATCTACATCGCAAATGCAGCGGCGAACCAGCCGGCCAAACTTGTGAGCGTTATCAATCAATTGTTCGCACCGTTCGTCCTGGCGCGGCAGCTCGCCAACTAGTGGATGGATCGACAGAAAATCGTCCGGTATAGGATTCCTGACACACCGGTAGACTTCTGTTAAAAGCCGTAGCGTAAGCTTGGCTTATCCGCCCAGCAATCATCGCATGTAGGCATATAATAATCGACTGTCGTCGAGCATGCTGATCGGAGTGGGAGTGATCCAGTCGCCCCCCAGCATGGGGTAGGGACCGTAAAACAGGTCGCCGAGTGCGCGCCTGTAATGTGCATTCGTCCAGCGCCGGCGTCGATGCTCCGGGCCATCGTGGAGCATGTGGCAGCGCTGGCAGAGCGCAGCTAGCTGATGAAACGCACTGTCGCTCGGATCATGGTTGAGGTGCGCACAGGCCAGGACAACCGGTGTCCACCGGCCCTGTAGCAGGATGTTCTCCGTAGGCCTTCGCACCCGCCGGCCTCGGCCATTGCGCCAGCATTGTCGGTTCCGGTCCCACCACCGTCCGTCGCCTAGGTGGAAGACCTTCTGCTTGTGAGGACGTCCACAATGCTCGCAGTGTCCCCCTGCCCGCACGAAACGTATCTGGTGCGAGAGCTGGGCCCAGTCGATCGGGTACAGAAACACGTGCTCGAGGCGGATAGGCATCAGGCCTTCCCTTCCGAAGCGTCAGGTTGCGCAGTCCACCGCATTATCGAGTCACCGTCGCTGCGGTCAGCGCTCGATAGAGCGTCGCATGGTGGCATTTAAGCAGCTTGGCGGCTTCGCGCACTGATGTACCTTCGCCTATCAATCGTTCGCCGAGCGCGATCTGATCGGGGGTGAGCTTGGGCGGGCGGCCGAAGCGCACTCCTCTCGCCTTGGCTGCTACCCGCCCGCTGCTGGTGCGCTGGTGGATCAGCTCACGCTCGAACTCGGCAATGCCGGCGAACACGGTCAGCACCATCCGGCCCGCGGGCGAGGTCGTATCCGCCCAGGGCTCGGCCAATGAGCGCAGACCGGCGCCGACCTCCTTCAGTCTCTCGGCAATATCGAGCAGGTCGCGGGTCGAGCGAGCCAGCCGGTCGAGCCGCGTCACTACGACCGTGTCTTCGTCGCGCAGTTGCTCGATCATCTTGGTAAGTTGAGGCCGGTCACGCTTCGCGCCCGAGATCTTCTCCTCGAACGTCCGCTTGCATCCAACCTCCTTCAACGCAGCGCGTTGTAACCGGAGATCCTGGTCATCGGTGGACACACGGGCATAGCCAATCATCATGTCGCATAACTGTATCGAAATACGAAGATTATGCAACAGACTTTTGCAACATCGACAAACGAGAGAAAACGATTTTTGAGGTGCTGTTGCAAAACTTAGGACATTCGCGACAAGCGGGTGCCGAGCTTTAGGAATCCCCTGACCACCTGCGAAACGTTGATCGCGTAATTGCGCTCTATGAGGATCAGATGTGGCCGAGCAACGCGATCTGCTTGTGATCTTCACCATGCGGTTCGACGACACCCTGACTTTCCACGCACAATAGGAACTGGCTAGGGGCTTCGTGCACGCGCGGATGGCAAGGTTGCGTCAGCTCGCTGTTGTCATAGCCCAGCACCAACCAAGGCTGGCTGGCTTTTCGACCAAGGAGCATCGCCATTCAGTCGCCGGCTCGGCGGGTCACATTTTCGAGATTCCACACCAGTCGCAAAGCTCGGCGCCAAGGCATCCTTGGTCAGGGATGGGCCGACTGGCTCTCCCAGCAGCGCGGATGAGCGGCGGGAGCTCTGTCGAGAGCTGATGCCGATGTTGAGCGGCTTGCAACCAACTTGAGGAATGAAACAATGAAGATCTGCGTTCTCAATATCGAGATGATCCCCAACGCACGCGCCATGGCGGACGCGCGCTACACCCACACCGGCGAAGTCGCACCGTGGCCGCTCCACGAGCTTGCCGCCGCCTTGATCCTGACGGTCGAGCGAACCAACTGGGACAGCTCGGCATCAGCCTGCAAAGCTACTCGCGCGGTTTATTGAGCTAGCGCGGCATTGTCGCCTCCGTCGAGGAATGTGTGACCGATGCCGACGAAGTTACGACCTACAGTGGCAAAGCGTTCGACCTGCCGGTTCTGATCAACCGAGCCATCGCCAATGTCATTCCTATTCCGACGTTGGCGCGGCTCCATGACCGTGCCCGACCCGGCCTGCATGTCGACTTGCACGACTGTTTCAAGGGGACCGGTGCTGGCATTAGCCTCTCCCACCTATGCACGGGCCTTGGAATCCCCGTGAAGCAGCCTTGCGGCGATACGGTCGCTGACTTCGCGGCCTGCAGCGACTGGACGGCGATCGAGGATTATTGCGAGTCCGCCGTGATCGCTACGGCTGGCCACCCAGACGTGGTCCTTGCCCAGCGATCCGGAATTCGATTGGGACCGTTGGGCTCGTCTCTCTGTCGCTGGTGCCGCGAGACCCAGGGCGCCAACGCCCACCTCCGCGACTGGCCGCTTCCGCCGGCCATCAAATGAGAGGCGCGCAGTCGTGATCGACGAAGCCGGGCAAAGTTACTTCGGCGCCGGAGAAGGCGCGCGCGCCGCTATGTCCGATCGCGGGTACGGCGCAATGCGACAAGCGAGGCCCCGTGCAACGGGCTGCCGGCAGCCGCACCCTGCTTAATGGCGATCCCGATGAGTGAGAAGAAGCCTAGCAATAGCGTGAGCGCGATCAGGATCAGCACTTCATGGCCGATTCCAAGCTAATCTGTCTCAAGACGCCGCTATCGGCTTCGGAGGGCATATTACATTACGATGAATATGCACAAGCCCACGGTCAATCGCTCGATCGGACCGATATCGATCATCGCGTGCAACGGCCTTCCGCTTTGAAGCTAATGCACTTATAAACCATCTATCAAGCTTCAATCGCGCGATCGGACCGGTTCATGAATGCAATCGTCAACCACATCGGCGAACTGGCGGATGCGGGCGAACGGATGATCGAACGCCTGCGCCGCAAGGCGTTCCTGCCCGAAAGTCGCAAAGGACTCAACGTTCGCTTCGGGATTGCCGAGGCTGCGCAATTGCTCGGCTGTTCGACCAACCGGATCCGCATGGCGGAAGACGACGGTCGCCTCCCCCCTGCCCCGGCGGGCGAAAACGGGCGCAGGCTCGGCTATTCGGTCGAGGAACTGCTCCAGATGCGCGAAGTGCTCGGTGCCTCCCCGCAACGCGCGCCGCTCGATATTCCGGCGATCATCGCGGTGCAGAATTTCAAGGGTGGGGTCGGCAAGTCGACCGTCACCTGCCACCTCGCGCATTATTTCGCGGTGCAGGGGTATCGTGTGCTGGTGGTCGATTGCGACAGCCAAGCGACGACGACGACGCTGTTCGGCTTCAACCCGCATTTCAACATCACGCGCGAGGAAACGCTCTACCCCTATCTGTCGATCGACCCGACCCGAGCCGACCTGCTCTACGCGGTAAAATCGACGCCGTGGCCCAATGTCGATCTAATCCCGTCGAACCTCGAACTGTTCGACGTCGAATATGAACTTGCGGCAGCGGGATCGGACGGGCAGTCGGTCCTCGCCGCGCGCTTCCGCAAGCTCAAACAGGGGCTTGCCGATCTCGCACGCAATTACGACGTGGTGCTGCTCGATCCGCCGCCCGCGCTGGGCACAATCAGCCTTGCGGTGATGCAGGCGGCGAACGCCCTGCTCGTCCCGCTCGCCGCGACAACTCCCGATTTCTGCTCGACCGTGCAGTTCTTGTCGATGATGGACCAAGTGCTCCAGCAGCTTGCGAATGCCGGAATCGAGGTCGAATACAGCTTCTTGCGGCTAATTTGCTCCAAGTTCGACGGCAACGATCCCAGCCACGCTATGGTCCGCACTATCATGGAGCAGAGCTTTGGCCCTGCCCTGCTCCCGGTGCCAATCCTCGAATCCGCCGAGATTAGCCATGCCGCGATGCGCATGATGACGATCTACGAACTCGAACGCCCGATCGGCACGCCCAAGACCCATAAGCGCTGCCGGGCCAATCTCGACGAGGCGATGGGGCAGATCGAGCAGCTTGTCCGCCAAAGCTGGGGCCGGGTCGAACCCGCGCGCGAAGAGGATGTGCTGCATGTCGCCTGACCCGAAATTCATGCTGTCCTACAGCGCAACGTTCACGATATGTCTCGTGCCGGAGGTTTCGCATGGCGCGTAAGCAATCCGATTATCTCGCGGCCCTGCTGGCCGAGGACCCGACCGACGCCGACGCGGGCGCGCCCCTTGCCCAGCCCGCGTCCGAACGGACGCGCGGCAGTACGCTGCTTAACCGCGAGACCGCGCTCGCGCGCGTGACCAGCGGCGAAGTGCGGCAGGTGACGCAATTGTTGCTCGATCCCGTGCGCGTGCGGATTTGGCCGGGCAATGCGCGCAGCTACGGCCACTTGACCGAGGAGGGCTGCCGCGAACTAATCGACTCGATCATCGCCGAGGGCGGGCAAAAGGTCCCCGCGGTGGTGCGGCGCGTCGACGGCGATCCGGCGCATGACTTCGAAGTGATCGCGGGCACGCGGCGCCACTGGTCGATCAGCTGGCTTCGCGCACACTCCTATCCCGAAATGCAGTTCGTGGCCCAGGTCGCCAATCTCGACGACGAAGCGGCGTTCCGGCTAGCGGATCTCGAGAACCGTGCACGCAAGGACGTGTCTGATCTTGAGCGCGCGCGTAATTATGCCGAGGCGCTGAAACTTCATTACGGCAACCACCTGACGCGGATGGCGGAACGGCTCAAAGTGTCGAAGGGCTGGCTGTCGAAGATGGTCAAGGTTGCACAGATCCCCGACGCGGTGATCGCCGCGTTCGCCTCCCCCGCTGACGTCCAGCTAAAGCCCGCCTATGCGCTGGCCCAAGCGCTCGACGACAAGGATGCGGCCAAGGCGATCCAGAGCGCATCACGCGACCTCTCGCGCGAACAGACCGCGCGGCGCAATCGGGGTGCGGCCCCCTACCCGGCCGCCGACGTACTGCGGCGGTTGCTCGAGGCGCAGAACGATCCTGTCGAGACCGTGCCTCCGTTCATCTGGACCACGCCGCATGGCCGCCCCGGGCTTAGCGTCCAGTCGAGCAACCGTCAGGGCGTCACGATCCGGCTCCACGCCGGGTCAGGTGCGGGGACCGACGAACTGGTCGGCGCATTGCGTAAGGCGCTCGCGCATCTGGAGGCCGAAGGCCGGGGGCTGAAACGGTGAGCGTGTTTCCCCGGGGAAACATCGGGAGTCCCACCGCATGACGCGTACCGAGCGCCAGAGCGTGTCCGAAGAATTCAACCTGTTCCTCCCCTATCTTGTCGACATGCCGCTGCGCGACCAGCGCGAGATAATGGAACGTCCGTTCTTCAGCCTCGCCAAGTCGAAGCGCGTCAAGCCGATCGATTACCGCAGCCCCGATGGCAAGCTATGGGTCCATGTCTCGGGCAACCCTGACTACGGAATGGCGACGATCTGGGACGCGGATATATTGATCTACTGCGCAAGCGTACTTGCCGACATGGCGCGGCGCGGCGTCAATGACGTACCGCGCAAGCTCCATTTAATGCCCTACGACCTGCTCCGCGCAATCGGGCGGCCGACCACGGGGCGCGCCTATGAACTGCTCGGGCAGGCGCTCGACCGGCTAGTGTCGACCACAATCAAGACCAACATCCGCGCCGAGAACCGCCGCGAGGCGACATTCAGCTGGCTCGATGGATGGACTCAGCTGGTCGACGAGAAGACCGAACGGTCGCGGGGCATGACGATCGAGGTGTCGAGTTGGTTCTGGGAAGGTGTGATGATGCAGGGCGGCGTGCTGTCGATCGACCGGGCCTATTTCGACCTTACCGGCGGGCGGGAGCGCTGGCTGTACCGCGTCGCGCGCAAACATGCCGGCGGGGCAGGGGAGGTCGGCTTCGCGATCGCCATGCCGACGCTGTTTGAAAAATCGGGCGCGGAGGGGCAATATCGCCGCTTCAAGTTCGAGATCGCCAAGATCGTCGAGCGCAATGAGCTGCCGGGCTATGCACTTTCGCTCGAAGCCCCGGCCGGGAAGCGCGAACCGTCGCTGCGAATGCAACGCCGCAGCGATGTCGAGCGGCCAGTCAAGACTGTGGCAGCGCATGGGGGAGGGGGCGCTAAGCCTACCGCAAGGTCAAGCCCAATCAAGCCCGCTATTGCGGCCGGCGTAGAGGATGAGACGATTGATGTCGCGGCCCTGTTGCGACGGTCGCGCACCAGCCTAGCAACGCGCGCGACCGCGGGCGAAGTCACCGATGCGACGATGGCAACGCTACGCGCGGAATGCCCGGGATGGGATTACCAGACGCTGCACGCCGAATTCCGCACTTGGGTAGAGGCGGACAGTGCGCGAACGCCGGTCAGTTACCAAGCCGCGTTCATTGGCTTTGTCCGGCGCTATCATGAAAAGCACCGCCACGAACTTGGCCGCTAGCCGCATTTCGGCCCGAAGGCGTTTTTGCGCCAGGGATGCGGCGCGCCCGCGGATCGACAAGCTTTGAATTGTCATCCCCGCCGTTCCCGAAGTGTCGGGCGTATCCCCGCGATGCAAAGAGGGAGCCGTGCGTTCGACAGGATTGAACATATGCGATGACAAAGCCGGTTGAAGTAATTCAATTGCGCTCGGCGTTTTCGCTGTTCGGGCCTATCATCGACACTCCAGGAACACAGTTCGCCCTTTCGGGAACGCATGGTCGATCCTTCGGGAACGCATTACTCGACACTTCAGGAACGGAGCGACGACACATCCGGAACGCTAGCATCCCGGCGACTCACGCAATTGCGCCCCCTAGGAGGGCTCGAACGCCGACCTAACTCTCTAACCTAAGGAATAAACCCTCTAACCAGGTCGATTTCTATTTTTTCAATTATTAGAGGAAGAAGTAACCTGATATTTCGCATTCGGTTTGTGCCCAATAATCGATGGGATGCCGAGCCGCAGCAAAACGGCTGAGATGATCCGATGCTTGAACTCGATCGATTCCCTGCTGCAACCAATTAGCGCCTGCATCCTGCCGTTGTGCTCCGTCTTAAGGTAACCCTCGCGTGCTAGTTCTTTCGTCAGCAACGCTCGCACCGGAGCCGCACCGCTCGGAACCACTTGATCCGGTGTGCGCGGTCGAGGCGGCAATGGAAATTAACGGTCACACGCGCGCCGAACTGGCGGCGGTGATCGGCCAATCACGCGTGACCGAAATACTGGCGCGTCACCGTGCCCTTACACTACCCATGATCCGCAAGATTGCCGGGGTATGGCATGTACCGGAGAAAGTGCTGGTTCAGGACTACGCTTTGACCGGAGTGTAGTACCGGCGCTTCTGCGCGGTCCCTATCGAATGAGAGCGCACAACAACCCGCTGCACGCAATGGAATGCCCCATAAACGGTTCACTCGACAAGCTTTGAAGAAAGCGCTGCACGGGTAGAATCGCTGACCAGCGGATCGCTTGCAGCGGTGCGACGACGTATTGCCTAAACCAGGTTGGCCAGGCTGGAGATGATGGCGGCGATCGCGAAGCAATGGTGACCGGTAATCAAGTTTGGCGCCGGCAACCGCGACCTCCGCCGTCGCGTCGAAGACGTGGTCGGTCAGCATCTCGACCAGGCTGATAAGAAAATGGCCCGACCCCATTGCCGGGTCGAATATGCGCAGACCGAGGATCGCCTCGTCCGGACGCAACGTGGCGAGTGCATTCTTAAAGGTATCGCGCCGTACCGTGATCAACGGCTCCGCCGTTGCAACGGAACAGGATCGCCGCCACACCGCTGTTCGGGGCGCTGCCAGGCATGATGATCATGTCATGCGGCGATGGAGCCGCCCGCGATCCAGATCGTCTGCACGGCAAGACCAAGCCTGCGGTCGTCCTCGCCGAGATCCAATGACCGGGCCGATCGGGCCCCCTCAATATGGAAAGTCAGGACATGCAAATCCTGCAAGCCTTCGAACGGAATGCGTAGTTGCTGGTGATCGAGGCTTCGCCACAGCCAGCGGTCGATTTCCTGGCCGTTGAGGAAGACCGTCGCGATGATCGCCGGCGTACCGGGCGGTACAAACGCGCCCGCGTTCAGGAAGATATGCCCGGCCTGCATGTCGGGCGGCGTGCGGAAGATCAGGCTGCAGACCGGCGCGATCGACCAGCTGCCCCATTCCTCCGCGGCAAAACCGGACAAGGCGAGACCAGGCGGCATGTCGGATCGCGTCAGCCGGATCGGATCGAGGGTGAGGAGGGGGATGGTGATCGATGATCGATGCAGCGTCTCTACCTCGTCCGCACAACGTCTGGCGCAGGCGGCGATCCGGTCCGCCGACAGGACGTAGCGGTGGGCAACGAGCCAGTCGTGATAGCGCGTCTCGATCTGGCCGAGTAGGGCTTCCGGCAACTGGGCCATCGCCGCCGCATCGGCCCGGCCCCCGATATGACCGTTGTGGAGCAGCGTCTCCCTGTCGAAGACATCGAGGTTGCCGGCAGGCGTGTCTGAGGCGGGCGCCAGCCTTTCGAGGCGCGCCAGGACGGCAGCGATCTGTTCCGGTGTTGGATCGATTCCCATCGCTTCCGCGATCGAGGAAAGTATCTCGGCAGGGCGGTCGAGCAGCTTCTCATACGGGATCACCAGATTCGCCGACGCCTCCCAGGCATCCGCATCCTCGACATAGGCGTCGAGAAAGGATCTGAGGAGCGGCCAGTCTACCGTTGCCCATTTCATGCGGACGAGGGATCCCGCCACGGCGCGCAGATCGCGATAGGTCGACAGGATGACATCGCCCAAGCCTGCAGCGTCGCGGTGCCGGTGGACCTTGACGAGGTGGACGTCGGCCGGATCGGCGGGATCATAATCCCCGATCCAGCTGATGCGGACCGCCAATCCGGGATGAACTTCCTGCAACAAGGCATGAGCGGCATTCAGCTGCCATGTGCTGCCGGACCGGTTGAGCCCGGCGCAGAGGATGACTTTATGATCGAACGACATGCAGTGATGATGCGAAATGCCTGCGTCCCGCGCAACGACAACTGACGAAAACCAAATGATACAGGATTTACTGATGTTGTTCTGGTTCCCGGAGCCGCCCCGGCAACAGCGGGCATCGACCCGGATCAGGGGTGATCACGGGGCGGCAGGAATCCGATGGCGTCGAGCAGGGCATCGCAGATCACGGCAGGCGCGAGCCGGTAATCCGTCTGGATATCGCCTTCCACGACATCCTCTGCCTGCTCCCATGGTGTCAGCAGGAGCGGGGAGGGATCGCGGAAGGCCCGCACATCCCAGCCGAATTGCCGAGGACCGATGACGACGCCCGGACGGTTCGCGATCAGCGCACCCTTCGTCGTGCTCGTCCCCTGTTCGGACAGATGCAGGTCGCAGCGGATCGCGGCATAGATGGAATCGCTCATCGATCGTCCCGCCGAGCGGAGCGCCGGGACCGACAGGTGCTGGACGATCCCGTCGATCACCGCGGCTTCGTCGCGGAGGACGGCCGGATCGATCGGTCTGTCCGCCAGGGCATAGCCATCGAAGACCAGTGCAAGGTCGGGATGGACCGAGGCCACCCGATTGAAGAATCCCGCTATTTCCTCTCCTGACAAGCGCAGTCGGCGGCTGCGCGACCGGAGCGAGACGAACAGCAGCGGCCAGTGCGGGGCCCGCAGTCGTTCGATTTCGGCTATCCAGTCCGCCGTGGCCGTTGAGCGTGCCTGTGCCGCCACCCGACCCGTAAGGCCGTCATCAGCCATCCCGCCGGTGACGCGCACCGGGAAATGGCGCTGCCCGAACAGCGCCCGGTTGAGGGCGACATCGTCTGCAAAGACGCTGCGATCGATCGTCTTGCCCGCATATTCGGGCAGCAATGTCTGGATCGGGCCGAGCGGTTCAGGGGAGACGCAGGCGATCGCCGCGACATGGTCTATCGCCTGGTTCTCGACGATGACAAGCAGCCCCTGCAGTTCGGCGAACAGATGGGTGCTCAGATATTCGACGATGGCGGGATAGAGGATGGTCGAGCGCCGGTCGTCCGCCAGATAGTCGCGGACCTCCTCGGACAGGCGCAGCCAGACACGCTTCAACTCGACGACGCGATGCTGCAGATAGGTCTCGAACTCCGGCATGCTGTCGTGCCGCAAGATGACGTCGTCGACCGGATCATACCAAGCCAGCGGCCAGTGATCCTCGGTTACCACGAATACGAAGGCGGGGCGGGGCGCGGCACAATAATAAGCGATGACCGATCCCAGTTCGCGCCGCTCGGGCGCATAGTTGAGAATTGTGCCCGAGCGGGACGTCGCCATGCCTCCGAACG
>NZ_JBEPNS010000005.1:0-31786 GCF_040546365.1 Sphingomonas sp. PvP055
ACGTGAAACTTGGGGCGGCCTAGCGTGTCACTCCGAGGGAGGGGCGGTGGTGCCCTGCGGGTGCCATGGCGGGGGTGCTGCTCTGATATTTGTCGTGTTCGATTGGGTCAGCAAAACCTGCAAGGCATGTTTTCAATAAACTCATCCATTCTGAATAATGTTTCGAACGGCAGGCTTGATGCGATCTTCAATATTTACGCGGTCAGAAACAGCGGGCTTTGACCATGCACCGCGATTTAAGTGGGCTTGACGTAGTCGCCTGCTTCCGGCTTCCTCGAGAAAATAAAAAGGGACGAGTATGCCGTTTTCAGCGACTGTGTTTAACGTGCTTATAGCCTCCCCATCTGACGTCCCTGATGAACGCAATGCGATCGCCCAAGCTTTACATGATTGGAACTCATTAAACGCTCAGTCGGAAGGCATGCTCCTTCAGCCGGTAATGTGGGAAACGCATAGCGCCCCGGCTATGGGGGATCGGCCCCAAGGCATCATCAACAATCAAGTGGTTCGGAGCTGCGACCTACTGATTGGAGCATTCTGGACCAGGTTAGGTTCACCAACCGGGGTCGAAGAAAGCGGAACAGTCGAAGAAATAAAGTGGTTCCTCGGTGCAAAAAAGCCGGTCATGCTTTATTATTCTAAGGCATCTATCGATCCGGACATTATAGACCTAGACCAATATGGTAAGTTAAAAGCATTTAAGACATCTATTCGTGATAAGGGTATTCAAGAAGAATATCGTTCATCCGAGGAGCTCCGGCAGAAGCTATCGCGACATCTAACAATCGTAATGCGTGATATGAATATCGGGCCGGTGATCGATCGGAAGGCAGTCGAAGCGGCTAAAGCATCAACACGCGATGAAATCGATGAAGCCCCTAAGCCGAAGGTCCGAGTTCTAAAAAGAACGCCTAAGGAGGACGCTAAGTTCTGGCTGGAGGATTACACCGAAAAGGCTTTCGTAATTCCCGGTGACACAGTCGAGTTTGGCGACAAGCTGAAGGAGATGGGTGGCAAGTGGATGACCACGCGTGATGGCCGAAAAGCCTGGATGTTTGCGAAGCGCCGCATCGACGATGTCGCTAAGACGCTCAAGGTGAAGCCCATTTTGCGTGATAAGCCAAGCTGAGGCCTATAGGCTACTTCATACCGGCCACGACACAACCGTGTATGTGGTCGAGTCGTGGTGTCCCTTGCCGCTTGTGGTCGGGCTGGCGAATGTCCGCTAACGCCCATTCTCCGACGTGAGATAGCCAAATTCGCTCCCTGAAAGCAGGCGTCGAAACCGACCTCAACCCGTTCGTCCCCGCTCGGGTGTGATCTAGCCGTCAGCCGGAACATGGCCCAAACAACCGTGCGAGCATGTGCAAGGGCTATTCGATTCTCAAGTCCACAAACTCTTTTTGAATAACATCAGATATATATTTGACTACCTCTTGTATAATTTCATAGTTAAGCGGATCATTGAGGTGCTTAAGATTTTTGATCTTCAATATATCATCTAATTGTGCAATATCCTTCTCTGTCAAGCAGAATATATCCTCGAGGTTGATACTTGTTGTAAAGCACACGCATTGGACGTTCGTGAACCGTCCTTTTGCCCATTTCTTAAAGACCTTGTTATCGAACGGATATGGCTTCGGCCCGACCTCACTAGATTGCCAAAACTTTATCAGCCTCCACTCGCCGCAACCTCCATATGGGATATAACCGTCAGCTATTCTTCGAGCGTCTTGACCTCCGGAGTTCAGGCGGCGTAGTATAGCCTTGGAATTTTCCTTAGATAACACACCTACTTTAAAGTTGTAATGATCCGACTGTCTATTTGCTACTAGTTTCCTGTCAAACTCGCTATTATAAGCGGCATAGATTGAATGTGATTTCAAGATAGGCTGGTTCATGCCTGCAAGTGATATTCTCTTACTATAGCCATCTCAACGACTTTGAGCGCAAAGCAGACACCGGCTGATCGCTGCGCCGGTCGTGCCCCGTCACGCCGAAAATGAGCAACGATCGTCGGCTAACTGCGGTTGATGACCGAAAGCGGTCGGACTGTTGCCCACTACTTTCAGCCATTCCGCTGTCGCAAAATCGGCGACATGCGCGACGTCCGAAACTTAGCCTTTTTGCAGCAGTTAGTCAGTGGCTTCAGCTACCAGCACGGTCCAAGCTACTGTCCGCGCTTAGCTGATTGGAAAGCTGATTTAGAACGCTGACGTACATCTCGCTGATTGATCTGGCGCCCCGCTCACCGGCTAAAATCTCGACTAAGATATCTATGCTGATCACTCCCCCAGCGGTCGCAGCAAGAAGTTGCTGCCCAATTATGTCCCGCATCGCTGGCATCAGGGTTTCGGTGTTCTCTGACAATCCGCTTGGTCGTACCGGGTCGAAGGCTAGCAGTTCGTCGAGCATCGCGATGAAGGGCACCGTCTCAGGGGTGGCGCCGAAGGCCAGCTTCAGTCCACTCACGACGCGCTCGCACAATTGCAAAATCATCGTCGTTGGAAGCTGCTCGTTGAGTAGGGTCGCGATGGCGTCCGAGCGATCAGACACAGGCCGAGCAGCAATATTCTCCAAGCGCATAAGCAGCGGTGTTGCGTCGCGCCGGTTTACATAAATGCTGATTTTTTCGAACAGGATGCGCAAGGCGGATTGCATAATGCCATCGGCAATCGCGGTTTCCAGTGTCTGTTGGGACCGGTCAGTTTCGACTGTGCCGAGCCCGCCTGGCTCAATGGCCACCTCATGGATGTCGGCAGGCGCGCCTCGCGCGAGCGGATTGATAAACGTCGCCATCGCCCTGGCCTCTTCGGCTTCCGCAAGTTGAGCGATATCGACAGCGAAGTTCAGGCTGCCGAATATCGATACTAACGCTTTGGCTTTGCCGTTGGTGTCGACCCCGACCGCGATCATATGGCCGAACTCGAAGGGGTTCACGGGCAAGTTGGCGAAAGCGTCGACCGGTGCCCAACCTGCCCGCGTTGCCGCCTCCTGCCCTAGCACATAGGCCTTAAAATCATGCAGCGCTGGCGTTCGTGCGGCGTCGGCAAAGTGATGGGCGAAATAAGTCAGTGCGAGGTAGGCAATCGCCCGCAAGCCATTGGAACCACCGAATGTAAGTTCAAGCCGCGGACCGGGATAGAACTTTGGCGGATTAATTTGCCGCTCGCCGAACTCGACACGGTTGCCAGCATCATGTTGTGCTTTCACCCATGCCTGGAATTGGGCATCGGTCTGAAAATTAAGCGTGCCGGTCGTCACTTCTGGCGTGTCGCTCGTCACGTCAAATCGAGCCGCTAGGGTCGCGTGTCCACCGACGACATTTAGGGTCCGGCCGTCCTCAACTGTGACTGGATAGTGGGCGACCTTCCGGTCCCGGTCGCTTTCGACCATCAGGATGGAGTTGATGACGCGGAGCTGCTTCGCCAGTACAGCGGCGCCAGGACCGAGCGCCTGATTATGCTCGCTGCAGTAGATGCCGGCATTGACCCTGCGGCCACCGAGCGCGGCCGGAAAAAGATGCTCTCTAGAACCGGTTGCCCCTCCGCAAATGATGCAGCTTCTTTTCGCCATGCCCAATAGTATCACAAACTCGCGGAAGCACCTGCAACGTAAGGCGTGGGGTGTGCGTCGCAATCGTAGCTTTATTCGCGCTTCCGCCGAGGGCTAGCAGGCAAAACGTCATCAGTTCGAAATTCGAAGGGTACGTTGCAAAAGAGATCCCTTTTGCGACGCGACACAAGCCGTTATCGGTCTCGAATGTCGCAAAAGCAGCGACATTCGAGACGTTCAAAACTCAGAGGTTTAGCGACAGCTCCACATTACGGCCGACGCGACGCTGACATTGCGCGCTGTGATCGGCTAACGATACCGCCGCCCACGCCGGATGGCAGGCAGAATGCGGGGATCAGCAACGCGCCAGCCGGCGTAGCCTGGGAATCGATCGAGATAGTAGTTGATAGCGATCTTCGCAAAATCGCGAAAATCTTGATTATTCCACAGTCCGATGATGGTGGTCCGATCAACCCGCCGTATCTTCTCATCCTTCTTGTAGACCCAGCCCAGATACACATCGAGCTTGGGTTGTTTGCGTCCATGTTCGTGGCCGTGCGGGATCGATGGGAAGAAATCGTCGTCTGCCTGGTGAAATTCCCAATCCTTTAGCGGGCCTGCAACCACTCTGAAGGCCAAGCTGTGATCAGCATCGTCATAATAGGGGCCGCTCGTTTCCACCGGGTCTGATGCCCCGACCTGCTCCTTGTCACTGTCCAACCAAGGAAGTTCGTCGTCGACCGCCTCATCGCCGAGCAGGTCTGTCGCATAATGAGCTGCCCCATCCTGGGGGTTGGCGATCACACGCAACATATTGAGCCGCGCCTCGTAATAGGTGCGCCCAATCAATCCGCTGTCGAATGCGAAGAGCGTTAACCGCAAGTAGTCGCTTGCGGCCTCGGCGCTCAATGTCCCCGTCATTGGATCGCGCCGCTAGATGCAAAGGCGTGGACCCGATCACGCACAGCTGCCTTCAGCGCGGCAACTACGGCGTCCAGTGTGGTAGGATTGTCATCCTCCTCCACGCCGTTGCTGTAGATGTCGCCTTCCCAAGCGCCATTGACGAAAATGCCATCAAGGCCGGATCCCTTCTTGTTCCAATCCGCCGCAGCAACGCGGTAGCCCTTGTCGGGGTAAACGCGTCGCGCCTCCAACTGCGGGATGCGGAACGGCACCGGTCCGCCCATGAACTCCATTGCGTCTGGTGAACGGAGCGTCATCCGGGCACGCCAAGCGCCGTAGTCATAGCCGGCAGGCCGTTCGATCGTTATACGCACATCGTCCTCCAGATTGATGCTGTGGGTCGCGACGTGCCGCTCCACCAACTCGCGCAGCACCGCGGCCGGTGTTCGCCCGAGCGCTTCGCAGACCGCGAGAAAGTCGGCATGAACGGTGTCAGTTACCCGCACTTTGAGTATGGCATTTTTGTCCATTGGGAACTCCTTGTGGCCCAATATCACAATATGTGACCCGTGAACGGGATTGCAAGGGGCAGCTCGCAACCAGCCACCCTCCAGCTTGAGCGGTGGTCATCAAGTCTCACCTATGCGACGTCTGTGTACTGCCGGTGCACTTGATGACCCTTTGATTGCCGTCAGCACGACCAAGGAGAGACGCCATGGCATCCGACCCCATCACGACCCTTTCCTCCTATGTGACGTGGCTGGAGAAGCATCCCGTGCCCGCCGGCAAGGTGGCGATCTTCCGCGGCTTGGCCGACACCGCCTTCGACCTGCGCCCGTCCGTATTCCGCAATGACGTGCGGACGCAGCGCGAGCACCTGCTCTTGCGTGAGCTAATCGCCGCGCACCCTGCCGACTTCGCCGGTGACGCTTCGGCGCTAGAGCAGCTCGTCCGGATGCAGCACTTCTCGCTCCCGACGAGGTTGCTGGACGTGACCTGGAACCCGCTAGCCGCGCTCTGGTTCGCCACGGAGCCGTTCGCAAAGGAAGTGTCTACGGGCAAGCTGACCAAGCGCGGCAAGCCGGCGGTGAAAGGCGCAGTGGATGCTGGGCGACCGTGGCTACGACGCAGACTGGTACAGGGACGCCCTCCAGGCAAAGGGCGTAACACCCTGCTTTCCAGGCCGAAAATCCCGGATCGTCCCCGTCAAATACGACAAGCGCCGCTACAGAAGCCGGAGCCGTATCGAAATTATGTTCGGCCGGCTGAAGGACTGGCGTCGTGTCGCCACTCGCTACGATCGATGTCCGACCGTATTCTTCTCCGCTGTGGCCCTCGCCGCCACCGTCATCTTCTGGCTCTGATCAACGAGTCCTGAGCCTAGGCCTGCTCGCCAACGGTCACTTCCGCCTGAAGCGACCGGTTCACTGTCGCAAAAGCGGCGATATACGCAACGTCCGAAACTTAGAACATTCGCGACATGACCGCTTTCTCATAACTCCGTCGACACGTGCCCGTTTCGGGAAACTGCAATCGGGAAGGCTCGTCGCTGCCGGTCTGCCGTACGAGTAGCGCACAAGGAGGGAGGCTATCTACCCTGGCCGCTGTGCGCGCATGACTCGCAGGCCATATTCTTAGAGACACTCACCCCCGGAACCCTGACCGGGTTACAATCTCAGACCAGCCGACGCGTTACCTAATAGATACCCCAAGGCAATAAGTGCATTGATTATAAAATCCTCCCACCAGGGGCCACCAACCTGATGATGATAACAGACACTGATAGCGGAAAACTGGCTTTTGTGCCTGGCGAGAATGCGTCGGACGTTATGCCAGCGAGCTGGCGGCTTGCACTTGAGGACAACGCCGAACGTATGGCGGTCGCGAGCCGCTGGCCCGAGTTTTGCGTCCGCGTCAGCGCTTTCGATCGGCATCACCTATTGTCGCTGACGGGGCTTTATACGTTGATTGGCGCAGCTGAGTCGCTCCAGCGCGAAGCTGCTTACACTGAGATTGCAGAGATGGAGATGTTGCAAGCTATCGCGCTCGCAGCCAAGCCTTATTCCTTGGCTCCGGACTTGCAACCTGATCAAATTTCGGCATTTTGGAAAGAACTGCAGACGCAGTGTCATGTGGCAAGTATGCTAGAGTCCTCTGATGATCAAACTGATATTGATCTGCTCGCTCGTGTTCACTCTGCGTATTACCGGAATCCATATGGGGACAAGTTCTTCGACCGCATGATACTCACTGTCACGGAAGACTACGACAAACGATACATTAGGGACGGGTCTTTTTTCTCCCTTGGTCGGTCCATCGTATCATTGCGCAAATACATATGGGAAAAATTTCAGTCTCACCTCGAGCAATCGCGCAGAGCCCTGAAAGGCAGTCGCGAGTCCGTGCTTCAAGTTCTCAAGTCACTTCACTCTGCGGTCCTCGAGCGAGAATTTGATGATGCATTCTCAGCGGCGTCGATCGCGGACCTTCGCAAAGCCGCTTTTCAGGGCCTCGAGAACGCCGCGGTCGATCGCCTATTCATTATTGAACAGGAGTGGATCGATTCACAAGAGAAAGCAGGCTTGCCGATGGAAAGGCTGCTAGCATCTCTTTCATTGCAGACAAGCAGTGTGACTGATCCGGTGGTAATTGTAGCGGACAATCCTATCTGGCATTCTCCGGTCGTGCGAACGCCAGAGTTCTATGCGCTTTACAGCGTACTAACGTTGACTAGCTTTCCGTTTCGTTGTTTACTTAGACTTTTGAGCGACGTCAAAGACGCAAAATTGCGTATTGAGAAGGTTAGGGGTGAATTTGTAGAATTCGAAGGGAAGCGCCTGCTTGCAGCCTCGTTTCCGACTGCAAAAGTTGTGCTTGGTGGCTATTGGCATCGTGCGAATGGTGAGCGAGTTGAAAGTGATCTGATTGTTCTCGTTGCAAATCGGCTATTTATTTTAGAAGCGAAGGGATCGCTAATTCCAGATCGCGTACGCTTCGGCGCTCGAGATGCAACTACGCGGTTTCTGAAATCTATTTGGGGTAAAGCGTCAAAGCAGGGGGCTGCTCTTGCGGATCACGTCCGCCAGTCAGACGCCCCTGTGCCAATTTCGGACGCTAAGGGCCGGCATCTACTGACCTTAGACCCAAGCAAAATTCGATCGATATCACGATTTGGGATTTCAGTAGAGCAAGTCGGGCCGATGATGAATGCGCCTGAGATGCTGGAGAAAGTCGGAGTTATCAATAGTACTTCTATTGCAGCTCCTTGCATAATGTTGGCAGAGCTTGAGCAGGTGTTTGGATATATACCTGGGGAGCTCCAACGGCTTCATTACCTGTTGCGACGCGCTCAAATTGCGCAGTCTTATCAAATTATTGGAGATGAAATGGACATATTTACAACGTATGTCCAGTTCGGCTTTTCTGATCTACCACGTGGTGATCGTACGCTACTGATACTTGGAGCTTCTTACACGTTACACGAGTATCTCGATGCCGAGGGGGTCCTGGTTCTGCCTTCGGATAGCTCCCTGCGTAGTTCTCCCATGTTCCAGAACATACTTAGACAAGCCAAACAGCGCTCGGCGGAGGTCTATCTTGAGCTCGGCCTCCTGTTGATGGACTTTTCGCTTGCCCGGCAACTCGCATTTGAGAAGGCCGTGCGCAAGGCATTCAGCAAGAAGCCGAAGGGCGACGATTGGCCAGTGGCAATGACCGAGGTGGACGTGCCGGGCGAGAAGGGGGCTGTTGGCCTCGCGCTCGTCGATCCGCGTTCGCTCCCCCTTGAGCGCCGTCAAATTGGCTACAACGTGCTCGGTGCGATGGCCGAACAATTCAACGCAGTGTCCTCAGCAAGCATAATCACATTGTGGAAAGGCACGGAAGCTTACGACGCTGTCTATCTGGGCGGCCAGACCCTAAGGTCTGCCGTCAGACGGGCCGCCCCGAGCTAGCGCTCTGCCGATTGACGTCCCCCTGTTAAGGATACCCGTTTTCTCGTGTCGTTTAGGCCATTTCGAGAAAATCGATTTGGGAACAAATTTTGAGAAAACGGCAGGCAGCACAATGCTTTTCAGGGCGGTGAGCTGAAGATTCTCACCTAACCTTCCTAATCGAGAAGCCTCCCGAGTTTCAAACTGCTGGCAATAAATCTTGCCAGCTAAATATCATGCCAGTTTGCCAGTTTGCCAGTTTGCCATGATGCCTAATTGCTGGCAATACGTCTTGCTGTGGTGCTGGCCTGCTGCTATGCCAGCAATATGAAAACGGTTGCCATAGTTAGCCAGAAGGGTGGAGCTGGGAAAACGACCCTCGCGCTCCACATCGCGACAGCTGCGGAAGTCGCTGGTCTCCCTTCAGTCATCATCGACCTTGATCCCCAGGCAAGTGCTGCCGGGTGGGGAGACAGTCGGCAAGGCGAGGCACCAGTAGTTGTCGCTCTCCCTTATTCGCGGCTCAGCCACGGCCTCAAAGCGGCAAGCACGGGCGGTGCGAAACTGGTCGTCATCGACACGGCGCCCCATTCAGACAGCGTTGCGATCGCGGCCATCAAGGCCGCCGACTTGATCCTAATTCCGTGTCGAGCTGGGATTCTTGATCTTCGTGCAATCTCGACAACGGCAGAGCTCGTCGCCAGCGCCAAGAAGCTGGCCTACGTAGTACTAAACGCCGTTCCTCCACGTGCTACTCAGCTTCTTGCAGACGCCCAGGCTGCCGTCGCGCAGCATGGGTTGGAGGTTGCCCCTGTTGGACTTCAACAGCGGGCGGCGTTCGGTCACGCTTTGACGGCAGGGCAAACGGCTCCAGAGTATGAGCCGAGTGGTAAAGCGGCGGAAGAGGTCGATCAAATGCTCCGGTGGCTCCGAGCCACTTTGCAAATCTAGCGCGATTTATTGCCAGCATTTAGGCATGCTGCATTGCCAGCAAAACCGCAATATTGTATTCTTGGCACAATAATATCTGGGAACGAACTATGGCCAAGCGACCGAGCCTTGCAGAAAGCATGAAGGCGGCAGTGAAGGATCCAGTTTCGGTAAAGACGCCGATCGTCCCTGATGGCCTGTCTGATGCAACCTCAGCCAAGTCGGTTCTTAGCAGTGGCGGGTCGGCGAGCGGCTATCGAGCTAAGACACGAGAAGGCATGAAGCGCTTGACCGTCGTCGTTGAGCCGGAGGAACATCGCCGCGTCAAGCGGCTGTCCGCCGACACCGATCGGTCCATAGAGAGCTTGATGCGTGAAGCGCTTGCAAACTTGCTGGCAAGCCACAATGCCTGATTGCCAGCAATAAGGCATTGTGGAGTGGGGCGTTTGAAGTGGCCTACATTTGTCAAAAGAGGGACTAGGCCTAACCGATTTTACCGAGACGCAATTAGTCGCGGCCCGGTATCCATGAAGGTGACGATTTCAACTTTGCCTTCGATACGCGCTTTTCGCCCAGTTTTAGGACGTAGCACTTCGTCCATGGCTTCTTGCCATTCTTCTGAACTTTTACCGGACCAACGGAGTCTGTAGCCCGTCACAGTGCTTCGAGGACCACCTTCGCGGATGACCTCAACCTCAACGTTGCAGTCGGAGAGCGCATTAACTTCCGTTAGCGCCGGATCAAGAACTCGCCGTTTAAAATCTGGAAAACGGGTTAGAAGGTCGCGGTCAACACCTAACAGCTCGCGAAAATCATCAGGTTTAAAAAACTGGTTATCGTGCTTTAAGTTTATGCGGAGGCAAATTGCTTCGTAAAGAGCTAGTGCATATTTTGATGAAAAAGCAAACATTACCGAAGCTTTGATCCGTCCCCAATAGTCAGAGCGGGATATGATATCCCGAACTTCACGATGAAACGAATATGTAACTTCACCAGTTGGATTATCTTCATCGTCAGTTGTTGTGGTGCTAGCGAGAAGCTGAACTCTCGTTGTTGCTTTATTCCCGTTGCTGTCCCGTGTTGGAATCAAGATCAGCGTTTTCATCAAATTTTCAATACTATCTCGGACCCGCTCACCGCCGCGGTGACTAGGGCCACGTAAGCGCGCCATTGGAATACGATGTGGCTGGTCCGACGCGATATTGTTGCCCGCACGCTCGATCAGCAAATTAAGAACCCGGCGATCATGCAGAGTAAGAGCAGCGCTCTGGCGAATGTCGATCAACTCACCAGGCTTCACGATTCCCTCGGAGGAATGCCGTTGCTTGATGGTACGTCCCATGGCGCCATTCTCTATCGTGACGTGACAAAGGTCAATCTGTCACGTCACGATGTTAGTATGGCAGTCAAATATGGGCGCCCCAATTTGTCACGATGTGGCATCGTCAGTGTACATCCCTAATGAAGCAAGGCATCCGCCAAGTCACTGATAAGCATAGAGATATTCTCGAGTTCAGCTCATTTCGAGAGCTAAGCGACAGCAAAGGTCCCATCCGTCACGATCGACCCCCAATTTGTCACGATACCCCCCCCTAGATGTCACGACCAAAGCCCCCCGTTCGTCACGTTAAACCCCCGAATTGTCACGCTATCGGCTATAGCGACCTTATTTATCAACGACTTACTGGACGGGAATCTACTGAAGTTATAAAGTTAGAAACTCTGAAGGCAGAAGCATGCTCAAACGCATGGAAATCCGACATGATTTTCAACCGCACTGTATGATGAAAAACATTCCGCTACACAGGACCCAGGGCCACAGCTTGGGAGAACGAAGGCACTGGGTATCGTGGTTTCACACACCGGGTGTCCTAAGAACGTTCTGGACGAAAATAGAATTGCCCCAGCGGGGCAATGCACCTTGGTTACGTGTCGGCTTCGCCGCCACAAGACGGCCTAACGGCCGTAGGCTTCCCGTAAGAAGCCAGCCGAAACGACGGTGTATTACTGTCGCCGTGGTGTAGGCGGAAAGCGTAAAGGTGAGGTGGTACCCCGAAACTCACCGTCCACTTCGACCTACCGAGAGGTTAACCGGCATGACGCGATTGATGCCGGCGAATGTCACGAACCCAGTACGAGTGGGAAGATTGCGGATCTCGGTCGCAAGCTGGACGGGTGAGCGAGTATATTGGCTGGATAGCGAGGTATTCTCGCCCGTGGATGTTCGACTCTGCGATTGACGGCTGGAGCTGCGGGCAGTCTGGGTGCGTGTTTCCTCGAACTCTGCCTCACCCAGCTCCTTGGCAACCTTCTCGGCGAGATCGCTGGCGGTGCAGCGTAGGAACAGCCGGTTAGAGAAGCACCCAAACAGCGTCTGCGCGGTTTCCCGACCATACCGTTCAACGAGTTGGCTTAAATCCTGGATGGCCGCGACCACTGCGACGTTGCTTTTTCGGAGCCGCGTGACAGCCTCCTTCAGCCCCACAATTGTGCCGATCGAGTCCAACTCGTCGATGATGATCCACGTCCGGTGTGTACCCGGCCGTTCAGCGCGCTCGAGCCCGGCAAGCACAAGCATATCAACCCAGGCAGCAATTGCCGGTCCCTGCGTGCCTTTCTCCATGTCGCGATAGGGCAGCCATAGCCAACGCCGATCGTCACCGGTCATGTAGCTGCGCAGCGAGAAATCGCCGGATTTACCGTATTTCCAGCTCGCTAAACGCTCGCCGAGATTGTTGCGGACACTGACCAGGTAACGGTCGCCGCCTTCCGCTAGCAGCGAGGCAGCAGGCGTACCTTCCAAAATCGGAGCTAGAGCCTCGGCCGACCAAGCCGTCGCAATTGTCAGCAGTTCTTGGTTGGTGGTCTCGGTGCCGACCTGCTCGCAGATCGCGGTCAGAAAGGCTTGGGCTTTGCGAACCCATTCGCTCGACTCCCCGCTGCCGATCGCCGGCACGCTAGCCGCAACGAACCGCGACCATTCCGAGGGCCTGCGAATTTCGTTGCGCAGATCCCAGCCGAGTGAGGCGTCGTCACCCGATGACAGCACCAGATCGGCATCGCGGCGAAACGAGCGGGACAGATCATGACCGGCATCGATAACGATCGCGCGATCGCCCCGGCGCCGGATGTCACCGAGCAGTTGGCGCAGGGCGACGGTCTTGCCGGTGCCCGTGCTAGCGCAGATCAGGCTGTGCAGCGTCTCAACGTCGGGTGGCATCGGCAAACTGCCAAAGCGCACTAAGCCGTGCCTGGCGGCCTCGTCGCCGATCAGGTTCATGCGGGCGTCGGCAACTACCTCTGCCTTGGTCAGCTCGCGATCCTGTTTGCGTGCGTCATCAAGGATAAAGCGGACATCGACACGGCTCGGCTTAAGAGCGGCAAGCGCGCGATCGTCCCGCCGGCGTCGGCGATCATCGGATGGGTTGAGCGCGCGGGCAACCAGGGTGGCGGTGAAGGCTGGCATGTCGGTGCGGGCGATGAGGGTGGTACCGCGCATGTGACGGCGAGTGACAGCGGGTTGTGCCGATCGGGCTAGCCAGAGGCGGTAGGCCACCCCCAGGGCGCAAAGCACGCCCAAGGCTCCGCCAAGTGCCAGAGTGACGGTAACGGCCCTGATATAGGCTGGAGCGGCGACATAGCCGCCAGCGAGGTATAAGTTCAGGTGTGACCAGAAGGCGAACCAGTGAGCAGGCTGTGCCTTCGTGCCGAACGCGAACCCGACCCACGCTGTGAGCGACGCAAAGCCGGTTACGCCGGGTGCCATGCCGAGCTTAAGGAAACCGGCCACGAGCGGGAAGATCAGCGTCGCCATTCCGGTGGAGACGAGCAACGCCAACACAACCAGGCCGGCGATCCGAAGGCCCAGGCTCGGGCCGCTGGGGTTCATTGATCCGAGCTGCCGGGCTGGCGGGGGTTCAGCATCTCTACCATGCTGAAGGGGACCTTGCCGTCGATGAAAATACGGGGGCCGTTAACTTCTATCGCAGCCGCCATTTCAACGTAGCGTTGTTTGTCGTTTGAGGCGAATTGCTCGAATGCGTAGCGACCTCGGGCCAAGCCGGCGTTTTTAAGCTGTCCGGTTGCGAGAATGGCTGGCGAATAAGCCCATACGACCAGTTCGGGCCAACCTGCTTTCTCATCGTCGGGATAGTAGAAAGCGGAGATCATCGGCTCTGCCATGAGCCTGCTCGGTGTATCATTCCACTGCTGTAAGGGCGGCCACACTGGAACACCCGAGGGCTGGGAGATCATGGGGCGACGCAGCACATCCATGAATGCGTCAATTTCGGATTCTGTGTCGAGCAGTGCAAAATTGGGTTCAGATCCCGACCGATCGAGAAAGGGCGGCTTGAGACGGTAGGCGATGGCGTAGGGCATCACGTCCATACCGCGATCGTAGCGCATGACCTCGAACATATCGGCGTAGGTTGGTGCGGGGGTAGGAGAGCGGCGTTTGGCAAAGAGCTTACGCAGCATCAGGGTTGCCTTCCTCGATGGTGACGGACTTGAGCCGATCGACTAGTCCCGCGACAGCCTTCTTATCGTGATCGCGCATGATCTCGTTGTCGAGAATAGCGAGCAGGCGTCGAGCGAGGCTTTGGGATCGAAGCGCCTGAGAAATTACGGCTGCACCGACGACAATTTTCTGCCGGGTATCCTCTGAACGCGCCTTGTCTTTGAGACGGGCGAGGTTTGCCTGAGCCTCAGCGATCTTCTGTTCGAGTGTAAGTGCCATATGCAATCTCCCGAGGTGCACAAGCTGTCATAGAACCACAAATGGCGTCAATGGTCCCAAGCGAAGAATGAGTGAAGGGCACGCTTATACATTGACGTTTGTCAATGTGCGTGGTCTCAAGGGCTATGCCCTGCCGACGGCTCCCAAAGCGCTTTCGCGCTATGAGGCTCCCGCCTCAAACTCCGGCCAGCATCATGCTGCTGGACCGCGTTTCGTAAGTGGCGATCTTCCGCTTTGCCGTCACCGTGATTTCGCGCTCAAAAGGGCGCTCATCGGTAGCGGCTGCGGCATATCGCGCAGGTGAAGAATTGCTGGATGAGCGAACCGGCGCGGTGCATGATTACACGCGCAAGTCCGACATCCAGCACAGCGAAATCATGGCACCGGAGGGGGCGCCAGATTGGTCGCTGGATCGACCGGCGTTGTGGAACGCCGTCGAGGCCGGGGAGCGGCGCAAGGACGCCCAGCTCGCCCGCGAAGTGCAGCTTGCCCTACCGCGCGAGCTCGACGCGGATCGACAGATCGCGCTGCTGCGTAGCTTCGTGCGCGATGAGTTCGTTTCGCGGGGCATGGTCGCGGATTTCTCACTGCATGATCATACCGGCAGCGACGGCCAGCCTCAGCCGCACGCGCACGTGATGCTCACCATGCGGTCGATCGATGAGACCGGGTTTGGGTTGAAGGTGCGTGACTGGAACAGCGACGAGCTGCTGGTGCACTGGCGTGAGCAGTGGGCGCATCAGGCGAACGCGCAGCTCGCCCAGGCGGGTGAGGATGCGCGGATCGATCACCGCACACTCGCCGTGCAACGAGCGGAAGCACAGGCTAACGCGTCGGCCGAGCCTGAAGGCGAGCAGCGCGATGCGCTGGTGGTGCGGGCGGCGGAGATGGATCGCGAGCCGTCGCCGTATCTTCGGGCGTCCTGGTACATGGAGCAGAAGGCGCGTGCGTCAGCCGAAGCGGCAGGGACAGCGTATGAGCCGGTTACCGATCGTGGGGGCTGGCTAGCAGAGGTGCGGACGATCGCGGCCGAGCGGCTAGAGTCCGTGCGGGCGTTCGCGCAGGACCTGGCACAGCGGGCCTCCCAGACATGGCGACACTGGACTGGGCAGGACCGGGAGGAGGTGTCATCGTCCACGACGAGCAGCGATGCAGCCGAGCGATTGCAGCGCGGAAGGGAGGCGGCTCAAGCGGGTCAGCCCAACGCTCAATCATCGTCTGCGGCCGAATTGCTGCAACGGGCCGGGCAGATCGCCCAGGCGGGGCAGGGGCAAGGCGTATCGGGATCTGACCGCTTGCAGCGCGCCAGGCAGGTCGCCCAGGATCAGGGGCAGGCACCAACCCGCTCGCGTGACGGGCAAGGGCAAGGGCAAGAGTGAGTCAGCATGGCAGCGAGCGATCGGACCATTCCGAAGGAGACACCTGAAACCGGCGTCGCCTTCGCGCGCCGGCGTTAAAGGGCTCCCGTTCACCGACAACTCTGGCCCGCAGCGTGAGCTGCATGTCCAGACCGACGTCGAGTCAGGCCCTAACGAACGACATATGGAGACTATCGAGGAGCTGCCCGGCCTTTCCGATCCGCTTGCCGCCTATGAGGCAGGGCGTGCGCTGCGGATGATCGACTATATCTTTGACGAGCAGGGATCGCCGGTATCGGCTGCCGGGGCTTTCGTGCCTCAGATCGCCGACGCGGTACTGTATTTCGCACTACGCGGTGAGAGGCAGCCATTCGGTGCGGCTGATATGGCGTTAATGTTTGCCGAAACGTGCACACCAGCGGACGCGCCGCGTGAGATGCGCGAGCAAAACGAGACGGCAATCCTAAAATATGCGCGACAGCGACCGACTATCGCCACACGTGTGCGCTAAAGTCCGAATCTTCTATGTTGACAAACGTACATACAAATGCCATCATAGACTATGGATAGCAAAATCGTTGCAGGCTTTGACTGGGACGACGGCAATCGCGAAAAATGCAAGAAGCACGGTGTCACGGTCGCAGAAATTGAGAGCGTGTTCGCCGGCACACCGGCGATCGGACCGGATGCAGCGCATTCGACGGCGGAAACGCGGTTCCTTGCGATCGGACGGGCCAGCAGTGGCCGGCACGTATTTCTAGCGTTCACGTGGCGCGATCGGGACGGCGCCAATCTGATCCGGGTCATCAGCGCCCGTTACATGCACGCCAAGGAGGTTGAGCACTATGAGCGAGGATAAGCTCCTACCGCTGTTTTCGAGCGATGATGATGCCGAGGCGTTCGTCGGATCGGCCGATCTTACTGGCTACGACCTATCCGCGCTCACACCCACCAGGTTTGAGTTTTCGAGCAAGGATGCGCGGGTGAACATGCGCCTGCCTGTCGACCTGCTCGATGCGGTGAAGGCGACCGCGGCGCGCAAGGGGATGCCCTATCAACGGTTCATTCGCCAGGCTCTGGAGCAGGCGTTGCACGGATAACGAGGCCGAAGGATTTTTGCAGGGTGCTCGTATGGAAAATGGAGACCAGTTCCTTCGCCTGAAGGAGATCCGTCAGCGGATCGGGCTTAGTCAGAGCACCATCTATAGAATGATGAAAGACGGCACCTTCCCACCGAATGTCTCTCTCGGGCCAAGGACATCAGTCTGGCTGGCAAGCGAGGTGGAAGCGTGGATCAGCTCGCGTCAGCCCGCGGAGCGTGAAGCATGGTCGCCACCGCCCTCTCCAACAAGGAGGGTGGGCGAGAAGAAGCCCCCACCGCTCGTGCCGAACGAGAAGGGGGCGGAAGCTGCAGCAAAGATTGCCGGTGTCGTTGGCATAGCAATCCCGGATGGTGAGGTGCCATCGGATCAGGACATCGCTTTGCGTTTCCCTGATTGGCCCGAACTGATGCGACAGCGGACGGCAGCCGCGTATCTGGATCTCTCGGAATCAGCATTTATACGAGAGGTTTATCGCGGAATTTTGCCATACCCGATTGTGCTTGGCGGCCGGCAATCTTGGAGCAGGCAGGAGCTAGATTCCTCGATCACCAAGCTGCTCGCACGCAAACAGGCACCACGATGATGGTCAGCAATACGGGCCCAACAAACGTTCATGCCGCCTCCATGAGCTGCCGAAGGAAAGTCTAACTTTCTCGCCGGTCTAGGCGGTGCCGCATTGATCGGTATAGTCTCGTTAAGGCGGCGCCCCACCGTAACACTGCATCAGCCGTTAAGGCTGCCAAATCGGGCGAGCGGAACAGTACCCCGGCTAAGCCCAAACGGGCGGCCGGGCTCACCAGTAAGCCCGACATTCGCATCTTTATGTCCTACTCGCATTAGGACGCGGCAGCGCAGGCGAAGCTAAATACCTATCTAGGGTCGCGCTCACAGATCATACCAATCGAAACAGTTGGTTTTGGTCATGAAGGCTTGCAGGACCCGATCGGACGCTTCGACGAGTTTGAAATCGCGGAAGTTCTGCGGTGATTTCTCGCCATGGAACAGGTTGCAGCGCACTTGGTAGATAGTGCGTAACACCTGCTCCCAATTCGGCTGCTGGCCAGGCAACCAGTCGATCGGCTGCTGTTTGACATTGGCGGCTGCGCAAGCGGCGAGCAGGGCCGGTCGGTCATGCAGGCGGAAGGCGTCATGCCCGATTTTCCTACGGACATCCCGCACGTTTAGTACCGGCCACGCTGTTGCGAACGTGTCGACTAGATGCCGATATTCTCTATCGCTCGTCATCATCTGATCGTGCGCCGCAATCAACCGAGGTTCCGCTGCCAATGAATCGATCATTGCGCGGTCGGTATATTCAAGCGTTATCGCCGACATCCAACCGTTGAACGCCATCCACCGATAGATGAACGCGAAGAATGACTGTTCGTGACGATTGGCGCTAGCTAGGAGTTCGCTTGCTACGTCACGCGACGCCGGATCGAGGCGATGAAAATTACTGAAGCTGATCATCGGCTTACCCTTCCTGTCCAACGTCGCTTGGCAAGATGGGTAAGGTGCCACTGACCTCACCTTGTCCAGCGGTCTGTTTTAGCGGGACGATGAAGCTCGTTATCCAAGCGCGCGCCACACGTCGCTCCAGTTCCTCGCGCAGCTCGACCCTCTCCTCAAACCAGGCACGCAGCCGGCCTGCGACGCCCTCACGGTAGGCACCCATGCCAAGGCCATACTCGTGTTCGCACGCGTCCCATAGGTCCTGTGCGCGGCTGAGTGGCTGAAAGTAGACCGCGGCTGCGTGATGCCTCGCTGCATTGACGAAGTCCGCTTCCCATTGCGCGACATTGGCGCGGACCTGCATCAAAAATCCCTGGGCGCTAACTAGTTCGATATTATCGAGATCGGAGTCGATAATCGCTATTAGACCCCCTACCAATTCGCTCGACCGGACTTTGGCCTCTGCGGCGGCGCCGTCTCCGAGATACTGGAAAGCGTCGAAATTCCAGAAGCGTCCAGCGCGCCGGGTTGCAGCCCAGATCGTACGCGCATGAAGAGTCATAACCGCGGTAAGCAGGCGTTCGTGCGCGGGGCGTCGGGCACCGCGCAGGTTGGCTTGACGGTTGGCGAACCGGTCAAGGTTGCCGCTCACCGTCGACAGCGCCGCTAGCGCCTCAGCCTCCGCGCGATTGCCAATCATCTGGTCGATTGCAGCAATCGTTGCTTCTGCAGCTCTTGCCTGCGTCTGGCGGACCGACGCGATACGATGGAGGACGAATGTCGTCAGTGCGCTCGGTTCGTCGGCGCTCGCGTCAAACGCAAAGGCCTCAATACCGGCAAGGCCTATTTTTTGTAGCGCATCATCCACCTGCCCGAGCTTAATGTCATAGCCTTCGTCCCGATCTTCGGCACTCTCGCCGGAATCCTGTCGCATCGACAGTGCGTCGCCGACGCGCGCCAACGCGACGATCGCCACGCGATCAAGCAGCGCGGCATCTGCATTGGTCTCGGTGATATGAGTGAGCAGCGCTTGCGAGCTAGGATCTGGCGCGCTGCCCCACTTGGAACAGAGCAGGGTAACCGCTCGCGGATTATTCATATGCGACAGGATGTCCGGGCGGACCGCACTAACATCAACACCGCGTGTGTCGATCACTGCGATGGAAAGACCTGTGTCACCCACCAACGCGAACGGTACAGTGACCGTGATACGGTCGGGCAACGAGAAATCATCGTGGCGGCCGTTGTTGATCTCGATGAAGGTCGAACGAAGCCATTGCCGTCCGGCCCGAGCATCAATGCCGTCGAACTCGACGCTGCGCCGGCTCCGGCGCCATAGGCTCAGCCTTGCTGCAAATTCTGCTGAGAATGCATCTAACGATGTGAATTTTGCTGCGAGATCGGACGCAGGATCGGGTGCAGTCGTGGCACCTTTGCGAGCTCGCGCTGGGCGAGGCAACTCTGCCATATTGCGCAGAGCCCGCTCAACCTCTTCGGCTGGTTTATAGTCCGGCGTTGTCGTTGATGCCTCGCCCGCGAGCTTCTCGAACACGCTTTTACAGACTTCGCCGACCAGTTTGTAGATTTCCTCGTCGCTGACCGGTTCGACCGTCAGCGCAAACTTCTCTCCAGTCTCAACCCGCACGTCGCACAGGGTCGTACGGCCACCCCCGGTATCCAACAGCATGCCTTTAAGGTCGGCAGCGGTTGCCCCGTCGAGCACAAGCCCCGCTTGGCGGCAGGCCGCCGTTGTCTTACCGACCCCAATCTCCCCGACATAGACCACTTCGTGGTCGAGTGAGAGCAGGTAGCGGCCCGCATCTTCAAGTCGCCGATCAAGCAATTGTGCCTGCCCAGCTAAAACTGTGGGTACCTGACCATCCTCCAGGAAGGCTCGCACCCGGTCAAGGCCGTGCTCAACAGCTACTAACGTGTTGAGATCCGGGTGTCGTAGTGACGGGCGTGGGAGGTGCGTCCAGTTAAGGCGCAGCAGTTCCCCAAAAGCTTGCGCCTCAGGTGTTCCAACAGCCGTAACATAGGCTTCGATGTCAGTGTCGTCACCGTCTCCAGCCTCGATCCGGGACACGCGCGTTTGATTTGCGCTCATCCGTTCAGCGACTTGGCGTTGCGTGAGGCCAGAAGCACCTCGCAAATTGGCCAGTATGAGTCCCGTTTCGTTATTCACGATTTTACTCACCTTATTCAATGCATATTTAAATATATTCATCAGTAGACTGAATGCAAGCTCTTTGTGGAACTCTTGAGAGGCTGCCAACCCGGCGGTCTCAGAACCGAACGGTTGTGACACCGTCGCCCTGCACCCGTGTCTCCGCGGGTTTGTAGTTGTCAGAACCCGGTGTCAGGCTTCGGCCAGACCCGCTCGGCAAGCTTCTTGAACTCCGGTACGCTGAGCGCGCCTTTTTCCCGTGACTTCGATCCTGGAACAGCAAGCCGGTTCTCGACATCGCTGTAAGATGCTTCCCAGATTTCGCGCGGTTCGAGGGTCAAATTATCCAGCAGCACGAGCAGCACGGTGTCACAGTCGGCATCTCGTTTGATTGTGCCGAGGCGTTGGCTCCTGTTTGCCTTTTCCCCATAGGCCCGCCCCTTGATCTGTACGCGCACGGGGCCAGCCGGCGTCTGCCGTACCGCATCGTATCCTTTGGTGCGGGGCGGGGCGAGTTCGAGGCACAGCAGCTCTGCTGCGACATATTCGGCGACCTCACCGGTGACGCCCAGCGGCTTGCTTGTGAGCTGGTAATACTCTGCCGCTAGGGGTCTAACAGCTGCGAGGATTTCGCGGACACGTCGGGCTTGAGCATTCTCTGTCATCGGCAAAAAGGTCTACCTTTCTACCGGAGCAAAGGCCGGCTTAGCGTCACAACCGCTCGGTTGTCATACCAAGATGATCGTCGGTTTTGCGCCCCAATTATGGACGCTCGAATTCGCTTTCCACCCTCTCATAACCAGCCGTTTGCAGGGGGAATCCGATACAGCTCTAACCGCGCCGTCCCCTGCCTCTTCAGCTCAGATCGATACTTATGGATAAGCCGAACGACTGACGAAAAAGCCGGAGACTCGAGGATGATAAGGCTTGTCCGCCAAAACAGACAATTATGCAGATAGAGTTTCCAGCCCTTGATAGTGCGTTGGAGCAACGGCCTTGATCATTTCTAACAGATATTTGACGTTCTTCTGGCTCTCCGCAACTATTGCGGGATCAAAGCCTTTCCCTGTAAAGTGCGAGTTGTCATTCGTGAATTTGTATATCGCAGCCTTCTTATCTTCGTCAAATTTGACCGTATCAAGTTTTTTATAAAGCTTCTCCGAGGATGGATAATGAAATTCAAGAAAGGTTTCGAGAAGTTTTCGCGCAACGTTCGGCATATGGTAACAGGACGCTATCGTCCCATCCGATTCAAAACGATGTAAGGTCTTAAAAAGAAATTGATATTCAGTCTGATGCTCGACTAGTAATCTATCCAGCTGTATAATTGTTGCAACTCTATCCGTTGCCGTCTCGGCGCACACAATCATGTAGTGCGAAGTGTGTCTTCTCGCGGACTCAAGCCAATTGAGGAGGAGCTTCAGAAACTCGAAATTATGCGTAAGCAGGAAAACCTGCTTCGCGTTTCTGACTGCATTTTTCAGGCAGGCGAAGGCTTGGTAGATAGCGGAAGAGTCGAGACTCGAAATCGGGTCGTCGATGACGACGATCCCTTCACCCACGTCAAATTCATGATCGCCGAGCTGAACGATGAAATAGAGAAACGCGATAGCTGTCTTTTCACCTTCGCTCAGCCGTCTTGCCTGCTTTCCGCGCCGGAGAACCCGATATCCATCGTTAGCAGACTGAAATTCTAGGTCGGTCCGCCCTAGAAAATCGCGCAGGCGGTTTGTCATCTCCGAGCCGCCAGCATGAGCGCTTGATACCTTTGCACGCTTCTCCTTCACCGACGCAAGCAGCGCCTCCATGCTGCGTGGTTCAGCAAATTCCGGTGCGCCATTCAGGAGCTTGGCGGATTCAATCTTATGCTCTTCGATCTGCTTTTCGAATTCAGTGACCTGCTCGGCGATCTGCGCAAGATAGTGCCGTTCAAGTATCTCGCGCGCCTTGCTCTTGGCAGAGAAAAACTGGGCCGTCTTGATATTATGCCGTGCAAGAATGTCATCGAGGCTTACAGTCGCCTCAACAAGAGCGGCGGTTTCGATTCCAGCTTCTGCGTCGATCGAGCTAGACCGCCGAATGAGCTTATCGGCAAGGATCGCGTTAACCTCGGCTAGCCTGTCAAGCCAGGTTGAGCGCTCTACTTCCCAGCTTTTAACTACAGGATCATAGTCTTTTCGAAGTTCTGCATAGAGGCTCGATTGTGCTGCGGGTTCGACTTTCCGCAAGCTTTCCGCTAACTGCGTCCCTGTTTCAATCGCTACTTCGATCTCTGCTTTGAGCGATTGATCGGCTGCGCCGAAATGGTCGGCTAGCGCCTCGGCTCGACTAACCGGAATAGCCTGTGAGCAATACTCGCAAGCGCCGGAGGAATAATCCCGGTGTATTTTGATTCCCTCTTCGACCCATTTGGATATTTCTGGGTTTTCAACGAGGCGCTTTAACGCGCCTTCCTGAGCTGTCTTGCGCGTAAGGCTCTCGACCGTTCGCGAAAACTGAGCACAGGCGTCTACGAAGGATACAAGCTCGCCGTTATTTTCGCGCAGTTGCGACGGCAATCCAAATTTATTGACCGGATCGGCCTGTTCTTGCTGGAGCGTGGCGCGGCTAACCTCAAGCTCATCGTCGAGATAGCTCTTGAGCGGGCGCAGACGAACGAAGTCCTTCTCCGCGTCGGGCTTGCGATAGCCTCGCAGGGACACGCCGCTGGTCGCCTCGCCGATAGTCTTTGCGACCGCAGAGAAAATCTTGCCCTTGTCAGTGGTCGCCTTCTCGATGGCGGCCGATACCTCTTTTAATCGCAGCTCGCGGGCATCGTAGGTTGCCTGCTCGTTGCGCACCTCCTCCACCAGTTCTTTATTTTCGATGCCGACGATCAATATGGGGCGGATAGGGCTGTCAAATTTTCCGATATTCGCGTCGACGTAATCCGCGTTGAAAACACGCAGTTTTCTGGCGTATTTCTGACCCTTCGCAACCGCGCCACTCTCTCCATCAACGGCGAATTCCAGCAGCGGGTATTCCGTATGAGCGCCTTCGTTCAGCGCAGTAAACAGTCGCGAAAGCGTAGTTTTTCCGGCCCCGTTTTCACCATAGATCACGTTATAACGGGAGAATGCCTTGAGGCCCGGTGTTTGGCTGTAGTTGCCAAAAACCCCCAAGTTTTTGATGGTCGTTATGGCCCTCAGCATCCGTCGCTGTCCTTCTGCTTTTTCGAGTCCCAACCCTTCATGAAATATGGTTGGCCGTTATCGACATTCACGTCGATCGACTCTTCCCCGTATTCACCCGGCGGCCCCAGCACGATTGCTACGCGAAACTTCATTTCGCTCGGATCGCCGTCGGCGGGGAGGTCAAATCGCTCTGGCAGGCGGCGCAACTGATTGGTGTAATAAAACCATACATCATTGCCCTTCAGGAGAACCAGAAGTTGACGAACGCGCCGCCTCAGAGCGATGTCATCCGCTGGCGTCGGCTTGGCGAGCCAATCGCGTTTTTCCCATGTTAGCTCGGTCAAGAGCCGGACCAGTTCCTCGGCATACTCGCTGGTTTCGTTGCTGAGCTGAATGTCGATCTGTACAGTCAGGTCTTCAGAGTGCTGCGCGTCTTGAATTATCCTACCCGCGTCCATCGTTGCGTGAGCACGATCTTTCTCGAAGCGCGGTATGATCCGGTCTTTGAAAAGTCCGGCCAAGAGCTGCTCGGTGACATCGCTAGCGGTTGGCACGAGTTTAGGAGTGTTGATCGCGTAGGCAATCTGGTCGCGAGACACATTTAAATAGGCTGCGATGCGATCCAGTTCCGAGACCGTGACCGCCACATTCTCGTTCTCGATCGACCGTATCCGCCGCTCGCTGATGCCGATCGCGTGCGACATCTCTTTTTGAAGCGATCCCTTTTCGAGCTGCGATCGAAGCTGCTTTATCAAATTGCCCTGAGGCGTGACCTTTTTCATCGTAACCTCTGCGTTTGCTTTCTAGTCACAACGCTACAACAGGTTGCCGTGCTTGGGGCGGCACATGACCGGCATGCAGCGGCACACGATCGGCGCGCAGAAATTGAAGAATTGCTAGCCACATTGTCGATGTCCCCCCCCCCCCGCCGGATTCGTTCGCCTGCCTCTAGTTACTTTGCCAAATCTAGCGGACGGCCGAATTTAAGCCAGGTCCAGCTTTCACAAAAAGCCGCCTAGCAGGGGGCCTAACGATAGACCTTCTAAGCCAATTGCTTGCATGCAGAACATGCGCACAATTCTTCCCTTGGGAAAACCAAGTGGGTCAAGGCTCACTGGTACCAGAACTATGATCGTCATACGTGAAAGTGGGTGATCGGAAACCAAGATAAATACCGTACTCACACCCTGCTGATCATTGTTTGTTTTTATATATTTATGCTGACGCTGCAATTATTGGGAATGACATGATTCTTAATGCCGAGCGCATACTTTGCCGAATCTGAGCAAGGTCAAGACCAAACGCCCACACTTCGCAGCCTGTTGAAGATCGCCCCATTTGTACAGGTGCGTCGTAACCATTTGACGGATAGAAAAGCGCTGCTCTATTCGCCCCTAGTGCCGCTGCATGAGCGAGGAGCTGGTAAATATCGCTGGCAGAAGGATCGCCATCTCTATCCTTATACTTCGCGTCAAACACGGCGACACGATCTGTCGTGCGAACAACAACATCTGGGTTTGCCGGTAGGCGTGGCGGCGGTCCGCGGAAAAGGGGGCTTCTCTTGTCGGGGCCGCTCACCTCTGCAACGCCGTCTAACGCTTCGGCGATGGACGCGCGCACGGCACGTTCAAATAAGTTTTCCAAGTTCACGAACCATGATCGCGGTACAGTTGCTTCGGCATCTTGGCCATCTGACGGAGCGGCTCCTTGTAGAATTGCCAGGGACAGCGCTGCTGCTTCGAACAACGCCGGGTGTCTGTCCGTCAAATCCGCCTCAGCGAGGGCCTCGGCGAGAACTTCCTGTCTCGTGAGGAGGGCTGCTTGGTCAGCGCTGTCCCCAAACGTTGCACGCAATGCCCTTGCTGATGCAGCGAGCTCATCTCCAACGGCGGTGGCGCCTTTACCGGATGCGATCTCTCCCAACGCACGCCAAGCAATACGATTGAGTGGGAGATCATCGGTCATTCGGTGTCGACGGAACGCTACTTTGTGCCGAATACCGCGTGCCCGGAGGGCGACCGTGCCCGGTACATCAAGACTTCCGGTGAGATATGCTCCTGTTGTTCGTTCCTCGCGATACTCCTGGATGGCATACCCTGACAGATAGGAGCGGATGGCTGTAGCCAGCATCTCAGCTAATATCGTTTGTGGTTCCGCCCCTAGCACTATCGGGGAGGATGCACGCACGAGCTTGAATGCGCGCGGAGCAACGATTTCGGCCATCGCTCGGAACCCGCCGGGGACTTTTTCTGTGACAGCAACTTCTAGCCCACCAAGCACGACGCGCCCGACGTAGCCCCTTGCTGTCAGCTCCCATCCTCCAGCCCGACCTGGGCGCGCGCCTAGCACTGATCTCGAGACCAAGTCGCGGAATCCAGGGTCGCTCGACACCAAGAGCCACTCGCCATGCTCCAGCGGTGTTGCACCACGTTCTCGAACAACGATGGTCATGTAGCCTGTGACGAATCCTTGTCGTTTGGCCCGATTATGTCGGATGCGGATACCGCGACTGGTTCGGGTACCAGACGGAAATTAGGATCAGTCCAAGGATAAGCTGCTTCAATGGTCGAGGCGAAGGGATGAGGATCTTGAAGCGGCCGGTATAGCATTCGCCTCAATCGCTGCTCCCAAAGAGGGTACAAGTCCGATTCCGACGCAATCTCACTAAATATACCATGTCCGAACGGCACCATCGTTTCGTATTCTTTGGGGTGCTTTTGTTTGCATATCGCGAAGATAGCTATCAGCCGATCGACGACGATTTGAGGGATAGGAGGACTTTTGGCCGCGAGCATGTCGGCCAACTGACCGGCATCCGGGAGGAAGTCGATAATACGAAGTCGGCGCAGTAGCGCTGCGTCTATGCTCAACGCCGATCGATCTACGGGATTAAAGGTTGCGAGAATTGTTAATCTTGGAGCCACAGTAACCGACGTGCCGCCAAAAAGCGTTCTAAATGATCGCTCACGGTGTTCGACGTATGTCAGCAATTCCCCGAGTACTGCGGCAAGGTTGGCCCGCGTCAACTCCTCGATTAGGAGGACATGGTTGTGCTCCGGATCAGCCGTAGCGTCGTCGTTGACCTCCAAAAAGACCCCGGCCTTGTGATTGACCGCTCCTGAGGCGTCGATCCGGAGCCCCTCCACGAACTCCTCGTAGGTAAAGGATTGGTGGAATTGGATTTCTCTGACTCTGCTAGGCAGGCCAGCATGCCGTTGTGCCGCGATCAGGGCTACGTGGCTTTTGCCTGTCGCAGGCGGTCCCGCGAGGGCGATGATGGATGTTGCACCGTATCGTGCGCAAGCCGCGACAACCTCATCCACCTTCTTCTCGGTCGCAGCATTCGGCATTCATTCACCCCTTTAACGGCCGCTATCTCAGGTCAGGAGGTAGACCCGCGCAAGCCGAGAGGTGTTCCACATACTCCCGATCAGTGCTGAATGTCCTGTGCCGCTGTCGTGTCGTCGCCACTTCGCGAATAATCTGCAAGGCCCAGCCGTTTGGTATCCTGTAATAACCGTCTCCTCCCGCCTTTCGCTTTGGTATCAGAGTCCAGCCGAATGAGGCCCAGCACATCCAAGCCGCTACGCCTTCGTCATCTCCGTTGGCATTCGTCGCCCCCAGGTCGTCGAGATTGCCCGTCTCGCGGTAACCTTGGATTTTTAAGATAGCTTCGCCAAGGTCGGCCTCATCGTTCACTACAAAAATAGCTCTCTCGAGCTCGGGTATGCTGATCCGGTTATCAAGCGCGAGCATGGCGCGCCAAATAAATTGGAAAGGGAAAACCCTAGCGCCAACGTATCCTTTAGCCTCCCGCGTTGGATTATGCAGCTGCGCAGCTGCTATGGCTCTTGCAGCATATCTTGCTATTATTCGTACGTTATTATTATTTAAACCGTCTTGTCGCCAACCAAGTACTTCCTGGCCAAGCCGTGTGACGCGAACCACGCCGTCATTGCCGCTATTATCGGTATAGGCCAACCCTATATTCCGCAGCAACTGGCTCATGTTCCTAAACTGCTTAGGGTTTGCCGGTTTAAGCGGTTGACCGGCTGTTTGCATATTTGGCCTACCTTTAGGCCATGCTGCAAGAACGTCCGTTTCAGTCTGCCCATGACTAGAGAGAAATAGGTTTACTTGAGCGTCGGTTGGCTTTCCGGTCGGTACAACCGAGAAGGACTCGTGAAAGCTATTTGACCACGGCATCTCTTTACTCGGCAGCAACTAGGCGCGGAAGTAGCAGCACTCTGTCTGAAGCAGAATCCCTCTCAAGTGCTTCATAAGCAGCCTTCGCCACAGCCTCCGCAAGAAGCGGCGGAATAGCATTTCCGATCTGCGCGGCTATTTCTTCTTGAGTACCTACGAACCGGTGATCGTCGGGGAAGCTCTGAAGGCGCGCACCTTCGCGCAGGGTCAAATTTCTAGGCTCAACTGGATGCCCAAAGCGCCCTCGCGTAAAGCTATCAAATCGTGCCGTGATGGTTCCCGCTGGACGATCTGGGTGAAGGCGACCGTATACGGCACGATGCCCAATGCGGGCGGCACCGTTCTTGTGGCAGTTCGCGCGTAAATCCACGGGGAGATCCTCGAAGCCGCCGCCAGGAGGGATAAGGGAGATTCGTCGCTGGTTTAGTTCTGATAGCCGGGAGCGCCGGTGAAGTGGGTCCCCTGGTAATGGAACAAGATCTGCCGGCGGCTCAGGAAGGTCGGCCAGAGCCTCACCGGCCGTCCTCCGACCGACAGCGGTCGGCACAGGGAAAGTAAAGGAACCTGCCGCTTCGCGTCGTCTGCCGACAAAGAAGACCCTCAATCGGTTCTGAGGCACGCCATAATCGGCCGCGTCGAGTACGCGATGGGTGACTTGGTAGCCAGCGGCCTCCATTTCGGCGATAAATCGCGAGGCCGTAGCCCGTCCTCTGCCTCCAAGTAGTCCTTTGACGTTCTCCATCACAAACATGCGGGCGCGGGCATTGATGACCACTTGGCCAAATGCGTGAACCAGTTCGTTCCTGTGATCCTCGTCTGCGCCGATGCGTTGTGCAGAGAAGCCTTGGCAGGGCGGGCCCCCCGCCACGAGATCCACGTCCATTAGTCCCAGCGCCGCTAGGCGCTTTGCATTGAGGTTGGCGACATCGTCGGAAAGGCACGGATGATCGGGAAAGTTTAACCGATAAGAGCGTACAGCTGGTGCCCAATTATCGAAGGCGGCGAGCACGTTGAAGCCCCCGCTGACAAGACCGTGCGTCAGTCCTCCTGCGCCGCAGAACAGGTCAATGGCTGTTGGCTTCATGCGCGGGCCATCCGATCATGCAGCGTGCGATGACCTGCCTTCAGGGCAGGGATAAGTCGTGAGAAGCTTGGCCCTAGGGAATGCAGGATGTCTACTTCCCGGTCGGTCTTCTCTACCGCCGGTCCAAATAGCTCGCCCAGAAGGTGTGTCGCTAGAAATGCCGCAAACGGAGGCGGCACGGCGTTGCCCACCTGCATGAAGGCGGGGCCAACACTACCTTCGAACTGCCATGTGCTCGGGAATCCCTGCAAGAGCGCGGCCTCGCGCACTGTCAAACCGCGATGCTGCTCGGGATGCACGTAGCGGCCGCTCGCTGGGTTCCGAGCGTGGCCGGTGATCGTAATAGCCGGCCGGTTCCACCAGAGGCGTCCGTAGACGTCCTCATATCCGGCACGGCCTTGGCGCTCTGCAACGCGACGTAAGCAGGCAGGGCCGACGTGGCTAGGACGGTTTCCACCGTCTACCGGCACAGCCTTGATGGTTTCTACTGTGGAGACGCGGTGCCCTGCGGACCGGTGCATGGCATCGTGTGGAGAGATCTGCCCCGGAAGCACGGGGGGAAGATGGCCGATAGCCTGCCGCACTGTCCGGCGAGCCGTTCCAGACAGATAGCCTCGTGGCATGACGAATGGACGACGCATCCCGATCATCACGGCACGAAAACGGTGCTGGGGTACGCCAAATTCGGACATGTCATGGGCTGTGAGGACGACGTGGTAGCCTGCCTCCTCTAGGATGCGCCGAGCGCGGCGGACCACCGGCCAGTAGCGATCTGTCGTTACCTCAGGGACGTTCTCAACAATGATAGCGTCCGGGCCGATCGCCACGGCTACCTTTGCAAAAGTCAGAAACAAGGAGTTCCGCTCGTCACCTTCCCCCTCTGCATTACGATGAGAAGAGAAAGCCTTGGCAGGGAGCGCATCCGATGAGCACGAGCGGAGCGTTGGGAGACGAACGTCGGGCATTCACTTCTCGGACTATGGCCGACTGATCCTCGGCGTAGTCGTGCAGGTTCAGCAATGACGGCTTCAGCCCGAGGTTCCGCTCGTAGGTCCGCATGGCAAGGGCATCGATATCCACGGCCATCGCAAGGCGATAAGCGGGTACTAAGGCGTTCACCGCGAGAAATCCTGCGGACATGCCGCCGCATCCTGCGAACATGTCCACTACATCCACCGGACCAGCTTCGGCGGTACGGGCTTCGGCCCAGAGACTGTCCAATCCGCCAGCAGCAGTGATAGCTGCATCGCGAACGGTCGAGCGATCCGCGGCGAAAGCACGCAGGCGGTCAATGGCTGACCCGGCGATCCGCTCACCCGCAACTGCGCGAGGCTTCCTAGCCATCATGCTTCTCCTTTCGTTCTTGATTTGTGCCATAGCATCGACTCTTGGCCTTCACATCTGTTTTCAGAAGCCTGGGAATCGTAGCGTCTGTTTCATGATGGAGTAGCGTCGCGAAGCTCGCGCTCCCGGCACTCGAGCAGCCGCCATTCTAGGCAGAGGAATGCAGGTGGCGCCGTCATCCTTCTTGAACCTGCGTGTCGGTTTTTTGCCTCCGCGACGGTGGGGCAAGGGGAAGAGAAGATTGCGCCGCGTACCCTTCCCGATCGAGGTGATCCTTGATCAGGCGGGCAACGAGAGTGCTCTTTTTATAACCCTTTGCCTCACAGTAGGCCGTAAACCGTTCATCCAACGCGTCAGAGAGGATGACCTGCACTCGTGGCATTATGACCTCCGAAGATTACAGCGTCTTGCCATCTCAATCATGAAACTACCACACATTTATGCATTTCTACAAATAAACATGTAAAAATGTGCAAAAGTGTGTAAGATTGGGCATCTTGGCTGCTGTAACTGCGTGCGGTACGCAACCTAGCACTCACCGCATGAAAGCGTACGATGATCGGCTGTGGTCGAGCATGCTGATTGGGGTAGGTGTGATCCATTCGGCACCCAGTATGGGATAAGGACCGTAGAACAGGTCGCCGAGTGCGCGCCGGTAGTGGGCGTTCATCCAGCGCCGGCGTCGATGCTCCGGCCCATCGTGGAGCATGTGGCAGCGCTGGCATAGCGCCGCCAGCCGATGGAGAGCGCTGTCGCTGGGGTCATGGTTGAGATGCGCGCAGGCCAGGACCACCGGCGTCCATGCACCATGCGCCAGGATGTTCTCTGTTGGTCGTCGTACGCGTCGACCTTGGCCGTTGCGCCAGCAATGCCGCTTTCGGTCCCACCATCGACCACCCCGCAGATGAAACACCTTCTGTCCATGAGGACGTCCGCAATGCTCGCAGCATCCGTCTGCCCGTACGAAGCGCACATGGTGCGAGAGCTGCGGCCAGTCGATCGGGTAAAGGAACAAATGCTCGGGGCGAATTGGCATCAGACATCCCCCTGCGGCACGCCAGATTGCAGAATGGCTTGTATCATGGGACCAACGTCGCGGCGGTCAGCGCCCGGTAGAGGGTGGCATGATGGCACTTGAGCAGCTTGGCGGCTTCTCTCACCGATGTACCCTCGCTCACCAACCGTTCGCCGAGCGCGATCTGATCGGGGGTGAGCTTGGGCGGCCGGCCGAAGCGAACTCCCCTCGCCTTGGCCGCTACCCGACCGCTGCTGGTGCGCTGGTGGATCAACTCGCGCTCGAACTCGGCGATGCCAGCGAACACGGTCAGTACCATGCGGCCCGCAGGTGAGGTCGTATCCGCCCAGGGCTCAGCCAGCGAGCGCAGACCGGCGCCGACCTCCTTCAGCTTCTCGGCAATGTCGAGCAGGTCGCGGGTGGAGCGTGCCAGTCGGTCGAGCCGCGTCACCACCACCGTGTCATCGTCGCGCAGTTGCTTGATCATCCTGGCCAGCTCGGGCCGGTCACGCTTTGCACCCGACACCTTCTCCTCGAAAGTGCGCTTGCATCCAGCCTCCGTTAACGCGGCGCGTTGCAGTCGGAGATCTTGGTCGTCGGTGGACACACGGGCATAGCCGATCAGCATGTCGCAAAACTGTATCGGAACAACAATATTATGCAACAGACTTTTGCGACGCCGGTACACGAGAGAACGCAAGCATCGGGGCTGCTGTCGCGAAACTTAGGATATCTGCGACGGGGTCGAGCAGGGCCGCAAAAGCGGAACGTTCGCTAACGCCCACTAGCGGGCACGGTGCATACCGTCGACGATATAAACGCGCGT